>NZ_QFFJ01000002.1:0-2400000 GCF_003308995.1 Chitinophaga flava | reverse complement strand
CGGTTAAAGTCGTTTATGACTTAACCAGATTGGGGGAAAGTTTTGTACCGGTACTGGAAGCCATTACCCAATGGGGCAACAAAGCAGTGACAGATAATGGAGAATTTGTACACAGTTAGTTACAGGCGGTTGAAACGCATATAACCAGGCTTGGTCAACCTGCATAAAGTATGGAGAACGTTGTATAAAAGAAACCCCGCTAAACATTCCCCCAAATAAAACCTTTGCTCAGCGCAGGTTTTGCAGTTCCCACACAACTCAAAAATGCTGTAATGAGCCCTACGGAACCGATCAGAACAACGCAACATACCATATATGGGTTTCTGCCGATGGTATTGCTCAACAACATCTCTCTACTATTTCTATAAAATAAAAATAATTATCACTCTGAATTATCATAGCAGTTACACATGGTAATTTCATGGCTCAACCTATAATCACTTTCAAGAAAACTGATCACTCGAAACCCGATTTTTAAATTCCCTCAACACAACGCTATGAGCAGTAATTCCATCTACGTTGCAGGCGGCATCGCCGTACTCCTATTGTTTGGTGCATGTACCAAACAATTAAAAAACGATCTTTCCGATGCTTCAAAGGAAAAATTCTCCGCCAGGGTGGCAGCGGCGGCAGCACCTGATCCTGACGGATTAAAGCTTCACACATTCCTGAGAGCCAATGGTCCGGCATATGAAACCTACACTGTAGACCTCCAGAAGGGCGCTTCCTTTACCACTAAAGGCGGCAGAACGTATATTATTTCTGATAACTCACTGGTAAAACCTGATGGCAGCCCTGCTACAGGTACCATCACTTTCTCTGTAAAGGAAATTAGTAATGCTGCAGGTATGATCTTCGCAGACAGACCTACCGCCACCAACACAGGCGCGCCACTGGAATCCTTCGGTGAATTTTTTGTTTCAGCAAACCAGGGCACAACACCGTTACAATTACGTAAAGACAGCGCCATCAAAGTTCAGGTACCTGCCAAACCAGTTGACCAGCGTATCCCAATGTGGAACGGTGATACCTCTATCACTATCAACACCAGTGGTTACAATTATGTAAACCAGCTCATCACTTTATCTACTACCATTAGCGCAAACAAAGGCATAGACTGGCAGCAGGTAACAAATCCGGCTTCTGCATACGCACTGTTTGATGGCACCAATGGCACCCTCAACTTCAGACTGGACAGCCTCATCAAATGGACCAACTGCGACAGATTAATGAGTCTGCCAAATCCGAAAACGACCGTACTGGCCTACTTCAACTCCAATTACAATCCGGCTACCAGCACCAGCTTTAGCGGCGAAGAGCCTACCATGCTGTACTTCAAACCTACTGGCATCAATAGCATCATCAAATTCTATAACACCATCTTCACTCCGCCCCCAGGCTTCGAAGGGTTCCTGAGCTATCAGAACGCCATTCCTGTAGGACAGAGCGGCACTTTCCTTGCCATCTCCTCTATCGGCGGTCAGTTCTATGCTGAGCAGAGAACTGTAACTATCAGCGCCCCTGCTGCAGGCCAAAACTATACTACAATAACTTTCAATCCGGTTCCTGTTAGTGCAAGCACACTTGTGTCGCTGATCACCAGCATGAACACCAAATAATCAGGCACAAAAGAATAGCCGTTAACAGGTTGATTAACGGCTATTCTTTTTATTACAGGCATCACTCTGAAGTTAGTAGAAATTAAAAGCCTTCAGATCAAATGATCTGAAGGCTTTTTCTGTATACCATTGACGACAGTATTTTTACTGTTTCCATTCTGCTGCATCATCTGCCACAGCCACTGCTTCTATTTCTATCAGCGCATCAGGAGAATAAAGGGAAGATACTTCCAGTATTGTGTCTGCAGGATAAGGAGCGGTAAAATATTTACCTCTCAAAGCAACGATCTTATTAAAGTTACCCATATCCTTTAACAGGATAGTTACTTTTATCACATTTTTGAGACTGGAACCACCTGCTTTCAATACTCTTTCCAGGTTCTCAAAAGCCTGGGTAGCCTGCTTGTCAAAATCACCGATCCCGATTAATTGACCATGATCATCAATAGCTGTTTGTCCGGAAATGAATAAGAGATCACCGGCGCGATAGCCCTGAGCAAGGCGGAAAGGTTGATACGGATCTGGATTGATTTTTATTTGTGAGATTTTCATTTTGTTATTTTTTGTTTGATAGTTTGAATTGTTTTTTTGTCCAAAAACGTGCATGCTGTATAAGCTAACGAGTACTAAAAAAAGTGTTTTCATGAGATAGTGATGTGTTTGGATTTGATAATTGCATTTGTATGTTTGATCGTGGCTTCGGGCCAAAGCATATCAGGATGGAAGGCAAGGGATGGTGTTCCGTTCAGTGTGTGCAAAGGCCAGGCCGGATCGGCCAGGGCAGCCTTTCCTATAGAGAGAAGGTCGGCATGCGATTCTTCGATAACCCTGGCGGCCCTTGTCAGTTGGTGCATTCCGCCGTTAGCGATGATCACCTTGCCGGTTATTTGTTTTGCCAGTGCGGCATAAGAGGTGCCATTGCTGTAAAAGCTATCTCGCTCCCACTCTCCGGTTTGAACAGCAATATGAATAAAATCGGGGGCTGTTTTTCCGGCTTCCTCCAAAATTTCGATGGCCATGGCCGCACCATCTTTCCAGCGGTATTTGAGATCATTAACCTTTCCTTCTGATAGCCGTATACCTACCAGGAAATGCACTGGTACAACCGCTCTGATAGCATCAATAATTTCAGCGATGATGCGGAAACGGTTGCTGGTATTGCCTCCATAATGATCTTCACGAACGTTTAATTCGGGTGTAAGAAACTGATCGAGCAGGTATCCGTTGGCAGCATGTAATTCTACTCCATCAAAACCAGCCTGGAGCGCGAATTTGGCGGCATTTACAAAACCTTCTTTAACGGTATTAATATCTTCCGGGCTCATAGCCTTCGGAAAGGGGTAAGCGCCTGTACCTCCATATTGTGCCAATTTAACGCCTACCGGTTGTATAGCAGAAGGAGCAATCGTTTCCGGAGAGTACTGGGATAGAGCGCCTGCATGCATCAGTTGTGCAATGATAAGGGCACCATGTGTTTTCACCTGTTCTGTTACTGGTTGCCAGGCTGCTGCATGAGAAGGGGAGACAAGTCCGGGTTGATGAGGATAACTTTTACTCGCCATCTCATCTGTGTAACTGCCTTCGGTGATGATCATACTGAACCCTCCTTTGGCAAATGCAGTATAATAGTCTGCCATCTCACTAGTGGCCAACCCTTCGGAGGTAGCGCTTACGCGGGACATAGGCGCTATCGTCAATCTGTTTTTTAATAGATGTCCCGGCAATTGCAACGGTTGAAATATTGGATGTTTTATTGTGTTCATAAGTATGTATGTTATGAACACAAAAGTATTTCACACGTTGCCGTTGCAGGTATAACTATTATAATAAATGAAATTAAACTAATTTAATTTTTCAGGTTACTTTTCCTGATCTGGCTTAGGAATACAGGTGTAATGCCGAGATAAGAAGCAATATGCTTCAGGGGCATACGCTGATCTATGGAAGGATATTTTTTTAATAACTGCGCATAACGTTCTGCCCCTGTGAGGGTGATATTATTCAGAATACGTTCATCTTGTGAGGCACATGCATTTTCATTGAGTATACGCCAAAAACGTTCGAGCGCTGGTACCTCTTTCAACAACTCTTCTCTTGTATGCTTTTCGATCTGTAATACAGTGACGGGTTCCATGGCTATAATACTGCGTGTAGCCGGTTCCTGCCTAATAAAGCTTTGCAAATCTGCTATCCACCAATCTTCCAATGCAAAATGTAACGTATGTTCATCTCCCTGATCATCTACATAAAAAGAACGCAGAAATCCTTTACACAAAAAACTTTCATGTCTGCAAATATCGCCTTGCTGCAGCAGGTATTGCCTGGGCAATAAGTTCCGTAATGTTAGGGCATCGCAAAAAAGTTGCTTTTCATCAGCCGTTAAGGTGACCCGTGCAGACACATGATCAAGGATCATATCATAATAGTTGGAGAATGTAGACATCACAAAATTTTGCAGGCAAAGATATCAGATCAAATTTATAGTTATGCGAATAATTACCGGTATTTATACGGGGGTGAACAACAACATCCACTCATAATTTGAAGCATCATCTGCTTAGCATTAAATAACGGTTAATGGCTTTCATCCTGCAATCTCATCAATGGATTAATCAAATAGTAGCTCAAACCGAAAATAATCAACGGAATAGCGATGGCAATAGAAAATATAGTCCAGTTGAAAAGCCAGAAATAACCCATCATCGTAACGGAACCTGGATTTCCGGGGTCGTACAGAAAGATGGCTTCTTCTCCGATATGCCAGGTTGCCGGGCTATTTGCAACTGAATGGTGGTAAATGATCTCGTCTTCTTTCGTTTTTACCACAAAAACCGGAGAGTAAGCTCCATCACCGTCTTCCTCCAGCGAGATAACGATACCCATGGCACGTTCGCTTCTGCCAATGAAATCAATAGACTGCTTCAATTTGTATAATGAAACGGCAAGCAAAATGAGGCCGGTTAACAAAGATAGTTTGTATCCCATAGATGATTTGAATGCTGTTAATTATTCTAGCCCGGAAATTTTTTCACTACAGTATAATGGTTTTCGATTTTAAAAATAATTAAAATCAGGCATTATATGGGTAAAAAGTGTCTGAAATAGTGTACATAAGCCCTCCTCCTGTCTTCATTTTTACACTATTGCTTTCTCAGGCGAACTATGTTTAAAAATGTAGCCGATAAGCAATTGAATAATGAGCAATTTCAAAATAATCCCGCATTTATTCAATTTAAAGCCTATCTTTAATATAGTTACATTACAAATTGCATTAGGCTACTGCCTCGGCTTCCTCTGATTTAGTCTGGATTACTCCTCTTCTTCCTCAGTCTTCGCTTTTCCAGCTGCCATATTCCTCATATTTAAAATTTTACCCTCATGAACATCTTTGTTGGCAATTTAAGCCGCGAGACAACTGAGCAACAGTTAACAGCCCTGTTTTCTCCATTTGGCATTGTACAGAATGCTAAAGTAGTTATTGACAGTTACACCGGCCGTTCCAAAGGGTTTGGTTTCATAGAGATGCCGGATGACGCTCATGCAGAGCGCGCTATCCGGAATCTGAACGGTACTTCCGTTGACACGCAGACTATCGTTGTCAATGCAGCAAGGCCAAGAACGGAAAGAGAGCGTTTCCCCAGGACAAGATACTAAGACATTATTTTACATATCTCTTTTATCTCTGATAAAAATTTATGTTAGAACCCTGTCTTGTAAGGTTTCTGAAAAGGAGCCTTACTTTTTTCTATTGTATTCAGTCTGACATTATACCGATATCAAAGGTATGGTGATGTACACATGGGAGATGATAATGATGACAGCTCTGCCATTAGAAACATGAAAGATTTCTGAATACATGAGCTTGAGTGGTCAGAATAGAGAACAATCACGCAATAATGCGATTTAACTAAAACGAAGTAATTATGAGTGAATCATTTTCAAAAAAAGAAAACAGAAAAAAGAAAGCCAAAGTGAAAGAAGACAAGATGCAAAAAAAGCAGGAACGGAAAACCAATAATAATAAAGGTAAGAGTCTGGAGGATATGCTGGCCTACGTGGATGAAAATGGAAACCTCAGCTCCGTACCTCCCAAAGAAACTAAAAAAGCAGAAATAGATTCAAAAGACATCCGGATTGGCGCTACTCCCCGACCTCCGGAAGAGACCACAAGAACCGGAGTTGTTAATTTCTTCAATACCTCAAAGGGATTTGGATTTATCACTGATGACAAATCCAGAGAAAGTATATTCTTTCATATTAACGATATATCAGAGCCTGTAAAGGAGAGAGATAAGGTATATTTTACGCGGGAAAAAACACCGAAAGGTTACAGTGCAACTGCTGTAAGAAAGGCTGGTTCCGAGTCAAAAAAGTTCTGATAAAGGAACTATTGGAGATCGGATATCAGCATTTATTGAAATATACCTACAGAGGCCAGTTAACAACATTGTAGCCAGCGGGAATTACTTTTACAGTGCCGCACATGAATGTTGTTAACTGACTTAGGTATTCATTCTCAGGAAACAACTATCTCCTTCCTAGGACTATGTACCAGCCTGATAACCTTTAAATAAGACAATAACCGGATGATATGATATACCGGATCCACCTCAAACCAACGCTGTCCGAAATTCACAGAAGAAGGATGCTTATGGTGGTTGTTATGATAAGATTCTCCCAGCATCAATACATCTACAAACAAGAGGTTCATGGCTGTATTTCTTAACTTGAAATTGATATAACCATATTTGTGTGCAAACCAGTTAACTATCGCTCCATGAAATGCCCCCATCGACACTACAATTGGTAACAACAGGTACTGATATGGATTTGTGGCAAACACGACAAAAAATAATACATAAGCCACAACCCATAACAATCTGGAAAGACTGCTGTTGGCTAACTTGTCAAACCAGCTCCACTTTGGCAGATTCTTGGTGTACCGTGCCTCCACTTCCACCTTATTATGGAGAATCTGCTGATATGCAGTTCTTGTATCCCACATCATCGAAAATATGTTGGGCGAATTTGAAGGCGAATGCGGATCCAGCTCCGTATCTGTATGCGCATGGTGCAGCCTGTGCATAATAGCATATGCCCGGGGACTCATATATGATGAGCCTTGTGTGACATAGGTAAATAAAAAGAAAAACTTTTCCCATCCCTTACTCATTGTAAACGCGCCATGAGCGGCATATCTATGTTGAAAGAAAGTCTGAGAGAACAATGACAGGTACCAAATGCTGGCAAAAAAAATAAAGATGACCATATTTGAAATTTTTAAAGAAGCGAGGAATAAATCTCAAATATGTCAATAGAATAAATGGAAATATAAAGCGCTACTCGGTGAGTAAGGCTATAAAAATAACCCTTTACTTGTTAACAAAATGGTAAATGGTGATTGGCCATTTCAAATTCACACGAAACAACCCGATCTCAAATGCCCCCCAGACATAGTGGAGAGAACAAAAGGATACTCTAAAATCAGATCTTTTCGTATCAGGTACAGATATCAATAAACATACAAAAACAAAGATTAGAATACCTGCTGACAAATTTAATGACAGGGACACTTGACTAAAAAACAAAACCCCGCGCCATGCGCGAGGTTTGAAACTTGTCTGTGATCCCGCTGGGACTCGAACCCAGGACCCATACATTAAAAGTGTATTGCTCTACCAACTGAGCTACGGAATCATTTTCTACCATACACCCGGTGTATTGGGGCAGCAAATGTAAGGAAATATATTTCATTATCAACTTTTTATATGATTTTTTTTTGACTGGGCATATGATACAAAGCATGGAAACACTGTTGTACATAACACAGTAATTACAAAATCGCCTACCTTTGCGCTTTTTTAAGCCGGCCTGTCAAGGCTGGAGCCGTATGCCAACAAGCGTGTATATGACCGATGTAGAAGACGATTATGATCAATCTGTAACTGAACAGGAACAACAAACAGGCACGGCCTTCTGTCGTTTTACGGACCAGGACACTGCCAGGGCTATGGCCGAAACACTTACTTTTAGCCTGAATGATAGCATTCATCCACTTTGTGAAATTGCGGTTGCTGAGCTTCAACAACATCTTGCCCTGCAAAGTGAGTGGAAACATAATTTTGGCCTGGATAACAATGGCGATGGCGCTGTTATTGGTAAAATGTTCGGCGTACTCGTAGTACGAACCCGGCATGGAATATTGGGTTATCTGTCGGCATTTTCCGGCAAGCTGGCAAATGGAAATCATCACAACCGATTTGTAGAGCCCATATTCGACGGACTTAAAACAGGCAGCTTTCTAAATGCCGGGATGATTCGTTTATCAGAAATCAACAATGAAATTGCCGCTCTTTCCCAGGAAGATGCTATCCTCCATCAACCAGCCATTACACAGCTAAAGGAATTGCGTAAAGCTCATTCCATCACGCTACAACGAAGACTCCTGGAGCAATACAACTTCATCAATAAGGCAGGCCATTTTAAAAATATGGTAGATATCTTTACCACCCACGGCTATAAACAACCGCCTGCAGGTGCCGGGGAATGTGCTGGTCCGAAGTTGCTGCAATACGCATTCCGTCATCAGATGGAGCCTTTGGCTCTGGTCGAATTCTGGTGGGGCTTATCTCCCAAATCAGCCACCTGGAAACATGGGGCCTACTACAAGCCATGTAAGGAGAAATGTGCGCCAATCCTGGACTATATGTTAAGCTAACAACACACAACCATGTTCAGGGCAGAGGCCGCGAATGCGCAATTCCCCCTGTCTTTGTCGCTATCACCCCTGCATCGCTACAAGGAGATGGTTTATTTTCGGGAACAAATCTCTGACTTATGCGCAAGCTAATTATGAAAATGTCGATCTCGGTTGACGGTTTTGTTGGCGGTCCCAATGGAGAGAAAGATTGGGTCTTCCAGAGCTCTGATGAAGCTTCGAGGGCCTGGAGTGTCGGACAAATTGTGGAGGCCGGCCTGCTTATTATGGGCAGGAAATCGTTTGAAACGCTGGCAGCTTACTGGCCAACTGCAACAGGGCCCTTTGCCGCACCAATGAACGAAACCCCCAAAGCTGTATTTACCCAAAAAGGGTTTAAAGTATCGCCCGACACTGCTGCCTCCTGGGCTGATACGCGGGTCTTCGACGGTGATCTTGCTGAAAGTATTAAACTACTGAAACAAGAACCCGGGAAGCCCATTCTGGCATTAGGCGGCGCCGGGTTTATGCGCAGCCTGATAGGGACAGGCCTCATCGATGAATACCGCCTGGCAATCCATCCGACAGTGTTAGGCGCGGGGCTGCCAATCTTCAACGCCTTTGCAAAGCCACTCGACCTGAAACTGGTTGCTGCAGAGGATTTCCCCGGCGGGATCGTCGTTCATACTTATAAGCCTGCATAAGAACTTCCCGCTCAAATATATTCTGAAGCCTTTTTCTAATTCTGTGATCCTGTTCGGATTGTTCCCGAACCAATTCCTTGGAAATTATGATAGACTCTCCCAAATCCAAGCCCAATCCCTTCTTTACAAGCAATAGCCTATCTATAAAACACCTATCAAAACCAGATAAGATTAGAAACAGAAAATAAAAATATACGTTTTAGACTATTTTTGTTGAGGAGAATCTAACCAAGATTACTATTTCCAAACATCAATCACTATCCATGAATTCTGAAATCAAAGCATTCCTCTCCAATGAGCTATCAGCCAATAAATCAGCATTTCTTGCTATCACCGATCTACACCCTTTACTTGAAGAATTCAGACCATTGGTACCGGAACTCTCAGCCGATGATAACGTTTCTGCATTTGTCGCTGAACTGGAAGCGAACATACGGAACTGGTGGACAAATCCCGAAAAGGATATTGACATGGAGACAGCCTTATTTGCTATTCTTTTCGAATACAGTGATCTGTTAACAGAGTCGGAAGAAGCGCTTGTATATGGAATAACTAAACTGGAGAATCCCATTCCTTTTCAGGTAACTCCATATGACAACCTCGGGAGTTATGATTTTGCGAATGGTTACTATGCTGTTCCTGGCGTTTCGCTGGAATGCTGTACTCCGTTAACTAAACTGGCCTACTTTAATATTGATGAAGATAAATATGGGCACCTTGATGTATTCGAGTTGGAAGGCTATTCCGAATTGAGTAATATTTATATGTATAATGCTTACCTGGCTTTGCATAAAGCCTTACAACATCTATATGATCATGATAAATTAAAAGGAGTCAGCATGAAAGATTCCTTTTACTTTTTAATAGGAGAGCATGACTGCGAAGTACAGCCGTTATTCGTAATTTCAGGAACTGCCCGTTAGCATTCTGACAATAATACATACCCAACAAAAAATGGAGTTGTGCAGAGAATATAACCTGTATAAAGAATGGGAAACAAAAAGCTGTTTTATAAAAGCAACTCGCCTGAAAGCTCGACTTAAAAAGCAAAACCAGTTACAATATTTTACTAAGAAGAACTGTGCTGTTTTCCTCCTTTTCTTTCTGAAAACCCAACTTTTCAACCAGGCGAATCGCATGATTATTGTCTACTTGCGTTTTACCTATGATTTTCTTTACATGATAGCGGTCCTTTGCGTGTTCAATGAGGAGATCAAAAGCCGATTGCATATAACCTTTCCCCTGGTAGGCTTTGAATAAGGAACCACCAATTTCAATTTCATTATTTTTCTGATCCCAGTCATGCAAGGCACAATCTCCAATAATGATCTCCGGCTGATTTCTTAGTCGTATGGTGAATAAGACATTACATAATTGAAGAATTCGGGTAGTAAATGCCAACGGTGTTTCATCTGGAAGAAAAGGATGCTCATTCATTCTTTCGGTATATAGCTTGTAATATACCGAAGCATCCTTATCACTTAATAGTTTTAAAAGAAGCGTATCATTTTTTAGTTCCATCTGTTCAACCTCCCGGATATTCATGGATAGAAATGAAATATTAGTAAACAACGGTGCCTGTTTTTGTATGATAATGCTGGAAAGCTTGTTTTCCATCTGAACATTCTATTACAAAGTGAGGCATACAATGAAGCAATTTAAAGATAAAATTTTAAAGCGGATACCATCGGGAATTTTTTAAAATCTTCTTCTACATAAAAAAATAACCCCAGAGGAATTTGTATGCGGAGTCCAGACAACTAACCTATATTTGCCGCTTACAAACAGTAGTATATGTCAGCACCAAACGAACTGGAATTCATTGCTCACAAATGGTTCGAAGCATTCAATGAACATGACCTGGAAAAATTACTATCTCTGTACCACGATAATGCGATGCATTACAGTCCGAAGTTGAAAATTCGGCAGCCAGCTACGGGCGGCCTTATCAAAGGTAAGGAGGCACTCCGTGTCTGGTGGCAGGATTCTTTTGAGCGATATCCTCACCTGCAATATATCTTGCATACGTTAACCGCCAATCAGGACCGGGTATTTATGGAATATCTCCGTCAGGTGCCCAACGAAGAGGATCTGCTGGTAGGAGAAGTACTGGAGATAAAAGACGGCATCATTACTTCTTCCAGAGTGTATCACGGGTAGGCGGTTAAGGAATATAGGGGCCTCCTGATTCACCCCATCCTCAGCTTGGCATGGGTTGTTCTTCGTTCATTTTCAGCTCCGTTTCGTTGGAGTTGATAACAGCAATACGGGTGCCCCATTCCAGATTACAATATATCACAATAACGCATACACGCTTTTGATACATCTTTGAGTTACAGCAGGCACCTGCATTAACCGCAATCGAAAAGACAGTTTAATACAATGACCTATGGCGGCGTTATTGAAAGGATAAATGCATTTAATATCAATACGGGGAGTGGTTGGCCGCCCCCCGTATTATTAGGATAAGTTGTTCGCTCCAAACCTCCCTACACTTCTACCTATTGCGGATATAATATCTGTGTAGCACGGATATCCCATGTTGTAAATCCATTCCATGGCAGCACGGTTGAATTCATCCCAGAGTTGGGATCTGAAGCCGGCGTTCCGGGTATTAATGTGATGCTTTCCCCACAATAATGGTATCTCATCAAGATAAATAGATGACTCGCCCGGAATGCCTACTCTTCTTATTAGCAAAAAAGTATCAAATATGAGCCTGAACCAGCTTATTTGAGCGATAGTTATAGGACACTTAGGAGATACCCGGATGATAGTTATTGAATGCCTATAGAGTGCTTCCAGGGAAATACAGAAACAAACACAGTGCAATAAATCCTAATACTATTCTCTCTATTATGCTCGCTTATATTATACACATCAACCTTGGGGCTATGCTATTATACTTAAAAAATTTTATATAAATAATATATTCCCTTATTAACTTCGTACTATAATTTATACCCGCCATGAATAAAAAACTATACCTGTCAGGCGCCCTCATCTGTTGTATGCTGGCACAGGGAAGCTGTAGCAATGAAGCCAGTGAACCCAATAATGAAGACATTACCGATGCCATCGACAAAACAGGTTCTATTGAAACAGTACTCAGTACCAACCACATCGACAAGTTTCATGATGAAATGGTGACTACCCATAAAATCTGGACTAACTCATCCCTGTACAAAACAGTAGTGCACCGCGATACAATTCCTTCCCTGGGCCAAACCACAGAACAGGGCGAAAACGGGAACGGAGATACTACATCTATTAAACTTCAGAAGGATTACGAGATTTATGTCACCGTTCAATAAGAAACTTAAAAAATCGGCACACATACAACTGGTGCTGATTACCGCAATACTTGCCAGCTGTCATAAGCCTACTCCCCATCACCAGCGCAGGGTATTCATGCGCGGCGATACCACTGCTCCCTACAACGGTGTAAGAAATTATTATGGGGATGACAATGGATATTATTCCAGTAACAACGGATATCACCACCATTCGCATCTCTGGTACTATGCCTTCAGGCCTTATGGTCATTATTACAATGGTAGTTATACGCGTGCCGGTTACTATTCCGGAGGCCTCAGTGCGCATGCCAATACCGGTCGCAATGGTTTCAAAGGAAGTATTACCCGTGGCGGATTTGGCTCACATGGTTTCAGTGTTTCTTCCTAATTTCAATTAATTTTCAGATGCAACGAATTAGTATTCCTCCCCGCAACAACTGGCAGAGCGCCGTTGAGAAGCTGGGGTTTGGATTTCATACAACAGATATCCCCTACTGGGATGAAAGTGCTTATTACAAGTTTATGCTCAGCGAAATAAACAGAATTGAAAGCGCCACACAGGAGCTGTGGGATATGTGCCTGGGCGCGGTGCAATATGTAATGGACAATAACCTGTATCATCGCTTTGCGATTCCTGACGGGGCTATCCCTTATATAGAAAAAACCTGGCAGGAAGATCATCCTGCTATCTACGGCCGGTTTGATTTCTGTTATAAGAACGGTCATCTTAAACTGCTTGAATTCAATGCCGACACTCCTACTTCTCTCTATGAAGCAGGCATCGTACAGTGGTTCTGGCTTCAGGATTTTGATAAATCCAAAGACCAGTTCAACTCTGTTCATGAAAAGCTGATCGATGGCTGGAAAACGCTCGCATCTTACCTGCGTCCCGGCAAACTGCATTTCAGCTGTCTGAAGCAAACCCTTGAAGATCTTACCAATACCGAGTACCTGCGCGACTGTGCTATGCAGGCGGGTCTGGATACCAAGCTTGTATTTATAGACGATCTGGGCTGGGATAACAGCACGAGAACATTTATGGATTTGGAGAATGAGTCTATCAGGAACATCTTCAAGTTATATCCCTGGGAATGGTTGTTGAGAGATGATTTCGGAAAAAATATACCAGAAGATGCCAACCAGGCCTTCTGGATTGAGCCTGCCTGGAAAATGATACTCTCCAACAAAGCGCTGCTGCCTATCCTGTGGGAGATGTACCCGAATCATCCTAATCTGCTGCCAGCATGGTTCGACTCACACGGCATGAACCGCTTCGTGAAAAAACCTATTCTCTCGAGAGAAGGAGCCAATATAGAAATGGTCGACAACGGACAGCTGCTGCAATCCTCCGACGGTGGCTACGGCCAGGAAGGATATGTATTCCAGGAACTGTTCGAGCTTCCGGCCTATGATGGCAAATATCCGGTGATAGGCAGCTGGGTGATAGCACAGCAGGCCGCAGGTATGGGTATCCGCGAAGCAGACTCCCTTATCACCGATAATAAAAGCCGCTTCGTGCCTCATATGATTGATGGATAATTACATCAGCAGAATATCAATCCTGGTCCCTATGCAGCTGCCCGGCCGGGGGACCAGGAAAATATGGTAAAGTAGCCCTAAGACCACCCAACGTAATACTGTTCCGGAGATCCCGCATAGCGGCAAACCTACCAGAAGTATTGGAGACTCCGAATTTTTTCATTTGATCACAATGATATAGTGATATGACAGTTTTTTTATTCCGGGGGTAGTGGTGTTGGAATAGACCCAAAACAAAAAACCCACGCAGTACGCAGGTTTTTTGTTTCTCCAGTGATCCCGCTGGGATTATATCAGGAAAACCTGTGATTAAATTAAATTGTATTTCATGATAAAGCCCGCATATTTGCGGGTTTTATCATGAAAATGCCGGAAGTGGGGTGGGTTATACATGGGTTCCTGTACTACAGCCAAGTACACTGATTTTTGAAAAAATCAGTCCCTGCAACCGATAGTGTCCGTTTGTAGCAATAACCAATCGTCATTTCACCAATTCAACTTTGACGGGTATTTTTCCCCTTTTTTAACCTGGCCACACTTTCGCCAAAATAGATGCGTCGACCAAACCATCTGTATCAACAATCAAATTATTCTTTAAACACATACAAAATTAATACACATTTAAAATTCGCTCTGGCGACCCTCTTGGCGAAATGATTTTTTTATTTATTTTCGATTACATAAAAGTTATGGTTACCATTTTTTCATCACTCTAAACCCTCAAATAACCATCATACAAATGTTGTGGAATTACCCTCAGAAGGCAGGCCGGTATTAACTTCCCCTTAGGCGTTCATTTCTGCAAGACTTCTCTTATACAGCCAGAATTTTTCCTGATGCAGTGGTGTATCGAGTTCGCTCGTTCCATTTTCTGAATAGCAGCACCCCTGTTGATAGAATGATATATCCTTTGATAACTCAGCCTGGAGCAATTTCGGGCAGGGCATCTATTACCCGCAATATTTCTTTATTCTTTATTCCATAAATGAGATACTCTTATGAACACGCTCATGCAAACACAGAAAGACAATCATGCAGCTGTTAACCATGGGATTTGCGCCGGGTGCTCATCTCATGCTCAGCAAGCAAACTAAAAGTATCCAACAGCAAAAAAAGAATCTGGTATTTTCTTCCGATCCGCTTGAATCTGACGTTCCTCCAATTCATGTGAGTGTCGGGTCCCATAAAATGTTGTCTTATGAAAAATGGCATCCCCTATTTCTTTCATAGCAACCATTGCAGAGATGGTCCTGCTGCTTCTTTTAAACCCTTTTCCGTGGCTGAATTACGCATAAATATCTTTCAGCCTTTTCTTTTACAACATCAATATACGCTATGGAAAATTTAAATGAATGCAACACTTGTAATTGCCATGTCAGGCATTCCGGTGAGCAGCAATCATCGGGGACAATACCCTCGAAAACCGCCAGGAGTGTACCTTCGGTCATATTGAGCATCCTAATTGCTTTTTTCCCGAAATGTCCTATGTGCTGGGCTGTTTATATGAGTATGTTCGGTAGCCTGGGATTGGCGAAGCTACCTTATATGAAATGGCTGCTGCCCGTAATGATGATCTTCCTGGCGATACATCTTTTCTTTTTGTATAAGCGGATAAGAGTGGCAGGATACCTGCCTTTTATTATCAGCATGTTGGGTGCGGTTTTTATTATGAGCAGCCGCGCATTCTTCCCTGGCACACAATGGTCGCTGGTTGCGGGCGTTGGCATGATCCTGACAGGATCTTTACTGAGTAATTTCCCCAATGTATCCTTGAAACTTATTCACAAGAAACACAAAATTGCTTAACTATGACAAGAAATGGCATAGGCGTTCGCCGCTCTATAATTGAAATTCAGAATGATTATGATGCAGGCATCAATAATGATCTGGAAAAACTGATGACAGCATGGGCTTATATTAAAGCATTACCACCTACTGACCCTAACTCTTTTTTTGTGATAGGTGGGTATCACGGAGAACCATTTGCCGGGGAAGGCGCTACAAACCCGGAATGGTGGGGTGGCTACTGTAATCACCAGAATGTGCTTTTCCCCACCTGGCACAGGGTATATGTATACAAGCTGGAAAAAGCCCTGCAGACTACTCCTGGTTGTGAGGATGTAATGCAACCCTATTGGGATGAGACAGATTCCTATTCAACCACATATGGCATACCGCGTGCGCTTACAGCTCCGAAGTTTACATTCAAGGGAGAGTTCCCGCAGTGTTTGCGTGATAAGGGAATTGTACCTGATGATAATAATGCCATCGATAATCCACTTGCCTCATTTATTTTCCCTAAAAAAATAACTGACCAGGTGAACAATGACGACTCAGTTTATAGCAAACCACAAGGTTACCAAACAGTAAGATACCCGCTGTCTGGCCTTGTGGGCACGCCGCAGGCCCAAGCCACTACTTACGAGTATAATGCTAATTTCTTTGATCCGAACGCCAATATTGCCTTGCTGAATGCGAATGTATTACAATGGCTTAATAATGTGACTTACTACATACCCGGATGTGGCCCAGGAGACGGGACAACACGACCGGCAGGTATAGCAAAGGCATTCAGTGATTGTCTTGACGCTCCTATTTATACGATATTTTCCAATACGCAATCTGCTGCTTATTATGGTAAAGGGTACACTGCACTGGAGCATCCGCACAACGATATTCATTTGGCAGTTGGTGGTTTTACTCTTCCTACCGGCATAAATAACGGAGGCTATGATGCATCTCAGCTACCGGATGCAAATGGTGATATGGGCGAGAATGATACGGCAGGACTGGATCCCATCTTCTTTTTTCACCACTGTAATATAGATCGTGTGTTTTGGTTATGGCAGCAAAAGCAGGGTTTTACAGAACGTTTTGACATCATCGAAGACCCCGCAGATCTGGGTACCTCAAATGGTTTCAATGGCGGTGCCGGACAAGGCCCTGCCAACGGGCAAACGGAGAATGAAACACTGACTATGACAACTGCGCTAAAACCGTTTATAAAAACAGATACTACCTATTTCACATCAGAAGATTGTATAAATATTGAATCACAGCTAAATTATACCTATACCGATGGCTCATTGTCGCAAAACGATGTTGTTGCAGCTGCAAGAACTGCCAGTGCTCTTGATTCAAAGAGAAGCAATCTGCATCTCTATATTTCAGGACTTAGCAGAGGAGGTATCAAAGGCTCTTTTATTGTTGGTGTGTATGCAACCAAAGGGGATGATAAAAGATATCTTGTCGGTTATCAGTCCGTGCTGAGCCGCTGGGATGTTGGTGGTTGTGCTAATTGCCAGGCGCATCTGGGAATATCCGGAGCCGTTAGTCTGAATCAGTACACGGAGGAAGAGGTCAGCGGAATGAAATTTCATCTGGAGATTTTTGGCCGTGAGAAACAGAATACAGAACGCTTTAAACAGTTCAGAGCATTGGTTGCAGCGGATACGCCGCCTTATAAGCTGGAGGTAAGGTAGAATTCCTATTGATGAAAATAAAGAGGGCGTCTCAAAAGGCGTCCTCTTTTTTTTATGGAGTACCAAACTCAATGATGTGTTTTTCGTTTTTATAGTATGGCCAAAGGAAAATGACTTTCTGTAATCGTTAAAGCAAACCTTGAGAACCATCCAGTCCGTGTAGTGGATAATGTGATCGAAAAGACAGATATCACCTATAACTATATTTCTTAACTTAGTAAAAGCCGGTTAACCTGTATAAAGTACGGGAAAGAAATCGGAGTTATACAAAAGGAACTCGACTAAACGCTCAACTAAAAAACAAAACCCCGCGACTAGCGCGAGGTTTGTAAACTCTCTGTGATCCCGCTGGGACTCGAACCCAGGACCCATACATTAAAAGTGTATTGCTCTACCAACTGAGCTACGGAATCAATTTCCCTTGAAGGGAGCGCGAAGGTATAAAAAATATTTTCTTCTCCAAAAATATTTGAAAAAAAATTTTTAGCCTACAAACGACATCCTCTCCTGAAGCAGCTGTCAGATGAGGGAAAACAATGCTGCATTTGCTTAAATTGCGCTCTGGTAAATGCTGGAGAAGACCCCGGCACACTGACGGTTTACAATTATTAACCTACTCTATCCTCTTTTTAACCCTGTGATTTATCGTCCGCGTTTGTTGCTTATTTTTAGCATTGATAATATCTGCTAATTATTAAATCACCACCACGTGTTTTTAAAGGAAACTTATATCAATAGAAGAAACAAGCTGCAATCGGATATGGGCAGCGGTATCATTTTACTGCCCGGAAACGACGACAGCGGCATGAATTACAGGGATAACATCTACCCTTTCCGGCAAGACAGCAGTTTCCTGTATTTTACGGGAATCGACAGGCCCGGACTTACATTTGTGCTGGATATTGATAACAACCGGGAGATATTATTCGGTAATGAAGCCACCGTTGAAGAGATCATGTGGACAGGCCCTGTAGACTCTCTGGCTTCACATGCTGCCAGGGCGGGCATCTCAGACGTCAGGCCCTTATCGCAGCTGGACAACTTCCTGACACAGGCCGGGAAATTACAGCGCCCGGTCCACTTTCTCCCACCCTACCGGCCGGAACATACCCTGAAGCTGTCCGCCTGGCTGGATATCCCGGCAAAAGAAGTCGAACAGCGTGTATCCGTTAAGTTTATAAAAGCGGTAATCAGTCAGCGTGCCATCAAATCTGCAGAAGAAATTGCACAGATTGAGACAGCCGTCAACACCACGATAGATATGCAGCTCAAAGCTATGGAACTAGCGGCTGCAGGCGTCACTGAAACAGAGATCGCCGGCCGTCTGCAGGCTGTCGCTATCGCCGCCGGTGGTAATATATCCTTCCCCGTTATCCTCACAGCCAACGGACAGTTTCTTCATAACCATCCACATAAAACCGCATTCCGGGACGGACAACTGGTACTCTGCGACTGTGGCGCCGAAAATGCCATGCGATACGCTGGTGATCTTACCCGCACACATCCCGTTAATAAAAAATTCAGTACAGCACAGCGGGAAATTTACGACATTGTGTACCATGCCTACCAGACCGCCGCTGATGCAGTAAGACCCGGTATCCGGTTTAAAGACGTACACCTGCTGGCCTGCGAGCAGATTGCGGAAGGACTGATTACACTGGGCCTGATGAAAGGTAATGCCAAAGAGGCCGTAGCAGCTGGTGCACATGCACTCTTCTTCCCCTGTGGCCTCGGACATATGCTCGGACTGGATATTCATGACATGGAAGGTTTGGGCGAAGAGTATGTAGGTTATACAGATGACCTGAAGAAAAGTACAGCCTTCGGATTAAAGTCCCTCCGACTTGGACGCGAACTGGAAGAAGGCTTTGTGCTGACGATAGAACCAGGCATCTACTTCAACCCCTTGCTTACCGCCGCCTGGCAGGCGGAAGACAAACACAGGGAGTTTATTTGTTATGATAAACTGACCGCCTATAATGATTTCGGTGGCATACGCCTGGAAGACAACTTCCTGGTAACAGCCGGTGGCAGCCGCATGCTCGGGCGTCCATTCGCCAGAACAGCTGCAGAAATAGAAGACCTGATCGCATAATAAATGTCTTTTTATAACATGAGAAACACCCTGCGGCTACTGCCGCTTATATTAATCTTCGCCTGTAACACAGGCCCAACAAAGGATACCGGAAAACAGCAGCTAGACCTGCTCGCACAAAAGTATGTGCGCCTCGGACTGAATATCGGGCAGTATGATCCCGATTTTGTAGACGCCTACTATGGACCTGACTCCCTGAAGCCCGCGTCCAAACAGGACTCATTTCCGAAAGACAGCTTCCTCGCACAAGTGGATGCACTCAAAAAGGCATTGCAGGACATTTCCGGCTCAACAGACAATGATACCATCCGTATCCGCGCCAACTGGATCACACAGCAGCTCACCGCTTTCGGCCGCCGTATCAGGATATTCTCCGGCGAATTCAAACCATTCGACGAAGAATCCAAAGAGCTGTTTGGCGCCGTGGCGCCAGTGTATCCGGAAGAACACTACCACTCACTGATAACAGAACTGGACAGCCTGCTGCCTGGCAAAGGACCGGTAGCGGAGCGTTTCCAGCAACTAGCCAATCGTTTTGTGATCCCAAAGGATAAACTTGACACCGTTTTTAAAACAGGTATTGCCGAAGCCCGCAAACGTACCTTGCAGCATTATGGTCTGCCTGCCACTGAGAGCTTTACACTGGAATATGTCAGCGGCAAGCCCTGGATGGGATATAACTGGTACAAGGGAAACTATAAAAGCCTCATTCAGATCAGTGCCGACCTGAATATCTTCATAGAAAAGGCGATAGACCTGGGTTGCCACGAAGGTTATCCTGGTCATCACGTATATAATATGTTGCTCGAAAAAAATCTGTATCACGACAAAGGATGGGTGGAGATCTCCCTCTATCCGCTCTTCAGCCCACAGTCGCTGATAGCAGAGGGCAGTGCCAATTACGGAATTGAAATAGCTTTTCCCGGAGAAGAGAAAACAACCTTTACCAAATCAGTATTATTGCCATTGGCAGGCCTCGACACCACCGGCATCACTGCCTATTTCAAGGCACTGGACATAAAAGGCCGGCTTAACTATGCCCGCAATGAAGTGGCAAGAGGTATGGTAAACGGTAGCATGTCTGACTCCACAGCAGTACAGTGGCTGCTGAACTACACCCTGCTCAACCGCGAGGCAGCCGAAAAAGGATTGCAGTTCATCCGCAAAAACCGCAGTTACGTCATCAATTATAACTACGGCCAGGACCTGATCAAAAACTATATCAACGCCAAAACTGCAGCAGGACAACCAGATAAAAGATGGGATGCTTTCGGTTATCTGTTAAGCAATCAGATCACACCAGCAGACCTGATCAAAGCAGGAAGTACAAAATAAACGGTTCATCCGAAGATATAAAGAAACCCTTGCAGACTATTTCTGCAAGGGTTTCTTATTTTTTATCCTTTTTCAGGAAGTGCCATGTGTTATTTTGATTTATAGCTGCACCCCGCTAAATAGCCGAAAGAAAAGTAAAAAACAATACCAACGCGATTACAATCACTATAAACGCGGGAATCATCAATAGTTTTTTCCTTCCGGAGATCAGCGTCGTTTTAATCAATCCAATCAATCCTACAAAAGGAATGAAAATGATAAACAAAATAAGCGTCCTGGGATTGTTATACCAGGGAGTATAATTTAATGGTCTGATTTTCATATAGGGATATTTAAACAAATATATAGATAATACGCCAATCCGCCACCAGCGTTACTATATCCCGAAATACCACAGCATTAGGAAACTCAGGAATCACTTTTTTGGTATACCTTCAACGAAATATCAGTCGCCTGCTTTTATTTTACCATAAAGAATCTAAACATGAAACGATTAGCATTAGTAGTAGGATTGACGCTGGCCAGCATGACAGGATTTGCTCAGGCGGCCAGCGCAATAAAAGGTCTGTGGTTTAACCCGGAAAAAGACGGAAAGGTGGACATCTATGAATCATCCGGCAAATATTATGGGAAACTGGTTTGGATGAAAACACCCTTTGAGGCCGATGGAAAAACACCACGCAAAGACAATAAAAACAAGAATGCCAGCCTGAGAGACAGGACCTTACTAAATATGGTAATCCTTACCGGTTTTACATTCGAAGATGGAAAGTGGGTGGATGGTGAAGTATATGACCCTAAAAGTGGAAAAACCTACAGTAGTGTTATGAGCCTGAAAGGTGATAAACTGGAAATCAGAGGATATGTCGGAACACCATTGTTTGGAAGAACGGCTGTCTTCACCAGGCAGTAGACAATATTACACCCTGTCTTTTAATGAAAGCAGGGTGTATTTACTGAATTCCCCCCGCCTCAGCTACAACATAGCATCTTCTACTTCGAAACAAAACGATCCTGATTCTCGTTTTATAAACGGCCCGCGGACGTACCCCCTCGACGCAGCTGGTAATCTCTATTATGCCGACCAGTTTAATAACGTTACCTATGTGATCAGATTCTCTCCGGCTTTTTGTATTCTTAAAAAATAGTACAATTTTAGCCTGCCGGAAAATTTCGAAAATAAATTTGCGAAACCGAAAAGTTGCATTTATATTTGCAACCAATTGGTTTCGGAAACAAAACAAACTACTATGAGAAGAGATGTTTTTCAAGCCATTGCCGACCCCACCCGTAGGGCCATCATCGCTTTGCTGGCCATACAAGCAATGACCCCGAATGCGATTGCAGAACATTTTGATTCGACCAGACAAGCCGTTTCAAAACATTTAAAAATACTGACAGAATGTGAGCTGGTGAAACAAGAGCACCAGGGACGGGAGATTTATTATCAACTTGAAATTGAAAAAATGAAAGAGATAGATAAATGGCTGGAACAATTCAGGAAGATATGGGAAAATCGCTTTCAACAATTAGATGAGCTTTTAGCAACAATTAAAAAACCAAAAAAATGAAACATAATTTGCAGTTTGACTTCCTGGTAGACAAAAAAAAGAATACGCTCACTATCAAACGTGAGTTTTTAGCCGGCCGTGAATTGGTTTGGGACTGCTACACCAAAAGCGAATTGCTGGATAAATGGTTTGCCCCCAAACCCCTGACCACCAAAACCAAATCAATGGACTTCCGTGAAAACGGACATTGGCATTATGCTATGGTGGAACCCAACGGCACAGAGTACTGGGGCTGGACTGATTACCTGAAAATCAAACCCATCGACTACTACACCTCTCTGGATGCTTTCTGTGATGCAGCAGGTGTAATCAATGAAAGCCTGCCCCGCGCTGAGTGGCTGGTAACATTCACCGATAAAGGCGAAAACGCCTTAGTAGAAACGGTAGTGACCTACAAATCGCTTTCCGATCTGGAAGCGGTTGTTCAAATGGGCATGGAACAAGGCATGATCGCTACCCTGGAAAAACTGGATGAACTTCTATCAACTATAAACCCTAGATAAAATGAGCACTAAAGTCACAGTGACAGCTGTCATCAACGCAGACGTTAAAAAAGTTTGGGACTACTATACCCAACCTGAGCACATTACCGGATGGAACTTCGCAGACCCTTCCTGGCATTGCCCTTCCGCCACCAATGATATGCGGGTAGGTGGAAAATATGCGGCAAGAATGGAAGCCAAAGACGGAAGTTTTGGCTTTGACTTTGAAGCTACCTACAATGAAGTGGTAGATGGCGAAAAACTCTCCTACATCATGCCAGACAGCAGACAAGCAACGGTAGCCTTCCACAAAACCGGCAACCAGACTGAAGTTGCGGTAAGCTTTGACCCGGAAACGGAGAACCCTGTTGAAATGCAAAAACATGGCTGGCAGGCCATACTTGATAACTTCAAGAAGTATACAGAAGCCAACTAATATCAAAAACCTTGTAATAAAAGACCCCTTCACATCCTACGATTTGAAGGGGTCTTTTTAAGAAGGATCTATTTAAGCTTTGTTAAAGGCATCTATCCCCCCCGATCAAAACAGCTGATATGGTAAACGAGGCCATTCCCAGCAAATACGCTATCATAGCGAGCAAATAGCTGCTGAACTTCTTTCCATCCAGAAACTGCCCGATTGCCCACGAGCAATAAATAATTGCAACAACTGCTGCCAGCAGGGCCAGGTTAATCCCGGTTATGCTTTCAAAACAAAAAACTTGCGAAAGCCTACACCGGAGTGTAAATTTATAGCCATTTAAATGTTATAAATGAAGAAAGACGCCAGTTCGGGCCTATTGACCAAAAATAAGTTAGGGGAAATCCCGGAGCCAGACCAGCATGAACAACACTATCTGGAAGTGGTGAAGGCATTTGCACGTCTGACCTACGAAAGCGTATATCTGATTGATTATACCAGCATGTCGTTTGAATATGTATCAGAGAATCCGCTGTTTTTATGTGGGTATTCTGCTGAAGAGGTGTTACAGCTGGGTTATGAATTTTATTTCCGGCAGGTGCCGGAAAAAGACATGGAACTATTAACAATGATCAATGAGGTAGGATTTGATTTTTATGCGCGTATTCCTGCACCGGAAAGAAAACTTTACAGCATCACCTATGATTTTCACCTGATCGATAAAGATGGTAAACTGCGCCTGATCAATCATAAGCTGACCCCTCTTTTTCTTACCAGCAGCGGAAAGATGTGGAAGGCCATGTGTATTGTATCCCTCTCTCATCATCAAACAGCTGGCAATGCCCGTATTTACAAACAAGGCTCCATCGAAATGTGGGAGCTAAACGCCGGAAAGAAAATGTGGCTGAAGTCTGAAAAACCTGTGCTCACCGAAAGGGAAATAGAAATTTTACGTTTGCATGCACAAGGACTCTCCATTAATCAGATTGCTGAAAAGATTTTTGTTGCACCAGACACCATTAAATACTACCGGCGACGGATATTTGAGCGTCTGGAGGTAAATAATATTATGGATGCTTTGTCTTATGCAGTGAACAGCAAGCTTATTTAATTCCATTATCTGCAACCCGTTTTTCCGTTTTTGACCTGGATCAAGGTTTATCGTTTTGCACAATGGCAACTTTGTGTCAGCTTTTAAAAACGAAATGAAATGGAATATTTAAAATCAAAATCAGCAGCAGCCATTGATGCGGCTCCGGAAACGGGCACCATCCAACAGCTGTTAATGCTCTGCAGCATTGTCTTCCTTGGCTTTTTAACATTGGGCATATCCCTCGGTACCTTACCTGCTTTTGTAACCAACAAACTACATTACAGCAGTTTGATGGTAGGCATTGTTATCGGTATTCAATCAGCAGCCACCCTGGCAACCAGGCATTTTTCAGGGACTATCTGTGATACCCGTGGCAGTAAAAAGTCTGTTTCAACCGGTTTAATTTTATGTGCCCTCACCGGTGTATTTTACCTGCTTTCCAATGCAATAACATCACAGCCATCCTTTAGTATTCTCCTGTTGTTAGCAGGGCGTTTGGTATTAGGGTTTGGAGAAAGTCTATTAATAACGGGAGCATTATCATGGGGAATAGGCCTGATGGGCGTAAAGTATTCCGGTAAAGTAATGGCCTGGAACGGAATTTCAATGTATGGAGCCCTGGCATTTGGCGCGCCCATTGGCATGTGGATGGAGAACAGCCTTTCATTAAACGGTGCTTTTACCGCTATATTGATTTTGCCAGTTATAGCGCTGGCACTGGCTATTGGGCTTAGCGGAGTGGTGCCGGCAGGTAGCGCAAGAATGCCGTTTTACAAAGTCGTTAAATCCATTTGGCGGCAAGGTAGCGGATTGGCTTTAGCAACAATGGGATTTGGGGTGATTGCATCTTTCATCACACTTTACTTTGCGCAGCAGCAATGGGAGAACGCTTCACTATCACTCACTATCTTCGGTATCGCCTATATATTGGCACGGCTGTTCTTTTCTCATCTGCCTGATAAACATGGTGGTCATATCATTGCCTTTTATTCACTACTGGTGGAAGTTGCGGGGCTCACCTGCATCAGGATGGCAACATCTTCCGAAATGGCTTTCGTGGGCGTAGCCCTTACTGGTTTTGGTTTCTCACTGGTGTTTCCTTCATTGGGTGTAGAAGCTGTTAAACAAGTGACACCACAAAACAGAGGCGTAGCTTTAGGCGCCTATGTTGCTTTCTTTGACCTCGCACTAGGCATTACCGGACCACTGGCTGGGCTGATAGCCGGATATTGCGGATATTCGTTTATCTACCTGACTGCTGCAGTTGCCGCTGCTACTGCAATACTGCTGAATCAGGCACATCGAACGAAAAATTAATTGATATTTTTGTGTTTATGTACGATCAGTTAGTGGATTATATCAAAAGCAAGATTACCGTTAGTGAGCAGGAACTGGAAGTTATTCTATCTTACTTTAAGCCGGTGAAGCTAAAGAAGAACGAGTTATTACTCACACACGGACAAACCAGCCAACGAACTTTTTTCGTTGGCACTGGTTGTTTACGCATCTTTTTTATTACAGAAGAAGGTCAGGATGCCACCAGATATTTTGCTTTCGAAGGACAGTTTGCAACTGCACTGGTCAGCTTCATCACCAGCGAACCTTCTGAAGAATTTATTCAGGCGGTGGAAGATTCCGAAGTATTCTATATCACACATAACGGCTTCTATGATCTGCTGGAGATAATACCTCAGTGGGAGAAATTTTACAGGTCATATCTTGAAAATGCATACGTCACCAATACCAGGAGGCTGATGTCGTTCCTTACATTGGATGCCAAAGAAAAATACCGGCAGTTGCTGGAAGAAAACCCGGACATTGTAAGACGGCTCTCCAACAAAATGATAGCCTCCTATCTCAACATCTCGCAGGAAACATTAAGCAGATTAAAATCTAAAATTTAAAAATCGTTTTTGACTCAGGTCAAAGTTTTTGGATGAGACAATTTCCAAATTTGCATCCATAAAACATTGATTATGGGACATAGAAAAGAAGCAAGTATCATTCAGAGTGGTATCGTTTTGATGAAAGAAAAGATCGCCAGACACACTTTTCATATAAAAGTACAAAGCCAGGATTTTTCTCAAATGCAGTATGTGCCTGGTTTTACCGCTCAATTCTTCCTGGGGAATCCACATTACGATATTGACTGCGAAGACAGAAAATATTCCTTCTGGAATTATGAACCTGTTCACCAGATTGCAGATTTTGCTATTTGTACTTTTTCAAATGGAAAGGGCGCTGACTGGATTAAGTCTGTGCAGCCTGGCGACATTGTATATTTTGAACAGCCAAGAGGCAAGCTGCTGGTGGATAACAGTGCTGATAATTATGTGTTGATTGGTGATATAACATCCTTATCTCACCTGTACGAAATAAACCGGGGACTGGCCATCAGCAAAAACATCAGGAGCTTTGTTTATACAGAAAGTAATGAAGACATTTTCCCTGATATAGACCACAGTTTTCCTTTTGAGTATCATATTATAAACCCTGTCTCTGAAAAAGCGATACTGGAAAAAGTAAAGAGAATTTTTCCTGCAGGTTTTGAAAATACTATGGTGTATACTGTAGGGCATCCTGCCACGTGTATTACGATTCACCATTATCTCAAAAACGAATGTAATGCTCCCCTTCATCACCTGCGTACGAAGCCCTTCTGGAAATAGGTTATCAGCAATGTTTTTACTTCACTTTTACATAGTTTTTTATCAAATATAATAATATTAAAATCCGTCAATCCTGGCGCTGGCATCATCATTCCCGAAATAATAAAAGATATTTTTGCCTTTTATTATTCCGGACTTATCTTTGTGTTGCAATTAAATATTCAGGCAGCAATATGGCTATCTTTTCCAAAACATGTGAGTATGCGATGCGCGCGGTTTTCTACATCGCGCAGCGATCTCATGCCGGATACAAGGTAGGTAGTAAAGAAATTGCTGAACATATTAATTCTCCGGAACCATTTCTTGCCAAAATTCTTCAGAAGCTCAGCCGGGAAGGACTGATCCAGTCTGCCAAAGGGCCTAATGGCGGCTTTTACTTTGATGCCGCTTCCCTGAACCGGCCGCTGGCGGACATCGTGACAGCTATTGATGGCAATGAAATATTCATCGGATGCGCACTGGGCCTCTCCTATTGCTCCGAAAGCAATCCCTGTCCGCTGCATGAAGATTTTAAGAAAATCAGAAACCGGATCACCCGCATGCTGCAGAACACCACTATCGGGAAATTCAATATGGGGCTGATTAAAGAGAAATTTACGCTGAACAAGTAGTTTTTTTTATAAAAATAAAGGACAAAAAAGTCTTTTGTTATTCAAAGTTTATATAAGATGACAACGGAACAAAAACAGCTCGTAACAGCTACAGTGCCAGTGCTCAGAGAGCATGGTGTATTGCTGACAACCCATTTTTATAACCGCATGTTTACCCATAACCCGGAGCTGAAACATGTATTCAACATGGGAAACCAGCAGAATGGAAAACAACAGACAGCCCTGGCAATGGCAGTACTGGCCTATGCAGAGCACATTGATAATCCGGCTGTACTGATGCCGGTAGTAGACAGCATCGGACATAAACATACCAGCCTCGATATCCGCCCGGAACACTATGCAATTGTTGGAAAACACCTGCTGGCCTCCATCTCCGAAGTACTGGGAGATGCCGCTACACCGGAACTGCTGGAAGCATGGGCTGTAGCCTATCAGCAGCTGGCAGCCATCATGACTGGCCACGAACAACATCTTTATACAAAACAAGTAAGCAAAAATGCAGGATGGACCGGCTGGAAACCTTTTATTGTAAAACAGAAAATAAAAGAGTCGTCGGAAATCACTTCCTTCTACCTGTATCCAGCTGATGGTGGCGATGTAGCGGATTTTCTGCCAGGTCAGTATATCAGTCTGCGCCTGTTCCTGCCTGAACTGAACCTGTTGCAACCCCGCCAGTACAGCATCTCCTGTGCTCCCAACGGTAAATATTATCGTATTTCAGTAAAAAGGGAAGCAGGCGCCAGTCATCCCGACGGACTGATCTCCAACCGCCTCCACGATCATATCCAGGAAGGAGACGTAGTGGAATTATCAGCACCTGCCGGCACCTTTACACTCCATGAAAATACATCCCGTCCTAAAGTATTTATCAGCGGCGGCGTAGGCCAGACACCTCTGATGGCCATGCTCGAAGAGCTTACCGCCAAACAGACAGATACGGCCATCACCTGGGTACATGGATGCCGCAACGAAGCAGTACATGCCTTCAAAGACCGCCTCACACAACTCGCTGACTCCTATTCCAATCTTAACCATCATATTTTTTATGATCAGCCTGAAATACAGGCACAATACACCGGCTGGGTGGATCTCTCCAAAATTAAAGCAGCCGTATTACAGGCAGACGCCGATTACTACATCTGCGGACCTGCGCCGTTCATCGCCAAACATTACGGTTTTCTGGTAGAAAATGGTGTAGATACAGCCTCGATTCATTTTGAAGAATTCGGGCCAGCGTCTCTGCAGTTAAACAACTAGATAAATACCGGAAGGGGGCTTTTGCCCCCTTTTGATTTATACGTTCACGTTATACACCCATCATGTCTGCAAAATATAAGATTGAAAACAGGCGATTTATGATGATGTATAAACTGATAAAGGTAAGTGGCGGAGTATCTCAGTTTGTAATAGACGAAAAAGGTTATCTGATTATTAACTATAATTAATATACTTCCAGGATAACAATACTCATTTTATTGAAGAGAAAACTATCTCCGGCTTTTTTGTGTAGCAACAATTTTGCAAGCGGTGTATAGGGAGACAGAAAAAATATGGACCGATCATCTATGAGTTGTTTCCCTAATCCTGCGGCAATAAAAAAGGACTGTTCCTCACATCGTACAAAGGCACCTGTTTGGATGGTGGTGTAGATGACGTCTGTTTTTACTTCCTGTAACCTGGACAGTTCCTTCATATTTTCAGCCAGTTGCCGGGCATACATGTCTTTTTCAAGATGCCCCATGGCCCTTCCGGTTTCATATTTATCGCCTGCAGAACTCTTTCCTTCGCTATTGGCGGCTTCCTGTGCATTATCCATGGCTGATTTGGCCATTGTAATACGTTCTGCTATTAATTGCAATCCGGCCTGTTTTAAATTAGCTTTAAAGGCGATCATTGCTTCACTTGTCATAAATTACTGATTGGATCAGGATTAAATTAAGTAAAAGTTTTGCATATACGTTTTCTTTCCTAAAAAGAGCCTCCGGGAAGTCTACAGCCAAAAAATAACTACCTTCGCCCCCGTAACCATCATAGAATTGCCAGTATATGCCTCCCCGTTAACAGAGCATATGTTGGCACCCATTTAATATATACCCGGATTGCTATGCGTAATGCCTTCATTAGAAAAGTTGCATTAAAAATATTAAAAATTACATCAATATCTCTGGCCGCAATTCTTGCGTTGCTGTTTTTGCTTCCCATCCTTTTCCCCGATGCCATATCCAGCAAGATCAAGACCTGGGCCAACAACAGTATCACAGGTGAACTCAATTTTTCCAAAGCCCGGTTATCTTTCTTTAACCACTTTCCTGCCCTAACGCTAACCCTATACGATGTTAGCCTGAAAGGCGGCGCCCCTTTCGCACAGGACACCCTCGTGGCCGGCAATGAAGTGGCCCTGGGTGTAAACCTGAAAAGCGTATTTTCCAATGCCATCACCATCGATGAGATATATCTGACCAAAGGGAAAATCCATATCATGGTTGATTCCTCGGGACATCCGAATTATAATATCTATAAAGCGGCCCCGGCCAGCACCGCCAGTAAACCCGATAGCGGCAGCGCCTCCATGAAGATAGAAAGGATACAGATTGATCATTGTCACCTCATCTACGATGATCAGTCACTCCCTATGTATGTGCAGGCAAAGGACGTAAACTATATAGGTAAAGGAGATCTCAGCAAAGCCGTCTTCGATCTTTACTCTAAGATCAATATCGGCTCCCTGGATTTCATGTATAACAATACTTCGTATATCCTATCTAAAAAACTAAACGGGGAACTCATCACAAAAATCAACACCAACTCCCTGGATTTTATTTTTGAAAGAAATGATCTGAAAATAAATGAACTGCCGGTAAGATTAAAAGGCGCTTTCGCCTTCATGAAGAATGGCTACAAAATGGACTTCCGGCTCAGCTCTATGGAATCAAGTCTGCACGCCATTTTCGGAGCCCTGCCTCCTGAATATCTTACCTGGATGCAACATACCAATGTAGATGGTACTGCGGATGTAAATGCCAGCTTGATAGGTGAATATATTGCTGAAACCAACACCATGCCCAACCTGACCTTTAATATGCAGGTGCGCAACGGTGTTATCAGCAATCCCAAAGCACCGGCACCCATTAAAAATCTGTTTTTAAATTTTCAGTCCAGGCTAGCCCAGCTGAATACCGATAGTTTATATCTTAATGTAGACTCCATCTTCTTTAATATCGATAAAGATTATTTCAGCTCTGTGATACGGGTAAAAGGACTTAAAACACCTGATATCCACCTCAAATTAAATACAGACCTGGACCTCGAAAAATGGAGCAAAGCGATGGGCTGGCAGTCTTTCGACCTCAAAGGTCAACTGCAGGCACATCTGCTGGCTGACGGTCCATATGCCACCAGCATTGTAAACCACGGCCCCAAACACCATCCGGACACAGTTATCAGTAGTATTCCTTCCTTCGATCTCAAGGCCAACTTCCGCGATGGTTACTTCAAACTGGCATCTCTCCCGGAAGCGCTGAAAAATATCAGCTTCGAGGTAGCAGCTAATTGCCCGGATAACAATCTGGCACATACGCACTTTAATATCGGTAATATCAACGCCAACCTGTTAAGCAACTACATCAAAGGCTACTTCCGCTTCAGCAATGCCCAGGCACCTGTTATAGACGCACAACTGGCCTCTGTCCTGCAACTGAGCGATGTCAAACAATTCTATCCCATGGATAGTCTTGATGTTACCGGCGCATTGCATGTGGATATTAATACCAAAGGCAGCTATGTACCGGCCAAAAGATTGTTCCCGGTAACTACGGCCAAACTGACCATGAGTGATGGTACTCTGCAAACAAAATATTATCCTAAACCCATTCAGAAAATCAATGTAGATGCCAGCATTACCAACACCACCGGCACACTCAGCTCCCTGAAGGTAGATGTGAAGCCCATCGCTTTTGAATTCGAAGGAAAACCATTTCTGCTGAAAGCAGACCTGAGTAATTTCGATAACCTCCGGTATAATATTACGTCTAACGGTACCATTGATCTGGGTGCCATCTATAAAGTATTTGCGATACAGGGATATGACCTGAAAGGCTTCATCAAAACCAACCTGGCGCTCAGCGGAAGCCAGGCCGATGCTGTTGCCGGACGCTATAATAAACTAAATAACCGGGGCACTATGACCGTCAGGGATATTGTGCTCAATTCGGAGCTGTTTCCCCTGCCCTTTTATATCAGCAACGGTATATTCCGGTTCGATCAGGATAAAATGTGGTTTGATACCTTTATCGCCACCTATGGAAAATCGAAGCTCACCATGAATGGCTTTTTAACCAACGTGATTGGTTATCTCACCGGAAAAAACCAAACGCTGCATGGCACCTTCGATTTTAAAAGCAATGACATATTCGCTGATGAACTGATGACCAATTCCAGTACAACAGCGACTACTACTGCTACTAAAACAACTGCCCCTTCCGGTGTGATTATCCTGCCTTCTAACCTGGCACTGACACTCAATGCAGCAGCAGACAGAATCCGCTTCAAAGGCATGAACATTGATAGTTTCCATGGACAGCTGGTGCTGGACAGCGGCAAAGTAGCGCTCAACAAAACCGGGTTCAATATTATCGGAGCCCCCGTAGAAATGGATGCCACCTATGCCTGTATACACCCACAACGGGCCTCCTTCGACTATCACATCACGGCAAAGGAATTTGATATCCGGCGCGCCTATAATGAAATTAAAATTTTCCGGGATATGGCCAGTTCGGCTGCCAGCGCCAGCGGCATAGTAGGTATTGACTATCACCTCGGTGGTAAACTCGACGGCAATATGAATCCAATCTACCCTTCACTCAAAGGTGGTGGTGTATTGTCTGTTAAGAAAATTAAACTAAAAGGCTTCAAACTGATGAATGCTGTAAGTCAGTCCACAGGCAAATCAGAAATAAAAGATCCGGATGTTTCCAAAGTGGACATTAAATCCAGCATCAGCAATAATATTATTACCATAGAGCGGACCAAGCTGCGCGTAGCTGGCTTCCGCCCCCGCTTCGAAGGACAGGTGAGCATTGATGGCAGACTAAACCTGAAAGGCCGCGTAGGCCTGCCTCCATTCGGTATTCTGGGTATACCCTTCAACGTTACCGGAACACAGAGTAATCCAAAAGTAAAATTGCGGAGAGGCTCCGATAAGGACCAGCTGGAAGAAACACCCGATACTGAAGAATAACATTGACTACACGATACATTCAGCATTCATCTCCCGATGGATGCTGTTTTTGTTATATGGAAAAGATATTCTAAAATTTTTATTTTTGAGCGGTAAAACGGGATGTGGTGAGCTTAAAATCAATACTCACGTCAAAACGTCACCTTAATCTTAAAAATATTATTCCGCATGAACGGGCAATTAACTACATTGATTGGAAAATTAAAAGACAATTCAATCCTGTTTAAAGAAGTGATTGAATTTATAGAAAGTCAGTATCAGCACCAACCAACAGCCTTCAAAAATGGAGATGCTTATAATGAGGCTACACAAAACCAGGGTAGTGCTAAAGTTTTTGCTTTTGCCCAATTAAATAATCTTTCCAAAGAAGATACACTTTACTTATTTGCAGAACACTATCAGTCAGTATTAAATAATCCCAATGGGGACGACCATCAAAACATCAGGCAATTTATGGCTCATGGATGGTCAGGTGTGGTATTCGAAGGCCAGGCACTGGTGCAGAAATAAATGAATGTATGAACGGGATCACCACCGCCCGTTCATATATTTTACACGCAAAAAAATAACCAATGGCCAACTGGCAAACAGGAGTCTGCGAAACAAACAACATTAGCATACATTACACAAGAACCGGAGGAGATAAACCGCCATTAATCCTGTTACATGGATTGATGACTAACGGCTTGTGCTGGACAGGGCTGGCACATGCACTGGAGGAGGAATATGATGTTATTATGCCGGATGCCAGAGGGCATGGCAGCTCCAGCACACCCGACCACGGATACCGATATGAAGATCATGCAAATGATGTCGCCGGTTTAATAAAAACGCTGAGACTTCCTCCTCCACTCCTGCTCGGACATTCAATGGGAGGGATGACTGCAGCAGTAGTGGCAAGCCGTAAACCCAATCTACTCGCAGGTCTGGTATTGGCTGATCCGACCTTCCTGAATCCCGCAGTTCAGCGCGAAGTACGGGATAGTGATGTGGCTGATCAGCATCGGAAGGTTCTTAATATGTCATTGGAGCAAATAATAGCTGAAGCGCGCACCAGGCATACTAAGCGGTCACCGGAGACGATTGAGCTATTCGCCCGGGCCCGGCTTCAAACCAGCATGGCTGCTTTTGACGTTCTCACGCCACCCAATCCCGATTACAGGCAGTTAGTGATTAACATCGATATTCCAGGCCTCCTCGTATTTGGTGATAGAGGCGTGGTTTCTGCTGCTGTTGCTGAAGAGCTGCAACGTGTTAATTCCAGACTTCAGATTGAACAAATCATGGAAGCTGGTCACAGTGTCCACATGGACCAGCCGGAACGCTTTGCCGCTATCGTCAAAAAATTCTTAGGCTCCATTGATATTGTTCCGGCTACAGACAGAACAGATCGAACGTAATAGACTAAACGACAAAACCCATTTTTTGTGGCCTCTCATAGCCCCAAACTTTTTTGTAGTATTTCCAGCTGTTCCAGCTCTCTTTTATAAGGGGTCATAATCTGAAAAGTCTGAGAAGTGGATGAGGGGCTTAAATTATACTTAACAAAAGTAGCTCCTGTACCAGAAGGGCCAACGTCAATATAGCGGCAGACGCCTTTATTTTCAAGATACTTCACCATTGCCGGGAAATTCATATAACAGCTGATGGCTTCCCAGAAATAGTTTTCGGGTAACTGACTTAGCTCTTTGTTATGTACTCCGGAAACAAATCCTGTATCAGGATGGGCCAGAGATAGTGTACTGGCGGTGTAATACGTAAAGTTATGCTCACTACATTCAATTTGCGGGGAATGAAAAGGGTAATTGACAGGAAGCCGTAAAAACTGTATGTCCCGCTTATCCAATTCAGTCTGAAATGCGTCCAGGTGCTGCGATAGACCGGTGAGCGTAAAATGTCCCTCAAAGTTATCAGCAGCCAGGAAAAGCTGATGTTTAAGATAAAGAGGCTCCAGGCTTTTCTTTTCATGTATGACTGCCAGCATACCGCCGGGAACATCATTCCTTACAATTGACTTAGCTTGTTCTATAGCTGCTTCGATGGCACTCTCAGGTTCCCATACCCCACTCACCACTCCTGCCGCAAATTCACCAAGACTGCTACCCGCTACATAATCCGGATTTATTCCTTTTCCCTGTAACACCTTGTACATGGCTATTTCTACCGCTACAATAGCCGGATGAGTAATCAGTAAGTCATCAAACTGATACTGATCTACATAATACAGTTCATCAATCAATGAGCGGTTTAACTGTTTCCGTACTATTACATCACTCTGTTCCAAACTATTTCTGAAAACAGCATCCTGCCTGAACAGTTTTTCTCCCATACCTCTGTACTGGCTTCCCTGGCCTGAAAAGAGGAATACTATATTGTCATTACTCTTCATATTCAGTTTCTTTACTGACCAAAAAGCGCTTCTATCCGTTCCATTACTTCAGGTTGATGGAAGGTAGTATCATGCATTTTCAATTCCTGCGCTATCACCTCCGGAAGTTTGGCCCTTATACCGGCAGCTAAATGTTTTTTAAGTGTAATAAGGGATAACCTTGGCTTTTCAGCCAGGCTTCGGGCCAGGTCCATCGCTTCTTTCAGCACTAAGGATTTTGGGACTACTTTCAATGAAACACCACGTTCTTTTAGCTCCTCTCCTCTGTAATTTCTGGCAGAGAACAACATTTCTGTTCCTACGGCATCACCTAATCTTAAAGGTACCATCAGGGTGCCGCCCATACCAGGGGTGAATCCATATTTCATAAAATTGGTTGTATAAATATTCTCAATCCCGAGGATAGTAAAATCTGCATAAAGGCCCAGTACAAATCCACCACCTATACCATGGCCCTGCATAGCGGAAATAACAGGTATATCGCAATCCAGTGGCAGGGTAAAAAAATTAAGATCATTAAATTTTATTTCTTTTTTAAAGATCCGAAGCAATTCTTCCTTTGCTCCTCCGCAGCAGAAGTAGTTTTCGTATCCTGTAAGAATGGCCACCTTATAAGTGTTATTCTGTTTTATTTCTTCAAAAACTGATATCAGTCCACTCATTAATTCTTTGGAAAAAGTGTTACGGGAAGATCTGTCTTCCATAGTAATCTGAATAATATCAGGTGTTAACTCACTTAGTTTTACTACTTGTCCCATGGGAATTTTCCGTTTTGCACAAAATTTTTGATATTGGTTTGTACCTTCTCTGTACTTACCAAAGCGCTTATTTTATCTACAGCCAGTTGCTGAGTGGACTGGTTAATAATCCACAAACGGGACATATAATCTTTCAGGCTTTTGATGGTATCTGTGTCCAGTCGTTGCAACCGGAGTAAATTTCTGCGCAGCGCATCGTTTACATTGGTAGTCAGTTCATCTACAAGACCTATCTGATATGCCCGTTCGGCAGTAAGGCTTTGTGTGGTCAGCGTCATCCATTGTGCTTTCTGATATCCGATTCTGCGTATCAGAAATGGCATGACACAGGCGGGCAACAGCCCGAACAAAGCTTCAGAGAGGCTGAATATGGCTTTTTCATCTGCTATCACAATATCGCTGGCGGCTATCAGTCCGATTCCGCCAGCGTTTACCTTTCCTTCTACTTTAGCGACTATTGCCTGAGGGCAGAGAGAAAAACATTTCAGCATTTCATAGAATCCATTGGGATCATCCGCTGCGATTACATCAGACATGCTACTGCTCATTGCCGTAAAATCCATACCTGTGCAAAAGTTATCAGGCAGCCCTTCCAGCACCACTACTTTAATAGCGGCATCTTTTTCAAGCTGATGCAGCACGGTCATTATTTCTTCAATGAGTGTCCCATTAATGCTGTTGCCAGACTCAGGCCGGTAAAGCTGCAGATAACATACGCCTCTTTGTTCACGCACCCTGATGGTCTTATAATTACTTTCTGCTGTATACATGGTTATACCCATTGATATATTCTGTGGTAATTTTTTATTTCTGAGAAAACAAGTCTGTTCTTTCCTTTTACATGTTTAAACGCCATTGGAAACTGATTGGCATCCACCTTATAATTTCTGGTACCGAACTTTAACTGTTCGTTGGCTGCAAATGTATTTTCATATTCTTCAATGGATAACATGTAACGGTCGTCCAGGTGTTTGGAGAGGCTGAACTGTTTTAGTTTTTCCTGTGAGCTGGCGGTGACAACACCACTATAAAATTCAGAGCAACAACCAGATCCGTAGGAGAATACGCCTATCCGTTGAGGTGTATCAAAATTACCGTTGTCGATTGTGCTGGCCAGTGCCAGATGTGCAGTAGCGCCCATAATGTTACCTACACGCTGACAGTATGTTAAAGACGGTACTACCCTTTTCTGAAAATCGGCTTCTATCTGAGCAGGTGTAGCACGTTTCAGCTTACGCATATTGGTACGATGCGCTCCTTTTACCATTCCTCCAAAAGGTGTATGAAAGGCCAGATATCCAAATGTGGATTCATAGTCTGTTCCCTCTACCCTTTTCTGATATTCCCTGAAAGCATTCTCGCAGCAGTCGAGGTAGGATAACAAAGAAACATCCGCATCACCGGCTTCCTGATCCGGTACCGGCCGGCAGGTATCCATCACTTCGTAGCCATAGTAACCGTTAGCACCCTGATCTACCTGGAACACTACGGGATAGTCGCTTACCAGTATGGCTACGGCTCCGGATCCCGTGCTGGGCTCCGCAAAGGTTCCTTCAAGCGAAGCATCTACCACACTCGTTCTTGATATATCAGTACAAATCACCAGTGCTTTTCTGCCTACAGCTGTTTGTGATAAAATATAGTTAACCGCCATTTGAAAACCGGCAGTCCCGGAATAGCAGGCCCCCTTGAGTTCTATCAGTCTGCAATTTCTTCCCAGTCCCAGGTAGTGATGAATATAAGTACTCATCGACTTACCGAAATCTATTCCTGATTCTGTACAGGTAATGACCATATCAATGCGGCTTTTTTCTTCTTCCGTCAGGCTGTCGATGATGGGTTTGGCGGCATTTACACCATTGGAGATGGGATCTTCATAAGGCATGGGTACTGTTTTTTCTTTCATCAACAGATTCTCGAACCGGTCGTTGTTCAGGTTTCGCGCTCTGGCCAGGTCGGCAACGTTTAATGCTGCTGATCCGCAATAAATATTCATGGCTTCTATTCCTGCTTTCATAATTTCTTAATTTAAGGATGTACTGAGAATTAATTTTTCCTGATAACAATAGATGTATTTATCCCTCCAAAACCGAAGCTATTGCTCAGTGTGTAGTTCACATCTGTTGCTGATACGGTATCTTTTATCCAATCAATTTCATCGGAGATGGGGTTTACCAGGTTATTGCTCCGATGCAGGAAATTTTCTTTCATTTGGATAAGACTGGTGATACATTCCACCAAACCGGCTGCTGTTAATCCGTGTCCAATAAGTGATTTAGTGCTGTTAGCCCTGACACCAGCCAGGCCTGCAGCAAGCATGGCAGCTACTTCTGTTTTATCGCCTGTAGGAGAAGCAGTACCATGAGTATTTACATAGTTTATTTCTCCGGAGGTAATACCCGCCGCTTTTATGGCTGCCAGCATCGCATTCTTTTCGCCTTCGGCAGAAGGATTAGGACCTCTGTTGGCATCTATACCTATTCCATATCCGGCAATGGTTCCATAGGCCTGCTTCCGTCGCCTGGCAGCGTAGGTTGCTGATTCCAGCACCAAACAGCCGGCAGATTGTCCGTATACAAACCCTCCATGTGTATTATCAAATGGCCGGCAGACTGCACCGGGGGCTGTTTCTGCAGGGATAGCCGCCATAGCCCCCAAAGCAGTAAACCCTTGATATTCATATACAGACAGGTCCATTAACGGTGCTACCACCAGTACCACATCATATTCGCCGCTGCTGATGAGTCGATGCCCCTGGATAATGGCCATATTACCGCTGGCAGAAGCAGCGCCAATAGAATGTCCTTCTCCTGTGATACCCAATATTTCGGATATAACACCCACCATATCGGTATCAAAAAAATTCACCCCGTAATTGGGATTCATAAATTGCATCTTTCCCCGGCATTTATCCTGTGTCATCTGCAAGGCCGCCTGCTGTGTATTACTCCCGCCAGATACAATGGCAACTCTTGCAGGATCAATATCAGTATCATTCAACCCTGCATCTGCCCATGCCGACAGCGCACAATACAAACCATAAACAGTGCTTGCAGAAATATTTCTCATCCGCTTAGCTTTATCAATAACCCTGCTGTCCAGATTTATTGCTGCCACCAATGTCTGAAAATCAAAGTCACTGGCCTTTCCAACGGGAAATCTGAGCACCTGATCACTGTACTCAAAAGTGATGTCGGAAAAATTAGTTCTCCCTTCTTTCAGTGCAGCTGTAAACTGAGGCAGTCCTATTCCGGTTGGTGTAATAACCCCCAACCCGCTAGCCATAATTTCATGTTTTGATACACTCATCCTTTTTTTCCTTCTAACTTTTGATAAAACAGATCCAATCCGGGAAGCATTTGCCTGAGATTGTTGGTTATCTGTGTGAAAATTTCTGCAGTGTCCATTTCGTTACTTCTTTTCGATGATCAAATCTGCCAGCTCATTTATTGTTTGCGCACCTACAAACTCAATCCTCGATATCTCCAAATCCAGGCGTTCAAGCGTTAATGTAATCAACTCTCCGCGGTCAATAGAATTTGCACCCAGATTAACAAATGTTTCATCCAGTGGAATCTGTGATCCAGATAATTCAGGGATGATTTCCAGCAGGTTTTCCTTAATGAGTGCAATAACTTCGTTTTTCATGTGTACTGTTTTTTTATTGTTTTTTAATTATTTAGCATTACGAGGGTTTCTTTCAATAACCCAGCCGCTTCTTCCATCATTTTAATACCTATTTTATCTGCGTGCCGATTTCTCCAGTTTTCCAGTTCGGTGCCTTTCACCCATTGATTAAAAGCGCCCAGCGCCGGACCGGTATGCACCTGAAAGTTTACCTTCTCATCTGTATTTCCTTCAAAAGCCAGTTTATTACTGTAATCAAAATACCAGCGGAATACCAACGCCATTTTACTTTTAGGATGTTTCTCTGCCTCTTCGATTATACGTTGATCGCCCTTATCTCTCAGATATGTTTTGGTTTCTTCCCATATGGTGCCCAGCGGTTTCTTAAAATAATTTTTCTCCAGCTGCAACATGGTTTTTTCCGGTATCTCTTCCAGTGAATTATACTGCGTATAGAGCGCAAACAGTTTGTTGGCACGCGCAGGAAACAGTACCCCTTTTTTCAGCACCTGTACTTTTCCGCCTATTTCAAACATATCGCCGGCGGGCGCATAGTCAGTATCCTGCACGTTAATATCCTGCAACAGATCTTTTACTGCGTCACTTGTTCCTGCCTCTACGGTGCATTGATTGATAGAACCTGTCAGTACAAAATCAGCGCCCATTATATAAGCACAGGCCACCGCCTGCGGAGTTCCTATACCTCCTGCAAGACCTACCCTGATGGGCGTATTATAGCGATACTCTTTTTGAATATCTGTTCTCAACCGCTGAACAGAAGGTAATAATACCAGGGCTACGCCACCATCTGTATGACCACCTGAATCGGCCTCCACACATATATCGTAACTCATGGGCACCATCCTGGAAAGCGCTGCCTGCTCTTCTGTGATAAGGCGCTCCTCCAACAGTTTATTGACTATTTTTTCCGGGGCAGGGCGCATGAAAACTTCCGCTACTTCCGGCCTGGATACTTTCGCTAATATTTTATGATCACAGATGACAGTACCATCATGATGTTTTCTTAAACCACTCAGGCGGTAATAAACCAGCGACGGCGTCATTTGCATATAGGCGGCTGCTTCTACTTTTTTAATACCATATTTCAGAAAAAGCGCTACTGTTTGCATTTCAAATGCGGGATCAATAATGTTATGAAGCAGGTTCATGCCATAGGCTTCTCCGTTTGTCAGTTCCCGCTGAACACCTTGAATATTTTTTTCTATTTCTGCCAGCGACATACCTCCTGTACCGATGAAACCAAGCATGTTTGACCTGGCCATTCGAATCACCAGTTCCTTAGAACCTATTCCTCTGTACATGGCCCCTGCGAGGTAAGCGTATTTAATACCGTAATCTTCGCGGAATGCCCGGCTGCCGAGGCGGGTAGACAAACATTCTTCACGTACCGGCATATCTGTTTGTGTGACTACTGCTGGAGTATTTACAGTAGCAACCTGCACATTTCTTTCTATCGCCAGGGCTGTACATTTTTCTCTGATTTCCTTTACCATCTTGGTAAGTATTACGCCGCCGATTTCCTCGTATGTTGTAATATCATTTCCCATCAGGTAACGGATGGTATCTGTCCATTGTACCGAGCTTACTATCTGTGTACTTAGTAAATCTGCTATGTTATTATTTTCATAAGGCTTTGCGGTAGCATTGGCGATTACCGGAATTTGCAGAGGAGAAAAATTAAAATCCCGGAGGAAAACGGCAAACTCTTCTGCAGCCGGCTTCATATATCTGGAATGGAAGGGAGCACTCACATTCAACGGAACAATTTTAATACCCTGACCGTCAAAATCCTTCACTACTTTATTGATTATTTCCTGTGGGCCTGCAATGACCGTTTGGGTAGGTGTATTGTAATTGGCCACATCAATCGTTGTATAGCCGCCATCCGTCAGTTTTTGTCTGAGTTCATCCAGCTGCAGGCCCAATACGGCCGCCATACTACCTCCCGATGCCGCCGCCATTAATGCACCCCGCTTTTGTACCAGGCGCAAACCTGTTTCAAAATCAAAAGCACCGGCTGCCAACAAGGCGTTATACTCACCCAGACTGTGACCAATCAGATAAGCAGGCTGACTGTCCTGATGCTTCTGGTAATACTCCAGCGCGTTCACAACATATAAGGCAGGCTGTGTGAATGCTGTTTTGCTTAATTTCCTCTCAGGATCTTTTACGCAAAGTTCTTCAAGATCATAGCCCAGTATGTTGGAGGCCTGCTGCACCTCTTTAGTGAAGATTTTAAACAACTCTTTACCCATTCCCTTATACTGGGACCCCTGGCCGGGAAACATGATTGTTTTCATCAGCTTAATTTCTTTTTTTAGTTTTTAATGTTGATGCCCACATTGAACAATGCGGTTCATTTACCAATGAGAAATGATTTCCGGCAGTGTGAATAACAGTTACCTCTTCAAAAAATTTATTCCAACCCAAATCTTCACCATTTCCCCAATCACCTCCTGTAAGCTGTGAGTTGTCGGCCTGGATAACAGTAATACGATTATTCAGTTTTCCGTTCATACTATATTTTGCAGATGCGGATGCATTAAACACTTCCCACATTCTACCGATCATTTCTTTTGGCAGGACATTCACTGTATCATATATAAACTGAAGACCTTCTTCTACTGATCTATGATTGATTTCCGCCACCAGTTGTTCTACCTCTTTTTCACTGACCGATAACCCGCTGAATCTGATCAATCCTTTAAAATAGAAGCCCAGTTTTACTATGGCAGGATCCTCAGAGAAAGAAAGCGGATCAGTATAGCAGTCCAGTAAAACCACCTCTCCTGTTACGATAGCACCAGCTGCCTGCTTTAGCATTTCGTAAATAACAATGCCCGCATAACTGTGTCCCCATAGGTTTACTTTACCGGTAGTGGATATAGTTGACATCAGTGTAAGGTTGTGTGCCGCCATTTCCCCGATTGAATGGCTGGGTGTATCATTACCGGATACGCCTTTCATCTGTAACCCATACACAGCACCTGTTCCAGGTACATTTTTAGCCATGTCCAGGTATGCTTCGGTGGCGCCAAGTCCACCTGGTACTATAAATGTCACCTCCTGATGATCACCGTCACGGAGTGTAATGATATGTGTACCGGCTCCGGCCAAAGATTGTCCGGCTTGTTGTTTGCAGGAGATGACAGCACACTGTTTTGCGATAGTGTTGTTTCTCATCACATCAATCAGCTGAATATTTGCGTTTTTAAAAGTGGTATTTATTTTATGGACAAGCTGGATCACAACTAAAGAGTTGCCTCCCAGTTCAAAGAAGTCGTCGTGTATGCCTGGCCTTTCTATTTTAAGCAATGCCTCCCATATAGCCGCCAGCCGGGCTTCTGTTTCATTTCCGGGAGCGATGTAATCAAGGTTGGCAAATGCTGCTACATCGGCCACGGGCAAGGCATTTTTATCTACTTTACCATTTGCGCTTAACGGTACTTTTGTGATCTCCATCAATAATGAGGGTACCATATACTCCGGCAAATGTTGCCTCAGGTGATATAATATTGCTTCTTTATCAAATGTTGCTGCCGGTACCACGTAAGCGACTAAACGCTTATTTCTCCGGTCATCTTCTATCGTTATTACCACACATTGATGTACCAGTGGTGATTGCTGTAATATGGTTTCTATTTCCCCTAACTCCACCCGGAAACCGTTGATCTTAACCTGTCCATCCTGCCGACCTAAAAATATCATATAGCCGTCAGGGTGCTGACATCCCAAATCACCCGTTCTGTAAAGGATTTTTTTCATTACAGGATGATAAATAAAGCTGGCAGCAGTTTTCACCTCATCCTTGTAATAACCTTTGGCAACGCCTGTTCCTCCTATGTATATATCTCCCGGTATATTTAATGGCGCGGGTTGCAGATTTTTGTCCAGCACATACATTTCCTGATTACCAAGCGGGTACCCATAAGGGATACTTTTCCATGCAGGATTAATTTTATCGATAGGATAATAAATAGACCATATAGACCCTTCTGTAGCTCCGCCCAGGCTGATTACCTGGCTATGGCTGTTGATTTTTTTTATCCTGTCCGGAAGCTCCAACGGGATCCAATCTCCGCTCATCATGTATAAGCGCAAACTGGAAATATCATTACCGCCTGCTTCTTCCTGAAAATCTATTAACAGGTTTACGATCTGCGGTACAGAATTCCATACAGTTACTCTTTCTTCCTTTACATAACGAAGCCATACTTCAGGGTGTTGTCTTTCCTCTTCTGATGGCAGAATTAATGTTGCGCCACAGGCGAAAGTGCCGAATACGTCATATACAGAAAGATCAAAATTGAGATCAGAAATACCAAAAACCTTGTCTGACGCGCCAATGCCAAAACGGGCATTCATATCATAAAGTGTATTTACTGCCCCCCGGTGATCAATCATTACACCTTTGGGTTTCCCGGTAGATCCTGATGTGAAGATGATATATGCCAGGTCTGTATCTGATGATCTTACGGTTTCATGCAGGGAGCTTTTTGCTGCAAAAACATGTTCTTCCAATAAAACAACATTTATCGCCGTAGGAACATTGACTTTGTCCATATAATCCTGCTGTACCAGGACTATCGGAGAAGCTGTTTCCAAAATCAGCTCATTGATTCTTGCTGAAGGTAAATTCCCTTTTACGGGAACGTAGTGCCCACCAGCTTTTAATATCCCCAAAATGCCCCATATCTGCTCCGGGCTTTTATGTGAAACAATTGATACCGGCGCATTCAGTGGCAGACGGGCTTTCTTCAGATGATTCGCTAACCGGCAGACCTTTTCATGGAGCGCTTTATAGGTAATTCGTTCTCCCTTAAATACCAGCGCAATCTGATCTGGTGTTTTTGCTACCTGCTCTTCAAACAGGTTTATCAGGGTTTTATTACGGGGATAGTCTATTGCAGTATTGTTTCTGGTTACCACCAGTTCGTGGTATTCCTCTTCCGGCAGTATATTATAATCTTTCAGTGCTTTAGCAGGATTTTCAGCGATACCTTTCAGTAGTTCTTTAAAGTATGTAAGATGCCGTTCAATAGTAGCGGTATAAAATAATCCCTTATTATATTTCAGGTTAACAATTAACTCTTCCCTCAAATCATTAATTTCCAAGGAGTAGTCGAATGCTGTTTCCTGATACAGTCCGTCCAGCGCCGTTACAGCGCCGAAGTCACCGCTTTCAAGCACATTATCGAAAATATTCTGGTAGGAATAAGCTACATTAAAGGCAGCTTCCCTTCCGTTCCCCTTATGCAGGTTTAATGCTGACACAAGCCGTGGGAAAGGATAGGCAGCATAATCTATTCCATTTAAAAATTCCTGCTTTGTCTCCTTCGCCAGTTGTTGAAACAGTTTTCCGGGTGAAACATTGTTTCTGGTGACCATCATGTTTACATAGTATCCGATGCTACGCTCATACTCTTTTCCCGGCCTGCCAGCGACTGGCGTTAGTATCAGGATGTCCTCTTCTCCGGTTAACCGGTTCAGCAACAGGTTAAAAACACTGAGGAACAATACGGATAAATTGACGTTCAACTTACGGGCCAGCAACTTTAACGCATCCAGTTCCTGTTTTTTCAGGTGAATGATTCCGCAGCCAACACCAGCTGTGTTTGTTTCTTTCGATGTTATATCATACGGCAATGACAACAACGGTAAGTTACCGGATAGTTTTTCACGCCAGTAAGACAGGGCTGCTTCACCACGGCTGCTTCCAATATATTCCTGTTCCCATGCCACAAAGTTGAAATATGCCAGGTCCGGTTGTTTATCCGTTTTATTTTCTCTTTTTAAGAGCTGTTTATATTTCTCAAATAAAGACGCCATAAACAGCGCACTGGATGTTCCGTCAAACACAATGTGATGGGTAACAAATAAAAGGTAGGTCCTTTTTGCATCCGGATCACGTTTCAGGTACAACCTCAGCAAACAATCCGATTCGAGATTAAATGGTTTTCTTAAAAGCTGCCAGAAGGTTTCTTTTACATCCTCATTTTTTCCAAGGATACTGTGGTCAACAAAAACCGCGGCTGCCGGCGTATTTATTTTATGACAGATCTCTCCGGTAACGGCTTCTCTGATAAAATTGGACCGTAACACAGGATGGTCTTCCAACACAGACATTAACGCCTTCTGTATTTGTTCTGTATCCACTTCTCCTTCCAGTATAAGGGCCAGTGGCAAATTATAGGTAGTATTACCAGGTTCCAGGTGCTGAATAAACCACAATCCTTTTTGCCCTTCGGATAAAGGATATTTTTTCTCCATCCATACCAGTGTATTTGCAGCATTACCATGACCTGCCTGCGTTTCCTTTTTCTTCCATTCATGTTTCAGCAGATCGAATAGTACACCAAAATTATCAGCACCCAATACCTGTCCCATTTTAATATCCAGGCCAAATACATCATTAATCTCCCTGATAAACCGGATCACTTTCACGGAATCAAAATCATAATCAACCGGAGATAGTGTGCGGTCTATTTCAGCCATATCTATTTCAAATATCTCCCGGGTAAAAGCAGATAGTTGTGTGTTAAATACTATATCAGTATCAACAGCCGACATGCCTTTGCTGGTATCCTCGGTTGTTTCCGAAACAGCAATCCTGCTTTTTTCCGGTGTTGCCGCGCCCTTGTATTCTTCAAGAATAACATGCGCATTTACGCCACCTACCGCATAACTATTCAACGCTGCCCTTCTGGGATAACGACCATTTTCCCAGGGTATAGCGCCGGATTGAAGCAGCATCGAGTGTCCCGGCGCCAGTTCTGAATTGATATTCGCAAATCCGGGAATACCTGGAATGGTTTTATGCTGCAGTGCTTTGATTGCCTTTATCAGGGATGCCATTCCTGAAGCCAGTTCTGCGTGCCCTACAACTGGTTTAATACTGCTGATATACCATTTCTTTGTTGCATCCGTACACAGCTCCCGGTATACATCATTGATGGCACCCAGTTCCACCGCATCCGCCATACGGTTTGCAATGCCATGTGCTTCCACATAATCGATGGTTGCCGGATTTACGCCTGCGTACTCCAGGCTTCTTCTTACTACCTCTTTTATTCCTTTAGGGTTAGGTGCTTCCCATGAAAGATTTTTTCCTCCATGTGCAAAACAGGTTCCCTTTATCAGCGCATAAATATTATTCTTGTCTGCTTTTGCTGCTGCCAATCGTTTTATGATGATAATACCCACCCCTTCACTACGAACAATTCCATCTGCATCATCTTCAAAACTCTTCATTTCACCATCCCTACTCAATAGTTTTCCCAAATCGGCTAAACCTTCATAGTTGGCAGTTTCACGGGATATCACATTGATACCGCCCACAATAGCCTGATCACATTCTCCCATCCTGATGCTCTGCATGGCTTTGTGAAGAGTTAAATACGAACTGGTACAGGCAGCATTAATCACTTCGCAGGGACCTGTTAAATTATATTCGTAGGAAATCTTTGCAGGCAACATGGCTGCTACATTTTCTGACGAATATTCCCTGTTGGTGCTATCGGTACTATTTACCTGTGAAATGGCAATAAACACACCTGTTCTGCTGCCAGACAATGCTTTCCTTGTTATTCCGGCGGTATCCAATAATCTGCCCAGTACACCAAACACCAGCTGGTACTGACGGCTCATTAAAGAAGAGCCCCTGGTACTTTGCGCGTATGCCGCAGCATATGCCTCTACTGTAGCAGCATCTATACTATGCCATTCTACAGTATTTCCTCCGGCTGGTAAAGCGATCCTTTTATTTAATAATACCTGTGCCCATAATTCTTCGGGGTTATCAGAACCAGGGAATAAACCATCCATTCCTACAACAGCCATATCTTCTCTTGTTGCTGATTCATTTGCAGGAGTATAATTCACACCGGCTGTTTCTGCTGAAACAGTCAGGGCAGGTGGCGGTACAGCAATATCTTGTTCTTGTCCGGAAACTACAGCGGCAAAAGGAGTTGCTGCGGTAGCCTCTACCTGATCTGATAACCAGCCGGCTGCTTCTGATACTTTCCCTGCCAGTTGCTGCAGTGTGGGATTGTCATATAATGTAGGTCCCTGCAATGCAATACCAAAAGCATTATTGATCTTCTGTAAAATTTCAACGCCGCTGATCGAATCCAATCCGAGATCTATAAAAGTGGCATCCTCCACCAGTTCAGCAACCGGCACATGCAATACATCTTCAAATATTTCTTTTAACGTTTTGATGATGCCAGCTATATCCGGTTCCTGCCGAACAGGCATGGCAACTGCATTTTCACGTTTTGCCGGTGCGTTTTGTGGGATATGCTCATGTGTTGTTACAGTCGCAGTAGTATACAACATGTTTTCTGCTACCGGCTGCAATACTACCTTCTCAACTGCTGTCAGTGATACTTTGGTGTCTGTATGCACAGGAGCTGCTGTCTGCAGCTGATCTGACAGCCAACCCGACTCTTCTGATATTTTTGCAGCCAGCTGTTGCAGTGTAGGATTATCATACAACATGGGGCCTTGTAATGCAATACCAAAAGTATTATTGATCTTCTGTAAAATTTCAACACCACTGATCGAATCCAATCCAAGATCTATAAATGTCGCATCTTCCACCAATTCAGCAACTGGTACGTGTAGTACCTCTTCAAATATTTCTTTTAATACCTTGATGATAGCCGGCCTATTTGCAGAACGCGCTGTTGGAGCGGCTACCGGAGATAGCTGTTCTTCTTTTGCAGGCAAGGTAATAGTATCCAGGGCAGACAATGATACTTTTGCTGATGATTGCGCTGGTATTTCCTGTGTACGTTTATCCGTTGGCGTAGCAGTCTGTACAGCTGTCTTGGCAAAGTGACTGGAAATGAGCGCCTCTACTTCTTTTGTATGGAATGTGAGGTCATGCATTTTTTGCTCTTCTGCAACATGATAATCCAGTACATTCAGAATATCAGCGGATAATTTTTTCTTTAATGCCTCCAGCGCATTTTTGGGTTTTTCACTTAACTCGCGGGCAATCTGAAGCGCTTCTTTCATCACGTCTCCGGTTACAATAACAGAGGCTCCTCTTCTTTTAATTTCTTCCCCGCTGACCAACCTGGCAGTATACATCATTTCTGTAGCCAGTTGTTTACCGAGTTTTTCGCCCAATATGTAAGTGGAGCCCATCCCTGGTGTAAACCCATATTTCATGAAGTTTGCGGAATAGGTACTGTTTTCTGACAATAAAACAATATCACCATACATACCAAGGATTAGTCCTCCACCAAAAGCATGTCCCTGAATAGCACTGATTACCGGAACATTAAACTCCAACAATCCTTTGTACAGGAAAGGGAAATAGGTAACACTGCTTTCGCTTTGGGCTATACTTTCCAGTCCCTGCTGGTCTCCACCCATTGAAAACACTTTCTGATAGCCTGTTAAAACGAGTACTTTAAGCGCATTGTTTTTCCTTAGTTCATCCAGCGTCTTTTTCAGGCTGATCATGAGCTGGATATTCAACATATTGCTGGTAGCTATTGCTTCCATTGAAACAATGGCAATTCCTTCTTTTAAAAACCTGATCTTTATTTCGTCTCCCGTAGTATGACTATTAAACAGGTCCTCATAGGCAAATGTCTTTGCCGGCACTTGCTCCAGCGGTTTGTCCTGCGGCGTGGTATTGACTACCGGCTTTGCTGTAGTCTTATAACTATCGAACCAATATCTGTCTCTGGCAAACGGATAAGCAGGTAAGCTGATCTTAGCGGGTTTTTGATGCCCATATAATAAAGACCAGTCAATATCCACCCCTTTTACCCATAACTGGGCGATAGCAGCCAATTCCTTATTGGCTATTGCATAATTGATATAAGCATGTCCTGCACCGCCTTTGAGTAAAAGGTCTGATTTATCCTTTTTGGTACTGCCGGAAAATACGTGAGTCAGCGAATTGGTAGTTATACCAGTAAGATAATCTGTGAGCAACGCCTCCAATGCCTCTTTGTTTTCGGCTATCAATGCAAGCCGTTCTTCCATGGCTTCCCGGCCTGTTTGTAAGGAGTAGGCAATATCATACAAGCTGGCTGCCGGATTTGTCCCGATATAGCACTTCAGATTAGCCACCTGTTCTTTCAGCCGGTGCTCATTTCTGGCCGATAATACAATGATAGCAGGCTCCTGGCTGCTGTAGGCAACCTTTGTAGCCTGTTGGTATTCTTCTATGATGATATGGGCATTTGCACCACCAAATCCAAAGCTGCTGATACCGGCTATTCTAGGCTGGTTATTAATGGATTTCCATTCAGCTGTTTCTTTTTGCAGGTAAAACGGACTATCCTCCAGTTTAAGATATGCATTAGGCGTTTTCAGATGCGGATTACCAGGCAGGATGCGGTGTTGTAATGAAAGTAATACTTTCATTACGCTGGCCATACCTGCGGCCGCTTCCAGATGCCCTACATTTGTCTTCACACTTCCAATGCCGCAGTGAGGTATTTCCGGCCGCGGAATATTCCGCTCTTTATATAATTCCTTGAACGCCAGTTTCAGGCCTTCTGTTTCTATCGGATCGCCCAGTGGCGTACCGGTGCCATGTGCTTCTATATAACTTACTGCACCAGGGTTAATATTGGCAGAACGGTATGCTTTCAGCAACAGGTCTTTTTGCGCTGCAGGATTAGGAGAAGTTAACGTATTGGCTTTACCACCATGGTTTTCTGCGGTACCACGGATAATTCCATAAATATGATCTCCATCGGCTTCTGCCTTGCTTAATGATTTTAATATTACGATACCTACCCCTTCTCCTCTTACATAACCATTGGCTGTCTGATCAAAGGTTTTACACCTGCCATCTTCACTCAACATACCTGCCTGACTAAGTGGCAACAATGGTTCTGGTATAAGATCAAGACTAACACCACCTGTTATGACGATATCGCAGTCACCATTGCGGACATGCTCCACAGCGCGGTGCATGGCTACCAGGGAACTGGAGCAGGCCGTATCTACCGGCTCACTCGGACCATGCAGATTAAACAGGTACGATATTCTGTTGGTTAGTATGGAATGGGAAATTCCCGTTGCCAGCTGCGCATCATGCACTACATGATTATGCTGAATCAGCGAAGCATAGTCATTAAAGTAAGCACCTATAAAAACACCTGTATTCGAACCCGACAGGTCTTTCACATTAATACAGGCATCTTCCAGCGCATGATAAACTGCTTCCAGTGTTATGCGCTGCTGCGGGTCCATCAACTCAGCTTCTTTGGGAGATATGCCGAAAAACAGGGGGTCAAACTTGTCAGCATCATTGATGAAACCACCCCACTTAGCGCGGGTTTTATTCTTGTCCTTTTGTGGATCGCCATCATATTTTCTCCAATCCCATCTTTCTGCAGGTATTTCAATGACAAGATCTTTGTTATCCCTGATATTATTCCAGAAAGTGGCTAAATCAGGAGAACCAGGAAAACGGCCGCTCATACCTATGATAGCTACAGGTCCGGCGGCATTATACGCTATCTTATCCTGACGGGCAGTAGTTTGCTGCCGGGTTATCTGCGATGGCAAAACATTGCTGACAGCCACTCCTCCGGTTTGCTGCGACCTGATAACACCCGGATGTTTTTTCACCAGACTATCAGCATATTCTTCCGTCAGAAATATTGCCAAACCTTCTACTGTCGGGTAGTTATAAAATACGGTAGGTTTTAAATCCAGGTCATAATAACTATTGAGATCATTGGAAAACCTGGTCATCAGAATAGAATCAAAGCCATAATCACCCAATGCTGTATCCGGTTCTATATCTGTAATTGACAACTTCAGGAGTTGTGCCGCGATTTCCAGTATTTTCCTTGTTGCGGCCAGTTGCAGCTCAGCAGTATCGGTAGTGGATTTTTCTTTGGTGGCTACTGCAAAAGATTTCACCAATCTATTGTGTTGCCCGTAAAGTATCGTCACCTGGCTTAGTTGGAGGTGTAGCGCTTTTTCAAAGGCAGCTATTCCTTCCTTCACCGGCAATGATTTTATGCCCCATACATTTTCCATCCAGCGGTCGCTGTCTTCATGATACATGCCTCCTTGTTCCCATACCGGCCAGCCAATACTGATGGTTTGTCCTTTTTTACTTCCTGCGGCTACTTCTTCATTTCTTTTATGTGCATAGTTGTTTAAATAAGCATTGGCCAATGCATAATCTGATTGATTAAAGCCCATTACGCCATCCAGCGTACCTGATACAGAGGAGAAATAAACTACAAAATCAAGCGGTTCTTCTTTAGTGGCTTCATCCAGATATCGTGTACCCATTATTTTTGGCAGGATAACGGAGGAAGATGCGATATCCTTTTCCAATACAGTGCCTTCAAAAGACGGGGCAACTCCGGCTGCATGAATAATTCCATGAACAGCACCATATTCTTTTCTGATATGATTGATCAGTGTGTTCACTTCTTCCTGATCATTTATATTGCAGGCATAATATACAGCTCCGGGTATACCTGATACAAAAGACTGCTTATCTGCGGTGGCTGCGCTTCTGCCGGTCAGTATCAACCGGATGTTCTTTCCTTGCTGACTCAGGTAGGATGCGAATATTTTCCCCAATCCACCAGTACCGCCGGTAATCAGATAAACACCTCCTTCTTTTAAAGTGATAGTCGATGCCGGCGATGCTGCCGCCGTTTTTAACACATTTATTTCTCTTTGGTTATTTACATAACGTACCGCGATATCCCGTGTTTGCGCTTCAAATGCAAGCATATTCAGTAATGCATCTGCTGGCATAGCCAATGTATCTATTCCCAAAACCTGCCCGCTTAACTGATGACTACCCAGTTGAAAGGTTTTAAATACCCCTGTAGCAAAACCATACAGCGCCGCATCTTTATTTTCATGCAGGATAGTGATACGCGCGGGACTGCTATCTGCCATTACTTCTTTTATCACTTCATATAAGAAGGAACTGTATTGCATCGGGCCACTGCCGCTGCATGTCTTTACGGTTATGCCGGCCGCTGATAATAAACCAGCCGTTGATGCAACATCTTTCCCTGCCAGCACCAACACTTGTCGGGTGGCTTTCGCTGTCAATACAGACGGTCCGGCAGACAATACCCATCCGGGGGTAAGAAAAACCAGGCTATCTGGTACTTGTTCATCCGTAGTAGGGTCCGATTCAATCACAGCCGGTGCGGGTGATAAGGAATGATTGTCTGCTAACACAATCTGCGTTTTAATTTCAGGAACCCAATAACGTTGACGGGCAAACGGATAAACCGGCAGACTGATCTTCGCGGGTTTATCATTCCCGTAAAGTAACGCCCAGTCGACATCTACACCCTTTACCCAAAGCTGGGCCAGGGAAGCAGATTCTTTATTTTCTATTGCATAGTTTATATAAGCCTGTCCAGCACCGCCTTTCAGCGAAAAGTCGGAGGTATTTTTACGGATATTATTGGTAAGTACATCTTTTTTCTCGCCTTGCAGATAACCGGTCAATTTATCTGTTAATGCTGTTATGTGATCGACTGTCAACGCCAGCCTCTCTTCCATGGGCTCGCGGCCCGTCTGAAGGGTATAGGCGATATCGTACAGGTTTGCAGCTTTATTGACTTCCAGGTAGCGTTTCAGATTTATAACCTGTTCTTTTAACCGGTGCTCATTTCTGGCCGACAATACAATTATTGCCGGCGTAGTGCTGGTGTAGGCAATTTTATTTTTTTGCGGATATTCTTCTATAATTACATGCGCATTGACTCCGCCAAATCCGAAACTGCTGATACCGGCTATTCTAGGCTGGTTATTGACAGACACCCATGCTTCTGTTCCTTTTTGCAGGCGGAACGGGCTGTCCTCCAGTTTAAGGTATGTGTTAGGCGTGTTCAGATGCGGATTACCAGGCAGTGTATGATGTTGTAGCGAAAGCAATACTTTCATCATGCCAGCCATACCTGCAGCTGCTTCCAGATGCCCTATATTGGTCTTCACACTTCCGATGCTGCAGTGAGGTGTTTCCGGCTGCGGAATATTCCACTCTTTATACAACTCCCTAAACGCCAGCTTTAAGCCTTCTGTCTCTATCGGATCGCCCAGCGGCGTACCGGTGCCATGTGCTTCTATATAACTTACTGTACCAGGGTTAATATTGGCAGAACGGTATGCTTTCAGCAACAGGTCTTTTTGTGCCGAAGGATTGGGAGAAGTTAAAGTATTGGCTTTACCACCATGGTTTTCTGCGGTACCGCGGATGATACCATAAATATGATCCCCATCGGCTTCTGCCTTGCTTAATGATTTTAATATTACAATACCTACCCCTTCGCCTCTTACATAACCATTGGCTGCCTGATCAAAGGTTTTACATCTGCCATCCTCACTTAACATCCCCGCCTGACTAAGTGGCAATAATGTTTCAGGTATAAGATCAAGACTAACTCCACCTGTTATAACGATATCGCAGTCACCGTTACGGATATGCTCCACAGCCCTGTGCACAGCTACCAGAGAGCTGGAGCAGGCTGTATCTACCGGCTCACTCGGGCCATGCAGATTAAACAGGTACGATATTCTGTTGGTTAATATGGAATGGGAAATTCCGGTGGCAGATTGCGCTTCCTGTATGGAATTGCTGCGTTGAACCAATGAAGCGTAATCGTCGAAATAAGCTCCTATAAAAATGCCTGTATTGGAACCTGACAGGTCTTTTACATTAATACCGGCATCTTCCAGCGCATGATACACAGCTTCCAATGTTATTCGCTGCTGTGGGTCCATCAACTCCGCTTCTCTTGGTGAGATATTAAAAAACAGGGGATCAAATTTATCTACATCATTGATGAAACCTCCCCACCTGGCGCGGGTTTTGTTCATATCTTTTTGCGGATCACCGTCATATTTTTTCCAATCCCATCTCTCCGAAGGTATTTCTACGATAAGGTCTTTATTATCTCTGATATTGTTCCAGAAAGTAGCCAAATCAGGAGAACCCGGGAAACGCCCACTCATACCTACTATTGCAACCGCAGCAGCACCGGAGGATTTGCCAGCGTCTGACTGCAGACCCTGCAGAAACCTTGACTTCCGTTTTAATATCGGTTGGCGTTGCATAACAGGAGCAGCCACCATGGCTACCTGTCCCTGCCCGGAAACAACAGCATGTTTTTTTGCCAGGTTATCAGCATATTCTTCTGCCAGAAATATTGCCAATCCTTCTACTGTTGGATAGTTATAAAATACCGTGGGCTTTAAGTCCAGGTCGTAATAATCATTTAACTCATTGGAAAATTTTGTCAGCGAAACGGAATCAAAGCCATAGTCACCCAGTTCTGCATCTGGCTCTATATCTGCAATAGTCAGTTTTAGCAGTTGCGCTGCTATCTCCAACATTTTCTTTGTGGCAGAAAGTTGCAAGTCTGTAGTATCCGTAGTCGCTTTTTCTTTGTTGGCCACTGCAAAAGACTGCACCAATCTGTTGTGCTGTCCATACAATACCATTACCTGACCCAGTTGCAGGTGCATTATCTTTTCAAAAGCAGCTATTCCTTCTTCCACCGGCAGTGATTTGATGCCCCATACATTTTCCATCCAGTTATCACTGTCTTCATTATACATGCCACTACTTTCCCACACAGGCCAGTTAATACTGATGGTTTGACCCTTTTTCATTCCAGCAGCTACCTCCAGACTTCTTTTATGTGCGTAGCTATTTAAGTAGGCATTGGCCAATGCATAATCTGATTGATTAAAGCCCATTACGCCATCCAGTGTACCTGATACAGAGGAGAAATAAACTACAAAATCAAGCGGTTCGTTTTTAGTAGCTTCATCCAGATATCGTGTACCGGCTATTTTGGGTAAGATAACGGCGGAAGATGTGATATCTTTTTCCAGTACAGTCCCTTCAAAAGAAGGGGAAACACCGGCGCTATGAATAATTCCATTAACAGCACCATACTCTTTTCTGACATTGTTGATCAGTGCTGTTACTTCTTCCTGATCACTGATGTTACACGTATAATATACGGCTCCTGGTATGCCTGACACAAAAGACTGCTTATCTGCCGTGGCGACGCTTCTGCCAGTCAGTATCAACCGGATGTTCTTTCCCTGTTGACTCAGGTAGGAAGCGAATATTTTTCCTAATCCACCGGTACCGCCGGTAATTAAATAGACACCACCTTCTTTTAAGGAGATAGCAGATGACGGCGATGCAGGCGCCGTTTTTAACACATTTATTTCTCTTTGTTTATTTATATAGCGTACCGCGATATCCCGTGTTTGTGCTTCAAATGCAAGCATGTTCAATAATGCATCTGCTGGCATATCCAAAGTATCTATTCCCAAAACCTGCCCGCTTAACTGATGATTTCCCAGTTGAAAAGTTTTAAATAAACCAGTAGCAAAATCATACAGCACAGCATCTTTATTTTCATACAGAACGGTGATACGCGCGGGATTACCATCGGCCATTACTTCTTTTATCACTTCATATAAGAAGGAACTGTATTGCATCGGGCAGCTGCCGCTGAATGTTTTTACCGTTATACCGGCTGTTGACAATGAAACAACCTTTGATGCGACATTGTCACCTGCCAGCACCAGCACCTGCCGCGCAGCTTTTGCCGTCAATACAGACGGACCTGCGGACAACGCCCATCCCGGAGTCAGAAAAACCAGGCTATCGGGTGAAGCAGAAGATGTTGCCATAGCAGAAGCAGGTACTCCTGACAAAGCAAATTCAGTCATGGTAAGCAACACCTCACCCCCATCATTCATCAGGTCAACATCATAATAGCTGATAGCTGCTTCTTCCGCGCCGCCTTTTCTTTTTCTGACATAACACCATACAGCAGCCGGCAACTCCCTGTAAATATTTATTTCCCGCAGGCTTACAGGATATATCTGTTTTTGTGCTACCGGCGTTAAGTTCATCGCAGCGCAGGTCTGTAGAGCACTATCCAACACACCCGGATGAAGTACGTAACCTGTTTCTGTGGGTATGGCTATTTTCGACAAGGCAGTTGTATCACTGTAATACAGCATTTCAATTCCCTGAAAAGCACTGCTATAGTTTAAGCCAAGTCCGTCAAACAGGTGATAACATTCGGCTCCTGTTCTGCTATTGTGCAGGTTGTCGCGAATCGCCGACAACGTATGCTTTGCAGGAGCTGTCAAGGCCTGTGCATGCAGTATACCCTGACAATGCACCTGTATATCCGCTTCATTTTGGGTATACACTTCGTAGCCAATTTCCTTACCTGACGGATATACACTGGTATATACTTTTTTTGAAGTACCATTTACACCAACAGGATGCTCCCATGCAATATTTTTTAACTGCGTGATTTTTTGACGGATACTTCTTTCACCTGCTTCACGGGCCAGTTCCAGGAAAGCTACACCTGGCAACAGCTTTTCCTTCCCTTTTTTATAACTCGTAAAAAATGGTTCTGTCCCGGTGTAAAGGCTGGCATATTTTTGTTCACTCAGGTCTGATTCATTGCTGTGCAATAAAGGATGTAATATGTTGCCATGATTAAATACAACCTGTTGTGCATCCACTTCAGGGATCCAATACCGCTGACGGGCAAATGGATATGTTGGCAAACTGATTCTGGCAGGTTTATTTTTTCCATAAAATAAAGACCAATCGAAACGGGTACCTTTTATCCATAGTTGCGCCAGTGCCACCAGCTCTTTCGCCTCTATTGCTTTTTGAATGTAGGATTTCCCTGCTTCCCCATTAATTAAAAAGTCCTGCTTTTCTTTTTTGATGTTGCCAGTGAATAGCTCCTTATTTTTTCCTGTCAGATAACTGTCCAGTTGTGCAATGAGGGTTTCCCTATCATCCACGATCAGCGCCAACCGCTCTTCCATAGCTTCTCTGCCCACTTGCAGCGTGTAAGCAACATCATAGATGTTTATAGCTGTATTGTTTTCCAGGAATCCTTTCAGGTTGATTACCTGTTCTTTGAGCCTGCTTTCATTTTTCGCTGACAACACAATCATGGCTGGGTCCTGGCTGTTATATGCAGCTTTTATTCCAGGTCTGTATTCTTCAATAATGATATGCGCATTACTCCCCCCTGCTCCAAAACCACTGACACCTGCAAGCCTGGGTTGATTATTTTCAGTAATCCAGGTTTCCAGCGTTTGCTGCACCTTAAAGGGAGTGTTTTCAAAATTGATGTTGGTATTCAGTACAGCCGAATGTAAAGAAGGTACTAACTGCCGATGTTGAAGCTGCAACAATACCTTTGTCACACCGGATATGCCGGCCGCAGATTCGCAATGCCCGATATTGGATTTTACAGCGCCGATGCTGCAATATTGTTTTCTGTCTGATTGAAAAGCCTTTGTCAGACCAGCGATTTCAACAGGATCCCCCAGGCTGGTACCAGTACCATGTGCCTCGATATAGCTAAAGTCCGAAGCTTTTACACCTGCTTTATTCATCGCATCACGGATGACGGCAGCCTGAGATACCGGATTGGGCACTGTATAACCATTAGCCCTGCCGCCGTGGTTAACGGCTGTAGCCTTGATAACACCATAAATATGATCCCCGTCAGCTTCCGCCTTGCTTAATTTTTTCAACACGATAGCGCCTACTCCTTCGCTGGGAATAAATCCTTCTCCTTCGCTGCCAAAACTTTCGCATCGTCCCCTGGATGATAAAAAGGTGGCATGGCTCAACAATAAATATTTATTGGGATGAATACTTACGTTTACGCCACCGGCAATCGCTACATCCGCTTCCCCCGACTGAAGATCCCTGCAGGCCAGGTGTATGGCTGTCAACGAAGAGGAGCACATGGTATCCACTGCCATACTTGGACCATCAAAATCGCAATAATAAGAGATCCTGTTAGCGATACTGCTTGCACTGGCGCCTACTGCCACCGGATTTAACGGGGTTGACAGCGCCGGCCCGAACAGCTGATATTCTCCATACATAACGCCTACGTAGACGCCTGTACGAACCGGTCCATGCTGTTTTGCCCGCTGTGATAAATCACTGGCGGCATAACCGGCATCTTCTATTGCCTCCCACACCGTTTGCAGAAACAGTCTTTCCTGTGGATCTATATGTTCTGCTTCTTTTGGAGATATATTAAAAAATAAAGGATCAAATTCGGCTACCCCATTTATAAAACCACCATATCTGGTATTGATTTTTCCTTCTTTTCCTTTTCGTTCATCGAAGTAACGGTCTATATCCCAGCGGTCTTTCGGAATTTCGGTAATGCTGTCTGTCCCCGATTTTAAATTTTCCCAGAACTCGCGGATATTGGCAGCGCCCGGGTATCTGCCACTTAATCCTACAATTGCGATAGCATCATCCGGAACACACGTTGTGTTGTTTTTATTTTCCGACTGTTGCGTAACAGGTGTATGATAAAGAGGTAAATCCTGTTGTGTCTTTTCGGCCTCAACATCAGGAGCTATAATTACTTTCTCAACCGGTGTAAAAAATGCCGCATGTTCCGCCGCAAAATAGGCTGCCAGCTCACTGATATTCCTATATTCAAAAAAGGTTGTAACCGGTACCGTTCCGAAATCAACGGACAGCTCTCTTGCTAAAGTCCCGATCAGGATAGAATCTATACCCAACATCTCAAAACGGGCCTCTGTATCTATTCTGCTGACGTCCAGTTTCAATATGCGGGAAAATACACTTTTCAAATGCAGCTCAGCAGCCGACAGCACATCATTTAATAATGGTTTATCAGATGAGTGTTCCTGTACAACCACTACTTCAGGTGATGCCTGCGGCATATCATTTCCCACTATAATGCTGCCATTGCTCTTAGCAACTACAATTTGCTGCGACAAATCATTTTTCTCCGGATAGGATATGGCCTGCTCAAATCCTGTTTCTGTTAAAACAGCATGCCAGCCTTCAGCCGACAGACCAGGGCTTCCGGGCAGTCTTAATCCTGCATCTTCATACAACCACCATCCATCCAACAAACCAAATGTAAGCGTAGTAAACATTTCCGTTCCCGCTATTTCATTCAGGATCAGCAACCCATCTTTCTTTAAAACACCTTTGATATTAGTTAAAGTAGCTGCTATATCTTTTGTTGCATGTACTACATTGGCGCCAATTACAATATCACAACTACCCGCTTCAAAATTTTGTACTGCCGGTGATTTTTCTATATTGAACAGGGCTGTTTCCAGATACGGGGCAATACCCTTATAAGTCTCTTCCGCATAAAACAAAAAGCTTCTGGACATATCTGTGTACACATATGTTATATGCTCTTTGTAAGGCGCCAGCTTCCTAAAAATCAATTCACTGGTACCACCTGTTCCCGCTCCTACTTCCAATATGCGAATCTTCTCTCCCTGTTTCAAATATTTCAATCCTTCTTCCACACTATCTTTTACAATTCCAGCCAGTAGTTCATTAAAATAATCAGACTTATAATTTCCTTTGTAGATACCGCTTACATTGTCTAAACTACCTCCGGGGAAGATTACATCCGTAGCACGTATCCTACCAGTGAGTATTTCAGTGAAAGCTGATAAACAGATATTAATCAGCTGTATATGCGGCTGGTATGCCTTACTTTTTGCAGCCAGCTGCTCCAATGCATCCTTTAGCCGGAAATGTATCAGTTCCTGTTTTACTACATCGGGTACAACTATACCGTTTGCCGTAACTTTTAAATAACGCATTTCTTCCAATAAGTCGACCAGCACAGTAAACAGGCGATCGTACCGATCTTCAATACCCAATACTTTCCTGAGGTCTTCCGGCCGTTGTATACCTACCTGCCTGCTTTCCAAACCCAAATCCAGTAATAACTGTAACACTCCTTTGCTACAAATTTCTTTTAAGATCAGCTCAGCTTGTCCGTTATCTTGATACACGGCTATTTCCGGCTTTGCTGCCTTTAAGACGGATATGTTATTAATTTCAGTAATTTTTCTGTTCCGTTTAATAAATTTCATCTTAAATAAATTTTATAGCAATTACTTGATTCGGTTTATTAGCCAATACCATTTCCAGGATATTCATTCCTTCTACGGATGAAATACTTCCAACACCATTTGATTCCATGCGTGCTTTGTAATCATCAGCAGAAACGACACCTACCTCTCCCCAATATCCCCAGTTAATGATATACACCGGTGTATTCAGTGTATGTTTCAAACTGTGTGCATAGCTGTCTTTATAAGTACATCCGGCAGCATAATTCCCCTGCCCCGCGGCGTTCCATTGTGATTGCACGGATGAATAAAAACAGATAAAATCCAATGGTTCCTTTTTAAATGTTTCAACAAAATGATGGCTGGCTAAAGATTTGGGCGCAAAAGATTTCTTAAACCCATCTTCATTCATATTCACTATCATTTTATCATTCAACACAATTGCGGAATGAAATAAGCCGTGTACCGATTTGTTCAGTTTTTTTATTTCCCGGTAAGCATTTTCAACGCTCGATTTATTATTCGCATCGCATTGAATATATATTGGTTTTACGCCCAGCTTTTCAATGGCGGCCTGTGACATCCTGATTTTATCATCCAGTGGACTTCTTCCCAACCAAATGACCTGCGCTTTATAATTGTTTACGAGATATTCAGTGGTAGTCCTTCCTATGCCACCGGCGCCTCCCAGTATCACGTATACTCCTTGTGTTCTCAGCTTACTGCTTTGACAGCCGGACAGTTCCAGTTCATACAGGTCTTTCTGATAAAAATATCCGTTCCGATAACCGATTACCGGATCTTCTTTATCATAAGGACAAACAAGTATTTTTTCTATATCAGCGCGCGTTGTTTTCAGCACTTCCATATCAATCATGCGAATACGCCAATAAGGTTGTTCTTTTGCCAAGGAGCCAATGAGACCTACGATACCGCTACCACGCTCACTTACCTGATCAGTAGCCAATACCTTTTGTGTGTTGCCGGTTAGCACCGTAATATTTATTGATTTGTCTCTATAGACTGTAGCCAGCAATGTTTTAATCGTATTAAACACTGACAGTTCCCTTTGTTCATGCTCTTCCTCTAGCGTTGCCCCGGGAGGAGTTACTGACATACCTTGCAACAGATACACATCAGTTATATCCGATGGTATTTCTCTCAATGTCTTCACCGTTAACACTTCCCTGTTTCCGGCAACGAGTAGATTCTCCAGCGTTTCAGCCAGTACTATTTCAGTATCACCCGTTATTATCAAATGTTTTCCGCCCGCTGGCAGTGCCAGTGAGGTAGCTGTTTTTATGCGGTTCCAGACAGGTGCAAATAACATCCCTGGTTCGTTCGTTACCACATTCCGGAGTGATGAATGAATAACCGGTTGTTGTTCAGGCGTGTCTATCGATAGTGTTGCAAAGTCTTTGAAGCTCAGCAATACGCCACCCTGATCATCCAGCAGGTCAATATCATAAAGCGTAACTTTGCTGCTGGCTTTATCGTTATTACTCTTCCTGACATAACTCCATATCACTGATGGCAAATCCTGATAGAGATTTACTTCTCTCACACTAAACGGTAATGCCAGCTTTGGGTCATGTTGAGTAAAACTTATTCCTGCACAAGTCTGCAGGGCACTATCCAAAACACCCGGACTGAGTACATAACCTGTCTCTTTAGGCAAAGTAATCCTGGACAGGGCCTCCTGTTCACTGAAATATAATTGCGCTATCCCCTGAAAAGTGGCGCCATAGCTTAATCCCAGTTCATTAAATAACCGGTAGCACTCTTTCCCTTCTTTGACATCAGTAAGCCGCTTCCGGATGGCAGATAAATCATACCTGATTACAGACTGCTGTACCTTTGTATTTAATTTCCCTTTGCTATGGATCTGTTGTTCCAGATTATTTTGTGTGTAAACTTCATAGTCTATTTCTCCATCGGATGGAGAAAGACGAATATGTATTTCTTTTGGTTTTCCGTTTATCCCGATAGGCTGCAACCAGGTTATATCCCTTAGTTGCGTAATTTTTTCAGCGGTACCCTGTTCCCCTGCAGCTCTGGCCAGTTCCAGATAAGCTACTCCAGGCAGTACTTTTTCTTCCTTTACTTTATGATCTGTCAGGAAAGATTCTTTGCCGGTATAAACACTTGTAAACTGCTGCTGCTTCAGATTGGAGCTATTGAGGTGCAGTAACGGATGCAGTTTACTGGTGTTATCCGCCGTTTTCAGACCTGTTTCCACCGGAATCCAGTATCGTTCTTTAGCAAAAGGATAAACAGGCAAACTAATCCTACCGGGATTTTGTCCCTTGTAAAGAGAGCTCCAGTTGATATCAGCCCCTTTTATCCATAGCTCAGCCAGGAGTGCGCCGTTTTTACTCCTCAATGCATTTTCAACACTGTCCGCAGCTGATATAGCAGCTGTTTTATTTTTATTGACATTATTGGTCAATACCTGTTCTTTGTTCCCCGCCAGATAAGCTGTCAACTTACCGGTTAATTCCGTTTTATCTTTTGCTACTATGGCCAGACGTTCTTCCATAGCTACCCTACCTGTCTGTAAAGTAAAGGCGATACTATCAAGGCTGGCATCCGTACCAGATATCAGGTAAGACTTTAAATTAGCAGCCTGCTGCCGCAATATATCTTCATTCTTAGCCGACAACAGAATGATTGCGGGTGTTCCGCTACTATAGCCGGCCGGTGATTGAGATGAATATTCTTCCAATACCAGATGTGCATTAGTGCCACTAAATCCAAAGCTGCTTACAGCTGCGCGCCTTAGCTGGTTGGGAGCCACATTCCATTGTTTCAGTGCAGTATTCACATAAAACGGGCTTTGTTTCAGGTTGATGTATTCATTTTCCTTCATGTAGTGTATGCTGGGTGCAATACTGGCATATTTAAACTGCATCAGTACTTTCTCTATACCAGCTACCCCTGCCGCCGCGGAAGTATGTCCTATATTACTTTTCACAGACCCAATACCACAGTAACCCGTCTTGGATGTGAATGCGCCAAATGCGGTGGTCAGCGCCTCTACCTCTATAGGGTCTCCTAATTTAGTCCCGGTGCCATGTGCCTCCACATAGGTGATAGTTTCCGGATCAATAGCATATTTCTTATAAATACCTGTTAACAGGTCTGTCTGCGCATTTACACTGGGCGCGGTAATACCGTTGGTTTTTCCATCCTGATTAATACCTGACCCAAGAATGACACCATTAATATGATCTCCATCCTTCACGGCATCGGCTAAACGTTTTAATATCAATACGCCGGCGCCTTCTCCTGGAACAAAGCCATCTGCGCTGTTGTCAAAGGTTTTACATTTTCCTTCTTTAGACAACATACCGGCCGCACACATCTGCTGATACGGCTCCACACCCAGATAAAGTGTTACGCCACCAGCAATTGCCATATCTATTTCTTCACTCAACAATGCCTGACAAGCCAGATGAATGGCCACCAAAGAGCTTGAACAAGCAGTATCTATGGCTATGGCAGGGCCTTTCAGGTTCAGGAAATAAGCCATCCTGGCGGCAAAAATGGAACCAGCGTTACCAGTCATTAGTTGGGATGATGGCTGACTAAACCCTGATTGTTTTACCAGATAAGCATATTCATTTCCCATTATCCCCACATAAGTACCGCATTTCATCCCGTCCAGCTGAGATCTGCTGTAGCCGGCATCTTCCAGTGATTTCCAACATTCCTCCAGAAATATTCTTTGCTGAGGGTCCATCAGCTCTGCCTCCGAAGGAGATATATTAAAAAACAGCGGATCAAATTTATCCACGTCCTCCAACTGACCTAACCATTTAGCATATAAGCTGCCAGTTGTTTCACCACCTTTTACATAATATTCATCGGCGTTCCACCTGTCTTTCGAAATTTCTCTTACACAATCTGTTCCTTTAGAGATATTATCCCAGTAGGTGGCTAAATCCGGAGCCATCGGATAACGCCCGCTCATACCGATAATAGCAATACGGGTATCCTTCTCTGTAACAGGTGTGTGATTAATAACAGTAGTATCTGCTACCAACGGTAAGGATGGTACAGTTGTTTCTGCTGGTACTTTATCAGGTACTGGCAGTACTATCGGGGCAGCAGCCACCGGCAACTGTGTGACCACATAGCTGGTCAATGTTTTTAATGTAGGATAGTCATACAGTTTTGTTGCATTCAGCTGTATGTGAAGCTGTTCATTGATGCTTTTTATCAATTCAACACCAACAATAGAATCCAATCCTAATTCCTGAAATGCCTTGCTTTCATCAAAGTCATCATCCAGGTACAATGTATTACGCAGTATTTCATTTAGTTGTGCTAATACCGTCTGTTCTTGTATATGTTTATCCGGCCTTACAGCAACGGGCTGTACTGGTGTATTTTCTACCTCAGGGCTTATTAAGCTAATGGTATCTTTAGTAGCCATTACCGTAACTTTCTGATCCTCTTTTTCCTGAGAAGCAGACAGCTGTGTTGTTATATAACCTGCCAGTGTTTTTAGCGTAGGATAGTCATAGAGCTTTGTGGCATTTATTTTTATATCAAATTGTTCATTGATACTTTTTATCAGTTCAACACCAACAATAGAATCCAATCCCAGCTCCTGAAATGCCCTATTCTCATCAAAATCGTCGTCTAAATACAAGGTATCACTTACTATTTCCTCCAGTTTCTTCATCACAGTTTGTACCGTCTCTCTATTTTCCACTGCCGGCACCGGAAGCGGCTGCACTATGTCTCCCAACGATTGTTTTGTTTTATATTCCGTTTCAGGCTTCACCAATCTGATGGCATCATCAATACTCGACAAACGGATCTTCTCCGGTTGCATAGTTTTATCTGATGGTGTATTAAAGTTATCAGGTGTGGTAGCCATCTCAGGCTGTGTTCCGGTAGTACTTGTCAGCGTATTTTTTTTCATCTTTTCTTTTGCATGAAAGGGGGTGTTATCAAACCAATACCGTTGACGGGCAAACGGATAAGCAGGTAAACTGATTCTATCGGGATGTTGATCGGGGTAAAGCAACATCCAATCGATACGCATTCCTTTTACCCATAAGTGCAGCAGAGATGCAGGATCGGCATCCGCGCCGTTATGTACAACGGACATTTCCATATCGCCTGTCAACAAGTCTGCTGCGCCTGTTTTAGCATTACCGGTGAATATCTCAGCAGTTGCGCCTGCCAGATAATCCGTCAGCTTATTTAAAAGTTCGTCTTTGTCTTTTGCCTGAAATGCCAGCCGCTCCTCCATCGCTTCCCGACCTACCTGCAACGTATAGGCAATGTCATACAGATTTGCCGTGTGGTTAACTTCAACATAATGTTTCAGGTTTGAAGCCTGTTGTTTTAACCGGGCAATATCACGTGCAGACAGTACAATAATAGCAGGTAGGATACTGGTATATGCCTCCTTTTGGGGGGTGCGGTATTCCTCAATAATAATATGGGCATTGCTGCCACCGGCGCCAAAACTACTGATACCAGCCAATCTGGGACGGCTATCCGGTGTTGTCCAGGCTTCCAGTTGCTGCTGCACTTTAAAAGGTGTAGCTGCAAAATTGATATGAGGATTGAGCGTCGCAGCGTGTAAGGAAGGTACCAGCTGCTGATACTTTATTTGCAATAATACCTTGGTGAGCCCTGATATGCCAGCTGCTGATTCACAATGGCCAATATTTGATTTTACAGATCCTATACTGCAATATTGTTTGTTATCAGATGCAAATGCCTTTGTCAAACCGGCCATTTCTATAGGGTCTCCCAGGCTGGTGCCAGTACCGTGTGCTTCTATATAACTAAAGTCTGCCGCGGTCACACCTGCTTTTTTGATCGCCTCTTTTATGACAGCCGTTTGTGCCTTGGGGTTAGGTACTGTGTATCCGTTGGTTTTTCCACCATGATTAACAGCTGTCCCTTTAATAACGCCATAGATGCGGTCACCATCTGCAACTGCCTTGCTTAGTGATTTTAGCAATACTGCCCCAACACCTTCTCCTGGTACATAACCATCTCCCCCCACGCCAAAACTCTCGCACCTGCCTTTACCAGACACAAAATTTCCCTGACTCAGCATCACATACTTCCTGGGGTGAACACTGACGTTTACACCGCCAGCTATGGCCAAGTCCGTTTCTCCGGCCTGAATATCCTTACAGGCCATATGTATGGCTGTTAATGAAGAAGAGCACATGGTATCCACTGCCATGCTTGGGCCATGGAAATTAAAGAAATAAGACACCCTGTTCGCGATGCCACTAGGGTTACCCAATAAGGTGAGGGGGTTACCCTTAACTGTTTCTTCTGCCCCAAACAATTGATACTCCTCATACATCACGCCCGCGTATACGCCAACCCTGCCACCCAATTCAGCACCATCTACGCGTGTTCCCTGTAATAACTCTCTGGTATATCCGGCATCTTCTATTGTTTCCCAAACGGTTTGTAAAAATAACCGCTCCTGTGGGTCCATCATGATGGCTTCTCTTGGAGAAATATTAAAGAACAACGGATCAAACAGATCTACATCATCCATAAAACCTCCCCACTTGCTATAACTCTTACTTTTATCTCCTCTGTCTTCGCTGTAAAAATTAGCAATATCCCATCTGTTCGCAGGTATCTCCGTGATACTATCTTTACCGGCTTTTAAGTTCTCCCAAAACTCATTAATATTTTTTGCGCCGGGGTATCTGCCACTTAAACCAATGATAGCAATATCTTCCGGTGCTGTTGGCAATGTTGCCGCTGGTTGAAGCGCTGCAAATCTTTGACGATGCCGGTGGCTGGTGATGGGTTCCGGATTATCAGTTGCATCCGCCATTACAGGAGCAATCGCCACTTCAGCATTTCCTGTTAATTCACGGAGTTTATTTCCATGTTCCTTTATAAAGTATTCAATTAGTTCACCCAGGGTCTGGTATTCAAAAAATAAAGTTCTGGGTAGTTTATCAAATACTTCGTCCAAACGATTGGTAAGTTTGGTAATCAAGACTGAATTAATACCATATTGTTCAAAAGGGGCATCTAATTCAAAACGATCTTCCGGTAATCTTAATTCTTTTGATAATAATCTCCGTATATAGTTGGCTGATGCCGTCTGTAACTTTTCCTGTTCTCCTTCTGCTGGTATAGCTGACAACAGCACTGCTTTTTCTTCTACCCTCTTTCCGGCAAACAGTGTTCTTATCATACTGCCTTTTCCATGAACAACAATACCCTGACCAACTACATTGCTGAGTAGCGTTTCAAAGGCTTTAATACCTTCTCCTGCTGGCAATGGCAGCATGCCCCATTGTTTCGACAGATACTTTTCACTCTCCTCATCGATCTGCATACCGCCCTCCCGCCATAGCGGCCAACTGATGCTCAATGTTTTACCTTGTCTTTTTCCTTTTGTTTGTTCCGTATGGCGATAGTGTGCGTAGTTATCCATCCATGCATTGGCAGCAGCGTAATCTGCCTGACCAACATTACCCAGTACACCTGCCACAGCGGAAAAGAAGACCATAAAATCCAGCACTTCGTCTCTCGTTGCCTCATCCAGGTTTTTAGTCCCTGTTATTTTGGGCAACAGCACTGCTGCTGCTTCTTCCGGTGTTTTATTGATAATGAAACTATCCCGGATTATGCCGGCAGCGTGAATAACCCCATCCAGTTTCTGATAACGCGATTTAATCGTTTTAATCAAATCATTTACTGCGGCTTTATCACTGATATCACATTCGTAGTATACCACATTGGGCAACACAGATAAAGCAGTTCGTTTTTCTTCTGTTAAACGGCTTCTTCCAGTGAGCACCACCTGTGTGTTGGGCACACTGCTGATGTAGTTGGCAAAAATCTGCCCCAGTCCTCCGGCTCCACCGGTAATCAGGTATACGCCGCCTTCTTTAACAGCAGGATTATTCTTTCCTTCAGCAACATCAGTGATAGCTGAGACTGTTTTTATTTTTCTTTCCCCGTCCTCGTAACATACCTCTGTATCTCTGGTATATTGTTCTGCCTCCAGTATCTGCGTGAGTACCTGGAGCTCTTGTATATTCAAACGTTCTACACCTATTATTTTTCCGGTTACTTTAGGATTCTCTTGTGCAGCAGTTTTTAACAATCCTGATATAAAACCGTAGTCTGCATATTCTTCATTACTGCAAACCACAGTAATGTGTGTAGCTTTTTTTGTTACCAGCTTTTCTTTAACTCTCTCCAATGCACTGATAAAGCAGCTCGTAGCAGTATCTCCCGGGAGCACTGCTACTTCCAACTCCAATGTTTCTTTTAGTTTATCCGCCAGATCCGAGGCTCCACCGGCCAGCAGGATCAGCTGTTCTGCATCCTGTTTGGTTATTACACGCTGTGGAGCTGGCTGCCAGGTATTGGTATATAAGAAAGCTGCTGCTTTTTCTTCCGGTTGATTGCTGTTGGAAAATTTGTCCAATGGCAACATTACCAGTTCTGTAAAACGAATCAATACCTCCCCTTCGGCATTCAGCAGATCAATATCGTAATAGGTTACTTTACCACCAGAACTACGTTGTTTACTTTCCCTTACATACCCCCATACGACCGATGTCAGCTCCTGGTAAATATTCACTTCATGTACACTGAAGGGCAGTAACAGATTAGGGCGTTCTTTTGCGAAACTCAATCCTATACAGGTTTGCAACGCGCTGTCCAATATACCAGGACTCAGTACATAATCAGTTTCCTGTGGCAAAGTGATTTTTGACAGCGCTTCCGTTTCGCTGTAGTAAATTTTTTCAATACCCTGGAAACTTGTACCGTAATTGATCCCCATCTCTCTGAACAATGCATAACACTCTTCTCCTTCTCTGCTGCGCGTTAATCGCTCCCGGATGGCCGACAGATCCTGTTTTCCAATGGCGGGTTGTATTTTAGTTCCAAGTTTTCCTTCGCTATGTACCCGTGTTGTTGTTTCATTTTGCGTGTAAACCTCATACCCCACTTCCTCGCCTACCGGGTAAAGACTGATATGTACTTTCCGGGGAGTACCGTTCACATAGACCGGTTGCTGCCAGGTAACATCTTTCAGGGTGGTAACCGGCTGATGCGTGCTGCGCTTTCCCGCAGCATTGGCCAGTTCCAGATAGGCTACACCAGGAAATACTTTTTCACCCCGCACTACGTGATCTGCCAGAAACGTTTCTGTTCCGGTGTAAATACTGGTAAACTTTTGTTCATGCAGATCGGATTCATTGCTGTGCAATAATGGGTGTAGCTTGTTATTGCTATGGGGTAGCATCAGTACTTCTTCTTCCATCACCCAATAACGTTCTCTCGCAAACGGATAGGCTGGTAAACTGATCCTGGCAGGTGTATGATGCTCATATAACAAAGCCCAATCAATATTCACCCCTTTTACCCATAACTGAGCGACAGAAGCCGATTCTTTGTTGGCTATTGCATAATTGATATACGCATGTCCGGCGCCTCCTTTGAGCAAAAAGTCTGCTTTGTCTTTTTTGACACTACCTGTAAATACTGTATTGGCAGATGAATCGGTTGTTATGCCGGCGAGATACTCTTTGAGCAAGGCTTCCAGCCCTTCCTTATTTTCGGCTATCAGTGCCAGCCGCTCCTCCATCGGCTCCCGGCCTGTTTGAAGGGTATAGGCGATATCGTACAGATTTACCGCTTTATTGATTTCCAGGTAACGTTTCAGATTTACGGCCTGTTCCTTCAACCGGTGCTCATTTCGGGCCGATAGCGCGATGATGGCCGGTGCGGCGCCAGTGTAGGTAATTTTAGCAGGTGGCTGATACTCTTCGATAATGACATGTGCATTTGAACCACCAAATCCAAAGCTGCTGATACCGGCTATTCTCGGGTGGTTGTTGACTGATAGCCATTCCTCCGTTTCTTTTTGTAGTCGGAATGGACTACCCTCCAGTTTAAGATATGCGTTGGGTATTTGCAGATGTGGATTACCAGGCAGTGTATGATGCTGTAATGAAAGCAATACTTTCATTACACCTACAATACCTGCGGCTGCCTCCAGATGTCCTACGTTTGTTTTCACACTTCCGATGCTGCAGTGAGGTGTTTCCGGCTGTGGAATATTCCATGCTTTATATAATTCCTTAAACGCCAGTTTCAGGCCCTCCGTTTCTATCGGATCGCCCAAAGGCGTACCGGTGCCATGTGTTTCTATATAACTTACTGCCCTGGGATCAATATTGGCAGAACGATATGCTTTTAGTAGCAGATCCTTTTGTGCTGCAGGATTGGGGGAAGTTAACGTATTGGCTTTACCACCGTGATTTTCTGCAGTACCACGGATGACACCATAAATATGATCGCCATCGGCTTCTGCCTTACTTAATGGCTTTAATATTACAATACCTACGCCTTCACCTCTTACATAGCCGTTGGCTGATTGATCAAAAGTCTTGCACCTGCCATCTTCACTTAACATACCCGCCTGACTAAGTGGCAATAATGTTTCAGGTATAAGATCAAGACTAACACCTCCCGCTATTACGATATCGCAATCACCATTGCGGATATGCTCCACAGCCCGGTGGATGGCTACCAGAGAGCTGGAGCAGGCTGTATCTACCGGCTCACTCGGACCATGCAGATTAAACTGATAGGATATCCTGTTGGTAAGTATGGAATGAGAAATACCGGTCGCCGACTGTGCTTCCTGTATCGCATTTCCCCTTTGGATAAGTGATGCATAATCATTAAAGTAGGTACCTATAAAAACACCTGTATTGGAGCCGGACAACATTTTTACATTAATACCGGCATCTTCCAGCGCATGATAAACCGCTTCCAGGGCTATGCGCTGCTGCGGGTCCATCAGTTCTGCCTCCTTGGGGGATATATTAAAAAACAGCGGGTCAAATTTATCTGCATCGGCAATAAAACCGCCCCACTTCGCACGGGTTTTGTTCCTGTCTTTTTGCGGATCGCCGTCATATTTTCGCCAATCCCATCTTTCAGCGGGTATTTCAACAATGAGATCTTTATTATCCCTGAGATTACTCCAGAAAGCAGTTAAATCGGGAGAACCCGGAAAACGCCCACTCATACCTATGATCGCTACTGGCCCGGCTGTGTGGTATGGTATTGGGTCCTGCGGGGACATTGTTTGCGGCCTGGCTACGGGAGGCGGTGCAATAGTGTCGGCAGATATCTCTGCAGCCTTTTCGGACCGGCTTATAACAGGATGCTTCTTTGCCAGGTTATCAACATATTCTTCTGTCAGAAATGTTGTTAATCCTTCTACCGTTGAATAATTATAAAACAAGGTAGGCTTTAAATCCAGGTCATAATAGTTATTGAGTTCATTGGAAAACCTGGTCAGTAAAATAGAATCAAAGCCATAGTCTCCTAATTTTTCATCTGTTGCTATATCTGTAACGCTCAGCTTCAGGAGATCTGCAGCTATTTCCAGTATTTTTCCTGTTACTGATACCTGTAAATCTTTTGAGTGAATGTCGGAGGTAGATGTAACCAGATCCCGAACTGGTTGAGAAAATAATTTTTTAGCGACGTTATCTCCATTTCCAAAAATAACCATTCCCTGACTGCATGAATTTGTCAGCAGTGCTTCAAATGCACTGATACCCGCTGCGGTAGGCAATGGCAACATTCCCCATTTTCTTTCAAGATATTCTTCGTTTTCAGCAGCAATCTGCATACCACCCTCTTTCCATAAGGGCCAGTTAATACTCCGTGTTTTACCATGTCTGTTTCCTTTGGCCTGTTCTGCATTACGGAAGTGTGCATAATTATCCAACCACGCATTTGCTGAAGCATAATCTGCCTGACCTGTGTTGCCAAATACACCAGCAACAGAAGAGAAATACACCATAAAATCAAGTGTCTCTTCTTTCGTTGCTTCATCCAGATTTTTAGCACCTGCTATTTTGGGTAACAGCACCGCCATCACTTCTTCCGCGGTCTTGTTAATGATAAAGCTGTCACGGATCACACCGGCACTATGGATAATACCATCGAGCCTGCCGTAACCTTTTTTGATCGTTGCTATTAGATCTGTTACCTCCGTAGCCTTACTCACATTACATTGATAATAAACCGCATTGGGAAATGCTGACAATACAGCCTGTTTCTCCGCCGTCAACGGACTACTACCGGTAAGTACCAATTGCGTGTTGGGTGTTTCGCTGATATAGCCGGCAAAGATCTGCCCTAGTCCGCCAGTACCACCGGTTATCAGATACACGCCCCCTTCTTTAACAGGAAGATTCGTTTTCGTATTTACCTCACTGGTGAGGGCCTGTGTTACTTTTATCAGTCTTTTTTCCTCCTGGTAGCGAACCTCTGCATCCCGGGTATACTGTTCATTTTTCAGTATGCCGGCGAGTGTTCCCAACCCGTGTATATCAAGGCTTTCAACACTTATTATTTTTCCGGTTACTTTAGGATTTTCCTGTGTAGCTGTTTTTAATAATCCGGATACAAAGCCATAAGACACGTATTCTTCATTACTACAAACGATACTGATATGAATACCTGTTTTTGTGGTTAACCGCGCTTTTACTTTTTCCAGTGTATGTATAAAATAAGTTATCTCATCAGCTGCGGGCAACCATACAACTTCCTGTCCCAACATTGCCTGCAACTTGTCTGCCACCGCCGTTGAACCACCGGCCAGCAATATCAGCTGTGATATAGCATTATCCTGTTTTCCGGCCACTTCGGGCAACGACTCCTGCCAGTCAGTACTGTATAGATGAGTCGCTGCTGCTGATGCTGTTGCTACCGCTGGTGCTGCAGCAGCTGGCATACGTTCAGCCGGTACCCAATAACGGTTCCGGGCAAATGGATAAGCAGGCAAACTGATTTTTTCCGGCTTATGCCCATCATACAATAAAGTCCAGTCAATATTTACCCCTCTTACCCATAACTGCGCAATGGACCCACTCTCCCGATCTTTCAACGCACTTTCTATATAAGCCTTTCCTGCATTACCTTCCAGTAAAAATTCCGATTTATTTCTTTTGCTATTACCTGTAAATACATCGTCCATTTTTCCTGCCTGATAGCTGGTCAGCTTTTCCAACAAGGTTTCTTTATCGTTTGCGATCAATGCCAGGCGTTCTTCCATCGCTTCCCGTCCTATCTGAAGCGTATAGGCAACATCATACAGATTTGCGTCTGCGTGGGTTTCCAGAAAATGCTTCAGGTTTACAACCTGTTCATTCAACCGGATGAGGTTACGGGCAGATAATATAATGATGGCAGGCATATCACTGGTATAGGCCGTTTTATGTGTACGATACTCCTGAATGACGATGTGCGCATTGCTGCCACCTGCGCCAAAACCGCTGATACCGGCTAATCTTAGCTGGTTATCAGTAGTAGCCCATTCTTCCAGCACCTGCTGGACTTTAAACGGTGTGGCTGCAAAATCAATATTCGGATTAAGGGTGGCAGCATGCAATGAAGGTGCCAGCTGCTGATATTTTAATTGCAGTAATACCTTTGTAACACCTGAAATTCCTGCTGCCGATTCACAATGGCCAATATTAGATTTTACCGAACCAATGCTGCAATATTGCCGGCCACCGTCACCTGAAAATACTTTTGTTAAACCCGCTATTTCTATAGGGTCACCTAAACTGGTGCCCGTACCGTGTGCTTCAATATAACTGAAGTCAGTTGCCGCTACACCTGCTTTTCTGATCGCCTCCTTTATGACAGCTGTCTGCGCTTTGGGATTAGGTACCGTATACCCATTGGTTCTTCCACCGTGGTTAACAGCCGATCCTTTAATAACCCCATAAATACGATCTCCATCTGCTACCGCCTGACTTAATGATTTCAGTAGTATAGCACCTACTCCTTCTCCTGGTACATAACCATCCCCTCCTTCTCCAAAACTTTCACACCTGCCTTTACTGGATACAAAACCGTTTTCACTTAATGCCAGATATTTACCCGGATGGATACTTACATTTACCCCACCAGCGATGGCCAGATCACAATTACCATTCTGAATGCTTTCACAAGCCAGATGTATGGCTGTTAAAGAAGAAGAGCACATCGTATCCACTGCCATACTGGGGCCATGGAAATTAAAAAAATAAGATACCCGGTTGGCAATACTGCCGGGATTACTCCATAATGATACCGGATTACCTTTTAATGTTTCGGCTACGCCAAACAGTTGATATTCTTCATACATCACCCCTACATATACACCTACCCTGCCACCTAATTCAGTTTTGCTACTGTGTGAACCCTGCAACATCTCCCTTGTATAACCTGCATCTTCTACGGTTTCCCAAACAGTTTGCAAAAACAATCGTTCCTGAGGGTCCATCAGTTCAGCTTCTCTGGGAGAAATATTGAAAAACAACGGATCAAACTGATCTACACCATCAATAAAACCGCCCCATTTACTGTAACTGTTGCCGATCTTTCCTTTTTCTTCACTATAAAAATTATTAATATCCCATCTATCAGGGGGAATTTCTGTAATACAGTCTTTCCCTGCCTTCAGATTTTCCCAGAATTCGTTAACATTCCTTGCACCAGGGTATCTGCCACTTAACCCTATAATGGCAACGTCTCCTGATATTTCAACAGCATCACTTTTTGTTTTTTCAACAGGTTGTTGTTTTTTATCCGGCAACAGCATGGATTTAGTTGTTACAGCGCCGGTCATTGTTGTTTCCGGAGAATAACCTGATAATGTTGCTAACTTATCAGGATGTTCTTCCATAAAATAACCCGTTAATTCATCCAGGGTCTGGTATTCAAAAAACAGCGTTCTCGGCAGCCTTCCAAAAACCCCTTCCAGGCAACTGTTCAGCTTTGTAATCAATATTGAATCAATACCATATTTCGCAAAGGGAACATCCCCTTCAAACTTATGTTCTGATATTTTTAGTTCTTTCGCGAGTAATTTTCGTGTATAGTTGACCGATATCATTTTCCATCTTTCTGTTTCGGCCTTGTCGGGAATGAATGAGGGTGGAATATTACTTTCGGCTTTCAGTGCAGGCGTAAAGCGTGTTATTATTTCATGCGCCTTCCCATAAACAACTATCCCCTGACCTGCTTTACTGTTGAGCAGCATTTCAAAAGCCCGGATACCTTCAGCAGCAGGCAATGGCAACATTCCCCATTCTTTTTCAAGATATGCTTCACTCGCTTCATCTATCTGCATGCCACCTACTTTCCATAGAGGCCAGTTGATACTTAATGTCTGGCCTTGCCGTTTTCCTTTTAACTGTTCTTCATGACGGTAGTGCGCGTAGTTGTCCAGCCACGCATTTGCGGCCGCATAGTCAGCCTGACCAACATTACCCAACACACCGGCTATTGAGGAAAAGAACACCATAAAATCAAGTGCTTCCCCTTTGGTGGCTTCATCCAGGTTTTTTGCGCCGGCTATTTTGGGTAGCAACACCCCTGTTGCTTCTTCACGGGTTTTGTTCAGGACAAAACTGTCGCGGATGACGCCTGCACTATGGATAATCCCATCCAGTTTTGTATAACGCGTTTTAATCGTTGTAATTAATGCGGTTACTTCGGCTGCATTGCTTACATCACATGGATAATAAGCCGCATTCGGAAAGGCTGATAAGGCCGCCTGTTTTGCCGCGGTTAATGCACCGCGTCCGGTGAGGATCAGTTGCGTGTTGGCTGTTTGACTGATATAGCCGGCAAAAATCTGCCCAAGCCCGCCTGCACCACCGGTTATCAGATATACGCCTCCTTCTTTAATAATAATATTATCCGCTATACCTTCAGCGTTGCTGATACCATGCAGTGTTTTTACACTTCTTTTTCCTGCCTGATAACGTACTTCTGTGTCAACAGTATATTGCTCTGCTTCCAGTATGCCGGCAAGTGTTTCCAAATCCTGTATACCTAAACTATCTACCGCTATTACTTTTCCGGTTACTTTAGGATTTTCCTGTGTGGCAGATTTTAGTAATCCGGATACAAAACCATAATCCAGGTAATCTGTATGGCTGCAAACAACCATGATATGTGTCGCTGCTTTTATGGTCAGTTTCTCTTTTACAACCTCCAGCACATTTACGAAATAATCAACGGGTGTATTTTCCGGTAATGCCATCACTTCCAGTGCCAGTTGCCCTTTCAGCTTGTCCGCAAGATCGGCCGAACCACCCGCCAGCAGTATCAGTTGGGTGGCCGTTGTTATTACAGGGGTTATCTTTTTTTCCTGCCAGCTATTGGCAAATAAACAAGTAGCCGTCTCCGTTACCGCTTGTTTGGTTGATGTTACTCCATCCGGTGGCAGCAGCATTAATTCTCTAAAAGCAAGCAGCACTTCACCCCGCTCGTTTAAAAGGTCAATATCATAAAGGAGGATGCCGGTGTTGTTTTTATCGGATCTGCATTCTCTGGCATAACACCAGATCACATCCGGAAGCTCCCGATAAATATTTACTTCCCGCACACAAAAGGGTAATGCCAGTTGCTGATCTCCTTTTGCAAATCCGGGCCCCGCACAGGTTTGTAGTGCACTATCCAATACACCCGGACTCAACACATAACCTTTTTCCCCGGGCAACATTATGCGGGACAAAGATGCCGTTTCACTGTAATAAAGACTGGTTATCCCCTGAAAACTGCGACCATAATCCAGTCCCTTAATCCGGAATAAATCATAACATGCTTTCCCCTCTTTTTCATAGGGCAACTGTTGCCGGATATTTGCCAGATCATAATTTGCAGGGATCATCTGCGTAGTTGTGCTTAGCTTCCCTTCACAATGAACCGTTATACCGGCTTCGTTTTGCGTGTAAATTTCGTAGCCGGTATCTTCACCTGCCGGATAAAGACGGGTATGCACTTTCTTAGGGGTACCATTAACCCGGACAGGGCTTTGCCAGCTTACATCTCTCAGCTGCGTAATTTTTTCTTTTGTCACCTGTTCTCCGGCAGCCCTTGCCAATTCTAAATAAGCGGCGCCTGGAAGCACGTTCTCTTCACGTACTTTATGATCTGCCAAAAAAGGTTCTTTGCCAGTATATATACTTGTGAATCGCTGTTCTTTCATCGTCCTTTCATTTAATATTTTTATTCATATTTATGTAAGAGAGGGTGCAGGATTTCCTCTTCCTGGAAATGCAATAGCGGATGTAATGTGTGACGCTCACTTTGCATTATTTGTCTTTCATCAGCAGGAGGTGCCCAACATCTTTCTTTGGCAAACGGATAGGTGGGTAAACTGATCTTTTCCGGTTTACCTTCTTCATAAAGTAAAGCCCATTCGATACGCTCACCATTTATCCATAGCTGCGCCAGTGGCTCTATTACTTTATCCTTTATCATCTTTTCTATATAAGTCTTGTTGTCACTTTCGTCCAATAACTGACCATGTTTATCCTTTCTGATATTCCCCGTGAGTATATCCTTATTTTTTCCGGATAAATAACTGGTCAGTTTATCCAACAGTATTTCTATATCTCCTGCTATAAATGCCAGGCGTTCTTCCATAGCCTCCCTTCCTGTTTGCAGTGTATAGGCAATATCATGCAGATTTGTACCGGGGTGGGTTGTTATATAATCTTTCAGATTCCGGGCCTGTTCTTTCAGCCGGTCTGTATCCTGCGCAGACAATAAAATAACTACTGGCAGTGCATCGGTATATGCCGCTTTGGGGCTACGGTATTCTTCAATAATAATATGGGCATTACTTCCCCCTGCGCCAAAGCTACTGATACCGGCTAATCTGGGGCGATTGTCCACAGTAGTCCATGCCGCCAGTTCCCGCTGCACTTTAAATGGCGTATCTGCAAAATTGATATACGGGTTAAGCCTGGCCGCATGTAATGAGGGCACCAGTTGCTGATGTTTTAGTTGCAGCAATACCTTGGTGAGTCCTGATATACCGGCTGCAGATTCGCAATGACCTATGTTCGATTTTACAGAACCGATACTGCAATATTGTTTATCCTCTGCCTCAAATGCCTGGGTTAACCCTGCTATTTCTATTGGATCGCCTAAGCTGGTACCGGTGCCATGAGCCTCTATATAACTAAAGTCTGCTGCTTTTACACCCGCTTTTCCAATAGCATCCTTTATGACGGCTGCCTGTGCTTTAGGATTGGGCACTGTATATCCGCCAGTACTACCACCATGATTAATGGCGGTACCTTTGATAACACCATAGATACGATCTCCATCTGCTATTGCTTTGCTCAATGATTTCAGCAATACTGCACCCACACCTTCACCAGGAACATAACCATCGCCCCCTTCACCAAAACTTTCACATTTCCCTTTATCTGATACAAATCCTGTCTGACTAAGTAGCAGGTATTTATTGGGGTGTACACTCACATTTACACCACCTGCTATGGCCAGGTCTGTTTCTCCGGTTTGAATATCCTTGCATGCCAGATGTATGGCCGTTAATGAAGAAGAGCACATAGTGTCTACCGTCATACAGGGACCATGGAGGTTGAAGAAATAAGATATCCGGTTGGCAATACTGGCGGGGCTGCCCCATAATGCCATGGGATTGCCTTTCATGGTTTGTTCGGCGCCAAACAGCTGATACTCTTCATACATCACGCCGGCATATACACCCACTCTGCCACCTAATCCGGATTTGCTGCCGCGTGTTCCTTGCAACATTTCCCTTGTATAACCCGCATCTTCTATCGTTTCCCAGACAGTTTGTAAAAACAGTCGCTCCTGTGGGTCCATCAATTCTGCTTCTCTTGGAGAGATATTAAAAAACAAAGGATCAAACTGATCTATGCCATCTATAAAACCACCCCATTTACTATAACTTCTACCTTCTTTTCCTTTTTCTTTATGATAAAAATTATCAATATTCCATCTGTCTCCAGGTATCTCTGTGATACAGTCTTTTCCTGCTTTCAGATTTTCCCAGAACTCATGGATATTATTTGCACCAGGATATCTGCCACCCAACCCTATGATCGCAATATCTTCTGCCACCGGCAAAACTGCTGACGCTGTTGGCGCGGTAACAAAACGCTGCTGATGCTGTTGTACCGGACTACTCTCCGGCAAACCCGGCATGTTTACCTGCTCCGGATGGTTAGTTAATTCCCTGAGCTTATGACTGTGTTTTTCTATAAAGTAGGTGGCTAATTCACCAAAGGTTGGATATTCAAAAAACAGGGTTTTAGGCAGCCTGCCAAACACTTCTTCCAAACTATTTGTCAGCCTGATTATCAGTACCGAATCAACACCATATTTTCCAAAAGGAGTATCTGGCTCAAATTTATCTTCAGGTAACTTTAAATCCCGGGCCAGTAATTTTCGTATATAGTTCACCGATGCCTTCCGTAATACATCCTTTCCGTTTTCACTTAATATGAATAATGGTGACGTATCTCTTTCTTCCGTCCCTGCAGGGTTAAATAGATTTCCCATTGCACTATCCTTTCCATAAACAACAATACCCTGTTCTGATTCGCCGGCCAGTAATGTTTCAAAAGCACCGATACCAGCATCAGTGGGCAATGGCAGCATCCCCCATTGTTGTTCAAGATATGCTTCACTTTCCGCTGTAATCTGCATACCACCTGCGCTCCACAAGGGCCAGTTAATACTTAATGTTTTACCATATCGTTTTCCTTTTATCTGTTCTTCCCGGCGATAATGAGCATAGTTGTCCAGCCACGCATTGGCAGACGCATAATCGGCCTGACCAACATTGCCTAGCACTCCTGCCACAGAAGAAAAGAATACCATAAAATCAATGGGATCATGCATTGTAGCCTCATCCAGATATTTAGCGCCCGCTATTTTGGGTAACAGCACCGCCCTCGCCTCCTCTTCCGTTTTATTGATGATAAAGCTATCACGGATGACACCGGCACTATGAATAATGCCATCCAGCTTTGCATAACGCGTTTTAATGGTGGCTATCAGATTGGTCACTTCCGCAGCATTACTTACATCACACTGAATGTACATCACATTGGGTATTGCGGCTAGTGTTTCTTCTTTTTCCTTCGTTAATGCACTTCTTCCGGTGAGAATCAAATGCGTATCGGGCGTTTGGCTGATATACCGGGCAAAGATCAGCCCTAATCCGCCAGCACCGCCGGTTATCAGATATACGCCTCCTTCTTTAACAGGAAGATGCTCCTTAGTATCCGGTGCAATGATCGCCTGCGTTATTTTTATAGCCCTTTTCCCTTCATAATAGCGGACCTCAGCATCAATGGTATGCTGTTCCGCTTTTAATATATTGGTGAGCGTTTCCAGCGCTTGTATATCCAGCTGGTCTACGCTTACTATTTTTCCGGTTACTGCTGGATTTTCCTGTGTGGCTGTTTTAAATAATCCGGATACAAAACCATAATCGGGGTAATCTGCATGACTGCAAACGACTATGATATGAGCAGGCTGTTTTGCAAGCAGTTTTGCCTTCACCACCTGCAGCATATGCATAAAATAAGACACCGTTGTATGCTCCGGCAATATGCCTACTTCCAATGCCAGTTCTTCCTTCAGTTTATCAGCCAGCACTGTTGTGCCACCGGCCAACAATATCATCGGAGCTACTGTAGCACCTTGTTGGGGCTGGGAGGTCAAAGCTGAAGGTTGCCAGGTGCTGTTGTATAAATGTGTGCTTACCTTATCTGCTCCCGTATCTGTTTTTAACCCATCCGGTGGAAGCATTGCCAATGCTGAAAAACGAAGTAATACTTCACCAGCTTCATTTAACAGATCGATATCATAAGTACTTACTTTATTACCTGCTTTATGATGTTTACTATTTCTGGCATAACACCAGATACCAGCTGGCAGCTCCTGATAAATATTTACTTCCTCTACACTGAAAGGCAACATCAGGCTTTGATCCTCTTTGACAAAACTTAATCCTGCACAAGTCTGCAGAGCACTATCCAACATACCGGGGTTAAGTACAAAATCATTTTGTTCCTGTAAAACAATTTTAGACAATGCCTCGGTTTCACTGTAACGAAGTTCTTCAATCCCCTGAAAGCTCGTGCCATAATGTAATCCTCTTGCTTTGAACAAGTGATAACACTCTTCCGGTTTCCTTACATAAGGTAATCTTTGCCGGATAGCATTCAGGTCCACCTTTTCCGGCGCCTGTTGTGGTTGTGTACTTAATTTCCCCTGACTGTGAATTTGTGTTCCGGCAGCTGTTTGCCTGTAAATTTCATAAGCTACTGCTGTTCCTTCCGGATACAGTCTGATCTGTACTTTTTCAGGTGTACCATTTACCTGTATCGGGCTTAGCCAACTAACATCTTTTAGCTGTGTAATTTTCTCTTCTATTGATTGTACACCTGCTTCTCTGGCCATTTCCAGGTAAGCTACCCCCGGCAACACTTTTTCTTCCCGGACTTTATGATCTGTCAGAAATAATTCTTTACCGGTGTAGATGCTCGTAAACTGCTGTGCTTTCAGGTTAGAGCTATTACGATGCAGCAGCGGGTGTAGTTTGCTGCTATTGTTGATTATATCCTGTTTTCCCCTTCCTGGTATCCAATATCTTTCCGCCGCAAACGGGTAAGTGGGCAAACTGATTTTATCAGGCTGATATCCGTCGTAAAGTAAAGTCCAGTCGATATTGCTTCCTTTTACCCATAGTTGTGCAATGGACCTGCTCTCCTTATCCTTCAGCGCACTTTCTATGTACGCCTTTCCTGCATTACCTTCCAGTGAAAAAACTGATTTATCCTTTTTGATATTACCAGTAAATATATCACTGGTTTTTCCAGCGAGATAGTTGTTCAGTTTCTCCAGCAATGCTTCCTTATCATTTACTACCAATGCCAGACGTTCTTCCATAGCTTCCCGTCCTATCTGCAATGTGTAGGCAATATCATAAAGATTTGCATCCGGGTGGGCCGCCAGAAAATGTTTCAGGTTTACCACCTGCTCTTTCACGCGGACGGTATCCATGGCCGACAGTATAATAATTGCCGGTTCGGGGCTGGTATAGACTATTTTAGGCTGTGCAGTATATTCCTGAATAATGATGTGTGCATTACTGCCACCCGCTCCAAAACTGCTGACACCGGCCAATCTGGGGCGATTTTCAGTCGTCGTCCATACTTCCAGTACCTGCTGCACTCTAAACGGTGTGACCGTAAAATCTATATTCGGATTGAGAGTAGCAGCATGCAGGGAAGGCACCAACTGCTGATGTTTTAGTTGTAGTAATACTTTAGTGATCCCCGAAATACCAGCAGCTGATTCACAATGACCAATATTGGATTTCACAGAGCCGATGCTGCAATATTGCCTGCTATCGGCTTCAAAAGCTTTGGTCAAACCTGTTATTTCTATAGGATCGCCTAAGCTGGTACCGGTACCATGTGCTTCTATATAACTGAAATCTGTGGCCTTTATTCCTGCTTTTCTGATAGCCTCCCGGATAACTGCCGATTGTGCATTAGGATTGGGTACTGTATATCCATTGGTTTTCCCACCATGATTAACAGCAGTACCTTTAATAACACCGTAAATATGATCTCCATCGGCTACCGCTTTACTTAATGGCTTCAGTAGTACGGCCCCTACTCCCTCCCCTGGCACATATCCTTCACCTCCTTCTCCAAAACTCTCACATCTCCCTTTGCCAGACAGGAATCGTCCCTGACTGAGCATCAGGTATTTATTGGGATGCACACTCACATTCACGCCACCGGCTACAGCCAGATCACAATTACCGTTCTGAATACTTTCACAGGCCAGATGTATAGCTGTTAAAGAAGAAGAACACATCGTATCCACCGCCATGCTTGGCCCGTGAAAATTGAAGAAAGAAGATACTCTGTTGGCGATAGTGGCGGTAGTGCCCCATAGTGCCATGGGATTTCCTTTCAAGCTTTCTTCCACACCAAACAACTGGTATTCGTCATACATTACGCCTGCATACACACCTACCTTTCCAGCCAGTTCAATTTTGCTACTGCCTGGACCTTGCAGCATCTCCCTGGTATACCCGGCATCCTCTATCGTTTCCCAAACCGTTTGTAAAAACAATCGTTCCTGCGGGTCCATCAACTCGGCTTCTCTTGGAGAAATATTAAAAAACAATGGGTCAAAGCGATCTATCCCTTCTATAAAACCACCCCATTTGCTATAACTTCTGCCTTCCTTCCCTTTTTCTTCGCTGTAAAAATCACTTATCTCCCACCGGTCTTCCGGTATCTCAGTAATACTGTCTTTTCCTGCTTTTAAATTTTCCCAGAACTCATGGATATTTTTGGCTCCGGGATACCTGCCGCTTACTCCTATTATCGCAATGTCAGTTGTTGGTACAATTGGATTCACCAGTGTTTTAGCGGCAGCAAAACGTTGTTTGTTCCTGTTATCTGTTTTTGCTACCGGCCGCTGAACGGTGGTATCAGCTACTACGCTTGGGCTTACAGCTCCGGCCAGTGCCAGCAGTTTTTCGCCATGCGAGGTAATAAAATACTCCGCTAATTCTCCCAATGTCTGATATTCAAAAAAAAGTGTTTTGGGGAGCCTTCCAAATGTTTCCTCCAACTGTCCGTTTAGCCGGGTAATCAATACAGAATCGATTCCGTATTGCCCCAGAGGGAGGTCTGATTCCAGCTTTTCTTCTGGCAGCTTCAGTTCTTTCGACAATAAGCTCCGCAGATAGCTGGTGGCCACTTCGGCTGATTTTTCTGATCCCGCTTTATGATGTATGACTGATGGCTGTAGTATATTTTCTGCTGCAACCTCCGGTGTTAAAGTTGCTGTTGAGAGCGGACGCCTTCCAAATATAACCACTCCCTGGTCCGACCCATTTTTCAGCAGCGTTTCAAAAGCCTGAATACCTGCTGCAGTAGGCAATGGCAGCATTCCCCATTCTTTTTCAAGATATGCTTCACTCGCTTCATCTATCTGCATGCCACCTTCTTTCCACAGAGGCCAGTTGATACTTAATGTCCGGCCTTTCCGTTTTCCTTTTAGCTGTTCTTCATGACGGTAGTGCGCGTAGTTGTCCAGCCATGCATTCGCAGCGGCATAGTCGGCCTGACCAACATTACCCAATACACCGGCGATAGAGGAAAAGAACACCATAAAATCAAGCGTTTCCCCCTTGGTAGCTTCATCCAGATTTTTTGCGCCAGCAATTTTGGGTAACAGCACTGCCATCGCTTCTTCGCGGGTCTTGTTCAGGATGAAGCTGTCGCGGATGACGCCCGCACTATGGATAATGCCATCCAGCCTTGTATAACGTGTTTTAATCGTTGTAATTAATGCGGTTACATCCTCCGCATTGCTTACATCGCATTGATAATAGGCCGCATTCGGAAAGGCTGATAAGGCCGTCTGTTTTTCCGTTGTTAATACACCTCGTCCGGTGAGGATCAGTTGTGTATTGGCTGTTTGACTGATATAGCCGGCAAAGATCTGCCCTAGCCCACCTGCACCGCCGGTTATCAGATATACGCCTCCTTCTTTAATAATAAGGTTATCCGCTATACCTTCAGTGGCGCTTATAGTATGTAGTGTTCTTACGCTTCTTTTCCCTGCCTGATAACGTACTTCCGTATCAGTAGTATATTGCTCTGCTTCCAGTATGCCGGTAAGCATTTCCAGATCCTGTGTACCTAAACTGTCTACCCCTATTACTTTTCCGGTTACTTTAGGGTTTTCCTGTGCCGCGGTCTTTAACAATCCGGATACAAAACCATAATCCAGGTAATCTGCATGGCTGCAAACAACCATGATATGTGTCGCCGTTTTTTTGGCCAGTTTTTCCTTTACTATCTCCAACACATTTATAAAATAATCAACGGGCGTATTTTCCGGCATTGCCACAACCTCCTGTGCCAGGCGTTCTTTCAGTTTATCCGCAAGTTCTGCTGAACCACCCGCCAGCAATATGAGTTGGGCAGGTGCTATACTTTTTCCGGCTACTGCTGGCGATAGCTCCCAGGTAATATCATGCAAAAAAGTAGCTGCCTTTTCTGCAGGCTGTCCGGTGTTTCCTGCCCAATCAGCGGGAAGTAATACCAGCTCTGTCAAACTCAGTAATACCTCTCCTTCTTCTCCCAGAAGGACAATATCATAACTGGCAATGCCACTGTTTATGTTATTACGCTTACGCTCTTTTACATAACACCACAGAGCGGCTGGCAGCTCACGATAAATATTCACTTCACCCACACTAAATGGCAGTGCCAGACTTTGTTCTTCTTTGGCGAAACTTATTCCTGCACAGGTTTGTAATGCACTATCCAACATACCAGGATTGAGGATATAATCTTCCTGCCGGGGTAAAACAATCCTTGACAATGCTTCATCGGTACTATAATACAGCTTTTGGATACCCCGGAAACCAGCGCCATAATTTAATCCCCTGGCATTGAATAACTGGTAACATTCATCCTGTTCCTTTACGTAGAGAAGTTGCTTCCGGATGGCCTCCAGATCAATATTTCCGGGAGTTTGCAATGGTATGGTGCTTAATCTTCCTTCACTATGTAGTTTTGTTGCGGCAGCATTTTCAGTATATACTTCATAAATGATTTCTTCATCTGCAGGATAAAGATTGATATATACTTTCTGAGGCGTGTCGTTTACCTGTATGGGGCTTAGCCAACTGATATCTTTCAGTTGTGTAATTTTTTCTTTTGTTGACTGTGCACCGGCTTCCCTTGCCAGCTCCAGTAAAGCGGCAGCAGGCAATATCTTTTCTTCCCGGACTTTATGATCCGTCAAAAACGATTCTTTGCCGGTGTAAATACTTGTAAACTGCTGTTCCTTCAGGCTGGAACTGTTGCTGTGCAACAACGGATGCAGCCTGGTGCTACCGTTTATGATTGTTTGTCCTTCACTCAGCGGTATCCAGTATCTTTCTTTTGCAAACGGATAAGTAGGTAAGCTGATCCTCGCAGGCGTATGTTCTCCATAAAACAAAGTCCAGTCGATATTTACACCTCTTACCCATAACTGGGCAACGGACGCCATTTCCCTGTTAGCTATTGCATAAGTAATGTAGGCATTACCGGCGCCTCCATTAAGTAAAAAATCAACTTTATCCTTTCTGCTATTGCCTGTAAATAAGTCAGTTTTTCTTCCGGCTAAATAATCTGTCAGTTTATCTGAAAGTGTTATAATACTGTCGACGGTCAGGGCCAGGCGCTCATCCATTGCTTCCCGCCCTATCTGCAACGTATAGGCGATATCGTGAAGGTTGGCGTCGGGATGCATTGTTATATAATGCTGCAAACCGGAGGCCTGTTCCTTCAGTTGCGTTTCATTCCTGGATGATAGCACTACAATAACCGGTACATTTCCGGTGTATATTTTTTTAGCAGTTGGCTGATACTCCGCTACGATGAGGTGGGCATTGCTGCCACCGGCGCCAAAGCTGCTGATACCGGCTAATCTGGGCTGGTTATCAGTAGTGGTCCATTTTTCCAGCTGCTGTTGTACCCTGAATGGGGTATCAGCAAAATTGATATACGGATTAAGCACGGCGGAATGCAGTGAGGGCACCAGCTGTTGATGTTTTAACTGCAACAATACCTTCGTGAGCCCTGATATGCCTGCTGCTGATTCACAGTGGCCTATATTTGATTTTACAGATCCGATGCTGCAATATTGTTTACTGCGGGATTCAAATGCATGGGTCAGGCCTGCGATTTCTATTGGGTCGCCTAAACTGGTACCAGTACCATGTGCTTCTATATAACTGAAGTCAGCAGCGTTTACACCTGCTTTTCTGATCGCCTCTTTTATCAGAGCTGACTGCATTTTAGGATTGGGTACCGTATATCCGCTAACCTTTCCGCCGTGATTAACGGCAGAACCCTTGATAACGCCATAAATGTGGTCACCATCTGCCAACGCTTTACTGAATGGCTTCAACAATACAGCACCTACCCCTTCACCTGGCACATAACCATCACCACCTTCACCAAAACTTTCACATTTGCCCTTGCCGGACACAAAACCACCATGACTGAGCATCAGGTATTTACTAGGGTGTACACTCACATTCACGCCACCAGCTATTGCAAGGTCTGTTTCTCCCGTCAGAATATCCCTGCATGCCAGGTGTATAGCTGTTAATGAAGAAGAACACATCGTATCCACTGCCATACTGGGACCATGGAAATTAAAAAAGTAAGATACCCGATTGGCTATATTGGCAGTATTTCCCCATAGCCCCATAGGATTTCCCCTTAATGTTTCCTCCGCACCGAATAACTGATATTCTTCATACATCACACCTGCGTATACGCCTACCCGGTTGCCTAATCCATCTTTATTGACAGTTCCCTGTAACATCTCTCTCGTGTAGCCTGCATCTTCTATGGTTTCCCAAACCGTTTGTAAGAATAAACGTTCCTGTGGGTCCATCCGCTCAGCCTCTTTGGGAGAGATACTAAAAAACAATGGGTCAAATTGATCTATATCATCGATGAAGCCGCCCCATTTACTATAGATGCTGCCTTCCTTTCCCTTTTCTTCACTGTAAAAACTGCTGGCATCCCATCTATCTTTTGGAACAACTGTAATGCTGTCTTTTCCTGCTTTTAAGTTCTCCCAGAATTCATTGATATTTCTGGCTCCCGGGTATCTTCCACTCAATCCTATGATAGCAACATCTCCCTCAGCCGTTACCGGCATTTTGGCCTGTAACCTGCTATCTGTAAAACGTTGCCTGTACTTATCATCTGATGCAGATACAGTATTATCATGAACGGCTACCACAGGTACAGGCGTATTGGGAGCACTTAACAGATGGCCGGTCAACTTACGGAGAACGTCACTATGTTCCCGGATAAAGTATCCGATTAATTCGCCAAAATCCTGGTATTCAAAAAACAGCGTCATGGGCAGCCTGTCAAACACTTCTTCCAAACAATTAGTCAGCCGCGTTATCAATATCGAATCGATGCCATACTCTGCAAAAGCGGCATTCAGATCAAATTTATCTTCCGGTAATTTTAATTCTCTGGCCAGTAACCCGCGCAAATAACGAATCGACGCAGCTTGCAATTCCTTGTCATCACTATGCGTAAACGATGGTTGAACAATTTCCGCTGATACCACAGTCGTGCGGTCTATTGCACTGATATCCGCTTTTCTGTAGGCAACCATTCCCTGTCCTGATACATGATTAAGCAATGTTTCAAAAGCATGTATCCCTTCTGTTGTGGGCAATGGCAACATGCCCCATTGCTTTGCAAGATATTTTTCACTTTCTGCGGTTATTTGCATTCCGCCCTCTTTCCATAAAGGCCAGTTAATGCTTAAAGTCTTACCATATCTTTTTCCAGCTGCCTGCAGTGTATTACGGTAATGGGCATAATTATCCAGCCAGGCATTGGCAGACGCGTAGTCTGCTTGTCCTACATTCCCCAATACGCCTGATACAGACGAAAAGAAGACCATAAAATCAAGCGCCTCCTCCTTTGTAGCTTCATCGATATTTTTAGCGCCTGTTATTTTGGGTAACAGCACTGCTGCTGCTTCCTCTCCGGTTTTGTTGACAAGGAAGCTATCACGAATAACACCGGCACTGTGGATGACCCCATCCAGTTTCCTGTAACGGGTTTTGATGCTTTCTATTAAATCATTTACCGCTGCTCTGTTGGTGATATCACATGGATAATACACTACATTGGGTAAGGCTGATAAAGCTGTCTGTTGCTCTACAGACAAAGCCTTTCTTCCGGTGAGTATCACCTGCGTACCTGGAGTCTGACTAATGTGTGCAGCAAAAATCTGCCCGAGTCCACCAGCGCCACCGACAATCAGATATACACCACCCTCTTTGATACCAGCATGATCTTTGATACCAGCAGCGGCTGTTATAGCCTGCTGCATTTTTACTGTTCTCGTTCCTTCGTGATAACATACTTCTGTATCGGCAGTGTGTAGTTCTGCTTCCAGTATGGTTATCAGCGTATCCAGCTCCTTGATATTCAAACGTTCTACACCTATGACTTTTCCGGTTACTCTGGGATTTTCCAGTGTAGCTGTTTTTAACAATCCCGATACAAAACCATAATCCAGATAATCTGCATGGCTGCAAACAATCATTATATGCGTAGCTGTTTTGGTTGTCAGTACCTGCTTTACCTTTTCCAGTACACTCAGAAAATAGGCCTCCGTTGTTTCTCCGGATAGCAGGATAACTTCCTGTTCCAATACTTCTTTCAGTTTATCCGCCAGATCAGCTGAGCCACCTGCCAGCAATACCAGGGGTGTTGGTGTAGTGATTTGTTGCGGAATGACTGCCGGTAGTGAAGGTTGCCAGCTGATGTGATATAAATGTGTACTTTCTTTTTCGGCCGGCTGTTGGGGTTTGTAAAATCCGTCCAGGGGAAGCATTACTACTCCTATAAAACTAAGCAGTACTTGTCCGGCATCTCCTAAAATATCGATATCATAACTGGTAACTGTGCTGGTTGATTTACGGTGTTGATGCGGCCTGGCATAACACCATACAGTAGCAGGGATTTCGTGATAAATATTTACTTCCCCTACGCTAAAAGGCAATGCCAGCGTTTGTCCTTCTTCTGCAAAATGTAGTCCCAGACAAGTTTGCAGCGCACTGTCCAGCACACCCGGACTCAGCACATAATTTTTCTCTTCCGGTAAAGTTACTTTAGACAATGATGCCGTTTCGCCGTAATACAGCATTTCAATGCCCTGAAAGCTGCTACCATACTTTAATCCCTTCGCTTTAAATAATTGGTAACACGCTTCTTTTTCTCTCGTATGCAGCAATTTTTGCCGGATAGCAGCCAGATCAAAATTTTCAGGCGCCTGCTTATTTTTTGTACTTAATTTTCCCTGACTGTTTATTTTGCGTCCCTCCTGATGATGGGTGTATACTTCATAAACAGTATCGTCCTTTTCCCGGAAAAGGCTGATGAATACCTCAACGGGCTGTTCGCCTACCTGGATCGGGCTTAACCAGCGTACATCTTTCAGCTGTGTTATTTTTTCCTGCAACGATTGTTCTCCTGCTTCCCTTGCCAGTTCCAAATACGCTACTCCCGGAAACACTTTTTCATCCCGTACTTTATGATCTGCCAGGAAAAACTCTTTACCATTAAAGCTGCTGGTAAACTGTTGTTCTTTCAGCGTAGAACTATTGTGATGTAATAATGGATGTAGTTTGCTATTACTATTTAATATGGCAGCAGTGCTACTATCATCGGGTAACCAATAACGGTCCTTTGCAAAAGGATAAGTTGGGAGCCGTATTTTACCAGGTTGATGTTTTTCATAAAATAAGGTCCAGTCGATGGATCCACCGGTGCACCAGTATGTTGCGATATCCTGCAGTGCTTCAGTTGTTATTTGTCTCCTGGCTACCATCGATGCGATGTCAAACGTTTCAGTTGACCTTGCAACGGTTTTTATATTTCCTGTATAGATTTTTTGGGAAGATAGTCCACTGGCATAATCGCGTAATATGTTCACCAGTTCTTCTATATCCCGGCATACTATTGCCAACCGTTCCTCCATCTCTTCCCTGGCCATTTGCAGGGTATAACATAACTCGGATAAAGCCGGTACGTTTTCATCCAGGTACCGCAATATATTTTCAGCGTAGTGCTTTAATCGTGCTATATTTTTAGCTGACAATACAAAAAGGCAGGGACCTGTTTTTCCCGGAGCTATTCGCTGCGCCTGCGGATATGACTCCAATACCACATGACCGTTGGCGCCACCTATTCCAAAACTGCTCACACCTGCTCTCAGCGGCGCATTGGCAACAGTGGGCTGCCATGACTGCAATTTCTGCTGAATATAAAATGGACTATCTGTTAATATTATTTTGGGGTTTAGTTTTTTGTAGTTGCAGGTGGGGGGTAACAATCTGTGTTCCATTGAAAGTAATACTTTCAATATACCAGCCATACCGGAAGCAGCCTCCAGATGCCCTATATTCGTTTTAACAGAGCCTATTCCACACCAGGAAACCAACTGTTCGCCTGATGCCTGCTGAAGTGATTTAAATGCGGCTGTTAATCCAGCTATTTCTATTGGATCACCCAGACTTGTACCTGTTCCATGCGCTTCCAGATAACTAACCGTTCTGATATCTACTTTTGCATTGGTGTAAGCATCTTCCAGTAACCGGCGTTGTTTTTCCGGGTTAGGTACCGTTAATCCGCCAGACTGGCCGCCATGATTAACAGCGGTCCCTTTAATAACGCCGCGTATATCGTCGTTGTCAGCTATTGCCTGGGCAAGTGGTTTTAAAAAAAGCATGATACCTCCTTCTGCTCTTACATAACCATTTGCAGCCGCGTCAAAAGTCTGGCACCGGCCATCTTCACTCAGCATATGGGACTGATGATACGCCAGGCTCCTGGAAGGATGACACATCAAGTGGACAGCACCAACAATGGCTTGAGAACACTTACCTGTACTAATAGCAGTAATGGCTTCATTGATGGCCACTAATGAAGAAGAGCACGCAGTATCTATCAGCATGCTGGGGCCTTCAAAATCATAAAAATAGGATAACCTGTTGGCCAGTATCGCTAGTGAAGTACCGGTACCGGTCAGGGTTTCGTCTCCTTTTTGTGTCCCCAGTAAAAGTTCGTAGTCGCTACCGCTGGCGCCAATATAAACACCGGTTTTACTTCCTTTCTGTGTAGATGCTTTATACCCGGCATCTTCCAGCAGCTCCCATGTAAGCTCCAGCAAAAGCCTTTGCTGTGGGTCCATCAGTTCCGCTTCACGCGGAGATATCCTAAAAAAAGAAGCATCAAATTTATCGATATCAGGTAAATAGCCTCCCCGGTCAATGCCTTTGTGGGTGGTATTCAGATTCACCCATTCCGGCCAGGTCCATCTCCCTTCAGGGAATGTTGTTATAGCAGAACGACCTTCAATCAGTATATTCCAGAGTGCTTCTTTAGTACTCGCGCCCGGAACACGAAATGCGGTGCCGACGATAGCAATATCACCAGGAGCGGATATGGTTTCAGCAAATTTCTCCTGCGGTTCACGATGATTAGGAACATCCTCCTCATCCGCTACCACAGCAGATGTAATCGCCAGCATGTCCACTACTTTTTCGGCTACCTGGCCTATTGTATTATATTCAAAGAAAAATGAACCGGGTACCGCTATATTGTAGTTGTTATCTAAAAATAATCCCAGTCCCATTAAATCGCCGGAATCCAGCCCCATCTCCATCAATGGCTGCTCCATGTCTATATGTGCTGCCTCCGGTAATACCCCTGCAATATGCTGTTGTATTGCTGCACTGATCTCCTGCAAACTTAATCCGGATTTTTCCACTGCCTGCCGCCCATTGCCGGTAAACCGCTGCCGTTTACGAACATCATAGTGTACAAGTATTCCATTACTCAGGTTCTCCTTGTCCATAGCACGATATCCGCTTACAATACCGCCCAACTGCGCACCATGTACCTGATGAAACCTGATGATAGGATCTGCATAATAGCCATGTTCATCTGTTTGTCTGATATAGGCTGCATAGTCGTCCTGTGTGTTCCCTTTAAAATCCCGGCTTCTTGTAATGGCGCATACTTTCGTTACATCATTCATCAGTGCAACATACTGGTGAATAAACTCCAGCAGCTCATCGCCCAATCCCCGGCTCTGGCATTCAGGAAAAATATTGATGGATAACAGTTGTACAATTGCACCGTCAGGATGATGTAATGCTCCCACTGTATCTACACTGGTAGTATAAAGCGCTGTTTCGTCTGTTATACGTTGTGTATAAATAACTCCCAGCACATTGCCATTTTCTTCAATGACGAATTGTCCTTCCGGATATGTTTTTAATCTTCTTACTATTTCTTTTTTTGGCAAACGTATATCTGCCGCCCAGCATACAGTTTCCAATTGCATCAAAACAGGCAGGTCGTTGCGACTGGCATAACGAACCTGATAATTCCTTTGCTGATAATGCCCGAAAGACAAGCGTGTAAATGATAGCGAGTCAGGATATTTTACCAGCGGCCTGTTGGCAAACAAACCCACATTGGCCGCCTCTAACATACACGATGCTGCGCCCGGTCTGTTGGCTACATGTAAAACATCCAGCACATCAAAACACTCAGGCTCCAGGCAATAGCCTGTTAGTAACACCAATCCATGCTTCCCTGTCAATGCAGCCCAGTTTTTCCAGTAACGATCTGTGGGAACAATAGATATAAATGGCGTTTGCGAAGTTATATGCTCTTCTGATCCGGATATATATTTATCCTCACTGATAATAGTAGTCGAAGGACGACCAGTGAAATCGGGCAGCAGTCCGGTATATAATATATCATCTGCTGCTATCCCCTTTTCCGTCAGTATTTTCGCGATTTTTCCCGGTGCTGACAGGTCACCTTGTATGAGCAACATTGGATAGTCAGCAAGATTCTCCCTTGCTAAATCCAATGTTCGTTTATCCTGATCAATTCCGATTAAAGTTAGCGGATGGCTCTCCAGATGTTTGCCCCTTCGCGTTCCGGAAACTATTTTTTCGTATATACGCTTTAAGTTAATTCCTTCTCCACAGCCCATTTCAGCAATATATTTGGGCTGGCGATCTATATGCTGATGATCAAATAACTGTACAATTTTATCCTCTGCTTCTTCCTGTAGTTGATAAGCCGCTGTGAGCAAAAAATTCGGAAAAACGAGTGTTTCAACATATATCGATTTAGCAACCAGTGCTGCACCTGTATCTGTAAAAATAAATGTATTACCTTCTTTAATTATCCATTCCCGCTGCAAAAAAATATTTATCAGCGGCGCTTGTATACGTTGATGAAATAAACCACTGTCAAAATATTTCCCATTGGATTGCAGGTGCTTGTTTAAACGCAAGAGCACAGGCACAATAAGGATACCATCTAACATTGCATCAAAAGAAAACACAGTTATATCAAGAGTGGACGAAACTTTTTCCAGCATCCGGACAAACAGATCAACCTGTTTTTCATCTGCCTCAGGACTGATGGAATCAGCCTCCATAATAGCCATAGAACTGGCTATCATTTGTTTCACATGAGGTGAAACATTCAATTGACAGTCTCCATTATCCTGCTTTTTAAGCCATCCAACAGATGATAAAAAACGACTAGACGCTTCCCGATAGGCGGCATTCACTCTCGCACTTTCCAACAACCCATCTCTCGAAAACACACTATCTAATAATAAGTTAGGAGTCCATACCAATTTAATATAATGAACCATAGGCATGGCAATACAGCCATGGCACCATGCATTTACAGGCACTACCAAAATAGTATAGTTTTAGTTATTTCACATTTACCGAACCTGCATTTTGCAATACAAGGTCGTCAACACCAGCTGTTTGCCGATATTGCATAAGATCGCGTTTTCCGCTGTCAGCCAGCTCATGCCGAGGGAGACTTTCGGGTAACAATTACACGCTTTGGTTTCAACAAGACATACTATACCCTTGACTAGTATAGTAATAAAATGCATTGGATATATACATTGAAATAATAGGGTTTAAAGAATAACAATCTATTCAGGGTAAATTAATAGACTATTTTTTCTAACGGTTATTTTGAAATTACAGGATTAATCAAATAGTGACAACATGGATAACGGATTACTATTTATAAATCACTTCTTCTTACAGGTTGAAGCTCACGATAAATTATAATGCTGTGCAAGTTAATAATTAGAATTTAAATAAAAGAATATTTTCAAAACAAAAAATTGTTAATACTAACATTTTTAAATGTTGGCTTTCCAAACATTTAAAAATGAAAATATTCAATGGCACATATTTACTAATTTTATAACGGTATATTTTTTAATTATTAAATTATCCACAAAAACAGACTGCAATCCAAACTAAATTTATTGCCAACGCTGAAGTCACTGCGAAAAAACTGCACTAAAACATGGACCTTATTTTCTAACAACACCTACGTATCTACATAAAAAATGAATAACGGCAGAATTATATTAAAACGAGAAAACAATAATTTCAATACCGGATTCTGTATAATTAAATCCGACTTACCTGATCTCATAAAAAAAATCCCATTACTTCACCCCGAAGAAAAAGCATATTATAATACGCTAAAATTTGACAAAAGGAAAATGAGTTATCTGCTGGGAAGAATTGCTTCTAAAAAAGCAGTATGTGAATTAACTGAAGAAAACAACATGCCATCCGTTTTAATCAGCACCGGAATTTTTCAGTTCCCCGTTGTAAAAACCACCAGGCACCAAAACATTCAGGTAAGTATCAGTCATGCTGACGATATAGGAATTGCACTGGCATTTCCGGAAGAACATCCACTTGGAATTGATCTCGAAAAAGTAAACCCGGATAAAATTGATACGATAAAAAGCCAGCTCGGAGCCAGTGAAATAGCACTCATCACAGCCTGTCATTTATCTTTACCAGTTGGCTGTACTACTATATGGACAATAAAGGAAGGGTTATCTAAAATATTAAAGACCGGGTTAATGATGAACTTTCAATTATTGGAAATTCAGACATTAGAAAAACACGGCAACGTATATACGAGCACATTTCGCCATTTTCCTCAATACAAAGCCATTTCATGCCTTGTCAGTGATTATATATGTTCCATCATATTGCCTAAAAACACCACTCCGGAATTAGATCTCCTTTGGGATGCTTACCTGAATACGCTACAGCTGTAATGTAAGTACGATCTGCCAAATTATCGGCCATCACATAATCGTAATAAAAACCGGTTTAAATAGTATCCCTGTATATTCCTGTTCAAACTAAATATCTTTCCGCTTGTTATTTATTATCAACAATAAAAATGAAGTAATAAAAACAGTATGCAAACAATACTAGGGGCCAATGGACAAATTGGCGAAGAATTAGCGAGAGAACTAAAAAGGAGTTTTACTTCGCACATCAGGATTGTAAGCAGGAAAGCCAGAAAAGTAAATGATACCGATAGTACTTTTTCAGCAGATCTGTCCATCAAAGAAAATGCAATTGAAGCAGTAAAAGGCAGTGAAATAGCCTACTTCACTTTAGGGCTTCCAATGAATTCAGATTTGTGGGAAAAACAGTTTCTGTTGATCACCCGCAACGTAATCGAAGCCTGTAAAGTCAATGGAACAAAGTTGGTATTTTTTGATAATACCTACATGTATCCACAGGATGCCCGGATTCTTACGGAACAAACTCCTTTTGCTCCCGTTGGAAGAAAGGGCCGAGTAAGACAAGCAATGGCAGACCTGTTGCTAGAGGCAATAAAAGCCGGCGAAATAGAAGCCGTTATTTGTCGTGCTCCGGAATTTTATGGCCCTGGCAAAACACAGAGTATCACAAACTCTTTAATCTTCAATAATATTAAAGAGAACAAAAAACTGAGGATTCCTTTGCGGGACGATAAATTAAGAAGCCTGATCTGGACACCCGATGCAAGCAGAGCAACCGCTTTAATCGGGAATACACCGGATGCTTACAACCAAACCTGGCATTTGCCGATTGATGATAATAGATTAACCTATAAACAATTCATCACACTGGCTTCCACGATTTATGGCAAAGATTTGAAATACGCCGTTATTCCGAAGTTTATCTTTAAGATTGGTGCGATATTCAACAACCGGATAAAAGAACTGCAGGAGCTGCTTCCCAGATATGAATACGACAATATATTTGATGACTCAAAATTTAAAAAACGATTCCCTGATTTTCAGGCTACCACTTATCAGGAGGGGATTGAGCAAATAGCAAATGAACAGCAGACTTCAGCGCAATAATATAATAAAAAATGAAAACCATTTTATTAATAGTCACCAACGTTGATATGTATGCAAGCGGTAGACTAAAAACCGGCTTATGGCTCAGCGAGCTTACACATATCTACCACAGTGCAAAAGAAAAAGGTTGGAATATTATTATCGCCAGCCCCAAAGGAGGGAATGTTCCGATTGATCCTGAAAGCCTCAAACCTTTGGTATTAGATAAAATTTCAAAAGACTATTACAGGAGTCCGTCATTTATGAACGAACTGAATCACTCCAAAAATCTGGAAGCGGTTAAGGATGAAGTTTTCGACTGCATCTATCTGTCAGGCGGACACGCTACCATGTATGATTTTCCTGATGATACCAATTTACAATACATCATCCGGAAACAATACGAAAGGAACAAAATGGTAGCCGCTATTTGTCACGGGGTAGGCGGATTGCTGAATGTAAAACTTTCTAATGGGGAATATTTAATCAAAGGAAAGTCAATGACCGGTTTTAATTGGTTTGAAGAAACTATCGCAAGAAGGAAAAAAGAAGTGCCTTTCAACCTTGAAGCAGCTATCAAAGAAAGAGGTGCAGATCTAAAAAAATCGATTATTCCAATGACCTCAAATGTAGTGGTGGATAAAAATCTTATTACCGGACAAAATCCTTTCAGCTCCAGGGAAATGGCAAAAGTGATTGTCAGAGAGCTCGAAAAGCAACCAGGTTAACTTCCAATAGCGCTTTAAAACTATGAGGTGTGGAAGGCACATATCCCGTAATATTGCCAGAAACCAGACTTTATACATCAATATCAGGGCTACAGGCCAGCTGGAGAAGGAAAATAATTTTTGGCTTTATTATTACATATATCTAAACCTGTACTAATTTTATCAGTCAAAGGTGTTTTCATCAATCCTATTTATCAGATGTTTCTACTCAAGTGGTTAAATCGTTCACTGGCCTTTTCACTGGAAATAATTATGTTGATTGTTGCAGTGTACGTTCCTGTTAAGATCATTGCTTCTCCATGGTTAAGATATGCAGTGGCTGCGGGATTGTTATTGCTTATCATCGTACTCTGGGGTACATGGGCAGCACCAACAGCTACGCGGAGGTTAAAATTACCATACATCGTTATTTTCAAATTCCTGATCTACCTCATCCCTACTTACCTCCTTTTTAAGATGGGGATGAAGAATTATGCCTGGATGTTATATGGTTTGGTAGTGACAACCGAAATAGCGGCGGTACTGTTCAATGAGTATAATTAAGCCATCAGGTAATTTATTCGGCTCATAATCAGCCAGAATCTCCGCCCAAAGTGATACAGATGTTGGGCAATCGCTACATTATGCCATTCAGTAAAATCAGCGAAAAGGTGCAAAACCCGAACCGTTTTATGTTTGATCTGCACAGATAACCTAGTTATATCAACCTTTCGGCATTGTAAATTTCCACCAAGTCTTTTGAGCGATCTATTTTAAAAAATAGTAGTCAGGCGTATTTCTTATCAACTATACAAAACTCCTGCTCATTCTGTCCGGAAGACAGATAAACAAGTTCTTTCAATGCCTGATATTTACAATCATATACCTGGAAGTTTGAACCCATCGGAACTTCTTTTTTATCGAATCTAGTTTTTCACTCCAATACATTCTTCCAAATTATTTATGCTTACTACATGGTGGTAGTACATATCAATAGTGAAAGTAAAAATTATCGATAATCTGGAGCAATTTGTGATCCCGCTGGGACTCGAACCCAGGACCCATACATTAAAAGTGTATTGCTCTACCAACTGAGCTACGTTTCAGCAACCGGTTTTGCCAGTTCTGTCCTGATAATCGTGTTGAGAAACTGGTTATTTGACACATCTGAAAAGGCTATGAGTCAGAAGAATATTCTGGCGTCCTTCCCGTGTCTGCTGGTTATTCATTTATCACTTGGCTTTGATCTTTCGCATCCGTTGTTTACAGCGATCATTACTACTTATAGTACCAACAAGGGCGCTTCGATGGAGCTCTTTTCCTTTTTCCGGGGATACGGACTTGGAAGTTTAGTACTGAGTCTGATCTTTAACATCGTACTGGAAAGAGCATTCCAGCTATACTGCATGCACGCACTGATTGCGGGCACGGCGGCGATGTTTGTGTTCAGAAAAGAGAGGTGAAGATATTACCACCAGTGGATGAAAAAAGCCTTCAAATCTATGACTTGAAGGCTTTTTGTTTCTCTATGATCTTTATGGTACAAAACCCAAACCAGTTTATGAGGGATTTGAAGTCACAAGACTTTTCAATTGTTTTCCAGCAGCATCCTGTCCACAACCTTTTGCTTTCTCAAAATAATGCTTTAGATTGTCTGATATCATCACAATACTTATAGCAAAGTCCTAAATTGTAAAATGATTCCGGGTTATTCTTGTGTGTCAACTAAAAAACAACTGGCATTTCGTAACCGACTCTCTGTAGTTGCTCCGAACCTGGATCATCGCTAAAGACCGGAGATCCGGGATCATATATCTGAGGATTATGGCCAATGTTTTGTACATTATCTAATTTCATAAAAAGATAATTAACCATGGCCTTCAAATAGAAACTCCAGTCCATTTTATTACCATTAGATTGGTAAGCTCCGTAGCCTGATATCATAATATCGTTTCCTAGCCCGGTTATTTTCATCAACATCCCAGCGGCATAATTGCCTTCATCCCTTCGCGTCATAATTATTCCAGGTGCCGCAAAAGAAGCTGTATATACGTGATTAAATTTTTCTGCTTCGCTCATACGCCCCCACTTATCAGTCACTCCCCAAGTTTTGATATCATAGGTTTGTAAATTGCCTGCATTACTCTTATAATATGAAAAAGATTCAAAAGAGCTATGGTTCTTCTGATATTCCTTAAACATATTTGTAGCCAAGGTCAGTTCAGATTTAGCATCCATAGACAACATATTAATATGTCCCATCCAGATATTAGTACTTGGTTCCAAAAATGAATAAACTGAAAAAGTTTCTCCCAGTTTAGCACCTTCACTTTTGTAAGTATCCGTTTTAAAAATATTGAAATTCTCGCGCGTTAAACCTTTCACCATATACACCCCTCTATCTCCGTCGCCTGTGGTTCCACCCACCACATTGCCATACTGATCAACAAATGTGCTGGGAGGCACTGCTGCACGACCATCCGGATCAATATAACGACCAGGATTATTTAATCCAAAACTGTAAGGGGAGCTTTTGGGGAAATCACTACTTTTAGGATCATGCCCCATCCAACGGCCAATAGCAGCATCATACATTCTGGCACCAAAATCATGAAGCTTTAACCCTCTGTTATCCTTTAGTTCTTTTTCATTTAAATACTTTCCATTAAACTTTAAAGTATTTTCATAATAGTCAGTATTAGGGTATGCGTTAGAACTGATAGCGTTAATTTTTAAGCCAAAAGGATAATAATGGGATTCCTCAAGAAGCGGTCCGGGAGACATGCTAATCGCTAAATCATCAAAGTATACATCATTTCCGGATTCATTTGTAGTGGATATATATAAAAAGCCATTATCCTGAATCACAAATCTGTCAGAAGACAATACCTGTAAATTATCAGGATTTTCTTTAATCTGCTTAACCCCACTATTTTTCTCGGATAAATTGAATTTCTCATCAAAAAGAACATAATTCAAATAAGCCCTGGGTCTTGAGTTCGGAATAGAATTATCATTGTTTACAAGCTTCATCAGAGAAGAAGGAAATGTAGCAGATGCTGATCGGGAACCGGATGAAATCATATCCGAATGATGAATTCCACCAGTTGCTTGTCGCTGTAAAACATCAATAGCTGACAACAACAAAGTACCGGCAGTTGCATCATTATTTTCAACAAGTTGTCCTGATTTGTAGAATGCCTTAACTCCAATCTGGATGGTATCCCCTTTCATTACCTTCAGGACCAATGATGGGCCTATTTTATGTTCCGCTGTTCTTCCATTTAGTTTAGCAACAAATTTATTATTTCCCTTGGAAGTCGTATCAGGATAACCATTAGGAACAGTTGTACGGGTTGCATCTAAATTACTAAACAATTGATTTTCTGTAGCCGCAGCTTTCGATTCCATTGTAGCCAGATAAAACGAACCCACATTTTTATTATCTGTAATAACGCTTCTTACATTGCCCAAATAGTCCTTTATGAAATAATCAAATGCATAGGATCGAACATCAGCCCCCATACGAATAACTCTAACCCGCCCCTCTTCCTGATTAAAACTTCTTAAATGGTTATCCTGGAACTCAAATCCATTGTCAAAATAAGTAGTAGTTAATCTGGATGGCACTACAGTATTATCGACCACCGATTTTCTTAGTTTTTTCCCATCTTCTGTATAGATGAAAGACACGGAGCTATTATCGGAAAAGACAAACTTAGTTGGCAAGTCATGAGTATTATAGGAAATGGAAACGATATCTTTATTAAGATCAAAAATCAAGTTCCCATTATTATCATACCCATAATCCGGTGTCCCTTGATTTATATTCGCAACATTGTTGGGGGCTGGTTCCTTAAAATCTCCTAAGGTACTCGTCGGATCATTTTGCTTATCATAAATATATTTCAATCTATTACTTCTCTCCCCATTTTCATAAGAATAAACCAGATCATCAATCACCCTATTGGGAGCCCCAAAATGAAGCATTCTTTTTATATTACCATTATAGTCATATGCCTGATTAACATCCCCGTTATCAGTGGTCTTCATAGTAAAATCTTCAACAGCATTTGACCAGTCCCCTGCGTATGCAGTATAGTCAGCTTGTAATAATCGGCTGAGATTATCATAGACATATTCATATTTCTTTGGCTGTCCGCTTCCTCTCCAAATCATTGCCGCAACATTGCCATCATATCGTGGATTACTGATTCCAGTGTTTACAATTGAGGAGGAAGTATTTTTATCAAACAGTAATTCATAACCAAAAAAACCGTTGACTCCATCACGTACAAAATCCTTATTCATCGATATTAAATGACCACGGGCATCATATTCGAATTTATCCACACCTAATGCACTCCCATAACTTTTCTCTGATAATTTCCCAAGTTCATTATATTTATTGGAGACAATAGTTCTGAAGTCCGTTTCATTGTTAAGCTTACATTTGACCTGTAGAGTCCTTCCTGTTATATCTTTATTTACAACAGTTAATTTTGATATCTGAGGGATCTCTGTATCAAGATTGTTAGTATGGCGATGATAGGTAGATGCGATTAGACCATCAAATGTGTATCGAGTGGAGAAAGAGTTAATACCACCTACTGAGTTGTTACCTATTGTCTGTATAACTCTACCATCCGTATCATAATAATAGGTTGTAGTAATGGTAACTCCTAATTCAGGAACTAAAATTGCTTCACCTGTTTTCAGACCTTGTACATCATAATAGGGAGAATTAATACTAACCCCTCTATTTTGATCATCATTAACTAATTTCAGAAAATCTGTATTATTAAAACCGGTAGCTCCAGGGAAAAAATAACCATCATAGTAATTGAAAGACAACCATTGAATATTTTCAATTGACGGTACAGGATTCTCTTCAAAATATTCAGAAAAAACCGGGCTATTGGTTGCCCCTGGATCAAGAGATGCTTCAAATCCATCTCCTTTGTCGGCAAAAAAACCAGAGGTAAAAAGTATACTATTACTTGCTGTGTATTTTATCACATAGCTATTTCTTTTATCCACAATCATGTCTCCAGTTTTTGATTGGACGACATTTGATGGAAGAAAATCTGCTTCCTGCTGAAGCTGCTCCCTACTTTTTGGGTTAGATGAGATTCCCGTTCTCATCATTCTGTTCCAGCTATCGTAATAGTTTACTTTCCATTGACCAGGGGTATTACCATCTTTAACATACATAACTCTATCCCTCCGGTCATACACCATTTCTTCCTGAGCACGACCAGGATTCTTCTTTTTCACCAACCGTCCTGATTTATCATAATATGTCTGATAACAAAGCTCATCTACAATCGATGATGACAATGTCCATGTAGAAGAAATGAGATCCACTGCCTTCGGTGAAATAACCATCCTGGGGTTACCATCTTCATCATAAATATAATAAGTCGATACCCAACCCTGATGGCCGTCAGGAGTATTTAAATTAAGTTCAGTTTTACTTAATATCAAACGTCCTACTTTATCAATAAAACTTACCGTTCGCAAACCCCGATCACTTATAGTTATATCTTTGCGCAAACTATTGACGGGATAAACTCCACTAACTACAGGTAAAACATTATAGTCCTCCGATGATTTCCAGATTTTCACATCGTCTTCATTCTTATTGAACTCATAATTTGACGCATCGCCCCGGTCACTTCCAACTAAATTTATGCCCGGCAAAAGTTTCTTCTGAACCCTGTTTAATGGCGAGTTTTCAAAAACTGTTTGGGAATAAAAGTAATTATCATCCGGGTACAGACTTGACAGGTACTGCTGTTGATCATTATAGGCATTTATATTGAATACCCCATTTCCGTTATTGCTGATATACGGCAGATAGTTATATTGCTGGCGGCCGGTCTTGTCAAAAGAATAAATGCGAACAAGATCCTTAGTAGTTGGTGAATACCCCACAACAATATCCTGTAAAGGGCGGCCCAGTCCATCAAAATACTTAACTGTCAGCTTGGATTTTGCGGGATCAAATGAATTCAGAACCTGATCGGAACTAGTGAACATCTGAATTGGCTGCCAGGTACGAATCCGGTTCAAAGTTGGATTAGGTATATATTCTGGCTGATTGGCCTTTTCTGTTTGTCCCCAGGTTAATTCAGCTGAAACGCCCAATGACAATAGGATTAATAGGAATTTATTAATATTTAACATTATAAATTTTCGACTATTTGATCAATAGATTAGTAATTAGATGGAAGCTTATAATTATAATCATACATCTTTATAATACTCCCATCATTATCTTTTGTCATGGATAATCTATGCGCACGATCGTAGTAAAAATAAGTTCTTACCCCTTGGGCATTTTTTGTCTGTGTCATACCGTCGCCAAATCTGTAGGTATAGGTTTTAATCAATGCCGCATTAAGATTACTTCTTAACTTATCCAACTCAGACATGATCTGCTGCTCTGAAAAAACATTATTCACATTCAGCAGAATATTCTCATCTACAACTCTAAACGCCCTTGAATAATCCAGACCATTAATTTCAGCAACAGGATATAAACCTGAATATCCCCATAAATAAGAAGTCAATATTCCTTTACTGGTACGGGACTGAATAAGATTGCCATAATTATCATATCCTTCAAACTTTACAACCGTTTTCAATGGGCTACCCTCATTACCTTCTTCCTGGCTTATCGGCAATATATGCTTTGATTCATTCCAAAGCCCATAGTTAGTTTTCTTATGTGACAATTTATAGGGTTGGATAATAGAGGAAGTACCAGTATTCAATCTCAGGCTTTCAGGAAATTTTTTTTCAACTATTGTTTCTACGACCGGAGCAATCATGTTCCGCTTTACCATTTCATCATAAACAACATTACCAATAAAATCCGTAGCATACTTATATCTTGTGATAATATAGTTATCATTATTTATCAATTGACTCTGCATTCTGGGCAATCTGTTTTCTCTGTCATAATCGAAAACCTTAACTGTTGAAAACCGATTACCATTCTTATCATATTCTACTTGTTCCTGTTTAGCCAGGAAAGGCCAGAAATAAAATAGTCGCGAGGTCACCAGAAAAGTAGCTCCCCCAATTGAAGTAATATCCAGCTTTTGCTTTAAAAACTGCTCATATTTATTGTCTTCTGAATTATAAGTATTAATTTCTGACAACAGTAGTTTCCTATCACTATTAAAAACATCACTTTGTAACAATAAACCTCGTTCCAGTTCCCGCTTACTGCATATATAAGAGGTATAAACAGAAGCCACATCGGTGGTTATAGACCGGCCCATTTTAATTAAATCAGGTGCCATATCTAAATAACCATTATCATGATTACTATAGGTATACTTTTTATAACTCCCATCAGTATTTCTTTCTACAACTTCCGTGTAGGTTATATGATTACCATCAGATAAACCTGCAAAACCATTTGGCGAACTACAAAATCTAAAACTACTCCCTAGCCGATCATATCCTGACTCATAATAAACAGGCAGCCCTGTACATACACCACTGGACAAGGTCCCCCCCTGAATAAAGTCTTTCGTATAGAAAAACTCTCTAACCAGTGGAAGTGTTGTAACTCCATCGATGTTGATTATTTTCTTAATCCTTAACCCTCCAGCAAACTTTTGAGGAGTACCCTGGACCCCCATTGGCTTATACATAACTATTGAACTGTAATCATGAGGTTCATAAACAAACGTAGTAGATCCTCCCGTCGGATATTCTATTTTGTTCAGGATTTCTGCTTGCAGAAAACTAGGATCGGGCTCTCTGGAGTTGAAATAAGCAACTAAATCAGGCGGTTCTTTTATACCGATTTTTAATTTGTCACCATAGAAGTTTCTCCCATTGTAGTATCCCCAATGATCAACCCGACCAGATAAATATGAGGGTAACTTTTGGGGATTATAGGTAAACGAATAGGAATGCTCTGACAAATTCTCCTGGGGATAAATGGTTACTTTGGATAACTTCAGCCTTTCTGTACTGTTATCAATATAAGAGAACTTTACTTGATCTTCTGTATTTTGACCAGCATAAGAAATCTTTATGTTATCCAATTTAAAATATTTCTCTTTGTTATTATACGCATCTAAAGGAAAGTACCCTAATGAAAAAAACAAATCTTTCGTGACAGATCCTCCAGGTTCAGCACTGACAAGGGCATAGAATCTCTGAACGAAATTGAATGATTCATATTTTAAATCTGCACTTTCCGCCATATTAAATTTCAATGTGCAATATTGAGGTGCCTCAATTGATTCAAGATAAGAAAGATAATGCCCATTATAGCGTGTTGCATTTGCTTCATTTGGAGTTTCAATACTAGGGTTCATCTCAGTTATCCATGGATCTCTACAAATTTCCGTTACATTTCTTGCAGAAATATGCCCCCCCCTTTTATATTTGAAATTTATCTGTCCCTTCTGGTTTTTTATTTCCACCAGATGCCATGCATTAGAAACTAATAAGGGAACTCCGAAAGGATCTTCCTCCGGCACCGCCGTCAATTTACATGATCTTGTTTTCTCTATTGCTTCAGCTTGCCTGCCAAAAGTATAGGTTGTTCCGTCTTGTGTAGTAATGACAAAAGTTATTATGTTCTTAACATTATAAAGAGGACCTCCCTCATTCGCGTCTAGTTTGTCAGCTACAACACAGTCAATTTTTAGCGAATTCGCATCTTTGGATTTTATTTGCCATTTCCCGTTCCGGTCCATATAAAAACTACCAGTATGCCCTAGGAAATTAAAAGAGAATTCATCAGGCCCATCAATGGTTTCACTTGCTCTCCACCAATCCTCTCTATCCTCTCTTATTTTACCAAAATTCAACTGTTCTTCATCCGGCTGATAATTAACTTCTCTCGTTATAACACCACCAGAAATCAGGCTCCAACCAAGCCCGACCCAACTTCTGAAAGTCTCCACCTTATTACCCCTTGTATTATAAAGGAGTATTAGTGGCACTTCCATATCTCTATACTTTAGTGTATACAACGGAATACTAACATCTACAGTACCATTAAATGGTAGTACTGGAACCCGCCCAAATTCTCCGAGGTTTGCTACATCAGGAGACAGAATGTTTGGATTTTTAAACGAATTGGGATCAATAGTTTGTTGCGCTACTGTTGTTTCAGCTACAAAAAAGAATAGTAGCACACTCCAAAAAGATGCTACTACTTTTTTAAAATTATCGTGAATAAATATCATGACTTTTTAAAAACAGAATATCTGAAATTATTCATCAACCTAACCAAAATTCGGCACCCCGAATCGTATTGTTGGGAATAAAATCGATATAACTTATTAAATGATGACTATTTCAATAGGTAGGTATGTAAAAATAATCTCTGCTAAATTAAAAGGCTACAGGCTCTTATAGGAAAGGTTATTTTTCTCAATTTTCGCTTCCAACTCAATAATTTTCTCATTGAGCTTAATTATATACAGCGTTTGTTCTTCAAGCTTCTGAAGCAATATAGCATTCATCTGAGTCACATCTAATCCAGTATCATTGAGGCTGGCTGCACTAGGTACTCCCGGCAAATGTTTATTCACCTGAATAAACTCTTTCACCTCCTGGAGAGTAGGAAGTTTATATTCTTTCTCAAATACAAAATCCGGCCATTGTGATATATTTTTCAGCAATAGTTTGTCAGCTACAATTCCCCCATTTACCGCAAACATATACCCAAGAGGAATCCGGGTTGTGTTTATTGCAACAGCATTGGTACTCGCCTGTACATACATCGCAGGTTTTGTCACGTCTGGTTTCGGTCCCATCCATATAAAAAAATCCTTTACAGCAGCACCGCCATTAGAAGATGACCAGATAAAAGTACCAGGAAGAGGCCCTCCCCACGATGTATTACCTATCCCCATTAGGAAATAGGACGAAATACTTGCATTTGCATTATCATAAAAATCAGCAATAGCATTTGCTTTATCTGTTTTAGGCAACACCCGGAAATAATTATTCCCGGAATATCCACCAATTTTTACGGTTCCTTCAAAGCTGGAAGGCCCGGTGGCAGTAAAAGACCCTGTGGAATTAAGATAGCCGTTAACATTGACGGTTCCTTGATAATTGTAAGTTCCAGACAGATTTGTTGTTTGAGCAACAACGGATAGACTTGCAAAACAAAAAAGGAATAGGAAATAAATACGTGTCATTAGTGGTTTCTAATTATTATTCAGGACAGTTTATAGCTTCAATCGCTACTAATTAAGAATATAGATTTTTTTCAGACCGCGAAGGTGTGTTTTTTTTTTAACAATAGGAAATACAATTTATTCTACAGACGAAAGGAAAACATTTTGATTGTTCAACACAGCCAATATAATCAATACATTTTTCAAGCGAACTACTATTCCCTATTAGCAAACAGGGCTAAGGATGTTTATACCAGCAACAAAAACAGGAATTAACATCAAGATAAAAATGAGATTTTAAACCATTCCGCGGGATCATTCTATAAAGATATCTTGTGGTTATTTACCTCCATTTTTTTTCATGATCTTGTACCGTATCAACTACGTTTTAATCTTTTGAGCATTCTAAACCAATCAATTTTATTGATTTGAACAATGTCGAATTAATTGGATACAAAGCGTCGCTACTTCCTCATATTGCTCTGTTTTTATTGATGCAGGCGAAGCGGGAAAACTTAAAAGTAATCAAATACACATCTTTGATCAGTGCAAGCTATTAGTTCGAGGAATTGCAACTGTGGGAATGATCGCCCTAGTTGACGAAGCTACCGGGTACCAGTATGACAGAGAAAGGTTTGAGCTACAAAAAATTCCTACTGCATATATTTCGGATGAGATTTTAAAATGGCAGCTCACATTTACTGATGAATTCTACAAACAAGTATATCGACTGTGGGGATTGCCACTCATACCCCAATACATCAAAAATAAACCTTCAATTATAGGTAAGCTTATAACCCGCTACATATATGAACATTTACCTGAGGGAGTATTATAAAAAATAAACACCCCAAAACTGAAAAAGGTAATTGGAAATATAAATTTCCCCCATCCCTCACACCAGAAATTGGACGAGAACACTTGAAAAAACAGATCATTAAAGTGACGACATTAATGTCAATTGCTGAATCCCAAGAGCAATTTCAGCACTTATTTAAAATGAAATATAACAAGACGATACAATTAGAGATGGAGTTTAATGAGGAAATTAAGCCTCCTGCTTTAAACAAATTTGATGCTAGTCTTCAGACCGCTTTACTTACCTCGGCAAAATAACCATTAAAACCATCCGCTAAACAATTGCGGATGGTTTTAATGCAATTCAACAATATCAACAATCATAAAATTCTTTATCTTAGTAAAAGCTCGTTAACCAAAACCTGCTACCTGTACAAGTACTGCTGAAATACAGATAAATCTACCTTGCTAAATACAGAAACCGCTATTCCTCCTAAATTCCGGAACAGTAAAATTCGTCCGTATATCGTCCGATCTACCCCAAAATGTACGGCTCCCCGGTAGAATTAAATGAACAATTTGCAACGCTTCTGCCGCCAGCTTGCGATAATATCACCCATGCCCCAAAAGAGAAATATTTACATCTTCAACAGGAACAAACCGGTATTGGTCACCGATGAAATTCGACATTTAATATGGACAATCGGAATTGTAAAATCTTGTTATGAATAAAATCCAGGAAATAGAATCAGCACTGCAGTTAAGTGAAAATAGCCTACGTGCTTTTAATGTAGATAATCAGAATTATGAAATATGGGGCCTGTTAAAAAGAAGAGTGGATTTGAGAAAAGATCTGCGTAAGTTAAAATGAGAGCAGAAAAGTATCCTGGAAAGGCAACAGTTTCGGGAAAGCGATCTATTAACAACACTCCGGTTTTATGAAAGGTATGGAGAAGAAATTAAAGATCAATGGTTATATAAGAAAACTTATATAGAGATGACCGAAATATATCGAAAAGATATTAAGAATGATTTCGGAGATTTAAATATACTTTTTAGGGTAATCAGGGAAGTTCTTGACAGTGGCAATTATGTAAATGTGGGAGAAAATAATTGTTTGAAGATATGTTTTCAAATCCTGTCGGAAAGAGAGATTGAAGGCCCGGTAGTTAATGATTTTCTTTACAATTATGAAGTATTGGTTTCTATGAAATTTCCTCTGTAAAAGGATTAGTTGGCATTATTCAATACATGTCCTCGCGGCCTTCATATGAATCAAGTATTATTAAGAATAAACTACTTCCTTACTATACATCTAAGTAAGGGTGAATTGTTGGTTAAATTTATCGTAAAAAAATAATAGTCCGTTAACCTGTATAAAGTACGGGAAAGAAATCGGGGTTATACAAAAGGAACTCCACTAAACCCTCGACAAAAAAACAAAACCCCGCGCCATGCGCGAGGTTTCTAAAACTCCAGTGATCCCGCTGGGACTCGAACCCAGGACCCATACATTAAAAGTGTATTGCTCTACCAACTGAGCTACGGAATCATTTCCCTTAAACGGAGCGCGAAGATATTTAATTATTTAACACTTCCAAAAAATTATTGTTTTTTCCAGTGACTCATTTCTTCTGAAATAAAATAATTCACGAGGTCGGTGTACATTTTTTCGATTACATCAGGATCAAGTCCTGCCGTGGAAGCCCACTCCCGGCGTGTCTGCAGCATGGCTTTAAACCGTTCCGGTGCTTTTACTGCGGCGGCGTCGGTTTTAAATTTAGCAGCGGCCTGTACATAAGCATAACGTTCGGCGAGCTGTTGGATAATATGATGATCGATGCGGTCTATCTCCTGGCGGATCTCGGTCATATCAGAGCATTCATGTGGTTGTTTCATTGGTGTAGGAAGATTTTGAGGTAAGGTAAAAATAATTTTCATATCAACTGACATACTGTTGTCACCAGGTGATTATTTCTTTGTTGGCATGAAAGGAACCACTAACTTAACAACCATGAATGCTTTTGATATTACATTACAAAGACTACAGTACCAGCACCTCCTGACTCCGGAATTCAGAGATCCGTCAGCGTTAGTGTCGTGGATGGGCGCAGTACAGGCACAGGACTATGCTGCTTCCAAATGGGCTATAGGTCAGCGTTTGAAGGACATTACCGAAACCATGCTGGACGACGCCATGGGCAACTGGTCCATTATCCGTACACATGTGCTGCGTCCTACCTGGCATTTTGTGGCGCCACAGGACCTGCGCTGGATGCTGGAACTGACGGCTCCCCGGATCAAAGCGTTTTGTTCGTATAATGATAACCGTTGGGGTATCACCCCGGCGATGATTTCAAAGAGTCATAAAATACTGGAGAAACTGTTGCGCGACAAACAACAGCTCAACCGGCTGCAGATCGCGCCTGCCCTTCGTGAAGCAGGTATCTCCACAGATGAGTATCGCCTGGGGGCCCTGCTGATGCATGCAGAACTGGACCGTATCATCTGCAGTGGTCCAAGGCATGGGAAACAGTTCACCTATGTGTTGCTGGAAGAACACGTCGCTCCGGTGGCGTCTTTAAGCCGGGAAGCCTCTCTGGCTACGCTCGCCCTGCGGTACTTTACCAGTCATGGCCCCGCTACCTTACAGGACTATGCCTGGTGGTCGGGGCTGACAATCACAGAAGCCAAAAGAGGCCTGGACGCTATTCAGGACGAGCTGGTATCTGTAGCAGTGGATGGTAAGACTTATTGGATGTCACCCGATCAGCAGCATCCGGCCGCTCAGCCCTCCGTTTTCCTGCTGCCTGCTTTTGATGAGTTTACCGTAGCCTATAAAAAAAGAGATATCCAGCAACTGCTGATCAACGGGAGCCTCCCTCCTATGGCCAGCCTCGGGCCGGTAATAGTAGTAGATGGCCAGATCACCGGCACATGGAAACGAAGCATCCGAAAAAATGATATACTCCTCGAACTGCAACACTTCCAACCACTGAAAAAATCACATCAGCCAGCGCTGAAAGCTGCTATTCAACAATACAGTGATTTCACCGGCTCACCCGTAAGCCTGAAATAAAAATTTTAAAAGAATGATCATTCGATTATATTTGCAAAATAAAAAAGAACGAACATTCGCTTTAAAATTCACAACACTATGACCATCAATCACTTAAACTTAACTGTAAAAGATGTTTCCCAGGCCAGCCTCTTTTTCCAGACTAATCTCGGCTTTCAACATAGCAGCGACACTCCACCTAACGACACCATCGCTGTACTGAACGGACCAGATGGTTTCCTGTTGGTACTCATGCAGGAACGGCTAAACGAAAACGGTAATCACTCCTATCCCGATGCCTTCCACATTGGTTTTTATCTGCCCGATAAAGCAGCCGTACATCACACCTGGCAACAGTTACAGGATGGCGGTATACTACTGACCCAAGCCCCTAAACAGATCCGGAAAACATTCGGTTTCTACTTTCACTACGATAACATCATGATCGAAATCACCACTGCCAATAACAACTAACACATGGAAAATCCTAAACCCATCGGATGGTATCTCAAAGAAGCCGACAGCCTTATCACAGCCACCTTCAACAGTACCTTCGAAAGCATGGACCTTACCCGCTTTCACTGGCAGGTACTAAAAAACATCTCCGTCCATGGTAGTATTTCGCTGAATGAATACTACCCACAGGTGGCACGTTTTATCACTCCTGAAACATTACAGGAAATAGTACATACACTTACAACCCGCGGCTGGATTACCTTTCATGACAATACCTGCCGCTTCACAGATACCGGTGCAAAAGCCTTTGCCAGCATGGCCGCCAGGCAACAGAAAATCCAGGAAAAGATGCTGGAAGGTACCCGCCTGGAAGACTATACCCACACCATCCTTTTCCTGGATAAGATCATTCAGAACCTGAAAACCGGGATCTAAGGCATTTCCCAGAGGTTCAGCCATACCATATGCTCTCCTTCGCGGATAAATACAGCACTGGAATAACGGGTATTTTCATTGGTCCCATCGTGCTGTGTTTCTGTATAAGTGAGCAACACGTGGTGTTGAGTGGCGTAACCCTGTATATCGTTAATGGTTATACGCATTTCCGGATATTGCCCGAAAGCCGCTGGCAGCCAGGAAGCCAGGTCCTGCCGGTCGCGTCTGACACCATTGGGCGATACCATCCGGAAATCATGGCTGATGTATTGTAACACACCTTCACTACCGGCAGCGGCTACACGCTCTTCACCCTTGAACCAGGCTGTTATGTACTCACTAAACCGGATAACTTCTTCTTTTGCTTTACTGAGATTGTCCATATTATTTGATTTTATTTTTTTGTGGATGATAGGGAGATGACCAACGCGAGTCCCAGCAACTCCAGTGCTGCCAGGCATCCCAGGGTGATGCCCAGCGCAGTTGGAGCAATAAAATGTTCCAACAGGGCAAAAAACAAGGTTCCCAACAGGGCCACACCCATTACGCCGCCCACCTGGATAGCCGTGCTCACAATACCTGCAGCCTGACCAGCCACCGGCCCTGGCATCGCTGCCAGTATGATACGCATGATGGAAGGCATTACAATACCATGGCCTATGCCCGCACAAAACAACCCTGCCTGTAGCAGCAGGCCCGGTTCCGGTGATTGTAGCAGACTTATCACCACCAGGCTAAAGCCCGTCACCAGCAGCCCCTGCCCCAAACCAATGATATAAGTACCCAGCCTCCTGGCCAGCACCGGGCTGATCAATGGTCCCACAAAGAACCCCGCTGCATAAGGCAGCACCGACAGCCCCGCCGACAATACATCGTGGTGCAGTTCATGTTGTAAATAATAAGGATATACCAGGAAAAAAGCGGCTGTATGATTGTACAAATAAATGACACCCAACCCTTTCACAAAATGCCGGTCCTTAAACAAGGGCAGCTGTATCAATGGAGCCCGTCCGCGTTTCAGCGTAAGCTGTTCGATATATACAAAACAACCACCAGCCAGTACCGCCCCCAGCAAACACACAAATATCCATGCCGGCCAATGCGCCTCACGCCCCATAATAATCGGGTAGATAAACAATAACAACGCCAGTGTGATCAGCAGCATACCTGGTATATCCAGCTGCTGCCGGAAAGGAGGCCGGTTCTCTTTTAATATATACTTGCCCGTTATACCTGTAATAATACCCACCGGTATATTGATCATAAACACGCTTTGCCAGGTCCAGCCAAAGATACCAGCCTCAACGAGCACGCCACCTAGCAGCTGTCCACCTATAGCCGCCAGTCCAAACACGGCCCCGAAAATACCCATGGCCAGCGGCTGCTCCTTAGCCGGAAAGATCACCCGGATAGTAGACAATACCTGCGGCGCCAGTAAAGCTGCCGACAAACCCTGTACAATCCGCGCCCCTATCAGCAAACGAATATCTGTTGCCATCGCACAAATGCCGGAAGTAAGGGTAAACAACATCATCCCCAGCAAAAAAATACGTTTCCGTCCGTAAATATCTCCTAACCGGCCACCTGTCACAACAAATACCGCATAGGACGCTCCATAACCAGCAACTACCAGCTGCAAAGCGCCCTCCGATGCGTTCAGCCCGCTTTTAATGGCCGGCAAGGCTACATTCACAATAAAAAAATCCAGCGGCGATAAAAATGCGCCCATACAAAGCACTGCCAGTGCCCACCAACGGCGGTCATCCATTTCTTCCATAATAAATTCCTTTCTGTTATGCCCGCAAAGAAACTTCGGATTGTACAATAAAAAATGGCACTTTAACAGGTTTTGCCTGTACTTTTGCACTATGTTCAACAAGCTGCTGCAGGAACCATACGATATCATACTGGAGGAACAGGAAGTCTGGGAGGCGCCCCGACAGCCACAGCCCTTCTTCCAGCTAGTGTACGTACGTGAAGGCCGGGGATATCATTATGTCAACGACAACCGATATGACTACCACCAGGGAAAACTGTTTTTGCTATCGCCCAAAGACCGCTACCATTACGACATACAGGAAAAAACGGCTTTTACCGTTATTCGTTTCACCGAGCTCTTTATTACACAGCTGAAAGATGAAGTGTCGCGACTGGAGATGTGCGACTGGATGAAAAAGACCGATTACATCTTTAATAACTTCCGCGCCAAAGCTGGCTGCATCTTCCACGACACAGCCGATCAGGACATGGCCCATGCTTTACTCGGCAACATCACCCGGGAGCAACAACTGCATGGCAAAGGGTACCAGCTCATCATCCGTCAATCAATTTCTATACTCCTCAACCTGATCGCCCGCAACCTGCTACGCTCCGAATCTCCGGATGTACATGAAAACAGCGGCCAGTACTCTGTACTCCGCATGATTAGTTATCTCCAGGAACATATTTATCATCCCGAACGATTACGCATGCACGTTTTGGCAGCCTCATTCAACATGTCAGTGCATTACCTCGGTGAGTACTTTAAGAAACATACCGGTCAGAGCATACAGGACTATATCATCAGTTATAAGCTGAAGCTGGTGGAGATACGACTGTCCTACAGCAATATGCGGGTACGTGAAATAGCAGAGGAGCTGGGGTTTACAGACGAAAGTTACCTTTCCCGCCTCTTTAAAAAACACAGAGGGATCACTCCCGGCGCACACCGCAAACAAACCCGGAAACAACTGCCGGCATAATTTGCAGATCGCCGGCCACGTGTCGTACTGGCGTTACTTTTACCTTCTCTAAACAAAATATATACAGAAATTTAACATATGGCATAGTTTTCGCTTGCTGCTGTCAAACCTAAAATTTTCCAAAAATTTTAAACCATGAAACAGATAGTTTTAGCCTTAGCGACTGTAGTAACACTTTTCTCCTGCAGCAATAACAACAGCAGCGACACTGCTGCCGCAGTAGAAAAAGCTAAAAAAGAGACCATTGACTCCATCAATGCGATCAATGTTGCCAAACAGCAGGTGATAGATTCCATGAATGCCGTTAAGCACTCCGCTCATAAAGGCAAAACAATGGAAGCTGCTACACCTAACAGCTATGCAGCTCCCAGCACTGCCGCCGCAGATAATACCCCTGCTCCGGCTCCCGCTCCGGCAGCCAAAAAGAAAAAAGGCTGGAGCCATACCGCTAAAGGTGCTGTGGTAGGTGCAGGTGCAGGCGCCATCACCGGTGCTATCATCAATCCAGACCACGTAAAAGGTGCAGCCATCGGTACTATCATCGGTGCCGGCGTAGGAGCTGGTACAGGTGCCATCGTGGACCACGCTAAAAAGAAAAAAGCTGCCAATCAGTAAATTCATCTGAATTCCGATATAAAAGCGGGTGTATCAAATTTTGATACACCCGCTTTTTATTTACAGGATACCCGGATTTGTGATACTGGATAATTATCCGCTGCACTTTTCAGGTGAAAAGTATTATCAGGGAATATCACCATCCACCCGGTATTCCTCCTATGGAGAAACTACTCAAAACGAACCAGGTAAAGACAAAATGCAGAAACAGCTGTCACAGCAAACAGTGGAAAATGATGTTATGTTATCGATATAAAAAAAGAAAATGCACAACAACAACTGTTCCCTAAGTAACTTCAGCCGAAAGTAAGATAATACCTATGAAAAAAACTGTACTGGCCATTGCCGCAATATGGAAGAAAAGCCGAAAACAATGAGAAGATACCGTCTCGGAAATTACTTTTCAAGACAGCACCTTTTTTTATTGTATAACAAACTATGACTACTTTCGGGCACCAACACTATGAAGATTTACGCCACCCTGCAAATAGGAGACTTTCACCTCAATCACTGCGAAGACTATTACCTAATTGAAAACATCGGTACAGACCGGCTGCTGATGGCTGTTATGGACGGTTGCACTATGGCCCGCGACAGCTACTTCGCCTCCACCCTCGTTGCCCGTATCCTGAAAAAAATCTGTATCACACAAGGATACCAGGAACTGTACAACCCAGGGAAACCTAAGCCCAGCCTGGAAGATCAGCTCAAACTGATCTTATCCGAACTCATGACTACCTTAAAGCAGATGCAGGAACAGCTGCTGCTGGAGCAACAGGACCTGCTTACCACCCTCATCCTCTTTCTGGCAGATAAAAAAGAAAACACCGGTATCATACTGACTATTGGAGACGGTTTAGTGAGCATTAATGGCCACCTCACCGAATTTGACCATGACAACAAACCCGATTATCTGGGCTTCCATCTCCATCAAGACTTTGATCAATGGTATCATTCTCTCACCCAGAAAATCTTCGTCCCCAACATACAGCATATCAGTATTGCCACCGACGGTATTCTGTTCTTCAAACCCTGCCGCAACGTGGATATTCCGCTGGAAGATCCGGTAGAACTACTTCTCCACGACAAGTCAGATATGGACAAGGATGATATGCTCGACCGGAAACTGAAAACCCTCGAACATGTATATGGATTAAGACCCACCGATGATATCGCGATCATCCGGGTTATTCAGTAAACATAAATCTGTCCAGCGCTTTCCAGGGGCCACGCAGATAAGCCCAGGTAGCAAAACCGGTAGCCATAATGGAGAAGGGAACAAACGCCTGTTTTAGTTGTGCATGCAGTTGCGCAGCCTTAAAGGCCGTTACTTTATTCTGAATAGTGATATGCGGACGTAGTGGTTGCCGGTCTTGCCGCACCAGCCAGGGATCAAAAGCTGCTTGCAGACCAGCATGCAGCTCTTGTAATTCCGGTGAGTTAAGCGTATAGGCGATACCGGTACCGAAGTTAACAATGCCGTCTACCAACAGGGAAAAAGAAGGTCTTCGGCTATTACACGCCAATACTTCCGGAATAGATGATTCCATACCCGGCAATTTATGAAACAACGTCACATGTGCCTGCAGGTAATTGGCATGCCCCGGAAAATGAGCCTCCCGTAGCCGGTTGAATACGGCCATATCGGAGGGAGCTATCTCCAGGGTGACGATAATCGGTTTGGGTTGTAATAGATGCATATGCAAAACTACCCGCGGGTGATCAATGCAAAAAAATCTTTTTTATAGGTCTCTGAAACAGGAATGGTAATACCGGCAATACGGATACCATCGCGTTCTATGCTGTCTATTTTGCTGATGGCGACCATATATGATTTGTGGACACGGCAAACCTGCGCTGGTGGCAGTTCCTGTTCGAACCAGCCAAAGGGCTGCAAAGTCATGATCTGCTTATGCAGCGTATATACTTTACGGTAGTCCCTTTTACCTTCTATATAGAGAATATCGTCGAGCACCACTTTTTCCAGCCGCCACGACGTTTTTATGAAGATAAAGGAAGACACTGCCGGCGCCTGACGCGACAGATTATGCAGCACTTTGTCTATGGCCTGCATAAAACGATCAAAGGTGTAAGGCTTCAGCAAATAATCGGTTACATTCAGCTCATAACCTTTGATAGCATATTCTTCGTAAGCCGTGATCAGTACTACTTCGCAACTGGCATTGGCCGCCTCCAGCAGCTGTATGCCTGAAATCCCGCCGATGTTGATATCCAGCAGAATCAGTTGTACCGGATGCAGCCGCAGAAATACCATTGCATCGATACCGTTATCAAATGTACCCATCAGCTGCAGATAAGGCAGCTTTTCTACATAGCCCCTCACCCGTTCCAATGCCAGGGGCTCATCTTCAACAATGATGCAGTTGATCTTCATGTGTTTCCAATATCAGGTTTACTTGATAAATGCCTTGTTCACGGGTAATATGGAGCTGATGGCACCCGGGATACAATAATGTCAGTCTTCTTTGCAACAGCTCATTGCCTAACCCGTTGTGTTCTTGTCTGATAGCTGGTTGCGCACTGTACAGATTACGGCAGCTAAATACCAGACGCTCCGGCGTTATCTGCAAATGAATATGAATGGCATCTTCTGCTTTTTTATGTTCTGCATGTTTGAAAGCATTCTCTATATAGGAAATTAAAAGCATAGGGGCAATCATCCGGTTGCCAGGCTCCCCTTCTACCTGATAGGTCACATAACTGGCATTGGACGAGCGTATCCGTTGCAGCGCGATATACTGATCAATATACATCAGTTCCCGCGAAAGCGGGATCTGTTCCGCCCTCGCTTCGTACAACATAAAACGCATAATACCCGACAACTGGTTGAGATACAGGGAAGCTCTTTCTGCATCTTTGGATATCAGTACATCAATATTATTGATCGTATTAAAAAGAAAGTGTGGGTTGATCTGTGCTTTGATCAGTGCCATGGAGATATCGAAGTTCTTTTTATTCAGTTCTTCTTTTAGTTTGATATCCCCGTACCAGCTGACAAAACCTTTCATGACCAGGCCGATCACACCATGTATGGCAGCCAGACAAGACAACAGCAAAGCCATGGTCAGGTCCTGTTGCAAAGTCATTCGGTTGTTCCAGGGTAATAAAAAACAGGTGACCAGTGTGCCGATAGTCAGAGCCGCCACCACAGCAGCGATACAGAGTACTCCTATCCTTTGTTTATTAAGATACCGGTCAAACAATACCGTATAAAAAGTATAGAACCCCAGGAACCCCGGTGCAAAACAGAAGATAGCTATCGGAGGCATCATAAAGATGCCTGCCAGTTCCCATGATAATATGCCTCCTTTGATAACCACCAGCGCAAAACAAAGTATGAGCAGATAATACAGTAGCCAGTAGCCCGTATGTAAAAGAATGACTGCGGATTTTTTCATAGCAGTTACTGTTGTTTTACCCTTTTTCTTTTTTGTTGATGTAAAACACGTATGCCAATATGCTGAACAGTAAAAAATAACCGGTAGCCAACACTTGTATACTCACAGGACGGTCCACCGGATTAAAGCTGTTATTGAACACCAGGACGCAATAAATGTAAGGAATTATGAAACTATATTTCCATCTAAAGACGATCATAGCGGTGATATAAAGGCCCAGTCCTACGCCGAGGGGCAACAGGAAATTCCGGTACAGCAGCCCCAGTAAATACTGCAGCGCCACTATCGGCAAACAGGTTATCAGAAACTGCCAGTTGCCATTCAGGTATTTCAGCCAGGGGAAAGCTTCTGCGGGAAAAGGAACATCCCGCACCAGCAATGCGGGCACTATGCCGGTAAGATAAATACCGATATTAAATAACAGAAAAAACTGCAGCAACATTAGCAGGATGACGGTTAGCTTGGCCAGAAAAATGATAGAGGGCCGCTGTGGTGTTACATGCAGCAGCTTCCAGGTGTTATTGCTCGTCTCCAGCTGGGTAATCAGACTGGTGGTCAATATCACCCCCATTGGCAGCAGAAAGAAGCTCATATATCGCCAGGCGTGATTATAGAGCTGCTCCCATATATCGGGGGCTGCATTGGTTTTCGGGAGCTGATCAAAATAATAAAACCGTACACACAACATGAACAAGGGTACAAACAAGCCACCGGCAACGGTAAGCCAGGCCGCGGCGCTGTGCCGTTTCTTCAGCCATTCGCTTTGAAGACTATGTATATAAGCAATCATAGGTTATGTATTGATGAGGTCCATAAAAATTGTTTCCAGGTCATTTTTAACGGCCTGTATACCGTAAACGCCTATACCGTGCTGCACCAGCAGGCTGTTCAGCCCTGCAATAGTCTCTTCGGGCAGTGCCGGTATCCTGATCCGGCCGGCTTCGGCGCGGGCCTCCACCTGCTGGTGACTGAGCAGTTGCAGCGCAGCCGCAGGATGGGTCGTATCCAGCAGAAATCCCTGTGTTTCCTGACGTCTGCATACCAGCGCATCCAGGCTGTCTTCAAATACCATCCTGCCTTTGTTGATAATACCGATATGGGTGGCCAGCCGCTCCACTTCAGACAACAGATGACTGGAGATGATGATGGTAGTACCTTGTTCGCGGTTGATTTTTTTCAGCAGTTCACGCATTTCAATAATGCCGTTGGGGTCCAGTCCATTGGTAGGTTCGTCCAGTATCAGCAGGGAAGGCTGGTGCAGCATGGCCATAGCCAGTGCCAGCCGCTGTTTCATTCCCAGGGAGAACTGTCCGGCTTTTTTGTTGGCCACCGCGCCCAGTCCTACGGTTTGTAACACTGCGCCCATGTTGGCTTTCGGGCATTGATAAATTTTCTGAAGAACAGACAGGTTTTCGATGGCACTGAGATGTTCATATATCGCAGGGCTTTCGATCAGACAACCTGTCCGGCGCATTACTTCCAGGCGGTGCCGGTCAGCCTGAAGGCCCAGGATATGGATAGTGCCGGCTTGTTTTCGTAACAGGCCGGTCAGCAGGCGCAGCGTCGTCGTTTTGCCGGCACCGTTAGGACCGAGGAAACCATAGATGGCCCCTTCCGATACCTGCAGACAGATATCCTGCAACACTGTTTCCCTGGAGGAAAAACGGTAGCTGAGTTGGTGAGCTTCAAGTGCGTAATTCATATTCAGATAAAAGATAACAGGCTCAAAAATAGGCGGCCCGTCAGCACGGCGGGCGGCTGCTTTGTGATTCCGGCTGCTTTTTCTGCATATGGGGTAAAATGTTCTGCAAAATGGTCCGGCAAAAAAAAATTTACATGGTAGTTTATCGAGTCTGGGGTATATTTAAGAAAGGTCGGCGGCCAATCGCCGGCAGATAAAAAATATCATTTCACCAAAAGCAGCATCATATGACCTTTCAAAACCGCACTATTTTTATTACCGGGGCCAGCAGAGGCATCGGTGAAGCCATTGCCCTCAAACTCGCTGCTGCCGGCGCCAATATCGTTATCGCTGCCAAAAGCGTGGAAGAAGATCCACGCCTTGGAGGCACCATCTTCTCTGTAGCCGCTGCTGTAGAAAGCGCCGGAGGCAAAGCCCTGCCCATACAGGTAGATATCCGCGATGAAGCCCAGATACAACAGGCTGTTCAAAAAGCTGCAGACACTTTCGGTGGTATAGACGTTGTGATCAATAACGCCTCCGCCATACAGCTCACCAACACCGAACAAACGCCCGCCAAACGTTTCGACCTCATGTATGATATCAATGTAAGAGGTACTTTTCTGGTCACCCAACATTGTATACCCTACCTGAAAAAAGGCAACAATCCGCATATCCTCACTCTGTCTCCGCCTGTAAACATTACACCACAATGGCTGGGGCCACACGTGGCCTATACGATCAGCAAATACAATATGAGCATGCTCACCCTGGGATGGGCCGAAGAGCTGAAATCCTATGGCATCGCTGCCAACTCCCTGTGGCCGGCAACAACCATTGCTACAGCCGCTATCAAAAACCTGCTGGGAGGCGACGCAATTATAAAAGTTAGCCGCAAGCCCGCTATCATGGCCGACGCAGCATACTATATACTGGATAAACCGGCCGCTTCCTGCACCGGCAATAACTTTATAGATGAGGCGGTATTAAAAGCAGAAGGTATTACCGATCTGGCCCATTACGCCGTGACACCTGGTGGCAGGTTACAGCCAGATCTATTTCTGTAAGGATTCACCAGCCGGGGAAAAATATACTGGTGCTTTCTTAAAAATTACTGATGAAGTTTTATCAGGTCCTGCATATGACCATTGAGCAGCATCGCGTGTTTTACAAACAATTGTTCGTAAAACACGCGATGCTGCTCAACGGAAAAAAACTTACTTATCCTCCTGTAAGGTCACCTTATAAGCAACAGATACAAATGTTTCAGCTTTAGGTTCTGTGATCACCTGCATATACATTTTGTCCGGTGCCGGATTTGTGAGTTTGTAGTGCACGGTAGCAGTACCGTTTTCGGCAAAGTCAATAGCTGTGATGGTTATCTGGTAACCTGAATTAGGTTTGCTGCCCCGGGAAACAACAACACTGTTGACGTTTGTATTCACGGGTGTAGTGGTGAAAGACACTGTTTCCTTTTCCTGGTTGCCGCCCTGGCGCTCTTTAAAAGACTGTACAAAAGCGGCTGCTTTTTTCACCATGGCTTCAGCTTCTTTCGCTGTAATGTTGGCTTTTGGACGGAAACTACCGTTCTCCAGCGCTACCACACCAAATTTGATCAGGTTTTGTACAGCATTGTCGCCTTTCCCTTTAGTAGTGAAGGCAGCAGCATCTTTGATATTGATCCACATCATATTCACGGGGTATGGCCCTGTGTGTTCGATACCTTCTTCCAGCGCTATGGCAAACTGTTCACGGGTCATGGGCACATTAAAACGCTGGCTGCGGGCCAGCGTGATACCATTATTGGCGGCAATGATCACCGCTTGTGCATAAGAAGCCTTGTTATCTGCATTAGTGCAGTAATCGGTCGCTTTGGGTTCTTTGATAAACCGGATGTTGTCAATATTGAGGCCCAGCCCTTTTACAATGAGCTCGATTCCCTGGCCATAAGAGACCTGCTGGGCCGGTTTTCCCTGTTGGATACCGTCAGCGGCCACCGCTGATACGGCCAGCGCCGGAGTAATGAAAACATTCTTCTCCCGGCTGAAAAGCGGCTGGCTCTGGAGTGTCAGGCAAACGAGTGGCAATGCGATAACAGTACGTCTGTTCATAGGAAAATAAAATTTAGCTGTGCGCAAATGTAATTTTTTAAAGTTATGTATGTTGTTATTTTACCCATAGTTGACGTATCACACCTGGCAAATGTTACAATATCATTGTAAATTTAATCATCCACACTCGTCACATATGCGAAAAAAATCAACGCCACCAGCTGCTAACACACTGCCCAAACTGGCTTCACCGGCATTACGTGCGCTCCACAATGCAGGATACACCTCGCTGGAACAGTTATCGAAGGTCTCCGAATCCACGCTGCTACAACTGCACGGCATGGGTCCCAACGCCATCACCAGGATTAAGGAAGCCCTGCAGGAGCAAGGACTCACCCTGGCAAAGGAAAAATAATGACTGTGCCAGGCATAGGTGCTGTAACCTAAATATGATAACTTTATGATCACAGAAAATGTTTAAACAGCACGCATGAAGTGGCACATCATATAGACAAAAAATGAGGCAGGTCCGGCATCTTTGGATATCTACAAAATTACACAGATGAAAAAAAATGTGCTTGTTTTTGGCTTGATTGCAGGTGCCATTATCAGCCTGATGATGGTCGTCTCCACATTATGGTGTTATAATGATCCCAACTTCAAAGGGAATATGGTGCTCGGTTATGCCGGGATGCTGGCCGCTTTCTCTTTTGTATTTGTGGGCATAAAAAACTTCAGGGATAAATACAACAACGGCGTTATCTCCTTCTGGAAAGCTTTGAAAATAGGGCTGTTGATATCACTGATAGCTGCCACCGTTTATGTTGTGATATGGCTCATAGACTACTATCTGTTTATTCCCGACTTCATGGATAAATACAGCGCACATATGCTGAAAGAAGCCCGTGAAGCCCATCCCAACCCGGTCACGCTTCAGGAAAGATTACAGGAAATAGAACATTTCAGGGAGCTGTATAAAAATCCGCTGTGGGTCATTATCATCACCTATTCGGAAGTATTGCCCGTAGGACTGGCTGTCACCCTAATCAGTGCTATGATCTTAAAACGCCGGAAAGGTAATGATACCTCCACCATGATCACTCACTACTAAAATCATTGATATGAAAATAGCCATGACAGGGGTTTATGTAAACGACCCGTTAGAAGCCTTTAAACATTATACCGAAACACTTGGGTTTCTTAAAAAGATATTTGTACCGGAAGCAATGCTGGCTGTTGTGGTATCACCCGAAGCACCGGACGGCCCTGCGCTGCTATTGGAACCCTCCGATCACCCTATTTCAAAAGCCTATCAGCAAGGGCTATACGCAGCAGGCATCCCCATTATCGTAATGGGCACTCAAACGCTGGAAGATGACTATGCCAGGCTGAGCGCCAAAGGTGTCATTTTCCGTAAACCGCCTACCAAAACGGACTGGGGCATGGAAGCCGTGTTCGAAGATAACTGCGGGAATCTGATTTCCCTATCACAGATTTCCCAGGGCTGAAGCCCTGGGCTAAATTAGATTAAGTTGAATGAGATGAGAGCACCGGGTTCATACCCGGGCCAGTCTTTTTATAGCAAGATGATCAGCTGTTAACCATCCATTTAATACCGTATTTATCGGTCAGATTGCCATGCCACTCGCCCCAGAACTGTTTACCAAAAGGTACTCCAACCTCCCCTCCTTCAGCCAGCTGGTCAAATACTTTCTGTGCCGTTGCAGAATCGGGGAATGTTAAAGACAAAGAGACGTCACCACTGTTTTTCTTTGATTCCTTTCCGGGAAATATATCGCTGGCGTAGATAGCCAAACCATTAAACTGCAGCCTCGCATGCAACACCTTATCACGGTATGCTTCCGGAGCATTCATAGCAGGATGATCGTAGCGGGTCCAGATTTTAAACGTGCCTCCAAGAACCGTGGCATAAAAATTCAATGCTTCTTCGCAATTGCCCCCGAAAGTAATGTAGGGTATCAGTTCATACTTTTTTTCTTCCATGACATTTGTTTTTTACAGTGATGCACAGACAAGATAAGTATAAAAACGATAAGAATGGGGCCAGGTGAGAGATCTAAGCTTTTTTTAATCAAACAGGAAGGATGCTGTTCAACGTTTTTCCAGTATGCTTCTGAAGGTAGACATGGTTTCAAACATATTGTTTCGGACGATCGGGTCTGATACCCACCTGGGTATTCTGGCGCTGCGGTTGGTAGTGATGGTATAAGTGATCTGCATACCGTTATCGCCGAGATCTTCCATCAGCCACCGGCCATGGGTACCGGTGATGCGGGTCACATTATCAGTGACCGGAAACCGGTTACTGAGCGTGCTCTCAAAGCTGATTTCCCCGGAACGTTCATTATAGGGATGGGCTTTCAGATGAAACAACAGGCAACAATCCTGATCACCAAAGGGCCATGGGATATTATATTTCAGATAGGTAACCCATTCACGGCTTTCCACCATGGGCAGCACCCGATAAATCCTGGCGCGGACGTTCCACACCACGCCCTGTTGCTGGTCTGTCAATAACCTGGCCACCGCCTGCACATCAGATTTTACGGTAAACACCGCTTTTATCTCTCTTACACGCTCTTCATTCTCTCCCGCGGGCAGCCATCTCTCATAAAGAGAGATGGACTTATTCCTTTTCACCAGCTTGTAATCGCTTTCAGCCGACTGATGAGCGAAAACCGGCTGTACCAGGAGAAGAGCTACGCAACCACTAAACATCGTGCGAAACACCCGGTCCCATAGTGTCGAACTGACACCAAATCCCAGTTCGTCATTCTTGTAATGGTGCAGATGGTGATTTCTCCATAGTGGCTTCATCCACTTAAAAGGCGGAGCCCAGGCGTGAATGGCATAGTGCATGCTTCCGTATAATAAGTATCCCGACACAAAGCCAGGGAAAAACATAAAAGCATTGTTCTTCAGGAAGATATAGAAAACGGTGAATACAACAGTAGCGATGAGCACACTCGGCACCGGTGGCATAAACAAACGTTGTTTATCCCGCGGATATTCGTGATGGTTACCATGCAACGTATATACCACGCGCTTCACAGCTGGACTATCACTGATCAGGTGGAAAATAAAACGGTGTATAATGTATTCAAACAAAGTCCAGCTAAACATTGCCACCAGGAAGGTCATCATTATCCGTAAAAAGGAATACCCCAATACCGTGTAGCTGTAATACAACATATAACCGATCACTGGCAGGTACATCCCAAAAATAACCGCTGGATGGGTTTTGGTCAGCATCTCCAGATACCTGCTCTGAAAAAGCTGCGCCTGCCCCTGGTTATGTATTTTTTCAAACTTCATTATTCATCCGTTTAAAGCAATACAAATGTGTGGCCTTCCGGAAGAATGACCAGCCATTTCCTCACGAACTGTGATTATTTTGATTTAAACCGTAACTGTGATGATTTTGATTGTAACTGATATATATGATGCGTCAAAATTATTTTTTCTAAAAACCCAAATGTATGCTTCGCTCATCAGGAGCATCAGCCTCATCACATCCATCACAGTTATGTTTCCGGAATGCGTAAATACTTTTCCTGATCCGATCATTTATTTTAGCATACCTGCCTCAATTTTGGTGCCGCGATATCATCACGATAATACTTGTATTTCAACTTAATAGCATGATCAGGAAATTGTCAGCATTTCTATTAATTATATTAATGCGCTTTAGCTTTATGTCTGGTGTAATGGCTCAGAGCAGCACCGGCCACATAAAAGGAATTATAACCACCAGCGAAGGAGAGCCCGCCGCTTTTGTGAGTGTCAGGATAGAACAGCATAATCGTGGCACCGTTACCGATAGTAAAGGAGACTTTGCCTTTCGCCGGCTGGAGCCCGGCAAATATGTACTGCAGGTATCACTGCTGGGATATGAGCCTGTAGCGGAAACAGTGACCATTAATAACAATCAGACTGCTACCGTGAAAATCCGGTTACAGGTGTCAAAAACACAATTATCGGAAGTAACCATTGTAGGCGGAAAAAACAAACTGGCCAACAAAGAGAGCGATTATATTGCACGCCTCCCGATTAAAAACCTGGAGAACCCGCAGGTATACAATGTGGTGGGAAAAGAACTGATGAAAGAACAGGTGATCACCAATTTTGATGATGCCTTAAAAAACGCGCCAGGTGTTTCCAGGCTATGGTCTTCTACCGGCCGTGGTGGCGATGGCGCCGGTTATTTCTCCATGCGCGGCTTTGCGGTACAACCTACTATGGTAAACGGCATCGCGGGTATCTCTAATGGCAGTCCCGACCCCGCCGATATAGAACGTGTTGAAACTATCAAAGGCCCTTCCGGCACACTGTTTGGCAGCAGCCTGATCTCTTTCGGTGGTCTGATCAACATCGTCACTAAAAAACCCTATGATGTTTTTGGTGGCGAAATCAGCTATACAGGCGGCAGCTATGGCCTCAACCGTATCACCGCAGATATCAATACCCCGCTGAACAAGGACAAATCAGTCATACTACGCACCAATGCTGCTTATCATTCAGAAAGCAGCTTTCAGGATGCCGGCTTCAAACGCTCCTGGTTCCTCGCTCCCAGCCTCTCCTACCGGGTCAACGATCGCCTCTCCTTTCTCATGAACACGGAGTTCTATACCAACGAAAGCACCAACCCTACCATAGTGTTTCTCAACCGTCGCCGGCAACTCATAGCCAGAACACCGGCACAGCTGGGCATGGACTTTACCCGCTCCTTCACCAGCAATGATATCACCATGAAATCCCCCAGTATGAACCTCTTCGGGCAGGCCACCTACAAAATCTCCGATAAGTGGACCTCCCAAACCAATGTGTCAAGAAGTGTACGCCGCAGCAACGGCTACTACTCTTACGTAATGTTCCTGGACCAGGGTGATAATAATGTGCAGAAGCCCAATGATACCCTCCTGAGCAGATACCTTACCCACCAGAACTCCACCACTACGGCAACGGATATACAACAGAATTTTATCGGAGACTTCAGAATTGGCGGACTGCGCAACCGTATTGTGGCAGGGCTGGACTTCCTCAGCCTGTCTACCAACAATGACAACTCACCTTATGTCCTGTTTGACATGGTCAGTGCTGTCAACAAACGTGATCCCCGCTACGCACAGCTCAACAAGGCCGCTGTGGATGCACGGCTGGCACAGGCCACTTCCGGACAGGTTAAAAATACCACCACTAACTATACCTACAGCGCGTATGTGTCTGATGTGCTCAATATCACAGATCAGTTGATAGCCATGGCCAGCTTACGTGTAGATCATTTTGTCAGTAAACCTACCCAGGACTTTGTTGCCGGACAGAAGGACGAAGACAATTACAGTCAAACCACTGTGTCTCCTAAATTCGGTTTGATCTATCAGGTGGTAAAAGATAAAGTAAGCCTCTTTGCCAACTATATGAACGGCTTTCAGAACCTGGCTCCTATAACCCAGCCACTGCCCGAGCTCAGCGGCAACCTCAAACCACAGCAGGCCAATCAGTTTGAAGGCGGTGTAAAACTCGATCTGCTTCAGAACAAACTGACTATGACGGCCAGCTATTACAACATTCTGGTGACGAATATGACCAGAGGCGCTACCATTGAGAAAAACGGTACCCAATATAACTACACCCTCCAGGATGGTTCCCAGCGCAGCAAGGGCGTGGAAGTAGACCTGATCGCCAATCCGCTGCCAGGACTTAATATCGTGGCTGGTTATGGCTATAACAACAGTAAAATGGAAAAGGCTGATTCCAGCGTGCTGGACCGCCGGCCTGTCAGTGCAGGTCCGGAGCATCTGGCCAACTGGTGGATCAGTTATACAGCTACCAGCGGTAAACTGCATGGCCTCGGCATCGGTTTCGGCGGCAACTATGCCAGCGAAAACCTTCCTGTCAACAGTAAAGCAACCGGTACTTTCACGCTGCCCTCCTATACAGTACTGAATGCCGGCATCTTTTACCAGGTGAATGCTTACCGGCTGGCCCTCAAGCTGGACAATATCACCAACAAGGAATATTACAGCGGATGGACTACCATAGAAAGAATGATGCCCCGCCGCTTTTCTGCCAGCGTGGCGTTTAAATTCTGACTTTACAATCAATCACTATATATGCCGGTGTGTTTTCGCACCGGCTTTTTTATGTTTAGCCTTCCTGTCTGCACATTTTGCCTTGTTGTCGCGGTTTGCTTTTGTGGTGATAGAGACAGCCTACCTTTGTAACATGGACCGTACACAAACCATACAACGGCTGACCCGTATCCTGCGGATAGGCATGTATATCCTGGCTACCATCGGCATCCTGATGGTACTGAGAAGAATCCTGGCCATGGCCGGTATCATACCTTCTTTTAACCGCAAGGGTGCCGCCCCGTTTGACACCGGCTTCAGTCAGCATCCGGTGATAACGTTGATGCATATACTCCCGGGAGCATTATTTATGATACTGGGTCCGGCACTGTTTATGCCGGAGGTGCAGACAAAACATCCGGAGCTGCACCATCAACTGGAACGGCTGTTTATGATAGATGCTTATATAGTAGGGGTTTCGGCACTTTATATGCCTTTTGTGATGTTGCCCATTGGAGGGATCAATGAAGCGGCAGCCAGTACACTTTTCGGACTGTATTTTTTGCTGGCCCTCACGCTGGCATGGAGGGCCAATGTACAACACAGGAAAACACAGCACCGGGAGTGGATGATCCGTACATTTGCCATAGGGCTGGCCATCGCCACCGTACGGCCTATTGTAGGAATGTTCTTTGCACTGACTGCACTGGCGCCGCAGATATTTTTCGGCACCGCTTTCTGGATAGGCTTTACCTTACATCTGATGGTAGCGGAAGCCTGGATTAATTATACGCGTCCGGCTGTTTCCGATGCTGCTTAGCATTAGGGCCTATCTCACCCAGATGAGTATCTTTAAAAGCGGTCATATATTTCAGGCCGTATCCAAAAATCCGGTCCATGGTGGTATGCGCAAAGAGAATGATACCGGTAAACACCAGCCAGTCCAAAGCCAGATATCGCCCCGCCAGATAAACCAGAATGGCCACCCCTCTATGATGTACGAAATTGTAAACACAAGCGCCCACCTTATTACCAGCCGCATATCCCAGCATACTCAGATCGGGCAACAGCAGGCATACAGGGAAAAGCCACCAGCCATAAGGCGACTGCGACGCAAACGCCAATACTGCCAACAGAAACAAGGCTAATTCCTCCAGATTCAATAATGTCTTCATATATAATTTTTCTGTCAGCAAAAGTAATTAATTAGTTTTGCTGACCTTGTATATGGACACAACTTTCACGCAGCAATGCATTTTCGGGGTTACCCTGATTGTTTTTATGATAGCCTGTATCAGAACAGGCAAACTATCTGTTCCGGCGGCGCTGGCAGCAGGTCTTACCGGACTGCTCGTATTTGCTGGTGCAGGCTTCAGCGGCATTGCGCTGCTGGGAACCTTCTTTCTCCTCGGCACCCTGGCCACCTCACATAAAAAACAGGCCAAAGCAGCTATTACTGCCGAAGGTTATCATCCGGAGACAAGAAAAGCAGGACAGGTATTTGCCAACGGCGGTACTGCAGCTATTATGGGTATACTGATGCTCGCAGATCCTTCCCGCCGGGAGTTATACCGGCTGATGATGGCTGCCAGCCTGGCTTCCGCAACAGCAGACACCTTATCGTCTGAACTGGGCACGGTATACGGTAAACGTTTTTTTAATATCCTCACTTTTAAAAAAGAAGCAAGAGGCCTTGATGGGGTGGTGAGCATGGAAGGAACGCTGATAGGTGCTGCCGGCGCAGCAGTGATAGCAATCGTATATGCGGCAGCGATAGGTTTCGACCGGCGCATATTGTTCATTATTCTGGCCGGTATACTGGGCAATCTGATGGACTCGGTGCTGGGTGCAGCCTTCGAACGCAAACATTATATCGGCAACGACGCCGTTAACTTCGGTAATACCCTTTTTGCTGCCCTGGTGGCCGGCGCCTGCTGCTGGTTAGGGTAGAAAGATAAAAGGGGCTGCTACCTGTAGCGCCCCTCTTTTCAATTATAAGTTCACCATTTTACCAGTACGTACAGACTCATCACAGGCAAAGGCTATACGCAAACTATTGACCGCATCCTGCACATGATCTGTCAGATCTATGTCCTGACGGATAGCCTGGAGAAAATAACGTTGCTCCCGGTTGCACAGCTCCTGATGATCCGGTTCATCCTGCATATCTATCCAGGTATCTTCTTTTACAAATTCTCCCTTTTCATTGAGCGCAGCATGATGCAAACGCAGTGATTCTGTTTTCGTATGTGCTTCAATGTTATCTGAATTACCAGCACTGCCGGAATCTTTAGCAACAATGGAAACACAGCCCTGCGGGCCGATCACATCCTTTACAAAAAAGGCTGTTTCGCTGATCATCGGCCCCCATCCTGCCTCGTACCATCCAACAGAACCATCTTCGAAACGGATCTGCAACTGGCCGTAATTGTAGTTGTCAGCCGGAATATCCTGGGAGAGCCTTGCACCAATAGCGCTTACCTGTACCGGTTTCGAACGGGTCATTTGGCACATCACATCGATATAATGCACCCCGCAATCCACTATAGGACTCAGGCTCTGCAACAGGTTACGATGCACGCCCCATTTACTGCCACTGCTTTGTTGGTTGAGATTCATCCGCATCACCAGTGGTTTACCCAGTTGTTGAGCCAGCTCCACAAACTTTTCCCAGGAAGGGTGATGCCGCAGAATATACCCCACCACCAGCTTTTTACCTGCCTTACGGGCAGCGGCAGCCACTCTTTCAGCACCCGCTACAGAGTCGGCCAGTGGCTTCTCTATAAATACATGGCATCCGCTTTCCAGCGCCATGATAGCGAAACTTTCATGTGTGTCAGGATAGGTGGAGATACACACCGCATCGGGCCGGGTAGCGGCCAACGCCTCTTCGTAGCTGCTGTAGAGCGGATAACCGCCACCCAGCTTGTCATTGAGCACCTGCTTACTGGAGCCGGTAGATACAATACCACATATTTCAAAGCCTTCCAATGTATGATAGGCAGTAGCATGAGACGCGCCCATGTTACCACAGCCAACTACTAATACCCGTAAAGGTTTAACGATTTCTGACATGAGATAATTCCGGTTTAATTTGCTTCAATCCCGGTAAGATACAGTACAGCACAGTGATTTACAAGCAGAATTTTATGCAGGACGGAAATGTTACTTTTGCAGAAAATCAGGAGCATGGAAATATATCAACAGGCCGTACGCCTGAAAGCCCGCCCAAGAGGCTTTCATCTTATCACACATGAAATTGTACAGGCGTTCCCGCAAATCGGGACATTACAATCAGGCATGTGCCAGGTATTTATCCAGCATACTTCCGCCGGGCTGACCATCAATGAAAACGCAGATCCCACCGTCAGAACAGACTTTGAAACGTTCTTCAACAAAGCTGTCCCCGAAAACGATCCGGACTTTGAACATAATGATGAAGGGCCCGATGATATGCCTGCCCACCTGAAATCCTCCCTGCTGGGCTGTTCGGTAATGATACCCATACATAACGGACGGCTCGCACTCGGCACCTGGCAAGGTGTTTACCTCTGTGAGCACAGAGACTACGGTGGTCCCAGAAACCTGGTGCTGACAGCCTGGGGCAACCCTTTTTAATATATGGATGACATAAAAAAATGCATAACCTCCCGGTTATGCATTTTTACCAGCTGCTGGTACAGCCTAAAAAAAGATATCTACGTAATCCACTACATTATTACCCTCACAGTTGTCCATCTCCTGCAGACGCCAGTATTTACGGGCGCCTTTGGCCAGAAAATGGTAGGTACCGGTTTTATCGCATACCTTTCCGGCATTTACATTTGAATAGCGTGTCTGGATATTTCCTTCAAATGTCAGCTCACGGGGTGATACTACAGTCAAGCTGCCGTCGATAGTCACAAAATCGCCTGTGGCTGCATCCCGTTGTTCCCCCTTGATACTATAAGTACCATCCTTCTTTTTGGTGATCATCACTTTACCGGGCTTGTCCCAGCTGATCCATTGCAGGGTGAAATTGTGTTTGCCTTCACGGAGCGTGTTGGCAGCAGATTGTTGGGCATAAGTGCTGTATCCGGTCAGAATGACAATGGAAAACAACAATGCACGATAAATTTTTTTCATGATTAAATTAATTTGGCCCCAGGGCTAAAGCCCTGGGCTATATTGGATTCTGGACGATATTGTGACTGAATCACGTTAGCCATATCAAATATAGCCCAGGGCTTTAGCCCTGGGCCTCAAATATAATCAATCCAACGGGAAGGGATATACTATTTACTGAGTTTCATAAGCAGAGCCGACAACTCCTTAGGCGCTGTGATCATCGCATCGTGTCCTGTCTCCAGTTCATAATACTTCCAGGAAGGTGATTGACGGGTTTTCTCTGCAAACCTACGCAGGCCGCCCAGTTGCGGATTGGTGCAGGCGATATAGATCAGAGGCAGATGATTACCGAACGGATGCTGCAACACCAGCGGCTGCGCAAACGTTTTATAGGGCTGTAATGTCAACCGGTCGTTGACCCATTTTTCATCTTTAGGGTTGCTCACACCAAAAACGCCGGCGGGCAGAATGGGAATGCTGTGCATCTGGTATTGGGCAGACTGTTCAATGAAACTCTTTCTTACCGTATCCGGTTGTACGGACAAAGCGCTTTCTCCGTTCTCTGCAATCACCGCATCGAGATAAATGAGTTTACTCAGTCTTTCAGGAATACGGTCAGCTACGCCAGTGATCACAACACCGCCATAACTATGGCCCACCAATACCACATCATGCAGGTCTTCCATCGTAATGAACTGAACAATGTCGTTGATATGGGTATTCAGGTCGATGTTATCGTGCGGTTGGTTCTGATGTTCCGCCAGCCCACTGAGAGAAGGCGTATAAACAATATTACCGGCTTCCCTTAACTTTGTGCTTACCTGCTGCCAGCACCAGCCACCATGCCATGCACCATGAACCAATACAAACACCTTTTTGGATTGTGCACTAAGCCGGACAATACAGCTAAGCAGCAAAAGCATAATTAATCTGATTAATTTTGTATACATCGTATTATTTTTCTGCAATGTTAGTCAGTCAGTATTTTTCCATCAATAACTCACCCCAAAGTGAGTACGTAAAACCAGCACCCATGGCCTCTAAAATAAAGACAAGCTCCACAAATGCACACAACCTCAAAGTTCTGGCAGACTACTGCGATGTCAACGAAACGCTGAAGAATATCAGTCAGCGCTGGAAGATGTCACTGTTATACAATATCACCAACGGCATTCAGCATTTCGGCCAACTAAAAAAAGCCTTCCCAACACTATCAGACCAGATACTGAGCAAACGCCTGGGAGAACTGGTAGCAGAGGGATTGGCGAATAAGTCCTGCATCAGCGACACTATACCGCAGCAAACGTTGTATACCCCTACCTGCAAGGGCAATGCCCTTATCCGGATCATTCTGGAATTACAGCGATGGGGCAACAAAGACTGGCCTCACATTCAACAGCAGTGCTGCGGTTGAAACAATACAACTTTGTAAGATCAGACTACAGGATGCCTGGTCCGGTAAACACCTGAAAGAAGCAGTACAATGGCTAAACAACAAAAGCGGCAGACTATATGGAGAAAAAGAAACCCGCAGCAACGGCGGTGGTGCAGCAGTTCTAAAGTACAGGCAGATTATTATATTGATTGATGATGATGCGCTCGGCTGTCCCGTGGAAGAAGATATTTTTGGAAGGGTAAATGAAGAGAACGTATAGCCGGGCCGGTTATACGTTCTCTTCATTTATTTGACGGTTCAGCACAATTTTTTTTGGCGTTCGATGAAAAATTGTGCCGCAAGGCATCATTTTATTTCGGGTCTCCCCTCTACTTTACCAGTTCCATATGCAATATCGGATAAGGCTTGCCCATTCCATCCAGCTCAGAACGGCTGGTCACTCTGAAACCCATCTTCTCATAAAAACCGGCAGCCTCGCTATTTTGCTCATTCACATCTACTTTAGTGATCTTCAGTTCCTCAACGGCATAACTAATCAAATACCTGCCAATTCCTTTCCCTCTCATCACATCATCCACAAACAACATCTCCAGCATGTCGCCATTAACACCTATAAAAGCAACCGGCTGCTCCTGATCATCCAGCAGCAGATAAGTTTCCGCCTGAGGGAAAAAATTTGACACCAGTTGTTCTTTGAAAAACAGAAAATCTTCTTCTTTCAGAAAATCGTGTGTGGCTTTAACAGCAGACTCCCAGATACGCAGCATATCAGAATAGTCGGCAGGGGTAGTGGTTCTTATCTTCATCTTACTCATCTTTGTTTCTAGTCCCAAAATAAAACAAAATTTTCATTTTAAATGGAAGGAGCCCTTATGAAAAGCTCCTTCTACTGCGCGCAAACACAACTTTAACCGACGCTGTGCTGCTGATGAATGAGATCAGGATAGCAGCTCCTGTATAGGGATACCTGCAGCCTGCGATTCCCTGCCTCTCCAGGCCACAAAGCCATCGGGACGTACCAGGAGCGCATCTCCCTCCCGGGTACCGGTATGCTCCTGCCACTGCTCAATAGTGGCTGCTTCTTCAAATGCATAAACAGCCACCTCCTCCTTTTTATCCGCCAGCGCGGTTTTCCACCGATCCGCTTTCCCGTGCACAAACAGTACAAAGTTGCCCTTCAACAGGTCCAGTGTAGAAACCCGACAGGCTTCGTCGAGCCAGATATGCGGTACCCTGGTACCTGGCAGGCCATACAGCATCCTGTCTTCCGGCTTTTCGGGGCAATAGCCGGAAGCTACGTGTATTGGATACTGATAGTCCGGCAAACCGATCAATGCCCGCACATTCTGCATGATTTCCTTGTCTTTCAGCATACCTTGTTCGTCGGCCATAGTCCCTGAGCGCAAGGCATTGAACAGCCCAACGGGTTGCCTTTCGGAGGTATAGCTGTCCAATAGTGAAGGGGCTGCCTGTCTACGTAATACAGCAGCCAGTTTCCACGACAGGTTCTGTACGTCCTGGATACCTGTATTAGCGCCTTTGCCGCCATAGGGTGTCATTACATGGGCTGCATCGCCGGCGAGGAAGATACGGCCGCGTTGCATGGTATCCGCCACTTTTACAGCCATCTCCCAGGGCAATACACTCAATATACGTATAGGCAGTTCCGGTAGTCCTATTGCCTCCCTTATAATACCTATCAGCCGTCGTTCCTGGAAGTCTGTCACCTGCTCCTGTTTTTCGGGATAATAACGCAGCTGATATACCCAGCGATCACTGTTGTTGATAGTCGTCAGAAATCCGGTTAGCCCGGGCCTGTCGATGATACACAGGCTGAACTCTCTGTCCTTCACCAGTGCTGCCATATCGGCTTCAAAATAAATATTCAGGAAATGAGCCAGCACACCAGGGCCGGAAAGGGGCAACTGCAGCTTTTCACGGACCGGACTGGAAGCCCCGTCGGCAGCGATCATATAATCCGCAGTAATGGTAGTAGTATCGCCGGTAGTACGGTCACGCAACAAAGCGGTTACCTGCTGAGCATCCTGTGAAAACGATACCAGCTCTGTATAAAAACGCAGATCAGCGCCCCTGTCCGTTGCCGCCTGACGCAGAACAGGTTCTGCCAGATCCTGGGTACAACGGGCGCCTATCTCCGGGCTCAGGGCCGCCAGGCTTTTCAGGTCATTTAGCTGGCTGGGAAAAACGATACGGCCTTCTTCCCGGGGAACCATCTTCTCCAGTGCAGCCATCACCGTTACACCCCTCAATACTCCCCAGGCGGGGCTGAGCGCCTTACCAGCCTCCCGCAAAACCTCTCCCAGCCCCAGCTCCCTGAAAAGCTCCATCGTACGGATATCAAACCCGCGGGCCCTTGGATGAATAGAAGTCCCCTTATGCCTTTCCACCAGTAATGGCCGGATGCCCTGCTGCAACAAAAACAACGCCGCACAGAGGCCTGTAATACCACCGCCGATGATCAGCACCGGCACATGTGCAACCGATACCTGCTGTTTACTTTGTGTCATACGTAAAATGTTTACGTAAAACTGCCGGTTATACAACGCAACAGAGTGCACAAAACGGATAAATAAGTACCATTTTCAGAAGTGTGACACAGATGATTATACAGCCTGGCCTTGTTTCTTTATTTTTGCGGACAACCGGAACTTCATCATGCAGTCACAGCCCACACAATCAGCTGCTTTCTCAGATGCCTTCCTTGCACGGGAAGGGGTGGAACATACCTACCGGCTTCCGCTCCCCGACGCGGAAGGCAGCGGCAGGTTCATCATCTGCGGCGATACCGCTATTGCCGACGGGATCGTTACCGCAGGTCCCCCACTCCTTAGCTGGCAGCATTTCAATGAAAAGGCTTTTGTGGAAATGAATTTTGTAGTGTCCGGTCAACTTTACCAGACCCACGAAAGATTGATCAGACGCCGGCTTTTTAGCCGGGGATATCACAACATCCTGTTCAACCCTTCTTCCTGGGAAAAAAATGAACTGGCCGACAGCCATGGATTCCGCAATATCGGCATCCATATCACACCGGAGAAAATGATCTCCCTGCTAACCAGCTACGCACCTGAATTATACGACCTGGCCACCAAAATAGAAAAAGGTATCCCCTTTGTTTTACATGCACCCACAGAACGTTTTAGCGGAAGGATGCAATCCCTGCTGGACCTCCTTTGGAAGAGCCCTGACCCACAGGGATTAAAACGGCTGCATTTCGAATCCCTGGCCCTGCAACTGCTCTGCCTGCAATGGGAAAACCTCATCCCTGCTGCAGCTCCCCCGGCAGCACATAACCTCAGAAAAGCCGATCAGGACAAACTACATGATGCTCAGCAGTATCTGTTACAGCACCTCGCTTGTCCACCTACCCTGGCTGAACTATCGAAGTTATGCGAACTGAATGAATTTAAACTGAAACAAGGTTTCCGGCTGTTATTCGGACAGAGTGTCTTTTCCTTCCTCAGCGAGGAAAGACTGGAGAATGCACGGCAACAGATACTACAAGGCGAAAAAAATATCTCAGAGATTGCTTACGGTCTCGGCTATACGCATCCCCAGCATTTTCACCGGGCATTTAAAAAGAAATATGGGATAACACCTAAAGGGCTGCTGAAATAAGTGGCTCCGTCCGGCAAACAGAAGACTCCGTAAACCTGCAGAAATAGTTGTCGAAAAACAGCAGGTTCAATACAAAATCGATCAACTTTAACCCACTGGTCAACTGTTATATATCCATCACCCAAAAAGTTTAAGCCATGCGAAAAATCATTATCAGCACCTTTCTTACACTGGATGGCGTGCTACAGGCGCCCGGAGGCCCACAGGAAGATACCGCCGGCGGTTTTCAATGGGGCGGCTGGAGCGCCACCTACTGGGACGAGCTCATGAATCAAGCCATGGGCAGTTCCATGAGCCAGCCCTTTGACCTGCTGCTGGGCAGAAAAACCTACGAGATCTTTGCGGCACACTGGCCCTATATGCAAAACGATCCGACAGCAGACCTTTTCAACCGCATTGAGAAATTTGTTGTTTCCAGCAAACCGCAGACATTATCCTGGCAAAATTCAACGCTGGTCACCGGTGATGTGGTAGCTGGTCTCCGCACACTCAAACTACAACAGGGCCATGATTTGCTGGTAAACGGCAGCGGCAAACTGATACAAACCCTGCTGGCCAATGATCTGGCCGACCGGCTTCATATCTGGACCTTCCCTGTTACTATTGGGAGTGGAAAACGTTTGTTTGCTGAAGGCACCCAGCCTGGCAACTGGGAACTGCTGGGCTCTACCGTTTCTTCTACCGGTGTCATCATGACTTCCTATCAACCGGGAGGACCACTTAAATCAGGATCATTTGCGCTGGAACCACCTACAGAAGCGGAATTGGCCCGAAGAAAAAAAGTGGCCGCAGAAGACTGATAAGTTATTCCTTTCTCAGTGATTGCTGATACGCCAGTGGAGACTGGCCCGTTTTCCGTTTAAACAAACGGCTGAATGACTGTGATTGCTCAAAACCAAGGTGGTAAGCGATCTCCCCCACACTCATTTCACCGGCCCCCAGCAAGTCCCTAGCGGTTTCCAGTAACTTATGATGAATATGTTGCTGTGTATTCATGCCCGTATTGGCACGCAACATATCACTGAGGTAATCCGGGGAAAAATGCAGTTGTTCTGATACATACTGTACCGTAGGCACTCCCGACCGCGCCGGCGCCTCACTCCGCAAGTAGTCTGTCAGCAGGCTATCTACGCGAGCCAGCAGGTCTGTACCATTATGCTCCCGGGAAACAAACTGACGGTGATAAAAACGGTTGCTGTAATCCAGCAACAGCTCCAGGGCAGATACCAGCAGGCCCTGGCTGAAAGTATCCTGTGGAGAAGATAGCTCAGCGCCTATCTGTTCAAACATAGCCAGTATGATTTCCTTTTCTTTTTCTTCCAGATGCAGTGCCTCTGAAACAGCATAGGAAAAGAAACCATACTGACTGATTTTTTTACCGAGAGGATGATGCCTGATCAGGTCCGGATGAAAAAATATGATCAGACCGGAAAGACTCCGTTCCGGCGAGGCACCGGATATAATTTGCTGAGGGCCTACAAAACAAAGACCTCCTGTTTTAAAATCGTAGTAATGCTGCCCATACCGCACTTTACCATTCGTTTTATGAATAAAGGAAACCTTGTAAAAGTTCAGCATGATCCTGGAAGAAAACTCATGCTTTAAAAACTGCATACCTTCATAGCTGACAAAGCTGATCAGCGGATGCTGAGGGGCTGGCAATCCCAGTTCTTCATGAAAAGCAGCAATGGTCGGGTATACACTAAGCGGTTGGGTAGTCTTCTTCATCCGGCAAAGGTAAGACATCCCCCTGTTTCCCTCAATATGCGTCTGCGTGGTGCCGGGGCAGAATGGCGGGCAGCACTGATGGCTGACCATTGATTGTGGCGCCTCCCTGCGCAATATGACGGGCGTTGGCCAGCAAGGTATAGGGAAATACAGGCAAAGGAGCTGACAGCTGATCGAGCAGCCGCAGGTCTTCTTCCCGCAGGGTTATCTGCAGTGATTGCAGGTTTTGAAGCAGCTGCGTTTCTGTTCTGGCGCCGATGATCGTGGAAGTGACACCGCTACGCGAAATAACCCATGCCAGCGCAATATTGCCTGGTGTAGTATGATGTACCTCCGCGAGCTCTTTTAACGCGTCAATGATTGCATAAGTGTTTTCACTCAGCTCCTGGCCTCCTGGTCTGCGGCTGAGTTGCTCCCCTTTGTTTTCTCGTGTATACTTCCCCGTTAGTATACCCTGCTTCAGCGGTGACCATGGCATCACACCCAGGCCCATTTCCATCGCCATGGGTACCAGCTCCGCTTCCACCGATCTTTCGAGCAGGGAATACTCTATCTGCAAACCGATAAAAGAAGACCAGCCACGGAAGTGAGACAATAGCTGCGCCTGCGCTATTTTCCAGGCAGGTGTATCGGAAACAGCGATATACCGGATCTTACCTGCCTGAACAAGATGATCCAGTGCATACAATGTTTCTTCTATCGGCGTAAATTGATCGAAGGCATGCATCCAGTACAAATCGATATAGTCTGTCTGCAACCTCCTGAGCGACTGTTCCAGCGCCTGGATAATGCTTTTGCGGCCAGTACCTCCACTGTTCGGATCTCCGGGACGCATACTACCATAAAATTTTGTGGAGATGACCATGCGGTCTCTTATGATGCTGCTTTTTTTGAGATAATCTCCGATAATCTTTTCCGAATGCCCTCTGGTATAGATATTAGCCGTATCAATGATATTACCGCCTTTGTCCAGGTAAGCAGTCATTATTTTCCCGGACTCCTCCGGCGATGCGCCATAGTCCCAGTCCAGGCCAAAAGTCATTGCTCCCAGTGTCAGTGGGCTCACCCTTAGTCCCGAGCGGCCCAGCGTACGATAGTCTGTCAGTTCCATCTGTAGTATTTTCTCACAAAATTCCGGTAAACAGTATGGCCCCATGTAACCAGATCAGGGAATATTGTAGCCTAAAACCGGATGTATTTACCATAGCGCATTATCAGAGTGGACTCCAACTTATCAGGATTGATTTTCTCTCCTTCAAGTCCGTCTATACATTATATTTGCACTACATATATATTCACCTATGAAAAAGTTTTTCTTTCAGGCGATAGCCTGCATTTCCCTATTAGTATTGTCGCTCTCCGGTTTTGCACAGGAATTTAAAACCAAAGAAATTGAACGTTATTTTGAACAATCCAAAGGCCAGGTGACAGTAAGCCTGGAAAACAAAAAATTTGTTTTTGTGTCTTCCGACGGCAGAAGTGAGAAATACCGCAAACCTATGTCCAGTGCATCTTTTCGGGCAGGCTATGACAATAAGTTAACGATCTTCTCCTGGGGCGAGCCAATCACTGCGGGCAATAAGATTATGGAAGATCTGAAAGCTTCCGGCTATACACTGATAGATTCCAACAAAGCAGGTAATATGATAGCCAATACTTACGCCAAGCCTTCCAAGGATATTAAGGTGGGTGTACTGTTGAGGCCCGCTACCCAAATGGTCAGTGTGGCATTCCAGAAAGGTGAGTGATAGTGCTGATATCTTTTTTTCAGGTCCGGTGACTTTCAGGTTGCCGGACCTTTTTGTTTATTAACCGGCTTATTCTGTCATACCCGCATTTATCTGTATATTCATAACCGGGAACCTGCAAACAGAATCTTATAACAAAGATCAACAGTTTTGCTACATTGCAACAAGGGAAAAATGCACCCTGTGGCGTCAACGACATGGTGCCGGACACCTTGGGGAAGTGAATTCCCGGACCTGTAATGTGCCTGTCATTTCTTAGAGACTAGCGGTATAGGTTTTGTAAATTTCGGCACAGTTCGCAAATTTGTAACTAATGCCACACAGGAAACTTATGGCTTTAGCAAGAGGCAGAGCAATCATTACCCATGGCAAAAATACCAGGCTCGTGTGTTAATAGAAAATGGAGGACAATCCCCACTGGAATATTTAAGTATAATCAAACCCAAAACTGATACAACGGAAACCTATGCATTACAAGACCTATCGTCCGGAAGGCGTACTGGCAGACTTCATCGGACAATTCTACTGGGGCAGCAGAGAAGCTACCGACACCAGTTATCATGCCACCGCCAAAACAGGTACAATCCTGACCTTTACTTTTAACCAGCAATCGGACACGTCTCGGCAGCTGATATGTGCTTCCATAGAAGGACAGACAGAACGGTTTACAACCTACACCGCCAACGGTTTCGACACCTTCCTGAGTGTTACGCTCCATCCCGGCGCCGTGAGCTCCATCCTTCAGTGTCCGCCGGCAATGCTACAGGATAACTTCGTTCATCTCGATGACCTGCTCGGGAAAAAAGGTAAACTGCTGGAGGAAAAAATAGCCTCCGCGTCCAGCAATGAAAGCCGTATCCTGTTACTGCAGGACTTTATCAGAAGTCAACTTGCCCTGGACGGGAAAAAAGACCAGCTCATCATCAAAGCGGTACAACAGATCAGGAAACAAAGGGGCAATGTAAACATTGATGCGCTGGCATCTGATTGCGCGCTCTCCAAAAAACAGTTTGAAAGACGGTTCAAACAACAAACCGGTTTCAATCCCAAGCTGTATTCCAGGATTGTTCGCTTTGAGTTCACCCTCACAGAAAGAAAATACTATACTTCGCTGACGGGACTGGCACATGCGGCAGGATACTACGACCAGGCCCACTTTATTCATGAGTTCAAAAAATTCACCGGGTTCACCCCTTCTTCCTATCTGTCTTTCGATGAAGGCTAAGATGTCGCTTTTTTACAATTTATACTAATCATGAGTCCGTAGTTTTGTAAACATGAACAAATTACTGGAACCATACTACTCTCCATATCTTAATTTGCGGAACCGTGTTGTGATGGCCCCGATGACAAGGGGCAGGGCCGACACAGCGTCCCGTATAGCCACACCACTGATGGCTCAATACTACGGCCAGCGAGCATCGGCAGGATTGATCGTTACAGAAGGTATCGCTGTCAGCCCCGATGCCGTTGGAGGCCCTAATATACCCGGTATCTACACGCCGGAACAGGCTAAAGCCTGGCGGCAGGTAACCACACAGGTACATCAGCAGAATGGTAAAATATTTGCACAACTATGGCACGTTGGACGTGTATCCCATCCTAGTTTGCTGGATGGCAGGCTCCCCCTCTCTCCTTCCGCCATTGATCCCAACTGTGGCGTATATACCGTCAAAGGCTATACGCCGGCAGTTGTTCCCAGAGAGATGAGCGCTGCCGATATCCGGCAAACCGTGCAGGACTTTGCACAAGCCGCTACCCATGCCATAGAAGCGGGTTTTGATGGAGTAGAAATTCATGCAGCCAACGGCTATCTGTTTCATCAGTTTTTTGCAAAATGTTCCAATCAGAGAACAGACGCATACGGCGGCAGCATCGAAAACAGAAGCCGCTTCCTTTTTGAAGTACTGGATGCCATAGGGGAAGGTATTCCCCTCTCCCATGTTGGCATCCGTATTTCTCCTACGTGGAACAATGCTTTTGGTATCGTGACAGATAATGAAACAATTCCCTTATTTGATCACATCAGCAGTCAGCTGAACAAATATGACCTGGCATATCTGCACCTGGCCGGATTCCCTGAGCCAGGGCTGGCGATACCGGCATCTGTGCAGATAAGGGCTGTGGCCCAGCGATTCCGCCAGCTGTATAAAGGAACATATATTGTGAACAGAGGTTTTGACCAGCAAACGGCGAATGACATCATTGCTGACGGTATTGCAGATATGGTTTCATTCGGCGAATTATTTATTGCCAACCCTGATCTGGTGGAGCGTTTCAGCAATCAGGCTCCGTTAAATAACCTCGACAGGACCACCTACTATCTTTCCGGGGAAAAAGGATATACCGACTATCCCCGTTTAACAGAACAACCAGTACGACGGAATTCCATGCACTGATCACATACTAGCTGATCATCGGCATATATTTCTGTCTGTTCTCAATGATCACCCAGATGTTGATGGCCAGCAACACCAGCACCATCGGTAATCCGGACGGAACATACAACAGATTGGTTAATACAATACCAATCATTACCGGGAGGATGATAATAGCACCGAGTGCTCTGAATTTTCCGGTAATGAAAAGTACTCCACCTACCACTTCTGCTGTACCAATTAATGGCATTAACCAGCTGATAGTCATAAAAGCCCCCATCTGTTTGAGCATAGTTTCAGGCAGGTCCTTGGGCGCAGGCATGTAGTTGAAAAATTTATTCAGGCCTGCATTGATAAACATTAACCCGAAAAGAAGACATACGACAAACAAAATTTTCTTTTTCATTCTGATTTGATTTTGGTCTGATTGTATTTATTTTTTAATTGAAGATAATAATTCATCGAGTCCTTCCATAGCCATGGTAATACCCTCCCTGAAGCCCATCTGCATCTGTAAAAGCATCCACTCCGATGAATTGCTGATGTTTTATGATGGTTTGGTAATCGGCCACCGCCCAGTGTTCTTCTCCGGCAGGGCCTACCATGGCATAAAGCCAACGGCCACCTTCGCGGAAGTCCATTGATTGGGTCCTGGCCTTCCAGGGTTTAGGTGCCCACCATTGATCCAGCAGCTCACTTTTCGTATAGGCGTCCCATACCAAAGGCCGCTCCGCCGCAAACTCCCGTTTGATGGTAATCGTTTTGTTTTCTTTGTTGACAGAGAAGTCAAATGCCAGATTATGCATTTTTCCTGTTTTATTGTTTACAATATTTGTCGGATTCATTAAATCAGGCATTTGTCCTGACCAGATTCACTATTGTTTTGAAAAACATTTCTACTCCTGTGTCTGTTCACTTCCATTCAGCAACCATTCAGTTGCAAATATACGCAACTATTTGGTTGCTCAAAATATTTTTTCCATATCTGGTTAAAAATATACTCCGCAAATAAGAGCGCGATTTCATCCTGAATTTGAGCGACCGGCAGGCTGATTGCGGAAGCGCAATTTCTTCGGCTTACCCAAAGAAACTCGTATTTATGATTGAAGAAACCCGAAATACGTTATCTGAATCTCATAAAAGGTAACCCTCAGGTACTACAGAGGGCCCCTCAATATTATGTTGCTTCTTATCTGGGACATTACTCCGGAGGCATGAAGCGCCATCTCTTCTGCTCACTGAGCGGGTTTAAAACTCTGATTGCTGAAAGGCGGAGTAGTTGGCACCGTAATAACATTAAAGGCGTGTTGTGTAGCACGGTGACAATTGTTACAAGTATTGGTCAGCACTGTAAAGCTGCTTTTAAACTGTTGCATGTCTTTAGCAGCCACGGCTTTTTTCATGCTGTCCATAGGGGCAGTGATCATGGGAAGGGACTTTAATTCCGGCCTGTCAGCGCAGTACTGCTGTGCCCTGCTAAATGTCAGGTCCATCTCCTTCAGTGCAAAATTCGCCAGGTCCCAGTTTCCTTCTGTGCCGGCAAACCACAGCTTGGCATGATGTATCTGGATATAGGTCATAAACTCTCCGAGCTCAGGTTTAAATGTAGTGCCCACATGCTGCTCCAGACTGTCTACTCTGTTTTGCAGATCACCATTATTGCCCGAGCCTCCGCCGCAGGCCATCAACAATAAGGCAAACAAGCCGATGGGGTATTTCATATGCAGTTTTTAATAGAGAACAATCCCGCCACCGCAAAGTTGTTGTACAGCATATATTTATCTTTACACCTATGACTACACCTAACTTTATCATCCGGCAAGAAGAGGCCGCTGATTACGAAGCCGTTTTTAAGGTGATTGAAAATGCATTTAAGCAGATGGAGCACTCCGATCATCAGGAGCAATGGCTGGTACAAAGACTGCGGCAATCACCCGGATTCATCCCGGCACTGTCGCTGGTAGCCGTATCCGGCCAACAGATCATAGGGCATATTCTGCTTACCCCCATTAAAATAAAAAATGAACAGGATGAGTTTACTTCTCTGGCCCTGGCACCGGTTTCCGTGATACCAGCGTACCAGCACCAGGGAATTGGTGGCAGGCTGATTGAAGCGGCACATCAAAAGGCAAGGGAAGCAGGATTCCGGTCGGTGGTATTATTGGGGCATGCAGCGTACTACCCCAGATTTGGTTATAAAAAAGCCAGCGAATTCGGTATTAAGCTGCCATTTGATGTACCGGATGAATATTGTATGGCGATTGAACTTACAAAAGACGGACTGAATGGAGTGAATGGCGTAGTAGAATATCCGGCAGCCTTTTTTGCATAAGAGGGAATCTTCCGTAATATTACCCGGCCCCTGCGATAATACAGGGGCACAGGTAATTTATACAGATGGGTGTCAGGTAAATCAATTACCAGCATGCGCTGTTATTGCCGGTGGCAATGCAGCCGGACAAGCCGGTGTAAGCAGTAATAGTGCAGTTGGTTTTGGCATAGTTGTCATCATAAATCAAAGTACCGGTGGATACCCTTACATACACATTGCCAGGCTGCTGGGAAGTTCCTGAGATACCGGCTCCTGAGTCGCAATTGATATCGCGGCATTTGTTAAGCCAGGTGGTCTGATCTACCGGACCGGTGAACAGAGACGGATCCAGAATTCTCAGCTGAACAACTCCTGCAGCATCTTTGAAACGTACCAGCGGCGCTACGTGATAACCCCAGTATACGCAACAGCTGCCGGTATTGGCGGCCAGGTTACCATACACAAAAAGTTTGTCGCAATCATAACCCTGTGCCAGCAGTATCTGACGCATTTTATGTGCTCTGGCATAACAACCATCTGCAGCATACTTGTAAGGAATGGTAGGCGTTTTACAAAGATTAAACAGACTATTAAGTGTCGCTAAATCAGGAATAATGGGCATGTTTTCACTGCGCACCACCTGTTTGGTGGTTTTGGAAGCCTGATAGGCTTCTATGGCTGGCCGGGAAGCTTTTTCCACGCCCGCAATTTCATTCGTGCCTTCGTATATATTTACTCTGATTGGCTCATCGTTATCACGGGCAGCACGAAGCTGGGTCAATAAATCTTCGTGTTGTCTGGTATCAAGGGAAAACAAACGGGCTGATTGTACAAAGCCGATGGTGGCCTTATTACCGGTAACATCCAGGCGGTATGGAGTAAATTCGCCGAGCAATACCGGTTTTTCTGATTTAACGTTGGCTACAGATTCGTCTGCCCCTTTCTTACAGGCAACAATGGACACGACCGCCAGTGTGACTACTACCAGCAGTCCCAATAAGGTTTTTTTCATTTGATAAAGATTTTGATTTTTTCAGATTAAAAGAGACAACCGCTCATCAGGGCTTCTTCTTAGCGTCTATATATCGTTGTTTGGCTGCTTCAGAGGCTACAGTCACTGATGCAATGTCATCACTGTCTTTATACACCATCACCTTTACGGGCATATCCTTTTTTAAGGCCAGGCTAAGTTGTCTGAGATATTGTCTGGCATTAGTCATGCGCAGGTTTAGCTTATAAAGCCGTGCAGATTGTACAAACCCGGCAGTAACGACATCACCGTTTTTAGTGACCAGATAAGGGGTATATTCTCCCAGCAGTACGGGTTGTCGGGTCTCCTGGAAAGCCATAGACGTGGATTTATTACAGGCAGTGCTTACGATAATAAGGTTCGTGAAAAATAAAAACCAGATGAACAGGAAACTTCTCAAGTTGTTTCTTTTGGGTTAAGAATGAATAACAAAAGTCAGTTTAAATGCTTTCTACAGACTAAGGATTAAACAACATAGGTTATTATTTAGAGGGTGAAAAATATGGATTACAACTATTTTATGTCGCTGTATGGATGGGTATTGTAGTGATAAAATGCCGTAAGATTGAAGCTAAGTGGATTTCCTCCCGAAATCAGCCGGAAGGAGGACTACAGAACAGGTGATAAACCGATAACTTTTTGCTACATATATCCGTTATCAATTTTACAAAAGTAAAAACTAATAATAAAATTTTTATTTCTCCGATACTACAGAGAATCAAATATAGCGTATATTCCTACACGAAAGACTGCAATATCATCACTCCTAACCAACTGTGAAAATATTGCATAAACAACAAAGCGTGATACATCCGGACAGATATATCACGCTTTCTCTGGTGACAAAAGCTCACACCGGCACCGTCGTCGGCTCGCCTTCCAATATCTCTTTCAGCCGGGGAGCATAACCTTCCCCCCATTTATTAACGGCAGCAATCAGCGGCATTAATGTTTCTCCTGCCGGGGTCAGGTAATACTCCACGCGCAAAGGCACTTCTGAATAAACGATTTTACCAAGCAGGTCATGCATCTCCAGCTCCTTCAGCTGGTTCTGTAATACCCGTTTGCTGATGCCATTGATTTCCTTTACCAGATCACGCGGACGGGTAGCCCCTTTTGAAATTTCATCCAGAATACAAAACTTCCACTTCGATCCTACCACCTCCATCGCAATACTAAGACCACAACTATAATCAATGGGTATTTTCCTTTGATACATCATCTTCATTCTTCTTATTGGTCACAAAAATAACGAAAACCCGGTTTGCGCGCATGGTGATAAATTTATCACCAGGTGATTAATTACCCCCTTATTGCCTTATCCTGCTATGAATCTCACTTTTGCGCCAGCAAATAAAACACATGATACAATGAAAACACTGGTTATCATTATTCACCCGAACTTAGAAAGTTCTCTTATAAACAGGCTTTGGCTGGAAGCATTAAAAAAACATCCCGACAAATACACCCTTCATGATCTGCACCAGCAGTATCCGGACGAAAAAATAGATATAGCGCGGGAACAACAGCTACTGGAAGCCCATGATAAAATCATCTTCCAGTTTCCCTTCTATTGGTTTAACTGTCCGCCCTTTTTCAAAAAGTGGCTGGACGAGGTATTGACCCATGGCTGGGCTTATGGAAAAGGTAGCGGTTACAGGCTGGCAGGCAAAAAAATTGCGCTGGGCATTACTGCCGGTATCCGGGAAAACGATTACAGCGCAAATGGGCGATATCAATATACATTACGGGAACTGACAGCTCCTTTTGAAGTCACGTTTAATTATGTCCGGGCTGATTACCGGTTCTTCTTTGCCTTTTATGGTGCGGAGCATAATCCGGAAACGGCCACAGTGGAGGAAAATGCCCGGGAGTACCTAACATTCATTGATCATCTCTAAGAAAAAAATGAGGACATCGGGCGTTTTCCGGCAATCAACAAATACCCCTTTTCATTTTTTGCAGAAATAAATTTATGCTATACATTTAGGAATCCTTACCATTAAAAATGTTTTTTTTGATCATCAAAAACAAACCAAAGCAATAGCTTACAGTCAGCGTATTATAACCCTTAGCTCGTGCAGGCCGGCCAACTCTTTCGGAGAACCGGCCATTTTTATTTTTAAGGCGGTTCGTTTTGTCCTAACGTTCAAGGCTGGCCTGGTGTAAACCGGACCGGCCTTTTTTACAACTGGTTGTATATTTAGCAAGTTAAGCAAAGTACTCCACCGCCTGAACCTATACCTTTGCCCTATGCAATCCAAAATAGTTACCAGAGAAGATTATCAGAACAGAATCAATGTAGTCATCGAATACATCAACCATCACCTCGGTGAAGAGATAGACCTGAAAACACTTGCCGGTATATCCAATTTCTCGGCCTTTCATTTTCACAGAATTTTCAAAGCCATGCAGGAAGAAACGCTTGCCGCCTATATATCCCGTATCCGGCTGGAAAAGGCTGCGTTGTTACTGCGATATTCTGAACTGCCGATCGAAAATATTGCCTACCAGATAGGTTTTGCAACACCGTCCTCCCTTTCACGGGCATTCAAACTTCTCTATGGCATTTCTCCCCTCATCTACAAGACAAATCAAAATATCTATCTGACTAAAAGCAAAGAAATGAAAACAACGAACCAGGAGCTCCAGCGCTACCTCCAACTGAGCGCACAAATCATCAACCGGGAAAATCAACCTGTAATCTATGTCCGCCTCACCGGAAGCCCCGACCAGGTGGATTATCCCGGTGCCTATGCCAGGCTATGGAGCTTTCTCGCCGAAGAAAACCTGCTGCCAGCTGAAGCAGACCATATCGGAATTTATCATGATGATCCTAATGTTACACCGGCGGACAAACTCCGTTCTGATGTATGCCTCACCATTCATCAGGAAGTTAAGCCCAGAGGCGATATCGGCGTAAAAACCTTAGCCGGAGGGCGATATGCGGTCTTTCACTATGAGGGCCCCTATCATCATCTGGGAACTATACACGACATGATTTTCAGAGAATGGCTACCCAATAGCGGCTATGAACTGCGGGATGAACCTTTCTTCGAAAAATTTGTCTCTGACCCTACTAATACACCACCCGACAAACAGCTGGTAGAAATTTATTTCCCCATTCAATAACACTCCATTGCCTTCTTTCCCGAGGCGCTCATAACTATCAATTGCTGGATAGATCGATGTACAAGTATTACCCAACAAAGCATTTTTATATTTATATATAAAAAATTACAATCTGTTAAAATATAGATCTATGCGTTGGTTTTTGAAAAAATTAGTACATTTGACCTAAAATAAGTTATTTATGAAAGCGCTCATCATCGGTGGAGGCATAGGCGGCCTCACCACCGCCATCGCATTGCAACAAAAAGGGTGGACTTACGAGATTTTTGAAGCAGCACCTGAGTATAAGGCAGTGGGAGCAGGTATATTGCTCGGTGCCAATGCCATGAAAGTATATGAAAGGCTGGGCCTCACGAAGGTATTGGAAGAGAGAGGTGGTCATCTGGAACAATTATATATAAAAAACTACAAAGGCAGGATACTGCAAACCATCGACAACAACATGCTGGAGCAGTGTTATGGCAACCGCAGTTTGCCTATACACCGGGCTACTTTACAGGCCACCTTGCTGGAGTTCCTGCAACAGCCGGTACAAACAGGTAAAAAATGTATTGCAGTAGCAGAAAGCAGCCAGGGTGTGATTGCCAGATTTGAAGATGGCAGCGAAGCACAGGGAGACATCCTCATTGCTGCCGATGGTATAAGATCAGCCATCCGCGAATCTCATATTGGTAGCAAAGGCTATCGTTATTCAGGCCAGGTATGCTGGCGTACCACCATCACAATGAACCTTCCAAAAGCAGAACAGGTGACGACCGCCGAAGTATGGGGTAGCGGTAATGGTGTAAGAGCTTCGTATATCCATGTAGGTGAGAACCAGGTGTACTTCTGGTTTACCAAAAGACTGCCCGAAGGCGCTCATTTCTCACCGGAAGAAGCGCTGGCACTGATACGGCAGGAACTGGCCCCATTCAGCGGTTATATGAAGGAAGTAGTAGCCAACATTAAGGCCGCACACCTGATCCGTTCTGACCTGTATGACCTGGCGCCTATCAGCGGCTGGCATCGCGGACGTGTGGTATTGCTGGGAGATGCTGCACACGCCACCACCCCTAATCTCGGTCAGGGTGCCAGTCAGGCCATAGAAGACGCTTATGTACTGGCCGATTGCCTTGGCGGCAACAACAATTATGAAACGGCATTCCGGCAATATGAATCCAGGCGTATCCTGCGGGCCCATAAAATTGTCAACACCTCCTGGCAGATGGCACAGCTCACCAACTGGAAAGGAAGTATCGCCGCCGGCATCCGGAATTTCCTGGTACGCAGTATGCCTGCCTCTACCACAAAGAAACAGCTGGACTTTTTATACCAAGCAGACCTCTAAAACAAAAATGGCGCGGGTAACCCGCGCCATTTTTGTTGTTTGATATCATATCAGTCTGTAAGTGCCAATATGGGCCGCTTCACAGCAGCCTTCCAGGTTTGAAAGGATACACTCAACAATGCCACCAACACTATCACCAGCGCCGGCACTGTATAAAACCAGACACCTATCGTAATACGATTCGCGTAATCATCCAGCCATTTTGATATCAAAACAAAACCAACAGGCATCGCCACCAGATAAGCCACCAGGATCAGTTTCAGATAGTCTTTCAGAAACAACTTTACAATATCACTTTCAGATGCATACATCACTTTACGGATGGCAATTTCCCGGCTACGCTGAAGAATGGTAAAGGAAGAAAGCGCAAACAGACCTAATGCAGCAATCACCAGTGCCAGGAAAGTAAACAGACTGAATACATTTCCGAACAGCTGCTCAGGTTTATACTGGATATTAAAATGATCTTCGAGGAAGAAATAATCGAAGGGTACATTGCCAAATGCCTGCTGCCACCTGGATTTGAGTACTTCCAGCATGGAAGCCGGATTATCGGCCTGGTACTTTACCAGATAATACTGATTGGTCCACCTTGGATTAAAGAACTTCCTTGGCAGATAAACAACAGGAGTCTTCTGCGATTTTTTTGCACGTTGATAATAATCACTGACCACCCCTACTACCCTGGTGGTTTTGCCTCCATGTCCGAAAGCTCCCTTATCCCATTGTACATTGGCATGCAGGGCTTTGCCCGGATCACTATAGCCCATCAATGCAGCAGCCGATTCATTAACAATAACAGATGATGCATCCTGATCAGAAGCAAGATTAAAGCCTCTTCCGCTAATGCGCTTAATCTCCAGGGCATCAAAAAAATCTTCATCCACCAGTACAATATCTATATCGTTACTCTTCTGGCCATTGACCTTGATGATCTTAGACCGGATTGCCTGTAATTCGTCACCCGGTACTGCTGAAGCAGCGGCCACCTTTTCTATGGCAGGTATTTTCTGCAATTCCGATTTGAGATACTGATACTGATTTTCTTCAAAAGCACCCAGTCCTTTCATCACCACCACCTTCTCCATTTTCATGCCCAGCTCCACATTTTTCATATAGTGGAGCTGCTTAAAAACAGTGACGGTTCCGCAAATAAGCAATACCGCCGATGCAAACTGACCGACGACCAATACCTTTCTGAGTCCGCCTCCCTGCATATGTTTTGCTGCCCTGTCTTTTAGCGCATCTATCGGTTTAAGGGAAGACAAAACAAATGCAGGATATAAACCGGCCGCGAAAGTGCCAACGATCAACAATAACAACAGGAAAACAACCGTAGCCGAAAGGTGGCCGGCTACAGACAAATGTACCTCCACAAAACGTTCAAACAAAGGCAACAGCAGTGTAGTAAGCAACAATGCCACCAGCATAGCCAGCACATTAATAAACAGCGATTCGAATAGAAACTGTCTGATTAATCCGGAGCGATGCGCACCCAGTGTCTTTCTGACTCCGATTTCCTTAGCTCGTTCTATAGACTTTGCAACAGCCAGGTTGATATAGTTGATGTAGCCAATGATCAGGATGAATATACCGATGAGTATCAGGAAATAAAGGGCCGACCGGCTGGTGTTTTTACTTATCCCAAATTTGAGATCGGGACCAAGATGTATGGCTGACAAGGGTTGCAGCACAAATTCAATTTCATCACTGAAGTTCCCCATCTCTGCGCCAAACAAACGTTTTCGCTCCTGCGACATTTTTTGCCCGAGATGTACCGGATCGGCACCATCCCTCAATAACAAATAGTTATAGGTATAATCCCAATGCCACCAGGTACTTCCTTCGTTTAGTCCATGGAAGATAGAGGTAAAGGACAGCAGTGCATTAAACTGAATATGGGAATTGACGGGCGGGTCTTTTATAATGCCAGTCACCTCAAAGGTTTCCTGCTCCAGTTGTCCGCCTGTTTTTATCGTTAGGGTTTTACCAACAATATCGTCCAGTGATTTGAAATATTTCATAGCAAGGGACTCTGTCAGCACTATTGTAAAGGGTTTACTAAGTGCGTTGGCCATACTTCCTCTCAGCATGTTAAAAGAGAACATTTTTAAAAACCCGGGATCCGCAAAATATACGTTGTCTTCACTGATCTTTTTATCTTCATAGCTGATCACTTCTTTCCCAATAAAAGTTTTCACCGGCGCCAAACGCCCATACTCCGCAATTTCCGGGAAGATTTCCTTGGCACCCGGTCCTGTCCAGGGAACGGTGAGCGCCCTGTGATCTTCCTGTACCTTGCCTTTGTTCCAAAGAGAAGTTACCCGGTAAATGTTATTATTATTGATATGAAACTTATCAAAGCTCATTTCAAAATAAACATATTTAAAAAGCAACAGGCAGGCTGCGATAGCGATGGCCAGCCCCATTACATTGATACCGGTAAAAAACTTCTCTTTCCATAGGTTACGGAAAGTGGCGCGGGCAAAGTCTTTGAACATATCGGAAACGTTATATCTAATAATAATTATTATCTTCTCAAAAATAACCGGATTGGCTCCTGCCCTGCATTCTTTCTTCAGCTTGATATGTTGGTGCCACAATAAAAAAGAGATACTCGCCTGAGTATCTCTTTTTATATATCTCCATCTGGTTTATTTTTCCCGGATGGCGGTCCTGTCATTCAATATCAATTCAGCGATCTGGTCTTTCCGTTTGAAAGAAACGCCTTTATGCTGTTGCATGTATTTAATGAGATCATATGCCGTCTTTACCATCTGTGGCGAGCCACCGATACGGTCGTGGAAGCTGATGGACAGCTGTCTTCTTTTAAATTCTCCTTCAGCATACAACTGATCAAAATCTGCCTTTACCTGTGAAAAAAACTGGTCTGTTGAAAAATGTCTTCCTTCAATGAGCAATATATCATTATTTCTCAATGTATAAGGTACCACGGCAAAGTCCCGGTTATTTACCTGGATGATAAAGGGCTCATCTCTGCTCAAATCATCGATATGATAGGTAAACCCAAGCTCCTGCAGTATTTTCAGGGTATTTTCACCTCTGCGCAACCAGTTGGCGTTATATCCTACTGTAGTAGCTCCTGTAACTTTTTTAACTGCGTCCAGCCCATCCTTTATAAATTTCTTTTCATCCTCATAGGGCAGATTATACTGTGCGCTCCAGTTCATGCCATGGGCGGCGGCTTCATGGCCCCGGTCCACTATTTCCTTTGCCAGCTGGGGATTATTGAGTACCGCAGATCCCACCATATGGGAGGTTACCTTAATACCCAGTTTATCCCAGTTATCCAGCATCCGGGGAATGCCTTCCTTGTAGCCATATTGATACCAGGTTGCTGCCGGCAAATCGCTGTATCCTTTTTCCATATTCTGTGGGAATGGGCTCTCCGCATTATCCGGCTGTCCGCCCGATTCGAATTGCATGGATATGGACACGACTAACCTGGAGCCGTCTGCCCATCGGGTGGCTGTTTTCATAGTATGTTCCTGTTTTGGGTTATTTAGTAAATCTGTGAACGGCAAAAAGCTGAGTGCGCCGATTTTACCGGTTTGTTTGATGAATGTCCGTCTTGTGCTCATAAATGGTCAGTGCCGGTTCTTAGCTGTCCCGACTGATACAAAACTCCGACAGATTGCCTGTAAAAGGGCTGTACATTTCAGTGAAAAATCGGTAAATCCAGGGGATACAACAGGGCTATTGAATGCGGAGGCGTTTGTACATACCGATCAGTATAATCACGCAGGCAGCCACCATGGCCAGTGAAAGTGATATCAGCAGGAAAGAGATGATACCATCTACCCAAGGTGTTCCTGGTTGCCCGCCTGCTATAGGCATCATTTTACCGGCACCGGTAATCGCCGCTATTAAAACCGCTACCAGATTGGCGAATGTGCCGAACACCACCAGCCAGTATATTATCTTCAGCCAGGTGGAGGATAGTATCATTTTTTCCCATATCAGTCCGAGTACTATTAAAAATATCCCATTCATTACTCCTTCCAGATGGGCGCTCAAAGCCATTCGCGGATTAGCCATGGAATGGCCGAAAAGGCCGGTAATCAATCCTATCAGGAACAATACAAGGCCAAGAAAGATGAGTTTGTTACCCTGACGGGGCTGAGCGGAGGCTACCATATTTTGGGGTTTATGCAATTAACATTCATCACAGTAAGGTGCTATAAGATAATGATAATTTTAGAAAATGTCTTATATTCCCGTTAGCCGGGTGCTCCGGGTTTCTGGCGCAGGTAAAATTATTTTTTTGCAAACTCGTGGGGGTATCGGCCATATAAAACGTCAAATAGGGAAAATAGGTGCATTTTCAGGAAATATTAACAAAATAACACTTTCGTTACTTACTGGTATTATGAAATATGCTGATTTACAATTATATTTACCACTTTTACTCCTGAAAGAGGAGTGATAACTAAACTTTGTTGAATTGTCAATTATTATTTATTACTGCCTACAACCTGTTATTTATGGTGTGGCACTATTGCCATTCCGTTTATTGTACCTGTTATCCGATGCTATGTATGTGTTGCTTTACTATGTCCTGTCGTACAGGAAAAAAGTGGTAATGAGCAACCTGCGTGCATCTTTTCCAGATAAGAGCGACACAGAACTGAAGCGAATCTGCAAGGATTTCTATCACTACCTCTGTGACATGTTTCTGGAAACATTCAAAACACTTACCATCAGCGAAGCTGAGATGGTAAAACGTTGCAGTTTTACGCCTGCCACCGTAGCATTATTTAATCAACTCGCCGAACAAAAAAAGAGCACCGTACTGGTGATGGGCCATAAAGGCAACTGGGAATGGGCCGGTAATACCTTCAGCATATTGTGTAAGCAACAGCTTTATGTGATCTATCATCCCCTGGCCAACAAACAATTCAACAACCTGATGTATAAAATGCGTACCCGCTTTGGCACCAAATTAATTGCCATGCAGGACACATTTCGTGAAATGGTGAAAAACAGACAGGAGGTAAACGCCACCGCGTTTATCGCAGATCAGTCACCACAACCCGCTACCGCTCAGTGGACCACCTTCCTTCATCAGGATACACCTGTTTCCAAAGGCACAGAGAAGATAGCCCAGAAAATGAACTACCCGGTTGTATATGTATCCGTTATCCGCATCAAAAGAGGCTACTACAGGGTAGAAGCTTCCATGCTGGTAGAAACACCAACGTCCGAAAACGAAGGTGCTATCACGATATCGCATACACGAAAACTGGAACAAGATATTATGGAACAACCTGCAACCTGGCTCTGGTCGCACAGAAGATGGAAGCACAAACGTAGCCAGCCTGTATAAAATCCGGCTTATCATATATAACGACACGGCGAACTTATCATCATTCAACTCAATATGCTTATGCGCGAAGGGAAAGACCTTATACTGGCTACTAAACCCTATGCCAGTGAAATCAGGTCCAGCAGCTGGTTTCATTTATTTACTACACTGGGACTACTTTTAATTGCCCTTACCGGGACCATCATGATTCCGTTTTTTGTCGGGAGGTTAGTCATCAGTATTCTTTCTGGCCTGCTCATTGTGCGGATGTTCGTCATCTATCATGATCATCAGCACCATACCATCCTGCAGCAATCCCGTGTGGCTAACGCCATCATGACCATTTTTGGCCTGTACATCCTGGCTCCCACCAGCATATGGAAACGTTCTCACGATTATCATCACAAACATAATTCAAAACTGTTCAGTGCCAGCATTGGCTCCTACCCTATCGCCACCCGGCAGAAATTTGAACAGATGGGCCGTAGGGAAAGAAGAGCTTATCTCTTCAGCAGACATCCGCTTACCATCCTCGCCGGCTATCTGTCCATGTTCATGATCGGTATGTGTCTGCAATCATTTCTCAGCAGCCCGCGTAAACATCTCGACAGCCTTCTGGCCCTGGTATTACATATATCCGGCAGCGTAGCCATCTGTTATTTCCTCGGCTGGCAGACCTGGATGTTTTTTATCCTGATACCTTTTACTATCTCCTGCAGTATTGGTGCTTACCTGTTTTATGCACAACATAATTTCCCTGGTGTTACCTTCAACGATAATGAAGACTGGTGTTATCACGAAGCTGCCTTGCTGTCATCCAGCTATATGCTGATGTCGCCGGTGATGAACTGGTTTACCGCCAACATAGGCTATCACCATATTCACCATCTGAATGCGCGTATTCCTTTCTATCGGTTACCACAGGTAATGGCCGACATCCCGGAACTGCAAAATGCCAAAACCACCAGCCTCCGCATAAAGGATATTATTGCCTGTTGCAGGCTCAAAATATGGGACCCTCAACTACAACGTATGCTTTCGCTCCGCGAAGCAGCTACCCTGAGAACCCGTGGCTATCAGCCACAGCCAGCTATTGTAACAGAAGCTGTTTCATAAGTTAGTTTATAGCAGCAACGGCTGCACAGATGTAAATCAGCAGCCGTTACTTCAATCATACCATATCCTCTGTTGTATACTGCTTGCACATCCGCAGCAGTATACTCTCCCACACACTCTCTCTGATCGTTTTATCTATTAGCCTAATTCGGCCGGCATTTCATTGAGCCTGCTTATTATCTGATCAACCAATAAAATAAAACTGACAGGTTCGGCGCTATGGAATTCTCCACGGCTAAATGTTTCCTATAAATTACGTGTAACCGTTACCGGTGTAACTAACGGGAGAATATATATTTTCCTCATAACGCCTGATATCAGGCTATTTGGGGAGTGTGGCCTGTTAAAAGGGGAACAACACACATTCGGCTTCTTCACTAGGGAGGACATGACTCCTATGCTGCTCAATAAAAAAACGTGGATAATCGCTACAGGCGAACACAAAGATCTGGTACTTTTTGCCCATTCCCTTTTCATCACCCGCGAAAAACAGAATTTGGTTATCTCTCTAAAAAATTCATTCCCAAAACACAGAAGGCTCCGGAAAATTCCGGAGCCTTCTGTCTATCACTACTGCTTCGATTTAAAGAAAAAATTAAAGAACAAAACCTGGTATTGCGCAGCTTTTGACCAGTATGCATGATCATGTGCACCTTCCTGTTCAATATAGGTATGCGCCACATGTTGCTGGTCGAGGTATTCATGAAGCCGGCGGTTGTAGGGCAGAAAAGGATCGGCAGTACCACAGCCGATAATCAGCTGCTGCTGGCTGAAAACAAAATACCGGGCATTGTCCAGCACATTGTAATATTTCCATTTTGTGCTGTCTGCCCCTACCAGTTTATCAATGCCGAAATCCATCACAAACGGGGTGAAGTCCACAGCGCCGCAAATACTACCCAACACACCAAAATTTGAAGATTGTTTTAATCCGATATACAGCGCACCGTGGCCACCCATACTCCAGCCCATCAGGCCGCGCTGGTCGCGTGATGCCGTAGTCGGATAATGCTGATCTATATAGCTGACCAGTTCCTGTCCGATGAAGGTTTCGTACATACTGTTCTTTTTGACAGGGCTGTTGATATACCAACTGTCATAACCTCCGTCAGGAAGAATGAATATGATACCGTACTGATCTGCCATTTCCGGCAAAGCCGGAATATCTTCTTTCAAAGTTCTGTCGGGATTGCCACTGTATCCGTGAAGTACATATACTGTCGGAAAACGTTGTCCTGCCTTCTTCTGAGCCGGGGATACAACGAGGGTTCTAATGGGTTTGTTCATCGCAGTGCTGAAAACAGCAACAGTATCTACTGTGGCAGCCTTCACAAACAAAACCGGCGCCAGCAGCACCCACAGCATGATAATCGAATGTTTCATATCTATTATATTTAAAAATTAATTACAGGTATTGATGTCCGCAGGAGTTTTATGATTTGCCTGGTTTCAGATTGGCAGCTATGATACCGCTAATGATCAGGGCTACGCCCAGACATTGCAGCGTACTGACAGGCTCCTGCAAAAAAATACAGGCGCAACCGATAGAAACTGGTATTTCCACTGCCGAAAGGATACTCCCAGTTCCTATGCCCACTTTCGGAAACCCTTTACTAAACAGCACAGGCGGCAATATAGTACCGAATGTAGCCAGGAACAGCCCCCATTTCCAGAAGATATCGGGCCGGAAGTCAACTACAATCTGTCTGTTCCAGAAAATGAGAATGGCCAGCAGACCACCCAATACGAGGTACATGGACTTCCGGATTACCGGCTGTTCAAGTGCAAGACTATTGGAGACACCCATTGCAACTGTATAACTCACCGCGGCAAGCATACCAAACAGCACTCCTTTCCAGTCAGGTATAAAATGGGACTCATACACGCCTGTAGCCAGTATGGTTCCTCCCAATACAATGACGATGGCCAAAAGCCTGGACCATGCAGGCATTGCACGTTTCCTGATACTCTCGTACACAATGCCCATCCAGATAGTCTGCATCAGCAGGATAATACAAACAGATACCGGCAGATACTGCACGGAGAGGTAATAGAAGGTGCTGGTAAGCCCGAGGGAAGTACCGCCGGCAATGAGCCTGATTTTTTCTGATAACGGCAGAGGCACTGCCTGTTTCCTTCGCGGCAAAAAAAACTGTAAGAGAAACAGGAATAAGAATCCTGCCAGGAATTGGGAAAATGTGACAGCCCCCGTGGTATAGCCCTGCTGTCCTGCGATTTTTACAAAAGTGGCCAGTACGCCATAACTTGCAGCTCCCATCACCACAAAGAAGGCTCCTTTGAGTCTATTCATGAAAAAATAACCGTTTAACAATCCTTCGCTTTTCAAAAGCGTAAGGCAAAACTAGAACGGTCACTGGGAATAAACATATACATATGTTGATGCCAGGGAAAATTTCACAGCTCTTTGCGGATACGGCTCAGCTGTGTAGGCGTAACTCCCAGGAAGGCAGCAATATGATGCTGACGGAGGCGGTTCACCAACGTGGGGTTGTTTTGAATGAAGTCAAGGTAACGTTCTTTGGCCGTGAGGTATTTAAGGGTTATTTCCAGCTCCTCTTTCCGGGCCACCCAGTTTTCTTCGAGATAGCTGATCCAGAAAAAGGCCAGGTCTGTATAGTTATGCATCAGCTGTTTAAACTGTTCGAAATGAAATTCTATCAGTAGCGTATCTTCCAGGGCTTCGATAGCAAACATACTGGGTGCCCTTTTTACCAGCGCTGCCGTAGATGCTACAAACGAATTTTCAGCAAAAAACCGCTTTATAACGATATCCCCGTTTTCCTGTATTCTATAGTATGACAGCAATCCCCTGCTGACATAGGCAATCTTCTGAGGGATGTCTTCCTGTACCAGATACAGTTCATGTTTTTTCAACTCCCTGAAATGAAGATGTTCTGTGAATGCATTTTTTGCATCCCCGGAAAGCGGAGCATATTGCTCCATAGCCGCAAAGAAACCGGTTAACCTGTTATCCATCTGACCCAAACTATGTAGTTAATAGATGCCAATGTAATTATTATTTGGATGATTCAAATATCTTCCGACTTTTTGACCAATTGTTTTTCATTTTTTTTTGTATTTTTAGATAGTGATACATTGATCAGATTAACCCGTTTGCTTATGTTTTTTTTGAAAAGTTATACCCGATATCGTCACCTGTCAACTCTATTCTTCACGTAAAAGTATAGCCGCGTTTTCCACAGGTATATATAAAGAATGTTACAGCAGGAGATCTCTCCAGGAGAATCTATTATGCTGAATTTACTGCGCTGAATAACCCGCCCATGGCCATATCACATGATTAAAGACAGGGAGGATTTACCATTAAATGTTATGAAACATGAAAAAGAAAAAAATCGCGTTGGCAAAAAAACTGATGCTCAACAAAACAACCGTTAACTCACTGAGTGAACAAAAAAATCAATCAGAAGGCCGTATTTCCTATCACACTTTTATTAATTGTGATGAGGAAGCCCGCAGGAACGGCTATTTCTGCTAACAACAACTGCTGAATAATTTTTTGTCTGAAAAAAACTGATCTGTTACAGATCAGATTGCCCGGACATTTTTGAATCAGCCAATTTGATTGCAGAGAAGCAGCACACATGTGCTGCTTCTCTGTAGCGCTGTATTGTTTGTACCACAACACCCGAATTTGCCTGTTTCGTCACATTATTTACACCTTTCACCACATGTAACAACCCTCTTCGCTGCTTTCCTATAATATTGTCCAGCCTTACCAAAACCCGGTTTATGCGACAATTTATTATCGGAATAATATGCCTGATATCAGCCAGCATACAGGCCCAGCAACGGGACTCCCTCCTGGAAACATACTTTGCCTCCCTCTCCGCTTATCATCTTTATGATGGCAATATCGCATTGGCAGAAAAGGGGCATAAAGTATACGCCTATTCAGGTGGATATGCAGATTACACCGCTCAAAAGCCCAACACAGCACAATCACGCTTCAATCTTGCATCTGTTTCAAAGATATTTACCTCCACAGCTATCCTTCAATTGAAAGATAAAAGAAAACTGAAACTGGATGATGAGGTGGCAAAGTACCTTCCCTCCTTCCCTTTTAAAGGAGTCACCATCCGTCATTTGCTTACTCATACTTCCGGCTTGCCTAACCTTGAGCTGTACGAAGAAGTAATTAAACAATACCCCGATTCAATCATTTTCAATGCCGTTGTTTTACCACTGCTCAGGCAATGGAAGAAAGGACTTTACTTTACGCCGGGAGATCAGTTTCGTTATTGTAATACCAATTACACGCTACTAGCCTTAATCACAGAAAAAGTCACGGGCATCTCCTTTCCCGCCTATCTGGAGGAAAATATTTTCATACCAGCAGGCATGAAAGATACTTACGTATCGATATATGGCAGCAACAAGGATACTCTCTGTGTGAAGCAACAGATAAAACCCACTTATTATGATTCAGTGTACCTCCCTGCTGATCAGGTTAAACGTTATCGGTACAGCGAATACAATAACCAGGCAAGCATAGGGGCATCCAATATCATTACCACCATGGATGACATGATAAAATTCGACAACGCATTCTTTAGCGGGAAACTGTTATCATTGTCCACTGTAGAGGAAGCTATTACCCCTTTAAAACTCAATAACGGAAAGGAATATACGGAGCAGATGGACACCATGCTGGGCGAAGGTACAGGCCAGTATGGTCTGGGCTGGGAAATATTTAATCAGCCGGCATATGGAAAAGGTGTAGGTCATGGAGGATTTAAATTCGGACTGGCCACTTTCTATTATCACAACCTTGACCGAAAACAAATGCTGGTGGCTTATACCAATGGCAACAGCAGATTCGGGGATAACGTAACCTCTTGTTTCTATATGCTGAATAACCAGCCTCCCATACCGCTTGATTTCAAGACATCTGCGGTACGTGCGTATGCTAAAGCACTGATGGAAAAAGGACCAGATCATGCTGCCTGCATGCTCCATCTCTATATGGCTGATACCACACACTATTATTTTAATACCAGAGAGATGAATTTTCTTGGGTATGATTTCCTGTATCAATCCAATCATAAATCGCATCAACAATGGTCGCTGGAAACATTTAAACTCAATACCTTTCTGGACCCAGCCAACTTCAATACCTACGATAGCTACGCAGAAGCCTTGCTGGAATGCGGGCATAAAGAGGATGCCGTGATTATGTACAGGAAGTCACTTGAATTGAATCCGGTCAGTCAAGATGGTATCAAGGCGATGAAGAAACTGGGGTTAATGAGGAAATAATATCCCCTAAAAGAAGAAGGCTGGCCCAAAAGTATTCTTTTACTTTTGAGCCAACCCCATTCACTTGTTCGATTACCGGCAGAAAGGCACGCCAGTGTAAGCAGCTGTAGTGTTCACACCTTTGTATGAATTGGTGGGTATGTCGTACCGCGCATACTGGTTACCTCTGAAGATATACAACTGTGGAGTAGGATAGTTCCAGGTATCCACATAAGTGGCGTCGAAGGTGCTGAAAGGCACGCCAGGATAACCACTGGCAATGTTGTTCACACCTTTGTAGGTATTGGTCAGGATGTCATAGCGGGCATATTGTGTACCACTAAACAGCATCAGCTGGGGGGTGGGATAGTTCCATGTATCCACATAAGCCGCATCAATGGAGGTGAAAGGCACGCCGGCGTATGCAGAGAGGCTATTCACTCCTTGGTAGGTATTAGTGAGGATATCATACCGCGCATACTGGTTGCCTTTGAAAATATACAGCTGTGGAGTAGGGTAACTCCAGGTATCCACATATGCTGCATCAAAGGAACTGAAAGGCACGCCAGCGTAGGCAGAGATACTGTTCACACCATTGTAGGTATTGGTGATCACATCGTAACGGGCATACTGATTATCATGAAAAATGTACAGCTGCGGTGTCGGATAATGCCAGGTATCTATGTAAGTGGCGCTGAAACAGGAGCCTACCGCCTTGGCACTGACACCTGCATTTAATGTGCTGTTTTTTACAGTGGGGGTCTCTTCTTTCATGTTGCTTTTCTGGCATGACTGGTTAATCAATACCATAGAGCCGCTGATGACCAGGGCAAATAATCTTTTCATGTTGAGGGATTTTGGGTTTTAAAGTGGATAATAAAAATTAACAGGATTATCAAATACTTCGGTTATTTAACTACCAATGGGATATAGTGTGGTTGTCACTATCACAATTGCACACAACGAAAATATTTAAAAATACGAATACCAGCATTAAAATTTTAGACTGGATAAGTAAGAATACATTCACAGGAAGCCCAATGGTGGTGCCTACTTGAGAAGTTTGACAGCCTATACATTTAATACTTCATCATTAAAAATTCAGTTCGTTATCCTAATTAAATACAATTAAAAACTACGAATCATTTTCTCATTTTCCTTTTGTTATAACTTTACTTAGAAAGTATTTATGAAATAAAATCATAGTATAAAAACGACATTTTTTGATCTTCGTTAGATTTTCCCATAGCTAAATAGAATACATTCGCGTAAAGGATTAACAGCAATGTCTATATTTTTAAATGATATCATTACCCCGCGTTTGATAATACGATTATTGGGAGAAGAAGTTACCAACGCTTGCCTTGACAATAACCTGGAAACAGCTCAGCAACTACTGCATGCTACTATTCCGGCGGAATTTCTAAATGAACTCAACAGCCTGCAAAACGACTGCCGCCAGCTCCGGGAAGATCCGGCTTACAGGCCATGGGCATCCAGGGCTATCCTCCTGAAAAACGAAATGAAAACGATTGGTCTGGTACGTTTCCATAGTAGCCCGGAGCTTCATGCTGACAAGCCATACCGGAAAGGAGCAGTAGAACTTGGATATCACATTTTCTCAGACTACAGAAGAAAGGGATATGCGCGTGAGACTATCCTGGGGCTTATTGATTGGGCAGCAGTACATTTTTCTGTGCACCGTTTTATTGTTTCCATTTCGCCGGAAAATTTACCTTCTTTGGAACTTGCCCGGTCTTTTGGTTTTATCAAAACAGATGAGGTGGTGGATGAAATAGATGGCCTGGAATATGTCTACCTGCTGGACCGGCAGCTTAATACCTGATACTGTTACAGAGCGAGGGGAATGGCATCCGTATTTTCAAGTACGCTGCAGAGCATAATATTTAAGCATTTGCTTAAATACTAAATAATCCTATCTTTGCAGTAAAGAGTATTCTTATGGAGGGGAAAAATACATGCATTCGTGAGCAGGCAAACCCGGTACAGATAAATGATTGCAGGCAAAAGGTGGCAGCAAATGAGCGCGCCTTTACACAGCTCTCGGGTATTTTATCCCTGGCAGGCAATGATGTCAGGTTAAAAATCCTGTACCTGCTGGAAGAGGAAAAAGAGCTTTGCCCTTGTGATTTGAGTGATATTCTGGGCATGAGCATCCCTGCCATTTCTCAACATCTGCGCAAAATGAAGGATGGTAACATCGTTGAATCCCGCAAAGTAGGGCAAACCATTCTCTATTCTATAAGGGCAGAACATTTTAAGCTGCTGCGTCCATTCTTTAAGCTTATCAATCAAATGAATTTAAAAGCTGAAACCACATGAGTAAAGGAAAAAACAGTAAAGTTTTGCTTGGCTCGGGTCTTTTACTTGCGGCCACATCGTCTCTTTGCTGCATTATGCCGCTGCTGGTCATAATAGGGGGTGCAGGTGGAACAGTTGCGGCATTTAGCTGGGCTGCGCCGCTACGGCCCTATTTGCTGGGTGCAACCCTACTGGTTTTAGGATTCGCATTCTATCAGGCTTATAAGCCCCGGCCCAAAGATGCCTGTGGCTGTGTAGATGAAGGGAAAAAAAACTGGTTACAATCAAAAGCCTTTCTGTGGATGATCACCGGAGTTTCTGTTTTATTGTCAACCTTTCCCTATTACGCCAAATATCTTCAACCCCAGACACCCGGGAAAAATATGGCTGTCAGCAATCCAACCAGCTTACAGCAGGTGGTACTCCATATACAGGGCATGAGCTGTGAAGCCTGTGAAGGGCATGTAAATAATGTTTTAGCGCAAAAGAAAGGAGTACGACAAGTTAATACCTCTTATGCCAAAGGTATATCAGTAGTAACATTTGACAGTATTCAAATATCCTTTCAACAGCTGGCCACGGCTGTAGAGCGCGAAACAGGCTATAAAGTAATACCATAAAACGTTACTGAGTAAAGAATTCGTAAACAATAAAACTATCATCTATGTCTGCTACTGTCATTCAATTAAAATCAGTTCTCACCTGTCCAAACTGCGGGTATCAGAAGGAAGAAACAATGCCCACCAATGCCTGTCAATATTTCTATGAGTGCGAAAACTGCCATGAGCATCTAAAACCCAAAACCGGCGACTGCTGCGTATACTGCAGTTATGGCACCGTGAAATGCCCTCCAATACAACAGGGTAATTGCTGCTGCTAACAGCCTTAGAGCTTGCTGTAGAACAGCCGTCATAAGACTCAACATTTTAAAATAAAATTATGTATGAAATTTTTATAATAAGAAATTCATATAGTGAATGAAGAACCAAAGCTATGAGGTAAACGTTTAACCCTACAGTACAGGACTGGTTACACCAACACATATTATGTTTCAACAATTTGCTTATTAAGCCATTGCTGTACAAGTTCTTTTCATTAAATTAGGAATACCAACCTTCACCCCAAAAACAACAAGCTATATACAAGAATGTGGAGGTGCATTAATATCGGTCTAAGCCTCGGCCCAAAGCCTGGTTTAATAAGTACCGGCCGGAAGATATCAAACTGGAAATGGATATCATCCGAAAGCCCGACTACTGAATGTTCGCCGGTTGGGAATAGTGATTGAATGCATTTATACAGGAGAATGGATATTGCATTTTTCCGAAAACGTATTACCCCTATTTTTTCATAAAGATGACTATTGAATTATGGTACAGCATAAACTTTATGTACAATATGGTTGCGGGCCCTTTTCGGCGCCGGAAGGATGGAAGAACTTCGATTCATCACCTACCCTGCGGCTACAACAGCTGCCTTTAATTGGTAACCTATTAAAACGGAGCATGCACGTAGCCTTTCATCCCAATGTTATTTTGGGTGATATCCTGAAAGGATTGCCTGGTGTGGGCGAAAACTCCTGTGATGGCATTTATTGCAGTCATGTGCTGGAGCATTTGTCTTACCACGACTGTAAAAAGGCCCTGCAAAACACTTATCAGCTGTTAAAACCAGGAGGCTATTTCCGTTGTGTGGTGCCTGATCTGGAAAGTGCCGTTAAACACTACACCTCCCATTTGAATCAACAGGACCCCGAAGCCAATGTAAAATTTCTGGACGAAACGCTACTCGGAAAGCGGGACCGGACCCGTGGCATGAAGCAGTTGATTCAGTCAGCTTATGGCAACAGGGAACATTTATACATGTGGGACCGCCTGTCGTTGAGTGCAGCCCTGCAACAAGCCGGATTCCAAAAAGTCCGGAGTTGCGCCTTCAACGATAGTAAGGATCGTATGTTCGAACGCGTGGAGGAAGCATCAAGATTTAATAATGCTGTTGCATTAGAGGCAACCAAGTAATTTTTACGACACCCGTTTTATTGCCTGCATGCTTATCTGCAAACATGCAGGCATTGGGGCCCCAAAAATTACCCTTCATTTGTCAGACCATCTCCAAAAATCAGGTCGCCCATTTGGGCTGCCCATTCTCGTTATTGTCTTCGCGGGAGCCTGTCCGGCTGAAAACCTTTTTGTAAAACATTCCGGGTTGGGGCTAATTCACTAAAAACATTTGATTGCAATTCAATCTGCATTCCCTCCAAATTCAGATGCCAATATCCCATAAACATATGCATCATGCCATCCATCTTCCAATGGCAATACTTTGCGTTTAATACCTTCCCGCGTCATACCTACCTTTTCCATTACCCGATACGACCCTATATTTTGAATACTGCAGCCACATTCTATCCTATGTAATTTCAACGGGCCGAAACCAAAAGCCAGCATACAGTTCATCGCCTCGGTAGCATATCCTCTCCCCCACCATTCGGGTAAAAGCTTATACCACACTTCCCCTTTTCTGTATTTTGTCTCACCCAGATCCAATGAAATAACACCAACAAAATTGTTATCTGCCTTATTAATTATAGCCGCAGTGTACTTCTCTCTCTCCGCAGCTTGCTGTTGTGCCGACCATTCATCCACCAGCGCCTTTGTCACAGATTCATTTTCCGGATATCCACTTGGATTATATCTCACTGTTTCGGGCATCATGTACAAACGATGTAATGCCTCCCAGTCGTTTTTTGAAAAATCGCGGATTAACAGACTGGAAGATTGAATACTAAGATTCATGATGGAATTGATTTTGGGATAAAGGGGTATTTATATCCGAAAATAAGCATTCTTCACATACACATTACATATCCTGCAACACGCACCAGCAGTTATCAAAATTTTTCTCTTTCAGATCCTGTTTTTTTATCCAGAAATATAAACGTCCCAGGTCTGCCCACATCATGTTAGCATTTCCTTCGTTGCTGTCTACCTGCAACAATAGCTGCCAGTCTTTAGCGCCAGCTCTCAGTTCATCATATTCCGGACCGTTAAACTTATTAAAGTCGCCCGTAAATTCTTTATTAGTCACTATCTGGCACAACGTTTCCATCTCGCCCTGAAGGATGTCAGCATGGCCCAATGTTTTATTGGTCTCTGCCTCCTTCCATATCTGCTCTCCATAGGTATCTCTTTCTTCACTGCTCAGGAAGGAGAATTCTTTGCCCCACTTGTAAGGCATGGAAACCTGTGTTTCAAAGGAGAGAGCACAAGGAGCGTACTGTGCGCTCAACGATTCCGGGAAATCGGGAAACCTGAGATCTTCTTCCGCACCTTCGAAATAGATCACGCTGAACAGGTGTCTTTCATCCGGGGAATATCCTCCCATGCTTTGATCGGCATCATAGAAAAAGAAGAGATAGCCAGCATCGGGAAGCACATTATAAGTATCGAAAGGCTTGATTTCCTGCAAACGGAGCTGTGCTATAAATGACAAATAGTTACCCTTATTATCAGTAGGCCAGGCTATACTCTCCGGGAGGTCGGGGGTACCACCTATCCTGGATGCCCCTGGCTGTACATCGTTGTAGTCTGAGATGGGAGTCAGATTATATCTGATAGTGTCTTTCATGAGGGCCTCGAACTGGGGCTTGTATTTGTCTAAATTGTTGGCGGTTAATGCTGCGTAAAATTCCTGTTTATTCATGACATAGGTTAAGTACGCTAAAGATAATTTCTTTTATTAAAAACTGAAGTAATATACTTTCAAGAAGTAAAGGAAGTTATCACGATATATCTTCCCAAAAAGCCGACAGCCCTGCATGCAGCAAGACACTGGGAAGGTTTGCTGCATACAGGGCTGTTAATGGCTTCGCCGGGTTTAATTTTTTATAAAAGTAACGGCACTGTTTCTGTTGCTACCGTCACCACTGATCTGAAGTATCCAGGAGCCGGTGGGAAGACGGCTTACATCCAGCTGCACGGTATGGGAGCCATCATGAGATGCTACATAGTACACCTGTTTGACACGCTGTAACGTTGTGCTATGGAGGATTGACAGATAGAATTTCCCGCCTGCCGGTGCAGAGAATTTCACATTCAGTACGTTACCCTCAACAGGATTGGGGTAAACCACTGCACTGTTTACTGGCTGACTGATAGCTGCTGTGCTGCCACAATCCCGTATGTATGCCCAGGGCTGTCCTGCTCCGCTGTTCTGGTCGGGCTGGCTGTTTTGCGTCCACCAGTTGGCCTTATAGATTTTGTTTTTATACACAGCCTGATCGCCGGCAGAATAGGCTTTAGAGGATATCCATGAGGCAATACCACTACAGCCGGTATCAGTCCGTGGGCCGTTGGTACAGGCGCCCAGCAGCTCCCATGTATCGCTACTGCCAGGTACGCTGGCACTGCCTGCCCACCACTTATTACGGTAAATATTGTTGTTGTAGAGCACAATATTTCCTGCAGTAGTATAGTTCTGGGAGGCTTGCCACTGCGGAAGATTGACGCAACCTTCGAATGTACGGGTGTTCCATACCGCAAAACTTACAGTAGTGGTAACTGTATCAAGTCCATTTCGTATACCCCTGGCCGTGGCAGTATACTTATTGTATCCCGGTGGCGTCCATTGTATAATGGAATCATTGAAAAGCTGACCATTTACAGTGATCTGGATTTTACTGATCTCATTACGCGGATCATTTTTGGTAACGGCCAGGGTAACCGGGCCTAATGAAGTAGTAGAAAGGATTCCATTGGCGGGTTGTAGAAAACTGATGGATGTAAGGCTGGCACACTCTCCGTTGTCAACGGTGAATCTGGACATACTGGCGCATCCGCAATTGGCGGTATTATTACCACCGTTAAGTTCCAGGCTTACCTGCTTGATGGTGGCATAACGCTGATAGTGTGCGATGCGGCTCAGCGCTTTGGTGTTTTCCTGTCCGCTGCCGCATTCGAGGCCACCATTAATGATATTGATGGTAGCGCCAAATCCTGGCTTGATGCCGGCAGCCTGCTGGGCCGGTGTGGGCGTCCATTTGCCGGGAACCATTACGTCATGGCATGATGGTTTGGGATACTGAGGAGCCATCCAGAACCAGATACCAGTTTCAAAAGCGATGGCGCCATCCTGAATCACTTTTTCCGGATTAGCCAGCAATACGTTTTTGTCGCCGAATATCAGCTCACTGGCCTGGCCATAGTTGTAGTTGTAACTGAGCTGAATAGGGCCTCTGCCATGATACGATTTTCCCGGTGCAGGCGGATACATGGTATTGGTCTCATCCCGGTAGCCGATGTTGTTGGTTCCTTCGTAACCTTGTTCTTCGCGGAAATACAGTCCCCAGGCGTATTGCCCGCCTGGGGCTGTGGGCCAGCCTCCGGTTGTTTCCTGGGATATGTTGGCCAGGAAGGCTACCAGCTCCCTTTTCCGGGCATTGATATCACCTTCTGCCACAAATGTACCATAGTCCAGCACCTGGGTAATAATGGCAAGCCCGTTCCAGGTAGGATCATTGAACCCGGGATCGGTTCTGATCACCGTGGTGACACCCGTGGTTTTATCAGTACGGGTAATCCGGTAGTAATCAGTACCACAGCGTCTTTCCAGCAGGACTTTAACGTTGGACATACGCCGTACAGCTTCCACGAAGTTGCTATAGGAGTAGAAATCCTTGTCCGGACTTGTGGGCAGTGTCCCGGCGCCGGTCCGGTCGTCCGGATTGAAACGGTGTGGAAACAGTACATCCCATTCTGCACTGCTGATTAGTGACGAAACAGATGTGTCGGCGACAGACTGTGCGCTCGTTGGATTTGCTGACATGTAACTGGCCGAAGTGCGCGACCAGCATAACAGACATAGTAATAGTGTGGTAATCAGGGGGTGGATTTTCATAACTAGCTAAATTTGAAGAGTGGGAAAATGATCATTAAACTACAACCCCTCATTGCTACGATACAGCAGCCCCTGTTGGAAAAGTATAATTGTTACTTATACACTTAAAATTATACAGACTACTGCAGCACAAAGGCTATTGCGCTGTTACAGCCACAAAATGCAACCGATAATCATTTGTAACTGGCAAAAAAAGTATTGGAAATATTCCGGATAAAATCAGGACAGAGGGCTATCTATAGTTTCAACCACAAAGCCGTATGAACACCACCTCCGTCTTTGGTCCTGCTATTGTTTTCATCATACGGTGGTAATAACAAAAACGCCTTCAAGTCAAAAGACTTGAAGGCGTTTTAACTACTTAGCGGCAGCCACCGTAGATTGGAGGACTACGAAAATTATAAAATCCTATATCGAATCGATCTCGTTTAGTTTTTTCAAAGCTCGTGACTCATGCTCCAATAGTGGCAACAGTTGCTCTTTCGGCAAAGAAGAAGAAGCCGGGATAAAAACAACCTTTGGATAATTGATAATCTTATTATACAAGACCTTGGCCCTGGAAAGATGAAAGTCGGACGTTATAATCACCAGGATGTCGGGTTTCTCCTCAAGTACCAAATCTTTAGTCATCTGAAAATCTTCGATAGTATTGGAAGAAGGTGGACAGGTTAGAAAAGCATCCGCGGGAATGTTTCTGTCCATAAGATACTTTTTAGCATAATAATGATGAGGCTTATCGGTTGTATTAAAGTGTTGACCAAAGCCTCCTGTACAAACAAGTTTAAAGTTGTCGTTTGCGATATAAAAATTATGCGCACAGGCCAATCTATCTTTTGCTATTTGTGACAAGTTTCCCAAATGATCATTGGGAGCTCCGAGTACAATCAATAGTTTATTCATAAAATTCGTTCCTGTTATGTTCCTTTATCGGTATTGAATATCGGAGAGTTCAATTAAATAAAATGGTACTCAATTTATCAAAATATATTGCTATTTCAAAGTATGATATCAATTAATCCGGACTGTGCATTCCCTTCTCGTAATTCCATACCTCCAGCTTTGTGCACGTGCCAAACCACGACCTACCTGGCGAGTTCGGTTGGTTTGCCCAGTCTTGTCAGCTTTTGAGGATTTGCGATCGCATAGATCCGGACGACCCGCCCATTCTCCACAACGAAGCTCACTGCGGCAGTAGCGCCGTCACTTTCGAAACAGACTCCCGGCTCACCATTAAGCCACAAACCATTTGCAGTAATCACCCGGTTGGGGCGCGTGAGCAAATTCGCCACCAGCTCTACCCCGTGGACCGGAGCCGGAGCAGCAGCCACAAGTCCGCCACCATCAGCAATCAGAACAACGTCCGGTGCCAGGACCTCCATCAGTTGCTGCACTTGTCCGGTTCGTAACGCGGCCAGGAACCGCTCCACCACGGCTTGCTGTTCGGACCGGCTTACCAGCTCCCGTTGACGTCTGGCCGCAACATGCTCACGTGCTCTTCGCGCGATCTGCCGAACCGTAGCCGCAGGTTTTCCGATTATTTCGGAGATCTCGCCATATGGCAGGTTGAAAACCTCGCGGAGCACGAATACGGCGCGTTCCGTCGGCCCTAGTGTTTCCAACACAATCAACATAGCGATCGAGATGCTTTCTGACAATTCAAGGTCCTCGGCTACATCGGGGCTTGTCAGCAGTGGCTCCGGCAGCCACTCACCGACGTATTCCTCACGGCGACGCGACAACGTTCGCATCCAATTGAGCGCCTGCCGCGTGACGATCCGGATAAGGTATGCACGCGGGTTACTTACCTGCGATTGATCAACGTTGACCCACCGGAGCCAGGCCTCCTGCAGTACATCTTCTGCATCAGTCGCCGAACCGAGCATCTCGTAAGCGACCGTGAATAGCAGGTTCCGGTGGGAAATAAAGGGATCCTGAACCATCATTTCAATACTACGCCGGACTTTCCGGCACGTTTAGTTAACGGAATTGCGCAAGCATCAGAGTATCCCTGCGACGTGATGCCATGCGCCGTGTTGACCCTGGTCGACAGATTAGCAAAGCCGATGAACGCAGTCAGCTCCACCAATGCTGCGGGGCCAAGTTGTTCCAGCAAACGCGCAGACAACTCATCAGTGACGGTCGTAGGCGTGTTGCTCATCGCCTCAGCATACTCCATCACGTCCCGCTCCTGTGGTGTAAATACATTTGACGCTCTCCAGCATGGCACCTGGCTGGCCTTAGCCAGGTCTAAGCCCTGGTTCTGTGCCTGAAAGTAGCCTATATCGAGGCACCAGCTGCAGCCGACCAATGCCGCGACAGCCATATGCGCAAACGACTTGAGATGCTCGTCACATGCGTTCCACTCACTCACCCTGCGCCCCAACTCAAGGGAGGCGGTGGCAACCTGGGGGTTGTGCCATACAACCTCAACAGGCTCAGGAACGGCGCCAAACTGCCTGATCATGTTTTCCCTGAGCTCAACCGGGAGCTCCGCTTTTGAAATACGTAATGCCATAATGAATGTCCTCCTTAAATATTTTTTAGTTCATACATAAAGACACCCCATGATTCCCAAATGTGACAACCTATGGAAAAAAATGAAAGATACCTGCTGGCTCCCTTTCTAAAAATATATAAACGTCAGCTAGGTACATTGCGTAATGAGAAGGGACAGACCTTACGGCAATATAATGCCGCAACTCCGTCATTTGTACTCCCTATATGAACTAATTGTTACCAGATGAGGGATTTATCTTTTCCAAACGAATACATAATAAAGGCTTCTGTAGCAAGTTATTCATCATCCCTATCATTTAACGTAAAAAAGTTATGCGTAATTCAATCCCTGTAAAAGCACTGGCACTATTGGCAGCAGGGCAGCTGCTAATGGCATCGTGTAAAAAGAGCCAGGACGCTGCTCCTGATAAATCCGCCAAATACGGACTGGTAGCAGGTAACTGGCAACAAAAGGATATTGTTTTTGCCGTTCCGGTAAAGCTTGGCGGGCAAAATATTCCTGCCGGCACCAGCATCATTAAACTGGCGCCCCTCTTAGGCCAGGCCGGTGCATTATTTACCTGTACCACCAACAACACTTATCAGTTCGGCGCCGATGGCAAATTCAATATCAAAGGCTGTACTGATCTGATACTGCCCACTGCCGGTAATGCAGGCACCTGGAAACTGGATGTACACGATGCGGTATTTTTACTCACAAACCAAAAAGGTAATAATGATCCACACTGGATCGAAAATGTAAGCGATTCTACCCTGGACCTGTCTATTACAGTCACCATTCCGGGCGTAGCTACTGCTCCGTTAGTATTGAAACTGAAGAAATAAGGAGTCACCAAAATAACAATAATATAATCAGTAATTCCTTGTATCTTGTTTAGGTCCATTGGATATTTGCGGTCATTATGGAAAGTATCGTACAGGATATAAAGAATGGAAATATCGAGTGTTTCAAAATGATATATCAACAATATCATACAAAGCTCTATTTCTACGTATTGAAATGTACACATTCCGCTTACCTGTCTGAAGAGACAGTACAGCTGTCTTTCATATTACTTTGGGAAAAAAGGGAAAAACTATCAACAAATTACGATATTTCCGTACAGCTTTTCCGTATAGCCAAAAGCGTGATGACGGATCTCCTGCGCAAGCAACAGGTCAGAAACCGGCATACCGAGACCTTGGTCCGGGAAACGCCCGACTGGCATATGGAAACAGACCTTACCGTGAAAGAAGAATTGACGCGGGTATATAATAGTATAGAACAACTATCTCCCATCAGGAGAAATGTTTTTAAACTAAGCCGCTTCGAAGGACTTCCACATAAAGAGATAGCCAAACAATTATCCATCTCCCCCAAAACAGTTGAAAATCACATCGTACGTGCAATACGGCAACTAAAAGATTCCCTGTTACTGTTATTACCGGCCATCGTCGCCTGGCTTTGCTGATCCTTTTTCTCACCCGAATATTTACTTATTGTTAAGCAGTGAGGGATTTACTGTTTTCAAACGAATACTACATATGAAGCATCCAGCAACATTACTTGAAAAGTTTTTCCGGGGAGAATGTAACGAAGTAGAAAAGCAGGCTGTCACCGCTTATTTCGCGGAACATCCGGAAGCGCTGCAGCCCTGGTTAACAGAAGAGAGCTGGCATTCTTTTCACCCGGAGCACACTTTATCAACCGACGTTTCCGACAAAATGCTGGCCGTCATTGAAAGTCGTAGCTGGCAAAAGAAAAAGGTGAAGACCATTTACTATAAATGGATCGCGGCTGCTGTACTGGGTGCCGCCCTTACCGGCTTTGTATGGAACAGATACCATCACCAGCCGGCAATGCCGATAGCGGCGGCAACACCCGTTACACGTACTGTTATGGTACCGGATACTTATGTACAACAGGCCAATCGTACGCGGAAAATAATGTCTATCCGTTTGAAAGACGGCAGCAAGGCAGAACTGGCACCAGGTAGTCAGCTAAAGTACCTGTCTTCTTTTGCTGTTACCGGCCGGGAAATATTTTTAACGGGAGAAGCCGTATTCAAAGTAGCTCCCGACAAAAACAAACCATTTACCGTGCATGCGGGTAACCTGGCTACTACCGCCCTGGGGACCGTGTTCAAAATCACCGCCTGGGACGCTGCAAAAGGACCTATCCGCGTACAATTGATCAGCGGTAAGGTAAGAGTGCAACCAGATAGTCTGGCGGGCATTAAAGGGCTGAAAACCGCTTATCTGTTGCCCGGTGAGGATCTCTCTTTTGACCCCGTGAAAATGACCGCGGTAGTCAATAAAACAGTGAGCACTCCCACAAAGCAGGTGATCGCGAAACCAGAAAAGGAAATATTCACCTTCAACAATGAGCCGCTGGCAAATATTTTCAGGTTGATGTCGGAGAAATATCACCTCACCATTCAATGCCAGGAAAGTACGCTTGCAGACATGAGCTTTACCGGAACATTCGATAGTAGCAAAGAATCACTGACCGATTTTCTGTTTACCATTGCCACGTTAAACAACCTGACGATAAAACAAACACACAATATCATTTATATAACACCGTAATCCGGATATAATCATCTTTAACTGTAACTAACTGCATCCTGAAAAGGCTGCCAGTGATTCCTTTTGCCTAAAAATGAAATATTTTATGCGTGTAAATATTCGACAACCCCGAAAAGATCGTCCCACCAAAACGATTTGGCTGCTGCTGTTATCGCAGTTGTGTATGGGCAGCCTGCTGGCGCAAAATACACATCCTGCTGCCATCGGCATTATCAAAAACGCCAACAACGAAGTGCTGGCACGTGTAATGGTAAGAGTAGAGAATGCAGACAATCAGGTACTGGCCAATACCCTGACCAACGAAAAAGGTATTTTCACTTTTCCCAAATTGCCTGCCGGCGGCCCTTATCGTTTTATCTTTAACTATGCCGGTTATACGACAGATACCCTGAAAGGCTATACGATTAATGATTCCAGCAAACTATCACTGTCGGTTGTCATGAAAAAAAAAGTGGAAGAGCTGGAGCAGGTACTCGTCACCGCCCTGGGCATTAAAAGAGAAAAGAAAGCATTGGGCTTCTCCGTAGAAGAAGTTGGCGGCAAAGAATTTACCCGTGTCACACAGGAAAACTTACTGAATTCCATGTCCGGAAAAGTAGCCGGTGTTACCATCAACTCCACCGGTGGTCCCGGCTCCTCTGTCAGCATGATCATCCGCGGCGCTACCTCCCTCAGCAGCGACAACCAGCCACTCTTCGTAGTAGATGGCGTACCACTGGCCAACACCGTGAATAACGTCAGCCAGATTGGTCAGGATAACAAGGTAGATTATGGCAACGCTATTTCTGATATTAATCCGGACAACATCGAAAGTGTTACCATCCTGAAAGGCCCCAGCGCTGCGGCATTGTATGGCTCCCGCGCAGGTAACGGCGTAGTACTCATCACCACTAAAACCGGTAAAAAAGTAAACCGCGCTACTGTCAATGCTTCCGTAAACACCGTATTCGACATTCCTTACAAATTCCTGAAATGGCAAACCAAATTCGGCTCCGGACAGTTCTCTGGTATCCCGGTATCGCGCAGTGGTAATATGCTCACCAATCCTTTTGGTACCATTATCACGGAAAATATTGATGCCACTTTCGGAGCAGAGTTAGATATGGGCTATGAAGAAGTACAATGGAACAGCCCCAAAGATCAGAACGGCAAACCAATTCCCATGCCGCTGGTATCACATAAAAACAACGTGAAGAATTTTGTGAACACCGGCATGACCACCACCACGGCTGTTTCTCTGGCAAACAACAACGATAAAATTGCTTACCGGGTAGGTTACGCCAATATGACCAGCAAAGGTATTATCCCTAACACCGACCTGTTCAAAAATGCACTCAACCTGAACTCCAGCTTACAGGCCAATTCAAAACTGAGTTTCAGCACCAACCTAGATTTCAGCCGTACCAACTCCAATAACCGTCCGGCTGGAGACAGAGGCGCCAATCCCTTACAGGCAGTATACACCATCTCTCCGCACATCGATGTACGCGACCTGAGAGACTACTGGATGCCCGGCCAGGAAGGCCTGCAACAACGCACACAGGCCAACGGCGTATTCAACAATCCTTATTTCCTCGCTTATGAAGTGAAGAATGGATTTGTGAGAGACCGTGTATTCGGTAACATACGGGCCGACTGGAAAATACTACCCTCCCTCAGTTTCATGGCCCGGTATTCACTGGATACCTACAACGAAAAAAGAGAAACAAAAATCGCCAACAGTTATATTAACAATCCCGGTGGCGCATATGGTATCATCAATCTCAGCAACTTTGAACGCAATATAGATGTATTGCTGACATATAAGAAAGATATCGGCGACTTCGACTTCTCCGTTTCTGCAGGTGGTAACAAGCGCTATCAGACCGGCAAAAACATTATTACTTCTACTAAAGATGGTACCGGTTTAAATACACCAGGGGTATACACTATTCAGAACATTGCACCGCAAAACCTGAACTATAACAGTACTATGTTCGAGAAAGGGGTGAACAGCATCTACGGCACGTTAAACGTAGGCTATAAAGGTATGGCCTATCTGGATGTAACGGGTCGTACCGACTGGTCCAGCACCTTGCCGAATGCAGCAGCCTATTTCTATCCTGCCGCCTCACTGAGCTTGCTGGTGAATGAAATGGCTCACCTCACCTCCGATGATATTAATCTCATCAAGCTGAGAGCCGGCGCCGCACAGGTGGGTAACGATGCCTCCCCCTATCAATTGCTGGCAACCCTGTATAATGCCGGCGCCTGGGGTAATATCCCACGCTTATCTACTTCCGGCAACCTGCTCAATCCATTCCTGAAACCGGAAATCGCTACCTCTTACGAAGGAGGCGCCGATATCAACTTGTTCAGAAATCGCCTGCGTTTTGCCGCCACCTATTACATGGTGGAAAATAAAAACCAAATCTTCAGTCCTAAAACAGCGCCATCATCCGGATTCTCCTCCCGCAACATCAACGCTGGTTTGCTGAGAAGCCGCGGCGTAGAACTGACGCTCGGCGGTACACCGGTGCAACAGAAAAACTGGAAATGGGATGTTAATGTGAACTTCACCCGTAACAGAACAAAGATCATTTCACTCCCTGATGACCTGCCTTACTACACCCTTTGGGAAGAAGGTAAAGGTGGTGCATGGACGTACGTAGGAGAAGACATCGGCGATATTTATGATGCAAAAATGGTGACCGTTACCGATAAATCATCTCCCTATTATGGTTATCCGATACTGGATAATACCGGTAAATGGCAAAGTATAGATGCTACGAATTCCCGTAATAAAATAGGCAACTTCAACCCTAACTTTATTATGGGCCTGCAAACGACACTGAGCTATAAAAACTTCACCCTCAGCATGACCTTCGACTGGAGAAACGGCGGTGACTTCGTTTCCCAGACCTATCGTTACGGAGAAGAGAAAGGCAACTCACAGCTCTTCCTCGATAAACTCACCAATCCCGGTAACATGAAAGGACAGGAACTCAGAGATTATCTCGTGAGTCACCAGGACGAACTGATTATCCCAGGCGGCAACAAGTTTCCTTTAGTGGGTGGTCCTACACCGGAATACAATGGTTATGGATTTGCCTATGGCCCCTATGTACTGCCTTACGGTGGTGTATTCATTCCCGGTGTAAGAGCCAAAGGATACGATGCCAACGGTAACCCTACCGGCTATACGGAAAATCTGGGAGGACCAGGCACGCTTACACTTCCTTACGCGGGTAGTAGCGCCTGGTCTTTCACAAGAGCATTCCTGTTCCCTGCTTCTTACCTGAAACTGCGGGAAGTATCGCTCTCTTATGAATTACCCAAACGCCTGCTTTCCGGTGTGAAAGTGCAGAATGCCAGTGTTTCCATCTACAGCAGAAATATCATTCTGTGGACGGCAGCCAAAATTGGTATTGATCCTGAAAATGCCTACCAGCCTTCTACCACTGTACAGGGCTCTGGTATGCAATTCATGCAGGGTATTGAAAGATACAATGTTACACCCTGGTCTATTCCCATGGGCGCTAAATTGAACGTTACTTTTTAAGAGCACCTTTAACTCAGCAACATGAAAACAGTTACTAAATCAATTATACTTTGCCTCGGGTTGTTAGGTACTTCCATGACATCGTGTAAAAAGGACCTCATGAAATTGAATGAGAACCCGAATGGTTCCAATCCGGCAACAACTAATCCGAACCTCGTCATGTCTACCGTACTAACGCAGGCAGGCATGGAAATCGTGACCCTGGGCTATCAGGATATGGCCGGCGTTATGCAACATACCCAAAAGGATGGATGGACCACCACACACAATGAATACGACTGGGGTGGCAGCAATAGCTGGACCGCCTACTACGATATCCTGCGTAATAATCAGCTGGTGTATAACCGCGCCGTTGCCTTACAAAACGAATTACAACAAGGCGTGGCCCTCGTGATGAAATCCATGATGTTTGGACTGATCACCGATCTGTGGGGAGATGCGCCCTATTCACAGGCATTAAAAGGAGAAGATGGTCCGCCTGCCACTACGCCGGTTTATGACCCGCAACAGGATATTTATACCGGCATACTCGCCGACCTGGAAAAAGCCAATGCTCTGCTTTCCAAGCCCAAGAGCGCTTATCCTGCCCCGATTGATGCTGTTGATGTGTACTACCAGGGCGACCCTGCAAAATGGCGTAAAATGGCTAATTCTCTCGCATTACGTTATTATATGCGCTTATCAGAGAAACTGCCGGCCATTGCCAAAACAGGTATCGAAAAAATAGCAGGCAACCCAACACAATACCCTATCATCACCGACGCCGCAGACGATGCTACCATGTCCTTCCCCGGCAACAGCAACGCCGACTCCTGGCCTGCCAATGCCGCGTATGACAGCGATAGTAGTAACTACCGCCGCCTGAAAATGTGCAATACCCTCGTTACCAACCTGCAAACACTGCGTGATCCGCGCCTGGGCGTGTGGGCCAATAAAGTACAATGTTTCCTGGTGGTAGATGATAAACTTCCTCCCGGTACTGGCAATGTATACAAAGCAGTGGATACCGTCGTAAATGGTGAAAACAGGAAGGTGAGATATGTTTCTCCGGATGTACTGGCTTCTAAGGGACTCGCCCTGAAAGATATTAACCAGGATGTAAACTATGTAGGGATACCACCAGCCATTCCCGGCCCTGCGGTATATAACTTAAGTCCGGATGCCGCACAGGGTTCCCGGAACCCACATGTGTCCTGGCTCAATGATATCTACAAACAAGCCAAAGGACCATTGCTGAAAGCCAGACTGATCTCCGCAGCAGAAGTGCATTTCATCCTCGCAGAAGCAACTGCTGTAAAAGGCTGGGCCGCCGGCGATGCAGAAACACATTACAAAGCTGGTATACAGGCTTCTTTCAGCACCTGGGGTGTAAGCGGCAACCTCGCAGCCTATCTGTCTCAACCTAACGTTAAGTTTAACAATACACAAGAACAGATTATTACACAGAAATGGATCGCCAGCTGGACCGCCGCCACAGAAGCCTGGGCCGACTATAAACGCACCGGATATCCCAACTTACACGCCGGTCCTAATGCAAAGGCGCCGGTATTACCCGTACGGTTGTATTACATGCTGGAAGAAAGAAACCTGAATAAAACCAATGTGACAGAGGCCATGAAACGATTGGAAGTAACCTCCCAGTCTGCTTTTGGAGCCAACGGTCCACAAAACAGTCCCTGGTCTAAACCATGGATTATTCAAGGCACCGGCAAACCATGGTAAAACATTTTTTATTTTACTTTAAATCACTAATCCGTATATGAAACAACACTTTCTGAAAACAACCACCGCATTGTTTGCCAACCTGCTTTTCCTCGTAGCGGCGTTTGCACAACAAACCGTTACACCGGCCACTGCGCTGAAAAGCTACCTGAATAACGGAGACACCTCCTTCCGTTATGAACTGAAAGACTCTTTCAATATCAAGGATGTAAAATGCTACAGTATTTTACTCACCTCCCAGAAATGGCGGGAATATACCTGGACACATCAGCTCACCATCTTTGTGCCTGCCAACCTGAGCTATGATGGCGCTCTGCTGTTCATCACCGGAGGCGCTGTAAAAAATGGATTGCCTAACTGGAACGGCCCTACGGACGAACTGTATCAACAGGTTGCCGCTATGGCCGGCACCAATAAAGCCATTACCGCCGTACTCAGACAGACACCCAATCAGCCGCTCTTTAAAAATCTGACCGAAGATGCCCTTATCTCTTTTACCCTTCATCAGTTTAAAGAAGATGGCGACTATACCTGGCCCCTGCTTTTCCCTATGGTGAAAAGCGCCGTGCGTGCTATGGACGTAGTACAGTCGTTTTCAAAAGAAAAACTGTCGCAAAATGTAAACCGCTTCGTGGTATCCGGTGCTTCCAAGCGTGGCTGGACAACCTGGCTCACCGGTGCCAGCGACAGCCGTGTAGCTGCCATTGCACCGATGGTGATTGATGTACTGAACATGCCGGTAAGCCTCGATTATCAAATCAAAACATGGAAAGAATACAGCATACAAATTGAAGACTACGTGAAACTCGGCATCCCACAGGCAGCACATACGGAAGGAGGACAAGCCATCAACACCATGATCGATCCTTATTCCTATCGTCAGCTCCTCACTATGCCGAAAATGATTTTCATGGGTACCAATGATGAATACTGGGTAGTAGACAACGTTAAAAACTACCTCGATAGCATCCCCGGTAAAAACATGCTCAACTACACGCCCAACGCCGGACACAGCCTGGGGGATAAAAAGCATGCCTTCGAAGGACTCAGTGCTTTCTTTGGCACCACCCTCACGCAACAGCCCTATCCTAACTGCAGTTGGATTACCAGCACCCGTCGCGGTAACGTAAAGCTCACCATTAATGCTACGGCAGATCAATTGGCAGACGTCATCTTATGGACGGCTAATTCCACTGACCTGGATTTCCGAGATGAGAAATGGTCCTCACAAAGCCTGGGGCAAGCACATAAGTCAACCGTAAAAGTAAGCACACCATTGCCTGCCAGCGGCTACCGCGCTTTTTATGTAGACCTTCAATATGTTAATCCGACTGGCGGCACTTACACCGTAAGTTCCCGTGTATTCGTAACCGATACTAAAAAGATCCTGTAATGATGATGAAACACCTTTTCATTTTTGCCGGCGCCTGTCTGTTGATGCAAAACACTATTGCACAACAGGCAGCTCCGTTGCCTGCTACCAAAAATAAATTTGTGGTAGTCGCACATCGCGGTAACCATGTAGACATGCCGGAAAATACGGTGGCCGCTATTACCGCCACCATTCAATGTGGCGCCGATTATACAGAACTGGACCTCCGCACCACCAAAGACGGACAACTGGTACTCATGCACGACGCTACCGTAGATCGCATGACCAACGGTAAAGGAAAAATCGCTGACCTCACCTGGGCGGAGGTCAAACAATTAAAAATCAATAGTAAAGACGGAAAAGATTATCGTGTACCCACATTCGCAGAAGCTTTACTTGCCAGCAAAGGGAAAGTTAATATCTACCTTGATTTCAAAGATGCCGATGTAGCCGAAACATGGAAACAAATACAGGCCGCAGCGATGGAGAAACAGATAGTAGTATATCTCAATAGCAAGCAACAATATAAATCCTGGAGAAAAACAGCACCGCAAATGCCACTGATGACCAGCGTACCAGAAGAAGTAACTACCCCAGCGCAACTGAATTACCTGCTGGATAACATCACCATCGCGGTATTAGACAATGTCACAGATAGCGCCATGCTGGCTGTTACCCGGCAACATGGCGTAGCCGTATGGCTGGATGCACAAACACCATCAGAAGGTCCCGCCACCTGGAATGCTGTATTAAGCAAGGGCGTACAAGGTATGCAGAGCGATCACCCGGAGGCACTCGTCAGTTATCTAAAAAAAAATAATATGCGGGATGGCGGCAACGGTGCTGCATTGCCGGCTGCAGCCAGCAGTTCCAGGTACATCACACTGCGCAATGTACCTTATGGCGATGCCGGAGAAGATAATACACTGGATGCTTATCTGCCAGAAAACCATTCGGCCAATACAAAAATAATTGTGTATTTGCATGGCGGCGGCTGGACCGGCGGTGATAAAAAAGAATTCCCCCAACAACTCATCGAGGAACTGGCCGGCAAACTGCACTACGGCGTAGTGTCCATGAACTATCGCCTGATCCGGGATCATCAAAACATTTACCCTGCCCAATTGGACGATGTAAAAAAAGCACTGGCGTTCATATCTTCCAAATCCCAGAAACTGCAATTCGATGGCAACCAGTTTGCCCTGATAGGCGGTAGCGCCGGCGCTTATCTCGCTATGCAGTACGCCTATGCCTATGATAGTTTACGTCAGGTAAAAACAGTGGTAGACTTATGGGGACCAACAGATTTCACTGATAAAAAAGCAAGACAGGAAAATAAAGATGCCGATGAAAAAGTAACCCGTCTGCTGGGAGAACCCGATCCTGCGGCCAAAATTGCATTTGATGCCAGTCCCTATTACCAGCTCACTAAAGCCAGCGGTGTACCTACTATTTTGTTTCACGGCGGACAAGATCCACTGGTAGATGTCAACCAGGCAAAAAAGCTGCATGAAAAACTAACGTCGTTGAATATCCCGACACAATTTGAGTTGTATCCAACAGAAAAACATGGGATGGGATTAACAGCTTCCATGGATGTTTTTGCAAAAGTAATCAGCTGGTTAAAACAATATTACCCTGCGGAATAATTATAAGAAATCGATCCTATGATACCCGAACTCCTTATCAATTGAAAATAAACAATTTAAAGGCGTTGTTACATAAGTAATGGTACTTCCAATATTTATGCAACAACGCCTTTGTTTTAATCGGCGAAGGATTCAATTAGTGTAGCGGTTTCCTTTGGAGCTGTCATCATGGCGTCACGCCCTGTTACCAGGGTATTTCCTCTGTTTCAGGGTTATTTTCTTCGCTAAAAAATTTTCCTGTTGGGCCATCATTGTCAATCAGAGCATATTTTACAATCCTGTTTCCGGCACTTTTGACAGTGCCCGTCCCGCGATGCCCATTGAAGTCTGTTTTTGTATATCCCGGGCAAACGGCATTTACTTTGAATCTGGTATTTTTTAGTTCGTATGCCAGAACAACGGTGTACATATTCAGAGCTGATTTAGAGGAAAGATATACAACCCCTTTGTAGTCGTAGTATTTGTACGCCGGGTCGCTGTGTAAAGTTATTGAACCTTGACTTGAACTTACATTCACAATACGAGGTTCCGACGATTCTTTCAATAAATCAATAAATGCCTGTGTAACTCTCACCACACCGTAAACATTTGTATCATAAGCTGCTTTAAACTGGTCAATAGTTGAGTCCAGCGCGGTTTGTGGGTAACCACCATAAATACCCGCATTATTAACTAGTATGTCGAGGACTTTTGTTTTTCCACCGATTTCTTTACGGGCATTAATTACTGATTCGTGATTTGTGATGTCAAGCTGAATAACTTCTACATTATTTAGTCCCATCGCTTTTAATTTGTCCACGGCTTCAATACCATGTTCTACATTACGACTACCGAGGTAGACATAAATTCCTTTTTGAGCAAGTTGCTGTGCAACTTCAAAGCCAATACTTTTGTTGGCCCCTGTTACTAATGCGAATTTCATTTCTTTTGTGAATTTTATGAAGCAAAAGTAGAGGGCCGGAAAATAGCGGAAATGGACAATTCATTTTATTTCCCCGACAAATCCTGCCTGGGCAAAAAATCACTTGCACTTTTTCCTGTACTTTTTTTGAAGAGTCTTGAAAAATAATCCGGGTCATTAAAGCCCAGTTCGTAGGCTAATTCTTTGATAGAAGTATTAGAATAACGCAATTTTCGCTGAGCTTCTGCCATCAAACGGCTAATGAAATAATCTTTGGGTGATGAGCCGGAATATTCTTTTACAATCCTATATAAACTGTTTGTAGATAATGCCAGTTTTTCTGCAATTGCATTGATAGAAGGTTGCTCCGTAAGGTGTGTTTCCACAACCAGTTTGAACTCAATGAACTTTGAAAGGTTAATGTTTAAGATGTTGAGGGGTTCTTTGTTTTTGAAATAAGCGCTGTTTAGTTCTGATAGCAATGAGTTCAAATAAGCTAATATTACTTCAGTGTCGACATCATATTTATCTAAATGAATTATCTGATTTAAAATTCCAAAAACCTTTATCACCCTGTCTTTTGCAGCGCTGTCAAGAACTATGGTCTGGTCGTTTAAGGGGTTAACTAAAAAGGAAAATTGTTGTGGCAACAATGCCAATGTATTTTCGTCAAACAGCAGCTTGAAATATTTAAGATCGTCTGTTTTGTCTGGTGGCGTAAAAATTTGATTTGGCATTGCAAAAAGCAAGTGTCCGTCTGTAAGGTTGATGTCTTGTAAATCTAAATTGTATGTAATTGAACCACTTTCAATTAATACAATAAAATAAGAGGTCAATCTGCGAGGTTGCAGTTTCTTGATCTGAATATCAGCTGAAAGATAGGGGTTTTCGTTTGAACGAATCATGATCCCCAGCCCATCATGCTGTAAGCCTTCATCTTTTCTGTTTTGTCCTTGCATATTGTTTGATCAAAAGGTTGTAGGATGTCATCATATGATAACCGCTAACCTACGATTGGATTATTACAAATTTCGAACTTTTTTAAAGTTAACATTTTTATCGTTGCCATAAACACCGGAGAGAAAATCGGATAAGAAAGCCACTTTTTTAATACGTCAGTGGAGTTACCAAACTGTGCATCCGGAACTGTTTTTCACCCTTATAAGTTTGTTATCTTTGTGCACCATTAAATAGATTTCAATAGCGGGTATGGATAATGTAATAAGCATCGATGATACAATTAATTTAATCGACAAGAGGTATTTAAAGCTAAAACCTGAAAGCAGAGAGGCTTTAAAAGAATGTTCAAGAATCGAGATTTTTGATAAGCATACAATAATCATTAAAGAGAACCAATATGCTGAAATACTAATTTTTATAGTAACGGGTGTTTTAAGGGCATACTATCTTAAAGAGGGGAAAGACATAAGCGATTGGTTTTCATTTGAGGGTGATTTTATTTGTGAAAGAAGCAGCTTCTTTCTTGATATGCCCAGTTCTCACTATATAGAGACCCTGGAAAAGACCACGCTAATGATCATTCCCAAAAAAGCAATACTTGAACTTTGTGATCAACATCATGATATAGAAAAGCTGGCCAGGTATGCTGTCACCCAATCGGTAATCAAGCTTCAGCAAAGATTAGTTTCCTTACAGTTCGAAACCGCCTTACAAAAATATACTAATCTAATAGCTATTCGTCCGGATATTACTCAAAGAGTTCCATTAGGCCATATTGCATCTTTTCTTGGAATTACATTAGAAACATTAAGTAGAATAAGAAATCCAAAAAATAGAATTTGATCTATATCAAATGGATTAAGGATAATTAAGGAGACCTTTGGATCAAAATAATCTCATGAGAACCTTAATAGTGATCTGTGGTATCCACAGCCTGATTTTTGCCTTATTTCACTGTTTGTTTTGGAATAAACTAAACTGGAAAAATGAACTCAAAAAAATCACTCCTAATAATCAGGCTGTAATGCAAATATTAAATCTCAGGGTGATTTATATTTTCTTTTTCCACTCTTTTCTGTGCATCTATTTTTCGACCGAACTGCTTTATACTAGGCTGGGGAATGCCATACTTATTGGGTCTTCCCTATTTTGGATTGGAAGAACAATTGAGCAATTTTTCTTTAAGCAGCTGCTCCCTTTTAAGCATCCGGTCAATATAATAGTAACTATTTTATTTATAATAGGGTCAGTTATTTATCTCATCCCATTCACCAACCTAAATTAAAGCTGATGTTACGATTAGGCGGGTATATAAATATAATCATTTCATTTGGCCACATAATAGGGTTATTCTGGGCAGAGAAAATGTTTGAGGTAACGGGGATTGGGCATGAAATGCAGCTACTATCAGCGATACATCCTATTTTACCATATGCATTAACGGTTTTCGTTGCAGTCATATTTTTCATCTTTGGACTGTATGGTCTTTCTGCAACTCATCAATACAAAAAACTACCTTTTCAAAAACCGGTAATTTTCACCATTTCAGGGATCTATTTACTACGTGGATTAGGGGAGTTAATATCTCATTCCTGGAATGGTACAAATACATACCCAGAAACATTTTATTCACTCTTCGCAGTAATTATTGGGTTACTCTATTTATTGGGTGGATTAGGTAGCCGATTAGGTAAGCAAGAAACGAGCATCCGCACTTTGGTAGACTAACAAATAGACTAAAAACAAAAAACCTGCACAATTGCGCAGGTTTTTTGTTGCTCCACTGATCCCGCTGGGATTAGGAAAATATATCCAAATCAAATTGATTGATCAATTGATGCCTTAATGATCCACGCATCGAAACTGAGTTCCAAATACTTTGACTCGCCGGAGTCATGCATATATATCCAAACCGAAAAATTATCTTTGGCATCTAAGTAAAGAATGTCCCCATTATCTTCAGCAATAGAAATAAACGAATTTAAGTGATCTAAAAACCTTCCCTGCATATTTTTCCCGGTCTTTTCATTTATTTCACTATAGGATTTTAATACCTCCCATGCTTTTCTATTTTCTGTTACCCCTTCAATTACAGATAATTCGTCTAATCTTTTTTCTCCCCAAAAAAACCAAGAGGTTCCAGCATCACCTGGAAACTCCTCTCTGAATTCATTATAACTGATGTAGCAATAGTCATTAATACCGCGCAAGAGATTTTTATAACTCTCGGGAAGTTTTTTGCCAATTTTATGTTCAATTTGTTCAATGATCATTTGTTCTGACTATGAATATTGTAAAGTAATAAATTAAGATTCTGGAACTAAGCGCGAGTATTGCTTCGTCAATATCGTTAAAATGATCCATAATGGATTGTACAAATAAAAATAATGAATTCTATATCGAATTATAAATTTTAAGTATACAAAAATAGAATGACTATCTTAAAATACGTATTACCACCTCTGGGAATTTTGTATTTTAAGTAAAGGCTCGTTAACCTATATAAAGTATGGGAAAGAAATCGGGGTTATACAAAAGGAACTCGGCTAAACGCTCAACTAAAAAACGAAACCCCGCGCCATGCGCGAGGTTAATAAAACTCTTGTGATCCTTATGGTACAAACTCGAACCTTTTTGTTTTTGATCTGCGCAAATTAGCTGAGACAACATAAATAATACAAAATACCATTAAAATAACATTAATATGTCAATACCGAACATAAGGTACAATAATCAACAATTTTATATAAAATAACAACATTCTGACAAAGGGGATATTGGCTAAACTGCCAACGTCCCTTCATATTATAGGATATTCTTCGATAAAATCCATTCAAACGAAATATGCACTATTGAGAGCTGCGAAGTGAATCCCGGATTTTCTCATGATATGATTTCGTAGTATGATTTACTTGTTCGACGCATCGTAAAAAATTCATTTTGTTTCTTTCATCCAACTCAATTTCCATACCGATTCGAAATGCAAGATTATTATCGATTTCCGGGCTACTCATTCTAATAACATATTTCATGACATACCATCTATTATGAGACCTTCCAACTTCAGCAGCAGAAACCGCACATTTAGATTTTACCTCAACATCCCTTGTATGTTGGAAAATAAAAAAGATGGTATCAGCGACAACGTCACAATAGAATTGATTTCTATAATCAGTATTTATGAAATAAGAACAGTTTTACACACGATCATCTTTTTAAAGATCAATCGGCTATGGTCAATCCTACTACTTCGCTTGTTTTGATTACGGTACGTACGCTATATACCACTATGTAACCCGCTCCGGCCGCTATGCCTAAGTCGGCAGAATAAAGCACAACATCTACACCCCACATTTCTACCACGGAGGTGATATTGTTGGTGATATTGCAGCCCATAAATACTTTTTTATTTTTAAATATCTCTGGATTTTTAATCCAAATAATCAATTGGCCAATACCGTAAAAGCATTGGCCTAGGTTGGTAATTACGCTAATTTGTTTTTCCCATTTTTTAGCGGCGCCCGCTACAGTACTATGCAGTTTGATGTAATACAATGTGCCAATCGGTATGCCCACACATGCGATTACGATGTACATAACTATTCTTCTCCAACCCTTCGTCAATGTTATCCCCAGAAAAACCACTTCTTTTTTTGTGGTATCCATATAGTCAAATATGGCATCGAAAAAGATCATGGCCATAATGCCGTAGGATAGCGCTTTTATTATTTTCGTCGGTATCGCCATTATTTCTTTAAATCTTTCAACCGGGCCGCCTGCATTCAGCGCCGCATCCACGCCGCTGAGTTCGGTGGGTATATCGCCGTACCGTTTGCCGCGTTCAACCGCGTAAATAATTACCGAAAGGCTGCTTACCGCTACTTTCGTCCATTTCAATACATCCTTGTATATTTCGTCGCCGGTTCTTGTTGCTACAACTGTACCGCTTGAGTTTATTAACGTATCCATATTTTTTTATGCTAATGATGCTACAATGTTGTTTGAAAATTGCTCGGCAGTAATGTCCTTAAACGGTGCCGAGTTGTTGGCCAGCTTGTAACCTATCGTCATCGGGATAGCGATGATCAGCGAGATAAAATCGACAATGCTGAGCGAAGAACCGCTTATCTTTTTATAGATATCGGATAACAGCGGTACGTTTATTTCAGCTTCCAGGGCATTTACAATAAAATCTACCGAATCGATGATCAGCTTAAACAGTTCTTTTACTATTGCTTCGATAGCCTTGAAAGTGAGGTTGATGATCACTTTAGCCATTTTTTTAATAAACTCGCCCAGCAATAGCTTTCCCTTAAACAGGTCGATGATCAGGTCTAATACTGTCTTCAGATCAGGGTCGTGGCTGGTATCTTTAACGTTGCTTAGCTTGTTCACATCCACACCGTCAGACTGTACACCCGTGTTGCCAAAAACAACATCTTTTTTACTGTCCATCCAATTCATGCGCGAGTCTAATCGTTTACCCTCGTAAGGCGCGGGCGAGTTGGCCATCTCGCTAAAGTTTTTATTCAGGCTCGGGTCGTCAAAACCAAGCACCTGCTCCAGGTTCTTTTTAAACCCGCGTATTTTATCAAGTGCCATAGCTTCAAGTTCTTTCAGGCCCGGGCTTATCGATTTCAGGCCTTTGGTAATGGCCATTTTCAGCGCTTCTTTGGTTTCTTTAATATCGTTCCAATCAAACAGGAAGGCCAGAAACTCTACCAGGTCCTTGAAAAACACTTTCACTTTTTCCCATACCTTTTCTAAAAAAATGATGGCGTCTTTTGCCGCGTTTGCTATCCATCTGATCACCTTGCCACCCACTTCAATAATAAACTGCACGCCCTGCGCCACTTTTTCTATGAAAAAACGGGTAATTTCCATAAATCCCTTTTTTATACTATAGAAAATATCGCCGATAGTATTGCCGATATCCGTCAAAAAAATTGCATCTGCCGGTATCGTTCCGCCAAAGGTGACTTGCGTAATGGCGTTCGGGGGATTTTCTTTTCCCTGGCCAGACAATGTTATCGCAGTACCGGCAATGTTGTTGATGGCCGATGCCACGCTGTCAAGCTTTTTCGGATCAAAGCTGCCCTTTAGCAACAATTCGCCGTTTTGTTTTTTCGCGCTGCGAAGGTCGGCGCCCGATTTTATTTTTTCCGTCAGCTTCTCCGCTATTCCTTTGGCCGGTTCGATGTGTAAGGGCGCATCCAGGAACGGCGCGCTGATGGTAATGGCTGGTGCCGCCAGCGAATCGACAGGGCAAATAATATTGATGCGGTTGATATAATCGAGCTCGATGTGTTTGCCTATGGTTAGGAAATGTTTTTTGTTATTGATGTACAAAATGGTGTTTTCCTTACTCGATATGCTGATTTTACCATTTGCCTGGGCCGACGGCACCTCTTTAGAGAAATTCACCTCTGTAGTGTAAGTGTTCAGTTCGACAGAATTGTCGAGGTTTGCCACGCCTACCGCCATTTCCTGCCAGTTTTTACTCACCGCGTCCTGCCAGAAATGTACCAAGCTGGGTGCACCGTTATTTACGCTGTCGCTGAAAAGAAACAGTTGATTGACATAATCTTTACCCCTTATTGCCGAAAACTCTGTGATGTTTTGATACATCGGTAGCGGTTTTGTCCAGTTACTTTCTGTAAGCTGCTGGTTGCCCGATCTGTCTATCTGGTAATAATTATTGGTAAGGTAGTAAAGACATGCCTCGCCAGTACCCTTACCGATGGCCCAAACGGTAATCTCGCCGTTGTTTTTTGACACATCAAGCCGGGTATAGTTAATATTTACATCGGCAATCTTTTCTTTGCCTTCTCTGGTGTCTTTAAACCGGTAGATACCGTCGCCGGCAGTATACAAGACGCTGTTGCCTTGTTCGTCCGCAACCAGGTCGAAGCAATTAATGGTTTTACCTTTATCGGTTTCAAATCGGTGCTCGAATGCCTCTTCGCCTTCGGCCTCCGGAAATCCCTGAAACAGCATGGTGCGGTTGTTATCCGGCATATCATACAATAAAAATACACCGGCACCGCCGTACAGGCTGCCTATGGTTAACTGCCGAATCGTTTTTGTATTTTCAGGAAGCGTATAAGCTTGCGGCTCATCTTTATATTCGAAGTGATAATATAACGCATCGGTCGATTTTAAAACCGTACTGAACAGCACGCCTTTGGAGTGGATGGTAATGTGGTTGATCGTTCTTTCAGGGGAAGCCAGCTTTTTCGACCGGTAGTTTAAACTGCCTTTAAATTTCTTTAGCTGATCTTCTCCAAGCGATATTTCATCTGAAACCCGAAGTGTTGTTTGGCCGTCCTTTGTTTCGGCAAAACACAGAATGAATTTGCTGGTCTTTTCATCGTGATAAATATCAAAAGCAGTAGCTGTAAAACCTTCTGTAGAGAGTGTAACGGCATCCCAACCCGAATCGCTTCCGTTTGCAGCTATCAGGGCCGTAAGCACGCCGTTTTTGCCGATAAAGAAAATAACGGCTCCATCGTCGCCCATCTTTATCGATTCGATACCTTTGCCGGAATCGATGGTGCTTTCGGCGACATAATTTTGCATGAACTCGCACTGGTAATCAGCCCTGATCCCGCTTTTATTCTGTTGATTTTTGTTGTCTTCCATGTTGTCAATTTGTTTAGGTGTTCATTAGTTTGAAGCAACCGCATAAGCAATATCAAACAGCACAGCATCGTTGCTATTCAGATCCCCGTTTAACAGGCGCACATTTTTAAAGGTATATACGTTCGATCCGGGCAGTACTACTTTGTTGGAGAAGTCTTTAAGTGCATCAAAATCAAATGGTTTAAAAACATCACCATCAAACTTCACGATGTTTTTATGCGGATCATCCGTAACAAATAGGGTTACCAGCGCACCTACCAGGCCGAACGGATTTATGAACCGCGCCAATGTTAGCCAGACCGTTTTGAATATACTTCCAGCATCCGGCTTTTCGGTATCGCGGCCAATGCTTGGTGGCTGATAGTTGGAAACTATTTCAAGCTTTCCCTGGTTGGAGGCTCCGAGTTTGATGGACAGTGAGCCGGCCGCGCCTTTTTTTCCTTCTAACTCATAGTTGCCTTTAGTAGAAAATTTTTGGTCTACGCCTACTGTTTTTTTAGTATTAATTAGGCCTCCAAAAATTTCAATAGGCACTTCTTTATGCACATTGCCGCTTACAGTGATTTCGTATGACAGGTGTATATAATTGTCACTTTCGTCTTTTAAGCGACCTCGCTTCAGGTTGAAGGTCATGCTTAAGCCGGGCTTTGAGAACGAGAACACTTCATCGTCACCCTTGGCCTTGTGGCTGCCATAAAAATCGGGAAACGATTTTTTGAATGCTTGATCAAAAGTATCTATAACGCTTGCGTGAAGCTGGTTAAGGTATACATTGATAAAGGTATCGTAATTAATGCCGATAACACCGTTTGCGGTGGCCGTGTGGTCTTTTACATTCTCTATCAAACTCTTGTCTATACGCCCGGCAGTAGGGCCTGAAGGAAACTGATGATTTTCGGTAAGCAGCAAGAAGTTAAAACCAGCCGCTCTTTTTTCCTGGCTGGCTGATGTGGAAAACGAAGCCCCGGTTGGATACAGCATTGGCTTTTCGCGCGCTGCCGGTTTATTTTTTTGTATGGCGTATCCCAGCACATAGGGATTAGTGTTGTTTGCAATGGTTTTAAAATAATTGGTAACGGAAATTTGCAGGTTGGTTAGGTGGGTGGCATCTTTCGGTAATTTGCTGTTCTCCTGGCTGTATTGCGAAACGTTCGTATTCTGAAAATCAAGTAGAATTGATTCTATGGTAAAATCATTGTCGTTTAGCCCACCTTTCCGCAGCTCAGTTTTTTTGGCATCATCTATCAAATACATGCCGTCAGTAGTTATTTTTATTTTACCTATCGAGACTTTAAAAGCGTAGCACATGCCGGCTAAATCCACATTTGCTATTTCCTGGCCATTCAAGTAACTCAATTTGCCGGATATTATGGGTAAATTGAACATTAGTTCGGTATGCGAACCATTTATTAGTTCTATTTTGGGTACATCGATCGTGGTATCCATCAGCACCTGGTATTTGGCAGCGGCTTTCTCCTGATCGTCCACTGCCTTTATTTCAGCTTTTTTCTGATCTCTTTGGCGTCTCAGTTCGATTTTTTTTTCTGCAGGGGCATCTTCCACCTCAGTTTGTATGCGGTCTAATTCGGCCTCAAGCTGTTGTTTTTTTTTCTCATACTCATTCTTGTCCAGCCAGCCTTTTTTTACTGCGGCAAACGAGCTGTCTGAACTGTTTAAATGCGTTTTACCGTCCGCGCTGGTGAGAAATTGCCAGTCTGGGTTAATGACGCGTTGTTTATGCAGCATCCCGATCTCGAAATTAATTTTGCTTTGTGATAAAGCCAGGACCATATCATACTGGCCCAGATTAACATTTGTGCTACTCATTTGATAAGTTTAAATGTATATTGTATCTGTTTTGTTCAGGTGAAACTAATAGTGGAAAATGTGATTAATTGCAGGTTAATAAACCTGTCTAATAGTTCAGTCGTACCATAATATTTAATAGCAGTAACGATATCAATATGGATTAGTATATCTTCAACTTTTACTCCATCAGTTTCAACTTCCAAAAAATGTCCATTTGAAGCCGGAGCAACATGTACAGTCTCTGCATTTTTTTATAGTCAAATGCATTTAAAGTAAAATATTACATTTCAAATTGGATCGATCAATACGTTAACTAGATTTTGTTTTATAGGCTAGTTCAATTGGTATTCTTCATAATTGCTATTCATTAATACTTTTAAAATTTATGGACTGAACTTATGAAAAAAAAACACTTCATTACAAGAATTAGATGTAGATTCAGCATTATAACAATATCATGTTACAATAGTTCGGTAGTTTTTAAAAATGTTGCTAATTGGCAGGATGTGGATAAAAAAAGATATTGACAGGAGTAGAAAGAGAAGAAAAAAGGCAGTATAATTTGTTGTAAAGCAAAACAATCTGCCTTTAATAAAGCGATGCACTTTATCGGCACAAGTATAGATCCAGTAATTGACATGACCAAACCACAGGAAAAATTTGTGAAATGATTGATTGAAAAATGGGGGATGCTGCCCGTGCGCTTCGGGGCATGGAAATAGGCTGTCTGGCGTTGATCGATGTTAAAGATTCCACAGCTTACAGCGTAGAATCGGTACAGACGCCTTTTGTTTCCTGCAACCGGCGGATGGTAAATTCCTTATTATACATCAGACTCAATTCATCAGCGTTCAATATATCCCGCTCAAGGTTGATGTAGGAGCAAACATAATTCTCAATAGGATTTGCGTTTAACCATTTATGTTGGACCGCTAATTTTAAAAGCTGCTTAGTGTTCTTAATATACTTCATTGCGCTGTTATCCTGAAGCCCTTCCGTTAAAGTAAGGTAGTCGAAGAAATCTTCTCCAAAAGCATATTCGATGTGGCCCAGTGGTATATCCTTCATTTTGAAAACGCTGGTAAGGAAAGCGGAGATTTTATCTTTGGTGAAATCCCATTTTTTCAAAGTGCTGCCTTTGCGCTTATCCTTGTCAACCTTCTCCTGGAACTTCTCATTATGAAAATCTACCACTTCCAAAAGTGTACGCTTTTCCCTGTTGATACCGTTATAGGAATTTTTTATCATCGTGGGAGTTACGGTAGGGTCAATCGCTTTTAAGAGGTTGTAATGCCGGATAAGTTCACTTTTTACATGCTGTATATGGTTATTGATTTCTACAGCTTCAGCAGATTTTCCGATAATAGCGCCAGCATCTTTATTGAATTTGGAGGGATCAACTTTGTAACCCAGTGAAAACCTGCAACGAGGAAAACCTGTAACGGTGATCCGAACACAGATCGTTGCCTTTCCTTCAGGATTTAAATTGTCGTAGCGGAGATGAAAAAGAATTGATAAGTCTTGACTTACTTTCATAGTCCAAAAAGTTTCAGTACCGATGTTTGGGTTTCGTTTGGTTTGATTCATATCGGTTTGTAAGTCCTAAAACCCTTTACTGATAAGTATTTCAGAAAAAGGACACAGTAAATCTAAAATTATTTACTGTATCCTTTTTTGTATCCTTCCAGATTCGTTTTGTATGATTTACCTTTTATTGGCAAAAACAAAAAAGCCGCTTAAATACTGTGATTTAAGCGGCTTTAATAACCTTTGATTGTTATGTTGTGATCCCGCTGGGACTCGAACCCAGGACCCATACATTAAAAGTGTATTGCTCTACCAACTGAGCTACGGAATCATTTCCCCACCATACATATGATGTATTGAGGGCTGCAAAGGTAAGGAAATATATTTCATTACCAACCTTTTACAAGATTTTATTTTCAACTACCCATATAATAAGGTGGATAATATCGTCACACCATAGCTATAACGACAGATACAACGCATAGAACACCGTTATACATAGCATCGTAATTGTAAAATGGCTTACCTGCAAACTGACGCAGCCCACGAAGACTCCTAGAGCAAATATAATCTCAGCAATAAGGCAGGCAGTTTAAAAAATAGGGTAGATATCTTTACCTCCCACGGCTATAAACAACCGCCTGCAAGCGCCGGGGAATACACACAGCAACGTTCACGACAGCGGCAACGAACGAGGTTTCAAAACTTAAGAGGGCATCTCAAAGTTACCTTTGGGACACCCTCCTATCTTCTATACTTTAATCTCGACTGCTGTAAATCAATTATAATTTACAGTAACGGAAAAAGGAGTTTGGGTAGTATAGGTACCAGAAGCCTGGTTGGCATTTACATGCAGTATACCACCAACAGTCAGCGTATGTACACCTCCATTCAATGTACCGCCTGTGGCTACCGGTGGGAAGCTGGTAAAGTCAGAAACGTACATAGTCTGACCACCACCATTTGTCAGCGCCACCTGTGTTCCGGGAAGGGTAATACCAAAGGCATAACCATCCTCACCGGAGATCGCAAATAATGCTGGTGTTACCATACCGGTTGCAGACAATACTGACACTCCGCCATTGGGGGTACGAACACCTAATGGAGTCAATGTCATCGTTCCCGGTGTTCCGGATGGAACTACGATACCGAAATTCAGGTCAACTGTTTTTGTAAGGGTAATAGGCGTTACGACCTTTACAGATGCGGTAGCAGTAGCTGTACTGGAGGTTTGCGCAATAGCTTTACCCCCAGTAATGATTGAAAAGATAACCACTAAAGATAAGAGGTTTTTTCTCATGAGAAATTGGATTTTAAATGATTAAAAATTGAAAAGAGAAACGTTTAGTATGATACGCGTATGAGTTCTTTTGGGGAATATTTTAAGTCTTCAGGGATTCTTCCCGGATTTATCCGGCGGAGCTTCCATATCCGGAGAAGTGAGCAGAAATGATAATCCGTCTACCACATCCCCTTCAATACTTCGTTTAACTTTAATTGCAATAACCGCTGGAGTGGCCTTCAGGCTTAAGCGCTTCATCTGCTCTGCATCCACACTGACAGTATAAGAACCCGGTGTTAGTCCTAAATAACTGAAGTAGCCATCCCCTTCTGTTAGTATTGATTTCACTAGTTTAGATGCGGCATTATAGACATTTACTTTAATCCGACTCAGACCTTGCCGCTTTTCATTCATTACAGAACCCGATACCTCCCCATATACCTCAATCGGTATTTCGATCAACTTAAATTGATTTGGAAGTGCTTGTACACTGATTGTAGGATTTTTGATACGCCAGGAAATGGAGTTGAGACCATCAGGATTAACAGTTATGATATACTTTCTATAAGGCTCCAGGTTAAACACCCGGCACAAAGTATCTTCTTTGTAATATTGTACAATGCCCCCGTTCAGCTGTGGTATCACGCCTTCTATCCTGGGTTCTTCAGGATCTTTCTTACCATTGCCGTCGAGATCCAGGAAAGCTTGTACGATAAATTGCGCCCTTCCCACACTTCCCAGATTATTCGCATCCAGGTAATTAGTGGCTCTATCAAATAAAAAGCTACCGCCTGCAGATTGGGATACAGAAGACCTATGAGCAGAAATATTAGCACTGAAACCGGTTTTAGCAAAGGAAAAATCATATCGCAGCATAATCCCTGTGGTAAATTGTTTACCATAAAAATCCCGTTCCAGTGTAAAACGAACAAATCCATGGTTCGCTATTGGCCTCTCCAATTCGATCTTTGCATTGGTAATCTGATTTCTATCATAGGCATATTGCAATCGTGGTGTAAAAAACATCTTGTCAAACACCCGATACGTCTGCGACAAATTAGAATAGGCGACTGTTTTATAGCCCTTCCTGAAACTACAGAAGGTAGTCAGATTTGCATTTACACTTCCACTGGAACCAACACATACCCATTCTGCTGTGGTATATTCCAGCGGTGGTAAACTGAGTATTTTTTCACCGGTCTGTTGCGGTACCGGCATCTTAATCCGATCCACTGTAAGTTTGGAGAGCAGCGAAAAATCCTCTCTCCTGACCGGCAATGAAAAAGTGAGCTTACGTTCTTCCAGATAGTTGTATAATACTGCCTGCTGATTTTCCTGATAACGAAGGTACATCAGTTCTATCTCCATGTCTGATTTGGACCTCCAGAAAAGGGAAGTTTTGGATCTCACCTGATAAGCATACTCACTACTTAGCACGAAATTTCCCGGTAGTCTGTAAGAGGCTTGTACAAAGGGAATATTATTTCCGGAAGGAAGGGAAGAAAGATATTCTATTCCGCCCCCTACAGTCAATCTTTGAGTGAGGCCGTAATGAAATCTTGCTGACGCAAAACGGCTATAAAAGGTATCCAGTTCGATACCTGCAGTCACCGAATATTCGAAGTCCTTCGCCGGAAGGAAGTTAAAAGGTACTGTAATGTCTTTTTGCCGGGAGTACTCCTCTCCCCATGGACCATAAAATCGTAACAAAATGGAAGTATTGCCGTAAATAATGGGAACATTAAAGCTATAGAAACCCGAGGCATCTGCCTGTTGGTAGTCGATCAGTTCACGATTAATATAAAGTTCCACTTTCCAGCCTGGCTCAGTAATATCAGTCAGGCGATAGGTACCGAAAGCTGTCCTGTTAAATGTGGGTGTATTAGACACTTGTATGCCCGTCACCGGAAACAGGACAGAAGCGATTGTTGGAGTATAGACCCTTCCGGCTGAGACCTGCCGTACTACCGGATTATCATTTTGGACGTAGCGCCAGATAAATTGCTGATTACGAAGATCAAATTGTCGGTTATTGGTATAATTCAGGAGCAGGTTAGTTTCCCCACTGGCTACCATTCCACCTAAGGCGAGGTTTAGGGACAGGTTGTTATCTCCTTGCTGTTGCTGCATTGCAGTTACAGACCAGTCAGCCGCAGTAATATTACATCCTGTAGCATTTCTACCAATAATGCTATCTACTTTTACATTTCCCTTCAGGCGATTGATCATTTCACGCAAACGTTGCTGCTTCATTTCTTTTATAACCGACAGATCGAGTTTGGTGGTTAACTCAACATACAGATCCCTAAGTTTGAACTCACAATTCAGACCGAATATTTCCCCCCAATAACATGCTTTCAGATATAATCCGGAAGTGGTACTGATAAGATCCCGGGATGTAAGGTCTGTTCTTTTCTCCCTATACATAACACCCGTTTTTTCTATCAAAAAAAAATCCTGTTTATTCATAATAAACCCGGATAAAGAATCTTGATTATCTGACTGTATATTTTTAATTTTTAAGAAATTGAAAAGCTCACTTGCAGATAAGAAAACTTCCTGATTTCGGATAATCACCGGAAGCTCGATTGTTCCGATCTCCTTAAATCTTAAAGTTACACTCACCTCATCATCATCAGGCTGATGCTGTGCATAACAAGGCGTAGAAACTCCTGTTATGAATAATGTCAGGGCGATCACCTTGTACAACGCAGTAATAAGTCTATGGTGTGGGATTCTCACTTCTTACATGATTACCGTTTCCGCTAATAAAGGTCTTTTATTCCCCTACTAAAAAAGTAATAAATAACTGACCGGTATATTTTCCTGCAGGTACCTGCCCTGAGCCTGGTACAATCAAGGTTCCACCAATACTGATGCTGGTCTTCTCCTGACGAGTGATAAAGGGAGTAGCAGGATCTGTTCCATTAATGCGTAATACCATTGTATTGCCGCTATTTCCTTTCAATAAACTTTTTGTTTCCAAAATTGCCATTCTACTGCCAACAGGTGCATCCAATTCTATAATGATGGGGGAGCAAACCATACCTTTTCCAATTGGGATTACATCACCCGTCACAGTACAAATACCCGCTGGTGAAATGGAAATGGTACCACCTGCAGAGCCTGTGCAGAAAGTACCAAAACCTAATGTCTGAATAATTGTCGGAGGACTTTGGGCATTGACCGGTATAACATACAAGATCAGCATCAGGACTGTTGCAACTAACCCAATCTCTTGTTTTATTTTCAGATTGATTATCATGAATAATCTGTAGTTATTCATTTCAATACAAGTTCCTGCTTAGCCAAAGACACAGGGGCTTTTCCATTAGAGGACTCATAGCTTACCTCCAGCCGGCCCTGGTGGTAATCAATTTTTGATGAAGCATCCAGGTCGAGCCGGACTTTTCTTCTTTGCAAAGGAGTATAAACGGCCACCCCTTTTATGGCAGCAGCACGGATTTTTTGTCCGTTTGAGGAAACATAATCAACTGTCAGATCTCCGTATGCAGACATATTTCCGGTACGGTTCAAATACATCAGCGCCTGAGGTTTTGCCGGATCGTTGAAATCAACAGCTATGTCCGATATAGTGGCAGTAGTGGTGCTCTCTCCTATCTGGATGATAACGGGAATGGTTATACCAAATATTGGGACCAGCTTTACTTCCAGGCTAGCAGAATCTTTCACAATTTGTTTTTCACCTGCGGGCACAGGTGGTGGAACTGCCCTGAAGTATATATGAGAACGATATTCACCTGGCGGGAGATTGCCAGCATTTGCAACTTGTAACTTAACGGCCTGTGATTCTTTTGGAGGAATAGTAATAGTCCGTGGATACACGCGGAGATAATTACTGGCAAAATTTTGTCCGGAGTCAGGTTGTTCAACATTTTTGAAAGTCCCATCTTCATTCATCTTTATCTGTATAAAAGAAATGAGGTAAGTAGCGGTATCAACACCAGTATTAGCCAGTCCCAGGTCCTGGGTTCTTTTAGTACCATCAAACACTACTCGTTTGGGATAAATCATCAGGTTTCCTTGTGCGTTCACCTTACCTGACACCAGAAGGGAAATAAGTATCCACACTACACTAAAGGCAACAGCACATCTTTGAAAAGGGCACTGGATCAGCTTTTTAAAAATCGCTGAAAATATCATCGGCCAATCATTTATTGAGGTAATAGAGAAAACCAGGGGAACTGCGCAATGCGCAGCCCCTGGCAAAACGGATACTACTGATTAGTTATAATTTACAGTAACGCTAAACGGAGTTACAGTGCTGTAGCTACCAGGATTGGCATTAGCAACCAGCTCCAATGTACCACCTACCAGCAAAGTTTGTGCACCAGCAGTCAGCAAACCAGTTCCATTAGGATTGCTAACGAAATTATCAACAACCAAATTCTGACCACCACCATTAGTCAGCGTTACGCTGGTGGGCAGTGTGATAGCATAGTTGTAATTAGGCTCTCCGGTTACGTTGAAAGTAGCTACACTCACAGTACCAGTTCCAGGTAACTGAGAAGCGCCACCAGTAAAGTTACGGGAACCATCAGTGCCCAGTACAACAGTACCGGCAGCAGCAGAAGGAGCCACCAGACCGAAGCTCAGGTTGTTTCCTGTAGTAATGGCGATTGGCGTTACAACAGTTGCAGAAGCGTTAGCTGTTGCAGTCGCAGATGTTTGCGCGGAAACTTTCATTGCAGACAATACAGATACGATCAAGGTCATTGATAGGATCGTTTTTTTCATGAAATTTGATTTAAAGTGATTAAATAAAAAAAAACAACGGAATGGGAATGCCTACAGCTTTAAACAAGCATAACACGACAATGTACACGAATTACCAATAGCAACAATATGCTACAGCATCAACATGCAGGCTACAAATTTTTCCTTATGAATTCAGCTAACACAAACAACTAATACATTCGGAAATGATACATGACACTAAGGATTCTTAAATGAAAATGGAATAGTTTCTTTAATGATTATTCTGTGTTTTGGTGGTTGTCCTTTTTAAAGGATTTCATTTTTCTAAAAAATTTTGGGATACCAAGTAATGGTAAAAGATTACTTTTTTTTAGAAACCACGGCAAAGATATAAAAGGAATTAACAACACCAAATTTTTTTAATCCACAAAAAAATAAATAACTTAAAAAATCATAAAAACAGCCACCATAAACATTTTTAAGTAAACAATTTGGATTCCTATCTATAAAATAAACATTATTACAATTTAAATTTCCACAAAAAACATCTGAAAAAATGGAAAAAACTACCATTCAGATGCAGTGACTTCCGTTATCCTACGATTCAAAAAACACTACAGCCAGATCCTGATTCAGTTTTTTTTCATACCGTTACTATTATAAACGATACCACCTAACTCCAAAGTCATTGTTACCACTGTAAAAAATCTGATCCGGCTTAATCATCCTGCATCTGGACAAGCTTAAACTATCAAACCATTTACTTGTAATCAAAGTATAACAGACAGCCCGATATCGTTCGTGGAAACAAATACGAGATTATTTTACTTGTTCAGGTAAGGAAGAATACCAACGTCTTTCGAAAGGTCAATGACCTCATGATGGTTCTATGCGCGAGGTTTGAAACTTACCTGTGATCCCGCTGGAATTATAGACAAGTACTGATGAAATACAGATAAATCTACCTTGATAAGTACAGGAACTGCCATTCCTCCTAAATTCCGGAACTGTAAATTCGTCCGTATATCGTCCGATCTGACCCAAAATGCACGGCTACCCGATAGAATTAAATGAACATGCAACGCCTCTACCGCCGCCTTGCGATAATATCACCCATGCCCCAAAAGAGAAATATCTATACCTTTAACAGGAATGAACCGGTATTGGTCTCCGATGAAATTCGACATTTAATATGGACAATCGGAATTGTAAAATCCTGTTATGAATAAAATCCAGGAAATAGAATCAGCACTGCAGTTAATTGACGATAGCCTACGTGCTTTTAAGCTAGATGATCAGACTTATGAAATATTTGGCATGCTAAGAAGAAGAATGGATTTGAGAAAAGATCTGCGTAAGTTAGAATGGGAACAGAAAAGTATCCTGGAAAGGCAACAGATCCGGGAAAGCGATCTATTAACAACACTCCGGTTTTATGAAAAGTATGGAGAAGAAATTAAAGATAAATGGATATATAGGAAAACTTATATGGAGATGACCGAAAATATCGAAAAGATACTAAAGAATGATTTCGGAGATTTAAATATACTTTTTAGGGTAATCAGGGAAGTTCTTTACAGCGGCGATTATGTAAATGTGGGAGAAAATAATTGTTTGAAGATATGTTTTCAAATCCTGTCGGAAAGAGAGATTGAAGACCCTGTAGTTAATGATTTTCTTTACAATTATGAAGTATTGATTTCTATGAAATTTCCTATGTAAAAGGATTAGTTTGCATGATTCAATGCATGTCCTCGCGGCCTTCATGGTAAGACTCTACAATAAACTTGTCAAAGGCAAAAAATCCGGCGTTTACGCTCCAGCCCTGGTATTCCTTGCTGTAGCGAAGAACTACGACCGCGTCAAAATCTGTTTCATCACTGTATCCGTTTGTCTTAAATTACAAAAAAATATCGAATTAACAGTTACCAATGAAAGCAAACGGCAATTTCAATATTTTGTAACATAAAACTAATTAACCATGAAGTTCAATCTAATTTTATCGTTTTTACTTTTAGCCACTTGTTTTATTGCATTTGGTCAGAAAACGGAATCTGGAAAATCTCAAAAACACGACATGACTGTTACTGAAAAAGGCTTAATTAAGATATCTATTATGTACCCTTATGCCGAGGGTAAAACTTTCAATATGGAGTATTATGAAACTAAGCATATGCCCATGGTGGCAGGCTTTTTAGGGTCAAATTTGGTTAAATATACTATTGAAAAAGGTTTTTTGAGTGGTGCTCCTAACCAACCTTTACTTTTTATGGCCATTGGGACATTTTATGTAAAAAACTTACGTGAATATCAAGCGGCCATCACTCCAAATATAGATGCGATTCGTGCGGATTTTGCAAACTACACCAATGCCATTCCTTCCATTTTTGTGAGTGAAGTCGTAAAATAAAGCGAGCTTCTATCAAAATTTAACAAGGGGTTTTAGCGCAAAAAAAACGTAACTATCATGCAGATAGTTCGTTCTTTACAAAGCTGCGTCAACTGAAAGCCCCTCCCGGCTTTTATAGAATAAATTATAGAGTAAAAACACAAAACCTGCGCTACGCGCAGGTTTTGTCTGACCCCTGTGATCCCGCTGAAACTCGACCCCAGGATCTATACATTAGAAGTAGATTGTTCTACCAACTACTGTGTTATGAAAGAATATTTTTCTTTGCCCATTCTACAATACCGATGGTTGGTATCTGCTGTTGATAATTAAATGTCTGCTCCATCGGCCATTTGACTCCTGGATGTGTGAATACCATGCGATATCTTTTGAAAACATTATCCGGATCTTGTTTTAAAGCCGAAGACAAGTGTTCTCTGCTCCAAAGAACACATTCAAAAGTGGTGTCGAACACTTCTTCTACCTGCTCAGCAATTTGCGCAAACGTGGCTGTTTCGCCCGAAACAAACACGACCTCATTAACAATTTCAGGTTGGTGGAATAAAACCTGAATGGTCAGTTTTCCGATATCCTCACAGCAGGTAAGCGTCAACGAATGATCCCAAGCGCCCAAAGCATGGACGGTTTTGTTCTCCAGGCTGACCACACCAAAATCTTCACGGAATAAAAAACTCGTAATCATCCCGGTAGATACGATTACCCATTGGGTCTTATCCTGAGCGCGCAGGAGGTCCCTTACATCAAGCTGTTCGTCAAAAACAGGCTGGGCGCTCCCTCTTCCAATTTGATCATAGTCAGCTCCAAATTGCCATGGCACATAACGCCTGACTGCGCCCTCCAATACGGCCTCCGTAATTTTTACCTGCATACCTTGCCCAATCGAAAAACCGCTACAGCAGATCACCGTATCATAGTGCCCAAATACTTCTGCCAATTCCGCCACCGAACTCGTAACAAGATCTATGGTTTCAAGTTTTACATTCCGGAATGGCGCATTTTGTTCGAAATGCTGAATGACTTCTTTATTAGGCTGTACCAGTGCAGCAATATTCTAGTCTAACTGATGTGCTTCCTGATAGTCATACAAGCCCTGCAACATAGACAGGCCGACTTCTCCTGTTCCAATTACTAAAAATGAGTTGTTCACCTTTGATCTATTTTAAATACTAAAATTGTTTACGGTACAAAGGTATACCGGCAGGAAAGTCATCAAGATACAAGAAAACCGTAAATAGATGCAAAAATCCTATGTTGTTCTATAAGCAAGTGGGGTGGTATTGGTAAGTTTCTTATAAAAATTCAGGAAATGGGATGTTTCCTGAAAATTCAAACACCAGGCAATCTCTTTCACTGAATAATTGGAGTGTCTTAATAGTACATTAGCTTCTTCGACGATGCGTTCGTGAATGATTTGCTGGGTTGTTTTGCCCGTTGCCTTCTTGAGCGAGTTATTCAGATAATCGACCGTGGTATGTAGCAAATCAGCAAAATAGGCTGGCGTCTTACCTGCCAGTGTTTTTTCCGGGCTGATATTGAAAAAAGCATTTTCGAGCACATTGAAGAAGCGTTCGCCAAGCGTATCCTCCGTATGCATAGGAACAAGGTCGTTGCTATTTATTGATTTTTGTATGTAATGGATGATGTCAAACACGCGACTACGCACCAGATGTTCTTTAAAAGGATAATCTGAATCCTTCTCTTGTTCTATTTCCAGCATAAGCCGGGACAAATAATTGTACTCCTCCTTGCTTAAGGATCGGACATAAACCTCCCGTTCTTTGAATACCGGCCAATTTCGCAAGTTCAGTTTTGCAGCTCCCTTGAGAAAGCTTTCACTGCACACACAATAAGTGCCACTGAAGTTTTTATCATCTGTTATGAAACCGGATCTTGTCATCGGTTCTGTAAATACAATCGAATAACCGGAGATGGGGAGTTGCTCGTTATTGGAATAATAGGTGGCGGTCCCATTTAACAGGGCAATCTTGTAAAAAGGTTTGCGTTGCAAACGCGCACACGCAGATAAATCATTTTTTAAATTTTCCCAATGAAAAACATCAAAATGACCTAAAAACGATTGATCATTAAGTTTAGTCCCATCAATGTATTGATCATAAAATATTCCTATTTCTTTGTACATGTGCCAAACCGATAATTAAGACAAATTCAATCTGGAATGATACTACAAATTAGTAAATAATCAGCGTCGTCCGACTAAAATAAATGATGCGCCAGCAGAAATTAAATTAATAATCAAAGCGTAAAAAACGATATATACTTCTTCATATCTTAGTAAAAGCTCGTTAACCTGTATAAGGTACGGGAAAGAAATCGGGGTTATACAAAAGAAACTCGACTAAACGTTCAACTAAAAAACAAAACCCCGCGCAATGCGCGAGGTTTCTAAAATTCCAGTGATCCCGCTGGGACTCGAACCCAGGACCCATACATTAAAAGTGTATTGCTCTACCAACTGAGCTACGGAATCATTGAATGGGCGGCAAAGATATAAAAAACTATTTCATTGTCAAATCTTTACACACTTTTTTTTAAAATTTTTTCTAACCACCCGCCATACCACCACTAAAAATTATCAGACCTTGATTAAAATATTAATATATATTTGCTCCGCATTTTGGATATGTGAAGTCTAAGTTTTAACCCTGAATTATAGAAAAGCCTACAACCATTTTTATTATCCCTATCAAGATCTTCAATGCAATCAGGAAGGAGACTATTTCTCAAAAATGCTGCTTTAATACTGCCAGCGGTGACATTTATGCCATCTTCACTATTAAAAGCAGCTAGCAGCAAGCGTTTACGCATTGGCTTCATTGGAACAGGTACGTGGGGAAGGCAATATCTTGAAGCAGCATTATCTAACAGACAACTGGATATCAGCGCCATCTGTGAAACCAGCGATACAGCCAGGCGGGATGCCCTTAAGCTGTTTAACGCAGCAGGCTACACGAAACCGGCACTGTACGACGACTACCACCAGTTATTATCCAATCCTGCATTGGATGCGGTTATCATCGCTACCCCGGCAGATCAGCACTATGCTATTGCAGCGGCGGCACTCCGGCAGGGTAAACATGTCGCTTGTGGCCCTATTATGGGCAGCACCCTGGAAGAACACCGCCACATCGTACAGCTAAGCCGGCAAACCGGTAAACACTACTTTACACTGGATGAACACAGCTACCGCCCCGACCTGCTGGCAATGACCGCCATGGTAAAGGATGGCAGGTTCGGCCAACTGGAAAGCATATACGCAGGAGCCTGTTCTATCAATATTCCACAGCAGGAAAACGGCTATCCATTATATCCTATGGCATTGATGGAAAACTTACTGCGCCTGTCTGATGCCAACAAATACACTGCTCTCCGGATAGAAAAAAACACCGAAGAATATGTGGTTAAAGTAAAAAATCCGAAGAGCGGCAAAACCTATTCAAGTATCCGTCAGGGTGAGATCACGACTATCTGCCTGAGCACCACAACAGGTCAACAGGTAAGACTACAGGCTGAAGCGGGCCACAGCACCGGATTTCGTATCAAAGGCACCACTGGCAGCTGGGTAGACTATACCGGCTCCATATACCTGCAAAACAACGCCCATCCACAAAACGTATGGGAAAGTGCAGCTCCTCACCTCCGCCAATATGCTGTTGCCACAACGGGAGCTACGTCACTCGCTCTATCCGGTTTTATCAATATCATTCAAAATAAGTCACATCATTTACCTGTTTATGCTGCCGCAACCAACAGTGTGATAACAGTACTTGCAGCTAAATCTGCCAGACTGGGAGGCGCTTCACTGGCCTTCCCGGATTTTACAACCGCGTCATAAAATTCAACTGAAATTTTTTTCAAATAAAATCTAATCTACTAAGGAAATGGATCCAATTCTTGCGATGATCTTCGCTTTTGGGGGCAATTTTGCACCTGTTGGTTATGCTTTCTGTGATGGTACACTGGTTGCTATCAATAACAATCAGGCACTATACGCTCTTATAGGAATCACCTATGGTGGCAATGGCACCGCTACCTTCGGACTGCCCGATCTGAGGGGACGCTCTATCATTGGTACAGGTCTGCCCGCCTGGGGAGGTCTTAACTACACTCCCGGAGTAGTTGGCGGTAGTGAGACCGTTACGTTGACAATTGCCAATCTTCCCCAACACACACACGCGGCTGTAGTGAATAACCTCACCGTAACACTGCCTGCCAGCAATACGATCGGAACCAGCAATACGCCTGGCCCTACCATGGTACCAGCTGCATTGCCCACCCTCGGATCAGGTCCCAACTCCCTCCCGGTCAAAGGTTACAGCGATGCTGCTCCCAATACCAACCTCTTACCAGGTACCGTAAATGGTAATATGACCGTAGGCATGACAGGTAACAATACAGCTGTTTCCATCCGCCCCCCTTACATGGCTATGACATACCTCATTGCTATACAAGGTGTCTTTCCATCCAGATCATAATGAGCTTAAGACCACCACTGACGATAGGATTACTCACCCCCTACTCGGGGGTGTATCCGTATTATTCTGCCCACCTGGCCACCGGATGGCTGATCGGGATGGGACTGGACCCTGCACGCCAGCAAACAATTCAGTTCATTCCTGAATTTACCAGAAGCGGACAACCCTCCGCCACAAAGGAGGCTGCACAAAAACTATTATTCTTTAACAGAGTAGACGTGCTGTCCGGACTGGTCAGTTACAAATCAGTGCCAGACCTCATCCCCATTGTGGAATCACAGGGTGGTACGGCATTTCTGTTTGATATGGGGGAACTCATTCCCTACTTTCCCCATATTAGCCCTCATATGTTTTATGCATCGCACCAGATATGGCAGTCCCAGTACTCCTTGGGACGCTGGGCCCAGCAAAGGTTTGGTGATGCAGGACATATTGTAATGCCTGGTTATGAAGCAGGCTACCACTTAAATACTGCTTTTTATCAGGGTGCAGCCGCTGCCGGAGGTACTACCATCCGAAGCACCGTACTGCCAGAAGATCCCTCCAACAAGAACGCCTTACATCTCGATGCATTTTTTAAGACCATCGAAAATGACCGGCCACCCTATGTACACGCCATCTTTAGCGGCAATATGGGCACACAGTTCCTGGATGCCTGGAAAAACAGCCGTTTTCATAAAACGATTCCGCTGCTTGTAGTAGAGTCTATGGCCTATGACGACATCCTTGCCGATGTACAACACCATGAACTGGAGATATACAGTGCCCTCACCTGGATACGGGAAGATGAAAGCAAAGAGAACAGATTATTTGTAAAAACCTTCGAACAGATTGCGCAGCAACCAGCCAATATTTTTGCATTGATGGGTTATGAAGCAGGACTGGTGTGGAGAGAACTATTACCCCATGCACAAAAAAGAGACTGGCAGACAGTAAAACAATATCTGTGCAATTCCACCATCAAAGGTCCCCGCGGCGAAAAAGGCTTCCACCCTTCAACAGGACTGGGCTTACCGGTATCCAATATTGTAAGCATCAATACTACTGCCAATAAAATAAATAAAATCATTCTCGACCAGGGTAAAGGCATCCGCTTCGATGATACTACACTCAAATCCATACACGATGATTGTATATCCGGTTGGCTAAACCCTTTTCTCTGTATCTAACAGATCTATATGAAAAAATTTTACACCCGGAGTATCCGATTATTCCTGTTTACCTGTATAACAATGTTATGCAGCCTGCATGGGATAGCCCAGTATACCCTCACCCAACTTGAATCCGGAGGCTCCTATACTGCGGTAGCCAAAGATAATAGCAATAATATCTACACTACCAGATTTAACCCGACGACCCAGCTTTACGACCTGGTAAGGTTCGCAGGAGGCGCAGGCACGGGAACTGTTATCTATTCAGGACTCTCTCGCAATAGCCCTGTCTTTCCCTGGGGAATTGCAGTCAACTCCATCGGAGATATTTTTGTACTCAATTCCTTTGCATCAGCAAACGGACAGATCATCCGCCTTAGAGCCCCATCTTATACTATCGTTGATGTCGTTCAGACAGGCAAATATTACTCTGCGATAACAGTAGACGCTTTAGACAACATATACACCCTCGAATACGATGGTGCGTCCAGGTATCAGGTAATGAGATATAGAGCAGGACTTGAAGACCAACCTGGTGCCGTTGTCAGCCCTGGTGTACCCCTTCCCGGTGGAGGAACTAGCTATCCATGGGGCATTGTTGTTGACTCCTACAGAAACATTTATATTACTGATTTTCTTGAAAACAATTCAGGCGGAGCACTCATCAAACTGACTGCCCCGTCATACACCCCCACTACCCTCTTTACCGGTAGAAACGTGACTGCCCTCGCCATAGATGGTGCAAACAATATCTATACTACCGAGTTACTTACCTCTACTACCTCACAGATAGTAAAATATACCGACCCTACACAGTCCGGAACGGTTATCAATACAAGCTTAACCAGCAACGCTCCTATATATGCCTGGGGACTTGCTGTCACCAGCAATGGAACTATTTTCGCCGGCGATGGTGCAGCATCAGCGCCAGCCGGAGGACGCCTGATCAAACTGGCTCCTCCCACCACTTCCGTATCCAGTGTCACCAGAGTCAGTGCCTCTCCTTCAAATGCAAATACAGTCACCTTTAAAGTGACTTTCAGCAGCAGTGCCGTCAATATTACAAGCAGCGCATTCAACTTAACCACCACTGGCGTTACAGGCGCATATATTGCCATCGTTTCAGGCTCCGGAACCACTTATAATGTAGTGGTTAATACCGGCAGCGGAAATGGCACTGTCAGATTGAATGTAAATGGTACTGGTATAATACCCACGGTAACAAACGTACCTTATAATACAGGGGAAGTTTATAGTATTGATAAAAACCCTCCGGTTATATCACTTAGCATCAATAACGGCGCAGCGTATACGAATTTAAGGGACCTCACGTTGACATCGTCTGCCACCGACGAAGATCCCCCTACCTCGCTGCAGATGCGCTTCTCTCCTGACAGCACCCTCTGGAGTGCCTATCAGCCCTACAGTACTTCCAGCACCTATACTGTTTCTGCCGGTGATGGTCCGAAGAAAGTATATATGCAGGTAGAAGATCTCGCTGGCAACGTAAGTGGCACCAGCGCAACTATTACACTCGACCAGACACCTCCGGTAGTGTCTCTCTCATCCTTTCCACCACCGGTCACCAACCAGCAATCAGCCACCTTCCAGTTCTCCGCTGATGAACCGATCCAAACCTATAATGGTAAACTGGATGCAGGCACGTTCGGAGTTGTTACCAACCCTGTTACATTAACCGGTTTGACTGAAGGTGTACATACCTACTCCGTCAATGGTGTGGACAGAGCAGGAAACGCCTCCACTAATTCCGTGTATGCGTGGGAGATAGATCTTACCCCTCCTACTGTACTAAGCGTATCAACACCGGCAGCTGGAACTTATGGTATCGGAAAGGCGTTGGACTTCACCGTGAATATGAGCGAAATCGTGTATACTAACCCCAGCCCTCTACCTTCCCTGGACTTAATAATCGGTTCTTCTCTCAAAAAGGCTATATACGTTTCCGGGTCTGGTACTAATTCATGGACTTTCAGATATACAGTACAGGATGGCGACAATGATTCCAACGGCATCACAATCGGCAGCGTAATAAACACCAACAGTAATACCCTCACAGACGCAGCTGGTAACAATCTTGTTGTTACGTTAAACAACGTGGCCAACAACACCGTACTGGTCAATAGTAAGCGGCCTGTGGCGACCTTCACTACTCCCGTTATCGTAAATGCAACAACCGTACGCATCGGAATATCTTTCGATGAACCAGTGAAAGGTATAAATGCAGGAAGTATAACAGCATTAGGCGTTCCCGGCGGTATCACTGTTACCAATGTTACACCTAACAGCACCACCGCTACTACCAGCTATACCTTCGACCTGCTGTTCCAGCCGGGCAACAAAGGCACTGTGAATCTGAATTTACCTACGGACGTCTCCACCAGCGCCGCTTCTCTCAACGGCAATATGTCTGCCAGTACAACTTTTTCTTTTGATAATACCGTACCGGTGGTAACTTCCGTAGGCCAACCGATAGATGGTTATTATAAAGCAGGCCAAACACTGACTTTCACCGTCAATTTCAGTAAAGCGCTTACCGTACAACCAGGCGCCAGCCCACTGTACCTACCGATTGTTATTGGCACAACCACTGTACAAGCCCCTTATCAAAGTGGTTCCGGCAGCACAGCCCTTACTTTCAGTTATATGGTACAACCGGGAGATAATGACGCCGACGGTGTTTCCCTTGGCAGCTACCTCTCTGACGCAGGCGGAAGATTGAGTGATGGTTATGGCAACACCACCAATCTCCTGTTAACCAATGATAATAACCTCAATGGTGTGAGAGTAAATACAATCATACCAACTGTCAACATTTCGACGACTGCGGCATCAGTAGTCAATGGTTCGTTCACTGCTGATATCACCTTCAGCGAAAAGGTAATCGGATTGACGGCCAGCTCATTTGTAACAACCAATGCCTCTGTTGACAATCTCAACACCACAGATTATATCCACTATACAATAGACGTAACGCCAGCTATTGACGGCCTGGTTAAAGTTTCCCTACCAGCCGGGGCAGCACAGAATATTGGTGACAACGATAACAGCGCCTCCAATGAGCTGCAACGGACGGCCGATTTTACGCCACCAGTAGTAACTGCAGTTACAGGGCCTGCAAATGGTTATTATCACGAAAATGAAAACCTCACTTTCACCGTGAAATTCAGTGAAATCGTGAATGTAAATACTGTTGGCGGTACTCCATATATGGCCATCAACCTGGCTTCCGGTGTTGTACCGGCATACTATGTAAGTGGTTCCGGTACCAATACTTTGACCTTCACCTACACCGTACAAGCGGATGATGACGCACCTCAGGGCGTTACCCTGGGCGCAGGCATCTCTCTGGGAGGCGGAGGACTCATCACCGATATAGCCGGCAACAATGCCACACTTATACTGAATAACGTAGCAGACTTCAAAAATGTCATCGTTAACACAACACATCCATCAGTAACCATATCCACTGCTGCTCCGGCATTGGTGAATGGTGCCTTTGATGTGACAATCAGCTTCAGTGAAGCAGTAACAGGATTTACATCCGGTGCTATTATCGTCACTAATGGCAGCGCCGGCACACCAGTATCTGCAAACGGCATCACCTATACGACTACTATCACACCTGGTACAGATGGCGTTATCACCATCAGCGTACCCGCTAACGCCGCCATAAACATTGCCAGAAATGGTAACACTGCGTCTACCACTACACTGCAGCTGACGGTTGACAAAACCGCTCCGGCACTGCAAAGCTTAAAGGTGCCCAATAATGGTTGGTACAAAACCGGTGATAACCTCGACTTTGAACTAACGTATAATGAACCGGTTAAAATAAGCAGCGGTACGCCTTACTTCCTGTTACAGATAGGCACTACAAACGTACAGGCCAATTATAGCACAGGGTCCGGCACCAACAAACTGATCTTCCGCTATACCGTACAAAACGGAGATCAGGACCTCAACGGTATCGCCTATACGCCCAATCTGGTACTGACAACAGGCACTTTCACAGACCTGGCCGGAAATGCTGCACCAACAGCTTTACTGGCGGTATCCACCAGCAATGTATTGGTGAACACCATTCCTCCGGCAACCACCAAAGTAACGCTGCCAGCCAATGGATACTACAATGCAACAAACACACTGGTATTCACCGTGGAATTCAACCAGCCGGTAACCACCATCGGTATTCCTAGCCTGCCGGTGATCATTGGCACTAACACGGTTAATGCAATATACGTGGGTGGTTCAGGCACTAATATCCTCTCCTTTAGTTACACCGTTCAGAACGGAGATATGGACATGGACGGTATTGACCTGGGCACCGCACTGCTGCTCAACGGTGGCTCCATCAAGAACGCTGCCGGTCTGGACGCAATACTGACACTGAATGGTGTACAAAACACCCATCAGGTAAATGTCAACACCAATCACCCCACTGTTACAGTAACTACCACTGCTCCGGCCCGTATCAATGCACCGTTTACCGTGAAGGCCGAATTCAGTGAAGCAGTAACAGGACTGGGCCTCAGCGGTATCCAGGTAACCAATGGCAATGCCAGCACATTACAAACAACTGATAACATCCGTTACACATTCACTGTGACGCCTGTTACCGATGGAAATGTAACCGTTTCCATACTGGCCGATGCAGCCAAAAACATCGGTATCAATGGTAATCAGGCTTCCACTCCCCTCAATGTAGTGGCTGATATGACAGCACCGGTAGTAACATCCGGACAACAGTTCAACATCAACCAATACAGTGCTGCCGGCACCAATATCGGACAGGCAGCTGCTACCGATGCATCCGGTGTACTGCAGAACTGGACTATTGCCTCAGACCCATCCGGAGCCTTTAGCATAGATCCTCTTACGGGCAAGATCACGGTAAAAGATGAAACCCTGCTGAACAGCAAGGTAAATACCACCGTTACTATATCCGTAACCGTTAGTGATGGTCTGAATACCAGTGTGGCCCAGGATGTGAAGATCACTGTCGTTTATGTACCACTGGCACCTACAGATATCACTATCAATAATACAACGGTCAGCGAAAACGTTCCGGCCGGAGCACTGGTAGGTAAATTCACTACCATCACGAAAGAGCCGGGAGCCACCTTTACCTATACACTGGTATCAGGTACTGGCGCCGACGACAATGCCGTCTTTAATATCTCCGGTGATCAGCTGCTGACCAACGCCACATTTGTATATGCAGTTAAGAATGCTTATGCTGTCAGAATCCGTACTACCCAGAACAACGGGCTGTATACCGAGAAAGTATTCACTATTCGGGTGCTTCAGGTCAACCAGGCACCTACGCTGGACATTATACCAGACCAGGTAATGTGCAGTATCACAGACAAACAAACCTATCAGCTCACAGGGGCATCCCCTGTGGAGGCAGGCCAAACGCTTACTTACTTTGTACAGTCCGACAAGGCATTCTTCAGCACACTGACCATAGATGCTGGTGGTCTTCTCTCCTATAGCCTGAAACCCAATGTGAGCGGTACCGCGAATATTACCGTAACGGTAAAAGACAATGGCGGCACCTTAAACGGTGGCGTGGATACACTTCGCCGCACCTTCGCGCTGAAAGTGAAAGCCCAGCCACAGATCATCATCACATCGGATAAAAACGGCGATATATCCAAAGGAGATATTGTCACCCTGACAGCCACCGGCGGTAATAGTTACACCTGGACCCGTGCTGACGGTATCCTCGATGGTCAGCAATCTGCCACCCTCCGGATCAGGCCATTACAGAACACTACGTATGAGGTAACCGCTACCAACCTGGACGGATGTACAGGCGTACAACAGATCAATATCAAAGTAACAACAGACTTTAAAGTAGATGCTACCAATATCCTGACACCGAATGGTGATGGCAAAAACGATAAATGGGTAATTCGTAATCTGGACAGTTATCCAAACAACGAAGTAACTATTTACGACCGTACCGGCCGCGTGGTATTCCATCGCAGGAACTATAGTAATGACTGGGATGGCACCCTGAACGGGCGTCCGCTCAGTGAAGGCACCTATTACTACCTGCTGAAAATTGACGGTACTGATAAAGTAGCCAAAGGATTCATCACAATCATCAGAGACTAATTATATGATTATGATAAAGAAACTATATACGTCTTTAATTGTGTTTACCGGTATCTGTTTGTCCCTGAAAAGCCAGGGACAGACACTCGGTAATTCGCAGGCATTGCTGGAACCCTCCGGCACACAGTATTTCCAGAATCAGTACCTCGCCAACCCGGCGATGGCTGGTCTGGATACGGGTCTGCATATCAATGCCTCTTACCGCAACCAGTGGAATGGTATGAATGGCGCGCCCGTCACCAAATTTGCTTCGGCAGATATTAAAGTGGAAGAACGTATGGGCGTGGGCGTGAATATCTTCAACGATGTGGCCGGTCTGATCAACCGTACGCGTGTGGGACTCAGCTATGCTTACCGCATTCCGCTGGGTCAGCCTCATCAGCAGCTGAGCTTCGGCCTGTCTGCCGTATGGAACATACAACGCCTCAACGTAAAAGATGTAAACGGCGATATGAACGACCCCGCCTTTGGCGCCTTCAACCGTCGCGATAACTATTTCGAAGCGGAATACGGTATGGCCTATACGGACGAGCACCTGAATATACAGGCCTCTCTGCCCAATATCCGGAACATGGTTACCAACAGAGACGAGGGCATAAATGGTGGAAGCATATTCTTTTCGGCGGTCTCCTACAGATTCCGGCCCCAGGGCAGTGTACTCTCCTCCATCGAGCCTAAACTCTGTTTCCGTGGTATCAGAGGTTACGACAATATCCTCGATGCCGGCTTCAATGTTACCTTCCTGGACAATGTGGCCAATATCATGACGATGTACCACAGCTCCAAAAGCCTCACTACAGGCCTGGGCGTTAACATCATGAAAACACTGGGTATCCAGGCCATGTATACTTTCCAGACCGGAGGCCTCAAAACTTATGTGAATGGTACCTATGAAATAGGCGCTACCCTTCACCTCTTTAAATAATATCAGGAGCCAGGGCTTAAGCTTCAGACCGTAATCGTCAATTCAATCTAATTTAGCCCAGGACTTCAGTCCTGGGCTATTTAAAAATATATTTTGTACTAATCAGTAAAGTATTTATTTTTGTTTTGACAATCGATACATACAATGGCAGGAAGACCTAAAATATTTGATAACGAAGAAGTGATTAACAAGGCCATAGCGGTATTTTGGTCTAAGGGCTATGAAGCCACGTCTACCGAAGATTTGCTGGAGGCCATGGGCATCGGGAAAGGCAGCTTTTACCTGGCATTCAAAGGCGGGAAAAAAGAGCTGTTTGAAAAAGTGCTGGAGCAATTCCGTCAGCAAGCCGATGCCAGGATGATAAAAGAGCTGGCCAATAGTGATAATCCGCTGGACGTGATCCGCAACCTGTTTTACAACATTGCCCATGCACCCAAAAAAGTGCATCACAACGGCTGTTTCTTCGGCAACACTATTGTGGAACTGGCCAGCATAGAACCACAACTGATGAACAAATCCGTTGGCCTGCTACAGCAGCTGGAAGATACCTTTCGGGAAATCATTATTGCCGCACAAAAACACGGGCAACTCAAAAACAGCATGAGACCCGATCTGCTGGCCAAACACCTTATCACCGCCTGGAACGGCTTGAACGTTACCAGACGTATGTATCCCGATGAAAAAACATTGCTGCCCCTGATCGAAATTCAACTCCAGGTCCTGACCTGATTTTTTTTAAGCAATATTGTACCATTTAGTACACAATTATAATCTTTCAAAAATCATTCAAAAATGAACACCTCCATCACCTTCTCCCCTGCTACTTTTAAAACCGTACAGGTAAACAACGTAGAAATCTTTTACCGCGAAGCGGGTCCGGCAGACGCCCCTGTAATCCTCTTGCTACACGGATTTCCATCTTCGTCCCACATGTATCGCAACCTGATGAATCACCTGTCCGCCAGATACCATGTGATCGCACCTGACTATCCGGGTGCAGGGCTGAGCAGCCGGCCGGCCAGGGATGTATTTGAATATACATTTGACCAGCTGGCGCTCATCATGGAAAAATTCATCGACACCATCGGATTAACCCGGTTCAGCTTATATGCTCAGGACTTCGGCGGACCAGTGGGTTTCAGGATTGCCAGCAAAAGACCCGAACTGATTGAAGCGCTCCTTATACAGAACGCGAACGCCTACACGGAAGGGCTGGCACCCAGGGTACACGAACTGGCAGCCCTCGTAAACAGTGGCAATGAAGAAGCGCTGCAAAACGTATTGGATAGTATGCTTTCCCTCGAAGGAATTAAGGGAAACTATTTTCATCCCGAAACAAATCCGGAAAGAATAAACCCTGATGGTTACCTCCTGGACGACTACTTTATGCAGGTCCCCGGCACAAAAGACATACAGGCCGCCTTATTGCGTAACTACCAGCACAACTTTACGCAATACAACAACTGGCAACAATACTTCCGGAATCATCAACCACCTACCCTGATCGTATGGGGTAAATATGATCCGATATTCCTGGTGCCCGGCGCCAAAGCATACCTGAAAGATCTGCCGGACGCTGAGTTGCACCTACTGGATGGAGGCCACTTCCTGCTCGAAGAACATCATCAGGAGGTAGCTACCCTGATCGACCGCTTCCTATCTGCCAAACTTTAATGCCGCTTTTTTCATCAAAGTAAAATGCAAAAGTTGACAGCATTGGATGCCTGTCAACTTTTGCATTTTACTTTGAAAAAGGTAAGACTACCAGTTCATCCCGGGCAGGCATTCTTTCAAAAACCAATGTGGGGTTAACAACAACATGGAATAGACCATCACTTCAGCCGGTACGTAATCATAGCCTTCCCGTAAACCGTATTATCCACCCCGAAGTTGCGGATAGTATCATGCTGCGGACTAAACAGTTTATAGCTTCCAAACAGTCCCATACCTCCCTGCAACTGGAACCAGAAATTTTTATAGATACGCTGGTTAAACTGTACCCCGGCATGAATAGTCGAAAACTGGGCATAATCAATTTCCTTTCCTTCAAAATCTTTATAATTCTGCAGGTTGTATTTGGTCCAGTCAATAGAGCCCGCAATGCCCACCTGTGTGTTTTTAGACAGGTTATATACAAAATTCAGCCTGGGCCAGTAAAACTGTCCCATCCACTTACCATTATTGCTTTTGTAATCTACAGAAATCCCGGGTGTGATCAGAAACTCATGGAAAGAGTACATCACGTGGACTCCCAGGCCCACTTCAAGGTTGGAATGTTTACCGAATCTTTTGGACACGCCATAAATACCATCCACAATCAGGTCATCAGAAGAAAGCGAACTTTTAAAATCAGATGCCAGCGTAGGTATTAATATTCCTAGCACCGACCACTTCTTCGCGATAGGATGCCTGACGATCATCATTGCTTTTACTTCATGAATTTTATCCAATTGATAAAGATGTTGTGTTTCAGACCGGTCAAAAGAAAAATCCATCAACCGGTAGTTTATATTGGAAAAAATTTCGGTCTTCCCGAAATGCAGCGGGGGCAAAGGCAACCAGGCATCATAGGTATTATACTTAAATTTATTTCCACTCAAACCACTGCCTTCAGGCAGATCGTTGAACTGGCTTTCTGAATGCGTGGTAAATGAAACACCCACCAGATCTTTAATAGTTTGTGCAAAAATATGATTCGAAAATAAGGTAAGCGAAACAACCAGTATAGATTGACGTAGTAAGCTTTTCATGTTTTCCTTTGAATTTGATATTACAAAGGTCGCATGCGGTGCTCATCTCCTTTAGAACAGAATCTACCTTTACTAGGACAAACTTTGCATCAGGGAAGCCCTATATTCAGAAGGTGTTAACCTCGTTATCTTTTTAAAAAGACGGCCAAAATAACCAGGGTCTTCATAATTGAGTTCAAATGCAATAGACGAAATATCTTTGGTAAAGTCCTGCAATAAAAGCTGGCTGTGTAAAATATTCACTTTGTTGATCCATTCCTTGGGTGCAGTGCCCATCGTTTGCTGCACACAACGGTTCAGATAATTCACGGAAACCGCCAGTTTATCTACATAAAAAGAAACGGATCTTTGCTCAATATGATGTTTGTACACCAGTTCCTTAAATGCAAAGGTAATCTCGCTGCTGCGGTTCACGTTTTTCTGCTGCTCCTTGTCTGAAGCTATAATCTTCATCAGTGCTGCCTGAAACAGCGAATAACAAACATCCAGGTCGGGTACGCTGTAGTACATTTCATGGGTTAACAAGCTGAAAAGCGGGGTTAACCAGTTACTCGTTTCATCAGACAACTGAATGACCGTATTGGTGCTGAAAAGGTGGATCAGTTTTTCCTTTGATAAAAGATGATTGAGCGTACTATCTTCAAATACAATAATATGCCCTTCCACATCTGGGCTCACGTCTTTTAAAGCAGTCATATTCCCCTGCTTCACAAACAATACATCATGGGCATAAATGGATTGAATAATGGCATCTACCTGTTGCCGGGCACTCCCCTTTGTGAGGTGAACGATAAAATTATAGTCGGGCCTGTAGAGTGGGGTCGGCAAATTAATAAACCGGGCGGTCTCTTTTATGTCATATATCTGCAAAGGCACTCCCAATGTCTTGAAAACCGGCGGTATTTCGGACATATAATGACGTTCGAAGTCAATCGGTGCGATAGTTTTAACTTTCATACTTCACTTGATTCAAATGATATGACACTTCGTGCCTCTTTTACCCCTATGCTCCCTGATGCAACAATTGGATAAAATCTGATGCATAACATTTTAAATTAGGCTGAATGCATATATTGCTTTTTTACCGTACTCCACAATAATGAGTATTGTACAACTAAATTTATACCCCTCCGGCATATCCATCCAATACACGAAAAACAACTATTGTCATGTCAAAGTATAACCTCGAAGCCAGGTACTTTGTGCTGGAGAATTTACGGAAGCTGGATGACACGCTGCTGGATACGCTTTGGCAGCTGTTTGTCCGGATCTGTAAATTCTGGCAGACAACAGAAACGCCTGAGGCCATGAAATCTGATTTCCTCATTTTTATCTCCAACCGCATTGAAATGGATATCAGATACCTGGCCGAATATGTTAATTACGGAGATGTCATCCAGGAACTGACAGACGAACTGGGAGAAGAAGCCGCCTTTCAAAAGTTATTTACGGACGCTGCTGCCAACATTACACCGGCCTTCACCAACCTGGCCAGGGCAAAGCAGCTGGTGGTAAATGAACTGATCGCCTTAAACCTCTCGCTGGGCGGGTTTAAAACCTTTGGCAACCCAGCCATAGCACAAGGTGTACCCATCAACTATCCCGGATATATCGGAGGAATGAACCGCAGAGACCATACCCCTTATCGTAAAAAAGCAGATTAAATCATGCAAACAGAAATTGTGGTGATCGGCTCCGGCGTGGCCGCTACCGCCCTGATCACCAAAATACTGGCCGAAAGGCCCAATACATCCATTACCGTACTGGAAGCAGGCGGAAAAATAAAACTGCGGGATTGGGCCCTGTTTCAGAATTACCTCATCACTAACAAGCTGCCATTCGACAACCAGAATATTTATGATTCCTGTCACGATTTGTCTTACCCCGACAGAGACAAACCAGGAGAGAATAAATTTGAAGGAGACACAGAGATTCCGATGGTAGGTGCACGTGCTTTCCTCTATGGCGGCTCTACTGTACACTGGGGCGGCTGGTCTTTCCGGTTAAAACCCGAAGACTTTCAGCTGCGTACCAGCCTGAAAAATAAAGGTATTGCTCCGGGAGATGTTATTGACTGGCCTTTCGGCTACGAGGAAATGGAACCCTACTATCACGAAGCAGAACACTTTATCGGCGTCTCCGGCGACTCAGAAGACACTACCACGCCCCGGTCAGGAAAATATCCCTTCCCGGCTTTTCCTTTCACCCTGGAAGACGGGCTGTTTATCGATGCCTTCAAAAAATTCACTGAACCGGTCAGTTATTCTCATTTGCCTATAGCCCGTTATGGCGACACCCATGCCAATAACAGCCATGGTCCCTGTCATACTACCGGGTTATGCAAATACTGTCCGTTTGGCGCCCGGTTTGCAGCTGCCAATAACCTCGATGACCTGGTACAATCCGCCCGGTACCCGCATCTTCAGATCCTCACCAATGCCATCGCAGATGAAATACTGATGGACAGCAAAACACATGCTACCGGCGTTAAGTATCTCAACCAAAAAAATGGCGCCTGGGAAACAATCCATGCAAACATCATCATCAACGCTGCAGGAGCCATTGAAGGTGCCAAGCTGTTACAACGTTCTGCACTGGACCGGTGGAAAAATGGTATCGGCAACGACTACGATCTGGTAGGCAGGTTCCTCATTACACACCCTTACTTTTTTTACAAAGCCGTGCTGCCAGCCAATCCACAAATGCTTCAGCCTGAAATGGGCTTCCCTACCCTGGTATCACGTTACTATGATAGTCCGGCCGAACAACACAAAGGGAAATTTATTCTTGTCAATCCACCCAGTTCTCCCAAAGTAAATCTGGCCCGCTCCATGAGCAACGGCAAAACAAGAGATGAAATCATCAAATCCATACAAACCAATACTACCGTACAACTGCAGGGTCTCATAGAGGTCTTCAGCGACCGTAGAAACCGCGTGGTAAACTCAGAAAAGAAAAACAGATTCGGAATGAGGGAAACAAAAATTGACTTCTACAAAAGCGGAGACTTTGACAACAGAATGAAAGAAGTGGAAGCCATCACTAAAACCATCTTCGGCCATATGAACGCGGTAGATCCGGGAATAGAAAACGCCATTTCCTGGCGGGCCGACCATGCTGCCTGTACTACCAGAATGAGTAACAGCCCTGAAGAAGGTGTGGTAAATCCCGATCTGAAAGTACATGGCACCTCCAATATTTACATGTGTTCCAATGCTGTTTTCTCTTCACTGGGCGCTGTAAATCCTACCCTCACACTCACCGCCCTCTCTTTAAGGCTGGGCAGTCATTTATTAAACCAATTAAAAGCTTAGGCCTCTTCAAATATGAATCTGCAAGATCAACTGTTACCTGTCCGTGAAAAGCTGCAAAAGGCGATCGAGCTGGAACTGGCCACCATTCCGCCTTACCTGACCGCCATGTTCAGCATCCGTCCCGGCACCAATGCCATGGCTGCTTCCATCATCAGAAGTGTGGTCATGGAAGAAATGCTGCACATGCTGCTGGCTGGCAACCTGCTGTCCGCCATTGGCGGCAACGTTAGACTCGGGAAAGAGCAGATTCCCGTATATCCCGTTCAGATGGAGTTTCAGGGTAAACAGTTTAAAAACCGTCAGTTCGATATACACCTGGCTGCCTTCAGCAAAGACACCATCGACGTTTTCCTTCAGATTGAACTACCGGATGGATGGACGGTCAGTCCACTCGAATTTGAGCGTATTACCATACCCGGATTCACCATTGGGGAATTTTACCGGGGGATAAAAGATGATCTCATTGATCTCTGCAACACATATGGAGAAAAAAATGTATTCACCGGCAAAAAGGAAAACCAGGTTTCAGAAGAATATTTCTGGCGTGGCGGCGGCACACCTATCGTTGTGACCAGCCTTGCAAACGCCACAGCAGCCATAGACCTCATCGTAGAACAGGGTGAAGGCAGCTCTGTAAACACTGTTGTAAAAGCTTTCAGCTTTGCCGGAACTGATGAGGTACCACACTACTTCCGCTTCAATGAAATTTACCACGGTCGTTTGTACAACAAAAATGATGATCCATATCACTCTCCCACAGGAGCTGTTATTGATGTCGATTATACGGCTGTTTTTCCCATTAAAACCAGTTGTAAAAGCAGCGATCTCCAGCAATTCCCTGAGCTGAGTTATCTCAACAATCTCTTCAACAACAATTATACGACCATGCTTTCTCACCTGGAAGAAGGTTTTAATGGCAATCCCGCTGCCTTTTATACCGCCATCCTGAACGGCATGCATAAACTATCCCCGATAGCATACAACCTCGTACAGCTGCCTATTCCAGGCGATCCCAAGGGAAGACATGCTGCACCCAGTTTTGAATGGCACAGTGATCTCTTATAAAAACCTACCTGTTATGAATAAAATCTATCGTATCGAAAACGGCGTGGTGGTACCCGACGGTACTACTGTTTACGAAATCATAGGACCGATACAGTCCAAACTGGCAAAGCTTCCTATCATAGATGCGGAAAGTCTTGCCTACGGAGAGCTGGCCCCCGGCGAAAAATCACATGTACATGTACATCCCGTTATCACACACCTTACCTGGGTGGTGTCCGGCACGCTCACTGTAGGCATGAAAGATACTGCCAGCAACGATATGTATTATATAGAAGTAAAAGAAAGGGAAACAGTGCTCACACAGCCCGGGACTTTTTTCCAGCTGCTCAACAACAGTGGCCAGCAATGCCAGGTATTATACATCGTAGCCCCTGCCTTTATTTTTGAAGTAAACGAACAGGGCGAAGTACTCTACAACGACCAGATAGTACTGGACCTCAGCTGGGACCAGCTACGGCAGCAGAACTGGCAGATACCTGAATTACAGAACATGGAAAAAATCATAGCCGACAGAGAAGCATCAGTACAACGATTAAAACAAAAATAGATGACATATGGGAAGCATGATCGAAATAAATGACACCCTGCTGATCACCACAGAACAGGGCTTTCCCGACAACATCCTTCATCTTGAAAAACATATAAAAGAACCCGTAACCATAGACCAGGTCCATGGAAAACTGTTCTCCTTTTATAAAAAAGAGCGGGTAAGGATTTATCAGACCGACCCTGTGCGTGTTTATCTCGTACAGAATATCGACGGGAAATGGTTGTTCTGGGGGAAAATATACATACAGTCCCAGTCCATCAACAAAAAGCTGGACGCTCAAGGCAACTGGACAATAGACAACTGGGAAACCAGCGGCACATTTATCATCACCGACTTATACGAGCCTGCGTATCAGCAGGAGTTCACCAAAAGAGAATCACCCGCAGGCAAAAGCTATTTCTAAGCAAACAACAGTTATGGATTCGTTTATCTTAAAAAGAGGCAATACGACCATTCAACTTGACAAAAGTGAAGACCAGGTTGCTTTACGTCCGGGCAGAGCGATGGACCTGGAGGCAGCAATGCCTGCGCTGGAAGGCGACATGGAATGGTCTGACACCCATAAAAAGCTGGGCGGTTTTCATCTCATCAATATCAAGGGTACCGGGGATATTGATAAAACATTGGATCAGCTACGTGAACATGAGCTGATAGATAGCTGCACCCATGTCTATCACACCCCCAAAAGCCAGGTGCCATATGTCCCCACCGGCAAGCTCACCTTACGTTTTGCTCCAGGCACCAGCGATGAAACAAAACAAAACATCCTGGATAACTACAAACTAATGGTGGTAAACTCAAGGGTAAAGGAAAATGCATCCGGTGATAAACAGGAGACATTTATTGTAGCCATCACCCCCGATTCTATGAATCCGCTGAAAGTAGCCTACGAATTACAGCAGAATGAAAACATCACCCTGGCCGAACCGGACCTCTCTACCCCCGGAAAACTCGCCCAGTTTGATTTACCAGGCGACCCGCTTTTTAAAGAGCAGTGGCACCTGAGAAATTCGGGGACTCAGTTTGGCAGTAGCCTTGGCCTTAAAGAAGGGGCTGATGCCAGAGTAGTAGAGGCCTGGCAGAAAATGCAATCACTGGGAAACCCCGACTGTATCATCGCTGTCATCGATGATGGCTTTGACCTGAGTCACCCCGACCTTGGAGGTGAAGGTAAGATCGTAGCCCCCTGGGATTTCCAGACGTTATCACCAGACCCTTCCCCGCGTAAGAAAACCCCTTTCGGTGGTGATTACCACGGGACCGCCTGTGCAGGCCTCGCGCTGGGAAGTAACAACAACGAAGGCATAACAGGCGTTGCTCCCCACTGCAGACTGATGCCCATCCGATGGAACGAAAATATTAATGATGATAACATAGAAGCCTGGTTTAATTACGCCACCCAAAACGGCGCCTGGGTGCTCAGTTGCAGCTGGGGAGCTTCACCAGCGTATTATGTTCTGTCTACCCGGCAGCTGGAAGCTATCGAAGACTGTGCCCGCAATGGCCGCAATGGACTGGGTTGTGTCATCGTTTTTGCAGCCGGCAATGCCAATGCTGATATCAACGACCCGCAGAACGAATCTGTAAACGGTTTTGCCATTCATCCGGACGTCATTGCTGTAGCAGCATCTACCAGCAGAGATGAACGGGCCGGTTATTCAAACTATGGCAAAGAAATATCCGTATGTGCCCCTACCGACGGCCAGGGAGGCCGCGGCCTGCTCACCACCGACGTAAGAGGCACTTTTACCTTTCAGGGCATTGACTATGCTGCTGGCTATGATGTGGGCGATTATACCAAAACATTCGGAGGCACCTCCGGCGCTGCGCCCGTAGTAGCGGGCGTCTGCGCACTGATACTCTCCCACAACCCCGCATTAAAATCCTCCGACGTTAAACAGATCATTCAAACCTCCTCCCGTCGTATCGGTAACCCCACCGACTATACGAACGGACACTCTGTCTATTACGGCTATGGCTGCGTTAATGCTGCCGCTGCTATTGATATCACTTCAAACCACCCATTCACATGAGCTCAACAACAAACGACCCCACCAGAAACACCGCCGCCGCTGTGTCCCCCCAGGAATTATGGGGGCCTGTAAGACATAAATTCATCGCGATGGAAGCTGATAAACAGCTGACACCCCAGGCGCAAAAGGCCGTCAGCTCCCTGCTGGCTCCCCTCGGACAAAGCAGCCTTGCAGAAGTAGCCACCTGGGCCGATGAAATAAAAGGTAATGCACCCAACGACCCCGAGACCACACAGTTCCTCAAGGATTTTCCCAATATGGTGCATAAACACTGGCATTTTGTAGACTTGCCACTGGGCGCCACCAACTATGACCGGCAACAGTACGCCCCCTTCACCAGCGATACCGATGTAGTACAGATGATCGCAAAGTCAGTAGATGTTTTACAGGGGAATTCCCAAATCATGAGTAAGATCAATGCGCTAAGATGGCTCACCCATCTGATAGGCGATCTGCACCAACCCCTGCACGTAGCTTGTTGTTATATTGACAACAGTACCGCTCAACCCGCACTGCTCACTGATCCCACAGTCATTGTTCAGAAAGGATTGACACATCAAAGTGATCAAGGCGGTAATTTACTGCTGCTGCCGATGGAACACGAAACGACCCTCCATGCCTACTGGGATTCACTGATCCCTTCCGTTACTCCCGCAGCTGCCGCTGATGCATTACACGTGGAGCTGACAGCTTCGCCCACAGGCGCACCCCGTACCTGGGCCGAGTCCTGGGCTATGGATTCCGTCAACAAGAGCAGACAAGCCTATCAATCCTTAAAAATCACCGACAAAGCAGATAAAAAATTTCATGTTTCCTGGGAAGGAGAAAAAGCCTACAATAATCGTTGCGCACCATTGGTGGGAGAACAACTAGTGCTGGGTGCCCGGCGCCTGGCTTTAATAGTAAACACACTGTTCCCTGCATAATATCTACTCAAAAATCGACACGCAGCCCAGCCAAATTCAGTAATTAGTTGGGCTGCTAAATTTAACCCCATAAGCAACAAACAACAGAAATGAATGTTATGATTCCATACGATATATAATAAACACTCTTACCAATACGACAACTTTAGTAAAATATTTTCTGTAACCCTTCTCCTATGCCTTCATCAACTGGCTCCTCACAATTATACACAGCCGTTACCACAAAAATACTTATTAACATTTACAAGTTATTAACAATAAAGCCGTCTGCATTAGGTAAAATTGCGCCTTGAAAATTTATTCACCGAAAAAATACACCGAATGACAAAATAAAATCCCACCTATCAATTTAAAACCCATTTATGAAAATATAATAAATGGTCGATCAATGGTATGATCGTGTCAGTTTTAGAGAAGCCTACCTTCTGTAAAACCGAATAATCCCATAAAAAACAAAAATTAAAAAAGTAAAAATTTATGACTGACTTTGTTCATCAATCGTCAGAAGGGGAAAACTTTGCCCATGAATACTTCCAGCTATTTAGAGAAGGTAATGAGAGAGGTCTTAATTACATATACAACAAGCTGTACAAGTCTGTATTTAGCTTCGCCCGTAAAATAATACAGGACGAATTTGAAATTACAACCATTATCCAAAATGCATTCAAACTGATCTGGGACCTCCGGAACACCATGCAAAATGTAGCGCACATCAAGGCTGTCATCTGCAATTCCGTTCGGTGGGGTTGTTATAATTACCTCCGTAGTGGTTATTCCAGGATTAAACGTGGAACAATGTCCTTGGAGCATTACGAGGATCAGGGTATTTCATTGGCAGTTTATGATCCGCAAAGAGAAATCATACAATGGGAAAAAGCACTGGATGAACAGGAAAAAGTTGACCTCATCGAAAAGGCTATTGAGCACATTCCCGAAAAAAGAAAAAAAATAATGCAACTGATTTTGCAAGGCTACTCCTATAAGCAGATTGCAAAAGTTACCGGACAGTCTCATCAGTATATTGTCGCGGAAGAAGAAAGATGCATAAGAATATTACAGCCCATCATCGACCGGATAAGAAAGGCCCATGATGCTTCGAAACAAGTAAAACCCATATGCATATCAGATTACAAAATTTATCTTTCCCCGCTGCAAACACGAATTTTTGAACTGTTTTATGAAAACGGCTACTCCTTCCCCGAGATAAGCAAAGAGCTGTACAGTGCGCAAGGAGAAATAATACGACAGTTCTTTAAGGCCACCGAAATTATCGACAAGGTGAACAAACCTGGAAAAAGTTGAATTTCCTCCTATGAAAACCCTATCCAACAACCAGGTAATATTATTTAACAAAACATCTAAATACGTTTAAATGGGAATTTCTATATTGAATTTGTTTAAAAACATTGTAATCCACAATAGACTAAGATCAATACGCTCAGTGTTTCAGCTGAATAATGAGCAGGCCCATATTTTAAACTACAAGCCCTCCTACCAACGCAATTATGTGTGGACAGACGTAAAGGCTACCTACCTCATCGAAACCATTCTCCTACATGGGGAGATACCACCGATCGTGATATACATCAAAGAAAAAATCTGGGAAGTGATAGATGGCAGGCAGCGATGCGAAACGATTGACCGGTTTATCAGAGGCCGCTTCTCTCTAAAGCCACAAGGACTGGATAAACTATGGAATCTGGCAGGAAAAAAATTCTCACAGCTCGATGAAAAACTGCAGGAGCGTATACTCAATACCTCGCTCCGGTTAATCCAGATAAAGGCCTCAGACCATGCAAATATAAATGCAGCCGCTGAGGAAATTGTAAAGCGGGAAATCTTCAAACGATACAATTTGGGCATATCACCCTTAAAGAAAGAAGAAGTATTCAACGCCCAATACATCCAGGATGAAATAAATATCTATTTTAAAACACAATTTGAAAAAGATACCAGGTTCTATAGCCAGGTAATGGATTTGTTTGACCACAGGCGCAAAAACAAGGAAACGATGATGCAGCATATCCGGCAAGTTCTGGTATTACATCATATTCCCATCAATAAATTCACGCATAAAAGGGAAGATATAGTTAATATGTACTATGACTATCTTTCCTACAACATCGTTAATAAAGGGGATCCTGAAAACATTCCACTTCTTTTTAACAACTTCAGGGAAAAATGCAGTATCCTCCTGGAAATAAAAAAACAATTTGATGAGGCGAAAATCCCTTCCAATGGACTCATTTATGAGTGTTTATTTTGGGCATTGTCCGTCTGTGAAGAAGAGAAGGTAACGATTAAAGAAATCAACAATCCTACCTTTAAAGAAAAACTGGTTGGTTATCTTGACAAACAAACCCAGAACTTTCCACTGGAACGCAACAATCTCGTTGAAATAATAACCAAACGTTACAACCTGGTTGCCAACTTCTTCACATCTCAGCTAAACGTATCTTTTGTACGCTATCTTAGAAGTGATGATGAGTTTCTGGTGACGCATAAGGAGAAGATGCATCAATACATGGCGGAACGTTTTGCCCCCGGGAAAGAACAGGAACATTTTTCCAAAATGGACCCAACATCAACTTCTGTCAGTGATATCCTCGACAGAATCAAACGAGGAAAATTCAAGATCAAACCGGCCTACCAACGTAGTGAAGTAATGAACATTACGAAGGCATCTTCATTAATTGAGAGTATCCTGTTAGGTATCAAAATACACCCCTTGTATATCTATGTGAGAAAAGACGGCGTGGCTGAAGTAATTGATGGTCAACAGCGGCTATTGACAATGATCGGATTCCTTGGAGAGCGGTACACTGATGAGAAGGGGAAAATGGTCCTTTCCAAAAAAAATAATTTCGAGCTCAACTTACGGACAGGGTTATTACCCCATCTGCATAAAAAGAAATTCAGACAGCTCTCTGAAGAAGAACAATCCTGTATAAGAAATTTTGATCTGGAGGTGATAGAGATTAAGGAAGAAAACAACAAACACTTTCTCCCTGAAGAATTATTCAAACGGATCAACCACAAGCCTTTTCCCATTAAAGAAAATACTTTCGAATGCTGGAATGCGTATGTTGACAGTGAAATCATTGAGGCAATCAAGGATACCTACAAGAGAAACAACTGGCTGTATTTAAGAAAAGATGACAAAAGGATGCTTAACGAAGAACTTGTTACCTCTTTGTGTTATCTGCACTATATGACCACAGGAGAAGCAAACCTAAGAAACATCAAAGAAATCCTGGAAATAAACAAACGCCAGTCTGCCGCCATTGTTAAATTCAAAACCAAAGCAAACATCACAAGGGTACTGGAAAATCCGGCTTTCAAAGCAGAACTACTATTGGCCCTGAATGATTTTGAAGCAGAATTCATCGAAAAAATGAAGCTGTTAATTTCAAAGCCCACAGGAAAATCCACCGAATCCATCAGCAGCAAACGATTGGATGCCATTCTTCAAACAGGATCAGTAAGGGTTTCCATGAGTTTTTATTTATTGTGGGTATTATTAAAAGGTCTTCCCATTGAATATCTCAAAGAAGACCCCTCTACTGTACAACGTAGAATCATGAAAGTGTTTTCAATGCTACGCACCTATGAATCAGCAGAAAAAATAGAAGCAGCCATAAAAGAAACATGGTCAGCGCTACCAGTATCTCTTGCAAATTAATGGAGGGCATTATGAGCAGCTGGCACTGTCAGCCAGCTGCTCTTCTTTGCATTAAAAGTGTCTGTATCACTAAAAGATTCCGTCTAAAGTAATTCTCCTCCGCATATGTCCGAGAACAATAATGCACCGTCGAACTTTATAACGCCTAAATCCATTGAACCTCTGTTACAAGACAGTCACCGTTTGAATGTTTTGGAATAACCGGGGATAAAAAGAAAAATAACAGCCTGGAACAACCTTTAAAGATTGACATGATCAACACTCTGTTGGCCAATAGTAAATATAACAATCATCAGATAGATTCTATCGCAGCATCTCACAACCTGGAAATCACCAGGACCCCCAAATAACACTTACCCCGATATCATTGAATATTCTGCAAAAAGAAAAAACCTACGCCAGGCGCAGGTTTTTAGATGTAAGCCATGGTTTCCGTTGAAAAACTATTGTGGTGTAATAATATATTCCTGTAGCGCCATACCGCCAACAATACCCAGGCCATTAATGATATTGCTATAAACAATCACTTTCTCTGACAGAGGATCCTCATTTTTCATCCGCGCCATAAAGCTACTGAATAAATAACTGTAGCTGCTGTAGGTGAGTGACGTGACTTCTACTATTACCTTATTAAATTTTCCTGTTCTGTCGGAGATGAAATTTAAACGCGGGCTGCGGCCGTCGAAAAGCGCATCATCCGTGTAGAATTCCATATGGCCACCCTTGTTGAAGATGCCGTCCTGCAGGTCTCCTGTGATGAAGGGTATCCCTGTCCTATAGGGATGCTCGTTACCCGCATCATCCTTAAATTCAGCTAATTCGTATAGTCTTATCCGGTAGTAGTTCTTTTCCCCTGGTTTATCGTGCAACTCCACCGATATATTCGCCTTTCTGAAGCCGTAAACATCGTTGTTGGACACCAGCTTGATACTCATTTCGCCACCACTTACCGGCTCTGGTATAAAGTCGCTGCCTTCTACATCTCCATACTCCGGAACGGTGGCAACAATACGATAGTTTACACCGGACCGCGCCCTGACGGTGCTTTTATAATAGGTGCCGTAACCATTTGAGAATGGGCTCAGGTTTTCCTTAAACTGTCCATTCTCGTATAGCTTTATCACGGAAACCGCTGCTTCAGGGAATATAGAGTGGCCGGTAATGCGCTCAGAAATTGTCACCCGCGCTATTATCAGACTATCCTTACCCATCAATAAGTTGAGCACCGGCTTGTTGGACTCTTCAGGCAAATCTATCATTACTGTTTTTTTACAGCTGCAAAAAACGATGATCAGTAACAATGGCAGCAGCAATAATTTTGTTCTCATTATTTAAAATTTCAGGCTGTAAGAAATACTGGGCATAAAAGGAATCAGGTTAACTGAAGTGAGCTTTGCTTTTGGGCTGTCCTTTTCATATCTGTCCAGGTAATAAAAGAAAGGGTTAAAGCGATTATAAACATTGAGCAGACTAATATTCCAGGTGCGTACCAATCCATTCTTTTTGTATTTAATGAAATTAACCCCCAGGTCTAATCTGTGATAAGCCTTGATACGTACATTATTACGTTCATTGATGCGGGATATTCCATTGACCCACTCCCGGTTGCCATCCTCAGACACGGGACCATTTACGCCCTCATAGGACGCCACCGGAATTGTAAAAGGAGCAGCACTCTGGAAAGTCCAGGAACCGGACAGTTCAATACCTTTGCGCAGCTTATATGCTCCTACAATGTGGAAATCGTGGCGGCGGTCATATTTATAAGGGAATTCCCGGCCATAGTTTACCTGTGGGATAATGCGGTTTGCCCAGGCAAGCGTATATCCAACCCAACCGGTAAGTCTTCCGCTTTTCTTTTGCAGCAAGAGTTCCATCCCATAAGCTTCTCCTTCGCCGGCAGCCACCAGGGACTGCCAGGCATCTCCCCTGCTGCTGGTCTGGTAATCTGCACCTTCCTTATACTCGATCACATTGTGCATCCGCTTGTAATACGTTTCTGCAGAAAACTCAAACTTATCATTAAAGATATTCTTAGCTATGCCGAGTGCATACTGCTCCGATTCCTGTGGTTTCACCTTATCGGTAGCAGGTACCCAAAGGTCGGTAGGTAGTGAGATGGAGTTATTGGCCAGCAGATGAACATATTGTGTCATGCGGGAATAGGAGGCTTTCAGGGCCCAGTCACCAGGCAGCAGATATCGTATATTCAGCCGTGGCTGCAGGGAAGGATAAAAACGTTTCTCTACATTAAATGCACTGAGATGCAATCCTACGTTCACTTTCAGCCGTTTGGACAACTCCCAGTCATCTTCTGCATACAGGTCTATTTCAGAAGTATGAATATCCCGGTTATTATTCACGGAGTCTACTGTTACCTCATCCTTCTGTGTTTGTTTTGACCGGAGGACACCTGGTGTAAAAATGCGGAACATATAAGCGGCTCCGGCTTTAATGGCGTGTGCTGGTCTGGGGTGATACTCAAAATCCGCTTTTGCACCATAATCTTTGATGCCGGAATTAAGTTTCTGCATATCCGAGTAGGCCTCACCGTTAGAATTTCCTACTTGTGAGAAAACGGACCTGAAATGATAATCACTGCCGATAAGCATTACGTTGGAGAACAATTTCGGAGAATATACGTGGTTCCATCGTATCGTACCGGTATAGTTCCCCCATTGAACCCCCGCATCGGAAACGTAATTGTTACTACCTCCTATGCTGTTATATCTGTATCGTGACTCCATTTTATCGCGGCCGGTATAAAAGCTGAAATACAATTTGTCTTTATCCGAGAATTTATGATGGAGTTTGGCATTGATATCATAAAAATGCAATTTGAATTTTTCCGGAGCATCTTCCTGATTATTGAAGTATACCTTTGCTGCGAGATCAGGATAAGATCTGCGGGCAGACACCAGGAAAGTGGTTTTACCTTTTTTGATAGGCCCTTCCAGTGTGGCCTGCGCTGAAAGCAGGCCAATGGAAAAGTCACCATGCATCTTATTCATATCTCCGTCTTTAGTGGAGACATCTACCACTGAAGACAACCTTCCACCATAACGTGCCGGGAACGCGCCTTTATAAAGGGTTACGTCTTTCAGTGCGTTGGTATTGAAGGTGGAAAATATTCCCATGAGGTGCATCGGATTATAAAGCGGTGCGCCATCCAGCAGGATGAGGTTCTGATCGGGTGTTCCGCCACGCACCAGTAGGGCGCTCGTAGCTTCCGTACCTTGTTTGACACCTGGCAACAGCTGAAGGGTCTTGAACAGGTCTGCCTCCCCCAGCAGACGTGGTGTTGACTGTACCATAGCGGCCGACAAATTAATGCGGCTCATCTGGGAAGATTCTTCGATTCGTTCTGCTTGCCTGCCGCGTATGGTTATTTCCTCCAGTTGGCGGTTCAATGCCTTCAACCGGAAGGTCATCGCTTCCTTATTCATCGCCACGACAGTATCCAGGCGCTGATAACCCATATACGACAGTTGTACCCGAAGGGAGTCTGCTGGTAAGGTAATGCTGTAAAAGCCATAGGCGTTGGTGATAGTACCTGCCTGGAACTGCGGTGCCGCCAGGGAAACACCGATCAGCCTTTCACCGGAAGTGGCATCCTCCACATATCCGCTAAGCGTATGTTCCCGGCTGGGAGCAGGACCGATTATGATCTGTTCTCCTTTTCGTTTGAACATCAGTGAAGTACCTTTCAGCAGGTCCCGGCAGATTGTTTCCAATAGCGCGTCCTTGTAAGTATGCGCTTTAACGGTAATCCCCTGCACTCTTGTATATTCATAAGAGAAATGGACCTTACTTTGTTGTTCCAACAGCTTTAGCGCGTTTTCCAGCGAAGTGGCAGGAATACTGATACTAAGTTTTACCTCATTTTGCTGGCCTGCGGCGACCAGACTATATGCTAAGAACAGAATGGTTAAAATTCGTTGCATTGCGCGATTCCTTTTTTAAAGACATAGTAATCCCCTGCCGCAACTGCAGCTGTTTAAAACAGGGTCTGGTCCTATGGTGAGTGATTATTGTTGTATGCCGGTGACAGTTACCCGGCCGTTGCTAAGCGTATAAGTCATGCCACTCAGATCTTTCAGCATTTCCATTGCTTCATCCAATGAAGTTTTGTTGTCTATCCGGAGGTTGAAGCGGTACAGCGACATCATGCCACCATCGTATACTACCTGTACCTGGTAACGGTTTTGCAGTATCCTGGCTACTTCGGCAAACGATACGTTCTGTAGAGTGAGACTTCCCTGGCGCCAGTCGTCCTGTATACCTTCATTACGTGTAGCCGTCTGTGTTTCCAGCTGATATACGATCTGCTGACCAGCTTTCAGCACACCGAGTATATGACCGCTGTCAGACACCTGTACCATACCTGTTTCAACATTGACCTGTATATACTGTACCCCGCTGTAGGCCTTCACACTGAATTCAGTTCCCAGCACTTTTGCCTGTATACCAGCAGCAGTGCTGACAATGAAAGGATGTGATGCACCCTGAGCTACTGAGAAGTGAGCCAGACCGTCGACGATTTGTACATCCCGGCTTTTCTTCCCGAAGTTACTGACATAACGCAACCTCGATCCCGGCTCCAGCCATACAGCAGATCCATCCGGCAGCTTCAGGTAATGCATGTTCCTGCCAGCAGGAGCGGCTACTTCTGTATAGGATAACGGTTCGGATTTTCCGTTGAAAAAGTACATCAAACCGCCTGTCGCCATCAGTACCAGGATAGCTGCAGCTGCGCGCCAATACATGCGCCGGACAGGCCTTTTCTCCGGTACAGGTTCGGTTACGACTGCAGTATGTTTCACGTCTTCCATCTCCGCCTGAATAGCCCCGAAAATGCCTGCTTTCATCGATTCCTTCATCATCTTCCGCTCCGCTTCATCATCAAATACATGACCCTCAGCAGGAAAGGCAGCATACCATCTTTCCAGGACAGCGCTTTCTTCCCTCGTCAGAATTCCGAGAGCATGCTTTTCAAGCAGCAGATCGATGATTTGTTGATCAGGATGACTCATATGCTGTTGTTTAATAGACAATCCTCAAATACCGGAAGTACTATGTGGAAGAAAAAAAATTTAATCTAAAAGGAAATTCCCCAGTCCTTCCCTCAGTTTTTTGAGCGCAGCGGAAAGCTGGTTTTTAACGGTTTGTTCTGACAGGGCGTGCTTTTCGGCGATTTCGCGGATAGAAAGGCCGTGGTCCCGGCTATCGATAAACAGCTGTCGCATTTTTTCGGGTAGCCGTTGCAGTTCCCTTCGATAACTGGCCTGTAAATCAGTACCAGCAATGGACTCTTCTGTTGAATGGGTAATCTCAGGCAGTTCCCGGCCTGCCAGCAAACAATATTTTTCCCGGGCCTGTTCTGATTTCAGGTGATTCAGTATCTTAAACCTGACCGCTACACGAAGATAGGCTTCCACAGATTCGGTGATCTGTATCTGTTCTCTTTTCTGCCAACAGTATATAAATACCTCTTGAACAATGTCTTTAGCGGCGGCTTTGTCGTATAAACGCCAGTAGGCACTTTCATATAGGGTTTCCCAGTATCGTTCGTATATCTCTCCGAAAGCTTGCAGATTGCCCTTCCGGACAAGCTGCCACAACTCAGTATCCGGAGTTTGTTGAAGAGTAAATGTTGACATGTAAGGAGATAAACTTCAGTGCCAAAGGTAACAAAACACTTGTTAAAAGTTCCTTAATCTGTTGAGCTCAATACTATTATCTACCTTTCGTTATATAAAAAAACCTTCAGCTCTTTGGAACTGAAGGTTTTTGTTTCACCAATGCCGGATCAATAGCAATCAGCAGGCCCTACGAGTACAAACCACAAAGGTGGGCAGCGGATCACAGGGATTTTCCGTCAAAGGGTCAGAAATTCTTGTTCCGGCCATCATAGCGGCTTGAGGAGCCATCAAAGGCGCCACTACTTTTTTGTTCAAACTGAGTTTAGGTAAATGAATTTTCTTTTTCATAGTTTTTCAATTAGACGTAAAAAAACAGGTAGACTATTAAGGTACATCTAAATTCACGTGTATACAATCCCGTAAAAGGGGGATTTTCTGGTGCGGCAAAAGGTTATCCGATCTTTGCTACCTAGCTTGCAGGAAGGATTTTACATCTCCAGTATAAAACTCGCGGGTGCAAATTTATTCAGGGTAAATGAAAATTGCTGGTGGCTAATGCCTATCGGTGGTACAAGTGTAGCGTGAGGATTCTCTGCGATTGCAGCCTGTAAAGGCAGCCTGGCTTCCCATGACAAGTTTCCTGAGTCACTGGCCAGATACGTACCCGTTCACTCAAACTGCCATCCTGCCACAAAGGGAAATTTGTATTCTACATACTATTATACAAATTCAGTTTGTTGGATGTTAAAGGGAGCACTTCACTACCCCGAAACAATCTTCTGAGAAAACTATTGGACAAAAAAAATTACGCGCCTGTCCTATCATTGGAATTATTTTAACCTTTATCTTTAGACCCAGAGCGATCTTGAAATATAACTTTCAACCACTGAAAGTTTTATGCCCCTTTTTTTTATTTTAGTCAGATATTAATATAATAAAATGGCTGACGATTTTTTATCTATGGATATGGAAGACGATTTCTTAACTATAAATGTAGAATACAAGTTTTCATCTGGTATTCACGCCCCTGAAGCAAGCGACTGTATAACAGAATATAAAGCTGTTCTGTATGCAGGAGAATATGCCGATAATTCCTTTAATGAATATGCGGGTGAAATGGATTTCAAAATCATCTCCTTAGGTCAAGCAGAAGCAGAAGGTTTTAACATCTATGAAATGTTTGATACCTATGAATATACTTTTCGTCACAGTCAGGGTTTTTATGATTTTGGAAAACGTACTTTTAAAAAACCAGTTTTAAAAGAATTCCCTGATTTGGAGTTTGATTGCAGTAGACTATGTATCATTGAGACCATAGGCATTATACCAAAATTTAGAGGCAAAGGCATTGGAGCAAAAGTATTTAAGGATTTAGTCTGGCGCTTTGACAATTGTGAACTTTTCATACTACAACCTTACCCATTGCAATTTGAACATCCTAAAAATAAAAAAGCACTATTACCCAAACTAGATTTGGGAAAATTCGAAAAAAATAAAAAGGTAGCTACAAAGTCATTGAGCAATTATTATCAATCTTGGGGATTTAAGAAAATAAAAGGTATGAAGGAGTTACTATTTTACTGTCCGATGTATCGAAATGAAGCTTTCGACAATATTGATATGGATGATTATTAAAACTACTAACAGGTTATTAATTCAGATCGAGGAGAATTTCAACATCTTGTCATAAGCTGGTTAACCTGTATAAAATACGGGAAAGAAGTCAAGGTCACACAAAAGAAACTCAACTAAAAAACAAAACCCCGCGCCATGCGCGAGGTTTAAAACTTATCTGTGATCCCGCTGGGACTCGAACCCAGGACCCATACATTAAAAGTGTATTGCTCTACCAACTGAGCTACGGAATCCTTTACTGTATTGCTGTTTAAGCGGGTGCAAAAATAGGAATAATTTATTTTTAAACAAGTTTTTACAAAAAAATTTCACCCACAACACACAAAACAAGCCACCACAAAGCATTTCAAGCTAATATTTTTTCTGAAGGCGCTGTACAGATTTGTATCAGTCCTATAATAAAATGCTGTTACTATGAACTTCTCGCCTATTTTTGCAATGCAAAAATATACCCATGAAAACTTACTTTCAGAACAAGACAGTAGTTATTACCGGCGGATCGTCGGGCATTGGAAAAGCATTGGTGATGGAGATGTTACAGCAGGGTGCTGCTGTAGCTGTATGTGGCCGTAAGTTACCGGCCCTGGAAGCTTTGCGCAATGAGATCAACCATCCCTCCTTGTTTATCTTTGTGGCGGATGTGAGTGTGGAAGCGGATTGCAAGGCTTTTATGGAAGCTACGATGGCACGGTTTGGCCGTATTGATGTGTTGATCAACAATGCGGGTATTTCTATGCGTGCCTTGTTCCGTGATCTGGACCTGAGTGTATTGAAATCGCTGATGGACATTAATTTCTGGGGCACTGTTTATTGCACGAAATACGCTTTTCCGGCTATACTGGCTGCCAAAGGCACTATTGTGGGAGTATCTTCTATTGCCGGTTATCGTGGTTTGCCGGGACGTACAGGTTATTCGGCGTCCAAGTTTGCGATGCAGGGCTTTATGGAGGCGTTGCGTACGGAGAATCTGCATACAGGCGTTAACGTAATGTGGGTATGTCCTGGGTTTACGGCTTCGAATATACGGAATACAGCGCTCAACCAGGAAGGACAGGCGCAGAGTGAAACCCCGCTCAATGAGGATAAGCTGATGAGTGCCGAAGCGGTGGCTGCAGCCATTGCCAAAGCAATCAGCAAACGTAAAAGAACCCTTGTACTTACCGGCCAGGGCAAACTGACTGTATGGCTCAACAAACTGGTACCGGGTCTGCTTGACGGTCTTGTTTACAGCCACTTTAAGAAAGAACCCAATTCTCCACTGCAATAAAAATCAAAATTTCAGCTTAAAATAAGGCGCCATCGGTATTTTTACCTTTATTTGCAAAGAGATTGCATTTAAAACCCCATGGCACCCTTTTTGGGAGGAGAGCGACCATTCCAGGCGGCCATTCAGATGTGATACGGGTTCGATAAGCAGGGAGAGGGAGTTGAAATGTGAATTTAGTGTATTGCGCTTGGATTTAGATTTTCTGGCATGTCCATTATAACATTAACATCAGACATAGGGATGCAGGATTACCTGGTAGGTGCCATCAAAGGGCAACTCTGGCATTACTGCCCGGAATGTCATGTTACGGACATAACCCATCATATCAGCCCTTTTAACCTGCCGCAGGCAACGTATATCTGTAAGAGTGCCTTCGCCTGGTTTCCGCTGGGTACTTTCCATTTTGTACTGATCAATCTGTTCGACCGCCGCCCCGATCATGTGCTGGTGGCCGAACATAACGGACAATATATCGGTTGCGCCGATAATGGCCTGCTGACCATGATTGCTGGTGGCATGCCTGAAAAGGTGGTTAAAATACCCCTGCCGGCCCATGCTCCCAAAAACACGTTCACCATCATACAACAGCTGGCCATGGCCGCCCGTGAACTCAGCAGAGGCAAAGCCCTGGGAGAAATAGCCCCGCTCACCCAAAGCATCCATATTAAACATAACCTGCAGCCTTTGGTGGGCGATGATTTCATCGAAGGCCAGATTATCCATATCGACAGCTTCGAAAACGTAGTGGTCAATATCACCCGCGATCAGTTCAATGCCCAGCGCAGGAACCGTCGCTTTCAGATATTTTTCCGCCGCAATGAAGTGATCAACCAGATCAGTGAAACTTACGCTGATGTACCTGAAGGCCAGAAACTGGCCCTGTTTAACGCTGCCGGCTACCTCGAAATAGCCATCAACAAAGGAAATGCCGCCGGCCTGTTTGGCCTGCAGGGATTCCGCAGGGACCAGCTAACCCAGCCCACCGGCTTCCAGCAACTCTCATTCTACCAAACTGTCAGAATTATTTTTCAATGATTAACAGACTCGTTAAAATGGAATTTACCCCCGACAAGGTAAGTTCCTTCCGGGAACTGTTTGCCCGGCAACAACAATCCATCCGCCATTACCCCGGATGCCTCCACCTCGAACTATGGGAACACCCGGCCTCCGGCAACACCTTCTTTACCTTCAGCCAATGGGAGTCGGAAGCGGCTCTGGAAGCCTATCGGCAATCAGATCTCTTTCGGGAAACATGGGCCGCCACTAAAGTGCTGTTTTGCGCAAAACCAGCAGCATGGACCGTTACAGAGGCCTATAAAGCCTGAATCCACACTGGCAGCCAGGGAGCTCTAATGCAATTTTAATTCCCTTCAAACCAGCTACTATTCAAGATTATAGCTAACAATTAAAAAGATATTTACAAAAAGTTAAAACTGTTCAGCAGATTAGCATAATTTGCCACTTTTTATATTTTTGTCGGACCTTAAAACAACCTTATGAATTTTAAAAGGACCAACAACATAGTTGGCTGGGTGATTTGCATCATTGCCTGCTCTGTTTACATCATGACTATGGAGGCCACGGCCAGTTTGTGGGACTGCGGTGAGTTTATTTCCACTGCGTACAAAGTACAAATCCCCCACCCTCCCGGAGCACCCCTGTTCGTATTGCTCGGAAGAATCTTCAGCATGTTTCTGAAACCCTCACAGGCCGCTCTCGGTGTTAACACCATGACCGCCATCGCCAGTGGTTTCACCATCCTGTTCCTCTTCTGGACTATTACGCACTTTGCCCGTCGTCTGATGGTAAAAGCCGGTGAAGAGATTTCCCGTGAAAAAATGATCGCTATCATGGGCGCAGGCGCCGTAGGTGCCCTGGCCTATACCTTTTCTGATTCATTCTGGTTCTCCGCTGTGGAAGGTGAAGTATACGGCATGTCCTCCTTCTTCACCGCCATCGTGTTCTGGGCCATACTCAAATGGGAAAACGAAGCAGACGAGCCCTATGCCGACAGATGGCTCGTACTGATCGGTTACCTCCTGGGCCTCTCCATCGGGGTTCACCTGCTCAACCTCCTCACCATTCCTGCTATCGTAATGGTGTACTACTTCAGACGCTTCAAAGCTACCGGCTGGGGCACCTTCTGGGCTTTCATCCTCGGTTGTGCCATCACCGGCATGGTCCAGAAATACCTGATCCAGGATACCGTAAAAGCCTCCGGCTATATGGACGTAATCTTCGTCAATAACCTCGGAATGGGATTCTTCACTGGATTTATCTTCTATTTCGCGGTAGTAGTAGCCCTGCTCCTCATCGGTCTGAGAAAACCTAAATTCGGCCTCTACGCCCCGCTGATCGTGATCGCCACCATCATTCTGGTGCCAGCTTACAACGATACAAGCGGTGGTGTAGTATTCATTAAACTGCTGCTGGCCACCTTTTTCCTGCTCATTCCTTTCTTTATCAAAACCTTTGGTATAAAGCTGGACCAGGGAAAATTAGTGCACTTCAGCCGCCTGACCATCCTCTTCATCCTCTTCACACTCCTTGGTTATTCTACCTACATCACTACCATGGTACGCGCTACAGCCAATCCTTCGGTAAACATGTACAACGTAGATAATCCTATCTCTCTCGTAGGATACCTCGGCCGTGAACAATATGGCGATTTCCCGCTCATCTACGGACAGGTTTTCACCGCCCGCCCGGAAAAATATAACGAAGGCGGTAACATCTATGCCCGTAGCGCAAAAAAATATGTTGTTGCCGGCAAAAAAATGGAACCGGTATACGCTAAAGAAGACATGATGCTCTTCCCCCGCGTATGGGACGCCAGCAACGACCAGGGCCACGCCGATTTCTACCGCTCATGGCTCGGCCTCGACGCCAACGAAAAACCTTCCTTTGGCGACAACATCAAGTTCTTCATCCAATACCAGATGAACTTCATGTACTTCCGCTACTTCATGTGGAACTTCGTGGGTAAACAAAACGATACCCAAGGCTATGGCAACGTCCGTGATGGTAACTGGATCTCCGGTATCCCCTTCATCGATAACCTGATCTATGGCGACCAAAGCCTTATGCCTGACAGTCTCCGGAACAATAAAGGACACAACACGCTGTTCTTCCTTCCGTTTATCCTTGGTATTCTCGGCTTCTTCTTCCATTACAATCACCATCGCAAAGACACCCTCGTTGTGTCGCTCCTGTTCTTCTTTACCGGTATTGCGATCGTAATGTACCTCAACCAGGCCGGTAACCAACCCCGTGAGCGTGACTATGCCTATGTAGGTTCCTTCTACGCTTTCGCTATCTGGATCGGACTCGGTGTACTGTCTGTTTACAACTTCCTTAAGAAGAAAATGAGCAGCACCATCGCTCCTTCCCTCGCCACTGCACTCTGCCTCCTGGCCGTACCCGTGCTGATGGCTGCCCAGGAATGGGACGACCATGACCGCTCTACCAAAACCATCGCCAGAGATATCGCTAAAGATTATCTCGAATCCTGCCAGCCAAACGCGATCCTGTTTACCGTTGGTGACAACGATACCTACCCGCTCTGGTACGCACAGGAAGTAGAAGGCATCCGCCCCGATATAAGGGTGATCAACCTCAGCCTCCTCGGTGTAGACTGGTATATCGACCAGCAACGCAGAATGGTGAACCAAAGCGCAGCAGTGCCCATGACCTGGGCTGCTGATAAATACCAGGGCGAAACCCGCAACTTCATCCGCTTTTTCGACCCAGGAAACATCCCGGCTGATAAATACTTCAACCTGAAAGATATCATGGACTTCATGGGAAGTGATGATGAACATAACAAGGTAAACACCCAGGACGGCGGATCCGAAAACTTCCTGCCTACCCGCCAGCTGTTTATCCCGGTTAACAAGGAAGAAGTCCTGAAATATGGTGTGGTTGGCGCCAAAGACTCTGCCAGAATACTGCCACAGGTATCTTTCAAAATCAACAAAAGCTACCTGCTCAAAAATGACCTGGCCGTTTATGATATCATCGCCACCAACAACTGGAAAAGACCTATTTACTTTACCAGCCCTACAGACCTCGGCCTGAACGATTATCTCAGAACCGATGGTCTGGCATATCACCTGGTGCCGTTGCCTAAACCAACAGCCAACGATCCGCTGGGTATGGATATCAACGCCAATATCAACGCAATGTATGATAACCTGATGCACAAGTTCGCCTTCGGTGGTGCACAAACACCAGGTACTTACTTCGATGAGCCTAACCGCAAAATGTTGTTGTACCTGCGTCAGTCCTTCACCCGCCTCAGCGTGGCCATGACACAGAACGGTGAGTCCAAAGACAGCGCTATCTCCGTGCTGACATACATGGACAAAAACATCAAGGAAGGCAACTTCCCTTACGCCATGACCACTCCGGGTAACATGCACAACTACACCTCCCTGCAAACTGTTTACGCCCACTACATCGCTGGTGACGTAAAAAGAGCAGAAGAGATCAGCAACCAGATCATCAAAGACTGCGAACAACAAATTCGTTACTATCAGGCATTACCTGCCAGCAGAATGACCAGCGATCTGCAACGCGACGGACAAACTGCTGAACAGTTCATCGCCTGGCTGCAACGTATGAAGATCGACTTCGGCTCCGGTGCCGGTGCACACCCCAAAGAGGGCCTGCAGCACGTAAGCACGGAAGACTCCAATGCTGCCCCTCAGGCAGCCCCGGACTCCGCCAAATAATCAAATAATCAGCTTAAATAAAAAAAGCCCAGGACTTCAGTCCTGGGCTTTTTTTATTTTATCCTCGCCCCATCAGGAGCATCAGCATTATCACATGCATCACAGTTACAGATTGCTCACCATCTGTCTCCAGTAAGCAGCGCTTTCTTTTACTTCCGGTACGTTGTAATCCCAGTTGTACTCGTATTCAGCAGAGAACAGACCTTTGAATTTCTGCGCTTTCAGTGTTTCCAGCACCTGTGGTATTTTACATACACCGTTGCCCCATATTACGTCGTGCGACTGTTCTGTTTTACCATTCAGATCTTTAAAGTGCAGGCTCACAATATGACCATTCAGTTTTTTCAGGCACTCTACAGGGTCCAGGCCGGAACGTACCCAGTGACCGATATCTGCGCAGGCGCCCATTAATTTACTTCTGCCCTGAATAGCATTCAGTACGCTGTCGGGATGCCAGTAGTGACTGGGTTTAGGATGATCATGAATCGCCAGTTTAATATTATAGCGGTCACACAGAGAAGAGATCAGGTCCAGGTACTCCGGTTGCGGCTCGCTGGTGATACTCTGAATGCCCATCCTGTTGGCGAAATCAAACAACATTCTCCATTCTGCTTCAGAATTGGGTACTACCACGCCAAATGCTACCAGTACCTTGTGTTTCTTTTTAATCAGGCTTTTTACCTGCTCCTGTTTGTCGGGCGACATATGGTAATCCATCTTGCCTTCTATGCCACCTCCGATGGTCTGCCCCGGAAACGCTTCCACATATTGAATACCGCAGCTGTCCATTTTGTCCAGCGCTTCTGCCAGGGTAAAATGGTTGAACGTCCACGCCTGTGCGCCCAGTTTCCAACCCAATGCATCTGCTCTGGCCTGACCCTTGGCAGATTGCGCAAATAATGCCACCGCTAAACCGCCGGCCAGCAGCCATGCATTTCTCAGTTTTTTCATATAGATATTTTTTTGATGATTGAAAGTAATAGCTTTCAACGTAAAATACAAGATTTTAACCAAGATTAGGATGATTTAAATGATTACACCCATCCTGGTAATTTTTTCATTAATTTTAATAACGAACTATGTTTTGATTTTTGTGCTATGAGAGGAATAACTTTTTCCCGGTTTAATCCGGATGAAAATAACAGATCCCCCTTCCAGAAATTGCTGGACCTCTTCACCCAACTACTTACCTATACCAGCGGAGACGTGACCGAAGCCCTCCAATGGCTTACAGAGCTGGATAAAGAGTTTGGTCTTACCAACGACGACTATGGCATCGGTGATTTTATTCAGGACCTGAAAAACAAAGGATACCTGAAAGAAGATGAAGCCGGCGAAATCATTATCACGGCCAAAACCGAACAGACCATCCGTAAAAACGCGCTGGAAGAGATCTTCGGCAAACTGAAAAAATCCCAGGTAGGGAATCATAATATCCGGAAATCAGGTATCGGAGACGAGCTAAACGCGGAAACCAGACCTTTTGAATTTGGTGACGGCGTAGACCAACTCGATGTCACCGCTTCTATCCGCAATGCCCAGATCAACCACGGCATTGATAGTTTCTCTATCAGTCAGGAAGACCTGGAAGTCAAGGAAACAGACTATAAAACCCAGACATCTACCGCCCTGATGATCGATATCTCACATTCCATGATATTGTATGGAGAAGACAGGATCACCCCTGCCAAAAAGGTAGCCATGGCCCTCAGCGAGCTGATCACCACCCGCTACCCTAAAGATACCCTCGACATCATCGTTTTCGGTAATGATGCCTGGCAGATCGAAATCAAAGACCTGCCCTATCTGCAGGTAGGTCCTTATCATACCAATACGGTGGCCGGCCTCGAACTGGCCATGGACTTACTGCGGCGGCGGCGCAATCCCAACAAGCAGATCTTCATGATCACCGACGGGAAACCAACCTGCCTTAAAATAGGCAAGGAATACTATAAAAACAGCTTCGGTCTGGACCGCAAAATCCTGAACCGTACGCTCAATCTGGCCGCCCAGTGCAAAAAACTGAAAATACCGATCACCACCTTTATGGTGGCCACCGATCCCTGGCTGCAGAAATTTGTACAGGAATTTACCGAAACCAACAGCGGTAAAGCCTTCTTCTCCGGGACCGACAAACTGGGCCAGTTCCTGTTCTACGATTTTGAAAACGGGAAACGAAAATTATTCTAAAACCGGCAAGGAATTGCGTAACTTATAAACATGGACACCAGCATCAAGACGTTAGGCGAACTGAAAAAGAGTGGCTATAAACCCGTTTCGGTAAAAGAGGAAATCAGACGTAACCTGATTAAAAAACTGCAGAAAAAAGAAACCTCCTTTCCCGGCATTATAGGCTATGAAGATACCGTCATACCGGACACCGAAAGGGCGCTGCTCTCCCGTCACAATATCCTGTTCCTCGGCCTGCGCGGACAAGCCAAAACCCGCATGGCCCGACAGATGACGGACCTCCTCGATGAATTCATCCCCGTAGTGGAAGGCTCGGAAGTAAATGACGATCCTTTCAATCCCCTGTCAAGATACGCAAGGGACCTCATCGCCGAAAAAGGCGATAAAACCCCTATCACCTGGATATCCCGCGAAGAACGTTATGCCGAAAAACTCGCCACACCCGACGTTTCCGTAGCCGACCTCATTGGTGACATAGATCCCATCAAAGCCGCCAACCTCAAACTCAGCTACGCCGACGAACGGGCCATCCACTTCGGTATCATCCCCCGGTCCAACCGCAGCATCTTCGTCATCAACGAACTCCCCGACCTCCAGGCCCGCATACAGGTAGCCCTGTTCAACATCCTGCAGGAAGGCGATATCCAGATCAGAGGGTTTAAAGTACGCATGCCACTCGATATACTCTTCATATTCACGGCTAACCCGGAAGACTATACGAACCGTGGCTCTATCGTTACCCCGCTGAAAGACAGGATAGAAAGCCAGATCATCACCCATTACCCGAAAAGCGTTGAAAACTCCCTGCTCATCACCGAACAGGAAGCCGATATACATGATGAACAGCTGGCCAAAGTGTCTATCTCCGACATGGTAAAACGCCTGATAGAACAGGTAGCCTTTGAAGCCCGCAACAGCGAGTATGTTGACAAAAAAAGCGGTGTCTCCGCCCGCCTTACCATCGCCGCCTATGAAAATGCGGTGAGCTCCGGCGAAAGACGCGCCATCATCAACAAGGAAAAGGAGACACATGTGCGTATCGCTGACCTCATGTCTATCATCCCCGCCATCACCGGTAAGATAGAACTGGTTTATGAAGGCGAACAGGAAGGTCCCCTCCAGGTGGCCCATAACCTGCTCGATAAATCCATCCGCACCCTTTTTGCCTCCTATTTCCCCAACCCGGACTCTTTCAAGAAAAAGAAACAGTCACAACCCGTGGAAAATCCCTACCGCAGCGTTATCCAGTGGTTCGATAAAGGCAACAGCCTCCAGCTGCTACAGGATATCAGTGATAAACAATACGAGACTTCACTCAACAAGGTAGAAGGACTCAAAGACATGGTCAAAGCACGCTTCCCGCAGGCCAACAACCGCGAAGCCCTGCTGCTGATGGAGTTTGTATTGCATGGACTCGCTTCCTATTCCCTCATCAGCAAAAAGGTAGCGGAAAACCATACCCGTTTCAGCGATCTGTTGGGCACCATGATGAACTTCAGCATGGAGGACAACGACGTAACTGAAGAAGAAGATTTTTAGTTTTTTTTGCAGATAAATAGCAAGCTGGCGTTACTTTGAAAGATTGTAATCGACCAGCTTTTTTTATGCCCTACCCATTTGATCATTTAGTCATTTCAATATTTAAGTATTGAAATGACTAAATGATCAAAGGACTAAATAAAAAATGAAAATTCCACTTATGAAGCACTCACGAAGAGACTTTCTCCGTTCCGCCACTACATTGGCTGCCGGCGCCGGGCTGGTGTCCGCGCTTCCTTCAGACTTACAGGCCCTCCCACTAAAAACGATCGCTGCCAGCGACCGGGTTAATATTGCTGCTATCGGTATCAATGGCATGGGCTGGTCTGACCTCACTGCCATGCTGAAACACCCTGCGGCCCAATGCGTGGCCCTCTGCGACGTAGATCGCAATGTACTCGACAAGCGGGTGGCTGAACTGTCCCAACAGGGCATCAAAGTAAAAGCCTACACCGACTACCGCAAATTGCTGGAAGATAAAAGCATCGACGCTGTTATCATCGGTACACCTGACCACTGGCATTGCCTTCAGATGACAGATGCCTGTGCCGCCGGAAAAGACGTGTATGTAGAAAAACCAGTAGGCAATTCCATCGCCGAATGCCGTACCATGACGGCTGCTCAACAGCGCTACCACCGTGCCGTACAGGTTGGCCAGTGGCAACGCAGCCAGCAACACTTTAAAGATGCCGTCAGTTTTGTGCACTCCGGTAAACTCGGACAGATAAGGCTCGTAAAAGCCTGGGCCTATATGGGCTGGATGAAGTCCATTCCCGTAAAACCCGACAGTACGCCCCCTTCCGGTGTTGACTACAAGGCATGGCTGGGGCCTGCCCGTGAAAGGCCGTTCAATGAAAACCGCTTCCACTTTAACTTCCGCTGGTATTGGGATTATGCTGGTGGGCTGATGACCGACTGGGGTGTACACCTGCTCGATTACGCCCTGTTGGGCATGAAAGCAGAAACACCCCGTTCCATCATGGCAGCAGGTGGTAAGTTTGCTTATCCCGATGATGCTGCCGAAACACCCGACACCCTTACCACCGTATATGAGTTCGACGGCTTCAATATCCAGTGGGAACAGGCCCAGGGTATTGATGGTGGACCTTATGCCCGCGATCACGGTATTGCCTTTATTGGCAATAATGGTACGCTGGTACTGGACAGGGGCGGATGGGAAGTAATACCGGAGAAAAACAAAATGGAAGCCGTGCCCCGGCAGAAAGCCGTGGACAATGGGCTGACACTACATGCCCACAATTTCATCGAAGTGGTGAAATCACGCCGGATGGATGATCTGCACGCGCCGATACAGGCTGGGGCTTTGATAGCCACAACTGCTCAAATGGGGAACATCGCCTTCAGAACAGGGAAAAAAATATACTGGGACAAACAAGCAAAACAATTCACAGACACCGACGCCAATCAATTGCTGGCCGCCGGTTATCATAATGGGTACAAACTACCGGTCATAAGCTAGTTGTCCTTCAAAGATGCAAAGCAGCAAATGCAACATGAAACTTTTGCGTCTCTGCTGCTTTGCCTCTTTGCGTAAACCCTTTCAGGACATGTCTTCCAGATTCAAAGACAGATATACGGCGCTGCTGATAGGATTATCATAATAGGCAGCAATTGGCTGGAATCCCAGCGACGTATATAGTTCGATGGCTGGGCGCATATGCGCGAGGGTGTCGAGCAGAATACGTTTATAGCCCAGTCCCTTACTTTCTTCAATAGCTCTGGCAGCCAGGGCTTTTCCTACGCCATGGCCCTTGAAAGCATCTTTTACGAAGAGGCGCTTCATTTCTGCGGTAGTATTGTCAAACGGACGGACGGCAACGCATCCGGCCACCTGACCATCTACCTTTGCCAGCAGCAGCGCCCCACCCGGGGCAGCATAAGGGCCTGGCAAACTGGCCATCTCTTCTTCAAACTGTTGAAAGCTGAGGTCTACACTTAACCAGTTGGCGTATTCTCTGAAAAGCAGCTTTACCTGTTCCAGGTTTCCGGTATCTGTTGCGGTTACTTTAATGATCTCTGTCATCGCCACACACTTTTAGGTTGTCAATAAAAACAAAAGTCCTCCGGAATAGGGTGTTCACATCTCTCTGACTGGTTTCCGGGAACACCCCCAAACTTTTGCGGGATAAGCAATTTACAACAATTACTTTACACCATCATGATACATCAGAGATTAATTTTAGGTAAAGAAAAACGGGAATTTATTGTGCAGAATGATAAAAACAATGGTAAAACAAAACGCCTACAAACACCGGCTTTCGCCCACTTTAATGCCTGCTATCAATAGGCTCAAATCGGCCATGGGCATAAAAAAAGCCGCTTCAAGAGCGGCTTCTTACTTTCCCATCTGGAGGTTCCGAGCGGATTCGAACCGCTGTACGAGGTTTTGCAGACCTCTGCCTAGCCACTCGGCCACGGAACCATATGTCTGACGAAACACTTACTTTTGCTTGCCTTTTAGCGGGCGTCCCGTCGTTTTGTGGGATTGCAAAAGTAGTAAATTTCTGATAACCACCAAATATTATTTAAAAAATATCTGAAAAAATATTTTGATAATAATACAGAACGTAGGAATATTGAGGCGCCAACGAGGATTGTTGAATCGTGAAAAACACAAAAAATTTAATACAATGGACAAACGTATTGCTGAATCTGAGCTCATTATCAACAGCCGTGGAGCGGTATATCACCTGGATGTAAGACCTGATGAACTAGCTCATACCATCATCACTGTAGGAGATCCTGATCGTGTGCCAGCGGTGACCAAACATTTTGACAAAGTAGAACACAAATTCCAGCACCGTGAATTTGTAACCCATACCGGTTATATCGGGAATAAAAAGCTATCAGTAGTTTCTACCGGCATCGGGACCGACAACATCGACATCGTGCTCAATGAACTCGATGCCCTCGTTAACATCGATTTTAATACCCGGCTCGTAAAACAGGAACTCACTTCCCTGCAGATCATCCGCCTGGGTACTTCCGGCGCCCTCCAGGAGAGCATACCTGTAGACAGCTTTGTAGTATCTTCCCATGGCCTGGGCCTCGACAACCTCATGGCTTATTATGCCTACGAAAACACCGCCGCTGAAAAACAGCTGCTGGAAGCCTTCCGCGGCCAGGTAATACTACAACCGGGTGGTGCCCATCCATGCCTGCTAGCCGCCGGTGAAAACCTGCAAAAACACTTCACCGACGGATTTCATACAGGCATCACCGTTACCTGTCCTGGTTTCTATGCCCCGCAAGGCCGCATATTAAGAGGCCCGTTGTCGAACCCTAACCTGATCGACAACCTCACCGGCTTCTCCCACGAAGGACACCGTATCACCAACTTCGAAATGGAAACTTCCGCTATCTACGGCATGGGACGCGTACTCGGACATCAATGCCTGTCTATCAGCGCTATCGTAGCCAATCGTATCCGCAAGGAATTTTCCAAAGATGGTGGCGCTGCCGTAGAAGCCCTTATCAAAAAAGGCCTCGAAATCATCGCAACATTATAATCCCCAGGACTAAAGTCCTGGGCTATATTGGATGGGCTATATTTGGGCGATCATCTCCATCCAATATAGCCCAGGGCTTTAGCCCTGGGAAACCAAAAGCTTTCTATCTTTGCATTATGCAACAAATTCATTTCTATAAATACCAGGGTACCGGGAATGATTTTATCATCATGGACAACCGGGAAGGACAGTACGACTGGCTTACCAATGAACAGGTAAATGAACTGTGTGACCGCCGTTTCGGTATTGGTGCCGATGGCCTGATGCTCCTGAACAAAAGCGAAGACTATGACTTCGCCATGAAATACTACAACTCTGATGGAAGGGAAAGCTCCATGTGTGGTAATGGTGGCAGATGCCTCACTGCATTCGCCCATAAAATGGGTGTTGGCGATGGCAACCTCTACTTTATCGCGGTAGATGGTGAACACGAAGCCACTATGGACGGTGATAACTGGGTAAACCTGAAAATGCAGGATGTGGACTTTGTAGAACATGGTCCGCTGTATTATTACCTTAACACCGGCTCTCCCCACTTTGTAAAATATGTAGACGATGTACAGGCGGTAGACGTATTCAATGAAGGCCGTCAGATCCGCTACAACGAACGTTTTGCCGCTGAAGGTACCAACGTGAACTTTGTACAGCCTTTCGAAGAAGGCATCTTCGTACGTACCTATGAAAGAGGCGTGGAAGACGAAACCTATTCCTGCGGTACCGGCGTTACTGCCGCTGCTATCACCTTTGCCGGCAAAGAAGAAAAGGAATATGTAGTCCCCGTACAAACACTCGGCGGACAACTGGAAGTACGCTATACCCGCACCGGTGAACGCTCCTTTACCAACATCTGGCTCTGTGGCCCCGCCACCCTGGTGTTTGAAGGACAGATTACCATTGGCTGATAACTTATCCCGCAGATGATCCAATACTTCAAAAATATAGATGCCAAAACGGTAGCTATCCAGGCACCCGAAAACGGTGCCTGGGTAAATATCACCCCACCACTGAAACAGGCTGAATTTGAACAGCTGTCTGAAGAGCTGGATATACCGCTGGACTTCCTTACCGACTCCCTGGATATTGACGAAAAATCACGCTACGAGCTGGAAGACAATGTAAAGCTCATCGTTATCAAAACACCCACGGAAAACAATTCCATCAACGAAAGCGATGCCTTCTACATTACCATCCCTATCGTGATCGTCCTTACCCACAATCAGATTATTACTGTCAACTCCTTCGATAACGCTGCCATCAAAAGGTTCCTCGATACCTTTCACAACAGGTCTCCGGAAAAAAAGAACATGATGGTCCTCAAAATCTTCGAGAAGGTAGTAGTCAATTTCCTCGATCACCTCAAGGAAATCAATCAGCGCAGGAACATGCTGGAAGCCAAACTCTACGATTCCAACCGAAACGAAGAACTGCTGGCCATCATGCGGATACAAAAAAGCCTCGTCTATTTTGTGACCGCCCTCCGCAGCAACGAGCTGCTGCTCATGAAGCTCGAAAGGACCAATTTTCTGGGCCTCAACGAAGATGAAAAGGAATTCCTCCACGACCTGATCGTAGATACCTCCCAGGCCCTCGAAATGGCCAATATCTACACCAATATCCTCAGCAGCACCATGGACGCCTTTGCCAGCATCATCTCCAACAACCTGAATGTGGTTATGAAAAGGCTTACCTCCATCACCATCATACTCACCTTCCCTATGCTGGTAGCCAGTATCTATGGTATGAACGTAGACCTGCCCTTCCAGCACAGTATACATGCTTTTTACATCCCCATTATCCTCTCCATCGTGATATCGGTGATCATCAGCATGTACTTCATGAAAAAGAAATGGTTCTGATCTAAAACATATTCCGGAAAACAGGGAACAATAACAATATGCAAACAGGATTTAACGTACGGGTTTATGGTATCATGATCAATGATCAAAAACAGGTACTCGTAACTGATGAATATATCCGTGGCGGATATTATACCAAATTCCCCGGTGGCGGGCTCGAATTCGGGGAAGGTACCCTCGAATGTATGGTGCGGGAATGGCGCGAAGAGCTGGGACAGGATATCAAGGTGGTAGAACATATCTATACCACTGATTTCTTTCAGATATCAGCCTTTGATAACGAAACCCAGATTATTTCGATCTACTATCTCGTAACTCCTCTGTCTCCCTTTACAGCCAAAACGCTGGATAAGCCATTCGATTTTACCGTACCGGAAGGTGTATCAGAGATTGAATATGCCAGATGGATCAACTGGGAGGATTTTTCGGCCGCAGCCGTCACCCTCCCGATTGATAAAGTAGTGGCAGACTTGGTGAAGGCACGATATTAATCGTGCGGCACCACGTCCATCACCGGCATCTCCTTGCCCATGGCGGCGGCCTTCATCCGTGTAGCGGTGTCATGCCCAAGATAACGGACAATACGATGCTCCAGCAAATAAATCAGCGGGGTTAACGCCACCGCCACTACGAATTTATAGCTGTAATTCACCATGCAGATGGCCAGCACACGCTGCCAGCTCCAGTCCTTTCCTATCTTAAAGGCGATAAACAACACGATAAAGCTGTCTACCAACTGCGACACCACCGTAGAACCGGTAGCTCTCAGCCATACATGTTTTTCACCGGTACGTTTTTTAATGTGGTGAAATACTGTCACGTCCACGATCTGGCTTACCAGAAAGGCGGTGAGGCTACCCAGGATGATCCACATCCCCTGCCCGAAAATACCCACAAAAGCGCTCTGCATGTTGGGTACCCCTTCTCCGGAACTGCTGCCCAGCCACCAGCTGTCGGCCGGCACATGGATCGCCACAAAAAACATAATAAAAGCATAGGTGATCAGTGCCACCGCAATATAGGAGATACGGCGTACCGCCACTGGCCCGTAAAATTCGTTGACAATGTCTGTCATCACAAATTCCAGCGGCCATAACAGCACCCCGGCAGTCAGCGTATACGCCAGACCGCTCTCTCCAAACAGGGTAAAGGAGTGTACCTCCAGCCCCAACAACCGTTCCAGCGAGAAAAGTTTACCACCGATACACTCGGCGATGAGCGCATTGGCTACAAAAAAGCTGGCGAAGATCACAAAAAGCTTGGTAGGCTTATCACTTAAAAGTTTCTTGACCATTTTAATAACTAACTATAAGTTGAACAACTAAGATACCGACGTTACATAAAAACAGCCACGGTGGCAGCTGTTTCCAGTTAATTTTTTTCAGTAATAATAATACTCCCGTCACCAGGCAAACAACAAGGTTTAGCGGAAATGCCACGCCCACACCTAAAACCAGCACATGGCTCACGATCATATCAAAAGAATGATCATACGCTGAAATCCTGAGTATCTGACCTAAAATAAAGCACAGGTTACAGATAAATGTAAACTTTAACACAAATCGAATCCAACGCATATTGAAATTTCGGATAAATTACAGTTATTTTTGTTCCTTTTAAACCAAACACAAGATATCCGATGAAGCAAAACTGGCTAAAAGCCATTCTTCCCCATCTGGCAGCAATTGGTATATTCATATTGCTGGCAACGGTTTACTGCTCTCCTGTATTGGAAGGCAAGATAGTAAACCAGAGCGACATGATGAACGTAAAAGGAATGGCCAAAGAGGCGAGGGACTTTTATGAAGCAACTGGTGAAACCCCACTGTGGTCCAATAGCATGTTCTCCGGAATGCCTACCTATGTGGTATACACTGGTCCCGGTAAAAACAAGCTGACCATTGTCAATCAACTGGTTACCCTCGGCCTGCCCGCCCCTATCAACATGTTGTTCCTCGCCATGATCAGCATGTACCTGCTGGCATGTATACTGGATTTCAAATACTGGATAAGAGTCCTGGGCGCCATCGCTTTTGCTTTCTGCTCCTATAACCTGATCCTCATCGATGTAGGCCACGTCACCAAAATGTACGACATCGCACTGATGCCGGCTGTACTGGCAGGTATTATCCTGACCTACCGCGGACGCCTAATCGGCGGCGCCGCCCTTACTGCCCTGGCCACCGGTCTGCTGATCTACAACAATCACCTTCAGATGATCTATTACACGCTTATCATGATCATCTGCCTGGTAATAGGCGCCTTCATTCACGCACTGAAAAACAAGGAACTGCCGCAGTTCTTCAAAGCTTCTGTGCTGCTGGCCTTTGCCGGCATACTGGCTGCATTGCCAGCCATGGACAGCCTCCTCACCACCAAAGAATATGCAGATTATACCATGCGTGGCAGCAAATCTGAACTCACACTGGGTAAGGAAGATGCCAAAGAAAATAAATCCACCGGACTGGATATCGACTACGCCTACGAATGGAGCTATGGTGTTCCGGAATCCTTTACGCTCATGATCCCTGGTTTTGTGGGTAACTCCTCCGCGCAGAAACTGGGTACCGGATCTCATGTGTACGAACAGATGATTAGCCTCGGCGCTCCCGCTGCTCAGGTAGAACAGTATATGGACCAGATGAAGTTCCCCCTGTACTACGGTGCTCAGGAAAGAGGTACTTCCGGCCCTGTATATGTAGGCGCTATCATCTGCTTCCTCTTTATCCTCTCCCTGCTCGTTGTCAGCAACTGGCAGAAATGGTGGCTGCTGGCCGTTACCGTTATCGGTTTCATTCTGGCATGGGGTAAGAATTTCGGATTTATCAACGATTTCCTGTTCTACCACCTGCCTTTATATAACAAGTTCAGAGCACCTTCACAGGCCCTGGTACTGCCGTCCCTCACCTTTGTAATACTCGCCTGCTGGGCATTACAGGAAATGGCCAATGGTAAACATTCCAAGGAAGAACTGCTGAAAAAACTGAAACAGGCTACACTCATCTCTGGCGGTATCGTAGTGGTGCTCGGCATCCTCGGCAGCATGTTCTGGAATTTCAGCAGCCATAGCGACGCTACCATGCTCAACTACTTCGGTCAGATGCTCGGTGGTGAAGCCAATGCCAAACTGATGATACGGGCGCTGGAAAAAGACCGTAGCTCTCTGCTGCTGAAAGACAGTATCCGCTCCCTGGTGTTTATCGCCATCGCTGCCGGTGCTATCTGGGCTTATCTGAAAGGTAAACTGCAATGGCAACCTGCTGCTATCATCATTGTAGCTGCTGTTACCATCGATCTGGTACAGGTAGACAGAAACTACCTCGGCAAAGACAGTTTCGTAGATGAATCTGTGCTGCTGTCACAGCTGTCACCATCACAGGCTGATCTCCAGATCAAACAGGACCCTGATCCATATTACCGCGTGTTCAACCTCACCACGTCTCCTTTTGATGATGCCATCCCCTCCTACTTCCACAAAAACATCGGTGGCTACAGCCCCGCCAAACTGTGGATTTACCAGGACCTCATCACCCACCAGATCTCCAAAAACAATATGCATGTGCTCAACATGCTCAATACCAAATACTTTATCGTACCTGATCAGAAAACCGGTCAGCCAGTGGCACAGCGCAACCCGGATGCCAACGGTAACGCATGGTTCGTAAAAGGTATTGTATGGGCTCCCGATGCCAACACAGAAATGAAAACGCTTGACTATCTCGACACCAAAGATTCTGCCGTGGTAGACAAACGTTTCGCAAAAGAACTGGGCAACGGTTACCAACCCGCAGCAGACAGCGGCGCCACCATCAAACTGACCAAATATGGCCTCAACAGCCTGGAATATGCCTCCAGCAACAGCCAGGAAGGTCTCGGTGTATTCTCTGAAATCTACTACCCTGCCGGCTGGAACGCTTATATTGATGGTAAAAAGACCGATATCGTAAGAGTAAACTATGCACTGCGTGGCCTGAAAATCCCCGCCGGACAGCATAAAATCGATCTGAAGTTTGAACCAACTACCTTCTTTACAGGTCAGAAGATATCTTCCATCTCCTCCACTGTATTGGTAATATTGGTGCTTGGAGCTTTCATCTTTGAGATCATCGCTGCAGGAAAAAAAGAAGAAAAACAGGAACCGACTTCTAAATAACGGTACCGCATATACTAAAAATGCGCCATGATGTAGATCATGGCGCATTTTTTATGCAGATAAAAACAATTAATATTTCTTGGAGAAGATATACCGCAGCCCAATAAACAGGTGATGCGTAAAATTAGGGATATGCCCGTAATAGCGGCTCAGGATCTTATACCGTTCCTTCCAGGCCAGCTGCTGCCGCTGTTTGGACGTCCCCCCAACCCTAAACCTGGACACGACCACATGGGTATTGCAGATATGACGTGAAGCCTTGAGTGTACGGATCATCCAGTCAATATCTGCGCATACTTTATACTGCAAATCATACAACGGACTTAAACGCCTGCGGATGATATATGCCTGATGAGATACTACCATGCCATGTTTCAGGCTTTTCCAGGTAAGTTGTGCCGGCACCTGATGCGGTGTTTGTTCAGACCGCAGTCCGAGTTCGGCACCTTTTTCATCGATGAACATTGCCTCTCCGTAATACACGTCGGCATCCGGACAAGCCTGCAGCATCTGTTCAATGACGGTATTGTCTGCCAGGGTATCATCTGCATTCAGGAACAGCAGGTATTCGCCGGTAGCCAGCTGCATACCTTTGTTCATGGCATCATAGAGCCCGTTGTCCTTTTCAGACACCACTTTCGCAATACGGGAACGGTAAGGCGCCACTACCTCCAGCGTATTATCTTTGGAGGCTCCGTCAATAATAATGTATTCAATATGAGGATAGGTTTGTGCCAGCACGCTCTGTATGGTGCTTTCAATAAACCTGGCGGCATTATAACAAACTGTTATAATACTGACAACCGGTGGTGATGAACGTTTATCCGTCACAGTGATAGGCTTTAAAACTTATTGATCACTTCCACCACCTTCTCTATGTCTGCTGTTGTATGGTAGTAAGAACAAGGAAGACTCAGGGTAGTCCGGTGTATTTCTTCTGAGATCGGGAAAGAACCTTCTATGATACCCTTCATCGCTTTCTGCTGATGAGGCGGCAGCGGGTAATGAATATCGGTCTTAACGCCGTTGTCCAGCAGGAACTGTTTCAGTTCATCACGGCGCTCGTGACGGATATTGTAGATGTGGTACACATCAAAATAATCGGGGTGTACGACCGGTTTGATAAAATCACTTTTCAGTCCCTGATGATAAACCTCCGCCAGTTTCCTTTTATGTTCGGTGATTTGAGCCAGGTATTTGAATTTCACCAGCAGAAATGCAGCCTGTACTTCATCAAGGCGGGAGTTCACGCCTACCACTTCGTTGTAATACTTTACATCGGAACCGTAGTTGCGTAAACGACGCATGGCGGTAGCCAGCTGGTCATCATTACAAAGCACGGCGCCGGCATCACCGAGTGCACCGAGGTTTTTGGTAGGGTAAAAACTGAAGGCACCATACTCTCCGAAGGTACCGGTCAGCTGGCCTTTAAAAGTTGCGGCATGTGATTGTGCACAGTCTTCTATCAGTACCAGGTTATGTTTTTCCTTGATGGCCACTATTTTGTCCATCTCGCAGCTTTTTCCGTACAGGTGTACCACCATGATGGCTCTGGTACGGGGAGTAATCGCTGCCGGAATTTTTTCCGGGTCAATATTGTAAGTATGAATATCAGGTTCTACCAGTACTGGTTTCAGCCCGCACTGTGCGATAGACAGGATGGTGGCGATGTAGGTATTGGAGGGCACAATCACTTCGTCGCCGGGCGCGAAGTTGAAGGCACGCAGACTCAGTGTCAGAGCGTCCAGACCATTGGCCAGTCCCAGGCAGTGTTTCATACCATGATACTGCGCATAGGCTGTTTCAAACTCCTTTACTTTATTGCCCAGTATATACCAACCGCTTTCCAGTGTTTCATTAAAAGCAGTCCTGAATTCTTCAAAAAATGGCTTGTTGAGTAAGCCGAGGTTCTCATATTCTATCATAGCCTCAGTTGTCATAAGGTTCGTAAATATAATCTGCTGCTTCAAATGGAGTAGAAGCCATTACCAGCAATACGGCGTCGGGAGTGAAATGATGCATGGTATGCCAGTCTTCCGGTTCCAGGATCAGGCATTTGTTGGGATGGTCCATCACAAAATCGGTCTGTTCCCCTTTTCCATTGTTGTTGGACACGATACAACTTCCATGCACGCAGATAGCGGCCTGTATGGTTTTATGATGACGGTGTCCGCCTCTCACGGAATCATCTACGCCATAGATATAAAAGATCCGTTTGATATCGAAAGGGATCTGTTTTTCTATGACGGTAAGGTTTCCCCTTTTATCACTGTGTGTTGTCAGGTTAATGATATGTGCCATGCTGTATGTTTAAATCCCGGATTCCTTCAGGGGGTAAATATGATATACGTTTTTCAATTTGCGCAGGATGGTGACCAGTATAGCTTTCAGACCGGAAGGACGCGGACGGGCGCCATGTGGGTCAAAAGAAGGATCTACGGCCTGTATCTGCTGTCTGCTTTTTTCCAGTTCCTGAATATAAGGCTTATACAACAGTTCCTTTATAGCAGGTGTGATGGTACGTCTGCCCAGTTCTATGGTATTGTCTGTAAAGTACTTCAGGTAATGGAAGTGATAAAATATCGGATCAAACTCTTTACCAGTAGTTATTTCACGGCAACGGAGCTTGTCATTCATTTTAAACACATCGTACTGCTGGATGTTCCAGAGGGCGAGTCCGCCGCCAAGATTTTCCAGCACCCATACATTACTAAAACGTTGTGGCCAGTCGTCGAGGTATTTCTGATCACCGAACTTACCATCTTCATGACGGTCATAACACCAGTCGAGGCAGGCATTACGCCACCACTGCAAGGCTTCCATGCCCCAGCGGTTGTTACGGAAGGTTATATACTGAACACAATACTTACCGCTCAGTTTACTTTTATCATACCGGGGAGTGTAACGGTGTTCTGTGATCATCACGGAATGGTTGCCCATTTCATCCATCAGCACCTGTGGGTTATTATAAAAATACAGGTCCGCATCAATATAAGTACAATGCGGCAACTCGAATTGTTGAATACAATAAAGGATGGTGGAAGAGCTACAGGTCCAGCAGTATTCGGCCCTATTGCGGGTAGGCTTCACTTTCAGCAGTTCCGGGTCTTCAAATTCTGCCAGGGAGATCACAGTAAGATGAGGCAGGGCCATCTTCCGCAATACGTTCAGACATTTATCATCAAACGCAAAAACATACAGATGAAAATCAGCACAAACAGCCGCCAGCGAAGTATACATAGCCAGCCCGCGGGATAAATAATTACTGTCGAACAGTGTACAATAATATAATGTTGTATCTCTTTCCTTCATAATATCAATAAAGACCCAATAAACCGGCTCAATCTTTCACCGTTTCGATGATAATGGTTTTACGGAACCATCCGGGAAACACATTGCCCAAACTATCAATTATTTTAAAGCCAATAGGCACATACCTTTTCCTTGCGATGTGCAGGCCACCCACATTTTCCAGCAACTCTTCAAAGTCACGCAGAGAAAGCTGGTGTATATGCCCTGTATTGTACCAATGGTAGCCAAACAACATCTTTTTAGGCATACGCCCGTTAATCATCATGTCTATACGGTTCAGGAAATACGCAAAGTTAGGAAATGAGATGATCTGACGGCGGGCTACCCGCTTCATTTCCGATAACAGCGTTTCCGGATACATTACCATTTGTATAGTCACATTGCATACCGCCACATCGAACTCGTTGTCGGCATAAGGCAACGTTTCATCAACCCGACCTCTGATTACCTGTAATCCTTTCTGCTGGCATATTTCCACTCCGGAGGGGGAAATCTCAATCCCCTTACAATCACACTGTTTTTCTTCAATCATCATCTCCATCAATCGCCCATTGCCGCAGGCCAGGTCCAGCACGGTATTGCCAGGACTCAGTAAGTCGGTCACTTTTTCATATTCCCCTCTTTTTTCAGAAGGGAGCTGACTGTAGTCGTAATTCCGGTTATCATTACGCATGATCACGGTATTTTGAGGGAATACTACAATATCAAACCGCTGTTGTTTCTTACTTCCGTTTCATGAGCTTCTTAATCCGTTGAAATATACCAGGCTTTATAGATCTGAAATATGTCTCAAATGCAGCTGTTCCCTGCACACTGGCTGTTATCGGTAGTTTCTGCAGCATGATGGGCGTAGGCGACAATGCCACTTCAAAGCTGGGCGTGTCTGCCTGGTTCATATGCGTGCCGGTATCATCCGTACCAATATTCTGCACCAGTGAGCGTGACGGGTACAACGTTAACATATTTTTCAGAAATGCGGAAGCGTACCAGCGGATAGCCCATGAATCGTTCTGTCCGTCGATCTGCTTACGCAGCATTTTCATGTAATTGTACGTATTGTTAAAATCAAAGGTGCTGCCCTCTCCTTTCAGGCGCAGGGCGTCGTACAGTTTTTGCCCGTCGGGCTCAAACTGTTTCCAAGCACGGGCCCAGGTACCCCAGCCCCAGCAATCTGCACCCCGGATAAAAAATGTCTCCGGCACGGTTTCCAGCAAGGGGTATACATATCCATGTATAGATGCCACCTGTGGCTCATCTTCATACATGTCCAGTGCCTGGTTCATGTATTGGAGAAAATAGGGTGACAGTACCAGGTCATCTTCCACCACGATCGCCTTACCATGTTTGGCGATCACTTCCGTCACTCCGGTAATCACAGACTGGGCCAGTCCATAGTTCTGGACCCTTTCAGCAATATGCACTTTACCACACCAGTTGCGGCTGCGGATCACTTCCCGGGTGGCGGCGATCTGTAATAATGCGTCCTCGCTGGCGTTTGCTTTGGGCCCGTCGGCAAAAACATACAGTTCACTCTGTGCTGCCTCCGGGTTCTGTGCCAGGCTTTCCAGCACCTTACGGGCATGGTCAGGTCGCTTATAGGCAAAAAATATGATCGGTGCTAATGTTGACATGCTGCTTATTTAAATTTACCGGTAGCCAGTCCTTTACCTATTGGGTAAATACCTTCTACGGTTACACCGGGCAATTTACTCCAGTTTTCCAGAATCCGGAACTCTCCGTCACGGAATGAATCATCGAGGAAAAATACTGCGCCGGGTTTGGCAAGCTCCTGTAAAGCTGGTACTGTGGTATAACGGCTGTTGTCAGACCCATTGGGACCATCTACCACCAGCCAGTCAAACGGTTCTACACCGGGCAAAGCTGAAGGTCCGCCTTTCAGGTGGAAGTCATAACCTTTGTCCGGATCACTCACAGGTACGTAATATATATGAACCCCTTTTTCGAGTCCCAGCTCTTTTAATCGGTTATCCAGCCGTTGTTTTTCTTTCTCATCCTGCTCAAAAGACAATAAAACACCATCCGGACGATGCAGGGAGAAATATTTGGCAAACATAATGGTACTCACGCCGCAGCCACATTCAGCAATTACCCGGGGCTTTTCTTTTACCAGCCGTTCCCACAGCAGCGCCATGGAAGCTGCGTCCAAAGTCCAGAAGCCCAGTGTAACACCATCGTACAGCCCTTTTAATTCCGGCACCGGAATAGTCTCCCCCGGCGTTTTCAACGACCGGTAAGAGGGCGTCAGAATATTCTGTTTACCGGAATACCGTTTCAGCCGCTCCCGTTTCTGCCACCAGAAGGTGAGCGGATAAGGTTCCGCCTGTAGCCTGCGGTTTGCAAAAACGATATAATTACGGATCAGGAAGTCTATCAGCATATGTTAATGAATGTCTTGCAAAATAAATTCATAAATAGCAGAACTGCAAAAACCATGAAAAAAACTTATTACTTGTTGTGCTCTAATATACAATTCCTAATACCAGAGCCTGCCCCTGAAAGATTCTTTATATATTTGTGCATCATAAAATAGTCAATGGGGATCATCCGAAAACAGAGTTTTTATTCATCAATATCCATCTACATAGGGTTTGCCTTCGGTGCCATGAACCTGATGTTATTAATGCCGAAGATCTTCTCCCAGGAGCAAATCGGATTAACCCGCGTACTGATAGATGTTTGTACCCTGCTGGCCACCGTAGCCTCTTTGGGCGCAGTGCCGGTGATCAATAAATTCTACCCTTTTTATCATGACTACCTGAAACCGGAAAAGAACGACCTGCCCAAACTCACGCTGATCGTGTCTCTGATAGGATATGTGCTGTTTGTGGTGTTTTCCTTTGTCTTTAAAGACCTGATCGTCCGCAAGTTCAGCACCAATTCAGCATTGTTTATTCAATACTTTTATGCGATCTACCCGCTTACCTTTTTTATTCTGATTTTTAATATGCTGGAAGGGTTTGCCTGGGGGCTGCATAAAACGATAGCGTCCAATTTCCTGAAAGAAGGTGGTATCCGCATCGCTTCCACTATTATCCTGCTGGTGTTTGCCTTTACTCATATCAGTTTTACCCAGTATATTAATTTCTTCAGTGTGCCTTATGCCTTCAGTGCCATCGCACTATTGGTCATACTCTGGCGTACGGGCCAGCTGAAAATCGGTGTACAGGGTGTCAGCAATGTGACCAGAAGGCTGGGCAAACGTATGTTTACCTTCAGCAGTTATGTATTTTCTTCCAGCGTATTTACCTTGTTGCGTAAAACCAATGACCTGCTGATCATCAGTAGTGTTCAGGGATTGAACCATGCGGGGCTGTTTTCATATGCTACTTTTGTGATCAGCTTCATGGAAGTACCACAACGCAGCATGTATTCCATCACCACCCCTATTCTGGCCGCCGCCTGGAAAAACAAGGACATGGCCAAAATCCGGGAACTATATGCCAAGAGCTCCATCACACTGTCTATTGCCGGGGTTGGTATTTTCGGCGCCATCTTCCTGTCAAGACATAACCTGGTGCTGTATCTAGGTCCGGACTGGGCGGATATTGCGCAGATCGTTGTAGTGCTGGGCCTTGCCAAAATGGTTGACCTGATAACCGGTATCAACAACCAGATCATCCAAACGTCCAACTACTGGCGTTTTGACTTCGTCAGCAATATCACCCTGGTGTTCATATCCATTATTCTCAACTATTTTATGATAAAAAGATTTGGCACTGTAGGAGCTGCTTACGCAGACTTCATCACGGTAGCCCTTTTTAATCTGATCCGTTACCTGTTTATATGGATACGCTTTGGCATGCAGCCCCTGAGCCTGAAAACACTGTGGGCACTGCTGTTGGGCATTGGTGGTGTGCTGTTGGTCAAACAGCTGCCGTTTGTATTCAACATGTATTTCGACACCATCGTAAGATCAGTGCTGTTCCTCGCATTGTTTGGCACCACCGTAATAGTGACACGGCTTTCCGAAGATGTAAATAATGTATGGGAGATGGCCAGAAAGAAGATAGGCTTGTAATCAAAGCCTGCCGCCGCCAGCGAAATACTTTTTCCAGTATGGTTCTTTCAGATCGCTGATCATCACGCCTGAGCTGGTGGAGGCGTGTACAAATTTGTCATTTTCCAGGTAGATGCCTACGTGGGAGATACGACGGTGATGTATTTTAAAGAATACCAGATCACCTTCGTGCAGGTCGCGGGAACTGAGGCGCTGCCTCACTTTGTTATATAATTCTACGGAGTTGCCGGTAAGAGAAAACTGAAACACCGTGTTCACCAGCATATTTACGAAGCCTGAACAATCAATACCATTGTGGGTTTTACCACCCATGCGATAAGGAGTGCCCATCCAATCTTCAATAAATTTATACAGGCTGTGGTTCAGCACATTTTCTACCGGAACGTCCAGCAGCTGGGCATATTTGAACTGCCAGCCCTGTGCGTTTTCCAGATTGGCACTGCCGTAGGTAATATGTTTGCTGATACTGATATCCCTGCTGCTGCTATTGTTGTAGGAAGATGATGTATGACGACCAGGTGTGGCAATGCCGTCAATAAAGGTGATGCGTCTGCCTTCAGATACCGTGGGCGTATTATTTCGACTGGCAGTAGTCTTTTTGATAGTAGAACAGGAACCTAACGCCATTGCACAAACCGATAATTTCATCCATAGATGTCCCTTAATTCTAATCATACGCCTGGTTAAAAATTTTCGCTAAAATACAAACTATTAGTTAATTACAAATTATGAATGGAGAATTATGGTTTTTTATTGAAGATCAATTGTCTCAATTACAATTCTCCATTCATAATTGCATATTTCATCGTACTTTTGGCGCCTGACGAAACCGCATTGAGATGATCTTTTCCCACTTACACGTACATACGCAGTTTTCATTACTGGATGGTGCAGCCGACATCAAGTCGCTGTACAAGAAAGCCATGGCTTCAAATCAGCCAGCACTGGCAATCACAGACCATGGAAACATGTTTGGTGCTTTCCAGTTTGTGGCAGAAGCGTACAACAATAAACTGAATCCTGGTGATCCGAAAGATAAAAGACTGAAAGTAAAACCCATCGTTGGTTGTGAGTTTTATCTGGTGGAAAACCGCCATAAACGTGCCTTTACACGCGAAGAAAAAGATATCCGCTATCACCAGGTATTGCTGGCCAAAGATGATGAAGGTTACCGCAACCTCATCAAACTTTGTTCACTCGGATATATGGAAGGACTTTACGGTAAATACCCGCGTATCGATAAAGAACTGATATTACAATACCATAAGGGCCTGATCGCCACCACCTGCTGTCTGGGTGCTTCCGTTCCCAAAACCATACTGCGTAAGGGAGAAGAAGAAGGCGAAAAGGAATTCAAATGGTGGCTCGACATTTTCGGCGATGACTTCTACGTGGAAATGCAGCGGCACGGCATTCCCGAGCAGGACCAGGTAAACCATGTACTGCTGAAGTATGCACAGAAATATAATGTGAAGATCATCGCATCCAACGACTCCCACTATGTAGACCAGGCAGATGCCAACGCACACGACATCCTGCTCTGTATCAACACCGGTGAGAAGAAAAGCACTCCTACCAATAAGGAGTTCTCTGATGATGAGGTAGCTTCCAAAAACACACGCTTCGCCTTCTACAACGACCAGTTCTATTTCAAGACCACGGAGGAAATGTCGGCATTGTTCCATGACCTTCCACAGGCCATAGACAATACCAATGAGATTGTAGACAAAGTACAGCTGCTGGATCTCAAACGCGATATCCTGCTGCCCAACTTCCCTATTCCAAAGGAGTTTTTCACGCAGGATCAGTACCTGCGCCACCTCACCTATGAGGGCGCACGTACCCGCTACACCGAGATGACAGCCGATGTAGAAGAACGTATCAACTTTGAGCTGCAGGTAATCGAAAACATGGGATTTGCCGGTTACTTCCTGATCGTATCCGACTTCATTAAAGCCGGCCGCGACCTGGGCGTATTCATCGGCCCTGGACGTGGATCTGCCGCAGGCTCTGCCGTGGCATACTGTATCGGCATCACCAATATCGACCCCATCAAATACAACCTGCTGTTCGAACGTTTCCTCAACCCGGACCGTAAGAGCATGCCCGATATTGATACGGACTTCGATGATGAAGGCCGTCAGAAAGTAATTGACTACGTAGTACAGAAATATGGCCGCAACCAGGTAGCACAGATCATTACCTACGGTACCATGGCCGCCAAAATGAGTATCAAGGACGTAGCCCGCGTAATGGACCTGCCCCTCGTAGACTCCAATGGCCTCGCCAAACTGGTACCGGACAAACCCGGCATTCAGCTGGACCGTATCTTCAACGCACCCCTCGATGGAGAGAAAAGTCTCTCCGACAAGGAAGGCCTCGCCGGTGAAGATATCGAAAACGTAAAGCGGCTTCGGGAGCTGATCAAAGGCCAGGATCTGCAGGGTGAAGTACTCCGTGAAGCCTGTGTACTGGAAGGTTCCGTAAGGAACACCGGTATCCACGCCGCCGGTATCATCATCGCCCCGCAAGACCTCTACGACCTGATACCCGTATCCACCGCCAAAGACTCCGACCTGCTGGTCACCCAGTTTGAAGGTAGTATCATCGAATCTGCCGGCGTAATCAAGATGGACTTCCTGGGATTAAAAACCCTGACCATCATCAAAGGTGCGCTGGAGCTGATCCGTATGAACCATGGCGTGGACATAAATATCGACGAGATCCCGCTGGACGATGCCAAAACCTACGAGCTGTACCAGAAAGGCGAAACCAACGCCACGTTCCAGTTCGAGTCGCCCGGTATGCAGAAATACCTCCGCGAGCTGAAGCCCGACAGATTCGACGATCTCATCGCCATGAACGCCTTGTACCGGCCGGGCCCGCTCGAGTACATACCGTCCTTCATCCGTCGTAAACACGGACTGGAGCCGGTAACCTTTGACCTCCCCGACATGGAGGAACACCTGAAAGAAACCTACGGTATCTGCGTATACCAGGAACAGGTAATGTTGCTCAGTCAGAAACTGGCCAACTTCTCCCGTGGAGATGCGGACATCCTCCGTAAGGCGATGGGTAAAAAACAGATCGCGGTACTGAACAAGATGAAGGCGCAATTCATGGAAGGTTGCTCCACTCATGGCTACGATCTGAAAGTCTGCGAAAAAGTATGGACCGACTGGGAAGCCTTCGCCTCCTATGCGTTCAACAAATCGCACGCCACCTGCTATGCGTTTGTGGCCTACCAGACCGCCTATCTCAAAGCCCACTACCCTTCTGAATACATGGCGTCTGTACTGAACTGCGCCAGCAACATCGAGAAAATCACCTTCTTCATGGAAGAGTGTAAACGTATGGGCATCGACGTATTACCGCCGGATGTAAACGAATCCCTGAAAGGTTTCGCGGTGAACAAAAATGGGCAGATCCGTTTTGGCCTTGGTGGCCTCAAAGGCGTGGGTGAAGCTGCCGTAGAAAATCTCCTGGAAGAAAGGAAAAAGGAAGGCACTTTCAAAACAATATTCGACTTTATCAAACGCGTTAACCAACGCGCTGTTAATAAAAAATCACTCGAGGCCCTGATCATGTCCGGCGCCTTCGACTGTTTCCCAGAGTTCCACCGGGCTCAGTATTTCCATAAACCGGACACTGAACCATTAAGCGGACTTGATAAAATCGTGAAGTTCGGTCAACAGGTTTCTGCCGGCTCTTCCAATATAGGCAGCCTCTTCGGAGCCGAAGACATGCCCGATGTAGAGCCTCCTAAAATACCCAACTGCGACCCATGGCCCCTGATCATGAAGCTCAACAACGAACGGGACATCACGGGTATCTATATCTCCGGCCATCCGCTGGACGATTACCGTTTCGAGCTGAAACATTATAACATGAATCAGGTGCAGGAACTAGTGGAGTATCAGGCTGAAATCAGTACTCCTGGCAGCTCCGGCGGCCGTTCCCGCGAAAGAAATTTTCGTTTGGCCGTATATGTTACCAACGCGCAGGAAAGGATTTCCCGCAACAACCGGCAGTTTGGTGTTATGACCATAGAAGACTACACCGGCAAATTTGAATTTGCCCTGTGGAGTGAAGACTTCATCCGGTTTGCACCTTACCTGAAACCCGGCCTCTGCCTGTTCATCAACGGCGGCTTTAAGTCCAAACGCTTTAACGACAACGAATATGAGTTTAAGGTAAGCAGCATACAGCTGCTCCAGGAAGTGAAAAAAACACATACCAAACAGGTATTCCTGGCTACTGCGCCCAAACAGCTGAAACGCGAAACGGTAGACTTTCTGGTAGAGAATATCAATCGTTACCCGGGCAGCAGCGTACTGCACCTGCAGCTCACCGACCGGGACAATAACCTGCAGGTGAAACTGCATACCTTCAACAGAAATATAGAGATGAATGACGAGTTGGCGCATTTCCTGCGAAAACAACCGGATATCGATGTCTATATCGAAACAATCAATAAGTAAGATGTCAAAAAAGCAGTAATTTGCACTCGGTTCAAGTTTTGATCATTACACAACCGTAAACAATCAAAAACAATCATTAATAAACACCTTTAAATTATAATATCTTATGGCTTTAGAATTCACTGACTCGAACTTTCAGACGGAAGTACTGAACTCCGATAAATTATCCGTAGTTGACTTTTGGGCAGAATGGTGTGGACCCTGCCGTGCTATCGGACCAGTAATTGAAGACTTGTCTAAAGATTATGCCGGTCAAGTAAACATCGGTAAAGTGAACGTGGACCATAACCCGCAGATTTCCATCGATTATGGTATCACCAGCATCCCTGCCATCCTGTTCATCAAAAATGGTGAGGTAGTAGACAAACAAATTGGCGCAGTTCCAAGATCTGTTCTCGAGAAAAAAATACAGGCTAACCTGTAAGGATATAAACGACTGAGTGATGAAGAAGCCCTTCCGCATATACGGAAGGGCTTTTTTGTGTCTGAATGTCTCCGGTTAACAAAATTTTCAGTTCTGCTACGTATCTTACAGCATAATCCAAACCAGCAAAACCATCTGATCAACCTCTAATAACAACCATCTTTGCGCCACACTTTTATTATCCTGTTTACCTTACTCTACAGCCTCTCCTCTGTCGGACAGCGGAAATGCGGAACAGCCGTCGCTTTGCAGCAGCGGGTCCTCGAACATCCCGGCCTGCAGCAGGTGATGGATGCCAATGAAAAAAAACTTTTACAATTACAGCAACGACGCATGATGCGGGTGCAGGCGGAAGCCACTCCCCAGCAAGTGACCATCCCCGTAGTAGTGCATATTGTTCTCGACAATCCCGACCTGGTAACCGATGCTCAGGTAATGTCTCAGATAGCAGTACTCAACAATGACTACAATGCTACCAATCCGGATATCAGCCAGGTACCACCTGTATGGCAGCCTATCATCGGCAATTCGCGGATCAACTATTGCCTGGCCCAGCGTACACCCGGCGACGAGCCCACCACCGGTATTGTGCGGGTAACCACCGCGCCTGGTCGCGGCTTTGACATCAGTGGCGGTAGCCCCGACGTGAAATATGATAAATCCGGCGGTTCCGATGCCTGGGATACCCAGAAATACCTCAATATCTGGGTGACACGCCTCTCTGGTAATTACCTCGGTGTAGCCGCTCCTCCCGGAATGGGTTATCCCTCCGAACAGGAAGGTGTAGTAGTATTATACACCGCCTTCGGTACCACCGGCAGCGTAGGCCGTATCTATAATCTCGGACGCACCACCACCCACGAAATAGGCCACTTTTTCGGCCTCATTCATATCTGGGGCGATGACAACGGCGCCTGCACCAGAGACGACGGCATCGCAGATACGCCCCTGCAGGGCGATAACACCTATGGTTGCCCCTCTTTTCCCAAAACCGACAACTGCAGCCCCAATTTTCCGGGCATCATGTTCATGAATTACATGGACTATACCGATGATGCCTGTATGCATCTTTTTACGGCCGGACAGGTGGGCAGAATGCGCGATGTGCTGGAAAACACCACCCGCAGCCTGATGTCTTCCAACGGATGCACTCCCGTAATACTGCCGGAAAATGATGCAGCACTGATAGCCATCAACGGTGCGGATGGAAAACGTTGCGATAACCGTATCCTGCCAGTGGTTACACTGCGCAACAAAGGCACTAACCCGCTCACGTCTGTACGTATCCTGTACCGGCTAAACAACGGCCCACTCGTTAATTACGACTGGCAGGGCAGTCTACCTAGTTTGCAGAGTACTTCCGTTACACTTCCGTCTTCACAGGTCCCCGTCGGAATCTATAACCTTCAGGCCTATACGCAATTGCCTAACGGGCAGCCGGATGCCAATGTGGCTAATGATACCGTAGCCAGCAAATTCCATTATGATGCGGAAGTACAGCTTCCATTTGAAGAAGGATTTGAGCAGGATAGTTTCCCTCCTCCGGGCTGGGATCTGTACAATCCGGACCGCAGCTTCACCTGGGAGCGTGACAGGAACGTGGGCAGCCATAGCAAAGCCTCTGTGCTGGTACGTAACAAAGGATATAACGTCAACGATCAGATCGATGATCTGATCACACCGGTGATTGATCCGCAGGGCCGCGATTCTGTTTTCCTCTTCTTTGATGTAGCGGCAGCCGTGTATTCCGATCCTGATATGACCGGTAACGTATGGGACACGCTGCAGGTACTAGTTACCAAAGACTGTCATCAGACTTTGAACATTGCTTATAACAAATGGGGTAAAAACCTGATCACCCACCCTACCGCATTACAGACTGAATTTGTACCTACAGCCAGCGAATGGCGCCGCGATTCGGTAGATATAACGGCACTGGTGGGTAAAGATAAGTTTCAGGTAGCTTTCAGAAATATATCAAACTCAGAGAATAATATTTATATTGATAATATAAGAATTGTCAGCAAAGACATCAATCCTGATCTGCGGAAAGCCGGCGTGCTGGTGAATCCGAATCCTACAGACGGCCTGGTATGGATCTCCTTCTATGAAATCCCCACTGATCTGTTACAGGTAAGCGTCTATAATGCTGCCGGTCAGCTGATAGCCACACAACCAGGCAATGCCATCGGGCGCAACAACCGGATGACCTTTAATTTGGTAAATGAGCCAAATGGTGTTTATTTTGTAAAATTAATTTACAGGAACAGGGCCAACACCATTAAATTAATGAAAGTAAGATGACGATGAGACAAGATTACCCGGCAGTTCAAACGCTTCTTCAGCAAGCCACACTGGATACTTCCCTGAAGAGCATTGCAGAAAAAATTCTCCGCAAGGAAAGAATTACGCCCGAGGATGGGCTGACCTTATTTGAGAAAGGTGATATCGGCTTTTTAGGCGCACTGGCCAACCACGTTCGGGAGCGTATGCACGGCGACAAGACTTACTTCAACCGTAACTTTCATATCGAGCCTACCAACGTATGTGTTTTCACCTGCCATTTCTGCTCCTACTCCCGCCTCTATAAAAACAGGGAAGAAGGATGGGAACTCAGTATCGACCAGATGCTGGACATCGTGAAAAAATACGACAACCAGCCTGTTACGGAAGTACATATTGTGGGTGGCGTACATCCTAAAATGCAGCTCGATTTCTTTGTAGAGCTGATCCAAAAAATCAAGGCACACCGCCCCGACCTCCATATTAAAGGTTTTACCGCTGTAGAGCTGGATTATATGTTCCGCAAAGCCAAGGTAAGCCTCGAAGAAGGTATGCGTATCCTCAACGAAGCAGGCCTGCAATCCATGCCTGGCGGCGGTGCTGAGATATTCCATCCTGATGTGCGTGCCAAAATATGCCACGACAAAGTAGATGGTGACGGATGGCTGGCCATCCACCGCGCTGCCCATAACCAGGGTATGACCACCAACGCTACCATGCTCTACGGTCACGTAGAAACCTATGCTCACCGTATTGATCATATGGAGCAACTGCGTCAGCTGCAGGATGAAACACATGGCTTCAACACCTTCATCCCGCTGAAATTCAGAAATAAAGGCAACGACATGTCCGATATTCCGGAAACTTCTATCGTAGAAGACCTGAAGCTGTATGCCGTAGCACGACTGTATATGGACAACTTCCCGCACCTGAAAGCCTACTGGCCGATGTTGGGAAGAAACACTGCCCAGCTGACACTTTCCTTCGGAGTAAACGATCTTGATGGTACCATTGATGATACCACCAAGATATACAGCATGGCAGGAGCCGAAGAACAAAACCCTTCCATGAACACTGCCCAGCTGGCCCACCTTATCAAACAGGCCGGCAGAAGACCTGTAGAAAGGGATACCGTATACAACGAAATAAAAGACTATACTGACGTTGTTTTTTCTGAAGAGGAATTACTGACCAAATAATATCCTTATGCAGCTACCGTACAAATACATCCTGATAGCCTCGCTATATGCGTCGGGCTGTCATGAAAAAACAGGCAACAACAGCACCGCTACCGAAACCAGCAGCAGCAAGGCCGGTACCGAATCACCAGGTACTGTTACTGCAAACGGCAGCGACTTCAGAAAAGATGCGTCGCTGGCGTTTCTTTCCAAAAACAATGCAGACACCATCCGCAAAATAGATATTCAGCTGGCCAAGACTGACAAACAAAGAGAAGACGGACTGATGTACCGTAAATCTATGAGCGATGATCAGGGCATGCTGTTTATCTTTCCGGATATGGAAGAACGTTCCTTCTGGATGAAAAATACCTACATCTCCCTCGACATCATCTACATCGATGATAAGATGGAGATTGTATCTATTCAGAAGTATGCCACGCCTCTGTCGGAGCAAAGCCTCCCCTCTTTCAAAAAAGCACAGTATGTGCTGGAAGTGAACGGTGGCTTCTGTGACAAATACCATATTGGTTATGGCGACAAGGTTGTGTACCACTAATAACGATCACATCATTTCCAAATAAGAAGCCCCGGCAGACGCCGGGGCTTTTTTTGCTTGATACATATTTGATCGCTAACATTATAGCCTTTATTGGACTATCCTTCATTGACTACCCGCAGGATATGCAGTTGGGTTTTGCCCGCAGGCACTTCCCAATCAATGGTATCACCGGCACTGTAGCCCAGCAGGGCGGTACCTATAGGTGACAGGATAGACAGTTTACCCAGCTGGATGTTGCTGGCAGCAGGCAATACCAGCTGTACTTCCCGTACAGCACCGCTGCGCTCATCTTTGAACTGCAGCGTGGAATTTACCTGTACCACATCATCCGGCACTTTTGTTTTTCTGATAACAGCCCTTTCCAACTCCTCCTTCAGCTTATCAGTGCCAGGAGCGTGGTAACAAAGGGTTTTTAAAATTTCGTAATCATGTTGGGATACAATAATCTGTTTCTTTTTCATGAAAACAGGGTTTTATCAATTGTTAACAGATGGCCCCGGATAAAGCGCCGCTCCAGCAGAACGGCTGCTGTCCGGTGCATATATTTCTTCATATGATCGTATGTCCGTTCTGGTTACTCTTCTGTAAAGGGCTGCAGGATTTACTTTGTCTGCTGCTTCGAAACCGCAGGCGCCCATCAGTTCTGCCAATGCATATATCGTGTTACGGTGGAAATTAGCCACACGTTCGCGTTTATCTGTTACATTCACACCCTGATAGAGGGTTGGATCCTGAGTAGCTACTCCCACCGGGCAGCTGCCACTGTCGCACTGCAGGGCCTGAATACAACCCAATGCGAGCATCATACCTCTGGCGCTATAGCATGCATCCGCACCTAATGCCAACACTTTCATGATATCAAAACCGGTGATGATTTTACCACTGGCCATGATACGGATATGTTGTTTCAGTTCGTGCTTCTTCAGCATATTCACTACCAGTGCCAATGCGTCATATAAGGGCATACCGATGCTGTCAGTGAATTCCAGCGGAGCAGCACCTGTACCACCTTCCGCACCATCTACCGTAATAAAGTCGGGGTAGATACGGGTGTTGGTCATCGCGATGCAGATACGTTCAAATTCATCTTTACGGCCAACGCACAATTTGAAGCCTACCGGTTTACCACCAGACAGTTCTCTCAGCTGCTTCACAAACGCCAGCATTTCATATTCGTTGCCAAAAGCAGTATGTGCAGCAGGTGAAAGCACGCTCACGCCTGGTTTTACCTTACGGATGGCTGCAATTTCAGGTGTATTTTTCGCTGCGGGTAATACCCCCCCTTTACCAGGTTTTGCACCCTGGCTCAGTTTCAGCTCAACCATTTTTACAGAAGGGGCTGCCACTGTTGCAGTATATACCTCTGGTGAGAAGTTTCCCTGCTCATCACGGCAACCAAAATAACCTGTACCGATCTGCCAGATCAGGTCACCACCATGTTGCAGGTGATACGGACTTACACCACCTTCTCCCGTATTGTGGGCGAAACCGCCAATCTGCGCGCCCCCGTTAAGGGAAAGGATGGCTGTTTTACTCAATGCGCCGTAACTCATTGCGCTGATATTGAGTAAACTTGCATTATAAGGTTGTGTACATTGTTCATTGCCAATTGTTACCCTTAATGCTTCCGGCTTCACTTTCTTAGGAAAAGCAGTGTGCGCGGCCCACTCATAACCTGGCTCATACATGTTTTCCAATGCACCAAAAGCAACGGTCTGTTTTACATCTTTGGCACGTTGATAAACTACCGCACGCTGACGGCGGTTGAACGGTCTTCCATCTGTATCAGACTCAAAAAAATACTGACGCATTTCCGGCCTGATCTGCTCCAGCAGGTAACGTAACCGTCCCAGCAGTGGGTAGTTACGCAACAGGGCATGCTTGCCCTGCAAGCGGTCGTACAGCGTAAGTACACTAAGGCCGACAGCTAATGGTAATAAGATCCATCCCGTTAAATAACCGCGATAAAGGCTAGCCGCCACGCATCCATCCAGCAACAGGCATAAAAGATAAACTGCCCATCGTGCTATCCGATGATTCATAAAACTGTTTTTATAAGATTGTTTTGGAAAATGCAAATGGATTATACTACTTGTACAAAGCATACAGGTATCATCCCCCCGGGTACAACTGTTACGATGCTATAAGTTGCCCGGGCTTAATTGTTGAAGTCTTTGGGACAGGATAAAAAAGGCAACAGGAACCCGCAGGTACGTTGGCATGTACCAGAGTTACTACAGCAGGATAATATGTTTGTTGCCTTACTCAATTGTAATAATTATGAGTAGCAAAGATAGACCTTTTATTGATATCCGCGCACTATTTGCTTAATTCTCCGGCAGTAAAGGGTTTTTGTCGGCCATTATACTGTTTGCGTGTATTCCGGATATCCTCTGTCGTCACTTTTCCGGCCTTGTTGTTCCAGGCACTGCGCAAAAATGTGAGCAGTTCGGCGATATCGCTATCGCTGAATTCATCGCTACCGCCGATGCCAGGCATATCTCCATTTATTTCCGGTGCCTTGTACAGTTTCCCATGCACTTCCACCGGACCTGTAAGGCCGTATAATACAATAGCAGCCAGGGTGTTTTTGTTACCATTTACCCAATTGCTTTCGTTTAACGGAGGTGCCATCGCCGCGATCCCATTCCCGTTTTTACCATGGCAGGTCTGGCACACGGTATTAAAGATCCGGTATCCGTGGGGATAGGTTTTGCCCAGTGCGTCCATTTTTTTTACGTTGGCAGCATTGTCTATACTTTTCAGCACAACATTCAGCTGTTTATTCAGCGCCAGTGCCGTATCCGGATTAGTGGCAACCAGTTGTTTCAGGAGTGCTGCTTCCCTATTGGTAGCATTATTGATCAATGCAGCAGACACATAACGATCCTGTGCATAGTTTTTTATGAGTTTCGCTTCCAACTTTGTGGCAGCAGCTTTATCGGCCTTATTCAAAGCCGGCAACAGATAGGCTACATATGGCGTAAAAAACGGTTTATCTGCCAGGCTATCCAGCGTGGTGGCAACAGGTTTGGCTACAGCTGCATTCAATACTGCCGGTAATGCTGCCAGGGCCTGTACGCTAAGCGGATCATTCCCCTGTTGCAACACGCCAGTAATATCAGCATAAGTCAATGCATGCAGTCCTTCCAGCGCCCAGAGTGAATGTACCTGTTTAAGAGGTGCATGGCTGTCTTTCAAAGCAGCACGCAGCTCAGGCACCAGTTGCATCATATTATGGTCTATGATCAGCTGCTGAGCCTTGTCTCTCAAAGCTCCGTTGGCATTGCCCAACATACTAAACAACTGCTCCGGCGTCATCAATGTCTTCTCCGGACGTTGTCCTTTGGGCACAATGCGATAGATACGGCCACAGTTGAGCGGTTGAGTCAGCTCTCTCATTTTGATCTCATTCTTAAGATATGTAGTGATATAAGTCTTATGCTGCAGAATCCCCCTGTACATATCCGTAATATATAAAGCACCATCAGGTCCATTGTACAATCCTGTTGGCCGGAAACGCTCATCTGTGCTGGCCAGGAACTCCTTACCACTATAGGCCTGTTTTCCTTTTACGATGTAACTGCTATCATTCAGTATATTCCGTTTGATCAGATTGGCCGCAGGTTCTGCCACAAAAGCATTACCAATATACTCAGCCGGAAACAGGCCACCACGGTATATTACCGGCCCACAGGCTGCGGTAAACTCTACCAGCCGCAGACTGTCGTCGAGTACACCCTTCATATAGCCCCGGTTCACACCTGGCGTAGGGTGGACAGGATACACATGATTATCCCGCACAATCCGCTGATCATAGCCGGCCGCATTCTGCTGATGTGGATTTTTGCCTCCCAGTCCGGGTGGAAAATAATCTCCCAACAGATTCTCAGAATTATTGTTATAGTATAGACGGCCTTTGTCATCCTGAGTAATACCCCATTGACCACGGAAAGTGGTAGTTTCTTTCAACCATTTGTTGCCCACCTTACGATAACGCCTGTCTGACTTGGCGTTGTAGATCCAGTTGTCCATAGCTCTCAAAAGGCCATTGGGCTGATGTTCTACATTACCACCAGCAGCATACTGGTCGTCTACCAGTATCCGCTTGCCGGGTTTATCGTTATTGTTCTCAATAAACCACAGTTGCGGCGGTGTGGCCACCAATACTCCGTTCTCCACCAGACACACCGCCCGCGGCAATACGAGCGAATCGAGGAATACCGTACGCCGGTCCATCACTCCATCGCCGGTAGTATCTTCGAGGATAACGATTTTGCCATCCGGTTTTTCTTCTCCTGTCCCACTGGTGTCAGGCATAAAACCAGTCATCTCCACGACCCACATCCTTCCACGCTCATCAAATACCGCATTCACCGGTGCTACCACCATCGGTTCTTCAGCCACCAGCTGTACTTCCAGGCCGCTGTCCACCTGCATGGCTGCTATGGCTGCTTTCCCGTCCAGTACAGGTGAGCTGGCATACTGCTTCCGCATCGCCAGAGAATCCTGCTCATGTTTGCTTAATGAATGTTGTTTTTGAGTATGTCCGCAGGCTAAGATTGCCAGGGAAATCGTGGAAATAACCAGGTACTGTAAACGGCTCATTACTTATTTAATTCGATTGCAATTCATAAAAATACATCTCCTGCGATTTTTTGCAACATATTTTTTCCCAGGGCTGAAGCCCTGGGCTATAATTGTGGGAGTTTATTGGATGGTTTTCTACTAGGGACTAAAAGAAAGTTTGTATAGCTGAAGATTCCAGGAGATAATCAGACGAAATGCAATCAGATAGGTAATAGTCTAAACAGTTGTTTTACAAGCAATTAGTTTGATAATTATAAAAGTATTTTCTATTTCTCCCGCAAAAAGTCCAGAAATCACAAAAAAACTTATCTTCGTCGCCTTAATTGGGAATATTTTACAATTTATTAACATTTATGGAACGCTTTCAGGGCTTAATAGGCATCCTCCTTATTCTGGGTATTGCCTTTTTGTTTTCCAACAACAGGAGTAAAATTAACTACCGGCTGGTTTTGAGTGGTATTACATTACAGGTGCTGATTGCGCTGCTGGTATTCAAAGTACCCCCTATTACCTGGTTTTTTCAACAAGTAGGCCACGCTATGGGTAAACTGGAAGCGTTTGCACGTCAGGGTGCGTCCTTTGTTTATGGTGGAATAGGCGTATCCCAGCCTCCTACTGGTACCTTTGCCGACTACGCCAGCGGTGGATTTGTATTTGCCTTTAACGTGACTGCCACAATTATCCTGGTATGTGTACTGGTGGCCGTACTTTATCATTTTGGCATTATGCAGCGAATAGTAGCGGTCATCGCCAGAGCAATGAATGTGGTGATGCGGGTAAGTGGTGCAGAAGCGCTGAGTAATGTGGCCAGTGCATTTGTAGGTCAGGTAGAGGCTCAGGTAATGATCCGTCCTTATCTCAATTCCATGACCAAAAGTGAAATCCTTGCTTCTATGAGCGGCAGCCTTGCCTGTATTGCCGGCGGTATCCTGGTGGTATATGCCAACATGGGATTCCAGGCGGGTATGGATATTGCGCCCTTTTTGATCACCGCCAGTCTGATGGCTGCACCCGGAGCACTGGTTATCTCCAAGATCGTATTCCCGGAAACGGAAGAAAGCGTGACCATGGGCAGGGTGAAGATGGAAGTAAAGAGCAACTACACCAACGTTATTGATGCCATTTCCCATGGCGCAGGCGACGGTTTCAAAATAGCCATGAACGTTATTGCCATGTTGATCGGTTTCATTGCATTGATTGCGCTGATCGACTGGTGTCTTATTCATTTCGGCCATCTGCTGCATCTGGATTTTAATCTGAGCCTGGACTGGATCTTTGGTAAATTGTTTACCCCTATGGCCTGGGCTATGGGCGTACCTACCCAGGATGTAAACAATGTGGCAACACTGCTGGGGCAGAAACTAACTATCAATGAGTTTGTGGCCTTTAAAAGCATGACCAGTCATGCAGTAAAAATTGAATCTGCCAAAGCAATTACCATTTCAACCATTGCCATTGCCGGCTTTGCCAACTTCAGCAGCGTAGGTATGCAAATTGGTGGTATCGGAGAACTGGCACCAGGCCGCAGAACAGACCTGGCAAAACTGGGACTCAAAGCATTGCTTTGCGGTACGCTGGCAAGTTATTTGTCTGCCACCATCGCTGGTATTCTTTTGTAATCACTCTCCCGAGTTATATAAAATAATCAGCCCGTATGAGAAATCATACGGGCTTTATTTTTTTAAACTCCTGCGTTTTTTCCGGGTCGATATGACACAGCACAAACCCTGCTCAAAACTCGGTCGTCCTTAAGCAAATTGTTTCTTTAGTCATCTTAGTCTGTTCACCAGGAAATTACATTCCCGGTTTCTATGACCATTTTTCCCGGCAGGAATAATAATTCCTTGTTTACAGTTCCAGTCTTTTCACCAGGGATGCCTGTACAGCTTCCCATGATTGTAAATCACCGGATTCGCCCCAGAAGTTTTTCATTTCTGAAGCGCTCAGTATTTTGTTAACAGCAGTAACAGCCTGATTTCTCAGCGCTTTTGTTGCGATCAGGTTCAGTATGTCCAGTTTGTCCAGCGGATCCTCCGGGAAGTCTTCGCTAGGACGTCCTACCAGCGCGGCTACCAGTTCAGCGGCCGCCAAGCCTTCTTCGCAATCTGCTATTTCCAGTGTCTCGGTGTTATTGATGATACGCGCCAGCGTATCAGTTACCAACCCACCATCTTTGCTATCGATCACGTCAAAAATCCAGTCCTGTGATCCATCATTTTCAAAATTCCTGGTGCCCCATGCGCCCATAGTGTGTAATGTTTTTTATTTTTTTAGAATAATGAAATTGGGAATAAAAGTAATAACTCTCCATACAACAACAAAAACCATCCATCAGTTTAAACTTCTGAAATCCACTGGTACCAGCTTACTCACGCCGGGTTCCTGCATAGTCACCCCATAAATCACGTCAACAGCGGCCATGGTCTGTTTGTTATGTGTTACAATAATAAACTGTGAATTATCAGAAAATTTCCTGATCATGTTGGTAAATTTACCAACATTGGCATCATCCAGCGGTGCATCCACTTCATCCAATATACAGAAAGGTGCCGGTTTGATCAGGTAGATGGCAAACAGCAATGCAGTGGCGGTTAGTGTTTTTTCACCACCGGAGAGCTGTGTAATGGCTGCCGGACGTTTACCTTTAGGTTTTGCGATAATTTCAATACCGGTATCTGCCAGGTTTTCCGGATCACTGAGGATCATATCACACTGATCTTCCTCTGTGAAGAGCGCCTTAAATACGCGGATGAAATTTTCTTTAACCATATTAAATGTTTCCAGGAACTTCTGGTTAGCCGTTGTCTCTACCTCCTGGATAGTTGCCAGCAGGGAGTCTTTTGCATTTACCAGGTCAGTTTTCTGTTCCAGGATGAACTCATATCTTTTTTTCATTTCCTGGTAAGCCTCGATGGCTGTAGGGTTGATTTCACCCATATTTTCCAGGCGTTTCTTCAGCCTTTCCGCGCTGGCCTGCAGCTCTTCTGTTGGCAGCTCTGAATGACGCTGTTCATCGATGATCTCATCCAGGTTGACCTTAAACTCCACGCTCAGGCGCTCTTTCATGGATGCCAGCTGTAGTTTAAGCTCGTTGACTTTATCTTTCACGGTATTGAGCTGCTGCTCCAGCTGTTCGCGGGCCTTCTGTTTTGCTCTCAGTGTAGTTTCCAGCTCCTGGAGGTGGTTGCGGAAGTTATAATATTCCTGGTCTTTTTCGTTCAGCGCTTTCTCTTCTTCCTGCCGGCGGCGGAACAATTCCACGAGCCCTTCATCAGCAGCATTGCGTTTTTCTTCAGCGGCAGCAACATTGGCCACGGTATCTTCCAGTTGAGCTTTGTTACTGGTGATTTGCGTATGCAGGTCGGCCAGCTGTTTGCGTTTGAACTCCAGTTCCTGCTTCAGCGCCTGTATCTTACTGTGCTGGCGCGTATGTTGCAGGTTCTGGTTATTGAACTGCACATTGGCCATATTAAACTGCTGTTCCGCTTCCTGGGCCATTCTGTCTGCCTCCGCAATGCCGTCCTGCAGCTCTCCCACCCGGTCGTTCAGATTTTCCAGTTCTTCCCTCACGCCGGAGATGCTTTCCTGATTGGCTGAAAGAGACTGCTGCATTTCTTCCAGGCGTTTGTCGCCGGCTTCTATCAGGTGATGGAAGTTTTCGATCCTGTTTTGAAGACCAAACAGCTGATTGTTCATCTGATTGATCTTTTCACGGGCAGCGTTGATATTATTTTCATTGAGCTGGCTGTTGTAACCCAGCACTTCATTATGCTTGTCTTGTATCTGTATGCGGAGCCTGCCAACAACTGCTTCCAGGTCTTTAATCTCCACTTCTAGTTTTTCCAGGTTCTTGGCCCTTCCCAGCTTTTTGCCTTCGAACAGGCCTACAGAACCACCGGTAATGTTGAATTTACCACGGTGCATACGGCCGGATTTCTCCACCAGGCATATTTCATCATCGGATACCTGGCTGAACTCCAGCCGGGTGAGGTCTTCCCCGATAAATACTTTCCCCAGCAGGTGATAGCCCAGGCCTTTATATTTTTCTTCAATCTCTACTACGTCCAGCGCCGGAATAGTACCGGCAGGAGCCAGCAGACCATTGGTCTGCGTACGGAACTGGTCGAGGATAAAGAAGTTGGCTTTCCCTTTTTTATGGCTATCCAGCAGCTGGATGGCCTGTACAGCCTCCGCTACATTATTAACAACGTAATAGTTGAGATAAGGCTCCAGCAGGTTCTCCACGCAGGTGCGGTATTCCTCCTTACAGAAAAAGATATCGCTCAGGATGGGAGCGTTGTTATTCCAGTCCGGATTCTTTTTCAGGAACTTAATACTTTCCGGATAGCCTTCGAGACTGTCTACCAGAGATTTGAGGAGGTCAAATTCGTTCCTTTTGGAATCGAGTTTACGGTTTTCATCAACCAGCTGGTCACGTAGTCCTTCGATATCAGACTGGGTAGCCAGTATTTTATTTTTTGTCTCTTCCTGGAAACGCACCATTTCATCCAGTTCATTTTTGCTGGTGGTGATGGTTTGTTGCAGCGTTTCCTTTTCAGTTTCCAGTTGAGTGATCTGTTGCAGCCGGCTGTTTTTCTCCTCCTGAAGCTGCTGGATGCTGCGTTGCAGGTTTTGGACGGAAGTATCCGCCACAGCTACCTTTTTTTCTGCTTCGAACTGTTGGCGTTGCCAACGTTGCTGGTCATTGCGCAGTGTTTCGAGGGATTGTTTTTTCTGCTGGAAGCGTTCCTTTTTATCCTCCACCATTTCGCGGAGGGTTTCGAGTTCGTCTTCCATGGATTCAAACACTTCAGCTTCTTCCACCACCTGTTTTTCGGAGAATTCGATGGAAGTGGTCAGTCCCTGCAGCTGTCCCTCTGCATTATTGAGGAAATCGCTGATGCTTTTCTCCCGTTCGCGCAGGTAGGTGAGCTGTTGGGAGGCCAGGTTCTTATCATTTTCTTTGGTACGGATGGTGGCTACCAGTTCGTTGAATGATTTCTGGAGGGCTTGCAGCTCTCTTTCCTTAGCAACGAAGTGTAGTTTATCTTCTTCCACCGCAGCTTCCGCCGTTGTAATTTCGGTTTCCAGCTGCAGTTTTCGATCGCTTTCTTCCTGTTGTTTGTCGGACAGTTCACGAAAGGTGATATTAAAACCTTCCAGGGCTGCCTTAGCCAGTTCTATGCTGATGTCGCGGTATTCCTTTTTTACTTCATAGAAGCGTTCGGCTTTGCGGGCCTGGCTTTCCAGCGTTTTGAGGTTATTGTTGATTTCGAACAGCAGGTCCTCAATACGGTTAAGGTCACCTTCAGTGGCTTCCAGTTTGGATTTAGCTTCTTTTTTACGGGTTTTATATATGGAGATGCCTGCCGCTTGTTCCAACATGCGGCGACGGCTGTTTTCCTTGTCTTTGATGATATCGTCTACCATTCCTAGCTCGATAATGGCGTAGGAATCGGTGCTGACGCCGGTGTCCATAAAGAGGTTATGGATATCCTTAAGACGGCAGGCCACGTCATTGAGGCGGTATTCGCTATCCCCGTTTTTGTAGAATTTGCGGGTAATGGTGACGGTAGTAAATTCGGTAGGCAGTACGTTTTTGGTATTTTCGAAGGTAAGGCTTACCTCCGCCATCCCGCTGGCGGAACGTGTTTTGGAACCGTTGAACACAAGTCCGGCCTGGTTTTCCGAACGCAGGTTGCTGATTTTATGTTCCCCGATCACCCAGCGGATGGAGTCGATAATATTACTTTTGCCGCAACCGTTTGGGCCTATTACTCCGGTTATCCCTTCATCAAAGTTCAAGACGGTTTTATCAGCAAAACTTTTAAAGCCTTTAATTTCTAGTGTTTTTAAGCGCACGACTTACTCCGAGGTTTTTTTAAGGCGTCAAAGATATAATTTTACCCGAATGAAAAGTAAATTAAGTGAGAAGCAGGTATCTCCCTTAATTTTTTATACACACTGTGGCGAAAAATAACACCACCGAAGCCCCTACAGATTTTCTAAAAGACTGATTATAAATATAGTAAAAAGCAGGATTATAATTTAATTGCCTGTGAGAAATTTACATTAACAAGGAATGTTAAATTGTATCCGCTGTTTCCAACCGCTCCGGAATAGCAGTAACATTTCATAGCTTGTGTAACTAATCCGGCAGCACCTATGTAGCTATGCCAGAATGACTTATGCCATTTTATACAGATAGGCCGCCCCGGAGTAATACCTCAAAATAATCCATTCTACCCATGACGCTAAGAGGCACATTGCTGTTGTTCCTGTTATTGATTGTTATTTCCCTCCAGGCCCGCCAGCAAGGGGGATCTGTCACCGGACAGGTAATAGACAGCATTACCGGGAAGCCCGTAGAATTTGCGACTGTAGTACTGATGCAAGCGGCCGACCGTAAAGCAGTTGCCCATACCCTCGCCGACAACCAGGGAGGTTTTAACTTCAGCGGCGTGGCACCGGGCTCTTATCAGATAGGCATTACGATGCTGGGCTATACTCCCCGTATGCTCGACACATTCAGGGTAGATGCCGCCCATCTCACCCACCGCCTGGGCATCCGCTACCTGTCGCAAACCATGCGGCAACTGGGCGGCGTGACCGTTACCGGCAAAAAGCCACTGATTGAGCTGGAAGATGAGAAACTAATCTACAACGTAGAAAATGATATCGAAAAAGACAACAGCTCTGCTTCGGATATCATGCGTAAAATCCCGTTCGTTACTGTAGATGCCGACGGGACCATTAAATTAAAAGGTCAAACCAACTACAAAGTACTACTGAATGGTAAAGCCACCTCCATGATCACCAGGGATCCCAAAGAAGCATTGAAAGCATATCCTGCCAGTATCATCAAAAGAATAGAAATTATTACCGAACCCTCCGCCAAGTATGATGCAGAGGGTATTGGAGGCATTATCAACATTATCACTCAAAAGCACACGATAGGATATAACGGTAGCCTATTCAGCAGCTATAACACCCTGGGAAGATTCAATGGAGGAGGGTCTTTCAGTGCCAGGAAAAAGAAAATTGGTATTACAGCTTATGTCAGTGGCAGTTCAGAAAACAGCCGCTTCAGCAGCTCCATCATCCGGGAAAGTTTTATCCCTGGTGACAAAGGCCGCCTGGAGCAAAATACGGAAACAAGAAAAAACAGCCACTCTTTGTCTGGCAGTCTGGAACTTACTTACGACATAGATAGCTCCAATAGTATCGGCATATCCGCCAGTGGTACCTTTAATAGATCGACCATCCATACACCTCAGGACAACAACTGGTATGACAGTAGCAACCACCTTATCCAAAAGGGCACTTACCAAAGCAACAACTACAATCCTGGCCAGGGGGTGGGAACGGGAGTGGACTACCAACACAAATTCAAACAACCCGGACATGAATTGTCATTTGTATTATACATAATTTCAGGTTCTGCGGATGGCCATACCGATAACATTCAAAACAATTATCCCGGTACAGATAGCTTTTATAGGAACAATAATGTTATCCAAAACCGGCTAACCACCGTGCAAATGGACTATACCCTTCCACTTCCTCATGACCAGAAACTGGAAACCGGCGTTAAAGGCACTTTCCAGAAGACAGAAAATACGACCACACAGGTTGTCCGTAATTCACAAGGCGATACGATACCCAACCCCGATCGTTTTAATATCTTCAATACACAACTGAGCATTCTGGCTTTTTATGTCACCTATCGATTTAAGATAGGCTCTAAAATCAGCGTTAAGCCAGGTACCAGATTAGAACAGACTTATCAGACCGGGGATTTTTTTTCCAACAACACCACCATCAAGAGTAATTATCTAAGTCTGGTACCTACTATTAACATTACATGGCAGATGGAAGCCCTCAGTACCCTCTCTTTATCCTACAGCCGCAGATTACAGCGGCCAGAGATCCTTGCGATGAATCCCTATATCAATGATAATGACCCCTATAATATTGTATATGGTAATCCCAACCTGAAACCGGCCTATGCCAACAGTTTCGGACTCTATTTAAACAAAATCCTGGATAAGATCAGTCTGACTACCGGTATAGATTACACTTTTACCAATAACTCAATTCAAAACGTTATCAGTGTTGATGGCACCAAAGGCATTACCAGAACCACCTATGACAATATTGGCAAATCAAAAGCCGCTGGCGTAAACCTTGGTCTTCGCTTCTCTCCGACTAAAAAATGGAATGTAGGAACCAATGGGCGGGTGAGCTACACTGATTTCAATAACGGCGGTAATCTGCACAGCAGTGGTTTTTCCTGTAATGTATACATGAACACAGATTATAATTTTGGTCATGATTTCCGGGGCGATGCCTATGGATATTTCTATAGCAGCAGCCCAAGCCTGCAAGGCAGCAGTAGCTCCAATATTGGTTATGGCTTTACCCTCCGCAAAGACCTTCTCAATAAAAAACTCTCCCTCACCTTGAGTGCTGATCAGCCCTTTCGGAAACAGCGCCCTATGATATCCGAAATCAAAGACCCCTCCTTTCACAGGATATATACTACCAACTTCCCTGCTAACTCTTATAGCTTCTCGGTTAGCTGGCGCTTTGGTAAACTAACAAACAGCGCTACACGAAAAAGCACGGTTGACACCAGCAGTATTCAATGATCTGCAGAACAAAAGGGACTCACTCAGAACCTGATAAAGGCTTATTAAAATGTAAGGTATTTAGAAAAATTTCAAAAATATTGTGCTGGAAAGTTACGCTGAACACATTGCTTCTTTGCTGCTTTGCGAGATGCGTGTATCTTTGTGTTTTCAAAAACAGATTAACGTTTGCGTACAGAACAGCGGATCAACGATATTAAGAGCTTCCTTTACAGTTATCATTTCAGCAACGGTTTGCGCACCACTATCAGTGTGGTGGTCCCCTCCCTTATATTTGCGGCCATTGGCCAACTGGGCCTGGGTATTGCCATGTCGATGGGCGCCTTGTGTACCGCCCTCAGCGATGTACCTGGCACTATCATCCACAAGCGCAACGGACTTATCATCAGCACCATCCTGATTTTTATTACAGCACTGGGCACAGGGCTGCTATTGCCCTATCCAACACCGATGGCTTTCTGGATATTGGGTTGTTGTTTTGTGTATGCAATGATGCTGGTGTACGGCAACCGGGGTGGTAATATCGGCACCGGCTGTCTGCTGATTATGGTCTCCATCCTTGGAGAGACACATCTTTCACCAAAGATGACGGTAGTATATGCAGGCATGGTGCTGCTGGGCAGTATCTGGTATTCGCTGCTGGCGCTGATCCTGTGGCAGATCCGCCCCTACCTCAATGTACAACAGGCTCTGGGCGACTGTATCCTGCAGACTGCCCGCTACCTGGAACTGAGGGCTAATTTCTATACACCAGGAGTAGATGTTGCGGCCAACTACAAGGCTGTGCTGGCCCAACAGGTGATCGTCAACGAAAAACAGGAAAACGTGCGTGAGCTGCTGTTAAAAAGACGCTCCGCCCAACAAGGTACCACCAGTATCAATAAAAGCATGGTGCTCATCTTTCTGGACATGGTGGACCTGCAGGAACAGATCATGGCCTCCCAGACAGACTACAATGCCCTCCAGCGCGATTTCCGGCAAGACGATATCCTCGGGAAATTCCATGCCCTCATCACCGAATTTGTGGAAGAACTTAAAAACATAGGACTGGCTGTGGCAGCCGGACAACGTTCCCTCCCCAAAACCAATCTGAAATATGAAATGGAAAAGGTGAAAAAGGCTATCGCGGACATTACCCTCAAACTGCCTACCCTGGCGGAAAGGACCCGCACCATCCCACTCACCAATATCCTTCAGAACCTCCAGGATATGGCGCAAAGGATCTACAACCTTCATCGCCTTACTCGCCTCGAACGACTGAAAGACGCAACCATTGATCCCAAGCTGGAACTGTCTAAGTTTACCACCCGACAGAAATATGATTTTGAAACTTTCCGGGACAACCTGACCTTCAAATCCCATATTTTCAGACATGCTATCCGCGTAAGCCTCGCCACCGTGACTGGTTATCTGCTGGGAATAACCTTGCATCTGGACCGTGTATACTGGATCCTCCTGACGATTGTGGTAATCCTGAAACCCGGCTTCGGCCTTACCCGCTCACGCAGCATACAACGCCTGATAGGTACTGTTCTCGGAGCACTCTTTGCCGCCGGACTGCTTTACATCACACACAACAATACCATTATATTCATCACCATGTTGCTGTGTATCCTGGGAGCCTATAGTTTTATGAGCTTCCAATATACACTGAGCGTGTTTTTTGTGACACCTTTTATCATCTTCCTGTTGCATTTCCTGCATCCGGCTGATCTCTACAATGCTACCCAGAGAGTACTCGATACCTTCATTGGCGGTGGTATCGCCTTCTTCGCCAATATGTTGCTGTGGCCTTCCTGGGAACACAATACGCTGCCCGGGTTCATGCAAAAAATGCTGCTCTCCAACCGGAAATATCTGGAACTGGTGTTAAAGGTATATGCCGGAGAAAGCAATACCGTGACCGATTTCAAGCTGGCCCGTAAAACCACCTATGTAGACACAGCCAATATGATGGCCGCCTTCCAGCGGATGTTGTCTGAACCTAAAAGCAAACAGAAAAATGCCTCCAAAGTATATCACTTTGTAGTACTGAACCATACCCTTACTTCCCATATAGCCGCCCTGGCCGCCTACAGCATGCATCACGGTGTGCAGTTCCCCAGGCCGGAATACCAGGAAATCACCAATTACCTGCTGGCCTACATGGACCAGCTGTACCTGATGATTGATCCCCGGACCCGTGAGCAAGCCCAACTACAGGCTCCCATCAACGCCTTTGATACACTGGATGAACATCTGCACAACCTGGTGCACCTCAGACAGCTTGAGATCAACGAAGGAAAAGGTGCTACCCCCACCCGGGATGAGATGCTGGAAACCAAACAGGTCCATGACCAACTGCAGGCCATGCTTTCTCTTGTAAAGGATATGGGTAAAGCCCTGAGCTGATTCATAAATAAAGAAACAGCAGCCCCTTTTGCCTGGTAAGCTATCCAGCAAAAGGGGCTGCCTCTTTTATAGAGACAGCCCCTCAAAAATAGTTTCAATCAATATCTCAGCTCAATATTATAAACTGATCTGTTACCGGCGTCAATGCCTCCAGTACCCGGTCCAGGAATGCTGGTCCTTCTGCGGCATACCAGGGCATAAAGTTTTCTTTACGCTCCTGTAAGGCGCCACCGGGGAACAATTTATTTTTCACCTGTTTGATCTGGTCAGTTTGCCAGGCAAATTTTTTCTTTTCCGCCCGCAGAAACTTGTGCTCCAGTTTACCAATAGATTTTAACGCTTTGCTCCTTTCTGCCCCGGCACTGGCCACCAATGTCACATCGATACTACGTGCCTTTTCCTCCAGGGCATCAAACAACTTTTCAATGACAGCATATTCCTCTTTGAGAACCAGCGTGGCATTGGTATGTTTTTTCACATAGCCGTTCACGATATCATCGGTACTTTGGAACAATTCCGCAGTGGTAATCCCCAGCTTATCAAGGCGCTGCTTCGACATCTCATCTGTCAATAACAGGGAGTTACGCAACAGCAGTACAGGATATGGTACTTTATAATGAGCAAAAAGGCCTTTCAGCTCCAGCCAGTAGGCAATTTCTCCACCACCGCCCACAAAAGCGATGTTAGGGAGGATCGTTTCCTGAAACATTCCTCTCAGGATGACATTGGGGCTGAAACGTTCGGGATGTGTTTCGAGCTCTTTTTCCAGGGCGGCAGCGTCAAATTTCAACGGGGTGTGTAATACTTTCCACTGTTCCCCTTCCTGTACGATCCGTTCCCGCATACCATCCTGCAGATAAAAAAGATTTATTTCCCTGGGATTGGCCTGGACTTTATAGTGAGCTTCCAGTTGAGCCAGGGTATCATTAACGATGGTATGGGAAGCCTGATGAAAGAGCTCATCTTTCATGACAGGAATATATAAACGTTTCAGGTCAGGATTGTCAGGCACCAGTACCACCAGTCCATAGCGGCCAAACAGCTCGTGTACAAGATACAGGGTGGCTTCCTGGATATTATTGTGTTCAAGATAGGCCTTGCGTAACAGCGCAATCAGTTCTCCAGCATGCGGAGCATATCCCAGCGCATCTTTTACCTGGCCGATAAGCTGTTCCAGTCCATCGGGCTGCATGCGGCCTACAGCTCCCTGCTGGCCGGCAGACCAGGTCAGGGTTTTACCTTCCAGGTATATACTTCCCAGTTCTTCCAGGTCATTATCTTCGCTGCCCATATAGTATACAGGCACAAAGTGCTGTTGCGGATACTGTTGTTTCAGTTCCCTGCACAGTTTGATGGTTTGCAGGATCTTATATACAAAATACAGGTAGCCGGTGAAGATGTTGGGCTGGTGAGCAGTGGTGACCGTAAAGGTGCGCTCTTCCAGCAGGCTGGCAATATTATCCTGTACCGCCTTCACGGGTTCCAGGTTTTTATATTGCTGTTGTAATGCCGCTACCAGGGCTGTCCGGGGGGTATTGAACTGCTGACGGGCCTTGATAGCTGCAGCAAAATCCGGTTTTACAGGCGAATAGGCGTAAAATGGTTTGATCTGTGGCTCTTCTGCTAAAAAATCTATTACCAGCTGATTAAAATAACCAGTCTTCCCATAAGGAATATACTCGAGCATATTGCGTGTCGAATTACAAATGATCAATAAAAGTAATCGATATATCTGAACACATCGAAACTTTTGAATGTACGAAGTTAGAGAAGAAATTGTGATTTAAAGATTTTTGATTTTGAAATTTGATGGACGGAGTCCGGTGATTATGGTTTGGAATTTGCCGATAATGGGAAAACGGCTGGCAGTATGGTTCTGGCCGGATAAAAGGTTTAAACTATGAAGATCGCAATTCTTTCACCGGTAGCGTGGCGTACCCCACCCAGACATTACGGCCCCTGGGAACAGATGGCATCCAACCTGGCAGAAGGGCTTATTGCCCGGGGAATAGATGTAACCCTTTTTGCCACCAGCGATTCTGTTACAAATGGTAAACTGGCCTGGATATGCCGGCAGGGCTATGAAGAAGACCACTCCGCAGATGCCAAGGTCAACGAATGCATGCATATCAGCTACCTGATGGAACAGGCACATCACTTTGATCTTATCCATAATCATTTTGATTTTCTTCCCCTCACTTATTCCCGGCTTATCGGCACTCCTATGGTCACTACCATCCATGGATTTTCTTCTGAGAAAATTGTTCCTGTGTACCAGCGCTACAACCAGGGGGGGCATTACGTCTCTATCAGCAATTCCGACCGTCATCCATCCCTCCAGTATAAAGCAACAGTATATAACGGTATCCGGGCAGAGGACTTTAGTTTTAGTCCCACCGCCGATGGTTACCTGCTTTATTATGGGCGTATTCATCCGGATAAGGGCACACACGAGGCCATACAAATAGCCCGGCACACCAACCGGCAGTTGCTGATGGCGGGGATAGTACAACAGAAAGATTATTTTAACGAGATGGTAAAACCTTACATCGACAATGAGCAGGTAAAGTACCTGGGACCGGTGGGGGGCGCTGCCCGTAGTGAATTATTGGGTAAAGCCACTGCACTCCTGCATCCGATCAGCTTCAACGAACCTTTCGGGCTGAGTGTGGCGGAAGCTATGCTTTGTGGCACTCCGGTCATTGCATTTAACCGTGGTTCAATGCCGGAGCTGATACAGAACCAGCGCACCGGTTTTCTGGTGGATACCACACAGGAGGCAGCAGCAGCGGTGGAAGACATCCGTATGATAGACCGCTATACATGCCATATGCATGCCCGTGAGCACTTTACAACGGAACGGATGACGGAGGATTATCTGAAAGTTTATAAAATGATCTGAGCAGGCTATACACCGTCGGCTTTGATCTGGTTCAGCAGCTTTTCCAGGTTGACTGTAGCGAAGCCTGAAGCATAGTCGGATAAGCCATAAGGAATGATCAGCTCATCATTATGTACGATAGAGCCGCAGGAATACAGGACGTTGGGCACGTAACCTTCCCTTTCGTCCTTATTGGGCATAAGCAGCGGCTCGCGGAGACGGCCTATTTCCGTGCCGGGATCATCCAGGTCCAGCAGACTGGCACCAATACAGTAAGTACGCATAGGGCCCACCCCGTGGGTAATCACCAGCCAGCCCTCCGGAGTTTCAATGGGGGAGCCGCAGTTGCCCACCTGAACAAATTCCCAGGGATATTTAGGGGTATGCAGTATCTGAGGATTTTCCCATATATTAATTTTATCGGAATACATGATATACCCGTTGATACCATCGATACGGGATATCATCACATATTTTCCCTTGATTTTACGGGGAAAGAGGGCCAGATTTTTATTCTGGGCCCCCTCTCCATATAAGGGCATTATTTTGAAATTATAGAAATCTTTTGTGGCCAGTAGTTTGGGCTGAATAGTCACACCATCAAAGGCGGTATAGGTGGCATAATAGGTGACACTGCCGTTTTCGCTGGTATATTTTACAAACCGGGCATCTTCTATCCCTCTGCTTTCCGCATCGGAATATGGGAAGATGACACGGTCTGAGATATCGGTGTCCAGTGAGAAATTCAGTTCATAGTAAGAATCTGCCAGCCACAGCAACCTTTCCAGTGCTTTTTTGAGCAGGTGGTCTATTTGGTAACGCTGCTGCATTTCGCGGATTACCTTCTTCAGAGCCATGTATTCAAACTGATCGGGCAGGCTGTGCATTACTTCCTGCATAACCGGATCGGGGAGTTTGATAGACACCGCGTTCTGAAAGAAATTACCTTTATTATACATGGCGTTGCGGATCACTTCTGCTTCATCCACATAATTGCCGGCAGTTTCCAGGGTGATCTGGTTATCACGGTCTATCAGTCCGCTGCGGAAGGCAATGGAAGAAATATGTCCTTCTCCAACTGCGCGGAAGCTGAGTATGATTCTTTTCTCCCCTACTTCCAACCCGCTCTGGTCCACATCTTCAATCATCGATGGATTAAAAAAAGCAGCAGACTCTATGGAATATTCATTGGTAAAATACGAGCCGGTCAGCAGTTTCCTTTTCAGCGACAGCTCGTCATAATTGACTTGCACTGCGGCGAAAAGATGTTTGATTCTGTCTGCATGTCTTTCGAAGATGCGGGTAATATTACGGTGACGCCGGGAAAACTCTCTCAGTATAGGCGTAATCGTTACTTCTACTTCATCATCGGTCATCCCAGCAACATGCTGAATGATGGATTTAGCCCTGGCTTCGCCATTGAAAAAAAACCTGGCGACCACCCTTTTCAGATCAGGATAAATCTTGGTAGGCTTCCGCTCGATTGACAATCGCATGTGTATTGTTTTGTTAGATATTGAATCCGTCCGGCAGGACTACTCCTTTTTTTACAACAACAATGCCGTCTTTTACTGTATATTTCTCAAAATCTCCATCCGGAAGATGATCCCCGCCTTTGATATGTACGTTATTTCCGATACTGCAGTTCTTGTCTATAATCGCCCTGTCGATAACACAGTTTTCCCCTATGCCCATCTGCGGACGACCTTCGGTGTTGGCCTTGTCCAGTTCGTCAAGGGTCTGGTAGTAATCGCTCCCCATGATGTAGGTATTGGAGATGACCGACCCTTTGCCGATCCGGGTACGTATGCCCACCACACAGCGTTCAAGACGACTTGCCATAATAATACAACCATCAGCAATGATTGTTTTCTCAAGCGTTGCTGATATTTTAGCAGGCGGCAGCATCCGGGCGCGGGTGTAGATAGTCTGCGACTCATTAAAGAGGTTAAACTGCGGAATTTCGTCTGTCAGTCCGATATTGGCTTCCCAGAAGGAGGAGATATTACCGATGTCTGTCCAGTAGCCTTCGTACTGATAACTGAACACCCTGGCCTGGGCTTCAATTGCATCAGGGATCACCTGTTTACCAAAATCGGTCGCCTCCGGTTTTTTGTTCAGTATTTCGAACAACACTTCCCTGCTGAAGATATAGATACCCATACTGGCGAGGTACACCCGACCAGCCTGCTTCATATCATCGCTCACTTCAGAGGCCCATGGCGGCAGGGCTTCCTGCGATGGTTTCTCTGTAAAGGAAACAATAGCACCGGAAGCATCTGTTTTAAGTATCCCAAAATCAGAAGCATCCTTTGCGCTCACAGGGATGGTAGCGATAGAAATTTCAGCGCCCGTTTCAATATGGTGGTTAATCATCTCCTGGAAATCCATCTGGTAAAGCTGGTCGCCGGAGAGGATCAGTATGTATTTAAAATCGAAGTTCTCCACATGATGGAGGCATTGCCTTACGGCATCTGCAGTACCCTGATACCAGGTGGGGTTGTCAGGGGTTTGTTCTGCTGCCAGAATATCGACAAACCCTTTATCAAAGTTGCTGAAGTGATAAGTGTTTTTGATATGTTTATTGAGCGATGCAGAATTAAACTGGGTCAACACAAAAATGCGGTTCAGTTCCGCATTCAGGCAATTGGAGATAGGAATATCCACCAGTCTGTATTTACCGGCAATAGGCACTGCCGGTTTAGACCGGCGACGGGTAAGGGGATACAGGCGGGTACCTGCACCGCCTCCAAGAATAATGGATATTACATCTTTCGTCATAATGTGGATGTTGGTTTAGATTAGGAAATCGCTGTGCTTTATCTTCAGTGTTAACTTTTCATACTACTGTATACTTCCAGATAACGCTGTGCTGAACGGCCCCAGGAATTGTTGAGCCGCATGCCCCGCAGCCGTATTTCCTCCAGATGGCTGGTATCATTAAACAGCTCAATGGCCCGTTTTACGGAATAGCAGGCATCCCAAATGCCAGCCTGATTAAAACGGATACCAAAACCATCGGGATCACCAAAATCAGTTACAGTATCTTTCAGTCCGCCGGTACTACGCACCATCGGTACGGTACCATAACGAAGGGCATACAGCTGGTTCAATCCGCAAGGCTCTACCCGGGAAGGCATCAACAGAAAATCGCTGCCGGCATAGATAAGATGTGCCAGCGATTCATTGTACCCGATATGCAGGTTAAAGCCATAACTGACCTCGTGTCTTGTTTGTTGTAGTGACCATTCCACATGTGGATCTCCACTTCCCAATACGAGGAAGTTCACTTCTCCTGGTAATTCATGCAGGGAGCGGCTAATAATTTCAGGCAGCAGGTCAGCTCCTTTGTCTCCTACCAGCCGGCCGATGAAGGATACGAGTGGTAAGGAGGAATCAAGGCCGAAGCGTTCGCAGAGCGCTTTTTTATTTTCCAGTTTCCCTTCAGCAACTGTATCCATATCATAGTTGATCTGCACCATGGTATCGGTGGCAGGGTCCCACACTGTATTATCTATACCGTTGATAATGCCGACTGTTTTGGCCCGTTCATGGCTGATCAGCCATTCGAGCCCGTTAGCGTTATGATACAGTTCTTCCAGGTAGCCGGGAGATACTGTAGTAACACGCCATGCACATTTAATACCGGCAGCAAGGGGATTAATAGCCCCGCTCCAGTCCAGCAGTCCGGATTTCCATAAATCAAAAGAGGGTATCAGGTACAGCTTGTCCCATCCAAACTGGCCCTGGTATTGAGCATTGTGAATGGTTAGCACGGAAGGTATTTCCTTCATGCGTTCATACTTGTAACCATAACTCATGAGAAAAGGTATCAGTCCGGTATGGTGGTCGTGACAATGAATCACGTCCGGCTGATGGTTCCATTCATTGACCCAGTCGAGCACAGCGATCTGAAAGGCCAGAAAACGTTCCGTGTCGTTGGGATAACCGTAAACGTTCGGGGTATCGAGCAAGCCGGGGATGTCTACCAGATACAGATCAAAGCCCAGTTCGTTGCTTCGTTCCTTCAGCACATTGAAGTGGTACCAGTCGTGTCCAAGCCACATACCAGCCTGATGGACCACATCAAATTCGTGGGTGTCGTAATACTTGTTCCTGTAGGCCGGCACTACCACCTTGGCAATAGTCCCCAGTTCGTACTGGTATTTGGGTAACGCCCCTACCACATCACCGAGCCCTCCTACTTTGGCTACCGGGTAACATTCCGCGCTAACGTGTAATATCTCCATGCTAAATAATTGATAATCTATCTTAAGTTAACGTGGAAAAATAAGAAAACAAAGGGTTTCATCAGAATTTATTTTAGCTGGGTTCTTTTAGGGATCAGCCTTCTGTTTTAGTATCTTTGTAAGACCTCCTGTTATACCTGTACCCCATTATGTCATGTGTGCTACAGCCACCCTGGCTGCTAGTTTAAAACTATTCTTATGGACTTTGGCCGTGTTACTCCCGCCGAGCTGGAAGAACTGGATTTCAAACTGCCGGCAGAACCTCTTTTCAACAAAAAAATACTGAAAGGTAAACCTGTGAAGAAACCGCTTTCCTACCTGGGCTGCGCCAAATGGGGACGACGGGAATGGATTGGTAAGATATACCCCAAAGGAACTAAAGAAACACAATTCCTGCAGGAGTATGTACATCACTTTAACGGCATAGAGCTCAACGCCACCCATTACCAGATCTATGGCCCCTCCACTATCTCCAAATGGGACGCTGCCGCCAAAGGAATTGATTTTAAATTCTGTCCGAAGGTACCACAGGCAATCAGCCATTTCAGTAACCTGAGCCCTGCTATCGCAGGCCCTAAAACCACCGCCTTTCTGGAAGGGGTACTCGCCTTTGGTCAGCATCTGGGTCCTATCTTCCTCCAGCTGAGCGACCGATACGGTCCCGCCAAACGGAAAGCCCTATACGAATACCTGGCTTCCTTACCTACCGATCTTCAGTTTTTTCTGGAAGTCAGACACCCAGAGTGGTACGCAGATGAAGCTGTCAGGCTGGAACTGTTCGAAAAACTGCAGTCACTGAATATAGGCTCCATCATTACGGATACCGCCGGACGAAGGGACTGTGCGCATATGCATCTCACCATCCCTAAAATATTCATCCGTTTTGTAGGCAACAGTTTACATCCCACTGACTATACCCGTATCGATGACTGGGCCAACCGCATTAAATACTGGCTTGATAACGGACTGCAGGAGGTATATTTTTTCATGCATATGCATGATGAAGCACTGTCACCTGATCTCGCTGTTTACCTGGCAGACAGGCTGGAAGCGGTTTGCGGGCTTAAAGTAAAAAAGCCGCAATTTGTAAAGGAATAATGTTTTTTTTGACGAATACATTACAAGGGATAAAAAAGCCGGACTGAAATATTAATTTCGCCCTCTCTAAACCGGTTATACCATGATGCGCGAAAAGCTAGAGCTATTGGCCCAGGAACTGGAAGGCACGCTTTATACAGACAATACCATGCGAACCCTTTATGCCACTGATGCGTCGGCATACCGGGAAATGCCGCTGGCCGTGGCCATCCCTGAATCAACAGACGATTTAAAGAAACTGATCGCTTTTGCGCGTAATAATAAAACTTCGCTGATCCCACGTACTGCAGGGACTTCACTGGCAGGACAAGTAGTCGGCAACGGCATTGTCACAGACGTGTCACGTAGTTTTACCAAAATACTGGAATTAAATACTGCTGAAAACTGGGTACGGGTACAGCCCGGCGTCATCCGTGATGAACTCAACATGTACCTCAAACCACATGGTTTTTATTTCGGCCCGGAAACCTCCACTGCCAACCGCGCCATGATAGGCGGCATGGTAGGTAACAACTCCTGCGGCTCCAACAGCGTAGTATATGGCAGCACCCGTGAGCATCTGCTGGAAGTGAAAGCACTGCTCAGCAACGGCGAAGAAGTAACCTTCGGCAGCATCTCCCCGGACGATTTTCACAATAAATGTGAAGGGCCGGATACACTGGAAACCCATATCTACCGCCAGATACGCAGCACCCTGAGCAACCACCACAACCAGGAAGAAATACGACGGGAATTCCCTAAAAAGAGCATACCCCGCCGTAATACCGGTTATGCCGTAGATCTGCTGCTGGAAACAGCCCCCTTCACCGCCGGTACAGAAGACTTTAACTTCTGTAAACTGATAGCAGGCTCCGAAGGGACCCTCGCCTTTATCACAGAAATCAAACTACATATAGATCCCCTGCCTCCCAAAGAGGTAGGACTGCTGTGTATCCACTTCAACAATGTAGACGAGTCACTTCGTGCCAATATCCTGGTCATGGATTACAAACCCAGCGCCAGCGAACTGATTGACCACTACATCCTGGAGTGCACCAAAGACAATATTGAACAAAGTAAAAACCGCTTCTTCGTAAAGGGCGACCCCGGCGCCATTCTGGTAGTGGAATTCTGCCGCAACACCCGGGAAGAAGTACAGGAAATAGCCGGCCGCCTCGAGGCCACCCTACGTGCCGCCGGACTGGGATATCATTTCCCGCTACTCTTCGGAGAAGACACCAAAAAAATCTGGACACTCCGTAAAGCCGGACTGGGCCTGCTCAGTAACCTCCCCGGAGATGAGAAAGCCGTACCTGTTATCGAAGATACAGCCGTGGCAGTAGAAGACCTGCCTGACTTTATCAGGGACTTCAACATCATCCTGGAAAAATATAACCTGCATGCCGTACACTACGCCCATGCCGGCAGCGGTGAAATCCACCTCCGCCCCATCATCGACCTGAAAACAGAAACAGGTAACCAGCTTTTCAGAACGATCGCCGAAGAAATTGCTACCCTGGTGAAAAAATACCAGGGCTCCCTCAGCGGAGAACACGGCGACGGCCGCCTGCGTGGAGAATTCATCAAACAGATGGTGGGTGACAAAAACTATGAACTGCTGCGCCAGATCAAATATACCTGGGACCCGGAAAATATCTTCAATCCCAACAAAATCGTAGACACGCCGTCTATGAACAGTATGTTGCGGTACGAACCCGGACAAAAAACACCCGCTTTCAACACCATCTTCCATTTCCCGGAACAGACCATTCTCCAGCATGCAGAACAGTGTAACGGTTCCGGAGATTGCCGTAAGACATCCCTGAGCGGCGGCACCATGTGCCCCAGTTACATGGCCACCCGCAACGAGAAAGATACTACCCGCGCCAGAGCCAATATCCTGCGCGAGTTCCTCACTCATTCCCACAAGGAAAACCGCTTTGACCACCAGGAAATCTACGACGTACTGGATCTCTGTCTGGCTTGTAAAGGATGTAAATCGGAATGTCCGTCCAACGTAGACATGGCCAAGCTGAAAATGGAATTCCTGCAGCATTACTACGATGCTAACGGTGTACCCATGCGCGCCAAAATGATCGGCAACTTCTCCAAACTGTCTGCCCTGGCTGCCATCGCACCCGGTGTATATAATGGACTGATCAACAACAGCTTTACCGGCGGCCTTATCCGCAAACTCAGCGGCTTTGCCCCCAAACGCTCCCTGCCAGAACTGCACCATACCACTTTGCGCAAATGGTTCAACCAGACCTGGTCCAAAGAAAAGAAAGGTACCGGCAATCGCACCGTATACCTGTTCTGCGATGAGTTTACCAACTACAACGACACACCGATAGGTATCAAAGCAGTACAACTACTGCACCGTCTGGGTTATGAAGTAAAAATGATCGAGCATCCGGAAAGTGCCCGTGCATATATGTCCAAAGGACTGTTACGCAAAGCCCGGGAACTGGCAGAAGAAAATGTTCGTATATTCAGCGACGTTATCAACGAATCTACTCCCCTACTGGGCATAGAACCATCTGCCATCCTCAGTTTCCGTGATGAATACCCTGATCTTGTCCGCGAAAACCTGCGCCAGCAGGCACAGACCCTCGCCAAAAACTGCTTCCTCATAGATGAATTCATCGCCAGCGAAGCAGAAAAAGGACATATCACCGCAGCCCAGTTTACCCCCAGGGAACAACATATAAAACTACACGGCCACTGTCAGCAGAAAGCACTATCATCTGCACTGCATAGTAAAAAAATGTTGTCCATACCACAACATTTTACCGTAGAAGTAATTCCTTCCGGATGTTGCGGTATGGCCGGTTCGTTTGGCTATGAACAGGAACACTACGACCTCAGCATGCAAATCGGAGAAATGGTACTGTTTCCCGCCGTCCGCAATGCTACCACAGGCACGCTGATAGCAGCGCCCGGCACCAGCTGCCGCCATCAAGTAAAAGATGGAACTGGCGTAAAAGCCTTACATCCTCTTGAAATTCTTTTTGATAGCCTTGCTTAGGGTCCCAGGGCTAAAGCCCTGGGCTATATTTGTTGGGCGTAAAGACGGGGGATTGGGATAAATGGATTGGATTTAGGAAGGTTTTTTTATAAAAAATATCACTGTATTTGTAGGGAGGATTGGGGTAAATGGATGGGATTTAGGAAGGATTTTTATAAAAAATGCAGCTGTATTTGTAGGGTGTAAAGACGTTTAATGGGAACCTGGCGTAGATTTTTTTATAAAACCCACCGCAGTATCCCCAGACAAACATAGCCCAGGGCTTCAGCCCTGGGAAACGAATTATGCTCCCGGATTTCCCGTATAAAGTTTCGTTTCGTAGCTAAACACCACGATGCCGTTTTCCTTGTATTTTTCAAAGAGGTCTTCCAGTGCTCTGACCATAGGCTGATAGCTGGGATGGGTTTTATCTGGCATATAGGAGCTGGAGGACAATAACCCTTTCAATGCCGGAAAATCAAAGCGTTGGGCATTCACAATAGATTTTTCCCGGAAGGTGTCTGGCAGGAAGAAAGCTGCCAGCTGTGCCGCGTCTATACTACGGTGTTGCATATGCTGGTAATCATTACCGTATTGCCTGAGCAGCTGCTCATAGTCTTGTTCGAAGGGAGTGTTGATTGGCCGGAAATTCCACATGAGCACTGCGAATGCTCCCGGTTTGGTGATACGGTGAAACTCTTTGCGGGCGGATTCCCTGTCGAACCAGTGGAAGGCCTGGGCAGCCACTACCAGATCTATGGAGTGATCGGGCAGGGTGGTATGTTCGGCGGTACCGTTGACACTTTTAAAGCCTGGAAAGCGCTCTAGCTGTTTTTCTGCTGAAGCCCGCATTTCGTTATTAGGCTCTACGGCAAATACGGTATTGCCGTTGTCCAGAAAGGGTTGTGCCGAGATGCCCGTACCAGAGCCGATGTCGGCGATCACACTTTGCGGGGAAAGCCCGGTGGTAGCAGACAAATAAGGAATAATGGCTTCCGGATAATGTGGCCTGTACTTTTCATAGTCGGCTACCCTATTACTAAATCGTTCGGTATTTTTCATGGCAGCTAAAAGTAATACTATTCACCCAGACCTTTGGGTTTTCTGGCTTCATCGCCATGTGCTTCGAGTTCGGCCAGTTTCTTTTTACCATATGCCAGTTTGGTGATCAGCACATACAGTACCGGCACTGTAAATATCCCCAGCAAGGTGGCTGCCAGCATCCCTCCAATAACGGTGAAGCCTATATTAACACGGGAGGCCGCACCAGCCCCTTTAGCCAGACACAGAGGCACTACCCCGAGAATGAAGGCGAAGGATGTCATGAGAATAGGCCTGAAACGCAGTTTTACGGCTTCCAGCGTAGCGTCCATCAATGGCATTCCTCTGTCTACACGATCCTTACAAAACTCTACGATAAGGATGGCGTTTTTGGCTGCCAGCCCGATCAGCGTCACAAGACCGATCTGTGAATAAACGCTGTTGGCCTGTTTGGTGAGCGTGAGCGCTATGATAGAGCCAAACAGGGCCACCGGTACCGCCAGCAATACAGAGAAGGGTACCGACCAGCTTTCATACAATGCTGTCAGCAGCAGGAATACAAACAATATAGACAACATAAAAATAAGCACGCTGCTCTTTCCGGCTTTTATCTCCTGAAGGGATACGTTGGCCCACTCAAAGCCGAAGTTTTCCGGGAGGGTTTTGGCGGCCACTTCCTTGAGCGCATTGATAGCGTCGCCGCTACTGTAGCCTACCTGGGCATCTCCATCAATTTCTACAGAGCGATACAGGTTAAAGTGGTTGATTACCGGAGCTCCTGCCCCTTTTCGGGTGACCAGGAGTGCGCTCAGCGGTACCATCTGCCCAAGGTTGTTTCGTACATAGTAAGTAGCGAGGTTGTTGATATTAGTACGATATAATGAATCGGCCTGCAACACTACGCGGAAGCTGCGGCTAAACCGTGTAAAGTCATTCACATACAGACCTCCGAGGAATGTCTGCAATGCGCCAAACACATCACTGACAGCTACCCCCAGCTGTTTACACTTATCTCTGTCTACTTCCACATTAAACTGCGGGGTATTGGCACTGAAGAAAGCATAGGCCCTGGCTATCTCCGGACGCTGGTTGGCTGTCATCAGGAATTGTCCCATTACCTGCATAAACTGGCCTATATCCGGATTGCTTTTCTGTTCGAGCATGAAGGAGAAACCACCGGAGTTACCCAAACCACGGAGTGTGGGTGCGGGGATCAGGATGATAGTGGCACCAAGAATTCTGCTGGTGGCGCCCTGGAGGCGGCCTACCACAGTATTCATATCGTCGCCGTGAGGATAACGGACATCCCATGGTTTGAGGCTGACGAAGAAAGTGCCCGAGTTGGGTTTGGTTGCATTGGCCACGAAGTTGATCCCGGAGATCCCGAAAAAGTGGAGTACAGCACTGTCTCTCCGGAGGATATCACCGATTTCACTCACCACCTCCTTAGTCCGCTCCGTGGATGCCGCTTCAGGTAACTCCAACGCGATGAAGATAGCCCCCATGTCTTCCTGCGGCACAAAAGTGGTAGGCGTCTTCTTAAACAAATAAAAAGCCGCTACAAAAAGCAGCAACAATAGTATCAGGACCACCGGCGTAAAACGAATGGCACGCATCACCATATTGCCATAACGGTTAGTGAATCTGTTGAACCATTCATTAAATTTAAAAAAGAGTTTATTCAGCCCACGTGATTTTTTAGTGAGATGAGCAGGCTGCAGAAGAATAGCTGTCAGAGCCGGCGTAAGCGTAAGTGCCAGAAAAGCAGACAACAATACGGAGAAAGCAATCGTCAGTGCAAACTGCTGGTACAAGCGACCACTCACCCCAGGAATAAACGCCACCGGTACAAATACAGCTGCCAGAATCAGCGCAATGGCAATTACCGGCGCCTGTACCTCCGACATCGCTTTAAAAGTGGCTTCCCGCGGCGACATCAGGTCAACATCAATATGATGCTGCACCGCTTCCACTACCACAATAGCATCGTCCACCACGATACCAATGGCCAGTACAAAACCAAACAGGGTAAGGGTATTGATGGAAAATCCCAGCAGCTGGAAGAAGATAAAGGTGCCTATCAGTGATATGGGTATTACCAGGATGGGAATGATGGTAGCACGCCAGTTCTGCAGAAAGATAAACACCACCAGCACTACCAGTCCTAATGCTTCGAGGAAAGTATGGAATACTTCGTTGATGGATATTTTTACGAAAGAAGTGGTTTCAAAGGGGATAAGCCAGTTCACATCTTCGGGGAAGGCTTTGGCGAGTTCCTCCATTTTGGCTATTACGCGGTCATTTACATCCAGGGCATTGGCTCCAGGCGCCAGGTAGATGGCCAGACCACTACCTGTTTTGCCATCGGCTTTAGCATCGATAGCATAGGAGAAAGAGCCCAGATTGATCCTGGCCACGTCGCGGAGGCGTACCAGTCCGCCATTCGGATTTTTCGCAACGATGATATTGCCAAATTCTTCTGAGGTAGCCAGGCGTCCTTTCACGCTAACTGTATATTCAAAAGCCTGATTGCGGGACATGGGCTGTCCGCCGATACTACCCGCCGGCACCTGCTGGTTTTGTTCGGTGATAGCCTGGGCAATATCTCCGGCAGTGAGCCCAAGTGCAGCCATCTTATCGGGGTTGAGCCATATACGCATACTATAATCCTGGGAGAACACATTTACGTCGCCCACCCCTTCGATACGGGCCAGTTCCGGTTTCAGGTAGATGTTCATGTAGTTGTCCAGGAATTCATGGCTGTGTTTTTCATGCGGAGTGTTGAGCCCTATTACCATCAGCATGTCGTTGGAACGTTTTTTCACGGTAACGCCTACACGTCGTACTTCATCGGGAGTACTGGGTAAGGCGAGGCTAACCCTGTTTTGTACGTCGAGTGTAGCGATATCAGGGTTTGTACCGAGATTAAAGGTAACCGTAATGCTCATGGAGCCGTCGTTGGCACTTACAGACTGTATGTACATCGCGCCGGGCGTACCGTTGACCTGGTTTTCTATGGGCGTGGTCACGGTTTCTTCCACAGTGGTGGAGTTGGCACCTACATAGGTGGCTCTTACATCTGTCACAGGCGGGGCGATATCGGGCAACTGCGCAATGGGCAGGTTAAACATACAGATCAACCCCACAATCACCAGGATGATGGCTATGACTATCGTAGTATTCTTGCGCTCTATAAAGGTTTTTGAAATCATACTGTGATGGCGATTTAGGATTAATGTTTACCTCCTGCAGGAGCACCACCGGCACCGGCTACATTAACGGTATCTCCGGGCCTGACTTTCTGTTGCCCTTCTATAATCACCCTGTCTCCGGCATTAAGGCCTTCTTCCACGATGATCATGGTATCTGTAATGGGCCCGGGCTTGATAGATGCCGGTTTTACCACATTATCCTTTGTCAGGGTCATCACGGATGTTTCGGACAGGTTCTGGATAATGGCTTTGGTGGGGATGGCCACCTGTGTGCCAGGGGTGGTATATTGCATGACTACTACACAGCTCATACCTGATTTGAGTAGGCCATCTCTGTTCTGGAACACAAGCCTGACGCGGATGGTACCTGTTTGCGGGTCAACGATATTGTTGATTGTCTGTATTTTCCCCTGTTCTCCATAGCTTTCACCGCTGGTAAATTTCAGGAAGAACTTTTCATCTCCTTGTCCTTTCTGAATGCGCAGGAACTGGGGGATGCTGGCCTGTGGTACATCAAAATCAGCGAAGATGGGATGTTCGTTGACGAGGGTATTGATCTGTGTCTGGCCGGCATTGACGATATCGCCTACTTTGATCAGGACGATACCGATGGAGCCGTTGGCCGGGGCGCGGATCACCGAGTGGTTAACATCTGTACCGGCTTTAGCGACAGCAGCCTTAGCAGCGGCTACATTGGCTTTGGCGGTGAGCACAGCAGTATAGGCCTGGTCTACCGTTTGCCGGGAGATGGCGTCATGTTCGAGTAGTGTTTTATATCTTTCGTAGTCTCTTTGTTTCTGTGCGAGATCGGCTTCCGCCTGTTGCTGGCTGGCGGCCACCTGGCCATAGGCAGCAACATAACGGCTTTTGTCGATATCATACAGTGGCTGGCCTTTTTTCACCATACTTCCATCTTTCACTTTTATGCCGGAGAGAAAACCAGTCACATCAGAGCGGATTGCCACCACATCGTGCGCCACCAGTGTGCCGGGAAACTGTGAACTCACCGTATAGGAAGTCGGCACGACGTCCTGTACCATTACAGTAGCTTTCATCTTGCCCATCATGGCCGCCTGCTGATTTTTCTTACCGCCGCCGCAGGACGTGCCCAGGAGCGCGATCATGAATATTATCCAATTTGATTTCAGGTACATATGGAGAAAAAATTACCAGGTTATCATGATTGTTGAATATGATGATTGTCGGTCATCTGTCTATTTAATCCTTCCCATTGCTTTGTCCAGGTCCGTTTTGCTGATCAGTGTGTTCAGCATGGCGTTGATATAATCTGTCCGGGCCTGGGTGAGCTCACTTTCGGCTGAAATCACGTCCAGGCTGGTAGCTACCCCTTGTTCAAACTTCAGTACGATTCTGTCGTAAATGCCCTGTGTGAGTGCCATGTTGGTTTTCTGTGTCACAAACGTGGCTTTATTGTTCTCGTAGGCAGTATTGGCGTTCTGCACTTCCAGTTTGATCTGCTGGGAGAGGAAATCCAGGTCATTACGGGATTTCTGCAGGGTGATGCCGAGTTCCTTGATCTGGTGCAGTCTTTCTGTTCCTGTAAAAATGGGCCATGTTAAGTTGATGCCTAAAGCGGAAGCGCCGAAATTACGTTTATACAGGTCTGGGAGATAGGTGGAGAAATAGTTGAAACCATAGTTGACGTAAAAGTTGAGCTGTGGCAGATAAGCCAGCTTTTTACTTTTCAGGTTCAATTCGTCAAGGGCTATCTGGGTGGTTTGTATACCATATTCGATGCGGTCTTCCACTTTATAATTGAGGGTATCTGAGGAGAATGATTCTACGTTGAGATCCTGTACGGTTTCGCGTAGTTCGAGGCCACTTTCCTGGGGCATGCCCATCTGGAATTTGAGTAACTGTATCGAATATACGAGCAACCGGATCTGGTTTTCTATCTGGGTAACGCTGTTGTTGTAGGACACTGCGATGCGGTCTACGTCTACCCTTTCGGCTACACCTGCGTCGTAGCGGGCTTTGGTATCGGAAAAGGTTTTACGGAGTTGTTCGAGATTGGCCCTGGAGAGGCGGATATTTTCCTGATTGGTAAGCACAGCGTAGTAGGCTTTGGTGATGGCCACCCTGGTATCTATTTCGGTGCGGACATATGTTTTGACTGACAGTCCGCGATACACACGGGAGGCTTTGAGGCCGATAAAATAATCGCTCCGGAAAAGGACCTGGTCCAGCTCTCCGGTGATGGAGGAGGATAAACGGGTACCAAATTGTACCGGTATTTTTTTATTATAGTTGCCATTGGCAATATCAGGAATAAGCGATGTCGGCAACTTCAGGTTGTCCGTAAAGTTGCCAGTGATATTACCATGTGGAAATAGTTTGGCGGTAGCTTCCTTTACCTGTTCCTGGGAGAAAATGGTGTCCAGATTGGCATTTACAACGTCGTGATGATGCGTAATCCCGTACTGTATGCACTCTGCCAGGTTAAAGGCATAATTCCCCCTGGTTGTATCCATTTGCCCGTAAGTGGCATGTATTCCTGACAAAAAAAGCGTAGCCATCAGTAAAAGGGTACAACGCATACTTATAACATTGAAAGTATATGATGATTGATAAATGCTTAACAACAGAAAAAAGAAAAGGTTGTCCACAAATGATGGATGGTAACCGGCAGGAAAGCAGCAGATAACGGGTTCGTCAGACCAGCACAGGAATACAGCAAAAGTCTGATTTCAGAATATACGAAAACGTGATTTCAAAATGGTGGCGGGGTTGCTTTATTCAGCTTTTCGTATATTGCTGAAAAGCTATACGTTTTTATTATGTCTATGTCAGTTATTAAGGAAGCTAAACCGGCCCACCGTGAGTTTGAGCTGGACCGGGCGGTGTTGTTCAGCGATGCCGTGTTTGCTATTGCCATTACCCTCTTAATCATCGAAATCAAACTGCCGCATATGCCTGAAAAGGCGCCTGTTGCGGATTATATACAGCTGTTGAACCCTTTTCTGATGGAGTTTTTCACTTTTGCGATGAGTTTTCTGTTCATTGGCACATTCTGGAAATGGCATCTGCAGCTATGTCGTTTTTTACAGCATTATGATGATGGGCTGATCCACCGCAATCTTTTTTTCCTGTTTTTTATTGTCACCTTTCCATTTTCCACGGCGTCGATAATGCATATAGGCAGCCATTTTATGTTACCGCTGTACATATACCTGTTTAATCTGGCCGGTTGTCTGGCGGGGCTTTTCTGGATCAGCTATTATATTTTTCAGCGCAAGCCCGGACTGGCGGTGGCAGGGCTGCATATGGAGAAGGAACTGCTTTATCAGCGGTTGAAATATAGTTTTCTGACGATGAGCACCGGGTTTACCATCATCACCATGGCATACTTCATCTTCCCGGAAAACACCTCTGTACAGAAAATCAGTTTCTTCGTGATCCCAGGCCTGATCTTCTTCAACCATTTCAGGCTCAAGATAAAAAAACGTAATACGCTTCGCCTGGTGCATATCGGGGACAAATCGAGTTCATCATGATGGAAGTAGACAAAAGAGACGGGCAATTTCTGCAGCGGGTCATCCGTAAGTGGCAGCAGGACAAACTGATCAGTGATGCACAGGCAGAAGATCTGCAGCAGAGTTATTCCATCCGCAGCAACGACTGGCAAACCATTACGCTGTACATCTTCATAGCAGCCATTTCCTGTGCTTTGATGGCATTTGGCTCATTGGTACTGGATGAGAAGTGGATAGAAATTATCCGGAAGAAGTTTTCCCTGACAGATGGTGTGATCGCCTTTTTATTTGGTGCGCTGACCGTTTTTCTTTGTTACCAGGGCTGGCGCCGTAACCGGCATCATGCATCCTTTTCCTTTAACCGTGAACTTTTCTGGTTGTTGCCTATACTGAGTACAGGCGTTACCGTGGTATACCTGGGCAAAAGTGTGGGCTATCTTGGCGGCAACTATGGCGTTTTCTGGCTGCTGGCTACGGCCGTATATGCGATAGTCGCACTGACGCTGCATTCCCGGCTGTTATGGATTGCCACGTTGCTATGTTTGATACCGGCTTATGTAAAACTGACTTATTACCTCACCAGCAATGGTCCTTATTTTCTGGGGATGAACCTGCCCTGCCGGATGGCTTTGCTGGCGCTGTTGCTGATAGCAGCCGGATGGGTGATGAAACACCGGGCTGTTTTTCTTCCGGCCAAAGAGATTACATGGGCTGGTGGCTGGTTACTGTTTATGCTTTCCGGCTGGCTGATTTCCATTTTCGGCAACTGTGGTACCTGGCAGGAATGGCAGGCATTACGACAGGTACATCTGTTGTGGTGGGTCGTTGTTTTCAGTGCACAGTGTGTCCTTACCCTCTTGCTGGGCATCCGTATCAAGGATGATCTGCTGCGGGATATGGGAGTGATATTCCTGTTGCTGGATCTTTACACCCGTTATTTCGAATATCTGTGGGACCGTACCAACAAAGGGCTTTTTTTCTCTATTCTGGCACTCTCTTTTTGGTGGCTGGGCAAGCAGATAGAGAAATACCTGGAGAAACGCAGATCATCGTGACAAGCGGCTGACCCAAAGCTCCCTTTTTGGGTCAGCCCTGCTATAACTTCATTAACTGTTCACTTTTTCCTTTACCATAGCCCCATATCTTCCGGTATCATGCATGCTCCAGTCGAAATTGCCGGTGATCCATGAGCGCAATACAGACACGTATCGCAGCAGTTCATAGTCTTTTTCACTGCCAGTGAGCGGTAATAGTTTTTCCAATACCACAAAGATGGCCACTTCTTCGTTGTGCATGCGGGCAGCTTCGTCGATGGCTTCCTGCAGAGAGCACTGGCGTTCGTGTTGCAGTACCATTACCAGGTTGTGCACATCGCCGGCTTTGCTTTCCTTATTGAAGGAAAAGAGGTCGTTGGACCAGCAGACAATATTGTTGCAGGCCTGTATCATACGTTTGAGCAGGGCATTGTGGAGCAGTTCATCGGAGAGGTAGATTTTTTCGATGATATCGATGGCTTCCACATCGGCCAGTAGAGCGCCGGTATAGGGGCGCATTCTAACATAGTCGGTTACTGAGGGCACTACATGATTTTCTCTGTTTTGTGCTTCCCAGAGGCAGGAGTTAAAATAATCTTCCATACTGCGGATGAATCGCTGCTGCCAGGCAGGTGAGCTGATGGCCTGCATCCGTTCCCAGATGCTGATGAGGGCTGCCGGCAGTGGCGCATTAGTGGCCGGAGTACGGGGTTCAGGACTGCGCAGGATGTTCATAAAACCGGCCATGACGTTGCGGAGGAAGTCGGATTTTTTTCCTGCTTCGGCTTCATCACATTGGTCGTCGAGGATAAACAGCCAGGTGTTGAAGTCGGCGATAATGCAAAGTTCATGCAGTGCTGCGTCGGGAAAGGCCCTGGCAGCCAGCCAGGCAAAACGGGCTTTGGCAAAGCGCATTCTTGCCTTTTCGGTAGAGAGCAAACCATGAAGGTACACCCAGTCCTCAACGTGTTGCTGGGCAGCCTGAACATGCGGATTCAAACGAGAGGGAAACGGATACTGGATCCGGGGAAACTGGATCGTTGTCATGTGTCTGTGGTTTAACAGTTAACTATTAAGGGTTATGAAATGGCATAGACAAAACAGGGACGTTCCCGGTAAAACGTTGGCAGGCGGGCACAACAAAGGTTTTACCCTACCTGTTGGCATAGTAAAAAAGATAAAGGTGATTTGTTTCGGTTAACAGCAAATGAGATGCAATAAAAAAGAGTACAGGGCAATTTACACGTCAGCCGTGGTGACAGACAGATTCAGATATTTTAACACTTTTGGCAATGCGAGATGGAACCAGCTGGTAAAGCTGTCTGGCTCCCGCGCCATTAATTCCAGTATCTGACTGGGAGACATATACCGGTAATCTTTAACCTCCTCGCTGTCGGGGTTGATTGCTCCATTGTAGTATCCGATAAGCACATGATCAAATTCGTGCTCAATAAGTCCATTGTCAAAAACGGTCCTGTAAGTAAAGGCGAAAATTTCTTCCAGGGGACAGTCGAAACCCATTTCTTCCATCAGTCTGCGGTGCGCCGCATCGAGGGTGGTTTCGCCAGGCAGCTGATGACTACAGCAGGCATTGGTCCAAAGCCCGGGTGAATGGTATTTTCCCAGAGCACGCTGCTGCAGCAAAATATCTCCGGCATCATTCATAATAAATACGGAAAAAGCACGGTGCAGGAGTCCTTTGCGGTGCGCTTCCATTTTCTCCATCGTACCAATAGGTTCATCGGATTCGGTCACTAATATTACTTCAGGTAGATTCATAGCGTAACAAAGATATTTAATAAAGCTGTTAGCTGTCGGAAATGATCGCGAATTACTAAAAATGAGCCTGTTTCTTCAATGGTTACTTTAAATAAATATACAATAATAACGGGAAAAGTGAAAAAAAATTACACCTGCCTGCGGTGTTCCCGCCGTACTTCTTTGCGCGTGTATTTATCTTACCTTTACTGAAAAAAATGGCAGAAGACTTACAGATTGTACAAGGAGATAAAGCCACACAATACCAGGCACTGATCCCGCAGATCAAAGGATTACTGGAGGGAGAGCCAGACCTGGTGGCTAATCTGGCCAATGTAGCCGCTGCGTTGAAAGAACAATTCGGCTGGTTTTGGGTAGGGTTTTATCTGGTAAAGCAGGATGAGCTGGTACTGGGACCTTTTCAGGGGCCTGTAGCGTGTACCCGTATCCGTAAGGGAAGAGGAGTATGTGGCACCAGTTGGGCACAGGCCACCACACTCGTTGTACCGGATGTGGAAGCTTTTCCCGGTCACATCGCCTGTAGCAGCCTTTCCAAATCAGAGATCGTGGTGCCGCTGATAAAAGACGGCATTGTAGCGGGCGTACTGGATGTGGACAGCGAACTGCCTGATCATTTTGACACCACCGACCAGCAGTATCTGGAGGAAATCGTCAAACTGATCTCTCTGTAAATATTTCCCGCTGCGTTACGTTTTGAAAAGTCATGTGCAACCGTAACTGGCAAAGATTTTGCGAACCATTGCGCTGATAAACCAAAAAGGAATTTTAACCATGTTCTTCTTCCGGAAAAAACGGGATACCAGTAAATCACTGGTCCCTTTCCTCTCAGGCATTGAAACAGATATTCATTCGCACCTGATTCCGGGGATAGACGACGGCGTTCCGGATGTAGCCACCAGTGTGGATTTTATCAGTCAGCTGCATGAGCTGGGCATCCGGAAAATTATTACCACCCCGCATATTATGATGGACCGTTTCCCCAATTCGCAGGAAACCATTCATGGTCCTTATCTGGAGGTGGAAGCTGCCCTCGCAACCCAACGAATCAATGTGCCCTTCAATTATGCTGCAGAGTACTATATGGACGAGCAGTTTGAAACGCTCCTGAAATCGCCGTTGCTCACACTCAATGGACGGCTGGTACTAGTAGAGATCTCTTTTGTAGCACCACCGCCACAGATGCACCAATGGCTTTTCGAAATGAGCGCCCGGGGCTATATGCCTTTGCTGGCCCATCCCGAACGATATAACTATTGTCACAAAAACTTCAACCTCTATAAGGAATTTAAATCCTGGGGATGTCAACTGCAGCTGAACCTGCTGTCACTCACCGGTTATTACGGTAAAGCGGTGCAACAGGCAGCCTTTCAATTACTGGATGCCAATATGATCGACTATATCGGTACAGACCTGCACCATGAAAAACATATGCAGGCCATCCGCGATATTGCAGAAAACAAAAAGCTGCTGAAACGGCTGGAACAATATCCATTTAAAAACAATAGTCTGACAGCGACCCGCTAAGTGTATTACCGCACCAGCATCAGGCTTCCCTGTTGTCTGCGGGCCTGCAGTTTACTATCAGTGTAAGTGAGTACCCATACATAACTCCCGGCAGGCTGCAGGTCCCCATCCCAGGCCTGCTGGGGATCAGTACTGCTAAAAACAACAGCCCCCCAGCGATTATATACTGTCAAATGATAAGCAGTAATATCATCATTGACCCTGCATCTGAACACATCGTTGCGACCATCTCCATTGGGACTAAACGCGGTGGGCACATATACAGCACATTGACGGTTGTTACGAATGATCTCCGACATACCGGTTACCTGACAATCATTTTTATCTTTAACAGTATAGTAATACCTGCCTTCATCCAACTGCTTCCAGGTATTGGATGACTGCCACTCCCCTGTTTCCAGCCGATAGGCATAAGGTGGGGTGCCACCTGCCATCTGCAATTCTATTTTTCCATCATGGGTATCATTGCAACTGACGTCTTTCAGCAGGGCCGCTGTTATCTGCAACAGTGGTGGTTCTGCAACATTTATAAGTTCCTGTGTGGCGCACCCTTGTTCATCTTTCACCAGCAAAGGATATTTGCCGGGATGCAGGTCACGGAACTGTGGCGTATACAGTGGATGATCACTTCCGTTGAAATAATAGCGGTATGGCACTTTTCCGCCCGTGGTGACAAGTGATATTTCATTCTGGTTATCTCCATAACATCTGGAAGGCAGCACCTTTATTTCGTTTTTCAGTACCTCTTCGCCGATAACAGCGGTAAGTGTGGTATAAGCGCCGTTGAAGCCTGTTATGGTGACTTCATAACTGCCAGCGGCCAGGTTACTGAGGGAAGAAGTAATTTGTCCACCGGGCTTCCACCGGAAAGTACATGGCACAGGGCCCCCCAGCACCTCTACGCTGGCGGTGCCTATGCTGCTGCCTTTACAGGTAGGTTGTACCGTTAGTACGGCCTTCGGAATTTCCTGTATTGCGGGAGAGAGATTGTCTACCAGCACTGCTGACAGTTTTGCACTACTGCAAGGAGTAAAATAATTGCAAAGCATAATATAAGCATAATCCTTTTTTGCTGAAAACTCAATCCTGTAGCGCTTCCAGTTGGTGTGATAAAAGAGCGGTGATTTCCACAGCACCTCTTCTTTTTCACCGGGCTTGTTGCCGCCATATACGATAAAAGCCCCGCTACAGGTCCTTTGGCCGAAGTATACGGGCGGGAAAGCCAGGTCCACGGAAAAGGCGTAAGCTTTCCCTTCTTTAATACCGGTGCTCAGGTGCTGAACAATGCCTTCTTCCATGGTGGCATCGCTGATCATACCACTGTAAGTACTTCCATGGCTGGCAGGCTGGCTGACACTGCAGCAACCGGGTTGTATATCCGGTGAGTTATTAATGATCATCCACCCAGGTGGGGCGGCGGCCGCGCGTGGGGGTCCTTCCAGCGAAGGATTTTTTATTTCGATGTCCTGAGCAAGCAATGGAACGGAAATACACATAACGAGCATACCGCTGGCTACCGCATAGGCTTTCCTGCATATGATGATGGCTCTCTTCATAGAGTAGAACGGAAAAACGGCTCCGTATATCCGAAGCCGTTAGAATTTTGTTTTTAGATAACTGCAATTATTTGTTCCACAGTGCCTTAATAATATCTGTTGTTTGTTGCAACTGCGCCTGAGTGAGGTTAGAACCGCTTGGCAAACACAATCCATTATTGAAGAGCATTTCCGATACACCATTCACATAAGCGGGTGCTCCGGCAAAAACCGGCTGCAGGTGCATAGGCTTCCATAAGGGTCTGGACTCAATCTGGTATTTTTCCAGTGCCAGCCGGATTGTTTCGCGGGTAATGCCATTGCTTTGCAGCGGATCTATCAGGATGGTACTCAGCCAACGGTTACTGAAAGTACCTTGCGGTTCAGACACAAACTGCACACCAGGCAAGCCACTCAGCTCTTTTACATAATGCTGATAGTTGGCCCTGCGCTGTTCTACTCTTTTCTCCAGCACTTCCATCTGTCCTCTTCCGATGCCGGCGCAGATGTTACTCATCCGGTAGTTGTAGCCGATATGAGTATGTTCGTAGTGAGGTGCAGGATCACGTGCCTGGCTGGCCAGGAAGCGGGATTTCACAATGGCTGCCTTGTCTTTGCCCACCAGTGCGCCACCACCGCTGGTAGTGATGATTTTATTGCCATTAAAGCTCAGGATGCCGAAATCGCCCAATGTGCCGCAGGCTTTATCACCGTACCAGGAACCCAGCGCCTCGGCTGCATCTTCAATCACCGGAATATCATAAGTGGCTGCAATCGCCTGTATCTCGTTCATTTTTGCCGGCATACCATAGAGATGCACAGGGATAATGGCTTTAGGCTTTTTACCTTTGGCGATACGGTCAAGGATGGCCTCCTTCAGTAAAACAGGATCAAGATTCCAGGTATCTTTTTCACTGTCTACAAATACCGGCGTGGCGCCCAGATAGGTGATAGGATTAGCTGATGCAGAGAATGTCATACTCTGACAGATCACTTCATCGCCCGCCTTTACATCTGCCAGTACCAGCGCCAGGTGAAGGGCTGCTGTACCAGAAGAGAGCGCTGCCACGTATCCTTCTTTCAGATACTGTTCGAGATCTTCTTCAAATCCATCTACATTAGCACCCAAAGGAGCAATCCAGTTGGTATCAAATGCAGCTGTAACAAAGTCTTTTTCCGTGCCACCCATATGCGGGGAAGAGAGCCATATCTTTTCACTCATAATTGATAAATTTTATAATCCTTGGTATGATTGTTTATGTTGATGCAGACCTGATCAGGCATTCACTTCTCCGGTGAACCTCTCCGACGATACATGTCCTTGCTGGGAAATACCTTCTGACTTAAATACCTTGACGACCGTCAGCAGCAAAATCCTGATATCCAGCAACAGGCTCAGATGATCTACATACCACACATCCAGGTCAAACTTCTGCTTCCAGCTGATGGCGTTTCTTCCATTCACCTGGGCCCAGCCGGTAATGCCCGGCCGCACCTCATGACGCCGTGCCTGGCGTGGAGAATACAGTTCCAGATAGTCAATGAGCAAAGGACGAGGACCTATCAAACTCATATCTCCCTTCAAAACATTCATCAGCTGCGGAATTTCATCCAATGATGTTTTACGGACAAACGCCCCTACCGGTGTAAGCCGGTCTGCATCGGGCAACAGCTCCCCTGCTGTATTACGCCGGTCGTTCATGGTCTTGAATTTAATCACCCTGAACACCTTCCCGTTTCTGCCGGGCCGGGGTTGTAAGAAGAATGGTTTTCCATTGTTGGCGAAGTACAGCAACACCGTGACCAGCGCAAACAGCGGTGACAGCAGCAGCAATGCCGTGCATGCAACGAGTATATCGAGCAGTCGCTTTAAAAAATTACGATACAACATTGTCCAGGATTTTCAGGTAAGTGCCGGCGGCGATATCCAGCGAATACCGCTGTTGGGCCAGCATTTTGGCTTTCACCTGTTGTTGTTGCAACAGGGCTTTATCATTGATATATTCCGCAAAACGCCGGGCTTCCACCGGCATGTCGGCCACATCATAATGCATCACAAAGCCCACGTTTTCCTGTTCGATTACATGGGCCTGCCAGCCGCGGTGGTTGATTAAAACAGGTCGGCCGGCGGCGAGGCAATCAAAAAACTTATTGGCTGAATTAGCCCACAACTCCGGCACCGGGATTACAAAAGAACTGGCTATGGTGCATTCGTAATAAAGCTGTGCCAGCTGCGATTTAGGGACCGGATCAAAGAACCAAAGGTTAGTGTTCAGCACACCTAGCTCCGCTGCATATTGCATCAGCTGTGTTTTCTCCATACCATCTCCAAACACAACAAACACCACAGTATCATCCAGCTTTTTCATACATACTGCCAGGTCTACCAGGTATTTCAGGCCATTGACCATGCCCAGCGTTCCGGCATACAGTACCGTTTTCTGTGGTGTAAAGCCCAGCAGGCCGCTGAGGATACTTTTACCGGCATCATATTTCCCGAAGCGCACCACCTCCGATATATTGGGGATGACCGATATCTTCCTAACGGGAACGGAAGTACGCTGTTCAATGGATTTTTTCATATCATCAGACAGCGGTACGATATGCGCGGCCTTTTTATAGATGCGTTTCTCAAATCTGTTGAGCAGCTTTACCAGCATTCTGTTGTTGATGATACCCATGGCTACCGGCACTTCCGGCCATACGTCACGCACTTCAAAGATGAAGGGTACTTTATGCAGGGAGCGCTTTATCATAGCAGGTAAAGCGATGGTAATGGGCGTGCTGGTAGCCAGCACCACATCACCTTTTAGTTTTAATACCCGGAGAGTAGACTTCACCACAAATTGCATGAAGGTGAGCGCTCTTTTAGCGAAGCCCATCTTGTTGCTGTATTCCAGGTTCAGCACATGTAGTTCAATACCATCTTCCTCCATTACGGTCCAGGTATCTGTAAAAGTGTACTGGCGCAGGAAAGAGCTGGTTGTCACCACTACTACCTTGTGACCGGCTTTCACAAACTGCGTAGCGAGATCATAGGAACGGGTACCGCCGGAGGAGGCGGGCATTGCAAAATATTGATGTATATAAAGTATTCTCATCGCATTTTTTTTATGAATACTGCCGGAATGCCTCCATACAACCCATCTGCTTCCTCGTATTTTTTATTGAGTACAGCGCCGGCTCCCAGGATGGAACGTTCCGGCAGGATGCTCCCACCGAGCACTGAGCAGTTGCCTGCAATCCAGGACCCCGCGCCTATTTTGACCGGCCGCCGTAATGATTTACCATAACGGTAGGAGTTATTTAAAAAGGTATGGTTACCGGATGATATAATACAGTTAGGCCCGACAATCACTTCATCCCCTATTCTGATATCGATACCAATCACTACGGTGTGATGCGCGATATATACATTGTTTCCTACTTCCAGGCCAGACAGTGAATTCAGTACAGCCGTTGACGTTATCTGGAAGTTACGGCCACAGCTTTTCATCATCAGCGAATACAGGAATCCCCTGAAACGCATGAATAAAGGGATATTAGGCAACAGGAAGGTGGTCACCTTCACCAGCCAGGAGTATAGGATAGATATTTTAACCCTCATGAAAAATACTTTTAATAAATCCTTCTATAGTAAATCCTTTTACTTTCGTATAGGCGTTATGGCTTAGCTGTTGCATCAGTGTGCGGTCTTTCACCAGGGTATCCACCTTTTGATAAAAGGCTTCATGGTCATTAAAATCAGCGAACAGTATTTCCTGTTTGTCTTCAAATACATTAGGTAAAGAGCCTACCGGCGTGCTTACCACCGCCAGACTGTTGGCCATGGCTTCGAGGATCACACGGGGAGATCCTTCAGACAGGCTGGCAAAACAGAAGATATCGTGCGAACGCAGGATACTGTTCAGTTCCTGCCTATTGTCGACATGTCCTGCAAAATGTATATGCCCGTCCAGGTGCAATACGGCGGCGAGGTCTTTCAGCTCCCTTTCAAACTCGCCGGAACCCACCACGGTGAGGCGGGAGCCGGGGTATTTCCTTTGAACGATCTGGAAAGAACGGATGACGGTCTCCACTCCTTTTGCTTTACGCAGATAGCCTACGTACAACAGTTTCGGCCCGTCGTCTGTGATACCGGTGATTTCCCTTGTATAGAAATCGGCATCATTGAGTGTGGAGGAAATCACTGCCTTTGCATGAACTCCCCAGCCGGATAATTTTTCTCTGAGATGATGACCATTGGTAAAAACCTGTGCTCCTTTACAAGCCCACATATAGGCTGAATGTTCTGGCATGAAAAAGGTAATCATGGTAAACTTCTTCAGCCGGCTGAAATTGGGGTTGGTTTTAGCTGCGTCTACCGGGTCGCCTACAAAATGAATAATCCGTTTCTTTCCCTTGAAAAAGAACTTTCCTAACCAGCCGAACGGCACCGGATAACGGGCATATACTTCATCATAATCCTTTAGTTTGCGGTATGCATTGAGGTAAGCCGGGAAATGTGGAATAGCACGCATATAACTGCCGGAATACGGTAACGCATATACTTTTACGTTATCGAAACAGCCGATATCCATGAGTGCATTGCCACCTTTCTCCTTATGCTGCTGAACAGGTGACAGCAGACATACTTCCTCATAATATTTTACGATCTCCTTCAGATACACCCAGTGAGTATAAGGCAAATAGTACCTTCCTTTATCCCTGTGCACCACCCATGCATGTACAAGCAGTTTTGCCATAATTATTTTTCTCCTTGATTATTTATTTATCTTCTATTCTGATTTTATTTTCCCTGCTCAAACCTGCTTTGATTTTCTTCACTGCTTCCTGACCCGCTGCGCTCTGTGCCGGTGAGCTGAAAGTCTGTACACCTGGCGAGGACCCTATCACGCGGATATTTTTAAGTTCGGTTACCGGCAGCATCTGATAGTTGTTACGGTAGCGGAAAGGCGTTTCATTATTTTTCCAAACCGGATTGATCACGGAGATCTGACCGGTCATCTCGCGGTCTGTTTTACGGAAGCCGGAGCCCAGGCGGAAAGCGCTGTAGGACTTATCATCCAGATGGTCTTTGATCACAATATTTGTATTCACGCTGCTGCTGGCGCTGGGCAGTCTGGTGAGTACGATCAGTATGCCATCCCTTGCATTGTTGTAGGTGGTCACGCTGTCGATGGTGATGTTATTGATGACATCTTTTGGTTCATTGGGTTCAATATCAATACCACTCATGGGCAAGGTGCCGTAAGTGTTGGCAATAGTAGTATTGCGGATATTGATATTACGGCCGCAGACGATGGAGATACCGTTTCTACGGTTGTAATCCAACAGACCATTGTAGATATTGATGTTTTCACTGGGGATATAATGATCATTCACCACATCGCGGGTACGCCAGCCTATGTATATGCCATCGCCCCAGCAGTTGGAGATACGCGGACTATAGATACTAACGTCTTTGGCTGAACGAATAGCGATGCCCATGCCATGTTCGCCAACAGTACCCTGATGATCGTTGCGATCGCCTATCAGGCAAGCATTGTAGATCTTGACATTATTGACACCATGCAGGCGCAGTATCTCGAATTTTTCCAGATTATTGGGCTGCATGATCAGTTTGGAGTTGGGCTTAAAATACAGATTGGCATTGCTGCTGACGGTGAGCCCCTTACTGCTGATCAGCACTGGAAAATCAGGGAATACCACATCCCTGTTTTTATCGAGGCCGTTTTGCAGATAGTCGGTATAATCCACGGTACCGTCTTTTTTATATCCTGGCGGCAACAGCGTGGTGAGGTCTACGGCTGCACGTATGCCCGCATTGACTATTGCAGCCATGGTGGCGGATGACGTGTGATTGTACTGTGCGGGCACAGTACTGAAGACAAACTTCTTTCCGTTGTAATCGATGTCGCCACCCTGTGCCATACAGGACATGGCATACATGGCAAGGCCGCATAAGAGGGCGCCAGATCTGGACATGGTCATCTCTTTAACATTTAACTGTTAACAATCGGTTTTTCTCAATCTGTTTATATATACCCGGCATCAGCCCGGATACCAGTGCAGGTCATTGTCCTGCGGCTCCGTGCTCTGCCTGCTTTTGGGCAATATTGCTAATTCATAGGATATCGGAATAAAGTATACAGCAAACAAAAATATCAGGTAGTCTACCAACCAGGAGCGATGTACAAATACGACAGCAAAAAAGAAAAATGATAACAGTACAAACTTCTGTTTTCTCTTGTAAGTCATCACAAAAAACCATACTACATACAATACAATCCCTGCCAGTCCATATTTCAACAAGAAAGAACGATAATCGGAAGATGTTACTTCAAAATTTTCCGTGATGGTTCTGCCACCACCGAAAAGATTGATCCGATAGCGGGTATAATGGTCATAGAAGCGGGAGAACTCCGCGCTGGTCCTGGCATCCAGTACATCCTGATTGGTACTTACCTTGTTCAGGAAAAAGCGGTCCAGGAAATCGGCAGGCAATACTGATATCACGATAAAACCTACTACCATCAACACTATCATACCTACTACCTGTTTTTGCGAAAAGCGAAAGCGGTACATACACAAACCTGCAAACAGTACATAAAAGCCCATCGAAAGCGTCAGCAGTGCAGCACAAGTGATTACGATCCGCTTCTTTTTGCTCAGCACCTCCGGGTTCATAAACAATACAATAGCAGAGATCATTCCGAAATGCCCAGGCTCCGAAAAAATACCGCTGACACGGAACAGGGAACGGCCAAATACCTGATATTCCTGTCCCTGCAACACCGCAGTGCCGGGGTAGATATAAAACATCGATTTGGAGCCTGTAGCACCTGTTTCATAAGGATAATACGGCAGGTCTATTCCGATGAGTTTTATCACAATTACCAGCAAGGCCAGCAAGGCAATGACAAAGATGATGTCTGCAAAGTATCTGGCGGCCATCAGCAACACGACTGTGTCCAGCATAATAACGGTGAGGAATACCAGTAACCATACGGCAGCCACCACAATCCTATCATACTGCCGTATGGGGAAAAACAGGTACAACAACAAAATAAACGATATGATAAAACAATTCAGATTCTGGTTGGTCAAACGGGCCTGACGATGTGCCAGGCAATTGGCAAACAACATAAAATAGATGCCGGTTGAACCCAATATCAGGTAGGCTGCGTTACCGCCCATACTGAAGAATGGAGAGCAGGAAATCAACAGTACCAGCGCCAATGCCCAGGCAATGGGCTTGTATGTTTTCATATTTATGTCCAACGCTTTCACCATAACAACCAACAAACATTTAAAGGTTTACCTATTTTGAAATTTTCTTCCTGAACTTTGTTACAATAGCCATTGCAAATGCTTTGTCTTCCCTCGTATATGTAAATATTTGTTTTACAGGAATACGTGTATGTACCGAATACAGTACCAGGAATACCAGCGCTGCGATGGAATAACTTACCGTAGAAGCCATAGCAGAGCCGCTGGCGCCATACCTGGGTATCCACCAGTAATTGAGTAGTACATTCGCAATTACAGCGGGAATCATTGCTTCCATCGACATCCAGGGCTTTCCTTTACCTGCGATGTCCATATACAACACTTTGTAGATGATCATCAACAATACGCCCGGCATCAGTATTTTCAGCACTTTAGAGCTTTCTGCAAAAGCAGGGCCATACATCAGGCCAATCACAAAATCCGACAGGCAATAAAAAGCGATTGCGATCACAAGAATGAGAATGAGCGCAAAACGCAGCAGGCGGCATACTTTGAGCGAAAACTCCCCCGGATCTTTTGCACCAGCACTTCGCGAGAAAATGATGGTGCTCAGAATAGCCGGTATCTGCCACAACATCTCCACCAGCACTGCACCTTTGGAATAGATCCCCAGCTCATAGGCATTGGACCATTTTTCCAGCAGCACCACATCTACCTTGTAGTTGAGACTGGCGATCAGTGTAGTGCCGGCATAGATCACGCCTAAACTTAGCAGCCCTTTGATAATTTTTCCATTGAAGCGGGGTCTTACCGGAATGATTTTCCGGATATTCACCACCACCAAAAACGACAGAAAGAATACCCCCAGGAAAGTGGCCGCCATAGAGCCTGCCACGCCGAAGTGAAAAATACCGGTGAGCAAAAAAGTAAATACCAGATTGATAATAGCCGGTACCCAGTTGATCCGGTTGAAGGCTTTCACATTCTGTTGTCCGAGAAAGATACCGGAGCTGTAGGTAGTATACAGCGAAAAAGGAATCGCTGCCAACGCCCAGAAAATAAGGATATTCGGATAGTCGCCTTTGGTGAAGTATTTGATCAGCAGGAAGCTGCTGATGATACCGAAAAGGCTGGTGAAGATCCATGTAGCCAGTACGGCGCCATATACCTCCTTGATATCATATTTTTCCTGTCCGACGAAGTAGGTGGTGGACTGTTGTACACCCAGTGCACCGATGGCCATAAAAAGGCTCGGATATACCAGTAGTGCGGCGCTTATCCCGTTGCCTTCAGGACCCAGATACCTCGCCGTAACGATAGAGGTACCCAATCCCAGTACAAGAGAAGCCACTCTGCTGGTGAATACACTAGCAAGGTCTTTGATAAAAGAATTCTTAGGCACTTTTCAATAAAGAATTATATGGTTAGTTACAACAGGCGATATGGTTATTGATGGCCTATTGTCTTATACACTGTTGCCAGGTTTCCCGCCATCCGTTCGATGGTAAAATTTTCCATTACAAATTGTTGCGCCCGCACTGTTACGTCTTCTCCAATGCTGTTGGTACGAATATGGCGAATAATGTTTTTCAGTTTATTGCTACCATCTGCTACATCATACGGGTCAAAGAAATACTGATGATAGTATTCGTGCGTGGCTTCATGATGTGGCTGCAAGCCCGAAGCACATACCGGTACTTTCATGAATTGAGCTTCTATCAGTACATTTCCTAATCCTTCGTAAATAGAAGGGAAGAAAAACAGGTCAGCTATCAGCAGGTATTTAGTGATATTCTGATCTACACCGGCGAAGAATACACAGCTTTCGAGTCCTTCCAGGGCCACTTTTCGTTTCACCTGTTCAAACAGAGAGCCGTTGCCGACGAGTATCAGTTTATATTTTTCCTTTATCGGGTTCAGGGATTTAAAACAATCGATCAGATAAAGATGATTTTTAGGTTCCCTGAAACTGCCGATATGCAGGAAGGTGCAGTTGCTATCTGCCACAAACTGTGCCACTTCATCGCCGAGTTCCGGCGAGTTGCCTGCCAGTTTCGAGAAATCGATGCCGTTGTATATCAGCTGAAACTTATCGGATGCGGGCCTGTTGGCCGTATAGTATTGCAGGTTTGTTTTTGAATGTCCGATGATTCTGGTGGCATAACGCAACGTTAGTTGTTTGTGCAATGCCAGATAAGCCCTGGTGGCGGCAGACAGAATAAACGAATTTTCCCTTTTAGGTTTGGCGAAATAACGTTCGCTGTGTACCGACACGATAAATGGTATAGACAACCATTTGCAGGCCAGTGCAAAGGCACCCGAAGTAAAACCAAACCTGCTGTGTACTACATCATACTTTCCTTCTTTCAGGATTTTGTAGAGTTGTACGGCATCGTTGAAGGGTATCCTGCTTCTTTTGAAATAAATGATTTCTGCACCGGTTTCTTTATACTGCTGTTCCAGCAGCCCACCCTTTGCATAACAGCAAACGGTGAGCCGGATGGCAGCGTTATTGAGATAGGGCAGGCATGAAAGCAATGTTTTTTCGATGCCTCCCATATCCAGTTTACTTACGATGGTCAATACTCTCATAGCCTGGTTATTTACACTGTATTGTTGCGGTACCAGTCCATTGCTATGTGCAGCCCTTGCAGTACGGTGAAGGCAGGCTGGTATCCGATCAACTGACCGGCCTTGCTGATATTGGCCAGGCTGTGTTTCACGTCACCTTTGCGTTCCGGCTGATAGCCTGGTTTTATATCGATACCACCGATAGCACAGATATGTTGCCATAACTGGTTGAGGGTGGTACGTTCACCGGCGGCAATGTTGACGATTTCACTTTGCCGGATATTGTCTGCCAGCAAGGCTTTCACATTAGCTTGTACGGCGTTCTCCACAAAAGTGAAGTCCCTGCTCGTTTCCCCGTCACCGTTAATCACCGGTGCTTCGTTACGGATAGCCGCTTCCATGAACAAAGGAATCACGGCAGCATAGGGCCCGCGTGGATTCTGGCGGGGACCGAATACATTGAAATACCGCAGTCCTATTGCATGAAAATCGTATACTCTGGAGAATACGTTTGCATACAGCTCGTTTACATATTTGGTAACGGCGTAAGGCGATAAAGGATTACCTATCAGCTCCTCTACTTTAGGCAGACCAGGATGATCGCCATAGGTGCTGGAACTGGCCGCATATACGAAACGTTTCACCCCTGCATCCCTTGCTGCTACCAGCATATTAAGAAAACCACTGATATTGACTTCATTGGTGGTAATCGGGTCGTTGATAGAGCGTGGTACAGATCCTAGCGCCGCCTGATGGGAGACGTAATCCATTCCTTCAACGGCCCTGCGGCAGTCATCCAGGTTACGGATATCTCCTTCTATCAGCTCAAATGCAGGATCAGTAAGGAACGGGGCGATATTTTCCCGGATGCCGGTAGCAAAATTATCCAGCACCCTTACTTTCTTCGCTTTGTATTTCATCAGGTATTCCACCAGGTTGGAGCCGATGAAACCGGCTCCCCCGGTGACGAGGAAACTGTATTGAGACAGTTCTTCCTTATGATAAGGTACTTCGTACATACAATTTTTTAGGGAGTTATTATAATCTGCCGTCTACTGCTTCTTTTGGCAGCATGCCTTTAACATCATAAATAACCCTTGTTTGCTTACATATTTTATCGAAAGTCAGGTCTTTAAACTGATGATGGGCTACAGCCAGGACTACTGCATCATAATTGCAATCTCCGTCGAGCGACTGTATAGAGCGCCATCCGTATTCGTGGTGTACTTCTTCCGGATTAGCCCATGGATCGAATATGGTAATGTTGGTTTGATAATCCTTCAGGGTGTTGAGGATATCTACCACTTTGGTGTTGCGCACATCGGGGCAGTTTTCTTTGAAGGTGATGCCCAATACCAGTATGTTAGCATTTTTAACGTTGATCTCTTTCTTCACCATCAGCTTCACTACTTCATGGGCTACAAATTCGCCCATACCATCGTTGAGGCGGCGTCCGGCGAGGATAATCTCCGGATGGTAACCGGCTTCCTGAGCTTTTTGTGACAGGTAATAAGGGTCTACACCGATACAGTGTCCACCTACCAGTCCGGGGCGGAATTTCAGGAAGTTCCATTTGGTTCCGGCGGCCTGTAATACTTCATCTGTATCGATTCCCAGGCGGTTGAATATCTTAGCCAGTTCGTTGACAAAAGCGATGTTGATATCACGTTGTGCGTTTTCAATCACTTTGGCAGCTTCGGCTACTTTGATGCTGGCAGCTTTGTGGGTACCGGCGGTGATAATGGCTTTGTAGAGTTGGTCTACTTTTTCAGCCACTTCCGGAGTAGAGCCGGAAGTCACTTTCAATATTTTGGCTACTGTATGTTCCTTATCACCCGGGTTGATTCTTTCAGGAGAGTAGCCGGCGAAGAAGTCTTTATTGAATTTCAGGCCCGAAACCTTTTCCAGTACGGGTACACATTCATCTTCCGTAACACCGGGGTATACTGTTGATTCATAGATTACGACATCGCCATTGCTGAGCACTTTACCGACTGTTTCACTGGCTTTATACAGCGGAGTGAGGTCGGGCCTGTTGTGTTTATCCACTGGCGTAGGCACCGTAACGATATAGTAATTGCAATCTCTGATTTCTTCAATGTTGCTGGTACAGTATAATCCGGTAGCTGCCTGCTGGTCCTTTATCAGGACGCTTTTCAGGTCATCATCGGCAACTTCCAGCGTATGGTCGTGGCCATTTCTGAGCGCGTCGATGCGCGCCTGGTTAATATCGAAACCTACAGTTCTGAACTTTCTGGCAAACTCCACTGCCAGCGGCAAGCCTACATATCCCAAGCCTATAATTGCTATTTTGGTATCCACAGCCATAGTATTATTTTGTCTTAAAATGATTTTTAGTTATTTATAAGTGATTTTAATTTTTTGATACCTTTCTTTTTTTGTGTGTTTTCATGCCCATAACCATAGCCATAGCCGTAGCCATAACCACCGTAACCCGATGACCTTGAGGCTTTTACATCATTTATGACTAGATTGATTTTGGGCATTTTACCGTATAAATATAAGTCTTTTGACACTTCCAGCTGCTGACGGAACGTATAACCCTGCCTTACGAGGTACAATGTAGCGTCTGCAAAACGACCCAGCAGCTGGGCATCCGTTACCAGCCCTACCGGGGCGGTGTCGATGATGATATAGTCGAAATGGCGGCGCAGCTCAGTGAAGAGGTGTTCAGTAGACTCCAGCAGCATCAGTTCTGCCGGATTAGGCGGTACGGGCCCAGAAGAAACGACCTTCAGATTTTCGTGTATGCCCGAGGGTTGTACGATCTCGTTGATGCTAGCCCTTCCGATAGCATAACTGCTAAAACCGGTGTGATTGCTTATTCCCAGCCCATCTGAGATCTTCGGTTTACGAAGGTCCATTTCCATGAGGACTACCTTTTTACCGGAGTAAGCCAATACAGCAGCCAGGTTGATGGCCACAAACGACTTGCCTTCACCACTCATACTGGAAGTGAGTAACACGACTTTATCCTGTTTGCCTGACAAGATAAATTGCAGGTTAGTCCGGAGCGCGCGGAACTGTTCGGCCACATGGGAGCCGCCGTCTTTGCTTACCACCAGTGACTGTTTATCGCTGCAGTGGCCTATTTCGGCCAGTACTGGTACCGGTGTAAGTGCTTTGATATCTTCCCTGCTCTGGATACGGGTGTTAAGCAAACCACGCACATAGATCCATAAGGCCGGGATACCTGCGCCGGCCATGAGTGCCAACAGATATACCATAATCCGTTTAGGCTTGAACGGTAGTGCGTCACTTTTAGCCGGATCAATGATCCTGGCAATGGCCAGGTTGGATGTTTTGGAGATGGCTGATTCTTCCCGTTTCTTCAGCAGGAATACATACAGGTCCTGCTTGATAGCCTGCTGGCGGGAGAAGTCGAGGAACACCCTTTCTGCAGCAGGTACCTTGCGGATACGCTGGGAGAGGGAATTACTATTACGTTGCAGTTCTTCGATACTCAGCTCCACCCCTTTCCTGAAGGATTGTATGTTGCTCGCTAAATCGCCGCGGATGCCTGACAGCTGGCGGTCGAGGTTTACCACTACCGGATTGGAAGGAGTACTTGCGAGCAGCTGCCTTTCCCTTTCGAGTTGCAGGGTGTTATATTTTTCTACCAAGCCTACGAAGGTGGGGTCCTGCACGATCATGGAAGAAGGGACTATTCTTTTGTTGTTTTTTTCGTCCCGGATATATTCTTCCATAGAATTGATCACATTCAGTTTTACCTGAGCGTCTGTCAGCTGTTTCAGGTTGTCGCCGGTACCAGATACCAGTAGTTTTGATTGTTCGGTGAGGTCCGCCAGCTGGTTATCCTGTTTAAACTGCTGAATATTTCTTTCTACGCCCAGCAGTTCGGTGCTGACAATTCGCAGTCGTTTGTCAATAAAATCGATGGTACTGTCGGCGATCCGGTTTTTATCTTCCACACTGGCGTGACGGTAAGCGTCTATCAGTGTATTGAGGATCTCCTCTCCTTTTCCCGGGATAGTGGTTGTGAGTGCCAGATCGATGGTACTCACCTGTTTATTTGGAATGCTCACGTTGAGCTGTGTCATCAGATCGGCCACAGCATTGTCTATGGACACTACGTTCACATCGTATTCTGCTTCAATGCTATCAACTGTATGATGTCTTGCGAGCGTCATAACGCCTTCGGGTAAACGAATTGTATCACCCCAGGCACCGCGGAGACTGAGGTCTTCCCGGTGGAGGGCAAAGCTGTCGCGGCCCTGGGGCCTCACAGTATAACTCACCGCTGAGAGTGTGTCTTTGAGCGACAGCCAGTGCATGGAAAAAGGCCGTTTATTAAACACTTCGGTCTTCTTCACTCTTCCTTCGGTGAAGTAGCGGACATTCAGTTCGAGGCTGTTCACTACTTTTTCCATGAGGGAACGGGACTTCAGTATTTCCACTTCATTGTCAACATTGCTTTTATTGGAGAACAGTTCCAGCTGCTGAAAGAGTTCTTCACCGGGGATATTACCACCCTTCTGCTGATCCTGTACCAATATTTTTGCATTGATCAGATAGCCGGGTGTTGCATACCGGAGGTATACCCATGCCAATGCGATGGTTAAAATGCCGCATAACACAAACCAATACCAGTTGGACAATACCTTGTCCAGGATACTGCGCAGGTCCAGTACACGCTCATTTGACTCCTGTGGCCTACTGTGGCCATTGGCAGAATGTTGTCCTTTAGAATAAATGTTCTCGTGCTGCATGCAAATGTGTTAAGATATTAGAATTTTATTCGTGTCAATAATACAATCAATACAGACAGGGCAGATGAAACGATGGTGATGTTTCTGAGCCTTGCGCCATCCGTGGATGCGATCTTTGACTTATTCGGTTCAACATATACCACATCTCCCTGTTGCAGATAGTAATAGGGAGAAGTAAACAGATTGGTGTTATTCAGGTTGAATCTTACAAACTCTTTCTTGTTATCCTTTTCCCTGATGAGCAGGACATTATCTCTTTTACCGTAGATGGTGAGATCTCCGGCCATACCTATTGCATCGAGCAGGGTCACTTTTTCATTGGGCATTACATAGGTAGATGGCCGTGCCACTTCTCCTAATACGGTCACTTTGAAGTTGGCCAGTCTTACGTTTACTACCGGGTCTTTGTAGAACTCGGCGGCTTTGGCTTTTATTTCATCCCGGACCTGGCTGGTGGATTTGTCTTTCACCAGCATTTTACCGATCAGTGGAAGGGTGATATATCCTTCTTTGTCCACCAGGTATCCACTTACGCCGCTGCTGTTGATAGTAGCACCAGTACCGGGAGTACCGGTTACCGGCCAGCTGGCGGTGTTCTGCTGATTGAGCAGTACAGTGGCTGCAGGGTCCAGTGTCTGGATGCTGACCTGCAGGATATCATCTACCTGGATGACAGGTGTCTGGTACATCGCCTCAGCCACTTCCTTGTTGGGTAGTGAGTCTGGCACATCCTTAAAGTAAGTGATGTTCTTTGGCGTTGCACAGGAGAACAGGCAAATGCCGACAATGCCTGCCACCAGCCAGTTTGCCCATCCACGTTTCTTCATAAAACAGAGCATTGCTCCTTTTTCCCGGGTGAAAAACTTCATATTGACTCTCGTTTTTTCAGGCAATAAAGGGCCGTTCCAGGCAACGGTGTGCACTGGCGGTGTAACCTTCACTGCGCAATGATTACATTTTTATTTTATCCTTATCCAATTCTTCGTAGGCCGAATTTTTACTAATAAATTCCGGCACCAGTTTTTTCATTAGTGCTACCGTTGGCGTCAGGTAATGTTGTTGGGCAGATGCAATCAGTTGTGTGACTTTTTCATCTACCTCTGCAAAAGAATAGCTACGTACTTTTGCGATCATAATTTTTTCGTGATAGGTAGGTAAAGTATTTTCTGCATTGTTCAACAGTTCTTCGTATAACTTCTCTCCGGGCCTTAATCCTGAGTAAACGATCTGGATATCCCTTCCTGGCTCTTTACCGGCCATACGGATCATTTTCTTTGCCAGATCGGCCACTTTCATAGGCTTGCCCATATCGAAAACAAATATCTCACCACCTTGTCCCATAGCGCCGGCTTCGAGTACCAGCTGGCAGGCTTCAGGGATGGTCATAAAATAGCGGGTGATTTCCGGGTGCGTTACCGTAAGTGGCCCACCGCTTTCCAGTTGCTTTTTAAAGCGGGGTATTACGGAGCCGTTGGAGCCCAGCACATTCCCGAATCGGGTAGTGATAAACCTGGTGGGAGGCAAACCAAATACCGGTCCTGTTTTTTTAAACTGTTCGTTGATTTTAATACTAAAGGACTGTGTGAAAATTTCGGCGATGCGTTTGGAGGCGCCCATCACGTTAGTAGGATTCACGGCTTTGTCTGTAGACACCATCACAAATTTCTCGGCTCCAAATTCCGCCGCCAATTCCGCCATGATCTTAGTACCCAGCACATTGTTCATCACTGCGATGGAAGGATTTTTTTCCATCATAGGTACATGTTTATATGCGGCTGCGTGGTAAACGATAGCGGGAGCATATACCTCAAACAGCTGCTGCATGCGGCTTTTGTCACACACATTACCAATGAAGGGTATGATCGGAACGTTGGTCCCTGTCTCTGCCATCTCCAGTTCCAGTTCATGCAATGGTGTTTCGGCCTTATCACAGAGAATGATCACTGCAGGTTCGTAGCGGATCACCTGTCTTACTATTTCGCTGCCAATGGAGCCAGCAGCACCGGTTACGAGGATACTCTTATGTTTGATTTCATGATTCAGCTGTTCATTTTTAATATCGATCACGGATCTTTCCAGCAAGTCCTCAATATTGATATCTTTCAACTGTATACTGTTTTGTGTACCATCGATCCATTGATTGACAGAGATGATCTTCTGTACTTTAATATTCAGTGCTATACATTCTTCCACCAGTTCATTCAGATGCAGCGGATCGAGATGTTCATCGGGAATGAGTAGCAGGGATATCTTCCCTTGTTTGACCATTTTAAACAGCTGTCCTTTACGGAAAGCGTATACAGGCGTGCCTTCTATGGATTTTCCTGCATGAGCGTTGGTATCAGCGAGGAATGCTACAATACGTATTTCTGCCTCCGGATTTTCGTTGATGGCTTTACGTAACATCAGACTAGTGAGGCCATTATGATAGATAGCAGCCCTTACTTTATTGACAGACCGGAAGTTTTTATAGTATTTAAATATCCACTTCACCAACAGCCGGTATGACAAGAGGAGAAAGGAAGTGATGAAGAAATTGATCAATACAACAGAGAGAGGGAAGTAATTCACTTCGGGGTCCAGTACATGGCTGTATCCAATAGACAGATAGATACAACAGCTGATGATATTGAGGCAGGCGATGTTGCCGATATCAGCCAGGCTGGTATGTCTGACGATGCCTCGGTATGTACGCAATAGCAGCGACAGTACCAGATGAATACCCAATACAATAGAGGAGATTTTTTCCAATGGATAGGGAGTGAGGGCCTCCATATCAAAGTTCAGCCTGAGGAGGAAGGCAAGATTGATGGCGATGACGGAGCACCCGAGGTCCAGCAGCAGGATAAGCCACGACGGGGTAATCCATGATGATCTATGCACCATAGGTTTCAATAATAGATACGGTTAAAAAATATTGCTCGTCCAATCGGGCAGAGTTGCGCAGGATAGGTTTTCACAGAAGCGCTTTACTCTCCTGTCAGATCAGCTAAGGTTTGGTTCGCATTTATCGGTTTTCAACTTTTGCAAAGTAAGTACTTAATTTTGATTTCTACTCATTATGAAAAAGTAAACAGCAAAAATTTTTCCAATACTACACGCATTGCGATCCAATCGATTCAAACAGACAGGATTATAAAGGCAGGTGTAAAACCTTACCTGGACTGTAATATATATCCGGGGGCCTGTGTTCGCATACAGGTTAAAAATTCGGACAGCTAACATTACAGATAATAGAAAACGCTACATCAGCAACAGCAGTGGTTACATTGCCACGACAATCTCAATATCTTTTCACATTCACATGAATTGTTGTTCAGATGACAGTCATTTTCCTTCTTTAGGTTTTCGCGCGCTAACACGCTGAATAAATCATACATGGTTTTTAGGTTTTTCCTGGTTAACTAAGTTCGCTATATGGTTAAAATAAGTTCTTTTTCTAAAGTTGCTTAGTGACGGCGGAGGGAACAAACACCATACCAAACTTTCACAAAACAATGCATTTGTGTTTGTAAACCATCAATTTATTCATAAAAGTAATTGATTTTTTGAAAAATCCCTAAAGAGAAAAATGAAATTAACCTACAATAAATACTACGAGGCTTTTTGCGCCATGGGCGCCTAATACGAGGGATTGCTCTATATCAGCGGTTTTAGAGGGGCCGGCAATGAACACGCCGAAACCGGATTGTGGGGCACCAATTTTTTCATACGCTTCGTGCATGGTTGCCAATATCCGTTGCCGTGGTAATATAATAGCGAGGTGCTGACAGATAAAAGGCAACACTCTTATATGTATATCCTGTTCCGTTAGCCAGATAGCTCCGTTTTCAGCCACGCCCCATTGCCCGGGTACGATGGCCATATCCACATCTTCCAGCAGATGAGGATTTTCGTTTACCCATTCCCGTGAATCATCAGCAACTGAGATTACTCTGCTGAGATGGGGATAATGTTGCGACAGCAAGACAGGTATCTCAGCAGTATCACTGATTTCAAACAAACTGCCGCCCAGTCCTTCCAGCACTTTACGGTAAGCATCCAGTGTTGCAGGCATCGTTCCCGACAGCCCATCCAATGATGGCAATGCGGAGGATGCTGGTTGATTTTCCCTTACGGCTCTGAGTATCTGTTCCCTGCTGCTCATATCAATATCTTATTTGCTGATGGTTATTTTTTGTCTTTTTTATTTTGTGCATACCATTCGGAGAATGATTGTGCCGGCGGTGCGGGCATCTCCCGTTGTTTATACCAGGGGTTCATACGATTGTTGACCATACCCGGGAAAGCACGCATTACCCAGCGGCCCATTTTACCGGCTTTTTTGTAGTTGCCAGGTTGAGACAGCACAGCGCTCATGATCTTCATACCTGCTGATTTCATACCGGTAGTATGTCCTTCCTGTACCAGCACCTGCCGCCATTTATATAACTGTTGATGAATATCAATTTTTACAGGGCATACATTAGAGCAGGAACCACATAAGGTAGAAGCAAAAGGCAGGTCTGCATAATCCTTCATATTGAGGTTAGGCGCCAGGATAGCGCCAATAGGGCCCGCTACCGCAGTATGATAACTATGGCCACCACTGCGCCGATATACCGGGCAGGTATTCATACAGGCACCGCAACGGATACACTTTAATGAATTGCGAAAGTCCTCACGTCCTAGTTGCCGGGAGCGTCCGTTATCTACCAGAACGATGTGCAACTCCTGGCCAGGAGCCGGTTTTCTGAAATGGCTGGAATATGTAGTGATCGGCTGACCGGTAGCACTGCGTGCCAGCAATCGCAGAAATACACCCAGGTGCTTACGTTGCGGAATGATTTTTTCGATACCCATACAGGCAATGTGTACGTCGGCCAGATGAGCCCCCATATCAGCATTACCTTCGTTGGTGCATACCACCATTTCTCCGGTTTCAGCTACTGCAAAATTAACACCCGTAATAGCCGCCTTTGATTGCAGGAACTCCTTACGCAGATGCTGGCGCGCTGCAGCAGTGAGAAACTGTGGATCAGCATTACCAGCAGGTGTACCCAGATGCTCATGGAACAACTCCCCTATCTCTTCTTTCTTTTTATGAATACAAGGCAGCACAATATGACTGGGTGGTTCTTCTGCCAGTTGTACAATCCTTTCTCCCAGGTCGGTATCTATTACCTCGATACCATTGGCCATGAGATGTGGATTGAGGTGACATTCTTCAGTGAGCATGGACTTGCTCTTCACCATTCGTTTTACACCATGTTTTTGAAGGATGTTTGTCACGATGCGGTTATGCTCCGCCGCATCTGCTGCCCAGTGAACGATAGCACCGTTCTGTAATGCCTGTTGTTCGAATTGTATCAGATAGTCGTGCAGGTTACCCAGCACATTTAATTTAATCTGCGAGGCTGTTTCCCGGAGCAGCTCCCATTCCGGAATGCTCCAGGCCTGGCGGTCACGCTTGGCTCTTACCCACCACAATGTTTCATCATGCCAGTTTACCCTTGGCTCGTCTTCATTAAACTTGTCCGCCAGTGTAGCGTGATCAGTTGTTGGCCTGTTCATCGGCTGTTTGATTGAGGATTTCAGCAATATGCATCACTTTCACCGGCTGATGCTGACGGCGGAGGATACCCTCCAGGTGCATAAGACAGCTCACGTCTGTACCGGTGATAACGGTAGCACCGCTTTTAACGTGATCGGCTATACGATCTTTTCCCATTTTTACGGAGACCGCTTCTTCTGTTACACAGAAAGTTCCGCCGAAGCCGCAGCATTCATCTTTTCGGCCCAGTTCCACCAGTTCCAGTCCGGCCACCATACGAAGCAGCTGTTCAGGTTTGGAGAAAGGAGCGGCTACCAGTTCACTCATCTGTGCAAGGCCCAAGCCCCGCTGTCCGTGACAGCTCTGGTGCAGGCCGACCTTGCAGGAGAAACGTGCCGGCAGCGCTTTCACTTTTAATATATCCGTCAGAAATTCGGTTAGTTCATATATGCGGGACCGTATGTTGGCAGCTGCTGTTTCGCTGGCCGGATCGTGCAGATGCTCCTTGATATGCAGCACACAACTGCCGGAAGGAGCCACGATGTAATCGTAGGCTGCAAAATTGCGGACAAACAGACTATTACATTGATGTGTCAGATGCTCATATCCCGAATTAGCCATGGGCTGGCCACAGCAGGTCTGTCCCTGCGGGTATTCCACCTCACAACCCAGTTTCTGCAATAGTTCCAGGGTAGCGATGCCTACCTGTGGATAAAACTGATCAATATAACACGGTATAAATAATCCTACTTTCACAGTCGCAGTGATTTTAATGGTCATTTCCTTATCTGCAAATTTAGCGGCAGCCACGGGAGTATTCCTCCCTCTTTTTTACCGGTTACTAACTTATTTTTCACTGGTAATAAATAAAAAAGGCCGGGATGTAATCCCCGGCCAGTCCTGTACTTTATATATTTGCTTTTATGGTTGTACTTTGATAGTCGCCTGTATCCGTTGTGCATCAATGTATGTTATCTTAATGACCCCGTTTTTGCCGGCGGCATTCCGGAAGAGCACCACCCCTTTGTAGGTCATCGGAAATACTTGACCATCCTGCTTTACAGCTAGGTTATTGAGCGCTGAACCATGCGACAGGGTGTCAAATTTGGCCGGATCATACACATCTGCAGATGGGAGATTCATCACCAGCGTAGTAGTTGCATTATCAAACGTCAGCTGCTTTGCATCAGGACTGCTGAAGAACAAGCCCGCAGGATCTACCCCGGCATATACCAGATCAATGGATTTACCATCCTTAGGAAGATTGGTGCGGTTGTACATTTTTCCTTCTTTAGTGGAGAAGGCCACACCCAGCGTCTGACTCGCGCCGGAATTATCAAACTCCAGATCTTTATATACTGTCAGGGAATCCTTTCCTGCCACCACCGGTTGCGGTGCGTTATCATCATTGTTCTTATCTTTTTTGGAACAGGCGGTCAGGATGGAGGCAAGCACCACTGCGCCAAGGATCAGTTTTTTCATAGGATTGCTGGTTTTATTCTAAAGTAGCCGATATCACTCTACTAAAAAAAATGACGGCTATGGGTGTATAGCCGTCACAAATATATTAAAATATTTTATATTTTATTTTGTAAGATGGAAAACCTCTGCCAGCAGCTCGTAGGAACGAAGCCTGTCGGCATGGTCGTTGGTGATGGTAGCGATCACCAGTTCATCTACATCATAGGCTGCTGCCAGCTGTTCGAGGCGGGGCTTCACCTGTTGTGGTGTGCCAGCGATCCTGCGGCCACTGTTGGCTCTTATCCGCAACAGTTCTTCAGGCGTATATTCAATGTCCTTAATCTCTTCATAAGTCGGAAACACATCATACTGGCCTCTTTCGAAGCTCAGCATTCGATGATCCATAACAGCTTCCATCTCTGCTGCTTTTTCTTCCGTATCAGCGCAGAAAGCGAAGATACCTACACTGGCCTGCGGAGCCTGTAAATGAAGAGAAGGACGGAACTGGCTGCGGTAATTGCTGACCGCCTCCGGCCCGCCAACGGGATAGATAAAGTGGGCAAAAGATAATGCCATTCCAAAATGGGCTGCCAGCATACCACTTTCACCGCTGGAGGTAAGTATCCACAGGTCTGGTGAGGTGGGGATGGAAGGAATCGCTCTTATCTTCTCCTGCATACTCCCGGGCAAGGCTTTGTCTGTCAGCCATGCCTGGAGGTCTACCAGCTGCTGTACAAATTCTTTGGGATCAAAGGTGTTGGACGGATTGAGGATACGGGCTGTAAACCTGTCGCCACCAGGGGCGCGGCCTATGCCCAGATCTATGCGACCAGGGAATAATGCTTCCAGCAACCGGAAATTTTCGGCCACCTTGAGGGTACTGTGATTAGGCAGCATCACCCCACCGGAGCCTATCCGTATACGTGATGTTTCACTGGCCAGCCTGGCAATCAGTATTTCCGGCGACGCGCCTGCCAGGCTTTTAGTATTATGATGTTCTGATAACCAATAGCGAGTATATCCCAGCTTGTCTGCCAGTTTGGCCAACTGCACACTTTCCTGCAATGCTTCCACGGCATTGCTGCCGTTTCTGATAGGTGATTGATCCAATACGCTTAGTTTCATCTTTCGTTGTTTTTTTAATCTTTTTAATCTTTCATAATCTGTTCTTCCTGTTGTTTTTTAAGATACCATTGCACAGCCCTGATTTCAGCGAAAGTAACGGCAGGGCCTACCCGTTCTTTGATAGGGCCTGCGGCGGTGGCGCCCAGTTCCCGGATGTGAGATACAATCAGTTTGACTGTTGATTCCTGCACGAAGCGGTACAGGTCCAGTTCTCCGGCCTCTACACACTGCGCCAAATGGCTTTCTACAGTACTGACAGCCAGTTGCCGTGTCACCGCAATATCCGGGATTGTTTTTCCGCCCAGATATAGTTCCAGCGTACCACGACGGCTGCTACCCCGTTCTACCTTCCCTTTTGCTGCGGGTTTCACCGTTTCCTTCTTTCCATCAGAAGCGGTTTCCCCTTCCCTGAGTTTCAAATAATCTTTCAGTCCTTTGGTAAAATTCAGCTCTGCATAAGACACTTCCCATATCTGCTGAAGCTTGTGCCAGAAGTCAGCTTCCAGCGACATCAACTGCAACAGATACTTCTTTGACTTCTGCTTTTTCACTACCGCAATATGTTCCTGCAAAGGCTTGATCAGCTCTTCGTATATGCTTTGGGTGAAGTAACCGATAGCCTTGGTCACCCGCTCTTCCAGCTGGTCTGTTTCTCCGGTTTGTACCGTAGTATCGAGCAACAGATGCAGCTGCACCACAAAGCGATTGGCCACCTCCTGCTGCTGATCTGTTTTAGCAGACAGCCGGCGGCTCAACTGGAGCGCCTCATCGATATCGGGCACTTTTTTATCCTGAATCCATACCGCATGACTTCTTACGTTGGCCTGCATCCTGTACCAGTCGAACAACTGCAGTAGTGAAGTAGCCTGAAATTTCTTCCTTTCCATTTCCAGCAGTACCACCAGTTCGTTTGCTGCTACTTCTTTCTCCGCAAATTCAATCACCTGCCGGTCTGTTTTGATACTACCGTAAGTAATGCGGGAATGCAATACCAGCCCTTCGAGCGAAGTACAGCGGCTCAGTGCCACATACACCTGTCCGGGAGCGAATGCATAACCGGCATCGATGATAGCCCTTTCAAACGTAAGCCCCTGGCTTTTGTGGATAGTGATCGCCCAGGCCAGCCGTATCGGGAATTGCGTAAAACTGCCGATCTCCTCTTCTTCAATACTGTTGTCTTCCTGGTTATAGGAATAGCGGATATTGCGCCAGGTTTCCTTTTCCAGTTTCAGCTCTTCATGATTGCCGGACAACACGAGAGTAATCTCAGTATCACTGATATCCTTTACGGTGGCTATTTTACCGTTGTAATAACGACGGGGCTGTGCCAGGTCGTTTTTCAGGAACATCACCTGTGCTCCTATCTTGAGCTGAAGCACCAGTTCCGTAGGCAGGGCCTTGTCACTGAAATCACCTTCTATCATACCTTCAAAGCGATACAGCTTACCAGGCATATCTGCCAGCCGACGGGAGTTGATATCATCTGCCTTACGATTATGCGTAGACAATACGATATATTCCCCCTCTTCTCCCTTAAAATAAGGATCATAGCGGTCGTTCAGCATCATCAGATCATCTTCCTCCACCTCGCTGTTACGGACACGGTTCAGCACATCAATGAAGAGCTGTTCGTTTTGCCGGTATATCTTTTTCAACTCGATATACAGCGGGGGTGCCTGTTCGATAACCTTGGCATCGAAGAAAAAAGAACTCTTGTAATACTCCGACAACAGCTGCCATTCCGCATCCGGCACTACCGGCGGCAACTGATATAAGTCACCGATAAACAATACCTGCACGCCACCAAAAGGCTGCAACGGTTTGTTTCTGAAATGCCGCAGGATCGTGTCTATAGCGTCGAGCATATCACATCTCACCATACTCACCTCATCGATGATGAGTAGTTCCAGTTCCTGTAAGAGGACTTTTTTATCGTTGGTAAAACGGATGTTGCGGAATAAACTGTGTTTGTCTGTGCTGCTGATCTCATCCATACCGAAGCCACGTTTGCTACCCGGAATAAAAGGGCCAAACGGCAACTGAAAAAAGGAGTGCATGGTTACCCCGCCGGCATTGATCGCTGCAACACCGGTAGGCGCTACCACCACCGTATTCTTCTTCGTCTGTTCTTTGATATGTTTGAGGAACGTAGTCTTGCCCGTGCCGGCTTTACCGGTCAGGAAGACATGGCGGTTCGTCTGGTTAATGAAATCTGCCGCCAGGTGGAAGATGATATTTGTACTATCAGGTTGGGGCATGATATTTTAAAATTGAAACTGCAAATATAGGCTATTTGTTTGGGGAAGATAGTTGATGAATATAACAATATTCCCAGGGCTGAAGCCCTGGGCTATGTTTGTTGGGGGATAAGACGGGGTTTAGGAATTGAGAGGAATGTTTTTTGTAGATGTTTTTTATAATGGAGAAATAAAAGCCTGCTTATTCATAAAGCCTCGTCGTTGCCCAAATAAAACATAGCCCAGGACTTCAGTCCTGGGAATAAAAAAAACTGCCCCGGCACAAAGCCAGGGCAGTCCAACAAAACTAATATCAAAAAAAGTTATGCCAGTCTTACATTAACAGCATTCGGGCCTTTTCTACCTTCTTCCACGTCGAATACTACGCGGTCGTTTTCGCCGATGCTTTCTTTAATTCCAGATACGTGAACAAAAATTTCCTGTCCTGTACCTTCGATTTTAATGAATCCAAAACCTTTAGCTTCATTAAAAAATTTAACTACACCTGTTTGCATTTATATAATATTTAATTGTGAACTCGTTTTCGCCATTATTAAACAGGCGGCTACCTGGGCGACTAGAAGAAAAAATGTAAGAAAAAAGCTGAATGTACCCGGAGATCACTAACAGAATTGAAATACAATATTCTTAAGAAGCGGGACGAAGATAACAGTTTGTCCTGTACTGGCCAAACTTTTTTCGCTGCATGTATCACTTTTCAGGATTTCTTAACACAAACCTGACCGGATAAAAGCCCAATTAAATTATATATTTTTGGTACCTATATGAAAAATACTGACGCCTGGCGTATAAGGGCCATCCTCACCGGTTCGGCCGGCAACCTGGTAGAATGGTACGATTGGTACATCTACACTACATTTTCACTGTATTTTGCTCCGGTATTCTTTCCGAAGGGAAATTACACTGCACAGCTGCTGAATACGGCTGCCATCTTTGCGGTAGGGTTTCTGATGCGGCCTATCGGTGGGTGGATGTTTGGCCGGATCGCGGACCAGAAAGGCCGTAAAGCCTCGATGACACTGTCTGTTTTACTGATGTCGCTGGGTTCCATGCTCATCGCTTTTACACCTTCTTATAATAGTATCGGGGTAGCCGCGCCCGCTTTACTGCTGGTAGCCAGGCTCTTACAGGGCCTCAGCGTAGGCGGAGAATACGGTACATCGGCCACCTACCTCAGCGAAGTAGCTACGGCCAGTCGCCGCGGATTCTACTCCAGTTTCCAGTATGTAACCCTGATTGGTGGCCAGCTGACAGCCCTCGGCGTACAGATGCTACTGCAGCGGGTGTTCCTCTCCCCTGCCCAGCTGCACGAATGGGGATGGCGCATTCCCTTTGTCATTGGCGCCCTGCTCGCTTTCTTCGCGCTGTATCTTCGTACTCACATGCAGGAGTCCGGCTCTTTCGAAAAACATAAAACATCGACCAACAAAGGATCGGTGAAAGCCCTTTTCCAGCAGTATCCCCGGGCAGCCTTTACGGTAATAGGTCTTACAATGGGTGGCACCCTCGCCTTCTATACCTATACTACCTACATGCAGAAATTTCTGGTCAATACAGTACATCTTACCATAGAACGAGCCACCACCATCACTTTTTACGTGATGCTGATATATGCAGTACTGCAACCTTTATTCGGCTGGCTTTCAGACATATTTGGCAGAAAACCGCTGCTGATAGGGTTTGGCGTGCTGGGCACCCTGTGTACTGTGCCCATTTTGAGCACCATTAGCCAGACCAGTTCCGAATGGACCGCCTTCTGGCTCATCCTGGCAGCGCTCGTCATTGTAAGTGGTTATACATCCATTAATGCGGTGGTAAAAGCAGAGATGTTTCCGGCAGAGGTAAGGGCGCTGGGCGTGGGCTTCCCCTATGCTATCACCGTAGCCCTCTTTGGAGGTACAGCAGAGCCCATTGCCCTCTATTTTAAGAAGATAGGGCATGAATCCTGGTTTTACTGGTATGTAACAGCTTGTATTTTTATTTCTCTGCTGGTATATATTACAGCGAGGGACACCAAACGCAGCTCCTATCTTGATAAGGATTTTACAGAACCATCTGCATAACCGATAATAAGCCGACTGGCGTAGTGCAGGAACAAACCGTTCTCCACTACGCCAGGGATATCATTTAGCTGCTGGTGTAATCCAGCCGGGTCTTTTATTTTTTCATAATGGCAATCCAGTATATAGTTGCCATTATCTGTCACGAAAGTACGGCCGTCTCTGGTACGCAGCACCGGTGCTGCATCCAGGGCAATAAGCCTTTTAAAGGTCAGCTCCCAGGCAAAAGGAATAATCTCTACCGGCAACGGAAAACGGCCCAGGTGTTTTACATACTTGGACTCGTCGGTAATGACGATCATTTCAGATGATGCGGCCGCCACGATTTTCTCCCGCAGCAACGCGCCACCACCGCCTTTGATCAGGCGGAAATGCTCATCTACCTCATCAGCCCCATCGATGTCCAGATCTATTTTATCTACTTCACTGAACGAGATGATGGGAATGCCCTGTTCCTTTGCCAGCAGCTCCGATTGTTCGGAGGTGGCTACCGCACGAAGCGGCATACCATCTCTCACGAGTGCGCCTACACGCATAATCGCATAATAGGCCGTACTACCGGTACCCAGACCAATGGTCATACCCGGTTTGATGTATTCGGCCGCTTTTTCTCCGGCGGCCTTTTTTGCCAGGTCCTGTTGTTGCATGCAACAAATATAAGGAATCACATGGAAGACAATACTTCGTCGAGATGGGCCAGCAAGGAATCTGTATTCTCCTTGTTGAACACCATTGGCGGTTTTATCTTGAGCACGTTATGCAAAGGTCCGTCTGTGCTGAGCAGGAAACCACGTTGTTTCATTGCTTCCACGATGACATCAATTTCAGGTACGGCGGGCTCCAGCGTAGTACGATCGCGTACCAGCTCGGCTCCGATAAAGAAACCATGACCACGTACATCGCCGATAATAGCATGTTTTTCCTTCAGCTTACGCAGCCCTTCCATAAAGTAGTTGCCGGTAACCCTTGCATGTTCCTGCAGACCTTCTTCCTGAATCACCTGCAGCACAGCCAGACCGGTGGCCATGGAAACCGGATTACCTCCAAACGTGTTGAAATATTCCATTCCGTTGTTAAAGGCATCTGCAATGGCGCGGGTAGTCACTACTGCCGCCAGCGGATGACCATTACCGATCGGTTTACCCAACACGACAATATCCGGGGTTACTTCCTGTAGTTCAAATCCCCAGAAGGCATCGCCTACACGGCCGAAGCCTACCTGCACCTCATCTGCGATGCACACGCCGCCGGCAGCTTTCACTGACGCATATACGGCTTTCAGGTATCCCGGAGGCAGCGGTATCTGTCCGCCTACGCCCAGCAAGGTTTCGCAGATATAGGCAGAAGGGCCTTTTCCCTCTCCTTTCAGCTCGGCGATGATACGGTCTACATCGGCAGCATATTTTTCTCCGGCCTGTGGATCGTCTGCGCGGTAAGGACCACGGAACATATCAGGGTTGAGTGCTTTATGTGTATGGGATGGTTTTCCGAAACCACCTTTACCGTCAAACTTATACGGGCTCAGCTCCATGGCTACCGTAGAGGTACCGTGATAAGCGTGGTCCAGTACGATGACATCTTTTTGCCGCGTATAGTGGCGGCTCATGCGGATGGCCAGATCATTGGCCTCACTGCCGGAGTTGGTAAAGTAACATACCTCCAGAGAAGGCGGCAGTGTGGCAATCAGCCGGTTGGCATAGTCAACCAGGTGATCATGCAGATATCTTGTATTGGTATTGAGCCGGGCGGCCTGCTGCTGTATAGCCTTCACCACCACAGGGTGACAGTGGCCTACGTGGCTGGGATTATTCACGCAATCGATGAATGTACGACCTTTATCATCATACAGGTACTGCAGTGCGCCACGTACAATTTTCAGCGGTTGTTTGTAGCTGATGCTCAGGTTGCGACCGATATGAGCTTTCCGGTCTGCGAGCAACGGCGTATAGTCTGCCGCGTTATCGATCACCGGCGCAAAACCACAGGCGGTGCGGAAAGCCTGTTGCATGGCCAGCGGATTGATGGTGATCAGTTTAGTCAACAGCTTCCATGCACCATTTTCCGTGATAAAATGAAAATCGTTGTCACTGCCGGCGGCAGCTTTCTCCGCAGAGGTGGTAACGCTGATGCATAAACGTCCGGCTATCAGGTAATACAGCAGGTCTGTTTCTGTTTCCGTGAGCGGATAAACCTGATGGTAAGCAGCAACCAGGGCTACTGCGGCCTCCATAGGGTCTGTAGCTTCCAGCATGGCGTAAGTACAGGCGATGGCCACATTGTTGGCCAGCACGGTGTATACCATATCTCCAAAATCAATCAGGCCGCTGACGATGTTATCACGTACCAGTATATTATAATCGTTGGCATCATTATGTGTATATGCTTTACGCAGACGATGCAGGTGTGGCAGTACTTCCATCTCAAACTGCAGCAGGAAATAAGCGGCCAGCCGCTTTTTCTCCGGATCTTTGATGCAGTGCAGCTGGTCGCGGGCATCGAGTGCACGGGCCACGTCCCAGCGGATTTCGCGGTGCATGGCAGGATGAGAGAAGTCCTCCAATGCTTTATCCATTTTACCGAGGAGGCTGCCCCAGGAAGCATATATATCACGTGTACCCGTTACCGTAACAACCGGCTGGCCTTCCAGCCAGGTGTAGAGGCGGAGATAATGTATTTCTTCCGGGAAAATGAGGTGGGTCACCGCTTCCTTCTTCGTGTTTTTCACTACCTGCGGGAAATATCCTTTCACCTCGCTGGCAGCAAGATGGTCGAGAATACGCACCTGGGCATCCAGAAAAGCAGGAGCATGATCATCTCCGGCTATCTTGCAAATCCAGGCATTACCCTGTTCATCTTTTACCAGAAAATTAGCTTCCTCATAACCTTCCAGTTCTTTGGCAGTAACGGTCAGACCGTAATGATCCCTGAGCAGATTTTCCACTCCGGCTGCTGAAAAAGTATACAACATAACATTCAATATTAAAGTTTGTCTGCCAGCAACATCAGCACATGCGCTGCCGTCCAGCTGAAATTCCCTGCATTCAGGCCTTTGCCGGTACGCGGGTGATAGTTTTCATGCAGGGGTTTGTTGTCATTCATCCCTTCTGCATGTTGCCACAGTTTTGTTGTCAGTGCCCGGGCAGCGGCTTCTTCCCGGTATTGCTTCAGGCCGGCGACAGCAAAATAGAACTGGTCTATCCAAACGGGCCCGCGCCAGTAGCCCCGTTGCGGATCGAAAGCCTTTTCACTTGCGTCCAGCACGGGCAGGGGCACTAATGTATTAAAAACAGTGGTATCCAGCAGGTATTTTGTTATATTTTTTACGTAAGGTTCTGGTGTAATGCCTGCCCATAGCGGAATCCATCCTTCAGGGCCTTTGACACGTATGAGCTCACCGCCCAGCTGGCGGTCATAATAAAAGCCGGAGGCTTCGTCATAGAATACGCGGTTGATCTGCCGGCTCAGTACGCCGGCTTTCTCCTGCCAGACGGTGGCCTCGTCTGATTGTTGTAACACGGTGCAGATCTGAGCGAGTATTGTTTTTTCTTTAGACAGATAACTGTTGAGATCTACTGACTCCTGATCGAGCGACCAGGCTCCCGGCGCATTCTTCAGCATCTTTGCCTTATCAAAGCGGACAGCATTGTCCATACCGCTTTCCCAGGCTGCCGCGATGCGGGTGCCATCAGTAGCGCCATATTCGCACAAGTTATTGTGGTCATGATCTCTTTCAGCATACCACCAGGCATGGTAACGTTCGAGTGCAGGATACATTTCACGGAGGAAGGCCGTGTCCCTGGAAGCTTTATATACCTCCCATACCGCCCAGGCGGCCAATGGGGGCTTAGTATCGCGGAAATTGTTTTCTGTACTGTCTGCATAGATACAGTCAGGTACCATGCCGGATGCAGCCTGATAATCGAACAGGGAACGGATATTGTCTTTAGCCAGTTCGGGGGCGAAATAACTGAGTCCTACGGCCTGTTTCCAGCTATCCCAGGACCAGATGCCGTAAAAGCCCTGGTAGGAAATAGAAGGGAATACACCATCATGGCGAATATGGCCGGAAGCACTGCGCCAGTTGGTCAGCAGGGTGATCATGCTTTTTACGGCCAGCCGGCTGCGAAAACGATCTTTAACGGTGAAGGGCATACGAAGAAACAGCTGCTTAACGTAACCATTCCAGCGTTGTTCGTTTTGCTGCAGCGCGGTGCTGAATACCGGTTTCACCGGTGATGCCGCAGGTATCGCCCCTTCCGGTATAAAAGTCTGTGTTTGCAGATCTTCCAGCTGGCTGCCTGCTGGTAGCTTCACCATTTTCTCTGCTATATAGCCGGTGCCGGAGGAACGGATATTCCAGGGCAAAGGTGACCACCATTGCAGGCGGAAACTATGCGGGGTACCTGCTACGGCGATGTTGATACCATTATCTGCAAGACTGATCTGTGCCCGTTTTAATTTCGGTTGCCCCTGCCACTGTACCAGTAAGGACAGCGGCGCCTTGCCGGTATTACGAACGATGGTCTGTATCATCGCTTCCCGCTTGCCGGTGAAAATGAGCTGCATCTGCACCTTTACGGCGCCGGCAGTGTATCCCAGCTGCAACAGGCCCGGATAATAATGGGTCGTAGTGCTGTCCTGCTGTAATGTTAGTTCTTTTCCTTCTGTGTACAGGTGCAGTTGTGCGATGGCATCAGATAACCACTCCCCTTTCATATCCATCAGCAGCGGACCGGTGAAGCCGTTGCCATTACCAGGTTGGGGCAAAGCATAAGCATGCCAGGCTCCCATGTCTGAAAAAAAAGTGCCTGCTATTTTAGTACTGTCTTTTACAGTGTAGTGCAGGTCCAGTACATCTGCAAAGTGGTTCCGTTGTGCCTGGGCTGTCTGCTGTATCAATAGCAGCGCCAGCAGCCATTTTAATTTACTCATATATCTCTTTCGCCTTTTCTATTGGTTCATCACCTGACTGCAAAGGTCTCAATATAAAACTATATTGATATGGTTTATATATCAGGGTGTAGGGAGCATGTGGTTTGGCGCCCCAGCTGTTATCGCCGCCCAGGCCGGCCTGCTGGTAGTCTATATTCCACCAGATGAGCGGGTCGTTGTACATAGAGCCGCCATGTACATTATGATGGCGGTTAAAATTCAGCCGGTCCATATCGAAGTGTAACACCCCCATGTTGAGTAAGGAGTCGCTGCGGGCCATCCAGCCGTTGCCGGCGGCCGTACGCAGCGCCATCCAATGCACGTCGGAGCGGTAGCCGCTTTCCTGTGCACGGGGATAGGGATGAAACAGGGAGTCGGCAGGAAGCGTATATACGTCAACGTCGGCTGCATATTTGCGGTCCTGATAGTTATCAAAGGGGCCACGGCCCAGCCAGGTCACTTTATCCAGTGTCGGCGCCAGTACCATGCGCATGCCCATGCGGGGCAGCTCCGGCAATATGCTATCTCCTGGAAGGAAACGAACATTCACTTTGATATCACCGTTGGCATATATCGTATAGTCTATACCGTAGTGAGCATCTGCCAGCGGCAGCCAGTGCATGGCCTGTATCTCCACCTGCTGCGGGTCCTGGCGGACAATACGGGCAGACAACAGGCGGGAGCTGTCACCTGCATGTTGCCATACGGCACAGCGCATCTGCTGACTGTTGCCGATATCATTGTCGGTAGCGGCGCGCCAGAAGTGAGGCCTTAATGCTTTTTGCATATAGCCGGTACCGTTAACCGCAAACTGTTCCAGCCATCCTTCACGGATGGTGGCGGTAAACAGTCCGTTACCAATTTCCCAGCCGTTAGCGGAGGGCTTCACCTGGAGGGCCTGGCCTTTCACCTGCCGGGTGGCCACCGGTGTATACCATGGCAGTTCAAACTGATCCGTGGCAACGATGAAGCCGGCGGGTAACAGGCCGTCTGCATTTTTCAGGGCAGCCTTTACATGCAGGTAGTAATGTGTACCCGGATGCGGGTTTATAACGGGGAGGTCTATACGTAAAGTATCCTGCTGATGTGGCTGCAGATGACGGTATGGTAACACTTTAGACGCTATCACTTTTCCATCTCCCTTCAGTTCCCAGCTTAATGTAATGTTGTCCAGCAGGTTAAAGTCGTAGCGATTGCGGACCTGCAACAGATTAGCGGACCATCCTACCGGCGCAAACTGCACCGGCTGATACACTTTTCTTACTTCAAAAGCCTGCGGATGCGGAGAGCGGTCGGCAGCCAGCATACCATCTGCACAAAAACTGGTATCGCTGGTAGCACCTACAGTGCCCATATCTGCGCCGTAGGCCCAGATAGCCCTTCCAAGTGAGTCGTGTTGCAAAAATGTCTGATCAGAAAAATCCCAGATAAAGCCACCCTGCAGCTGATCATGTTTTTGCATCAGCTCCCAGTCATCCCGGAGATTGCCTCCGCTGTTGCCCATCATATGGGCATATTCACATTGGATCACGGGGCGGTCACGGTATTCCCGCACATATTCCTGCATCCAGGCAATGGATTTATACATGGGCGCCACGATATCCGTCCAGGGGGTATTGCGGGCCACTTCATATTGTACCGGACGGGTATTGTCCCGTTGTTTGGACCATTTGTAGGTATCGATAAAATTTTCGCCGAAATCACTTTCATTACCCAGCGACCAGGTGATGATGCTGCAATGGTTCTTATCTCTTTCCACCATGCGGCGGGTACGCTCTATGTAGGCCGCCTTCCATTCGGGTTTGTCTGACAGGGTTTTCAGCGGATGCATGCTCATGCCATCGCATTCTATATTTGCTTCATCCACCACATAAATACCATACTGGTCGCAGAGCGCATACCATTCCTCCCTATTAGGATAATGACTGGCACGCATCGCATTGATATTATATTGTTTCATGGTGCGGATATCCTTCAGCATCCCTTCTTTGTCAACCACTTTTGCATTACGCATATCGTGCTCATGGCGGTTTACCCCTTTGATGATAATGGGTTTACCATTTACCAGGAGCAGTCCTCTTTTTATTTCAACGCTACGGAAGCCGATGGCCTGGGTTATACTCTCGACAGGCTTACCTTGTTTATCTTCCAGTGTAATGACCAGCTGGTAAAGATTGGGTTGTTCGGCATTCCAGGCTTTGATACCAGGTAATAACTGTTGCAGGTGGTACAGACTATCACTGCCTACAGGCAGTGTTTTTGAGAATATCGTATTGCCTTTGTCCTGCAGGGATATACGGATACGTTTATCCTTGTCCGTGAGGGCCGGTAGTTTGTTCAGTGCGAGGTCCAGCTGGAGGGAGCCGTCTTTATAATCATTTACCAGCAGTGGTTTGGCAAAAAAATCGTATATACATAAGGGTGATCGCGCCACCAGGTACACGCTTCTTTCTATGCCGCTGAGTTTCCACATATCCTGCCCTTCGAGGTAGGAACCATCACTGAAGCGGAACACCTGGAGAGAAACGTTATTGTTGCCAGGCTGTACATATGCAGAGATATCAAATTCGGCGGGGGTTTTACTGTCTTTACTGAAGCCTGCATATTTACCGTTTACCCATACATATACAAAAGCGTTGGCAGCGCCGATATGCAGCCACGTCTGTTTCCCCTTCCAGGAAACGGGCAGCTGAAAGCTACGCCGGTAGGAGCCTACAGGATTTTCTTCTTTGGGAACAAAAGGAGGATTGGGTGGAAAAGGATATTCTACATCGGTGAAGATATAGGGGGCATAACCTTCCGTTTGCCAGTTGGCCGGTACCCGGATTGTTTTCCAGCTGCTGACATCATAGTTGGGTTGTTCAAATCCTTTGGGACGGGCGGCAGGATTGGCCGCCATGTGGAATTTCCAGATGCCGTCCAGTGAGAGGGTAAAAGGAGAGCTGTCTCCCTTCAGGGCTGCAGCAGCGTCCGGATAGGGAATAAAGTGAGCGTGCGGGTATAACGTGTTTTCAGACGGCTTTTGCGGGTTTTCCCAATCATTGGACTGGGCCTGCAATACCGCCGGCAAAAACAACAAAGCTGATAATAGTTTCTTCATGGTACCGTGGTATAAACCGCCGGCAGCCTCACAGCTGCCGGCGGGAATTTTTAACCGTTGTGAATATGGCTATTTAGCCAGTGGGTTGTTCTGTGTTTCCTTGAGTGGCAGCGGGTAATAACTTTTATCCGTTGAAAAAGTTCTTCCTGCGTCCTGCATTTTCTGCTGGAGCATGCCCCAGCGGCGAAGGTCGTAGAAACGGCTGCTTTCCAGCGTGAACTCCATCGTTCTTTCATGTACCAGCTGGTTAAACACATCCGTGGTATTGGCAAGCTGCAGTGCCGGCATGGCGGAGCGGGCACGCACCTCATTGATCTGTATCAGGGCCTGGTCAGGGAAACCTATGGCATTCTGTGCTTCTGCATACAACAGCTTCACATCAGCATAACGGATGATGGGCATGTTGATGGCAACAGGATTGCCCAGCAGGTCGAGGCTGGCAGGAATCCATTTACGGAAGGCGACAGTGTTGTTTTCAAACACTTTATCGTAAGTTTTTCCGTATACACGGGGATTGGCAGCATCATTAAAATAATCATCCTTAAAGAAAACGGTATTGTATACACGATGGTCATATAAACCATCGGTAGCTACTTTTCCTTCTTTCAGCATTTCTGTCAGCAGTTTCTGGGTACCGTAGATCTCTCCGTAACCACCCAGTTCTGAAGCAGCAATCCAGTCGCTCAGCTGTGATTTGTAGTAAGCGCCGTTTGCTTCGTCCATCGTCTGCTGCAGTTCGAAAACAGATTCAGCTGAGTTGGTCAGTGTACCGTTGAACATTCCCAGGTAGTTATCTATCAGGGTGTATTGTTTGGAGTCGATCACTTTTTTCAGCCAGGTGGAAGCCTCGGTGAAATAAGCCTTTGCATTACCCTTATCTTCTCCTGCGCGGTAGATGAGCACTTTACCCAGATAAGCCTGTGCAGCGCCTTTGGTAACACGTCCCAGCTCAGTAGCGGGCCTGTCTCCGCGCAGCGGCAGTCCGGGCTCAGCGGCTTTCAGGTCGGCGATGATAGCGTCCCAAACTTCATTACGGGAAGAAGGTACTTTGGGCAGATCATTTTCGCCATTAGGCACCTTATCACGAAGGATCACCTTTTCGAAGTTAGTGAGCAGTTTAAAATAGTAGTAGGCACGCAGGAAATGGGCTTCCGCCAGGATCATGCTTTTGCTGGCATCATCTATCTGGCTGTTGTTCATGAGTGCCACATTTTCCAGCACCTGGTTGGTAAAGTTGATACCACGGTAGTTATCTTTCCAGAGCAGGTCTATGGCGTAGTTGCCTGAATTATAGCTGTAGTTGTATATCTCCATCCACCAGCTGTAGTTGTAGGCATCGCTACCAGGTTCCACAAAATCTTCGCGGTAGTATTCGCGGCAGGAACGGGCTTCGATGAAGTTGTCCCATCCGGCAAAACTCTCTATTCTGGAATAGGCTGCCGAGAGGCCGGTAATGGCTCTTTCACGGGTAGTCCAGAAGTTGTCTGAGGTCAGTTTATCCGGTGAGTTCTGGTTTAGCAGCTCCTTTTTACAGCCGGTAGAAAATACCATGGCTGCGGATAATAATGATATATATAACAAAGACTTTTTCATAATCGTTTTTTTACAGACAAAAAGACTGTTAGAATTCCAGCTGAGCGCCAGCCATCAATACTTTGTTTTGCGGATACATCATGCGGTCAAGACCGTTGTTCAGCACATCGGTACGGCCAATTTCAGGATCCGGGCCAGAGTATTTGGTGAAGGTGAGTATGTTCTGCGCACTTACGTACAGGCGTAAGCGTGATACCTTCGCCTGCTGCAGCAGCTTCGGAGAGAATGAATATCCCAGGGAGAGCATTTTCAGACGCAGGTAGCTGCCGCTTTCGAGGAAACGGGTAGACTCACGGTTGTTATTGTTGGGATCACCCAATACAGCACGTGGTACATTGGTATTGGTGTTCTGTGGTGTCCAGGCGTTGAGTGTGCTCACGTCGAAGTTACGGCCGGCATCCATACCCTGTAACTCGTATTTGTTACCGTTGTAGAGTTTATTACCACCCACACCCTGCCAGAAGAGCTGCAGATCGAAGCCTTTCCAGGCTACGCTCATATTCAGTCCGTATTCGATTTTAGGGAAAGCGCTGCCCTGGTAGGTTTTATCGTTGTTGTCAATTACACCGTCACCGTTGGTATCTTTAAAGCGGATATCACCGGCTTTGGCATCCGGCTGCAGCAGTTCGCCTTTGCTGTTTTTATACGCCGCTACTTCTGCATCAGACTGGAAGATACCATCTGCCTCGTACAGGTAAAACGCACCCATTTCGCTACCTACCTGGGTAGTATTGGGAACGGGGCCTGTGCCGTATTTGAGGCCTACGCCGTAGAGTTTCTGTCCGTCGTTGGCGAGTTCCAGCACTTTGTTTTTCACCTGGCTAACGGTGCCGGTTACACTATAGTTGAAGTCACCTTTTTTATCAGCCCAGGTGAGTTCCAGTTCCCAACCGCGGTTAGCGATACGGCCCACGTTCATAACAGGATCATTGAGGCCATTGCTGGGAGCCAATGCCTTTCTGATCAGCAGGTCGATGGTAGTATTGTTGAAGTAGTTGAAAGCACCGGTAAGTTTGTTATTGATACTGAAGTCGAAACCGATGTTGCGGCTAACGTTGGTTTCCCAGCGCAGATCTTTGTTGCGCAGATCGTAGGCTGCACCACCAGGCCATGCTGTAGAACCGGCACCCTGTACATAACCACCACCCTGTACATTTTTGATGAGGATCAGCTGCTGATGATCATAGGCAGTGAGTACATCTTCGTTACCCAGGCGACCATAGCTGGCGCGGAGTTTCAACATGGTAAGCCAGTTGAACTGTTGCATGAAGGGTTCACTCTGCAGGTTCCATCCGATAGAAGCAGAAGGGAAAGTACCATAGCGGCGGTTTTCACCGAATTTGGAGGAACCATCACGACGTACGGAAAGCTGGAGGAGATATTTTCCATCATAGGCATAGTTTACACGGCCCAGCCAGGAGAGACGGTTGTACTGCCAGCGGGTACCGCCAGCACTGTAAGTACCGCCACTGGCACCATCCATAGTATTGAAGGATGGGTCCAGAAATCCGCCAGGTATCACATTAGATACGATCTGACCATCTACTACAGAATAAACGGTGGTTTTACCGTCTGCCACTGCAGTTAAACTATTGGAAGCGCTTTCTGCTGCCGTATAACCTGCCAGGAGGTTGAGGTTATGTTTACCAAAGCTGCGATCATAGTACAACAGATTTTCCATCAGCCGTTCCCGGTAGGTGGTGCGTCCGTCTTCCAATCTTGCATATGGGATCAGCGGATCATTGGCATTGGCGCGGTAAGGAGGATGATAATTGTAGGTAAAGTAAGTAGAGTTGGCCAGGTTAAGATTGGTAACGAACTTCATGCCTTTCAGCAGTTCGAGTGACAGCCGCGCATTACCGTTGAAATACTGTGTTTTATTGCTGTTATCATTGTAAAAGTTCACCCCTACGGCATTCTCATATTTAGGCAGCTGGTTGATCTGCATGGCATATCCGTATTTCTCCTTGCTATCGTATACAGGTAACAGTGGCGACTGGAAGAAGGCGTCTTTCACACTATACGGAACGTCTCTGCGCTGTGTTTCAGCATATACCAGGTTAGCTTCTACTGTAAGGCGTCCTTTTTTATACTCATTGCGGGAGCGGATGGATTTCTTTTTAAAATTGGTTCCCAGCAGCGTACCTTTTTCGTTGGCGATGTTACCGCTGAGGCCATAGTTAAAATATTCGCTGCCACCGGTGAGGTTAAGGCTATAGTTTTCGCTGTTACCCTGACCGAGGATTTCATCCTGCCAGTTGGTGTTAGCGGTAACACCTGTTTTGAGGTAAGCGGGTTTTTTGGTGCCGGCCGGGGCGGCATCGTACATCATGCTATGAACTTTCAGGTAACCATCCGCATCGAGCAGGTGCAGTTTACCGGTGGGGTTGACAACGCTGTACCAGGTGTTGAATTCAATTTTCGGGGCACCTTTTTTTCCTTTTTTAGTGGTGACGAGGATTACACCGTTGGCACTTTTAGAACCGTAGATAGAGGCAGCAGCACCATCTTTCAGTACTTCTATGGAAGCAATATCGTTGTTATTGAGGTAATAGGGATCGCCGGGGCTACCATCGATGACGAAGAGTGGCTGATGGCTACCGAAGGTACTGATACCACGCAGTCTGATATCGGCCATACCGCCGGGGGCACCGCCGGTATTGGTAACAGTGAGGCCTGCTACTTTACCCTGCAATGCATTGACAGGGTTATTGGTGGCCACGTTGGAAATTTCGCTGCCTTTTACGGAGGTGATGGCTGCACTCACATTTCTTTTACTCTGTGTACCATAACCTACTACCACTACCTGGTCCAGTACTTTGGTGGAAGCAGCAAGGGTAACAGTCAGCGGTGATTGACCGTTGACAGTTACCTCCTGTTTTTCATAACCGATGAAAGACACTTCCAATACAGATCCTGCAGGCAGGTCAGTGAATTTGAAGCGGCCCTGTACATCGGTAAGCATTCCATGGGCAGTACCTTTTACGCGTACACTAACACCTGGTAGCGCTTCGCCGCCAGCGGCCTTCACCACGCCTTCCACCGGTTTTTCCTGTGCAGGCTGTGCTACCGCCAGAGAGGTAGCTGGTGCTGCTTTTACCAGGATGATGTCTTCAGTCATCCGGAATTGCAGGGAGGTAGCATGGCTGATCTCCTGGAGCAGATTTTCTACTGTCCGCTCTTTTTTATCGATGGTCACAGGTTTCAGTTTTTCCAGATCATCGAGATTGTACGAAAATTTCAGGCGGGTATTTTTCTCGAGGTACTGCAGCACGCTGAGCACCTTTGTTTGCCTAAAACCTACGTCAATCTTATCTTTCAGGCCTTCTGCTATTTGCACCCAACTTAGCAAAAGGGTAGACAGGAGCATGGCACAGCATGCCCTTAGAAGGGATGTTTTCTTCATAACGCATTTTGGTTGTTTAGATGAACCTGTAGGACTATTTACTTATTGGTTGCACGAATAAAGTGTCATTTTTTGTGACAGACTCGAGCCCGTTGACGAAACAAACGGCCGTCAATACTTCCTGCAGCGGTTTGTTGTTGAATACGCCGTTAAAGCGGATAGGTTTGTTTTTTCGTGTGATTACTTTTATGTTGATACCATACCAGTATTCCAATGTGGCGGCGATATCTGCGGGAGATGCATTGTGAAAGACGAGACGACCGCTGCGCCATGCTTTTTCCCGTTCCAGATCGAACCTGTTTTTATTAAAGCGGGCGTGGTTTCTGCCGGTGATGAGTTGTTCTCCGGGCAGCAGTTCTGCTACGGCTGTTTCCTGCGCTACCCGTACCTTTCCTTCCACCAGTTTTACAGCAGCTTCTTTATCAAAATGGTAAGCTCTTAATTTAAAGGCGGTGCCCAGCGCCTGTACATGGATATTACCGGCACTCACTACAAATGGTTTGTCTTCCGCTTTGGCCACTTCAAACAGGGCCTCCCCTTCCAGCTGCAGGTTACGTTGCTTTTGATTATAGGAGGTGGGAACTTTCAGCACACTGTGCGGGTTGAGTATCACCAGACTTCCATCGGCCAGTGTTACCTGACGCCGGAGGCTATCCGTAGCCTTAAAAATGGTGTAGGCTTCCTGATCAGCAGCAGGAGCCACCTGCCGTTGTGTTGTCAGCCACCAGGTGGTAGCTGTCAGTGGTAATACGATAGCTGCAGCGATTCTTGCGATCTTTTTCCAGGAAATCTTTTTTTCCGGCGTATCTGCTACTGAGATGACCGCTTTCAGCTTGCCAAACTCGGCATCCTTTTCTTCCGGCGTAAGACGAAGTCCCAGGCGGAACAGCCACTGCCGTGCCTTTTCCGCTTCTTCCTGTTTATGCGGATAACGTTCCAGCCAGTTTTCCCAGAACTGCACGTCCGTATCATTACTGCGCAGGCAGTAACGTACGAATGAATCGTTTAAAATAAAGTCTTCCGCCTTATACTGCTGTAAGTCCATTCCAGGCATTTTATATAAAGAGGGAGGAATGCCTGTTTTTTTACCAAAGAAATCAGGAATTTTTTTCCATATCGATCAAAAGCAGCAGCAGTGCGATAAATGTGGCATCGGTATATACTTCCCGGATGCGGACGAGGGCATTGTGGATGGTATTATAGATGGTGCGGGGGGTGGCGGCTGTCTTAACTGCTATTTCCTCTATGCTCAGGTCTTCATAAAAGCGCATGCGGATAAATTCTTTCTGACGGCTGGTGAGCAGCGCCAGCATTTGTTCCAGTTTATTCTTCACCTGTGCATCGGTTTCCTGACGGATCAGCACTGATTCATAGGGCAGCTCTTCCGGTTCGGGAAACAGCTGACTATCAGTAAGGGTAATCCCTTTCTGGGTTTTGGTGAGGATCTTATACAGTTTTCTTTTAAAGCATATAAAAAGATATGCCTGGATATTCTCCGGCATGTCCAGCTGATGGCGTTTCCGCCAGATATCTACGAAAATGTCATTGATAGCTTCTTTGACGATACCTTTTTCCAGCACAACAGAGATACCATAGTGGTAGAAGTTATCGTAAAGGTCATGGTAAATCTTATACAGGCCCTGTTCATTGTCCTGCTGCATTTCATACCAGAAACCTGCATAATCTTTTTCACAATACCTGCCTGCGCTGGTATCAGTAGCGTGATGAGCGTTGAGCATACAACTGAGCGTTTTGGTTGGTCCGTCCAGGGAGTAAAAGTTGGTTTAGTCTATCCAGCAGCAAATTAAGGGATTTAGATTGAAAGAATTGATTTTTAATATCGGAAGTGTTGTTTTTTTTATGTTCCGGGGAAGACAATACACCCGGCAGAATTCCCCGTTGCTCATCTTATTATTTTTATCAAGTAGACAGAAAGATAGTGGCCAAAACGAAAAATGATACCCACATTTCACTGGTTGTGCTGATTAACTACACTCGTCTATTGAAGGATCTAATTTATCTAAAAAATTGGGGAACAAATAACATCTGTTTTATATTCATTTGGATGTATTAAGTAATAAAAAAATAATTATTCTTATGGCGACCTGTTCTTATTTGGTGATAAAGGTGTCAAGCCGGTGTAACCTGAACTGTACCTACTGCTATATGTATAACCTTGGTGACATGACTTACAAAAATCAACCCAAGGTGATGTCAGATGAAGTTGCAGATGCCGTTATTCAAAAAGCGGCCGCACACGCGTATGAAAGAAAACTTAAGAAGTTCCAGATGAGCTTTCACGGAGGTGAGCCTCTACTTGCCGGGATGAATTTTTTTGAAAATTTTATCCGGAAAGCCAGGAATGTATTTTCGTCCTATAATATCCCGCTTAATTTTTCCATTCAAACCAATGGCATATTGCTGAATCAGGAATGGTGTGATTTTTTTAATGAACATAAAGTTGCCATTGGGATCAGCCTGGACGGTAATGAAACGACAAACGACAAAAACAGGGTATATCATAATGGTAAAGGAAGCTACAAGGATGTAGTTAAGGGAATCAAAGCCCTGCAGCATTCAGGCCATAATTTAAGCGGAGGAATATTGACAGTGATTGACCTTGAAACAGACCCGGCTGATTTATATCGTCACTTTAAAGAGCTGGATATAGTATACCTCGACCTGCTGTTTCCTGATTCCAATTACGCTCATCCTTACCTGGAATACCAATGGGCCACCAGTACAGCCTATGCAGACTGGCTTATTCGTTTTTACGATGCCTGGTATTATGATACAGATCAGTACAGGCCGAAGATCCGCTTGTTTGAAAATATTTCACATGGTATTGTTGGCCGTTATCAATCCAGTGATTTCCTCGGCAATCATGAAAACCAGGTACTGGTTATCGAAACAGATGGAAATATAGAACCCGTTGACGTGTTAAAGATTTGCGGAGATGGTTTCACCAAGCAAGGAGTAAATGTACTGACTCATTCTATTGAAGATTCCTTTTCCAAAGATCTCATAAAACTATACAATCAAAGTCACCTGGTCCTGCATGAAAAATGCCAGCGTTGTCCTGTACAAAATATTTGTGGCGGCGGATACCTTCCACATCGCTACAGCAATGAAAACGAATTTGACAATCCATCCATCTATTGCAGGGATTTAATGAAGATTATCAACCATATCCGAAACAGAGTAGTCGAAAAAATTTCTACTTATGTTGATGGTGAAGTGCCATACAAACAAATGTCGTTTGAGGAACTGGAAGAATGTTTTTAATAACTGAAAATAAAAGAAAATGACTGGAGATCCATATTGTTCCGCTTTGGTGATGAAAATTGCCAGTAGGTGTAATATTAACTGCTCTTACTGCTATATGTATAGTTTCGAAGACCAAACATACTTGCAGCAGCCTAAGTTTATGAGTCAGGATACGGTTGACATATTACTTCTGAAAGTAAAAGAGCATTGTCTCCGTCACTCGTTGCAACGATTCTTTTTCATTTTTCATGGAGGAGAACCGCTACTGGCAAAAAAAGAATTTTTCAGTGAATTTGTGGAGAAAGCCAGGAGAACAATTGATACAGGAGTGAAGCTCTTTTTCTCTGTTCAAACTAATGGAATCCTGCTTACAGATGAATGGTGTCAACTGTTTATTAAATATAACATACGGGTTGGGGTCAGTCTGGACGGGCCTCAGGCCGTGCATGACAAACACAGGGTGGACCATTCCGGGAAAGGGACCTTTTTAAAAGTGCTTGAAGGGATCAACACGCTAAAGGCTAATGGCCTGGAGCAAACGGCCAAAATGTTATGTGTCATCAACGTGGATACTGATCCTATCGAAATGTATGAGTTCTTCAAATCAACCGGCATAAGGAGTATTGATTTTTTATTTCCTGATCTTAACTACGAATGTCTTCCCCAACATATTAATCTCGCTACTGAAACAAGGTATGCCGATTGGTTAATTAAAATTTTTGATCGATGGATCCTTGATTCCAAAAGCACTTCCCCTATTCAGATAAGACGCTTTGTAAATGCAATCAGCCTGATCATGGGGAAATCCACGATATCCGATGAAATGGGATCAGAAAACAACAGTGTTCTGGTAATAGAAACAGATGGAGGAATCGAATCTATCGATTCGCTGAAAATATGCGGAGATGGGTTCACAAAGGAAAATTTAAATATCAGTACAAATAGTATAGACGACGCACTTAGCTCAAATCTGGCCAGGTTGTATTATAAAAGCCATAACAGTTTGTGCGACAAATGTAATGCTTGTCAGGTGAAGGAAGTATGCGGAGGTGGACATATTGTTCACCGGTATAAAAAGTCAAATAGCTTCGATAATCCCTCCATATACTGCAATGATCTCGGGAAGATATATACACATATACGGAACAGCGTTTATGAGATACTCAAAAAGTATGAACTGGTTGAAGCATGATATTTATCTAATTTAAATATTATAACAATGCTGAAAGAAGGCGTGAAAATAATTGCATCTGAAGCTACATATGCTTCTTTGGAAATTTCAACCGGATGTGAAGTGGCTAAAGAACGTGCTGCTACGGGTATCTCATACATTAGTAATGCCTACAAGCCCCGGGATGAATGGCGGAAAATCACTGAGGATGAACTATCGATGCTGAAAGCCGACCTACAGTCAGGTAATGAGTCCTCATCCACCATTTATATTTTCGATATTCCGGGTGTATTGAAAAATAAATTTGAAAACATTACTTTAAATAAAGTAATTTCCAAACGCCATTTCCTGAAAGTTCAATCTGAGAAAAAAGAACTATTCAGGCAATATGCTGATCTTTTAAATAAATACTGTTCGCATTTTCTGCAGGAAGGAAAAGAAATTTCGAAGGGATTTTATTCGGTAAACGACGCCAACTTATCAACTACGACAAAGTATTTCAAAGGAAAACAGTATACAGGGCTTCATATCGACAATATTGATAACCTGGCAATAGATAAAGCCCATGATGCACAAAACAGATTATGTATTAACTTAGGTACGCAGAAGAGATACTTCCTATTTGTGAATCAACCCTTAAGTGAAATGAAAACCTGGATACTCAACCAAAAAGGTAGTTTTAACGCCAAAAATACCCAATGGCATTTAAGCCAGCTGTTTTGCCGGACTTATGGTACTTATCCTATTGTTCGGATCCCACTTGATCCTTACCAGGCTTATATCGCTCCCACTGAGAATATACTGCATGACGGATCCAATATAGGCAGTACAGCCCCCGATATTACTTACACATTGCTTGGACACTTTTCACTATAACGCACAAGAACGAATCTGTAGCTAAATTCCACACTATTACATGATTAAAAAAAGACTAATATACTTTATTGGACTACTGCTTGCATTTAAAACTACGATATGCATCGGCCAAATGAATGAAAAAAAATTCCGGATAAGCGGAGCTGTTATTTCTCAGAGCAGCATTCCGGTTACCACAGGTATGGTTGCGGCGGAACGTTTAAACAGTAATGGGATTGTTGCGCAAACTGTTTTGGATACTACAGGTAAATTCATCCTGCCCCAGCTGGCTGCCGGCCACTATACTCTTAAAATAGCCTCTATAGGCTATAAAATATGGACCAATAACAATATAGTCCTTACTGACAAGGACATCGACTTACAGAACCTGATTCTATTAGACAGTACTACCACACTCAAAGCCATCAATATTGCGGGATCCACACCGCCCATCAGAAGTGAAAATGGCAAATTAATCATAGATGCTACCAATAAAATCTATCAAACTTCCGGTAATGCATTGAACCTCATTGCCAGGCTCCCAGCCGTTTCTGTAGTGCAGGACAATATCCGGATAAACGGAACCGTTCAACCTGTTGTTTTAATAAACGGGAAAAGAAGTCCTTTGTCTATCCAGGAATTAAAGAATCTGCCGGCGAATGAAATAAAGAAGATAGAATTAATTACAGCCCCGGGATCAGAATATGATGGCAATTATAATGCAGTAATAGACATAACACTTAACAAAGCCAAATACGTAAATGGTTCTAACGTAAACGGCTACCTTGGATATGGCAGGAATCAATTTAACCAGCTGTACGGAGGTTTGGGATATGTTCATCAAAAAGACGGAGGACATTATTTCCAGGCCGATTATGATTATTCAAAGTATAGTGGACTCCTGGATTTTGAAAGTAACAGGCAAACAGAAACCAGCCAGTTTAAAAACACTTATTCAGAGCATTCCTTTTCCAAACAAATACCCAATAGCCATTCCCTGAGACTCAATTACGAAAAACCGCTCAATGATAAATCAAAGCTGGGTCTGAGTGTTCGGGGGATATACGGAGATTATAAAGAAAATACCCTCACCAACAGTACTTTGGTCTTTATAAAACCACAGGCATACGGTCAGGAGATTAACAGCAATAATGATATTTCTTCCATCAACAGATCTATTGCCAGTACCCTTTTCTATCAACTCAAAATTGATAGCACAAGCGACCTCAGTATGCAGGTAAACCATGGTTATTTTGATCAGGACCAGCATCAGCAGATTGATATTACCAACAGTGCCATAACTGGGCTCAACAGTACACTGAATGACGTTGTATCCCAAACCAGGTTATTGACTTTCAACGCCGATCTCAAAAAAAGATGGAAAGATTTTAGGTTCAAAACAGGTATAAAGGCCAGTACTACTACTGCTGATAATAATCTCGTCTATGATACACTGGCCGGATCATTCTACAGGAGGGATTCAGCACGGACCAACAACTTTGCATATGATGAACAGATATTTGCAGGCTATGTAAATGCCAGCCGGGCTATTAAAGGTTTTAATCTTACAGCAGGGGTAAGGTATGAATATACCAGGGGTAGCGGAGATCTTGTCACAACAAAACAAAAGTTCGTCAGGGAATATGGTAATCTCCTACCCTATTTTAATATATCCAGAGACTTTTTTAACCGGAGCTTAAATATAGACCTGTCTTATACCCGAAAACTACAAAGGCCCGCCTATAGCGACCTAAACCCGTTTTCTATCATTTCAAGCCCGTACACAAGAATAGAAGGAAATCCTTATCTCCAGCCTGCCATCTTCAATAGTTATGAAGCAAACTTCAACTATAAAAATATTAACCTGAATATCTCTTATAGGAAAAGAGATGATGTGATCAGTCAGATGCCTTTTTACGATTTTCAAAGTCAGATACTGACCTTAAAAATGGTAAACATTAACAATAGAAAAAGCCTGGTATTTGCATTAAGTTATATAAAAGAGATTACCAAATGGTATACCCTGCAGGTTTCCGGCACCTTATTGAATGATGAATTCAATTCGCAGTTTAATGGCAAAAACTATCATCTCCAGGGATATAATTTCACCTTTACAACATTAAATACCTTCACCATACTGCCAGGATTCCTGTTCACTGCCAATAGTTATTATACCACCAGTTCAGTATACGATATATACCGGTTTAAACCTCAAAGCTCTATTACAACCGGCATCCGGAAAGAATTTCTTAACAAGAAGATTATCCTGGTGGCAGAATACCGGGACATGTTCCTGGGCATGAAAGACAAGATGGTGCAAAATACGGATGGTTTTCAAAATGAAATCAATCAGTTCCGTGGCTCCAGGACCTTTGATATAAGGTTGGAATTTGATCTGCAAAAATTAAGGCAAAGTATTAAAAGCCTCAATATCAGAAGCAGTGAAGAAGAATCGCGCGTTAAGAGCAGATAGGAGGTAAAGTCTACATAAAATAACTTCAAATGGTTATCAACTTGTATAAGAACGGCCAGTTGGGGAACAGGTTATTGCATGCTTCGGCATTTATTGCCAATTCAATAGAGCATGGATACTCGTTTTATTATTTGTCTTTTCCGGAGGCATACCAGCAATATTTTGACCTGGAGGATAATGCAACCCTTAAATTAACAGGTGTCAGGTTTCATTTTTCGAGATCAGGTACCCTTAATTCGATATTGATCAAAATTGCCAGCGGACTTTTCAAATTCCTGAAGAAAAGGAAAAGCCTCCCATTCCTGGATTACCTTACGATTATTCCTGCATCACAACCCAATGGTGCATTGTATTGCGATATGAATGATGCCCGTTTCCTGGAGAAAGCCAAAAACAAAGTGCTCTTTGTAGAAGGCTGGCGGTTTACCGACCATATCAACATGCCCAAACACCTCTTCTTCATCCGTGATATTTTTAAGCCCAGAGAGAAATATGCCGGACTAATTGATACAATAGTAAACAAAGCCCGGAAATTCGGGAAAACATTGATAGGCATACATATCAGAAGAGGCGATTACAAAAACTACCAGGGAGGAAAATGGTTTTATGAGGACACTGTTTATGTAAGAAAAATACAGGAAATGCAACAGTTGTTATCCGGACACGACAATCCTTCTTCTGTTGTTTTTATTATCTGCTCGGATGAGGAAATTGATATGCATTCCTTCTCTACCTTGCCCGTTGTATACATCCGGAAAAGTGAAATAATAGATCTGTATACGCTGGCAAAATGTGATTATATAATTGCTCCACCAAGTACATTCAGCGGTTGGGCTTCCTACTACGGGAATGTTCCGACCTATTATATTGATAACCCGGAAGCCCCTGTCCTGCAGACTGAATTCACCATAGGATTTCATAAACATTTTACTAATAAAGCAGCGCATTGCGTAAACTATTATGAGATGATCGGCCAGGAGCAGGCCTAGTAGATAATATAAAACCAAGTACTGTGAAAAAGAAATATAAGTACTTCCGTCAGCTTGATTTCATGGACTGCGGGCCTACCTGCCTGAGGATGATCGCTGCTTTTTTTGGAAAGGATTATTCCCTCAATTTTTTAAGAAGCCATTCTTATATTACTCAAAGTGGCGTGAGTCTGCTGGGACTTAGTGAAGCAGCAGAAACCATCGGATTCAGATCTATGGTTACTAAAATCAGCTACGAACAGCTAACAGAAAAAGCCCCATTGCCTTGTATTCTCCATTGGCAACAAAAGCATTTTGTGGTGCTGTATAAAGTACAGAATAGTTTTTTTGGTGGAAAAAGAGAATTTATTATCGCCGATCCGGGACATGCTCTCGTGAAAGTAGATGAAAGTACTTTCCTGAAATGTTGGGTAAGCGCCGCGGAAAATAAAGGTGTTGCCTTATTGCTGGAACCCACACCTGATTTTTATCTTAAACAGGAAAACAAATCCGAAAAAAACGAGGGCTTTAGATTCTTACTGGATTACGTAAGACCGTATAAAAGATATTTCTTCCAGCTTTTTCTTGGCATTATATTGAGTAATCTCATCGGGTTGTGTTTTCCATTTCTGACACAAAGCCTGATCGACTTTGGTGTTAACAGAAAAAATATACACTTCATTCACCTGATACTATTATCTCAGCTATTGTTATTCACGGGTAGTTTCGTGGTCGACCTTATCAGGAACCGGATACTTTTGCATGTAAGCACGCGGATAAGTGTATCCATTATATCCAGTTTCCTTATTAAAATAATGAAACTTCCCGTTAGTTTTTTTGAATCTAAAAATGTAGGTGATCTTACACAGCGCATAGCCGACCACAAACGTGTTGAAACATTTTTAACAGGATCTACATTAAGCACTGTGTTTTCATTAATTAGCCTCGTTGTTTACTCCTTTGTACTATCATTATACAGCCTTACTTTATTAGCGATCTTCTGCATTGGAAGTGCATTGTCCATATTATGGATATGTATATTTTTAAAGCAACGGAAAAACATTGACTATAACCGTTTTCAACGCGCCAGGGAAACGCAGAACAGTTTGTTTGAGATTATTACCGGGATGCAGGAAATAAAACTGTACAACAGCCAGCGGTCCAGGCGCTGGAACTGGGAGCGAATACAGGCAAAGTTGTTCCAGGTTAACATCAAAAGTCTGGCATTAGAGCAATACCAGGAAATCGGGGCGTCTTTTTTTACCCAATTGAAGAATATACTCATCTCCTATTCTGCAGCCATGTTAGTCATACACCAACAAATATCACTGGGTGTAATGCTGAGTATTTCCTACATCATAGGACAAATGAATAATCCGCTAATACAGTTGATTAATTTTGTAAGAAACATACAGGATGCTAAAATAAGCCTGGATAGACTGGGAGAAATACATAATAAAAATGATGAAGAAATCAATGAAGATGCGCTGTTGAATGACGCCGTAGCACCAGAAGTAAAAAATACCGCCGCAGATAATTTACGTGATATTCATGGAGAAGGGATCACTATATCTAACCTGAGCTTTAGATATGGATCACCTAAAAGTGCTCCCGTACTTAAAAACATCAGTATACATATCCCCAAAGGAAAAATAACGGCAATCGTAGGTTCCAGCGGAAGTGGAAAAACAACTTTAATGAAATTACTATTGAAGTTCTATCCGCCCGGTGAAGGAAAAATATTAGTGGATGGAACTGATCTTGTTACTATGTCTGCCAATCAATGGCGTACAAACTGTGGCACCGTCATGCAGGATGGCTTTGTCTTTAATGACTCCATTGCTCAGAATATAGCCATGGATGATAGTCGTATTTCTATGGAGAAGCTGGACGAAGCAATAAAAATCGCTAACCTCACGGACTATATTAATAATCTTCCTCTGGGTTTCTCCACCAAGGTCAGCAACACCGGATCCTGTTTGAGTGGAGGTCAGAAACAACGTCTTTTTATCGCCCGGGCGGTTTATAAAGATCCGAAGTATTTGTTCTTTGACGAAGCTACCAGTGCTTTGGATTCGAATAATGAAAAAGCCATTATGGAGAACCTGTCCAAGTTTTATCAGGGAAAAACAGTGGTTGTTATCGCACATAGATTAAGCACCGTAAAAAATGCTGACCAGATAATTGTAATGAAGGATGGCTGTATAGTAGAACGGGGAGACCATTGGAGCCTTGCGGCTTTAAAAGGATATTACTTCGAGTTGGTAAAAAATCAATTAGAATTAGGTGTAGCTTAAACAAATACAAATATGCCAGTTGGAACAAACGAGCAATATAGCCAGGAAATGGAAGAACTGATTGGCCATGTACCCCATCGGCTGATCAGATCAGGATTGTTATGGATGCTGCTTGTAGCGATCGTAATCCTGGTGCTTAGCTCCCGCATACCTTATCCGGAACTGGTGAAGGCAAAGGTGACCATCTACACCAAAAACCCACCTGAAAGTCTTATCATAAAAAACAACACCGGCCAGATGTTGGAATTTCTTGTAAACAACAGAGACACCGTATCCCGTGGAGACACCCTACTGGTCAGGCAGGATATCAGTACGGGAAAAAACTGGTACGCCACATCACCGCTGGATGGTATTGTTTATACATCAAAAGAAGCAGGTAAAAATGATACACTGCTATATTCCATATGCATCATACCAAAAGTACCAGGCGTTGATGTTTATCTTAAAAGTACCGATGGAAATGTAGGAAAGATCAAAGCCGGACAGAAAGTATGGATTAATCTGGATAATTATCCTGCCCAGGAATATGGCATACTGGAAGGAAAGATATCCGGTATCATGCCCGATGTTAGTAAACATGAGCATACAGCTATCGTAGAACTAAACAGCGATAAATTAATTACTACGACTAACAGATTGCTGCCCCAGCAACCTGTTATGCAAGGAGATGCGGAGATACAGATAGATGAAAAAAGTGTATTTGAACGGATATTTGGCAGTGTCTTCAGGAAATAAAAAAAACGGAAATGGTCTTTTCTAAACCCAAACGATTATGGATTATTTATTCCATGGAAGTAATATACAACACCTGGAAACATTAGTACCTCAATACTCAGGTCTGCTTCATAAAAATGTATTGTACGCAACAACCGATTTTTACATCGCTTCTCTTTTTCTCAACAAAACAGGCGGTGACTATTTTTGTAGTCTCCTTTTAAGAGGAGCAGGCGGCCCCCCATTTATCATTGAACGGGTGAGAAATGGGATACAATATAGATTCCAGGGGAAGAAAGGGTCAATATATTTACTTAAAAAAAATGGGTTCCATGCTGTAGAAGGCGGATGGAGAGGAGAAGTGATGTCGGAATACGCTGTTCAACCCATTGAAGAGATCAGAGTAGACGATGTTCCAAAGTATATTGAAGATTTAGTCGAACTGGGGAAAATTATTTTTGTTCCATTTGACAAACGCCATGAATACATCAGCGATGATGACAATGATCTCCGCCAGTTGTTTAAAAAAGAACTGGCATCTCAATCACAAAACCAAAAGTTATTGGACCTGGTGAGATCCCATCATCCACATATCTATCATGATTACGCCCATTAAGATTTTCGTTCGTAATTCCCAAAACCATGAATATATTAACCGATAAAATTCCACTACTCACCTATTATTCTCCCTCTCATAAAATATTATTTGACAGGTTCTTCCTGCCCAGTTACAATCAGTATCTGAGTAATAGTTTTGAACTGGTCATAAAAACGAGTGATCAGTTATGTAACGGGGAGTTTGGCAGTATCAACTGGAATAAACAGATGAAAGAGAAAATCAGTTTTGTAAACGATTTTATTCAACTGACGGATGCTGAGTATGTGGTTTTCTCTGATGTTGACATCATTTTCTTTGACGATATCAGGTATGAAATAATTAATGAACTGGCGCACGATGATATAGCATTTCAGAATGACGGAGGAGAATTGAGTATAAACCACAACTTATGCTGCGGGTTCTTTATTTGTAAAATACATTCGCAAACACGGGCATTTTTCAATGCGCTACTCTCCAACTATAATGACAGATATACAGATCAGCAGAATATGAATTATTTCCTAAAAAATAGTTCTGGTGTGCAATACAAGCCGTTATCAAAAAGGTTCTACAATTTATCCCGTGATGGACGTCCAATATGGCAATCCGGCCAGGACATACCTTTTCCTGACCTGGATATTTTAATGTACCATGCCAATTTCACCGTTGGATTAAACAGCAAAAAACACCTGCTTGAAAATTTTATTGACTGGAATGAATTGAAGAGAAAAAACGCCTGATTTTTCTATTTTCAATATACTCCTGATTTTATAAAACTCATCTACAAAAGCATCACACTCGTCTAATTATTTTTTCCCCTGCAGATCCTTAGTCTATATTCAATGTATTGTTAACTAAATCCATTTTTTTTATGGCTAGCTCAAAATTCACAATTGATCTCAGCGCATTATCTAAAGATCAATTAAAAAGCAAACTGGGAAGCATCGAAGAATCTTTCCTGAAAGAATTGGGTGAAGAGATTACAAACGCAGACGCTATCTCCGGCGGCGGCCCTGTAAGCCCTACCAATCCAACTGAAGGCGAGTTCGGCCAGGCTCACATTTCTGGCGGATGGCTGAAAAACTAATGCCAAATCTGGTCAATGTATTTATACGTTGACCAGATTTTTTGTCAAGACAGAAAGTAATGATATCTCCACGATTATCCGGTGAATGATTTGAGCATATAACATTATCCTTTGCAGTATTGTAAGCTTCGCCAACTGTAGCCACGCTCCTATTAACTCAACCTTTCAGTTCTACATCACTGACAATATTTACAATTAATTGTCAATCACACACTAAAAAATACAGCGACCTTTATTCGTCTTAAAAACGTCCTTTGTATGGTTGGAAAAGAACCAGGCGATATGGTTCATACGTAATCCTATCTTGTAGATCCCCGGACGATTAGTAATATTTACTTTTTTTAAAATGCAATAAAAAATTTATTTTTTATTTTTAAAATTTTATTATATTTAAAATATCAATCTGTTGAATATGCCCCCCCTATTGTAGCGTGTCACATATATTCAATTTATTGAGCAAATACTATCCTAAAAAATTTAGGACCTCAGAACCCATTAACTAGATTCAACCATCAGTCTGACTACTTAATCATGAATTCTAAATCTCATAATATCCATTTTTGGTGACCAAATAATGCCTTCTTATGTGTAAGTCTCATTTAAGTGCAATCATTGTAGATAATGATGCAAGCTCAAATGATTTGCTTAAAAACTACATCCAGAGCACTCAGAACATAGAACTAGTCGGAAGTTTTCATAGTATCCATGATGCTCTTAATTTTTCCTATGATTTTACACCGGAGATAATGTATATAGATATACATATGTCCGGATTGCGGGAATATCAATATCTATCTGCCATTTCACCTAAAGTATGTAAGCATCTTATCATTACATCGTATGAATCCAAATATGCTATCGATGGTTACCATAATAATGTATATGACTATTTAATGAAGCCATTATCCTATGACAGATTTGCGGAGTCACTGAATAAGTTGCTTACAATCAGATTTCCGGCTGAAAATGTTGATACTCTGGAACCGAACAGGGAAGAAACACCGGGTGCTGTTGGGATGATTAATTACAACATGAATAATGAAGAATACATATGGATAAAGTGCGACAAGAGAATATACAGGATGTGGAAGCCTGACATAAAATTTGTAGAGGCATTAAAAGACTATATCATCATTCACTATAAGGACAAAAAATATATCACCCATCTTTCCATGTCCACTATCGAAATGTACCTGGGAAACAAAGATTTTATCAGGGTTAACAGGTCATACATTATAGCTATTAATTCCATTATTTCCATTTACGGAAATGTTATTGAAACTACTTTCAATAAGGAAATTCCGATTGGTATCCGGTACAGAGATAAGATCAAACTCTTATATACCGGATTCTGATAACATATACGGGAAACTATCATAAGCCCGGACCGCTCATACTTTGCCTATCTGGATTTTATCCCATAGATTTGAGGTCACGTGATTAGTTTTGTTGCTGTACCCCCTGTTATGGGACAGCAGGAGCCTGATCGAGGATATGCAGATCTTATCCCATGGGTTATCCACTAGTGATCTTTGTTTTATCATCAATTGTCTTATTTTGAAAGCACCGTTATTATTCAGTGTGGCCGCTTCCCTGATGCTGCAGGGAGTACAGGCCCAGGACTCAACCGCTATCAAAGCGATCAATGCCAACAGTTTCGCGAAACATATTCAGGTACTGGCATCCGATGCTTTTGAAGGCCGCAAGCCATTTACGCGGGGAGAAGACAGCACGATTCAATACCTGGCCCGCCAGTTTAAAGCACTGGGCCTGAAACCAGGCAATGGCAACAGCTATTTTCAGGATGTACCCATGGTATCCATTGCCTCCAAACCAGCCGGCAATCTGGTCATCAAAGGCGCCGGCGGCGAGGTGGCCTTACAATACCTCGATGATTATGTAGCTGCCACCCGCCGCGTACAGGACCAGGTAAACATCAGCAATTCGGAACTGGTATTTGCCGGCTATGGTATTGTGGCTCCGGAATACGGACATAATGACTACGCAGGCCTCGATGTAAAAGGTAAAACCGTGATCGTGATGATCAACGACCCCGGCTTCGCTGACAATAACCTTTTCAAAGGTCGCACCATGACCTACTACGGCCGCTGGACCTATAAATTTGAAGAAGCATCCCGACAAGGCGCTACCGGCGTTATCATCATTCATGAGACTGCTGCTGCCAGTTATCCCTGGAAAGTAGTACGCAGCGGATGGTCCAATTCCAAACTACACCTGCAGACAGCAGACAACAATATGTCCAGGACCGCGCTGGAAGGCTGGATCACCCAGGATGCCGCCAAAAAAATCTTCCAGCTCGCAGGCATCTCCCCGGATATCATGGAAAAAGCCAGACAGAAAGACTTTAAGCCAGTTGACCTTCATCTGAAAACATCGCTGGTCATCAATAATACCATCAAAAAATCTACTTCCCATAATGTGTTGGCCATACTTCCAGGTACCAAAAGACCGCAGGAATGTGTGGTGTTTTCCGCCCATTGGGACCACTTTGGAATTGGTGAGCCGGTAAAAGGTGACTCTATTTACAACGGTGCGGTAGACAACGCTACCGGTACTGCCGGACTGCTGGAACTGGCCACCGCCTTCAGCAGCCTCAAAACCAAACCGGCACGGTCTGTTCTCTTCCTCTCCGTTACCGGTGAAGAACAAGGCCTGCTGGGCTCCGAGTACTATGCCTCTCACCCGGTGTTTGCTCCCGAAAAAACCGTTGCCGATATCAACCTCGATGTACTCAATACTTTCGGCCGCACCAAAGACATCACTGTCATAGGCATGGGCCAGTCAGAACTGGATGAATATGCCCGTCGTGCTGCAGCCCTGCAAGGCCGCGTAACAGTACCGGAAGCCAACCCCGAAGGCGGCTGGTTTTTCCGCTCAGATCATTTTAACTTTGCTAAGAAGGGCGTACCCGGATTATACCTCGGCCCAGGTAATGATATCGTGGGCAAAGCTCCCGGCTCCGGCAAGGAAAAAACGGCGGAGTATAACCGTTTACGTTACCACTCCCCTGCCGATGAGTTCAACCCTGATACCTGGGTAATGGACGGTATGGTAGAAGATGTACGCCTCATGTTTAACGTAGGTTATACCCTCAGCAATGAAAGCACTTTCCCTCAGTGGAAAAAAGGCTCTGAGTTCAAGGCATACCGGAAATAACCATTTATACCCTGCACCATGGTCTTATTCGGATTAATCATGATAGGGCTGATACTGTTCCTCTCCATCGTGAACATGTTCTCCCGCCATAAACTTAAAAAGACAGCCGTTCCCGACAGCTACCGGGAACTGCTGCAGTCTCATGTGCGTTATTATCAGCAACTCAACGCAACAGACAAATTACGCTTTGAACAACAGCTACAACGTTTCCTCAAAAGGACGCATATTGAAGGAGTAGGTACTCCGGTAGAACCGCTGGACCGTGTACTGGTAGCCGCCAGTGCTATCATTCCCATCTTTGGTTTTAAAAACTGGGAGTACTTCAACCTCACCAATGTGATCCTTTATCCGGATACTTTTGACAGCAGCTACCAATACGAAGGCAACAACCGTAATATCCTGGGTATGGTAGGTAGCGGCCCTCTCAACGGACAGATGATACTGTCCCGTTCTGCCCTGCGGGAAGGCTTCTCCAACACCACCGATAAAAGCAATACTGCCATCCACGAGTTTGTACATCTGCTCGACAAAGCAGACGGCTATGCGGATGGTATGCCTACCAAACTGCTGGAACACAGTTACAGCATCCCGTGGTTAAAGCTGGTACACCAGACCATTCAGGAAATGGCCGAAGGCCGCACGGATATTAATCCTTACGGCGCCACCAACGAAGCAGAGTTCTTTGCTGTGATATCAGAATACTTTTTTGAACGGCCCGACCAGCTGGCAGAAAAACATCCGGAGCTGTATAAAATGCTGACACATATATTTCAGCAGGACCCAGCCAAAGGAGGTGTCTGATCTTACCATAGAAAACATTGTTTAAATGCAGGACACTCCCGGATTTTACAGACGGGAGTGTCTGTTTGTTGAAACAGCCCCACTCTGTTTTTATCTCCACACAAATTAATGATAATGTAAAATACTGTCCGCCACATGTATCATAAGATGCCTTAGTTTTATGCCCCAAACCCTGACCAGTATTAGATATAAATTTCACAACGTTAAATTTTACTACTGAAAACCTCAAGCCAATGAAAGAACCCATTAGACTTATCTTAGTTGGAATTGGCCCTCATTCCAAAAGAGTGTATCTACCCGCTGTCACCGATCTGAAAAAGAGATACCCGGTTGAGATTTCCCTCGCTATCGATGTAAAAGCTGAAGCGTCCAATGTTGAACAGCATTTTGAAAAGAACGGATACCAGATTCCCACACTTTTTATCGATCCGTTTGCAGATGAGCTGCCAACCACGTTGAAGGCCACCCTCGATAATTTTGTAACAGCAAACAAGATCAATGCCGTGATCATCGCCACAGAACCGACTGTTCACAAAGCTTATGCAGAATGGGCGCTGGGCCTCGGACTGCATATCCTCATGGATAAACCGGTGACCACGCGCAATCATGCGATTTCAGACCTGGCCCATGCCCGGGGTATTCTGGATGATTACCTGCACCTGCTGAAGATGTACAATGAACTGCAACAACGTAAATCCACCGTATTTACGGTAAATGTTCAGCGCCGCTACCATCCTGGCTTCCAGCTGGCGATGGAACGTATCCGCGAAGTAGCCGTCGCCACAAACTGTCCTGTCACCAATATCCAGTCTACCCATTGTGACGGCCAGTGGCGTCTCCCTTCAGAAATCGTCACACAGGATTATCATCCTTACAACAAAGGATATGGTAAGATATCCCATAGCGGTTATCATATCTTCGACATTGTCTGCCAGTTGTTCCGGGCACCCGGTATCGCCTCCAAACTACCCGACAGCATGGAAGTAATATCTTCTATGGTACAGCCACGCGGATTCCTCAAACAGCTCACAGAAGCTGATTATGTCAATTATTTCGATAAGGATTACGGCAATGTCCGGCAATACAGCCATCACGAATTACAGAAGCTCTACAAGGATTATGGCGAAATGGATGCTGCTATGATCATACGCCTGCTAAAAGAAGAAGAGAACATCGCCAACATCACCATCAACTTGCTGCATAACAGCTTTGCAAGAAGGAACTGGATCATGCCCGGCAGTGACCTCTACAAAGGCAATGGACGTGTGAAGCACGAATATCACCACATTCAACAGGGCCCGTTCCAGAACATACAGATACATTCCTACCAGGCTAAAGACAAACACCATCAGAACAACGCTGAAGATTATCTGGTGGGCGGGAACAATCACTTCGATATCTACATTTTCCGCAACATCGGTGTGTTGGGAGGAGAAAAGCCCCTGGAGGTTATCAACATGAAAGACATCGCCCTCCGACATCATCTGGATGACTCCAAACTACTCACTGAACAATCGAAAACTGCCGTTGTAAAAGAGTTCCTGGACTTCATCCTGGGCAATATCCCCAAAACGCAACTGGTGTCCAACATCAACACTCATCTTGACAGTGTAAAAATGATGTCAGCGGCGTATATGTCGCATGTACAGCGGAAGGAACATTTACGGGTTTAGCATTTATTTTGATGCAGGAATTTTTTTTTAAAATTCCTGCATCAAAAACTAATTCCTGCGTAAACCAAGATGGTAATACAATCCTATCTGAAAACCAATCCAGGCACGATTATTCTTTGACTCCCCTTCTGAATAACTATTACTAATGGTATAGGGAGGTTTAAAATATTTCACATTTCTCAGTGCAATTTCTTCCTTATTATTCAAGGGCAGAGCTCTGTTCTGGCTAAAATACTCCGTCTGTAATCTATTGAAAGAGACACCGGCCTGTAACCTGAAATGATCCCCCAGCCGACGTTCCACATTTAATGACAGCTTTAGCAACTGCATTTGTATTGACCTGGGCCACCCGGAAGAATCATAGGGGAAAGTCATCTTACTCATGGCTGTGCCCTGCAGGTGCAGGCGCCAATCTTCCGCTAACCTGATGGAAGTACCCAGACCATAACGAAATCCGGAATTAGTGAAATTGGAACTCCAGGAAGCGGTAACGTATAAAAAAGGCATCCCGGCCTGCAGACCCGGATTGGCATAAAAAGCTTCATCTACCGTAAAACCAGCATTGATAAAAGGTATCATCCCTTCTCTCACGGGTTCCCCATCCGTGGTGTGGGAAAAAGAGCGGGTATTACCTCTGAACAGGTTACTCAGAAATGAGTCACGTGATTTACCGGATTTTGTTGTTTGTTTATTTCGTGTAGCCGTTGATGTTGTATGATTGTTTTTGGTAGATGACTGCTGCTTTTGCTGTTCCTGCTGTAACTGTTGTGCGCTTAACTGTTGTTGGTTTTGCAGTTGCTGTAACTGTTGCTGTTGTTGCAGTTGCAGCTGTTGTTGCTGCTGTAGGGAATCCAGCTCTCTATGAAGGCCCGGTAGTCTGATAATACCCAGGCTCCACTCCTTTTTATCCGTAACAGGCTTCCAGGAAGAACGATACCGTAAACTGGTATCCCTACGGAACCCGGGCCATTCTATGGTACCCAGTCCCCATCCCAGTCCGAGTCCCCATCCCTGGCCATCTGTTGTGGGCCTTTTCAAAGACAGGTTCAGCAAACCAGTGTCCTTCCGGTGTTTCACGGAATCTGCTATATGCTTTTTCAAAGACAGATTCAGCAAACCGGTGTCCTTCGGCGGCTTTATGGTATCTCTTGCCACAAATACGGAGTCTATACCACTGGCTGGACCAATATTGTAAGTAAGTGGTGTTAAAGCGATAGAGGGCGCGGATAAAGATTTCAGGGAAGGAATAGCTTTTATAGCCGGAGAAGAAGCAGGTATTTTAGTGGTCACTTCCTTTTTTTTGGGAGGCGAAGGCTCCTTTACCGGTGGCGCATCTACGAAAATAATATGTCCGCCCAGCAGACGGTAACTGATACCGGTATGTTGCCGGATGTCTTCCAGTAATACAGACAGGGGTTGTACCTTCTTCTGCACATGGATCAGCATGGAAGGGGAAAACTTGCGGGTATTCAGAGAAAAACGGGCACCCGTTTGTTTGGTGACCAGTTGCAGCAAAACATCCAGGCGGATTTCGCTGGTTCCCACTGTAATATTCTGCCGGAGATTAACGGCAGCCTGCTGTGCGCTACCTTCCGATGTTATTCCCAACAGCAGCAAAACTATCGCTGTGAACCACTGCCGGCCATTAATTACAACCGGCGCCGCTGACAAACACCTTGTCCTTTTCAAATCTGCAAGTAACATTCAATGTAACAGATATAACCTCAAAAACGTATTCTATAGGTTTGTTTTCAAATGAGCTGCTCATGGTACAGTTTTCCAATGCTTTGTTTTCAAGTATCACTTTGATACCATAAGCCTTTTCCAGCTGAGCCACAATTTCTTTCAGCGTGATGTTCTCAAAGTTAAAGATCCTGGTGGCATATCCCATCTGATTTCCGTTGAACGCCCCTCCTGTAAGCCCCAGTTCCTTACCAGCGATGTTGTAAATCCCTTCCTGGCCTGCTTTGACAAGTATACTGCTATCTCCTCTCGACATCCTGACAAGACCACTTTTCACCATCACTGATATTTTCTCTTCCGATTGTTTTACGTTAAAAGCTGTTCCCAGTACCTGCACCCGAACATCCCCGACCGCTACTATAAACGGTTTATCAGGATGCGAAGTTACATCAAACCAGGCTTCACCAGACAAATTAACCATCCGGACGCTATCTGTGAAACCAGGTGCATAGCGGATAGCCGAATGGCTGTTTAATACTGCCAGCGAATTGTCCGGCAGGGTATCACGGAATATATCCGTGGCCGTTTGCCTTGATATCATCGCGAGGGTAGTCTTCTCCGGCTGCCGCCGCAGCTGCAGCATCAGAATGGCAGCCACGCCTACCAGCAATGCCAGGCCTGCAGCTATCTTAAGTGCCGGAAATGATCTTTTCACCACCGGTGGATTCCATTTATATTTCAGCTCCCGTAAAGCTGTTTCCTTGTCGGGCAACTGATAACGTTGCTGTAATACAGCACTATCCCACAAGGCAGCCACCTGATCATATACCACCTGGTTGTCCTGGTGGGTCCTCATCCAGTCATCGACAGCGATGGCTTCTTCCGGCGTAGCTTCTCCGGAAAAATATCTACCTAACAACTCATATGGCAGGGATTCAACATTGCTCATGATAAAAAAATTATGACTTAAAAAACAGCCAGGCTAACAGTATCATCATTATATCGAAAAGTTTGGCCCTCAATATCTTCAAAGCTTTTCCCATCTGCACTTCCACCGTTTTAACTGACAATCCCATATCGGCGGCTATTTCAGCATATTTTAATCCTTCAAACCGGCTTTTACTGAAGATAAGTTTACATTGAGGAGACAGCGCTTCAATATGCTCCATAATTTTGCGGTGTGTTTCCTTGCCAACCAGTTCATTCCGATGTTCGTATACAGGCTGGTGATAAGCCATGTAACTGTCTTTCACCTTCTGGTGCCGCTTTATGTTAAGGCAGTAATGATATACGGCCGTATACAAATACGATTTTACCGACTGTTGTTCATCTATCTCCTTTCTTTTCTCCCATAGCTTCAGAAAAACGGCCTGCACAGCATCTTTTGCGTCATCGTTGTCCTTCAGAATTGTAAAGGCATAACGATGCAGCCCTTCGAAGTAGGTTTGAAAATATTCTTCCACCAGTTTATCCTGGTCTTTAGCTTTGCCAAAATATATGTTCACTCGTTAGCTGCTTACCGTGATTATTTCAATAGCTTCTTATAACTATACACCCCACCTTCAAAAAACCCTTATACCGGCGCCAAAAATAATTTATTTCTTTTTCCATAAGGGAAAAATCTCCTGAGTGTGTATTAAAGCAAAACCAAGGAAACTATGAACAAAAAGCTTTTTATCGCCCTCATATTGCTGTTCACCGTAGCTGCCTGTAAAAAAAATGATGATGTCTACAAACCCGGGACAGGCGAAGGGCCATCCAAACCACCGCCAACTACCCCTGGCACTCCGGCTACCCCCGGAACCCCTAACCTGCCAGGTACACTGTACGACTACGTTGCTACCCGTAACAACATGCCACCTTATATACAGGCCTTCCTGAACCTGCGACCAGAACTGGACGTTACCCCGGCCGGCAACCCTATCACCAATGCCGGCGCCACTTTAGGCAGGGTATTGTTTTACGACAAAGTCCTTTCTGTCAACAACACCCGCTCCTGTGGCTCCTGCCACCACCAGGACAAGGCTTTCACCGATGGCGTAGCCCAGTCATCCGGCTTTGACAACGGCGTTACCCGCCGCAACAGTATGACTATTGTCAACATGCGTTTCTCCGGCACCAAAGCCATGTTCTGGGATATGCGGGCAGCCGACCTGGAAACACAAACGTTAATGCCTATACTCGATCATATTGAAATGGGCATGCCCTCGCTAGCAGCGCTGGAATCAAAGCTTGGCGGTATCTCCTATTACCCTGCGCTGTTTAAGGCGGCATTTGGCAGTGAGGCCGTTACCTCCGCCAGGATTGCCAATGCCTTATCACAGTTTGTACGCAGTATCGTCTCCTTCCGCTCTAAATACGATGAAGGTATCGCCAGCAATTTCAGCAACTTCAATGCAGCAGAGAAAAATGGGCTGCACCTGATGCAGGTCAAAATGTGCGCTGAATGCCATAGCGACCTGAATAATGCCGGTACCGGGAAGATACCCACTTTCCTGATCGCAGACAACACCGGTATCAATATAGGCTTCGGTTCCAACAACGGCCTGGAAACCGACTACACCGACAAAGGCATCGGGGAAATTACCCACAAACCCGCCGACCAGGGCACCTTTAAAATCCCAAGCCTGCGCAATGTGGCGCTCACCGCACCATATATGCATGACGGCCGCTTTGCCACACTGGAAGAAGTCATGAATCATTATCAGTCCGGGGCCAAAGAAAATCCGAATATCGGGATACAGCTTTTCCAGGGAGGTAAACCAGGCATTCCGTTAACTTCCCAGGATAAAAGTGACATCATCGCTTTTCTGCATACACTGACCGATCAGCAGCTGATCACAGATCCGAAATATTCAGATCCATTTAAATAAGCTGTCATAAAAAAACCGGCACTATAAGGAGCCCCCCTATAGTGCCGGTCTTTAAATAACATTTTGATAAAAAGTATTAAGCTTCTTCTTCCTGCTCCGCTTCTCTCCTCTTCTTTATCTGAACAGTTCTTCGCCAAAGAACAACCGGATAAATCATCATCACTATCCCTACTGCTATCTTTACAACGAGTAAAAAAACGCCTTCAAAAGCATCCTTTTCTCCCCAAAAAAGAAAAATGTAGACACCTATGTAATAACCTACAGTCCTTGCCCCCAACCACCAGTTATTCTCTGGCCACTCACCATCATCTTCTTTGATTATTTTCCTGATTTGATAGAGTATTCCCATCAGCAGAATAACATAACATCCTACAGTAACATAATAGTTTTTTACAGTGACCATAATATAGATAAAGCCACTCAACAATAGCATGTAAACTATCTGGACCAGCACACTAAGGCCCTTACTGAATTTCCTATTTTCTATCATATACTAAAAGTATGATAGCTTCTGAGTAAAGTACATCCCCTATTTGTGTGAACAACATACTTGATAAAAAAAACGCTTTGACAACTACATTGCCAAAGCGTTTTTACATGAAAAGAATTCTTTACAGTTCCTTCACACGGATATTCCGGAAACGTACGATAGATCCATGTCCCAGGAAACCGATATGGCCGGTTTCATTTTTCAGGCCGGGATGTTGTTTATGGTCCAGCGTACCTTTTTCACGGGCTTCCGCGATATCACCATCGAGGATCACAGTACCATTGAGAATCACTTTGATATGGGTACCCTCTACGATCGCCTCTTCATAGTTCCACTCTCCTACTGGTTTGAGGTAACCTCTCTTTGCAGGGATTACACCGTATACAGAGCCATGATATTGATATACATGCAGATCTTTATAGATATCGGCCTCGTTGTCCAGGATCTGTAATTCCATGCCTTCATAGGCTGCGTCGCCGGTGAGCGGAGCACGTACACCCAGACCGTTGTTGGCGCCGGGAGTAAGCTGGAATTCGAAACGGAAGGAGAAGTTGCGATACTCTTTTTTCGTATAGAGGTTACCGTGACCACCATTGGTAGGATAGATCACCAGGTCTCCGTTATCAATTACATAATCTTTGGTATTGCCGGTCCATTCGTGCATGTTGGTGCCATCGAATATTACTTTGTAACCTGCTTTTTTCTCTTCATCGTTTAATACATAAGGTTTTACACGGGGTAACTCCTTGATGTACAGGTTACGGTAGGCTACATAGGTGCCATGTGCCTGCAGTTCAATCTGTTCTTCGGGGAAGATAGGCAGGCCGCGGTCCCAGTAGTTTTCGAGGATGGTGTTGTCGGTTACCTGTACGCCGTTGAGATAAACGGTTACGCGGTCACCTTTCATAATGATGCGGAAGTGGTTCCATTCACCGATGGCGTTGTCAGCCAGTTTGAGTGGTTTGCTTTCGTTTTGCTGGTTGTTGTAGAGGCCACCGGAGCCCACTTGTGCACCTACATCGATGCGGGAAGTGTCCCAGATCTGTACCTGGGGTGATCCACGGAGGTAGATGCCGGCATCGCCATTGGCAGTGATTTTCCAGTCTACGAGCATTTCGAAGTCACCATATTTTTTTTCAGTGCAGAGATTATCACCCTGACCGTTGAAGATCAGCAGACCGTCTTTTACAGACCAGCCTTTGCGCATGGCTTCATTGGCTTTATCCTGTGCTTTGGCGAGGGTTTTAGCGTCCATTTTGGCGCGGGCGACAGGGTTTTCCACGAGGCCTTTCCAGCCACTGAGGTCCTTGCCGTTGAACATTGCCACGAAGCCATCGCCGGCAGGCATTTCAGCGAGGTATTTACGGATCGACTGACGCTGATAATCTGCATCACCACCTTTCAGCACATTGCTGGTTTTTTCGAGCAGCTGGCGAACGAGGGCACCGTTGTAGGATTTATTGGCAAGGGCGATGTTCATGACAGCCATTGCAGCATTCTGTTGTACGGCAGAGTTATCCAGGTATTCACCAGCAAACAGCAGGGCTGGGAAAGTTTTGCATTGTTCCACACCAGACAGGATCTGATTCTGCAGCGGCGCGGAAGGATTCAACTCCATAGCGTTACGCAGCATCAGCACTTTCTGTTCTGCAGGATACCCTGATTTTTTGGTGAGGGCAATATAACCAGCCAGTGCCTGCTCACGATAGTCGCTGTTGGCAGGATCACGGGCTATTTTCAGCAGGGCGGGTGCAGCGGCAGCATTTTTCCAGTCTACCAGGGCAGCTATTGCTTCTTTTTTCGTAGCTGCGTTGCCGGTAGTAAAGGCATTCATCACCGGTTCCAGTGCGGAAGGCTGACCGATACCTGCCAGTACACCCAGATAACGGGACTGGTTGGCAGCAGACGCCTGTTTCATCAGCGGCAACACATCATCGCTGGTAGCACCTGCATTGATCAGGGCTGTCTGGATATGATTGATTTCCTGCTGGGAGCCGGCGTTGTTCAACAGTGCGAATAATGCAGGGGTGTTGTTTTTGCTGGCCACATCTTTCAGGGCAGCCATGGCTGCAGCTTTCACGTCAGCGTTATTGCTGGTGGTCAGGGCCAGTACATCATTTACGCGGCTGTCTGCTTTGCGGGCGGCCAGCACTTCGAGCAGCGCTGTTTGTGCAGGAGCAGGCATAGCTGCCAGTACTGCGCCGGACTGCTGTACCACTTCATTGCCGGGCATCAGTCGCAGGGCTGTCTTTACAGCATTGATATCTGCAGCAGAACCTGTTTTCATGATATCCAGCAATGCAGGCAGGGTGGCTGTTTCGCCAATCCTGGCAGCAGCTGCGATGGCAGCGAGCCTTACGGCTTCATTACCGTTTTTCGTATATCCACTTACGGTAGACAGTGCAGATTTCACCTTGTTTTCTCCCAACATACCGATGATAGCCGCTTTGGTATCATCGGAGGATTTTTTCAGTTGTGTCTGCCACACCACAGAAGTGGCTGCAGCAAAGGGTGCGGCAAATTTCAATGCAGCATCGCGGTATTCATTGTTTTTACCTGCAACGGCCTGGCTTACCCAGAGCATGCTTTTTTCCCCAAGGATATCGGTCAGCAGTTTAAGTCCTGCTGTACGGGTATGTACCTGCGCATCTGCAGCACATTGTTTTACGAGGGCTTCTGCTATTTTCTGTGCAGCAGCTTTATTGCCGTTGGCGGCCAGCTGTCCTGCATAGTACAGATAAGAAGAGGTAGCATCGGTAACATCGTATGTATAGCCTGCTTTAGCGGCACCATTACCCAGCACAGTCGCAGCCGAAGGATCAGCAATCTGTGCCAGCGCATACTGAGACACTTTCACCAGCTTTTTGTCGGTGTTGCCCAGTTGCGCGGTGATAGCCGGTACTGCAGCAGTATAACGGGCATCCCCCAACGCTTCTGTAAGCGTAATACGATTGGCCGCACTGGCAGTAGACAGAGCGCCCAGTAATGCCTGCTGGGCAGCAGGCGTATTTATTTTCACCAGCACACGGGCAGCAGGATCGCAGAAACGATCCGCAGCCAGCAGTGGCTGCAGGGTGCTCACCGCGTCATTATCGCCGGTGGTCTGCAGTTGGGTGATCAGGAATACTTTGTTTTCCGGATCGGTGGTTTTGTTGATGGCTTTGCAGAAAGCAGCGGCGGCTTCTTTACGTTTGGCTTCCTTACCAGGTTGTGTAACGTAATAGGCATAACCCGCCAGCGCATACTGCAACTGGGTATTGTCGCCTTTGCCCTGTGGAGCCAGCATACCGGCGATGGTGGTCACGCCATCCTGTCCGAGTGCGGCAATCGCTTCCATGTTGGTATTGAACTGCTCTTTATTAGAGGCAGGCATCAGCGCCAGCACATCAGCAATTTTGGTATGAAAGGCTCGCTGGTCTGAAGGGCCCTGGGCCAGGGCCAGGCTGTTCCAGCCCACCAGCAGTGCGATAAGTATGTGTAATATCTTTTTCATTGATGCTGTTTCTTACTTGTAATATTAGATGGTCCAGGGGCCGCGCATGGGTTGGAATATCAGGGCATTGGCGCCTGCGTCGTTGATGAATTCCTGTTTCACCGGGTCAAACTGGAGGGAGCGGTTCAGGCGAAGCGCTATTTTACCCATGTTGACGAGGGTGCAGGAGCGGTGACCGTTTTCTTCGTTGAGTGCAAATTTCTTACGGTTTTTCACAGCATCTACGAAGTCGGTTTGTTGTGGTGCAGGATCGGGGAAGGCAGCCAGCTTTTTCTCCAGATCCGGGATATCTGATTTAAAGCCGGGGTACAGTTTTCCTTTGGGACCTTCTATATAAGCCGCTTTTTCATCTTTTCCTTCTCCATCGAGAATAATCTGACAGCCGTCGGCGTAAGTGTAGGTGATCCTTCTCCAGGTGCCTACGGCATCGGGATGTTGTTGCGGGGCATCAACTTCCACGCTTACAGGGCTGGTATCATCTTTACCGAGGAAATACTGAATGGGGTCAAGATAGTGTTGTCCCATATCACCGAGGCCACCGCCGTCGTAGTCCCAATAGCCACGGAAGGTCTGGTGTACGCGGTGCGGGTTGTAGGGGCGGAACGGTGCGGGTCCAAGCCACATATCATAGTCAAGTTCTTTGGGAACGGGCATGGTGTCGAGGTTGGTTTTGCCTACCCAGAAAAATTTCCAGTCGAAGCCGGTATGTTTGCTGACGGTGACTTTCAGCGGCCATCCAAGCAGACCGCTCTCCACCAGTTTTTTAATGGGTTTTACCGTGGTGCCCATGCCATAGAAGCGGTCTTCGAAACGGAACCAGGTATTGAGGCGGAAGATACGGCCATGTTGCTGCACTGCTTCCACGAGGCGTTTGCCTTCACCGATGGTAGCTGTCATCGGTTTTTCGCACCATATGTCCTTACCCGCGCGGGCAGCATCGGCAGCGATAATACCATGCCAGTGTGGCGGAGTAGCTACGTGTACGATATCTACTTCGGGGAGGGTGATCACTTCCCTATAGTCGGAAAATGTTTTGACACCTTTGTCTCCCAGCTGGTCCATGCCCAGTTTGAGGTGATTGCGGTCAACGTCGCAAATGGCTACCACACGGGTACCGGCATAACCAAAATGGCCACGCCCCATACCGCCGGTGCCAATCACGGCTTTGGTAAGCTGATCACTGGGCGCGAGATAACCGCGTCCCAGCACATGCCTTGGAACAATAGTGAAAGCAGCTAGCGCTCCCAGGGAATTTTTAAGGAACGCCCGCCTTGAATCGCTGTTTTGTTTTGCCATATAGATGTTTGATTGAATACGTGTATAGATCTCCGTTAGATGTTCACTGTATAATAAGCTCCTGGTTGAATGGTAGTAAGATAGAAAGTCAGGGGGGCATATGCAAGCGGAGCGGCTTGAAATAGTGATAAGCGGCAAAAGGAGTACTAACAGCCCCGATAGGTGGCCGGCGTTGGGTTAATGTACAGAAATGAGGACCAGCGCGGGCATTACACACTCCTCTCCTGTTTTTTTGTCAGGATTTTGGAAGATGAAAAAGCCCTGTGTTTTTTATATAATTTTTTGAGATGATTTTATGCAGAAGCCCTGCAGCAAAGCGTATTGCGTACGCTTATCCAGTTGCCCAGGACTAAAGTCCTGGGCTATTTTTGATGATGTTACTCCTATCGGATGCTGGCTGCACTGTATTGGAAATCTCCTGAGATGCCGTAATAGTAGTATTTGGGAATCTCCTGAGATATCATAATAGTGTGATGTTACTAAAGTCCTGGATTTAAGCACTGGACTCAGCGCCCCGAACTTAGCCCAGGACTTTAGTCCTGGGATGATGTTATTCGTACCAGATGCTGGCAGCGCCGATGATTGCTGCTTTTTCGCCGAGTGCGGCCACCAGTAACGGAGTGTGATAATGCGCCTTTTCCAGTTCCCGGATTACAGCCGGGAAGAACAGTTGAGAAGCCTGGGCGATATTACCGCCGATCACAACAGCTTCGGGTGATTCAGCTTTGATAAAGTCGATCAGGAAAGTGGCCAGGTTATGTGCGAATTCATCGAATACCTGTTGTACCCTGCTATCGCTGTCTATATAGGTAATTAGTTCTTTTACATCTTTTACAGCGGTACCGGACAGTTCCTGGTATCGCTTTACGAACCAGCGGGTAGACAGGTAGTCTTCTGCCATACCGTCGAGGAAAGGAGAACACCAGCGGTCAGCGTCCTGGGCCTGTCCACCATGATAGGTAGCAGAACCGAGACCGGTGCCCAGGGTGAGTCCGATTACATGCTGATAATTGCGGGCTGCGCCGCTAAATACTTCACCTTGCAGGAAGCAGCCTGCGTCGTTGATAAAACGTATCATGGAAGGATCCAGCTGCAGTTTTGCAGCCAGCATGTTTTTTACGTTCAGGTTGTAGAGGGCATCATATTTATGCTGACCTTTCATCATGCTGATGCCAGCCTGATAGTCAAACGGTCCGGGCATACCGATACCGATATATCTGCTTTCGGGTTGGATGTCCCTGAAAGCTTCATTAATCACTGCCGCCCATGCGTCAATTATCTCCGTTGCGGTTCCTTGTGAATTGACACGCGTACGGTTCCAGGAATGAGTATCTATCGTCCTTGTCTCCAGGTTAACTAATGCTGCTGTGATATGGGACCCGCCGATATCAATTCCTAATGCCATGGAACTTTTCATAAATGAATTAAAATAATAGATTTAGGCTAAATCGTTTTAGCTTTCGACAAATATAAGATTGTTTGGTTGACAATATGTCAAATAAATCGTTTTAGCAAAGAAAAAAACAGATAATGTGGCTCAATATAACTTCTTTTTTGATAAATCAAAAGGAAAAATGAAAAGAGCGAATACGCCTAAAAGGACGTAAGCATTCTCTGCAAAAGAAGTTTCCGTTCACCAACCATATATGTCCGGGAGCGGGTTTATTTACTTGCCTGGAAAAACATTTACCAGGCTGATGGACATTTTTTGTTCACGACACAGGTGTCCTAAGAGGCTTTGATGCGGCAGGTAAACAAGGAAACATTATCTTCCTTTACAACTCCAGCAGATAATGCCATCCTTATCAGGTGAAGTTCTTATCCAGCTTTTACAATTCAAGCACATAATACAATACATCTTCTGTCTGTCCATCCTGCCAGTGGCAGGACTCCCGGTGACTGTATACAAACCCAAAACGTTGATTAGCCGCCCTCGATGCTACATTACTTTCCCGATGGCTAACCCACACCCGTTTTAGCCGATGTTCAGCCGCCCAGGCCATCCTTATTTTATACAACAGGTCTGAAAGCCCTTTTCCACGGTATGCTTTACGGATATATGACTGCCCCAGATAACCTTCTTCTCCCTGTTCTCCCCTCAAAATTATCCTGGTAATACCAATCATCTCATCGCCCGCAAAAAGGCCAAAAACAGCCTTATCGGCATCCGTTATCTGCTCCTGCCATTGCTCATCCGTCAAAGCAACCTCGGGAGGATACTTACTCCGGAACATGCCTGCCTCCTGCAGTAAGGCTTCCAGCCGCATGGTCTTATAAAGTGGCGCTTCTGCTGGTAACAGCTGACGTATATGATATATGCCTGATTCAAATTGTAACATACCAACATGCATTCTATTCTCTAAAAATAAGATATCCGTTCGGGTTATCTATGCTGTAAACCCGCTGTATATGCGGAAAAAAAATATTTATGCCTGTTTTTTTGAAAAAATCATCAGTAAAAGCCATGCTTTGTTGATGCCGTAAAAAAAACAATGCCACTGTATTTATCATTTGATTAATACGCTGATACCTGCATTATCAGGCTATTTTGACGGATAAAAAATAATATGCACTTTTACGTCTCAATTCACACACAATGGACCTCCATCAATCAGGTAGCAACCTGACCAACTTTATCGCCACCAACTACAACACCTCTCCTCCAAGCTGTTAATAAACTTTCTGTGAAGTAAAATGACTGTTAACGGTTTTCGTTAACAGCCTGCTGTTGCGCTGCACTTTTTCTGCTCCGCTGCTGCCTTCCTGTGCGCTGTACCTATCACATACAACATACATAACCACTTAACAACTGCAACATGCAAAACACCCCTGTTCTCACATGGGCACTGCTCATTGGCCTGCCCATTCTATGCCTGGTACTTTACAAGGTAATTCTTCGTATATTCTTCGGCGTTATAATCGTGCCGGAAGACCGTATCGGGCTTGTAACGAAAAAATTTGTGCTCTTCGGCAAACAGGAACTGCCCGAAGGACGTATCCTTGCCACCAGAGGTGAAGCCGGTTTCCAGGCACAAACGCTGGCCCCCGGCGTATACTTCTGGAAATGGATCTGGCAGTACAGTGTTACCTTCCAGCCCTTTACCCTTATCCCCACCGGTAAAATAGGTCTTGTAATGGCTAAAGACGGTGCTGAACTGCCCACCGGTGCCATCCTTGCCCGTAAAGTAGCCTGCGATACCTTCCAGGATACCGTTGCCTTCCTGGAAAATGGTGGCTGCAAAGGCCGGCAGACAGGCATTATTACGCCCGGCTCCTATCGTATCAATACCTTCCTGTTTGACGTGGAAATCACCGACATGGTCTCCATCCCCGAAAATGGCGTGGGCATTGTTACCACCCTCGAAGGAAAAGCCCTTGAAACAGGCTCCATTGCCGGTAAAACCATCCCGGAGCATAACAACTTCCAGGACGTGGATGCCTTCCTCGAAAAAGGCGGCTACAAAGGATTACAGGAACAAGTGATCCTCGCCGGTTCTTATTTCATCAACCCCTGGTTTGCCAAAATGGAAATCGTACGCATGACTGAAATAGCCATCGGCCATGTAGGCGTAGTCATCTCCTTCGTAGGCAGCGACGGCGTAGACATCAGCGGTGCAGAATTCAAACACGGCAACATCGTAGCCAAAGGTTTCAAAGGCGTGTGGGCGGAACCGTTAGGACCCGGTAAATACCCTATCAACCCCTACATCATGAAAGTGGAACTGGTACCTACTACCAACCTGGTGCTCAACTGGGCTTCCGCCAGAAGTGAAGCACACCAGCTGGATAAAAACCTTTCCACCATTACAGTACGGAGTAAAGATGGTTTTACCTTCAACCTCGACGTATCGCAGATCATCCATATCCCTACCACAGAAGCACCGAAAGTGATTGCCCGCTTCGGTAACATGAGCAACCTTGTTACTCAGGTACTCGAACCTACTATCGGCAACTACTTCCGTAACTCCGCCCAGGGATCCGATGTGATCAGCTTCCTCACCAGCCGTAAGGAAAGACAAAACGCTGCTAAAGAACATATAGGACAAGTACTGGATCAATACAACGTTTTCGGAGTAGATACCCTCATCGGTGATATCGTACCACCTGAAAGCCTGATGAAAACACTGACCGACCGTAAAATTGCGGAAGAACAAAAAGTGACTTACGAAACACAACGCCAGGCTCAGGAAACCCGTCAGTCCCTCGAAAAAGAAACGGCAGTAGCCGAAATGCAGAAAGAGATCGTAAAAGCTGACCAGGGCGTACTGATCGCAGAAAGAATCGCCGATGCTTCTGTAAAGAAAGCTACAGGTGATGCCAACAGCGTACGTCTGCAGGCTAACGCGGAAAGTGATCGTATGAAACTGCTGGCTAGTGGTGAAGCAGAAAAAGTAAGGCTGCTTGCCAGAGCAGAGGCTGACCGCACAGAATGGATCGCCAAAGCAGATGCGGAAAAAATATCTCTCACCGGTAAAGCAGAAGCGGAAAAAATCCTGGCCATCGGTCAGTCCAGCGCCGAATCCTATAAACTGGCCGTAGAAGCCATGGGTGGCAGCAACTTCACACAATTAAAAGTGATGGAAGCTATCGGTGCACAAAACATCCGTATCATGCCAGACATCCTGATCGGTGGCAACGATGGCGCTAATGGCCCCATCAGCGGACTACTCGGTTTAAGACTGCTGGAAGAAATCGGTAAAAAACAAGCCGCTCAGAACAGCACACCGGATCAACAACAACCTGATTGACAATAAACCTTATCATCCCTATCCTCACTTTCGCCATTCATGTTACCCTGATTTTAAAAAGGGCTGGCCAATGCCAGCCCTATCTCTTTTACAAATATTCCGTCAGATCAAATGCAGCATCATATCCCTTCGGCGGCGGCTCTTGCTGCATATCAGAACCAGCCATCAGCAAACGTCTATGAACTTCCTGATTAGTGGGATGCCGTATAAAGCTGAAGGGGAACGGTTTTTCTCCCACCGGACCTTCCATCACACTATCAGCCCCGGACATATCCTCAACTCCGATAGCCCTCATGCGTTGTGGACCGGAGAACAGGTCTACCACAACATTCCAGAGACTGTTCATAATAGCTTCCAGTACTTTTGCACTCACCTCTCCCAATATATCCTGCAACCTGTTGGGCGCTACCATGATCTCAACAGGCGGCACTACCAGAACATGTTCCTGTATCCGCAAGGAAGACCGCAATTTTAATTCAAACCTTATAGGCTGATTCCTGCCATCTTCCACTTCTTTACGTCTGCGGCCGACTGCCAGCTCACGTTCCCGCAGCTGTCGCAGCGCTACCTGATAAGACAGGATCTCTTCCTGCAGATACCGGTACACTCCTTCGGCGGTGTTGAGCTCCTCATAGGTAGTTTCCTGCTGATGATAATCCCGTGAAAGGCCAAAAGCATTGGGCAGCATAGTCCCTTCAATTGCCTTACTATCGAATGGCTGGTCTTTGTTACATTTATTCAGTGCCGCTATCTTAAGCGCTTCAATTTCCGCCAATACCTTCAAAATGATATCATAATCAGGGATATTGCCGGAACGCAGCGCCTCCTGAACATAGGTACCATTATATCCCCATTTCAGGTGTCCGAAAACAATCACATACTCCTTGATCTTATCAATATAATTCAATCGGGAGATCATTAGGGTACGTTGTTGTTCACTCTCCCAGCCAACCTGCTCCAGATGAGTGGTATAAGCGTTGATCCGTTCAAAGAGACCATTCCTGGCCATGTCATAGTCTGTCTTCCACTCAGGATCTGAACCCTTTTTAGATCTGGCATCAAATAATTTGGAGAGGAGCCCCATATCTGTTATGCGCTGTTGAAGGGCAACAATCTGTTCGTCTTCCTTGTCTGTCGTATAGGCGATACCGTGCTTTGCCAGATGGCCCCGTTTGATATTGTCTGCCATCAGCACAAATTGTAATACTATATCGTATTCGGGAGCATTGCGGGATGATAAAACCTCATTGATGTTGTACCAGCCATAACCCCAGCGGCCAAAGCTATACACTACGATATACTCTATAATTTTATCAAGGTAACGTAGCGCTTCCATATAGAATTTAAGCTGACCACTGGTAGCAAATCCCAGCTCATCCAACAACCGGAGGTATTCGTCTGTCACCTTACGGTATGCCTCCACCGCATTGTTATAAGCATAGGTCCAGTCAGGATCGGAACCACGCTTGCTCTTCGCCTCGAAGAGCTGATCGAGGATGTAGAGATTGATAAGATCATGTTGCAGCTCCTGCACCCGCTTTACTTTTTCAGCCCTGGTACGCAGCTGGTCCTTCAATGCGTTTCTTTCATTGGAAAGCCCGTTGCGTTTGGCTTGCAGGGCAGCTTCTTTATCTGCTATTTCTCTGGTGATTCTAGCTATCTTACCAGCAATATCCTGCAACTCGGCATCATAATCAAAGGTACTTTTCCAGGTGGCGGGGTTGTAGACTTTAATATCCAGTAATGCATCGAAAGATCCGCTCCACTTGATACCGTCGAACAATACGATTTCATGCCAGCCAAAGAACCATACCCAGAAGCTGATTTTGGGAATCTCGAACTGTAGTCCTACCTTGAAAGAGGCATCGGCATTCAACCAGGCAAGATCCGGCGCCATGCGGCAATTCAGACGAAACTCCGCTTCCAGCAAATGTTTTATATCGATACCTGCTGCCAGCATAAACTCCCAGTAATCAGGGCGTATATTCACTCTCACGGCAGCATACATGCCCAGGAAAGTAATTTTACCATCGAGGTAAAACAGTTTCAGCTGGCCTGCTGCTTTATCTGTAAGGATATAGATCTCTGGTCCCTGCGGACGGGTATCATCCAGACTGGCCGCCGAGCTGGTAAAGCGCAGCAGCCGGCCTATGCATAATGCATCAAATTCACCATGCAGCTGGAATTCATTGTTATTATTGCTGATCAGTAACCTGACCTGTTTGTCGTTAAAATGAAGAACAGTATAATACAGTTGCTGTTCACGGGTGATCAGCAAAGTGGTCACAGCGCGGAAGCTGCCCAGTACCGGCAGGGTCAGTCTTGTTTCAGCATTGCTGATACTGAAGGCGTCGTCACTCCAGCGGCCGTCGATGCTGGCTTCTGCCTCCAGCGCAATCGGCATATTGGCCGGGAACAACCGTATCAATCCACTGAAACAGCAATAGTTTCTACCATCGATATGCCGGTAATCAAATACAGCGCGAAGTATTTCGTGATTCTCAAATATAGATGAGCGCAACAGGACCTGTCCTGAGAGTGCTACGGGGTTGTGATGGTCCCGTTTATCTGCTTTTATCTCTCCTGCCAACGTTATCTGCAACAGGTCTGAAATAGCGCCGTAGAAGCGCATATTGATAAGGAAACCATCTGCTCTCGCTGCAATACCAAGTCTGGCATCAAGTTCGAGCGTATCAAAAAGCTGCAGTTTTCCCTTGGCCAGGAACATCATTCCATTGGCATCCGGCGGCAACGGATAAGAGAAAAAATGATCTATGCTGTCATCTGTCAGCTGTAACGACTGTAACAGTTGTTTGTTGGCGATAAATTCTCCAGGCGTAGTGAGTGCATAGCCCATTCTGAAGCGGAAGTCAAGCAGCCGCTGTTCCTGTGCCTGTATGCTGACGATACGGTATTCTATCGGGATAGATTCTATCAGCTTGCGCAACGAAAAGAATTTGACCGTATTGAGCACTTTGGCAATGATCTTCGCAGCCTTTACCTTCACCAGCTCTCCTTCTTTCTTCCCTACCATGGCTCCACCGAGATAAGTGGGCAATAAGAGATAACTGTTTTCGAAGGTGAAGACCAGATCAAATCCCTGCGGCAACTTATCATCTGTTTCCGGCAGTTCGAAAGCTGGATCCGTAAAGAACCTGCGTAAATTGTTCAGCACAGTGAATATCTCAGCCACATCCAGCTCTGGCTTTGGGAAACGGATATGTCCGTGCAGGTGTAATCCTTCCAGCCCATAATGATCTATACCGATATGTTTATAGAATAACGGTAACGGCACTACGATATAACCCTGAACAATGATGATCATGTACAGTTCGCTGATGGTCAGTGTTTGCTGGAATTTGGTGGTATCCGGCAGTAATTGCCGCACGGATTCCGGCATCCAGCCGGCAAGTGCGGCAGCGCCCAGTGAGATAATATCAAACTGATCGAACGTAGCATCGAGTGAGAGATTAAAAATGCTGGCTCCGAACAGGGTACCAAAAGAGAAGCTGCGCAGTTCAATGCCTCCCAGGGCAGGCAGTATACCTGTCATAGTGGGATATAGCGCCCTGATAGGCTCACTGCTTTCACCAACGCCAACGGATATATTCACATTACAACCTGTACCGATTGAAATTTCAGCATAAAAACTTTCCGGAAGGGTAAACTTCATATAGTTGTTTACCAGCCTGTCCGGCAGGTATTCCACTGTTTTATTGATCGCATCTATGGCCGAACGCAGCAGGTCTTCTGTAGCCTTGTCCGGCGCCAGTGCCGTCAGGAAAGGCCCTATCTGCAGATGTCTGTTTTCATCAAAGAACCTGATATCACTGATAGGAATTTTGTCGGGCAGCAGATTGGCCACCTTCTCCATTTGCAGCTTATCTTTCAGTAGTTTTTTCAACAGGCTCACCGGAATGGCCAGTTCCCCCTCCCGCTCCATTTTGATGGAAGCAGCGAAGGCATTGCCTTTCAGTGAGAACTGCGGCAGCGTAAAACGGAATTTTCCAAAATCTCCCAGATCGAGTTTCACCCAACCGTCTTTCATCTGAACAGCCGCCAGTGGTGAGGTCAGCAGGCGTGCATGTACACTGCTTCCTTGTATGCCCACCTCCAGTTTGACAGTAGTTTCATCCGGCCGGGCCGGATCAAATGCATTAAAGAATGGGCTGGACGGCTGACCAAAAATACGGTCCAGCTCAGCGGGAATTCTTAAACCACCGGTAACAGACAGTCCGAAAGTACGGCCTATGCTGAGGTCCAGATCAGTGATCAGTATTTGCGCCGCTCCCAGTGATACTGTTTTACCATCCTGTTCTATATCTGGAATAGGTATCATTACGGGGCCTATCAGCCTGTCGAGATGCAGATGGAAAGCGTTTTTCCTGAGTTGCAGTGTAGTCTTGAAAGTGATCCTGTCTTGCTCTCCGAAATAACGGCAACATTCCTCCGGCAACCCTTTGATGCCGAGGTCCAATGCCGCCTCCATTCCCCAGTAATGTTTTCCTTCTTCCGTTTCACGATAAAGGGAGAAGTGATCGAAACCGAAGAGCAGCGCCATTTCCACGCCGGGTACCGGCAAAGGCACCTCCAGTGAGGCATTGCTGGCCTTAAAGGAAAGTCCTGAACGATGCGGGGAATTAAATAATTGCAGCGTACCGCTGATATGTCCAATATGTTCCAGGCTGATATCCGCTGTAGCAGCCATTTCCCAGCTGGCCACATTGTTTGCTGTTTTGGCATAAACGAATGCCAGTGTATTCAACTGTATGGCCATCACCGCCTCAATATTCAACAGCTGTAGCGAATGCAGATCAGCAGTTAATTGCAGGGAGTGTTCTATATAGGCCACTGAAAAATCCAGCTCATGATCAAATAGCGAGATAGCTGCACTACCTTTCACGACAGGGGTTTGCTGCTGTCCCAGTGCCATATCAAGATGAAAACTGCGGAAGCTGCAACTGTCGATAATATCAACAGATGTAGTCGTATCAAATTTCAGTGCGCCGCCAAACAGTAATTTAGCGTCTTCTGTTTTCCGTCGTCCCACCTCCAGTTGCGCGGAAGTGTGCAGTGACTGGCTGCTTTTGTTAAGCTGCCATATAGCGGTGGCCTCACCGGAAAAAGAGAAGGTGCCCGCAACCGGCATCACTTCAAAGGCCAGGTTGCTGAAAGTAATCTGCGGCAGGGTTTCCGGCAAGGGTGTATTACGCAGAAAGAGTGCTGCCAGTTTTTTCAGTTCCACTTCGCGGAGAGCTCCGGAGAGTTTGGCCAGGCTGCGGTCCTGCGGAATGACGATATCCAGCATAATATCTGCTGTGGTATCTGTTGGCGCTGTATTGTCCATGTTGGCATGGAAGCCGGCTGTATAGGTACCTGCAGCATCTTTTCTGAAGATCAGTTCTCCTGTCAATGAGAAATGTTCCGGTATTTCCAGCACACCTTTGGCCCGTATATCGAATGTAAGCGGTTTTTCGGCTACAGCCCTGCCAATGGTAAAGCTGAATGCTGAACATCCAAGGATACCGCTTTCCTTAGTACCCAGAAGGGGAAGATATTGTTTTCCACCTTCCTGTTCGGCTGACCAGGAAAGTAGTAATGTATTATGATGATATCCTGCACCCAGATGCATCGTATAACCGTACAGGTTAGCCTGTAGATTTCCTTCTACCCCCCATGTTTTATCTGCCTGGATATAAAAAGAGAGATCCAGCTCCTGCAGATAACAATCAGCGTTAAAGGCCACCTGTCCTTTTACGGCTGCCTTTACTGTACAGGAGAGCTCGGCGGCGGCGTTACGCTCAAGGTCCAACTGGAAGGTGGCGTGCAATGGCGCACCATTGCCAGCGTAGTCCCAATCTGCTGTGGCGGCGGCTCTTATCACAAAAGCTTGGGTGCGGGTATCCAGCGAAAAATATATATCCCGGCATACGACATCCGGCAGTTCCGGAGGTACTGTACCTGTCAGCGATTCCAGGATGGTAACAAGCCGCATTTCGGGGATGGTACCTTGTAGTACCAGTCCCTGGTCCAGCGTGCCTTCCAGCGTGGCCGTCATGCCGGCGAAAGTGAGCGTGCAGGCTGCAGTACCATTAACAGCCCGTGTGTTGTTATCAAATGGTGATATCACCTCCAGAGATATATCGATGCTATTAAGCACCAACAGGTTTTCCAATACCACCAGCGGGGATTTCATCGATATACCAAAAGCATAGGCTGCCAGCCGGCCGGTATCGTGGTGCAGACTGATATCAAAGGTATCGATAGAAGCCTGCAGCTGCCGGAGCCCTGATCCGGCAGGAAATAGTGTATCCGTTACCGTTTCAATGCCTGTTAGAGTAGCCAGTTCCCCGATATCGGGCAACAGCAAAGGCTGTGTAAGCCGCAGATACCAGTTAGCACCAGGCGCATAACGTCCGGCTTCAATAGCGATGGTTGTATTGAACAGCGCTACTGTTCCTCCTATCCGGCCACAGATACCCCAGGACTCGTTGATAGGTGTGATGTTAAAATCGAGATACAGCGCGGCTATTTCAAACTTACCTGGCAACAAAGGCCAGCGGCCGGCGGCACTGACGGATATATCCAGCTCCTGCAGTTGTTTCTCTGCCAGGTTGAGCGATGCCCGGATATGATGAATATTCATGGCGCCACTGGCTGCAATTCCCTGTGGCATAGCCTGTACCAGGTCTGGCAAATCCAGGGCTAAAAACAGCTCTCCTAATGAAGGTAACGGTTCTGCCGTGCTGGTTTCCAGGATGGTAGTGCCATTCAGCGGATAAGGGATAGATGCGGCGAGGTAGAATTTCCCCAACTTTGCACGGCCACTGATCCTTCCTGTTATGGTATAGGGGAAAGCATCCTTGCTGCTGTTCCAGGCCATAGACAGCTGCAGGCGCAGGTTTTCGAGGCTAAGCCGGGAATTGAACTGCCAGGGGCTGCTGCTTGCAATATCAATATTGAGCAGATGCATCCTTGCCGCCTGGGGATCAAAACGAAGATCCAGTGTGCGGATGAGCAGGGAAGGCATAGTCCGGAGTTGTTCCGGCAACGCATTAACGGCATCTTCCCCTCCTATCATGCTTACCAGGTCTGCAAGGGAAGGCAGCGTTGTTTTCTTCGGCACCCGTATACGCCAGATTCCGGGTCCAATAGGGATCATCACTTCTATGGGAACAACCTTGTCCTTTATGAGAAAAGAAGCCGCCATGACAGCGGAGTAGCGGTTACACAACAGCTCCTTGTCTGTGGAAATAACTGCGCCCAGCTTCAGGTCTTCAATCCCCAGCCCTTCAATGCCCAGGGGGTTCCAGCGGCCTTTGAAGAAGCCGGATATCTCCAGGAATTCCTGATTGCTGCCGGACTGGGCTTCCGCATAAAGTTGCAGCCGGGGAAACAACAGCGTTTCTGTTCCCTTCAGGTTTTTTTCATCAATAGAAAAAAAGAAGTTCAATACCTGCAGACCAGCGCTAGTCAGATCTGCTTCCATGATGGCAAACATTCCTTTTCCGTCTTCACCAGTAGTGATGAGCACTTCCACGGCGAAGCCATTAAGAATGGTTTTTCCTTTAAACTGATTTACAGGCAGACCGTTGAGCATACCTCCACGGATATACGCTACCTGTTGTAATATAAGGCGATGCTGTTGCAGAAGTCCCAGAATGCGGGAGAAAGCACCATCATAAGTAATATCAATGATCAGTTCTTCTGTAGTATTTTCTGCAGACAGCAATAGGGTATTTATGTCTTTCATAGTTGCAGGGGTGTTTATTCATCGTTCATATCATCACCATTACCTTCACGTTGATCATTACTTTCAGGGTCGTTATCGGGTTTACGTTTTTTCTTCTCCGACTGGTAGTCTTCATCCGGGGTATCTCCCAGTTCCGGTTCCTCCGGCTTAGGTTTCTTATCATCTTTATCCTTATCATCCTTCTTACGCTTCAGTCTATTTTCTTCTCTCACAATAGACAATAACGAATCCGTTAATGCTCCCGACACCGGCGCAGGCTCTCCTGTAATAGCGGATAGCTTTAGTGCAACGGCCCATACAGACCAATATCCGTATAGTTCCTGCAGTACTTTAAACTGGTTGGTAATCGGTTGTGCTCCCAGGTAGGCGAATTTAGCGAGGATGTTCATCTGGTCCAGATACCTGGAGGCCAGTTGTATTACTTTTCTGCGCATCACCAGACGCATATCATTGAACTGTTGCCCTTCAGGGATATAATACACGCGGTTGATATGGTCAGAGGGATGTGTGCTCAGATAAAATCCATTCAGTTTAAAATGATGAATGGTATTCCATAGTTTCGCAGCCAGTTCTTTCTCCAGTGTGTCCACAGGTTGTAGTGCCACCGACGGTCTTATTTCCTCGGAAATAAGTGTACCGTTCCTATCTACCACTCTCCATACGTCCATATTCTCAGAAAGCAATAACAGTGAAGCATTACGATACACCTGTACTTCCGGGTCATCGGGCCACAAACAAGCGTCCTCTCCTGAAGGTAATACCCATTGCTTTTTTTTGGAAGGGATAAATACTTTTGCCATCCAGTCCGCATCTTCTTCAGTAACCACAGGTGTATCATCACTCAAATCCATATCATCCTCCACTTTATCTCCAGGTTTTTTAATGATCACCTCTCGTTGTACAGCAGCCGCGCAATCGTCACATACCAGAAACAAATCGGTCCAGTCATTCGCTGTTACAATTGTATCTACATCAAGTACTCCCTTGTTTCTGTGAAACAGCTGTCCGCCGTTACGCAGTGTTTTTTCACAAAAGTGGCAATATTCACCGGTGTTATCAGTCAGGGCATTATAAAAATGGGAATAGGATATCGTGGAAGGAATCAGATTTCGTTTGAAGGGTCTCATAGATTAATAAAGTCGTTTACAAATGGCATATTGGTGGAGTGGTATTTATGCGGATCACTGGGGGTGCCGGCTGCGCTATTTTTGAGTTTCAGCGCCAGTTCCGCAGCCAGTTCCTTGCTGCCGTCTTTTTTAAAAACGGTCAGCCAGGTAGAATAGAAGCCAGTAGCACAGGCTATTTCCACGAGGTTGGCCCACACTATTTCCGGTACCAGCACTCCGGGTACATCAAAAGTGGCTTTTAATAGTGTCCAGTTTTTTTCCCATGTATCGGCGTCCATGCCTTCCGGAGCAGCAGGCGATTTAGGAAGTTCTCTGAAATATTTGTACAGCTTATGCTCATTACTTTGAGCATTAATGGCCTGTTTTACCAGGTCCAGCTGGGTTCCGGCAATTTTCCATGCTTTGGCACGATTGGTATGACGGGAATCCGTCAGGGTATTTTTAGGCTGATTAATGCCTACAATGTCCATGATGCTTTGGGTGCCATGATACTTGGCCACATCACCGGCATTAGGTTCTATCCGTTCCACCTTCACCTGATTGGTAGCGTAGGTATATTTCAGATAGCGGAGGGGATTATAATCCTTATCATCCGGCCATAGGTTCCATTTTTTAGCTGACTCTTTCAGACTATCATAATCAAGCTTTAACTCCTCCCCTCTATATACGGGGAATGCCGGAAAATTAAGATAAGCTATTTCTCTTTTTTCCTTCTTCTTATCCTTTTCCACACTTTCATCTTTTGGATCTTCAAACTTCAGCTGTGTACTCAGGTTGGCCAGTTTAAGATAGGCTGTATTAAGATTGTTTAATGTATTTATTATGATCTCATCTTCAGCATCATCAACCTTAAACAAATTTCTCAGGTTGGCCAGTTTGCTGAGATTCTTCCGTTTCATGTTCACCGTTACTGTCAGTTCCTGAGTCTGGGCATTGTATTGATGACCGCTCCTGGTTATTACATCCCTGATCTTTTTTGGAAAGGGGAAAAATCTGAATTCCTGTTTGTTATCCAGGTCCTGCTGTATAACGGTGCTACTTTCCAGTTCTCCATACAGTTGACAGAGCGCCTGAATTTTTGCCAGTTCAGTTTTATTGATCTTCTCTTTCAGTTTTAGTAATCTTCCATCATATTCCTGGTCAGCAGCAATCTTTTTCAGTTCGTCATTAAATTGTTTCAATGTCTCGCTTTCCTTCGGCACCAGGCTGGTAATGATGCGTATGTCCAGGTCCTTCGGGGCCTGCAGGTCTTCATAGATAATACGCTGTGCGCCCAATACCTGTTTGGGATTATTGCCTTTATTGAGTTCATTGCAAGGTTTGCAGGAGATAACAAGGTTGTCCCAATCCATCATTACATCCGGAAAACTTGCTTTAGGCAGTTTATGTTCTATGTCCATCACGATACCATCAGTGAGGACTGTTTCGCAATAGGCACAATAGAGACCATTTGCCTTCACCAGATCTGCTTTGGCTTCCTTGTACTTATCTTTCAGTTCTTTTTGAAAGAGGCTGATCAGCTTATCATTGAGATCCGTAAAGTTTGTTATCAGAGGTGTAGTCACTACCGCAGGAGCAGATTCATACAGGATATGGTCCTGCTGAATTTTCAGGAGTGCTTTCACTTCACTCAAGGGGATCAATAAACGCAGGTACTTATTGCGTTGGGATTCCGAGTGTTTTTCTATTGTCTGGATCTTTGCATTCAGTGTAAGCGTTGAGGTTATAGCTAATGATGCTGCCCTAAGTTCTCCACTACCATTGTCATTAGCAATATAACCTATATACCCGGGGTTCCGGGGTTCTTTATATTTACCGGTTATATTGGGAAGAAGCTTATAATCGCTGATAAAAAAATCTGTTATTCTCAGCGTTGTGTTTGGTCCTTTGCGAAAATTTGCATCATACAGATAATCCTGGATAAAGTATATAGTGGGATCGGAACTGGTATCGGTACGTACCGCAGCGTTATCAAATGTCTTGACATAGTTTTCCGAGTTTTTAATCAAGGGTCGCATGCACTGATAGGGTTTGTTGGGATTTTAAAAATTGCGCGCTAAAGTAGAATTAATTAAAGAAAAGTGAAATATTTCAAGTAGATTTTTTGAGAGAGCGGCAATTTAATAACAGAAGTTATCAAATATGGTCAACATAAATGAGCAGCCTTAGGGGAATAAAGAAGGCCGGCCCAAGCAGTTCATCACTGCGGGCCGGCCTTCTTTCATTATACCAACTACTTATTATCCAAGCTCAACGGACCGGCTCCAAAATAAGCGATCAGCAAAGCACTTCCTACCAATGCCACATTTTTCATAAAATTGGCCATCTGCATCTGGGCAGCCATCGGATCAGCAATACCCCAGAAACGGTGAATCGCAAAGGTTACCGGGATCAGGAACACGATAACCAGCCAGGCACCTACTTTCGCTTTATAGCCCAGCAGTACACTCAACCCGCCTATCAAAGACAGCAGACCAGCTACCCGGACCAGGAAGTTAGCTGCCGGCACTCCGGCAGATGCGGCGTACTCTACACCAGCACCGCCTACGTGACTGATACCCGACATTACGAAAATGAGCGCAAACAGGATACGCCCCAACAGTGGAACAATTTTCATAGTAACAGTTTTTATATTATATACAAACGTATAGCTATTACAGAAAGTTTACAATGGAGTTACCTGAATGATAGCGCTATCCCCCGGGATAGCATACCATCATTTTCGTACCTTTAATGCCTGAAGCAAAATTTCTTTATGAGAAAAACAAACTCCACCAACGCCATTAATGAAAAGACGCTCAGCCGTTTGTGCAGTACAGCTCATACCCTCTCCGTCATTGGTGGCCGATGGAAGCCAACCATTCTCTGGTGTCTGCTGGATGGCAAAATGCGGTACCATGAACTGAAAAAATCCATCAAAGGTGTATCAGAAAGAGTATTGGTATTACAACTGCGTGAGCTCGAAAGCGACCAGCTGGTAAAACGTATCATCTATCCGGAAGTACCTCCCAGGGTAGAATATGAGCTGACTTCGCTGGGTAAGTCACTGGAACCTTTATTAAATCAAATGGCCAGCTGGGGCGCCTTGCATAAGAAAAAGACCCAACCGGCCAGAGAACTGGAACCTGCAGGCGTCAATTAAATGCTGATACCGGCATCTTCCAGCGCTCCCATTGCCAGCGCTGTCCAGTCAGCATCTTTGGTATTCCTGGCCAGCACGGTTGTGAGCCTGGCCTGTACCAGATTAGCCAGTGGCATGGGCGTATAGGATCTGCCTGCTGTTTGCAATACCAGGTTCATATCTTTCAGACCAAGTGCGGCACTGAATGCGGGGTTACCGATAAATTTCCGCTCTGTGATCATCCCTCCGTAACCACGGAATACCGGCGATGCAAACAGCGTGGTGGTCAGCATCTCATAGGCCGCTTTAGGATCTACACCGTTCTTTTCCGCTAGTGCAAACGATTCTGCCATCATCTCTATGGCGCCGGCTATCATAAAATTGCCAATCAGTTTCAGCACATTAGCACTGCCTGCATCTTCTCCCAAATCAAAAATATTTTTAGCGAATCCGGCTTCCAGTAATGGCCTGATTCGCTCCTTCGCTGCTGCCGGCCCCGAAATGACAGCATTGCCTACCCTGGCCTCAGCCGCTTCGGGCCTCGCAAATACAGGCGCCGCCACATAAGCCACACCTTGCGCCTCATGCTGCACAGACAACATACGAGCCGTATCCGGCGAAATAGTGCTCATCGATACATGTATGCCTCCATTGCCCAACGCCTGCAACAGGTCGTTGCCTGCAATGCTCTCTACCGCTTTGTCGTCAGACACCAGACTCATCACAATCCCACCTTTCACTGCAGCCGCAGCCGGACTGTCTACCAGCTCGGCACCCAGCGCTTCCAAAGGCTTTGCCTTTTCACGGGTACGATTATAGATCTTCACCTGATAGCCAGCTTTCAACAGATTGGCTGCAATAGGAGTTCCGAGATTGCCCGTTCCAATAAATCCAATGGTTTCCATGATTAAGATTTTTGTCAAAAGATATTGATATTTCACTAAATTCCGTAAAATCCCGCTTACCTTGAAATACATATTGCTGCTACTGCTATGCTGCCTTAGTATTGCCACTGATGCCCAACAAATGCTGACCACCAGTCCTCAACGCAGCCCACTGCATCACCTTTACAGGTTAACCGACGATGAAGCCCGTTTGTTATACCGTAAAAGCCCGCTCCGGCAAAAAGGTTCGTACGAAAAATTACTGCATACCCCTGCCGGCACCTTTCCCGCTACAGCTTCCTTCCCCACCATTTTGCCTCCCGGAAACTACCTGGAAGTATATGCACAACAAACCAACCTGTCATATGTTTTCCGGCCGGTGGCAAATGTACGCTGCAAATTCATCAACAACGGTAATGACCTCGCCATACTGGTACATGATATACAAGGGAAAACCATTGCCAATGCGGATGTACAACTACAACACAAAAAAATCCCTTTTGACGCCACCACCCAAACTTACCGACTCAGGCACTACAAACGGACAGGCATACTCGAAGTGAAATATAACGAAGTGCTCAACTTCTTTGATCTTTCCCAGCAGATAAACAAACAGCCCCGCAGAAAATCATTCTTGCAGCGGCTTTTCAGCCGAAAACAGCATCGTCGGCATTCCGACTACTTCTATGGCTTTAGCTACCGCACCCCGTCTGAAAGCAACTATGCCGGTTTTCTGGCACTTAATAAACCCAAGTACAAACCCGGAGATACCGTACGGCTAAAAGCGTTTATCCGGCACCGTAAGAACGGAGTTGTGAATACACCGTTGCTACTCAGACTATCTGACAATCACCGGGATATAGACACAATCCTTACCACACTTCAGCCCTACCGGCCAGGTGGTTATGAATACCAGTTTGTACTCAGCGACAGCCTCGACATTGATCTGGATGAAAAGTACCTGCTGACCATTGAAGCAGGACCTAACAGGCCCATCGCGGAAGATGATGATGAAGGTGATGACAGGAAGATTGCCTTCAAACGTAAAGTGATGGTGCGCCAGACTTTTGAATATGAAGAATATGAACTGAGTACCGTTACTTTTCGTGCCCGGGCCGACCACTCCCGGCATACACGCGGCACTCCGGTTGCTGTATATCTCAAAGCTACTGACGAAAACAACCTGTCTGTAATGGATGGGCGGGTGAAGCTCTGGGCCACAAAATCGGTGGTGAACCGCACCTTTCAGCCGGTTGTATTTGTGCCCGACACCCTTTGGTATCGTGAAGTAAATCTGGAACCCTCTGGTGAAACCAAAGTAGCCATCCCGGACAGTATTTTTCCCGCAGCCAGCCTGGATTATGAGATCAGTTGTCAGTTTCTGAGTGCCAGCAACGAAGCCCAATATCATAACCTGATCCAGCATTATGAATATAAACAGGAAGAAATCCGGCTCACCCGCAAGGCCGACAGCCTCGAAATCAACAGCCTGTTTGCCGGCAAGTCCGTCAGCGACAAGGGCAGCCTTTTAATCAGAAATACCGCCGGCGACACGATACAGCTGACAAACATCAGCCTGCCTGCCAAAATTCCTTTGCATCCTTTTGCAAATACCTATACCGTAAAGGCTACACAGGCCTCGGCTACCTACAATGATCTCGCAGGGAATGATGAAATCAGCTGTCAGACCAGCCGTACCCATGACTCTGTTTTTGTAGAGATACAAAACCGGTTCCACCTGCCTTTCTGGTACAGCATTTACGCCGGCAATAAAATAGTCAACAGCGGCTATGGCCACGCCCCCCTCTCTTGGAAAGCCGCCACCACTACCCTGCAAAACTATACGGTTTCTATTCAGTACATCTGGAACGATCAGGTGACCGAACGCAGTTTTACAGCCGTTTATGCCGACAAACTCTTAAACGTCAATATCCAGAGTCCGCTCACTATATTCCCCGGACAAACGACCCGTTTATCCGTTCACGTTAGAGATATGGAAGGCAGGCCGGTAAAAGATGCAGACATAACAGCCTACGGACTCACTACCAAATTCGAAAACCTGCAACCTCCTTCCATTCCCTATGCAGGTAAACTGTATCCCCGCAAAGGTATTTACTCCAGTTATGCTGACCACCTGCGTAGTATCTCTTCCGGTACCCAGCCCTTGAACTGGGAACGCTGGAAAAAAGACATGGCCATCGATACCAGCACCTATTATCGTTTTTTACATCCGGATGGAGTGTTCAGCCTTTCTGAACCGGTAGACAACGGTCTTACACAGATAGCACCGTTTATCATCGTCGATGGCCAACCACAGCGTATTCTATACTTATGGATCGACGATTCGCCGGCCTACCTGGACTGGGCCGATATCAAACCATCTTATAGTTTTCCGGTATCACATGGTTTTCATCATCTCCACATACGTACTCCCTATAAGGTGATCACCATAGACAGCGTTTATACTGCCAACGGGCGCAAAACCTTTCTGAGTATGGATATCAACAAGCCTGGTCCTTACGTAACCATTAAACCGGCAACGCCTTTGATATCCAAAGACGAAAGTTTTTCACTGAGCCGTTATCTGGGCGTATTTACCAACATACAACCCTCTACCTATCTGGAACAATCCGGCAGGGTGCTACCGTTTCCTTCCAGACGATACAACTCCTATCGTTATGTATGGCCGTTAACTAATAACATAGCGAATTACCGTGTACAAGGCGATTACTCCCAGCCTTTTACCCCTGAAACCGGTTATGTCTTTAGCATATCAAAAGGATTGATCAAGGAGAAAACATTTGACAGTAAACACTTCTTTACCTTTATCGGCAGCAACAATGCATACCAGCCACCACTGCTGGAAACAGCCATTACCGAAAGCACCATGGACAGCCTGTGGAGAGATTATAAAGACAACTACAAAATGGGCGGTACTTTGCAAAGTACCATCACACAGCAAACAACATCGAAGGCAGCGTTATCCCTGCAGATGGACACCAGTTTCTCCCAACACAAGGTAAAGCAGCTTTTCCTGTACCGCTATGATGATCCTTCTTTCTATGCTATCCACTCTCCGGAAAATCTGCGTTTCTCCGAACTGATACCCGGCTGGTACCGCGTACTGATATTGCTTCGTGGCAACCGTTACCTGCTGCAGGACAGTCTGTTTGTTCAGGCAGGCGGCACTACCTGGCACCAGCTTCACAGTACACCTGTACTGCCGGCAGATATTGTCAGCCGCAGCCTGGCAGAAGAGGTATGGCGACGACCTGATGTTTTTAGCCGGTATGATAATGAGACCAACTTCCCGGGTACTTTCAACAACCAGTACATGAACAATCAGTCCCTTCGTAGAACCGTAACCGGGCTGATTACGGATGAGGAAAACAGACCCATTCCCGGTGTCAGTATCCAGCTTAATGGAACTAATGTAGGCACCGTCAGCGATCCAGAAGGCCGGTTTATGATGAATGTCACCCCGTACGGAACATTGCGGATAAGTACGGTGGGCTTTATATCACAGGAAATCCAGCTTGATGAGCAGGATTTCCACCGGGTAGTGCTCACTGCTTCCCAACAAGCCTTGCAGGAAGTAGTGGTAACAGGTTACGCTACTGTAAAGAGAAAGATGCTTACCGGAGCATCAATCGGCAGTCTGGAAGGCCGTGTTGCAGGTATCAGCATCCGCGGTACCAGCAGTAATTCTTCCGGTAATCCACTGATCATCATAGATGGAGTACCCTATCAGGGCGATCTCGCTTCAATAGATCCCTCCCTCATCGGGAACATCAGCGTACTGAAGAGTGAGGCGGCTGTAGCCCTTTATGGTTCCAGCGCTGCCAGCGGCGCCATCATCATCGTGTCCGGCAAAGCCAACCGCGACAGCCTGACAATCCCAACCACCCGCAGCAGCCTGCGGCAGCGTTTCCGGGATGATGCATTCTGGCAGCCACGGTTACGCACAAACGAAAAAGGTGAAACCTCTTTTGACGTTACCTTTCCGGATGATATCACCAACTGGCAAACCTTTGCCATCGCGGTTACAGACAACCAACAGGCCGGCACCGCCAGCACACAGATCAAGGCATTCCAGCCGCTGACTACCAATCTGGCCATCCCCGCTTTTGCAATAGCCGGAGACACGATGCACGTCATCGGAAAAATACTCAACTACACCCCTGACAGCAGTACCCTCGATCGCAGGTTTTATGTCAATGACAAGCTATTGCTACAGGGCAACACAGGAGTAAAGGACAGTCACCTGGATACCATGGCCGTAACAATTCCCGTAGCTGACAGTATCTCCCTGAAATATACCATTCAGGGCCCCGACAATTTCATGGACGGCGAACGCCGCGCCATCCCTATCTTCCCGCAGGGAGTAAAAGAAGCTACCGGCAACTTCCTCGCCTTGCGCAAAGACACTTCCTTCTCCCTAACAGTGACCGATACCAGTGCCCTACGGATACACGCCACCAACGGAATGGTTTCCGTATTCCTGGATGAAATAGTACAGCTGAAAGATTACGAATACAACTGCAACGAACAGATGGCGAGCAAACTGATAGCCCTGCTGCAGGAAAAACAGCTGCGCCCTCTCCTGGGCCAGACTTTCGAGGGCGAAAAAAACATCCGTCAGCTGATACGCGCACTCACCGACAACCAGGGCCGCAATGGCCTCTGGGGCTGGTGGAACAAAAGCGAGGCTCTATACTGGATCTCCGGACATGTCATCAAAGCACTGCTGATGGCAGAAGCCAACGGCTATACCACTCATCTCAACAAACAGGCGCTGATCGACTACCAGGTGTTCCTGCTGGGTTCTGAGCCCAACCGGAATAAACTCACTATCCTCGAAACGCTGCAGGAGCTGGGCTCCAAAGTAGATTACCATCGTTATCTCGACACCATTGGCACTGCCGGCTTGAGCAGTTATGACCAGCTCCGGTTGTTATACCTGAAAGTACGTGCAGGCGATACCGTTAACACCAACCAGCTGTTGCGTCAAAGCCAGCGCAGTATGGTGGGCAACCTCTACTGGGGTGAGGAAAACAATCAGCTGTTGAGCAATAACATCATGCATACACTGCTGGTGTATAAAATACTACGCCAGCAAAAAGGTCAGGATGACTATCTGGAAAGTATCCGGGAATGGCTGATGGAACAGCGCGCACCCGGCTATTGGCGCAATACATTCGAATCCGCATCCATCCTCGAAACCATTCTCCCCGATCTGCTGAAAAGCAGACAACCACTAACGGCCACGCTTACACTCAACGGAAAGACCATCACCAGTTTTCCGTATGACACTGTGCTAAAACCAGCCCAGTCAATGCAGATCAGCAAACGAGGCAATATGAATATCTATTTCAGCTCCTGGCAGGAACACTGGAACCCGGCGCCGGAAAAAGTATCCCGGCAGTTTGAAGTCAGCAGCAGCCTGCTTAACAATGGGGTACCGCAGACGCGTTTGACCGCAGGGACCGGCGTAGTACTCAGTGTAGAAGTAAATGCCGCCGCAGATGCGGAATATGTGATGATAGAAATTCCTATTCCGGCGGGATGCTCCTATGCGAGTAAATCGCAGTCATGGTTGCATGACGAAGTACATCGCGAGCATTTCAAAAACAAGGTCAGCATTTTCTGTAACAGGCTTAGCAAAGGCAAACATACTTTTAAGGTCGATCTGATGCCGCGTTACAACGGTACCTATCATCTGAATCCGGCCAAAGCATCGATGATGTATTTCCCGGTATTTTTCGGAAGAACGGGTATGAAACAGGTTGTAATCACCGGCAAATAAATTATATTAGTAACAAGTAAAACAGCTTCTTCCATGAAAACAATTCATCAATGGCTGGATGAATATGGCAGCAGTCATCGCAACGATACCAATAAGCTCATTCACTGGATATGTGTACCGGCTATTTTCTTTAGTATAGTGGGCTTTTTATATGCCATCAGGATACCGGTTCCGGGTACCAGCATCATACTCACTGTGGCACAGATTGCCCTGGTATTACTGATCATTTATTACGCACGTCTGTCGTCCTCGCTGGCTGTAGGTATGACGATCATTGGTATTATCTGTCTGTGGCTATGGCGCCTGATCGCCGCCACCGGGGCACCCATATGGTTGGTATCCCTTATCATTTTTGTGTTGGCCTGGATAGGACAGTTTATCGGCCATAAAATAGAAGGCGCCAAACCCAGCTTTTTTAAAGACCTGCAGTTTCTTTTGATAGGCCCAGCGTGGTTATTGAGTTTCATCTACAAAAAAACTGGTATCAAACTGTAACAAAAGGAATCGAAATATGGAAAATTTTGCTTAAATTAAAGCAAAGCCCCATGTATGATCCTCAAGAACCTGTTACTCCTGTGCCTCCTGTTATGCACGCACTATGCCATCGGCCAAAATCAACGGATTACCGGTAAAGTTACAGACGCCACCACCGGCGCACCGCTGGAAGGTATTACTGTAAGGGTAAAAGCTGCACTCAAGGGCACCCAGACCAACAAAGACGGTATCTATCAGCTGGAAGTTCCACCCGGTAGTATACTGGAATTCAGCGCTATAGGTTTCAAAACCCAGGAAACTAACGTCAACGGACGTACGGAAGTAAACGTACAGCTGACTACAGCCGCCACCGAACTGACACAGATCGTTCTGGTAGGTACCCGTAGCAGCGGCCGCGCCAAAACCGAAACACCGGTACCGGTGGATGTCATCAACATCAACCAGGCAGGGCTGCCCAGCGCCAAAATGGAGCTGACCTCCCTGCTCAATGCCGCAGCGCCTTCGTTTAACTACAACAAACAAAGTGGCAGCGACGGCGCCGACCAGATAGATCTGGCCACCCTCCGCGGCCTGGGTCCTGATCAGACGCTGGTGCTCATCAACGGTAAACGCCGCCACCAGACAGCGTTTGTAGCCGTATTTGGTACCCGCGGCCGGGGCAACTCCGGCACCGATCTCAACTCCATTCCCGAATCGGCCATCGACCGCGTGGAAATACTCCGCGACGGCGCTTCCGCACAATACGGCTCCGACGCCATCGCCGGTGTTATCAACATCATCCTTAAAAAAGACGTCAACCACCTCTCCATTAATACCGGCTACGCCGGCTTCTTAGACCCGAAATACAATACCTATTATAAAAAATCACTCAATCAATACGAATACGGCAATGCTATTGATGGCAATACCTTCAGCATCGGCGCCAACTATGGCCTGCCTATCGGCAAACACAACGGCTTTATCAACTTCTCCGCCAACGTCCTCAGCCTCAGCAAAACCTTCCGGCAGGTACTGGACACTAACCTGAACAATACCAACGGATTGCCCATCAATGCCGGACGCCGCGCCCATGGCGATGGCTCCGTCACCACCGGCGGCGGAATGGTCAACCTCGAAATACCCGTTGGCACCAGCAATACGACCGTTTACGCCTTCGGCGGATATAACTACAAAGCATCTGACGCCTACGCCTATACGCGTACACTCCATGGATACAATCCACTCGCCAGCGGCCATACCGACCGATTCCCGCTGGGCCCGGGCGGCAGCCTTATTTTTTACCCTGATATCATGAAAAGCATCCCCACACCTGGCGGACCAGCTGACACGATTTTCAACCCACATATACAAACACATATACAGGACGTTTCCCTTTCTGCCGGCGTTAAAGGCAGCACCGCCAACAACTGGAAATGGGACCTGAGCAACACCTTCGGCAGAAATGATTTCCGCTTCTTTGGTGATAAAACTTTTAACGCATCCCTGGGAAGTGCCACCCCTACTCATTTTAATGATGGTGGCTTTTCCTTTACACAAAATACTGCCAACCTCACCTTCTCCAAAGACATTCCTCATATAGGCGCAGGCTTCAACTTAGCCCTGGGTGCGGAATACCGCTACGAACAGTATCGCATATACGCAGGAGAAGAAGCTTCCTACACCAACTACGACCCTACCTATAACCAAGCTACCGGTGCACAGGGATTCCCGGGCTACCGCCCTACCGATGTGGTGAAAGCCAACCGCTCCAATATCGCCGGATTTGTGGACGCAGAATGGGATATTACCCGCAAGTTCCTGCTGGGCGGCGCTGTCAGGGTAGAGAACTACAGCGACTTCGGTTTTACCAGTAACTATAAACTGGCAGCCCGCTACAAGGCGGCTCCCGGTTTTAATATACGCGGCTCCGTTAGTACCGGCTACCGTGCCCCTTCCCTGCAACAGATCAACTACAGCTCACAGTTTACCAACGTGCAGGGTGGCCGTATCACCGAAGTGAAAATAGCCCCCAATAGCAACGCTATCACCCAGGCAGCCGGCATCCCGGCACTGAAGCAGGAAAAATCTTTTAACGCCAGCCTGGGCTTCTCCCTTAAACCAATCTCCAACCTCACCATCACCCTTGATGGTTATCTTGTAAAAGTAAAAGACAGGATCGTATTGTCAGGGCAGTTCAATCAGGGGGATACCACGCTGGACAACGGTTTCAGGAACGCGCTTAAAACCCTGCGCATCGATAATGCTCAGTTCTTCGCCAACGCTGTCAATACCACCAACTATGGCCTCGACATGGTAGTGGACTATAACAAAAAATGGAACGACCAGCATTTCCGCGTATTGTTCACTGGTAATATCCAGCATATGAACATCGATAAGATCAATGTGCCGGACAAACTGAATGACAGCTATCTGCACCGCGGAGAGTTTTTCAGCGAGCGGGAACAACACTTTGTGCTGGCCTCTGCCCCTCCTGCCAAACTGGGATTGAATGTGGAATACGGTATTAAAAAACTCAGTGTAGGCACTCGCGTTACCTACTATGGAAAAATCGTACTGCTGGGTTACGGCTTTGCCGGTGACCCTGCCAAAGAAGGCTCCGGCCTCCCTGGTGATCCCAACCTGGCCGGAACAGGTATCAGCCCGATGGTAGCACTGGACAAAGATGGCACACTGGTCCCCGAACAGTTTAATTACAGGGGCAAAGCGGTAACCGACCTGTACGCCAGCTACCGCTTCTCCTCCCGTATAACCTGGTTCCTCGGTGCGGATAATATCTTCAATGTGCATCCTGACCTGGGTTATGTACCCGGCGCCAAGTTATCGGCTTACGACGGTGAAACCGGTGGCCCCTGGGACGCCGTCCAGATGGGCTTCAACGGTACCCGCCTGTTTACCAAAATTGCGCTCAGCTTTTAACAGCATCAAAAAATAAATCCCATTAAGTTCAACAAGCAAACACATCCCGGGGCCTTTGCTCCGGGATTTTTGTATTTTACGCAGATGAGTGCAAAAGAGCATTTCCCGATATTCGGGATCAGGGCGTTTCAGGATAATGTGCAGAACGACTGTAGTTTTCTGTACCATGAGCTCCGTGGAGAGAGATATATTGAGAAACCCCATAAGCACGATTTCTTCGTTTTTCTCCTGATCGAAAAAGGTAGCGGTACCCATTCCATCGACTTCATTGATTACAAGGTGGGAGCTCATCAGATACATCTGCTGTTCCCTGACCAGGTGCACCGCTGGTCTTTCGGTAAAAATACCGTCGGATATCAGCTGATGATTTCCCGTCCGGCATTTGAAGCCTTCTCCCATTCGCTGCGTTTCTCTGCTGTGCTTTATCAGCATCACCCGGTGATTGAGCTGGCTCCGGAAGTTTTCCGGCAGCTGCTCTACGAGTTTAAATCCATACAAAACGAACTGAACAAACAGCCCGTGCACTGGGAGATCATCCATCTGAGAAATCAGCTGATTGCCCAGCTGATAAGCCGGGAAGCGGAAAATAAATTTGAAGATATGACGGTATACCGTACCAAGCCGGTACTGTTAAAATATCTTTCGCTGATCAATGCTAATTACAAAGAGCAGAAGTCGGTAGCCTTTTATGCAGAACAGCTGAACATCTCCCCTAATTACCTGAATATCCTTTGTAAACGGCATTTCCAGGTGCCTGCTACCTTTCTGATCCAGAACCGGGTGATGCTGGAAGCCAAAAGGCTGATACTGGCTTCTGATAAAACTATCAAAGAGATCGCTTTTGAACTGGGCTTTAATGATCTGGCCTACTTTTCGAATTTCTTTAAAAGCCAGACCGGCGCTTCACCCCGTCAGTTTAAGGAACAGTTATAAATTTTACAAGTTCTGGCATAAATCGTTCATCAATGCTGACTTTGTGGGGATTAACTTTGTTTTAAAACCGAAATACCATGTCATCAATATCCCGCAAAGACTTCATTAAAAATTCCTCCATACTACTGGCCGCCGGCAGCAGCCTGCTGACAGGGAGTACAGCCCGGGCAACAACAGCTGAAACATCAGCCACACCCGCTATTGCCCCCGGCAAATCCTTTACACTTAGAAACGTTCGGCTGGAAACAGGCTTCGAATATGAAGAAGGTGAAGTGACAGGTACCAAAACAGAACTGTTCTCCGTCGAAATCAGCAATGGTAAGATAAAAGCGGTATTGCCCAACCAGCCCAATGCCAAAGCCATTGATGCCAAAGGCTGGCTGATGCTGCCTTCCTTCCGCGATATGCATATCCATCTGGACAAAACCTTCTACGGTCTTCCCTGGAAAGCACATCTCAAAAAAAATAAATCAGTAAAAGACATGATCGCCTTTGAACAACAGGTGATCCCCGAACTGCTGAAAACATCCACTGCCCGTACCGAACAACTCATTGAATTGCTACAATCCAAAGGTACCGGCTATGCCAGAAGTCACGTCAATATTGAGCCTACTTCCGGTTTAAATTCACTCAAAAATCTGGAGAAGGCACTGGAAAATAAAAAGGCTTCCTTTACAGCAGAGCTGGTGGCCTTTCCGCAGCATGGCCTGTATTATACGCCTTCCACCGAACTGATGAAAGAGGCCGCCAAAATGGACATCGATTACATTGGCGGTCTGGACCCATATACCATCGACGGCAGCATTGAAAAAAGCATGGACTTTGTAGTGCAGCTGGCCCTCGATCATAACAAGGGCATCGACATCCATCTGCATGAAGCGGGTGATTCCGGCACCAAAACCATTGAATACCTGATCAATAAAGTCAATGAAAATCCGGTACTGAAAGGCAAGACTTATATCAGTCACAGTTTTGCGCTGGCGAAAATGGATAACAGCAAACTGCAGGAAGTGGCTGAAAAGCTGGGTAATGCACGCATCGGCATTATGAGTACCATTCCATTTGGTAATACGATTATGCCTATTCCTACGCTTTACAAATACGGTGTAGAGGTACAGGCAGGCAACGACTGTATCATCGACCACTGGAGCACTTTCGGTTCAGGCAGCATTCTGCAGAAAGCCAACCTGGTGGCGCAGCTTTATGGATACAGTACAGAATTTGATCTTTCCAGATGCCTGAAGATAGCTACCCACAACATACTTCCGCTGGATGATAAAGGTAACCGTCAGTGGCCCAAGGCAGATGATAAAGCAGACCTGGTACTGGTAGAGGCGAGTTGTTCTGCAGAAGCGGTATCTCGTATTTCACCAATAAAATCACTGATACACCAGGGTAATCTGGTATTTTAACACCTACTCCTTTTTTACCATTTGGTAAACAGGCCCGTTTGCCCGCTAAGTAGTTTTGTCAGAAATCATATTTATGACAGCACATACATTAGCAGGTAAACGGGTTATTATTTTGGGTGGGACTTCCGGCATAGGTCTGGCCACCGCACAGGCAGCAGCAGCAGAAGGTGCGCAGGTGGTGATTGTTTCCAGCAACCGGCACCGGATAGCACAGGCGTTACAACTATTGCCGGCAGGCTGTTCCGGGCATGCGGTGGACCTTAGTAAGGAAGAAGAAATCAAAGCTTATTTCGGCCAGGAAGGTGCATTCGACCATCTGGTATATACCGCGGGTGAAAACATCCGTATCGGCAGGCTCTCCGACACAGACCTGGAGCGGGCGCGCGAATATTTCAACATCCGCTACTGGGGTGCTGTAGCGGCGGTCAAATATGGTTCCCCGCATATACGGCTAGGAGGCTCTGTAACACTTACCTGTGGTATTGCCAGCATCCGCCCCGGTGCAGGCTGGTCATTGGGCGCCAGTATCTGTGGTGCCATGGATGCATTCTGCCGCGCGATGGCTGTAGAACTGGCACCACTGCGGGTAAACATTGTATCTCCGGGTGTAGTGAAGACCAATCTCTGGAACAGCTTCAGTGAAGAAGAAAGGACTGCGTTGTACGAAAGTGTAGGCAGTGGCCTGCCTGTACAACGGGTAGGTGAAGCAGCAGACATCGCTCAATCCTATCTCTACCTGATGAAACAACAGTTTGGCACCGGCCAGACACTGGTGGTAGATGGTGGCGCGGTGCTGGTATAAACACATTTTGTTTAACTTAGTCCGCTACGATATTCATCTATGGAACATAAAATATTCCAGGCCCTCATCGACTTCCTGCAGCTCTTTGGCAACATCAGCGCTGCCGACCAGCAGGTGATAAACACCCACTGCAGCTATCGCCAGGTAAAAGAAGGGACTGTATTACTGGAAGAAGGCAAAGTGGCCAGGGAATTGTTTTTTATCAGTGACGGTGTACTTAAGATCATCAACACCAGCGATAAGGGAAACACCGTCACCCTTTTTTTCCTGAAGCGTAATCAGTTTTGTACGATACTGGGAAGTTTTACCAGCAGCACACCGGCTCAGGAAGGCATTGTTGCCGCCTGCGACAGTGAGGTGATTGTATTCAGAAAAGAAGCGCTGGAAGAATTAAATAAAAAGCTCCCTTATTTCGGAAATCTTGTGAATGCTATCATCCAGCAGGGGCTGCTGGACAAAATACAGACCCGTAATGCACTGGCAGGAGAAGATGCTACTACCCGCTATCGTAAGTTCCTGATCCGTCAACCGGACATCGCGCTACGTGTATCCCTAAGCGATATAGCTTCTTATCTGGGTATTACCCAGCAATCTCTCAGCCGTATCCGGCGCAACTTCCACTGATCATCTTTCTAAAAAAATAAAGCCCCGATGAATATCGGGGCCTATTTACCTAAACCTACAACTGTTACACTGTTATTGCAACAATATTTTATGTTGAAAAACAAGATCGTTAGTGCATAGCAGACGGATCGAGTTTTGCAGCTTTCTTAGCTCTTACCATCAATACGAAGGGGATACAGATGAGGAACATGAGTCCGAGGTAGAGGAACACGTCCATGTAAGACATTACAGCTGCTTGTTTGGCGATGCTGTAGTCGATTACCTTGTATCCGCTTTTGAGGGCAGTACCGGCGTCCATGCCTTTGGCAGCGAAGTTGTGTGCCATGCCATTTACGCGGTTCATCACATCGGGGTTGTTGGTATCCAGTTTGGCCACCAGGTCGTTGCGGTGTACCATATTCTGACGGGCCATGAAGGTAGTGATCAGGGCCACGCCGAAGGAACCTCCCAGCTGACGCATCATACCGGTGAAGGCAGCGCCCTGGCCGATCTGCTGACCTTTCAGAGACGACAGCGCCAGTGTGGTAATCGGGATAAAGAGCAGACCCATACCTACCCCGCGTACGATCAGCATCCAGAAGAATGCCTCTTTACCGGTATCGGAAGGTGTGATGATCATATATCCCCACAAACTATAGACGAAGAACAATAACATCCCTAATGCCACCAGGTATTGTTGCGGTACTCCTTTTTCCAGGAGTTTACCGATGATAGGCATCATGAAAGCGGTAGTCAGTGCGGCCGGAATCATGAGCATACCAGACTGTGTGGCGGTCCATCCCAGCGTACTTTGTGTATACAGCGGGATGATGAAGGTAGAACCATACAAACCAAAACCGAGGATAAATGATAGTATCGTACCTACCCGCAGGTTACCGTTTTTCAGTACCCGCAATTCCACGATCGGGTTTTTGTAAGTGAGTTCTCTCCATATAAAGAAGAACAAAGCCATAACGCTGGTTACAGAGAACAGGGTGATGATGGGGTCGTTAAACCAGTCATCTTCCTGACCACGTTCCAGTACAAACTGCAGACAGCCGACGGTAACGGCAAGCAGCAGGATGCCGAGGAAGTCGATTTCATTGATGGCTTTCTTCGCAGCATATTTCGGGCTACGTACAAACTGCAGGGTAAGCAGTGTGGCAATCACACCGATAGGGATGTTGATATAGAAGATATATGGCCAGGAATAGTTATCCGTGATATAACCTCCGAGCGGCGGGCCCAGCGTAGGGCCGATGATCACACCAAGACCATAGATGGCCTGTGCAACACCTCTTTTTTCGGGCGGATAACTTTCTGTAATGATTGTCTGTGATGTTACCAGCAATGCACCTCCCCCGATACCTTGTATGAAGCGGAAAAGGATCAGCTCCCACATGACCGTTGCGTTACCGCAGAGGAAGGATGAAACGGTGAATATGATAATAGAGGCAGCGAAGTAATTGCGGCGGCCAAACTGTGCGGAGAGCCAGCTGGTCATTGGTACGATGATTACGTTACCGATAGCGTAAGCGGTGATCACCCAACTGATTTCACTGAGTGTGGCGCCCATGTTACCGCGCATGTCGTTCAATGCCACATTCACGATAGTGGTATCTACGATTTCCAGCAGTGCGCAGAAGATAGCGGTGATCGTGATGATCACCCTGCGCGAGCCGTATTCTACCAATGATTCTTGTTGCATGCAGCGATTTATTTTGAATGAATGCAGGGCGACCAGGAATTAATAATTAATGCCGGTTTCAGGGCCTGTCTGATGGATTATTGTTCTGCTAATGGTTTCCGTTCAATATCTAATATGTCGCGGATTAACTATTAACCCCTGGTCGGGATGCATTCATGTATGAATTAGTTGAGATGCACGTCTACCAGTACGTTCATGCCCGGGCGTAAGCGTTTTATCAGCTCATTGTTCGGGTCATCGAATTCGATTTTTACAGGAAGACGTTGTACTACTTTTACGAAGTTACCGGAAGCGTTATCCGGAGGCAGCAGGGCAAATTTAGCACCGGTGGCAGGTGAGAAGGAAGTCAGTTTGGCTTCCAGCGGAGTGCCTGGGAAAGCGTCTACATGAACGGTCACTTTCTGTCCGAGCTTCATTTTGTCGAGCTGTGTTTCCTTAAAGTTGGCCACTACCCATGGAGCGGTGTCCATTACTACACTGAAAAGAGACTGACCAGCGGAGATATACTGACCTGGCTGTACAAATATTTTTGATACAACGCCATCTTCAGGAGCAGTGATCACAGTATAGGACTGTACCAGTTTAGCATCGTCCACATCTGTTTCTCTTTGTTTGATGGAAGCATTGGCCAGGCTGATTTGCTTGGAGGTAGCGCTGCTCTGGGAAGACACTACAGAAGTCTGGCGGTTGGCCGCAGCTTTCTGTTTCACCAGTACGTCGAGCTGACGTTCAGCGGTTTGTTTGGCAGCCAGTGCCTGTTCGTACTGTTGCTGGGTGATAGAGTGGTCCTTGATCAGGTTGTTGTAACGTTCGTAGTCCTGATTGGCTCTCCAGATATTTACTTTGGCAGCTTCGATCTGTGCGTCGATGGTGCCTACGTTGGCCTGTGCTGTGCTGATACCGGCTTCGGCAGCGGAGGTGGTTGCTTCTGCAGCACCCAGATTGGCTTTGGCGGTACCCAGCGCATTTTCTGCCTGTTGTACTTTCATAGCCTGATCACGGTCATCGAGGACTACCAGGGTATCACCTTTTTTTACGTGTTGGTTATCTTTTACTCTTACTTCCTTCACAAAACCTGATACTCTTGGAATAACAGGGCTCACGTTAGCATCGATCTGGGCGTTGTCTGTTTCTTCGTGGTGCAGACTATGGATGTATTTAGAGATACCGAACGCGCCACCACCCAGTACCAGAGCGGCCAGAACGATCACGAACCCTTTGCTGCGCTTTTTAGGCGCGGAATTTTCCTGCATGGTTATATTATTAGTAGCTTTTGTTTGCGTTTCCACAGCTTTGTAGTTTATTGGTTTGTTGTTATTTGTTGTTATCGAGTACTCCCGATGCCTGTAACAATTTGTTGTAGGCTACCAGCGCATCTGCCTTTGCAAAGGCGTAGTTCAGATGGGACTGGAGGTTAGCCACATCCGCATCCAGCAGGTCGGTGGTAGTGGCCAGATTGTTATCATGCTTATTTTTAGTGATCCGGTAATTCTCTTCTGATTGTTCTATTGCCTTAATGTAGGTATCCATTTTTTTGCGGCTCAGCAGGTAGTTTTCGTAAGACTGCACCACATCGAGGTGGATGGCGTCTGTAAGCCTGGCCTGGTTGGCTTCCAGTTCAGCGAGCTGGGCTTTGGCGCTGGCTACCTTGCTACCTGTTTTCCAGAGGGAAGCAATGTTATACTTCAGACCTACCCCTGCAGTCACCGCGTTGGTGATGGTTATCACGTTGGGGATATAAGCGGCGATATAACCACCGGTGAGAGCCAGGGAAGGATAATATTCTCCTTTGGTGGCTTTTACATTAGCGTTGGCTGCTTTTTCCTTAGCGGAGAGGGAGCCGGCGTCTTTACGGTTCTGATAAGCCAGTTGTTCAAATTCTTCCACACCTCTGGCGTCCAGTTTATCATCCATTTTAAAGACGGTAGTGTCTAGTTGCAGCTCTGTTTTGTCGGGCAGTCCCAGCATGATGTTCATGTTGAGGTTTGCTACTTTCAGGCTGTTCTGAGCGTCCATCAGGGACAGTTCATAATTGGACTGTTGCAGCTCTGCTTTTAAGAGATCGTTGCGTGCCAGCAGACCGTTCTTTTCCAGGTTGGAGAAGTCTTTTACGCGTTGGGCAGACTGTTTCAGGTTTTCCTGCATCAGTATTACCGCCTGGTTTGCTTTATAAAGGTTGCTGTAGGCGGCGATGGTATTCTGGATGACATCATCTTTGTCTTTATCAGCGTCCAGTTTTGCAGCCTGAGCGAGGTATCTGGCAGCTTCCTTACCGCTTTGTATCATCATACCGGCAAATACAGGTACAGATACATTGGCTATACCGTAAGCGGCCTGATTTACTTTGGGTGCTTCCATCGGAGCAGCGCCGGGGCTACTGTTTCCTTTTGCAAGCTTCAGATCGATGTTGGGTTGTGTGAGGCGCAGATAGGAGCCGGAGATGCTGGCGTCGGGTAACTGACGTTCGTTAGCCGTTTTTACGTTGGCGTTGGCCGCCGCTATCCTGGCCTGGCTTGCCTTCAATTGTTTGCTGTTTTGTATACTCAGCGATATGGCTTCATTTAACGAAAGCGGTTTTACGCTTTGAGCGGATGCTGCCTGAAAGACGAGCATCAGCGCGATTCCGGATGCAAGCGCATATAATCGTGTGTATATGCTTCTAGAATTCATGTGTTAGGATTGCTTTAAACAATTTTTTTAAATGAGTGCTCAATCTGAGCCTTAAATATTCTTTGAATTCCTGGTCGTCCATATGCTCGTATTCCGTATAGGTACGTAGCAGGTACTGGGCAGGTATGGTCTGGTGAATGGTTCCGAACAGTGTTGTCATCAGCATTTCCACATCCACATCCTTATAAAAGATACCGGCATCCTGGGCACTGGTAACGATCGGGCGCATCAAACCCAGCATTTCGCCCTTCAGTTGCCAGATGAGATCCCGTACCGGGCTTTGCTCCTTGTTCAGTTGTTCCCGGCTCATAATGCACTGGAAATTCTGTTCACTAAGCATTTTATTGATAAACCTGTCGATCAGGGAGTATATTTTTTCCAGGGGGGCCATGGTATCGTTCTGGACCAGCTCATTGATGAATATGCGGGAAGCATTCATCCTGAGTCTGAAAACAGCTTCCAGCAACTTATCCTTGGACCCGAAGTAATAGGATATCATGGCAATGTTAACATCTGCTTCCTGGGCTATGTCTCTAACGGAAGTGCCATGAAAACCTTTATCTGCAAACAGCTTTTCCGCCACCGTGATGATAGATAACTGTTTTTCGTTATACTCTTCCATGTTCCCTTTTGATTTGACGAAGCAAAGTTAAACAAACGTTTAATTTAAACAATCGTTTATTTAAACGTTTATTTAAATTTTTATAATTTTAATTCTTATAATCATGTTAATCAATTATTTACAAAATAATTTTAAGGAGATTTTAAGCTAAACTTTTAACATTGCTTTAAAAGTGCGGAATATTGTATCAGTGACACAAATAAGAAGACGAACAGTAACCGATAATATTGCTACAGGTGGAAATGAAATTTTATATAGAAATTTTTTAATTTAATGCAGATTATTTTTTACCCTTATGGCTACAACACGCTCTTTTCCTCCCGGCATCATCCTGCTTACCTGGATGCTGGTCGGCACCCTCGATCTGCTTAGCGCCTGTGTCCAGTTTGTACTGGTAACCGGCAAAAGTTTTGTCAACGTACTCCTGTTTGTCGCAAGCGGCGCATTTGGCAAAGATGCCTTCAGCGGCAACCCCGCCATGCCCTGGTGGGGAGTGTTTTTTCATTACTGTTTTGCCCTCTTCTTTACCCTGCTTTTCTTTTTCCTGTATCCCCGTATACCGGAAATGCGGAAAGTCCCTTCCGTAACCGGGCTGATATACGGCATCTTCGCCTGGATCGTGATGAACCTGCTGGTGATTCCTGTCAGCAGTATCCCACACGGACCTTTCCGTTTAGCCAATACCGTTATTGGCATGTGTATTATTATGGTGATGATCGGCCTTCCCATGGGGCTGATGGCAGGAAAATATTATCAATATAAATCCAGGGAGTAAGGGTGTGCTTATTCTGAAGAAATAAAAAAAGGGCGGGCGCTATCAAGATATAAGCCCGCCCCAGCACATCTCAACAAATTGCAAGATGTTGTACCTGTTTATCAACCGTTAATTTAAATGATGTGAACAGAATATAATATCGTCAACCGGCGACTGATCGCCGGAATAATGTCTTTTGTCATTAAATAACATGAAAGCCGGGTAAAACAAGACAATTAAACAGTGATCGTGAATGCCCTGGTCCGGATTTTCACAGGTAACCTAATTAACAGAACAAGAGAGCAAAATGTTCAGCAACTGTTCAAATCATGCTCTTAATATCCGTAAATTAGCCCCTGCAATGCAGGCAATCGAATTCATAGATCAGCAATATTTCTCCGGCCAGTACCGGTATATCAGCCCTTCGGCCGACCTGGCCCCTCATGTGGTATACTACTGGCTGCTGGACCTGCGCAAGCCTGTCCCCGACAATGAAGAGTTCCGGGAACTGCTCATGGCCAATATGAATTCATCGCTGGTGTTAAATATGGGCGCCCCTTTTGAAATATGTAATGCAGAAGGACAACTGCTCCATAGTTGCCGCGGCAGTGAGTTAATAGGATACCAAACAACGCCTGTATCCTACCGGCATCATCCCAACAATTTCCTGGCAGGTATCAAATTCAAACCGGCATCTCTCAATTACCTCTTCCATGTGAAAGGCGCAGACATGCACCGCCAGACACTTTCAGCCCATGATGTCATGTCGCAGGTACCAGCACTGGAATCTGCCGTATACGACGCCACCAACCTGGATACGATCAAGTCACTGCTTGAAAACTTCCTGCGCCGATATGCCGCCCAGGCCACAGACAATCACCGCTTTGCCTGCATACTACAATCGCTCAACGGCCCGGCCCTGCAGCAATCCGGCTTTCAACTGAAAAAACTGGCAGGCCTGCTATACGTATCTCCCCGCACCCTTGAACGGTATTTCAGCGAAGCCTTAAACATCAGTCCCAAAAAATGCCTGTCCATTCTGCGGTTCCGGCAGGCGGCAGAACAATACACCCGCCTCGGCTATAAAGCAGACTGGGAAGAACTGGGCTATCACGACTTCTCCCATTTCCGCAAAGAATGGCATAAATGGTCTGTCTCCCTTTCTGAATAAACCGTTTAACTCTTCCTCAAACTGTCGCTTTTTTACACCAGTAATTACCCGCCCTCCTGCTATGTTTGTGAAAATCAAACAAAGTAAGTTATGTTTTCCGCGCACCGTCAAAAGCTTTCCCGGCAATTGCCTGCCGGCGCTGCCGCTCTCCTTACCGCCAACGATATTTTACCCACCAACGCAGATGGTGTGATGCCCTACTTCCCAAATGTGAACCTGTACTATCTTACAGGCATCGCAGAAGAAGATGCCATGCTGGTGCTCTGTCCCTCTCATCCCGACCCTGCCCTGCGGGAAGTACTGTTCATCAAAAGAGTAGACCAGCTCTTTATCAAATGGGTGGGCAGAAGAGTTGATAAATCCGCAGCGTCTGAGATATCCGGAATCAGTACTGTGTTTTATACCGATGAGTTCTGGACCATCATGAAAAAAATACTGCCGCTGTGTAGTAGCATCTACCTGCATACCAACGAACATGCCCGTTCTGAAAATGAAACACAGACCCGGGAAGACCGCCTGCTGCTGACCTGCAAACAACTTTATCCACTTCATCGTTATGAACGGCTCTACCCTATCCTGGCCCGTCAGCGCAATGCCAAAACACCCGAAGAAATTGCATTGCTCAGAAAAGCCTGTGATATCACAGAAAAAGGTTTCCGCCGTGTGCTGCAATACATGCAACCCGGCAAAAGCGGTCATCAGGTAGCTGCAGAAATGATTCATGAATACATGCAGCATAATACTACCTGGGCCTACGAACCTATCGTGGCTTACGGAGATGATACCTGCATCCTGCACTACCGCGCCAACAAATCTACCGGCAAAAGCGGCGACCTCGTACTCATCGACGCTGCTGCCCACTATGAGTACTACAATGCTGACAATACCAGGACCATCCCTGTCAACGGCCGTTATACCCCGCGCCAAAAAGAATTCTACAATGCTGTATTACGCGTCCACAAACAATTGCGGCAACACGTACGCGCCGGCATCCTCATAAAAGATCTCTGGAAAGCCTCCAACAGCCTGCTCATCGGAGAACTGGTAGGGCTCGGACTCTGCACTACTGCAGACATTAAGGCCAACGGAGAAGCTTATTACCTGAGCAAATACTGCTATCACAACGTATCCCATTTCCTGGGACTGGACGTACACGACACCGGCTATTATGATGAGCCCATGCCAGCAGGAGCCGTTATCACCAACGAACCAGGGATATATAGCGAAGCAGAAGGTATAGGTGTGAGAATTGAAAACAATCTGCTGGTAACCGAAAACGGTTATGAAGATCTGATGGAAAATATTCCGAGGGAAGCAGAAGAGATTGAAGAACTGATGAACAGATAACCATGCTCTAGAAAAACCAATGGCTCCTGATATACCGGGAGCCATTGATTTTTTGGTTATTGTTATTTCAGTGAGTTGATCCACTGTGCTATTTTCATTGCATCGGCCTGTGGCACCTGCGGGAAAGGCGGCATAGGCGTAGCATAACCCGGCCAGTTTTCTGGCTTCGGATTTTTGATCAATGCCATGATCTTCGCTACTGTATAGTTTCTTTTGGCAACTTCCTTAAAGCCAGGACCTACCTGCTTTTTATCCGGATTATGACAGGAAGAACAGGTGTGTTTGTTGAGCAGTGGCTGTATCTGCGCATAGGTAGGCGCTTTGGCCGGTTCTGCTTTAGCAGCCTCCGTTTTGCCGGCAGCTGCTTTCGTTTCAGCTGCTACTGCTTTGGCACTGCTTCTGGTGCTCAGCTCCGACGCCGGCAGTGACGCGCCTTCCGGAATATTATTCAGTGTATAATATACGTCAGGATGTACCAGTGAATAAGATCCTTCCTGAGAACGGATGCCGGTCAATGCCAGTTTGTGAATATAATAGCGGCGCATACCGTTGATAACGACACGTACAGTCATACCATCAGCAGATACTTTCACACCTTTTACTGTCAGATTTTCTGTGTTAACAGTAGGGCTGCCGTATACGGGATGATACTTGTAGGTAAAGCTCTCCACATGATAAGCTGCTAAGTCCTCTGCGTATTTTTTATCAACCGGCTGAGTGAAGGTAATTTCAAAACCATCCGGGCGGGCGCTGACTGTTCTCATTTCAAAAGGCACGCGGTTGTTCCATACGAGCCGTTGCAGCCCCTGATTGGCATCACCCGCAGAACCCCAGCCACGGTTGGTTTCACCTACAAAGAGGGAGCCATCTTTAGCCCAGGCCAGACGCAGTACACCTGACTGAAAACCACTTCTGAAGTCCCATGCAGCCCCCTGATATTCGCCGTTTACTTTTTCCAGGAACACGCGCATAATTTTACTCTGCCCCTGATCCCCTACCAGCACCTGTTTGGCAAAAGGTCCGAATACACCTTCGGGTATAGTCACTACTTGTGAGTTGGAGACACCCAGCACACCATGCGGCAGCCATACGGCCGGCAGCTGTACTTCCGGGAAGTATTGTTTCATATCAAAGAGCGTCACGAACTTTTCATTCTCTACGTTCTCCGGTTTGATGGCGCGACCATTGGCATCTCTGCGGTAACGCGGATCTACTTTGCTATACAGCTGTTCGGTGGTGAGTTTTACCGGAGAGTTGGGCAGGTTGGTCCAGCGCAGTCCGGCAGGATGTCCTACGAAGCTCCCTTTTTTCACGTGTACCAGTGCACCGGAGCCCATCCAGTCGCCCTGGTTTTCGGTATAAAACAATTCGCCGTCGATGATGCCCAGCCCGCAGGGAGAGCGGAATCCGGTAGCCCAGGGCTCCATCTTACCGTCTTCACTGATATGCATCATCCATCCACGCCAGGGTACCCGGCTTTCACCACGCCACCATTCTTCATTGCCGAAGGCCACATTGCCCGACACGAAAAAAGAGCCGTCGGGTGCTACTACAGGGCCGAAGCTGTACTCGTGATAGTGGCCGGATAACGGCCATGCATATACGGTTTCAAAACGATCTATTTTACCGTCCATATCGGTATCAGTGAGTTTGGTAAGCTCACCGCGCTGGGCGCAGTACAGGGATCCGTCTTTCCATACAAGGCCCAGCACCTCGTGCAGGCCGGAGGCCACTTTACGGAAATAAGGCTGCCGGCTGGTGGGATTTTCCACGATGAAGATGTCACCACGGCGGGTAGCGATGCCCAGGTCGCCATTGGGCAACGTACACAGGCCGCCTACTTCCAGCAGGGTACCTTCCGGCGAACTGATACGGGCTATACGGAAGAAGTCTTCCTCTTTGGGCGACTCCTGTGCCTGTATGGGTTGAATAGCAGTAGTCATCATCAACATACCGGCTGCTATCCCGGCAGTCAATCTTTTATAGTTCATTTTCATAATTCTCATGCATATTTCTGCTTAGAAGATAATGGCGTATCCTATGGCTGTTTTTACGGGCACGATCAGTTCCATTTTTCCCTGCTGGTTGCGGATAACGGGTTTAGCGCCGCTGTTGTCCACTCTGATATACCAGGCTTTGTCCCCTATCATGTAGGTACCATCGGGTAGTTGTGTGATACTATCGGCCACGGCTAAACGGGCGTAGAGATTTTCCGGGGTGCCAGCCACCTGAAGGCTACGGTGTACGCCGGTATTCTGTGGCAGTATCCGCAGGGTGTCGCTGACTGTGCTTCCGTATATCTCGAACCGGAATGAAGGCAGGCCCTGTGGATCGAGAGAATAACCTTTAGGACGATAACCAGCGCCGGTGGTATCAGCAGGCCACTGCGCATCTGCTGATGACAGTTGCGCCAGTGCCATAGCCGGTTGTTGGTCCAGTATCCGCACCATGCCCATCGGGCGGGAAGAGCCGTCACCACGGTCATGCCACATGGGTGTGGTATTCAGGAATTCACCGCGCCATACCTGTACCGGTACGGCATGGTCCATATCGTAGGTGTAATGTAGTTTGGCCGGACTACCTACAGAAACAGCGTGTACTACGCGCTGACCACCTTTCAGGTCCATGAAGCTGCGCAGGATGGTATTTTCGGATGCTGTCACCAGGATAGGGTCGGTAGGATCGTCTGCGGGAACATTGGCATCGCTGAGCACCGATTCACGAAGGGTGGCCGATTGTACAGACAGGGAAAGGGACGCTTTGGCCCAGTCTACCTGCTTGCTGTACAGCACTTCCACCGGATAACTGCCGGCAGCCAGTTCCACGCTGCCTTTGGCGTCTTTGTTGCGGCCTGCGTTGAATACCTGGTCTTTGATTTTCAGCTGTCCGCCGCCACCGGAGGTATGCAGCGTAAAATCATATTTACCGGCGGCTTTCGCCACCAATGTACTGTTATAACGCACCAGGAACTGATTGTCGGGCAAACCGGCCAGGTTGGAGGTGAGTTGTGCAGCCTGTCCGGAAGCCAGTGGCTTTAACGTGTTAAAGTCCGGCTGTTGCTGGAAGACGCCTTTATAGATAGCATAGTTTACGTCTTTCAGTTCAGGACGTGGTGTATTAAACTGCTGTATACGGATATTACGGAAAGCAATGGTGCCGTGGTCTCCCTGGATACGCAGCGGACCTTCAGCCACTTCATTGTTTCCGATAGCGCCGCGGGTAGGTCCTGACAGGGATATGTTTTCCTGTATGGTTACGCCATTGAGTTCTATTTTGAGGATGACCGCGTTGGCTGTTTTGTTGCCGGCGGCATCAAAGCGGGGGGCCTGGAAGGAGATTTTCATATGCTGCCACAGGCCGGGTGCGAGGCTGGCATTCTGCCGGGGAGCGTGTCCATCGTATCCCTGCTGACCTTCGGGTTTGTTGTTGTCCCAGCGTTCGTAGATACCGCCGTTGTCGGAGGCGCGGGGGTTAGGGTTACCCCAGCTGTCGAGGAGCTGTATTTCGTATCTGCCCTGCAGGTAGATGCCGGAGTTGGAGCCTGCAGACATCAGGTAGTCCAGTTCCAGGTCCATATCACCATGTTGCCAGGTTGTAAAGAGGTCCTGTCCATGTTTGCCCTTATCGGGTAGGTTAACCAGGATACCTGTACCAGTGGTGGATACCAGGGTATTCTCCTTTTGCAGGTCTGCATTCACGTCGCCGGCTATACGCCAGGAGGGCGCCGGTTGTTTAAATGCCGACAGGTCTGTTAAGGGAATTGTGTTCTGGGCGGCCAGCTGCTGGTAGCAGCCGATACCCAGCATGAAGACCAAAGCCTTGCCGGGACTTACTCCCAGCCGTTTTAACTTTGGGCAGAACTCATACCTTCTGAGCATAGATCTGTTTTTGTTTTTGAGTTTTTGCCAAATGCATTTAGCATCGCATCCAACGTAAATAAATAGTGACTATTGATTGAATTTGTCTGGAATTGAAGGGCAGGCTTCAGATCTTCAAAGTATATTTCGTGGAATTATACACAGTACGCACTCATGCCACGTCTGTTTATACAGACTGTAGTCATGACAACAACTCTTTTAGCATCCCTGGTCTGCCAAAATAGAAATTTATTATTACAAAATCGTTATAGCAGATTAAAAATTACATCAGCGGTAAAATAGCGATTAATATATACAAAAGAAAAAATCCCGGTCGTCTGAGACAATCGGGATGGTCAAACTATTTTTTTGCACAATTTTTAATAAACCCTGGCGGTCATCTTATTTAAGATCTCGCCGGGTATCCGCCGGTGCAGGTTACTTTGATCGGATTCCTCAAGGCCATCTTATTTAACATCCCACCATACGCGGGTAGGCGTATTATGCTTAGCGCCCACCTTGCTGAAGTTCCCGGAGTTATTGACCGCTTCTGTAACGGAGCTGTTTGTTCTGTTACCCATCGTAGATATCAGCTGGCGTAAGAAATTGCCAATGGTCTGAATGAATCAGGGTTTCAGGCCAAACTTCTCCAATGCAGCCACCGTGGTATCGTAGCTGGTATGACATATACCGTTGATGCCTACACTATTTGCCACATCCACAAACATGGACCGGTCTTCCAGATAGGCGACTTCTCCCGGAGATACCTGAGCGATGTCGAGTGCGATCCGGTAAATATCCGCATCCGGCTTACGATAGTGCACAAAGCAGGAGGATACAAAAAAGTCAACGAAAGAGGCAATGCCGAAATAATGGATACGGTGGGTGTTCAGCTCACGGCCTTCATTGTTGACGATGGCGATCTTGAGTTTGTACTTTTCTTTCAGATGTTTTACCAGCGAAATCATATCAGGATATGGGGACGACTGTGCAAACATAAAATCGCGGAACTGCTGAGGCGTAAAAGGGCGGTCTTCATAAAACACCACCCTGCTCAGGTATTCATCGAGGGTGAGTTTGCCTACTTCATAGGTGTCGAATGTAAGGTGATGCCTTTCTTCGGTTTCAGCAGCATCGAGGTTAAACGTTTGTACCGCCAGCTTGCGTGCGGCCCGGTCCCATCCGTTGGTAAGCAGTACGCCGCCAATATCCAGAAATAATGTGGTGATCGGTGATTGGTTCTCCATTGAATAAGGTAAATTTGTTCGTCTAAATATAACGTTATCCATTCGATTTAAATGTTACCCACATGATGAATTTACGCAAAGCTACCATCAGCGATATGCCCGAGCTTCGCGACCTCTACCAGCAAACTATCCGGACAGTGAACAGCCGGGATTATAATGCTCTGCAGATAGCAGCATGGTCCGGGCGCGGAGACCGGCTTTCTTCTCTGGAAAATAAAATCAATACCCAGCATTTTTTTATAGCAGAAACGCCTGATAAAGTGATCACCGGATTAGCATCACTGGAAGATGACGGAGAATTCGATATGATGTTTGTACATAAGGATTATCAACGGCAGGGCATAGCCACCTTGCTGGCCAACCATATTATCCAGACCGCGAAGGAGCTGGGGATACCTTTACTGACAGCCTATGTAAGTATAACCGCCAGATTGTTTTTTGAAAAAATCAGGTTCCGGGTGGTACAGGAACAATCGGTAAACATTGACGGGGTGGAGCTGACCAACTACCAAATGGTAAGAGCCATTCAATAAAAAAAGGGTTATCTGATTATTTGATGAATGTCAAATAACCAAATAACCGCGGACCCTATTTTTGCAAAATGTTTTACTTGTTGTTCTTCACTTCCTGCACGTACCCATTAAATGTGATCGGCTGCCGGTTGTTGCTGGTCACCTGTACGGTAGCATAACCACTGCTGGTAATAAAAATCGTCATATTCTGGATATCCTGGTCTTTGGGTTTGATACTCACATCCCATCCGTCTTTTTTGCCGGGGGTAGTAGTGTATTGAAAATCCTTTGATTTAAAATCCAGGGGCGATTTGGTAGCACCATAGGGAGCTGAATACGCCCGGCCAAAATAAGGCAGGTAACTGACAATGGAATCGGGCGTAACAGTGAGGTTAAAATCAGGGGTGATCTGCCGTACACGTCCACTCATGGGAGTAGCGCTCTGAGCAACGAAAACATAGGTTTTATTATCCACCATTGCTTTAACAGCTTCTGCTTTGGCGGCTTTTTTCTGAGCCTTGGTATCCTGGGCATAGATGTTGGTGAAAGTAATGAGGGATAATAAAGAGCAGAACAGCATTTTAAACGCGGATAAACTTTTCATAACAAACGGTTTTTTACGCCTGATTCTGTACGAATATCGTACCAGATAAGGCACTTCTAAATTTTAAAGGCCATGCCTAACCCTTACGTTTCATTATTAAAAACTGCCTGGAAATACGCGCGCAAAGAGCGTAAACGATTCCTGCTGATATATACTCTTTTTATTCTGGCGAATGTCTGTTTTTCCCTGAACCCCATACTGTTTGGGTGGTTCATTGGTACGATACAACAGGATTCAGCCAATCTGCCCCGCAACGCCATGCTGTTTGCCGGCGGTTATATGGCGCTTCACCTGCTGGAATGGGCTTTTCACGGGCCGGCCAGGGTCATGGAAAGGCAGCTGGCTTTTAAGCTGAGCCGCAACTTTCTGCAGGAACGTTATCATCAGGCCCTTCACCTGCCGGTGAAGTGGCATCAGGATAACCACAGCGGTACCGTGATCAACCGTATCCGTAAAGCCTATGAGGCGCTGAAGGAATTTTTCTCCCATGGTTTTATGTACCTGCATGCCTTGTCCAAGCTCATATTTTCGCTGGTGGCGATGGTGTATTTTTCACCACTGTATGGCGCTATCGGTGTAGCAATGGGCATTATATGTGTGTTTGCCATGATCCGTTTTGACAAGCCTTATATTGAAACGCTGGAAGCTGTCAATGAAGGCGAGCATGCTGTTTCAGCCAACCTGTTTGACAGCCTGTCCAATATCATGACGGTAATCACCCTGCGTTTGGAGAAAAGCATGGAAAACGGACTGTTAGGGAAAGTGGCCGCCATCTGGCCTCCCTTCCGGAAAAATGCCTATATCAACGAATGGAAGTGGTTTGTAGCAGAAATGCTGATTGCACTCATCTACTGCGTGATTGCCCTCGGGTATATATTCCAGCACTGGGTGCCTGGAGAAGTTTTCCTGGTGACCAATCTGGTTATCCTGCTGGGATATGTGAACCAATTCACCAGTGTATTCTCCGACGTAGCCTGGCAGTATACTGATATCGTGCAGTATAACACAGCCGTGGAAACGGCCAGCAATATCAGCGACTCCTACAAGGAACACCATCGTCCGGATACCGCCCCTACCCTGCCTGACAACTGGGAAACCGTTGACATACGGGAGCTGAACTTCTCTCACCGGGCCACCTACCTGGAAAGTCACGCACCACAGAGTCTTCACCAGTTGGAGGTACAGATAGGGAGAGGTAAAAAAATAGCGCTCATCGGTGAGAGTGGCAGCGGCAAAAGCACACTGCTGGCAATTCTCAGAGGACTGTATGAACCGGAGGAAGACACCGTCGTACGCGTCAACGGAGAGCCGTACCCGTTAGCCACCATCTATGAATCGGTGACCCTGTTCCCACAGGAGCCGGAGATCTTCGAAAACACCATCGCCTACAACGTTACACTGGGCCTGCCTTTCAGCAAGGAAGAGATCATGGACGTATGTGAAAGTGCTCACTTCTCTGAAGTGATAGCCTTACTGCCAGAAGGTCTGGATTCAGACATACGGGAAAAAGGCGTCAACTTATCGGGTGGACAGAAACAACGGCTTGCCCTTGCCAGGGGTATCCTTGCCGCCAGGGACAGTGAGATCATTTTGCTGGATGAACCTACCAGTAGCGTAGATCCTAAAACGGAGGCAATGATTTACAGTAAGATGTTTAAAACCTTCTCCGACAAAGCGATCGTGTCGGCTATGCACCGCCTGCACCTGCTGCCGCAGTTTGATTATATCTATGTGTTGCAACAGGGCCGTGTGGTAGCAGCCGGCGATTTCAAATATCTCCGGGAGCATAGCCCTATATTTCAGGAGCTATGGAAACATCAGGAAAACAAATAATTTTTTTAACTAATATTTATTATCATTGCAGCCGCTTTTTCATCCTATGGGTTCTCTCCCGCTTATCTATCACCCTATGAAAACATATGCAGAAAATTTCTCTGTACGACTTAAAGCGCAAACTGAGAACAAGCCAGGACCCGGACGAAGTGCTCGCTCTGGTGAGACATCATCTGAAAGACTTTAACCGGCGGGAGCTATCAGAACTCTTATGTGAGCTGCTGGAGTACCAGGAGATTTTTTTTGAAGCGGCTGAATTACTGATTGAAGATGGCGGTGCCGACATCCGTTATATGAAGGAAGATGTGATCCCTATCATTTTCTGTGCGGTAGGGGCCAACAAACCACAGGCCGTAGAATATGCCCTGAAGAAGGGTGCTACGCTGAGCATTGATAGTCCTGATTATCTGTATGCTATTGCCTACATCTTCCAGCATCACCGGCTTGCGGCCATCACCGATATGCTGCTGATCCTGATAAGACACAATATCCACTTCGATTTTATGCTGGACAGCCTCGATACCCCCCTGTTGCTTGCCACCCGGTATAATAGCAACAGGGAGGTGGTCGAGTTTCTGCTGGCAGAAGATGTACGCAAATACCATTATGATGAGCACGGACTGACAGCTGTACATTATGCCCCCTTCGCCAAAGCTCCCAACCTCTATAAAATCATGATCACCTGTATGGCAGACATACAGGTGAAATCAAAATTTACCACCAGCCTGGAACCGGTAGCGGAATGTGTTATCCGGGTAAGTGAACACATTACGTTCGAAGAATTCATTTATGAAGCACTGAATGCGTTTCTGGTCAACCGCCACCGCATGTACGATGATATCTTTGAGAAATATTATTACCGGTTGCATATGATCGCTGAACACATTTCCCAGATCCGCACCAAATACGGAGAAGCCGGCTGACGCCTGTTGATTAAAAGATTTACTTATTCGAAAAAAATAGTATTTTGGTATAATACCATTTCCCAAAAACCAAAACACAACCCAAATGCTTACACTGTTGATTGTCTTCGCTGCATCGTTTTTTGTAGCCCATGTATTGCTGTTGTTCACCTCCTTTGGAAAAAAGGGTTTCCTGAAAACCAGGTATCTGTGGTCCCATATTACCTTATGGATCACGGGTCTGCTGGCCTGTATCATCACCCTTCTTTTTGCGGGCAAATCTGTATCTGGTGTGATCGATGTATTTGACACGCCAATGAAGTCTGCGCTATTGATCGTATTGTCACTGGTGTTGTCGCTGGTGGCGCATACCGTTGTAAGAACGATGGTATTGCCGAAATATAACCGGGCTGTCTGAGACAAATCATTTCAAAAACAAGGGTGTATCTGTTGCCAGATACACCCTTGTTTTTTATACCCGTATTTTTTTATTTGTTGGCCGTGATCATACCCTGATTAGGCACATACTTATCGTATTCCATCTCCCGTGCAATACGTTGGGCTTCTTCTTCCCCTTTCAGTTTACCAACAAGATGCAGGGCACCGTCGATACCGGCGGATATGCCGGCAGTAGTGATGATGCGGCCATTATCTACAAAACGTACGTTTTCCACCACTTTGGTTTGAGGCAGGCGTTCACGCAGGTGGTTGATGCTCTGGTGAAAGGTGGTGGCTGTCTGGTGGTTGAGCAGACCGGCATTACCCAGGATAAAGGCGCCGGTACAAACGGAGAAGTAGCTGGCAGTAGCTTTATCGCGGGCTTTGATCCAGGCGATCACCTCCGGGTCATCTGCAGCCACGCCGGCATTACCACCGAATACAGCCAGGATATCAGCAGGCGGGGCATCCGCCAGGCTGTAGTCGGGGGTTATTTTTAACACACCCTGTGATATCAGCTTTTTCTTTTTGGAGACGGTAAATATTTCAAAGCCGGCATAGGAAAATACTTCCATCGGCCCGGCGAAGTCGAGCACTTCCACGCCGTCCTGCAGGTAAAAACAAACTTTCAAACGTTTTTGATCGATGGTGTCTTTTTTCATCAGTACCATACCACAATGCGGACATTTACCTTGTTTATGATATACAATAGTATCACAGGGACCACAGGGAGGGCAAACGTATTTTAATGTTCCCGATTGGGCAAAAAGCAGGCACGGTGCCAGCAACAACAATAACAGCAACTGTTTCATGACATAAAAATTTATGTTGCAAAGCTAGCGGAGGCGGCAGGCAAAATCGGGACAAGGAAGCTACAGATCAGGACAGTCTGAGGCTTGTATCTTTTTTGATCAGCTGGCGCAGCTGGTTAGGACTTTTAAAACCACATTCCCGGGCTACCCAGGCCACCTTATGTTCTGATTTAAGCAGCAGCAGGGCTTTTTCCCTGCGGAGTTTCTGGATATAATCTCCGATAGTGGTACCGGTGGCGGTTTTGAACAGTCTGGTGAGGTTGCGGGGACTGATAAACACCTGATCGGCCAGTTCGCTGAGGGTGAGTTTCTGATGCAGATGGGCGCCGATATAATCCTGTACCTGATGAATTTGATGATTAATATGCTGTCTGTTTTGCAGGAAGATGCTATCTTGCGGTGAAGAACCATCGCGTCGCATGGGTACTACCAGTACTTTGGCGAGGAGGCTCGCAAAGGCGATACCATGCCTTTCTTCTATGAGAGAGAGCGCCATATCGATACCGGTAGCGATGCCGGCGCTGGTATAAATCCGGCCGCTTTTTACAAATAATCTGTTTTCCACTACCTTCAGGCGCGGAAATTGCTGTTGTAAGAAGGTCGTCTGCGCCCAGTGTGTGGTACAGTGCTGACCATCCAGCAGGCCTGCAGCGGCCAATGCGAATGCTGCAGTGCAAACAGAGCAGACGGTGGCGCCAGTGGCAGCCGCAGCCTGCAGCCAGGGTATCCACAAAGCATCATCGGCACGGTCCCATCTTCTCAGGTCCATGCCCGCTATAATCAGGATATCGTCCGGCATTACTGTCACGGAATCAAGCGGATCTACAGCGGCAAAACCAAGCCCCGAGGATGTTCCCGGGTGATTGTAGGGAGATACGTACTTCAACTCATAAGGTTGGCCACAACAAATGGCTTCTACAAAAACGGTCACAGCCCCTGCCAGATCCAGCAGGTGTACCCCATCAAAAAGAAAAAAAATTACGCGATTGGGTATCATCTGACTAAATTAGTATATTATTGACAAAAAGTTACGAGAGGTCATATGAACAGGAAAGACGTCTGGAGATACAAATCTCTGGAACAATTAGAAAACAAACGTTGGGAACCCGCTACAGAAAACGATTCAGTATTAGTTAAAAGATGCATTGCCCTCAGCAAAGTACCCGTTATCAAATTAACTGCCAGCGATCTACGGGTATTGATAGGCCAATCCTTTAACCCAACCTATCTGGTGCCACTGGCCATCGAAAAACTTAAAGATGACCTGTTGGTAGAAGCTGATCTGTACCCCGGCGATCTGCTGAAAAATGTACTGGATGTTCCCGCTCCTTTCTGGGAAGAGCATCAGGAACTGCACGATGACATGAAAAAAATGATCAGGTCCCGTGCTGTCGAAGTAGCGACAGAGATTGATTTACCCGGTTACTGGCAATAAGCCATTAGTTCAACAGGTAAAGATCATCCCTCAAAATCGAAAAGTGATAACTGTGGATTAACAGGCTTATCCGAAACAGGACCCGCTTCTCCGAAATTAGACAACGTTATACCCAACAAACGTATCTTCTTATCTTCTGGCCTGGTAGCTGCCAACAATTGTTTGGCCGTGTGGAGTATTGTGTCCATATCTCCTACCGGAAAAGGAAATGATTGATTACGGGTTATCTGCTTAAAATCGCTGTACTTGATCTTCAGGGTAATAGTACGTCCTTTCAGGCCGTAGCGTTCCAGCCTGTTGTAAACAGTCTGCGCGATTTTCTCCAACTCAGCATGCAGGTCTTCCTCCGCCGTCAGGTCTACGGGGAAGGTATCTTCTGCGCCCAGGGATTTGGTTTCGCGGTGTGGCTGCACCGCACGGTCATCTATGCCCCGTACAATACGGTAGTAGAAAGTACCTACTTTGCCGAAATACTGCTTCAGCTCCTGCTCCGACAGCCTCTTGAGATCACCGCCGGTAAACAGCCCCATCTTCTTCATCTTGTCGGCCGTCACCTTACCTACACCATGGAACTTCTCCACTGGCAGCTGTTCCATAAAACTTTCAATTGAAGAAGGACCAATAAACGTAAACCCATCCGGCTTGTTGAGATCGGAAGCTATCTTGGCCACAAACTTATTAACAGACACCCCTGCAGAAGCGGTCAGCTGCAACTCCTCACGGATAGCCATTTTGATCTGCCTCGCAATCTCTATGGCAGAACCAATATTCAGTTTATCAACTGTAACATCCAGGTAAGCTTCATCCAGCGAAAGTGGTTCAATAAGATCGGTATAACGCGCAAATATCTCCCGGATACGACGGGACACTTCTTTGTAAGCATCAAAACGGGGACGTACAAAAATAATTTGGGGACATAGCTGTAAAGCACGCCTGGACGACATCGCAGAACGGACACCGAATTTCCGCGCCTCATAACTGGCTGTAGCCACCACTCCCCTCCCTTCCGGCGAACCACCTACCGCAATGGCTTTACCACGATACTGCGGATGATCACGCTGCTCCACAGATGCATAAAACGCATCCATATCGATGTGAATAATCTTCCGTTGGGCACTATTTTCTGTCTGTTCCATGATATTGTCCTGCAGGACTGTAAAGATACTACAAAACAGGCTGCTGAAATGGATTCAGCAGCCTGTTCGTTATAGATGATATCTTTATTACATCACCGGTTTTATCCAGTAACTGTACTCATGGTTCTTAAACGGTATCCGGTATTCTTCCAGTGGCATAGCGCCCCAGCTGTCGATACCCTGAAGGCCCGACTGCTGCAAATCTATATGCATATATATTTCAGGACGTGTTACCAGCTCACCGGAGTGATATTGTTTTTTATCGGCTTCCGGATCGAGATCATCCAGGCTGTAAGGCAGCGCTGAGAAATTAAGCAGACTGTCTGCATATTCAAAGCGTATACCATTTCCTTTTTTGTTAGTCATGCTAACCCAACGTACATCGGCCTTATTACCGCTTTCCTGCGGACGGGCGTAAGGGAAATACTGCTGATCAACTGACTGCTGATAGATGCCTACAAAAGAAGCTGTTTTTCTGTCCCAGTAATTTTCCCATGGACCGCGGCCATAATACGAAATCTGGTCAAACTGTTTCTTCAGCTGCAAGTCATTACCGATGCGGGGAATCAGCGTATAGTTTCCTTTTACAGCAGTAAATGCATTAGACACTTTCATACTGCCGTCACCGTGAATGGTAATGGTTTGTGTGGCTACGGCATCTCCTTCCACTATTTCTTTCTTCAACAAAACTTCATAACCATCAGCGGTCTTATTCACTTTTGCTTCGAGCACTTTTCCCGCAGCATAGGCGTTGCGCCATTTGCGCAGGGAGTGATTAAATCCTGCACCGATATCATTGTCAGTAGGAGCACGCCAGAAAGCTGGCTGCAAACCGCCTTCCAGGACCTGTTCTCCTTTCAGCTCATATTTTTCGAGCATGCCCTGTTGCAGATTAAAGGTAACGGCGAAGCCAGCACCTTTAATGGTAGCGCGACCGCCATCCTGTTGCAAAGTCAGCTGAGCAGGTTTTACCACAGCAGGTGCCAGCGCCTGACCTTTACCCCAGGCAAACTGCTCTGATGCTATTTCAAAACCTGCAGGCAGGAAAGGCTCCTGCTGTTTCAACACATACCGTACATTGAGGAAATACTCCTTACCTGCACGGATACTGCTTTTTACCGGCAAGGTAATATCAGCTGACTGCTGCGCTGCTACTGTCAGGTCTTTAACAGCACCTTTTTCTATCACCTTTCCATCTTCCAGCAGTTCCCAGTTGAGCTGGTCATTAGCCAGATCACGGAAGAAATAACCATTGGTGACAGTCACCACGTTATTGCCTTTGTAGCGGCTTTTGATATGCTGATATACTTTCTTTATTTCCACTGCCATAGGCGTCAGGCCGCGATGTGCTGTCACCACGCCTTTCACGCAGAAGTTGTTGTCGCTGAAAGCCTCGTTAACCGGCCCGCTCAGCGGAAAGTCGCCACCATAGGCGAGGATACGTTTACCGTTTTTCACCGTATCGATACCCTGGTCTATCCATTCCCAGATAAAACCACCCTGGAGGTAAGGATTGTTTTCAATAGCAGTCCAGTATTCCTGGAAGTTACCCAGACTATTACCCATGATATGCGCATATTCACTCATGATCATCGGACGGTCGGGGTTACTTTTGGAATATTTCACCAGCCATTCCGGATCGGGATATTGTGGAACGATCATGTCTGTATTATAGTCCCATTCTGCACGTTCGTATTGTACGGGGCGGCTGTCTTGTGTTTTGAGCCAGTCGTATGCTTCGTAGAAATTGGTACCGTTGCCGGCTTCGTTGCCCAGCGACCAGGTGACTACAGCAGCATGGTTTTTATCACGTTCGTACATGCGCTTCACTCTTTCCAGATGAGGTACACGCCATTGTTTGTCGTTGGCCAGCGTATAGGCGAGATCGTAGTAGCGGCCGTGAGATTCGATATTAGCTTCATCTACCACATACAAACCATATTCATCGCAAAGCTCCATCCAATAAGGGTCTGGAGGATAGTGGGAATGACGCACCGCATTTACGTTGAGCTGTTTCATCATCTCCATATCTTTACGCATATCCTCACGGGTAAGGGTGTGACCCTGTGTGGGATTGTGTTCGTGACGGTTCACTCCTTTGAAGAAAACTCTTTTTCCATTGACGAGGAAGTTGCGGTCTTTCAGCTCAACAGAGCGGAAGCCCACCCGCTGCGGTATCACTTCCAGTACTTCGCCGGATTTATTTTTCAGGGTGAAGTACAGCGTATAGAGATAAGGTGTTTCAGCCGACCAGCTTTGTACGCCTGGTACTTCGCGGTGAAAGCTCACTGTTTTTTTATAGTTGCCCAATACCTGCTGTGGGTTGGCGGCTTCTTCCTGCAGTACGGTTTTGCCTGCAGCGTCCACCAGTTGTATTCCTACAGAAAAAGTATCCGGCTTGCTGTGGTTTGTTTTTTTATCAATGCGGTAATTGTTCACATCCAGACTTACATCCAGTACACCGTTGGTATACGATTTATCCAGTGTGGCAGCTACTTTAAAATCCCTGATATCCAGTCTGGGGGTGGAATAGAGATATACCTCTCTCTCAATCCCGGAGATACGCCACATATCCTGACATTCCAGGTAAGAGCCGTCACTCCATCTGTACACCTGCAGGGCTACCAGGTTCTCACCTGGTTTTACAAAACGGGTGATATCAAATTCAGCGGCCAGTTTGCTGTCTTCGCTATAGCCCACCTTTTCACCATTGATCCAGATGAAGAAGGCCGATTTCACCGCACCCAGATGAATAAACACCTGACGGCCGTCCCAGTCTTTCGGTAAAGTAAATTTCTTTCTGTAAGAGCCTACCGGGTTGTTGTCTTCCGGTATATCGTAGGGAGGTTTCAGTGCACCGCCCATTTTGGTGCGGCCTGTAAACTCGTATGGATGATTCACATAGATGGGCAGACCATAACCGTTCAGTTCCCAGTTGGCAGGCACTTTAAAGTTATCCCATGCGGCATCATTAAAATCTGTTTTGTAAAAGTCAGCCGGGCGTTTGCGGGGATCCTGCACCCAGTTGAACTTCCATTGCCCGTTGAGCGAAAGGAAATTGCCGGACTTCTCTTTATCACGTTGCCGGGCCAACGTAAAATTCTCAAAGGCAAAGGCTGATGCCCGCATCGGCATCCTGTTAACAGATACCACTTCCGGTGTCTGCAACTCCGAAGGCAACTGCTGCGCCCACCCTGCCGTTCCAATAACGGCAAAGGCCATGGTAAGTACACTTTTTTTCATTGTTCAGTTATAGATTTACGCAAGAACGACTACAAGTATATTAATAAGCGTATAAAATACAACAATTATTTACATGAATGGGAACTGTGATGTGTGTGATGTGTGTGATGATAATGATGGAAATGGAGGAGGACAAGGATTTATTTTTTTGACCGGAAACGGACAGATAAAGATCGAAACCGGACGAAATAAAATATTACATACTATGTATAATAATGATTTACATATATTTTAAGTGCGGCATTTTATTCGTGGGCACTTATCGCCTATTATATGATAATGATGTTAAAAACCTATATAATTATTGCCTGGCGGAATCTTGTACGTAACAAGTTATTCTCTTTTATCAATCTGGCTGGTTTGGCGATTGGTTTGTGTTGCTTTTTGCTGATCAGCATGTATGTTACCGATGAATGGAGCTTTGACAGGTATCATGAGAAAGCAGATAGGACCTATCGTATTCAAAGTGATATACGCTGGGGAGGCCAGGATATCCGGATGATCCGCACTTCCGATGTAATGGGACCTGTGTTGAAAAAAGATTATCCCCAGGTAGAAACCTATACCCGCCTTTACGCGCACGAGAACCGCAAGCTGGTAAAGAAAAATGAAGAATATATTCTGGAAGAAAAGACCGCATACGCCGACTCCACATTTTTCGATGTCTTTACCCTTCCGGCCATACAGGGAGATACCAGAACAGCGCTGGACCAGCCCCATACAGTGGTGATAACAGCGAGTACCGCACAGAAATATTTTGGCAGCACCGATGTGACAGGGAGATATCTCGACATTAAAGAAGATCAAAAAACAGTCCCTTATAAGATCACAGCTGTTATAAAAGATATTCCGTCTGCCTCCCATTTTCATTTCGATTTCCTTTTCTCCATGAAAAGCCTGAACTATGAATGGGGGCAAACAGGTAACTATAATTTTTACACTTATATCGTACTCAAGCCCGGCATCGACTACAAAACATTTCAGGGGAATATGCGGCAGTTTGTAATCAACTATCTGATCCCTGCATTGGCACCGCTGAACATTCATAGTATGGCAGAATTTGAACAGGCGGGCAACTTCACGGATTTTTACTTCATGCCACTTACCCGTATCCATCTGTATAGTGATCGTCAGGATGAATTAAGTCCGCCGGGAAATATCCAGTACGTATATGCCTTTTGTGCAGTAGCCTTGTTTATACTGCTGATTGCCTGCATCAATTTTATGAACCTGACCACTGCCCATTCTGCTGGCAGAAGTAAAGAAGTGGGTATTCGTAAAGTATTGGGTACTACCCGTAAAGAGTTGATAGGCCAGTTTCTTACGGAGTCTACCCTTATGGCGATACTGGCGTTGCTGGCAGCAATGGTACTTACTTATTGTGTACTGCCCTTGTTTAACAGTATTGCCGGAAAAACGATGGCGCTGTCTTATCTTATGTCATCCCGTATACTGCCATGGCTGCTGTTATTACCATTTGCAGTAGGAATACTGGCCGGCAGTTATCCCGCTTTTTTCCTATCGGGTTTCAGGCCGGTGGAAGTACTCAAAGGCAAATTAAGCCTGGGTGGCAAGAGCGCCGGACTACGCAGCGTATTGGTGGTGTTTCAGTTTTCTACTGCGGTGTTTCTGATTATAGGCACGCTGGTAGTATATCAGCAGCTCCGTTATATTCAAAACAGCAACCCCGGATTTAATAAGGACCAGGTGCTGGTTATCAGTGGGGCAGCGGCCCTTGGCAGTCACACCCAGGTTTTCAAAAAAGAAATGCTGTCTATACCGGAAGTAAAAAATGCGACTGTCAGTTCTTATCTGCCGGTATCCGGTTCGGACCGCAATGCCTGGAACATCTGTAAAGAAGCCGTACCCACAGCCACCAATAGTTTTAACACACAAAAATGGGAAGTAGACTATGATTATCTGGAGACGATGGGTATGCAGCTGGCTGCAGGCAGCAACTTCCGCCACGACTACGGCGCAGATTCTTCCGCGGTGATCATTAATGAAGTCACAGCCGGTATACTGGGTTATAAAGATCCGATAGGTAAAATCATCTATTGCCGCAGGAATGATGGCACTATGGATCAATACCCGATCATCGGTGTAGTGAAAAACTTCCACTACGAATCCGTGCATCAGAAAATAGGCCCGCTCTGTTTAACACTGGACAGTTACAGACCTAGCCTGGTATCCCTGAAAGTAACCGGTACTGCCGCGGAGAAAGTGATTGCCCAGGCCCGCCTGCAATGGAAAAAGATTGCACCCGGCATGCCCTTCAACTATTATTTTCTGGATGAATCATTTAACAGGATGTATAAGGCTGACCAGCAGGTACAGCAGCTGGCGATGATATTCTCTGCCTTATCCGTTATCATTGCCTGCATGGGCATCTTCGGGCTGGCTACTTTTATGGCGGCACAACGTGCACACGAAATCGGCATCCGTAAGGTGCTGGGCTCCAGCGTGACCAGCATTATACAGCTGCTCAACAGGGATTTTATCCGGCTGGTGGCCATTTCCTTTGTCATTGCCGCTCCGCCGGCCTGGTGGGCTATGAACAAATGGCTCAACAGCTTTGCCTACCGGGTACATATCAGTATATGGGTGTTTGTGGTGGCAGGTGCTGCCACGTTGTTCATCGCCCTGTGTACGGTTAGTTTCCAGTCAGTACGGGCTGCACTGGCCAATCCGTTAAAAAGCCTGAAAACCAACTAAAATAACGGATGGATTTTCTTACTTTCAAAGGAGTAAAATCCACGTTGCATGATCAGAAAAAGGGAAGGTTTTCAGGGCCAGCGCGCGATCGTCATACCCCGTAACATTCTGCTTGAAAGATGTTCCGCCGATCCGGTGATGAAAACCATGTACATCACAGACATCGGTTATTATCCCAAGGCGCAGTTCCACTACTGTAAACGGCTGAACGGAGCGCCCGAACATATATTGATCTATTGCCAGGAAGGCCGGGGCAGTATACGGCTGAAAAAAAATGAATACCCCATCAAGGCGGGTGACTGTTTTCTGATACCACGGGAATGGGCACACGCCTATCATGCCCATGATACCGATCCCTGGACGATCTACTGGGCCCATTTTGCAGGCCATACAGCTGACGCCATTGTGCATACCGCCATCCAGCAGTTAAACGGGCACCAGACTTTTCTGCCGCATGCTAACGAGCGTATTTCGTTGTTTGACAGTATCTATCAGCAGCTGGAAAGAGGTTACCGCACAGAAAACCTGCTGTATGCCAATATGAGCTTCTGGTCGTTTCTCGCGTCGTGCATCTACCCTGGCTGTTATCATCCGGGCAAATCAAAACCCGGCCAGGACACTATCGATCACGCTATCGACTATATGAACAATCACCTGGACCGTATGCTGACACTGGAACAAATGGCGCAGTCCATCAACCTGTCCATCTCCCATTTCTCCTGGCTGTTTAAACACAATACCGGTTACTCCCCTATCGAATACTTCAACCATCTGAAAGTCCAGAAAGCCTGTCAGTACCTGCATTTCACCCATCTGCGCATCAAGGAGATCGCCGCGTTGCTCGGCATAGAAGACCCTTATTATTTCTCCCGCCTCTTCACCAAAGTAATGGGATTGTCGCCCGCCCAATACCGGGAGAAAGAAACAGCCACCGTAAAATAATCCATCATATTCAGCAAATCCTCTATCCGGTTAGTGCAAGCGGACGATTACTTTTACATAGCTCAATGAAAAAACTTATGCGCTCCTTATCCACGTTCAGGGCCGCAACTGCGCTGGTGATTACCGGCAGCATACTGCTAACGGCCTGCCAGTCCCGCCAGCGCACCGACTTCAGCGCGGAAGTCAAACCTATTCTCAACAAACATTGTATCAGCTGCCATGGCGGCGTAAAACAGAATGGCGGCTTCAGCGTGCTTTTCCGGGAAGAAGCCCTTGGCAATACCAAATCCGGCAAACCCGCCATCATCCCCGGCCATCCGGAAAAGAGTGAGTTTATCCGCCGCCTTACCTGTAAAGACCCAAAAGAAAGGATGCCACAGAAAGGAGCACCACTCAGCGCAGCAGAAGTGGACATCCTCACCCGCTGGGTAAAAGAAGGTGCCCAATGGGGAGAACACTGGGCTTATGTACCCCTGAAACCATTGCCTGTGCCCGATGTAAATATCAAAAGCGGCAATGATATAGACCGGTTTATTATCGCCAGATTGCAGGCCGAAGGATTAAAACCTTCACCGCCAGCCGATCCTATGACGCTGCTGCGCCGCGTAAGCTTCGACCTTACCGGGCTGCCGCCTACACCCGCCATGGCTGCATCTTTCAGCGCAGACCACAGTCCCGCTGCCTACCAGCGGATAGTGGACTCCCTGCTGCAATCGCCCCACTATGGCGAGCGCTGGGCCGCCATGTGGCTGGACCTCGCCCGCTACTCCGATACCAAAGGCTATGAAAGAGACGCCAGCAGGAACATCTGGCGCTACCGCGACTGGGTCATTGATGCATTCAACAAAGACATGCCCTATGATCAGTTCACCACCGAACAACTGGCCGGCGACCTGCTGCCAGCGCCTACCAACGATCAGCTCATCGCTACCGCCTTCAACAGAAACACCATGACCAACGACGAAGGCGGCACCCAGGATGAAGAGTTCCGCACCGCCGCCGTCATGGACCGTATCAACACTACCATGGAAGTATGGCAGGGCGTCACCATTGGCTGCGTACAATGCCACAGCCACCCCTATGATCCCTTCCGCTTTGAAGACTACTACAAGCTACTCGCCTTCATGAACAATACCCGCGATGAAGATACCCATATGGAACATCCCAAGCTGCGCTTCTACGACAGTCTGGGTATCCACGAAGTAAACCGTATCAGCGCCTGGGTACAACAATACGGCAACAACGAACAGGTGACAGACGTGGCCCACTTCCTGAAAGTGCTGGAGCCTAAAGTACATGCACACGACTGCGATCGTTATGTGAACGGCTCTTTATACGATACCAAATATCTTGGTGTGCGGCATAACGGCAGCTGCCGGCTGCCTGCACAAACCACCGGTGGCAAAACACAGCTGCTGATGAACTACTGGACCGGCAACAAGGGAGGCACGCTGGAATGCCGGCTGGACAGCCTGCGCGGGCCTGTATACTTTACACAGGCACTGGCGCCCACCAAAGACAGACAGGTGATAACTATTCCGCTTCCCGCCACCAACGGTACCCATGATCTCTACTTCGTATTTCGTAATGCTTCTCTGAAGCCTGCCGACCCGGTATGTATGGTGGAGTGGTTTGCTTTCCGGGAAGATCTTCCCGGCAAAGGACAAAAAGGATATGATGCTGTGAATGCATCGCTGCTGGCACTTATCAACCAGCAACCACAGGATATTCCCGTGATGATAGAAAACCCGCCTTCCATGCAGCGCACCACGCATGTTTTTGAGCGGGGCAACTGGATGGTGAAAGGCAAAGCAGTAACACCGGATGTACCACATTCACTGAATCCATTTCCGGCTAATGCGCCCCGTAACCGGCTGGGGCTGGCCCGCTGGATCACTGACCCTGCCAATCCACTTACTGCGAGAGTGATGGTCAACCGGCTCTGGGAGCAGGTATTCGGTATTGGTATTGTAGAAACCGTGGAAGACTTAGGCTCCCAGGGATTCCTGCCGTCTCATCCGGAGTTGCTGGACTGGCTCTCCTACCGGTTTATGCACGATCACCACTGGAGTGTGAAAAAACTGCTGCGCGATGTTGTACTATCGGCCGCCTATCAGCAGGATGCTACCACCACACCGGCCCTGCTGGAAAAAGATCCTGCTAACCGGTTGCTGGCCAGGGGACCGCATTTCAGACTTACTGCAGAGGAAGTAAGAGATCAGGCACTGGCTGTCAGTGGTCTGTTAAACCGCAACCTGCATGGCCCCAGCGTAATGCCCTACCAGCCGGAAGGCATCTGGCAAACTGTGTGGAGCGGTGAATACTGGAAACAGGCGCAGGACGGCAACCAGTACCGTCGTGCCCTGTATGTGTTCCAGAAACGTACCAGCCCTTACCCTTCTATGATCTCTTTCGACGGTTCCAGCAGAGAAGTATGCCTGCAACGCCGCATCCGTACCAATACTCCATTGCAGGCACTGACGACACTCAACGATCCCGTATATGTGGAAACAGCCAGGGCGCTGGCACAACAGATGCTCAGCAACGGCCATGACGATGCCACTGCGTGTATCCGTTGGGGTTATCAGGCAGCTATGTGTCGTTCTTTGCCCGACAACAAACTGGCCGTGCTACATCGGCTGTATCAAAGCGCCCTGCAGCAGTACCGGCAATCGCCGGCAGCTGCCAAAGCGCTGCTGCAATACAAGGACACAACACCACAGATGGCCCAGCTGGCGGCTCTTACTGTGGTAGCCAATGCCATCATGAACCTGGATGAATTTCTGACAAAATCGTAAACACGTTAAACTGAAACTATATGTCCAGTCTACACGAAAAACTGATCCGTGAAGCCAACCAGGAGACGCTGCGTTATATTACCCGCAGGCATTTCCTGCTGAACTGTGTGACCGGCCTGGGCAGCGCGGCCCTGGGCTCTTTCCTGCTCAGCAGCTGCGGCAGCAGTGCACATCAACAGCCTGATATCAACCTCGATCCGATGGCGCCCAAAGCACCGCATTTCCCTGGCAGAGCCAAAAGCGTTATCTACCTTCATATGGCCGGCGCACCTTCGCAGCTGGAATTATTTGACTACAAACCCGAGCTGCAGAAACTACATAACCAGCTCTGTCCGCCCTCCCTGCTGGAAGGCAAACGTTTTGCCTTTATCAGAGGCGTACCCAAAATGCTGGGGCCACAGGCAGTATTTGCACAGCACGGCGAATCACGGGCATGGATATCCGATCATCTGCCACACTTTGCGACCATGGCCGATGGCGTGAGTTTCCTCAAAGCTGTGCAGACAGACCAGTTCAACCACGGCCCTGCCCAGCTGCTCATGCATACCGGCAGTGCCAGGCTGGGAAGGCCCAGCATAGGCTCCTGGGTGACTTATGGCCTGGGCACCGAAAACAGTAACCTACCTGGTTTTGTGGTGCTCACCTCCGGAGGTAAAACACCGGATGCAGGTAAAAGCGTGTGGGGCAGCGGTTTTCTTCCTTCTGTTTATCAAGGCGTACAATGCCGCACCAAAGGTGATCCTGTACTGTTTCTTACTGATCCGGAAGGCATGAGCCGCGATCTCCGCAAACAATCCATCACCGCCATCAATGATATCAACCGGCAGGAATATGAAACATTCGGTGACCCTGAAACAGTGGCCCGTATTGCACAGTACGAGCTGGCCTATAAAATGCAGATATCCGTTCCCGATGTAATGGACATCAACAAGGAACCGGATTATATACACGAAATGTACGGCACCCAGCCTGGCAAGGAATCCTTTGCCAACAACTGTTTGCTGGCACGTAAGCTGGTAGAGAAAGGCGTTCGTTTTGTGCAGCTGTACGACTGGGGCTGGGACAGCCACGGCACCGACGAAAACCTGGCTATCGACTATGGCTTCCGTAATAAATGCAGAGAGATAGACAGACCTATTACCGCACTGCTGAAAGATCTGCAGCAACGGGGTCTGCTAGACGAAACCCTGGTGGTATGGGGCGGTGAATTTGGCCGCACCCCTATGCAGGAAAACCGCGATGGTAAAGACACGCCTTTCCTGGGGCGGGACCATCACGTAGAAGCTTTTACCATGTGGATGGCCGGCGCCGGTATTAAAAAAGGATTTTCCTGGGGAGAAACCGATGAAATCGGTTATACCGCCGTTAAAGGGAAAGTCGCCATCAATGATATCCATGCCACCATCCTGCAACAGCTGGGCTTTGACCATGAAAAACTGACCTATCATTTCCAGGGCCGTCCCTTCCGGCTTACAGACGTAGGCGGAAAAGTAATCACTCCCATATTAGCCTAAAACAGCTATTCTCGCATGCATTCCAACAGAAGAACTTTCCTAAAACAGTCCGCCGTAATGAGCGGCGCTTTATGCCTGGCATCTCTGCCCTCCTTTGCCGCAGCCCCGGCCAACGGCTTCCGGCTCATTGTCATGGCTACCAACTGGGGCTATGGTGGCAGCATATACGACTTCTGCCGCGACGCACAACAAGCCGGCTACGACGGCATAGAGTTATGGTGGCCATCCGAAAAATCAGCACAGGAAGCTTTGTTTGACGCCCTGACTACATATAAGCTGCAGGTAGGATACCTCTGCGGTGGTCACGATAGCGACTATACGAAACATGCCACTCAGTATGAGAACATGCTGACAGCCGCCACCAGCAATGGACCGCGGCCGCTGTATATCAATACCCAGTCTGGTAAGGATTATTTTTCCTTTGAACAGAATACAGCCCTCATCGATATCTCCACCCGCATCACACAACGGACGGGCATTCCCATCTATCACGAAACACACCGTTCCCGCATGTTGTTTGCCGCCCATATCGCCCGGCAGTTCATCGAGGCTAAGCCTGATCTGCGGCTTACCCTGGACATCTCCCACTGGTGCAATGTACATGAGTCGTTGCTTGAAGACCAGGCAACCACTGTGGCCAAAGCGCTGGAACGCACCGGTCATATCCATGCACGCATAGGCCATCCCGAAGGCCCGCAGGTGAATGATCCGCGCGCACCCGAATGGGCCAACGCAGTGAAAGCTCATTTCAACTGGTGGGACCAGGTAGTGCAACGTCATCAGGCCGCAGGCAAACCACTCACCATACTTACGGAATTCGGGCCTGCCGACTATATGCCTGTGCTGCCGTATACCCGTCAGCCACTTGCCAACCAGTGGGACATCAATGTATACATGATGCATCAACTCAAACAGCGCTACGGAAAAAAATGAGATTATTAGCTGCTTCCGGAAACTGGAACCTGTTTATAGGCAGGATACATCCGCTGATCGTACACCTGCCCATAGGCGTCCTGATCATTACTTTTATATTGGCATTGCTGGCCCGCAACAGTAAACGGGCAGCACTTCGTACAGCCCTGCCCGTACTACTGCTGGCTGCCGCCCTCTCTGCCATCGCCAGCTGTGTGGCAGGCTACCTGCTTTCGCTCGATGGTGGTTATGATGATCATCTGCTATCCACCCATCAGTGGCTCGGTATAGGCGTGGCCGTTATCAGCGTACTGTTGTTGCTGGTCAATACACGCCAGGGCCGCTGGTCCAAAGCAGAGCTGCCACTCTTCATCGTACTGATACTGATGGTCGGCGCTGCCGGCCACTATGGCGGCTCCCTGACCCATGGCGATGATTATCTCTTTCAGGCTATGCCACCAGCCCTGCAATCATTTACTGGCAGCAAAAAGCCGGCAGATAACGTAGCCACCTATACGAATATCGGGGATGCCAGGGTATACGAAGACCTGGTGATGCCTGTATTATCCAGCCGCTGCTATGGCTGCCATAATGCACAAAAACTTAAAGGAGGACTGCGACTCGAATCCATGGCCCTCATCCGCCAGGGCGGGGAACATGGTCCTGTATTGAAAGACAGCATGCCGGAAGAAAGTGAGCTATTCAAACGACTGGTACTACCTGATAACGATGAGCACCGCATGCCGCCCAAAGGCAAACCACAGCTCACCCCTCGGGAGCTGGAACTGTTGTACTGGTGGATAGCCCAGGGAGCGCCCGCAGGTAAAACAGTAAAAGAACTGCCAGCCACACCCCGTATACAGCTGGTGCTGGAAGCGATGATGCCAGCGAAAGCCCTAGACCATAATGAATATGTACCTTCCACTGATGTAGCAGCAGCTGACCATGGAAGCCTGGCTGCCCTGGAAGCTAAAGGTGTGAAAGTATTGCCAGTAGCGGCCAACAGCCACTATCTTACTATAAGTTGTATCAATGCCGCTGGTTTTGGCGATGAAGACATGACGTTGTTGCTACCGCTAAAAGCCCAGCTGGTATGGCTCGACCTGTCCGGTACCCGCATTACAGATGCAGCGCTGGCTACCATCGGTAAACTGGCTGCGCTTACCAGACTGGAACTGAAACACACGGCCATCAAAGGAAATAACGGTAGTCCGCTGGCAACCTGTCAGGAGTTGCGTTACCTGAATCTAAGCGGCACCACGCTTAATCCCACTTTTTTTTCTACTCTCTCTAAAAACAAAAAACTGGAACAGCTGTACCTTTATCAGCGTACTACACATGACAATGCCCTGCAGTCACTACAACAGCAGCTGCCACAGCTCAGGATCGATACCGGCGGCTACCAGCTTGAAAAGCTGGCCTCCGACACGGTCCTATATCATAAAAAAACAGATTAAAACCATTTGCCTTTATCAGGGTATTTCCGGATATCGGTCATATTATTGACTGCCACCGCTACCACCAACAGGATAGCGACACCACTCGCTACAGGAGATAATACATACCAGAATCCGAGCTTCCGGATAGCGGGCGAACCAGCGATGGCCAACAAGGCTGTCGCGCCGCCCGGCGGATGTACTGTTTTGGTTATCTGCATCGCAATCAGGGACAAAGCCACCGCCAGCGAACAAGCCAGCCACTCCCACTCCGGCCAGGGAATGAGATACCGTACTGTTACGCCGATGATGGCACTCAGGATATGCCCGCCAACCAGGTTACGCGGCTGTGCCAACGGACTTTGTGTATGCCCGTAGATCAAAATAGCTGATGCCCCGAAAGAGCCTATCAGGAAAAGATTATCCTTTATAGCCATATAATAATAACTGAGCAACCCGATGGAAGCTATGCCTATAAAGGCTCCTATAAATGACCAATAGATATTTTTTTTGTCAATCAGGGTTTCCCGGTACACCACATAACGCGCGATGCGTATGCCCCTATGAACTGTGATTTTTCTGATTTTTTTTGATGCTCCTGATGAGCGAAGACCTCTTTTTGTTATTTGCATTGATTGAATAATATAATAATCGCGGCGTAAAATTATATAGGATGAATGCACTTTTACAACAGAGATTTAAAAAATATCATCCTTCCTTCTCATAAAAAATCAATCTCCCCACATCAGGAGAATCAAAAAAATCAAAAAAAATCACAGTTAAAATTATAGTGCGCAAAAAGACTGCGCACATGTATCTGCATCTTTGTATTGTTGAAACGGTCAAGTAAAAGTTACTACTACGATTATGGTTCGATTACTTCTACGATTACGGTTTCTCATCACAATCATTTCACAGTTATCATAGTTATCATAGTTATCATAGTTATCATAGTTAAGGTCAATTGTTGCTTACTTCTTTTTTTGGATAAAAATAGCAACAAGATTATCTGATTATAATTCTACATATCATGAACAACATTTTATCCGTAGCCATACGGCAGCAAGCCATCTATGTTTCTTCCAAGGCATCCACTGAGAACATGACCCTGGCTACAGCCGCGCTGGTTGCCGGTTTGAATAAACTTGGCTATACGATATCCGAACCATTGTTACATGCCCTTCAGCATACTACCCCTGACTATCATGCCCAGATACTGCGGCACCTGCGGAAAGTGATGGGCGTAGGTTTAAACTGGGCTCCGCTGGTGAAAAACTGGAGCGAGCCTACCGGTGAAACCACCGCAGACCACATCATTACCTACTTCACCAATCTGCTGGGCCTTAGCGGTGGTACCAGACTGGCCTGTGGGCATCTGATCCCACCTGATACATTTCCGCTGGAACGATACAATGGCTGCCCTTTCTGTGGGATGCCTCTGGAAACCGCTACAGCAGTGTATTCAGGACAAGCCAGCAAATTGCGGGTACTGGAGCTTTGGACCGATGATGATGCCACTGAGTTCCTCAAAAACCTGTTGGCCTCAAAAACAGCATTGGATGCTACGCAACAGGAAAGCCTGCGGCAGCTGCTTGCTACGCTTCCGATGCCGGCAGTAAAAATCACTATCAAAGAAACCCTTATGATGGTGGTAGACATCCTGATTGAGCAGGACCAGGCAACAGCGGCGCAACATCTCTTTAATACCCCAACAGATATCTTACGGTACCTCTGGTACAAACACACCGGCTTCCTGCAGCTGGTAAGCCCTAAGACCGTGGCACGCCGTCAGCAACGTAACCAGCAGCACCTGGCATACCCTAAAACAACGGAAGCCAAAACATCCGTCAAAGCTTCCCTGAAGTTGAAATACGGACGTAAACAGGCTTTAATGGTAGCCCAATGGATGAATGCCCTGCCTGCCGATGCAGCGAAGATCTGTGCAGACATGCATCCTCAACGTGAGATGTGGGTACGTTTTATCAGAGCGCTGCGCCTTGCGGAATACAGCAAGCGTGCGGGTTTTGAGCAACTGCAAACGATCATGGACAGATTTTACCGTGGTGATTATGAAGTATGGCAGGCAAGAGTGAACCAGTTTCGGTTACGCTGTGATGCAGCCAGCACGTTTTATCTGCTGCAGCAGCGTCCGGGGATGTTTGCCCGTTCCTTGTTTGCCAATATGTTGTGGTTTGGCCCGGAAGCAGCCATCAGCGCGTTTTCGCAGGTAGCCGATAAAGTGCCTGCACGCTTGTTGTTTACCCTGCAGATGTATGCCAGCTATTACTTCGACCATCAGGCGATCCGTTTTGTGAAACCGTTGGGTGGTGGTACGGTCAAACAACTGCAGCCTAACAAACTGCTGGCGCTGTATGACCAACAGGAGCTGGAGCAGATGCAGCAGGCAGTAACCAACCTTTGTCTGACTGCTACTAAAAAACGTTTTGCAGCCGTCCCAACAGATGCCCGTACGATGTATATAGATCCTGCTTTATTCCGTATACCGCTCGCCATTGGCGACCGTAGCGAACAAATACAGGATCTGTCTGCCACCCTGATGGGGACCCGTTTTCCAGTGCAAGGCGACAAGGTGAGGCTGTTTATGCAGTGGGGTAAAGGAATGCCTGCCCAGCACCTTGATATGGACCTGAGCTGTCATATCAGCTATGAAGATAGTATAGACTTCTGCTCTTTCGCCAAATTACAGACAACCGGTTGTCTGCATAGTGGAGACATCCGCTATATACCAGCCCAGACAGGTACTGCCGAATACATAGAGCTGGACCTGCCCGTACTGGCAGCTGCTGGCGCCCGTTATGTCACCTTCACCTGTAACGCCTACACTGCAGGGGCACTTGTTCCTGAAATGGTAGTCGGATGGATGAACAGTGCACATAAAATGAAGATCTCCGAAAAAACAGGCGTGGCCTATGATCCTTCCTGCGTACAGCACCAGGTGCGCATCACAAAAGGACTGACCAAAGGGCTGGCATTCGGAGTGCTGGATGTGGCTGCTGCCACTATCATCTGGCTGGAGATGCCTTTCGAAGGCCAGGTTGTTCAAGGGTTGAGAGCCAATAACGTACAGGGAATCCTGCGTAAACTGGACCAGAAACTGAGCATTGGTCAATTATTGGAAATAAAAGCCGCTGCGCAAGAACTACAGATAACTGATAGTCTGCAAGCCGATGAGACATATACCGCCCAATGGGCCATGGATACAGCCGCCGTGACAAAACTATTCATCGATTGATGTGTTAACCCTTTTATAACGGCAGCCAGGCATTTTTGTCTGGCTGCCCTGCTTTTATACTATCCGTTCTCATTTTCCGTTTTGATGCCTGGCAACTGTTTATTGGTTATTGTTGTTATATTGAATGACAGGTATTCACATGATAAGAAAACTCTTACTTCTGCTATTTGTTGGTTGCAGTTATAAGGCACTGGCCCAACAAGATACTGTTCCTCGGAGCGGTACCGACACAACAGTCCACAATGGGCTGTACCAACGCATTCTACACTATCTGCAACATACCAATGAAGAAAGGAAACATAAAAAAGTAGATCTCAGCTTTATCGGTGGGCCTGTATATACACCGGAAACCAGTGCCGGCATTGCTGTAATGGTAGCCGCACAATACCGTACCGACCGGGCAGACAGCTTGTTGCCTGTTTCCAATGTAGCTGTTTTCGGTTCCGTATCCCTCACCGGCTTTTATGGCATCGGTATCAACAATACCACCATCTTCCCTAAAGACCGTTTCCGCATGAGCATCAGAGCCTCTTTCAGCTCACGCCCCGACAAATACTGGGGTATTGGCTATGACGCCGGTTCCGACAAAAATCATTATACCAAATACCTGTTGCTTACAGAGAAGTTTCAGTCAGACTTCAGTATCAACCTGAGCAATAAATTTTATGCAGGTGCCAGTATACATATACAAAACGCACAGGCCAGAGATATTGACACAGCAGGAGGCAAACCGCTCATGCAGCCCGACAATGTTTTCGGCATGGGCATAGGTCCATTTGTAGTGTATGATACACGGGACTTCATCCCTAACCCCTCCAGAGGCATGTTTGCAAGAGTAGGCTACCGCTTCTACCCTTCCTTTCTGGGTAACAAAACTGTTTTCTCCAAACTGGAACTACAGTATGACTGGTACCATCGTTTGTGGCGTGGTGCTATTGTTGCTACTGATATCTATGCAGAACAACAAAATGGCGACGTCCCCTGGAACCTGCTGTCACAGGCTGGCGGCACCAACCGGCTACGTGGTTATTATGAAGGCCGTTTCCGCGACCGTAACTATCTCACAGGCCAGGCAGAGCTACGGCAGCGTATCTACCGCCGCAGCGGCTGTGTATTATGGGTGGGCGGCGGCAATGTATTCCCGCGCTTCAATGAACTGAGCTTGAGTGAAACACTGATCAGCTACGGGATTGGTTATCGGTGGGAATTCAAAAACCGGGTGAATATACGCCTGGACTATGGCCGCGGCAGAGACCAATCCGGCTTTTACTTTGGCATCAACGAAGTATTCTGATTACTATCTTTCACGTATACACGTTTTATTCTGATTATTTCACGTTGTTTTAACATTAAAGTGCTTCCTTTGCATTTTTAAATTTCACAACGAGGGATAGATGAGAATTAACTTTAGACTGCTAGCGACCTATATCGCTCTGCTACTGATCGTTGCCTGTGCCAAGGATGACATCCGCAAATCCGCTCCCGGTACGGCCGGCAAACCAGACACCATTGTCGTAAATCCACCTGTAACACCTACTGAACCAGGCGCTGTTCCTGGTGATAATGGACACCTGTTGCTGGGTAATCCAACAGATGCAAAATCAGATCTTGTTCTCCTTGAGAACTACCTGATGGATCAACAGTATTTTATGGAAGCTTATAGTAAAAACGACGGTATCCCCGTTTGGGTAAGCTGGCATCTGCAGGCTGAAGATTGCCCAGGAACTATTGATCGTTCTAATGATTTCAGATCAGACATCAATCTTCCTAAGGGCTGGTACCAGGTATTGGCCTCCAGCTACGCCGGTAGCGTAACAGGTTTTGATCGCGGCCACAACTGCCCTTCAGGCGACCGCACTGCCACTAAACCTGCCAACAGCGCTACTTTCCTGATGACCAACATGATTCCGCAGGCTGCTTCACTCAACCAGATACCCTGGGCTAATATGGAAGATTTTATCCGTCAGACTGTTAAAAACGGTAATGAAGCTTTCATCGTTATGGGTTCTTATGGCAAAGGCGGACGCGGAGACAAACAAACTGCTTTCGTGGAAACACTGGACGATGGCAGGATTACAGTACCCAAACAAGTATGGAAAGTAGTAGTGATCATTCCTAAAGGTACCAATGACCTGGCTCGTGTAGACGCTAATGCTACTGTAATCGCTGTAGATATGCCGAACGACAACACACTCTATACCGGCTCCGGAAAAACTACTGCATGGAAAGACTATGTCTGCACTGTAGAAACACTGGAAGCCAAAGCCAAAGCGGCCGGCGTTCCACTGGACCTGTTTAAGAAACTGCCCGAAAGCGTAAGAACACAGCTGAAGAAAAAGCTGTACAAATAAACTGATTAATTTTAAACTGCCGCCTCCGGCAGGCACGGATATAAAAGGCTGACCAGAAAGTATTCTTTTACTTTGGTCAGCCTTTTTTACATTAATGTTGTTAGCCTTTAATCAATATTTATGAGTGAGGATCGCGTATCGTTTACCATACTCAATCAATCTGAAAAAGACATGTATATTATACATGAGCCAGAAGCCTTTGAATTTCTACTACCTCCCGGCGAAGAAGTGGTAGTAGAAATGAAACCCTGTAAAAGAGGAGTTGCTTTAGGACAATCCATATACAACGGACATTGTGTAACTGCCATCCTGGATGCCAATAGCCTGTATAACGTTTATTATAAAGGGAAAGACGTGTTTAAATAAACCGTAACCTCAGATAGGGTTATTGATTAAATCTTAAAATACAAAAGCCCCATTGATTGTAGAAATCAATGGGGCTTTGCCTTTTATAATCCTAATTATTAATTCCAGGAGAACTGCACATCATCGATAGCAGAAGATGCTCTGTTTCCAGAGTTTAAGGTTTTACCCAGCGTAACAATACGGATATATACTTTATTACTATTGTTATCCAATGCGCTACCGAAATCAACGGTCACAGTGTTACTAGCAGCGGTAGAACCACCGGTAGTCATTGTGCCTACAGCGTTAGCAGTAGTGAAGGACGTAGGTGTATCACCGGTACCGTAGTCTACAGCCCAGGTAGTCACACGCGCGCTGGAAGCATCCAGTGACTGCAGTTTAAAGCTCATTTTCAGGTTCTTTTTACCTGTAGTGTTTTTGATTTCAAATACAAATGCAACACCCGCCTCTACTGATCCGGTCTGACGAACACCAAGTGCACGGTTTGTAGCTGCTGACTGTTTAGCCGAGTCCAAAGTCATATCTGTTCCGGAAGCAAAATTCTTAAATCCGAAAGCTACGTCAGTCCATTTCAAAGGAGCTTTCTTGAAAGCAGCGATAGAATCATTACCAAGATAAGTAGCAGACGCACTGGCTCTAACAGTAACGCCTATTGGCAGTTCAGTTGCGATATCATCAAAATTGATCAGTAACGGAGATGTTTTCAGCTCAATGTTAGTAGCCGGAGGAACAACTGGCTCGTTACGAGCACCAGTCATTTTAGCGACGTCAGTCACATCGCGGATTACCAGCTGATTGTCTGCGTTGAAGATGGTATAGATACCAGTCAGTTCACCACTGCCTTTAGGTGCTTTAGTAGCAGCGAAGTTGGCATAGCTGCTAGTGCGGATTACCAGGCTGCCTTTGGTAGTATCCTGAACACTGATGCTTACATAAGCCTGTCCTTTTGTTGGATCACCGAAAGTTTTGCTGGTATCTGCAACTGATACCTGTGCTTTTTTGATTTTCACCAGCATGTTCTGGTATTTGCCGTTCAGCTGGTCCAGGGCCAGTTCCAGCGGAGCAACTACGTTACCGGCGCTACCACCTACCAGGAAACTGTCAATCAGTGCCTGCGGAATACGTACGGGTTGTTTGGAATCATTCACACCATAACCCAGTTCCAGCAAACCGCCGTAAGCGCCCAGGGTCAGGCCTTTGGCTTTGATGAATACTCTGCGGCCGATAGGATATTTAGCATTCAGGTTGGAGGCATCCAGCTGGATGTTGATACCAGCAGTGTTATCCTGGATAACGATCTGTTTGAACAGGTTTCCGGATTTGTCGTCACCGATTACCACACCAGACAACACTATATCATTGGTGATGTCTACAGGAGCGCCTTTGTACATCGCCTGCAGTTCAGCCAGGGTATTGGTTACTTTCAGATCAGGATTACCATCTTTATAGGGTGGTTCGTCAAAAGTTTTTTTACAACCGGCAACAACCAGGGCCAGCATCAGCATTGCACCGGAGAATTGTACGAATTGTTTATACAATTTATTCATCTGATATTCAGTTTAATAATTTTAGTTATACTTTATCTTTTTCACTATTACATGCGCAAAGCCAGACTAGCAAAGTAGTTCAGGCCATATGCATAATAATACTTGGCAGGGAATTTATTCACGTTCTTATCGGTGTAGTCGAAACGCAGCTGTTCAAAACCACCGGTAATCATTTTCTGATTATTCAGCAGATTGTTGACACCTGCGGTGAATACCAGTGTAGATCTGATTTTGCCGGTTTTGATACGGAAGGTTTTACCACCGAAGATGTCTACGGTTGTTTGACCTGACAGTTGTTCCTGTGCGAGGATGCTCTTCCACAGATCGGAACCAGGCTCAACACCATTGGTAGCGCGTTCTGTACGTCTGATAGGGTTCATGCTCACCCACATCTGATCGAAGTAGTTTACGTTAAGGTTCACGAACCAGGATTTTTTACCCTGATAGTTGAGTCCTACAGTATATGCTTCCTGCGGTGTCTGGCCGATGCGATAGTTTTTGGAATAAACGGTTTCGTTGGCCAGTACGGTAGCGCTGTTGTCTACAGTTACCACTGCATTCTGACGGGTATTGTAGTAGTAGCGTCCGATGTTGGCAGCAGCTTTAACGCTCAAACCTTTGTACAGCGGTGCTTCCAGACCGATCTCGATACCATAATGTTCTTTACCGATATTGGAAAGCGCATAGTTCACAAAGTTCTGGTAGCTGTCGTCGTAGTAGCTCAGCACGTCCATACCATCTTTGAAGTTGGTATAATAACCATTGAGACGGAACTTCAGCTTTTCCCAGTTGAGCACATAACCAGCTTCCACATCAATGATCTGTTCGGAACGAACATCGTTCTGGGCAGTGTTACGTATACGCGGAGAGGTGAACACACTTTCCACGAAAGGTGCGCGGGTAGCGTAAGAGCCGTTGGCGAACAGATAGTTGCGGCCATCTATTTTCCAGGTGATACCACCTTTGGCAGCGTAGTTGATAAAGGTGTAAACGGTAGACTTGCCTTTGGAATTATCAGGATACAGACCATTACGTACATTACCGGTTCTCCACATGGAAGTGGAAGAATAAGCGCCGGAGAGGAAAAAGTCGAAGTGGTTGTATTTGAAGACCGTTTGCATAAAGGCTTTGGCTTCGTTGAGGTTCAACGTATAGTCGTAACCGAATTTATCATTCTTTTTCAGTACACGGTTAGGATCGTCCAGATCGTTCTGATTCATCTGGCTGCTGCCCGGGAAGTCCCTTTCAGCAAACTGGTTCAGGTTGAGATAATAATCACCACCCAGCAGATCATTTACTCTTTTGAAGTTGTGGTCCTGTTGTACATTATAAGAGATACCTGCGGTGAACTCAATATTTTTATCCAGCAGGGTATTATAAACGGAGTTGAAATTACCTTTTTGTGTAGCGGTAATTCTGTCTTCCAGAATATAACGGGAACGCAGACCATCTTTGCCAATGCTGTGACGGTTTACTTCGTATAAGTTGTCCCAGTTGATCTGGCGTGCATTTACATCGTTAGTAAAGATACCGGTGAGCAGCTGACGGGTAGCGTCATCGGTGGCGTAGCTGGGTAAGTTGCGGTAGTAATCCGGGCGTGGGTCCGGAGCGTTGTACCAGTCCAGCGCGGTGCGGGTACGGTCACCAAAAGAGTAGGAACCTGTTGTTTTCAGGCTGCTTTTATTATCGATGGTCCATTCGTGGTTGAGGATAAAATAAGGTTGGAAGTTGCTGGAATAGTTGGCACTTCTTTTTTTACCCTGTTGATAACCCCAGGAAGGATTGTAGAAATTGGAACCTGCGAGGTCATACATTTCCTGTGTGGCCGCGGTTTGTCCACCATAAACGGTGGGCGTACCGAAGGTAGTGAATGACAGCAGGTGATGTTTGTTGATTTTTTTGTCGATGGATGCGAAGTAGGAAGCACCGTTATAAAAAGTACCATCTACATAACCCTGGCCGGCGTAGCGGAAAGAACCGGCTACGGAAAAGGCCCATCCGTTGGACATCAGACCGGTAGACCAGCTGGCCATTACACGGTTGTTGTAGTTGCGGTTGGATTGTGCATAACCTACACTCAGCTCTTTGCTTTGTTTGGATGCACGGGTGTCGATGTAGTTGGCTCCACCGATATCGCCGTAGGCAAAATCGATAGGACGCAGGCCAATGCTGGTGATACGGCTGCGCATCACATCATTGAGACCACCCCATAAACTCCAGGCCGTATAGCCGTTGGTGAGATTTTTAACAGGCGCTCCATTGATATAGGTATCAAAGTAGGAAGCATCATAACCGCGTAATTTAAAGCGGGCCGCATTAAAATTAAATACGCCGGAATAATAAGGATCACGGCCGCCATAAAGGATGGAGGAGATGCTTTGTCCGGATGAACCGGCATTGTTGTCAGCATCATTCTCGTCCAATACAATTACGGGGATGTTGCTCCTGATATCTTCCTTTAGCTCCAGTGCTGCCACACTGTCTTTCTTCACCTGGGAAAAAACGCCGGGAGCAGCAAGCAGCAAGCTTATTCCCGTAAACAGTCTTTTGGAAAAAATCCTAGCAGATCTATTCATGCATTGTAATTTGTACAGATTCGTTGGTCCGGGTTATTATCACTAGGTCTACAAACAGATTTTGTTGGCACAGAGATAATTTTAAAAATCAAGGTCGCAAAGCTAAGGTATTTTTTTATCGGTATAGACACTTGTTTACGATCTCTTAATATTAGTTAACACTGATTAACACTAATCAGCTGCGAGAAAAAATTCCATTATCTTTGCGCCCCATAACATTGGCATACACATGATCAGAAGAGGATTATTATGGCTATCTCTGTGCTTGGCCGTGACCTGCACCTATGCTCAAAGCAAACAGTATAAAGTAGTCAACATCGGGTTTTATAACCTGGAAAACTTTTACGACACTACCCATCAGCAAGGGGTAAACGATTATGAATTTCTGCCGCAGGGACAGAAACGATATACCGGTGAAGTATATCTTGACAAGGTTAAAAACCTCGCCAGCGTAATAAAAGATATTGGCACCAACATTTCTCCGGAAGGACTGACTATTCTTGGCGTAGCGGAAATAGAGACCCGTGGCGTGCTGGAAGATCTTACACAACACCCGTTATTAAAAGACCGTGGTTATGAAATCGTGCACTATAATTCTCCTGATGCCAGAGGCGTAGATGTAGGACTCCTGTATAATCCCCGGCATTTTAAGGTGGAACACAGTGCTCCCCTGCCGGTAGAACTCCCTGCAGATGCGGCCGGCAACCGTCATAAAACAAGAGATGTATTGTGGGTAAAAGGTAACCTCGACGGACAAACGTTGCACGTGCTGGTAAACCACTGGCCTTCCAGACTGGGTGGTGAAGCGGCTTCCGCGCCATTGCGCGCTATTGCAGCAAATGTCTGTCGTACACTTATTGACTCCGTGTTGCAGCAGGAACCCGATGCCAATATCGTAGTGATGGGTGACCTCAATGACAACCCTACCAATGAAAGCCTTACCCGCGTGCTGAAAGCCGGCGGTGATCAGCAAAAGCTGAAAGCCGGTGAACTTTTCAATCCATGGGTATCTTTCTACAACAAAGGTATCGGCACCCTCGCCTATCAGGATGCCTGGGCATTATTCGACCAGATCGTCATCTCCCAGAATCTGTTGTCAAAAAAAGAAGGACAGTTCCGTTTTTATAAAGCCAATATTTTTAAACGGGATGATATGATACAGACCAGTGGCCGTTATAAGGGCTATCCCAAACGGACCTACGATTTTGATAACTATGCGGGTGGTTTCTCCGATCACTTCCCGACATTCATCTCTTTGATAAAAGCAATTGAATAACCCGTTAAATAAAAGCAGGCCGGATTAAGCTCCCGGCTTGCTTTCCATTTGTTTGATAATATTGTTGACCTCCGCTTCCGTGGCCCTCAGCTTTTGCTGACAGAACTCTATCAACAGGGAAGCCCGTTTTACTCTTTCTGCCAGTACATCTACTGAAACGGTTTCATTTTCTATTTCTGCTGCAATCTCCTGCAGCTCAGCATAAGCGGCTTCATAAGTCAGTTCCTGTTCCATCATGCGGTGTTTTTGCTGTAACGGTGGCTTCCAGTGATGCATCGTGCAGCCGTACTGTAATGGGGCTGCCAGGATTTACCGGAAGAGCGCTGTTGATAATTTTATCGCCTGCATATACAATGGCAAAGCCACGTTTCAGTATATTAACAGGACTCATCAATTTAAATAAGGTATCGTAATGTGCCAGCTGCCCGCGTTTGTTCTGCGTATACAGCCGGTTAAAGGATCGGATGTTGGCTACCAGGTGCTGCAGCTCGTTTTGTTTGGCTGCCATCACTATCCGGGGCCGGGATAATATCCCGCTGCTCAGGTTCAGCAACGCATGTTGATGCTGCTGCAATACTGAACGGGAGCCATGCGACACCAGACTATGATATCCGTGTAATATTTCACGGTGATGCTGTAACACGGTACGGGACTGGTTGATCACGGCAGCATTCAACGCCGACAAGGCCTTGTAATGTTCTGAAAAGAGTTGCTGAGCCTTGATCAGAATGGTTTGTTGCAATCCGCTCACAGCATCCTCAAAAGATTTGTTATGTGCAATGATCAGTTCTGCTGCCTTGGTGGGCGTTTTGGTAGGACTATGCGCCATCATATCGGTGATGGTCTCGTTTTTCTGGTGACCGATACCGGTAATAACAGGAATGGGAAACTTGGCTACAGCTCTGCCCAACAGGAAAGTGTCAAATAACAGGAAGTCTGTTTGCGCGCCACCGCCGCGGATAATCACCACTGCATCATAAGGAACACCACTCATATACACATCAATCAGCCGCTGTTGTACCAGCTCTGCTTTTGTTTCTCCCTGTACAACAGTAAAATAAGTGTCAACCTGAAACTTATAACCAAAACGATTATAATCCAGCGTATGCCGGAAATCCTGAAAACCCGCAGAGTTTCCGGAAGTAATGACTGCGATTTTCTGAATGACTGCCCCGAAGGATAATTGACTGTTTCGTGTAATATATCGATCGCCTACCTTACGGATAAAGTCCGAACATTCCGTTAGTAATCTTTGCAGGGTCTGTTGTTTCTGCTGCTCCAGCATACCAATGGTAAAGCTGGTATCGATATCGAGCAGAGTAATCTGCAGGCCATGCACCTGATGATAGCTGACAGCCACTTTCACCAATACATGAATATCATTCCTGAACTGCTGGCCGGTCACATATTCAAACTCCCGGATACGTATGGCACCATTGCCCCAGGCCACTGCAGACACTTTGGCCACGATGGCGCTGGAGGAAGTATCTTTTTCCACCAGATCGAAATAATGATACCCTTTCTGGGCATAGAAAGAATGATTGGTTACATCGGCCACCACCCAATAGGTTTCATCTCCAAATACATTGGAAAGGGCCTGCTGGATCTTGCCGGTAAGCGCAGAGAGTTTTATGGATTCGGATGCAGTCATGGGTGACTGTAAAGATAGTGAAAAGCACCATCATCCCGGAAAACGGGCCAGCTCAGACTGACTGAATATCCATTCCGGCGTGATCAGTTTTCCCTCGAAGGAAGCCGGGTACCAGGGGCCCGTAGCAGCAGGATTTTTGAGGACATGGATATTCTGAGCAGGCATATAACTCTGTGCCAGCAGGAAAACCTTCTCCCCTGCTGTATTTCGGGCTACGTCCATCACAATCACCGCATGTCCGGGAGAACCTCCTCTGATAAATACATCCCCCGGCAATATCTCACGCGTAGCCTCCACCGTTTGCAGCTCCCTGCTCAGCGACAAGGTACCTGCATACGCAAATACCGTCTGAAGATATTGCATAAAACCTACCCTATCGATAGAAGGCTGTGCCAGCCGTTGTTTGCTGAGTTTACCCTTTTGCAGTACAAAACGATAACCCTGCCTCCAGCTGGCGTAATCCATCCAGGTACCATCTGTTGCATGAAAACCGATCTGTTGTTCTTTGCCCGATGTATACAGGTATTCGGCATACAGGCGCATCACAGCGTCTGCACATTGCTGCAGATCACGATCGCCCACGGAAATATCAAGAACGGCATATTGCGCTTCCTGATTGGCTTTGCGACGACCATCATACAGATACACAGTATGATCTTTCTTTAAAGCCATTTTACGAAGCCAGGCGCCAAAAGTACCAGGCGCCTGAGGAATGCGGGCATAGCCAGCCGGCAGTGGAATTTCGCCTACAGTGGCTGGCGCTGCTGCCTTCACATCTGCAGCTGGCGTGTCCGGCAAAGTATGGCCGGCAGCATTACAGGCGCTGATACCGGCACAAAGGGTCAATAACTGAATGGCATGTACGGTACGCATAGGTAGTATTTAGCTGGAGATGCAGGAAACATCAATTTCCATACTACCCGACAGATTCTTTTTGGGCAGGTTTCAATATCCGCTCGATGGTGGCCGTTTTCAGCTCTTTACCGATAAACACCAGCGTGGAAGCCGGCGTCACATCGCCCCAGGGCCCGACTGGCAGGATATGGAGGTATTTGCCGGTAGACTGTACCAGGTATTTCTGCGGATCGTTTGGTACCGCCACATATCCCTTGATGCGGTATAACTGTTCCGAATACATGTTAAAATGAAGATCCAGTACAAACACCAGCATATTGAGGTCAAAAGGATGGGGTGATTCAAACAATACAGTATTTATCTTGTGGGCCGTTTTTACCGAAGCCACCGGTGGTGCCTGATCACGTCCTATCCGCTCCCGGGGCTGCATATCACTAACCCTCACACAACCATCTTCTGTGGCAGTGATAAAAGCCAGCGGGTTGACTTCTTCCAGCAGCTGCTGCAACCGCAGCAAAGCCGGTACCGGCAGCCCTTTTACTTTGTTGAGCACAATCACATCGGCGCAGGAAAGTTGTTTGCCTACCTCTGTCACCTGCTCCAGGCGTTCTTCCACATTTTCAGCATCCACCACACAGATAGTAGATACCAGCTGGTAATGGGCTTTCACCTCTGGCATACTGAACATACCGATGATATTACCTGGATCTGCAATACCCGTGGTTTCGATAAAAAGCTGGTCAGGCCGGTCTTCCAGCTGTAAGATATTCCCCAGTACCTCCAGCAGGTCGTTGTCCAGGGAACAACAGATACAGCCGCTGGTCAGCTCGTATACATCATCCACTTGAGCCGACACCAATGAAGCATCGATATTGACTTTCCCAAATTCGTTTTCTATTACGATGTTGCGGAGCGTACTGAACTGCTGCAGGAGACTGTTCAACAACGTAGTTTTGCCGGCACCCAGAAAGCCGGTCACCAGATACACTTTAACAGGATTATTTTTTGTCATGTTGACGATTATAAAAACATAAGAAATAAAAACCGGCAGCAATCAGTGGTAAACTCAGGAGCTGGCCCATGTTTAACAGATGCCCGTTTTCGAAAGCCTCCTGGTTTTCTTTGACGAATTCTATCAGGAAACGCGTGCTGAACACTAATATCAACAATAATCCGAATAAATATCCGGGTTTCCTTGCTGCTTTATTTTTTTTATATAGGAAGATGAGTAACGCGAAGATGATGAAATAACAGGCTGCTTCATATAACTGGGCCGGATGACGGGGGATATCATCTACCCGCTCAAAAATCACCGCCCATGGCAATTGTGAAGGCAGCCCGACAATTTCTGCATTAAAAAAGTTGCCTATACGAACCAGCCCACCCGCCAAGGGCACCACAACTGCCAGCCTGTCCAGCAGCCATATCCAGGATAGTTTGTACCGGTGGGCAAACCAACCCGTTGCTACCAGAATACCGATGGCGCCGCCATGACTGGCCAGCCCCTGATAGCCGGTCCATTCGATACCTGTACTCCCCCACCGGAACGGCAGTACGATTTCCAGGAGATGATGCCGGTAGTAGCCGAATTCGTAAAACAGGCAATGTCCCAGCCTTGCACCGATGATCGTGCCCGCCACCACATATATCAGCAAACGGTCCAGTATCATACGACTTTTCCCTTCACTGTCCAGCATATACGCCATAATCCGGTAACTGGCCAGAAAGGCCAGCATAAACGCCAGGCTATAGTACCGGAGAGCAAAACCATCGATACGGAATATTTCCGGTGAAATATTCCAGCGGATAAATAACAACATCAGATTCATCATTTGCAACATCGTTGCAAATATAATAAAGTTTAGATAGAAACGAATTTTAAAAGAGCACAGCCCATATCCCCTTCCTGGCGTACCGATGCTTTGCAGGTAAAAAAACTTATCTTTGGCCGCATGTCACTTTTTATCACGTCATTGAATTCGGGAAGCAACGGTAACTGTTATTATGTCGGAAACGATCAGGAGGCAGTATTGATAGATGCAGGCATCTCCTGCCGGGAAACGGAAAAACGGATGGCCCGCCTGGGCTTGTCGATGACGAAAGTGAAAGCCATCTTTATCTCCCACGAACATTCAGATCATATCAGAGGAGTAACCGTGCTGGCCAAAAAACACCAGCTGCCGGTGTATATCACACAGAGTACGCTGGCAGGCGGCAATCTGGCACTGCAGCGGGTCATGCCATTTAATGCTTATCAGCCGGTACAGATAGGCGGGCTGTCTGTCACCGCTTTCCCCAAACACCATGATGCCGTAGAGCCACACAGCTTTATTGTGACCGGCAGCGGTGTCAACATTGGGGTATTTACAGATATCGGTGCACCCTGCGAACATGTGCTGCATCATTTCCGGCAATGTCATGCCGCTTTTTTAGAAGCCAACTATGATGAGCAGATGCTGGACCAGGGCAGATATCCCTACTATCTGAAAAACCGTATCCGTGGCGGGAAAGGGCACCTTTCCAACCGACAGGCACTGGAGATATTCACCAGCCAGCGCCCGCCGTTTATGACGCATCTGCTGTTGTCACATCTTTCTCAGGACAACAACAATCCCTCCCTTGTACAGGACCTTTTTGATCAGCATGCCAACGGCACCCGGATCATTGTGGCTTCCCGCCATGCGGAAACAGCCGTATTTCAGGTGAAAGCGACCAATGCTGTGGAAAGTGTTGCAACAATGTAAAACACCTCCATTTTCTCCGTATAGGGATGCCCGGTAGGAAGACATACCGTCATATTCCATCTTATTGCCTCCCGGAGTAGATTCCGCCCAGGCGGAAACCTCACCTGCAAAAGTTTTATCATGTATCTGCAACAGGCTGCCCGGCAGCAGCAGAAGGGTAAATAGTTTTTCATCAGTTTGTCACAAAACGCAGGAATTAACAACATCTGTTGGCATGTTTTATGGCCGTGATTCTATGTCAACAAAACCTGCAGCCATGGATACAACACATGATACCATTGAGATTCTGAACGATCTCATCAGCATTAACAACGACCGGATCAACGGTTACGAAAAAGCCCTGAAGGATACCAAGTCCAATAATGCCGACCTGAAACCACTTTTCACACATATGATCGATGAAAGCCGTACACTGAGAAATGCATTAGGCAAAGAAGTACAGGGTCTCGGCGGTGAGATGGGAAAAGGCACCACTGCCAGCGGCCGCCTGTTCAGGGCCTGGATGGACGTAAAAGCAGTCTTTACCGGACACGACAGACAAAGCGTGCTGTCTAACTGTGAAGCCGGAGAAGATGCCGCCCAGCGTGCCTATCTGGACGCATTACAAGATGATCACCTGCCTGCCTATCTCCGGGAGATGCTTGCACAACAGCAATCCACCCTCCGGTCAGAGCGGGATAGAATTCATTCACTTCGTTCCCGGGCCTAAGGTCCGGGATTTTTTTGTTACCCCCTGTAGCGCAGTGCATTTTTCTATATTAGCATTAAATATCAATCCTATGCACCCGCTACTGAGAAACCTGCTCAGAATTGCTTCACACCTCCTGAAGTCAATCTGGTTGTTCTTCCCCGGAATCATCTTTTTACTGTTCATCATTTTTATCAGCTGGTCAATGGACCAGGGCAAGGACGTAATTGTAGCTTACACGGAAAACACTTATCATGAGAGGATCATCTTTTTTCTGGCAATAGGCTTTTGGGTATATGTCAGCTGGTATTCTTCCCGAATCATTTCTTACATAAAAAAAGCCAGACAGATCATGGACATACAGGACCAGGCCATGATCAGCGAAACAGCCGCCACCGCCGATTACAACCATTACAGCGACCGCTTTCCTATCAGTAAACCGTTTCTCGACGCATTTCCGCGGTTGCTGGGCAACTGCTGTTTTCTGTTGCTGGAACTGGCCCTGCTGCAATCGCCGGTATTGTATTATCCGCTCAGCAGTACTGTATCCTGGCTGGTTTTCGCCGCTGCGCTGACAGGACTTTATTTTCTTCCCCGGCCACTCAACAAGTTGTCGTTACAACCAGCTTTCCCGAAAGTGTTTCTGATACTGCTGGCCGCCTGGCTGACAGTCGCCATTGCCACCAGTTTTATTCCGCATATCAGTATCCTGTTGCTGCTCGCACTGCTGGTGCTCCTGCATGCCCTTTTCCTCCTGTATACGCACCTGCGGCGGGTAGAACTGGACATCTACGCCCGTAAGAGCCTGCTGCTTTCACACACCTTGCTCGACGATGTGATGAAATACTTTTATATTCCCCGCTCTGAAAAAGGGTTCTTCCGTTTATTTATTATCATCGGATGTGCGGCACTGGTTGTTTATGTAGGAGCGATTTACAGCCTGGGCTTTGCCAGAAGACTGGGGCCATTCCCCTTTCTGTTGCTCGCATGCGGCATGTTGTTGTTATTTGGCAACATCATCACGGCACTGTCTGTGCGTTACCGTATCAGCCTCCATTTTCTGTTGCTGGTAATGGCGCTGATTTTTGGGTTGAAGGAAACACATTATGTGAAATTGACAACTGCCCAAAACGGCAACCACTACAATCAAAGGCCGTCGCTGGACACTTATCTGCGTACCTGGCTGGACAGCCGGCCGGTAACGACAGACAGCACCTATGATATCTATTTTGTGCTGGCCAACGGCGGCGCTTCCCGCTCTGCCTACTGGACAGCAGCAGTGCTGGGAGAAATTGAAGATGCCAGTATACGCAACCATCCGGATGACCGTTTTTCCCGCCACCTCTTTTGCCTTTCAGGCACCTCCGGTGGTGGTGTAGGCGTAGCCTCCTTCTTTGCCCTCCTGAAAGACAAAACACGGCAGCAGCCACTGTATGCCAGGTCTGCCATGGCTTATCTCAAACAGGATTATTTCAGTTATACGTTTGCACGGATGCTGGGCCCCGACTTTTTCCGTTATATCATCCGCACCTCACGCTCCGGCGACAGAGCCGCGGCCCTGGAAGAATCATTCGAAAACAGCACACAGATAGCAGGAGACTCCCTCTACCGCGTACCTTTTGATGAAGCCCTGTCTTCCTTTCCGGCCATGCGGGCCGATACCATACTGATGCCGGTACTTTGTATCAATACCACCCGCATGCAGGATGGTAATCCCGGCGTAGTCACCAACCTGCAACTCAACGCGGATGTATTCAACAGCCGGGTAGATGTGCTCAGCCTGCTCCGTCATGATTCTGATATCACTATCACTTCCGGAGCAATATTGGGCGCGCGGTTTCCCTTCCTCAGCCCTGCCGGCAGGATACAGGACCAGTACTTCGTAGACGGCGGCTATTTCGATAACTCCGGCGCCGGTATCATTCAGGAAATCATCCGTGGCATCATCAACATCGGGGAGGACGACCGGCATCAACATGGCGATACCAGCCGTTTGTATCAGCAGATCAGTCATCTTCACTTTAAAGTGCTGCACATTACCAACAGTGCCATCATTCCCGGCGAAGACCACTTCCGGTCTGTAGCCCCGGTCATCAATGACCTCTTCGCACCGGTGTTTACCGTAGCAGGTGCCTATGGTATGCAAACTACGGTCAACGATAAACGCTTAATACATTATATCAGTGATATCAATGACTACTACTACAAAAGAGCGTCGTATATACAGATACCTCTGTACAAAGACAGTCTGGAATGGCAGCATGATCCATTACGGGAAAGGTTCCCCAAAGGAGAACCTTCCTATACCATGAACTGGTGCATGTCGGACACGACCATCCGGCGGATCAATCAGCGACTGAAAAACAACACCGCTTTAACCGCAATTATCAATGACATAAAAAAATAAGGAATCCTATTTAAGACGATATATCCGGTAACGTTTGTAACCAAACCATCCGAGTACAGCTAAAATCAGCAGGGGCCATATCTGCACAAAAAACAGCAGCAGATCACGCAATAGGGAAGCACCTTCGCGGACAGCATTCAGCAGCTCTGTACCAAATGCAGCGCGGGAAATGCGGCGGGGGTTAATCACTGTTTCTACATTCGCTACTTCAGACTGAAACAGCTCTACGGTAAAGGTGGCATAAGCTACATCGTCGAGTATCTGCAGGTTGGCAATACTCCTGTCTACATTTGTTTCCGCCTTCTGGTCTTCGTATTTCGCAACATCCAGTGCAGTGGATTTTTTACCAGGCACTGTCTTTCCGGTAGACTGACCTGTTCTGTCATTCTTTAATGAATTAGACAGATATGACAACGTATAGTCTTTATCGGTAAGTACCCGGTAATCAATGAAAGCAGCCATAGACGTGAGTGTGCTCACCACCGAATCCAAATGAGCCACCGGTACGCGCAAGGTAAGATTAGCAGTAGGCGTATACAACTGCATCCGCTTCAGCGAATCAGCCGTATACGGCAATTCATACTGACCGTTATATTTATTTTTCATCGTGCTTTCTACCACCACTCCCTGCAAACCCGCTACAGTACGCTCCATACGGGTAGAGGCAGTAAAAACATCCCCAACTCTGCAACGTACATCTGCTGTTCGTACACGTTTTCGGGATGGAGAAGTTAGCGAGGCAATATCATTGGAGAAACCTGTGGAATCTGCGGTGGCTACATATTTAGACGTTTCATCGTCGGCAGCGCGGGTAGAGGAATCATGGGGGTTCGATTGGCTACAGGCAGCAAGAACCACTGCAGGTAGCACTGCATAACGGTATAGTAAACGCATAGTGGATGATTTACCGTTTATACCAACAATCGTTAAAAGGTAACCTTTCAAAAATGTTAAAAAAATAAAGGTCTAACAAAGGGGAAATAAAAGTTATCTTTCAACTATGAAAAGATTGTTCAATATTGTTGTTGTCTGTTTGAGTGTAGTGCTGGTGAGCGCCTGCAGCGAAAAAAAACAATCCGGCCCCTTTACAGTTATTACCAGCAAACAAAACTACAATAACTGGAATACTGGCAGTAAGAACACAGCATACAGTTACCGTATCCGTTATAAAGGCCACAACATTACACCTTCAGATATCACCGGACGTAACCAACATGAATCCGGTTATTATATTAGTGTACAGGCACTGGACAGTTTGCCCGGCAAGCTGCTTGCGCATATTGCCAACACCTTCAATTTTCCCGTTTATCTTGTAGAAGAAAAAAAAGGCAGACCTCATTACTGGCTTCTCTTCAACAATGGCAATCAGATACCCTATCAATTCATTGGCAGCAAATACCTGGTTAATGAAAAAGAGTTTTCTCCCGAAGAAGGTTATTTTCTCAACACTATTTTTGATCTGGCAGAAGACAAACAACATTCCTACAGGATGCCCGTCAGTACAATAGCGCTGGATATCTCACCCGACAATCAGAGCATCGCCGTTTGCAGTGGTTTTTCCGAAAAAGACACCCTCAGAATAAATACTGTTTTTCTTTCTGACAACTTCGTCACCAGTGAAATATTACCTGCAGCCATGCAGCAGATGTTCCGGGATACGCTGAACAAACAGCTTACGGCAGCACAGCGCAAAGCCTTGTTTAACCAGCATTTCCGCTGGCAGTTGAAGAACGGGCGTTATGTTGCAAAATATACCAGCTACTAATCCACCAGCGAAGGACGTACCCCGTATTGTTTGCTGAACTCATTACTGAAATGCTGTACAGTGGTATACCCCGCCTCATAAGCCACTTCCGTTACCGGTAGCTCTCCTTTTTTGAGCAGCTTATAAGCAATATCGAGCCGGTATGCCTTAAAATAGCCGAATACCGTATTATTAAATACTTCCTTAAATCCTGCTTTCAGTTTAAACTCATTCAGTCCTGTTTGCCTTGCCAGCTGTGCCAGGGAAGGCGGATGTTGTATATTGGCCAGCAGGCATTCTCTGGCGGCATGTATTTTTCGTATATCCGTTTCCGATAGTTTTATTTTTTTGGGGGAGGTATCATTCTGTTTTTCAAATTGTTCGCATTGGAGGATCAGCAACTCTATGGATTTAGCCTGCAGAAACAGGTCTTTGAGTCCGCCTTCGAAGCGGCAGGCATTGATTTCCCGGATGGTTTGCTGCATCTCCGGTGTGACCGGGAGATTACTGAGTGTAGAATCGGCTCGTCCATTTACCATGTTGTTGGCCATTTTATAAAGAGCTGGTCCTGCGTTTTCAGCCAGCTGCAGAAAACGTTCCGGCACAAAACTGACTACCAGGAACTGCAGGTTTTTCTGCTGGTAAAAAATACTTTCTCTGGGATTATAAGGATTGGGGAGGAGACTATGTTGCCCTGGTGTGAACTGATGAGTAGTATTACTGTTATGCGCAGTAGTAGTGATACGCCCCTGTTGCAGGAACACCAGTCCGGGAATAGGCGTATCCAGTCCGCTGTTGACTTTGATATCCTGATGTACATTTAAAGTGCAGTGTCCTACGTGTATGCCATCGGAATAATGCTGACGATAGCGGATATCCCAGAAAGGCAGCCGGGCCTCTCGGTTTGTGGTTCGCATCAGTTCACTGAGTTGCATGGTTTGGTGCTCCATGTGAAGGATATCGCCGTTGTTGTCTCTAAAGGTGGTCCCCATAAATAATCCGTTTTACGCAAATGTTTCTCCGTTATCTGCTACAGGCTGTTTGTAAAATGTAGTCATTTTGTACAATGCCGCTGCAATACGGTAGTGACACCTGAAAGCACACTTACCCTGCGTCATGGGCATGCTTTAACTTTTTTTTAACCTATGGCTACAAACTACAAGACATCGGTGTACACGGGGATAACTTACCGTATCATTTATTTCCTGTTGTACAAGGTGATGCGTTACCGTTATACAGAAGTGATTCAGAATCTTTCCAGGTCGTTTCCGGAGAAGTCCTATGAGGAGATTAAACGGATTGCGCTGGAATTTTACCATCATTTCAGCCGATTGTTTGCAGAGATACCCGTACTGATGATGCTACCCAGGGGCAGGGTTGCAAAACGGCTGGTATTGGAGGGGGCAGCACTGGTAGAACAGTATCAGGCAGAGGGCCGGCCTGTTATCATTATGCTGGGGCATTACGGCAACTGGGAATGTTTGTCTTTATTACCGGCTTTGCTGCCATGCAGGGTTTACGGGGTATTCAAACCACTCAGCAACCGTTTTTTCGACCGGCTGATGAAAAAGATACGTTCCCGTTTCGGGCTGCAGCTTCTTTCTATGGAGGAGGTGCCGCGGCATATGCTGCAACGGCGGCAACCACCGGGAGCTTATATTTTTGTATCTGACCAGTCGCCTCCTCACTGCAAACATATTGTAGATTTCCTGCATCAGCCGACCTCCGTGATCACAGGCACGGAGCGGCTGGCCAGGGCTACCAATGCCGTAGTGTTGTACGCTGTGCTTCATAAAACCAAAGCATGTCAGTGGAAAATGTCTTTATCGCTGATAACGGACGAGCCCGTAAATACAGCACCTTTTGAGATCACCCATATTTTTAACGCCCGCCTGGAGAACGACATCCGTCAGCGTCCTGCCTACTGGCTATGGACACACCGGCGCTGGAAAAACAATCTTTCTGCTATATGAACCTTTACGCCATCTGTATTGCCGGCACCGGCCTTTTTTTCCTGCTAATCTTGCTGGTACCGCTGCTCCTTTTAATCAACCTCCACCGGGAGTGGGAGTGAGATAGAACCATTTTACGACACGTATAAATAAAAAGCTGCTGATACCAGCGGGGAAAAATTTTCTCCGCTGGTCATCAGCAGTCTGAAATATGAGGAATGATGAAACGGGAGGCCCCTATTTCACCAGTTTCACGCGTACGGCGTTAGGCCCCTTATGGCCCATTTCCACTTCAAATGTTACTTTAGAGTGTTCTTTAACCCGGTCCAGTAATCCATTCACATGCACGAATATGCTTTCCTGTGTTTTCTGGTCCTTGATAAAGCCATAGCCTTTGCTTTCGTTGAAGAAGGTCACTACACCGGTATGAATAGGATCCTGTTCATCGTCATCTGTCTGTCGGGCAACACCAATCTGGATATCTTCCAGATTAACTTCTTTCTTTTTGCTGGGGTCCGGAGGGGTAGATGTAATGTTTCCGTCTTCATCGATATAGGCCATCATATCTTCTAAACTTTTTCCCTTTTTGTTATTGGCCTGCCTTTCCTCTCTCTTTTCTTGTTTTTCTTTCTGCTTTTGCTGTTTTTTCTTTTCAGATTCTTTTTTGTTGAAGTTTCCCTGTGATTTAGCCATAATTTATTATTTCGGCGACTGCTTTATTGATTTTAGAAACGCAGTAACCTTCATCGAAGATACAAAAATTCAGGAACTTTTCGCACTTCAGAAACTCGCCAGCAGTAAGATTTCCAGCCAGCCTTCAAACAAAACCCGGACGCATAAAATAATTACATATATGTCATAGGGGACAGATGACAGGTATTACATTAAAATACCCCATTCATCATCCCGCTCCGGATAATCCTTGTATTTATCCTCTCCTCCCCTGTCTTTCCAGTCGGAATCGATCACCAGTTTGGAGCTGATACCACCACGGGGATTACAGATCAGCGTCACCCTTAAACGGTCGGGCTGATACACCTCCATCATGTGATCATACATGATATTGATCAATCGCTCATAAGACACGATGATGTCGCGCAGATGATACACATACTGTTTGAGCGACTTCAGCTCAATGATTTTGCCTTTAGGATAAAAAGTAATGTACAGCTTGGCGAAGTCGGGCTGTTCATGTACGCCAAGAAAAGTGAACTCCGGCACTTTAATCTTCATTTCATACTTTTCACTGGACGGGTTGGGTAATGCCTTCAGGATTGTCAGATCTATCTGCTGATAGAGCTTTTTGGTCATGGTGGTCATAAATGGTCGATTAAGCTGATTTAAAGTTAATAAGGTTCCGTATTATTTTAAATACTTGCCAATATACTCCCGAACACCTGCATGGGTTTACCGCAGCCAGAGCAGGAGCAGGTACCAAACAGGTAAGGCCAGCGTTCCATCACTGAGGTCATTTTCAGCTGTGCTGCATAATGGTAGCCCCAGTTACGCATATTCGTGTCCGTTATTGTGCCGTCCCAGGCGGGCACTTTTTCCGGATGGGGTACGATAACCTCCCCTTGCTGGTCTTTATGGAATACAGGGTCCTGAGCGTATACCCTGAGCTGGTTGCCATCCGGCCATATATAACTCTCCTTATTACAGGCAGCGCAAATACCTATATACTCATCTCCGCTTTCATACCGGATACAGAAGCGGGCAAATGCGCGCTGGTCATGAGCTACCGCGATTGCAGCCAGGAAATAATTTCGGTCCGTTTCCTCCACCATATATTGGAGTGCAGCAGGCAGCAGAGCGGTACACAACGCAGGCAGGCGTTGCAAAGCCTGAATATAGGCATTATAAATTTCCCGGACCAGTGCCGGCGGAATAGCCGTATTATGGCTGAATTCGGCAGGAATAGTGTCTGGCACCGGGGCATTGCCATCTTCAGAGATCAGTACCGCCAGGCTCCCCAGCGTTTCTACCTGTAAGGCGGGATCCGGAAGACCGGCAGCCAGGTCTATCAGATAGGGGACCGCGGCAAAAGTGTTTTCATACAAGGTATTCTGGTGATAAATCCTTTCCCAGATGATTTCATCCAGCAGGTCATCAGACCAGTCTTTCTTTAATAGGGCCAATGCTTCGGGTAATGTATCGTCTATTCCGTAAGGGCCATTCAGTTGCTGCCAGGCAGCGTCATGGAGTGCTAACATAAAAGCAAGATACACATCTCCTTAAAAACCAGAAAAAAACGATGGACAAGCTCCGTTTTGTAAATCGCGGAGGTTGTATTATTTTCATACCGTACACATTTTATCAACACGACCTCTTTGGACCACAGTAATGAAAAACAATGGTTGCTCTCTGTTGCCAGCGGGGATGAACGCAGCTTCCGGCAGCTCGTGCAGCAGTACTGGCCGCAGGTCTACGGTACAGCCCTGCGGCTGACCCGTTCCCCCGAACAGGCCAAAGATCTCTCCCAGGATATCTTCCTCAAACTATGGAACAACCGTAGCAAACTTTCCGAGGTAGACAACGCCGGTACCTTCATTTATGTATGTGCCCGTAACCTGATCATGGACTTCCTCGAGAAAAAGGTATTACGTACCGACAACCTCGACACCCTCGCCGGCCATCTGGAAGAAGATCCCTTCCGCAACGCACAGGCCACCCTCGAATACAAAGAGCTGGAATATACACTGACAAAAGCCATCGAGCACCTGCCCGCCAAAGTAAAGGAGGTGTTTATCCTTCACCGGTTCAAGGGATTAAGTCACCCACAAATAGCCCAGCAACTGAATATCTCCATAGTAAGTTCACAGACCTATATTGTAAGAGCCCTCCGGAGTATCCGGGAATACCTCGACCGCCATCCGGAACGGATTTTCACATTACTGGTACTGCTGACCACTTTTTTTTAATTTTTTTTCCGTTGACTGTCTTACCCTCCTTTTGTTTTCCGTCCTTATAACAAAGGGGAAAACTGATGACCTTAAACCAGCATCCGCATGTCCGACCAATTATTTGAAACGCTGTTCAAAGATTATATGAGCGGAACGCTCAGTGCATCGGAGCTACAGCAGTTCCGGCAGATGGCCCGCGACCGGAAGAACAGGCAACTGCTCTCCCGTTTGCTGGAAGAAGCATTCAGCAACCCCGCCTACGCAGAAGCAGCGGATTACGACGCCAGCGAGATGGCCGCCGAAATTCTGCTCAAAGCCAGACAACAGGATGAAGTATTATCCCTGCTCCCACCAACCCGCAAACCACCCGTATTCAGACCCTGGTTTAAATACGCCGCAGCAGCAGCCCTTTTCGGCTGCCTGGTAGCAGGAACCTGGAAATTCGCCGGCAGAAGGCATCCCGCCAGACAAACACTGGCCACCAACCAACCTGCCATTCCCGGAAAAGCCCAGCCCGTCCTGATACTCGGCGACGGCTCCAAAATATCACTGGACAACGTTTCCAACGGCACCATCGCACAACAAGGTGGCTCCCGCATCGTAAAACTATCCAACGGACAAGTAGCCTATCAGCCCGCATCCGCCCCCACCGGCAGGACCATCTACAACACCATGCAAACACCTCATGGCTGTATGTATCAGCTCACCCTGCCCGACGGCTCCCGCGTATGGCTCAATGCAGCATCCTCCATCCGCTACCCCACCACCTTCCCGGCAAACAGCCGCCAGGTAGCAGTAACCGGAGAAGCCTACTTCGATATCGCCAAAGATGAACACAAACCCTTTACCGTCACCGCAAACGACATACAGATACAAGTGCTGGGCACCGCCTTCAACATAATGGCATATCCCGATGAAAACACCCTACAGGCCACCCTCGTACAAGGCGCCATTAATATCAACACCAGCAAAACCAGACAGCTGCTGCAACCCGGCGAACAAGCCTCCATCGGCCACACCTCCGGACAACTCAGCATCTCCCGGCCCAACCTCGACGAAGTACTCAGCTGGAAAAACGGTGAATTCTATTTCCGCGATACCAACATAAAAACCATCATGCGGCAGGTAGCCCGCTGGTACAACGTAGAAGTACAATATGAAGGTGACATGACAGACCTCTCCCTCTCCGGCATCATCTCCCGGAACGGAGACATCCAACAACTGCTGAAAGCACTCGAGCTGACAAAAATCGTTCGCTTCCGCATGAAAGATCGAATCATTTTCGTTTCCCAGGGCTGAAGCCCTGGGCTATGTTTGTTGGGGATAGGACGGAGGCTTGGGAATAAATTAAACTAATAGTATAAGATATACTTATAGATGTGATGAAGGGTTTTGAAGCTTTTCTAAAATCAACTAAAGAAGAAAAATACCACCATTTTATCTGGTAACAAATTAGCAGATAGATATGATGAAGGGTTTTGAATACACTAAAACAATAGCATAAAACAACATAGTAACCTTTTCTAAAATCAGCTAAAGAAGAAAAACACCACCGTCTTATCCTCCAACAAACATAGCCCAGGGCTTTAGCCCTGGGACTGGAATATGATTGCTTTAAAAAATCCACGAATGAAGATTATGAAATTCCTTGCCACGTGTATTCCCATTGTCATAAGAAGACAGCCACTACGGGTAATGCTGACCTTTACGCTGCTGCTGGCAGGCGCTCCTGGCTTTGCCCAGAAGGTGACTGTAGCCTTAAAAAATGTGCCGCTGGAAAAAGTCTTTTCTGCGTTGAAACAACAAACCGGCTATTCTTTTATCTGGCGCGGTGAGCCGACGGCTGCGTTAAAAAATGTATCTCTGGAATGCAGGGATGCGCCACTGGAACAGGTACTAAAACCCTTCCTCGACAAGCTTTCCCTGACTTATCAGATCTCAGATAAAATTGTGGTGGTAACCCACAAGGAAAACAATCCACCACCAGTAACAGATCAGGTGCAGGTTTCCCGCCTGCCTGTTTCCGGTAAGATCACTGATGACAAAGGATTTCCGCTGCCGGGTGTCAGTATCCGGATAAAGGGCACTACCATCGGCGTCACTACAGATGCGCAGGGAAACTATACACTGAATGTACCGGGATACAATAGTGTGCTGCAATGCTCTTCTGTAGGCTTTGAACCCAAAGAAGTAGCCGTGAACGGACAACAGACACTGTATATCACGCTGCAACAGAAGAGCGCTTCCCTGAATGACCTGGTGGTAGTGGGATACGGCACCCAGCAGAAAAAAAATCTGACGTCCTCCATTTCTTCCATCAAAGGCAGCGAACTCGCCGGTGTAGCCGTCACCAACCTCGATGCAGCCCTGCAGGGCAAGGCTCCTGGTGTACAGGTAGTACAGAACTCCGGCGCCCCCGGCGATGAAACATATATCCGTATCCGTGGCAACGGGTCTCTTTTTGGAGAGAACCGTCCCCTGTACGTGATCGATGGGGTGCCTATGAGCAATCTGCCCGCAGCACAATATGGTATCTCCGGTGACGGCCAGCGTATCACCGCTACCAATAATATTAATCCCAACGACATACAATCGGTTGAAATACTGAAGGACGCTGCCGCAGCGGCCATCTATGGTTCCCGTGGCGCCAACGGTGTCATCCTCATCACCACCAAAAGAGGAGCTGAAGGCAAATCACGCTTCAATTTCAGCATGTACACCGGCGTTGCCGATGTACCCAAAAGACTGCCGCTCCTGAATGGCGACCAGTTTGTGGACCTGTTCAACGAATCCCGCACCAACGCCGGACTAGCGCCAGATCCCGCCATTGTTAAAACAGGCAGGAATACTGACTGGCAGAACGCCATCTTCCGCTCTGCACCGGTATCCAACTACAACCTTTCCATTTCCGGCGGCAGTCCTAAAACCTCCCACTATGTGTCTGTAGGTTATCTCGATCAAACAGGCACCATTACAGGGGTACAGCATTTTAAACGGTTCAACGGCCGTGTCAACTTTGACTTTGCCGCCACCGACAAAATCAAAATCGGTGTAAATCTCACCGGCGTACATTCCATCAATAACCGCATGGACAACAGCTTCTCCGGTCAATCTGTACTGGCACTCGCCCTGATAGAAAATCCCAACGACCCTATCTATAACTCCAATGGCACCTACTATGCCGATCCCAACCGGCGCTGGACCAACCCCGTGATGATCGCCAATTCACTACGGTTCCAATCGGTAGTAGACAGTTATATCGGCAACATCTTCGGTGAATACACCATCATACCCGGACTGAAATTCAGGACCAGCTTCGGTTTTGATAACCAGCACGTAACCGATGACCGTTACCAGTCCAAACAGGTCAACAACCAGTCTGCCGCCACCGGCTTTGTATCTGTCTTCTCCCAGTTTCTGTGGGTCAACGAAAATACGCTTTCGTATACCCCAGCCCTCAAAGGCAAACACCACCTGAGTGCGCTGCTCGGACAAAGCGCACAGGAGGCTACCGTGCGCAGAATAGGTGTTTCCGGTAATACCAACTCCACTGATATCATTCAGGCCGTGACTGGTTTTACCAACCTATTCTCTCCGCTGGACTATCGTTCGCAGTGGGGACTGGTATCTTATTTTGGCAGGGCGAGTTACAACTATGATGATCGCTACCTGCTGGAAGCCGTACTTCGTACAGATGGATCTTCCCGTTTCGGTGCCAATAAAAAATATGGCTTCTTTCCTTCCGTATCAGCAGGATGGCGTATCATCAACGAGCGCTTTATGAGAGACCAGCATTTCTTCAACGATCTGAAACTGCGTGCCAGTATAGGCGTTACCGGTAATAATGAAGGACTCGGCAATGACTTCCCCTCTCTGGCCACCTATTCTACCGGATATAACTACGGCGCTTCCGCCGGCATTGCTCCCACTTCCCTGTCCAACCGCGACCTGAGCTGGGAAGCCACCACCGCCTCCAACCTGGGTCTGGACGTCAGTTTCCTCAACAACCGGATCAATATCACCGTAGATGCCTACCGCAAAATCACCAACCGGCTCATCTTTAAACTGGAGCTGCCCTATACCTCCGGCTTCAACCGTACCAATGGCGCCAATATCGGACAGCTGATGAATAAAGGCCTTGAAATAGGCATCAATACAGATAATATCCGGGGTAAGTTCACCTGGAGCACCAACTTCAATCTTTATTTCAACCGTAATAAAATTACCAGTTTGCCTGAAACAGTGGCCGGAGATCCTTCCAGTTCCGATTTCACGGAAAGTCTGCCTGGCTCCTTCTTTACCAGCCAGCCTACCAGCATATTCCGTGTAGGCGAGCCCGTTGGCTCCTTCTTCGGTTACCGCAACAAAGGCGTAGATCCGGCCACCGGCAACATGATCTATGATGATATCAACAAAGATGGCAGGATCACTGCGGCCGACCGCGTAATCCTTGGCAATGCCCTTCCGGACTATACCGGCGGCCTCACCAATACCTTCGGATATAAGGGCATAGACCTCAGCTTCTTCATTTACTGGTCTTATGGCAACAAGGTATACAACCAGACCCGCAGTATGCTGGAACGTATGAGCAGCTATAATAACGGTGACGCACGCACGCTAAACCGCTGGACTCCTACCAATACCGTCACTGACGTGCCCAAAGCCATCTTCAACGATCCGGTGGTACCCAACAGCCTAACCAATGGAGAAGTATCCCAGCGTTTTGTAGAAGATGGTTCTTTTATCAGGATGAAAAACATCACCATCGGTTATACTTTTTCTACTGCGCTACTCAAGCGTATACGTATCAGCAATGCCCGTGTTTATGTGAGCGGGCAGAATCTCTTTTTAATCACTCATTACTCCGGATATGATCCTGAGTCGCAGAACCAGTCTGTCAAAAACTCCCAGCTGGGCATCGACTGGGCCGTACAACCACAGCCCCGCACCTTTATGGTAGGGTTAAACGTGAACTTCTAAAGCAGTAAGAAATGAAAAAAACAGTACTCCTTTTTATCATTATAGCCTTCAGCGCCTGCACCAAAGTACTGGACCAGGTGCCGGAATATACCATTGCAGAAGATAATTTCTGGCTTACTGCCAATGATGCGGAGAGCGCTGCCGTAGGGATATATCCTGCTGTGCAAAGCCTCTCCATGCAGTTTCCCGTAGCTTTTGATGCCGCTTCCGATGCCGCCACTGCCCTGCTGATCAACTATTCACCCTTTAGTCAGCACGGTATTCCGGTAGATAATGCGATCGTAGCCTCCTACTGGCAGAATAACTATACCGGTATCGGCAGGGCCAACGATCTACTGAAACATGTGCCCGATATGAAAGACAGCCTTTTCACCGGCAACCGAAAGCAGGAGATACTGGGAGAAGCCCGTTTCCTGCGGGCTTACTTTTATTTTAATCTGATAAAAGCCTACGGCCCTGTACCGCTGGTGACAACACCTTACACTTCCTTTAATGCTGATTTCACCATAGAACGTACACCCGTAGACGTTATCTTCCGGCAGATCATCGCGGATCTTACCATTGCAGAAACATCGTTACCTGTTAGTTACCCTACGGCAGCAGATACCAGGGGAAGGGCTACCCAAGGCGGAGCCAAAGCCTTGCTGGCCAAGGCATACCTGAGCCTGCAGCGCTACGACTCTGCCGCCGCCAAAGCATTGGATGTGATTAACAGTCCCGTATATACGCTGGTAAGTGGGAGCAGCGCCTACAACAACATGTTTACCGTCAGCGGTAAAAACAGTACAGAAGCCATTTTCGAGATACAATATGTTAGTTCTTCTGCACAGGCCAACGGTCTTTTCAGTTTGTATATCCCTGTAAACGGCATACCTGCCGGTGTACAGCCGGGCAGTTATCAGATAGCACCTACCGATAAAATCGTAAAGGCATACGAGCCGGGCGATATCCGCAGAAACGCTACCCTCGGCCTCAATACCGCCACGCCGGCACTCAACTATGTCAGCAAATATATCCGGTTAACTAATGGTACCGAACCCGACATCATTGCATTACGGCTGGCAGACATTATCCTCGTGAGAGCGGAAGCCCTGGACAAACTGGGCAAACATGCCGAAGCGGTGGACATGCTGAACACCATTCGCCGCAGGGCTTTCGGGTTGCCTACCACTACGTCATCCTCCTATGATTTTCCCCAGGCCGGAGAAACAGACAGCGACCTTACACTGGCGATAGAAAACGAGCGGTTTAAGGAGCTGGCATTTGAAGGCCATCGTTTTTACGATCTGGTACGCACCGGCAGGGCCAATGCCGTGTTAGGCATTAATGCCGATCAGGCACTGTGGCCGATTCCGTTGCGGGAACTGGGGCGTAATCCACGGCTGGTACAAAATCACGGTTATTAATATTTTTCTTTTCACCTCAACCCAAACACCATGAAAAAACTATTTACAGTACTGTCAGGCTTTCTGCTGGCGGTAACCTGCAGCTATGGCCAGTATACCACTAGCTGGCTCGGCAACAACTTTCCCGACGTTAACCGTCATGTGGGCAACTGCGCAAGGTCTATGTGGGTATCTCCCGAAGGCGTTGTATATACGGCATCCGGATGGGATGAAAAAGCCAGAAACATCGGCATCTATCAAAACGGTACCACTCTTGGCTCTATGGGCGGCAATAAGGAATCGCAGGGCTGTGCCATCGGCGGCGATGCCACCTATATTTTCACCGCGCAGGAAACGCCCAACAGCGGTAAAGTAGGACGGTACAACCGTGCCACCAAAACCCGCGACCTTTTGTTTGTGGCCAGCGCCGGCACCGGTGATGCTATCGGCGGCATCGTTGTATCCGCAGGCCGTGTATTTGTGAGCGACTCCAGCGGTAACCGGATTGTAGTATTCACCACCGGTGGCGTGCAGATACGGCAATGGCCGGTGTTAGGTCCCGGCGCACTGGCAATAGACAGTAGCGGAAAGCTATGGGTGGCACAGAAAAGCAACGGCACCATCCGTAGTTACGACACTACCGGTAACGCCAATACGATTATACAGCTGGCCGCCACTGCCCGTCCATCGGCCCTCTATGCAGACAGCATCCGGGGCGAACTGCTCATCGGGGACCAGGGGCCAGACATGAACATCAAAATTTATAACAATCTCACGGGGACGCCTACACTATCCGGCACTTTTGGGGCAACAGGCGGTTATCTCAACGAGACCAGCGGTACCCGTGGCGCCGCCGGCGATAAACGGTTCACCCGCGTAGTGGGCATCGGCAAAGATACCGCCGGTAATCTCTATGTGCTCAACAATCCCTGGGGTGGCACCTGGGACCTTGGTCGCAACGGCCTTACCGATATCCACTGTTACAGTAATACCGGCACTCTCCGCTGGACACTGCAGGCCCTTAACTTCGAAGGTAATGCTGCCGCAGATGCCGGCAGCGATGGCTCCCTGTTTTATACCGGTAATATCCTCTTCTCCTACAACGGTACCGATGGTGGCTCTTACGTAGCTAATACCATAGATCCCTACCGTTATCCTCAGGATGCCCGCATTCAGAAAAGTGATCCCGGCCGCGGCGCTTTCTTCGGACACCTTGCCAATGTAGGCGGACATAAAATACTGGTAGCCTGCAATCAGAACCCCGACGTATTTTATACCTTCTACTTCAACCCCGCCACCGACGGATATATCGCCATTCCCGGTGATACCATCTCCAAAGTACGCAACGGTTTCTGTCTCGATTCTCTCGGGGACATCTGGATATCACAGGATAAAACCAATGCTATCCAGCATTATCCGCTGACTGGTTTTGCTGCCAATGGCAAACCTATCTGGGGGCCAGTGGTGTCTACCCCTACACCCGCATCCATCGCCCGTCTTAACCGGCTGGAATATATTCCTGCCAGCGATGTGATGGTGCTGGCCGGCGGTAATGCCGACTGGACACTGATCGGCAACCGGATAGAAGTGTACCGTGGGTGGCAGGCCGGCAATCGTACACCGAATGTAGTGATCACCCTCAGCAGAGCACAGGCCAAATCCATGTCGGCCGCCGGCAACTATCTCTTTGTGGGATATTATGCCATTCCTGATATCGATGTATTTGACCTCAGCACCGGCGCACTGGTACTGACGATGAACAGCAGCAACCCCGCCGTTTATGTAGGCAATGATGTGGACTCACAATATGGCATCAGAGCCTACCACCGCAGCACCGGCGAATACCTCATCACCAAAGATGACTACAACGCCAATAAAGTAGTGCTGCATCGCTGGACACCACCCACACCACCACCGGCAACAGACAGCACTACAACGGCAACGGCTACACTGGCCCGTGGCAACAACATAGCAGATTTCAGAATATATCCCAACCCGGTAGACAAAACACTGTATATCGACCTGAAACAACAGGCTGCCAAAGGGTTCACCATTCATATTTATGATCTCATGGGAAAAACCGTTAAAACAATACAGGCAGGCAGCCAAAGCATCTTACAGGCCGATGTGGCCAGTCTGCTGCCAGGCTCCTATGTGCTGCGCGTCACCGATGCCGCCAGTAGTAAGGTGGTAGGGCAACAGAAATTTATTAAGCTCTAAAAGATAAAGAATGAAATATGTATGGATACTCGGGCTGTTGATCAGCAGCGGGTATAACGGTATGGCACAAATGAAGGCGCCTGCCGAATGGGTACACTTTGAACAGGTTATGGACGTTAAAAACAATCAGCGGCATTATGATTATGACGTAGCCATTGTTCGTGCCTCCTGTGCTACCAATGTATTATGGCCGGGAGAACAGCCTTCCTATACACTGCAGGTTGTCAACCAGCTAAATGAACCTATGGTGGCAGAAGGCAGGATAGAGCTGATCCCATATGGTACCCGGGGACTTCCCGGCGATATATGGCTGCCGGAGGTAGTGCCCGCAGGACCGGTGACCTCCATACCAGTAAAGGTAAATATCCCTGCCAACGGTTATCTTGACATCACCCATCAACCGGTGATACCGGAGCGTTTGGGTGGTTACGCCATAGTGATGGACCTGGGCAGATATGGGCGAAGGTTTGTAACCAGCCTGGTACGTACGTTCGCTGCCAACCCGCAACGGCTACAGTATCCCAAACAATCACTTGATGACATGGGAGCAGACTTCCTGCAACGGGTAGGTGTACAGGCCATACGGATGGGCGTAGATTATACTCCCACTACCGCCAGCGACTATACGGAGAAAATGCAGGCATTGGACCGCAAACTGAAAGAGTACCAGTCTAAGCATATTACCGTACTGCTGATGTTTGGCGCAGGCACAGCCCCTTTGCCACTAGGCAGGCCTCTCCCCTTCCTCGACAGTGCTGGCGTGATGCGGAAGACCAAGCAGGACTATGTATGGCTCCCTTCTTCTGACGCAGATTTCGAACGTTTTGTCCATCACCTCTGTGTGCAGTACGGCTGGCCCAAAGGACCTGTGACGGCGGTATCACTCTGGAATGAACCCTGGGAGGGATTGTCTATTTCAGGATGGCAGTCCGATATCCTGCGATACCGGGAGATATACCGTGTGATGGCACAAGCGGTGATCGACGCACGTAAAAAAGGAGCCGATGTGCTGGTGGGAGGTGGAGACTCCAATTCCAACGCCTGGGATAAACTTTTTGCAGATGGGAAGATGACCTTCCTTCCCATCTTTGATTTCTGTTCTATCCATTATCAGGGGATGGAATCACCGGCCATTTATCCGGAGTGGGTTAACCGCCGCTCGCCCCATGGCCGTGTTAAAATATGGGACACGGAGAGCTGGGTGGGTAATACCGATGATCGTATAGGCCTTACCGTAGCTACCAACCGTTCCACCGGTTACGACCGGTCTATGGGCATCTACGCCGGTTATATGTATACCGGCGGCAGAGGCAGTGAACATTTCACGCAAAAAATCCATACTCCTTCGGGCATCACGGAGATCGCGCGCATTCCAGACACCTGGTCGCCTGCCGCCGCCCTGGGCGCGGTGCAGCAGCTGATCGGGGAAAGGAACTTCCGGCAGCTGCTGTTTCCCAACGGGCTACCCTGGGTAATGCTTTTTGACGGCAAACAGCCTGACGATGGCACTGCCGTAATATGCGGCGACATCGGTGAAGCCTTTGGTCCCGAACGGGTACTGTTCCGTGGCGTAAGAGGACTGACGGAAGTGATGGAAAAAGAAAAAATAAGAGCAGCCCTCAGCGCCGGCCATATGGCTACAGACAGCCTTCAACAGGAATTACAAAAATACCGGCCACTTCGTGGTGGCCGGATGCTGTTGCCCGCAGCCCCTTACATACGGCTATATGATTTTTACGGAAACCTGATACCCACTACCGGTAAGCAGTTGGAGATACCGCTCAACAGCCAGGGCTATTACCTACGCACTGATGGTTCCAAAGGCACTTTCGAAAAACTGATCGCAGCTTTAAAAACCGCCCGTATAGAAGGTTACCAGCCGGTAGAGATCATCGCGAAAGATATGACCACGCGCATAGAACAATCGCCCATCCTGCCGCTGCAACTGACCAATATTCTCAACCGCCCTGTGCAAGGTAAACTTATAGTAAGCCTGGCAGGACTGCAGACAGCCGTACCTGCCACCATCAGCCTGGCCCCGCATGAAACAAGGACCATTCCCGTGAAAACCACAGGCGGAGTAAAGGTACCCAACAACACCTATCCCCTCTCCGTACATTTTGATGCTGGTGCAGATGGTATGGCCACACACTATGAAGACATGCATGTGAATGTCATTTCACGGTTAAGTATACACGTAGACGGGAAGTTAGATGACTGGCAGACAGCCTTGCCCCAAACCGTCAGCAGCAAAGGCGCCGCCACTGTTAGTCTCACAGAAGCAGCCTGGTACCCATTCAAAAATTTTGACACTAACGCCAACGGATATGCGAATGGTTACTTCGCTTACGACGATCAGTATTTTTATTTTGCTTCCAAAGTAGCTGACAGCACGCCCCACCCCGGTACCTACCGCTTTGCCCAACGGCCTGACGATACATTTTTTTATCCCGATACCGCTTACGCGATGGATATGCAACAAACACTGGCTACTAAAGAGAACAGTGCAGCAGCCACTGGTGCCGGCGCGCTGCAACTACCGACCAGCAACGGACGTATCCTTCATTATTGGGAAAGTGGCGACAACACCAACTCCTTCGGAATAGATCTCCAGCTTGCAAAACCCATGCAGGTAGCCCTTTATCTGCCCAACCTGCAGGTATCTTCGCTGATACTGGAGGTATTTGATAATCATACCGGCGCCCTCCGGTTGAGGCGTACCCTCACCAATCTCTGGGGCGGCGCCTGGGAAGTATTGCGGCTACAGGGTGATAACAGGATCGTGCTGCATAGCAACGGCTGGTGGTATACGCCCAAACTGGCCGCGCTGCTGTTTGATCCGCCTGGCACCGACAGTCTTTTTGTAAAAGAGGATTTTGATACCCGCGGCAACTGGCGTGGTGTATATGGTAGTATGGGGTATCATATTGCTGGTCTGGGTTCGCAGTTACCGGCTGGTGTGGCTGTATCGCCCGTCCACCGGGAAGTTAAACAGCCGTTGATATGGCCAGCCGGCGTGCGGCACTACACCTATCAGAAGAACCCCGTTACACCGGATAATTCTGGGTTAGGCTATTCGTACGACAATGTGTTGCTGGCGTTCAATGTTATTCCCGAAGGCCAGGATGGCATGCTGGCCTGTCCTCCGGGCACTATGCCCCGTTATACCGGATACAAATGCACCGACTACGAATATGCCCTTAATCAGGTAGCCCCTCAATATGGAGGAGGCACGGAGATATGGCGGCTGCTGGCGCCGGGGCTTAACAGGAAACATTTTTTTCCGAGGCAGCCGGTATCTGAAAAAGAAGGCCCTGTTACGAATGGGAAACTAGTGATCAAAAGAGAAGGCAATACTGTGATCACCGAATGCGCCATTCCCTGGTCGGAATTACCGGACGTAAAAAAAGCCATCGACAAAGGATTGCCGGTTAAGCTATCCTTCCGGGTGAATGACAATGGAGCGCCAGGCAGCTGTATGGAACTGGCTAAAGAAAGAAGTGTGTCCAAACAAAATGCACGGGCTTTTCATCCCGACTGGAAGGTACATTGGGCGAATGAAGTGGAGTTTGGCGTGGAGAAATAAAGCATCCCACTGACTTTACAGGATCTTCATCCATCCTGTAAAGTCAGTCTTTCGCAAACCTGATGATTAACTCCGTCACCTGAAAACTGCTGCGGGCGGGTCTTTTCTCACCTGGCACCACCAGTCTGAAAGGCCCTTTGCCGGCCGGCAGTGGCTGCCCATCGGATTCATCTGCCAACACTACTATTCTGTCTGTAAAATCACTGTCCAGTTCAGCCAGTGAAAACAACACTTCATATCCGTCTGCACTTCTTACCAGCAGGTATTTGCTGAGGTTCTCTCCCCGCAAAGCTTTACCGGTGGTGACACCTGCCTGTTCCAGGATGTCCTGCAGCGGCACGCCGGTATAGGCGTGATCGTTACCATCACGGTCTTTCAGTGTAACAGTGGTACGTTTCATTGTATGCAGATTTTCCGGATATAAAGTCAGTGGTTTTGTGACTTCGCCGGATATCTTTACCGAAGGCCGCTGTTGCGCTGTAGCGATCATAAACAGGCTTAACAACAGCCCTACTAAACAGGATCTTTTCATATGTTTTAATTAACGGGAAATGGATTTGAAAAACGGGGATCAGTGATAAAGCTGGAATCAGTGAGCATATGCAAAAAGGCCAGCAGGTCTTTTTTCTCCTGTGGAAACAGCTGCAGCGAAGTACCTTCCGGTATGTTGGAGCTGCGTTGTAAAAAAGGGCTCAGCGTTTCACTTTGTGCGATATGTTCGCTATAATGGTCAATCACTTCTTCCAGTGTCTTAAACCTACCATCATGCATATACGGAGCAGTGAGCGCAATGTTGCGCAGGGTGGCCACCCGGAACCGCCCATTGTCGTAAGCCTGTCCGGTGATGTTTTGCCGGCCCTTATCTGCAGGCACAGCATCCAGACCATTATTATGAAACAGGTCGCTGTAGGTTTTGGGGCCGCCATGGCAATGCCCGCAGGAAGCCCCTCTGATATTACGGGAAGGGTCCGGATTGGTATAAAAGAGGGAAATACCCTTTGATTCGGATACCGTAGGTTGATATTTTCCCTGCAGATATTGATCATAGCGCGAATTGGCCGATATCAGGGTTCGTTCAAACTGCGCCAGTGCTTTTACAATACGGTCGCCGGTAATACTGTCATTGCCAAATACCCGGAGGAATAATGCCGGATAATGCTTACGTTGTCTTAGTTTGGCCGCGGCGTTTTCGAGGGACTGTCCCATTTCGTGGGGTGCAGTCAGTGGTGTGATAGCCTGTTCCTCCAAACCGGCGGCCCTGCCGTCCCAGAAAAGGAGACGTACCCACAACAGATTGACCAGTGCCATAGTGTTACGGGGTTGTAGCGTACCATCGGCGCCAGCACTGAATGTTTTCCCATCTGTAAAGGCTTTCGCCTGCTGATGGCAGGTAGCACAGCTCATCTTATCATTGACAGACAGTGCTTTTTCATAAAACAGCATGCGGCCTAATTGTACGCCTTCTTCCGTAGTGGGATTATCTGCAGGTACAAACACCCGGTTCCCGAAATAGGCCGGCCAGGACAAGGCCGCGGGCACAGGTTTCCGGACAACCGATACACCGGCTGCCAGCAGGGCGGTCATCATCCCTACAACAATTATTTTCATCATCCTGGCCATACTTCAATATAAAAAGTGTTACAACACCAAACCCGTTTCTAAAAAAATAACACGGCAGCCATCAAAGATATTGTCAACATCACTACCTTGCAGCTCTTTTTATCCATTTTTTTTGAAACCATCACTGCACCATGAAAAAGGTATTCCTGTTGCTCGGTATATGCGCCCTGGGGAGCACTACCCAGGCTCAATTATTTGACCGCATCAAAAACAAAGTACAACAGAAGGTCAATGACAAAATTGACCAGACCATTGACAAAGCCACTACCCCAAAAAAGAAAGACGATCAGGGTAACACCGGAAACAATAACACCGGTAATACTGCTGACAACAACAATACAGCGGCCGCCAATAACAGCGCGCCTTCGGCCAGCACCGATATCAAAGCCTATTCCCGCTTTGACTTTGTGCCAGGAGAAAAAATCATTGTCCAGGAAAATTTTGCACAGGACGTTATTGGTGAATTCCCTGGTCAGTGGAACACCCGTTCCGGCGCGGAACTGGTGACTGTCAGCAACCGTCCGGGCAAATGGCTGGCCATCAAACAGGATGGTATTTTTTATCCGGAATATATTACCAACAAACTGCCGGACAACTTCACCCTGCAGGTAGACCTGATGGCCAGCAATGGTATTGCCGGCATCGGCGCCATTACCGTGGGCCTGATAAAAGCATCCGATACCGATGAAAAGTTCCATTATGGAGATGGCAGCGCTGCATCCAATCCCTCCTTTAAGGTAACGTTCTCCCCTAAGAGTTCCGGTGAAGGTACTTTTCGTTATTCTTCCAATCTGATTGGTGATCATAGCATCAGCGGTACCCCATATTTTAACGTACCGAAGAAAAACTATGTAAGGCTCTCTATCTGGCGTCAGAAACAACGGGTACGCGTATATGTAGACAGCACCAAGATACTGGACCTGCCTCGCGCACTGGATGCAGACGGCGGCTTAAACGCCCTCGTGTTCTCCTCTTACGCACCTGACTATGATAAGACAGACGGCGTCTTCTATATCAGCAATATCAACCTGGCCGTAGGTGCACCCGATACCCGCAACAAACTGATTACCGAAGGTAAATTCACCACCCACGGTATTCTCTTTGATACCAACAGCGACCATATCAAAGCAGAATCTTACGGTGCTCTGAAAGATATCGCCAGCGTGCTTTCAGAAAATGCAGCCGTAAAAGTTAAAATCATAGGCCATACCGATGCTGACGGCAACGACAAGCTGAACCTCGACCTGTCCAAACGCAGGGCCGAAGCGGTAAAAGCAGCCCTCAACAAAACCTTTGGTATTGATGTAGCCCGTATGGAAACAGACGGTAAAGGCAAAACACAGCCTATCGACAACAACACTTCCGAAGTAGGAAAAGCTAATAACCGCCGCGTAGAATTTATCAAATTATAAATAGTAGAAATGATTCTCTATTTTGAGATTCATGAAAACATTACTGCTATTCATGCTGACTTTGGGCAGTCTGATCACAACTGCTCAAAGTCAGTTTCCCTGGGACCTTTCCCAATTGAAGGAAACACCCCGCACCTATCCTTCCGATTCCTGCCAGGTACCAGGCTTCCGCTCCTTCTTCTATGAAGGTATCACCTATAAAGCCCGTCCCACTAAAGTTTTCGCTTATTATAAAACGCCTGCCGGCACACCTCCTCCGGGTGGATGGCCTGCTGTTGTATGCGTACACGGCGGTGGTGGCACCGCTTTCCCTGCCTGGGTGCAGGCCTGGGTGGACCACGGTTTTGCAGCGATCGCCATGGATCTGGAAGGGCACCTGCCTTCCGGCAGTTACCCCAACCGGCAATGGCATGAAAACGCTGGCCCCGCCCGTATCACCACCTTTGGCGATATAGAGCTGGCCGATCGGGAGCAGTGGTTCTATCATGCCGTGGCCGACGTAATCAGAGCCCATTCTCTATTATCTTCCTTCCCTGAAATCAACCAACAAAAAATAGGTATCCATGGTATTTCCTGGGGTGGCGTGATCACTTCCGCCGTGATAGGGCTGGACCACCGTTGGGCTTTCGCAGTGCCTGTATATGGCTGCGGCTTTCTGTATAATACCAGCAATCCATCCTGGCGGCAGTTTTTTGAAGCCATGACACCCAAACAGCTCCAGGCCTATAAACAGAAATGGGACCCTTCCATTTATCTCCCTTCCAGCCAGGTGCCCACGCTGTGGGTAACCGGCACCAATGATCCCGCGTTTCCACTGGATATCTGGCAGCAGTCGGCCCTGCTGGGCAAAGGCCCCCGGCTACTGTCGATGACCATCACCAGTAAACATGGGCATAAATGGGAACAATCTGAAATATTTGCTTTTGCCAGTAAAATAGTGAGAGGGGAACAAACCACACTGCCGGCCAACAGTGCCACTGTTATCAAAGGGTCAACGGCCGTAGCAGAGTTATCGGGGAAATATCAGATCGAAAAGGCGGTATTATGTTTTACCACCGATAGCAGTAACTGGCAAAAGCGCTCATGGCAATCAGTTACTGCTACCGTTGATAAAAAAGGGGTATCTGCTGTTATACCGGCAGGCACCACTGCACTGTACTTCAACATCACCGGCAAGGACTCCCTGACTTTCAGTACGCCCTTTACCGTTAGACCGTGATTATTTTTTCCAGGTATTATCTGCCGGGGTGGCATCCATAAACAGGTTGCCATCCAGGGTAATGGAAGCGACGGCTTTATTTACCGGCACTGTCAGTTGTAATGACTTGTCATTTTTCTTCCATACCTCCGGTGTTTTATGCACGCTGGATTTAGAACCATCTGTATAGTTGACTACTACGTCAAACGGGATGGCAAAACCGCCGGTATTCTTAATCTGCAGGCTGGCTGTTTTCCCCTTTACCTGTACCTGGGTCAGCGCCAGGTCTATGTAATGATTGGTGAAGAACCAATTTTGCCAGAACCAGTTGAGGTCCTGACCAGCAGCTGCATTAAAAGAGTTGAAGAAATCCCAGGGGATGGGATGTTTACCATTCCATTTGTCCATATAGGTGTGGAGGCATTTACGGAACACCATATCGCCCAGCAGGTCTTTCACGGCCAGATAAGCCAGGGAGGCCTTGCCATATGAATTGTTACCATACCCTAGTCCACTCACCTGGTTGGACATCGAGATGATAGGCTGGTCTTCTTCAGCAGAAGGATCGTTGGTATAATAGGCTATCCGGAAGCGTTTGTACAGATCGTCTGCACTATTTTTCCCTTTTTCGTTGATGCGTGCCAGGTATTCGAAGGTGGTGGCCCAACCTTCATCCATAAACGCATACCGGCTTTCATTGATACCCATATAAAAAGGGAAATAGGTATGTGCCATCTCGTGGTCCTGCAGGAACTGTGCGAAGCTCAGGTTTTTACCCATAGAGCCGTCGTTAACCATCATTGGATACTCCATATCTCCATATCCCTGGAAAGCCGTCATTACAGGGTAAGGGTAGGCTACTCCCGGCCACTGGTGGGAGAACCAGTTGAGCGCATTGTGTGCAAAGCGGATAGAAGAATGGAAATCATAGGCGGTATCATTGTAGGCAGCCTGTATACTGCTACGGCGGCGGGTGGTGCTGTCCACCATCACACTGGCAGCATCCCAGGTGTAATGACTGCTCAGCCCCAGTGTCACATCCGTGATGTGGTCATAGCTGAATTTCCAGGTATTCCAGTCCTGCTGCTGTGTTACTTTTCCGGTCGCCATTTCTGCTTTGGTGGCGATATGTACCAGTGAATCACTGTTATAGGAACTTTTCAGTCTGGCTGCATATGCCGGCTGGAGCACTTCATCTGCATTAAGCAGGTTGCCCGTACCCCATACCACATAGTTTTTAGGCACCTTCACGGCTACACGGTAGTCGTTGAAATCGTTGTAAAACTCGGCCCTGCCGTTATGCTCCAGCATGTCCCATCCATTGTAGTCATCGTAAACGGCTACACGGGGATAGTAATAGGCCAGGAAATAAGTAGCGCTATCGATGATGCCTTCGCGACCACTTTCGAGAGACAGATCGTAGTGCCAGCTGATTTTCAGCTGCAGACTGTCTTTAGCCCCCAGCGGAGTAGGTAAATTGACAACCCCTACGGTACCGATATCATTATTGAATGGTACCAGGGAGCCGTTGATCAGCAAAGTATCTATCACGACACCGCTAGCCAGGTAGTCTTTGCTGACATACCCGGAACGGGGCGCCTGTGGCTTATGTACGTTACAGATAAGGTGAAACACCAGTGTTTGCAGCGCATCGGGACTGTTGTTGATATAGGTAACCGATTCTTTTCCGTACACTGTAGGAGAAGGTGGGGCCACCGTAATATGAATATCGTACCGCCCTTTGTTCTGCCAGTATTTACTACCGGGGTTTCCGCTGCGGGAGCGGGTGTTGTTCTCATAAGCTTTCCTGATATTACGGGGCTCGTAGAGCTGTTGCGCATTCACAGACAGCCCTGCCATGCATAATAATAGCAGGATGTTAAAACATCTTTTCATAAAATAGAATTGTTGCGCTTTAAAAATAGCTAAAGTTGCCTGAAAAATGCAGGGTTGTTCAGTTCGCTCTCCCTTTTACAGGCATAATCATTGTGGCCTGATTATAAAACGATATGCCATGAGCACTTTTCATATTGATTATCATGGACAGCTGGTACCCGTTTCGCAGGAATCGGCCAATACCTTTCTGGTAGCACTACCCAACAGACCCATCATGCTGGTGAGAAAACAGGACAGCGATGGTGCTGACATCTGGTTTGAGAAAGACACTGATAATGAAACACCTGAAACAGCAGAACTGGGTACAGCCATTGAAACAAAACTTGCCGGATAAAAGCAGCCACAACATATTATGATATTATGATCCCAGGGCTAAAGCCCTGGGCTATGTTTGACAGCTTGAAGCAGCATTAATTTCAAGCACCGATGAATTTTATTTATCATCTCCTCTTCCCATCAAAAAAATATTTTTATCAAGTATCCCCCCAGCTGCCATTAACTGCGAGAGTTTGCTTATATTTATTACCTCATAACCACCAACCGGCAGGTCCTATTAACCCACCCATACCTCTTGTTTTGACGGAAAACCAAACTATTCATCTCCAAAACAATCGCAACCGATGACGCATTATGATATCAGCAAACTGGAACATCTTGAAAGAAAAACTGAATGGAAAAAAAATTATGCCTACCATGCAGCTGTCAATCAACTGCTGATGTTACCTGTATTATTGATTACAGGCGGCAGCCTGACCTTTTTTCTGTTACAGTCCCGGCAACTGCACAGTATCTATGGTCTTATTGCCAGCATAGCTATTCTGACAGGCATTCTTTTATTTGTACTCATCGCCCGCAGAGGGAAAAAACAGGTATTGGCCAACATCTCCCAAAAACAGGTATGTCTGGCTAAAATCCTAAAAAGCAATGCACACTCACAAGTTTATTATGGTATTTTCAGCACTAATGATACCCGCTGGGATACTGCATTACTGCAACATATTTCTGACAGGGTGATCAACATCTCCGCTGATACCAATAATCCGGATAACCAAACAGTAGCCCAGCTACTAGAGTCTTCCCTAATCACTGTAGGGATGCGCTCCCAATCTCTTCCCACCTCTTTCACCGGCGGCCATGAAATATATGTTAAACCCTTCGACTTCAGCAACATGGACAAAGCCGCCTACGATTATATCCAGCACCGGAATGGCATCTTCCCGGTGTTGTATGTTAATCACACCTATGTGCCCGTAGTATTGAGGGATTATATCATCGCCTTAGACAAATAACCGGTTGGCATATCCATATGCACGCAATAAAAGGATCGTCCTTTTATCAACAAAAGCATACCTATTTTCTGGCTGTGTTAGAAATGAGCTTTCACATACTTATTTTCCTAATCAAAAATTAATCGTTTTTAATCCTTATCTAAGCTCTTATTAAGACCATTCTAATGTCGCCCCTCTAGCTTTGCCTACGAACTAATCAGGATCTAAAAAATATCTTGTTAATAAGCAATCCTACCCATACTCAACCACCTAAAAAGTCAAAACAGATGAATACAAGCTTCTTATTTAATCGATGGTTAAATTGGGCATTCATCCCTTTATTTTTTTCCTGTTGGCTCACTACAGATGTTACTGCTCAGACTATTCCACTGGATAGTACCCACCTGAAGCTGGAAGAGGCAGAACAAATCTTTCTCAAAAACAACCTTCAGCTGCTCGCCCAGCAATATAATGTAGATGCCGCAAGTGCACTCATCATACAAGCGAGATTATTCCCCAATCCCAACTTCTCCGTTTCCCAGGGCTTTTATAATGGAGAAAATCATAAGTTATTCAACTTTGGCAATTCGGCCTCTGAAACACAGGCAGCTTTGTCTCAGCTGATTATGCTGGCGGGGAAACGCAACAAACAGATCAAACTGGCCAAAGCAGGTGCCCAGCTGGCAAAATACCAGCTATTCGACCTTATCCGTACGTTGAAATACACGCTGCGCACCAATTTCTTCAACATCTATTATCTCCAGCGATCTGTAAGGGTATATGCTATGGAAATAGCATCTCTTAAAGTAGTGGTGGACGCCTTCGAACAACAGAAAGGGAAAGGTTATATTTCAGAAAAAGAAGTAGTACGTGTAAAAGCATTACTATATAGTCTTCAGAGCGAACACCATGATCTTGTCGACCAGATAAACGACCTGGAATCCGAACTAAAACTCATACTACAAGTAAAAAACACGGTTTATATAGTACCTGATATTGATCAATACCAAATCAATAATCTGAGCCCTGCTAAATATCCGCTGGCCACGCTGATAGATTCAGCCTATCATGCCCGTACAGATTTGCTTATTGCCAAAACCACCACCGAAATCAACAAGCTGAATTATTCTTACCAGAAGGCCCTGGCTGTACCTGATCTTACTTTGCAGGCGGCCTATGACCGTCAGGGGAGTTATGTCCACAACTTCAACTCTCTGGGCGTAGCTTTCGACCTCCCCGTATTTAACCGCAATCAGGGCAATATCAAGTCCGCAAAAGCGTCTATAAAAGCGGCCGATGCGACACAAAAAAGTGTGGAAGCAGATATAGAAGGCACCGTATACAGAGCCCTTCAAAAAGCGCTGGATGCCGATAAATTATATAAAGGCATAGATCCCGCTTTTGAATCAGACTTCGAAAGATTACAACATGAAGTACTGATCAACTACCAGAAACGAAACATTGGACTATTGGATTTCCTCGACTTCTACGACTCTTACAAACAGAATGTTCTGCAAACGAACAATATTTTTTTTAATCGTGTAAGTGCTTTTGAAGATATTAACTTTTACACTGGCGCCGAATTTTTCTATTAAGCGTCACTGGTTGCAAACTGAAATACCAGGAACTATAAATATATTCCAAAATGAACCCGTTACACCGTTCAGCCAATGGCAAGCGCAACGCCCGACAACTGTATATTATTCCTGTATGTTTTTTGATGCTGACGTTTGCAGCCTGCAAGCAAAAAAGCCAAAAACATGAGTCGCCCAAAGACTATTGTATTACTGATTCGTTATACAAAACATTAGGTATTGCCACCGCCACAGACTCATTGGTCAATGACCAACTGCAGCTGAATGGTAAGGTCACCTTTAATGATAACAATGTTATCCACGTATATCCGCTTGTCAGTGGGACAGTACAAAAAGTGGACGTACAGCTGGGCGACCATGTACACAAAGGTCAGGTCATGGCAGTCATAAAAAGTAGTGAACTGGTAGGCTTCTCCAATGATCTATTGAATGCCAAAACTAACCTTGCTGTGGCAAAGAAAAACCTCGATGCTACTCAGGACCTTTATAAAAGCGGCCTTGCCTCCCAAAGAGATCTGCTTTCCGCACAGGTTGGTCTTGAACAGGCCCAATCCACAGTACAACGGGTAGAACGCATGCTCTCTATCAATGAAGGCAACGGCACTTCTGACATTCAGATCGTGAAAGCACCCATCGATGGATTTATTGTGGAAAAATTCATCAACAGCGATACTAAATTGCGCGCCGACAACGGTAATCCTATGTTTACCATCTCTGATCTCAATAATGTATGGGTCATCGCCAATGCTTACGAATCAGATATTGATAAAATAAAGATGGGCGATCATGCACAGATTACCACACTTACATATACTGATAAAAAGTTTATAGGCACTGTAGATAAAATCTTCAATGTCCTCGACCCGGTGAATAAAGTGATGCGGGTACGGGTACAACTGCCCAATCCGGGTTATCTGCTCAAGCCGGAAATGTATACCAGTGTTATGCTCTCCAGTGCTATCAACAAATCCGAGTTGCCGGCGGTACCTTCCAAAGCAATCATTTTCGACAACAGCAAACATTATGTACTGGTGATAAAAGATAAATGTAACATCGCTATCCGTGAGGTGAGGCCTGGTATTGTCGAGGGTGACCATACCTTTATTCAGCAAGGCATTCACAGTGGAGAACAGGTTATCGCCAGCAACCAGCTTTATATTTATCAGGCCCTGAACATGAATAACAGATAAAAAGCGGCATCATGAAAAAATTGATCGGAGGGCTGATTGCCTTATCCCTGAAAAATAAATTCTTTGTATTTTTTTGTGTGGGGGTACTGGTCGTGGCCGGCATATATTGCTTTAAAGTAACACCTATTGAAGCTTTCCCGGATGTTACCAATACAGAAATCACCATCATTACGCAATGGCCAGGGAAAAGTGCTGAAGAAGTGGAGCGATTTGTTACTATGCCCGTAGAGATTGCGATGAACACCGTACAAAAGAAAACAGTAGTGCGCTCCAGTACTTTGTTCGGCCTATCCTCTGTGAAACTCATCTTCGATGATGGCGTACAGGATTTCTTTGCACGTCAGCAGGTCATGAATGCCTTACAGGGCCTTACTCTTCCGGACAATATCAACCCCCAGGTAATGCCGCCTACCGGCCCTACCGGTGAGATATTCCGTTTTACCCTGCGGAGCAAAACCAAGACAGTAAGAGAACTGAAGACGCTGGAAGACTGGGTAGTGGAAAGGAATATACTGTCTGTGCCGGGTGTTGCTGATATCAACAGCTTTGGTGGTGAAGTAAAAACCTATGAGGTGAGCGTTAACCCCAAAAAACTGGCCGATCTGGATATTACCCCTTTGCAGGTATATCAGGCGCTTGCCCGTACCAACCTCAACGTAGGTGGCGATATCATTGAAAAGAATTCTCAGGCCTATGTGGTAAGAGGTATCGGATTGCTGAATAATATCCCTGAGATAGAAAATACAATTGTAGATAACCAGAATGGTATACCTATCCTGGTGAAAAATGTGGCGGAAGTAGCAGAATCTCATCTGCCCAGTCTGGGCCGTGTAGGCAGGGATACTGCAGACAATGTAGTGGAGGGTATTGTACTTCAGCGTAAGGGTGAAAACCCCAGCGAAGTGGTGGCCCATGTACAGGAAAAGGTAAAGGAGCTGAACGAAAAAATCCTGCCGGCGGATGTTAAAATGGATACCTATTACGACCGTCAGACATTGATCGACTATGCTACCCATACCGTTTTACATAACATGACTGAAGGCATCATCTTTGTCACAGTGATCGTATTTCTTTTCATGGCCGACTGGCGCACCACGCTGATAGTTTCACTAATAATCCCTTTATCTCTTTTATTTGCCTTTATCTGTCTTCGCCTGAAAGGCATGAATGCCAACCTCCTATCTATGGGTGCGGTGGATTTCGGTATCATCATAGATGGGTGTGTGGTAATGGTAGAGGGCATATTTGTGGCACTGGATGAATTGGCCCACAAAGTGGGAATGGATAAGTTCAACCGGATGTCTAAACTGGGGTTGATCAAGCGTACTACCGCCGAATCAGGAAAATCCATCTTTTTTGCAAAACTCATTATTATCACCGGTTTGATTCCCATCTTCTCTTTCCAGAAAGTAGAGGGTAAAGTATTCTCCCCGCTGGCATACACCCTGGGATTTGCATTGCTGGGCGCATTGTTGCTCACACTTACTTTTGTACCAGTACTTTCCAGCATATTATTGAACAAGAATGTAAGGGAAAAACACAATCCTTTTGTTGAATGGGTGGTAAAAGGGCGCCTTGGCATGTTCGATTGGGCGCAGCGTCATAAAAAGATATCCCTCCTCATCTCTGGAGCGGCACTCGTCTTGGGGCTCATGGCCTTCCGTTTGCTCGGTACTGAGTTTTTACCCCAGTTGAATGAAGGCGCACTGTGGGTAAGAGCAACGCTGCCAATGAGTATTTCACTGAATGAATCATCTTCGGTAGCAGACAGGATGCGCAGGATATTTACACAATTCCCGGAAGTAAAGCAGGTAGTTTCTCAAACCGGCCGTCCGGACGATGGTACCGATGCCACCGGTTTCTATAACCTGGAATTCATGGTAGACCTCTATCCTAAAGAGCAATGGGAACGAAATATATCCAAAGATGAACTGATTGAGGAGATGCAGCAGAAACTATCCATATACCCTGGTGTAGTACTGAATTTCTCGCAGCCCATTATGGACAATGTAGAAGAGGCAGCATCAGGCGTCAAAGGTTCTATTGCCGTAAAGATCTTTGGAGATGATATCAATATCATTAGCCAAAAAGCAGATGAAGTATATGCTCAGCTTAAAACCGTAAGGGGTATAGATGACCTTGGCGTGGTCCAGAACCTGGGACAGCCCGAGCTTCGCGTGGATCTGGATGAAAACAAAATGGCTGTATTTGGTGTGGCTACCGCTGACGCACAAACGGTAATACAGATGGCTGTTGGCGGACAGGCTGCCACGCAGATATATGAAGGCTACCGCAAATTCGATTTGAGAGTGCGTTATCTTCCGGAATATCGTAAAGACGAATCAGACATTGGTAAACTCATGGTGCCTACGTTACGTGGTACCAAGGTACAACTGAAAGAGATAGCGAAAATCACTACCAAAACGGGCCCTGTCCTTATCTTTCGCGAGGGCAACAAAAGATATGCAGCGGTAAAATTTTCTGCACGGGGTCGCGATATGGGTAGTACAGTTGCCGAAGCGCAGCGCAAGGTAAACGCCCATGTGAAACTCCCCCCTGGCTACCTGTATAAATGGGCCGGCGACTTCGAAAACCAACAGCGTGCTACCGACAGATTGAAAATAGTAGTTCCCATTACGCTTATTATTATTTTCATGCTACTGTTTATCCTTTTCGGCAATCTTAAAGACTGCGGCCTTGTACTCCTGAATGTCCCCTTTGCCACTATCGGAGGCATCCTCCTATTGCTGATACGGGATATCAACTTCAGCATTTCAGCAGGGATCGGGTTTGTAGCCCTGTTTGGTATCAGTGTGCAGAATGGAGTGATCCTGATCACTAAGTTCAAACACAATATGATGCTTCACGATTTAACCTTCCCGGAAGCCATCCGCCAGGGTGTACAAGCCAGGATACGACCTGTAATCATGACCGCTATGATGGGCGCTATCGGTTTAATACCAGCGGCATTGTCTACAGGTATTGGCTCCGAAACGTCAAGACCACTGGCAACCGTAGTAATTGCGGGGTTGATCACAGATATCATCTTCGACCTCTTTGCCCTACCGGTTATTTTCTATTATGCCTACCGTAATCACAATAAGAACAGACCGGTGACCGCATAGCACCCTGGATTGTATACTTAATATCCGGATTGTTTGAAGAAATTAGTTACAGCTGTACTATCACCATAGTTGAGCTCTATGATTTCGCGGATGGCTTTAGGTTTATCTTTTTGCTTATTGTAATAGGATTTGCAGATGGTATATCCTACATAGTAGCCCAGATCGCTTACTGGTGTATTTTCAGAGGCGGAGTTGTAGAGCCAGTTGTCCCAGGATGGACTGAGCATTTCGGATTTGAAGCGTTCGCGAATCGCCTGATCATTTTTAGGCCCATATTCCATATAGGGCAACGGTATCTTTTGGCCGGTCACCAGTTCGGTGATAAAATCACAGGCGCCTTCGCAGATCGCCTGGGACAGCAGGTTGTAGCCATAGCATCGCTGTTGCGTGTGTACGTATTCGTGAATATTCAGCAATACGGCGCTTTTGATGGGGTTGGTTTTAAAATAATTCCCCAGAAACTTCTGCATGCCTGGTGAGAACTCTGAAATATCAATGGTGGAGTCGCCGGTCAGCATTTCGCTGCCGATAAGCACCATACTGTCTTTGGTAGTACCACCCGAACGAAGGGCTCCTATGGTGAAATAAATTTGTGCCGGCTTCAGTTCAGGATACAGTTTCTTCAGTTTAGCGATGCTCGGCCCAAACTGGGGCGCCAGCGTTTTTACCTTATACGTGTTGCCCCTGATGGAATTCCAGAACTTAGGATAGTTGCGTATTACTTTCAGATAATAGGTATCCGTATAGTTCTTAACTTTTCTGAAGCCTGCCAGTCCTGGCGTTCCTTTTTCAATGTATAATTTATTGAGATATTCCAGCTGTTTCAGACTATCATTGGTACTACGGATACTGTCATACGCGTTCCAGAAATTATCAACATCTGAAGTAAAAACAGTTGGCGCTTGTTGTTGTGCGGATGCAGCAGAGATACAAAATCCAGCTACAAGCAGAGATAGAATATGCTTCATACAGTAAGATTACAGCGGATAAATTACAAATAATTCAGTTACCGCTGCTATCTCACGCTAAAAAGGTTGTCCCGTAACCGTATCCAGCCCCTCCTGAAAAGGTACTGTGCCATCCAGCTGAACAGGCAATTGTTTGCCATTGGACAGCAGGTATACATACCGATTGCCTTTACGACATAACAAAGGATATGGTATCACGGCTGAAGTAGCATAGGGATTGGCCGACAGGTCCAGCATTACGCCGGTATATTTTTCCTGACTGATGGGTTTGCCGGTTGCATCCAGCACCATAAACTGGCGTTGTTTTTCGGCCAGGAAGCCAGTACCCCGTTCTCCGATGAATATTTTATCATAGATAACAGGCAGCAATATCTTTCCGTGCCTGTCTGCAAGCCCCTGCATATAACCATAACGGCTATCCGGAGCTGCTTTGAACAACAGGAGATAAGTACTGTCTTCAAATACTGACAGATAGCTATTTTCATCGTAGTCATATTCTACCGGAGTGATCAACTTACCCGTGGCATCAACATAACCATACCTCAACTGTTCAAGACCATTGTCAGTAGTATATTTTTTGAGCAGCAATACCTGTCCTGTTTTCAGGCCTACCGCCCCATCGTAAATAAATGGTACTACTTCCTCGCCGCGAACATTGATCAACCCTACTTTTCCGTCTTTCACCACCGGCGCAACCCCGTTGATGAAAGGCTGTATAGACACTGTCAGGCTGGTATCCCATTCGTATTTTTTATACATCGGGAAAGGAGCTGATATTACTTTGGCAGATGCAATATTCCATAGAAAGGAGTTTTTTCCATCTGACACGATCAGTAAGCCCGGTGCATCGGATAGAGAAACTTCTGTATATGGCCAGGAGATGATCTTACCACTGGACAAAGCAAACAGTTCAACTCTTTGAGCAGCCCCCTCGTCTGATCTCAGCAGACACTGGTCTTTATTAAGCATCGTAATATCTGAGTAAGTAGCCGGCAACAGTTCTTTCCCCCGCTGGTCATACAGACCGTAAGTGTACTCATTGTTCTTACGAAGCATTACTTTGAACAGATTGCTGTCTGCCCCGAAAACCTCCACTTCATGGTATTTGGCGGGAACGATCTCTTGTTGGGTTGTTGCGTCATAAATGCCGGTGCCATCCTGTGTTTTTACAGACAGCAACTTATCAGCAATAAAGGAATAACTATCATAACGAGCAGGCAGGAAAAGAGTAGCATCCGGTTTGTACAAACCTGTTTTTTGCTGATAGGTCACCTCCAGCAGCCCACGGGACTCCAGCGCTCTCACATCATGGAACGCAGGTTCCGCCAGCTTTCCGTTGGCCGGATTGAAAAAACCATAGAGCGCTTTCTGTTTCAGACTGAACAGTTGTTCCTTATCGCCGGTAGCGGTGTTGACTGCCATGCCGGAGATATCGTTGTAACCTTGTTTCAGCAAAGGTTTTCCGGTACTGTCATATACATTGTACAATCCATCCTGTGCGGCTATAAAATAATCGCTGGTGCAGGTCACACCATCATCAAAGACTGGTGATACAACGATACGGCCACTTTCCATTACCACACCGGTTTTCCGGTCTTTGATGAAGGTCAGAAAAGGGCCACTGGCAAAGGTACCGTAGGGATCGGAGATATCTTCATATAAAAAATCCAGTAAGATCTTTCCCTGTTTATTGATCAGACCAAAGTATCCATTCTTCTTCAGCCTCAGCAAGCCATTGCCTACTATTTGCATATCACTGTACTCCGGTGACGCATATACTTTTTTCAGGGGAATATTAACGACCACCTCTTTTCCCTTCTGCTGAAAACTACATACCCATTCATCACTTCGCATCATGTAATGGCTATGCTGAAATTCAAAAGGGACCAGGATTTCATGACCGGAACCAACAACACCCCATTTCCCGTTTTTTTGTGCATATACATAAGCGCTTTTGCTACCGCAACCTCCGCAAAAGTCAATAGCATCATATATAGCCGGGATAACCAGCTTTTTTTGGCTGACACTGTAAACACCCCATTTACCCTGTTGTTTCACATCAAAGCGGTCATCATCCAGCACACCAGCATCTTCAAACATCATGGGCAACAACAGCTTCCCCCAGGTATCCGCATAGGTCATTTTTCCCTGCTGATAAAGAGCCAGATGGGTTTTCCATTTAACTTCAATTTTATCATACAGCGGTTTTAATACCCATTTTCCCTGATCGTTCACCACGCCCATTTTATGGTTGCTGCTCACAATCATCATCAGCCTGTTTTCATTTTCATTAACAGACAGGTATCCGTTTCGCTGATCCGTAATACTATCCACCGGATGAAAGGTTTCGATGATCTTATCAAAAGCGCGTGCACCTGTGGTATCGATGTACCAGTTTTTGTCTTTGGTAGCAATACGGGCAAAACCGTTCACAAAAACAGATCCCTGTTGAGCTAACAACATATTGCCTGTCAGCAACAGGCCGCATAAAATAGATATTGCCGGTTTCATGTGCGCTGATTTTAGTTATCGTAACCTTTTTTCTTTTTTGATTTTACCGGTAGTTCCTTTCCATCTTTATCAAGATAAAAATACCATTCGCCCTGTTTTACAAACAATGGAAAAATGTCTCCGTTCCAGTCCCTGTTTTTGTCCACATCATCGTATTCCACAGGGATCACGGTTTTACCATAAACATCTACGATACCGCTTTTATCTCCCTTAGTAACGTCAAACAACTGAATACCTCTATTGTAGCGGATTTCGTCGTACTCCAGCGGCAATACCAGTTTTCCGGTGGCATTCAGCACGCCTTTTTTGCCGTCGCGGGTCACTACATAAAAAGTGGTATCATAAATACGGTCGATACCTTCATATTCAATCGGAAGAAACAGCGTACCATCCTTGCGCAACAGTCCCACCTTCCCATCTTTTTTGATCTGCAGCAACTCATCTTCAAAAGAGGCTATATCATCCAGCACCACCGGATATACTTCTTCCTTCTTTTCGTTAATGATGCCATAATGACCATTCTCCTTTCCTGCAACAGCCAGTCCGTTGTAAAAATCACCTACATAGGCGTAGTCCTCAAATACATGCGGTTTTCCGGTGCTGTCTACAAAAAGGTTTTCACGAGAATACCCTCTTACCTTTAGCAGTCCATTACTAAACTGTAGCGGTGAATTTTTCCTGTCTTTGGGCATCAACAACCTGTTATAATTGTTGGCATTAAACTCCCAGTATTGATTTTCATAGAGGATGTTGCCTGCTTTGTCTATTAACAGCGTGTTGCCTTCACTGTTAGTATAACGTTTCTCTACGATTCTGTTGGCTGCTACGGCGTCGTAGAATCCATACTGCGTCATGGGCCGGAGTATATTACCTGACTTATCGGCCAGCGCAGAAGAATCCCCGGCCGACAGATGGAGTATTTCAGCATTCTGCCAGCGGATTTCGGAATAACGGACAGGGATCACCATTTTTCCGGCAGCTACATTATAAACACCTACCCTCTCTCCTTTCATCACCCCTATAAAATTATTTTTATCATCGCCGGCGTAGTCATCGTCATAACCACCATTCTGGCTCCGTTCTGTTGAAAATCCATCAAACTGTACCGGCAGCAGCAGATGACCGGAGAAGTCGGCCAGGCCACACTTTCCGTTTTTCACCACTGCCACATAGGTTTTACCGTAATAAGGCAGGATCTTAACATCGTCGTATTCGGAAGGGAATAACTGTTTGCCGGCATCGGTATACAGAGCTGCTGCTTTAGCTTTTTTTACAAGCAGATAGTAAGGCCCGCGGTCAGCGTAAGACCTTTGGCCGGCAGAAACAGCAACAGATGGCACATTGTATACTCCGTCGCCTCTGGCGTCCATCAGCGTTATTTCATCATTTTCAACCGGGATAATTTCTTTTCCGGTAGCATCCACCACTCCACATTTATTTCCTTTCCATACCTGCAGGAGATGACCTAATTGCTGTGTGCGGGTATATTGCGGAGGCACTTTCATCACGCCATCGGATGTCTGGAGAAAACCGATCTTTCCCTGTACAGTCGCGCCTACCAGCTCTTTCGAAGGACCACGATTGAAATCATCATAGAGGGCTTCCGTGACCACTTTGCCCTGTTTGTTCATCAGCCCGCATTTACCGGCAGCCGTGAAATAACTGAACAGATCAGTGCCGTCCTCGCCCCATCCTCTGAAGTCTTTATATCCCGGAGGCACGATAATGGTACCGTCTTCCAGCGCCAGGCCCAGGCGGCCCTGCTGTTTGATTTCAATGACGTTATCGATCACATAACTTTTGTGAATATCCTCATAGCGGGGAGCCAGCAGCAGTTTGCCCGTTTTCATATCACAAAAGCCGTACAAGCCATTTTGTTTCACTTTAAACGTACGGGGGGAGAGGGCATCAATCTCATTGTATTCAGGAGGACATAATACATTGCCCATACTGTCTATCGCGCCGGTTTCACCATTCAGCCGCACGGTGATGAAGCAGTAGTTTTTCTCCGGATGTTCTTTGTCTTTTTCATCGAAGATGTTTACCTCATCATATTTAAACGGGGCGATGACCGTACCCTGGTTGTTGATGGCACCGTAGGCATCATGTTTTACCGCTATGACGGTACGATAGCTGCCAAAGCGCTCTATTTTGTCTACCATTATTTTGCCACTGCGGTGCAGGAACTGCGGCTGCTTGTTGATCATCACCGGGGCAAATTCTCCGTCAAAACCATCAATATAGTCTGCGGTGGCCGGAGCCTGAGCGAAAGCAGTACTGGCTATCAGGAGCCATGCTCCTACGCCAAGGGATATACGTATTCCTTTCTTCATATACAAAAGGGCTAAAACAGTTGATTATTTTACAGGATTGCGAAGTACTACCAGATTGCCTTCCGAGGTGACCGCGGCGGCCAGTCCCTCGTGAAAGTCCATGACCTCTTCAAACTGGGGAGTGATCACCATTTTACCGCTGGCGTCGAGGAATCCCCACCTGTTACCTACCTGAACAGCCAGCAGGCCATCGGAGAAACGCATATGGGAATCTACGATGCAGTGGTCTGGCGTATCACATAAAGGGACTTTGACAGGAGTGCGGCCATCGGTATTTAGAATATAAATATAGCCATCACGGTTACCCTCCGCTTTACCATTTACCTGTACAAAAAAGATTCCGTCGGATATCTCATAGGGCTGTTCTCCAAACTGGGCGGGTATCACTATTTTACCGGCTTTGTTCATCATGCCCCATTCTCTTTCCTGGTGAAAGGGTGCCCATCCATTCATAAAATCGCCCATCCCGTCTACATCAGCGGTAAATAACAATTTGCCGGTGGTATCAATTACACCGTATGCATATTCGGGTTCTCCTTCAGGGAGACTGTTATATATGCGGGCCAGTTCGTCGTTGCCGGACAGGGTATCCCTTTTTTTGATCCCGCTGGCCACCATGGCCACACCGTCAGAGAAATCACGGGCATAGGGATAAACGGGCGGTATGATCCATTTACCGGTAGTGTCTGTGTAGCCGTACAGGTTACCCCGGCGCACCAGCAACAGTCCGTTATGAAAAGAGTGGGGATTAGGTTTTATTTCATTGTAGACACCTCCATATACTTTGTCTATCAGCGTATCTATGCGAACAAAAGAGCTGTCCATTGCGGTTTTGCCCTGACGGTCGATATATTCCCAGGTACCGTTTTTATTGACCGCGGCACGGTTGCCGGAGAAGTCACGGGCTTCTTCATAGCGGCAGGGTATCAGCAGTTTACCTGTCTTGTCGATATACCCGTACAGGGTATGATCATCGAAAGACTGCCCTACTAGCGCCAGACCTTCACTAAAATTACCGGCTTCCTCAAAAACGGACTGTACCACCAGTTGCCCGGAGGTATCGATATATCCGTATTTGCTGCCGCTGACCTGCGTCCTCGCCAGTCCTTCCGAAAAGGCTCCGATGGTTCGTATATGCTTGTCCGGTGTAAAAGCGGTTTGTGGTCCCTGGGCAAATGCCGACATGACAATAAGCAGGCAAATAAGCAGGATAACTATGTTTCTCATCAGATAGGTCTGGTTAAATCAATGATGCAAAGTGACAAACTTTACGTGATCCAACCAAATTTTACAGATTACATCACATCTACAATCTTTGAAAAAAAGCATCTACAAAACATATACAAGTGTTCTCAAAAGCAGACTGGTAGCTGATCATCTCTTTGTCAACGGTGCCAGTACCTGGCCCATTACCCGCTGGAGCACACTTTGGTCTGCTGTCATAATTTCAGCGGTACCGGTTAGCACCGACTGGGATGGTATCTCCCGGCCGGTGGTAGAGCGCATGCCCTGTGTAAGCCGGATGTCTACCCGAAAGGAGCTGTCGCTTACCGCTATGGCCTCTGTCGTCACGGTACCGGGCAACAGTCCATAGGTGTCGGCAGGATAGGCGGCCAGCCGCAGCATCACCGGTTGCCCTGCTTTCACCCGCCAGGCGTCTCCTGCCGGAATATTACCCTGTACCACCGGCGCCTGTGCATCGGTTGTAATCCTCACCTGGAGCGGCAGCACATCCGGATAACGGAAATATCCGGCCCATACAAAGGCTCCTGCAATCAGTACGCCAATCAGCGTGATACCACTGCGGATGATCCAGGGAGGCATTTTACCCATGATCTCCTGCACCTCCTCGCTCCGAACTTCTTCCAGGGAAGCATGTACAGCGTGCCCGTTTAATGGCTTGGGGCTATGGTCCCAATAGTTGTTTTCCGGCATATGCTTATCCTCCCAGTTCCAGTTGATTTTTTACCAGTTCAAAATAATTGCCTTTCAGGGCCGTCAGGGAAGCGTGTGTTCCCGATTCCACGATACGTCCTTTTTCCAGTACGATGATCTGATCGGCATTCTTAACGGTGCTCAGGCGATGTGCGATAACGACTACTGTTTTGCCCTGGAAGAACTTCTCCAGGTTATCCATGATCACGTGTTCGTTGTTAGCGTCAAGCGCGCTGGTAGCTTCGTCAAAGAAAAGATAATGCGGATTTTTATAGATGGCGCGTGCTATCTGTATCCTTTGTTTCTGGCCGGCGCTGATACCGCTGCCGGCGTTACCGATTTTTGTCTGATAGCCCATTGGCAGGTCTTCGATGAAACCGCGGATATTAGCCATTTCTGCAGCATGTACCAGCTTTTCCTTGTCCATTTTCTCGTCGCTGATGGCAATATTTTTAGCGATGCTGCCGGAGAAGATAAAGCCATCCTGCATAACGTTGCCACACTGGCGACGCCACCACTTGGGCGAAAGGCGCTGCAGGTCTTCTTCTCCCACCAATATCTGTCCGCTGGTAGGTTCATAAAACTGTAACAGCAGTTTCATGAGTGTGGTTTTACCGCTGCCGCTGGTACCTACGATAGCGGTCACCTTTCCTTCCGGTACTACCAGGTCGATATCTTTCAGTACAAACGGCGACTTGGCGCCACCATATTGAAACGATACATCCTGCAGCACAATATCGCCGTTGTTTTTAGACTGGGGAATGATCTGTTGCTGATTTTCTTCTTCCTGCCGGTTATGTATCTCTCCCAACCTGTCGAGGCTCATTTTGGCATCCTGAGCCGACTGTACAAAGGCCAGCAGCTGGTCCAGCGGGCTGTTCATCTGCCCGATGATATAACTCACAGAAAGCATCATGCCCAATGTGAGGTTGCCGTTCATGACTTCACGGGCGCTGATAAAAGAAATCAGGATATTTTTCAGCTGGTTGAAGAATACAGAACCCAGCTGTTGATACTGGCCGAGGGCCAGGCTTTTTACGTTGATCTTGTACAGGCCTGCCTGCACATGTTCCCATTCCCAGCGCCGTGCTGTTTCGCAGTTATTCAGTTTTATCTCCTGCATGCCCGTGATCAGTTCAAAGAGAATGTTCTCATTGTCACTCATCCGCTGAAAGCGCTTGTAGTCAAGGGCTTTACGACGGCGCAGAAAAAAGAATATCCAGGTGATGGCGGCCACGCTGAACAGTACAAACACCAGCAGTATTTTGAGGCTGTACACGGCCAGTACAATAGTAAACACAAACAGGTTTACGAATGAAAACAGCGTGGAGAGCGTGGTGCCAGTGAGGAAGTTCTGAATGCGGGTATGGTCGCCGATACGCTGATGAATATCTCCGATCATTTTGCTGTCGAAAAAGCGGATAGGCAGTTTCATAAGCTTGATGAGGAAATCGGAGATAATGTTGATGTTGATACGGCTGTTCATATGCAGCAGTATCCAGCTTCGTATCATTTCGATAGCGGTGCTGCCGGCAAAGACCAGCAGCTGGGAGATCAGTATCAGGTATACAAATTGAGTATTGTGCCGGTTGATACCATAGTCCACCAGGCTTTGCGTCAGGAAGGGTGTCACCAGCGAGAGCATACTGGCCAGGATGAGGCCCAGAAAAAGCTGCACCACATACTTGCGGTAAGGGCGCAGATAATTGAAAAGGAAACGGAAACCGGTGGCTGCCCTGGCAGGGGCCGCCAACCTGTGGAAACTGTCAGTAGGCTCCAGCATCAGCACCACACCGGTTTGCTGGTTACCCTGCCAGCATCGCTGGAAGGTTTCCCTGTCAACTTTTACCAGACCATGACCGGGATCTGCTACCAGTATCTTATCGTTCTTCTTGTCCCGGTTATAGTTCTGTGGTGGCAATACAACAAAATGCTGTTGGTTCCAGTGCAGAATACAAGGCAGCTCTACGCTTTCATCGAGTTGTTCGAAAGTAATCTTCACAGCGTTGGTGCGGAAACCGATTTTTTCCGCAGCTTCGCTGATACCCAGCAGGCTTACGCCTTCACGGGTAATATTGGCCAGCTCCCGCAGGTGGTCCAGCGGGTAGTCGCGACCGTAGTGTTTAGCCACCATCCTCAGACAGGTGGGGCCACAGTCCATTGCGTCCAGTTGTCTGTAACAAGTAAATGCCATTATTTAAGCGTTGCTTCCATAGCCAGTTGTGATAAGTAATATTTTTCCAGGAAATGATACAGTACCATTTCGTGCTTACGTTGTTTGGCAACGAATATCCTGTTCAGGAACATGTGTATGTGACTGGCGAGGATATCAAAGTAACGGGCGTCGTTGTTGTACTGTTCCCGGATCTGTCTGGCCAGCGGCACGTTGATCTCCGAGCGCTGCCGGAAGAAGGCAACGGCTTCAGTGATTTCGTTGCTTTCATCATTTTCTGCACGCAGGAAAGATGCAATCTCCTGTTGATGTTTACGGTATTTGTCGTTGAGTGGCTTATGCAACAGTTTGGCCCCACCAAATTCGGCGGTAAATCCTTCCCGCAGGCTTGCCAGCAGCGACTTCCTTTCCAATGGTGTCAGCCCGAAATCTTCCAGCAGCATGTCTGTACCACGCAGGGCCAGTTTCCAGCGATAATGTTCTCCTTCCTCTCCTTCCAGCATGCTAACGATGCCTACTACAGCGCGGCTGTCGGCGCTAAACAACTGTTCACACAGATGGATGGTAGAAGCGCCATAGCGTTCTATCTCCCTGATGTAGGTATCACATACAATTTTAGACACCTGTCCGCTTTGGATGAGCGGTTGCAGTGCTGTTTCTATGCGGTGCAGGATCTCATCATTATTGGAAGGCCGGCGGCTGTTGAGGAAACGCAAACGGATATGCGGCTGCGGATCACTATACCGCAGGAAAAAGAAATCTTCAAAAAGGCCATCTTCCTGCCATTCGGGAATATGTTGCGCAAAATAACCCGCCAGCAATTCTTCTGCTACGCGATAACCACAATATACTTTCACGTACATCCATTCACTACCTGGTGCAAAACTGCGGACCGGCAGAGAGGCCGGTACAACAGCTGGTGCAGCGGCAGTCTGGACAGCCGGGCGGGCCTTGTCTGCAGTCTTCACATTACGAAGCGGCAGCAATAACTCATGCGCATATACGTTGTTTTCCGTATCGCACACAATACCACCGGCATCTTCCAGCAAATACTCCTTGAGTTTAACAGAAGACACTTTTTTAACCTGATCGATCAGCAGCTGTACTGCTACTGGTTGTGTAAGGTCTATGAGCAACTCGTTATCCGCTTCTGCCAGCAGCACTTTTGACGGTATGCCATATTGCTGGCAGTATTGTTCAAAGAATTTCATATTGGCAGTGGTATCATCACCCAGCTGTTCTACATCTTTAGCTGTCAGTGTCCAGTAAGCCTTGCTGAGGATGATGTTTTTATATACCACCCGGGGCAGGCGTTTACGGGAACCCAGCACGCCCCAGTCCCAGTATACCGAACCGTTACCGGATTGATGTTGCAGATCGCATAAAAATTTATAGATAGGTAGGCTGTTGAAGCTGTAGTTATGTGCAGAGCTCAGACGTGGTATCACGCGTTTGTTGAGCCTTTTGCTTCTGAGGACCACTTCATTTTGTCTTATGGATACCATCAGATCGGAAATGGGAATCTGGTGGTCTTCCGGAATACCAGCCACTCCGATATATGGAATTTCATAAGGACGAAGAGCAGGCCGTATCAGTACATTAGCAGCACGGGCTTCAGGGAAATGTACTACTTCTGCCAGGATCAGGTCCGGATAGGTAGCGGCTTCCTCCTCCAGGATATCTTTTACTTTGGTGGCCAGCTGTGAATCACCGCTACAGAAGCGGCCGAGCAGGTTAGCTGCAGAAGGACCGCCCATGGAGTTGAGTGCGAAGCGGTATTCGCCTTTGTCGGCGGCTGCTGCCGAAGCTGCGTGCAGGCTGCCGAAGAGGTAGCAGCTCTGCGCCATCTCTACTGTTTCATAGTCACCCAGTTTCTTCAGATCTTCTTCTGTGATGGTCACCTCTTGTAATCCCTGTTGCAGGGCTTGTTCGTATTTATCGAGACTGAGCTGCTGCAAGAGAGACCAGGTGACGGTATTATTTTCAGTACCGGCGCCGCCCATCACATCTTCCACAAAGGGCGCATGTACGGAGTTTTCAATACCGGAACCGTAACCGATACCGGTTTCTCCGTCCAGCACCAGGTTGAGTGGTACTTCCTGCGATTCATAGCGTTCCTGGAAACGGCTCACGAAAGAAGATATTTCGGAATGTCCTTTCGGGAAACCGTGGCAGAGCGCCAGCAGTTGATTGATCTGGCTTATGATATCGTTGACCAGCGGCTCACCCAGTTCACATTGCTGCGCTGTTTTAAACAGGTCTACCTGTAACAGGTCTTTGGGAATGCTGATGGGGAAAGCCGTTTCACACAGCTGATGGATGGAGGTCAGGCGGGAACGTTCGTAGTTCTGCTCCTGCAGCAGTTTTTGCAGGGCTAGCAGGGATTCCCGGAATTCGCTGGCATCGGGGATAGACAAAAGTCTTTCGGTCAGGGATTGCAGGTTATCATCACCGGTTATACGCGGTTCTGTTTCAGCGATGAGCAGCTGTGAGTCGATCAGTTCCCGAACAAAGTCGGCTGCTTCCTCCTCTGTGATGGAAGGGTCTACTTCCAGGATCAGCTGCACGATCTGTGCGATCGTCATGCCTGCAGTGGCTTCTGTAATGATCTTTGTCATAAACACGGAGTCTTCCACTGCGGTGAGCAGGTACTTACGCCGGTTGTTGACGATCGTATATTCTGCATAGCGGTATTTATCACCGCTTTTATAAAGACTGTTGTTGGGGTAATAACGAAGAGCGTCGCTAACAGCAGGCTGTTGGCTGATATGGGTACTGATACGGGTATAGTAGTCCATATCCAGGCGTACAAACTGCCGGGCATCTTTCATAGGATGTAGCTGCAGCCGGGTGGTTTCGCCCATGGAACCGGTGGTGCATCCGGCGAAGAGGCCATAGGGCGTGCTTCGGGTACAGGCGCGTACCCAGTATTTGTACAGTGATTTCCGCAGCTTGTCGGTTTTTTTCCGGTTGAATGATGCCGGGTCGCTGAGGAATCTTTCCAGCTCCTTCAGCAGGTCGCCAGAGGCGATACACAGCGCATAGAGGAATAAAGGGTTCTTGTCTGCCAGTTCCTGCAAATTGTCCTGTAACACTTCGCGGTACCTGTTGACAGCGTACAGCGGACTTCTTAATAGGAAAAATCCTGTATGCGATAATGCCATAATAATTGTTGTTCCTTTAACGAATGATCATAAAATTTCAGGAGAGCAGAAAACACTCATCCCATGCTAATGGGGTTGTATGTAATTGTGATAACATTGTCAATCCTACTCCGCTGCTGCCATCGAGCAGGTCCCAACAGTAATCCCACTGTTTGTCTTTTCCCTGCCATACTCTGATGCCATGCTGACTGCCATCTTCACATAAGGTTATTCTTCCTATTGCATTCTGCTGCCAGTGGTTGGCGCATTCCAGGAAAGTAGTATCATTTGTCTCGAACCAGAATTTGCGGTAAAAAGCGGCGATGCCACCAGAACCATGACAGAAGCAGTTATCCATTATACCAGCGGTTTCGTCTGTATTACGACGGGCACTATAGTGCATGATTTCCAGTGCTTCGTCTGTCCATCTTTTTTCGTCAAACACTTTACCACAGTGCCAGAGCGCCATCGCTACGTTCAGGTCGCCGTAGCACCATGACAGTCTGCTGCCTACGGATTTTCCATCCAAAATGGCGGGATACAGGGCATGCATGGAGGTATCATCATAGGTATTTTTATGCTGCAGCATAAAGGCGATGCTTTCAGCGATCAGCTGACGGCACAACGGCTGCGCGATACCAGCCTGATATATTTTAGCCAGGATGATGAGCAGGGAGCAGGTGCCATGAGCCAGGCTGAAGGAGTCTGTAAGAATCCCTTCCGGCTGATCATGTGTATAAAAGAAGGGCAGGCTTCTTCCATTATCAGTGGCCACACTTTTGTCCCACAGGCGTTGTACGAACTGTTCGAGATGTTCCCTTACATCGGGACGGTTGGTAAAGCCCAGCAGGAAATTGCACATACCAGAGCTGCCATGCAGGAAATCGAAGTGAAGATGATCGCTGTGGAAGTTGCTCTGTGAGATAGTGGCGGTTACAAAATCGGTAGCAAGATCATCGATATCCATTTCCAGAAAACCGTGACGGCTCAGGTGTTTGAGCAGCCAGAAAGGGCCGGTGTGGCCATTGCAGAAGGAATAGTTATCGCCGTTTTCCGGTGCATAATCGGCATATAGTTCTTCCAGCAGCGCAGTAGCGTTGTCGGCCTCAGTGTCTACATATTGTTCGTAATAAAACATAAACAACAAGGCACCCCAGGGACCTTTGAACAAACTGTTCGCATATTCTGATAAAAACTTACGTTCCCGTATGGCGGGAATCATATCGTTGTACAGGTTTTTTAACTGTGTTTCAATGTTATTCATGGGCTGCGATGTTTAATTTTTTTGCAACAGGAAAAGATGTGCTCTCCCTGTTGGGAATACAGAAATGCTGTATACCTGTTATGGTATCTGGCAGCAAATACCATTAGGTCTTGGGCTGGTAGCTATGCAGGAAGATATTACAAAGGTATCTTCGGCACAGGTAGGGTAAAATGTGTTAATACCGCCTACCAGGTGCTGTTGCTGGCCAGCATTCAATGCTGCTACTGTTTCTTTGTTGAGCAGCAGTTTTCTGCCCAGGTCAATTTTTTTCTTTTTCATGATTCAGAAAGTGGTTGAAAATCCTCCCCTCTCTATAGCCGTGGGGCGGTTGTTCAGCTTATATAGCCCAGGACTTAAGTCCTGGGCTAGTATTGTTATTAACGTGTCCAGACACATCCTATAGGACAGGTAACTTCATCTGTTTCCACACAGCAGGTACTGAACCAGGTGATCGGTTGACCACCGGCCAGTTTGGATTGCTCCTGTGGATTTAAGGTTACAAGCTTATCTTTTCTAAGCAACAGCTTTTTATTGAGTTCGATTTTTTTCTTTTTCATAATGGTGAATTTTAAAGGGCATCATTTTTCCGGTACCCTGTGATGAACTGTTTTTAGTTAGCACATCACCACCGGACAGCTTACCTCAATTGTTTGTACACAGCAGGTACTGTATCTTGTTAAAGGAATACCACCGGCGATTTGAGATTGTTGCTGAGTGTTCAGTTCAACAATCGCTTCCTTTTTCAGAAACAGTTTTTTGCTGAGGTCTACTTTTTTCTTTTTCATCTGGTGAGATTTAAAAGTGTTATTGATATCAGCAAACTTCGCAACGGGAAACATCTGTTGGTATACAGCAGATGGTAGTCCTGGTCAAAGGCATACCGCCGGCAATTTTGGATTGCTGCTCCGGATTCAATTCAACAATTGCATCTTTTTTCAGGTGCAGTTTTTTGCTGAGTTTGATTTTTGTCTTTTTCATAATAGGGGATTTTCAGGCAGACATACTTATCCTGTGAGCTGTAGGATAACAGCTCGAAGAAGGCATATCCGCGGTTTAGAAAAAGGTCATTACATAGTTAAAACCTGGAGACATTGAGGAGTATTTGTAACACAGAGATCACAAGTATCGCCACAGGAAAGACAAGTTATAAAACGTGTTACAGGTATTGCGCCACCTTCAACAACAGCTTGCTGCTGTGTATTCAGTGTGACGATGGTAGATTTGTTGAGCGACAGTTTTTTGTCCAGGGAAATTTTTTTCTTTCTCATAACAGGGTTGTTTACGGGTTAAATGTTTAATGCATGGTAGTAACTATCGTTGATGCCTGGTTAACAGCTATCAAACCGATGATAGTGATGGTTGTTACATGCACACCTGATCTGGCTTCGCATGTGTTTCACAGGTAACCCATGGATCCCAGGTGATATTGCTATAGAATTCGGTTTTGATACCACCTTTCAGACCGTTTTTCTGTTGTTCGGAGAGAGAAGCGATGGTTTCTTTGTGGAGTGACAGTTTTTTCTCCAGTGAAATTTTTTTCTTTTTCATAACTATAGTTTTCATAATATCCTCCCCTGTCTTCAACCAAGCGGTAACGCCCTGGGGCGGTTGTTCAGCGTACATTCTTAGCGATGGGAATACGATGGTCCGGATTTATGTAAAGTTGAACATAGACATACTGACACAGGTCATTTTGAGCTTTTAAGGCTATTGAAGATAGGTATTTTATCAAGAAAAAAAAATTTTACCTGAGAATGATAAGTTCGGTAAAATTAACATCTTAAAACGGCACCGGCTACACGCATTTTAGCCATCTTTTCAGCGTCCGGCGACGAACAGACGGCGTATCAAAAACGAACAATTAGTACCGGGGTGGTATGTACAAGTATTTGTTTTTCAAGAAAATAAATTATGGCATCTTCTTGGTGCCTCACGCTGAAACAGCATTACGCATGTTCTTCAACTATCTGAAAATTGCCTGCAGGCAGCTCCTCAAAAACACCTCCTTTTCCCTGATCAATATATCCGGGCTGGCCATCGGTATGGCCGCCTGCATGTTGCTGCTGCTCTACCTCCGGAGTGAATTATCCTTTGACCGTCACCATCAGTACAGCAAGGACCTGTACCTGATCAACAGTGAAGCCACAGTAGCTACCGGCGCCAGAGAAGAATACCCCATGTTGTCGGCGCCTTATGCAGAAGCCATCCGGTCGGCCTACCCCGAAGTAGCCGATGTAGCCCGGTTGTATACCATGGAAGATAAAACCCTGCTACAGGTAAAAGCTGCAGGCAGGCCGGTACAGGCCATTTACGAAAGCAGCGGATGTCAGGCAGATCCTTCTTTCTTCCGGCTTTTTTCTTATCAGTTCCTGGAAGGCGATGCCAGCCGTGCTTTAACAGAAACCAACAGTATCGTACTTTCAGCTGAAACAGCTACCAAACTTTTCGGAGGGGCGCCGGCGTTAAACCAGACGGTAATACTCAGCAATGGCGCCGCCTATAAAGTAACCGGCGTATATAAAGATGAAAGCAGCCGTTCCCATATCAATGCCCGTTTCTTTATCCCCCTGTCTGCCGGATGGATGGGCGATTTCCTGCGGTCTTCTCAATCCTTCTCTACCAACAATATTTTCTATACCTATCTACGGCTGCAACCTGGTACCGATGCACAGGCACTGGATAAAAAGCTGGCTACCTTTATGCAACGTATTGCCGGCAAAGACTTCAAAGAAGCCGGTTTCAGCAAACGCCTCTTTCTCTTGCCCGTCAGCTCACTCCATCTCTATAGCGGACTTCGAAACATCGTCACGCCTACCAACAGCATGCTGTATCTGTATATAATGGCCTCCATCGCCCTGCTGATACTGATCATCGCCTGCGTCAACTTTATGAACTTGTCTACTGCCCGTTCCTTACGGAGGGCAACGGAAGTGGGTATACGAAAATCGCTGGGTGCCGGTAAAGGTGCGCTGATCAAACAATTTCTGGGAGAATCCTCCCTGCTGGCTTTTCTGTCGCTGCTACTCGCCATCATCCTGGTGATGGCAGCCCTGCCGCTTTTTAATACCATCACCGGCAAAAATATCTCCGGCAACGTATTGCTTTCTCCTTCAGTGGCAGCCATCTTCCCCGGCATAGCCCTCATCACCGGCTTGCTGGCAGGAAGTTACCCGGCTTTTTATCTCTCAGCCTTCAAACCGGTAGATACTTTAAAAGGCAGATATACAAATCGTATATCCGTAGCCGTTCTAAGACGCGGACTCGTGGTAGTACAGTTTGTGATTGCTATCGGGCTGATACTGGCCACCCTGGTGATCCATGATCAGATGCAGTTCCTGCGCCGGCAGCCGCTAGGCTTTGCACAAGACCAGCAGATCGTCATCCCCCTGCGCAGCGAAGCCGCCCAAAACGCCTACAACAGCCTGCGTCAGCAAATATTACGGAACCCGCAGGTAAAAGATGCAGCCGGTACCCTGTTCTATCCCGGCATCCGGAATAACATGGACTTCAGCCTTTACCGCCCGGACCAAACCGTCAAAGATATCCAACAGGTGAGCATCAACTGGATAGCTCCGGAATTCCTCCATACGATGGACTTTCAGCTGGTCAGCGGCCGTTTCTTTACCAGCGGCACCATGACCGATACCAGCCAACGGCTGATTGTCAACGAAGCAACCCTGCGTAAACTGGCCATCCCGGTGGCCGGCGCCATCGGTCAACGGCTTAACTTCAACTGGCAGGGACAGGTGTTATCGTATGAAATCATCGGCGTGGTGAAAGACTTCCACTTCGAAGACCTTCATCATCCCATACAGCCTTATGCTTTCCTGATGGCGCCACATCATCATTTCAACTACCTCATGGTACACAGCAACACAGGCAGTATGAAGCACATCATTGCCTCGCTGGAAAACAACTGGAAGACATTGCTACCCGAAGAACCTTTTGAATATTCCTTCCTGGATGAAGATTTCCAGCGTAACTATGATGCGGAAAAAAACACCTCCCATCTCCTGACTTACTTTACTTTCATCGCCATCTTCGTTTCCTGTCTGGGCCTGTTTGGACTGGCTGCATTTGATGCCCAGCAAAGGACTAAAGAAATCGGTGTCCGCAAAGTACTGGGGGCTTCTGCTTTGAGTATTACCGCCCTGCTATCGAAAGACTTCCTGAAACCGGTGCTGCTGGCCTTTGTTATTGCCAGTCCACTGGCTTACCTCGGCATGCAGCGGTGGCTCAATAACTTCGCCTACCATACCCATATTAGTGGCAGTACTTTCCTGGCAGCAGGTGCACTGGCCTTTCTCACTGCACTGCTGACAGTGAGTGCACAAGCCATCAAAGCCTCTCTGACAGATCCTGCACGCAGTCTCCGGACTGAATAATGAATTGTATAAAAACAACAAAGCAGCAAAGAACGATGATCGCTCTTTGCTGCTTTGTTATTTTAAATCTTTTTCGCGTGCTTTATTTCCAGGCATTACGCAGAAAGCGCAGCCAGTTGCCATGCATGACATTTTCAATATCAGCGGCGGTATATCCCCGTTTAGAAAGCAATGCTGGCAAGGATTGCAGGTCAGCAATTGTTTCCAGGTCATAAGGACACTGTTCTTTTCCGAAGGCTCCATCGAGATCGGAACCGATGCCTACGTGAAGGGAATTGCCGGCGATCTGGCAGATATGGTCCAGATGATCGACCATCTTTTCGAGGTTACAGTTCATCGCTTCAGGGGTGGACTGGAACCGGATCCAGCCCGGCACCATCATCCAGGCGTCGAGTGCGCCACCGATCACTGCGCCTTTCTGTATCAGCGTTCTGATCATGTCGTCACTGAACTGGCGGTTATGATCTACCAGTGTACGACAGTTGTTGTGACTGGCCCATACAGGCCCGTTGAAGAGGTCCATGGCATCCCAGAAGGCATCGTCACAGAGGTGGGTAGCATCCAGTATGATATTGAGCTTTTCCATTTCCTTCAGCAGCTGACGGCCCTGTTCATTGAGATGACCGGTAGCATCGGTGCCGTTGGCATAACGTCCGGGCCCGTAATGCGCAGGCCCTACAGCCCGCAATCCGGCGTGGTAAGCCCTTTCCAGATGCCCTACGGTTACGAGTGAATCGGCGCCTTCGAGGCTGAGGATATAACCAATCCGTTTTTTATCGTTGGGAGTACCATCATTCCAATAAGCCAGGTGTTGTTCCAACCCCTGTTTATCTTTAATCATGATCATCTCCCCTGCTTCTTCCATGGCTTTATACCAGGCCAGCTGGCCCTGTGTTTGTGACCAGGCCTGCTGCGGAGAAAACCATCCCGGCAGGTTGTTGCCTGGTGCAACATAACGGGCTATCTGCGTGGCCACTACCAGGCCTATATTTCCTTTTCTCAGCTCGGGGAAAGACACAACGCCTTTACCGCGGTCGGGTTTATCGTTTTGTCCGGCTTCCCTGCTGCGGATGGCGTCAACAGGCAGCTGCAGATCCCTGTTCCATTCCATAGCATTCATGCTAAGGTCCAGGTGTGCATCGATCGTAAACATAATGTGTCAAATTAGCGAACTATTCTTCCGGACGGGCCGTTGAGCATAAGTTCTGTTACTTCCTGTTTATTGATGAGTGCCCAGTCGCCATGGATGCTCTGTTTGAGCGTACCACAGGCGGTGGCGAAGTCGATGGTCTGTTGCGGCGGATAATTGTTCATCATGCCAAACAGGATGCCCGCTGTAAAAGCATCACCGGTGCCTATCTGATCGGTGACCTGCGGAATGGTAAACCCTTCTGCAAAATAATATTGTTCATCCTGTGCCAGCGCACCGAAGTAGATCATCTGATTACCCTGTACCTTTCGGAAACTCATGGCCAGTGTTTTCAAACGGGGCATATGCCGGCGCAGCTGTTCATGGCATTGCTGAAACCTTTGTTCCAGCGGCAGCTGTTTGTCTGTTTCAATATTATAATACACGTTTACGGCATCCAGGTCGGCCACAGTCAGATCGCTGTGCTGTAATAAAGCTGGCATAACGGCAGACGGATGTTGTCCGTATTTCCAGAGTGTGGCACGGTAATTAAAATCCGAAGAGATGGTGAGCCGCGCATCAAGTGCGGCTTCCAGCGCTTCCCTGCAAACAGCGGCACTACTGGCAGATAAAGCAGCGGCCACACCAGACCAGTGAAACACATCCACTTCTTCCAGCAACGGCTGCCAGGCGATATCCCCGTGCTGCAGTGTGGCAAAGGAAGAACCTGCCCTGTCATAAATCACACGTCCGGGACGAATACCGTTACCCGATTCTGTAAAATATAAGCCCAGCCTGTCTCCCCCATACTGTATCTTTCCGGTACCCACACCATGACTTTTCAGCAGCTGTATCCCTGTAGCGGCAAGGTCATTGTCCGGCACACGGGTGATATATTCGGCTTGCATGCCCAGGCGCGACAACAGCACACATACGTTGGCTTCTGCACCGGCATAGTAGGGAATATATCCGTCCGATTGACTGAAACGTTTTCCTGTATTGCTATGTAGTCTTAACAGAAATTCCCCGAAAGCCGCCAACCGGACTGCTGTTTTTCCATCCCGCTTTTGCATGATCCAAAATTTAAGGGAAAGATAATATTTTCCCTGTCATCTGCATCCGCTGCAAATGATATTAATACAATTCAAACAAAGCCTCTATCTCCACCGGGATATTGTCGGGCAGCGAACCAAAGCCCACAGCGCTTCTTACGCCGATACCGTTTTCTTCACCCCAGATGGCAGCAAACAGTTCACTGCAACCATTGATGATATAAGGATGACGCTCAAATTCCGGTGTACAGTTGACCATGCCTAATACCTTGATCACTCTCTTTACTTTGTCGAGGCTACCCACATGCGTTTTGATGGTAGACAACATCGTTAATCCAACTTGTCTGGCTGCGAGTTTACCCTGTTCCATATCCAGCTCCCGTCCTATACGGCCGATGATCAGCGATTTATCGGATTGTACCGGACCATGACCTGACAGATACAGGTATTTACCATCTATCAGATAAGGTTTATAAACGCCCAGCGGTGTTGGTGCGGGTGGCAGTTCCAACCCTAATGCCGCTAACTTTTCTTCTGCTTTGTTTTCCATATGTACTGGTTTAAAATTGTTTTAACCTGTGATCAGTATATTAAGTGCCAATACTCCCAGCAATCCCATGATGCCTACTATTGTTTCCATCACAGACCATGAAAGGAGTGTATTTTTTATGCTGATGTTGAAGTATTCCCTGAACATCCAGAAACCGGCATCGTTGACATGTGAAAACATCAGACTGCCGGCGCCTACAGACAATACCATCAGATTGGGGTCTACCTGCCCTGCAGTAACAAGTGGCGCCATCATACCGGCTGCCGTAATACCCGCGACGGTGGCAGATCCTATACAGGCCCGTATCACGGCGGCCATCAGCCAGCCCAATACTAATACCGGTATATGCCAGGAACGCATCGCCACTGCAATCTGTTCACTCACCCCGCTGTCTGCCAGCACCTGCTTTAAAGCACCTGCACCGGCAATAATCAGCATCACCATAACGATGTCTTTAACAGCCTCCGAATAAATGGCCATCACGGCCTTTATCGGACGACCCTGAAACACCCCCAGTGAAAAAGTAGCTACCAGCAAACAGAATAACATCACCACCGGCGCATCACCTGCAAACACCAGAAAACTGTGCATCTCCGTACCCTCACTGGTCAGATGCTGCAGCCCCGTCATCAGTACCAGCAGTAATACCGGCAGCAATGCGGTGATAAAGCTATTGGCCGCACCAGGCATTTTCGCCGGCTCGTTGTCAGTAGTCTGAAAAAGTGATGAAGGCTCCGCCGGCATTTTCTTCAGATAGCGGGCAAACAAAGGCCCCGCCACCAGTAAAGCCGGAATAGCTACCACCAGTCCATATATGAGCGTCAATCCCATGTCTGCATGAAACTGTGTGACCAGCGCTACCGGTGAAGGATGCGGCGGGAGAAACCCATGCGTGATAGATAAAGCCGCCAGCGTTGGTAAACCGATGTATACCGCCGGCAGCTTATATTGGTAGACCACAGAAAAGATCAAAGGAACCAGCAGCACAAAACCCACGCCATAATAGAGCGGTATGCCGATGATAAACCCTGCTATCAGCAAGGCCCACTGTATGTAGCGGGTGCCAAACAAACGTATCAGGCTGCCGGCTATACAACGGGCTGCCCCGCTTTCCGCCACCAGCTTGCCCAGCATAGCGCCCAAGGTGATGATGATCAGCAGCCCGCCCATCGTATCACCAATCCCCTTCTGCAGGGAAGCTGTGATTTTGGTAACAGGCATGCCCAGCCACCAGCCCGCCAGCGCCGAAACAATCAGGAAAGCCAGAAAGGCATTAAACCTGGCCAGCGTCACCAGTACAATCAGTACCAGGATGCATAAAACAACGATCAGAAATGCCATGTCGTCAAAATTGTAATGCTAACGTGGAAAAGTTCTGTACGACAGCATTTAGTTAACAATAATTTCGTCAGCCAGCAACATACTGTTGCCGCCGGCACCGTAGCCTCCGGCAGGGATAACACCTTTGTTGACAGCGGTCACTTTTATATATCTTGCCCGTACCGGCTTGATGGGTAAACGTATTTGATTGATACCATTCACGGGGAAACTATCAGCGACGGCTACACGCTCATAATGTTTTCCATCTGCAGACACTTCAAACGAAAGGCTCGCCGGCTCCCACATACGCTGCCAATGATAGTTGAGCACATTAGCACCCAGCAGCTTTATTTCCTGCATACCACCCAGATCAATAAACGCATGCAGATCTCTGGCCGAGAAACCCAGCCACTGCTGGTCGTTGAAACGATGGGAACCTGCTATGCCATTCACCAGCGTAGTGGCGTCACCGTTATATTTTGTATTGGGTGGCTGCTGCAGCGTAATCATCGCGCCGGTAGATTTATATATTTCAAAAGGCTGATGGAACAAACGTCCTACCGGTGTGCCCAGTACGAAAAGCATGGCCTGAAGGTTACAGCTGCGGGTCAGCAGTATACGGCCCTTGTAAGCCGGGCTGGTTGCCACCGGTGTACTGCCATCTGTGGTATAATGGATAGTGGCCCCTTTCAGCTGTGAACGCAGTGATACATATAGCTTTCCTTTAGCAAGGCTGTCCAGCGAATAGTTTATTTCATGCCAGGTCGTATAGCCGTTGCCGGTAAGTGCTTCCAGCCTCCGGGTAAACTGATCATAGTTCCGTACCTGCATAGGCGACCAGGCTCTTTCGGCCATTGCCTGCAGACGGGGATAAATCATATAGTTGGCATGTTCAGGAGTAGAAAGATATTCGCTCCAGATCTCTCCCTGTATACCTGAAATATAGGGCAGCAGCGCAGTATCACCTGCTGCTTTCAAAGGTTCGTAGGCATACACTTCTTCCAGCGGCGTATAACCACCGGCAGCTGTTTTTTCTTCAGGATATAAAGACTGATAATGATCGAAATACAACTCATCTTCCGGTGTCATGATCACGTGCTGTTGCTGCCTGGCAGCCGACACAGCGCCCTCCACTCCTCTCCAGCTCATCACTACGGCCCCGGGCGCCAGCCCACCTTCCAGTATCTCGTCCCAGCCGATAATACGACGGCCTTTACTGCGTACATAATCGCTGATACGACGGATAAAATAACTCTGCAAAGCCGCTTCATCAGGCAGGTGCATGGCTTTCATACGCTGCTGACAGGCAGGACATTGTTTCCATTTCGCCTTGGGGCATTCATCCCCACCTATATGGATATACGTAGAAGGAAACAGGGCGATCACTTCATCCAGCACATCCTGGAGGAAAGTAAAGGTGCTGTCTTTTCCGGCACAGAACACATCATCGAAAACGCCCCAGAATTCAGCTGTTTTATAAGGTCCGCCTGTACAACCCAATGAAGGATACGCTGCCAGTGCGGCCAGTGCATGCCCAGGCATTTCTATTTCCGGTATCACATTGATATGTCTGGCTGCGGCATAGGCAATCACTTCTCTGACCTGTTCCTGCGTATAGTAGCCACCGTATCTTTTGCCATCAAAACGATGCGGCAGTTCCTTCTTATGCCCGATCATGGTTTGCGCGCGCCAGGCAGACACTGATTGCAAAGCGGGATACTTCTTTATTTCTATGCGCCATCCCTGATCATCGGTAAGATGCCAGTGGAAGTTGTTGATCTTGTAAAACGCCAGCTGATCGATGAACTGTTTGACAAAATCCACCGAAAAAAAATGCCGGCCTACATCCAGGTGCATGCCCCGGTAAGCAAAACGGGGATAGTCGGCAATAACGGCTCCCGGCACTACCAGCCCTCCTGCAATGGCAGGACGCCACAGCTGGCGCAGGGTAGCGATACCATGGCCTATACCGGCCGCATCATGCGCCGTAAGTTTTATCTGCGTAGCGCTGATGTTCAGCAGATAACCTTCCGGCTGTTTTACCAACACAGTATCCAGCGACAGCATAATAGCCGCCTGACGATGAGCAGATGGCCGGTTGACGGCAGCACCCATGTATTCCCTCAACAGGGCTGCTTCTTTTTCCAGGCCTGCCATAGCCTTTATTTCCGCGTTGGCAGTAATAAAAGCGCTGTCGGTCGTCCAGGAAGCTGCCACCGGCAAAGGAATCAGGGCCGCCGGTGAGGCGACCCGATTCTTTTGTGCGAAGAGGCATGTATGAACCGTTATGAATACAGAAAAAAGGAAAATGCGTCTCATACTATTTATCCCACCACATTCTGGTTGTTAATAAATCCGGACCCTGTCTTTTCACGGCATCATTGTAGTTGGTACCGTTGATACCCTGTTCTGTCTGGGAATAAGGCAGTCTGCGCGGGATAGTGCCGTTGGTAACATTACCGGTGTATTTCACCGGTACCAGTACAGGATAACCGGTACGTCTCCAGTTGGCATAGGCTTCCTGTTCATCGAGCAGCAGGGCAGCCCAGAACTGCGTATGGATCTGTTCCATCTGCTGATCGAAAGTACCGCCGGTATTAAGGGCGTGTTCTGCCATATACTGATCGATCCTTGCAGGTGCAATCACACCAGCAGCACCAAACAGGCCCCAGTTGCGCAGTGACGCGGTTACGCCGTTGTTGTACAGCTGGGCAACATCACCGGTACCCCAGCCACGCAGCGCTACTTCACTGAGCAGGAAGTTCATTTCGGCGTTGGTCATCACCAGCACAGGAGAGCTGTAATTAAGGATGGTAGCCGGATTGGGCTCAGAGTAAGAAGCCGGGTTGGCCGGTTTTACATCAGAACCGTTAGCCATTCCTTTCTGCAGCGCAGCAGTAGTGTCAGGTACACCGTTGGTCCACACTACAGATACCACACCCAGGCGAGGGTCATTATTATTTTTCAGGAAGTCGATAAACGTTTTGCTGAATTTGCCCCATTCCTGGTTGCTGGCTCCTTTGGAGCTGGTAGTATAGTCCTGATTTACCAGTTCAAAAGCAATGGGATTGTTGTTATAGGTCTGCGGCCCATTAGAATATCTCATGACAGCAATGTCTGCTGCATCGGTGATCACACCGCCGGCAATGGCTTTCTGTGCCCAGTCTTTAGCAACTACCTTGGTGCTGGTAGCGCGCGTGGTACGCATGGCCAGACGCAACATGAGCGAGTAACCGAATTTTTTCCACTGGGCGATATTGCCTTTGTAGATCAGGTCAGCGTTGCCATAGGTAGGCTTGGAAGGATCAAATGCTTTGATGGCTTCGTCCACTTCTTTCAGCAAGCCGGCATAGATGTCTTCCTGCGGATCATATTTAGGCTGAAACAGATCATACTTACCGCGGTTAGCATCGCTGTAAGGTACATCTCCATACAGGTCAGTGATACGTTGCATGATCAGGGCTTTCCAGATACGGGCCACGGAAAGTTTGTTGACGTTCTCCGGCCCTTTGGCGGCTTCTATGATTTCGGTCAGTGTGGTAACCGTATTCGTATATACGTTACGGTAATAAAAGCTCTGATAAAAATCATTGACAGCGTATTTATCACCGGCGCCTGAACCAGCGACCTCCTTGGCGATGGCAAAGTGCTGAATATAGGTACCACAATGCAGGTAAGAGGTGAAGAAGTAGGCGCGGTCCAGTGGCAGATTGCCTTTCAGCAGACTTTGTGTGAACAGCAGATCAACATTAGGTTTCTCGGAAGCGTTGGGATTGACATTGAGCGCCTCAAAACCCTTGTCACAGGAGGACAATCCCAGCACAGCCCCTAAAATAAGTATGAATTTATATCTGGCAATACGTTGCATGAGCTTACAATTTTTAAGAATGAACTAAAGTTTTACCTGCAGGTTGACGCCATAGCTCCGGGTACGGGGCACGCCGAACATTTCAAAGCCTTGTGCATTGGAGTTGCTGAAGGTTGATTCCGGATCGATATTAGGCGCATTCTTATACAGGAAAAACAGATTCCTGGCTACGAAAGACACGGTAGCTGACTGCACTCTGGCGAAGGAGAACACTTTTGCCGGAACATTGTAGCTCAGCACCACCTGACGCAGTTTGATGAAGCTGGCATCGTATACAAATTTCTCAGAGAGATTTTTGAAGTTATCGTAGTACTGTTGTAAACCGGTAGCGTAGGTAAATGTTTTGCTGAAAGGTTTACCATCCTGGTCTACACCACTCACAGTAAGACCCTCTTCCCTGCCCGGCAGTGTGATCTTGCTGAGACCAAAACGGGTAGCATACAGGTTGGTAGCGGAATATACGTGGCCACCGAATTTACCATCTATCAGGAAACTCAGGTTAAAACGCTTATAGGTAAAGTTGTTGGTGATACCTGCAGAGAAAGGAGATACACCGGTGCCGAGGTCTGTAAGACCGGTACGCATTTCATAGCCGGTACTTTTATCGTACACAGTATTGCCGGCTGCATCTTTCAGCACTTTAAAACCTTTGATGGTACTGTATGGTTTTCCGATTTCTGCAAAAATATAGGCGTAACTGTTAACGCTCACGTCGAGTTGGAGGCTGTTGATGCCTTCTGTGAGTTTTACCACTTCATTTTTATTGTAGGCCATGTTGTAGCTCACATCCCAGGAGAAATCCTTCTTTTTGATGGGAACGCCGGTGAGCAATACTTCGATGCCTTTGTTGCTCATTTCGCCTACGTTGAGGATGGCGAAGTTGTAGCCAGAAGCCGGGGAGATAGCAGCCTGCATGATATCATTGGTAGTTCTGCGGCTGTATACGGTAACATCGGCAGACAGGCGATTGTTGAGCATGCGAGCTTCGATACCGGCTTCAAAGGTAGTGGAGAGCAAAGGTTTCAGGTTTGGATTGGGAGCCTGGAACAGTCCGGCGCCAACACCCTGAGGAGTGGTGGGGGTGGGCGTTTGCAGGGGCTGTCCGAGGTGGCCTCCACCGGATAAAACAGAATAGGTCTGTCTGAGGATGTAAGGCTGCGGAGTAGCGCCGCCTACCTGAGCCCAGGAGGTACGTACTTTCGCGTAGTTCATCCAGGAAGGCATTTTAATGGCTTCAGACAGGAGGAAGCTGGCGCCTACAGATGGATAGAAGATATTGTTGTTTTTCGTTGACAAGGTAGAGAACCAGTCGTTACGGCCGGTGGCAGTAATAAACAACATATCTCTGAAAGACAGGTCCACAGAGCCGAAGAGCGAGTTGGTCGCCTGGCGCTGATTGACATTGGTGGTATTCAGGCTTACCACGTTGGAAGGATCATAAAAACCAGGTGCAAAGAAGTCAGTACCATTAAGGTTCACGGCGTCGGAGATGGTTTTGCGTCTGTTGCCTCCGGCCATGGCGGTAAGACCGAAGTCCTGGCTCAGTTTGCCCTGGTAGTTGATGGTCAGCTCACCGTTTGTTTCGGTGCTGATGGTGTTGTACTGCTGGTATACACCTTTTGGAGCGAAGAGTGCTCCGGTAGGCACGATACCTACATAATTGATGTTCAGATAATCATGGCTTACACGACCGCGCACGAACAGGTTGTCCAGCAGGTTGTATTTAATGCTGGCATTACCGATAAAACGTTTGCGGTCATCGTTGTTACGAAAGCGGTTAGCTACAAAATAAGGGTTGGAGGCGAAACCGGAAGGGTTCCACTCTACTTCCCTGTCATCGGCGTTATAGCCGGGATTGAGATTGCGGATGTCAACGGTGTTGGCCATCATGTAGGTACCCCAGTTGACATTGCCGGGAGCGTCGGAAACGCTGCTTCTGTTTTTGGCCTTCTCGATGTTGTATTGTGCATAAGCCTCTATGGTAAGGCGTTTGCTGAGATTGGAGAAGACGCTGACAGAGCCGATTTTTTTGTCGAGAGATTGATTAGGCACCAGACTATGGTTGCTCATATCGGAGAGGGATACACGATATTTTGTGTTTTCATTGCCTCCGGAGAAAGCCAGTGTATTGGTGAAAGTGTTGCCCGTTTTATAGAAATTTTTGATGTTGTTTTTCTGGGCTACGTAAGGACGTGCTACACCATCGAACTGTACAACATCGCTGCCATCGATTTTAGGGCCCCAGGAGAGGCGGCCGGCGGCGATAGCTTTAGACTGGTTAGCGGGTTTAATTCCATTTTCACCGGAGCCGTATTCGTATTGCCAGTCGGGGATGATGGCAGGTGTTTCTACGGTGAAGGTGGTGTTATAGTCTACACCGATACCTTTCTGGGCCACGCCTTTTTTGGTGGTGATAAGGATTACACCGTTGGAGGCGCGGGCGCCATAGAGCGCGGCGGCGGGGCCACCTTTCAATACGGTGATGGTTTCGATATCATCGGGGTTGATGCCTGCGATACCATCGCCGCGGTCGTAGTTGAGACCGTTGGAAGCACCGCTGATTACGGTACTTTGGGTGGTGTTGTCGATAGGCATGCCGTTGACTACATACAGTGGCTGGTTGTCGCCGTTGAGGGAACCGTTGCCACGGATGATTACGCGGCTGGAGCCACCGGGGCCGCTGGCGAGGCTGGAGGCGTTTACGCCGGCTATTTTACCGGTGAGCGCGTCTGCCACGTTGATTTCGCGGGCCTGTGTGAAGTCACTACCTTTTACTTCTGTTACGGCATAGGCCAGTGCCTTTTTTTCCTTTTTGATGCCGAGCGCGGTGACTACCAGTTCTCCGAGGGCTTTGGTGTTGGTTTCCAGACGGATGCTGATGTTGGATTGTCCTCTGGTTACTTTTACTTCTTTTCTTTCGAAGCCAATGAAAGTGACGGCGAGTGTAAGTTCACCGGTGAAGGTGGCTGGTATTTTAACGGAGAATTTACCTGTTTCGTCGGTCAGGGCACCGATGCCTTTAGCACCAACGAGAGAGACGGAAGCTCCGATAATTTTCTGACCGTCGGCTGCGCTGGTGACAGTACCGGATATCAGATCAGACTGGGCATAGCTACATACAGAAAATAACAGGCCTAGTAGTGGCAGGAATATCTTCGGTAAGGAGGCCACTCTTATGATATTTTTCATCATGTGGTTTGGTTGATAGTTCTTCAAATAATGCGGAAATTACGGGGTTAAAAATAGCTATTCCTGCCAAAACTGCAAATAATTCGCAAAAATTATTTGCAAATAATGCAAAAATCCATCTTCACAAATCTTTAATTTCTCGCTAAAAAACTATCAATCAAATACTTAATCTCATCAAATTCTGCAACAAAAATTATTTTTCGCTCCAAAAGTGCAAAATTGTCTATGATCTTCTATTTTTGCCCCAACCCATGTTATGGCATGCAAAAAAGACCTATCACACTTTTTGCATATATAACTTTTTTTGTCTATCATCACCTTTGAATTTATCAGATGCTATGGATAGTATGAACACACAGGACCATGTTCCACCGGTTTCCCTCACAAAAAAATCCAGGAAACAGCTCATCATACAACAAGTGAATATTCACACCCGGATCACCTACAGTGAACTGGTAAGTCTGATTAATGTATCTGAAGATACCATCCGCCGTGATGTCAACGAACTGGCCGATGACGGGGAAGTAGTGAAGATCAAGGGCGGCGCCATGTCTATCGCCTATCACTACGGTCATGAATCCGAAACCTACGCACAGACCAACAAACTGGTCATCGCCGAAAAAACGTTGCAGCTGCTGCGTGACGACATGATCGTACTCATTGGCGGCGGCACCACCATCCGAGAGTTCATCAAAAAAATACCGCCTACCCTGCGCGCCACCTTTATCACTGTCAACGTGCTCTCGGCAGTTGAACTGCTGGATAAGCCCATGATCAAAACCATCGTGATAGGCGGCCAGATATCTGCCTACAGCCAGATGACCGTGAGCGGCGAAGTATTTGAATACCTCTCCAATATCAAAGCAGACCTCTGCATCATCGGCACCAACGCCATCGATCCTGTCAACGGCCTCACTGATGCCGACTGGGAAACGATACAGGTGAAAAAAGCCATGATCAAAGCAGCAGACAAAGTGGCCATCCTCGCCATCAGCGAAAAACTCAACACCTCCATGAAAATGAAAATCGCTGACCTGCAAGACATCCACTATCTCATCACCGAATTGCCCGCCGGCAGTGAAGCCCTGCAAGGATATAAAACCAAAGGCCTGCAGATACTGTAAAAAATATGACTACTTTTATGGGATAACATATCCCTATACGTGAAATACATCAATCCTATTGAACTCCTCGGCCTCGCCTCCACGGCTGCCGACAAGATCAACAATGCCGTCATTGACCATGCAAAGAAGGAATTACTGGCTGAAATAGCCGCCACTCCTCATCAACAGCTTTCCTATAACGGCGACTTACTCGATGCGGACACCTGCGAAAACGTTATAGCCGAACTGGATAACCCGGAGAGAAGAAGTTACTATCACATTATCGCCAACGACTACACGCTGAACGGTTTCCTGATCACCGGCGATCATCTGACAACCATCAACTTCGAAGGAAAGTATATCTATAAAGATCCTTCCTTCATCCGTTTTATCAGTCCCTACTTCGCAGCAGCCTACGGCCAGACCCTGGTACAGGCTTACAGCCTTACCAATACCAACGCCTTCTTCAAAAACATATCCATTACACCACTCGTCACCAAAGAAGACAGCGCACTGATTTATGAGCCATTGGTAACATTGCTGCAACAACATCAGACTACCCTCCAACAACTATTACGTGATGAAGCCAGCTACCAGGAAGACGACTTGTCATCCGCCATCCTGGCGCTGATTAACAGAGATGCACTCAATGTATTTCCGCGGGAACTTGAAATAGAAAAGGCTGATTTACTGGAAGCCGCCCGCAATGCGGCGTGGCAGCTGAAAACGCTGCGGCCTGACAGCGGATTACCTGGAGACCTGTTGCACTACCTCCTGCAGATAAAGACCCCTACTGTATTACGCCAGCAACTGGAAAAAGACTACGAGCAGATCACCGGTGAAAAAGCCCCGGAGTATTCCGAAACTGCCTTTGAAAATAAAGAACCCACGCAAGACCTGGTATCCCTTGCCGCATCCGTAGCCCAACCATCTTCCGGCCCAAAAACCGGATGGTATATATTTACGACCATCCTGACCGTAGTGCTATTGGCATACCGGCTCACTCGTTTTTTCAATCTCCTGAATGTAAACGAGCCCCCGCAAAAACACAATCTTAACCAACCGGCAGGCCAATTCAGTTCCGGGGTATTCGACAATCAGCTGGCCAATGGTGCGGCTCCGCTGGACAGCTGCCTTCAGCTCAAACCCACCAAAGGGCCCTGTACCTTTAAAGTAAAGAATCCACTGCAAGAGGATGCGATCGTATGCCTGCTCCGGAAAGGTTCGCACCGCACCGTTCTCAATACTTATATTCAATCCAACACGGAATATGAAATCAGCGGAATACCGGCAGCTGAATATGAAATTTATCTGATACTGGGGAGAGACTGGGACACCAACCTGCCCAGCAACCACTGTCCCGGCGGGTTTCGTAAGTCTCCCCGGAGCGTGTTACTCGCCAATACCCTGTCACTGATGGGTACAGAAGCAAAAGTTATGAGCCTCGATTCTGTGAAGGTACTCAAGGAGATGTAATCTTATCATACCAACCGTGCCCCGCAATACGGGCACGGTTACACGATACTTTCTTTTTTTGAAATGATAACCCCAACGGCCATACGCAATTATTGCGATGGTCAGCATTTGTTATGCCTATCTCCCCCCCTCACTAACGGTATCGTGTATACGCTGCTACGATTCATGACTTTTTCATGACACAACACCTACTGCAACACTTTCTCTTAATAGCCATTTGTCATATAAATTTTTTGTTATCTTATATTGATTATCAATATATTAAAAACAAACACTGCGATCACAGCACAAAATAATAATCATACTTTCACCACTCTTTTTAGAAAAAATATGACAATCATAAGAATATCTGGATATTTTTTAAGAATTTAGCACCTACCTTTAAAATTATGAAAATGAGTAAAATACCCGCTACCTTATTTGACAAAGTATGGGATTCACATGCGGTCAGGAAAATTGAAGACGGTCCTGATGTATTGTTTATAGACCGTCATTTTATCCATGAAGTGACCAGCCCGGTAGCTTTTCTGGGGTTGGAAAGCAGGGGACTGAAGGTGATGTTCCCGGAAAAAACCTTTGCCACTGCCGATCACAATACACCTACCATCAATCAGCATCTCCCCGTACAGGACCCGCTGTCAGCCAACCAGCTGAAAGCCCTGGAAACCAATACTGCCAAATATGGCATCTCCCACTGGGGCCTGGGTAATCCCCGCAACGGTATCGTACACGTAGTAGGACCGGAAAACGGCATCACCCTGCCCGGCATGACCATCGTATGCGGAGACTCCCACACCTCCACCCACGGCGCCTTTGGAGCCATCGCCTTCGGCATCGGCACCTCAGAAGTGGAGATGGTCCTCTCCTCCCAGTGCATCATGCAGCAGAAACCGAAGAAAATGCGTATAACCGTTACCGGTACCACCGGCAAAGGTATTACCCCCAAAGACGTCACCCTCTATATCATCTCCCGCCTCACCGCAGCCGGCGCCACCGGTTACTTCGTGGAATATGCCGGTGAAGTGTTTGAGAAGATGAGCATGGAAGGCCGCATGACCGTTTGCAACATGAGTATCGAGATGGGTGCCCGTGGCGGTATCATCGCTCCGGACGAAACCACCTTCGCCTATATCAAAGGCCGCGAAAAAGCGCCACAGGGACAAGCCTGGGATAACGCTGTCGCCTATTGGAAAACATTAAAAACAGAGGAAGGCGCCACCTTCGATATGGAATATACTTTTGAAGCCAGTGAGATAGAACCGATGATCACCTACGGCACCAACCCCGGTATGGGCCTGGGTATCACCCAGCGCATTCCTACCGCACAGGCTGCCGGCGGCAGTGAAGCCAGCTACGCAAAATCATTGCAGTACATGGGCTTCAGCGAAGAAGAACCCATGTTAGGTAAAAAAGTGGATTATGTATTTATCGGCAGCTGTACCAACGGCCGTATAGAAGACTTCCGCGCCTTTGCCTCCATCGTGAAAGGCCGCCGTAAAGCAGATCATGTGACCGCCTGGATCGTGCCCGGATCACATATTGTAGAACAACAGATCAAAGAAGAAGGTATCCTTGATATCCTGACTGCTGCCGGTTTTCAGTTGCGCCAGCCAGGATGCTCCGCCTGCCTCGCCATGAACGACGACAAAGTTCCTGCCGGCAAGTATGCTGTCAGCACCAGCAACCGCAACTTCGAAGGCCGCCAGGGACCAGGCTCCCGCACTTTGCTGGCCAGCCCGCTTGTTGCCGCTGCCGCCGCTGTCACCGGTGTTGTAACCGATCCGCGTGAACTGATCTAACCACTTCTTCATTTTTAACTACTAGTAACAACATCATGGCTTACGATAAATTTACCGTACTGAAAAGCGCTGCTGTACCCATGCCCATCGAAAACGTGGACACCGACCAGATCATCCCCGCCCGCTTCCTCAAAGCAACAGAGCGCAAAGGGTTTGGCGACAACCTGTTTCGTGACTGGCGCTATAATACAGATGGCACACCCAAAGCGGACTTTGTACTCAACAACCCGATCTATTCCGGTGAAATACTGGTGGCCGGCAAAAACTTCGGCAGTGGCTCCAGCCGCGAACACGCCGCCTGGGCCATCTACGACTACGGCTTCCGCTGCGTAGTGTCCAGCTTCTTCGCCGATATCTTCAAAAACAACTCGCTGAACATCGGTATCCTGCCGGTACAGGTGAGCCCCGAATTCCTGCATAAGATATTCACGGCCATAGAAGCCGATCCCAAAACCGAACTGGTCATCGACCTGCCTGCCCAAACCATTACCATCACCGCTACCGGTGACAGTATGCAGTTCGATATCAATAGCTACAAAAAACACAACATGACCAACGGCTTTGATGACATCGACTATCTCCAGGCCATGAAAGAAGATATACAGGCTTTTGCCGCGAAGAGTATGTATTAACCCCCATAATTATTTGCTTTATGCCAGTACCGCAGCGATATGTTGAAATAATGGACACCACCCTCCGCGACGGTGAACAAACCAGCGGCGTCTCTTTTTCTCCCTCGGAAAAACTAACCATTGCCCAGCTTTTATTAACAGAAGTAAAAGTAGACAGGATTGAAATTGCCTCCGCCCGCGTTTCGGAAGGTGAATTTGCGGCGGTGAAGGCTATTACCCAATGGGCTGAGGCAAATGGTTTTATCAATAAAGTAGAAGTACTCACCTTCGTTGATGGTGATGTATCTGTGGAGTGGATGCTGCAGGCCGGCGCCAGGGTCATGAACCTCCTCACAAAAGGTTCACTCAATCATCTCACCCATCAGCTGAAGAAAAAACCAGCAGAACACTTCGCGGAAGTAGGCGCCGTAATTGCCCTCGCCAGGAAAAACGGACTGGAATGCAATATATACCTGGAAGACTGGAGCAACGGCATGCGCCACTCCAGCGACTACGTATACGAGTATCTTGATTTCCTGCAGCACCAGCCTGTCAAACGCATCATGCTGCCCGACACGCTCGGTGTACTCACACCCGCAGAAGTCAGCCAATATATCAGCGCTATCGTGCAGCGTTATCCGCAGCTGCACTTCGATTTCCATGCACACAACGACTATGATCTCGGCACCGCCAACGTACTCGAAGGCGTGAAAGCCGGCGCTCACGGCATACACCTTACCATCAACGGTATGGGCGAAAGAGCTGGCAATGCTCCGCTGGCCAGCGCCATCGCTGTGCTCAACGACTTCATGCCTGAAATCAAAACAGCGGTATCTGAAAAATCATTATACGGCGCCAGCAAACTGGTGGAAACATTCTCCGGTATCCGCATCCCGGCCAATAAACCCGTGGTAGGCGCCAACGTTTTCACACAAACAGCCGGCATCCACGCCGACGGCGACAAAAAGAACAAACTGTATTTCAGTGACCTGATGCCCGAACGCTTCGGCCGCCAGCGCCTCTACGCCCTCGGCAAAACAAGCGGCAAAGCCAACATTGAAAACAATCTTCAGCAACTGGGCATCCAGCTCTCTGATGCCAACCTCAAAAAGGTTACCCAGCGCATCATTGAACTGGGCGATAAAAAAGAAGTGCTTACGCAAGCAGACCTGCCCTACATCATCTCTGATATTCTCGACAGCAGCCGGATAGAGGAAAAGGTGAAAATAGAAAACTATGTACTCTCCCATTCCAAAAATCTTCATCCTTCTGTCACCCTGAAAATATCAGTAGAAGGAGAACTCTTCGAAGAACACTCTCAGGGTGATGGGCAGTATGATGCCTTCATGAACGCACTCAAAAAGGTATACAAAAAGAAAAAAAGGGAACTGCCTGCACTCACAGACTATTCTGTACACATCCCTCCCGGCGGTAAAAGCGACGCTTTATGCGAAACCATTATCACCTGGAATTTCCAGAATAAAGAGTTTAAAACAAGAGGACTTGACAGCGACCAGACCGTGTCTGCCATAAAGGCCACCCAGAAAATGCTCAACCTGATCTGATCAATCATAATCTTATTATCAACAGATGGCAACCAAACATATTTTAATTGTTCCCGGAGACGGAATAGGACAGGAAGTAACCGCAGTAGGCAAAAAGGTGCTGGACAAAATCGCAGCGCGATTCGGACACACTTTCACATATGATGAAGCACTGGTAGGACATGCTGCCATAGAAGCCACCGGCAATCCGTTGCCCGACGAATCGCTGGCTAAAATGCGCGCCTCAGATGCAGTGCTGTTTGGCGCTGTAGGCCATCCCAAATATGACAACGATCCTTCTGCCAAAGTAAGGCCTGAACAAGGGCTGCTTCGTATGCGCAAGGAACTGGGATTATACGCCAACCTGCGCCCTATCAAATTATTCGACGAACTGCTCGACGCCTCCAGCATCAAACCGGAAATACTGAAAGGCGCAGATATCCTCTTCTTCCGTGAATTGACCGGCGACATCTACTTCGGCGAAAAAGGCAGAAAAAATGACGGTGATACCGCCTTCGACATCGCAGAATACAGCCACTTTGAAGTGGAACGTATCGCCCGCAAAGCATTTGAAGCCGCCCGCACCAGACGCAAAAAACTCTGCTCCGTCGATAAAGCCAATGTCATCGAAACATCCCGGCTATGGCGGGAAGTCATACAGAAAATAGCACCCGAATATCCTGATGTAGAAGTAGAACATCAGTTCGTAGATGCTACCGCCATGCTGCTCATCAAAGATCCGCGCCGCTTCGACGTGGTAGTGACGGCCAACCTCTTCGGTGATATCCTCACCGATGAAGCCTCACAGATAGCAGGTTCCATGGGCATGCTCGCCTCTGCCTCCATCGGCGATGGCACCGGCGTATACGAGCCCATCCACGGCTCCGCCCACGACATCACTGGCAAAGGTGTAGCCAACCCGCTGGCATCCATACTCTCAGCTGCATTACTGCTCGATATCTCCTTCGGCATGAAGGAAGAATCCAACGCTGTTATACACGCTGTAGACCAGGTGCTGAAAGCCGGCTTCCGCACCCGCGACATCGCCAACCCGCAAACACCCGCCCACATGATCAAAGGCACTGATGCCATCGGCGAAGAAGTACTGAAACATCTGTAAGATATCATCAGAAAATAAAAGCAGCGAAGACCGAACGATCTTCGCTGCTTTTTTGTTTTCTTACGTATCTTCATGATTAAAACCTTCAACACATTTTCTTATGGAACCACTGATCATTAAAGCTTCCATTCAGATAGCCAAGCCCGCACATGATGTTTATGAAGCAATTGTTGACCCAAAAAAGATGAGCGGCTACTTCATCGCCACAGGCAGCGGCCGCATGGAAGAAGGACAAACACTAACATGGAAATTTCCGGAATTCAGTGACGAGCTCGATGTGTTTGTTACCCAAAGCAACCCAGATCAACAGGTAACTTTTGAATGGCAAGGTTCCCCCAAACAACGCACCACCACAAACATCACCCTGTCTGCAGGTAAAGGTGGCGGCACCCTGGTAAAAATCACAGAAAGTGAAATGCCAGCAAATGAAGATGGTATTACCTGGCTCAGACAGAACACGGAAGGATGGGCTAATTTCCTGGCCTGCCTCAAAGCATACCTGGAATATAATATCAACCTGAGAAAAGGTGCGTTTGATTTTATGAAAGCTTAATCTTCCCAATACACCCTCTCAAAAGGATAATAGGGGTTATCCTTAAATAAACTATGCATTTTCTTTACAACTGCACCCACTTCCCATGCCCAATATCCAGGTTAAGGCTGGTGATGATCAAAGATGCGCTGGTTTAATGAAAACGAAGTGAATAATAAAACAGGGGTACCATTTATACTAAATAAGGTATAAGAAATGAACCGGGGCATCACAACTTTATCGTATTTTTAAAATTATAAACCCAGATCAGGCAATGCCCACCTTAGAGAAATATACTACCGGCTATGTTGTGTCAAAGGATGGAACAAGCGTTGGTTATAGACAAACCGGTTCCGGGCCGGGAGTTATTCTTGTCCATGGCGGGATGATGACCTCTAAAAATTTCATGAAACTTGCCAGCTTCTTATCCAATGAATTCACTGTTTATATTCCAGACAGGCGGGGTCGCGGCTTAAGCGGTCCGTTTGGCCCGAACTATGGCATTGGATCAGAAAGCGAGGATTTGCAGGCATTAATCCATCAGACGGCAACGGATAAAATATTTGGACTTAGTTCTGGTGCTATTTGTGCACTTCAAACGGCAATCATAGAACCAGCGCTTAAAAAAGTAGTACTCTACGAACCTCCGATCCCGGTCAATGGAACTAACCCTGCGGCCTGGGCCAGTCGCTATGAATCAGCTCTCTCCCGCGGAAACTTTGGAAAAGCAATGTTCACGGCCATAAAAGGCACCGACGACCCCTCTCTGTTTACAGCCTTGCCAGGCTTTCTTATGGCACCATTGCTAAATATTGCTATAAACGCAAATGCAAAGAAACAAGCGAGTGATGACGTGCCCCTGAAATCCTTAATATCAACCCTGCATTACGATCTCATATTGGTGCGTGAATCACCTGAAATTATAGATCGGTGTAAAGAAATTAAAGCTGAAATGCTACTGATGGGTGGGACCAGGAGCCAACGTTACCTTAAACTTGCACTTGATACATTAAGCACCACTTTGCCGCAAGCAAAGCGTGTAGAATTGCGCGGTTTGGGACATACTGCCGCCGATAACGACAACAGTCCTGAAAAAATTGCAAAAGAGTTAATCGCCTTTTTTCAACCCGGCGGAATGCGATAACCCTAAGAATAAGTTGTAATGGCAAATTTTTGATTGGCCGGATTAAATCCTGTCTAATACACATAAGCTGTTATAAAAGTCCCTATTTTGTGTACCCAACCACCTATGCCATGAAAACGTTCCGTTTCCTGCTGATATTCTTTACTTGTGTCTATCTTTTCAACAGTTGTCATTTCCCTTCTTCGCCTCTCTCCCTGTATTGGGAAAATGGCAAAACAGGCTATATCAACCAACAGGGTGAAATTGTTATCCCTGCCCGTTTTGCTGTCGGCGAGGATTTTTCGGAGGGTCTTGCCAATGTCCGGGAAGGCGGACTGTATGGTTATATCAATGCAAAAGGAGAATGGGTGATCCGGCCCAACTACGATTATGCGACACCGTTTTCCGATGGGCTGGCATTGGTGTATAAAGGAGATAAGGGACTATATATAGACAAAAACGGCCATGAAGTGATACCACCCGGATATATGGGCTGCAGGCCGTTCCGGAATGGGGTAGCCATTATTGACCACAGGCCCGGACACAGCGGCCTTATTGACAGGAAAGGAAAACTGTTGCTGGACACCAATTTTTACAGCATCACCCCGGTGACCCATAACCTGCTGCTGGTAACCAGAGACAACGAGAAAAGTTTTGTTACAGATGGCCAGGGAAGGCCACTGCCAGCGTTTCACCAATATGATAATTTTAAGTCATTGGATGAAGGCTATCTGCTCGCCGAGCTACAACAGCCTGACAGCAACAACAATACTTCCGTAGTGCTGGATTCAACCGGAAAAGCGCTATTCCGGCTGGATCTCCGCAAGATCAGCACCGATAAATTTTCAGCAGGCAAATTGATATTCAATAAAACAGCCTACTATGGTAACGACACCTACGGCTTTATGGATAAAAACGGGCATATCCTTTATCAGGACGACAATCGCCGGATCGACGGATCATTCAGCAGTAACAGGATTTTCTTTCAGGCAAAAGATGCTGTCCTCCTGATCAGTGGTGAAGGCAAAACGATAAAAGAATATCACGGTTATCAGCGGGAAGGCTTTCAATATAACTATGCTTTTGTTAGGGTGAATGATAAATATGGGATGATCGACACGATGGGCAATTATGTTATCCGTCCGAAATACGAAGAAATTATCCCCGAAGGAATGACTGCCGATCGTTTTTTCTTCCGGGGTTATGATAGCAACAGAAAAACACGCCTCATCGGCATGGCAGACAGAACAGGTAAAACACTGCTCCCGCTTACGCTTGACAATATTAGTCCGGAAGGATTTAAAAGTGGGCTAATACTATGTTTGCATGAGGGCAAGCTCGCTTATCTTAATCCACAGGGAAAATTCATCTGGCAGGAAAAACAGAATACTAACAAACCACCTTTAAACATCGATTATATGCATCGGGGATACTTCAGGGTGATGGAAGAATGGGATGAAAAAATGGCTTTTTACCAGCATGAATGGCCCGCTCCCAAACCCATACCGATGAACAGCCCTCTCTTGCCTCGTCAGCTGCAGATAAAGGTGGATACCACTTCCAGGGACACCTTTGACACTAACTACAAAGGATATACTGTTTTTATATACAATACTACCGACTCCACGATTGCCTTTGATAGTCAGGATAACCGACTGGATATGAAGATGCAGGCCAGATGTGGCTCCGAGTGGAAAGACATTGAATTTTTACCCAGTAGCTGGTGTGGCAACAGCTACTATGAGGTTAAACTCAAATCGCAACGATACTGGCAATTAACCTGCCCCGTATATGAAGGCGCTCAAAAAACACGCCTGCGGCTCGTACTCTACTATCATTCCAACAAGGAAGCTGTCTACAGCAATGAATTCAATGGCAGCATCAATCCCGGGCAGTTGTGGAGAAAGGAATACTACCAGCCGTCCAACATCATGGACCCTTACTACCAGTAGGTAGTCGAAGAAAAATTAATAGCCGTTTGCTGAATGGTCAGAATTCATAAAAAACTAATTCTCTAAAATACAAAGAGCGAAAAAAAAGAACCTATATTTATGAACTCATTTTTTCCCAGAAAAACCATCTCAAAAAAACGCTCACAAATATGCGTGCAATCAAAGTTTCGAACGTTGTATTATTGGCTGTAGTGGCCGCATTGCTATTTATTCCATTCCTGGGGCGGGTGCATCTCTTCGACTGGGATGAGATCAATTTCGCCGAATGTGCCCGGGAAATGATCAAACTGGATGATTATTCACGCATTTACGTCAACTTCAAACCATTCTGGGAAAAGCCTCCCATGTTTTTCTGGATGCAGAGTACAGCCATGAAGCTGTTTGGCATTAATGAATTTGCCTCCCGTCTTCCCAATGCGATATGCGGTATCGTTACCCTGGTAACATTGTTCCTTATCGGGTCCAGGCTGTACGACCGGAAATTCGGTATACTCTGGGTACTGGCTTATGGCGGGTCATTGTTTCCGAATATGTATTTCAAATCAGGCATCATTGACCCCTGGTTCAACCTCTTCACCTTTATCTCCCTGTATTATTTCATTCTTTATCATTGGAAACGGAATGACTACGATAAACCCGGTCTTAACAGGACACCATTGTTCTATGCCGTATGGTCGGGCCTGTTCATGGGACTGGCTATCCTCACCAAAGGGCAGGTAGCACTGATGGTATTCCTGCTGGTACTGGGTGTGTACTTTATCTGGAACCGTTTCAGGTTCTTCTTTGGCTGGGGCCATGCACTGCTGTTCCTGGTGGTGGCTACGGCAGTATCCTGTACCTGGTATGGATGGGAGACCTGGAAGAATGGTCCCTGGTTCATTACCGAGTTCCTGAAATACCAGTACCGGCTCTTCACTACCCATGATGCAGGACAGGCGGGCTTTTTCGGCTACCATTACGTAGTGATTCTGATAGGCTGCTTTCCCTCCTCCATCTTCGCCATTCCTTCTTTTTTCAAAACTACCGCCAGCAGCCGTTCTGACAAAGATTTCAAACGCTGGATGGTGATACTGTTCTGGGTGGTGACGCTCCTCTTTTCCATTGTACAGTCCCGTATCATCCACTATTCATCGCTGGCCTGGTTCCCGGTTACCTTCCTGGCGGCCTACACTTTTTATAAATGGGATCTGAAAGAGATGCCTTATAAAAAATATATAGGCGTACTCGTTACCATCCTGGGTGTGCTGGTGGCTGTGGCCCTGTTAGGCGTAACCCTGGTGGCCCTGAACCTGAAAAAACTCATCCCCTATGTGAAAGACCCTTTTGCACAGGCCAATATGGCTGCTGACGTACATTGGAGCGGCTGGGAAGGCGCGGTAGGCACCCTGATGGTGATTACGCTGATCGTAGGTGTGGTGATGCTCCGCAAACAACGCTTCACTCAAGCTGCCTGGACTTATTTTGGCGGCACAGCCCTGGTGATCTTCCTGGCTGCGGCCATCATTGTGCCCAAGGTAGAACGCTACTCACAAGGCGCGGCCATCGACTTCTTTGAGGCCCGACAAGGAGAAGACTGTTATGTGACCGTACTAGGCTACTGGAGCTACGCCCCCTTCTTCTACACTCACAAGGAAAAACCCGCCAATGAAAATGCTTACAGCGAAGAATGGCTGCTGAAGGGCGATATCGATAAACCAGCCTATTTCGTTACTAAAATAGACCGCGTAGAAGGATACCTGCAACATACTGGTATACTGGAGCTATACCGGAAGAACGGATTTGTGTTCCTGAAGCGGGAAAAAGTAACAAAGTAAAAGGAATCAAAACATACATGTAAAAGGACCGAAGCGAAGAATACTGATATCTTCGCTTCGGTCCTTTTAGTATGGATACTTTATTTTTTTCTGGAGAAAAACCGCAGCACGCTGCTCACCACTTTATCATTGGAGCCCAGCCAGCCTTTGATCTCGGTATAAAGGGCTACCATGGCGTTATCCAGTTTCACCATCAGTTTTTTGGAGCCTTCACCCGGACGGGCCATATAGTGGGTAGCCCTGCGAAAAGGTTTATCTTCCTCTGTATAATAATACAACGCAATAGACCTCCTGAAAGCATCTTCCGGGCAAGTCATCGGCTCCGGATGCCCATGGTAGGAGTCCGCATCTGTATTGAAGATCACACAGCGGTTGAAAACGGGTAGTACCTTTCTTTTGCAGGCCTTCATATCCCGGTCCCATAGTTCCAGCTTGCCACCCCATTCTTCTTCCCAGTCCTTGTTCAGGTATACCAGGACATTCACCCGGCGCTGCCAATGCCGGTGGTGGGGATGCACCGTAAAGTCAGCATGGATGTTTAGGAATCCTCCCCTCCTGGACTGATGAATGCCCCCTCCTTCGAGGAAGTCATCCTTTATCAGGTTTTTGATACCTGTCAGTTCACTAAGGAATGCGAGAAACTCCGGCGAATTTAGTTCATGGATGGTTTTTCTGATGGTCGCCGGCAGCATGTCCAGCTTGTTCAGCCCTTTCTTACGCTCATTGTAGTGTGTGTAATTGATCCAACCATCTGATTCATTCAGCTTGTTAAACTCATCAACACACTCATCCAACACCTCCGGGTCCAGGAAATTCTCTAAAACGATATGTGGGTAAGGGTTCGCCCCTTGGTACGATTGACTCAACTCCGACAACTGGCCATTCCATTTCTCAGAGTCAAAAATCTGTGTAGTGGTTTGTGCAAACTGCATCTCGGAAAATATTTAAAGAGGAATATGTAAATATAAGGTAATTCATTTGATACTCCATCCAAACATATTTCCAAAATGCAGCCCGTTGAAATATAGCAATAGAGGATTGCACTTCTCCCACTCGGGATAGGCGTTACCGTTTCCGGAGGCAGCTTGTTTTTAGAAAGCAGTGATCTTCTCTCCCAGCAAATCTTTCAGCACCATATCCAGTTCACCACCGCGTATATTACTGGACACCACCCGGCCGTTTTTGTCGAGCACTACTGAAAATGGTACCCCGGAAACTTTGTACTGACGCGACACTGGGCCGTTAAATCCTTTGGTATCACAGAGTTGTGTCCACACCATTTTCTCTTCTTTCAGGGCTTTAAGCCAGTCTGCATTTTTTTCATCTATGGAGATGCTGATGATGTTGAAGTCTTTGTTGCTCACCACTTCATTCAGATGGCGCAGATGCGGTATCTCACCTCTGCAGGGTCCGCACCAGGAAGCCCAGAACTCCAGCATATTATACTGACCGGGCTTTACATACTTCGCCAGCTTCACGGGCTTACCTGCTGCATCTATCAGCGGGATATCGATAAACCGGGTACCTTTAGCTACTACCTTTGCTGCAACAGCAACTTCTTTCATGGCTTTCATCGCCGGAGAAGCTGCCAGGGAACCATCCAGACTGTTTACCAGCTCATCGATCTCTTTGGCAGTATATTGCGAATTGGCCGTATACAGCAACCCCTGCGCCATAAAGACAGACACAAGATTCTTTGGATGCTGCTTGATGAAAGCCATCTTTTTTGTATTCATTTCCGTCTCTGCATTTTTGATGGCCCGCATCAGCTCTATTCCTCTGGCGGTATTAAATTTGCCATCCAGCGCCGGCAGATGATATTCCCGCATATATTGATCATTCCATTCACCGATGCTTGCAGACAATGACTGATTCTCTGCCTGAAACGTCTCATACAACGCCTGTTCTGCAGCCCCCTCTATACGAACATTCTTTTTACTTCCTCCTGTATTGTAATAATAGCCGGGCATACTATCAATATGCGGTACAGACAGTTGCACGTTTTCATCTCCCATAAAAAGAATCACCTGCTTACTGTCTTTCTTCACACCGGGATTACGATCTATCAGCAGGCGGCAATGATGTACCATTCCCCATGGATGAGTACCCCGGATCACAAATTCACCATCCCGGGTAACCGCCGAATCCAGATATTTTTTACTGGAATAAATATCTTCCAGGTATACTTTAACACCATCTGCTACGCCCGGCAGCTTTCCACTCAACTGATACGGCTGTTGAGCTATTGACACTGATCCAGCCAGTACGGCTGTAATCATTAACATCATTCGTTTGTTGATATTCATATACAATTATTGTTTGTTTAGCGGCATATATGGGTTGAAAGATTGTACCTGCAACGGTATCTGGTAGGTATAGCGCAGGCTGCCCGGTTCCAGGGTAGCCAATACCGTTACACCGTCGGCGGCTATACGTCTTACAGCGGGCATACGTTTGTCCTGGTCCAGCCGCTTCATATCCATCCAGCGTACACCTTTGAACGCCAGTTCCCGGCGCCTTTCCGCCAGAACGGCCGTTATTGCCTCTTCCCGGCTGGTAGCAGTCAGCTCCTGATATCTGGCCGGCGTGAAACGGTTCTTTCGTATATCATTGTTGACAATATCCATAGCTGCCGTAATATCTCCCTGCCGGGCCAGACATTCTGCTTTATTCAGGAGTATTTCAGGATAGGTAATGCCCCTGTTGGGATTGTAGGACAAAAAATTGCTGTAGTTGAGCGCACCGGGATTACCTGCTATATTACGTTTTGCAAAAAAGCGGATACGCAGGTCTGCAGTGGTATCATAACAATTAATCAGGTCTGCTGCATAACGGAAAGTAAGATTGTTGGCATATCGTACCAGTATTTCCTCCGGGCTGTTGTTGGTGGGTGGCAATGAGCGACCCAGATACTGGTTATAATTCACTACGGCAGCCTTCCCATTGGCGATCACCAAATCGGCATATTTTAAGGCACGGGGATAGTCCTGCATATTCATGAACAAACGACTGAGCAATGCATAGGCCACGGTTTTAGTAGGCCTGGTATTGTTGATATTAGTTTCTTCCAGATCCGGAATGGCCCGCTGCAGATCATTGATTAACTGCTGATAAGACTGCTCCAGGGCAGGACGTTCCGGCGTAGGCACGCTGATATCTGTAGATGTAATATAAGGCACGCCATATACGCTATTGGCTGTTTTCGGATCATAAGCCGGTGAGAAAAAGGACAACAGGTGCATATAACAGAAAACCTTGCCGGTCAATGCTTCGGCATACAACTGTTGTTTTTTCTTCATCGTACCGTTTTCTGCAGACAGTACACCTTCTGTTACTACATTCAGGTTGGCAATACGTTTGTAGAGGTCCAGCCATATATCCGGTTTCTCCGGGGAGGCATTGATATAAGGATTCCAGAAATACAGATTAGCAGGAGCCGACACCTGATTCCTGGGAGACAGGCTCAGATCGGTTACATCATCGGTAGCCAGCAATGGACTGGTCAGACCAAAACTGTTGACAATATCCACATCATTCAGCATAGCCTCATAATCATTGATAGTACTGGCGATGATCACACCTTTGGGCTTCACGTCCAGGAACTTGTTGCAGGCTGCCAGACTCATTAAGCCCGGCAGCATAATATATAGTAACAACTGTTTTCTCATTGGATGCATTTTAAAAATTAACATTCAGGGACAGGGTATATGCCGGAACAACCGGCAGGCCTCTGGTACCAGACAAATAATTGAGCGTCTCCGGATCTATATCATTGCCACTGAAAACATATTTGAAAGGATTCTGTACCTGGAACACCAGCCGCGGATTCAGCAATCCTGCCTTTTTAGCCAGCTTCTCATTCACATCCCAGCCCAGTGTGACATTGCGCAATACCAGAAAATCCATTTTCCGGAAAAACTGTTGCGCATAATCATAACCGGTTCTTACTGTATAGTATCCGGGCTCACCGTATTCCACCGGTAATCCTGGTATCATGGTATGCTGTTCATCACCAGGCTGCTTCCAATAGTTTTGTATTCCTTCCAGCGGACGATCCCCAAAAATGGATGGTGGTTTTACACGGGCTACATTACCGCCATAGTACATGATCAGGAATGACAGGTTTACATCACCGAAATCAAAACGGTTGTTGAGGCCCAGCACATAACGGGGATCATTGACACCCATATATTTCAGGGAAGAAAAAGGAACATCCACCCGCGGTCCAAAAGACAGCACCAGTGGTTTGCCATCTTCTCCCCGCACGATAGGCTGCCCGTTTTTATTCAGCCCAAGATAGTTATGGGCAAACACGGCACTGATAGGATACCCCACTACATTTTCCGGATAACCTACACGGGTAAAATCATAGAAGCCGGTAAACTGATTCGCCACATTCAACACTTTACTCTGATTAAAGGAGCCAGTGACCTGTGTTTGCCATTTGAATTTTTTCCCGGAGATATTTACCGTATTAATGTTGATATCGAGACCTTTGTTGATGATGGAAGCATTGTTGAGAGCCGCATTGGACATGCCTTTGGTGGCATCTATCCCCAGGCTGGAAAATATATCCGTTCCTTTTTTGATATAATAATCGATGCTGCCATACACGCGGCGCTGCCAGAACCCGAAATCAAGTCCGGCATTGTAGTTCAGCGTTTTCTCCCAGCGTAGCTGATTATTACGCAGTGTTTTGATACCATAACCTACAAGTGTATTAGGTGTAAGATTATTAATCGCAGCGCCCAGGATGGTATAAGGTCCGCTCAGCTTAATGATATTACCATTGTAACCAGCAGATAGCCGCATTTTCAGCTCATCGATCCAGGTATGTACCGCCATAAACTGCTCCCGGTGCAGGTTCCAGGAAAAACCGGCAGACCACAACGGCGTATAACGGAAACGGGGGTCCGTACCAAAAAGGTTCGATTGATCTATACGAAGGCTTCCGGTGATACTATATCTTTCATCATAGGTATAACCACCATTGGCATAACCAGAAATAAACCGGTCATCCTGGTAAGTTTCCCTGAAGAAGTCCCTGAACATCGTATAGTCGTCGAGGTAACCATAGTCTACCGGTATCAACACATCTTTGTATTCAGGAGATACCTCCCGGTTACCGATCAGGCTGAGGTCTACCGGTTTCATGGAAAGGGTGTTACCATCATATCCGAAAACGGTGCTCAGCCTGCTGGAAGTAGTGAGCCTGCGCACTTCACCACCTGCCAGGAATGACAGGTCATGTTTATCGTTCAACAGTTTGTTATAGGTGGCCTGACCTCTGACGGTATAGGTATTGATAAGGCTTTCCGTGGTTTTATTGACACCGCCCTGTGGGAAACGAAACAGCGGTTTATCGGTATAAGGGTCCCTGGCAGCATAATAGTTCAGCATCAACCGGGTTTGATTGGCATTTTCAGAAGCCCAGTCTGTCAGTGTGCCCTGTTGTCTTTCAAACACGCCCCCCAATTCCAGCTGCAGCCCGGGCATCACCTTAGCCCGCAGGTTTCCTTGCAGACGGTAAATATTTTGTTTGAGGTGGGTGCTGGATTCAAACATCTCCTGATAAGGATAATAATAAGTATCATACAATCCCATCTTCATGTTCTCAGCATTTCGTTCCGGGCTGATGGTACCGTATTGTCCATCAAATCCATAATAGGAGTCGTTGTACGGCGACAGATAAGCGGGCAGCGGATTACCGGCATCATCCAGAAAATGCTGATAAGGGCGGAAGGAGGTATATTCAGGAATAGGCACCCGCTTATCGTTCAGCGTTGAAAAAATACTCTGTACGTCTAGCGTGAATATCTTCATAAAATCAAAAGCACCTCTGTAGTTGATACTCGTTTTATCGAAGGCGGAAAATTTTTCTCCCCGTTGATTATCTACCCGGTTAACACCCAGGAAATACGTGGCATTGCGGTTACCGCCATTAAAGCTGAAATCGATGGTACGTAGCTGCTGGTTCTGCAGGAACAACCGCTTATAATCGTCCGTATTATCGTATTGTTCGTAGGGAGCCAGGAGCTTATCCGCCTCCTGCTGTGTAATATGGCCATTATACAGATCATCGGCAATGCTGAAAACAGGGGTATAGGTACCATTGGCTGCGTCCAGTGCTTCTTTGGAGAGCTCTCCCCTTTTCATGGAATTGAAGGCACTGGCTATTTCGAAATCAACGTATCCTTTGCCGGTCAGCAGTCCCAGTTTGCGATAGTCTGGTTTGGGCTTTACCGTCATGGCCGCCGTAAGATGGAACTGTGGTTTGCTGTCGAGGCCCTTGCGGGTATTGATCACTACTACGCCGTTGGAAGCGCGTACGCCATAGATAGCGGCAGCGGCAGCATCTTTCAGAACAGTGATGGATTCAATATCATAAGGGTTCAGTGATTCGATGTTAATTTCTGTCGGATAACCATTCAATACAATCAACGGTTTTTTGACAGCCTGAAAGGTGGATACGCCGCGAATGGTGAAGGGGCTGGCATTGGACGGATCGGTGACGCCGGTCTGGTTCATATTCAGTACGAGGCCGGCCATACGTCCTTCCATGTTTTCAATGATATTGCCGGTTACCGGTACGCTCTGCAGGTAGGTTTTACGATCTATCACGGTAAAAGCGCCTGTCAGCTGTGTTTTTTTCAGTTTCTGATAACCGGTACTGACTTCCACCACATATTCTCCCAGTTGGGCGACGACCGGTTTCATGATCACATGCAGATCCTGCTGGCCGGGCATTACTTTTACCAATACCGGCTGATATCCCAGGAAAGTGACCAGCAGCGTTTCTCCGGGGACAGCTTTGATGCTGAACCTGCCACTTCCATCGGTGGGAGCGAAACCCGGTTTGCCTTGTATCGCAATGGTGGCACCGGGTAGTGGCGTGCCGGTGCTGTCTGTGACTACGCCGGTTACTGCTGGATTTGTTTGTATAGCAGTAACGTCGGCGGCTGGTTGTTTGTCGGCTGTTTTTCGTGTAATCGTGACCGTTTTACTACGGATAAAATAGTCCAGCCCCTGATCTTTGAGTACGGCCGACAGAAAACTTTCCAGCGGCATCTGTTGGGCTGTTACCGTTACCGGCCTGGCTTTGCGGATGATGTCGTAGTTGGCTACCACGGTGTATCCGGTTTGTTTTTCAAGGTCTGTAAATACCTGTTCCAGCGGAGCACCGGCAGTTTTGATAGTGACCACCTGGGCCATTACTGAAAAGGAAACATGCAGTAAGGCCGTGGTGAGCAGGAGCATGATGCGCTTCCTGCGGTTGATTCCGGTTGATAACTTACCGGCGGGGATAGTTGCCGTTGTTCGGCAGCCTCCCATACGCCGGTGGTTGACGTGATTTACTTGCATTGATGCAATGGTTGGTTAAGATTCACAAAAAATACTTCCCTTCCGGGCATCCAGGTGCCCGGGCAATTTCTGTTGGCTGATAATAATGATTACGGTATGACGATCAGTTTTTTACCATTCTTCTCCAGGCGTACATGTACCTGTGATTTCTCGAGTATCAGCAATACATCAGACAATGGCAGGTCTCTGCCCATTTTTCCCCAGAAAGTGATGTCCGGGATATTTTTTTCATAAGCCACTTCGATATCGTACCAGCGGGCGAGCTGGCGCATTACCACATCCAACGGCATACGGTTAAAATCAAAGACCCCGTTTTTCCAGGCCACCACCTGGGCCGGATCTATACCCGTGGCCACCTGCAGACCATTCGCCCGGTTTGAAGCTTCCGCTTGCTGTCCGGGGTGCAATCTTACCGTAGTAGCCCCTTTGGTAACATTGACAGCCCCTTCCAGCAAAGTAGTGCGGATATATTGTTCGTCCGTATAGGCGTTGATGTTAAAGCTGGTGCCCAGTACCGCTACCTCTACGACTCCGTTGACCTTCACATGAAAAGGTTTGGCAGCATCAGGAGCTACTGTAAAAAAGGCTTCTCCGGTTACTTCCACCAGGCGCTGTTTGCCGGTAAAGGCAAGCGGGTAACGCAGGGAAGAAGCTGCGTTCAGCCATACGGTGGTACCGTCGGGCAGTACCACCCGGAACTGGCCTCCACGGGGAGTACTCAGTGTATTGTATCCAGCTTCGGTTTTATTACCGGTATGTTTATAGGTAAGCAGTCCGCCTTGTTGCTGTGCTAAAATGGCTCCCTGACTGAGCTGCTGCTGGCCGGCGCTGTCCAGCAGCACTACTTCGCCGCTGGCAAGCGTCAGTACAGCTTTGTTATATCCCGGTGTTGCCTGAATGGCCACTGGTGCACTTTCAGGCATTGTCCTGTATTGTTGCCGGACATACCAGGTGGTCGCTACTACCCCTAATACTACAGCTGCAGCCCACCATACGCGCCGTGCTATACTTCTCGGAGATTTATTACGAACAGGCCCGGTGGCTTCGGCAGCCTCAAAGATCGCCCGGAGCATAGAGCCCATGGTTTCTTCCGGAATATCTTCCAACGGTTTATCTGCTGCCAGCAGGTCGTCGATAGCCGCCCTGATCCGGGCCTCATTGGCTGGCTCCTCCAGCAACTGTGACAACTCCAGCTTTTCAGCAGCATCTGCTGTGCCTGCAAGGCATTTCTGATATAGGACGACTACTCTTTCCTGCATAACCATTCATAAAGATGCATACGCATCTATAACTATAGTCTCTAAAAAAATATCCCTTGGGGGGGTGGGTCACCAGATTTTTTTTATCTGATGTTCATGAGGAGTAGTAAAGCGCCCAGGGGAAGCTGTGCCAGGCAATAGGCTCTTACTTTGCGGTTGGCTTCATCCAGGTTGAATTTCACCGTTTCCGGAGAAACACCCAGCATGGCGGCCACCTCGGCACGTTTAAAGCCTTCCTGACGGATAAGCCTGTAGGTTTGTTGCTGGCGGAGTGGAAGACGGGAGACAGCCTTGTCCAGCAGTTGTGTGTATTCTTTATCCAGCAGCGGATCTTCTGCATTATTGTCTGCCTGTATATTTTCTTCCAAAACACCAACAGGGCTTACCTTTTCCTTTAAAGAACGATGGAAGGCGGTATAGATGGTGTTACGGGCTACCCCGTTGAGCCATGCCGGGAAATGCGTTACTTCGGGCAGCTCTGCCCTTTTCAACCAAACTTTCAGGAATACGTCCTGCAGCACTTCTTCTGCCAGCACAGGCTGATGCAACAGCTTTAACGCCGTAGTATATACGTTACGGCGATACCTTTTCACCAGCACGGTAAATGCCTGTTGGTCTCCTTCGGCGACCAGCAGCAGCAGTTCACTTTCCTTTTCCCATTCATGTTGCATGGGGGAAAAATACATATTATTTATTGGATTATCCAAGCCTCTACCTGCAGGCATAAAAAAGCGGGGAACAGGATATGTTCCTGTTCTCCGCTTTGACTGTATATATTATCATTAATGAATACCCAGTTCCCTGAGTACATTGTTGACAATCCGGTCGCATCTGATAAGATGGAACGGAAACACCACATCGTTTTTGTAGAAATTAGCAACGTGTTCCCGCAGCATCATTTTGGCCCTGATCTGCCGTACTTTTACGTTGACCTTCGAAATATTAAGCACCTGACTGGTTTCTGCCACATTCAGCTGTTCTATTTCCCGTAATACAAACACGGCCCGGTATTTCTCCGGGATACTCAGAAGTGCCTTTTCCAGCACTTTACCCAGTTCTTTGTTAATAACTGTATCCACCGGCGTTTCTTTGGTTTTAGGAGTATCAGGATGATGTTCCATACCCGTGATATCTTCGCCGACAATGTTTTTCGCTTTTTTCAGATGCTGGCTGCATTCATTGATCAGAATCCTTTTCAGCCAGGTACCGAAGGCAGACTCCTGCCGGAATTTGTCCAGATGCTGATAGGCATTGATATAGGTGGTCTGCATCACATCTTCCACATCCATGTCATTATTCAGGAAAGACATCCCAATCCTGAACAGGCTGGTATTGTGGCGACGCATCAGTTGCTCAAACAACCTTTTTTCCCCAGCCAGTACCCTGGTAATGATTTCATTGTCTGTAAGCGTGTCAATAGGCGAAATGATACTCATTGAATTCGGTTATTAGATGAATAAAGTCTCAATAAGTTACAAAAAAAGTCCACATTTTGTAACCTTTCCTGAAATCTGCACTCTAATCCATATCGCCGGGTATAAAGTGCCTGGTTTAACCTGATTAACCTAAATGAGCAAAATCGAAACAATGACCGTAGGCCGAACTTTTCAGATGACAGGAACTGCATTTCCGGCTCTGACGCATCAGCGTATACAGGAGCTGAAACAGACCCCCAGAGGTCAACTTATCATGAAAGAGGCTTTTGCCGCCTTCCCGGAACTGGTAAAATCCATGACCAGCTCCCTGCAGGAAGGGCTATCCCGCTATGAAGAGACACGTAAAAGAGAAGGACGTAGTCCAGAGCAGCAGCAAACCCTGGCTGCATTGATAGAAGACTATCAGTTCCTGGAATTCGCCCAGCATATTATGTTTATCAAGTGGCGGGAAGAAAAAAAGCGTTTTCTGCCCGATAGTTACCAGGCCAACTAATACTGTTTTATTCGGCTGTAGCAGCCAACATTATCCCGGAGTTCAGACGGTCCGCAGCATGTACAGGTCTGCATAATGGTACACCTCAAAGCCGTTTTTCCTGTACCATTGCACGTTTTCCTTCATGGATGTTTCGAGGTAGACAGGGCACCCGCTATGGGCCACCGCCTCCCGAAGCAGTTGACGGCCAATGCCCTGACGCTGTGTTCCGGGCATGACACCGATAAACCAGAGATCGCCGCCGGTATGGCCGATGACGCTATTGGCTTTAGGAAAACAATTTAACGTAAAACACCCGGACGCTTGTATTAAATCCTGATGCTTTTCATTACCTTCGCTGTATCATGAGACAATAATTAAACACATACGGCGGCTCCCGCCTCTTTATCCTGGCCCTCTCCCATTGCCAGGCTTCTTTTCATGATTATTTCCTAACTTATATTTATTGTCATCTAACATATGAAATCCGTATATCCGTCTGGTTTACTCTTCGTTATCCTTGTTGTTGTAATTGATACTGCCGGTTTTGGTCTGATATTTCCGGTACTTCCGCAGCTGATCAGTGATCTGCTTCATGCAGATATCAGTACAGCAGCCAGATACGGTGGATGGCTGGCTTTTGCCTATGCTGTGATGCAATTTATTTTTGCGCCGGTGCTGGGCAATTTAAGCGATCACTATGGCAGACGCCCCGTTTTATTGTTGTCTTTATTAGGCTTTTCCATTGACTGCCTCTTTCTTGCTTTTGCCCCTAACATTGTGTGGCTCTTTGTTGGCAGAACCATTGCCGGTATTACTGGAGCCAGTTATGCGGTAGCATCCGCCTGTGTGGCCGATATCAGTACAGATGAAAACAGAACCCGTCACTATGGACTTATCAACGCCGCATTCGGACTGGGCTTTATCATAGGCCCTGCTATAGGCGGCACCCTGGGACAGTTTGGCACCCATACCCCGTTTATAGTGGCGGCAGCTATGAGCTTTGCCAATTTTATGTTCGGTTATTTCTTTTTCCCGGAATCACTGCACAAAGCCCTGCGCCGGCAGTTTGACTGGAAGAGAGCCAATCCGCTAGGTGCGCTGCAACAGCTGTCCCGCTTCCCGCTGGTAAAATCGCTGATCCTTTCCATGATCTTTGTGTCCATCGCCACGCATAGCATGGAAAGCGTGTGGGCTTTCTTCACCATAGAAAAATTCCGGTGGAGCAATCAGCTGATAGGTTATTCCCTCGCATTCGTCGGTTTACTGTCTATCATATCACAAACATGGCTGGTCAACAAACTCACTCCGGTGTTGAATGATAAGCAGCTGGCTGTTATGGGCCTGTTGCTGATGATCACCGGCTATCTGTTGTTTGCTTTCACCGCCTGGGAATGGGTGCTTTTTCCGGCACTGATTATTTACATCGCGGGCAGTGTACAAGGTACCGCCATGCAGAGCATTATGGCAGCCGCTATGCCAGACAATGAACAAGGAGAGCTGCAAGGGGCTCTCGGCAGCCTGATGGGACTGACCACGCTGATTGCGCCACCACTGATGACCAACAGTTTTGCCTGGGCTACCCATAGCGCAGCACCTGTGTACTTTCCGGGTATGCCGTATCTGGTGGCCGCCCTGATGACGATCATCAGTCTGGTTTTATTACTGAGAGCTTTCGCCCGCAGGAAGGTCAGCCGGTGAGGCAGGATGGATGGTGGCTGAAATGATACAATCCATCACTTTCTCAGCCTCGCAGTTGTTGAGTCCTGCACCCCAGCAGGCATTAAACTCCAGGACAAACCAGCCCGTCTGCGGGTTGCAGGCAATATCAACAATTACAGCAGCAGGTAGCTGATGGCCGTGTTCCCGGATAAAAGCGGTTAAAAACAAGGCACCTGCTGTAAGGTCGGCCTCTCCTTCATATAAGGCGAGGTCGATCAGATGGCCATTCAGCACAAAACCACGGGCTTCAGCTGTGATAGGCGCCACTGCTGCAGCCACTATCACCGCCTCATCTTCCGGCAGTCCGGTTGTTGCCTGAAGGAAAGCATTCAGTGTTGTGAAGATGCCGGCCGGGAATATTTTAGGTACCACCGGCTTAATAAAAACGGGGAAGGCTGTTGCGCTGATTTGCCCTACAGTGCTGAGCGTAATTGATCGTTTGGTCCATTGATGCTCTAAGGAGGCAATGAGGGTATCATCCGGGGAAAGGAGGTCTACCCCGTATATCTGGGCCAGCACAAAAGCAAAGGCCTGATTGCCATAGATGGCAATTTTGCTACGGACCAGTTCTTCATCTTTTATCCAGTATTTACCCAGTCTTCTAATTTGGCCACCTCTATGGGTCCAGGCGGCCACTATCTGTTCAAATTCGATGTCCGTTTTCTCAGGAATCAGCAGTATTGTGTTGTTCATAGAATGCTAATGCCTTGGGAAAATACAACAAACGTGTTCATCTCCCAAACAGCTATTCAATAATTTAATTGAATAGTTGTTTTTCCGTACCTTTAACTGTCAATTCCGCGCAATGCGGAATTGCCTTATACAAACGGGACCGTGGCGGATTAGCTGCCGCCGCCATAAAGTGATGAGATGAGTTATCTAAAAAATACTTTCCGCGAAGTCAGCAATCCACAGGATTTTAAGGAGGAATACCTATCCAGTCCGGATCATTCTTTTTGTGATACCTGTAACTATACCAGTGGCAGGCAGACCAGTAATTTTCTGGAGATCGCCACACTGGAACAGCTCAAACAACTGCATAAACAGTCTTCCTTCAGTAGTACCCGGCGGAAATTCTATACTGCCGTACTCCTCACAGCTGGCAGCAGCCGGGAGACCATCGGCTCCCACACTTATACCTTTAACGCCGGCATGCTATACTTTATCCCCGAATATCAGCTGCATACCATTCATCACTGGAGTGAAGACATCCGGGGCTACCACTGCATCTTTGATGCAGACTATTTTCTGTTATGCCTGAAAAACCAGGTGAAGCTGAATGAATATCCGTTTTTTCAGCATGATCACCCTCCTTTTATTGATTTATCACGGGAAGAAATGGATGACATGGTGGGCCTCTTTCAGAAACTGCAGACAGAATACTGTCAGCGCCAGCGTTTTAATGACGACCTGTTAGTACGTCTGTACCTCAACGTGCTGCTGATAGAAGCAGAGAGGGCTTATCTGTCTCACGAAAACAAAGTGTCCACACCATTGCCAAGAAAAGAGCAGCTGGTAGCATCTTTTAAAAACCTGGTCTCCCGCCACTACATGGAATGGAAGCAGGTTACGGACTACGCCCGGTTATTATACGTTCACCCTCACTATCTGAATGATACTGTCAAAGAGATCACTGGTAATCCGGCCAGCAGTTTCATTCATCATCAACTGATAACGGAAGCCAAGGCACAGCTCATTCAGAGCAATGAGAGCATTGCCGGTATTGCTACGCATCTGAACTTTGCAGACCAATCCTATTTCAGCCGTTTTTTCAGAAAACATACCGGTATCACGCCGGCGCAGTATCGCCAGCAGCATCGTCATCATGCCTCCTGATAAAAACTGCCGTTTGTACCAAAAGTGCAGCGGATCGTATCATTTTTCTGGTAAGGTCTATCCTAATTTTGTTGGCATAAAATGATAAGATATGAGTCAGCAAACAACAGGAGATTCACCAACCTTATTACAGTTTTTTGCGACCTGGTGCCGTCCCTGTAAAGTATTATCCCCGATAGTGGATGCCATCGAAACAAAGATGAGCACTCAGCTACAGGTAGCCCGCGTGAATATTGATGAAGAAGAGGGCCTCACTTCCCGTTTTCAGATTATGGCAGTGCCCACGCTGGTGCTGATGAAAAATAACCAGGAAATATGGCGGCATACAGGCGTATTGTCTGAAAGTAACCTAAAGACAGCGCTGGAATCAGCGCTGTCGGCTCAGCCATAAAGTATAATGGTCGGTTTGGTTTTTTAAAGCATAAAACAAGGTGGTTTATTCAGGAGGCCGTTGGTAGCGGCCTCCTTTCTTTTACCGCCAATAGCCATGCCCATAGTAGTGTTGATGGTAATACGGGCGGTGATAATAGCCTGGTCTGTCGTGTACCACCAGACATCCGCTCAAACCAGAGATCAATACTATCGCTATGATGAGAAATTTTAACATTTTCATGATCGTAAGCTTTTGAATAGTTGTGATGTGTTGGCGGAGCCCTTAACCCTGCAGCAGTTTGGGTTCCTGCAGGTATAGATGATAAAAGCGTGCCAGAATAGGGGGAGAAGTGTTATATAGTGTTAAGAGCGCGGTAACCACTTCATATCTTCCTGGCCTATCAACAACATTTGCTTTCTATCAAAGCTTAAATTACTACTGTTGGCACTTTTCAACACACCAGTGCCCTGCTCAACAGCATCAAAGAGCTCCTTCGATACACAAATCGTCAACACCTGATGAGGTTGCAACTGAAATTCGTAATAGGGATTATAACTACTTCTTGATAGAGATGGTATTTCTGAAATTGAATCAATTTTAATTTTGATAAAATAGTTTGTTAGATCGCAATTTTCACAATTGATCTTCTCTATAACGTTGCCCTTAAACATAATTTTGTTGATAAAAGTCCGGCTCCTATTAAATCTCATTTCAGCCTGCTCACTGATCGCTTTACTATAACCTATAAGGTCGCAACTGCTGATAGACACCAACAAGAGAAGCAAAAAAACAAAGACAGGTTTATTATTCATGTGTAACTTGACTAGTCGGATTTGTTTTGTTCCCATGTGGAAAAATATTTTATAGTACCAATTGGTAATGGATTGGTTTTAATCAACCAATACTCATTTATTTTGACTAGCATAAATAAGTAACTAAATTTGTTACCCCCCTGCTTTTACAGGGTATTTAAAGTACCTTTTTATGACTTTTGGTGAACATATTGCTACGCAGCGTAAGCAGCTTAAAAAGAGTAGGAACATCAGTGAATTACCTGATTGGTGGCTCTACCAGCATGGTACTGGATAAAAAACTACTTAAAAGAATAGAAGATATTGAAGCCCTACCGGAGGAGGAGAAAGAAAAAATTTACTACTTCATCGATATGGCTATTACTTATAACAAAACTAAAAAGCATATTCACGATAGAGCAAAGAGCCGTAGACGCGGTCTATTGTTTTTACTTAGAGCAACCAAAATCCTTAATATCCATTATCCAATTCTGTTACTATCAACTCAGGAGTATCTAAGGCATATCGAAAACTAATGGAATCTCCTTCCCCTAAATTATGAGGATTACTATCCCATCCACCATTATACTGATACTCCTTACTTCCAATCTGATATTTTACTTCTATACTATGGCCTTTATAAGATTGCTTCCGTATAATAATTCCTTTAGAGTAGCCATAGCTTTTATTTATCTGCTCCAGCTTATCTGATTTTGATTTACTCGCATTATTAGCAATCCAATACAGAGCACCAACAATAATTCCGACAATCACAACAAATGTTAAACCTAACTTTACTTTATTCATTTATGAATTTTATTAATACTATTCTGGGTAGCATTCTTTACTACATCACCTGCGGCTCCTTTTGAAGCATTCTCTTGCTGCTGCAGGCAAGAGATAAAAACACTTCTCATCAGGAAAAAATAATATATGCCACCCCGTTATTTACCAGGGTATTTTAAACAGGTATAAAAAATTTATTGGATATAACAGCTAAAACTAGCCAATACAGAGTATTTCATTAGGTACCATTCACATGCCTTTCATAAGTATATCATTATAGGTAAACAAAACTGTATGCCACAGTAACTGTCTCTTTGAATTGAGATTGGCCACTAAACTAACCTGTTACAAACAACACCAGTTACGATGATGTAAAAGTAGCCTTTTTTAACTTTTATATCTGTCTCTTTATTTCGTACCATTTACCTTATGAGGAAAATCCCCAGGGAACGCCTGTATTTTTTACTACGAGCCCCCCATCCAGAAAAAATTTGGCCAATGCCACAAAAATACACATCTTGGCACTTTGTTAAATAACCCGTCCACAACGAACCTGAGCGGAAAATAAAAATATTCGAGATGTCGTACCGTATCTATCTTTACAACTTTAACAACACGGAAAACCACGTCATTCCTGAAGCCCGTGAAAACGGTACTCTGTACCAGCTTTTACCCGTTATCGGTGGCAATGGCAACGATAACCTGATGATGATGGAATGGAAATATGAATTCCCTTTTTTCCTCCATCCTTTGTTTGCAGGCGCTCCTTATCTTGGAACACCGTTATACAATGGAGATAGTGGTGGCATTTATGCTGACGGTCCTGATGGTATCCGTACCCTCAGCGGCTTTTACGATTTTATAGAACAACATGCGGATATACTGACCGATGATCCTGTAAACTTCCGGGAACAAAAAGAAAAAATCTTCAGTTTCCTTGATACAAAAGCCCGCTACAACAGCTTTCACCTTGATGCCTGGGACGTGTTTAATATGGACAACGAGCCTCATGCTGAACAAGCAGCCGAATTATTGTCACTTATACAGGAAACCAACGCATGCATTCAGGCTGCCATTAACGCAAACGACCCTACGTTGCTCAATGAATGCCCGGACCTACGCAAAAATCCTTATGGATTTAAATCCTTCCGGGAGTTTTTCAGTAACAACGTATATGGTTATGGGTGGGAAGTGATACAGTCAGGATATTATGCTGATGATGAAGAAGAGAAAGAAGATGAACAGCAGACTTTCACAGAAAACGGCATGATGGGCCTGAAAGATACAGCAGGGAATATCATCATACCGGCCGGGTATGATGAAGTATTTGTTTTCCCAGGTAATGAAGCGCTAGCCGTCGTGAAACGGGATGGTAAATACGGCTATGTAAACCGCCAGGGCCAGCCTGTTACAGACATCATTTTTGATGATGCCTTCGATGCTGCTAACGGTGTGGCCGTAGTACAGGTAAACGGGAAAGAATATCTCATACAACCGGGTATTACAACACCTGTGACAGGCTATGATGAAATACTCATCATTGCTGAAAATCCGCAGCTGTATGCCGCCGGCAGGGATGGAAAATATGCTGTTATGGATGCAGCAGGCCAGCTAAAACTACCCTTTGATTTCCATTCCGATATGGAGATAACTTATGTAGATGGCATGCCGCTGCTCAAGGCTCCTCATCTTTCTGGTGTATTACACTTTTACACTCCTCCCTCCTTCGCCAGAATAGGCGATGACAACACGGTCCGGGTAGAATGGACAGGAACCTTCAACCATTCACCGCTGCTGCGTACCATACAGGAGCAACAGCAGGGCAAAAAGAAACAGCAGCTGCATGGCCTTGCTACCACCGAAGGGCAACAGCTGTTGCCCACCGTTTACCAGGAGATTGCACCGGGCCTGGAAGACGGAGTGATTGTCCGTCAGCAGGGCAAATACGGCGTATATTCTGCATCAAAAGGATGGATACTGGAAATGGGCTTCGATCGTATCAATCACGTCTATCCAAACGCCTATATCATTGCAAAAGATAAAAAGGAAGGGCTTTATTTTATGGGTCAGCCACTGGTTCCACCAGCATATCAGGTTGTTATTTCCGATGTCATCTGGCTTGGTGAGGACAAATGGGAAACATTGGCCATTAACACCGATGCAGCCTTCCGCATCGGTTCCGATGGACATATTACCCCCCTGACGCCCACCGATATTGCGGCCAAAATAGGTCCTGATGAGCGTTACCGTTATGGTGAAAAAGAACTGGCTATGCTCACTGCTCTGGCCGGCGATGCCGTCCCTGCCGACCTGCTGTACCAGAAAGGCTTTGAGGCATTCGAAAAACAGCAGTATGAAGAGGCCATCCGGTATTACAAAATGGCTGCCGGCAAAGGTAGCGGAGAGGCCATGAATGATCTTGGTTATCTGTATGAAACAGCGGAAGGATATATCGATAAAACCATTGCTTTCGATTGGTACTCCCGTGGCGTACAGGCCGGATCACCGCATGCAGCCAACGGACTGGCCAACTGCTATCAGCATGGCAACGGTACCGCCCCCGACATCCGTAAGGCCCTTGACCTGTACGAAACAGCCGCTGCACATCATGTTCCGCATGCATATTATAACCTTGCGATGCTTTATTATAACGGCGAAAAAGTGCCACAGGACTACGAAAAAGCACTCCGGCATTTTGTATATGCCAGCAGATTCGGTTACGATTGTCACAGCTACGTAGGTTATCTTTTTGAAGAGAAAGAAGATTACAACAACGCCTTTGACGCCTATAAAAGCGGCGTTAAAAACAACGACGGTTACTGCGCCATCAACCTCGCCAGGTTGTATGAGCTGGGCCTTGGCTGCAAAGCCGATCCACGCAAAGCTATCAGCTATTACATCAAAGCAGCGGAACTAGGCGAAGACAATGCACATCTCGAACTGCGCCGCTTATACCTTTACAACGATGTCGTAAAAGACGAAGCCAAAGCCCGTGAGCATGAACAGCTGGCGCTGGATGCAGGGCTCGATATTTCCTGACACCCGCAGCGGGTTTGCATATAAAGTCATTACACCTTATCTTGTGCGGATTCTTTACTGATACCGGAGGAACAGATGGAAACAGGAACAATGACAACAGAACAAGTGCAGCCCGCAAAATCGCCTGCCACCAGACAACATTTTGAGATCCTTGACGGGCTCAGAGGAATCGCCGCTGTAGTAGTAGTGATATTCCATTTTATGGAAGTCGTGTTTCCCGATTACAGTAAAAACTTTGCAGGACGTGGATTTCTGGCGGTAGATTTCTTTTTCTGCCTGTCGGGGTTTGTGATCGCATACGCCTACGATGACCGTATGGAGAAGATGCGTATTAAAGACTTTTTCCGGGCCAGGCTGATACGCCTTCATCCACTGGTGATACTGGGCACTGTCATGGGTTTGATCACTTTCCTGTTAGATCCTTTTATGGCTCCGCCTGCGGCCTACGGCTTCGGTAAAACGGCACTGCTCCTGCTCACTTCTCTGCTGCTGATACCTTTTCCGGTAATGCCGGAACGGTATTTTAACCTGTTCAGTTTTAACGCACCTTCCTGGTCTTTATTCTGGGAATATGTGGCCAATATTTTCTATGGTCTGATACTCTGGAGAGTGAACCGTTATGTGCTGATGGTGCTGGCTTTTGTGGCCGCGATAGCACTGGGATTTACAGCACATCGTGCCGGTAATCTGATGGGCGGATGGGGAAAAGATTCTTTTATGGATGGCTGTGCGCGGCTCTCCTACTCTTTCCTGGCGGGTATGCTGATATATCGTTTCCGGCTGATCATCCGGAACAGGCTCGGATTCCCGGGTCTTACACTGTTGTTGCTCATGGGGCTTTTTGTACCTTATTTCCCAAACAACTGGGCAGTAGAACTTTTCATCGTGTTATTTTATTTTCCGTTGCTGATTTCCCTGGGTGCAGGAGCCAGATTAGTACCCTCACTGCAGCGCCTATGCGTTTTTTCCGGAAAGATATCCTACCCATTATACATGACACATTATGGTTTCATCTGGATTTTTGCACACTACCTGAAAACCTGTAAACCAGACCAGACTACACTGACGATTGTCATCGCAACTTCCGTGGTAATCCTTATTGGTATTGGATGGGGCGCTATGAAGCTGTTTGATGAACCCGTAAGAAATTTTCTTAAACGTAAGCGGTAACATTTCAGTCACTTCACATATAACATCAATGTGTTATTCTGTTTAGCGTAGCTTTTTTCTATATTTGGTGTGTCACATACTTAATACTTAAAAGACCAAAATCTGATATCATTTTCCTTAATGCCCAACAATCCTTAATACCCTATAATTATTAATTACGGAGTTGTTTGGGGACCGGATCTATACTGAGATTAGCAAATAACAAATATCGTATTCAAAATAAATGTGCTGTTGCTAAAGCCTGGCCAAAGAGAGATTCGTTCATCTAATTTAAACCAAAATCTGGACAACCTATGATGAGAGCGTTATTCGGTACGTCGTAGTAAACTTAGTTTCCTGCACATTTTAATGGAATAATTGCCAAAACATACAATGTCATCATTCAGGCCCCACCTGGCCTGCAGTACTTTTTTTGCCATTTACACAACATCCCTCGTGAGTGATCAATACCAGGGTAGCGGGTTCGTCTGCCTTTTATTTTCATTACTAACCTCGGAATCATGTACCCGTAAATGGTTGGGTAATTCTTGTCTTTAACAGTTAACTAGGAATAATCAAATCTAAATTGCTCATGAAAAATTTGCTACTCTCATGGCTGCTCATGGCCAGCTGTATTGTGCATGCTTATGCCCAGACACGAACAATCACCGGTAAAGTTACAGATGAGAAAGATGGCTCACCATTACCAGGTGTAACAGTAACCATCACAGGTACCAAAGTGGGTACCATGACAGGACCTGATGGGGTCTACAGAATACAGGCAGGTGAAAATGCCACTTTAAGTTTCTCCTCTATCGGTTATCTCAACCAGGACGTATCCAGCAAAGGTAAATCAAAGATTGATGTAGTATTGCGCATTGACTCCAAAGGATTACAGGAAGTAATCATAACCGGTGTGGGTGCTGCTACCGACAGAAGAAAAGTAGCGATCTCAGTAGAATCGTTATCAGGTAAAGACCTGCCTAAAGTGCCAGCTGCATCTATTGATCAGGCACTTATTGGTAAGATCGCCGGTGCACAGATATCTTCAGTGTCCGGCCAGCCAGGCCAGCAGGCACAGATCATCCTGCGTGGGATCAATTCACTGGGAGGCACCCAGCCGATGGTACTCCTCGATGGTGTGCAGATAAGCACCAGCAACAGTACGAACGGTTCAGGCAGCAACCTCTCTTCCAGGCTCGCAGATCTCGACCTTTCCAACATTGAAAGGGTGGAAGTTGTGCAGGGGGCCGCTGCTGCCACCATCTACGGTGCTCAGGGCGCCAACGGTGTTATCCAGCTCTTCTCCAAAAAAGGTTCCCGTACCGGTAAAGTAAATGTTAACTTCAGTTCAAGAGTTAACTTCGATAATGCACTGAAAGGAAACTTCAAACAAATATCCAAACACTACTACCCTACCGATAACGAAGGATATATCATTGATCCTTCCGGTAAAAGGATCAAACCTGATTTCCGGGGAGTGTGGACACAACCCAACAGAGACATCACTCCTGCTACTGAAACCAATAAGGAATTTAAAGAGCCCTTATATGATCACGTAGATCAGATATTCCAAAAAAATGCTCCTACCTATAATAACAGCATTAATGTATCCGGTGGTAAAGAAGGTTATGATTTTGCACTGAACGTCTCCAACCTCAAACAAAAAAGTACTATCAATGGAGACTATGAAAGAACCAACCTTTCACTGAACCTGGGCGCAGATATCCTTAAGAACCTTAAAATCCGTACCACTACCCAGCTCCTTACCTCCAAAAATACAACCGGAGGTATCACCGGACAGAATAACATATACAGCGGCCTTGGCTCTGCCATGGCTTCTTATCCTTTCGAAGACCTGCTGTACAGGGATTCTCTGGGTAATTATCCGTTCAACTTTATTCTGGCCAGCAACTCCGTACTTCCTTATTACTCTTTCACCAACCGGACCTACGAGGCTAAAACCAGCCGCATAGTGCAGGGTATCGACCTGAACTATCAACCTGTTAAATACCTGGAAATAAACTACAAATACGGAATAGATTATTCCCGTTATGATTTCTCTGACTTCATCCATAACCAGGAAAAAACATTGACTCCCGGTAAAGGCTTAGATCCATTCACGGGTCAACTGATATACGACAGAGATAATGAAACTATTCAGAACTCACTGTTGACACTCTTTCTTAAAACAGATTTTCAACGGGACTTCAACTGGTCACTGCCTATCCAGACCAGTACACAGGTGGCCTATGACTGGCGTAAACGGGTGTATGGCAACACATACATGGAAGGCGTAGGTTTTGCACCCTTTCCTCCCTACACTTTTGCCAATGCTGCGGCCAAAACAAACGATGAAACACGGGAAGAATTTGTTACCTATGGCTATCTGATTAATCAGCGTGTTGATTATGGTAATTTGTTCGGTGTTTCTGGCGGTGTGAGAGTGGATTACTCCTCCGCATTTGGCAGGGGTACTAAACCATTCACCTTCGGTCGGGGTGATGCTTACTTCAGACTGGGAGAGTTGTTAAAAATACCCAGCATATATGAGCTGAAAATCAGGGGTGCTTATGGTGCAGCAGGTACCCAGCCAGGTGTTTACGACAGGCAGATCACACTTGACAAAGGTTCCATCGGAAATGCCAACTATCTTATCCTGAGAAATACACTCAACAATCCAGACCTTACCGTAGAAACCTCCAAAGAAGTGGAAGTAGGTGTTGACTTTGGTATCGAATTAAGTAAAGGTGCCTGGTTCAGGAAACTGGCATTCCATCCTACCTACTGGGACAGAATGGCCAACAACGTTATCCGTGCTATTGACCTCTCTCCTTCTACAGGTGCCAGCGGTATCCTGACCAATGCCCTTTCAATTAAATCCAATGGTTTTCAGTTTTCATTGGACCTTGATGTACTGGAAAGCAGAAAATGGTACTGGAATTTTGGTGTAAGATTCGGCAAACAACGGTCTATTGTTGATTATATCTCCAATCATAAACCGATCACTATTGGTGGATCCGGTGAAGGCCAATTTGTGTTGAAAGAAGGAGAAAGTGTAGGTGCTTTCTTTGGTGTGACTCCGCTCACCAGCCTCGACCAGCTTCCCGCTACTGCAGTAAAAGGCAATTATGAAGTAGGCCCTAACGGATATGTGGTGAACAAAACTTCCAAAGCCGTTATGTTTGGCACAGAGAACAAAAAAATAGGTGACCCTACACCTAAATTCAACATGAGCTTCTCCAACACTGTTACCTTCAACAGCCAGATTACGCTCTCCTTCCAGGTTGACTGGACTTATGGCGGCGATGTATATAACCAAACCCGTCAATGGTTGTATGCCGATAAAATCAGCAGCGACTTCGAAAAACCCGTTACAATCAACGGCCAGACCGGTGCATATGTAGCCTACTACAACAGCCTCTATAACACTAATGCTACCAACTCCGTGTTCGTAGAAGACGGCTCCTTCGTAAGGCTGCGCGATCTTTCCCTCAACTACAGACTGGACAAGTACCTGACCAATAAATTCATCAACAATGCCCAGATAAGCCTTTCCGGCAGAAACCTCTTCACTATCAGTAACTATTCAGGCCTCGATCCGGAAGCCAGTTCCAGGGTAAACAATCCGCTCAGAAGAGGTATCGATGTATACTCCTTCCCTAACCTCAGGTCTATACAAATTGGCCTTACGTTCGGTTTCTAAACAACAAAAATTCACGATCATGAAGAAAGTATTTCTCGCAATATTATCAGCATCCCTCTTTTTAAGTTGCAATAAAAAGAGCCTTGACCTGATAGACCCTAACGCTCCGAATCCCGCTGTGTTAAAAACAGAGGAAGGTCTTATCAGGGGTACTCTTGGCATATACAGTAAATTCGGTCTTAATTTCTGGTGGCGGGCGCTCGCCAACCATGACATCATGGGTGACAGCTACACGATCAGTGCTGGTAACTTCTCCTGGAGATGGGTAAACCAGGTAACAAAGATCACTTTGTCTAATGGTACCGTGCTAACGCCGCCCCAGGGTGGCCCTCAGGCGACAGAACTTAAAAGCCGCAACGACCGTTCATTTGGTACCGACAATGCCTTCTACAGTGAATGGGCTGCACTCTACTTCGTTAACAACCAGGCCAATCTGATACTGGACGTTACCACTCAAAATGACCTGAAACTGACCGGTAGTGCCGATGAAGTAGCCACCAAAAAAGCCGTGGTACGTGCTTTTGCCTTCTGGTGGAAAGGTTTTGCCTATTCCAGAATCGGCTCTATGTACATCGCCGGTGTACAGGCTGATAAATTTGTAGATGGTACCTTGCTGAGCCATGATTTCATTGCTCACGACGCGGTGGTGAAATTAGGTAACGACAACTTCGATGCCTGCATTGCTGAGTTGAACAAAATAACCAACATAGCCGTTTACAACAATCTGTTCAAACGTATCATTCCCGACTTCACTATTGCCGGCAAAGGTGGTATTATCAGCCCTGATGCATGGAAAAAACAGATCAGTACCTATAAAGCCAGAAATCTGCTGGTAAACAAAAAGACAGCACAGATGACCAGTGCAGACTGGAACAACATCTTAACACTGGCCTCCGCTGGTATTGCAAAAGATGATAAGATCTTCACCATGCGCAGTGCAGACGTGAACGATCTGGTAGGCACTACCGCATGGTCTCCTTACAGATTGCAGGTGGGCTGGGCCAACGTCAGCGAACGCCTTATTCAGGACTTCAAAGCTGGTGATAAACGCTACGACCGCAACATTGATGGTCCGTACGCACCTTATGGCAACGAAAGGAACAGAGGTGCACAATATGCTACCAGATGGTACCTTTTCGAGATTTCCGATGGCGGTGACTGGGCCTCTACCACCACCGGCCTGGCCGAAGTCCCTGTTGCCTGCTCCTATGAAGAAAATGAGCTGATGCTGGCCGAAGCCAACATCCACCTGGGTAATATCGACGAAGGCTTAAAACATGTAGATAACGTACGCGACTACCAGAACTCCGGCCTCACTCACGTGTCCGGTACAGGTCTTACTCAGGCAGCTGCCCTCGAGGAACTGCGTATCGAAAGAAGAATCGGCCTTTTCCTGAAAAACGTATCCTTCTATGATGCCAGAAGATGGGGCGTTACTGTACCTGCTGCACAGGGCGGTGGCCGTAAAAACGCCTGGGTTATAAAACCTGATAATAAACTGGATGCAAATGCGACCATCGAGTATAACTACCTCGACTATTGGGACGTACCCATGAACGAGCTGGACTTCAACACACCCAGCAGCGGTTCCGCACCGGTGAATTCCAACTAAAACTATACAACACTGATTAACGCACGGGGGCAGCCTTCCAGCTGCCCCCGTTTTGTTTGTTGTGTTTTCCGTGTTTAAAAAGAATAACGCAAGCCTAACTGCCCCTGTACTCTTGAACTAAAATAATCTATTGCATAAGGCTTCCCCGGATCTGCAAACCTGAATACCGGATAATTGCCCATATTTTGTTTCTGAGGGAACAGCTCTGGCGTCAATCCTACGCTGGCAGTGGAATTGAAGGTATTGGGAGAAAAATATGCCCGCCCCCAGTTACTGCTGATCAGATTAGTGAGGTTCATGATATCTACTGTAAAAGTGACGAACCGGCTGCTGTTGGCAAAGTGAAACTCCTGCGCAAAATGAAGGTCTGCTGTGGTATTCCAGGGAGTACGCCCTGTATTGCGTTCTGTAAAATTCCCCCTCCGGCTGTTCAGATACTTATTCTCATCGATATAGGTATTAAAGGCCGCCGCCTGTTGCTCAGCAGTGATCGTTGTGCCGGCAGCATCTGTATAATCCCGGAAGAAGCGAATAGCCTCCTGTTCTCCTGGGATATAAGCCAGGCTTACCTGCTGAGGCACCCCCTGCAGACTGTTATTGACAATTCCATAGGTAAAAGGGCTACCCGACTGCGCGCTCACAAACAGATTAAGACGAGTGGTCCACTTTTCATTCCAGGCCCGCTGATAACCTATATTCACAATAATACGATGACGGATATCGAAGTTAGACCAGGCAAGACCGGCATTATTCGGGCTTAAAGCCTGGTTCAGCTGCCAGTTGCTCTCCATGGAATTACGGATACCGTTAAACGCATCTTTTGACTGTCCATACGTATATGCCACCGACATATTCATCCCTGCATCAAACTTCCGGCTGATTGTTCCCGTAACCGAATACCGGTAGCCCAGACTGGTGTTGCTGAGTTCATAGGCATTCGAAAACCGGGAATCTATGCTGCCGCTGTATACCGGCATCTGATGTCCTGCATCATAACCATTATACCGCGGATCGTCTTTGATATTCACCTGCTGGAAATAAACATCCCGGATTGTTTTGGTGTACAATCCCTCCACCCCCATTTTAAAACCGTCTGCCGTAGTGTAGTCCAGTGCCAAACTGGTGCGTAGTACTTTAGGCATGGTGAAGTTGTTGTCTATCACGTCCACCTGTGTTTTCCCGGCTTTAGGGTTATTCACGGCCGTGCCGTTTTGTGCAATAAAATCTGCAATGCCATTGGTCCCTGGCTTTAACGGATCACTACCCGGTGCAAATGGCTGCTGATCGGCCTTTTGATCATAAGCTCCATAATTGATACCAGTATTATAGAAAGCATATCCCAGCCAAGCCAGCGGGATACGGCCAGTAAACAGCCCTGCACCACCTCGTAATACCAGTTGCCCGTCTTTGGTCATATCATACCTGAAACCAATACGGGGAGACAGTTGTATCTTGTTCAGATAGTTATTGGAAATGTTAGTCAATGGCGTATAGGCATAGGTGTTATCAAAGTAACTGTCAGCGTATGCTGTTCTCACCTGGTCGCTCAATGGCTGTTTATGCGGTACCTGGCTGTAGTCTGCCCGCAGGCCTGGTGTGATCCTGAAGCGGTCTGTTACCCTGATCTCATCCTGAAAGTATGTGCTCAGCATGTTTACATCAAATACCGCCTCAGGATGAGAAAGAATGTACTCTCTTGAATTATTATGATAATTGTAACTACCTCTTACACGATAAGGATTACCATTCAGGAAATCGGCTACGCTGAGATAATCTACTCTTCCGTTCCATGAGTTTACAAAACCGTAGCTGATATGATACAATTCGTTGTGGGTCCCTAAAAGCAGGGTATGTTTTCCGCGGTGCCAGGTCAGGTTATCTGTGATCTCCCAGGTCCGTTGCCGCATATTAAAGACAGCGGCCTCCCTGTCTGTTCCCAGATAGATAGTCGTTCCCGGCGTGCGGCCCATGATCTGTATCTGTGGCAGTGCCGGATCAGACAGTGGGTCACGGTAATCATGAATAGTCGTATATCCTACAATCAGACTGTTGGAAAAACCACCATGGAAATTTGTTTTCAGTTCGGCCACAGTAGAGCTTTGGTTATTAACCTGACGATAAGCCATAGAACTGAAACGGAAGTCCATCTGATCACGGTCCATATTCACGGCCCTGGAGAGGATGGTATTGTTACGCACAGATAACTGGTTACGATCGTTCACGTTCCAGTCCAGCCGGTTAAAATACTTTTCTGATCTGGAATAACTGTTGTATGCACCTGCAGTTCCCGGATCAAAGATATTACCGTAATGGCCGATGGCAAAATTGCGGATATCGTCGGCATCTTTATTACTGAGTATCTGTGCTGTTTCCTGCTGGCCGGCCATCAGCTGTGCAGGGTCCTGGCGCCGGGTGATTTCTTCGTTGGTGAAGAAAAATAATTTGTTCTTGATAACAGGGAAGCCTACACGAACACCTGCCTGATAATCATAAAAATCCTTGTTCATTTTACCCAGCGCACCGGCTTTGTCTTTACCGGTGACGGAAGCATTACGTCCAAAAACATATACCGATCCGGTGAGTGTGTTGGTACCGCTGCGGGTAACCGCATTAATACTACCTCCGGTGAAGTTGCCGATTTTCACATCATATGGAGCCAGATACACCTGCATATCCTCGATAGCGTCGAGGGAGATAGCGTTGGTGCGGGTGCTGGAGCCCGGAGCCCCCGATGTGCCAGTGATACCGCCGGCAGAAGGACTGAAGCCGATAGCATCGTTATTGATGGCGCCATCTACTGTGATGTTGTTGTAACGGAAGTTAGTACCAGCAAAAGCATTGTCTTTGGAACCCTGCGGTACCAGCCTCGTGATATCCTGCAAGCTGCGGTTGACAGTAGGCATACTGCTCAGCTGTGTACGGGTGATGTTTTGTGCTGTACCGAAAGTATTGGCACGATGTGTTCCCGGTGTGGACTGTATTACTATTTCAGCCAGCTGCCGTTGTTCCTCTTCCATCACAAAGCTCAGCTGCTGCGGCTCGCCGAGGCGAACGATTACCTGTTCCATGGTGGCTGTTTTTTTGCCCACCATGGTGACAGTGATTTTATAGGGACCACCGATGCGCAATCCCGGTAAAAAAAAGCTGCCGGCTTTGTCGGCACCGGCACTGTAAGTAGTGCCAGAAGGCTGATGTATAGCGACAACAGAAGCAGCAGCCAGCGGATGCCCGCTGCTGTCGGTGACCTTCCCTATCAGACTGCCGTCTGTTTGTTGGGCCATGGCAGCGGAAATGCTGCATAGGAAGACCACAACCACTATCAAAAAGTGGCAGATCTTTTTATGTATTGATTGAAACATACCTTTGCGTTTATTGTGTTAATATCCTGGAAATGCTGTGTACCACACCGTTACCTGCCAGCACGTTCTTTCCGAGAAGAGAAGCCTTTGCCGTACCGGCATTTTCGTTTTGTATGTTGATGTCGGAGAAACGGCCCGGCTGTAAAGGATCGGCCACAAGGGTAATAGTGGTATTAATACCGCTGAGCATATGTTCCGTATAACTATTGGTTGGTATGTCTGCCTTCAGGATATAATCATAAACGAAACTCCTTCCGGCGGTAACATGTGCCTTAACAAGCGCCTGTAAATAGACGGGGTCCATCTTATAAATACTGTCTGTTGTCTGGATGCCAATTGCATTAAAAGCTGTATTGGCTGGTGCAAACACGGTATAAGGGCCACCGGATTGATAATCCGCTGCCAGTCCGCTTCGGATAATGGCTGCGTTAAAAAGAGACAATGACGGATCCCCTGAAACAGCCATCTGCACGTTAGTGTAGGTGTACGGACTTAATACCCCGTCTGTAACATTCACCAGCCCGTTGGTAGCCGCTTTGTCACGGGTACTTACCCGGATTCCGTTTACCACCACAGCAGTATCCCTGCTGTTGATCCAGTGTGTAACATACACGAGCTGGCCGTTTATAGCGCCCAAGGGTTGGTTAAAAGCCAGCGGCAGAGAGTCGAGCCGGATAGTACCGCGAAGAATATGATAAGGTACGATGACCCTCATAGAGTCAATCACTCTGATCACTGCAGCACCGGAAGAAAACCCCATTGCTTTAAAAGCATCGTTGGAAGGGGCAAGCAAGGTATAGGGACCGGGCTGACTTAAAGTATCACTATACGTAGTGGCCACCAGGGCATATTTGAAAAGCGACAGGCTGAAATTGCTGTTTACCACAGCAGCAATACCTTTTTTGGCATAAGTGTCATCTGGTTGTATATGTTCTTTGGAACAACCAGCCAGTATTGGCATTGCCGCCATCAGCCCCATAAAAAATCTTCTGAGTTCCATATGTGTTTTTCTTTTACGGAGTAGGCAATAAGAGATTATCCACCCGGTGTATCACTCCGGTAAGCGTAGTGTTATCAGATGCGCTGATAATCATCGCACCGCGGCCGGATGGCACATCACGACGGTGCAGTACAGTCTGACCGCTGTTATTTTGCACCATAAGCGCTCCATATGATGGCGCATTGCCCAGGTTCACTGTATACAGGCCATAGCGTAAATCTATAGTATACAAAAAACTATAACCAGGATTAATACCCGAAAATGCACTCAGCAAACGATGGTGCATCAATATGGAATCCATATTTGTCATCATCGGTCCCACATTGCCCGCACCTGCTACTACTGACTGATCTATATAACTATTGATATCCGCAACAGAATAAAATCCGGCTTTCCTGAACGCATTGTTATCCGGTGCAAAGACGATCGCAAAAGGATCCAAACCAGGTGAATCCGAACCAACTGTCAATACCAGCGCTGCAGTATCGTTGAATGAATTCAGCAGACCTTTTCTGGCATATACTGCATTATTCTTTTTCAACGCGGCCATATAAAAACTAAAGCTGGTATCACTGCTCAGCACCTGGTAGGTTTCATAAAACGGTTTAGTGATCAGGGTATCAATCATAAAAACGGCGCCATTAGTGGCCTGGATACCAGCAGTTTTACTAACGGTCCGGCCATTTAATCGTAACACGCCGTCTGTCAGGCCAACAATCAGCCGGTAGTAGTAGTATCTGTTTGTCCATGCCCAAAAAGGAGTGGGCACCTGTGACCGGGTGATGTTTCTGTCTTTGTACATCAGCGGGTAGTAAGTTGTTTCCCCCATCAGGTTTTTGGTATTGGCAGGCACCCCACCTGTTATGGTCAGATAGCGGATGATGGTGTCCAACTCGGCCGCCGGCACGGTATTGATATTGTCCATGGTATACCCGGCCGACTCCCAGGCTTTGTTGGCAGGCACAAACAGCGTAAAGGGGGCGCCGGGATTGCCTGCACTCAGGCTATCCATATATGGCTGTATCCTGGTACGTTTGAGAGCTGCACGATATATGGAAGCCTCCGGGATGGAATCTACCAGTTTGGCCAGACTGATACCGGCACCGGCGTAGGGCAGTTTGTTGCCTACTGGTCTGGGTGGTTCTTCTGTTTTAGAGCAGGCAGCAAATATCAGCAGCTGCAGGAAGAGCAGCACTGATCTGTTGTTATATTTCTTCATATAAAATAGCATCTGTTATGTTTGTTTTGACAGCTTTTTATTTCTTCACCACTTTGGAAGGCATTACCAGTAAACCTGACAATAGGTGTACTACGCCATTTGAGCAGGTATAGTTGATGTAAGTCCCTTGCAGTTTGTAAAGAAAATTGATGTTCCTCGATTCATTCAGAAAGGGCGTACCCTGACTGCCATAAACATTGTTCGCAAAAGGGCCTACCGATATCAGTGTAGAGGTTTGAGTAGAAGCTGTTGTTGCGATACCAACACCATTCCCAAAAGTCTGTTGACACATGATCAGTTTATAGTTAGGGTCCGGTGTCTGAAAAGGCAGATAAAGTATACCACTAGGAGGAGGCAACTGCACAATATCGAGTACAAACAGGTGATTAGGTTTCAGGAAATAACCACCAAATAATACCGGATCGTAGTAGCTAACGTCCATACGGGCTATGCTGTCGAGGGTGATACCCTGACGTTCAAAACTGGAGTCCTGCGGAGCATAAACGGTAAATGGCCCGTCAGTGCTCAGTTGGTCCCAGTAGCCGAATTTTTTCAGGCCTGCCACCAGATGTGAAAGATTGGGCCGGGCAGAAAGAAATCCCTGTACTGTCACCGGTAATACCTTTACTGTATTGGGCAGCGGATACACCACACCATTCAGCTGGGCGGCACCATATGTAACAGCAGTGGCCGGGCTGAGAGAAGGCTGTTGCTGTACATTTACACCATTTACCGATAATCCTACGGCTGGATCATTGCTGCGGGAAATATACAGGCGGACTCCATTCAGGTTGACATATCTGTTATCTGAGGATAAAGGAATATTGCTGTAAAACAGTTTAGCGGGCAATACATGTGTTCTCACAAAATACCGGAGGCTATCAGCTGACCATGCATCAAAATCGGCAGCGTTATAGATACCATCTTTGTTAAACGCACTGTTCATCGGCGCCAGCACAGTAAAAGCAGTACCTGACTGGCCCAGACTGTCTGCCAGTCCGGCTTTGCTAACGGCGGCAGCGAAAAGGGAGAAATCAAAATTGTTGTTCAGATAATCATTGATAGTACCCGTTGACATTGCCTGCTGTTGCGTCTCAAAGTCGGGCTTTTTGCAAGAAACCATCAGTAATAGAGCGATCAGCGCTGAACAGATATATTTACATTTATTCATTTGCATGGGTATTATTTAATGGGTGGCGGATAATTGCGCTGTACGCTCATCATGTACACCTGGTTATTGATAATTTCGATGGTGCTAATGGTAGCAAAAGACCGTTGTGCATAAGTACCGGACGCAGTGTATTTGATCAGGTTGGGCAACCAGCAGCTGGCAACATAGTTGGAGTTCGATACCTTGGGAACACTTCTTCTGGCAGCAGCGGAGGTAGTGCCTTTACCATCATTGCTGCCGTTACTGCAGCCAATGGCTCCAAATTTAGGATTAGCCTGTGCCATACCGGTAGCCCCGCTCACCGCCAGAGGACCAGGCAGAGGGAACATACCCGGCTTCATCAGAATAAACAGTTCCCATTCCCTGCTAAGTATTCCTCCGGTAGTATCAGGGGCCGCAAACATGGGAACACTATGATAAGGAGCCACTCCTGAAACATGAGACCGTATCAGGGTCCTCAACCATATGTTGTTGAAGCCTGGTATCAGCGCAGGACTAATAGGCGCACCATCTATATAGGGATAAGGACAATCATCTTTATAAAGCGAATAATAAATATTCATTGTATCACCAAAGGCGGTACACTTGTTTGTAGCATTTAAGTATGCCTGCACACCACGGTTGGCAGCACCCGGATTGGCAGCGGCATAACCTTCCGCGCTCAGATTGTAGAAGTTCACATACAACAAAGAATCAGCAAAGGGCAGTTTGGTAAACTGCTCCTGCCGCAGATACAGCGTAATTGGTAACGGATATTGCGTGGACACTGTTTTCTGCAACACCTCCATTGTATAGATCTCTCCTGGTGTAAAATCAATGATACTATCTACCAGCAGGTTTTTCCTATCGCGTTCCGGCAGGTCGAAAAAAGACATTTCGCTGATAGGACGGCTATAAAATACCACCCGATGTTTTCCGGAAGGGATCTGTGCCCAGCTGGATAGATTGATACCATTGAGTATAGGACCTACCAACACTTTTTTATTGCCGGGATACTCTGTATTCCTGTAAGATGTATTGCCCGCATTAGCCGGATAAGGCCCTGCGTAAGGACTTCGCTGGTCCAGATGGTCCCCGATGATCTTTCCTCCGGTGACCAGGCCCGAAGCGTCATATTCCGGATCAATTACCATTGCCAGAAAAGGAGGTGGCTGGTCTTTGGTAGTAATGTTTACGTCATAGTTAAGACTATTAAACACCCGCAGATAAGCCGCGTCCGGAACCACGTTATAGACTGTTTTGCGGCAGCCGGCCATGATCAACAGACAGCAGACCAGCCAATACCACCGGTTTATAATAGTATGAAAATGCATCATAATTACTTGTATTTATTTACAGGTTATGTTTGATTACGATCATCCTGGGATGCTGGGCGGCGTTATTGCGCCCTACTAACGCTACCGTATATACGCCAGGCTCAGCACCGAAACTCCCATTGAGGAACAAAGAAGAGGGCATGCGTACAAAGTCTGCGGGCGTTAATTCCGGCACGGTAGTTATTCTGTCTCCCGGCAGCACACCTGGCTGTGAACGGTATACCTGTACTTCACTTCCTGTGACTGCACGCAGATCTACATAAGGATATGGCACTGTCAGCGGAGAAGATGGTATGCCAGGCAGCAGATGTTGTGCTGCCCTGGCAGCAGAAAAGAGCCCTTCTTTGAATAACGTCCCGTTGGTAGTAGTGAAGGTTACCTCCGGCAGGTCCGGGCAAAGGTTGAGAAAACGGGTCTGTACCAACATATTAAAATTGAGTGGATCGTAGAGATTATTGGCACCATCAGAACCATCTGCATTCGTTCCGTTGGTCCTTGCGCCGGTCATATTATTAGACACTACTGTTAGTGCTGTTCCGTTACCAGCCGTAGGATAGGCCCATATTGTCAGGTTATCTCCTCCTTTCAGATCTATACTTTTCTCTATCATCCCTTTCCCGGTGGCATCGGCTACTTTAAGTATATGCGTTCCCGTTACAAGCGTCACATAACTGCCTGCTTTGCCGTAGGGAACAGATGGCTGCTGCATTCCATCTATCTGTATCTGCAAACCACGTTCTCCTTCATCTACAGCATTCACCATCTGTATCCGGCCATAGGTAAGATTAGCTGTCGGAGCGATGTCAGTAATGATCGAAAAACAATTGGGATAGAGCGGATATTCCCTGAATTGATAAGCAGACGGGGTAATACCTACCGCTACCGTATATACGCCGCCAGGCTGAAAAGTTTGTACAGGACTATAATATACCTGAGTACCCTGCAACGAATAATCGACCTCGGAGGTTGCATTGGTCAGTATTGGCGGTTTTCCGGGTATCTGCGAACCGGAACCATCTATCAGTACTTTAAACTGATAAGTGCCGTAAGGCAGTTCCACATAATCAGACCAGGTATGGTTGGTGATGCCGGAAGTGATGCTATTTACAGGGCTACCGTCTGCAAAGGCTAATGTTAGCCCGCTGTTACCACCGTTACCCATGGAAGTACAGAGGTTCACCAGTCGTATCCGTATATGGCTGGGATCTGATGGCAGAGCGGTAGTACGCGGTACCTGTGTCACACTATATATCCCGCTATGCGCTGCTGCGCTGGTACTGAGATAATAATCCGAGGGCCGGTAATAATCGTCTTGTACCAGGAAAGAATCGGTGATAAAATCAGACATGGACAGCCCTTGCGGAATACCTGTTTTGATGGTGGCCTGACCTTTACTATCCAGGAACTGCTGAGGCAGATACCAGGTACCACTTAACTTACCCGTAGCCGGGAAATAGGGAGTAGGATATGGAGCGCCTATCACAGGGGCATTCAAAGGCGAGGCATACCAGTTGGTTACCTTCATGCCGTTTACCATGACGTCCGTTTTACTGAATGTCACCAGCCGGACGCCTGACCTGGCCATATTGCTGTAATCGGGCTCATTGCCTGATCGCACATCTGCCTTATCCTTACTGCAAGCGGCGGCCAACAGCAGTATTGCGGCAAGTACTGTATGATAAAAAGATTTTGTAGTTGTTATATTCATGTTTCAGTTTTTTTTAGAACAGGTTGTAGGTCAGACCCAGCATATATTCCGTTCCCCGGCGATAACTTCTTCTGATGTATTTGGTGCCATAGTATTTTCCACCGGTGCCCGGGTTACTGTATACTTCTTCATAAGCGCTGTTCAGTATATTCTTGGCATATCCCTTTATCACAATCCTTTTAGCGACCTTCTGGCTGAATACAAAATCGAGTACCGGCATAGGTCTGCTGTAGAGGTCTGGCGAGCCGTCCATATTCACCTGTATCAGCCGCTCCCCTACCATGTTGAATGTGGCGGTAAGGTCTGTACCCGTTTTGGTGTTGGCATAGTTCAGGAAACCATTGACGGAATAAGGTGCCTGTTCAAACAGCGGGCTTTTTTCAGGTGACTGCCGGTCTATAATGCGTGCAGCATCTAGTCGCTCGTTGTTCTTGCGCACATTGCTGGAGGCGATCATCAGATTGGACCCCAGAAAGAAATAACGCAAGGGACTCCATAACAGCCCCAGGTTCTTTACCACTTCCAGTTCTATTCCCCATACGCGGCCGGTATTAGGGTTGTTCTGATAGGCCACTGTAGGGAATTCGGGATAGATTGCGTTTACACCATCAGAATGCTGAATGAATACTTTTTCGAGCTGGTTGTTGATTTCCTTGGCAAAAAAGGAGGCGGCCAATACTTCTCCTTTATTCGGAAACCATTCCCAGCGGAAATCATAACTGCTGGTATGCTGATTGATAAGGCGGGGGTTACCTACCACCAGCGCCTGCTGGAAAGGATCAAATTCAAATACGTTGGTGAGTTCCCGTATTTCCGGGCGTGCCAGCGAGGTAGCATAACCCAGCCTGAAATTCATTGTTTCCTGCAGCGACCAGGTCAGGTTAGCTGAATAATAAGGTTTGTACTGCGTGGTGTATTTAGAAGCCGGATTGATATATACCAGATTGATACCACCTTCCGACAAAGAAGGATCGATATAAATACCGGAGGTATCTACCTTACTCCCGATATTTGTTTTTTCAAAGCGCACTCCTCCCGTAAGACGCAGGTCCTTGATGAGATGGAGGTCCAGCATACCATAAAAAGCACTGGTTTCATAAAAGCCTGTGTAGTTGTTAGGGGACTTTCTGATGTTGTACAGAAAACCTGTTGTTAGTGGCATCCCTTCCGGCGTAGTAGCTGTAAGCGGATGAATACCAATCTGGTCATATCCGATGAGCCTGTCGAGGTTACCGTAAACCTGGTACAATGGATGTTGTTTCAGGGAGGAAAAGCTGGAGCCGGGCAAGGTCAGCACATTCTCATCAAAATTTCTTTCGCGGTACAGGTAGTTCACACCGGTTTTAAATACCTGGTCCAGTCCATGCCATCCAAAGGGGATGGTCACATCGGCTTTGTAGTTGTAGTTGGTTTCTGTCATATTACGGAAGCGCCGTCCATTGGGATCGGCCTGTATTTTACCGTATGGGCCGAATCCGTTGACATAACCGGATACGAGTGCATAATAATCGGTGATACCCTGGTAACGTACTCCGTTCGCATCGGGGTAGGGCAACTGGTAAAAACCACCACCTGCGGGCCTGTAGTCTGCCAGGTTTACAAAACGATAGTCCGGATCATCCTGGGTAGCCCTGGAGGATGCAGCATTGTAACTCAGGCGGGGCGCATATTTCCCGGCACCTAACTTATGTTCTCCCTGAAGATTGTAGGTATTGAAAGTACGATAGGTTTGACGGAGTGAATATATATTGCTGTAAACAGGGCCAGACAAACCGGTAACATAAGTATACTGTCCGATAAGGCTGGTGGCCTGCGTTTCTCCACCACGGTTACCCATATACTGAAAACTGATTTCATGGTTGGGATTAAACCGGTAAGCCAGTCCGGCCAGCAGGCCGTAGTTCAGTGTTTGTGTGCCGGTATTTTCGCGATAGCCCACATACTTGCCCAGGTTGGGCGTATTAGGTGTAATATAGGCGGGAACGTTCCTGGATTCATCGATCACGGGGTTGCCGGTCATCACTCCCTGATAGATGCTGTACTGGTTCAGAACACCGTCTGCGATGTCTGTAGAGCGGTTGTAATAGCTACCACTCAGGATAAGCCCAATCTGATGTTGCCGGAACAGTGAAAAGGAATTACCATAGGTAATGTTGTAGATACCATTCAGGGGCGCCTTTTTGTAGCGGGTGGTGAGCACAGGGTCAAAGTGGTGCATGATGGCGTTTATGCGGTTTATTTCCGTTAAAAGTGCCGGATCATGCTGGGCACCGGATGCGAGCTGTTGCAGCTGGGAAAGCCCCCCGGGATATTGTTTACCGAGGTCCATAAAATCCTGTTGCAGATCATGATTTTTTATCTTTCCTCCTAAAAAACCCATATCACTATTGTAAAAGCTGTTTACCTTACCCCCTACGCCTATACCGGAGTTGGTGCCAGCCTGGGCCGTGATGGCCAGTGTTTGTTTAGTTGGGATAGAGAGCGTTTTTAATTCCACAATACCGCCGGAAGCGTCTGCAGGCTTGTCTGGGGTCAGGGTTTTAAAAACGACGATGTTATCCAGCAGATTAGCCGGTACAAGGTCCAGCGGAATAGTACTTCTATCGGGATCTGAAGAGGCTAGTCTTACCCCATTCAGTTCACCTATCACACTACGATCTCCCAGCCCTCTCACCGCCACATATTTATCATCAGTGATAGTGACACCGGAAACACGCTGCAAGGCTTGGGCTGTGGTAATACTGGCCGTTTTCTCTATGTTCTCTGCGGATATACCGTCCGACACTACCGCTGCATGTTGTCTTTCATTGAGCAGGGCCGCTTCACTGTTCATCCGTCGCCGGGATGATACTGTTACGCCCGACAGTGTTCTGTTATCGGGTATCAGCCTGAGGTCTAATGCCGTCTGTGCATTCGCGGTAATTACCTGACTGGCGTATCCGGCTTTGGAGAAAATAAGGAGGTCCTGTGTTGCAGGCGTCTGCAGCATAAAATCACCATTCCCGTCTGTAACGGCCGACACATGGCTTTCCTGCGCATATACTTCCACATGTGCTACCGGCCTACCTGTTTTGGCATCCGTGATATGCCCTTTATAAGTGCGCCGACCTGTTGTATCCTTATGAGCAGGCGTATGCGTGGGGGTAACCTGTACGGATATACTATTTCCTGACACCTTAAAATCCAGCGGGGCCAGGGATTTGAGCTTCTGCAATGCCAGTCCCAGTGTCCCGTTGGCGAAATAGGATGTTACTTTGATCCTGCCCAACTCCAAGGCTGTATAATAAAATGAGCATCCCGACTGACTGGCCAGCGAAGTAATGATCGTCAGGGCATCGGTATTTTCCAGGTGTAGGTCCACTTTCTGTTTAAGGCTGCTTAGCTGCGCCCGGCTTGCCTGCCCCAGCTGCAGGAAAAGTAGGGTCAATAGAATAGCCTTAAAGAACTGGCTCCCCGCCAATTTCTTTTTAATCTTGTGATCCATTTTTTAATTTGTTAGATAAGGGTGTAATTACCGCTTGCTGATATATACCGTTCCGTTTTTAGTGATGTATTTCAGCTTGTGTATAAAAAGAATGTTGTCTAATACTGTTTGCCATTTGTCCGGAGCGAAGTCTCCGGTTACGCTTTTATGTTTCACCAGTTCCCGGTCATATTGCAGCGACAGGCCGTATTTATAGGCCAGGCGGTCCAATACATCTGTCAGTGGCAGCTCTTCAAATATCAGGTGTCCCTGCACCCAGTTGTGCACCTTATTGGAAGAAAAGGGTGCCACTCCCCATTTCCTGCTGCCTTTGGAGTAACGCAGCATTTCCATGGGATGAAGCAGGGTGTGCGTATTGGTATGTATATCCTTTACAGATACCGCACCATGCACCAGTGCCACCCTGATCTCGGTTTCTCCCGGATAGGTTTCTATGTTAAAGCCCGTGCCCAATACCTGTGTTTCGATATTTTCCGACGCTACAACAAATGGTCGTGTATCATCTTTAACAATCTCAAAATAGCCTTCACCAGTAAGCCGTACGCACCGAACGTCCTTACTAAACCGGTCCTGTGCATACTCCAGCCTGGAGCGGGCATTAAGCCATACTTCCGATCCATCCGGCAGGGTGATATGTTTTACATTTTTTTCGGTGACAGCAATAGTGGTATAATGTATTTCCTGTTGTTGCCTGCTTTTACCCATTCTGTTTAGTAGAAACCAGGATAAAAATGCCAGTGGTATAATAGCAGCTGCTGCTTTCCACATGGTGAGTGTTTTTAGCATCTTACGAACACGAGTCTCCGGCTTCGTATTCCGGGGCATTTCCACGATACGATAAAACATCTCCTGTTTTGCCGCCTGCAGCGTTTCTGCTGCAACAGCTGTATCAGCGTCGGACATGTCCACGGAAATAATCCACTGACGGAACATCTCTTTTTCCTGTTCGCTGGCCTCCCCTTCAAAAAGGCGGTCCAGCATATCTTTCAGCATCGGGTAATTTGGCTCCATACATACAGTTAGAGCACAACACCGAAAAAATCCCGGGTATCCCGGGTTAACAAATTGTTACCAAAAACTCATCGGGTGATTTAATCCTCCAGCAGCAGGAGCAGCAGCGGCAATAAAACAGTAGCGGGATAAGAATCTGCCAGGTTTTTCAGGCGGCGCATGGCTTCACTCAACTGATTCTGCACTGTTTTGGGCGCAATAGCATAGAGCATGGCTATTTCTTCAATAGACTTATTTTCATAACGGTTCAGTACAAATATCTGCTTCATCCGCTCTGGCATCTGATCCAGTGCGCCCATGATTGCAATGTTAACGGCTTCCAGTTCGGCCTCCATATCCTGGGTGTTGTAATGGGGATCTGTATGCAGCTCGTTTTCCAGATATGCCTGAAAATGTTGCAGGTGTTTTTCGTTTAGCCCCCGGGAACGTAAAAAGCTGAATATCCTGTAATACAGGCAGGTGATCAAAAAGGGTTTGGCCTTCGGTGTTTCCAGCTGTAGTGAAGGAAACTGCTGCCACACGTATGTAAAAGTATCCTGCACAATGTCCATTGCATCCTGTGTGTAACCGATTTTTTTATAGGCAATCCGGTAAAGGGTATCCCAGTATGTCAGGTAAATTTCCTTAAATAAATCGTGTGTTGTTGAAGATTCCATGAGCAGATAGTAAGACAAAAGTAAAATAGTTGGCGTTACAGGGGTAAGGGTGTATGTTAACAATTTATTAAGTGGCGTATTTTTGACTTATCTTTAACCCGCTATGTTTGAACAGATTGACAAATTTGTAGATCAGTGTATTTCTCTCACACCACAGGAGAGGGAGTTGTTTCATTCACTGCTGAAGTTCAGACGGGTGAGAAAACGTACTTATCTGTTACAGGAAGGAGAAATATGCGATTTTGAAGCGTATATCGTGAAAGGGTGCATCCGTACTTATTATTTAAGTGATGATGGTACGGAAACAATTTTGTCCTTTGCTATAGAAGACTGGTGGGTGAGCGATCTGTACAGCTTTACGGAGCAGAAGCCTTCCAATATGTTTATTGAAACCATTGAAGACTGTGAGCTGCTGATCATTGACCACAAAAGTAAAAACGAACTTTACCAGAAGATACCCAAGTTTGAAACACTGTTCCGCCTGTTAGTGCAACGATCTCTTTTTGCTTTACAGCGGCGCTTTCACAGCCTGGTTTCCCAAACGGCGGAACAGCGTTACCTGGCATTTGTTGAAAAGTACCCGCAGATTGTACAGCGGGTACCTCAAAACCAGATTGCCAGATATCTGGGCGTATCACCCGAATTTTTAAGTAAGGTGAGAAGTGGTATTCAGAAGAAGAAATAAAATACCTCTTCCTTATCTGAATACCAGTTCATTCGCCAGGTCTATTTCATCGCGGATAATGGTGTGTCCCATGTTATCGTATATCCTTTCGGTCACGGCTGCACCCATACTTTTTAGTATGCGGGTGGTATCTTTCACCCGCTCTACCGGCACATGAAAATCAGGATTGCTGGTGCCTATAAAAACAGGCGTGCCCTCAAAAGTTCCCTGATAATTTTCCGGATAGATTTTATCACCGATTAGTCCGCCAGTGAATGCTACAGCACCACCGTACTTTCCTGCATTTCTTGTTATAAATTCCAGTGTCAGACAGGCTCCCTGTGAGAACCCCAGGAAATAAATATCTTCCTGCCGGATGCCTTCTTCCTGTATGTTCGCCACCAGCTTCTTCAGTATGTCCAATGCTGAAGATAACCACGGTTCATTTTGTGCCGGAGGTGCCAGAAAAGACTGTGGGTACCAGCTGTGGTTGGTGGCCTGGGGGGCCAGCAATGCATAATCAGCCACATTCAGGAGACCGGAAAGGCCCAGGATATCTTCTGCGGAAGCTCCCCTTCCATGAATCATTATCAGTGCTTTTTTAGCCGTTGCAAGCTCCGCTCCTGCTGTTACAATATTTTCCTTATGCATGATTGATCTTCGTTTTCTGTTAGTGTAATGGAGGCAACGCTTTCTCGATGTCGGTCCTCATCGGCTCATACTGTTTAGGCAATTTCAGGTTGCTTCCCAGTTCGGCCAGTGGTTCATCTACAGTAAAACCAGGGTTGTCTGTGGCTATTTCAAAAAGTACCCCTCCTGGTTCTCTGAAATACAAAGAGAAGAAGTAGTCTCTGTCAATCTGTGGTGTAATCTGTAATCCTTTCAGCTGCACTTTCTCCCGGTATTTCATTTGTATCTCATTGTTAGCTACCCTGAAAGCCACGTGGTGGTTGGTTCCGGCAGCATTATGCCCACGGTTTCCGTCCGGTAATTCCAGCAGATCAATTACAGCAGCGTTTTCAACAGCATCAGTAATAAAACGATAGCGGTTGCCTTCCTGTGATAATAAACGGTAACCGAATATATCTGTCAGTATTTTGGCCGTGGGATCTATTTTCTTTAAAGACAAGGTAGTGCTGTGAAATCCTTTAGTGGACACATCCTGTTTTACCTCCGCTGTTTCCCATCCTTTCCGGCTATCGGCGGTCTGAGGTACCAGCAATGAAAGGTTTAATCCATCAGGGTCAGTAAAAGGTAATAATGTCTCTCCAAATCTTTCCTGTGCTTCCGTGAAAGAAACATTAAAACGGGTAAAACGGTCTTTCCAGAAATCGAGGCTGCCGGCCGGTACAGCGTAGGCTATTTCTGTAGCCATCCCAGTGCCGTTGCTGCCCTGACCAATTCCTTCCCAGGGAAAGAAAGTGAGAATAGTGCCCGGCGTACCATTTTCATCCCCATAATAAAAGTGATAGGTGCCCGGATCATCAAAGTTGACGGTCTTCTTCACCATCCTCAGACCCAATACTTTGGTATAAAAATCATAGTTACGTTGTGCATCGCCTGCGATAGCAGTAATGTGGTGCAGGCCTAATATCTGTTCTTTCATGTTTGTCTGTTTTTATTTTTTATCAAATACAGCGCGCAGTTCATTTTCAAGCAAACCGCTGCCGCCTCCGAAATGTCGTATTAGTTTTGCGTCCGGGTTGGAGATAGTCATTACCTGATTCAATGCAGCTTCATCATCTTCTGTAACACCTACACAAAGCAACACTGCATCATAAAAACCCGATTGTAGTTTTAACATGCCTTCTTCCCTGGACATAGCAACCGTTCCCTGCCAGTTGCCATGGCTGTCTATCAGCCGGCCTACCACTTTCATGATAGGTTCATCATAACCAATTGCCAGTATCCTGATTGTATTATCCATAACCAGATTAGTTTTTAAGATGATTAAAATTCCATGGGCACTTCCATGAGCAACAGTTCCGCTTTTTCTGACAGCGATTGAACAGTCATCTCTGTGGTATCCCAAATGCCCAGTCCATCACGCTCAGAGAGCTCTTTACCATCTACAAGGAAACTACCGGCTATCACAAACGCATACACGCCGTTACCATTTTTATGTGTCTGATAGGTGAGCTGCGTATTCTTATCAAAGGTTCCGATACTAAACCAGGTATCCTGGCGGATGGTGGCGGTATCTGTTTCCTGGCCTGGTTGTATAAATGCATACAGTTTGTTTTCCTGTGATGCCCCGGGCAAGGTGATCTGTGTATATTTTGGTGTAGTATTCAGTGTTTCCGGGTATACCCATATCTGTAAAAACTTAGCAGTCTCCGTATCACTATTGTTATATTCACTGTGAAACAGGCCGCTACCAGTGCTCATGACCTGTACCTGTCCGGCGGTGACCACTTTTTTATTACCAGCGGTATCTTCGTGCCGCAGGCCGCCTTCCAGCGGAATACTGATGATCTCCATATTATCATGTGGATGTGATCCAAATCCTTTCCCTCCTGCCAATGTATCATCATTCAATACCCTCAGGGCGCCAAAGTTCATTCGCTTGGGATTGTAATAGTCCGCGAAACTGAAGGTCTTTTTGCTATCAAGCCATTCAAGGTGATCATGACCGCGGCTTTCGTTCTTATGCAAAATATGCTGTGCCATAGGTAAACTGTTTATGCTACAAAGTTCAGTCATCCTTCGTTTCCGGCCGATGAACTATGTTAAGAAACAGACTTAACATAGATTAAGAAAATGGCGTCTGGTAAAACAAGACGGCCTGAAAACTTCAGGCCGTTCAATAAACCAATTATGCCAGTGCTTTCTTTAGCTCACTTCCCACCATTAACATTGCACTATGCGTGCCAGGTATGGCGGCCAGCGGATTAAGCAGTCCCCAGTCGTGGATCATGCCATTATATCTCATGGCAGTAACCGCTACGCCTGCCTCATCCATTTTGCGCGCATATGCCTCTCCTTCATCCCGTAGCACATCATTTTCGGCCGTCAGCACCACGGCAGGCGGCAGGCCTTTCAGCTGCTCATGGGTAGCCTGTAACGGTGACGCATATATTTGGCGGCGGTCTTTTTCATCTGGGGTATAGTTCTCCCAGAACCACTTCATCATGTTTTTAGTGAGGAATCTGCCGGTAGCGAACTCCTGGTAGGAACTGGTGTTAAAGTTGGCATCCGTTACCGGCCACATGAGTACCTGTAGTTTCATAGCGGGCCCTCTCATTTCCAGGGCCTTTAATGCGATGACGGCCGCCATATTACCGCCTACGCTGTTGCCCACTACTGCCAGCCTTTTGCTGTCCACGCCAATTTCATTGCCATGGGCGGCCACCCACTGCGTAGCGGCAAAAGCCTGGTTGATGGCCACCGGATAATGTGCCTCCGGAGACGGCGTGTAATCAACGAATACAGCGGCTGCTTCTGAAGCCACTACCAGGTCCCGCACCAGCCGCTGATGTGTCGGGAAATCACCCAGTACCCAGCCTCCGCCATGGAAGAACATAAACACCGGCAGTATCCCTGTTTTGCCTTGTGGCTTTACAATATGAAGCCGGACCTTTTGACCTTCATGGGTAATAGTTTTCTCAGCAACTTCGATACCTGAAAGATCGACCTGTACGGATGATTGTGCGCCTGTCAGAACAGCTCTGGCATCTACAGGAGATAGTTGTTCCATCGGCTTGCCATCACCGGCATTCAATGCATTCAGGAAGGTCCTGGTATTACTTTCTATCCGCGGATCAGTAGCCGGGTCCAGCGGAGTGGCCGGTGCAACGGGGATGGTGGTTTGGTTTTGCATGTCAGATTATTTTAGCTCGTTAGCAACCATGATAGATTTGATTGCTGCTGATATTCCTGATAAACGTAACTAGTTTGTTGTGCAACCTATCTGATAACGGTTTTAGAGATGATTCTGTTTATTAATTCAATGAGGCATGGCTTTTGCTGCAATGGCATCCAAAAAATCCAGATATATAGCGCTATGGAAGAAAAGCATATTTTTTATTCAGAAGGTGATGACCCTGCCATGCTCGGGGCCTTTAAAAAAGCTCAGGAAACCTTTAAATACTGCTGGCGGGAACTATCCTGGGAGTCCCGCAGGATCGTGCCTGCACTGGACTTCGCTTGCGTTAAAATAGCCTTTTCGGAAGAGACAGGCACTCCCGGCAAACCCATCGTTGAATATATGTGGGTAAACGAGATCAGTTTTGATGGAGAGACGGTCCGCGGTGTATTGATCAACGAACCTGACAGACTACAAAATGTGAAGAACGGTGATTATGTAGAAGCGCCCTTATCCCGCATCTGCGACTGGCTGCTGGCCACCGAAGGCAAGAGTTATGGAGGTTTTACCGTTCAACTGCTGCGTTCCGGCATGAGCCCTGAAGAACGGCAGCAACACGATGAAGCATGGGACCTCGATTTTGGCGATTATAACGATATACAGCTAGTACGCGGGCAAAAAGAACATCCTGGCAACCTGACAGAACATCCCATGAGCGTGAATATGAAAGACAGCTTCATCAGCTTTCTGCAGCAGCACCCCAGTGAGATCACCCAGCAGGATGATGCGGGATACACCCTCTTACATAAAGAGACCATCGCTGGCAACAAAACCATCGTAGAAGTACTGCTGGAAGCCGGCGCCGATAAAAATGCAAAGACCCTGGATGGGAAAACAGCCCTGGACTTTGCCCGGCAGCTGAACTGGGAACATATCATTCCATTACTCAGCCACTGATAAATTCATGCTTACCTGTCCGGTACCCGGACAGGTAAATTTCATATTAAATTAATACTTCAGTAATAATTAATTAACCACTTTTGCAAGGCGAGTACATTCCCTTTTAAGCCTGCAAACGATGAGATTACTAATTATTGAGGACGAAAAGCCACTTACAAAAAGCATCCATAGTTATCTGCTGCAAAGCAATTTTTTATGTGATGCTGCCTACAATTTTTTTGAAGGAAAAGATAAGCTGGACACCTGTTCCTATGACTGCATCGTTTTAGATATCTCCCTGCCGGGAGGCAGCGGCCTGGAGCTGCTGCAGCACATGAAGCGGCGCAAAGTCTCATCCGGCGTGATCATCATCTCTGCCAGAAATTCGCTGGATGATAAAATAACCGGCCTGGAAATGGGGGGAGATGATTATCTCACCAAACCCTTTCACCTCGCAGAGCTGACGGCCCGCATCAACTCCATCATCCGGAGGAAAAGTTTTGAAGGCAACAACATCATCTCCTTCGATAAACTAACTGTTAACATCCTCGACAAAACAGTAAAAATCGGTGCTGAAGAAATTCATCTCACCAAAAAAGAATACAAACTGCTGTTGTATTTTATCAGTAACAGAAATCGCGTAGTCACGAAAGAAGCTATTGCAGACCATCTGTGGGAAGATTATGCCACGCTGGGATACAGCTTCGACTTCATCTATTCCCATATCAAAAATCTCCGGAAAAAGCTCATGGACAAAGGCTGTCCCGATTATATCAAAGCACTCTATGGCATGGGATACAAGTTTGTGGAAGAAAATCTGACAGCATGAAGCTGATCGTACATTACAACCGTCATAATTTTTTTATCCTGACCTTACTGTTTGTCCTTTCAGGTATTGCCAGTTATGTTTTAACCAAAAACGTGCTGCTCAACGAACTGGATGAAAACCTGGAAGATACGATGGACAAGGTCAACAGCTATATACAAACGCACCATGCACTACCACTGGCTACCACGTATGACAATCTGCTGATTTCTACAGATACCGCCAGCAGCCCGGTGGACAAGCCTTACCTGATCAACGCCAGCGAACCTATCCGCGTGAAAGGCAAAAAACACATAGGCCGTACCCTCGTTTTTTTTGTCAGCCTCGATCATCAGCGTTACAGAATCATCATCAGCAGGCCGCTTGAAGGGATCAAACACATCACCAAAACCGTTGTATTGATCACCATGACCATGATCCTGTTACTCATAGTGATCCTGGCTGTTGTCAACCGTTATTTTGTTTCCAGGCTATGGCGGCCATTTTACAGCACCCTCAATAGTCTGAAAAATTTCAGATTGAACAACCATCAAGCTGTGGAGTTCAAAAAAAGTAATATTGATGAATTCAGTATTATGAATGAACATCTGCAATTGGTGACCAGTAATGCCAGTAAAGAATACCACTTACTAAAAGAATTCACGGAGAATGCGTCCCACGAATTTCAGACACCGCTGGCCATTATCCGCTCCAAACTCGATGTACTGATACAACAGGACAACTTCACAGAAACACAGATAGAACTGCTGGCAGAAGCCTACAGTGCCGTCACCAGGCTGTCCGGATTAAGTCAGTCGCTGTTGCTGCTGACTAAAATTGAGAACAACCAATTCAGCAATCAGCAGGACATTGCATTGCACGACAGCTTACAGCGGAAAGCCAGCCAGTTTGAAGAAATCTGGGAAGACAGTGAAATTTCGTATAGCCTTCAGGTATGTCATTCCTATATCAAAATGAATGCAGACCTGTTGGAAATACTGCTGAATAACCTTTTCAGCAATGCCACCCGGCATAATAAACCAGGCGGCAACATTGCCATCTCCCTGGACACAAAGTCTGTCAGCATCTCCAATACCGGAACAGATACCGCCCTCGACAGAGAAAAGGTTTTTTCCAGGTTTTATAAAAACACCGTTAACAACGAAAATAACGGACTTGGACTGTCTATTGTACGGCAGATATGTATCTCCTCCCAGATATCCCCTTCCTACGAATATAGAGACGGGATGCACCATTTTTCCTTTAACTGGTAAAACCCTGCTACAGAAAGCTTCCAGAATTGCCTGCTAATTTGCGACGCATAATCATGGTAATTTTTATGTCGTTCAGAAAAATAGTGCTGTCAGCAATACTGTTGCTTTTTATTCAATTCAGCTTTGCACAGGTTTCAACATCCTTGAAAGTGATGGTACGGGATGCCGTTGGGCATCAGCCACTGGACAGGGCTACTATCATACTGACAGTAGCGGGTACTCAAAAAAACTATGCCACCACTTTTACAGACAGTACCGGCATTGTAGTACTGGAGCGTGTTCCGGCGGCAACCTACCGCCTTATGGTAGGTTATGCCGGTTATGAGCCCTACCAGGAGTTAGTGACCATCCAGACCACCGATAAAGGCATTCTTGAAAAGACAATACTACTGCGGTCCGGCAGCAAAACCCTTAATGCTGTTGAGGTAACAGGCAAAAAACAATTAGTCGAAAACAAAATAGACCGTTTGGTTTATAATGTAGACCGCGATGTAACTTCGCAGGGAGGCATGGTAACAGACGTACTCAGGAAGATTCCTCAGGTAACGGTAGACGCCTCCGGCAACGTGGAACTGCTGGGCAACCCCAGCGTTCAGTTCCTGATTAACGGGAAGCCCTCTACGATTTTCGGGACGAGTATTGCAGACGCCCTGCAAACGATTCCGGCCTCGCAGATCCAGAGCATAGAAGTGATGTCGAGTCCCGGATCAAAGTATGATGCCAAAGGAACCGGTGGCATCATCAACATCATCCTCAAAAAAAATAAAACACAGGGCTTCGGCGGCAGCGTAAATGTTACCGCTGGCAGCAGGCTCGAAAACGGGTCAGTCAATCTTTATTATAAGGCCAATAACCTGTCTGTTTCCGGTTATTTCAACGGCAGCGCACAGTTAACGTCCCAAACCCGGACCACAACAGACCGTAATGCCACCGACTCCTTTTCCACCAACAAATACTACCTGCAACAAAATGGTGTAAATGATTTTCACCGCAACAGCTATCAGACCGGCCTGGGAGTAGAATGGGACGCCACCGCCAGAGACAATATTTCGTTCTCCCTTAGTTACAATCATTTTGGCAATAGTAACGATGGGATCATCCAACAATATGATAATACAAGGGATATTAACGGCCGGTTGCTGGAAGAAACATCCAGCATCAGAAACGCCCTCTCCCGCGTTAACAACGGATCACTGGACCTTTCCCTTGACTACCGGCATAAGTTCAAAAGGGATAAACAGCAGTTATCCATTATACTCTATAACAGCAATGGTAATAACCAGACATCGTATTCCCAGACCCAGCATGGTATCAATGATCAGAACATATTTTCCGGCGCGGGCAGTCATAATCCGGGTACCGACCGGCTATACAGCTGGGCCATTGACTATGCCCAACCCATTACCGCTAATTTCCTGCTGGAGGCCGGTTTGAAATCCGAGATAGAAACACTTTCCAGTAGTGCATCAGCCCTTTCCTATAATCCGGCTGATGGCGGATGGACGCCCGATGATAAACAGTCCTATAACTCCGTTTTTAAACGTCAGGTGTATGCGGGATATGTTTCCGGGAGTATGAACCTGTTTCACTATTTAAACGTGCTGGCAGGCTTCCGCTGGGAATACACCACCAACCACGCCACCTACGATAAGGCTGGCCAGACTGCTATCCCCGATTACAGCAATGCAGGCCCATCAATGACCATAGCACATACCTTTAAAAATCAGCAAACGCTCTCCCTTAGTTATGCCTATCGTCTGGAGCGCCCTGACTACCGCGACTTAAATCCGTTTGTCAATCTCGCTGATCCGCATAATATCACGATGGGTAACCCTCTCCTGAAACCAGAGATCGGGAATGATTTTAAACTCGCCTATAACCGGAATTTTAGTGGCGATAATAATCTGAACATCGTGTTGTTATACACGCATAACAGTCCGGATATTAAATCCTACACCACTTTTCATCCTGAATATACCATTGGCGATGCGATCTATAACAACGTGAACTTAACACAGAGAGACAATATCGCATCTGAAACGAGGATAGGCACTAATATCTCCGGCACTATAGTGCTAGGCCGTATTATCACGATCAGGCCTAATGTGCAGCTGTACAGGCGGGAAACCAATAATATCCATGCCAGTCCTGCTAATATGAGTGGTTTTGAGTACCGGATGAACCTGAACACCAGCTGGCAGATCACGAAAGACCTGATTGCAGAAGCTTTTGGCAATTATAAGTCAGGGATAAGATGGCAGGGCCGTCAGGCAGATTTTCTTTCCTATACGTTTGCGGTTAAAAAACAGCTGTTTAATAATAAGGGCAGTATCGGCTTTGTGGCCGTCAATCCCTTTGCAAGGTATCTGAAACAACGTACTATTCAGGAAACCGCCAATTTAAATGCTACCAACCTGCTCTATATCCCCTACCGGTCTTTTGGGGTCAGCTTCATGTATAAGTTTGGGAAGATAAAAGTGGTTAAATCAAAGGATGCAGAAAACTTTTTAACTAAACCACCGGTAGAGAACTAAGCGTTATGCATTAAAAAAAGACAACAAGTGTTCTTTTGGCTATTAGTACAATATCTGGTAATTTTACAGGCTACAAAGATATAAGCATGAGAATAGCTATCAATGGTTTTGGGCGTATCGGCAGGATGTCTTTACGTATGCTACTGCAGAAAACAGGAATTGAAGTAATCGCGATAAATGATCTGGCAGATATTCCGACACTGGCACATCTTTACATGTACGACTCTGTACATGGTCAGTATCAGGGAAGTGTAGAGGCCACAGCCGATTCTCTGGTTATTGACGGGAAACCGATCCGTATTTTATCAGAGCGTGATCCGCTGAATTTGCCATGGGCAGACATGGATATAGATCTGGTACTCGAAGCGACAGGTAAATTTACCAGCAGGAAAGCTGCAGAACTGCATCTGCAGGCAGGCGCAAGGCAGGTAATTGTGTCAGCGCCTTCATCAGACAAAGATATTCCTACTATTGTATTGGGCGTGAACGACCATTTAATAGATCTTACTGCTCCGATATTATCTAATGCATCCTGCACCACCAACAATGTGGCGCCTATGGTAAAAGTGTTAGATGACAACTGGGGTATCAAAGATGGTTATATTACCACCGTTCATTCCATGACAGGGGATCAGAACCTGCATGATGCGCCACATAGGGATCTCCGCAGAGCGCGGGCTGCATCAGCATCTATTATTCCTACCAGTACAGGCGCGGCAAAAGCCATCACCTCTATATTTCCACATCTGGAAGGTAAAATGGGCGGCGCAGGCATACGCGTACCCGTTTTAAATGGCTCGCTGACTGATTTCACCTGCACGCTGAAAAAACAACCCGGAAGCGTAGCCGAGATCAATGCCAAATTTAAGGAAGCTGCTGCCACTTCCATGAAAGGTGTACTGAAATATACAGAAGCACCCATCGTATCCATAGATGTCGTAGATAATCCTTATTCCTGTACCTTCGATGCTTTACTAACCTCCATCGTGGGAGACCTGGTGAAAGTGGTAGGCTGGTACGATAATGAATTCGGATATTCCAACCGCCTCGCGGATTTAGTGGGACGCATTGCTGAATTGAAACATCACGAAACAACAATAGATAAATAAATCACAATAAAAATGTCTAAAACGCAGCAGGAGTATTATTCTGCTGCGTTTTTTATGCTCTTCCCAAAATAGATTCAAATTTGTTAGTGGTAGCTTATATCAACAGCGACTTTGTTTGCCTATGTATCAGCTGTCCATAGGATTATAGAATAGTTTTTTTTATTTATTACGCTTCTCCTTCCTTGATATAGGCTTCGTATTGCTCTGCAGTCAGCAGGCTATCAGCCTCTTTAGGATTTGCCACTTTTATTTTTATTATCCAGCTCGCATGAGGGTCGGTATTTAGATCCTCTGGATCTTCGCTAAGGTCCTGGTTTATTTCAGTAACAGTACCGGAAATGGGGGAAAATACCTCCGTTACTGCCTTCACGGATTCCACTGTTCCAAATGCCTCCGCGGCATCGAATTTTTTGCCAACTTCCGGAAGTTCCACAAACACAATATCACCCAATTGTTTCGCAGCAAATTCTGTGATACCAATAAGGGCCGTGCCATCCTTCAACAACACCCATTCATGATCTCTGGTATAACGTAATTCTTTAGGGTACATAGCAATTATTTTTTTATTTTCTTTAATGTACGATAATTGATCAGATCAATTTGTTAATCAAAAAAAATTAAAATACACCTGCAGATACATCCGTTTGCGATAAAAAAGAAAGGTATCTCCCATGTTTGTAAAAACAAGGAGACACCCTCTTTTCTTAAGCTGTATTTATTTGGTGATGGTAAAATTATCTACTTCCTTTCCTTCTTCCGACATCTGCCTGAATATGATTTTATTTCCATCTACATCCGCTACAGTAAAGGAATGTGTGCTGGAGATAAATTTATAGGTAAACTTCTGCCAGGAATCGGTATCCTCCTGTTGATCTTCATTATACAGTTCCTGCCCACCTGCGCCGGTTACCAGATAGATGATGCCATTGGCTTTGGTTTGCGACTGGCCATCGAAGGTTTTGTCCAGCTGCCATTTTCCGGTCACAACGCGGCCGCGGATGGTTTTGTTGTCTTTGCCACCTACCAGTAAAGTACCTTTTTTATCCGGTCTGAAATGCATAGGGAAGCTGCGCTGGTAGTTATGTACGTGACCGTTCAATACCACATCCACATTACCCGCTTCCAGTACAGGCGACAACAAACGCATCTGTTGTTGTTCAAAATGGTCCCTGGAGGAGCTAAACCCGGGATGATGAAACACTACTATCTTCCAGGTGGCATCTGTAGCTGATTTCAGGTCATTAGCCACCCATTTCAACAATGTGCTGTCTGTCCAGTCAACATAGGTATCGGAATCAATGAAAGTCCAGTGCGTATTTCCGTAATTGAAAGAGAAGTTGCCCATTACAGGATACGCTTTGCCCGCGGCGGTTTCGAAGGCTTTTTTGTTTTCAGCGGTTGCTTTAATCAACGGTACCACCGGACCTCCTTCTGTTCCCTGCAGGCCATTCAGTGGCTGATCCCAGAAACTATAGTAGGCCAGCGCATCGGGGTAACTGTTTAGATCGCGGGTATCACCGTCATGGTTGCCCAAGGCCGCTACAAAGGGAATGGAACGCATCAGCGGAGCGCCTTCGCTGCTGATAGTATCTGCATTGTATACCGGCCAGAATTTGGTGCGATATTCAGATATCAATCCTCTTTCATATACAATATCTCCTGGTACTACTACCAGATCGGGATTCACGCCATATGCCTGCCTGGCCAGTGTTTTAGCACTGGATGTGCCGGCGCCAATATCACCGAAAGCTACAAAGCGGTAAGGCTGGCCTTTTCCCTTGGGTGCTTTGCCCTGAGCAGTGAATACTACTTTTTTATTTTTTAACACCCGATAATTAAAGCTGTTGCCAGCAGTGAGGCCGGTGAAAAGTGTTCTGTATACAAAATGTGTATTCACATTGGCCACGGCTACCCTGGTAGCTTCCGGTCTGGCTGTTTTCTGCCAGCTGCCTGCTGCAGCTGTTTTATACTCTACCTCCCAGTTAGCAATACTGTCGGCGCTATGCCACAACAGTTCCATGCTAGTGGCTGAAGGCTGGTAGCCTATCTGCAGGTAGGGCGGTGTAATAAAAGAATGATTTGTTTGTGCGTTGATTCCTTTAGTGAGAAGAAACAAGCCAAAAAATAAACAATACGTCCTCTTCAACATTATTATTCGCGGTTTAGATTAGTGTTTGTTGCCATAGCCGTTGAACTGATAACATCCGATATCTTTTCCCGGCGGGGTGATTTCGGTAGCGCCATAGATGGGATGTACCGGTACATCAGCTCTGGGCGAGAATGCGGTAAAACCTTTACCGATACAGGGTGAAGTGGGTTTCAGTCTGAAATCATATTTACCTACAAAAGAAATATCTCTCAGGTTAAGACCAGCAGGCAAAGGACAGGGCCCATTCACAAACTGCGGGTTATTAGCTCCCAGTATGGCTGGATTGGCTGCATAGGTAGCACCAGGTACCCAGTTGGCCGGCAGAAAAGAAGCCGGAGCCGGGAAGTCAGTAGCAGGTGCTTTACTGATACATACACTGATCGCCTGTGTAGGATAAATATTGTTGGCTACAGACATAGAATCCGTATACGTATAGTTGTAACCGTAGCTCAGATTAGCTGTATCGGCGATAGGATTTTGTACCACCCTCAGACCGAATTTACAGTTAATGATGAGGTTATTGTAAGCCATTCCGCCGGCACCTTCTTCAAAGTTGACAGAGCCGCCGCGTCCTGCTGATGATCTTCTGTATCCGCAGTTCACGATGGTGTTATTGTAGATTCGCATGTTACTGTTAGGCACGCCTGCAATGGCGCCGGCATTGGAAAGTTTGGGGCCGTTGGTAGCCATACCGATGCAGAGGTTATAGGCGAAGTCGCCTCTCAGGCCGGCTTTGCCGTTCATGGCCTCACCACCGGTGTATCCGCATTTTTCAAAGGTGTTACGCATGATAGACACTTTACCACCTAAAATTCTGAGCGGATCATCTACACTGCCGTATATCCAAGAGTCTTCCATTACAAATACGCCGTGAGGATTCTGGAAAAACAGCGGATAAGGGCTGGTATAAATCTGGCGGATGCCGCTGGCAGCCGGGATAGCGGCGCCACCAAATTCAATGCGGGTCCATTTGATCACCATCAGCGGACAGGTAGCGCCACCGATAATACCTACCCATTTACCACGAAGAGCCGGGTCCTGATTGGGGTCTGCGCCATAGGTATCTGTTTTGGTAATACCCGGATAAGTAATCAGATTGGGCTTTTCCTGGGTACCCAGTGAAATGAGTGTCCCTCTGACACCTAATCCATAATTTCCTGTAAACTTGATCGTTACTCCCTCCTGGATGATAAGGGTATCTTTTTCATTAATGAAGATATCGCCACACACGGTATAGGTCTTACCTGCCAGCATAGTCCCTTTTACTGCGTTGTTCAACGGATCAGACCCAAGGCATACCGCATCACTTACCGGGGAAGCTATCGCCTGTGGCGCTTTATACAGGTCTTTGGTATCTGCCACTTTATTGCATGCCGCAGTACACGCCAATAAGGTCAGAAGAGAAACGATACTGAATATATTATGCTTCATACTGCTTTTTTTAAAGTTTGTATCTGAAACCAAATAAGAAGGATGTTTTGTAATAGTCTTTCTGCACAACGATCTTATCATCAGGAGTTGACTGCTGGCTTAATGGCACACTGGTTTTCTGCAGATAGTTGTTGTAAGGGATGTGCATACTGGTAACGGTAGGCGTATTGGTCAGGTTATTGATCTTGCCGTAGAAAGTCAGTTTTTTATAGATTCTTTGTTCAAAGGAAAGGTCCAGCTGAGTGGTGGGTTGCAGCCAGTAATGCAGGCCTGCATAGGTATTCAGGATAGCCAGTCTTTCACCGGTATATACCACCGCCACCTGCAGGTCTGTTCCTGTTTTCGTGTTTTTATACAATACAGACAGGTTACCAATGTGATTGGCCTGTCCCTGCATGGGCCTTGTTTCTGATATGTATTTATCAGTGATACCTAACTGCGGATCTCTGTATTTGTACAGCATACTGTCGTTGGTAATGCTGGAGTGGGTATAGGTATAGTTGGCAGAGATACCGAAAGAGCCGATGTATTTGATGAATACCGCTTCAAATCCATAGTTGGTAGCCGCTGTTCCAATGTTGACAGGTTTAAACACCTGGGAATTGTAGCCAAACTTCCTTACAGAAAGTTCGATGGGGTCATCGATTTTTTTATAGAACACGCCCAGCAACAGCTGGTCTGCTTTACCGGGGAAGAGCTCATACCGGAAATCGAAGTTATGTGCAGTGGAATGCTGCAGTCCTTCAGGATTTCCTCTCTCCTTAAACAGTTCATAGTTATCGGGGCCATCTGGTATCAGTTCAGAAAACTGAGGTCTGGCGATGGCTTTGTAATAGGAAAGGCGCAGTGTCTGATTACGGAACAGCTGATATTTAAGTTGCAGACTTGGCAAGAGGTCGGTGTAGGAAATGGTACCGTCTTTATAATCTGCAGTGGCTGGCAGCTGTGTATTGTATTGTTGTTTGGTGTGTTCTAGCCTTACACCACCTAATGCTTCCAACTGATGTGTGAGCTGCCATTTACCCTGCAGATAAGCAGCAGAGACATCTTCGCTGAACGTGTAGTTGTTACCGTTCAGTTGCGCAGTGGCATTAGAGCCGATGAAGGTAAATTTCGCTGCATCAATAGTGGTGAACAGCTGGTTGTTCCCCGACATGCGCAATGGATTCAGCGTATAGTAGTTGTAGAAATTATCACGGTGTTTATTCCGGTACAAAGCACCTGCTTTCAGTTCAAAAGACCGGTTCAGTAATTTTGTTGCTTTGGTATAGTTGGCATAAAAGGAAAGGTCCTTATCGCTGTTCTTCATCCAGTTGCGGTCCATGGAGTTTAAGATGTCGTCGCCGGTCAGTTGTACTTTGCTGCCGGTTCTATCAACGCTTAATCCGCCATGAGAAAAGGAGGTTTGATCCGGGATGCTGTTTTTGGCGATGGAATATGCTGCGGACCAGTCTATTTTGCTGCTGCCGGTTATCTGATGTTCACCTTGTAAAGTGGCGTTGTAAATAGACTGATACTGCCAGGTAGTCCTGTAGGAGTATGAGAGGGTTTGGTTAATGGCATTCGTAGTATCATACGATTCCCTCACCTGTTTATCATCCAGGTTAACATAAGTAGAGAAAAGAGAAATTTTGTTTCTCTGGTTGAAGCGATAGTCTACCTTACCGCTAACGCCTATACGTTGTGTATGGGTAGAATATTTCCGTTCGCGCAGAAATTCAAAGGAAGGGATATTGTCTACGTTGGGTGTGGTAGCGGTGGTAAATACGGAAGTAGCGGTACCTCTGTACTGATTCTGATAACTACCGGATAAAATAACGCCCAGCTCTTTATTTTTGCCAAAGCGGTTACCGATGGTAAGACCAGCTGTGGTATTGATAGGTGTTGATTTAGGAGTATAGTTCAGGTGTCCCAGCGGGAACTCGGATTCACTGGCAGCATAAGCGGGGCCGTTGATCTGGTTGGGCGACCGTTTGTTCATGGTGCTGCTGGAGAAGGATTGAAAAGGCTGGTCTGCAAAGATGTTGTTATAACCGCCTGAAAAATTTACCTGCAGCAGTTTAGTCGCTGGAGCATCTTTCATAACCAGGTTGATGGTACCTCCGATGGCATCACCTTCCATAGAGGGTGTCAGGCTTTTGCTGACTTCCAGCCGCTCCAGCAGTTCGGAAGGAAAAAGGTCCAGCGGGATGAAGCGGCTTTTATTATCAGGGCTGGGGATTTTAATATTGTTGACGAGGGTATTGATATAACGTTTATCCATCCCGCGTATGATAGGATAACGTCCTTCTCCGGAGCTTCCTTTTTCGATGGTCACACCACTGACCCTTTGCAGCGCATTGGCGACGGTGATATCAGGCAGCAGTTGCAGTGTTTTGGAGGACAGGATATTGACTACCTGATTAGCATTTTGTTCCAGGTGCCGTGCTCCTGACTCATCATTCCGGGAGCTGCCCACTACGGTGATTCCTGAAAGCTCGCTATGCAATGGTTTGGCGAGGATATCCACCACCTCTATATCATTATCTGATTTGATATGCACAGGGCCAGCCTTCGCCACTGAATAACCGATATAGGTAGCCATCAGTTCATAGGCGCCTGGTTTCAGGTTTTTAAAATGAAAGGAGCCATCCAGCTTCACGATGGCCTTGCCGGAAAGACCTTTTAAAACGACGGTGGCACCTACTAAGGGTTCACCGGTTACCGCATCTGTGACCCGACCTTTAATCACTTGTGAATAAGCCTGAAGGGTGAAAGATGCAAGAAATGCTGAAAAAATTAGTTTTGTAAATTTTTTTGCAGTGGCCATATGTTTATTTTAACACTGCAAATGTGTATAGTTATTACCTCAGAACATAGTAGGGACGATGGATTTCACGTAAACATAATTAATTCATCATGCTTCGTTAACAATTTCTCCAGAATGTTTCCAGAATTACATACGAAGAGGCTCACACTTCCTGATAAGGCCGTTTCTCCCAATGTTTATACATGTATACAAAACATTTTTTAAGATCTTCAATACCTATCTTATCAGCATACTTACTTTCTGAAAAATCGATCATTACGTCAACCATCACATAATAATCATTGTGATAAGATTTTTCAAACATCCTGTCAATATTAAGAAAATATTGTTCAGCCAGAAACATAGCATGCAACCTGAACAACAATTTTCGCTCCGTAGTATCTGACTCTTCTTTTAAAAGCTGATCCAGCATATTGATTGCCATAGCCAATCTTTCATCCCACATACAAAACAATTCGTCATATTTGAATCCCTCTAAAGACATTCCTTCCTTCTTTGCCATATTCTTTGCCGCATTCAGCATGTTCACCCGCCATTCTCTCCTTTGATCATAATTGAGCTGATTCCATTCCATCATTTTTACAACCTTGTCAACAACTGACATTTCTCTACGAATTGGCTCATGAAAAACATCTGCCTGGCGTATTTTATCGTTATAGCATACAGCAATAGAAGCAAACTCGTTGTATTGTTCTTTCATCATTCAATATTCCTCTGTAAGTTTTTTGCAGACAAAAATATATAAAATGATAATATTTAAAAACATAAAACAGAATATAAACGAAGAAGCCGTCTCAAAAATGAGACGGCTTCTTCGTACAGGAAAAATGTTTAATTAGATACAAAGGATCTGTGGGGTAGTCTCTGTTAAACAACCCGCATTAGGTAACCAGGTAGGGCAGCCATAGGTAGTACGTGCTCCACCTATTACTCCATGTTGTTGTTCCTGGGACAGCAGGCTAATAGTTTCTTTCTGAACGAACAATTTTTTGGACAAGGACAGTTTTTTCTTTTTCATGTTTGTGGATTTGTGGGTTTGATGATTATTGATGGTAATAATAAATATCAGGAGGGTTTGGCATGACAGAGATTTCTTACAGGATGCTGAAGATAGGAACATCCACAGAAAAATAACCGCAGTGATATTATTACACTGATTAGCAAACCTGACAGTATCATTTACTTCCCGAACCAACACATAATTAATAAATAACATATTTTATCGATTTTTCCTGATTGCGTAAATCAATTTCCCGCTTCGCAAATGCTACTTTTTTACCGCGGTATACTTTTACACTAAAAAAGAAAAAAGCCGATGAAACAATTCTATCTGCGCCCGCGGGTAAAACAAGTACTGCTGTTTATGATGGTCCTGTTAACCGCCCGGAGCCAGGCAATAGCGGGAGACATTCTCTCCGCAATCAAAGGAAAAGTAATGACTTCAGATGGCTTGCCTGCACCATATGTTACCGTTAGAATAGATCATTCCAACCATGGCGCGCTCACCGATGCCAATGGTGAATTTGTCATCAAAAAAATAAAACCAGGGAAATACACGCTGGTCATCTCTTTGATAGGATATGAGAAAGTACTTCAGGACGTGGAAGTAGAGACCGACAAAATCTCCCAGATAACCATCAGCCTGGGCGCTTCAGGCCAGCAGATGAAAGAAGTGACCATTGTAGGAGACTATAATAAATATACAGTTCTTACTCCTTCCAATTCACTGCGATTAAATGCTCCTCTGGTAGAAATACCACAGAGCATTGCCGAAGTTTCCAGAGAGGTGTTGGCAGACCAGCAGATCTATAATATGCAGGAGGGCGTGACCAGGAATGTGAGCGGCGCCTCCCGCCTGGGCCACTGGGATATGTATTCCAACATACAGATCCGTGGTTCCCGCGCCAACTCACTCCGCAATGGCATGAATGTGTTTATCAGTTCCTGGAGCCCGCTTACGGAAGACATGAGCATGGTAGACCGTATTGAGTTTATTAAAGGCCCTGCAGGCTTTATGATGTCTAACGGAGAACCCGGTGGCATGTACAACGTAGTCACCAAAAAACCTACCGGTGTGAGTCAGGGTGAAGTGTCCCTCTCTCTGGGCAGCTACGACAACTACCGCACCACCCTTGACCTGGACGGCAAACTATCCAAAAACGGATCATTGCTTTATCGCCTCAACCTGGCTGGTGAAATGAAAAACGGCTGGCGTGATTTTGACTATACCAACCGGTACAGCATCTCCCCCGTATTAAAATATCTGATAGACGAAAAAAACAGCATCACCCTGGAATACAACCTGCAGTATATGCAACTGCCGGTTATCGGCGGAAACTATTCCTTCTCCAAACGTGGTTATGGTGACCTGCCCACCAACTTCACCACCATTGAAGGCAACATGGCCCCTACTAAAATCAACGACAACAGTGTCATGGCCTTCTATGAACATAAATTTACTCCGGATTGGAAACTGACTGCCCAATTCGGTTTCTTCCACTATAAACAAATCGGCCAGAGTATGTGGCCATCAGGGTTTTCCATCAAGGACAATGACAGCCTGCTTCAACGAAACATCAGCATATGGGATGCACTGGGCCTGAATAAAACAGCGCAGGTATTTGTGAACGGCACCTTCCGCACAGGAGCTGTCACACACAATATCCTCGGCGGCGTAGATATGAAATACAGTAATTACTACGCCGATTGGGCACAGGCCGCGTCTTTCGGCGATGTTCCCTTCAACATCTACAAACCTAATCATGGTGCCGTTACTCAGCCTAAATGGGACCGCTCTGCAGATATCCGTACCCGTGGTGTTCAATACAACTATGGCTACAATGCAGTATACCTCCAGGACCAGATCGGCTTTTTCAATGATCAGCTACGTGTAACCCTGGCCGGTAGATATACCACCAACAACGTATTGAGCCCCTACGATGGTACCAACAAAGACAGCAAATTCACGCCCCGCTTCGGTATCAGCTATTCTCTGGACAGACATAGTGCGGTTTATGGTGTATATGATGTGAGCTTCATCCAGAATCCCGGCCTCGACTGGCAGAAAAAAGCCTTCGATCCAATGACAGGCGACAATATTGAATTTGGTATTAAACGGGATTGGTTCAACGGCCGCTTTACCTCTTCTGTTGCCATCTATCAGATCACTAAAAACAATGTGCTGACAACCGATCTGGAACACAGAGATCCTACTACCAACCAGTTTATATACAGCCGTCAAAACGGCCAGCAGCGCATTAAAGGACTGGAAGCCGATTTCCAGGGAGAAGTGGTGAAAGGGCTTAACCTGGTTGTCAACTATGCCTATACCGACGGTATCGTTTCCAAAGATGCAGATGCCAAACTGGTAGGCAACTATGTTCCCGGTATTGCCAAACATATACAGAACACCTGGCTTACCTATACCCTCGGAAACGGCGCCTTAAAAGGACTTCGTGCCAATATCGGTTATCAATACCAAATCGGGCGTGTTGCAGGACAGGTATATGATAAAAGTGAAAACTTCCTGCCCGACTACTTCAGAATGGATGCAGGGCTGGCATATACCGTGAATAAGTTCAGCATTAATATGCTGGTCAACAATGTACTTAACGCATACCTCTACACCGGAGCACCTTCCGCCGACAACTACGGAAACAAAATCTATTACTGGCAGACAGAACCCGGTCGTAACGTGAGGATGAGCCTCGGATATCGTTTTTAATCTTAAATCCTGAAAATAATATGAAAAAACTATTTTTCTCTGCAATGTTATGCTGCTGCATGTATACCGTTTTCGGGCATGCACTCTGGATCGAAACAGCCGTCTACGGCCGCAAGGGACAAGCCCAGGAAGTAAAAATATTTCTGGGAGAATATGCCGACAACGAACGCGACTCTCTTCAGCACTGGTTCAGCAACATGAAAGCCTTCAACCTTTACCTGATCGATCCTTCCGGTAAAAAACAACAACTGGAATGTACACCCGCAGGCAATCATTTTAAAGCGACCTTTACCCCCGCCACCGATGGCGCCTATATTCTGTACATCGATCATACCGTTCAGGAAATATACGGTGGCAGTAAGATCCATTATTATGCGCAGGGCATTGTTCAGGTAAATAACGACAAAGGAGTTAACAACCTGAAAGAAAATGACTTTGTATTGCTGACCAGCGGACCCGCCACCAAAAAGGTGAACGTAGCTGAAAAAGTATCCCTGCAGCATAAAACAAAAAATACACTGCCTAAAACAGAGCTGACCATCCAATCACCCACTGGCTGGACCAAAAAAATAAAAGGTGAGTCCGGAGAGGCGTTTACATATGTACCGGCCTGGAACGGAAGATACCTGCTGGAAGGCACTTTCACGGAAGATGAAAAAGGAGAACACGGAGGAAAACCTTATGAACGCGTATGGCACTGTATTACCTATTGCAAGGATGTAATCAAATAATCGGCATGCCGTTTAAAAAGACTATCGTGAAGATACACTGCTGGCTCGGACTTAGGTCCGGGCTGGTTGTTTTATCAGCATTATGAACAGTACAGACTCGACTCGTATTATACTGGCAGATGCTCAACCCGTTTACAGAGAAGGAATTAAAAGTTTGTTGACAGAGCTTCAAAATAACTACAGGGTAGAAGAGGCAGGTAACAGTAAAGAACTGAAGCCTGCCCTTCTTTCTTTTCACCCGGATATACTCATTCTGGATTATGATCCTGTATACTTTGATGCTGATGAACTGCTTGGCACCTTGTCTGTTATACCGGAATGCAAGGTGATCCTCATATCCAGCCAGAAGAAAAAAACGGACCTCTTCAAACTACTCGACAGTAACGTTTATTGCGTACTGACGAAAGAGTGCAGGAAGATAGATGTCCGCCAGGCCATCATCGGCGCCATTCAGGGCGAAAAGTTCTTCTGTACCTTTGCCCTCGACTTATTACTGGCAGACAGAAAAAGCACTCCTTCTATTCCTGCTTCTCCTCCGGAAGGCTTATCTGTCAGGGAAACAGAAATCATCCGCCAGATAGCCAGCGGAAAATCCAATAAAGAAATCGCCGGCATCATGCATCTGAGCCAACATACTATTCATTCGCATCGCAGAAATATCATGCGGAAACTACAACTGCACTCTGCTATTGAACTGTGCAACTATGCACTCGAATCGGGTATCGTTAAACGCTCTCCATAAGCCATACTGCGGCCCAACCACATAAACGGACAAGCACCTCCCGGTCTTGTCCGTTTTTTTATTTCCCCTACTGTCATAACACCGCATTTATACCATGATCATGGTAATCAGGATACCCGCATCCTACCAGGTTTTTACCAGTTCAAGGCGATTGATAACGTTATCGGGCACACGTACTTTTAATACCCTGCTATCAATTAAATGAAAATGCTATGAACAGAATGATCTATAACTTTGCGGCTGTTGGTGTTGGCCCCTTTAACCTCGGACTGGCGTGCCTTACCCATTCCATTCCCGACCTGAATGGAATATTTCTCGACAAAAGGCCTGCATTCAACTGGCACCCCGGTATGCTCATGCAGGACACTACGCTGCAGGTTCCTTTCCTTGCAGACCATGTTACCATGGCAGATCCTACCAACCCCTTCAGTTTTCTCAACTACCTGAAAGAACAGGGACGGATATACGCTTTTTACATCAGGGAAAATTTCAAAATACTCAGAAATGAATATAATCAGTATTGCCAATGGGCTATCCGTAAACTACCGGAAGTACATTTTAATACAACAGTAGAGAGAATTGATTATGATGAAAACGAAAAAATTTATCTACTCACCTGTACAACGCCCACCAGCGCCCCTGTGGTGATAAAAGCCAGAAAACTTGTACTGGGCACCGGCACCGTACCATATGTGCCCGCCAACTGTAAAAAATTCATGCATCAGGCTGTACATTCCGCCAATTATCTTCCCAACAAACATACACTGCAATCCAAAAAATCCATCACTATTGTGGGCAGCGGTCAGAGCGCAGCTGAAATTTATATGGACCTGCTGCAGGACATCGACACTTACGGTTACTCCCTGCACTGGATCACCCGCTCTCCGAGGTTCTACCCGCTGGAATACAGCAAACTCACCTTGGAGATGACTTCTCCCGAATATGTTGATTACTTCCACAGTCTTCCACAACACAAAAGAGATCACCTGCTGCAGCATCAGAAACATCTCTACAAAGGCATTAACACAGACCTGATCGGGGCCATCTTCGATACCATCTATGCTAAAAAACTAGTATCGGACATTGATATCTCCTTACGCACCAATGCAGACCTGCAGGAAATATCGTACCATGATAACACCGATTCATTCAACCTTACTTTTTTTCAGGAAGAAGAAGAAAAACATTATACCCATCATAGCTCTGGACTGGTACTCGCCACAGGTTATACTTACCAGATCCCTGATTTTATGGAGCCTGTCATGCATAAAATAAGGCTCGATGACCGCGGACGTTACATTGTCAACAGAAACTATACAATAGACACCAACGACCATGAAATTTTTGTTCAGAATGCCGAACTGCACACCCATGGCTTTGTAACACCCGACCTGGGAATGGGCTGCTATCGTAACGCCTGTATTATCAGGGAGATGCTGGGCCGTGAAGTATACCCCATCGAAAAACGGATTGCCTTCCAGCAGTTTGCAGTCGGAGAAGAATCCCAATTGACACATACCCATTTCCAACCCGTTCATCAGTTGTGATCATGAAAAAAGCAACAGCCCCCTTACATATCATGCCTGTCTATCAGGATAACAATCATCCGTTGGGACTTGTAGAGCTGTGGCCTATGGACCTCACCCATGACACCCCGGAGATCTATCAATGGGTAACACAGCCCTATGCCCGCTACTGGGGCATGACCGACAAATCATACAAACAGGTATTAGCAGAATACACCACTATCTGTCATAACGAACACGCTGCGGCACTGATAGGCAAGATCAATAGCAAAACAACATTCCTCTGCGAATACTATGACCCTGCACACGATCCGATCGGCAGTCACTACGACCCCGAGCCCGGTGATGTAGGTATGCATATCCTGCTGGGTCCTCCGGAACAACGCATCCCTGGCTTCTCCTGGCAGGTATTCAGCATCATCATGGACTTCCTGTTTGAAAATCCATATCACGACAGAGTAGTGGTAGAACCGGATATCCATAACGAAAAAATCCATCGTCTCAACAAACGCGCGGGCTTTACTTATGTAAAGGAGATACAGTTGCCGCACAAAACCGCTGCCCTGGCCTTCTGTACCCGATCGCAATATTTTCAGGCAAAGAAAAACAACTGAACATGTATAACAACGAAACCATCCTTCACACGCCCGAACAGGTGATCAGCCATCTGCAACCAGCGATCTGGGCCCGTGTCAACAGGCTACATGTCGCTAAAATCATCAGCGAATTCTCTCATGAGCTGCTGCTACAGCCGGAATGGATCAGCGACGAACAGGAATGGTCCCATTACCAGCTACAGGCACCTGAATCAGCCATCACTTATTTTTTCAGAGCCAGCATACTCCATCTTCATCACTGGTCCATTGACCAGGAAAGTATCCGTAAAGTAAATAACGGTCAGGAGCAGCCACTGGACAGCCTCCTGCTGATACAGGAATTCAGCAGCCTGCTCAATATCAGCCCGGAAAATCTACCGGCCTACCTCGAAGAAATTACCAGCACCCTTAACGGCAGCGCCTACACGATGAGCCAGTCCAGGCCCTCCATAGAAGCACTTGTACAATCAGGTTACCAGGATATCGAACATGCCATGACCTCCGGCCATCCCTGCTTTATAGCCAACAATGGCCGCATAGGTTTTGATGCCCATGATTACAGGAAATATGCGCCGGAAGCTGATCAGCCCATACAACTCGTTTGGCTGGCAGGCCACAAAAGCAGGACCCTCTATAATGCCGTAGATGAACTTCCATACCACCAACTGATAGAAGATGAACTGGGAACAGCAGTACTGGCATCATTCAGAGAAAAACTCACTGACAAAGGGCTTTCAGCAGATGATTATTTTTTTATTCCCGTACATCCCTGGCAGTGGTACAACAAGCTGGCCATCATCTGCGCTCCCGACCTTGCCAATCAGCATCTGGTATGCCTCGGTTACAGCCCTGATGAGTATAATGCACAGCAGTCCATCCGCACTTTCTATAATCTTACCCATCCGGAAAAACACTATACCAAAACAGCACTTTCCATTCTGAATATGGGTTTTGTTCGAGGGCTCACGCCTTACTATATGGACAGTACCCCACCTATTACTACCTGGATACGGGAGTATGTAGGCGCAGATCCGTACCTGAAACAATGCGGCTTCCACCTGCTATGCGAAGTGGCCGCCGTAGGCTATCGCAATATGTATTACGAGCCTTTCGGCAAACACGTGCCCTACAATAAAATGCTGGCAGGTTTGTGGAGAGAAAGTCCGGCTAAAGTGCTGCAACCTGGTGAGCAATTGATGACCATGGCCGCCCTCCTGCATACTGAGTTTGACGGCAAAGCCCTATTACCCGCACTGATAGCAGCTTCCGGCCTTTCTGTACAGGCATGGCTGCAATGTTATCTGCGCGTTTATCTTACGCCCCTGCTCCACTGCTTTTATGAACACGACCTGGTGTTTATGCCACATGGCGAAAACCTCATCCTGGTGCTGGAGAACCATGTACCGGTGAAAGCCATCATGAAAGATATCACGGAAGAGATCAGCGTATTCCGTATGAATACTGACATTCCGGAGAAGGGAAGGCGTATATGCGTCACCGTTCCCGAAGCGTTGAAAATACTCAGTATCCTCACGGATGTATTTGACTGTTTCTTCCGTTTCCTGAATAATATCCTGGTCACAAAATGTGATTATCCGGAAGAAGCCTTCTGGCAGCAGGTGGCCGACTGCGTGTATGCCTACCAGATAGATCATCCGCAGCATGCAGATAAATTTGAGCGATATGATATGTTTATGCCGGAATTTATGCTTTCCTGTCTGAACCGACTGCAGCTGCGTAATCATTACCAGATGGTAGACCTGGCCGATCCCGCTGGCAGCCTGCAACTCGCCGGCATGCTACAGAATCCTATCACGCCGTTTAAACGCCCTGCCACCTCCACCCTATTAACCAGCGCTCAGGGTAAGATCTAATGTACTACCTATTCTCTTAAACCATAAAACAACACTATGACACTCCCGCTGCTACTGGGGAAAATAACGAGCACCTTCGGTTACATTGTGCTTGGACTTGTGATACTGGAATGGATAATACTCGTGGTGACTAAAAAAATGGAAAGCAACCGGGAAGGCTGGGTCAACGTGTTCTCTTATGTGCTGGACAGTTTTCCTTACTTCTTCCTTGGTAAGTTCATCATTTTTGGTACGATGATGTGGATGTACGAACACCGCCTCTTCACAGCCGGCTATGCCTGGTATGTCTGGATACTGGCTTACCTCTCCTATGATTTTATGTTCTGGCTGGTGCACTACCTGGGGCATAAGGTAAGGTTCTTTTGGTGTATACATGGCGTTCATCATACTGCAGAAGAAATGAAACTGACAGTAGCCGTACGGGGTTCTTTTCTGGGGTTTATTCATATGCCCCTCACCGTTATAGGACTACCGATACTGGGTTTTGATCCGTTTATGATTTTTATATGTGAAGCGATTGCAAGACTCTATGGGCTGTATGAACATGTGAATGATCATTTTGACGATATAGCCGGTAAACAGCGATGGCTGGAGTTTCTATTTATCACCCCTTCCGTACACAGAGTACATCATGCTAAAAACCCCATCTATCTTGACAGGAACTATGGCGAAACCTTCTCCATATGGGACAAGATCTTCCGCACCTTTCAAACAGAGATAGATCAGGTTAAACCGGTATACGGCCTGCTGAATGAACACATCAACAGCAAAAACCTCCTCCAGGTACAACTACTGCTGTGGCGCGACCTCTGGACCGATATAAAACGCGCGCCAGGATTCAAAAACAAACTCCTTTATCTGATAATGCCTCCCGGCTGGAACCATATCGATGGCGGTAAAATGGCCGCCCAATACCGCGCAGAAGGCTGGAAAGCATTGCAGGATGAAAAGAAGAAAAAAAATAATACATATGCATACTGATCAGACTATTTTCGCTGCTCCCGCCCCTGCGGCAAGCACCTCCAATAAACTACTGAAAGATATTTTTTATCAGGAAACAGGCCCCGAATACTTCCAGGCAGTGGAAAAGGCCCGTGAAAAAGTGATAGACTTCCTGTACAATACCAGACAGCCTTTCAGCGGTATTAAGCCCGCAACTATACAGGATGCCGTATACAGCATCAATCTTGATACTCCGCTGGCTGATTATGATGAACTGTTGACAGAAGTCAACGAGATCTATATCAAACACGCAACAGCTTTCCATCTGCCTCAATACATTGCTCATCTCAACTGCCCGGTGGTGATCCCTGCATTGGCAGCAGAGGTGATCATCAGTGCCATCAATTCTTCACAGGATACTTACGACCAGAGCGCCGGCGGAACATTCATCGAACGAAGGCTCATCGACTGGACAGCCCGGGAAATAGGCTACACCCATGCTGACGGCATCTTTAATTCGGGTGGCACACAATCCAATCTGATGGGACTTCTGCTGGCCCGTGATCACTTCGCCATCAATACACTTGGGCATTCGATCAAAAAAGACGGCCTTCCTCCGCAGGCACACCGGTTCAGAATCTTCGCTTCCGACAAAGCACATTTCAGTAACCTGAAAAATGCGGCCCTGCTGGGATTGGGAGAACAGGCCATTGTGAAAGTTCCAACAGACAAACGTTTCCGCATGGATGCACAAGCCCTGAAAGCCGCTATCGACGAGCAGCTTAATCAGGGTAACATCCCCGTGGCTATTGTGGCCACCGCCGGCACCACGGATTTCGGCAATATCGATCCATTAAAATCCATCGCCGCCATCGCGGCAGACTACCGGTTATGGATGCACGTAGATGCTGCCTATGGCTGCGGACTACTGCTCTCCAATAAACACCGCCGCCTCCTCGACGGCATAGAACTCGCAGACTCCATTACGATAGACTACCATAAATCCTTCTTCCAACCTATCAGCAGCAGTGCCCTTCTTGTAAAAAACAAATCAACCCTCGAGCTGGTAAAACATCATGCAGACTACCTCAACCCTGAAGAACAGGACTATGACGAGCTGCCTGCACAGGTCAACAAATCCATCACCCAAATCACCCGCCGCTTCGATGCGCTCAAACTCTGGTGCACCCTGCGGATCATGGGCAAACACAAACTCGGTATATATACCGATATGATGATCGACACAGCAGCTGCTACTGCAGCCCTCCTGCAACAGGACCCTGATTTTGATCTGCTCAGCAGTTCAGACCTGGGCATACTGGTATTCCGCTTTAAACCAGGCTCCCTGAAAACAGATTTGTCGGCCCTGAACCAGGCTATTAAGAAGTCGCTTTTCTTTGAAGGCGCCTTCATTGTGGCCGGAACCAAAGTAAACGGGAACTTCTACCTGAAGTTCACCATCCTCAACCCTGTTACTACGGTAGCGGATATACGTACAATACTCGAGGCTATTAAATCCAGAGGATATAGTCTGATAGAAGGATAATAAAGAAGGACCTTTTGCCAATAGGGACCGGTCTTTGAAAGGACCGGTCTTTATTAAATTTAAAAGCCTCCAGGTAACTATACCTGAAGGCTCAGGGGGCATCATATCCTCTAATCACACACTAATGACTTCTGCCTCTGCGCGGGCCTTTCTCTCCTGTTCCTTCTTCCATCTCTTTCTCATTATCACCGCTGGAACGCAGTGTTCCAAACTTCCAGCTGAAGGCTACAGAAAAAGACCGGTTATAGTACCAGGAGGTAGTGTTACTGTTAAAGGAAGGGGCCGTGGCAGTACTACGTTGCAGGAATGATTGCTGGAAAGGGTTGTTGAAGCTCAGCGTGATACCGGCTTTTTTATCCCAGAATTCCTTGCGGGCAGACAAGCGATAGGTGTAGTTAGCGGTAGTCCGTCCCTGAAGGGTAACATACCCATTGCTATAATCTCCCGAAAACTGCAGTGTAAAATCTTTCGGCAGCTCATAGGCGCTATTGATGCTGAATGAATAAAAGCTGGCATCATTCCCGATGTTAAGGGCTTTGCTTTTGAACCATACATGGTAGAACTCAGCGCCTAAGGTCATGGTCCAGCTTTTATTAAACTGCAGGCCGGTAAAGACATTACCACCCAAACGCCTGTTGGAGGCGATGTTTTGCTGTGTTGTACGGGAGATACCCAAACTGTCCACTGTTCTCAGCGATTCAATCGTATTACTATTGGAATGGAAGTAAAGACTTGAATTCAGGTTAAAACCGGAAGGCGCCGTATAGTTATGTACTAGTTCCAGCATCCGGTTGATTTCGGGCCTTAGCTCCGGGTTACCGAAGGTCAGGTTGCGGGGATCACTGGCATTGACATAAGGGTTAAGGTCCCAGATCCAGGGCCGGCGGATACGCTCGGTGTAACTCAGCTTCAGGTCATGGATATCGTTGATCCTTTTGTTGACCATGACACTGGAAACAAAGTTATTGAACTGACTACGGAAAGAGGGTTGCGGGCCTTTAAAATCGCCACCGAGGCTGGTATGCTCATAACGCCCTCCCAGCCTGAACTGCCAGTCCTTCCGGGTTTTGATTTTGAGGTTCAGATAACCCGCTGCAATATCCTGGAAATAAGACATCACATTGGCGCGGCTAGGATCTTCTATCATAATTGCGCTGCCGGGTATGTAGTTGTTGGTAAAAACAGTATAGTCGCTGCTGGAATTGTTTTTACTGTAGCGGCCACCTACTTCCAGCAGATGATTACCGGCACGGTCCAGTGGCTGCACATAATCGGCCTGAAAAAAGAATTCTTTATTATAGCCTGTATTAGGACTTATCTCCCGGAAATAACGTTGCCCGGAAAGGTCGAACTGGTCTGTCATATAACTGGCTTGCTCATTGGCCTTGCTATATTGAGTGACTAACTGCAGTTCCTGTGCAGGGCGTTTGAATTTTTTTTGATAGTTCAATGAAAACTCTGTGTAGTTCACCTGCCCCTTCTGCTCACTGTACTGGTTATACGCAGTTACTCCTTTTTTATCTGAATAAAGGCTATTGATCTGGCTTTCAGAGGGCCAGTTGCCATTCCAGTAAGATACGCTGGCGCCGATTTTCTGTGAAGAGTCTACCCGGTATTCCACTCCCAATATACCAAAAGCACCTTTGGACTTTTGTGTTTCGTCATTCGTTTGAATCAGGCGGCCAATGGAAATCCCGTCTGACAAGGAGGTCCTGTCCAGGTCAGTAACCGTCCGGGCCTTCTCCATACCACCATCCAGGTTCAGGTTAACACTGAACTTCCCCTTGGTCATGTTCAGGCTACCGCTCACCATTTGTTCCAGGTTGCCGGCGCTCAGGTCGATGCTGCCACCAGTACCATTCATTTTCTTTTTCGTGGTGATGTTAATCACGCCGGCAGCGCCTTCCGCCTCATATTTAGCAGAAGGGGAAGTGATCACTTCTATCGATTCTATAGAACTGGCGGGGATCATTTTCAGCGCCTCTTTCAGATTTTTGGCTAGCAAACCGGAAGGGAGTCCATTCAACAAAATTTTAATATTTCCATTCCCTCTCAATTTTATCTCCCCGTCGGGGCTAACGGTAACCATGGGCGCTTTACGCAGTACATCTTCAGCGGAACCTGACTTGTTACCGATATCTGATGCCGCATTGTAGATCAGCTTATCACCCATACTCTGGATGATGGGCTTTTTTCCATTTACCACCACTTCATTCAATACTCCTGTTCTGGCTGCCAGATAGATACGGCCCAGATCAGCCAGGCCGGCAACAGGAGCAATTGCGGCGCTGTAAGTATTGTATCCGACATAGGTGATGTACAATACCAAATTGGTCTTTTCCGGTGTTTTCAGCAAAAAACTGCCTTTTTCATCCGTTAAAGTGGATTGAATAACCTTCTTATCGGTTTGGGTAACTACCACCGTGGCAAATGGAATGGGGGCTTTGGTTAAGGAATCTGCCAGGGCACCCTTGATGGTAATCGTTTTTGAGGTAGTCTGACCGTGGGTTAAACTGCCGGCCAGTAATAGCATGGTTATAAATACGAAGATTCTTACATTAAACATTTCAGCTTATAATTGATGGATAAAAAACAGCCCAAATAAAGGCCAGTATTCAGACCTGCTGAAATTTAAATGAGCAAACAGGAGGTTTAAGTGACCAACTCAGTTCATCATTAATTCTTGCCCGCCGGACAGAAAAATCGTTTCTTTGAAGGGTATAAATGCAGTATTAATGGACATCGCCGAAAAGGAGAAGTGGTATCATAAGAACATTTTTGTGGAGCTGGTATGCTTTTTATCCATGTATGTATTGACCATGCTGCATGAGATGATGCAGATAGATACATTCATCGGTTTCAGCAAAGGATTGGTCTTCTTTCTGATTTTATATGCCCAGGCGCAATTTCACCGGTTCTTTATTTTCCCGCTATTCCTCGACAAAAGATACCTTCGATATGCAGTATTCGGCCTGGCATTTACCATGCTGGGGGCGCTCACCCTTTTTTTACCGGACTATTACTGGATAGAGCCGGAGCTTTATCAAAACACCGACATTCTACTGTCACTCACCTACTGTTGTGCACTGTGTATCATCAGCACCAGTACTATCATGTCTTTTTTCCTGATTCGGAAGTACTCCTTAGAGCTGAGGAAAAGACATGAAGCTCAGCTACTGCTCAACGAAATGAATATTAAGCTGCTGCACGCACAGATGAATCCGCATTTTTTCTTCAACACGTTCAATAACCTCTATGGAGTGAGCCTCACAGAGCCACAACGGGTACCAGAACTGATTCTCAAGTTATCCAACCTCATGCGCTATCAGCTGGAAAACGGCAAAAAATCGAATGTCAGCATCTGTGAAGAAGTCAATTTCATTGAAAACTATATCATCATGGAGAAAGAGCGTATCGGCAAACGCTGCGAGATCGCATTCCGGTTTCCGAAACTGCGTGATCCTGTCTGTCAGCATAAGATTGCCCCTATGCTCCTTATTACCCTGGTAGAAAACGCATTTAAACACAGCCTGACGATTACTAACAAATGGTTTGTACATATTGACATCACCGTCGCCCATAACACATTAAAACTACACATCGTCAATTCCATCGCTGATGAATCGCTTAAAACCTATTCCACCGGTATTGGTTTGGTGAACATCAGGGAACGAATGGAATTATTGTATAAAGGAAGATATCATTTTGAGACATCTTCCACCACACAGGAATACAGGACCTGTCTTACCTTAAAACTAAACCCATACTGAGATGACAGTACCGTTGAAGTGTATTATCATAGATGATGAAGAAGGCGGCCACCTGGTATTGGAGCATTACCTGAAATCCTTCAGCAGCCTTAGCCTCAGCGCATCCTTCTACAATGCAATCCAGGCCATGGAATATCTCCATAAAACACCGGTAGACCTGATATTTCTGGATATCAATATGCCCGGTATAACGGGCATGGATATGCTGGAAGCCATGCCTGATCCGCCACTGGTAGTACTTACCACCGCTTATAGTGAATACGCCTTACAAAGCTATAAATACCAGGTTGTAGATTATCTTGTCAAACCCATTGACCTGCCTCGCTTCACTGCCGCCATCCACAAAGTATTAAAACGATACAGGCCGGTAAATACTGCCCAGCCGGAGGCGCCCGTTACCGCGGCCTCACCTTCTTCTCTGATGTTAAAGGTAGATGGGGAAATTATCAGGATACAACTGGAGCATATCACACATGTACAGAGCTGGGGCAACTACGTAAAGGTACACACCGTGGATAAGGTTTATTTAACTCCGATGACCACTACGGAAATTGAGCAGAAACTGGACAAACAACGATTTAAAAGGATACATAAGTCCTATATCATTGCACTGGAGCATATTCAGAAGATAACTTACGGAGAGCTACACCTCGGCAACGGCACCATTTTACCGATCGGCAATACCTACCGCAGGGATCTGATGGAGCACTTCCGGTAAACATGCCAACTGCAGCATATTTGCAGCATCGAATAGTTATTTTTGTAGCGGTAAAATCACTCTGTATGAAACCCGTATTCTTCATCCTGTCTCTGCTTTTTTCAACGATAGCGTTCTCTCAAAATGTACAACTGGTGAATCCTGCTACCCTGGCCACTCCTAAAGGATACTCCCATGCAGCGGTCATCGATCTGGGTCATTGTAAAATGGTTATCACCTCTGGCCAGGTAGGCCTGGACGCCAAAGGTAATCTGGCCGGCAAAGATGTGGCTGCACAAACAACACAGATCTTTCTCAATCTCAAAAATATACTGGAAGAAGCTGGTGGTAGCCTCAACGATATTGTCAAACTCGGCTACTTCCTGACAGATGTAAAACAGATACAGGCCGTGCGGGACGTGCGGGATAAATTTATTAAGACCGCCAATCTGCCAGCCAGCACGCTCGTTGAAGTCAGCAAATTATTCAGGGAGGATATATTGGTAGAAATTGAGGCAACGGCTATTATTTCTAAAAAGTAGGCTGGGTACTAAAAACCAGCTTTTTAACATTCAGTTTAAAGATAATACTCCTTCTGCTGACAATTGGCCTCCGCCTGCTGCAGGATACGCTCCCAACCCACGCCAGTCGCATAGATCTGCATCCATTCGCTGCCGTTGGAAGCTGGAAAACAGATTGCCACATTTCCCAATGCCGCTTCAGCTTTACATTTTTTGATGGCGGACAGGCTGTTTCCCGCATTAGGGTTATTGCTAAAACTGGGCCTATAAGTATGCTTGAATATTTCAGAAAAATCGACATCGTTCTTCAGCAAAATGATGATAGAGCCACGTTCCCAGCCCCTGACATTCCAGAGGTATTCATGTCCGGCCACACATTCTTTGGAAAGGTCGAATCTGAATTTTCCCTTGTCACTGATGAGTATATCAGCGTTTGATAAATACAGCGCTGAGTCTTTCTTCAGTCCGAACACACAGCCGTAAAAACTATTCTTCAGCAGCGGCTGGATGATCGTTTTATGGGATGGAAATGGGTCTGTTTCTTCGTAGTTGCGATAAGAGCCAGCTTCGGAGAGCAGCTCAACGGAAAGAGATCTGAAGTATTCATTGTCCATGGATCAACATTATCTCACAATATCGGCTTATTTTTAGTAATTCAATACACTAGCTTACCCATGCACGAAATACTAAGGCAACATATAGAAAAGATTGTAGCACTGACGGATGATGAATTTGCTTTTGTATGCACTCACTTCACCACAAAAAGTTTCAGAAAACGCGAGTTTATTATCCAGCAGGGAGAAAGAGTCGGGCATGCTTATTTTATTATATCCGGGCTGGTAAAGCTGGTATATGGCGATGAATCAGGTAACCAGCATATTGTTTCCTTTGCAATGGAAGACTGGTGGGAAAGTGATTTTCTGGCTTATTTCACACAAACCAAAGCCACCTTGGCTTTACAATGTATCGAAGATACCACGGTGTACTGTCTTTCGCTGGATGATTACCGGCAATTATGTGCGGGTCTTCATAAGATGGAACATTTTTTCCTTTGGAAAGCCAATGCCGGCCATATCGCATCTCAACAGCGCATCTTATCTTTCCTGACCTCCAATGCTAAGGAGCGCTACGAACAATTGCTTAAACGATCTCCATCGCTTTTCCAAAGAGTGTCTAAAACCTTGCTGGCTTCCTATCTGGGCGTTTCCCGGGAAACCCTTAGCAGACTTAGGCGCTCATAATTGTGATGTTTGTCACAAGAAAAAAATATGCACTGTCCTCATCTTTGCCGGGTACATTTTTTCACTTAAAAACAGACAAATGGAAAAACGAATCATTAACCCCTGGCAATGGCAGGACCAGCGCAGTTATGTGCAGGCCGTGGAAATAAAACAGGCAACAGCAACACTTTACTGCTCAGGACAGGCTGCAGTAGATGCAAACGGACGATCCAGTACCGCCGATATGAGGTCTCAGCTTATTGAGGCCCTGCAAAACCTGGAACAGGTAATCACAGAAGCGGGCTACGAATGCCAGGGTATTGTGCGGTTAAATATTTACTCCACTTCCACTGCAGAGCTTTTCACCTGCTTTGATGTTTTTCAGGATTGGATAGCCAAACATGGCATCCAACAAGCGTCCACCGTACTGGAAGTAAAAGGCCTTTTTGAAACATTAAACGTCGAACTGGAAGCCACTGTAGTGAAATAATCACTGACATGGTACAAACAAAGGCCTGGTAAAGAATACCAGGCCTTTGTTTGCGAGAGATATTAATTTATCTGCTACCTGCCTGCAGGTGCGTACAAAATTCATAAAATGATGGAGCAATTAAGATAGCATCATCCGGATGATCGCTTTCTTCCCATCTTATTGATTTAATAAGTCCGGTTTGCAGATCCAGCCAATAATCATTATCACTGCCATCACCGGCAAAAGGAACATGGGACTTACAGAAGTCCTTTAAAGCTGAAGAGTATTTTGCTTTTCGCTCCCATACCATATTCATTGCCAGAAGGAAAGGAGAATCGTCGCCTGGATACCGGGGTATAAAATGAAATGATTCGACTTCTACAGAAGTATATCCATCTTTGGACACATCATAAAAATGATCTCTATAAATCCTGCATCCCTTTCTAAAATAGCCACCATTGCGGGCGAGGTAAAACTTCAAAAAATCAGCTTTCCCCTCAAACGCTTCGGGAAACAAGGTGTTTATTTACGCGATGGTAAGCGGCTCCCAACTATCTTCAAACAGCAGTTCTTCTTTAAAAAATGGGATATCGCGTATCATGGAGGATGCTTTTAATCCCGGAAAATACGCCTTTTATCTAATTTCATAAAGATCTCTTCCTTAGTAAAAAAACTGCTCGAGTATAATCTGACCATCTTTCACTTCATACAGCATGATCTGGTTAAGCTGTATTCTTCCGTGTGGTTCTACAGTTATATCTATCTCTCTTGTTACCACAAAATGATTACCGGTTACCAGTGGTGCGCTTGTATAAGCACGATGAAGCGCCGTGATCCGTTGTACGAAGTCTTCTCCTTTTTTGCGAACAGCGGCTTTGCCTTCCGCATATCCCATATACGGTGAGCCGGCAGGGTCTATACTCTTCACATTCTCCGCAAAAAATTCTTCCTGTATCTCAAACCATTTTTCTTGCTGGGCCAGTTCATGGAAGCGGGCTGCCACTTCCTGTGTAGTCAGTACATTTTTGGATGTAGTTATCATTATTTTATTTTTTTTGGGTGAAAATTATACTTAGCGATGATCCCCCTGTTTTGTTTTTATTATGAGATATTATTAACAAAGCTATGGTTTAAATATTTCGCCGATGCGGGGTTAAATGGACTTTATCGCGGGGTGATATGGACAAAAAAAACAGGCTCAGTTCAATCCGGTGACATCAGAGATAAACGCTATATTATCGTTTCAAACGCGGGCACAACGCGTTTGTATTTTATTATTATTGTCATTATCTTGGATAATTGTTACAAATACCTTTAATAAGCTATGGGGGAGCCTGTAGATGAAGCACGACAAACCGGGACACCGGCACAGCATGATGCAGCAGCGCTTGAACCTGTATTTAAAGCGTGTTATGCTGCATTGCTGGCCTATGCCTGTAAGTATGTGACCCGGGAAACTGCAGAAGATATTATTCAGGATGTTTTTATACAATTATACCGGAAAGGCCCTTCTCTTTCTATCAGCACCAGCATCAGGAGTTATCTTTTCCGCAGCGTACACAATGGTTGCCTTGATCATATCAGGCAGCAGGCCGTGCATCAGCGTTATGTGAATGCCACTATTCCCGGGCTCAGCGAAGCGGAGCTGGATTATTTCAGTCCTGACGGCCCCCGGCAAAGCCTGCTCCAACAAGATAACCTGGCAGCCAGTGTATGGCAGGCCATAGAGGCCCTGCCTCCCAAATGCCGTGAAGTGGTGAAACTGCGTTACCAGCAGGGACTCAAAACAGGTGAAATATCAGCAGCAATGGGTATCTCGGCACGTACCGTAGAAACACAGCTGTACAAAGCTATCAAACAATTGCGCGGACTCATACGCAAAGCCAACACTTTCCTCTCCTCCATTACGCTGTTTTAAGGAGCGCTTATATTAACTTTCTCTCCCGGTAAAAAAAATTCAGAAAAAACAGTACGTAGTTTTTATCCCTTTCTCGTCTAAATTATATGAAATGGCACCTAATAATACTAACGGGTTGGATTACACGATATTGATAAAGTTTATCGATGGCCAGGCCAGCCCTGCGGAAACCGCCGAGGTGGCCGCCTGGCTGGAAGCTGCTCCCGGCAACCGTGAGCTGTATTTTCAGGTCAAGGATATACTGGACCAGCAGCGTGTGTCAGAAGTTACCCGCGAGGATACGGATGAACGCTGGCTCGAGATAGCGGCTCAACTGCAGCAGTCCACAGATGTAGCGAACCCCGTACGGCGCCTGCACTGGCTAAAATACGCAGCGGTATTACTGGTGCTGGTGATCGCAGGAGGAATAGCCGCCTACGTGCTGACAAAACAGCCTGGGCAGCCGCCACTCATCACCCTGGTATCACAGAAGCCAACCGTACAGCACATTGTGCTGCCCGACAGCACCCGCATCTGGGTAAAGCCCGGCAGCTCCCTCCAGTACCGCAACGTAAAAGACGGTCTGCGTGAACTGTGGCTGAACGGCAGCGGATACTTTGAAGTAGTGAAAAATACAGCAACGCCTTTCAGAATACATACTCCCGGTATCACCGTAATGGTATTGGGGACCTCATTTACAGTGAACGATGATCCACTCAGCGCCAACGTAATAGTCAACACCGGAATGGTAAAAGCCAGCACCCACAGCCAGGAAATGCTGGTACGGCCCGGACAAAGAGTAACAGTAGTGAACAACCAGCTTCAGATGGATAGCGTTAACGCACAATTGTTTGCTGCCTGGAAAGATGGTGATTATAAATTTGAAAACACCTCCATGGAGGAAATTAAAGAATTATTGCAGATCAACTACGGGTATCATGTAGAAATATTACAACCGCAAAAACTCCGGAATACAAGCATCAGCGGCCGCGTACTGATAACAGATGAACTGAGCCTGTGCAAGTCACTGGCAGGTATGCTGGAAGCTGATGTCAGAAAAGATAGTAACCGGATCATTATTCAACCAAAATAAAAATCGCGCTCAAAACAAAACCAGACTTTAGCAAAATCATTTTTTAAGCAGAAAAAAATATCCGGAAAATCCCGATCGCCGCAGGTCATCCTGCGGGAACAGTGACTTTGTTTTTTCTGATGGAAAGGAATCTTTTCCTATGGGCAGATGTACGCCCCGGAAATAATCCTACAGCATTCATATACCACTTTATGTAGTCTTTAACCTAAATTTTATCCGTTATGAAATTTGGATCTCTACGGCTTTGCCTGAAGGGAATGGCCGGCCTGTGCCTGTTACTGGGCATTACAGCATCCTCGTCGCAGGCACAGGATGCCGTGACCAGCGTTCCGGAACAGTATTTCCAGCAACACCGCAAACATATCCCCGCTGATACAGGGCCCGCCAGCCAGGTCATATCCCTGAAAGACGCACTGGAAAAAGTGTATACCAAATACCAGCTGCGTATAGCCATGAATGAAAAATATGCAAAGAATATTTTTCTGCCGGATAAACTCCTCAATACCGGCGCCTCTGTTGCCATCGCCTCTTTACAAAAGATACTCCAGTCCTACGACCTCACCCTCAGCATGACCGGTCCCTCACAATATATCATTACACCTGCCGAACCGCGCCCCGCCCCTGTTCACAAACCAGCAGTCAAGGTAAAAGTTTCCGGCACGGTGAAAGACAAACTCGGCGCGCCGCTGGTAGGCGTCACTGTTAAAATAATAAGGACGCCTACAGGTACCACCACCAACGACAAAGGTTTCTATGAACTGGACGTAGAACCGACTGACACCCTCGAATTTTCATACATCGGCTATCAGGCACAACAGATCAGTGTCCGCAACAGAGTGGACATCAATGTGGAGATGCTGGCCAAAGAAGGAGGACTCAATGAAGTGGTGGTGGTAGGCTTCGGCGCACAGAAAAAGATCAGCCTCGTAGGGGCGCAGTCTACCATCAAACCGGAAGAACTGAAGCTGCCCGTGAGAAGCCTCACCAACGCCCTCGGCGGCCGCCTGGCAGGCGTAGTAGCCGTTCAGCGCAGCGGCGAACCCGGCTACGATGGATCTGATATATGGATACGCGGTATCTCCACTTTCGGCTCCAGCCCACGCGGACCACTCATCATCGTTGACGGTGTGCCAGACCGCAGCATCAACGACCTCGACCCCGAAGACGTGGAAAGCTTTACCGTACTGAAAGACGCTTCCGCCACCGCTGTATACGGCACCCGTGGCGCCAACGGTGTTATCCTCGTCAATACCAAAGCAGGACGCCCCGGCAAACCTCAGATCAACATAGAGCTTAACCAGGCCGTTACCAAATTCACACAGCTGCCCAAATTCGTAGATGCGCCAACGTTTATGCGGCTCTACAACGAAGGCCTCACTATGCGTGGAAGAACACCCCTCTATACTGAAGACAGAATACAGAAACATATCAGCGGCGAAGACCCCGACCTCTATCCCAATGTAGACTGGTTCAAGGTGTTGTTTAATGAATACGGCCAGAACAGAAGAGCCAACCTCAATGTACGCGGCGGCTCCGAGTTCGCCACCTATTATATTTCTGCCGGGTACTACTCCGAAGTAGGCCTGCTGAAACGCGATAACATACAATCCTACAATTCATCCATCAAACTGGACCGCTACAACTTCACCACCAATGTAGACGCCAATATCACCAAAACCACCAAGCTGGAACTAGGTGTCAACGGCTTTATCATCAATAGTAACTACCCCGGTATCGGCACAGGCGCACTGTTTAATCTCGCTACACAGGTACCGCCCCACCTGATACCACCACAATATTCCAACGGACAATGGCCCAAGATCCCCGGTGGCAGCTACCCCAGCCCCTACCGTAACCTTACCCAGTCGGGCTATGCTACCGAATACCGCAACACCATCCGTTCCAATATCAGAGTAAGGCAGCAGCTCGACTTCATACTGAAAGGGCTCTCATTCACCAGTATGTTTGCATTTGATTCTTACAGCTGGAATAACCTCAACAGAAAAAGGGAAGTGCAGACCTACTACGCTACCGGCCGCGACTCTGCCGGCAACCTGCTTACCAGGATCGTTGATCCCGGCTCCAATGTACTGGGCTTCGATGTTTCAAGAGGCGGTGACCGCCGTTTTTATACAGAAACAGCACTGAACTACGCAAGAAAATTCGGCGACCACGACGTATCTGCGTTACTGTTATATAATCAGTCTGACTACGTTGATGCCGATGCCGGTGATCTTATCAGCTCGATTCCCTTCCGTGTAAGAGGTCTCAGCGGCAGGGCTACCTATGGCTATAAGAGCCGTTATTTTGCAGAAGCCAACTTCGGATACAACGGTTCCGAAAATTTCACACCCAGAAAACGCTACGGCCTCTTCCCCTCCTTCGGTGCAGGCTGGGTAATATCTAATGAAAACTTTTTCGCACCACTCAGCAATGTGATCTCCTATCTTAAACTACGCTATACCTATGGGCTGTCGGGCAACAGCAATACCGGCTCCCGTTTCCTCTTCCTCACACGGATAAAAAGCGATAACGGCCTCGGATATACGTTTGGCGTCCCCGGAAATACTACTTCCTTCGGAGGTCTGGAAGAAGATCAGATCGGATCAGAAGTCAGCTGGGAAACAGGCAAACGTCAGAACCTGGGTATCGAAATAAAAGCATTCCGGGATGAACTGTCACTGATCGTGGAACTGTTCAACGAACGCAGAACAGGCATCCTCCTGCGGCAGTACGACATCCCCTATTCTTCCGGTTACACTTCCGGCAATATACCTTATCGTAATATCGGTATCACAGAAAACAAAGGGATTGATGTAACCGTCGACTATAACAAATCATTTTCCCAAAACTACTGGGTCGCTTTCAGGGGTAACTTCAACTTCAACATCAACAAAAATGTATATGATGGTCTTCCCCCATGGCAGTATCCATGGCTCAACCGCACCGGTCAGACCATCGACCAGCGTTTCGGCTATGTGGCACTCGGCCTCTTCACCGATTCAGCAGACATCGCCAAATCTCCCAAACAATCAGGAGATGTACGGCCCGGGGACATCAAATATGCAGACCTTAACGGTGATGGTATCATCAACAGCTTCGACCAGAAGGCCATTGGCTATGGCCCTGTGCCCCGCATCGTATATGGCCTCAACTTCAGCGTGGGCGCCAAAGGCTTCGACCTCAGCCTCTTCTTCCAGGGTGTAGCTTTGGTGGACTTTATGTATAGCGGCGGTCATGGTACCAACCCGTTCTATGAAGGTCCTACTATCGGGAACCTATATACGGCAGCCACCGATCGCTGGACACCCGACAACCCCAACAACAGGCCTTTCTATCCACGTATGTCTACCCGCCAGGATATCACCACCAACTATTACGAAAGCACATGGTGGCTCAAACGCGCCGACTATATCCGTCTGAAAAGTGCTGAGCTGGGATATACCTTCAGCATGAAAAAACTGCAGCGTTACGGCCTCAAAAGCCTGCGCGCCTATGTTAACGGCACCAACCTGTTCACCATCTCGCCCTGGAAGATCTGGGACCCGGAACTGGGCGACGGCAGAGGCACCGCCTATCCTAACACCACTTCTTACAACTTCGGTATCCGCGCCAGTTTCAAATAAAACATAACATCATGACTCATTCATACCACAAACATATAGTCCTGTTACTCCTGCTGTTATTGTCTGCTGCCGGCTGCAAAAAAGGCTACCTGGACACCGTCCCCGACAATATCACCACATTAAAGGACGTATTCACCAACCGCGCCATGACAGAACAATGGCTCGCCAGGCTATACAACCCCATGCCCGATATGTGGAACCAGCCTTACAGCGTTCCCTGGACCGGACAATGCGACGAAGCCGATTATGCCTGGGTACAGCCCGGCATCAACTCCGGCGCTATCACACCCGACAACGCCAACCCCTCCTACTGGAACAGCTATTACCAGACCATCCGGCAGGCAGCCATCTTCCTGCAGAACGCCGATCAGAACCAGGAGATCAAAGCCCTGCCTGGCGGCGACAGACTTTTAAAACAGTACAAGGCTGAAGCCCGCTTCCTCAGAGCCTACTACTACTGGCTGCTGATGCGCCAGTACGGCCCTGTAGTACTGATGGGTGAAACACCCAGGCTGCCCGAAGATAATTTTCAAATACCCCGCAGCACCTGGGATGATTGTGCCGCATATGTACTTTCCGAAATGGACAAAGCCCTCCCCGATGTGCCGGTACAACATGTGAACCCCGTAGATCCCACCCAGGCTGATGTAACACAAACCGGACGTATCACACAGCCTATCATTCTGGCCGTAAAATCGCAGATACTGCTGTATCACGCCAGCCCTTTGTTCAATGGCAACACCGAACTCGCTTCGTTTAAAAATACGGATGGTACCACGTTGTTTAATCAGTCGTATGATAAAGAGAGATGGAAAAAAGCTGCTGATGCCGCCAAAGCCGTCATAGATCTCAACCGCTGGGAATTATATACAGTGGCCGATCCGGACCCTTTCCGTGCCGCCTTCCTCTCCTGCCGCAACCTCTTCTTCGATGGCTGGCAGAAAGAAGCCATATGGATACGTACTTCCTCCGCCCATGTAAGCAACTGGGAACGACATTGCTCTCCGCGCTGCGCCAACGGCCAGGGCTGGAACGGTATTGCCGTCACACAGGAACAGGTGGATATTTTCAGAATGGCCAATGGTAAAGTCATCAGTGATAACAGCAGCGGCTATACGGAAGATGGGTTTACAGGTAGCGCCACACCCTATTATGCCAGCGGAACCTATAACATGTATACCAACCGCGAACCGCGCTTTTATGTAGATGTGACTTTTAATGGTGCTGTAGTACCGGTGGTACCTGAATCGGGACAGACAAGGGTCGAATTTTTCTTCACGGGCAACTCCGGCAAAAACGGCGCTCCCCGCGACTGGCCCTCTACCGGCTATACCGCCCGTAAGAACATCCATCCCAATACCGATTTCCGGACAGGCAGAAATTTTTCAAGGCCGGCCATGATGATACGGCTTGGTGAAATTTATCTCAACTACGCCGAAGCCCTCAATGAATACGGGCCCGGCAATCCTGACATCCTCAAATACCTCAACAAAATCCGTAACAGAGGTGGGCTCCCTGATCTGCAGCCTGGTTTATCACAGGATGAAATGCGCAGGCAGATACGCCTGGAACGCCGCATAGAACTGATGTTTGAAGGCCACCGCTACTGGGACGTCCGCCGCTGGAAAGTGGCCAATGACCCCGACCAGCACCAGGGCGGCGCATTTCACGGTATGAACATAGAAAAAGGAACATCCCTCTCCGATCCGGAGTTTCATAAAAGGATAGTATCCTTTACCAGAACAAACTGGCAGAACAAATTTTATTTCTATCCCATCCCCCAAAGCGAGATAGACAGAAACAAGGTACTGATGCAGTTTCCGGGTTACTAATAAAACGATAAAGGCGCCTGATCGTATGATCAGGCGCCTTTATTAAATAGTTGAAATGTATGGATCAGAGTCCTCTATCCTGAAATGCTGTAGGGATATCATAATGTCCCTTTTTATAAGGCACCGTAATCCTGTCCATTGGTGTATTTCCTCCGATACAGCTACCCGGAAAAATCACGAGGTCATAATTTTCCTGTTGGCCGGAATGCTGTAATATCCATTTATTGTTACTGCATTTTTGCAGACCGCTGCCGGCATCATAAGCATTCTGCGTAACAATATCCAATACCGGAAACAGCTTCTCACCCTGAAATGCTATCACGTCATCCCAGGAAACACTACTTCCCATATGCGTGATGCCGCCGGATACTACGATACCGATGGTATGCGTTCCCATCCTGATAAGCTTATCAAAAGAACCGGAATTGCCATACATTCCTCCGCCGCCGGCGTTCAGCAGATAAGCCGCAGTTTGCCAGTGCCCATCTGTTTTTTTGAAAGCCCATACATCTACCCAGCCTGAAATCGGCGCTCCGCCGCTCTTTCCCCTGTTGGTGAATATAGCTACGCAGTAGGTATTGTTATCCTGCTGAAAGTACAGGATGGAGTCAAGCTTACGCACTATCTTTTCTGCGGTGCCCCCTTCAATGCCTATTTCTGTGGATACGGTATCGTATACTCTTTTAGTCAGGCTTTGAATATTTCCGGCCAGAAAATCGGTTTGAACAGGCAGTAGACTCAGTTCTCCGGAATAGGCCATTCCTATTGCAGTCCGCATATACCGCCACAGTTCATCATATTCTTTTGCGGTGCTTAACTTATCCAGAAACTGTTTTACCAGGCGGCCGGTTTTGGTATCACCATACTGTTGTATAAACGAAAGGTATTCTGCCTTATTCTCCGGATATAGTGACCCAAGATTATCCCGATGGTCAAATGATGGGGTGTTATCCTGTCCGAAAAGATAATCATAACAATAACGTTCATGAAGCTCTCTGGCCTCAGCAACAAAGATGCTGTTGGGATGAGTATCCAGGAACTTCTCCCAGTTAAGGGCTCTCTTTCCAACCAGATTGAAAGGCACGGCCAATCCTGCATCTGCACTGTATAGTACGGTATCTTCATCGGCCTTCAACTGCAGGAACATACTATAATCAGCAGGCAGGGAGCTCTTAAATAAGTGTGTATAGAAAGAAGGTACAGTACGCAGTTCCGTATATCCTTCTCCGATACCCCATGGTTCAATTTCCGCTGTGGCCAGCAGCTGAATACGTTGCTGTACATTGGCTGGCGGTACCACGGCCTTCTTTGCTTCCGAGTAGTAGCTGACATATTCATCCAGCCATTTAGCTTCATTGGCGGAAATTCCTATCAGCGCGGTGTCTACATAAAGTGCCAGCGAACGATAAAGTTTGGCGGCCGTTTCCGCATTTATACCCGGCAGCTGGGCAGCAATGGCCTTTCTTTTGCTGACGATGGCTGATACATAAGCCTCGGTAGACAAGGCCGGCATATCCACAGCCTTCTTTGCCAGCCCTGAATCCGTATGGGCTGCGTTTACACCTGGTTGTTTGTTACCCGGCTTTTTGTTACCAAAGTTGCATGCTGCCAACAATATAACAGGAATTAAGAAAGCAGTTATTTTCTTTCTGAGGTCCATCAACATATTCTTCATAGAATGAATAAAAAATTAATCTAATTCAAGCCGAAGATAATGTAAAAGGACTGTACAATCACTACCGGGCCATATCATATATACTACAAGGTGACAGGCACGAAATCCGGATTACGCAAAAACGAATCCGGATTGTACAAACAAAGGAAGCGGAGGTAGCAGAAATTTATCAAAAAAAAATGAAAGCAATCATCATAGGTGGCGGCATGGCCGGATTAATGACAGCACGAGTGCTGGCTGATTTTTATGAAGAAATCACCATTATTGATCGGGATAAAATTTCCACATCTCCGGACCCAAGGCCAGGAACACCACAGGCCCGTCATCCGCATCATCTTACCCCCAAAGGAAGGATGATCCTGGAGCAGTTATTTCCAGGGCTGAATGAAACATTGTTAAAGAATGGCGCCCATAACAGCAAAGGAAAGGAAATACTATTTGACTACCCTTTCGGTCATATCAATCTTCAAACGCCAACTGAAGATGCCGCCTGCAGCAGATCAATGCTGGAATGGCATATCCATCAATACGTTCAGCGCCTGGCCAATATCTCCTTTTTAAACAGCGTGACAGTCACCGATTTGAAATTTGTATCACAGGAAAACAGGATATGCGGTATCACAGGAAGAGGAGAACAGCAGCTGCCTGTTGAGCTCAGTGCAGACCTTGTAGTATTTGCAGGAGGCTATCATTCCCATCTGCCGGACTGGTTAAAACGTTACGGATATGAAGTGCCGCAGCCAGAGATACTGACCACTGATATAGGATATAGCACCCGTCATTATTCCATTCCGGGTGAACAGATACCTCATTGGGACCTGTTACATATAGAGAAAAGAAAAAACGGTAACACCCCAACCTGCGTGGTTTCTTTCATGGAAGGCGAGGTAATGGAAATCATTCTTGGCAACATAGGCGGCCTTTATCCGCCTACCACCACGGAGGCTTTTGAACAGGAATTAAGCGAGTTAAACAACGATGTCCTTACTGGTATACTAAGAACAGCCACACCGTTGGAAGCCCCGCGAGGATACCGGATGAAGCAGGTTTTCCGTCAGCATTATGAAAAAATGCCAGACTGGCCGGCAGGGCTGCTGGTAATAGGCGATGCATTATGCAGCTTTGATCCAATATATGGAACAGGTATAACCGTAGCAGCTTTGCAGGCAGCATCGCTGCAAACAATGTTAAGCAAAAACCAGCTGCAGCCCATCCCTGATTTTGAAGTCAGTTACCTGAAAGCAGTACAGCACATTATTGAGCCTTCATGGTGGATCAATGCTGTTGCTGACCTCAGACATCCGGCTGTTCAGCATATCTATTCAGAACCGCTGAAGAATATAGCGTTTGCTCAGGCATTCCTGGACAAGATCCTGGAATTTGCAGTGGTACAAAATCAAATGGAGATATTTGGCCTGATATGGCTTGTAAGCACTTCCTTTTACCCGCTTCATGAACTCTTCAATGAAAAAATATACCAGTTGCTTCAGGCAGCGGGCTATGGAGGCGTATGGGAGCACATGACCAGAGAGGAACAATTTAGCGCATAAAGTCTCTATGACTATTCATAAAACTACCTCCGCGAAGTAATATACTTTCCGGAGGTAGTTCACTATTTTCATCATTGCCCTAAAATAAACTGCCTTGTATCACTGTCGGCGGCTCCGTCGGTTGAAACAGCCCAACAATCGTAAAAGGCTGTTTGCTACTGGCATGTATGGTTTGTGTAGTCCCCAGGAAGAAATGCAGATCGGTGCCCCTGGCATATTCCTGCAGATATTTCTTTTTTACTTCTTTAAGCGTTTTCAATTCTTTTCCGGCGCCATGCTGCTTTTTCAGGATTTTCCAATACAGGGAAGCCAGTTGCCAATCCTCCACTGGTAAAGTAATCTCTTCATTTCTCTTATCTGTAAAACGGAATGAAAACTTATACGGCAGCTTTTCCATTACGGCAAAAGGATCTTCCGGCTGTTCAAATACCCGGCCGCTGTTTTTCTCTTCCTGTAATTTACCCAACCGCGTTGCATCCCATTCCCGTTCTGTTTCTTCTATCACAAAATCGATTATACGTAACGGTTTGAAGACCGCCAGCGAAGTATAAAATGCCTCGTGTTTTGCTTCCATCGCCAATGTAGACAGATCACGGTATACATTCTTCAGCACAATAGCTTTCCGTTCGCTCCAATGATCTTCTGTACCCAGATGCCCTATCTTTTTCACCGGTGCTTCTACCGTTACCGGCCGGAAACTCTCTAATCTAAAATCTGTGGTATTGCGCTCTACATCCAGTTCTATCCAGTCATACAGCTGGTATTGTTCTTCGTAAGTCTTTTTTGAAAACGGAATGGGGTATATTCTGATAAAAGTACCATCCTCTCTGAACCCGGCGATGCTAAGCTGTTCATCATAATGGGAAGATATGGTGGGGTAACTTTTAATAGTGATCAAAACTTTCGTCAAGGGCATGCGCAATGTATTTTATGATATATATAAATTCAGTGGTTTTTTCTGGTTGTTACCAGCCCGCAAAACTAAGGTTAATCATCGGGAATTCAACTAATAACATTTATTTCAGATCGGTTCTTGTATAAAACCGCTTCCGTTCATTATTTTTATAATTTTAAGAAGCCTTCGATATTTATAAGCTATAAAAGCAGCATACATGAAAGTAAGAGTAACCTGTTTCTGGGACGATGATTCTACGCTTTTGGGACAATTAAGCAGATACGCATTTGGAAAGGCACAATGGAAAGATATGCAACTGGTCACCAATGAAGACTATGATGTTTTAGTCATTCTGACAAGCCCTCACCCGTCGCTAAAAGAGTACAACAAAGAGAAAGCGGTTACCTTACTTACAGAACCACCCCAGTCTGCGCATATACAGGGCGAAGATCAGTCTGGCAAAGTGCCTGTATATCTGCATCTCCCTTTTTGGGGCAATATCCCTGACGAAGAAATCAAACATCTCAGCAACACCGGCGTTCCCAAAAGTGAACTACTTTCTGCCGTCACCAGCGAGCTCGGATACATGGAAGGACACCAGCTTCGTTTACAGGTCATCTATCACCTGAGTCAAAAAATCAATGAAGGATTTGATCTATGGGGCAAGAAATACACCAATCACTTTTTTGAAAAAATTCATGCATACCGGGGAGAACTTACAAATAAATACGATGGGCTCTGGGACTACCAATACCACTTTGCCTGCGAAAATACTTTTATCGATAATTATTTTACCGAGAAACTCACAGACCCGATTTTAGCAGAAGCGTTGTGTTTTTATGACGGATGTCAAAATATCGAAGACTTTATAGACCCACGCTCCTTTATACGCATTAATGTACAAGACCCGGTCACTGCCACCGAAAGAATCATTCAGGCTATCAATGATGAAGAGTGGGAACAACGGATTCCGTATATCAGGGAACAAAAGCAACGGTTGTTACGGGATCTTAATCCGCTGAACATTATCTGGCTGGCAGCCAGCGGACAGGATGTTATCAAAGCATGTAAACTGTAGATAAAAATCCTTTCTGTATTTACCTTCACAGGATAAAATACAGAAAGGCCACTTAAAAAGTAAGAAGGGCATTGATCAGATAATCATTATCCTCTCTGTTCCTCACCCCTATTCTGATATAGTTGCTGTTATTATCAAAACCCGGTTTACCACTACAGTTCTTCACCAGAATATTATACCGGTCCAGCAGCTTCTCACATAAATCAGCGGGGTCCAACTCTTCAGACACCCTGCAAAGGAAAAAATTGGCTTCAGAGGCCAGCGGAGAAAGAAACCTGATTTTTCCCAGCTGCTCAAACAGATAGTCCCGTTCTGCTTTAAGACGCTCACATGATAACAGATATTGTTTTCTGTATCGAGGGAAGATTTCCAGGAAATACTCTGCAATGGAATTAATGTTCCAAAGCGGGAGGCTGGCCCTCACCTCCTGGAGCAATTTACTATTTGCCGTGACAATCACGCCTGTTCTTAATCCGGGAATACCAAAGCTTTTACCAAGACTTTTAATAATAACCAGGTTCTCAAATGCCGATAATATAGCGTCCTCCAGCAACGAAGCATCTATCGAAAAATCAATAAATGATTCGTCCACCACCAGGCATTTTCCTTCATTCCTGAGATGCAGCAGCAATTGCATCAGAACTTCCCGCTCAATTATTTTACCGGTCGGATTATTGGGATTTACCAATACCAGCGTATCTACATTTTCACTTAACTTAATCAGTACCGGCAGGTCTATCTCGAAATCCATTGAAGCCGATCCAAGTGCCACCACTTTTTCTTTTTCACCTGCATACAGATATTCATTAAAGGTAGGTACTACTACTCCTGATATGCCCGGCAATTTATCCATCAGCACCTTAATTATTTCAGAAGCTCCGTTTCCCGCGGTGACGTAGGCTTTGGGGCATTCGAGCATATTGGCGCATAAGGTATCAATATAGTTACGCCCTGAGGGATAATTCATTACCAAATGCTCAAAATTCCTCTTCAATTCTGCCATCAGTACCTCATTAGGAAAATAAGGATTAGTCAGATAATAATGATCCTTGATATATGGAATTTTCCAATAACCGCCATACATGCGACTTATAGCTTCATATTTTTCTCCGGGAGCAGCAAACATCAGAGAGGCCAGTTCAAGGTCCATCGGCGTATCTACCTCCATCCATCTGCATTGTTTGCTGGTAATACTCACCTGAAAATACTTATTTACAATATCCGAAGTAAGGATATCCTCATAAAACAGCTGAACCTGATCTTCCCTGATTGCTTTGTCCAATAAGGGAATATAAACATCCCTGCAGAAACTGCCGGAGAATTTGTAGATATTAACTGTCTTGTATTTTCTGGTGTCAGGTTTAACAGTATTAAAAGTCTTGGATAAGTATATTTCATCTGCATGATCCATTTCAACAATACTTCCATTCATACCAGGAATCAGGTCTGAAACAGTTATAACGTTGTCTCCCAAAGCTAATACGGGTTGCAGCAGCTCCTTGTCAAATATCAGATCTCCTTCAATAATCAAACTGTCATTATCCATCAGGTGATCTTTACATAGCCACATGGAATAGATATTGTTTGCCTTGTCATAATTCAGGTTGGTGATAAATTCGACCTCCATATTCTTATAAGAATCTCCGACAAACTCCCTGATCGCCTCTCCCTGATATCCGATGACAAGGACCACTTTATGAACGCCCGCCGCCACAAGGTTTTCAAGCAGATGACTGAGTATCGGCCGGCCGTTAAACATCAACATGGATTTAGCACATCCTTCGGTAAGCAGCCCCATTCTTGACCCTAGTCCTGCTGCTAAAATAATTGCCTGCATATCTTTTTACTTTTCTTACACTTTATATTCCGGAATCTTAACCAGGTGACCGTTAGCTAACGGAGTCTATATACACCCTTCTGGTTTTATCCGCCATTATAGCGGATGTGAAGTAATTACTGGCTTTATAGGCAGCCTGCTGCCCCAATTGATTAGCCCATTCGGGGTTATTTAATAAGTACAGCATAGATTCAGCCCAGGCAACAATCATTTCGTCCTTATTCATTCCTTCATGATTAATTTTACAGGCAGATAAATTGTGTTGCAGCATATGCTCAAAAGCACTGATATTATTGACAACAAGTGGCAATCCATGGCTCATCATTTCCAGAATAACATAACTACTTTCTTCCCTTAACGAAGGGAATACCCCCAAATCAGCGAGTTTATACAATGCTGCAACCTTTTGCCTGTCTATCCTCCCGGTGAACGTAACACTGCCCTCAATACCAGTAACATATTCCTTAAATTGGTCTATATCATCACCTCCTACCAGGACCAGATGCGTATCCGGCCGGCTCTCCCAGAGGATTTTAAATGCCCGCAACAGCTCATCCAGGCCTTTATACCAGCTCAGTCGCCCCACATACAATAATATTTTCCTTTCATCAGGTATCTGTAGCTCCTGTCTCAGTGCATGTAAATTATGCAGATGATCATCTGCTGCAGAAGGATATCCATTAGGAATAAACACCGATTTATTATCCGGTATCTCATAAATCCGGCTAACTATCTTTTGGGTGGCGGGATTTAGAAATATTATCTGATCGACGACACTACACAGTTCTGTCTCCTCTAATATCGACTCAATTGAACTGTTGCTAAGCTGCTCCCTTTGTTGCCATTCAAACATAAACTTATCCATATCTCCCTGGTAAAAACTAGCCCACAGGGAAAGGTGCATCGTGTATACCACTTTATTCAGCCCGGCCTGCTGTTTTACAACTCTGGCAATATTGGTCTCCAACACACTATTAAGATGGAAGATATTGATGACATCAGGATCAGTGAGATAATCCTGTAAAATACAGATGATAGCCCAGGCATATTCCGTACTAATGGCCCTGTCATTGGAATGCGGGTTATGGGGAGCCGGTATAAGTATCCGCGTAATGTTTCCTGAAACAACAGATGTCACTTCCTGAATGGTGGTACTTTTGATCGTGATATCAAAAACCGTCATGTCATTATCGCCTGAAGCTAACTGCGAGGTAAGCGCCTCTCTGTAACTTCCAATGCCATAATTCAACGAAACCCCTTCTGCTGTTATAAAAAAAACGTTGTATTTCATCGTTGGCTCAGTATTTTTTGCAGCATCATACAATTTTCTGTTAATCCAGGTAGTACTCCGGAAGGGTCAGACTCCTCAATTAACCGGCCGGCCGTTTCATTTAAAATGATGCGATCTGCCACATCCACCAAATCAATGAGACGACTGTGTATCTCCTCCCTGGTCAACGATAGTAATTTGTAATCAAGTGTTGCGGCAGCATTAACCGCCTGAAGTAGTTGATGTAATTGCATCAGACCCGACACCTCTTCCAGGTATCCGGCATCCCATACCGCCAACGGTTTATCAGGCAGGTGTATACCCAGCATATCTGCATAGCCCAGGATTTCATACAACCTGGTATCACGAAGAATATTAATCGTGTTGTTTTCATTCTCCCATTGTTTTGTGACTTGCACCTGAACAACACTGCATATTTCAGTAATGATCTTATTCAACTCCGCATCATGACTATTATGCTGACTTAATTGAAAATATCGTTTTAACAATACCGGATTAAGATGATCATCTACTTGTTGTTCCTGCAACAACTTAATATTGGTCAGACATTCGGCCAGACATGCCCTGATGTCTGACTGATGCTGCCTGTCATAGCTAAAAGATGATAAGGCCGCTGATAAGTACAATGCAATACCAGAGAGATCCGACAACGAATAGCCGGACTTAGCCGATCCGGCGGCAGGTATAATCCTTCCGAATAATTCCTGGTTAACAGGGTATAACCAATCACTGATAGGCGCATCGAAAGCACCTTGCTGAACCCATAACAACATAGCATAGGCGATCCTGGTAACACCATTTTCAAAGCCCATATTAGCATCCTCCAGCTCTTTCCATTCTTTGCAAAGAAGACTTTCCAACATACCGAAAGCAAATCCGGAATAACATTCCTTTCCCGTCCATGCACTGTAATTAAAAAACATATCAATGGCATTCACGCTGCCTTTGATATCAGACTGAACATCGGACAACTCAACCAATAAAACATTCGTCATCCTTTTTAATACCTTCTCAAGCATAAGCCTATCTGTTAAAATTTTTCAGGAAGTTCCGGTAAAATCTTTCCAGCAACCTGGCATCACTGGTGATGATTTCAGCCCTGGCCACCAGACCATCCCTGAAATATAAAGTCTTGTTGTAGCTTGTTTTCAAACCATCCGGAAGTACAATACCAGCAAGGTATCCACTATCAGTTGGTATAGGAGATATGTACCCAATTTTACCCTGTATACTCCCATACTCTTCCCATTGATAGGAAGGAAATTTAAGTAGCACCTTTTGCCCTACCGCCACTTTTCCGAAGTTCTCCTGCGGTATCACCATCTGCATATAATAAGCACTATTGCCCGGCACAACATATGCTACATGCTGCTCTGCCTGGAGATGTTCATTTTCCTGAATAAACCCGTTATAAGCCAGGGTTCCGGCCACCGGAGCAGTCAACAAAAATTTCCGTTTCCATTCAGCAAGATCATTTTTAAAATTATTCAGTGATTCCAGAAAAATTGTCTGCTGCATCACAATCTGATTATCGAGTTCAACAATCTCCTTTTGCTTTACAATTTGTTCTCTTTCATTACTAATTAATGCAGCCTTTATCTGAGGAAGGGATAATTTCTTATTAATCAGTTTACTGGTTTGTTCACGATATTCCAGTTCAGAAATAACCTTTGCCTTCAATAGCTGCGTATTAACATCCACCGTAGTTTGAGTCAGTTTGGTATCTTCCTGATAAAGTTGTTCCTGCTGAAACAGATTTTTATGAGCATGGGTGATATTGTCCAGTTCCTGCCCCAGAAGCATTCGTTTCTGGATGAAAGCTCCTTTCTGGATGTAATCACGGAATTGCAGATAACTGTGAATGAAGTCCCGATAAGCAGACTGCACTTCTCCTAACTGGCTGTAATCTGATTGCAGCAGCTGATTTAACCGGATATAGTTTTTCTTTTGCAGGTAAAAGATAGCGGAATCGATCTGTTGAGAGAGGCTAATCACTTCACTTGCCTCAGCAGTACTTTCCATGATACCGATTATCTCGTCTTTCTTTACCTGCTTACCATTCAGATTAGATAAGAATACCAGTTTCCCGGAAGTCTTTGCTACAATCAGTTTGGGTGTATTGACGCCTACCATTTTTGCATGGCCGTATACAATATCAGGGTATTTCACCAACCATGCCAGCGCAAACAGCGAGGTAATTATGCCAAAGAAGATACCTATTCCATTCCGGACAAGGAATCCCGGATTTGCCGAAAGCATCTCTCCCACAGCCATTGATGAATCATGAAAAGCCGGATTTTCATGATTCATGTCATCAGATACTTTTGTGCGATTATAACCAGTTTTATTGCTCAGCATATTCTTTAGTTTCCCAGCTCAAGCTGATTTTTTACCAATTCATAGTAGTAACTCTTCTTCATGATCAATTCCTTGTGAGTGCCCTCTTCTACTATCTGTCCTTTATCCATGACTACTATCTTATCAGCCTGTTTAACGGTGCTTAAACGATGAGCCACCACCAGCGCTGTTTTTCCCTGAAGGAAGGTGGAGAGATTTTCCAGTATTACTTTCTCATTGTTCGCATCCAGGGAATTGGTAGCCTCATCAAGCAGGATGTATTCCGGATTTTTATAAACAGCCCTGGCAATGAGCAGCCTTTGGTGTTGTCCCTGACTGATGCCATTTCCTTCAGCACCGATATTGGTATTAAAGCCTTTAGCTTGCGATTCAATAAACTGAAGGATGTTTGCCACTTCACAGGCCTTGAGCAGTTTTTTTCTGTCAGGGTTTTCATCTCTGACTGCAATGTTCCTCGCAATGGTATCATTAAAAATATATCCCTCCTGCATCACGCTACCACATTGACTCCGCCAGTAAGAAGGGCTTATATATTTAAAATTGCTTTCTCCAACTTTGATTTCTCCCTGATAGTTATCATAAAATTTCAGTAAAATTTTCAGCAAGGTTGTTTTACCACTTCCACTCATCCCAACAATAGCCGTCATTTTATTAGCAGGGATACTAAGATTAATCCCATTGAATACAGGTTCGTTATCGCTTCCCGGATACTTGAAATAAAGATTGCGGATATTTATACTTTTGTCAGCAGGCAGGTCCGTAATAAAATCTGTATGATCAGGTTCTTCATCTTCCACCATATGTGTCTCCTGCAAGCGCTCCAATGCTATCTTAGCATCCTGAAAACTCTGCGCCACGCCAATCAGTTGTTCTACCGGTGCATTCAGCTGACCGATGATATATTGAATGGCCAGCATCGCCCCAAGCGTAAGATGACCATCCAACACTGCTTTTGCTACCAGGAATGTTATCAGAATGTTTTTCCCTTCATTCAGGAAAAAAGCGCCGGCCTGTTGATACTGGCTTAAAGTGAGACTCCTGAAACCAAGGTTAAAAAGCTGCCCTTGCACGGTTTCCCATTTCCACCGGAATTGTTTTTCTGCATTATTCAGTTTAATTTCCTGCATTCCGTGGATAAGCTGCAAAGTGGCCATATTCTCCCTGGACGCAACGGCAAAACGTCTATAGTTAAGATCCCGCCTGTATTTCAGAAATAGTTTAACCCATAGGAAATACAAAATACTACCGGCAGTATAGACCAGAAAAATGCTACTGTTGTAGATAAACAGGATGATACAAAAGATAAAAATATTGATGACAGAAAAAAAGATATTGAGGCTTCCTCCTGTCAGAAATTGTTCAATCCTGTTCTGGTCCTGTATTCGCTGGAGAATGTCTCCGGTCTTTTTGGTATCATAATAAGAGAGCGGCAGCCGCATCAATTTCTGCCAGAATCCTGTCAGCAGGGAAATATTAATCCGCGTACTGATAAATAACAATAGTCTCGTACGGACAAAATCCACTACCGTTCGGCTAAAGAACAGCACCAGCTGTGCAATCAATACAATGTAAATGAAATGAAGGTTGCCGGTATTAATACCATTATCAACGATCCCTTGCGTCAGGAAAGGGAAAACCATTTGTAGCAGGCTTCCTAGCAGCAAGCCCAGGAAAATCTGGAAGAAATACCTGCGGTGGTCTTTCAGGTAAAAAAACAAAGTACTCCAGGAGGCTTTGGTACCGGGATCATTCTCCTGCTGAAAGAATGCCGGCGTTGTTTCCAGGAGTAAAACGACTCCGCTATCGCTCGCACCAAGCCAGTTTCGCAGAAAAGTCTCTTTATCTATTTTTATTAATCCATGTCCGGGATCAGCAATTAATATCTTTTGTCCCTTCTTGTTCTTATTATAATTCTGTGGAGGAAGTACAATAAAGTGATTTTCTTTCCAGTGCAGGATGCATGGCAATGATGCATCACTATCCAGCTGGTCAAAGGTGATTTTAGCACCGCGTGTTTTAAACCCGATCTTTTCTGCCGCATCACTGATCCCCAGCAATGAAACACCTTCCTTATTGATATTTGACAAGTTCCGGATTCTGTTGATACCAATATCCTTTCCATAAAACCTGGCAATCATCCTTATGCAAGTTGGGCCGCAGTCCATTGCATCATACTGAAAATAAAAAGGGAAACTCATTGTATAACAACACAGGTTTTTTCTAAGTAGTGACGCTTGTCAGCTGAAAACCATCAGCAGTGGTATTACACCACTGCTGATGGTTATTATATGTTATAATAAATTTTTCAGTTCACTGATATTATAGTTTTCCGGAAGCCGGTACCCATTAACAAAAAAAGTTGGCGTATGTGTAACGAGTGCGCGATCACACCAGCTACTCATTTTTACAATTTCTTCAGATTGGAGACGGGTATCTATTGTCAACGGATGTTTAGCTGCAAAGGCCTCGTAATCCCGGCTTTCATTAGTGTACCAGTCATTCATCGCCTGTTGTATTTCAGACGGGTTATTTTTTGCAATGGTTAACAAGTGGCCGATGGTTTTATTGGCAATATCTGCTTCATCCTTTCTGTTAATATAAATTATTTTCAATCGGACATCAGGATTAACTCTTAACAGCTCTTTCAATACAGGATGCGTTTTATGACAAGGCCCGCAAAACGGATTACAAACCTTGATGACAACATGCTTCCCATCAGGATTTCCCAGATTGATGCCGATATCCTCCCATCCTTCCGGCGCCTTATTTTCCAGGCGAAGCAAATGTTTGAATACTTCCGGGTGATACTGTAAGCGTTTATAAGCATTCATGTACAGATCGTGGTCATTCATTTGTTTCAGCTTAGGTTGCAACAGGTACCATCCGGCGACAGGCAGCATGACAGAGAAAAGTATAACCAGCAACGTTGGCAGTTCAACATTCAGGGCAATAGGGTCTCTCCAATAAACCGCCAGGCTCCAGATAAGCTCCAGGCCAAGTATCAATTGTATGGCCAAACAGAGCGGACACCATTGTTTTACCACCTTCCACTGGAAATAGATACTGTAGAAAATATAAGGAACAGCAAGCGCATTCACCACTGCAACCCATCCTACTTTCGCTTCAAATGACAGGTTGGGCATCAGCAGCCCGATAGTAGTGGCGCCGAAATAAAAGAAACCTATCTCAGCCCAGCTTATACCCGCTATTTTAGCAGATTTACTACTAAGAACAGCTTCACAATTTGTTTTTTTGCTGAGAGAACAAATTTGTTTTACGAAAGCATTATTCTTGTCAATTTCATACATCAGCAAAACTGCCGCTACCGACAGCCCAACGATCTTAAGCATAGCAACTGACAGAAAAGGTACAAGTGGCACATTACCATTCACATTAAAAGAAACAAACAGGGCTACCAGAAAAAGTAAGGCAGCAGCCAATATCGTTTTCTTCGACTGACCGGCTTGTTCCTTCTTTAATGCTGTCTTATATTCCGCATCACCGCTTTGCTCATCCGGTTCGGCTATCCATACAACCTCCTTGTAGAATACTTTAGGCGTTCCATTGCTATAGTCCCTGTTCAGAAATGCGCCCATCGAAATCGACTCTTCCTTCTGGCCTCTGTATATATAATTTACTGTTGATTCGGTCAATTTCGTCACAACAATAAAATCTTCACCGGTCTCAGGGAATTTCACAAATGCTACAAACGGCGTTGCAATATCAAACTGTTCGAATTCATCTGTTTGGATCTTGTAAGCATTATTCCGAATATTAAACTTCGAGAAGGTATCGCTTAACGATAACAGGCTTGGATAATACGGATTCACTTCAATATCCGATTCTATTTTATCCCTGGTGATTTTCACACCTGTCAGCTTAGCAAAGTTGCTCGCTACCGATTTCAACTGGGTATTAAAAGTATATGCCATTGGCTAGATAGAGTTTCGATAAAATATTATTAATTACTTAGCGGTCAAATGTTCCTTCAATATGTTTTTCAATACTGGCAACTTATTGTAGTCAGCACTTTCTTCCTTGTCTTTATAAGCGATTTTTCCTTCCTTGTCTATTAGCCAGACACTGGGAATACCACTCACACCATAGGTACTGATTAGATTTTCATCTCTGCCGATCTGAAGCCAGTTCATGTTATTATCTTTTATGTATTTTTTTAGTTTAGGGATATCTGTATCCAGTGACACTGAAATGATGCAAAGTTCATCTGTACTGTAGGTGCTTCTTATTTCCTTAATGGCAGGCAACTCAGCAATGCAGGGCGCACACCATGTTGCCCAGAAAACCAGCAACACATATTTCCCTTTATATGTATGCAATGAAATCTTTTTCCCACCTAAATCAAGAGCCGAGAATGATGCTGCAGGAGCACCTTTTTCCAGTGCCCTCCCCTTCAAAACTTTTCTGATCATCTTTCCTTCAAATGAGTTTTTTGCATCATCCGGGAAGATCCGGTTAAATAAAGAAGTCAGACTATCTACTGTTACCCCTTTATATCCTTCGGGTACTGTCTGACCGGCATACACCAGGTCATTCAGAAAGAACCAGAGGGAATAGTACAACTGGCTGTTCTCAGTAACGAACTGGATTTTCCGGCTCTCCACCGCCTGCAGTTTTTCACAATACATCTTTCTTTCTTCACTATCCTTATCTTCAATTTTTTCAGCATGAGCGGCCCCATAAGCAGCTACCTCTTTTCTGGCAGCAGCCAGGAAGTTATTCAGCTGATCATCTCCCATCCTTCCTATATCTCCTGCGTTTATTAATGCAGGGTGCCGGAGACTCACCAGCAATTGTTGCTCATAGGCAGATGAATCCTTCGCAGGAACAGCAACTTCAGGAAATGTTATTACAGCTGGTTTTTCCGTAACCCAGAAGTCATTACCGTATAACACCTCCCTATCTGAAGAATAATAATTAATGGAGACACTGGCATATTTTGTATAGAACTCACCGGCTATAGTAAGTTTATTGTTATTGAATACCGGTTTAACAACTACACGACTATTACCAGTATTATAGAATATTTCCAGCCGCTCCGGAGATATACCGGAAGGAACATGCAGTTTGAGCGAAAACTTCTTCTGTGCGGAAACAACATTGCCGCAAAACAGGATAAAAAGAGAGAATAACAGTAGCGATTTTTTCACTGGATTAAAACCGTTGGAAGTTTATTGTTTATGATAATCCGGCCCCTCATAGGAGAGACCGGATGTATAGAATAGTATTAGCAGGGCTTATCTCCGCAACTGCACTTGTTGCATGCAGGAGGAACACGACAAGCGGATCCATCAGCACATGTACCGGCGCATGGATTACCATAGTCGCAACCACTACCACCAATCACTGTTCTCATTTGTTCTCTTGACATCATTTCATTGATGTTCCCAAGATTCAGGCTTAATTTCTTTTTCATACTTAATATTTTAAAAATTACACCTCGTTTATTCGGGTTACGGCATACCCCCTTTATAAGATCATCAGCCAGCTAAATGCTGACTAACGATCTTATAATATGATGCGAATTAGCAGGCTTTACCACCATCTCCGCAGGAGCACTGAGTGCATGCCTGAGAAACACGGCAGGTTACACCTTCTGAACAGGTACCTTTACATTTGTTACCGTAGTCGCAATCGCTACCACCGATTACAGTTCTCATTTGTTCTCTTGACATCATTTCGTTGATGTTTCCCAGATTCAGACTTAATTTCTTTTTCATGATTAATATTTTAAAGTTATACCTCGTTTATTGGGATCACAGCGGACCCACTCTATTAAATCGTCAGCCAGCTAAATGTTGGCTAACGATCTTACAATATGATACAAATTAGCAGCCTTTGCCACCATCTCCGCAGGAGCACTGAGTACATGCTGGGGAAACTGCGCAGGTTTTACCATTTTCGCAGGTACCCTTACATTTGTTACCGTAGTCGCAATCGCTACCACCGATTACAGTTCTCATTTGTTCTCTTGACATCATTTCGTTGATGTTTCCCAGATTCAGGCTTAATTTCTTTTTCATACTTTGAAGTTTTCTTAATAACGCCTCATTTAATCGGGTTACGGCATGCCCTATCTTGTGTTAAAACAGTCAAGCAACTCTTTGTCGGCCAACAATCTTATAATATGATGAGACATAGGTATCCTGTATGCATAAAATTATATGCACAACGCTTCCCTGTGCGGCCACCAGTGCAGCATAACAGACAACCTATATGAAAAGAATTATTATATACGAAATGGCTACAGCAGGAAAAACGCTGCCAATATCGTCTGTCCGGAACAGACGAATGAACGGTATTTTTAAACGGGTTTACTGAATTAAAAAATCATTGTTCGGCAATGCGGAAATTCATGGATACTCCAATATGCTGCGTGCGTTCGCGGAATTACATACTATTGTTCAACATGACTTACACCAGGTATATCCGGAATTTCTTTCGCAGAAAAACAGGATGGGCACAGACATTCCATGAAAACTTTATAGCTCTCTCTCATCGTTACCTTTTATCATAAAGTCTTCCTATAAAATCGATTTATTACTAACGGGTTTGATTAACACTGTAGATTTCATCATTGTTCAGATTGCAGATTAACTTTTTTTGTTTTTACGGGTATTGGTACAATTAATTGTAAATTTTCGGATAGTGTTTGTAAACTTTTTTAAAGATACTTTTTTTTCAGAAAAAAAATAATTCATTCCCGCAAAAACAAACATTACTTATCATCACATAAAACACAACACCAACAAAACATGCTACCACATTGAATTACAGAGAATGAAAAATTATTTTCCCTTGATAAGAAAGCACACAACTTAATATACCTTTAACACATTCGATTCATAAAAACGCAACAGCAATTATCATTTTTATTCAGAAATTTTAGATTCAATAGTTTGTTAATTGAAAGTTTATATATTTACAAGCAATTAGTTTTTATACCCTATTCCATACAGGAATATTTAACCTGATCATATAATATTAGTGAACAAGAAAAGATCTCAACTACAAACCCTTTTTATCTGATTTTTTTTCTTACCAATCCATCCTGTTTTAAATCTAGTCATGAAAACTGAAGAAAGAGATCATATATATCCTGCCCATACCCGTCTGTCACACAATGAACTACTGGACCGTATTGCACAGGTATTAGTGTTAAACATACAATCAATTCAGCCAGTAGGGTTACAAGGAAAATTACTCGCCGCAGCTTTTTGTTGCCGTTATGCTGTACTAGCAGAAAAACCATCATATGGACATTTCGGCATCCATGCCATCAGCAGCATTTTCGGGGAAGCCATCCTGCATGACACCACCAATCCGGATCTACTAAACAGTCTCACTGGCATAGGATGGATGATTATGTTCCTGCAAAGGAAACAGTTCTTCGATATGGAAAACACCAAAGAGATGGTCTCTTTCATTGACAGGAGCATGCATCACGAAATTGAACGTATTTCCAGAGGAGATAGTAATAATATCAAAGAGGAGCTGAACATTTTACTCAGCAGCCTGATTTATATTATGGAACATTATAAGTCTGTTTCGGAAAACAATCAGGTGGAGTTATTAATGAGAGACGAGTTTCTACTGCTCATCATCAACAAAGTAATGGACATATTAAATGAGCACAAAGAACTCCCGGAGATCTCTCATTACCAATCACCGTTCCTGTCATTACTACACCAGGTTAAAAATCACCTGCCGGCAGCGGATCATTTTGCAAGCTTAACAATTGAATTCCTCCATACAATACCGGCGCCTCCCTTTCCGGATACAAATATGCTCATCGATGATGCGGACATATATGAACAGGAATGGAACTGCACCTATGCCCTACTCCAGCGGAAGATAAAGGCTGATTCAACAGAAATGACTGTGCTCAGAAACAAACTCGTTCTAAACGCCTGTCAAACACTGGAAAGCACTTTATTACTGAACAACAACAGCAGAAGAAAGTCCGTTTCCACACAACTGATACAATTAGCCGAATCAGGCCATCTGCTGCTGGATATTACAATGCCGGCACATCAACAGCTACCCGGTTATTATTGGGATGCAAAAGCAATTCATCTTTTTACGGAAAACCCATTCATCTCATGACGAAACTGGATATGAACGATGTGAATTTCCTGATCTTTTGCAGAATAGACAGTAACGACCGGATAAACAACCTTGTTACTATTTTAAGCTTTATCCGGCAACACTTCAGCACGAATATCACCATACTTGAAACGGGTACAACTTCCCGGATATCTCCCGCTACCATCACACAGTTTGCCGCCGACTATGAATTTGTGGAAGACTCGCAGGAAATACTACATCTCACCCGGTATAGGAACATGCTGCTGAATAAAGCGCAACAGAAAATCGTTTTCTTTTATGATACGGACATCATCGTTCCTCCGGAAAATATCAGCAGAGCAGCAGCACTGCTTCGCTTACATCCACATGCACTGGTATACCCATTTGACGGGCGTTCTTACCTGGTGAACAAATTTTATTCAAATATCTATAGGAAGATAAACAACTTCCAATGGTTTGAACAATATCCATACGCCAGTACGCCCTGGTTTAAGGGAACCGTTGGAGGAATCATCGGAATAAATCGCCAATGGGCCCTTGACAATGGCTTTGAAAATGAACAATTGCTGGGCTGGGGGCCGGAAGACAAGGAACGGTACTATCGGCTAAAAAAGAAGGGTGCCCGTATCATCAGGCTACCCGGCCCTTTGTATCACCTATATCATGAACGCGGAGTTAATTCAAGACCCTACAGCGAAGACTACTCCAAACAAAACCAGCATATTTACTTAAATACTTTAATGGGATTTAATAATGAGAATATTCTTCCTCCATATTGAAGGCATTACTGATAATAATCGCGCAGAAATGTCCAACATCTTCTCATTCCATTCTGCGGCGCAAAGCGCTAACCTGCCGGTTATTAAAATACAGCTGAATACCCGTGAAATCAGTCATATCTCACTGGAACGCACCAACGGGGAGAGTCTGTTGAAAATACCCTCTCCGCTACAGGAGATGCCTGATTCTACAATCCCGGCTACCTATCTGTTTGCCGCCTGTTGCCTGATAGACCAGTACTTTGAAGTAACAGAGGCCGACATTTTTTATATTAATCAGCCCGAGCTGGCTTATCTGGCAAGTATTATCAAGGAATATATGGAAAGTCATATCATCTATGATATGGATACCACCTCACTGTTCCATACATTACTTCATGGAGAGAAAGCCACCGAAGCAACTTTCATCCATCAGGCAGATACCATTGTCTGCAATAGCAAATTAATGTTCAACACCCTGGCAGATGAATATTCTTTTCCGGAAAATAAACTATGCTTGTTGCCTGTTCCGGCGCCGCGTTTATCAGGCCATGCACCTTCCGGAGAAGAACTCCTCCGGAATCTGGGTATCCATAACAGCAACAGCATTATATTTTACATCTGCGAAGAAAACAACAAAGAATGTCTGCAGGCGGTAATTGGAGCATTTGCCCGTTTAAAAAACGAGTTGCCAGAGGCAAAACTTATTATAGCCGGTGACAATATACCGGGAGATGGATTGTCCGCTGGATATGGCCACTGGAAAGACATTACGTTTATTGGCAGTCTTCCTTTACATCTGATCAGCCCTTTTTTCGACATTGCCGATGTTGCATTAATCCTGTATCCGGGGGCACGTAATCACTTTCTTCTATCACAGGTAACTACACACGATGTTCCTGTCATCCTGCCAGATACCTTTTTCTTCCAGGATTTTGAGTCACATGACAAGACTATCAAACTGCCGGTCGTAAATCATATCCCGTCAGCAGATCTTCTTATACATACCTTTAAAAAAATCCTCGGGGCCACTCATCCCACCGATGGTACCCTGCGCACCAAGGTAGCGGAGGAAGACCATATCCATCCATCTATCAACAGACTATTTACCGCTCAGCCACCGGCATCCGGTGTAATACCAGCTACTGTTGCTCCTTTCAGGGTTAGCCTTATTCTTTCCTATTACAGGAAACTGGCTGATTTTAGTAAAGTGTTGCCTGTAAACGCACCTTATTTTCAACGGGAAGGCATAGAGGTAATTATTGTCATGGATGAACCTAGTGAACAGGAAGGCCTCCTGCAGCTCATTAGCAACTACCCATCCATCCACTGGAAAGTGATTGTAAACGAACAGGAGCATCCTTGGCGAAACCCTTGCAAGGCCTGGAACGTAGGAATCAGACATGCTGCTTATGAAACAGTGATGGTAATAGATCCTGAATGTGAACTTCATACGGATGTGATCTCCATTCTTTGGAATAAGATGGCCGGAAGGGAACATTACTATGCCATTGGAAAAGTGACATTCATGGATTTTAATGAAGAAATCAACGCCGAAAACGCCGGCCAGATCAGTTTTCAGCCCTACGGCAGTATTATGATGCGCAAAGCACATCTGGAAAAAGTAGGCGGATATACAGAGTCCTATGCAACCTGGGGAGGTGAAGACGATAACCTCAGGGCAAAACTGCAGGGTATCGGCATAAAAGAGATTTACAGCAACAATGCCATCGTCATTCACCGTGAAATGGATAAAAAAGGGAATGCCAAACGTTCGTTAAAAGCGAGACGATTGAATGAACATCTCCGCGAAGAAATACTTCATCCGCCAGCACATCATTACATCAATCCGGACTGGGGCAGAGATTTCGACAAACAACTTTTCAACTGGCAAAAAAAGTTATAACAATCTGTTTTTCTGAATATTTAATCCATGCAAGAATTTAATATACACATTATTGTTCCTTTCCGGAATGTACGGAACCACATTGAACGCTGCCTGCAGGCCTTATTATCCCAGCAATACAATTTGTATACAGTTCATTTCCTGGATGATTGCTCCGATGATGGCACTTCTGATCTGATTCCTGATGATATTGATTATATCAGCAAGAAATATAATCCTGAAAGATATGGCCCCTTAAAGAATATATGGTCTTGTTTAACTAATAATGATTTTGAAGATGAAGATATTATTGCCATCGTGGATGGTGATGATTTTCTGATCGGTGAATATTCACTACAGGTCGTCAACTACTACCACAATCAGGGAGCACTGGTTACCTATGGGCAATACATAGACAACTACGGCTTCCTGGGCCACTGTCATGCATATTCGGAAAGTGATTTTCAGGATCTGAGAAAGGCAGACTGGAAAGCATCACACCTGAAAACATTCAGGTATAAAGTATTCAGGGAATTACTCCGGCAAGACCCATCAGCCAATGCATTCAAAGATAACAATGGTGATTTCCTGACGTTTACCGGAGATATGGCACTGATGTTACCACTACTGGAGATTGCAGGACTTGAAAACACCCAATCCTGCAGCCAGGTACTTTATTGTTACCGGCGCCATGAAAACAATGAACATGCAACGGAAGCACAGGCACTGCTGCAAAAAGAAGCAGAACAATGTATAAGGTCTAAGCCTCCCTTCAGCCGTTATTTCTAAACAACTTCCATCCACACCCAAAACACGCGATAGTTATGCACGAATACTTAATTGAATCTTTGAGAAAAGCAGCTAAAAAATTAGACGAAGCAGGCGTTTACTGGTTCCTGGCCAGTGGATCTTGCCTGGGCTATGTAAGAGATAATGGCATCATTCCTCATGACAACGATATTGACATTGGCATATACTGCAATAACGAGGCTGCTGCCGAACAACTTGTTGCTCTGCTACCGGTATCGAGACGTTATTACTGGGGAAACAAAATAACCAATATAGTAGTAGATGATGTTGACATTTACCTGTTCTATCCCTATGAAGATAAAATTGTCGAAATCCTCCACCGGCTATACAGCAACGCGCTAAGACTAATGGCGTACGAACCTTCCATTATACTATCAGGTTGTAAAAGAGTCATGTTTGAAGGCGTGGAAGTGAATGTCCTTGTAAAGAGCGAAGAATATTGTCAGGCTATGTATGGCCCAAACTATCGTGTTCCGGATAAAACATGGTCGGCCTGGAATAGTCCGCTGAATATTATTCACGAAGAAGTTGTTCTGGAAAAGATAAAGATGGATGAAGGCATTACCATGGCCCCTGATACAGCCACTTTATATCGGTATGCATTAAGTCGTATTGCTGACATTCTCTATTGTGCTTCACACTATGAGCACTCCTTTGGCCTCGCTGACGGCACCACCGGATACGCCATATTTTTTGCTCATTACTGGCGCATCACAGGAGATGCTTTATACTTCAATTATTATTCCCTGTTACTGGACAAAATGCTTGCACAACTTGATGGTAGAGGAGGAATAGGTTTTTCTTCAGGTCTATGCGGAATTGGCTGGGGACTGGAATATCTGGCGAAGCATAATTTCCTGGATATTCCGGCAGATGATCTTCATGATATTGATCAATACCTGGAAAGTGTTGCAGCTGATACCAACATAAGCCACTCAGATCGGTTGTCGATATTGGCCTACCTACTCCAGAGAAGAGGCGCCCTGGATAATCTGGCCCAGCTCTCTCTGTTAAAAAAACAAGCGGAGCTTATCTGGGCCCCTGATCAAACGAAGCCGTCTTCACTCTTCGAAATCAGTGTCCTGCTTCAGCTGTTCAACAATCCCATTACAGCAGATCTGAAGCAATGGAAAAATCATCTGCCGGAAAACAGCTATACCGACGAATGCCAGCGGCAAATGCTTATTCAGGAAAATGAAACCAATATAACTCACCTTCATCGGTTAAAACACAAGTACCTGTTACATCTTCACAATGAAACACTCCTGTCTGCAGAAGACATCAATGGATCATTGACAACATTCCTGACAACAACACCCATCATGGAGTACAGACCCTTCATCTCCTTTTGCGACATTCATGACTATACCACCAAAGGTTTGTTAGGCTTGGGATTCATGCTGATGTCTCAACTAACGGAGGACAAGAAGGCTTTTATTAATCTGCTCGAAATATAAAATACATAAGAGAAATAACATTGTCATGATCGTTATCAGATTCAAAGGTGGCATTGGAAACCAAATGTTTCAGTATGCATTTGGGAGATTCCTGTCACTTAAATATAAAGTGCCGCTGTATTTTAACAAAAGCTATTATAATCACCCCCAATGTAACAGAACATTTGACCTGGACATCTTTAGATTAGGGGAAAACATTTTGCAGGAGGATAAAATTGAGCACTACTCCAACGTTAAAGAGGTGTATGAACTTCAGGAAGATCATTTCCATTTTAATGAAGAAGCACTACATGTATTAGATGAAGACGACCCGTCATCCAGCATACTTATCACAGAAGGTTACTGGCAATCCTATAAATATTTTGAATCCATAACGGCTATTATCCGGGAAGACTTTCAGTTTAGAACAGTATTAAGTGGTAAATGGCTGGGGCTGGCAGAAAAGATCCGGTCTGTTAATGCGGTCATGATCAATGTAAGACGGGGTGATTATCTGAATAATCTTGAATTGCATGGCGTGGTGAGTGCTGAATATATTTCCCGGAGTATCCTGTTTTACGACCATACTATTACCGATCCGTTCTATTTTGTTTTTTCTGATGATATCCCCTGGTGTAAAGCCCATATTAATCAATCAAAAAATGTCTTTTTTGTAACAGAAGAATATTATGATGCTAAATTTCAGTTCTATCTGCAACTCATGATAAACTGCAAACATTTTATTATATCCAATAGTTCCTTTGCCTGGTGGGCAGCCTGGCTATGCCAATATGAAGGAAAAACAGTCATCTATCCGCGTCAATGGTTTGCCGTTGAAAATATCGACACCAAAGACCTGACACCTCCTTCCTGGATAGCACTTTAGCTAACTACAGGAGATTTGGGTTTTATTTTACTCATCGCTCTTTCTACTATAGCGGTTATTGTCAGCGATGGATTAACGCCTGGATTGGAGGATATCATGGCTCCATCACAAACAAACATATTTTCATAGCCGAAAACATGATTGTCCTTATCGATTACTCCTTCTGTAGTATCACGTCCCATAACAGCCCCTCCCAGCAAATGAGCCGTGGAAGGAATACCCAACAATGCTTCCGTGCTTAACATGTAGGGTTTTCCTTCCAGTTTCTGTCCATACCGGTGTGCAAATGCGCCTACCATCGGCATAAAGGGAGTGGGCTTTGCCCCTTTCTTTAAAACAGACTTTAATCCCAGCCAACCGCGTTTCAGCCGTAGCGACTGTTCACCCTGTTGCATAAAAAGCAGTGCCTGTGTGCGTTTGCCAAAATCATCCACAAACAGCGTCTTTAAATTTATCCATGGGTACCTGAGCAGATCGATAAGTATCTGTCCTACTCTTCCAACAAAAGTATTGGCATGCGCAAAAGGCAATAAAAACAGGCGCCAGGCGCCGGATCCTTTGTTATACCTGAAAGGCTCCACATAAGTAGTATCATCCAGCTTTAAAACCGATCCGATAGCCACGCCCCGGGAAAGGTCCTTATTCTGTTTATAATTGACCATGGCCACAATACTCTCATTATTGGTGCGAACGCCCTCCCCTACCATGGAGGATAACCGGGGCAACGAAGTGTTTTTTAGTTTCAGCAACAGGTTTACTGTTCCCAATACTCCTCCGGCAAATATGACTGCATGTGAGGTTATTTTTTGCCGATGGCCTTTTGTTTTAAACTTTACTTCATATCCTGTAGCCCCATTTGCGCCATCCAAAGGAATTACATCGTATGCTGTTGTTTCCGCCATTATTTCAACACCTGCCTGCTGTGCCAGGTAGAGGTAATTTTTATCGAGTGAATTTTTGGCGTTATGCCGGCAGCCTATAAGACAGCCACCACAAAAAGTACACCCTGAGCGATCGGGGCCAAGGCCATTAAAATAGGGATCTTTGACCTGCCGCCCGGGTTCTCCCAGGAATATGCCAACTTCCGTATTGCTGAAATGTTCCGCTCTTCCCATTTCTGTGGCCAGGTCTTTCATAATATGATCGCCGGTTTCCAACCGGGGATTAGGTGCACTCCCCAACATACGCCTGGCTGTTGTATAAAACGGTTTAAGCTCCTGTTCCCATTCGGCCAGCCCTTGCCAGTGACCGGAATAAAAGAATCCTGCAGGAGGCATGGGTAACGCCGCCGCATACACGAGCGAGCCACCTCCAACGCCCACACCATGCATTACAGCCACATGGCGGAAAAAAGAGATCCTGAATGCCCCACGGAATTTCAGCAATGGAGCCCACAGCCATTTACGGAGATCCCAGTTCGTTTTAGGAAAATCCTTGTCCTTAAACCGCCTTCCCTTTTCAATGACAAGCACCTTATACCCCTTCTCCACAAGCCGCAACGCGCCGACAGAGCCGCCGAAGCCGCTGCCAATGATCACATAATCGTATTGTAATGACATGATTGACAAATTAGATCCATCATTAAGATAGGCAATACAACTGCGGTCATAGAAACACTGTAAGCGGGAGATTTCAGTCTTTACACCAACAAAAGAGGACGTCTCAAGAGACGTCCCCGGCTTTTCTGTGGCGATTTATTAACACATGTATGATTAGGCTCTTATTAAGCAGGAGAAAGCCTGCGGGATCTCAGATAAACTGCTGTCCGGTTCAGGTACGGAAACAAAAGTATCAGTACCAGCGTCAAAACAATTAAACACGACATCAATTCATAATAATCCATAGCGAAACGTATCTGGCCCTGTGTATTCACAGCATTTACCAGCAGTTTATCTGAGGCCCGCATGGCTTTTCCTGCTACCATTCCCTTTGCTTCCAGTTTATGCGCCTGCATACGCAGGGTCTGCCTGACGACCGGGTCCAGTTTGGTAAGATGGTCCTGGAATGCGTTGTAATGCCTGCTCTTTCCGAATAACTCAAAGAAATTAATTAATCCAATACTTACGCAAAAGCCCAGATAACGCACCGCCAGACATACCGCTGAAGCCGAAGCCCCCATAGCTGTTGGAACAGAAGAAATAGCGTATACGATAGTCGGCACCATAATCAGCCCCACGCCAAGGCCCTGTGCCAACAATGGTAAATAATAGTTGAATTCATCTGCCTGCACATCAAACAGAAAATACATACGGATATGAAACCCCAGCAACAACAGAAATCCAGGCACCCAGATATATCTGATATGTTTCTTCTGCAAAATCAGCGCACAGGCAATAATAACACCCAGTAACAGTCCTATGATATTGAGCACATTCATATACGAAACATGCATGGGGTCAAACTTCAGCACAACAGCATAAAAAGTATTTGTAATGCCGGATGCAAAACGACAGATATACATAATAAAAAGCACCAGCAGCCCCACCTTAAAATTCCGGTACCGGAATATTTTCAGGTGTACATAAGGCCGGCGCATATGCCGTTGTCTCACGATATAAATCAACAGCAACACCACAATCGCAATAACGCTGTAGCGTATACGCTGATCTTCCAGCCAGTAATATTCCTGTCCGTAAATCATGATATAACCGAAGAGACAGAGGACAATACTATACAGGGAAAAGCTTTTCCAGTCGAGATTATAGAGCGGGAAACGGACATTAAGCCTCACCCCGTTCATCGTTATCAGCAAAAGAAACAGACATGGCAGATAGGCAAATATTGCCGCCTTGTACACCGCATTAAAATCAACTGCATCGATCAGGTCCGCTGTTACCAGGTTGTTGAAAGGCGTGGCACAGAGCAGAAATCCGAAGAATACAGAAAAGCTGATCTCCCTGGCCCTTTCACTTCCCAATCGGGTAAACATCAGTGACAAAGAGAGATTGACCGTACAGGCAAATAACATTCCCTGAACAAAACGTATCGGCAAAAATATGTGGAGATCGTTGGTAAGATAACAGATATAGCAGGTCAGTATCTGCAAAAAGGTAAATACAATAAAGTACTCCTTCGCTGCCATATATACGAAAAACCGGCGTTCCAGGCTATAGAAGCCCACATATCCCGCGTAGAACAGTGCCACCGCAAATTGTATATCCGCCGGCTCACTGCCATAATACCCTGCAGCCGCATTGATATTGGCCATGGGCAGGAAAAATATCACGATAGAAGGCAATATCAGCAGAAATAGCATGATCTTGATCAGCCATTCCGGCGTCCACGGCCTGAATATGGGAATGGAATTATCCATGATGCTGTTTTTTAGGCAAAAAGACATTCACGTTCATGCCCACTTTGAGGCGGTCAATATCTTTTCTTTCACCATCCACCCGTATACGCACTGGTATACGCTGAACAATCTTTACATAGTTACCGGTAGAGTTATCGGGCGGCAGCAGGGAAAAACTGGAGCCGGTAGCGGGTGACAGGGAAATGACTGTCCCTTTGAATTGTTCATCAGGAAAGGCATCTGCTACAATATTAACGGTGTCGCCTACACGCATATGAGACACCTGTGTCTCTTTATAGTTGGCCACTACCCATTTATCTGTTTCATTATTTACGATATAGGCCAGTGTTTCACCGGCATCGATCATTTGTCCCGGCTCCACTGTTCTGCGGCCCATACGGCCGTCGTAAGCTGCTCTTACCACCGTATATTCCACGTCCAGGTTATGACGGTCCAGCAAAGCCCGGAGCCGGACTATCTCCGCTTCCACCACCTGTTTTTCTGCACGGGCGTCTGTTATACGGGAAGTAGCCGCTTCAAAATTTTCACGGGCGGATTTATAATCACTGTTATTGACATCCAGCGTTGCCTGCACGTTTTCGAGCTGCTGTTTTGTAGCTGCTTCATCGGCATACATTTCCTTATAACGTTTGTATTCCAGCTCCTGCTTCCATACCTTGGCTTTAGCACCATCGATCTGGGAATTGGCAGCGCTGGCTGCTTTCTCCAGTGTATGAATATTACTTTCCAGGACTTGCAGCTGGGCTTCTGATTTACGTATAGACGCTACCGTTTGTTCAGATTGCAACGCATACTCTCTGTTATCTATCACCAGCAAGGTATCTCCTTTTTTCACGACCTGGTTTTCCTCAAATTTCACGGCAACGATAAAGCCGCCGGCCCTTGCTATGACAGGGTTTACATATTCCTGTACCTGGGCATCATTGGTTTGTTCATACAGATACCAGGAGCGGATAGTGAGTACTCCCCATGCGGCCAGCGCGAGGACAATAATACCGGCCATCCAGCCCGTGATCCTGGTGATCAGTCTGTCTGTGACTAAATGTTTCTTTTTCATTTTAATTATAGCGTACCTGTGATATGCTGGAGTAAGTAGTATTTATTCTGGGAGAGAATTTTTGCCGCCGCCAGTTCAAAGCGGGTTTGAAGCAGCTGTACATCTGCATCCAGGAGATCTGTCACGAGGGATGCCTGATGAAAATAAGCGCTTTTAATGATACGGGCATTTTCTTCCGCACGGGTTACATTGGTTGTAGCCACATCAATCTGCACCAGGGATTCCCTGTAACGAAGAAATGCTTCTTTCACCTGTTGCCGTACTTTATCTTCTGTATCCTTATGCGTTTCTTCTTCCTTCTCCAGTTCCAGTTTTGCGGCACTCACCTTATGCATATTGTGATACAGGGAAGATATAGGAAAGGATACCTTCACCCCGCCTATGCCCACAGAATACCAGCTGGGATTATACGGATACAGGAATATCTGCGGATTGGCGTACCAGAAATCCCCGTACAGGCCCACTTTGGGGCGTACATTAGCACGTACCTGCTGTAAGTGAATCCGGCTGAGATCTGTTTGCTGCTCCGAGATATGATATATATAGGAATGATGAAGCGCCGCAGCGAGATAGTTTTTGTAAGACTCCGTATCCGCCGCCATCACTGTATAATCCGGGCGAAGCAGCTGGTCATCCGGTTCTCCCAGTATAATATTCAGTTTCTGATTCGCGATGAGAATATCATTCTCCACCTTTACCAGTGTGAGCTTGCGTTTGGAGAGATCCAGCTCTACACGGAGTACATCGCTTTTCAGGACTGTTCCATTACGATGAAATGTTCTGATCTCTGCCAGTTGTTTCTCCTGGTCAGCGATGTCTTTCAGAATCAGTTCCCTGAAGATCTGTGCCTGCTGTAAATCCAGGAACAGCGCTGCTGTCTGATAACGTATCTGGGAAACAGCTTCCTCCTGACGGATACCGGAGAGCTGATGCAGAACTTTATCCTCTTCAATTTTCAGGTTTAACTTATTCCCGTTGTAGATGTTGAGATAAAAATCAGCGCTGGCTTTGTAAAGTGTGTGTATTACTTCATGCTGACTGGTAGGTTTTGAGAAGATACCGTTGCCATAGATGGGAATATTCGTCGCTTTTTCTGCGCTGCCCATTACACCCAGTTCCGGTAGTCTTTCCATCTTCGCATCTTTTACTTCTTCTCCGGCGATGTCCGTAGCTTTCTTTTTGATGGCGATTGTGCGGCTGTAGGCTTCTGCTTTCTGCCAGGCCTCTGGCAATGTAATTTTAAGGGTATCATTTACTGCCGTTGTGTGCTCCTGTGCGTGAACGCTTAATGAATGAATTGCCAGGAATAGCCCTGTGGCAATAATCCGATGTTTGTGATTCATAAAAAACAGATATCTATCATCAATATCCGGTTGCAAAATTATTACAGGATACAATTTGTCATTTCAGATAAATAGTCAATCTTTTCATCATTCCGGCCAATTTAAATATTTACCTTCGCCGCAGGATAAAAATGTTGAGTCATGGGTCTGATCGCTTCATTACCGGAGATTAATAAACAGCGGAATGCCGTATTTGTCATGCATGAGAAGTCGGAGAAGCTGATTCCGTTACATAAACATAATAAAGGACAGCTGAGTTATGTGGAGGGAGGCATCGCTTATATTACGATAAATTACAAGACATATGTAGTACCTGCCAGGTATTTTTTCTGGATACCACAGGGAGTGCCGCATATTTTGCGGATAGGCTATTCCGCGACCGTCCTGCGATCCTTATATTTTTATTCACATGATGATGATTCGGATCCGTTTTACACGCAGCTCGGTATTTACCCGGCCAGTGAGTTGCTGATACAGATGATTAATTACACCGAGCGCTGGGATGGCTATCATGTAACACGTAAGGATTATAATTTTGAGTTTCTGGTTTCATTGAAAAAGCTGCTGCCACAGCTGAATAACAAGGCATTGCCCATCATTCTGCCCACCACCGATGATGAGCAGATGCAGCATATTATTAAATACCTGGAGAAAAATATAGGAGAAAGATTGACCCTGGAGAGTGTTAGCAAACACTTCAATATCAGCCAGCGCACTATGTCACGGCTGTTTCAGTCGGCTTTACAGATTTCCTTTCTGCAGTTTCTGAAAACACTAAGGATGGTAAAGGCGATAGAAATGATATTGAAGACATCGCGCCCGGTGAGTGATATAGCCTATGCCGTAGGATATACCTCTGTCAGCTCTTTCAGCGATACCTTCCAGGAGTTTACACATTCGCGGCCTACGGATTTCAGAAAAAATTAGATCGCCATCGAACAAATGCAGAAAGACCGACAAGGATTAAGAATAAATAGCATATAATTATTTATTATATGTAAAATAATGCGGAAATCATCCTGTTAACCTATTTTTTATTTAAATTCGGTTAGATCATGTTTATTCAAACCCTCAAACAACCAGATAAACATATTATGTAACTATCTTCAAAATGTGATCACTTTCCTTCACCATTCGTTTCAGTCAGCACTATAGTTTAAGTATCGGAACCTATCTTAATGAGAATACCATTTTCTAATAATTAAAACTATCACTATGACAGAACAAAGACAACCCCTTGGTCCTGATGTAATGGCCGGCGACCCTAATTGTCCCATTTCCATCACTCCTCAGAATGCAATCCCCAATTATGCGGGCAATGTATCTACTGCAAATATCGCAGATGCACAAAATGTTGTTAGCCAGCTGACATTTGCTGATATCTGGAGACTGCCTCCGTTCAGGATAAGTTTCGGCACTGTACACCTCGGAGTAATGGGGGTAATTGCTGGTGGCGGCCGTACCTGGCAGATAGATATCAATGACGTGAACGGCTATTCTACCATTGCTGCTACCACTGTGCAGGGCAATCTGGCAACAGCCTCCACATCCGAGAGACAACAATACGTACAACAGATGGTGCGCAGAGCGCTGGAGGAGAGTCTGTCTAACAGAAGGATCGCGGATGTGAATGGCCCCTGCAGATAGCGATTCCCCGGATGAACCACTGCTTTGCTCAAAAATTGAAGCGGTTGCCTCTAATGACTTTTTGAGGCAACCGCTTATTCAACGGAACTTTAGCAGGCGCTTATTTTGTCATATACATACCTGAAGACGATACAATGTCAACATCCGCAAATCGCCATGCTTCATCAAATGCCGACTTCACTTTCTCTGCCTCCTCGTTTTTTTTCTGAGCGGTTAACGAATGATATAGGCCCATCAATGCCCATCCGTTCTTTTTCCATGTTTGTAAATCCTTACGGTAAACGTTTTCCGCTTCACTGTATTTCCCTGCATCCAGGAGTGTTGCTCCCAGGTAATGCCTGACAGAAAAAAACCAGTCGGGTGGTTCGTTATAATTCAGATTGTCTTCTATAGCCACCGCTTCTTTAAGTAAAGAAATGGAGCTATCCGGATGTTGTTGTTTTCCTGCTATTCCGGCAGATAATACCTTTACGGCTATTTGCACAAGATCCGCCGTGGTATTTATATCCCAGATAGTAAGGTGTTGAAGTGCAGAGTCGGCAGCCAATGTCCGCAGGCGGCCCAGCTCCTTTTGTGCATCGGATACCCTGTTCTTTCCCAAAAATGCCATACCCTGTGCATAATGCCAGATTGCCTGCGGATACACCAGATCTTCATCCGGCGCAGGAATAGAAAGAATAGTATCCCACATACCAAATTTCACCGCAATGTAATACGGTATAGTATAGTAATGCTGCAAGGTACCCCATCGGGGCAAACGCATAATATCGGCTGCTGTATGTCCCTGCAGTTTTTGTGCGGCCTTCCATGCCAGTGCTGAATTACCTTCCAGCGTAGCCAGCGCCGCCAGGAAATGGTAATTATGCGGATAGTACCCAAGCGGATACGCCCCCTGCGCATGGCAGGCTACCGTGTAAACACTGTCAACTTCCACAGCATGTATATTAGAAAGAGTACCGGCATGATAGTCGCCGGTATTGATATAAATATGAGAAGGCATATGTACCAGATGTCCTGATCCGGGTACCAGTGTATCCAGCAATCGGGCGCTTGCCAGTGCTTTTTCAGGAGTGGCAGATGCCTCCAGCGCATGAATATAGAAATGATGCGCCCCCGGATGTCCGGGATTAATTTTGATCAGGTGCTCCAGCACCGCAAGCAGCTCCGGCGTCCAGGCACGGGGCTTCTTCGTTTTCTTTTCATACAAATCCCATGGATGGATATCCATCATTGCCTCAGCATACAATGCTCCAATATCCGGATCGGTCGGAAATTGAGCATATACTTTCTTCATGGCTGCTGCATAAGTTATGTCCAGGGGCTTTCGATCTGATGGAGCCGGCATTTCATAACGCGAAGCCAATGCATGGATAAGTGCCTTTTCCTTTTGAGTACATTGTGCAGAGAGCGACTTCGCTTTAACAGCTGCCTCATAGGCACGCTGAAAATTATCTTCTTCCATGCCGGCATTGTAATTAGGCCCCAGTACATAAGCATATCCCCAATACGCCATGGCACAGCCGGAATCCAACCGGGTGGCCTCGAAAAAAGACCGCGCCGCTTCTGCATGATTAAAGCCATAAAGCAACATCATTCCCTGGTTAAAATACTCCTGCACTTCCTTGTTGTGTGTTGAAATCCTGAAATTGATACCTTCCAGTCCTTCCAGCTTAGGCGCCTTTTTACCCGATGTATACCAGGCTTTGTCTGTTATCCTGGAGACATAGCAGCCAATATCCGGCGCTTTTTTACCGGTTGCCTGCCTTCCCCTTGTCTTAGTACTGTTATTGCACGCAACAAGGAGGAAAATGGAGATGAGTGTTAGATAGTTTGGTTTCATTAGAAGCTTATTTTGGTTGATTTATTATTGCATAAGCTCCGCATTACTTTGAACGTACTACTACAGAATAGGTATAACGTGTTTTTTAGCCCACCCTAATTTACAAAATTGATTGTAAAAATGAAATATTAACAGATGAGGTGAAAATTAAAGAACCCCGTCTGAGAACAGACAGGGTCTTACCATTTATCGAATGTAATTTGCTATGCAATAAAGTGTTTCTATCGTAGGAATAACTTGCGCACTGCGGCGTTATTGATATCAAGTACATAGATGCTGCCATCTTTACCCATAGCCAAACCGCCAATGCCTGCAGAGAATTTTGCCTGATCAAAGCTACCGTCCTGGTAACCACTTGTGGCTTTCATCATCGTAGTTACCTCTCCATTGCCGAGGGTGTATTTACGGATACTATAGTTCCATTTATCCCAAATCAACAAATTTCCTTCCAGGTCAAGCAGGGTACCTGACAGGCCGGAACCCAATAGGGCAGACGAACGCGGACCATCCTGGTAACCGTCGGATGACTGACCAATATACTGCATGATAGCAGCTCCTGCAGGGGGAACCAATGATAAATACGGGTTATAGTCATCGTTGAGAAAATAGATGTTACCTGCCCAGTCAATGGTAGGGCGGCAAACATCTGAAGCGGTGGCGCCAAATATTTTTTCTGTGGCACCATTTGCATGCACTTTCAGGATACCGTAATACATCTGTGTAATGTATACTTCACCAGCCTTATTCAGGAATACCTGTCCTGAATAGCTCAGGCCTGCTTTCCAGGTAGAAACAATACCCGCTGGCGTAATCTTCCTGATATTATTACTGGAACCGCTTTCAGATACATACATGTTATCATTTGCATCGATCACAATACTGTTGATGCTACCGAAGGTTGCCTCTGCCAGCGTGCCGTTTTTGCTACCAAAAACATTAAGCGTACCTGTCCAGATAGCATCCTGACCATCAGGCGTGATTTTACGAATCGTGGCGTCAGAACGACTGGCCACATATACATTCCCTTTGGAATCTACCGCAATACTGGTGGATGTATAGCTGATAAAGCTACCCGTTCCCGGGCCACCAAACAATGTTTGTACTCCCGCTCGGAAAAACTCATTGGGTGCCTGTGCTTCCAATGTGCCGCGTTTTACGACCAACTGACCGGAAGTAAGACTGGCTGGAGTGGTGACTATCAGGGATGTTTCAGTGGCGCTTTCCACGGTAGCCTGAACGCCGTTGAAGGTCACAATATTTTCAGCTGCTACGGTACTGAAACCGGCACCGGTGATGGTTACTTTCGTACCTGCAAGACCGGTAGCAGGGTTTACCACCGTGATACCCAGATTCTGATCTCTAAACTGCGGACCCTCTACTTTCTGGTCATTCACAGCTATATTCACTTTACCATCGCCGGTTCCACCAGGAAGTATCAGCGTAAGTTTGTTAGCAGTAGCCGTTTTCACCGGAACGGTGGTACCATTGATCGTTACTATGTTTTCATCAGGAAAAGTACTGAAGTTAGTACCATTGATCGTCATATCAAGACCTTTAGGACCGCTCAACGGCGTCACAGACGCAATAGTAGGCGGCGGTACTAATGTAAACGCCGGACCTATTGTTTTCTGATTGTTAACGGTAACCGCTACCGGTCCGCTTGCTACGCCTGCAGGCGCTTCCACCACAAGTTTAGTAGCTGAAGCTTCCAGTACTTTCGCCGCTTTACCGTTGAAATCAACAATGTTGCCGGCTATTGCGCCATCAAAACCTTCGCCGGATATGGTCACTTTAGTACCGACGCCACCAGTGAGTGGTTTGATCGCCGTAACCGACTGAAAACGAAAGTTTGCACCGGAAGATGTCTTTCCATTCACCACTACCTTTACAGGGCCACTACCAGCCTTCTCCGGCACTTCTGCCACAATCAGCGTATCACTAACACTCACAACATTCGCGCTGATACCATTGATGGTCACTTCAGCAGGGGAATTTGTATTGCCAAACCCTTCTCCACTGATCCTTATCTGCATACCCGAAGAGCCGTTCATTGGGAAGAAGCCGTGAACACTCAGGCTCTGGTATGTATAGTTGCCGATCTCAATGGTTTTATCAGCAGTAACAAAAGTCAGTTTGCCTGTCTGCCCGTTTTCCGGTGCGCGTACCACCAGGGAAGTGTCGTTGAAGTTCAGCATTTCAGCTGCCTTATCTCCAAACATAACCTTCCCTTTTGCCGACAGGCCGGTACCCAGAATGGTTACCAGCGTGCCTGCGTTGCCACTGTTCGGGTAGTAGCTGCTGACAGCAAGGGGTATTGCTATTGGCTGGTCGTTCTTCTTACAGGCTTCCATCAAACCAATAGATACCATCAGCACGAGACTGAATAAATATGTGATGATCTTTTTCATCTGTCAGGATGTTATAGATTTTTTATTAAAAAGTATAGCGTGCACCCAGCTGCATCTGATAACGTGAACCGAAGTAATCGATAGAATATGTTTTACCCGGATCAGCGAAATTGTAAACAGGATACCCCTCTTTGCCTTGCGCCGGCGGATACAGCGTAGGTGTCAGCCCTACAGAAGCAGTACTGTTGAACGTGTTGGGAGAGAAATATTGACGTCCCCAGTTTCTATTCAGCATGTTGGTGAAATTGATGATATCGGCAGTGATAGTGATGTAATGCGTTTTCAGGGCAGGAATATGAAACTCCTGTGCAATGTGCAGGTCTGCCTGGATATTCCATGGTGTACGCCCCATATTTCTTTCTGTAAACAATCCCCTCCTGGTACGCAGGTAGTCGTTACCTTCTACGTAGGCATTAAATGCTGCCGCCTGTTGTTCAGCCGTTTGACCATTCGCATCGCGGAAGAATTTAACCGCCTCCTCTGCTGTGGGTATGTAGGCCAGGCTCACCTGTTGCGGCAGCCCCTGCACACTGTTGTTTACAATACCATAGGTAAACGGACTGCCGGATTGCGCGGTACCAAACAGCCCCAGATTAGTCACCAGCACTTTATTCCATTGTTTTCTGTAGTTAACGTTGAGGACTACACGATGTCTGATATCGAAGTTGGAATACGCCAGCGCTGCATTATTAGGGCTCAGCGCCTGATTCAGCTGCCAGTTGGATTCCATAGAGTTACGGATACCATTGAACATGTCTTTACTTTTTCCGAAAGTATAACTACCAGATACATACAGTCCGGACTGGAATGTTTTGGTAATGGTACCAGTTATATTATAACGGAAACCTTTGGTGGTATTGCTCAACAGATAAGCATTGGAAAACGCCGGGTTGATGGTACCTGAATAAACAGGCTGCTCATGGTTTTTATCGTAACCATAATATTTTGGATTATCGCTGATATTTACCTGTTGAAAGAATACATCTTTCAGCACTTTCGTCACAATACCTTCTACAGAGAATTTCCATTGATTGCGGGTAGTGTAATCCACAGCCAGGCTGGTACGCAGCACCTGTGGCATGGAGAAATTATTATCTACCAGGTCCACCTGCGTTTTTCCTGCGTTGGGGTTATTGATGATAGTCCCATTGTCTTTGATGAAGCCGGCGATACCGTCAGGCCCCGGTTTGATGGCGTCTGAACCGGGAGCGAAAGGCTTCTGGTCTGCACGCTGATCAAACGAACCATATCCGATACCGTTATTGTAATAAGCATAGGCAATCCATGCGAAAGGTATACGGCCAGTGAATAAACCAGCGCCACCACGCAGGATCAGACTTTGATCGCCCATCCAGTCGTAACGGAAGCCCAGTCGTGGTGAAATCTTAACCTTATCAAAAAACTTATTACCGATACGGCTCAGCGGTGTATAGGTATAGGTAGAACCGAAGTAAGGATCAGCAGGTGAGTCAGTTACTTTCTCACTCAACGCAGGCTTTTCCGGCAACCAGGTATAATCTGCACGTAAACCCGGCATCAGTTTCAGTTTATCATTTACCTGGATTTCATCCTGCACATACACGCTATGCAGGCTGATATTAAACCTTGCACCCGGATTTGCGCGGATGTAATCGCGATTATTGTTTACATAGTTATAGCTGCCGCGAACACGGTAAGGATTGTTGTGGAGATAGTCCTCAATGCTGAGGTAGTCTACCCTCCCATTCCAGCTGTTCACAAAACCATAGTCGATATGATACAGCTCATTGTGCGTACCGAACAGGAAAGTATGTTTCCCTTTTGTGAGTGTTACGTTATCGCTGATTTCAATGGTGCGTTGTTTCATATTGAAGATAGACGCTTCACGATCAGTACCGAGATAGATAGTAGTACCGGGAGTACGGCCCATGATCTGTACCTGTGGCAGCGAAGGGTCGCTGAGTGGATCGCGGTAATCATGAACGGTGCTGTAACCTGCTACAAAGCTGTTGCTGAAGGCATTGTTGAAACGGCTTTTCAGTTCCAGTACCGTGCTGCTCTGGTTGTTGGTTTGTTTGAATGCCATACTGCTGAAACGGAAATCCTGTTGGTCGCGGTCCATATGTACAGCGCTGGAAGTGATGGTATTGTTACGTACCGATAACTGATGGCGGTCGTTGATGTTCCAATCCAGGCGGTTAAAGAATTTGGTTGACCTGGAGTTGGTATTGTAACTGCCTGCTGTTCCCGGATCGAAGATATTACCATAGCGGCTGATCGTTTCGTTGCGGATAGCGTCTGCATCGGCAGCGCTGAGAATGTGGCTGGTTTCATCTTTACCGGCCATCAGCTGTGTAGGTTCGGTACGGCGTGTAATTTCTTCGTTGGTAAAAAAGAATAATTTGTTTTTGATGATCGGGAAACCGAGGCGGATACCTGCCTGATAATCTTCAAAGTCGCTGTTCATTTTACCAAGTGTTCCCACTTTATCTTTTCCGGTGATGGCTGCGTTGCGGCCATAGGCATATACGGAACCGGTGAGAGTGTTGGTACCGCTACGGGTTACGGCATTTACGCTGCCTCCGGTGAAGTTACCGATCTTCACGTCGTAAGGTGCGAGGTATACCTGCATATCTTCGATAGCATCCAGGGAAACGGGGTTGGTACGGGTGCTGCTACCGGGCTGCCCACTGGTACCGCTCTGTCCACCACTGGAAGGGCTGAAGCCGATCGCATCGTTATTGATGGCCCCATCAATCGTTACGTTGTTATACCTGAAGTTGGTACCTCCAAAACTGTTATCTTTCGAACCCTGTGGCACCATACGGGTAATATCCTGTATGCTGCGGTTCACGGTGGGCATGTTGTTCAGCTGTTGCCTGCTGATATTCTGACCCGCGCCAAAGTTATTGGCACGCGGCCCCGCTTTTGTTCCTTTCACCACTACCTCACCCAGTTTGGTGCTTTGATCTGCCAGCGTGATGTTCAGCAGTTGCGGTTCTCCGAGCTTCACGGTAATATTTTCAATAGCCTGAGGCTCCATACCCATCATGGTAGCGGTTACCTTATAAGGGCCGCCGATACGCATTCCGTTGATACGGTAGCGCCCAGCGTTATCTGTGATGATCGGGTACTTTGTTCCTGACGGGCCATGGACGGCAATAATCGTCACGCCTGGCAAGGCCTCTCCTTTTGCGTTTTGTACTTTACCGGTAAGGCCACCGCCTGTTTCCTGCGCCAGTACCGCAAAAGGCAGCATCAGCAGCAGTAAGAAGAAGTGTATATGTTTAAATGTAAAAACTTGCATGTCTGAGATCTTAAATATCTATGATGATTATTGCGTGATGCGTAAGGTGTTGTCAACAATATGCAACACACCGTTACCTGCAATCACATCCTGTTTGAGCAGATTTACATCCGTATTGTTGCCGGGGCCTCTCAGCCTGATGCCAGTGAAGGCGCCTGGCTTCTGCAAATCCGGAATCAGCTTTACAGCAACGGAGTTATTATCCAGCATCCCCTGTGTAGCAGTAGTTTTACCGGCAGCTGTTGTCAGGATGTAGTCATTCACAAAGCGGCGATCTGCTACAATGTGATATTTTGCGAAAGCGGCAATCTCTGCTACAGGCACGGCGTTGATCGCTTCCACGGTGGTGTATCCCTTGCTTATCATGGCGGTATTACTGGGGGCGTACACGGTAACAGGCGTCTTCCCGTTCAGCAGTTCCACCAGGCCGGCACGTTGAATGGCCTGCCAGAAAAGGGTCAGGGAGGATTCCGCCGCAATGGCATCTCCTATAGTCCCGTACAAATAAGGCTGCAGCATGCGGTCAATTACCTGGACCTGTCCGTTGGAAGCTTTGATGGAGGAGGCCAGCAGCCGACTGCCATTGATCGTCAGCACGGTATCTTTACCTTTAACCCACTTGGTCACAAAGAGCTTTCCACCGCGGGAAGTGATTTCCTGATTAAACAGGAAAGGCATTTTATTCAGGTCGTAGTTACCTTCTACAGTATGATAGGCGGCAATGGAGCCAATCAACGTCACCGGTGCACTTAACACCGATACTGGGGTACCATAGCCGGATTTCGCAAATGCTTCATCAGAAGGTGCAAATACGGTGAAAGGACCAGCCTCATTCAGCTCACTGCGAAGATTAGAACGACCTACTACGGTGCTCATGATAGAGAGGTTGAAGTTATCCGCCAGCACCTGTACAACCCTGTTGCTGTCTTTTGCCGGTTGTACATCCTTATCCTTAGAGCAGCTGGCAGCAGTCAGCAACAGGATACCACAGGCCGCCAGGGCTTTTATATTGATATTAAACTTTCTCATTAGAACTTAACTTTATCGCTAAGAATCAGGTTATCTACCGCATGAAATGGTCCCTGCAGCGTTGGTATATCTGCTTCCACTATATTTGCTGCAGCATGGCTGCTGCCTTTTACCTTCACCGTAATTTGTTCTCCATTGGTACCAAAATCCAGTGTCATAAAGTAAATGGGCACTGCATTACTACCACTGGTAACCAAGGCAAAAGTGCTGAGCATAGCGTTATTCAGGTCGTTGGACCAGAACATGGCTGGTACTCCGGAACCTCCACCATTAGAGCTCCTGGGCGAGTACATCCGGCCCCACCGGGAATATGCCAGCAAAGAATCAGTGACAAACAACCCGTTGCGCATCTCCCCCAAGTCTTCATCGAGGTATGGCATGGAACGCTCATTTAAAGTCATCAGGTCTTCTACGGAATTGAAACCAGCCTTTTTAAACGCCTCATTGGTAGGCGCAAAAAAAGCATCGTTTGAAACAATATCACCCCCCTCGATACCCAGGCCCGCATATTGATTTCTTTCAAACCAACCATAACTAACTTCTTCCCATTTACTATCCATAGCCTTTAAAAGACCTGACAATATGGAAAAGCGCGGGTCCGTATTGATAACATCTATGACGGTTTTATTTGGACGTACCAGTGGTTTATTGATCGGATAAATGACCCCATTCCGGGCATACACCGGTGTTATCTTGCCACTTTTTTTACCATTGATCAGCAACGATCCATCCGTTGCCACGCCGAGATACAATTTGTAAGCATATGCCTCCGGAAAAGGCACTTGGGAACCCAGCCGCGTTACTGTCTCTTTAATGGTCCTGTCTCTCAGCAGAGATTTGTGACGCACATTACCTTGCTGTCCAATTAATGTAGCTGAATCAACATATTCAGACATGACGTGAAAAAGCAACAGGGAATCCAGATCAGCCACTTTTGCAGTAGCAATTTTGTCTGCGGTGAAACCAGCAGCCGTCATGGCCGCATCATCCGGCGCCAGGATGGTAAAGCGCACCCCGCTACCCAAACTTTTCAGGAGAGAATCTATATGGCTTCTCTTCCAGGCAGCATAAAACAATTTCTGTGTTGATCTCTCCAGAAGGGTGTTGAAATCGCTGGTAGCAGTCTCTACATACGGTACCTTTTCACCAACCGGTGGCCGTTGAAATTCTGTTTTCCTGCAGGCCATGATCAACCCCACAAAAGCGAGTATAAAAAATATGATACGTCTCATATCAATAGCTTTTTGAACTAATTATTTCTTTAATGCCTCCTTCGGCTTGATCACCAGATCAGGCAGATAGTGAACAATACCGTTGTTGGTGAGATTGTCATTTTTACGGGAGGTGTTACCGTACACGGTTCCCAGACTACCTAATGCCGGATTTTCCGGATTGATGTAAGCAAAAGAATATTCTGTGGGCGCCAGCATGTAGGTATTCTTGGTGGCCGTTAGCCGGTATATGAAATTGTCGTTGGCGATCTTTGCCTGTAATGATGCCGTGCCATAGATAGCATACAATGCCTGAAAATCAGTCAGGAACAAGCTTCTTCCAGGTAGTATATACATACCGAAAAGTCTTGCCGTTACATACTTGTCTGAATTATAGGCAGGCAGCGTTTCCATGGTAATGCCCTGTCTTTCCAACGCCGCATTGTCTGGTGCAAAAACAGTAAACGGACCTGCTCCTGACAGCTGCTCCCATAATCCACTTTGTTTAAGGGCAACCACATACACACTGTATTCCGGCTGCGCCGCCAGAAATTGCTGCACCGTACCAGGTATATATTTCATCACCTTATCCATCACGTACAGGATGCCGTTTGCCAGCACCACATTTTTCTTGACAGCAAAAGAACCGTTTACAAACAAATTGTTCGGCGAAGTAGCAAAGGTCAGATACACCTCTTTCCCGGCGAGATTAAGATATCTTACATCCACCCCATTAGAAGGAATCTCGTTTACAGGCAGCCTGCGATTGAGAATATGATACTGCATGGCCTGTTTCAGACTATCCTTATTAAGACGTTGAAAATCTGACGCACGGGTAATACCCAGCTCATTGAAAGCGGCGTTGTTTGGCGCCAGCAATGTAAAAGGCCCTTCTCCGTTCATGTCTGCTGCCAGACCAGTGTACTCCAGGGCAGCATTGAACAGTTGCAGGTCGTAATTATTTTTAACAAAATCTCCTGCGTGCCGGTAAGATTCCCCGGTATCAGGCACCGTCAGTTCATCATGCTTACAGCCGGTAAACATTACAGGCAGTAAAGCTATCAGCAGGCAGGATTTAATATATTTAAGCATTATGTTACTTTTTATATTGAAAGAGGACGGTGATCAATAAACCGGTTTGGGATACCTGCGCTGAATCGTAGTCAGGTAGGCAGTTCCATTCACCACTTCGATGGTATTCACGGTAGCGAATGAACGCGGATTATAAGTGCCGGAATGAATGTTAACAATCATACTGGGCAGAAACAGACCACCACGCTCAAAATTTTGCCGGGTACCATTTCCATATAGCGCCAACAAACCATATTGCCCATCAGGATCATAATCCCTGTCGCCGTAAGGATTTTTTTCCGGATCAAGCCCCGGTACCAGCAAGGTGAAACGCTGCCAGATATCAGTGGTAATGCGGTTGGAAGCTGTATCTGCAAACAGCGGAAAACTGTAGTAAGGAGCTACACCGTTACCTATGCTTCTTTTCATCTGCCCCAGGTAAGCATACCTGTAACCGGGAAGCGTAGTCCATCCGCCTGGCTTACAAAGCGACATCCAGATATTTACATCATCCCGGATACCGTAGCGCATTACCCCATCTTCGAAATTATCGGACTTCTCACTTCTATTAGCATTCCAGAAACCGTCAGCGCTATAGTTGTAAAAGTTCACATACACCATAGAATCAGACAGCGGAAGAAGATGGAAATTTTCTTTACGAACGATGATACCCCTGGATTTTGTTTTGAAATCTGTTTGCATTACATGCATCGTATAAATCTCTTCTACCCCCAGTTCCAGCGTAGTATCCACTACTACATTCTTACGAATAGCCGGTTCCAGCTCAAAGAACGGAATCTCGTTCATGGGTCTGTAATAGAAGATGATGCGGTGTTTACCGGAAGGGATCTGCGCCCAGCTGGACAGATCGAAACCATTCAGCACGGGGCCTGCAGGCACATTCTCCTTACCCGGATACTCCGGATTTCTTTTGCTGGTACTGCTTCCGATATGTGAAGGATACGGAGGGGCATAACGATCCCGCTTGTCCAGGAAGTCGCCTTTAATGGCGGCACCAACAGGCACACCATTCTCATCAAATTTCGGGTCGATCAGCATACACATAAAAGGCTTCTGCTCATCTTTATTTTCTACCCCGATTTTTGTATTAAAATCATTGAATACACGCAGATAGGCAGGCTTATCGACCTTCGTATATTCCACCTTGCTGCAGGAGCCCAAACTCCATACCAGCGCAGCCACGGCCAGGAAGTGTTTTATCTTCGTCATAACAATTACTTCGTGTGTTTAATAATGATCATTTTGGCACTTTTCCCTTGCGGCTGACTACCATTGAGACGCCCCACCAATGCTACGGTGTATACGCCGGGTTCATGTATAGGCTTCACATGGGTATATCTGTCCGGGCGGGCAACAAACGCGGTACTCTTCAGCACAGGGATCGCCGAAATCCAGCTACCAGGATATACAGAAGGAGAAGATTTATACACCATAAACTGATAAGCTTCTGCATCCTGTCCCTGGCGTGCGTAAGGCTGATCTGTAACCGGTACACCTGGCCGCAGGTTACGGGTAGTAGTGGCAGCTCCTGCCGATTGGCCGTTATCATAGGTAAAGCTGGCATAGGGTAAATCCGGACACAGATTCAGAAAACGATAGTTGAAAGGATACGTATGTGTCATTCTGCTCAGCGATCCATCCTGCCCGGTATTGGTAGTACCGGAAGACAGCGGATCATACCAGCTACCGGTGAGGTTATTAGCCACCATGCTGATGGCTGATTTCCCTTCCGGCGTTTTATATAACCATGCCGTATAATTCTGTCCTGCAAGAAACGGTTGTGTGGCTGTTGCCAACACCGCGCCGGATGCGTTCACTGCTTCTACCGTAGCCTGACCAGCTACATATATACTGTAATCGGTAGCTGTTGTATAATCTGCATCACCAAGCTTTGCACCATTTACACGGAAACTCACCTGCCCTTCATCCGCATTGGCCTGTACCCCTTGCAAACGATAATAATCGGTATTCAGCGGCTCACTAACGTCAGCGAGCACACGAAAAACATTCTGAAAATAAATGGATGTTTCACCTGGAATACCGTATACATTCAGCATCGTTAAACGATCAATGCCCACCACAATAGTGTAAACACCACCTGGCTGATAGGTTTTCAGCGGGGCATAGGTAAGACCAGTACTTACCGCATTCGGAATACCGCCCTGCACCGGCTTCATCAGATTGGAAGTCGCCGGTTCCGACATGAAGGTGTTCTCTAATGTATTACCGCCGGTGCCTCTCACTTCCATACCATCTGGCGTGAGTACCCTGAACTGGTAAGTACCATATGGTAACTCTACATATTGTGACCAGGTTTGTGGATTGATATTGCTGGTAGCAGTACTCACCGGCGTACCATCGGCATAAGCCAGCGTAAGCGGCTTTGCCACATCATGCGCATTCCAGGCGGAATTAAGCTGATCTGCCAGGTTGACAATACGGATTTTGAAATAACCAGCTTTTGCCGGCGCCGTTGCCTCACGGGGCACTTCCCGTACTCTTTCCACTTTTGCAGCCGCATATGGAGCCCCTCTCATGATGAAATAGTCCTTCGGCTTGTTATATTCTTCTGTTACCTTAAACCCTAAAGAATCACGCCCAGCGGAATATGCCATATAATCAGTAGACACCTCCGCGCTTCCAGTCGTGAGAAACTGACGGGGAACCGTAAAGCTGGAGCCCAGTTTACCATTGGTGGGAAACCAATAAGTACCCGGATACAGTGCTTCCTGACCAGCCGGTGGATTGATAATCAGGTAACTGGTAAGACGCTCCCCATTGATCGACAACTGGTTATTTTCCGTGAAATTCACCAGGCGGACAGTAGAATTACCACCAGCGGCTTTATCAGGGCGATTGTCGTAGGAATAATCTACCTTCTCTTTTTTGCACGACAGCATCCCGATGGTTAACAACATCAGACCGGCGGCAAAACGTTTATAATACATATCTTCCTTTTTAATGATTTTTTAGAACAACTTGTAAGTGAATCCCATCATGATCTCAGCACCACGTTTGTAGCTGCGGTTGATATAGCGTTCACCATACCAGAAGCCACCAGTACCAGGATTGGCATACACGGTCTGAATGGCAGGGTTCAGGATGTTCTTAGCATAGCCTTTGAACAACAATCTTTTACCCAGCTGTTGTGAGAAAATGAGGTCGAGCACCGGTGCAGGACGGGTATACAGATCAGGTTCACCAGTGAGGTTAATCTGTACCAAACGCTCTCCTACCATGTTGAAAGCGGCAGTCAGGTCTGTGCCCCACTTCGTGTTCTTATAGTTCAGCCAACCATTAATAGAATAAGGCGCCTGTTCAAACAGTGGGCTGTTCTCCGGCGTATTTCTATCGAGCGACTTGCTCGCCTGATATCTTGCCTCTGTTTTCTTAATGCTGCTTTGTGCGAGTAAGAGGTTGGAACCAATGAAGAAGTTTTTCAACACAGGCGTTAATTTCCCTAAATCCTTTACCAACTCCAGTTCAAGTCCCCATACAGTACCCGTGTTAGGATCATTCTGGAACTGAATAGTAGGATACTCCGGATATTTAGCTGCTAACCCATCGGTTTTCAGGCTGAATACTTTCACCAACTGGTTGTTGATACGTTTACCAAAAGCAGATACAGAGATCACCTCTCCCGGATTAGGGAACCATTCCCAGCGGAAGTCGAGGTTTTCCGTATGCTGATTGATCAGGTGAGGATTACCCACCACCAGGCCCATCTGGAACGCATCGAATTCAAACACATTGGTCAGCTCTCTCAGCTCCGGTCTTGCCAGGGTGGTATTGTAAGCCAAACGGAAGTTCATATCCTCTCTGTAGGTATAGGTCATATTCACTGCATAGTAAGGCTTGTAAGCAGTTTTATATACCGTATTCGGATTAATCATCATCACCGGTACACTGTTCCCTTTATCATCCTGCGTAGTCAAAGATGGATCCAGGAATACATTGGTGGTATCTACCGCAGATTGAATATTGGTTTTCTCGAAACGCACGCCACCGGCTACACGCAGATTATTAGTCAGGTGCAGATCAAGCATACCATAGTAAGCATTGGTTTCGAAGAAGCCGTTGTAGTTGTTAGGAGATTTCTGTGTATTGTACAGGAAACCACCAATCGCATCGGCGCCTTCACCAGTGCTACCGGTACGTTGCTGGATACCAATCACTTTAGGTCCTACCAGCGCATCCAGGTTACCGTTCACATCATACAATGCCTTGTAACGGTTCTGTACAAAATTGGAACCTGGCAGAAACATCATATTCTCACGGAACTTACGATCGCGGTTCAGGTAGTTGAAACCGGTTTTAAATTCCTGTTTCTGTCCGAACAGCGGGAATGGAAACACCAGGTCCGCTTTGTAGTTCCAGTTGGTTTCGTTCAGCTGGCGCCAGCGACGACCGTTAGGCTCTGCCTGAATGATACCATAAGTACCATAGCCATTTACATAACCTGAGTTCAGTGCATACAGATGTTCTGAGTAAGCTTTCTGTCCACCACCATTTGGAATAGTATAGAACCCACCACCACGGGGCATATAATCTGTCAGTGTTACAAAACGGAAGTCCGGATCATTTTGAGCAGAGGTAGAAGAAGCTAAGTTATAACTCAACCTCGGCGCATATTTTCCTTCGAGGAATTTATGTTCGCCCTGCAGGTTAAAGGTATTCAGGTTACGACGGGTTTGTTTCAGTGAGTAGACGGTGCTGTTCACCTCGCCTGGTAAGCCGGTGTACTCGTACTTTCCGTACATGTTAATGGCCTGCGCTTCACTACCCCAGCTGCCCATGTATTGCATGCTGATCTCGTTCCGTTTGTCAAAGCGAAAGGTCAAACCGGTGAGTACACCATAGTTCAGGGTTTCCGTACCTGTATTTTCTTTATAGGTTTGATATTTACCCATGTACAGGTTGTTAGGAGTGATATAGTTAGGGATATTCCGGGGACTATATACATCCTGATTTCCCGTGATCACACCTTGATAGATACTGTATTGTGTAAGATCTCCACCATATACATCGGCAGTGCGGCGATAGTAGTTAGCGCCGGCAACGAGCCCCAATGTTTTATTTTTGAATACTTTAAAGCTGTTACCATAGGTAGCGGAATACAGCTGGTTGAGTGGTGCCGTTTTGTAGCGTGTAGTCAGCACCGGATCAAAGGCATGCATAATTTTATTGATGCGTGCTGCCTCCTGTTGTATAGCAGGACTGCCATTGCTTTCGGAGATTATTTTCTGAATCTGGTTCAGGCTGCCTGGATATTGTTTAGACAAGTCAAGGAAGTCGCTGCTCAGATTTTTATTATTTACTTTATTACCGAAGAAACCGAGATCACTGTTATAGAAACTGTTCATGCGTCCACCAGGTCCGATATTGGAGTTGAAGCCGGTTTGTGCAATGACTTCCAACGTTCTTTTATCCGGTACTGATTTGGTTTTCAATTCCACGATACCAGCCGCCGCATCTGCAGGCTTATCTGGTGTAACGGTTTTATAAATGGTGATGTTATCCAGGAGAGATGCCGGCACAAGGTCCAGAGGAATGGAAGACCTGTCCGGATCAGAAGATGCCAGACGTACACCGTTCAGTTGACCGATAACACTCCTGTCTCCCAAACCACGGATCGCTACATATTTATCATCGGTGATGGTCACGCCGCTTACACGCTGCAAGGCCTGGGTAGTGGTGATAGAAGCAGTTCTTTCGATCTGTTGTGCGGAGATGGCATCCTGCACGATGGCAGCGTTTCTTCTCTCCTGCAGTACAGTGATTTCCGTGTTGGTTTTACGACGTGCCTGTACCTGCACCTCACCCAGCGTACGTGTGCTGACCTCCAGCAATACGATAACAGGTGCCGAACCACCTGCGACTTTCACTTCCTTTGACTCATAACCCATCAGTGAAAACACGAGGACAGCCCCTTCAGCAGGGACTTCCACGGTAAAGTTTCCATTGAGGTCGGAGGCGGCGCCGCCGGAACTATTTTTTATACGGATAGATACACCCGGCAATGGATCTTTTGTTTTGCTTTCCAGTACCCGGCCGGATATTTTCACAGGGATTTTCTGCCTGGCTATCACCACATAACCATTAAGCAGGTGATACTCCAGTGAAGTACCGCTCAACACACCGACGATGGCGTCTTTCACCGTAATATCCTCTTTGTGGAGATTTACCTTTTTGTGAACGGTAGCAAGCAGTGATTCCGGCAGCAGAAAATGTACGCCGGTTTCGTTTTCTATTTTCAGCAAACTTGCTCTAACATCTGCATCTTTCAGATCAAGATTCAGGCGGCGGGAAAGGTCCTGGCTCTTGAGGTTATCAGCGAACAACAGGCTTACAAAGGTAAGCTGAGCTGCCAAAACGATAAATGAGCATTTCATCAGGAAGTAAATTTTGTGTCTGTGCTTACGGGAGGCAGGAGGAGAACCTGCTGCACCATTGGGCTTTAACACAAATTCAAAGCTTTCGGGCACAGGTTCCACGAAAAATCCTAAAGGATCTTTTTTTAATCCTTTTTCCATACTTTTGAATATTGATAGTTAAGCCCGGTTTTATACCGGGAAATCTGTTAATAATTCGGCTGCTGCTGGTCCTGAGAAAACTTTTGGCAGACCGTTCAATTCTTAAAGCGTTCCTGCTGCGGTCCAATGCAAGTAGGGACGTTTTTGTTTTTGATGTGTACTGTTAGTGCATATTGTTTTATTATAGGTTTAGTAAATAGTTACTTCACGGCCTTTCGCTGAATAGTTAAAATTATTTCCCACAGCGAGCGTTTGCAGCGTAGTCATAAGAGCGGAGCCTGCAAACAAAGTGATGGTTACTTTCTCTTTTGCTTTTTGCGGGTGACTGAAATTAATCTTCACATCATACCATCTCTCCAGTGTAGTGGCTACTTCCTGCAATGTCTGGTTGTTAAATACAAGGCGTCCATTTTGCCAGTTAGCTATATCTTCAGCACGAATATTTTCCAGTAAAGCATTCTCATTATTCCAGCTAACCTGTTTCCCGGCAGTGAGGATGGCCAGTTGCCGGATTTGTCCATTGCTACTGTCATCAACGCGTACCTTCCCTGTTGCCACTGATACCACCAGTGGCTGTCCTTCAAATGCGGCGATTTTAAACGAGGTGCCCAGTACAGTAGTAGCAATAGTGCCGGTATGTATAATAAACGGATGTCCGGGATCTGTGGCGATATCAAAAAAGGCCTCCCCTGTCAGCGTGATTTCTCTTGTTGCACCAGTGAACTGTTCAGGATATTGTAACTGACTGGCAGCTCCCAGGTGAATGGTAGAACCGTCACTTAACTGGATAACCTTACGTTCCCCCGCTTTGTTTTGTTGCAGGGCTAATGACGATACTGCGTTTTTTGACCGGCTATTATTAAACAAGGCAAACAATCCTGCAATCAGCAGTACTGATGCAGCAGCAGCCGCTGCTACATAATAACGTTTTCGCAACGGCTTTACCGTATCTTCTCTCCCCATACGGGCACGCATATTTGCAGCCCATTGTTGCTGCATTTTTTCATCCACCGGCGCATCCATACTGTCAGCCATATCTTTCTCCATTCTTTCTTCCAGGAGAAGACTCAGCATAGTATTACTTTCCGGCTGTTGCAGGTATGCTTCCACGATAGCCTTTTCTGCATCGTTGCAGTTGTTATCGAGATATTTTAGTAAAAGTGCTTTTGTAAGATTTGCCATGTTATGCAGGTGAAAAACTGATCACCTACTATATAAAGGCCAAAAAAAATGCGGGAGGGCTAATCGTAGCTAAAATATTTTTTTTTCAGAGAAAGAACAGGAAAATCAAAACACCGGAAATATCAATGTAGTCCTTCAGTTCAGAGCGAAAATAGGTCAGGGATGCTTTGATATGATTTTTAACAGTGAACAAGGAGAGATTCATCTCCTTCGCAATTTCTGCGTGACTCATATTATTATGCCTGCTAAGGCGGAACACCTTTTGCCGTTGCTGACTGAGGGCACTCAACTTCTCATGATACAGTGCGGTCAGTTCAGTTTCGCGCAGGCGGTTGCCAGCATCTTCAGTAGCGGTATCGTCCGCAAAATCAAGTGGTACGGTTTGAGTCTGATGACGGGTCATCACTTTAATAACAGCATGCTTCATAGCCCGGAACAGATAAGGGGCCAGTTGTACATCCGGTGCCAGCTCGTGACGTTTATCCCACAGCCAGAACATCAGGTCCATCATGGCCTCTTCCGCCTTGACTTCGTCACGGATGTACTTCAGCGCATAGTTATACAGTTTTCCGGAATACCTGTCAAACAGTATATCATAGGCCTTGGTATTGTCTTTCCTGCATTCTTCCAGCAACAATACATCCGATTGTTCAGGTAAGGGTAATCGCATAGTTTGCCACTATTTTCACAACAACAAACATAAGCGCAATTTTCTGGTGTGTGTATTAAGGGATTATTAACTTTTGAAACAGGATATAAATGGTTATGTCAACCATAAAAACTCCTTTATAGATTTAATTATAAAGCCAACGCACAAAACCCGCCGTGATGGCGGGCTTCAGAAATTTTCGGGAAATCACCAGAGAAGAGGTGCCTTGTCTCCATTTTTATTTTCTGCGTAGTAGAGTGAAGGGAGAACTTGTGAAAGATAGGTAAACTCACTATAACAATGCTCCATCAACCCGAATCCAATTTCATCAGGCAGCTGACGATCGCTGTCTGCTGTTAACGCCCCAAGGAAAAAATGGCTTCTCAAGGTACAACCCTGTGCCATGTCTCTTACAACATGCACCATGTAACCATCCATAGGATCACCATTTATGTCCGTCGGCGTATTTTCACCAAATCCGATTCTGGCATAAACGACCGTACTGACATCTCCGTTAGCATATGCCTGTTTTAAAATCTCAGGATTAAAAATTTCCGCGGGGTCATGAAATTTAATGGTAGCAGGTACTGGAGGGATATCGCCCAGGGATTCTGTTGCATGAATGGTGGCCCCGATATAATTTTCGTTTTTAATCCATTTACTATCCCAGCCACCGTGCGCTACATGGTCATGTGGATGCCATAACTTTAAATCCGCAGTGGTTTCAAAGTATTTAAACCACCAATCCAACATCTTCCCTTTACAGTTATGCAGAACGTTTCTCATAGCAACGTGGAGCATGCCGTTTTCCAATCTTTTGATACCCGCCTCGAGGTATATTGGTTTAGGAGATAGCAGCGCATCTATATCTTTAAACATTAATTTTTCAATTTCCTTCGTCAGTTTCATCATCAATATATTTATGTTTTTTAAAGTCCTCAGGTGTTTGTCCTGTTTGCTTTTTATAAAATCGGGAAAAATATGCCGGATCCTCAAAGTTTAAGTTGAATGCAATCTCCTTGATGGTAAACTCGCCGGCAATCAGCATTCTGTTTGCTTCCAGAATCACTCTTTCATGTAATAACTGCGTAAGTGTTTTATTCATTTTCTCTTTCAGAATCTGGTTTATCCGCTTTTCACTAATCCCCATTTTTGAGGAATAAAAATCTGCCTTTCGTTCTGTCTTATAATTTTCATCCATCAGCATAATAAACTGGTAGACCCGCTTCTGATTTACATCCTGATTTAAAAAATAATGCTGGTTAATACGGATTAGATTCAACAGAAAAACTTTCAATAGCGCCTTTAAAACCAGATAGGTCCCCATTGAATTATAGTATTCTTTCTCTATCAATACTTTTAAGTATTGGAAGGTTTCTACCACATCGTCATCTATACGCAAACTGGTGTACTGCCCATGCATATTGAAGAGATTAAAAACATCCAACGCATATTCTTTGTCATCTTCTTCCAAATACTCTCTTTTAAAAGCAATCATACATCCATCCTTATCATCCAGACTTAATTTTGTAAGACGATATGGAGGGACCAGGTACATGTAATGCTCTCCTTTTTTGCTGTCTGAACCGTTTCCTTCAGGATGCTTAAACCAAATAATTTCAAAAAAATCAGCCCGTTGAGGATTTTGCAAGTAACTATCAGGGCAACGGTACAGCTCGAAAAAGACAAATTTCAATGGATCAATCTGGTGAATGAATTTCATATGCCGGATAAATTTTCATGCTAGCATACAAATATACGCCACTGCCGCTTTATGACAGTGGCGTATATTGTTTTATACATTTTTCAGCAGATCATTAAGCGTGTTCTTTTTAGCTTTTTTACCGGTCTCCTTTTCATACAGTTCAGGTAAGAAAATATTAAAATTACTCATCTCTTCATGGCAATGTTTACACAAACCCTCACCTAATTCATCCGGATAAATCGTAAGACGTGTTTCAAGGTTATTCTCCAGGTCGTTTCCTTCAAAATATCCCAACCAGAATCGGCTGCGCATTTCACAACCATAGTCGGTATCGCGAATAAAATGGACCATTTTGGCTGCGTAACCAGGCATCCCATCTATTCCCAATCTGGCATGAACAGCAGTAACGCCAAGCTCCTCAAATTTCGATACATCCAGTATGTTAGCCGGATCAAGAAAATTGATCTTCAACTTGTGTATTTCATCTCCACCTAGTCTCTCGTGAGCGATATGTGTTCCACCAATATATTTACCTGTTCCCCGTTCTCCGATCCAATCGCTGAATACATGGTCATCTTTATGCCAAATGGTGTACTGCTCAGTGTTTTGAACATAAGTAAACCACCATTCTACCATTTCCCCTGTGATATTAGCAAGACTGGAACGTGCAGCAACAACTAACAAACCATCGTCATAACGCTTCCAGCCAGCTTCAAATGGTAAGTATCCAGGTTTCAGGAGGTCATTTGCTTCTTCTATTCTCATAAAATTTATTTTTTATTTTCAGTATATATTAAAACGTATCAGGCTATTTTAAATCGGGATGATTTACCGGTAACCAGTAACAGCATAATTGCAACTACAAATGCCAGCACTGCACCATTCAAAAATGTAAGGGCTACATCTGATGATATTTCAGTAATAAATGAAGAAAGAAACTGACCACCAAAGACACCCATTGAATAGAGGCCAAGATTACGGCCTCTGTTTGAAGGCCTGCTTTCCTCAAGTGTCATATGATTAAGCAGCGGAATGGTAAAGCCAAAACCTATTCCCATACATAATGCCGCTATAAAGAGCATTAATAAGGAATTGGCAAGATAAAATGTTCCTAATCCAGCCATAAAAAAGAGGAATCCCGTTGCAACTACCCTAAACTCAGAAAATTTCCTGACTACCTTCGGCATTTGACCAGCTGCAACCACCGCGATCAGAGAAATAAAGGCCATAAAATATCCGATTGCTGATTCTGAATAATGAAAGACTTCAGTGAGGTAAACCGGTAGACCCACAAAGGCTACAAAAAACAAAATCATGGCAAATGCAGAATTGATTATTATGACAACCAATTTTAACGAGATCCGGGTATCGGTGCTTTCGTCATGCTGGGCTACAGGCGCAGGTTGCAGGTTTATAGTTCTAACAATCAGGAACGCACAAACTAAACCGATGAGGTAAATGAAAAACGGATATTGCCAACCCAGCTCACCCAAAAGTCCTCCGATGCTGAGAAAAACCACCCCACCCAGCTCGATACTCATTCCCTGCCACGCAATCATTTTCATGCGGGCCTTGCCGTGAAAAAGGGCTGCAATAAGGCCTGTGCCTGATGCCTGTACGGCTGCGGTAGCACCGCCAAGTAATAAACGATCGATGATAATAAGGTAAGGATTACGCAGTACCGCTCCTATAGTTCCCAACACCGCATAGGGTATCAATCCCCATAGCATTATAACATATGGTCCTTTTTGATCTATTAACTTACCTACAAAAGGTGCAAATAACACAACACCAAGTGAAGGTAAAGTAATAAGCCATCCGGGACTTTTTGCAAACCCCAGGTGCTTCGATATTTCCGTAAGTGAAGGAGCTATCGCTGTTCCAACCATAATAGTAAGGCTACTTGAAAGTAGCAGAGCCAATCTTCCCATCCCGGATAACTTCTTCATATCCATTTATTTAAATCCTCTATGAGTATTTCAAAATCTGACATTACAAAGGTCTGTAATGAAATATTTCTTAAGCTGCACTATTCTCTAATCCAATGGCACTATTTGGAAATGAAGCACGGAAGGTGTTTTAGTATAAAAAATTTTCAGAAAGCCTATAAATAACAAGGCTCTCAAATCCAATGATTTGAGAGCCTTGTTATTTATCTGGTGATGCCTCTGGCTATGAAGTATGGCGAAAGTTATGGTTTCGTAATCTTGATATCACAGAGAATATAGCTTTGCTGACCAGCATTAACGAATTGTTTTATTTTAACAGCCCCCTTTCTGCCGTCAGATGTTTTGAAGAGGACAACTCTCGGCACCGTATTATCAAATTCCGCAAGGCCGGCTATACTTTGGCTGATATTCAACATTCTTAGCGGTGTATCGTCTGTCATGCTGTCAAAATCAGCTACCGAAAAATTAACGCCACATCCGCAAGACTCTTGTTTGTTGATCACCTGAATATTAATTGCATTCGGGATAGCGGAAAATGTATACAGCTGCACACTATCCGGTGAAATAATTTTATTATAGTTAAATCCATTATTCAGACCAAAATAACAGAAGTCAATCTGGCTGCCATTTGCAGCTGTTACCTCACCGCTTTTCAGCACTTTTCCCAATACAGAAGAAAAATAGCTGCCAATAGTATTTTGTGCTGTATTAATACCCAATCGTATATCCGTAAACGTATAGAGATGGGTATTGGGTAATACTGTGATTGTTTTTGTGGCCACTACAGATTTTTTATCATTGGCTGCGGTCAGGGAAAGCGTATAGATACCTGGAGTATTATATAGTACCGATGGAGCCTGGTCTGTTGATATAGCAGGGGCGCCTCCTGTAAACGACCAGTTATAGCTGGTAGCACTGATGCATTTATTAACTGTGATCACATTGAAAGGAACCTGTTTATCATCATTTGATGCAGGCCAGGCAATGCTGAAATCAGCTACCAGGTCGGGTAAAACTGTGATAGTAGTATCCCTGGTAAAGCTTACGCGCCCGTTGCCTGCCTTTAATGTGATCTTATGTTTCCCTGGCTGCCGGAATACCACGTTTCCTGGTTGCATCTGTGTTGAAGATGCGGGTTCGCCACCCTCAAAAGTCCATTCATATCTGTCAGCACCTTTTGTAATATTGTTCAACTGACACGTAACCGGCGGAAACCAGGACTGAGCATTGGTACAGGTAAATCCTGGTTCCACATCAGCATCCACCTTTATTGGTATGGTCATACTATCTATGCCGCCATACCGGTTACCTGCAATTAATTTGAGAATATAATTACCGGGATTATTATACACAATAGTGCCGGGATCTTTTTTTGCTGATGTCGCCGGATTTCCGCCTTCAAAGCTCCAGGAAAAGGTTTCAGCACCGGTGGTGTTATTGCTGATATTTACCTGTACCGGCACGGAATAATTATTATTCTCTACCTGTATAGAAAATACTGCTTTTACCGGGTATTGTTCTTCTTTATAACATCCCCCCAATAGTTCTGCCAGTAGAAGGATTGCGTATAGCCTTATCCGTTTATTCTTCCTGTTCATTGGTATTCATTGAAAACATTAGAGAATAGCCACCTTTAAAGAAGCGTTACCATTGGGTGTCTCCAGCACCAGCACATAAAGCCCGGAAGCAGCCGTGACTTTCATCGGTATCGAATAAGCTGCCAGTCCGGATTGTAAGACAAGGCTGGTCACCTGGCTTGTGTTCAGTCTGATCAGTTTTAATCTGATGGGCGCATCCCGTTGCAGCACTACCTGTACCGTAAAGCTGCCGTAATTAGGATTAGGTGATATGGAAAACTCTTTTATAAATGGGTTCCGGGTATTACTGACGCCTGGAAAACCGGCCCTGTCGGTCACAATTACCTGCTGTACCTGATCGGCGTAACAGGACCCCTTATAGGTAGTAAGCCTGATAGCATAAGTACCGGTATCTCTAAAAGTCAGTCTGGCCAGATTATAATCCTGCTGTAAGATGCCGGCAGCTGCGGGCAGCGTCCATCTTATACTATCCGGTGCAGGATTACTGATATTTACGATCACAATATCTTCATTGGTAAAGGCCTGTGAAGGGAGTGCAAACTCACTGGCTACCGTGGAAGTAAACGCCGTTAACACCAATGTATCTTTAGAGATACAGTTGTGTGCATCGACTACCTGTGCATAATAAGTGCCAGCCTGCGTAAGCGTTACCGCAGCCTGCCTGCTGCTGAATCCGTTGGGAGATGTCCATTGGTATTGCATTCCTGGTTTATCTACTGTAATATCATAAGAGATAGCTTGTCCGGTGCAGATATAGCGGTCAGGTTTCAGACGGAGTGGCAATGGGGCGGGATTATCCAGCGTAACGCCCTGTGTGAAGCTACAGCCATTGGCATCTGTGATTTTCACCTGATAAGCACCACTACAAAGATTATTAACCGTACTAGCGTTACCGTTAGTACCTGTCCATTGATAAATGAAAGGTGAGGTACCGCCAGTAATGCCCACAGCTATTGCCCCATCGCAGCTATTAAAACAAGTGGGCTGTGTAACCGTAGCAGTAACATTGATAGCATTGGGCTGTGCAATTACCGTATTAAGCTGTGTTTTACAACCATGCCGGTCTTTCACATACACCAGGTAAGTACCTGCAGCCAGGTGAGTGATGGTATCACCGGTATCGCCGGTATTCCAGATGAGCTGGTAGGGTTGGTTGCCACCAGTGACGTTTGCAAAGGCATTCCCATCAGGGAAACCACTGCAGGTAACATCTGTTTTACTGATGCTTACCTGTAACAGAAGTGGCTCGGGTAAAAAGAAGATACTGTCTTTATTTAATACGATGCCATTGGCATCTTTTATATTCACCGCATACCACCCGGCATTGAGGCTACCGGCAATGCTATCTGTTTGTGTAGTTAATACATCCCATGTGCCGGATGTATTTTTCTTTTTCCACGTATAGGCGTAAGGGAGGCCTGTCGTAAAAGGCATTCCCCCTTTTGCGTGAGCGACCAATATGCCATCTGTATTGCCTTTACATTGTACACTGTCTGTAATGGCTATTGCCACCACCAGCGGAGGCGGCTGCACCAAACTAAAGCTGTCTGTGGCTGTACAACCAGCATTGGTAGTCGCTGACAGGTAGTTATTATCGGTGACATTTAACTTATAGGTCCCTTGTGGTATTCCTGATAATCTGATACGATAGCCGGTTGCCGTGACAGTGGTTGTAACACCTCCTGTTAACACTGTACCATTCGATGTCCATTGGTAATGATAAGAGCCATCCGGCAATCCGGTGCCACCGGTGATCTCAGCTTCTACCCATCCATCAGACAACCCATACCCCAGCGGATTGGCGGATTGTACCAGGTTGATCTGTAAGGGAACCGCAGGTTGTGTGATCGCGATATTTTTATTGATAACGGGGCCGTTGGCGCTGCTTTTTGCGTAACACTGACTCCCGTCTCTTACCTGGATGATATAATTGCCTGCAGATAATGCCGTAATAAGACTGGTATTACCGGAAGAAAACGAATACCAGGAGGAATCCGGCTGTCCGGCTCTTTTGATCATGTATTGATAATTACCGACCCCACCGGTAGCCTGCAATGTAATGGTACCGTCTTTTCCGGCATAACACCAAACGTTTGAAGAAGTGGTAGTAAAAGCAACGGGCGCAGGTGCTGTAACACTATACTGCACCGTTTTTTTCACATTGGATTGTGCGGTATCAAACTTACTCTGGTATGTCAGGTAATAATTGGCGGCCGGCAGGTTGTCAGGGAAAGTATAGCTGTTGTCGGCGCCCAGATCTGCAGCAGTGATCTGATGGAAAAGTGGCCGTCCCGGACGAGTGGGATCCAGGAGGTTAAGCAAAAGGGATTCACCATTGAGTAACGATCGGCCAAAAGTAACGTTGAACTTACCATCATTGGAATCGAAACAGGTCGGTTGTGTAACAATAGTATTAATAATGGCAGGTGGCGATTTTTTGATATTTAGTGTAATGATATTGGATGAAGAGCCACCAGAACAATTATCGAGACGGATATAGACATTTTTTGAGATGTAATTATTGACATTCAACCCGGACCCGGCCAACAAATCGGTAGCCGTAAACGCTATAGTGCTGGAACCAATGTATGCAGCAGGAAATGATCTCCATGTTCCATCCACATTGAACTGCCATTTATAAACGGGCGAAGGGAAACCGGCAATAGCAGAGATAGTGATTGGGTCTTCGGTACCAATTGCTTTATCCGCCGGTTGTTGCAACGCATTATCCAATATAGGATATACCCATACTTCCACCAAATGTGTAAAACAGGTATTATCGTTAATATAATTAGAATGTTTATACCTGGAAGTATAGGCACAGCCAGCAGACGATAAACCACTAACGGGGAAAGTATAACTTTCGTCACAACTAACGGAACATCCCCCCCCACCAGACTTTGATGAAAGTGTTCGTATATATATCCCCGTCAGATCGTTAGTAGTGGGAAAGGTTATACTATCAAAAAGTACTCTTTGGGGAGTTGGAGGTACATACTGGGCAGACCAGTTTGGGTCCGACACCAGGTTTTGCATATCATAGCCTGAATTGCCGATAGATGCCTGATAACCGGGAGTAGGGATACTCATACCACGGGCATTGGAAAAATTGGCTACCAGATCAAAAAAATTGTCATCACATATATACCTATACGAGAAGTCGGGTCTGTATATACTTGTCTTAGTTTTCAGCCGGTAATTTGCCTGCCCGGAAGTTTGCTGATACCAGAGCAGCATTGTCAGTATAATACCAATATAAATTTTCATAGGGTCGGGCTTTTAGTATGCTACTTTTACCTCAGTCCACTTGCTCATACGTCCGTTCTTTAATACCGCACGTACAGCGTACCGGTAGTTATTATTCGCAAATATTTCAGTATCGTTCAGCAATTGAATATTGGCATTCACTACTTTCCATAACGTTACAGCTCCTTTATTCACAGCCTTATATACCTGGTATTCCACCACTTCATTATTATTATATCCCCAGCTCACTTCAATTCTCTTCTCAGTTCTGTTGGCAGCAGCCTGCAGGTTCTTTACCGCAGGTGTTACAGCAGCCGTAAAAACAGTTACGGTAAGCGTTGGAGCGGGTAATGATACATTATTACTGTTATCAACTGCAACAATGTTATAGAGATAGGTTTGCCCATTCACTACCTGTCCATCAGTATAACCAGCAGTTTCTTTTCCTGGGAATTCCTTTACCAATATCCATGGAGCCTGTACACTATCGGCATTTTTCCTGTACAGTTTATGCGTAGCCACATCCGCTGAACTACTATTGATCCATGAGAGTGTAATATGGCCATCGTTTGCATCGTAGCCTTTAAACACCGGAGAAACAGGCGGTATCTTATCCGGTTTCGTGACTTCGACAAACGGTGTAGGCTTAGACCTGTTCAGACGCTGATCCAATGCCATTACCGCATAATATACTTTCGAATTGAGAGAGCGCAGGCCTACACTATCCCTGAATTGCGCAATAGTAACGGGTTCCTCATTCAATACCGCTGCCTCCTCATTTTTCAGATTACTCTTCAGTATCACATATCCTTTCAGATCTGGTTCTGTATTATCTTTCCATTTTAAGGTAACATGGCCGGCACTATCTATAACAGCGGTAAGATCAGCAGGCGTAGCCGGAGGAACAGAGTCTACAGGCTGCACCAGGTAAGGGAAAGAGCTACGTTTATTACCATTTTTATCAACGGCAGTAATAATAAAATAATTGACAGGCATCAGGCTATTAACCGTTATTTTCCGTTGTACTGACTTGATCTTGTTGTTGATCGTTTTATAGGAACCTTGAGTTGCATCTGCGGATTGGTCCAGTTCAAAATGGTCGATCAGTGTTTCCCCTTCTTTTGCAAACTCCCATTCCAGGGTGGCACTGCTTTCATTGATGATACCGGCGGCTTTGATATTAGGTACATATGCCAACATTTGTTTGCCTGAACCACTAGTAACAGCAGATGGCGGGCCTGATTCACCAAAAGAAGTGAGACCAGTCACCCGGTAATAATATTGCTGATTATTTTCCTGCAGCGTATCTGTATAAAACATGCGTGAAGGAGTACGGGCATCATTTTCATTCAGGTTGATCACCGGCAAATCTGACAGCTTCGTAAAATGTGTTCCATCTGTAGAGCGTTCTATATAATAGCTGCTGTACACATCTTTCAGCAACCGGTAGTTCCAGCTGAGCATTACCGTCTTATCACCGAAATTACCGTACAGGTCTTTAGGCTGTGGGAGTGGTTGAAAATCTTTTATGCCGATGAAAACCCCTGCGGTATCAATTTTCATTTTAGTGGCAGGCACTACTGTATATATTCTATACACATACTTTTCATCAGGATTGGCGGTATTGTCAACATAGCCCCATCCCGCCATCTGAGCTGCTTCAAAGTTCCTGTCGGCAGCAAGCAGGCTAAAAGAAAAACGTTGCTCCTGCTCATTGCTCATATTCACGATAGTGGCCATATCCTGTTTACCACCGGTAACGGTAAAGGACTCCCCGTACAATCCCTGTGCAATAACAGCCGCATCGTCGCTGCGTTTCATGATATCGGCCCATTTCTCCAGCGGATAGGGTTTCAAGGGTGCTTTGGTAAGCAACACTTTTTCAACACCATCTTTTACCGTATAGGCGTGGCCGTTCTTCAGAACAGTATAGCGCTCAATCATGAAACCGTATTGATTGGCCAGCTTCCAGGCTGCAGGTTGATTTACAGCCCATCGGAGGAGGATACGATGTTCCTGTGCACGCGCTTTCAGCAAAATGGCAGGTCGTTCCGGTTTAGAAGTGGCTTTCTGCTGGGCTTGCGCGGGGATGCACAAACTCAGAAATATTGCAAAAGTCAGGGTATATTTCAAAGGCATAGATTATGATATTATCATTCAGTATGTACCTGCATCCAGATATGCTACCAAACATTTATATGCGGCAATACGTTTCGATTTATTGGCGCTTTCTTCATCTTTATCAAGCATTTCCAGTGTTCTTTTTACGATATAATCATAGATAGGATTTCCACACAATCTGGCAATTATCATTTGCCGGAACCTGTAAAAAGGATATTGTCCCAATCGCAGGAAGTATAGTGCCGGAGCATCATTCATTACTTCCATATTGTTAAAATCCGTATCTATATTCCTGATCTCATTATAGCGTTCCATTAAGGGGAAACCCTCTTCGTTCATAAATGTTTTTATTGTCTGAATCACTTCCATTGCCTCTTCATTATTTGTCATATAAGGATAGCTATAATCCAAACGATTATGCCTGATCCTGCCATATCCTAACCTCACAGTAACTTCATCATTCATTTTATCCCAATCAGGAAATATTTCAGCCACAGCAGTTTTCAATATTTTTTCCACTCTGTTTATCCTTACACCAAAACCATCCACGATGGTGTGTTCATCATAATAATCTTTAATGACAAAATAGTAGTCATTAGAATTCTCGCTCGTTACGCGACTGAAATAATTTTTCGCCGTAGAAACCTTAAATCCATTGGGGATAAAAACTCCCTTTAACTCATTAATAAATAATGTTTTTACTTCTGCTTTTTTCATAGTTTAAAATGATCAACTGCATTGATAACAGTTTGTTTTACACCGTTGTTACTATGCACTGAAATTACATTATTCTTCTTAATTGTTATTTTGGAACTTATGTCTCTTTTAAAATTAATACTACGCACCTCAAATTCAACGGCACCATCCTCACTGTTCTTTAACTTCCGGAATGCCTGTTTTTGCCTTGTTGTCAATTCTGTGGTAGGATTCAGCTTTGTTTCATTAAGTACGACATCCACGATGTCTTTTTCCGCGTTCCTTTTGATAAAGACATTATCAGCAATAAAGTAATCATCTGTTCCGGGAATCTTTAATTGTACCTGTTCATATTTCTCCCATCCCGTTAAGTCTATCCCTTTCGCCTTAAAGTCTGCTATCAATGTACTATTTATACTCGCAAAATCTTTGTTTACTTCCTTCTCAAATTTCTTTCCTTTGATGATATTAATCAGCCAGTCTTTATCAGTAGCATTCTGTTTAAAATCAGGATCATTTTTTATTTCTTCCGCGACATCCTTGCCCAGCTCACTTTCTACTTTTTGTACTGCTTCATCAAAGGTTCTTATCTCTATTTTGGCATGAGGATCAGTAAGATCTTTTTCTATTACGGTAACAATCTTCTCCTCATCCTTTGCATCTTTGATGATGATCTTACCTGCATCTCTGGCTACTACTGCATTAGCCTCCTCTGCTGCTTTCAGCAGGCTGGCCACTTTTTCTGCATCCCCACCGTATCTTAAAGCAAGGCTGGCCATCAATGTGGCGCCTTTGGCTGCTATCCATTCTCCGGCTGTAACCACTATAGGCAGTGCCATCACGGTTACCTGACCATAACGGTAAGGACACATATTAACTGTATCGCCATCATTTAACGTGAATTTGTCACACTCCGTGAAGTAAAACCGTACTAACTGATCTCCTACTTTTGCTACTTTGGTGATAGCATCCACCTGCGACCGTATTTGCGGAGGTAGCAGGCGTTTCACCAGCACGTCAGGAGCAACAGACGTGTGGTTCTTCATATCACTGACGGTTTGTTTCAGGTCATTATAAAAAGTGATATAACTGTCTGTTGTTGAGGTAAGCGCCATTTTTCCCAACTGCGCAATACCTTTTACCATTTCAACCACATCAATAGTAGCTACCACTTCATGTAATGCGCCTGCCACATATTTTGCAACAGCAGAAGAATTCCTTACCGACTCTTCATTGGTAGCACAATACATGAATCCAAACAGACCTCTGTATACTACCACTTGTATTTCATCCCGTACCTGCTGGAACTGTGGTTCATATTTATACAAGTCTGATTTGTGCAGCTCATCTAATCCCCTGTTGATGTAGTCAGCAGAACAATCATTCACCACATTAAGACCAGAGAAAACCTCCAGGAACCATTTAGGGGCTGTTATCTTATGCTGCAGATTTATTTCATGGGTATCAGCATTATAAGTGATAATGATCTTATTATCTGCGTTATCATTGTCTGCTTCTGCCTTATGCTCCTGGTAATCAGGATTGTCCGTATTGAGCACATAAGCATGTATACTAATATCAAAGTGTACATTAATTGCTCTCAGATGATCTTTTAGAGAATCGATCTGTTTTTTGCCAGGACCACTATTATCTCCAGGTCTACCGGGGGAATAATCTTTAAAGTATATACCACCATCTTTATTATCACTATATGCACAACCACCCGACTTTGGATTGATAGTTGTATCGAATGATTTTGAGGTCCTGCTTTTTATGTTAAGTTCAGCAAGCTTGGCTATTCTATCTTTATCAGCAATGGCAGTCTGGTTGTAGTCGAACGTCCACCCTTTAATTTCATACTGATAAAAATAACATTGATCAATAGCCTCAAAAACCTTGATCCCAACTGATGATGGAAGCCCACGCTGAACGATATCAACCGGCAGTACTGCAGCATTGGGATTTCCTGCCAGATGATAACCCTTAAAGCTTCCATCCTCTATTACAGCGAAATAATTCTTCTTGCTGGCGTCATCATGTACACCAGCAATAACGTAAGGCGGGGGAGTATTCTCTCCTTTACTACGGATAAAGCCAGTATAATTCTTAGGTATAACTACCGGCCTGCCAGCAGGGTCAATCGGATAATAGATCGTGGGAGTTGTGGCAGAATCACCTGGCACATCATCCGGCTTAACAGAATTGTACTGTGCCAGCAGATCGTTTTCCCTTTTAACAGCGGTTGCAGTGAGGGCATCTAATTTATCCAATCCCTGCGAAGCTTTTTTCTTACAACAGGATTCATCCACTGGTCTCAATCTGAAAGAAGGTCCATGGCCTGGAACTTCATTACCACAGTTACAATCTCCTGATCCTGCAAGTCCCTGAAAACCTTCTTTTGCAACTGTTTGCTCGCCTTTCAGGGATTGTATCTCTTCAGGTGTCAGATAAGGATTTTCGGCCAATGCCGTATAAGCTGAATCAACACTATTTCCTATAGTGACTGCTTGTTGCTTATCGTTTTTAGTTCCTTTATAGCTATCCAGGTATTGTTTAACACTGGCCACTAATTGTTTAATATCGTTAATCAACCCTCCTACCTCTCCAATGGCTCCATCCACATCCAATACATTCTTCCCCTTAGGATCATAAACAGTTTCAAGATATCCGCTCAGCAACTGTTTATTGGCATTTACCTTTATATCCCTGAAAACCACTTTTATTTTGATGCCTACGAGATAAGGCACTTTTACCCATCCTTCTCCGCTAAAGTTGCCGTTGCTGCCGTCTACCCGGGTAAGTGTGACAGGGAAATCACCTGCGGTAATAACATCATTGGGAGAAAGGCGATCAACAAGCGTCTGGTTGGAAATATTGATCTGAGGTATTTGTCCGCAGTTGAGTTCAGTTGCGTCATTTTCTTTTGCCAGTGTACGCACTACCTGTGGTGACGTATAACTTACCAGGTTATTATCGCATATGCCTCCCACTTTAATTTCATACTGCGTATCCGGCTCTACATCAAACAGGTTAAGGAAGGTGTTGGTAGTCGGAGTTTCAAACCATTCCCAGGTTTGTGTGGTGCTATATTTACGGTAAGCTACCTTATAAGATATCTTGGAAGGGTCATTTGCCCAGGTGATATACAAACGGTCACTTCCTTTTACCTCAATATTCACATTATTTACAGCAGTACAGTTGCCGGCGTATTTAAAGGTGAATATTTCGCTGTAGCCATCGTTTCTATACAGGCCGATATCTTCAAAACCCTGTTTGGCCCTGGCTCTTACTCTCCAGGCGTAGGTGCGGCCAGGCACCAGCGGCGGCGCATCTACACCGTACAGTAATCCTGTACTGTTGGTAGTTGTTTTGAATTTAGGCGGCGCGGCCAGAAACTGCGTATACGGGTTGCCGTTGTCATCCCACAATTCAGCCAGGGTAAACTCATATTCTGTATTACTCACCTGTGTACTTCTCGGAGTCCACTGAAATGTTATCTGAGGATTAATCAGATTTGCATTCTGAATATTCTCCCTGTTGGCGGGCATATTCAATAAGGGAGGATCATTGAGCATCAGCCAGAATAACTGGTTGATACGACTACTCAAACGGCGACCGGTAAAATAGTCATATACTTCAAAACCTATATTATAGACACCTTCGGGCAGCGCCTGCGTATAGGCGTTAGGGGTAATACCCTGCAGATTATTCACATTGAAATAAGTAGCCAGATCTATGCTATTGAAGTATTGTGGCACGCCACCATCCAATATAACAGCAGGCTCGTTCATCACTGCATCACTACTCTGCGCAATGATGGTATTATCTTTCTGAATGAATAATTTGAGCTTTACCTTTTTATTACTGAGCGTAATATCCGTTAGTGTAAGTGTTAATTTCAGCTTCTGGATATTAGGATTAGCATAGTCACTCAGATTAGCGGGGTATGGCGAACTTATTGCCAGGCTTCCCTGTACAGGGTATTGCTGAGCATTTGTAAAATAAAAAGTGAATAACAAAAAGAGAAAAGAAATGCTTCTTTTCAATCCTTTTTGTAGATATTTTTGATATAACTGCATTATTAACTTTTTATTTCAATGTTTATTTTACCGGATTTATAAACTCAAACTCATATGCGCTGTTGGGTATATTACCCGGCAATACATATCTGTACTGTACTTTATATTTGCCACCTTTCATGATGGGGAAAGCGCTTTCCATAAAACGCTGCAGCACCGGTGTTATCAACGAAGGATGGTCTATATACTGATTCACCACTTTATATTGCAGGTCAGAGAAATCCTGTCTATAGTAATAGCCCAAATAGTAACGATAAGGCAACCGGCTTACCAACAGGCTATTACCAGGCTCGGCAGCTGCCATCTCGCTGTACCAGGTCATTACATCTAATCCTCTTACAGGAGGGAATCCCAGCACGGCGGTATCTCTGCTGAGTGTTAATCCGGGAGCCGGCGGATAATCCGCGTATATCAGTGGCTGGATATGTTTTGTGAACCATACATCGCTGAGAATAGCCTCTGGCTGAATAAGTGGCACATTATCAGTACCATCACTGCCAGATAATTCTGTTTTATCAAATGCTTCATCACCGCGGATATCCGCTTGTAAGGCGCCTACATCACTGAATATGATCTCGTATACAGGATGGGTTATTGACTTGGCCGACATTTTTTCCTCAAAGTTGTTGTAACGGCTGGTCGAGAACTGATAAGTCAGATAAGTATGTGGTTTGTTTTGTAATACTATTCCCTGGGCCTTGTTATTGGTTACCTGTATGTCATTATTATCCGTATCAGTATTTGCTGTTTGACGTACTATATTATCTGTACCTTTTGCCGGGGGCACACCTGCCAGTGTATAGGAATAGGTTTGTTTATTACGCAAGGCAGGTAATTCAAAATTGACCCTGCGGTTAGCGCTATCATAACTGAATGTATTGGAAAGCATAGCATCACTGGCCGCAAATTGCGCTTGTAAAAGGAAGTTGGTATTACTAAATAGATAAGCCTGTCCTCGTCTCAGCTGTGTATAACCACGCTTATATTCCTTAGGTAAGAAGAATTGCTGATCTACTACCGGGTAAGTATATACGATATTATTGAGCGGGATATTATCCGGTGCGGTGCCAGTAGTAAAGCTGACCTGCCGGCTTTCAACTGCTTTCTGACCTTTCTCATATACGGCAGCCCATCCGTTGTCATTCTGCTGTTCGAAGTTCACGGATACTACCGCTGTAATGGGGGTATTAGGAGGAAGTATTTCAGCGCTTTCGTAGGTAACTGCATCATGACGATCATTCCAGTTCATTTTACCCGCAATGGGTTGTCCATCTTTCAACAGTTGATATTTATCCAGTTTTATACGGTAGGTTTTAGTGCCCTGATCATCATCTATTGTAAATGGTTTATCTACAGGCATATTAAAGATGGCCTGCGGAGCAGCAAATACATCTATCTGGGTAGATTTATCGGCGGGTGTAATATCCGAGATCACTTTAATACCATCTAAGGCGCCACCATTCACCAGTTCACATTGTTCGCCTATGGTTACCTTGAAACGGAAACGTCCTTTTACAAGTCCGCCCAGTACGCTGAAATTCCCACCCACATAACCTCTGAACCATGCAGGATTAGGAAGTTGTGCCTGCAACAGCACTGCTGCACCTGCTTTGATAATGGAAATTCTTTTATGAATGAACATCAGACTGACTTCAATACCCAGTTCACCTTGCAGATAAGCATAGGCCTGGCCATTGGCATACCAACCGTTTACACCGATTGGCCCGCTATGGTTTTTACATTGTGCATCAGGACCATAGTCTTTCAGCATGATATCGAAACCCAGTCCGGCCTGGAAGCTGGCATAAAACATCAGGAAACGCAGATCGCCGGTATTCACACTTACATCAGTACCAAACGCAAAGCCACGGCCATCTCCAAGTGCATTGAGGTCTCGCATGTAATCCAGTTCCTGAAGACTAGTACCGAGGATATCAGCTACGGCCTGCGGTGGTGCCGGTGAACCAGGAATTTTAGTACCGGCCATAAAGTAACTGCCTGTTTCCGCGCTGATACTACCGATGCCCATTTTCAATCCAAGCCTGTCAGAAGGAGTACCCAGATATACGTACCAGTCCTGCGGTGCAAAGTGCATCACCGCCCAGCCTGCACGGTTATTGGCACCACGGCCCCGTATAATACCACCTGCGATATTCATATACAGGTCAAGGTTAGCATGCAGCACATGATTCAGGAAATCATAGTTAATACCTACAAATGCAGATATCTGGCCGTTTTCGCCTATTTTATTATCCGTATCGGGATAAGATTGTTTTGCGAGATCAACAAAATTTCCGCTGCGCGCCAGTGTACTAAACTGCTGGTAATTGACACCGGTTGTATTGGTAACATAGGTACTGAGATTATGTTCCAGTTTTTCCTGCAGATGCTGTGCGTTATTAAATTGTTCCTTCACCGCGCTGCCAGGTATAAAATATACTTTACCCGCCAACCCGATATTGGCCATACCACCACTGGAAGTGAACAACATTTCGAGGGCAGCCTCTCCTTTAGCCAGTTCACTGGTGCCTACATTGAAAGCGACCATTCCTTTTAAACCCAATCCCATAGAGGGGTCTGGCACATAACCAATCTTCGTCGGACTAACAGCAGTATCTACTGTTTTACCAGCCTCCTTAGTCATATGATAATATGCACCCCCTCCGATTCCGGTGATATTAAAAGGACCCGCCGGGATCACAAATCCAGTAGCCATTGCATCCACATACCAATAGCGGAAAGCGCTGGTACTGTCGTTATGTTTGCTACCGAAAGCTGCCTTTGCATCAACCGTAATTTCTTTGCCTAATTTCAATGTCATTTTCAGGTTACCGGCAAAGCCATCACCCATCACAGGGTGATTTCGATTAAACGCTACATTTCCATTAATAGCAAAGCCGCCAAACTTTCCATCTATCGCCAGGGCATTGATATCAAGCCGTTTGTAACGATAACGCTGGAGATCACTGTTTTGCCGCATCTCTCCTACCACAGATAATTTCGTAGAGGCGGTGAGTTTACCCTGCATCAGGTTGACCTGTACTCCAAACTGCAAGGCGGTTTCCTCACCGGTAGCCGACAAGGCAATATCAGATAATACAACCGGGAAATTCGCGATCCTGGCTTCTCCCTTATAACCAAAATAGGCTGCCTGCAGGTAAGGTGTTTCTGTTTGTAATACCAGCTGCTGGAACTCTACTCCTTTAATGTTTGCAATGGATTTACCAGGAGTAGCCGCTTCATTGTTGTTTTGTTTTAACACGGATATATCCAGGCTCCCATTTAAAACGGCTTTAGGCCTGAAGTGGTGGTCCTTCACCACTAGCTCCACATACGAACTGGAATCAATATGCGCATTGGCCTGCCATAGATCAAAATCCAGATCGTTCTTTGTTTTCACCCGCATCAGGTATTGATTACCCGGACTGATGATGGCATCGTAGGCAAAGGTGGCATTACCTGATGTGTCTGCACTGGCACTTAACGGTAAGGTTATATTTCCGTTGAATGCAGCACTTTTAAGGTGATTGGTTTTGATATCAATAGCAAGCCGGTTCACACTGAAAGCCCATCCGGAAGCATTTCCATTTTGCAGGATATTATTACCGATGAAAGTACCGGTGAGTCCCAGATTATCCACCAGCATACGGTCTGCTTCAAAGCTCACCCTGCTGTTGTCTCCTCTTTTAGAGAACTCCCGGGGCAGGATCACCTGTAATTTATTCACATACACCCCTCGCCACAATGTTTCATTACCTGGTATAATATTTTCATACTCTGACGGAAAAGAAACGTCAGGGGAATTCCTTGTATCACTAAAATCGAATACAGCTTTATTCACCACAATGGCAAATTGTTCAAGGCCTTTTACAGCAAAAGGACTTAGAGAAATTTCCGCAAGGATATCATTCCAGTCGGTAATAACAGTATGGAAAGAACCTTTTACGCTTGCGGTACCATCATTAACCGGGTTATAACTATTATCCAGTGGCACCAGCATATTTTTCGGAAACAATACATCTGCTGCCAGGCTAACTTCTTTAATACCATTACATTCCAATGTGGCATATGTTTGGGAACGTGGATCACCGGTTTGCATATCCTGTCCACCTTTCAGCACCACCTGCATATTTCCGCCACCAAAAGGAATTGTTACATTACCCAGCAATACCAGTGTAGCATCACCAATGATACCTCCGCTTTTAGAAAGTTTAATATGGTCCCCGCCGAAGAAGATGGATTTACCTTGCGGCAGGTCCACTTTACAGTAAACGGTGAGTTCAGTGTATTGGGCATAGAACTTAGCTTTGCTGATACCGATGGTAACCTTGCTGTTGCCCATTTTCTTCTTCATACCTACCGGCAGTTCTACCATAGCGCCGGAAGTGATAAAGTCGATATAGCGATTAGCTTTCTCTATCATATCCATTACTTCCTCTGCTTTGCTTTTGTTTGAAGCCTGCAGGGAATCTGCCACTGGCGTGCCTGTAGCTATGCTCCAGGTGAGTGTGCATAAAACAAGTAACAGGGATATTATTGTATATTTTCTTTTCATAGGTATCAGGTACTCGTTGATACATTAAAAGCTGAAGCCATAGCCGGCAGTTGCCATAAAGTAAGAACTGGCAGCTTGCAGAGGCACCGCCTTCTTTTGCCATATTAAAGATGCATTCAGGTTATGTTTGCGATGAAGCACTGCAGATGCGCCGGCTCTTAAATTGAGAATATTGTTAGTACCATTCGTAGTATGACTGGTATTCCAGGCAACACCATAGTTGGTACGTAATATTTTTTTAAAGAATAACTTTGAGACATTGAGTAGCGGGCCTTGTATCACGTCAGTGCTTTGCGCTGCATAACTATAGGCATAGTTATATCCTGCAGAAATGCTGAGCCCTTGTGGGATAAAAGTGATAGTATAACCGGAAGCTCCGTTGATGAACAGGGAAAGATCACCCGGTCTTATTATATCACCTTTACGGTTAGCCGACTCCATATAGTTCAGGTTAAGAAAAACGGATGACGCCAGATGTTCATCCTGCTGCAGGTTATAATTGGCATTGACAGCTGCATTTTGTGTTAGCTGTGTAAAATTGAGGGTATCCAGGTTGTCGTAAGGTGATACCTGATTGATTTTTTCAAAACCGTTCCGCAGGTAAGTAAAAGACTGGAAATTAGAATAGGTAATACCAATACCGAGTTTAGAAGAAGGACGAAGGTTGATATTAGCGGAAGATACCCAGCGTTTCATATTGCTTTCCTTATTATTGTTAAGGTCATCCCGCTGCAATCCAACATTTATGCTGATGGTCGCTTTTCCTTTCCATAAATTCTGCGATAGATTAATGGTTGTATTTTCAAAGTCATTGGTAAAAAAATAGCCCCCTAATGTTTGATAACCGGGATCCACACGTTCATAGCTAATACCGATAGACGACTGGGCAATTGTATAGTTAAGTCCGGCTCGTAATGCATGGTAAACAGATGAGGAACCATTTGCCTGGCCTACCAGGTATTTAAAAGCACCAACAGGTGTTAGTGAATCTCCGCTATAGGAGAGATTACGTGTTAAAATGCTGGTAGAATACTCCGCAGATACCTGCAATCGTTTTAGTATTGGATAGGCGCCTTCCACTGCAATGGCGGTATTTTCCATTGGTGTTATTGCGTTGTTGGCAGGCTTCACAGGGATAGGAATAGAATTGATGTTATCTTTTGCATGAAAAACAGTCAATGCCAGCTTCTTTCCGCCATCGTTATATAATGTCCTGAAACCCCATCCCATACGCTTGTAGGAAGGGATAATGCTCGAATCTTCCTTCACTGCTTTGGCGAAGCGACCGTATAATGCCTGAACAGATATTTTATCCGCATTATATTCCACGGCAGCACCTGTAAATTGATACCCACTTAATGTATAGGGAGAATAGTTTACAGATATATCACCAATATGTGCCTGCCACTTTTTATAACGGGGATGAATAGCAAATCTATTGAAACTGAAAGATGGATTCGTATAGGACACCCTGTTGTTAGAATAGGTAAAAGTGAATGGGAGGTTATAACCGTAGATATTGAAGTTTACATTACCGGAGACAATGTAGGTAAAAGGCTGCAGGTTGACAGCCCCCAGTGCATCGTTGTAGGTATAAACAGTATTCAGTGAAAGCCCGCCATTTACCCTTACGGGTGGCTGCTTTAACTTAGCATTGATACTCTCCTTTACATTGGATAGATCAATATTCTGGGCATAGCCTTTTAATCCGGTACTCATCATAATAATTATGATGCCCGTGGCATAGGTATAGGATCGCAACAGTCTATTCATAGAGGTAAAGGGAAAAAGCCTTTGACATTACTTATAGCAATCTGATATTCAGGGCTGTAACACTTAACCTATGAAAGGGGGACTGTGAAAGGATAAAGCGGGTAACATTTGTTTCATGCACAGGGATAGTTTTTTTGTCTGGGATCTTATCAAATATAAAATAAAAATATCTAATACTTAAAAAAATTTCAGAGAAAAAAAGCTATCATGAGCTTATGCAGGATGTTTTTTGGAGATAATATACACAGGGTTAATGGATTAGGATTCCTTTCGGGATTTTTCTGAATAACAACTATCAACTAATGGTACCGGCTATACGACAAACACGGCAAGCCGTTTTCCCTGAGGGCATTTTTTGGGATAAATGGCTTGCCGGTAAATGTTTGGGAATCATGCTATAGCTGCACGAATTTCGGGGCATGCCCGATAGCAGGAATAAATTCGTTCAGTACCCATTCCGTGCTAAGTTTGAGATAACTGGTAGTGGTGCCATCGCTGCAGCCGTACCATTCCTCTGTGAGAACATCCCTGTCAATCACCAGCTGTACATTCAATTGTTTATCCAGCATCAGTCCGAAGACGGTAACAGCACCAACATCTGTTCCAAGTATGGACTTCAGCAAGTCCACAGGCGCAAAGGACAAACGGGAAATCTCCAGTTCTGCACTCAGATCACTTGTTTTAAAAGGCTTTTCCGCAGTGGTCACTACTAAATAGAAGTTGGTCTGCTGACGATTGCAGAGAAAAAGTGTTTTTACCGTTTTCACGTTCAGTCGTTCATCTATCCTGACACAATCTTCCATTGTTATCGCAGGATCAGTATCTACCCTTTCATATTTCACTTCTTTCTCCCTGAACATTTCATACACCATCCGCTGCAATGGTGTTTTGAATTCAGATGGCTCGGTTTCTTTTATCTCACTAACAAAAAACATATCAATACTATTTCTCAATATTTAATTTACTCCTGCTATCGACTGACAGTCGTCCGAAGTAGCGGCCGTAATTTATTATCATTTCAATTAAAAAGCTAATAAACCTATTTAAAGCGGAATAATTCCTGTTACATCCTTTTGGCTACAAAATAGCGACTTTGGGCTACATCCGTCTTCTGCATTGTTCGGACTTTTGAGTCAACAAAACAATACTACTATGAACATCGTACTCACAGGCTCGATTGGCAACATTGGCAGACCACTCACTGAAATGCTGGTAAATAACGGGCATGCAGTCACTGTTATCAGCAGTAATGCCAGTCGTCAGAAAGACATTGAACTACTGGGTGCTAAGGCAGTCATTGGCAAATTGCAGGATGTGGATTTCCTGGCAGAAACCTTCAAAGGTGCTGACATCGTATACCTTATGGAAACAATGGAAGCTGTTGGCGACATGTTTGATAAATCAGTTGACTTTATCAGTGCCATTACTGCAATCGGCCAGAATTACAAAGAAGCAGTAGAGCGCTCCGGCGTAAAGAAAGTTATACATCTCAGCAGCATCGGCGCGCATACGAATAAGGGAACAGGTATCATCCGTTTCCACAATATTGTAGAGACACTTCTTCGCCAGCTGCCGGCCGACATATCCATCAAGTTCATTCGTCCGGGCAGCTTCTACATCAACCTGTTTTCCTCTATTCATAATATCAGGACCCAGGGAGCCATCATTTCCAATTATGGCGGTGATGTTAAAGAGCCATGGGTCTCTCCGAAAGATATTGCTGCCGTCATTGCCGGGGAAGTGGACAGACCATTTGAGGGTAAAACAATACGCTACGTGGCAAGCGATGAGATCTCTCCCAATGAGATCGCCAGGGCTCTGGGAGAAGCCATCGGCAAACCCGACCTGAAATGGCTTGTTATTCCAAGCCAACAGCTGCTGGATAGCTGGCTGAGCATTGGTTTTAATGAACAGGTAGCCAAGGGCTTTGTCGAACTGCAGGAAAGCCAGGGTAACGGCACTCTTTACGAAGATTACAATCAACATAAACCGTCGTTAGGAAAGGTGAAGCTGAAAGACTTCGTCAAAGACTTTGCCGAAGCTTATAACAGGGAATAGCGCAACACGCTAAAAAAGTTATTGTAATCAGCCTTTAGGATGGCCCCGCTGCCCCTGTAATAGGGCGGCAGCGGGTTCTGTTAAAAGTATTTTTTACCTTCGGATAAAGGGTATCGCAAGATGAATAGAAGTAAGTATGGTTCCTTTACAAAATCGTCCTGCCGAAAATTTTAGCGTATGAGGAAAATTCAAACATTAAGGACAATTAAGGACTTTCATCAAACCAGAGGTCTTAATCCCCCGGAGCATCCCTTAATCAGTATCGTGGATTATGCGGATGTACATTTGCTGCCTGAATACTTTGACTCTAATTGGACACTTGATTTTTATTTGATATCACTTAAAAAAAATATTGGCAGCAAAGTAAAGTACGGTCAGCAGACCTATGATTTTGACGAAGGCGTAATGTTCTTTATCGCTCCGGGCCAGGTATTCCGCATAGAACAGACAACTGGCTCACCCGGCAATAGATCTGGCTGGATGTTGCTCATCCACCCGGACTTTTTCTGGAATACGTCTTTGGCTAAAGAAATAAAGAAGTGTGAGTATTTCGGTTATGCAATCCATGAGGCGCTGTTTGTGTCCAAAAAGGAAGAGGACATCTTAATGGATATCATCAGAAACATCAGGCGGGAATATCACACCAATATTGACAAATTTAGTCAGGGAATTATTATTTCCCAGATTGAAACGCTGCTTAAATACTCCGAGCGATTTTACAATCGGCAGTTTATTACCCGAAAACGAGCCGGCCATCAAATGCTGGACCAATTGGAAATATTATTTGAGGAGTATTTTAGCGATGACATCGCCAGTGCCAAAGGTCTGCCTTCGGTGCAGTATTTCGCAGAGAAGTTACATCTGTCACCGAAATATTTAAGCACTATGCTCAAAACCCTGACAGGACAAACTGCTCAGCAGTTTATTCACGAGAAACTGATAGCATTAGCCAAAGAGAAATTGTCAATCACTAACCTGAGCGTAAGCGAAATAGCTTATAATTTGGGGTTTGAGCATACACAGTCATTTAACAAACTGTTTAAAAGCAAAACCTCCCTTACACCGCTGGAATTCCGAAAATCATTTGATCTGAACTGAAGCCATATCATTCCGGCCATAGCAATTGTTTGAATTTCACAATTATTGGTTTGATAAGATCAACCGGCAAAACAGCGTTAGGTCATACCTTTGTATCATGAAAAACAAAACATGGTATATAACCGGTGCATCTAAAGGATTGGGGCTTGCTTTGGTTAAAAAATTATTGGATGCAGGCTACAATGTAGCCGCCACATCACGCCAGGTATCAGCGCTAAAAGCTGCTGTAGGCAATGTAAGTGATAACCAATTTCTACCATTGGAAGTTGACCTGACGAATGCACAATCAATAGATGAGTCGATTGCGAAAGCACATCAGCATTTCAACGGGTTGGATGTGATCGTCAACAATGCCGGGTTCGGTATAGGCGGCTCCGCAGAGGAGCTGACACTGGAGGAGATACGAACAAATTTTGAAATCAATGTTTTTGCCACCATCAGTGTGGTGCATAGCGCATTGCCATACCTGCGCCAACAGCGCTCGGGACATATTATCAACATTTCTTCGATAGCTGGTTTTGCACCAAGCGCAGGGTGGAGCCTTTATAACGCCGCCAAATTTGCAGTAACGGGTTTTACGGATTCTCTGGCACTGGATATAGCCGAACTGGGCATTAAAGCGACAGTCGTTATGCCGGGTGCCTTTCGTACAGAATTTCTGACTGACAGTTCGCTGCTCATAGCAAAGAACCGCATAGAGGATTACCAAACTGTCCATGCAGTGCATGACCGCTATAAAACGCTGAGTGGCAAACAGACTGGCGACCCAAACAAAGCAGCAGATGCATTGATCGCGCTGGCCAATGATCCGGAACCACCGGTAAGAGTATTCCTCGGCAGCGACGCCCTGACAAGAGCGACGGAGAAAATATCACAAATGACGCAGGCACTTGACAAAAATAAGTCAATAGCATTGAGCACGGATTATAATGCCTGATGTGTTAATTTTACGGTATGTCTGACACTGAATCCATTGAACAATTTTATCAGCATAAATTTAACCACGCACCCAACGGTGTAGAGCTGGACAGTGGTCATTTCAATGTTTTTGATTTGGCTGAAACCATAGGCCCTGGCAAGCCCAGGCCCTACCAACGCCGTGACTTCTATAAAATAATGCTGATACGTGGAGACAATATCTTTCACTATGCAGACAAGAGCATTCCCGCAAATGGGGCTGCGTTAACCTTTTTTAACCCGGATGTACCTTATAAGTGTGAGCAACGTGGCTCAACCTCAGGCTACTTCTGTATCTTCAAAGAAGGCTTTTTCAGCGATCATTTGCGAAGCAGCCTGAAAGACTTACCTGTCTTTACACCAGGGAGCAGCCCCATATTCCTGCTTAATAAACAACAGGAACGCCTAATCGAAGATATTTTCAGCAAGATGCGAAGTGAAATCACGACTGATTATCCTTTTAAATATAATCTGATCAGAAGTTATGTTACTGAATTAATCCATCAGGCTATGAAGCTGCAGCCGATGGAACAGATTTATCAGCAGACCGATGCCAATGCCCGGATAACTGCGGTGTTCCGCGAGTTATTGGAACGACAATTTCCAATCAGTTCCGGTGCTCAGCAATTCAAATTACGTTCTGCAGCCGATTATGCCGGAATGCTGAATATTCATGTCAACCATCTAAACCGGGCCGTTCGGACAACGACCGGCAAAACCACAACAAGGCTGATCAGCGAACGCCTACTAAGTGAAGCCAGGGCACTACTGGCACATACCAACTGGAATATCGCTGAAATTGGTTACTGTCTGGGTTTTGAAGAGGCAGGAAATTTCAATCATTTCTTCAAAAAAAATACAGGCATCACACCGGGTACTTACCGGCAGCAAATCTCTTAACTCCGCAATTGAATAAAATACCGCCTTCGAGGAATAATTTTTTCGCCTGCCCACATGGCAATGTCATTTAATGCCGAATATACAGGTGGAGGGTTGAACAAAAACAAATAAATCTAACAACAAATCATGGAAACTCTAGCAAGCAAAGTCGGCGTAGAAGAAGAAAAGCACCTGATCCTACTTACTCTTAATGATTATCTTCAAGGGCGTCCGGTAAAAGATATCGAAAGGCTCCGGGGCGCATTTCACGTTGATGCCTACATCAGGACCATCATAGATGGAAAGTTGGTTCAGTGGACACTGCCACAATATCTGGACCTGGTTGCCCAGGCAGCATTACAGGAATGCCAACCCGAACTCCTCTCCTATACCTGGGATGGAGACACCGGGTCTGCCCACGTGCAATTGACTTTTGCCACCTTTCGGTTCATTGATCGGTTTAACCTGATAAAGTTAGACGGGAAATGGCTGATCGTGGATAAGATCTCCTATCGACAAGAATTATAGTGGGAGGTTGAGTAAAAAGTTACCGGTCTGCAGCAACAACTGATAGAAAAGCCCCTCCCGGTTTTATAGAATAAAGCATAACGCAAAAACCCGCTACTACGGCGGGTTTTACTATAATTCTGTGATCCCTGGTACAAACCCTGAACCTCTATTTCTTTGAGTTACGAAAATTAGCAGAAATAGTATAATGACTGTCTGTATTAGTTAAAAAATGGTAATCAAACACGTTATTCCACCTGCTGCTGTTTCAGCAGTTCGTTGCGGACCTGCCTGTTCTTCAGCAACCGAATATAATTCAGCGCAAGGCGGTTATTATATTCCTCGTAAGCCTTCTGCGACCATTTGATCGCAAGGTCCAGCTCCCCGTTAATCTCACAGATGATGGCCATATTATAGCAGGCCCTGCCAGCCACGGTGTTGTTAGGGTTCGTGGTCTCTTTCTTCCATAGTTCAGCTGCGCCGTTCCAGTTGCCGGTTTGCGCTTTACGCCGGGCTGTCCTGAAATTGTCAGTGCCTTTCACATAGTAATCTCTTGTTACCCTTGTCCGATAGGGAATAATTCGCATGCCATAATATTGCCCAGCTTGTACGCTCACTTCCTTTACCGCCTCTTTGCGGTTGATCAGTGCGCCGGCCGCGGCGACAGGGTTGATGCCCTTGCCAGAGAAAGTAAGATCCCTGGTAAGAGGAAATTCATCCAGGATATTCCTGCTGGCGGGATCATAGATCCGCCAGCCCGTTTTTACACTGGTTAGCATACTGGCCCGATGCTCTATACCTGGTACATTGCCCAGCGGTGTTTTTAAAGAAACCGGTGTAGCGGCATAGTTGATCTTCGAATCGGTGTCAAAAAGCTCCAGCGAGAAGAGGGCGTCCACATGATGTTCCCGGCATATTTTGTCAACGGTTTCCCAAGAGAGCGGCGCAGAGAAAAGTCCCGGGGCATTGGTAGTTAAATCCAGCTCGCCCAGCTCTTTTACATCGCTGAAACGGCTGTTCCTCCGCAGTTCGTCGGTAAGCCCGTTCACGCTACTTTGCGCCCCTTCCTTGTCAAGCTGTGCACCTTCCAGGCTGAATATCTTGTCAACGATGTCTAACGCCTTGTTCTTTGAGTTAACGGTAGTCCTGTTCACAACACCGGGACTTTTAACATAGGCCGGTATCGTCACAGGCGCCGGTTGCAATACACTAATGTGAACCAGCTCGGTAGACTTGCAGGAAATACAGGTGATCGTTATTAATGTAATGAAAAGCAGTTTTTGTAGGCAGGTTTTTGTAGGCATAGGATAGTGATTGAATAATGATTGTCCCTCGTTTTAACTGGTATTCGCGCTAAAGTTACATATAATAAAATTTATATACCACAATAACCTTCCTGTTGCAGAAAACGATAAACTACTGCCTTATCCTCGCCCCTTATTTCTTTCCAGCTTAGATAAATACCTCTGATGTTCTACTAAACTTCTCCCAATCTCTAAGCAACTACCGTTTTTAAAAACGCATTATTTTCTTCCAGCCAAAGCTTAGCCCTTTGTACTACAATATTCCTGATATTCTCTGATTTAGCTCCTGGCCAATAATTTTGATCATCTGAATATGAATTCATTAAACTATACCAGGCCAAATACAACAGAAAGAAATCCAGTAAAAGATAATATTTATCATATGCGCCATAATAGCAGACATATAACTCACCTAAATTTTCTTCTATATCCTTGTCCTGGGCGATTTCCTTAATATAACCAGTTAAGCGAACAATAGCAGGATCATCTGCTCTTTGCTCCTGGCGCAATTCGTTCAGTGCTCCCTTTACATAGGGAATAGTTTCAAAGAAGCTTGTGGGTTTGGGCAAACCAGCGAGAATAAGCAGCTGAGGAGTATCATATCCAAATTGCAGCATCTCTATAGCCCAGTCTATAAACGGATCCATGTCCATCCAGTGATGGGGCAAGCTAGGGTAGTCTAAACGCTTACTTGTCAGATGACTTGAAGGATTCAAAATAAAAATATTTCAGGTAAAGATTATGGCTTACAAGATAGTAAAGATTCGGATCTCCTTCAGGAGTATAATAATGCTATATTTAAGCTAGTGTATCCGATTTTGTTGCCTTCTGGATTAGCTAATGCCTCGAGCACGGTTGGCTTTCCCCGGCTTTTATTATTTCGTTATCCATTATTTCAAATGATGTTATCGCTCATCTTTTCAAACTACAAAACAATTCAAAAGAACAATCTTATTTAAACAATTTCGGAATTTCGGGAAATCCCGATATATTTGCCCAATGGAATTAATTACGGTTTTTAAAGCGCTTAGTAATGAAACTAGATTAAACATACTTATTTGGCTCAAAGAGCCCCTTCTTCACTTTCCTGCTGAGGAACTGGAGGACTATGATGCCAATCTGGGTGTTTGCGTAAGCGACATTACCAAAAAGGCTGGTTTATCGCCCTCTACAACGTCAGATTACCTGAGTTTACTACAAAAATGCGGGCTTATCGAAGCTACCCGGGTTGGGCAGTGGACCTATTATAAACGTAATGAAGGGGCGATTAAAACAATGAACAAATTAATCCAAAAAGCATTCTGATTTTTTTAATCAATTATTTCGAGAATAAGCGAAATTTCGAATCATGAAAGCAATTGTAATTGAAAATTATGGCGGACCAGAAGTTCTCCGGTTAAAAGAAGTGCCTACTCCTTCCATTACAGATCATTCCCAGGTACTGGTGAAGGTAAGAGCGACCTCGGTAAATCCGCTCGATTATCAGATAAGGCGAGGCGACTATACATCGCTGTTTGATTTACCAATTATAACTGGCCATGATATTTCTGGCGACGTTATAGCAGTAGGTGAAGCAGTGAAACAATGGCGACCTGGTGATAAAGTCTATTATTCTCCACGTTTTGGGGGCACCGGTAGTTATGCAGCGTATCACCTTGCAGAAGAATCGTCACTATCCAGGATGCCCGACAATCTTAGCTACGAAGAAGCTGCCGCAATGCCGCTTATTGGCGGAACAGTATGGGAAATGCTTGCCGTAAGGGCTAAATTGAAAAAAGGAGATACTATACTTATCCTTGGAGGTGCAGGTGGAGTTGGTACATTGGCAATACAAGTTGCTAAAGCATTAGGAGCATTTGTATATACAACAGGGCAAAGCATTTTACATGAAAAACTTCAGCTTCTTGGAGCGGACGTAGTCATCGACCATCATAAAAAAAACTATGTCGAGGAAATACAGGCATATACCAAAGGGAAAGGAGTAGATGTAATTATTGATACCATCGGAGGCAGTACACTCTCAGACAGTCCGCTTGCCTTGGCTAACTATGGTTCAATTGTAACACTGGTTGATATTGCACAGCCGCAAAACCTGATTCACACCTGGGAAAAAAATGCTACCTATCATTTCGTTTTTACCCGGCAAAGCAGGGATGAACTCCATCATATTACCGGATTAATTGAAACCAAACATGTAAAGCCAATTATAGATAGTATCTATCCAATTGAAGATGTCAGAAAAGCCCATCAAAGAATGGAAGACACAAAACGAGACAGACCTTTATTTGGTAAAATTGTTCTGTCGTTGTAAGATGTTCGGACATGTTTCAAACAGGCAATTGATCGGGAAGAATTACAGTGAGAGGTCAGGTAAATGTATTTTAATATCAATACGGGGAGTGGTTGGCCCCCCGTATTATTAGGATAAATTGTCTGCTCCAAATCTCCTTACACTTCTACCTATTGCGGATATAATATCTGTGTAGCACGGATATCCCATGTCGTGAATCCATTCCATGGCAGCACGGTTGAATTCATCACAGAGTTGGGATCTGAAGCCGGCGTTCCAGGTATTAATGTACCGTTAGTCTGGTTGGTATGATGGAAGCCTATTGTATGGCCAAATTCATGGGTGATGGCAAACAGCTGCTGAGTGGCAGAAAGACTATTATACTTGGAATTAATTTCAACGGTTACCCCTGGCTTGCTGTCTGATCCTGGCAGATAGGCTCTCGCGATCCAGTTGGCGTCTTCATAACCCATAAAAACCCGGGTATTGGCGCTTGCTGCCGAGGATACAATAGACATTCCCAATCGGGTGCCATTCACGGCGTTCCAGTTGTTCACCGCACCTTCGATCGCTGTTCTCCAGACAGTAGGGATGCCGGGCTCAAGGTAAAACTTGATGTTGGTGTTGTAAGCATTACCTACAATGTAAGGACCGCGCCGTTGTTCTGTGTTAGGCCCCGATTTCGAGTCAGCAACACGGCGTTTAAGGTCGGAAATGGTGATAATAATGTCATCTTCGATAATAACACGATCTTTTTCGAAGACAATATGCTTTCGGTCAAATCCCTGATTGGCCAGGTAGTTCGTCATTTCTTCTACTGTAGGGGCTGGTGATGGGTCGTTCAATGCCGTGTCTTTTTTGGAGCAGGAGGAGAAGAGGAGGGTTAAAGAGGCAATACAGACGATTGCGCTAATGTAAAATCCATTAGAGTGCTTCATGCTAGACAGTTTTTTAGGTTAAGTAATAAAGAATGAATAATTAATTAAAGCTAATGCCTATGACCAGTAATTCAATGGCAGTTTAGAACCTGGAGCGTAACGGTTCATTTTCATAGTAGGTAGCGCCGGGTAGTGAGGTCAGCCTGCAGTCGGGTTATATTCTTTATAAGTGAGGTTACCTTTATGACCGTCATCAACCTTTCGTTTTTGATCTTCGAAGATTGGCGACTATTACTTAATTTATACGAGCTTCGACTTGCTATATCCGGGGAAGCAAACACTCATTTTTCCGGTGTGTGAATACTTTCCATTAAGGCTTCATCAGAAAAGCTGATTTTCAACAAATGATCAGCAATGCCGTCATCATGCTATACCGTAATACGAAAAATCTGGTCATCGTAGCCCGTGCTGTTTTCCTTTTGGTCAATTTTTACAAATCCGTACTTTTCATAAAGCCCTTTTTCTCTGCTTACAAGATATACTTCTTTAAATCCTACGTTCTTTGCATAGGCCAGCGCAAATTTTATCATTTGTTCACTTAAACGCTGACCGCGATATTCTTCACCAACAAACACGAACCCTATATAGGGAGTGTAGCTTACACTTGGAATAACATCTGTTTCCGTAATGGTGCAATAACCGGCAATATGTTGCCCTTCATATGCTGCAAAAACTCTTTGCCAGTCTATAAATACATTTTCCTGCATCTGCTTCGCCAGAACAGGGCCTGCTTTCCATGAGCAGTTTTGGGCATATTCGATGATCGGGTTCCACAGATCATCACCAAATTTCAATGTCCTGATTTCCATAAGCTGAATATAGTGATTTGCGTATTTTTTGCTTTCCTGTTACATTTTTTTTCCTGTTTTCCTGAACTCAGTGGGGCTTATTCCATTATACCTTTTGAAGGTACGGTTTAGATGACTTTCGTCCGTGAAGCTAAGTTCATAGGCAATTTCACTCATGCGCATATCACTGTGCAATAGTCTGGTTTCCACCAATCTGATCTTATAATGAGTAATATAGCTCTGAAGTGTTTCACCGGTTTGCTTTTTGAAATACCTGCCCAGATAGTTTGTTGAAATATTAAAATGACGGCTTAAATTTTCAGTTTTAAGCTTCTTGGGCTCAAAAATATTTACTTGTATAAAATTCAATATTTCCAAAATAGGCTCGCCTGTATTTTCCTTTATATTCTTGGGTAATTTTAACGCAATATTTCTTGCTACAACAGTAATAATGGTACTGATAATCTGTTCCGAAACACGGGTATAATAGATCTGTTGTCTGGTCTGTTCATCAGATATGGCATTTACCAGTAAAGCAATTAAAGGTTTGTCCGTTTTGTTTTTTAAGATGCATCCCGGCCTGTGGCTGGCATTTTGTATAATGTACGCTACTTGCGTCACCGTATCCTGGTCCTTGCCTGATTTTTCTCTAATATATGATTCATTAAATCTTAGAAAAAAGAAACAGGTCTTTTGGTCAATATCAAAGGAGTAAATGTCCTTGGGGGTTAATAAGAATAAATTTCCTTTCCGATAATTAAACTGGTGCTTATTGACAAACTGTACGCCGGTCCCCTCTATAACATAAATGAGTTCAAAGAAATTATTGCGTTTTAATGGCTTTTCGAAACGCTGTAGTTCCTTCCATTCGATTTCATATTGTTGATGTAAAGTGTCTCGCCCCATGGAATAAAAATACAAAATTAGCGTAATAATGTACAACTGGAACAGTAGCAGTCTTGTATATTTTTGCCTATATCAATTTTAATAAAAATGAAAATTTTAATGATTGGTGCAGGTGGCACTATTGGTAAGATGGTCACACCGGCCCTGAAAGGGCATGAGGTGATCACGGTGGGAAGAAATACCGGGGACATTACGGCTGATATCTCTTTAGAGGTCGCCGTGGATAATTTATTTAATCGGGTGTCAAATATTGATGCTGTCATTTGTACTGCTGGCGATAGTGTTACAGATAACCTGTCAAAGATGAATAAAGACCAATTTATGGTTGGTATTCACCAGAAGTTATGCCTACAGATTAACCTGGTGCTTTCCGGTATGAAATATCTGAAGGATAATGGTTCGTTCACACTTATATCCGGAAAAATGGGTGAGTTTCCTGTTAATGGTTCATCGGGAAAAGCACTTGTCAATGGAGCGATCAATAGTTTTGTAATGGCTGCGGCGCAGGAAATGCCGAGAGGGATAAGACTAAATGTTATCAGCCCTTCTAAGGTTTCGGATATTGATGAGAATGAATTGATAGAGGCTTATGTAAGATGTCTTGAAACAGCAATAAATGGGGAAATTATAAGAGTAGGCTATAATAAACAGTAATTTATTATGAAGAATATAGTATATCTCGTCTTTATGATGTCTTTCTCTTTTGTACAAGGACAAAATAATAAAGAAACAACAATTTATAAGGACCAGCAACAATTTTGGGGTACATGGTCGCTTATCTCAGTTGAGAATATAAATGCGGATGGCAGTAAAATTTTTCCTTATGGCGAACATCCCGTAGGAATGCTCCTATTTACTAAGGAAGGGAAGTACGCTGTTCAGATATTAAAAGCTAATCGAAGTAAAGTTCTTGCCAATGATAAAGCTAAAGCTACCACAGAAGAAAATGCGATGTTAGTGCAAGGAAATAATTCTCATTTTGGAACCTATACTATGGATGAGGATAAACAGGTTATTGTATTCAATGTACAACATGCTTTCTATCCAAATTGGGAGGGTATTTCGCAAGTGCGTACTTATTCGTTAAAAAATAATCTTCTGACGTATACCGTGACTACGCCTACAAGCGGGGGAGCTGCGGTGGCGAAAGTTGTATGGAAGAAAGACTAGCAGAGAAATTCCCTGGTATTGCACTGATAAACATACCGGAGCTTGGTAACGATAGGTCAATTTGCACTTTGACAGACTGCCAGACAGACAAAAAAACCCCGCGACAAGCGCGAGGTTTTAGAAGTTTTTTGGTGATCCCGCTGGGACTCGAACCCAGGACCCATACATTAAAAGTGTATTGCTCTACCAACTGAGCTACGGAATCTTTACACCCCGTTTGTTTAACGGAGTGCAAAGATAGGAATATTTATATTTCTTCCAAATTCTTTTGTAAAAAAATTTACTATTTCCCTGTAAACACCACCTTGTAGCGGATCAGCGGGTCATCTTTTTCCTGTTGATCGAAGATGTGGAGCAGATAATACTTACCGGCAACCCAGTCGCTGACGGCATTATCGTAGTAGGGACTTCCGGGATTTCCACTCTGTCCGCCGGGATAGATACCATAGGCTTCGGTTTTATCGGAGAGCTGCACCACCATACGCCAGGAAGGGCCATGGGTCTTTTGTGTAGCGTTTACGATATGACGGCCGCCACCGGTGTTCAGGTTCATAGCACTGAAAGCGGGAATAGCGCGGGTGAGGTGACGGATATCTGTACCACGGGACCTGCCCAGCTCCAGTTTGCCTGCTTTATTCAGCTCGGCCAGCTCTTTGACACTGGTGGCAAATGCGCCTTGCATCAGCCCCGACAACGTTTCTTTCTGTGGTGTGTTGATATTGTCCACGAAATGTACGGCGCTGTCGCGGAGCAACATCAGCAGAACGGTAGAAGCCTGTGGCCATGTGAGCACAGAGGAATCTTTGGGTGTCAGCTCATCCCGGAAAATAGTATCGGAGAGATGTCCCCAGAGCGTATTGAAGATGGTAGCTGCTTTGCTATCGGCTGTGCTTACACAGTTCCATTGTGAAAGCAGTTGCCAGTAAGGTTGCTGAGCTGCGGTGAGCGCTGTTGTATCTAAGTGTTTGCGGATAAGCGGCATGGCTGCGGCGGCAAACAGGTTTTTGTTATCGTTCTGCAACGTCATCATATCCTGTGGCGTGATCTGGCTCATTTCACCGAGACGGTTGTTGATACGTTCTCCGCGGAAAAGATCGAATTCACCATACAATGCATAAGGATAAGTATTGTCTGTAGGACGCTGATTAGCGGAGCTGACAAAACCACGTTCCGGATTTTTCATATGAGGTACTTCAGCACGAGGGATATATCCTTGCCAGGCGTAGGTGCTGTCGCTACCTGGCATGATCCATTTACCCTGGTTTTTCCAGCGTAAGGGGAACTGGCCATTATGCCAGATGCCGATATCACCTTGTTTATCGGCGAATACGAAGTTCTGGGCAGGGCAGGTATAGTGTTGCAGCGCTTCTACATAATCATCGTAATTACGGGCTTTATTGAGTTTGTAGAAGGTCAGCAGTTCATTGGAAGAGTCCAGTGCTTTCCAGCGCATAGCGAGGAAAGGCTCATGGGTGGTTTTTTCCGGCCAGGTGTTGTCAAATGCAACAGGTCCGAAAACGGTATAGGCCACCGTATCATAGATGGGAGCGCTTCCTCTTACCTTGATGGTTTCCACTCTCAGCTCAGCAGGACGATAAGTGCCGTTGAACAGATATTCTTTTTTACCATTACGGAACTCCATACGGTAATAGTCTTTCACATCTTCTTCTCCGTTGGTAACGCCCCAGGCGATATGATCGTTGAAGCCGATGATAACACCGGGAGCTCCGGGCAGCGAGGCGCCGTAAACGTTCATATCAGGTGTATGTATCTGTATTTCGTACCAGAGAGAAGGCAGGCTCAGACCCAGATGCGGATCGCTGCAGAGGATGGGTGCACCGGAACGCGTTTTACTACCGGCCACGGCCCAGTTGTTACTGCCGTTTTCCGGGTTGGGCTTGTCCATTTTAAACTTCATATAGGAAGCATCGATGGCCAGCACACTATCAGGAGGAGCTACTGCTTTAGCAGCAGGAGCCGGGAAAGCAGTCCCTTTGGGGATGATAGGGTACAGTGTATCCTGGAAGTCGGGATACAGCAGGTTAAAATCAGCCATGGAAAAGAGACGGCGGGCATTGGTAAACTCCAGGTCGTCGCAGAAGCCCGCCAGGTCGGCAGACATATATTTCAACAGCAGCGCCGATTTGATCACATCCCATTTTTCAGGTTTGTAATCCAGTATCTTGTATTCTACCGGTAAGGTAGCGGGGGTAAGTTGTGCGATGAAAGCATTGATACCATCAGCATAGGAATGGATAGCCGTACGTGTAGCGGGATCAGACTCCATCATGGCTACAGCTTTTTCTGCACCATAGATCATTCCGTCACGACGTTTGCCCCTGTCATACCCGATGAGGCCGGGGCCCATTATCTCCGACAGGCGGCCGGCGGAGGCAAAGACCTGCAACTCCATCTGCCAGAGGCGATCGCGGGCTGTCACATATCCCTGCACGTAATATGCGTCTGCTTCGTTGTCTGCAAATATATGTGGTACAGCACGGTCATCGTACCAAACTTCCACTTTGCCGGTCAAACCGGGTAATACCATCGTTTCATGCGGCCGCTCTCCGATCACTTCGGCATTCTGCCAGAAACCGGTCTGCGGACTCAATAATTTACCCATCGGGGGTACCTGGCCTAACTTGGTGCTGAACACATAGGAGAGTGACAACGTAACGGCGGCGGTTATAACAGCTGGGATGATTCTCATAAATAGTAGCTCGGATGTATATGTAAAATACATCATTTTTTGTATCAACGAGCTTAACGCAATAAGACTTTTACCAACTGCTCAATTTCCACTGCAGTATTAAAGCTGTGGATTACAATCCGCAGCCGCTCCTGCCCTTTGGCCACCGTAGGATGCAGGATAGCACGCACATCCAGCCCCGCGGACTGTAACATAGCTGCTATGGTGCGGGTGTTTTCATTGCCTCCGGTGATCACCACCTGGATCGGTGTTTCACTGGGGAGTAACGCCAACGAACCTACGCCATCACGAAACTGCTTTATCCGTGCCGAGAGTTCTGCCCTCGCGTCGTCCATATAGGGAAACAGACTATAACCGGCCTGAATGGCGGCGATGGCTGTTGGCGGCAATGCTGTGGAATAAATAAGCGACCGGGAGAAATTGATCAGATAATCACGTAAGGTAGATGAACCCAGCACTACTGCACCGTGACAGCCCACCGCCTTGCCAAACGTATGCAAACGGGCAAAACAGGCATCTTCCAGTCCCAGTGCCTGTACCAGCCCTTCCCCCCGTTCTCCTACAACTCCCGTTGCATGCGCCTCGTCAACGATCAGATGCGCGCCATATTCCTGGCACAAAGACACGATAGCCGCCAGCGGCGCCATATCCCCATCCATCGAATACACCGACTCTACCGCCACAAAGCAGTTGCCACCGGCATTGTTGATCTTCTTCCGCAGATCTTCCATATCATTATGCCGGAACGAATAAGTCTGTGCATGCGACAACCGCATACCATCACGGATGGAAGCATGTACCAGCTGGTCATACACCACGGTATCCCCTTTCTGTGGCACACAGGAGAAAAGCCCGAGATTAGCATCATATCCCGAGTTATATATCAAAGCAGCATCAGCCTGATGAAAAGCGGCCAGGTCTGCCTCCACATCGTTAATCCATTGGTAATTACCGGCCAGCAAACGGGAACCGGTACTGCCATGAGCAGCAGGGCGCTCCTGCATAAGCATATGAACCTTCTCCTGTAAAGCCGCGCTACGCGCCAGTCCCAGATAATCATTGGAACAAAAATCAATGAGGTTGCCCTGCAAACGCAACTCCCGGAAAGCATGCTGTTCCCGCCGCTGCCGCAATGGTTGCAGCAAAAATGGTTCTGGACTTCTGTGCATAAACGAATGAGCTTTTAGCAATTTAACTGATTCAATACTATCTTCGCACAACAAAAATAATCAATACCTGAAAGTTAAAACATGAGTAAAGTATCCATACTCGGATTAAAATTACCTACTGATCCCCGTTGGGTTAACCTGGCAGCTATCTCGCTGCAGGACATCCTGACGGACCATGCCTACTGTGAACAAAAAGCTGCCTCCTCCGCTATTTCCCTCATCCAGCGCAATCCTGAAAGAGAAAGGCTGGTACAGGAACTCGCACCTATCGTGACGGAAGAATGGGGTCACTTCAGACAAGTACTCGCCGAACTGAAAAAAAGAGGGCTGCAGCTGGGCAAACAACGAAAAGATGAGTATGTAAACGCACTCATGGACAACCGCAGCAAAGGCGGACATGCCGACGATGCCTTTCTCGATGCTCTGCTGATCTTCGCCCTTATAGAAGCCCGCAGCTGCGAACGTTTCCGCCTGCTCAGCGAAGGTCTCGAAGATGAATACCTGCGCGAATTCTACCGCCGTTTTATGATCTCCGAAGCAGGACACTACCGCCTGTTCATCGATCTGGCCAACGAATACTTCCCGGAAGAAAAAGTCCGCAAAAGATGGGAAGAATGGCTGAAGATGGAAGCCGAAATACTGAAAAACATTGAAGTCCGCGGTGACCGGATGCACTAATATTTTCTTATTTGTTTATTTTTTTATTTGGTGATTCAGGAAAACGAAATCCTCAAATAAAAAAATAAACAAATGAAAAATCAGAAATTAAATCCCATGTTCACATAAAACTTCAGTTTACCCGACTGATCACTATACATCATCGTTGCCTCTATAGGCCCCAACCTGCTGCTATACCCCGCTCCCAGCCCATAACCACTCAACATCTTGTATTTATCTCCCTTATCCAGCACATCCCTTCCATAAAGAGCCACCCCTATTCTGGGCATCGCATAAATATTTTTTATTACCTCATATTGCCAGGCTGTCTGCACCGCTGCTACTTTAGGGGAAATAACTTCTCCCTCAAACAACCCGATCAACGGTATCTGGTTACGGATTACATTATTCATCCCTCCTACTACAAAACCACTGACTACGGATTCATGATAGTTGAAATTCCATCCCAGGTTACCGTCAAATTCAAGGGCCGACTTATGCCCCAGAGGGATATAGTACTTTGCGGTCACCAGCAGCCGTTGATAATCATTAAAACGAATACCGGCACTGTCCAGGTTCAGCGGCACCCCATCGTTACTAACGTTGATGCCTGAATGCTGATTATAGATATACCCTCCTTCTATATTCAACAGAAACCCCTTGGTAGGATAGACTTTCTGGTTGAGGGAATTGATACCAAAGAAAGCGTAGGTATTGAGCTGATTGGTGCTGCCTCTAACCTCTACAAACGGTGAGAACTGTGGCTTGTACTTGATATACTCCCAGCGGGAACCGGCGCCGAAAGCCATCGTGCTGCCCAGCGAGTACTGCAGGTTAATATCTACGTTAGCGTATTTGTTGCGAAAGGGCTGCAATTTGGAGAGATCTTCATTATAAAAGGTAAGCCCTGTATTCTCATAGTGTGCACCCAAGCCAAAACCAAAGCTGCGGCTGCGTCCCAGGTATTTAAAATATTCTGCTGCCAGCCGCGGATTTTCGCTGATGGCCACGCTCACAAATGAACGGGAGTTGGGTATGATAAAATTGCGCTGGGTTAGGTTGAGGATAGCGCTGGCTCCTGTAAGCGTATTATAGTTGAGCGCAAACTTAACATAGGTCAGCGGATTCTCTTCTGCCGTGATATCCATCCTGAACTTACCATATCCTTCGGGCTGCAGGTTGTAGGTGATCAGTTTATAAAAGCGGGTACCATACACGCGCCGGATGGCTTCACGTAGCTGACTATTAGAATAACAGCCGTCAGGTTTGAGATGCAGCCTTTGCAGGAAAAAATTTTCTTCGGAATGTACCAGCCCCGACACATGGATACTGCTTAATTCAACATCAGCAGCAAAAGGCAAACGATTGGCCACAAACGGACCCTCAGGCTGCAGGGCATTGAGTGAGTCGGCCAGGTGTTTGAACACCGGATACATCTCCCGTCCTTTGCGCTTGCCGATTTCGATGATAGAGTCCACACTACCGAAAGCCGCTGCTGAATAGTTTTCCAGCTCTTTATGGATCGGGATATAGATATCACATTCTTTACGGGCCTTTTCAAAGTCGATGGCATCTTTATAAAATCCCAGCTGGTAAAGGATATCGAAGGGCGTTACCAGTTGATCCGCTTTACGGAGGCCACCGCTTACATTAGAGCCGATGACGATATCGGCGCCCATTTCCTTAGCAGTGATGACGGGGAAGTTACGCACCACGCCGCCGTCCACCAGTTTGCGGTCACCTATTTTCACAGCAGTGAAGATAGAAGGGATAGCCATACTGGCACGCATACTCGTAACAATTTCACCGCTATCGAGCGTAACGATCTGGCCGGTGGCCACATCAGTGGCAATACATTTAAAGGGGATATTAAACTGAGAAAAATCTTTCTTGTCTTTTACAGGCCAGCTTAACCGCGCCAGCTCCAACCACAGCGCTTCGCCGGAAATCACGCCTGAAGCCAGTTTCGGCTTGCCATATTCAAAGGGGATCTCAATAATGTATTTGTTGTATTCGTTTTTTTCTTCGTAGGAAACATCCGTGAGTACCGGTTGATTGGTGAAAAGACTGTTCCAGTCTATTCTGCGGGCCACTGCTTCTATACTGTCTGCTGAATAACCCATCGCATATAAGGCGCCAACGATACTGCCCATACTCGTGCCCGTTAGATAGTCTATCCGGAGGCCCGCACTATCAATCGCTTCCAGGATACCGATATGGGCCAGGCCTTTGGCGCCGCCACCACTAAGGGTAAGCCCTATTTTGGGCCTGACGGCACCGGCATGCTGGGCCTGCAAACCAGGTGGAAAAATTAACTGGCTAAGTATCAATAAAAAAATAAGTCTGCTGAAATACGATAACGGTCCTTGATTCATCTTTTCTTTATTAATTGGGCTACTTACTTAAAGATAAGTCTTTATTCCTTTCAGGAATTCGGCAGCAGGACTTGCACCCATAATAATTATTTCCTATCTTTTTCCCTTCAATGTTAATAACCCAAAAGCCCAATCGCTTAAAAAATCTCGAAATGCAACAATCCGGAACCAAAAACATCTGGCAGGTCATTATGGCCTCCTCGGCAGGCACACTGATAGAATGGTACGACTTCTACATCTTCGGCAGCCTGTCGGCTATTATCTCTGAAAAATTTTTCCCTCCCAGCAACCCTGAGCTGGCCTATATTGCCACCCTGGCCACTTTCGCTGTAGGGTTTATCGTAAGGCCTTTCGGCGCCATCGTATTTGGCCGCCTGGGCGACCTGGTAGGCCGGAAATACACTTTCCTGCTTACCCTGCTCATCATGGGTGGTTCCACCTTCGCCATCGGCCTGATACCCAGCTATCATACCATCGGCGTACTGGCTCCCATGCTGGTGTTAATATTACGCTTATTGCAAGGCCTCGCCCTTGGCGGTGAATACGGCGGCGCAGCCACCTATGTAGCTGAACATTCACCCAATGACCGCCGCGGGTATTACACCAGCTTTATCCAGACCACCGCTACACTGGGCCTGTTCGTATCGCTGGGAGTCATCCTCATTACCCGCACTGTGATGACCACAGAAGACTTCAACAACTACGGCTGGCGTATTCCTTTCCTGCTCTCGGTTTTTCTGGTGATCATGTCTTATTATATCCGGAAACGGCTACAGGAATCACCGCTGTTTGTACAAATGAAAAAAGAAGGGAAAACTTCTGCCAATCCTATCAAGGAAAGTTTTGGCAACAAGGAAAACCTGAAACTGGTGCTCATCGCCCTTTTTGGCGCAGCCATGGGCCAGGGCGTGGTATGGTATACAGGCCAGTTTTATGCACTTTCCTTTTTGCAGAAGACGATGAACATCGAGTTTGTACAGTCCAATATTATCATTGCCATCGCACTGTTACTGGGTACACCGCTGTTTATTTATTTCGGCTCGTTGTCTGACCGTATCGGCCGCAAAAAGATCATGCTCGCCGGCATGCTGATAGCTGCACTGGCCTACTTCCCCATCTATAAAGCCATGGATACGATCGGGGATTTAAAACAAAAAACGGAACAAACGGCGCTGTTTAGAATAGAAAGTACTCAGTCCAAAAGTGAATCCGGGCAGTTTGTGCAGCACACTACCCGCGTGCATAGTTATACAGACGGTAGTATTCTCCGGCAAAGTGAAGGCAAATCAGAGTTAACGGTCAGCAAAACGAATATGGCCATACTGGTGTTCCTGATATTTATACAGGTGGTGTTCGTGACCATGGTATATGCGCCCATCGCCGCTTTCCTGGTAGAGATGTTCCCTACCAGAATACGGTATACGTCCATGTCGCTGCCGTATCATATTGGCAACGGTGTATTCGGCGGACTGCTGCCTACCATCTCCACTATCCTGGTCACCAATACCGGCAACCACCTGGCAGGACTCATTTATCCTATAGCCGTGGCCGTTATCTGCTTCGTGATTGGCCTGGTGTATGTCCGGGACAACAAAGGAGGAGCTTTATAAAAGAAAATATTATTCAACCTTAAAATGATGCAGGAGGTCTTCCCAGTATAGGTGAGGATGTGCCTGCATCAGTTGTTTTACCTTGTCTGCATAAGTGCGCAGAAACTGCTGATGCTGGCTGCTCTCCGGGTTAAACGGCCGGTGCTGCGCGGCCCTGTTGACTTCCGCAATGGTATGCAACAGTGGCTGGCTGCTGCCATGTACGGCCGCTTTCACCACATGCTCCCACACATAGTTGACAGCCGTTTCATTAGGATGCACCATATCATCTTTATAAAAACGATAATCGCGCAGATCATCAATCACCAGTTCATACGCCGGAAAATACCAGAGCCGGGCAAACTTGTTGACCATATGATGTACCGCCTGTAGCAATACAGCTTTGCTCAGGTTATTTTCCACCACGCCATCGCGTATGTAACGTACCGGACTAACGGTGAAGAGTATATTTAGTTTTCTGTTACGGAAAAACAGCCGATGCATCACATTATCGAGAGCAGACACCACTTCTTCCACGGTGAGCAGACGCTTGTGGAAACTGGCACCCGGCACTTTATGACAGTTGCCCACCAACTGATTGCCTTCTTTCAGGAAATAGGCATGGGCCGATCCCAGTGTGAGCACCAGCCAGTCCACCTGTTCGATGTTCCGGATAGCTTCCTGCTGGGCCGCATTGATCTGTTCCAGCGTAGCTTCGGGCGTAAGGCCAGAGAAACGGCTGTGGTGGTCCCAGCTATGCCAGGTATCCTGATGCTGGAAGAGATCATCTTTTGTATAGATTTTTCCGTCGAGATAAGACGTGATCGCCCTGGTAAGGCTCAACGGATTGAAGAGGATACCATGAGGATTGATGAGGGTATTAAACCGGTGCTCATGTAGTTTGGCGCCTATTTCTTCCGCAAAACAGGAGCCCATGAGCAATATTTTGTCGCTGTAATGTATGCCCGGTTCGATTGTATCTACCGGGAAGCTCAGATGGAATTGCATGTCTTAGTCTTTAAAAACCACGTCAGCCAGCTGCTGTGCGGTGCTCAGGGCGATCATATCGAGGGTAAGCGGCTCCTGACGCTGCTGGCAGAACCAGATCATATTTTCGGTGGCCAGATTGCCTACCAGTTCATCTTTGGCCATAGGACATCCGCCGATGCCTTTGATGGCACTGTCGAACCGGCGACAGCCCTGGTCCCAGGCAGCCTGCACTTTCTCTTCCCAGTTATACGGGGCAGAATGAAAATGCGCACCGATCTCTACGCCGGGATAAGCCGGTATCAGGTGTTTGAACAGGCTGGAGATGATATCCGGATTGGCTACGCCCACGGTATCGGCCAGTGAGATAGTGGTAATGTCCATCTTCACCAGTTCATCCACCCAGCGCAGCACGATCTCAGGACTGTAGGGATCATCATAGGGGTTGCCAAAACCCATGGAGATATACACTACCAGTTCTTTGCTGTTTTTGATACACAGCTCCTGCATGGTCTGCACCTGCTCCAGAGATTCGGCAATCGTTTTATTCGTGTTTCTCAGCTGAAAGGTCTCGGACACAGAGAAGGGGAAGCCCAGGTAGTTGATTTCCTCATGTACAACGGCTTCTTCAGCGCCCCGTACATTGGCTACAATAGCCAGCAGTTTGCTACGGGTGGCCGACAGGTCCAGCTGTGCCAGCACTTCTTTGGTATCTGCCAGTTGTGGAATCGCTTTGGGAGATACAAAACTGCCAAAGTCCAGGGTATCAAAACCTACCTTCAGCAAAGCCTGCAGATACTCTACTTTCTCTGTCGTGCTGATCATCCGGTGCCAGCCCTGCATGGCATCACGCGGACATTCGATTAGTTTCAGCATAAAAAACGGGTTTAAATCATATCGTTCTTTGTTTCATCGCTTCGTACAAAATAATCCCTGCAGCTACAGACACATTGAAAGATTCAAAATTGCCGGCCATAGGAATACGGAACAACACATCAGAAGCTTTGATCAGTGCCGGGTACACGCCTTTGTCTTCAGAACCCATGATCACGGCTACCGGCTCTTTCAGGTCACAGTCATACAGTTTGATTTCTGTTTCCATTTCGCTGGCCATCACCTTGATACCATTGAGATGCAGGGTATCAATCGCCTTCAGCAGGCTGTTGACACGGCAGATAGCGATTTTTTCCAGAGCGCCTGCAGAAGATTTCATCGCTTCTTCGTTGAGGGAGGCAATACCTTTGTCAGGAATGATGATAGCCTGGGCGCCGCAACAAACGGCACTGCGGGCGATGGCGCCGATGTTCCGCACGTCGGTGATACCATCGAGGATCAGGAAAAGCGGTGTTTCTCCCTGTTCGGTTACATGAGAAATTACATCCTGCAGATCCAGATAAGTCACTTGTCCGGTGAGGGCAATAACGCCCTGGTGATTGGCCTGGGTCAGTCCGTTCAGCTTTTCTACCGGCACTACATTAATCGGAATATTGTTGGCAGCAGCCTGCTCTTTGATTTGTGGGATAATATCACCAGTGGCACTGCGAAGCATATAGATACGCTCGATTGGCTTGCCACTGCTGAGAGCTTCCATTACCGGCTGACGGCCGATAATCAGCGAAGACTGTTTGGGTCGGGGGCTGGCGAACCGTTTAGGACCGCCGCCAGATTTTCTTTCTCCTTTGAAAGCGTTGAATTTTCTTTCCATTTGCTGCAAAGAAACGCTTTTTCTATTAAACACGTATTAAACCAGCTCTCCTTCCAGCAGCATCAGCTTTATTTTCTGAATAGCCGCTACCGAAAGAGAATCAGTAATATCAAAGTTTTTAACCATCTGATAGGCCTCTTCAAAAGGAAGTTTTTTCACCATCAGCTGTTCCGTATCTTCCGGCTCCGCAGTCCGTTGTTCCAGCTCCCTGGCCAGAAACACCACACCGGTTTCATCAGTGACGGAGTTGGACAATGCAATTTCACAGATCACTTCCCAGTGGTTGGCCACCAGTCCGGTTTCTTCCAGCAGTTCCCGCTTAGCGGTGTCCAGCGGATATTCGCCCAGCGGGCCACCACCTTCCGGTATCTCCCAGCTGAACTTCTTCAATGGGAAACGGTACTGGCCTACCAGATAGATGTTGTGTTGCGCATCCAGCGCCACCACACCGATAGCCAGATTTTTGAAATGGACAACACCGTAGATACCAGGGCCACCAGCCGGGTTCAGCCCTTCATTGTGTACCACACGGATCCATTTGTTTTCATATGTTACCTCGCTGGAGTGAATGGTCCAGGGGTTCTTTGTAATATCCATCCTGCAAAGAAAAGGAAAATTGCCTGCAACCTACAAAGCATGATAAAAGTAGTAGGAAGTAGCATCTTTTTTAAAACCTTTGGATGCGTATAATTTCTGTGCACCGGTATTAGCCACATATGTCTGCAACATCAGCCACGCTGCATCTGTTTTGCGACCGTGGTCAATAGCAGCGTCTACCAACGCTCCACCAGCGCCTTTGCCCCGGTGTTCTTCCAATACATACACATCATTCAGTAACCAACCCCGCTTCATACCCAATGAAGTAAACAACGGGTATAACTGCGCAAATCCGATAATCTCATCTCCTTCAAACACCACAAAAATAACACTATCACCCAACTTTATCCTATCACTCACAAATGCCAGCGCTCCTTTAAAATCAGGTACCTGGTCGAAATAACTGCGGTAAGCATCAAATAATACGGCCACTTCATTTGTATGCATCCCTGATGCCTGAATGACTTCCATATGCTATTATTTATTTTTCGAGAGAACCAGATTAAATTTACTTCATTTCATCATACAAAAAAAAGATGCTCATCCGGTAAACACCGGGGCGAGCATCGGACTTAACTTCTACCTTAAATATTTATTGCAATTGCTTATTCTTGTTGATCGCATCATTGACAAGATATACGCCTCCAATCGTTACCAGGCTACAGAAACCCATCAGCCAGGTAAGGTTTTCCTTCAGCAATACCCATCCCAGCAATACCGCCACAATAGGATTGATATAAGCGTATACCGACGCCAGTGACGGCGGCAAATTATTCAGTGTATATACATAGGCCGAATAACTGAGGAGAGATCCCACCAGGATCAGATATAACAGGCTTTCCCACAACTCTGTTGTGAAGCTGCCCGCATCAAAATGTTGTCCCATAAACACCGTTGCAATAAGCAACATCATAATACCGCTGAACAACATCTGAAATCCTGCACCAAAGAGATAGTTCACCCCCAGCGCCCATTTGGCCGTCAGCACCGATCCCAGCGCCCAGCAGATACAGGCGAAGATGGACAACATGATACCAAATCGAAAATCCGGATTGACCAAACTCGACAGATAATTGTAGAAAATACCAGCCACTCCGGCCAAACCCAGTAGCATCCCCACAATCAGCTGTATACTGATACGGGTTTTCTTCACCAGAAAATAACTGAAGATAGTGATCCAGATAGGCACGGTAGCGCTGATAATGGCGCCCAGCCCACTAGGTATGTATTGCATGGCCCAGGTCATCAAACCATTACTGCCACACAACATCAACAGCCCCATCACAAACAGTTTGGACAACACAATTTTTTCCGGCAGCTTATAACCTTTCAGGATAAAGAAGGTTGTGAGCACAAACCCCGCTGTGGCCTGTCTGATACCAGCCAGCATGATACCATGAATATGGCGCACGCCAATTCTTGAAGCCAGGTAGGTGGTACCCCAGAAAATACTTACAATGGCCAGCGCTATATAAGCATTTGTATTTGACTTACGCATATGTATGTTGATTCAGAATCGTATTTGCTATTTGCGTCATTGCCTGATAGGCCATCTGCACATCATCCCCGGTTGTTCTCCAGTTCACCAGCGCCGCTCTGATGGCAGGCTGACCAGCATAGACGGTGCGTGTCATACATACCACACCGCTAGCATTCAGCGCGTCTAAAAACTCATTGACTTTTGTTTCCTGTACATCCGCCGCTACGTTTAACGTAAAGCACACTACACATAACCTGACCGGTGAAAGCAGGCGGAAATCCGGGTTGGCTACAATCAGCTCTCCCAGCTGTCGTGCCAGCTTCACGTTGTTGTCTACAATCTGCCGGTATCCTTCTTTGCCGTAGGCCATCAATGAAAACCAGGCAGGCAGCGCCCTTTGACGACGTGAGTTTTCCGGTCCGTAGTTGATGAAGTTGAAGTTGGCCGCCGGATCACCAAGATAGGCAGCACCCGCGTTCTGGAACACTTCCACCTGCAGGGAAGGATGCCTTGAAAATATCATCGCCGCATCATACGGAACGTTCAGCCATTTATGTGCATCGATGGTGATGGAATCAGCATACTCCCAGCCTTTCAGCAAGTGGCGATGTTCTTCGCTACAAGCCGCAAATCCGCCAAAAGCCGCATCTACATGCAACCAGAAAGGGTATCGTTGTTTCAGTTCCACCACAGCTGCGATATCATCAAAATCCACTGTATTCACCGTACCTGCACTGGCTACAAAAATGACCGGTTGCCCTTCTTTTGATGCAAGGAAAGCCTCCAGCGCCGCCACATCTATACTTTCTCTTCCTGGCAGTGCCGGTATCTTCACTATGTTATTACGCCCGAGACCCAGCATAGCCATAGATTTGGCGGTACTGGAATGTGGTACACAGGAAACTACCTGCAGATCCGGCAGTCCGGCCATCCCATCTCTGCCGATGTCAATGCCCCGTTGTTTGCCCAACCATTGCCGTCCCATTGCCAGACCGGTAAAGTTAGCCATGGTGGCTCCTGTCACGAAACTCCCCAGAAACTCCTCCGGCAAGCCGAAGAGCTGTTTCAGAAAAGCGATGGTTTCCGTTTCTATTGTAAACGTGGCTGAGCTTTTATCTGCGGCATTGAGGTCTACAGCGGCTGTCAGCCAGTCACCCATCAGGGCTGCCGGCGTAACGCCTCCCGTCACAAAGCCCCAGTAGCGCGGACCAGCCGCCGCTGTGAGGGCATCACCATACTGCTGCCGGAACAATTCCAGCGCCTCAGCACCTCCCACCCCTTCTTCCGGCATAACCGGTCGTATATCCACCTGCGTTACCTTGTCTGCTGCCAATCTATCGAGTGAGGATAAAAATTCGCTGCTGAATTCCTTTGTCAACTGTAACAGCTGGTCAGTATGTTTCAAATCATCCTGGAGCTTCGTCATGGGTGGCGGTTTAATTTGGAAAGGATGGGTTTATTGCTTTCAAAGGTCAAAATTGCACATAAATAAATTCACAAAACAGATTCAGTTTTGTGTTTTTTGAGCATATCAGATTTTTTTCTCCCAGGACTAAAGTCCTGGGCTATAATAGAGGTTATTTGTGATGATATTTGAAGAGGAGTAATCTATTTGTGACCTCCGGATGGAGTTTTTTATTTAACTTAAGACAAAATAGTTAACTCCAATGACCCATTGTTATACCCAACTAAATCTGCAAATTGTATTTGCAGTGAAATATCGTGCGACCCTTATTGAAGACAACTTTAAACATGAACTGTACGGATATATGGCCGCTAACATCAACAACAGATCGCATCGTTGTCTGATCATTAATGGAATGCCAGACCATATCCATATACTTCTTCAGATGCATCCTTCAGAATCGTTATCCTCATTGATGCAGATCATTAAAGGGAGTTCATCAAGATGGATCAATGCAAAATATTGTCGTCAACAAAACTTTAAATGGCAGGAAGGTTATAGTGCTTTTTCCTATTCTCAATCGCAGATCCCCGTCGTCATCCGGTATATTCAAAACCAGGAAAAGCATCACCAGAAACAAACATTTCTCGAAGAACACAAAACAATACTCAATAAATTCAACATCCCCTATGATCCCCAGGGCTAAAGCCCTGGGCTATAATTGATGCAGGGCCGTATCAAAAGCGCAGTGTCTCCAACATAATCCAGGGCATGTAATCTGCATCTAACATAGCCCAGGGCTTCAGCCCTGGGCTGAAAATAAATCCAGGCGTTCATGATTCAGCAGCCAGCGCTTCCGCCATAGCCCGCCGGCGTATCCGACAAGCGTGCCGTTACTGCCGATAACACGGTGACAGGGGACTATGACGGCCAGCTGATTTTTGCCGTTGGTGGTGCCTACCGCGCGGATGCTTTTGGGATTGCCGATGCGGCGGGCCAGTTGCAGATATGAAATCGTTTGACCGAAGGGAATGCGGGTGAGTTGTTCCCATACGGTCTGTTGGAAATCGGTGCCGGGCTGTTGAATAGGTAAGTCAAATACTTTGCGGTTTCCGGCAAAGTATTCATGCAGTTGTTGTGCGCAGTCGAGCACCAGATGTGGAGGTTGCGGAAAAGCTGTTTCCGGTTCTTCCGTGAAGGAAACAGCCTGTATAAAATCATTGGTGCCGCTGATCAGCAGCGGTCCTACGGGGGTGTCTATACGAAGATGAGCCAGTTCCATATTATGATTAAATGGGAGATAATAAAGAGCGCCACAGATAAAAGGTGGCGTAAGCGGCATGTTGTTGCCATGAACGCGTATATTGCTGTAGTTCGGCCATAGAAGGTTTTGCAGGGAGGCCAAGCCGGTGGCGGATAGCATTCTGTAAACCCACATCTTCCAGCAGCAGGGCCTGTGGAAACCGGCTGTATTTCATCAGCACATAATTAGCTGACCAGTTACCGATCCCTTTCAGGGCTACCAGCCTGTCGCGGGCTTCTTCGTAGCTAAGGGGGGCCAGTAGCTGCGCTGATAATTCACCGCTGGCCATAACTTTGGCTGTTTCAACAAGATACAACGCTTTACTGCGGGAAAACTGCATCGGAGCGAGATCGGCAGGTGACAATGCAGCGATGACTGCCGGATGCGGGTACAAATAGTAGTCCGTTCCGTCTACAGACTGATGGAAGCCAAATGCCTGTATGAACCGCTGTCTTAGCGTATAGGCGAAAGACAGGTTGATCTGCTGCCCGATGATAGGCCAGCTGATGGCTTCAAACAGATCAGGCATGCCGACGAGCCGCAACCCGCGGTAGTCGGTAGCCAGACCGTTCAGCAACGGGTCTGTCAACGTATAGTCATAAAAAGGTTGAAGGTCTGCATCGAGGTGAAGCCAGCGGGTTACAAACAGACGAATGTCATCTTCCTGAAATATATTATTTACAGGTGCCAATACAGTGGCCAACAAATGGTCTGGCCTGGTGCCCGGTGCAACCTCTATTACCACAGGTTCTCCATCTGCCAGTACCATCCGGCGTAACTTTCCGTCTGTAATGTAGTGAAGGCATTCTTTATCTGATCTGCCCAGAAAATGAAGGCATTCCTGAAAGGAAAAGTTGGCCGGATCATTCACTGCAATCTTTATCTTTTGCCTGGTCATACGACAAAAGTACACAAACACACAAATGCAGCAAGCCCGAATCTTGCTATTTAACAAATCAGCTACCCGGATATCGCAGGCCCGTAAAGCAATATCCGGATAACCTTTCAGGCTCAGTCAGGCAGGGTGCGGGAAGTCACTACGATCCTGTTCCAGGCGTTGATCACTACAATGGCCATGGTGATGATGGCTACCTCTTCTTTTGTAAAAACAGCGGTAGCAGTTGCATATACATCATCCGGCACATGAGTGCTGGCCAGCAGGGTCACCGATTCTGTTAAAGCCAGTGCAGCCCGCTCCTGGTCTGTATAGAACGGCGCCTCTCCCCAGGCATTCAGACAGTAGATGCGCTGTTCCGTCTCTCCTGCGGCCCTGGCTTCACGTGTGTGCATATTGATGCAATAGGCACAGCCATTGATCTGTGAGGCCCTTATCTTGATCAGTTTGTATAATTTTTTATCGATGCTGCTGTTACGCATAGCTCCTTCCAGTGCCAGCATTGCATTAAAGCCTTCCGGAAAAAGCTGGGATATGTCCATTCTGGATTCCATCATACTGATTTAAAAACGATAAAAGAATTGTTCACGGATGATTTTGTTGTCCTGCACTTCATATACGATAATTTCGTTGCGACTACGACGTTCCGTCATTCCTTTGATGGTCAGCTCCGAATGAAACTGCACCGCAAAAAAACCATCTGCCACTACCGGATCTGATATCTCCAGCAGATGAATGGTTTCGATATTTTCCAGGAAAGCTTTCTCTTTGGCCATGATGGCGGCCTGTCCACGGGTGATTCTGCCGTCGGCTTCTATGTTGACAGCCTCTTCATGTAACAAGGTAGATTGTGCTTCCAGGAATTTCCAGTCCCGGCAAAGTGTTACCAGCTGTTGTGCCAGTTGGTGAATAGGTCCGTTCATATGATCAGTATTTGTATGACAAAATAATCACAAAAACCCGCACCAGAACAGATACAGAATTACGTAATTTTGACCATAACAGATTTTTTTTCAGGAAGATGAATACCAGGAAAGATTTTTTATACCTGCAACTGGCAGACCGGATAGAAGCACTGATCAGCAACGGCACTTATACGATTGGCGACAAACTGCCGTCAGTACGTAGTCTGCATGAAGAGCATGGTGTCAGTATCAGTACTGCCCTGCAGGTATATCTGCATCTGGAGCGCAAAGGATGGGTAGAGGCCCGCGAGAAATCGGGGTATTACGTTCATTATTCGCGGGAAACGATGCCCCGGTTGCCAAAAGTATCTGACCCGGCTAAAACCGCCTCCATCGTTAATATCAGCGGACGGGTAGCCATCATACGCCATACTACCGGACGCAAAGGAATGATATCACTCATCGGTGCTTCACCACATCTGTCCCTGCTGCCGGTGAACAAACTAAACAAAGCATTGCGGCAGGCGGCCCGGGAAGAGAAAACTACGTATATCCCTTATGGTGATATCGATGGACATCTGCCTTTGCGTCGGCATATTGCCCGGCATTCGCTCGCCTGGGGCGGCAGCGTAGCCGCAGATGACATGGTGGTTACTAACGGCGCCATTGAAGCAATCACCATCTGCCTGCGGACAATAGCCAAAGCCGGCGACACCATTGCCATTGAGTCCCCCACCTTCTTCGGTTTGTTGCAGGCCATCGAAAACCTGGGCATGAAAGCGCTCGAGATACCCACCGATCCTGTCACCGGTATCAGCCTGGACCACCTGGAAGATGCTTTCCGCAGAAAAAAAGTGGCGGCCTGCCTGTTTATCAGCAACTACAGCAACCCTCTCGGTTGCCTTATTCCGGATGATGCCAAAAAACAGCTGGCGCGGATGATTGAGAAATATAATATCCCGCTGATTGAAGATGATGTATACGGAGATCTGCATTTTGCTCCTGAAAGGCCGCGGGCTATTAAAAGTTATGATCGCGCCGACCTCGTGTTGTATTGCTCTTCCTACTCCAAAAATATTGCTGCCGGACTGCGGGTAGGCTGGATCATCAACCGGCGCTATCATGACCGGCTGGCGCAGATGAAGTTCATGTCTTCCGCAGGTACGGGTATGCTGCCACAGCTGGTATTCACCAGATTCCTGGACCAGCAGCGGATGGACTTACACCTCAAACCATTACGACAGGCCCTGCATGTACAAACGCTACAGATGACCAGGGCCATACAACAGTATTTCCCCGCAGATACGCGGCTTACCCGACCCCAGGGCGGTATGAGCCTCTGGGCGGTGCTGCCGCGGAAAGTCGACAGCTGGGCACTGCACCGGCAGGCCCTGGACCATCATATCACCTTTACGCCGGGAACCCTTTTTTCCAGCCAGGATAAATACAATCACTGCCTGCGGCTTTCCAATGCCAACCCGCTGGATGACGACCAGACCTGGGCGATACAGATGCTGGGTAAACTGATACAAAAACAGCTCGATTCCGGCAGTTAAATATCAGATTACATTCCGTACTTTTGAACCAGATCAGATTTTTACCGACATGATTAAGACAGCCGACCATCTCTACCTGCAGGTAGCCGATAGAATAGAGCAGATGATAGAAAAGGACGTCATGAAAATGGGTGAAAAACTACCATCTGTGCGTGTACTCAGCAAACAGCAGGGTATCAGCCTCACCACTGCCTTCCAGGCTTACTATCATCTGGAAGCCAAAGGACTGATCGAATCAAGGCCTAAATCGGGGTACTATATCTGCCATAACAAACGGCATCTGGCCCCCATGCCCGGCACCTGCGCCCCTGTGCGCAAACCGGCCAGCGACGTGACAGTCAGCGATATCGTGCTGGAAGTGTTCAACCACCGCTCCGACGACAGCATCCTGAAGTTTTCGGTAGCCACGCTGCCATCTTCACTATTGCCCTCGGCCAAAATGGCTAAAGCGGTAGTACAGGCTATGCGTGACCTCGATGGCAACGGTCTTGGTTACGAAGCATTGCAGGGCAATGAGCTGTTACGTGGCCAGATAGCCCGGCTGTCGCTCGGATGGGGCGAAGTATGCACACCTGATGATATAGTCACCACCCATGGTTGTATGGATGCCCTCACCCTCTGTCTGACCGCTACCACACAGCCCGGCGATACCATCGCGCTGGAAAGCCCTTCCTATTACGGTGCTTTACAACTGGCAGAAGGACTGGGCCTCAAAGTACTGGAAGTGCCCACCAATCCTATTACCGGTGTAGACCTTGACTATCTCGACAAAGCCATTCCCCGTCATAAAATCAAAGCCTGTCTTTTTGTGACTAACTTCCACAACCCGCTGGGCTGCTGTATGCCGGACAAAAACAAGCAGGAACTGGTACGCATTGTAGAGAAACATGATATTGCACTGATAGAAGATGATATCTACGGAGATCTTTATTTCGGTAAACAAAGGCCGGCCAACTGTAAAACATTCGATAAACATGGGCATGTGTTGCTCTGCAACTCTCTGTCAAAATCAGTAGCACCAGGCTACCGTGTAGGCTGGACCATGCCTGGCAAATACAAAGACAAGGTACTGCGCATGAAACATCACCATGCAATATCCTGCACCACACTTACCCATGCGGCCGCAGGACATTTCCTGGAGATAGGCCGCTATGAGTTCCATCTGCGCAATCTGCGTAAGATGCTACATACCCAGAGCCTGCGCTACTCACAGGCCATCTGCGAATATTTTCCGGAAAGCACACGCGTTAGCCGGCCACAAGGTGGTTGTGTATTATGGGTGGAACTGGAAGAACATATCAATACCTTCGAACTGTTTCAACAAACTTTAAAACATAAAATCAGCTTCTGTCCCGGGCGTCTTTTTTCGCTGCAAAACCGCTACAACAACTGTTTGCGTATCAGCTATGGCAATCCCTGGAGTAAACAGGTGGATGAAGGCCTTAAAACAATCGGTAAACTGATCCGTAAAATGAATTAGGAGAGATTAAAAACATTGCTGCCGGACACTGGTATCTACCAGCATCCGGCAAGCAAAGAATTGGGTTTTACAATTCAATGGCAACCTGTAACTTAACAACTGTAAATCAAAATATCTGAAAAATCTGAACTGCCGGTTTTTACAGGATTAAACCGGTTTGGATGATTACCGGACTGTTGATCATTTATTCTTCTATTCTTCTTTTAAAACCTGTAATCATCTAAACCAGTCTAACCCTGAAGCCCTGGGTGGACCAATAATCCACCATCTATAGTATATTCTCCGCCGGTAATAAACCTTGCGTCATCAGATACGAGGAAGGACACCAGACTGGCCACTTCTGTTGCCTCTCCCAATCTTCCCAGCGGAACACTGGCCGTCATTTTATTTCTGATTGCGCCTGCCTCTTCATGGCTGACGCCTATTTTTTCAATTAAAGGCGTATCTATAGGCCCAGCGTTGATCGCATTCACCGTGATTTTGCGGGGAGCCAGCTCTCTGGCCAGTGTTCTGGATATCGCGTTGAGCGCAGCCTTGCTGGCTGCCAGCACCGTTGTCCCCGGCATGCCGGCGTAGGCGTTAATGGCTGAAAGAAAAACAATACTGCCGCCATCGTTCAATAAAGGAAGTAACTGTTGCGCAGTGAAAAAAGCCCCTTTAAAATTAACGTCGATGACTTCATCAAACAGCTCCGGCGTCACACCTTCAAAAGGCGCAAATTTCGCGACACCTGCGTTGATAAACAGAATGTCTACTTTGCCATAACGACTACGCGCATATTCTGCCAGCTTTTTCGTGTCTTCCAGGCTGGACTGGTCTGCTGTAAACCCTTCCGCCGGAAATCCCAGTTCGTGTACGGCCCGTTGTACCGCTCCAGGATTACGACCCGTTATCAATACCCTTGCTCCTTTCGACAAAAATTCCGCTGCTGTTGCATATCCTATTCCACTATTACCACCCGTGATAATAGCAATCTTGTTTTTAAGCTGGTCCATGCCTGATTAAGTGTAATTGATTTATTTAAAAGTATCAATGTTTTAAGATAAAAAAATAGAGATGCCCGTCTCTACTTATTTATTTATTTAAAAACATCGATGTTTCAGCCGATAAAAAAAGCTGTATGCGTCCAATATGTCTGCACTCAGCTCAACTGTAAAAAGAATAATGATAATTGTTTCATCATCTCTTTATTAATGGTCAGCTCCACTACACGGCCATTCTTTACAGAATTCAATACACCGCTATCCACCAGAATCTTTACGTGATGCGAAACTGTAGGTTGAGACAAAGAACAAAGACAACAAACATCACCACATACTATGCTGCCTTTTTGGGCAATCTCCATAATAATTGATAATCTGTGTTTATCGGCTATGGCATTTGCTGCTTTTTCTATAATTCCCACATCCATGACACAAAAATAATACTTTTTTTGAAACATTGAAATTTTTCAATGATTTTTTATTCTGACACGTCCGCTTTGGCTGTCAGCCGGTTTCGCCGGTATGCCGCCGGACTCACCCCGTAATATTTCTTAAACAGCCTGCTAAGGTGGCTTTCATCGGTAAATCCCAGTTCATCAGCGATCTCTCCAATAGTCAGTCCGCTGTTCTCCATCCTTAACTGCACCAGCTTCAGCTTATAGGAAATAATAAACTGCTGTACACTCTCCCCTGTTTGCTTCTTGAAAAATTCGCCGATATAATTCAATGACAGATTAAATTTCGACGCCATTACCTCCAGCTTCAGCTGATCCGGATGATAGATCTGCTGCCGGATATAGGAAATCATCCGTCCTATCAGCGGCTCCTTATCCTCTTTATCTGTAACACCCACCTCTTCAGATACGTTCCTGGCAATAATATTCAGCAGTAAAGACACATAATGCTGGAGATTCGTTTCATAATAAGAACACTTCGACTGAAACTCCTGCGCCATATTCGCAATAAGGGCTGTGATCATTTTACAGTCATTCACATGTTTTACCAGAATAGGCTGATGCCTGTTGTGATGAAAGAAAACATACTCCAGCTGCTTCAGCCACTCACCAATCCGGTGGCGCTCTTCCGCTGAATGTTGTTTCTCCAGAAAATGATCCGAAAAACGCACAGAAGTAAAACGCGTAGGCGTTTCTGCTTCAAACCCCCGGCAGTCGCGGGGTGTGAATAATATAATACTACCCGGCTTGTAAGGAAAACGGTTCTGGTTGATCACCCGTACACCATGTCCTTCTTTAATATGTATGATCTCGAAAAAATAATATATCAGTGGGCGGGAATTCCACTCACTCATGTCTGCCTCAAACAATTCAAAGGGCATATGTAAATTTCGTTGTCCCATAGCCTCCAAAATTACAATAGAATCCCCGAATTATACCTGCTGTACCTTTCCCAGCCATCCTAATTTTGTGTTATAAAGATTAAAGACATGAAATTACTGGAACCAATTGCCGCCCCCACCCTCACCTTAAAGAACAGAATTGTAATGGCTCCCATGAGCAGACGCAGAGTTACCGGAGAGGGTATCCCCGGAGAATTAATGAAAACTTATTATAGCCAGCGCGCCAGCGCCGGACTGATCATAGCCGAGAGTACCGTGATAAGTCCCGGCGGCATGGGTATTTCACGCCTCCCAGGCATCTACAGCAAAGCACAAATAGAAGGTTGGAAAAAAGTAACCGCTGCAGTACATCAGCAGAATGGAAAAATATTTCTGCAACTGGTACATGCCGGCAGAATCGCCCATGCACTCAACATCCCTGGCGGCGCCTCTCCTGTGGCTCCTTCTGCCATCGCTGCTGCCGGCACTATCAGCACCCCGGCCGGCGTACAGCCGTTACCGGTACCCACCGCATTATCCCCCGAGGATACCGAAGAGATATACAACATACATCTGCAGGCCGCAAAAAACGCACTGGAAGCCGGCTTCGACGGGATAGAAATACATGCTGCCCATGGATATCTGCTGGAACAATTTATTCATCCGGCCTCCAATCAGCGTAGTGATGAATACGGCGGCAGCATCGAAAACAGAAGCCGGCTCCTGCTTCGTATCACAGAAGGAATCATCGGCATTGCCGGCGCAGACCGCGTTGGTATCCGTTTTTCTCCGTTTGCTTCCCTCAATGGACTTTCTGCTTATGAAGAAGAAACCGCTACCTATCTTTATCTTGCTGCTAAACTCAACAAGATGAATATCCGTTATATTCATCTGTCGGATCAGTCTACCAACGGCCACCCGCCTATTCCTCCTGCTTTTATCTCCCTGCTGCGCGAACAGTTTCATCAATGGCTGATACTTGCCGGTGGTTATGATACCGATAGTGCAACAGCAGCCATGCAACGTTTTAACAACGATCTTATTGCATTTGGCAGACCTTTTATCTCCAATCCCGACCTGGTGGAACGTATCGCACAACGGCTACCATTGGCACCTGCAGACAAATCCACCTTCTATGAAGGAGAAGAAAAAGGATTCATTGACTACCCATATCTGACACCTGCGCAAAAATTGTAACTGGCATTTTTTTACTTATCTTTACGAGATTGCGTTGTTACATAAGTAACAACGCAATGCTTATATGCCAAACAAATTATTGCCCATGTATCCCATGAAAAATCGGTATTTATTTCCTATTTCTTTTCTGGCCATCGTCGCCTGCCATGAAACCAAAACACCTGTTGAAAGCACTGATGCAGCACCTCCCGCACAGGAAGCGGCTAAAGCCGGAAATGCAACCACCGCATCCAATACCTTACAGATCACAGAACCATGTGCTGTTTTTTATTCTCCTGACAGCATCAAACTGGAAAAAATAAAAAAGGAAAACGGAGAAGAAGCATTTTACACCATCACAGATGACAACCTGAATTATTTTGCCGATTCCAATATTTTCCTTGAAAGTAAAGGCGTAAAAACCGTTACCGCTCAAAAAGGGAAAATATCTTTTACGTCCAAAGATGGTAAAACCACCACCATCAACCTCAACGACGAAAAATATACCTGGGAGGTTTTTCTGTTCAACGGTAAAACCGTTACCAATGCTGATATTTCAGACATTGAAAATGAATATGAAAAGTATATGAAACCGTAGAAATCCTGATATTTTGTCATTTAGCTATTTTGATATTTCGAATAAGAGATCCCAAATATCAAAATAGCTAAATGACAAAATATCAAAATAAAACATACCCCAGCGTAACAGCCACATACTGCCGATAAGCCTTCAGCTGCTCCTTGTTCCCCGGATCTTCTATCAATGTGATCATTCCCCGTACATATCTTACATCAATACTGATCTTTTTTCTGAACGTATAGCCGGCACCGATAGTAAAACCAATATCATTTTTAGTAGCATATCCGCTTTGCATACTGCCATTTCCATAATTGTCTGCCCTCAGCAGCATCCCGGCATAAGGCCCGGCAAACAATTCCGCATTGGCCATACGAAAAGCTGCACTGATCGGAAAAACATCCAGCCTTGACTGGTCTTTGTTAATAGCTGCCCATATATCATGCTTCAATACAAAATGACGACTAATCGGCGACACTGCGCTCAACCCGGCTACCAATCCGGTTTTATTTGTCATTGAAACGCTGTCTTTTTCTCTTCCGTATACACCAGGCAACTGTATACCAGCTTTTACCTGCAGGGAGAAAGATGATATATCCTGTGCTGCGGCACAAAACACCATACAGATAAGTAAAAAAGTGCTGCAAATTTTTTTCATAAAATCAGAATTGAATATCCCAGATAGCTGCAGCCCTTTCCAGTTCTACCAGGGCTGTAGCATGACTATACACACTTTCATAATATTGCTGCTGCACATCGTTGTAGGTACGTTGTGCATTCAGTACCTCCAGCAGGGAAGTTTCTCCCCGCTGATAACTGTAACGCCGTCCTTCCAGCACTTTTTTGGCTTCTTCCAGCAGCCCGCTGTCAAACTGGTGTAGCTGATGCCCTGCACCCAGATAGCTGAAATAGGCGGTAGTTACTTCTGTTTGTACCTGCAACAATGTTTGCCGGTATACCGTTTCCTGTTGTTTTACACCCGCATTGGCAGCCATCAGATCTCCCTTGTTGCGGTTGGAAAACTTCAGCGGCAGGCTGATGCCCGCGGAAACGGTATTCATAGACGGCGTAGGGGCCACCACGTTAGTAACCTGTGTAGCATTATTGACTCCGAGATTAAGCCCCAGATCAATGATACGGGCCGCTTTGGCCAGTTGCAGCGTTTTTACCGATACATCCTTCTGACGCAATGCAGCCAGCAGATCAGCCCTTTCATCCTGCGCCTTTGTCACCAGCTCCGGCAGGGAGTAAACACGTTCAAAACGGCTCACATCCCCCTGCGGGGCTACCAGGGTATCTCCCCGGTAGGTGCCCATCAGGTTGTGCAGCTGCACAAAGGCCGTTTTCATTTCTGCTTCCACACCATAAGCCTCATTCAGCAGCATACCCGCTTCAATACGTGACTGACGGGCATCTGTTTCTGTAATAAGACCTGCTTTAAAACGGATACTGTCGGCCTGTGCCAGCTGTTGCATATAACGATAGGCTTCCATTTTAATTTCGTATAACCGTTGCTGTTGCATAGCGGTCAGAAAAGCTACGGTAGCATCTGCGCGCAGATTACGGAAATAATCTTCCAGCAGATGCCGGGTTACTTCCTGCTCACTTCTGGCCAGATTAATACGGGCACGCCTTTTACCACCCAGCTCCAGCGTGTAACTGATACCAGTAGTGAGTCCGTATCCTTGCTGCATTCTGCGCTGACCATTATCAAATAAGCCGGCATTGATTTCCGGGTCAGGAAATACTTTGGCCATCAGCACATTGGCAGCGGCAATGTCCATATTGAATTTTTCTGCGGCATAGCCCAGGTTGTGCTGTCCCACACCGGACAGATAAGTGGCAAAGTCCAGCTGTTTTTCCTGTGCAACAGCCATAAGACCACTTAGCAGTAATAGTGGCAGCAGCCATCTCCTCTTCATAAGAATTATTTTGTTTCGTTAACAGCTTTTTTCTCAGTCAGGTAATACAGTGCCGGCAGGGCATACAACGTGATGAGTGTAGAACAGAGCAGTCCATATACGATCACTGTAGCCAAAGGCCGCTGCACATCAGAGCCTATGCCGGTAGCCATCGATGCAGGCAATAATCCCAGCATGGCCACGGTGGCGGTCATCAGCACCGGCCTGAAACGGTCCCTGGCAGCCTGTATCACGGCCTCTTTCAGGGAAGCCATCTCTTTACGCAGCTGGTTCATATGCGATACCATCAGCACACCGTTTTGTATAGCTACGCCAAACAAAGCAATAAAACCTACTGCGGATGATACGTTCAGCGTCATGCCCCGTACATTCAGCGCCAGCATGCCTCCAAACAGTGCCAACGGCACAATAGAGAGGATAAGAGCCGACTGACGCGCTACACCAAACGCTCCATACAACAACACAAACATCAGCCCCAGTGCTACCGGCACAATAACCGCAAGCCGGCTGTAGGCACGGTTTTTATTTTCAAACTGACCACCCCACGCAATCGTGGTTTTGTCCTTATCATATTTTACTTCTTTCTCTATTCGTTCCTGTGCGGTTTGCAGAAAAGTGGTGAGGTCTGTGCCGCGCAGATTCAGCCGCACAGTGAGATGTCGTCTTCCCATTTCACGGGTAATAGTGCTCTCACCGGTCGCCAGCTGCACTTTGGCGACCTGCGACAGCGGTATCTTCACACCATCCCCATTGGTCAGCATCAGGTTCCCGATCTTCTCCGGAGTATTGCGGGCATCTTCCTGATAGCGGCAGCTGATATCATACACCCGGTCACCGACAAACACCTGTGCGACGGCTTTTCCCCCGATTGCTGTCTCTATCAGGTCAGCCACATCGGCGATATTGAGACCATAGCGGGCAATGGCAGCCCTATCGGCCTGTATCTGCAGCTGAGGCAAAGGCGGCTCCTGATCGATGGCCAGATCTACCGCACCAGGTACGTGAGACAATGTGGCCATCACGGCCTCGGCTGTACGTCGTGTTTCCTGAAAATCCTTGCCATATACTTTCACCACCAGCTCACTATGTGCACCAGCAATTTTATCCATTACACCGTCAATCATCGGCTGACTGAAGCCCACCGTATAACCCGGCATGGTGGCGTAATCCGCTGCCAGCTCATTGATGAGGTCCTGCTTGGTTTTACCGGAAGGCCATTCCTTGTAAGGCAACAGACCGATAGAACATTCATAATGGGAAGGTGTAAACGGATCAGTGCCATCATCATTACGACCCGTTTGTGTCATCATATACGTCACCTCCGGATGCTGCATGGTGCGGATACGCAGACTGTCTGCCATCTCTCTGGCCTTAGCCAGCGACACGCCCGGCGGCAGCTGCACCTGTAGCCAGATAGAGCCTTCATCCAGTGGTGGCAGGAAGTCTTTACCTACCGTGATGGTCAGCCCTGCAGCAGCCACCAGCACCACCGCCAGCGGTATAAACACTTTACGCGGACGCTCCATGATTTTTTCCATCCGCCGCTGATAAGCGCTTGTCAGCTTCTCCAGCCAACGATTATGATACAGTTTTTGAGGCTTACGGTAAAGCATATACGCTAAACCCGGAATCAGCAACAAAGCCACTGCCAGAGAGCCAAAAAGCGCATAACCTACTGTAAAAGCCATCGGTGTAAACAACTTCTTCTCTACCCGCTCAAAAGCAAACAGCGGCAGGTAAGCGGTGATAATAATCAGCGTAGCAAAAAATACAGGTCTGGCCACCGATTGCGCCTTCTTCATAAAACTTTGTTCTTCCAGCATCTCCAGTGGATGATCTTCCCTTTGCCGCAACATCGTTTCTGCCATCACAATCGCACCATCCACGATGATACCAAAGTCTATCGCCCCCAGCGACAGCAGATTGGCAGGGATATGCGTGAAATGCATCAGGATAAAAGCAAACAACAAACTCAATGGAATAGTGACCGCTACCAGCAAAGCAGCACGCCAGCTGCCCAGGAAAATAATCAGCACCAGCACTACCAGTGCCATTCCTTCTAATAGTGTATGCGACACCGTATTCAGTGTAGTATTGACCAGCGCAGTTCTGTCGAGGAAAGGATGTATTTTGACACCCGCCGGCAGCAGACCGTTATTCAGCTCATCTATGGCTTTATGTACACCGTCCAGCACTACGGAAGGATTCTGGCCCTTCAGCAACAATACAATCCCTTCAATGCTTTCACTATACTGACGCTCATGGTCTGTGAAGCCCAGTACACCTTTTCTTTCGAGGTTACCATAACGAAGCTGACCGATATCCTGCAGAAACAAAGGCACCCCCTGGGGTGATTGTATCACGGTATGGCCTATATCATCCAATGATTTCAGCAGACCGATACCTCTTACCACATAACCCAGATCACCGCGCTGGAGCACGCTGCCCCCGCTATTGCTGTTGTTATTGTTGATGGCCGCTGTCACCGTACTCAGTGGAAGATGGTACTGTTCCAGTTTTTTCGGGTCCAGCTCCACCTGGTATTGCGTGGTGATGCCGCCGAAATTGGTCACGTCGGCTACGCCGGTTACCTGTTTGATTCTGGGGATGATCACCCAGTTTTGCAGATCGGTGAGTGCACGCAGGTCTGCGCTGTCGCTTTCTATGATGTACCGGTATATTTCTCCTATCGGCGATGTAAGCGGGTCGAGGCCGGGCTTGGCGCCATATGGGAGCGTCACATCATCCAGTCTCTCCTTGATACGCTGCCTTGCCCAATAATCATCTACACCATCATTGAACACGAGGGTGATCATAGACAAACCAAAGGTGGAGCGGGAACGCATCACATGCATGCCCGGCATGCCGTTGAGCGCACGCTCCAGCGGAATCGTAATCTGTTGCTCCACTTCTTCTGCCGCCAGTCCGGGTACCTGTGTGACCACCTGTGAGGTAACATCAGCAATATCGGGATAGGCTTCCACGGCCAGTTGCTGCCAGCTATAATATCCTCCTGCGGCGAGTAACACAAATAAGGTTACCATCAGCCAACGTTTCTGTATAGCTGTATTGATCAATTGTTTCATAAGCCTCTTATTTTACTGCTGAGAGATAGAAGGCGCCCTCACCTATTATTTTATCCTGCGGCTTCAGACCACTGCGGATAATGAGCTGCGGCCCTTTGGTTTCACCGGTCACGACTTTCCGGCGGACATAAGTACCAGGGGCTACTTCAGCAAACACATAACTTGAATTATTGTCCTGCATCACCGCGCGTGCAGGCACTGCTATTACTTTCTCCGGCGCATCCTGGAAGTTAACGCTGGCATACATGCCCGGTTTCAGCTGATGGGCAGGATTCTCGCAGATCATGAGCACTTCCGCCGCCCTTGTTTCTTCATTAATAACACGGCTCACATGAAACACCTTTCCACTGAAAGCGGTATCTGGCAACGCCGTCACCTCCATATTCACCGCATCACCTTCGTGGATAAAACGAAGGTCTTTCTCCTTCACCTGGCCTGCAATCCACACCTGCGACAGCTGTGCCACAACCGCTACTGCACCGTCTTCCGCCTTCAGGAACTGTCCGGAGACCAACTTATTACTGATCACTTCCCCACCAATAGGAGACCTGACAATCAGCGGTTCACCCAGCACCTGGTGTTGAGGATCTATATTAAATACTTTCAGTGCCGCAGCTGCATTCTCCAGCTCCTGCCGCTGCACAGCCAGGTTGGTATTAGCTTCTTCCAGATCGCGCGCTGCGCCTACAGCATGCTGATGCAGGTCCTGCTGCCTTTTCTGTGCCAGTACAGCCTGTTCATATAACTGGTGCGCCTGGAACCAGGCCTTCTGTGCCGTATAAAAATCGGGCGAGGAAATAGCAAACAAAGGAGAGCCGGCATGTACCTTATCACCCAAACGCACATACGATTTCACCACCCTGCCGGCAAAAGGCGGGGCTATCTCCGCATAGTTATTGGGAATCGCTTTTACGATCCCAGCCGTCAGCAATTGCAGCTGATAAGGGGCTTCCGTTATCGTATGCAGGTGTATTTTGGCCGATAAAGGAGAAGCGGCAGGCACAAAGACGGTATCTCCCCTGCCTTCAAATGTTACGATTTCCTTTCCCTTGTCCGGATGGTGACAGGACGCAGCGATCAACACCACGCCGCAAGCTGCAGTGAACCTTTTCATGACGATATTTTTTTCGTGTATCTGTTACAGTTAACCGTAACCGCCGCAAAAGTATAAACAGCCCGCGGATGCAGCCGTTAGAAACGATTTAGAATATTATTAGAAACATATTAGAGTCCCAGGGCTGAAGCCCTGGGCTATATTGGATGCTCTGGGATAAATGTGTAGATGGGTTAAACCCGGGATACTAATTAAACCAAGCCTGACACAGGCACATGGCAATAATATAAAGCCCCGCACCAACACAAATACAAACATAGCCCAGGGCTTCAGCCCTCAGACAACAAAACGCCAGCTAAAACAATATTAAACCAAGCCAGACACCGGCACGAAGCAATAACATAAAGCCCCGCACCTGCCAATACAAACATAGCCCAGGGCTTCAGCCCTCAGACAACAAAACGCCAGCTAAAACAATATTAAACCAAGCCAGACACCGGCACGAAGCAATAACATAAAGCCCCGCACCTGCCAATACAAACATAGCCCAGGGCTTCAGCCCTCAGACAACAAAACGCCAGCTAAAACAATATTAAACCAAGCCAGACACCGGCACGAAGCAATAACATAAAGCCCCGCACCTGCCAATACAAACATAGCCCAGGGCTTCAGCCCTCAGACAACAAAACGCCGGCTAAAACAATATTAAACCAAGCCAGACACAGGCACGAGGCAATAATATAAAGCCCCGCACCTGCCAATACAAACATAGCCCAGGGCTTCAGCCCTGGGGCTAAATATGCGGCAATTCAACAGTAAATGTAGTGCCACTCCCAGGCTTGGATACAACGCTGATATTGCCTTTATGCAGCCGGATAATCTTAAGTGCAAGCGAAAGACCGATACCATTGCCATCGGCATAAGGGCGGTTGTTGCCTCTGTAAAAAGGGGTGAAGATATGAGGCAGATCGTCTTTGGCAATGCCAATGCCTTCATCAGTAAAACGCAGGATGGTATGGCCTTTAAACCAGGTGACGGTAACAGTGGTTTGAGGTGGACGGGAGAATTTGCAGCCGTTTTCGAGGAGGTTGATAAAAGCGACTTTCAACAGGTATTCGTTGCCATTTACGGACACAACGTCATCATCATCGGTATCTTCTTCAAATACCACATTGATCTTATATTCGGGGTGTACTTGCAGGATATCGCCGCGGGCATCCATCAGCACTTCATCGAGACGTATTTCACGGAAATTGATTTCTGTGGGGTCGTAGCTGGCTTTAGCCAGGTCAAGCAGGCTGTTCGACAGCTTCACCAGCCGCTGTGCATCGCTGATGGCATGACGCATGGACTGCCGGTATTCCTCTGCCGGCCGTTCACGGGAAGCGGTGATCTCCAGCTCAGCCATCATAGCGGTGAGCGGCGTGCGCAACTCATGGGATATATTGGAAACAAATTGTTTCTGTGCATCAAAAGATTGTTCCAGTCGATCCAGCATCCGGTTAAAGGTCTGTGCCAGTTCTGCGATTTCATCTTTCCCTTCTGCACCTCCCAGCCGCAGGTCCAAGTTGGTAGCGGTGATCTCTTCTACCTTATCCACCATATCAGATACCGGTTTCAGGGCCTGATGCGAAAAAAACTGGGCTGCCAGGAATACAAACACGACGGCTACCAGGAAGGTGATCACCAGCGTCCAGAAGAGGTGCTGCAGCTGCCCCAGGCCGTATTCATCCTGGGCTGCGGCGGTGACGATATAAGGTGTTCCATTATGGTTAAACAGGAATCCTACCACCTGCAGCGGCCCTTCATGAAAGGCAATCTGCCGCTGTTCAGTGATCTCGCGGATCATCTGTTTGGTTTCCTTTACCTTGTCTATGTCTACGGCATCGTGATATAACAGGTGAAAGGCTGTATCATAAACAGCCACCTCCTCCTGGGAGCGGGAGCCGGCGGCATTCTTATAGATCAGTTGTAATACTTCAGGGCTTATTTTAGCATCGAGGAGCAGGTTGGCCTTGGTAATGGCCTGCTGTTGCAGGTTTTTGTAGTACTCTTCTTCACGGTCCTGGGAGTACGAAATATATACCACCCACGCAAATACCAGCAGCAGGGCTGCGATCATACCAGTGAATAAGAGGGTCAGCCTGTTACGGATTTTCATGGTCAACCAGCTTTAAAAATGAACCCCATACCGGGTTTGGTATGAATCAGTTTTACCTCAAATGCCTTGTCTACTTTTTTACGGAGATAGTTGATATAAACATCAATGAAATTGGTGCCGGTATCGAAATGGGTTTCCCATACATTCTCCGCTATTTCGGCTCTCGACAGTACCCTTTCCTTGTTTTGCAGCATATATTCCAGCAGGCGGAACTCTTTGGGAGTAAGATTGATCTCCATACCGTTGCGGGTCACACTTTTGGTTTGCAGATCCATTTCCAGGTCTGCATAACGTAATACGGCCGGTTGTGGCGTTGCTACGCCATGATTTCGTTTTAGCAGGGCACGGATACGTACCAGCAACTCGCGCAGGTCGAAGGGTTTTACGAGGTAGTCATCAGCGCCGGCATCAAAACCTTCTACTTTATCGTCGGTGGTGCCGAGCGCTGTCAGCATGAGGATGGGAATAGATGGCAGGGCCGCTCTGACTGCACGACTCAGCTCCAGGCCATTGATACGGGGCAGTACAATATCGGTGATGACCAGATCAAAGCCACCGCCCAATGCCAGTTTAAGTCCTGCTTCACCATCCCATGCCAGTGTCACGGTATAGCCCTGTTCTTCCAGCCCGCGCCGGATCAGTGTCCCAACACGTTCTTCATCTTCTATGATTAAAATCTTCATGATACAGAAAAGTCAAAGCTATCCATTTTTTCCTTTTCTACCGTACAAAATAGTCCCAGGCAGCTTTGGAGATGGAGGCGATAGTACGTTCCCGGGTTTCCTGGTCAGCATAGGAGTCTTTTATGAAGACGGTGATGATCAGGTGTTTTCCGTCGGGCAGCGTGATGATACCGGCATCATTAGTGGCGCGGGTAAGGCCTTCCACTGTACCTGAAGTGCCTGTTTTATGCGCTACCACAGTACCTTTGGGTAGCTGAGCTTTCAGTCTTCTGGCGCCGGGCGCTGAATTCACGAGGATGTCCAGCAGGTAATGATAACTGCTGTCTGATAAAACATGACCGGTATAGAATTTTTTAAACAGGGCCGTCATAGCTTCCGGTGTAGACCAGTTCTGGTATTGCATCGGTTCATTGGGCACCTGTACCTGTTCTGTGAGTGCAATCCGCATATCTTTGATCCCGAGGCGGTGCACATATTTGTCGGCTACTTTTACGCCACCGATGACGCGTAGTAATACATCGCAGGCAGAACCATCGCTTTCAGCCACGTTGTAACGTAACAGCTCTGTTATTGATACGTCCATATTACCGGCAGGATGTTCATCTCTGAGCGGGCTGTGTCCCGATTTAGGGATATAGTCTGAAGGCAGTACCCGTATCTGCTGTTGCATAGAAAGTTTTCCCCTATCTACCTGGTCCAGTACCGCCATGGCTATCGGGAACTTATACACGCTTTGCATGGGGAATCGCATCTTACTGTTCAATCCTACGGTCTCCCCTGTTTCCAGTATGGTGGCACATACGCCTACCGTGCCTTTGGAGCCGGCAGCGATTTCTTCAAATTTCTTCGTCAGTGGTTGCTGGGTCATAGCAACAAGTGGGCCCAAGAGCACTGTAATGAACAGCGACAAACGTTGGTAAATCATAAATAAATTATAATAAACTATATATGTAAAAGAATATACAAATATATAAAAAGCGGACTGGCGTAATCCTTTGATTTTATGGTTACTTATCAAGAAAGCGTACAATTTTGACAGACGACTGCAGCATCCGGCATTTTGCACTTAGAATTTAGCTTTACAGATATTATTTTTATCCTCAAAAAGAAAGGCTTTGAGTAAACCAATATTAGTTATAAAATTCGGCACGGCGTCTATCACGCATGGCAATGGTGATCTGGACGAGACCGTTATAGCAGGCATAGCGCGGCAGGTTGCCGAATTGCATCAACAGTATCATATCGTGCTGGTATCTTCCGGAGCGGTAGCTGCCGGCAAACAATATCTCACTCAGTACAGTGGTACTATCAGCGAACGCAAGGCCGCTGCTGCCATCGGCAACCCCTTATTGCTGAGTAAATACAGCCGTTACTTTGCACCCTACAATATTGCAGTAGCACAGAGTTTATGTGAAAGACAACATTTTTCCAACAGGGATCAGTTTCTGCAACTGAAACGCACCTACGAAGAATTATGGGCCAGCAACATTATTCCCATCGCCAATGAAAACGATGTGGTGAGCAGTCTGGAGCTGAAGTTTTCTGACAACGACGAGCTGGCCACGCTGATTGCCGTAGGTTTCGGGGCATCGTTGCTGTTGTTCAGTACCAGCGTGGTCGGTGTGCTGGACCGCAACGGACAGGTAGTGCCACAGTTAGATGTGATCGATAAATCCGCCCTTTCACTGGCCGACAAGGAAAAATCCGCGCTGGGCCTGGGTGGCATGGTGTCCAAGCTTACCTTTGCCCGCCTGGCCACCCGTATGGGCATCCGTGTGGTAATTTTCGGTATTCGTACTACTGACGGTATCCTCAATGCTATAGCTGGTAAAACAGGTACGTTATGCCTTCCACAGCCATGCAGCATGCCGGCACGCAGAAAATGGCTGGCCAGCGGCTGTCTGGTGACCGGCAGGATACAGATAGATACCGGCGCACAACAAGCAATCGAAAAACGCCATAGCCTGCTCGCAGTGGGTGTTAAAGAAGTACTGGAGAAATTTGAATGCGGAGAAGTGATAGAGATCGTCAACGAAGAAATGATCGCCATTGCCGTGGGCAGGGCCAAAATATCATCCGACATATTGGAAAATAATCATAAGGCACAGAATATAGAAGTGGCGCATGCCGATGATATTGTGCTGTTATAAATGTAATATATCATGACTATTCAACCCCTCCTCGAAAAAGCCCGACAGGCCACGGAATCCATCCGCACCCTGCCGGACGCGCAGAAACAGGCACTGCTGCAACAGCTGTCACGGTCACTTACCGAAAACATCCCGGCTATCATCGCCGCCAATAAAAAAGATCTGGACCTGATGCCGGACGAAGACCCTAAAAAAGATCGTCTGCTACTCAACGCACAACGTATCCGCAGCCTCGCTGCCAGCCTCAACGATATTGCCCGCCTCCCCGACCCGGTCAACCAGCTGCTGCTGGAAAACCACCTAGAAAACGGACTGCTGGTACAGAAAAAAACCGTCCCCCTCGGCGTTGTAGGTGTCATCTACGAATCACGCCCCAACGTAACAGTGGATGTAGCTGCCCTCTGTATCCGTTCCGGCAACGTATGCGTGCTACGCGGTGGCTCCGATGCCATTCATACCAACACTTGTCTGGTAGCGCTCATTCAGGACGCCCTCCGTCAATTTGATGCGGACGAAAACACGGTACAACTGTTGCCTCCCGATCGCGCCCTGGTGACCGAAATGCTCACCGCCGTCAAATACATCGACATCATCATCCCCCGCGGCTCCCAGCAGCTGATCGACTTTGTACGCGCCAATTCCCGCGTGCCTCTAATAGAAACCGGCGCCGGCGTATGTCATACCTACGTGGAACGATCCGCCAACCTCGAACAGGCCGCTGCCATCGTCACCAACGCCAAAGTATCCAGACCTTCCGTTTGTAATGCACTCGACACCGTACTGGTAGATACGGCCGTGGCAGCAGACTTCATCGCATTGCTCGCACCGCAGCTGGCCGCCTATAATGTGGACATATATGCGGAACCGTTAGCCTACGCCCTGCTGGAGGCCAACCACTACCCTCACCTTCATCCCGCCAGTGCTGAAGACTTCGGCCGGGAATTCCTGTCACTCCAATGCTCCATCAAAGTGGTACCCAACACAACCGCCGCATTGGAACATATCCAGGAATATTCCTCCCGTCACTCCGAAGCCATCATCTCCCGTGACCCGATCGTAAGCGAACAATTCCTCAACACGGTAGATGCCGCCGCCGTATATGTCAACGCCTCCACCCGTTTCACCGATGGTGGCGTATTTGGCCTCGGTGCCGAAATAGGCATCTCCACACAAAAACTCCATGCCAGAGGCCCGTTTGCACTCGAAAAACTGGTCACAGAGAAATGGTTTGTATATGGCAGCGGCCAAACGAGACAGTAACTGTGATTTATATGATGAATACTGATGTTCCTGATGAGCGAAGATTAAAGCGGAGATTAGTATGAAGATAAAAATGAAACAGCCATTGATCAGGTGATCAATGGCTGTTTCATTTTTACCAAAAAACATCAATGAATATGTTAATCTCCGTTTATGAGAAAAATCAGCGGTATCATATCAATCACAGTTATGGTTTGATGACTTTAATGGTCATCCTGTCATACAATCCGTGGGTGATATCAATCAGATAGATACCCGCAGGCAAACCGGACAGATTCTCCATCTGCAGTCTGTTCATACCTTTTGTCACCTGTACTTTCTGTTCTTTCTTAACATGTCCGTCGAGACCATACAAACGTAAAGTACCAAGGCCTTCAAAGGTAGATTGGAAGCTGATGTTGATCCTGTCTGAGAAAGGATTGGTAGCAATCAGAGAAGAAGGTGTTTCCGTGTTCATTTTCTGCAATGTGGCCGTGCCTCCGCTTATTTTCACGGTATAATCTTCCACTTCTCCCTGGTAGCTATCCACACCACAGGGTTTCACGTTGCTGCCATAACCCATTCTCACGCGCATCAGTGTAGCACCGGTTTTAGCATTGGCCGGTACGGTGATCGTTTGTGTAAATGGACCACTGCCGCGTCTAACAAATACTTTCTCTGTGGTATCATTCAGTTGTTTATCTCCATTCCAGTCTATCCAGGCGGCTACGGAAATATCAGGCCAGTATTCGATGGCGAGGTTGATCTGCAGCTGATAGGATTGTCCGGCGGCGACATTGGCGGATTGGGCGGTAAAGTCCCTATAGCCATCCCATTGTGAACTGTTGTCCAGGTTAGCCAGCCGTACCCTTGTGATGGTGTTGTAATTCAGTGCAGTGCTGGCGGTACAATAATCCTGTACATGCGCCACAGTATCAGCCGGAGCTGCAACAGTATCCTTTTGTCCGGCTTTGATGCTACCACCGGGTTGAGTATTGTAGGCATAATCCATTAAAGTATAGGCGTCACCGTTAGCATTCACTTTAAAACGGAACCAGCCATAGTATACTTCACCGTAAGTGGTAAACGAGAATCCTGCATAACCGGTTTGGCCTTTCCAGACAGTGTAGTTGGTTGTATTCAGGTTATGCTCATCCGGGAAATCACCACCAGCCCTAAAGTTAGACGAGTTACTAATGATGGTGCCTGGTGTCAGCAACGAAATATTTTTAGTGGTACCCTGACATACCATCGGTTTCCGATAGGTTTCAAACCGCAGTCTTCCGCTATCTGACCACAGACCATAGGCGGCATCCTGGATATTATCTACCAGAAAATAATACCAGGGATTTGTAGCATTAATGGTATACACCGTATCATTTACATCTACATATTTAATTCCGTACGGATCACGGAAATTGATGGTTATCTGGTTCTGGCTGCTGTCGGCCGTCTTAGGGGTAGTAAAGGCAGCAGGAAGGATATTAACCGTGACAGCGGTACTATTTGCAGCAGCATGATTCGTTGCCTTACCGGTGAAGGATAAACGCGCAGTAATACTATCCAGAGCCGTCAGCTGTACGTTAAGGCCCGCCGGCACATTACTCACTGTATAATGCACATTGTTGGTAAAGTTTCCTGACCTGATGGCCAATGTATTTGCCCGAACAATTATTTTCACTGTATCCTGAATGCTGCCGTCATTGGCAACTCCCTCCCTGACTAATGACCTTGACCATGAAAGCGCGGCATTACCTGATTCTCCGGCCTTAATGCTAGCACCAGGCGCCTGGTTCCAGGCATAGTCCCTGATTGTATAACTACTACCATCCTGAGCTACTGTAATACGTAGCCAGCCATAGCGTGGCTTTCCACCCAGGGTGAACTTAAGTCCGATATATGCGGTTTTTCCTGCCCATTTTGTATAACTGCTGCTGTAGATATCATGTTCATCCGGATAATCTCCACCAGCCACAAAATTAGAAGTATCCCCTATTACCGTATTAGCCGCCACCGGTGAGATATTACGGGAAGTGCCTTCGCATACAGCAGACTTCATATAAGTTTCAAACCGCAGTTTATTGCTATTCAACCATCCTCCGAATACAGCATTTCCGGCATTAAAGGAGAGATACTGCCAGGGATTACTACTGTTGATCACAATATCAGGAATATCGTTATAAACGATCTTGTAAGGATCCAGGAAGCGTGTGCCAAATGCAACGCTGCTGTGATAAAGTGAAGCAGCCCCACCCTGGATAGCCGCATCCAGGAAGGTTATTTTCAGGCTGTCAGTGTTGTTGGCTGTAGTATGTTGCGTAGCCTGACCCGTTAATGATAAAACAGCAGTAGTGTTATTGAGCACCTGTATCGATGCTGTCAATCCTGCCGGCACATTCTGGATAGTGTAATGAGTACCTGCCACCAAATTACCGCTACTAACGGCAAAACCGCCAGCACCCAGTATCTTCAGGGTATCAGGCACCGGCAGACTTCCATTATTAGCATCACTTTCATAAAACAGCGTAAAAGCAGGTACGATACGTTTCATAGAATCGGGTAACAGGGTTGCTGCCAGATTAGCTGCAGACCACAGATTATTACGCTGCGCCACACTACTATTCAATGCCGCCAGCATCCTGTCACGCTGACCAAGGGTAAACATTTTTGTACAGGAAGAGTAGTCCATGTAGTTTTCTACATTGGCCACCACACCGCACCAGTTGGCATTCAGATTACAACCACCAAAGTTGGATTGTGTAGGCGGTGTATCATCCACTTCATCACCCGGAGCATTACAATCATTCTCAAAAGTATGCCACAGGTTCAGGAAGTGGCCCACTTCATGCGTCAGTACCCGTTTCATATTAGGTTGTCCCATTTCAGAGCTTCCTACTCCCTCTGCACCCAGGTATCTCCAGTTATATACCACACCATCCAGATGATTAGAAGCTACCCAGTCATCCGGAAGATAGGTCCAGCCTGAATTATTATACACACCCTTTTGTTCAACTTCGCTCACAATCCATATGTTCAGATATTTCTCGCCCGGCCAGTAGGAAACACTTTTCACCGCAGCACCGGAACCATCGGGAGAACGGCCGTCGAGGTCATTATAGTGATAGGTAACACCGGTGGTAGGATTACCCTGCGGGTCAATATCCGCCAAACGGAAAGTAATATGCAGATTGGCTGCCAGCCCGATAAAACGGGGATCTATAGATGGATAGTCCGCGTTCAACAGGTTGTAATCCTGGTTAAGAATATCAATCGCAGAACGTATCTGGTCCATCGTTACTTTGTATGGATTAGCTGCATCATTAACATGGAATACCACCGGAATGGTGTATTGTGTGGGCGCAGCGTCCTGTGCTACCCGTTGTTGTTTCATGTTAGCAATGAATTTACGGATATTGGCCTCCTGACTGGCGGCTACTTTCAGGGAAGCAGGATGTTTTTTATACAACTCCTGCATAGCGCGCGAAGCCGAACAGTGATCAGGCAACGGCGCAAGCACCTTGTTTTGAGCTATCGCTCCCATGGTGATGACCAGGCATAACAATAGCATCATTATCTTTCGCGATAAATGTAGCATATAAATGTTTTAATGTGTAGACTAGAAGAATGAGTTAAACAATAACAAATAGCTGCCCATGGCAGCAAAATCAGGGATCACCTGAGAAGAGGGAAGAGCTATTTCATAAAATGGTTTTAGTGATAAAAATGGTTAATCAGGATAACATTGCCAGGCGCTAAGTGCCTGGAAAGCATAGGAAATACAAGTATTGTATCATTGATTCGTTGTGGTTGATATGACAGGCGTTAATTCATCTATTGTGCTCGTGGTAAAAACAGCAATTGCTATCACGAATTTAAAAGAGCATGCGTTAAATAGCTACCCTGAAATTGATTACTTCTTCCCGGATATTAACCAGGTATGTTTGTAGGAATCCAAACTTATACTAAAAAACGTGTAGCCATTGACAACATCAATGGCTACACGTTTTTTAAATATTCCTACTATTATCTGTTTATCAGGGACATCAGCACACAATTATGCAACGGTAACGGCTGAACTGAGATATACATCCTGGATAGCATTCAACAGAGCAACGCCTTCATTCATAGGTCGTTGGAATGCTTTACGTCCGGATATAAGGCCCGCACCACCGGCTCTTTTGTTGATCACAGCAGATCTTACTGCATCTGCCAGATCAGCCTCTCCCTGAGAAGCGCCGCCTGAATTAATAAGTCCCATGCGCCCCATATAGCAGTTGGCCACCTGGTATCTGCAAAGATCTATCGGATTAGTAGTGGTGAGTTCGGTATAGATACGTTCATCCAGTTTACCATAGGAAGAGCTGCCGGTATTGAGCGCTTTATAGCCACCGTTTACTTCCGGCAGTTTCTGTTTGATAATATCCGCCTGTATAGTAACGCCCAGGTGATTGGCTTGTCCGGTGAGATCGGCGGCCAGGTGATAATCCACATCCTTTTTAAAAGCTTCATTACGGAGATAACACCAGAGGACGGTGGCCATGCCCAGCTCATGGGCCAGTTCAAAAGCCTGCGATACTTCCACCAGCTGGCGGTCAGCGTTATCGGAACCAAAATAGATAGTAGCCCCAACAGCTGCAGCACCCAGGTTCCATGCCTCCTGTACGGTACCATACATTACCTGGTCTGCTTTGTTAGGATAGGTAAGCAGTTCGTTATGATTGATTTTTACGATAAAGGGGATACGATGTGCATATGTGCGGGATACAGCTGCCAATACACCGAAGGTAGAGGCAACAGCGTTACAACCACCTTCTATGGCCAGTTTCACAATGTTTTCCGGATCGAAGTAAGCGGGATTTTTGGCAAAAGATGCGCCTGCACTATGTTCCACACCCTGATCTACCGGGAGGATAGACATATAACCCGTTCCGGCGAGGCGGCCGGAATTAAACAACTGTCCCAGACTACGCAGTACCTGCGGGTTACGGCTGGAAGGCCGATAAATTCGGTTAACGGTATCCGGACCGGGAAGATGCAGTAAATCTCTGGAGATGGTTTTACTTTCATGTTGTAAAAGTATATCGCTATCTTTACCTAGCAACTCGCTGATTTTTTCCAAGGATAACATAACAGGTTCTTTTTTGGTTAGACTAAATGTAAGGATTTAATCCTGCACAAAAACGTAGCCAGGAAAATTCCAGGACTTTCACTTCTACCGCATTATCCACTTTAAAGTAATCATTAGATGAAAACAATATTTATGACCGGTGTCACCGGCTATATCGGTGGTTCCATAGCGGCCAGGCTGATCAAAGCCGGTTACAGGGTAAACGGACTGGCAAGAAATGAAAAGGACTTTCCCGCATTAATAGAAGCTGGTATACAGCCAGTAGTCGGTACGCTGGATGATGAAGCCACTATTGCCTCTGCAGCCGAATCTGCTGATGCAGTCATCAACACCGCTTCGGCAGACAACCCTTATGTAGTGGCCACTATCCTCGAAGCGCTGGCCGGTACCCATAAAAAGTTCATCCATACATCAGGCTCCAGCATCGCAGGTGATAAAGCAAAAGGTGCCTATGCCATTATCGAACCATTTACTTTCATTCCTAAAAACCCAAGACTGGAAAAAGCAGCCCGTGTAGCGATAGACAGGGCCGTACTCGCCGCCGATGGACATTATATGGTCATCTGCCCTACTATGATTTATGGTACGGGCATGGGCCTCAAAAAAGATTCGGCGCAGGTACCTATGCTTACCGAAGCCGCCAGAGCAGCCGCTTGCGGCGTATACATCGGCACCGGTGAAAACCGCTGGTCCAACGTACATATAGAAGACCTCGCCAACTTATACCTACTGGTATTGGAACAAGCCCCTTCCGGTAGTTTTTATTATGCAGAAAATGGTATCAACTCCCTGAAGGAGATAGCTGCCGCCGTCAGCAAATCGCTGGGCTTCGGTGGTAAAACAAAATCACTCTCCATCGAAGAGGCCATCTCGTTATGGGGGATGGAAGGCGCCCACTTCGGGATGGGGTCCAACAGCATCGTATCGGCGGTGGCCGCACGCAGCCTGGGCTGGTTACCTTTGCACAACAACCTGCTGTCTACTATTGTGAAGACTGAACATGACTAACATCAATAAGCCCGGGGAGCCCCTTTCTCCGGCTTCTCCTCCCGTTCTTCTGAAACAGTCTCCGTTCCTTCAAATGCACCACCGGAACCATCATGAATAATCGTTTCAGGGGCTAATGGCTGTGTTTCAGGGTCTATAGGCCTGGAATCGTTCTCTGCTGGTATAATCATCATTTCCATATAGCAAAAATATGGAATATCCTTTGGTTTCCTACAGCAGCTGAATATACCATCATTGTTGTTTATCTTTGCTCCCCGAAAAAACAAAGTAAACATATGGTGACCCGTATCGCAATTATCCGTCATGGCTGTACATCCTGGAACAAAGCCGGCCGCCTGCAAGGGTATTCAGACATTCCCCTCGATGATGAAGGGCTGTCACAGGCACGCAAACTGGGACAACGTCTGGCCAGCGAACAATGGGACGTCGTATGTTCCAGCCACCTGATCCGCGCCCGCCAGACAGCTGCTATCGTAGCCGAAGAACTGGGCATTGACAGCATCTGGCAGGATATCCGTATCGGTGAGGCCGGTGGCGGCCAGGCCGAAGGTACCACTGAAGCCGAACGCCTCGCCAAATGGGGGCCAGACTGGAAACAAATGGACCTCGGCATGGAAACCAATACCGACGTGCTGGAAAGAGGCTTGTCTTTTCTGGAAGACCTCATCACCACCGAAGAAGGTAAACAAATCGTGCTCGTCACCCACGGCAGCTTTATCCGCCAGATACTGGCCTACCTGCTCCCGGAGATGCCACCACCACCTCCTATGGGCAATACCTCCGTCACCCGGCTCGAATATGCCAATGGCGAATGGACCTGCCATCTGTTTAACTCTGTGACACACCTGGAAGAAGTATAAACACCGTTATTTTATACGGCGCTGCTTAATCCATGTGGCCATATAAGCCAAGACATCAGGAGCAATCGTTTCTTCTATCTCTTCATATTCGGAGACAGACCCTGTCTTTGCATTCTGAAAAAGATGGTTTTTCCCTTCAAAAAGTTTAATAGTCACCTGCTTGTTGCCGCCGGCATGCAGCGCCTTCTCAATACGTTTCAGCTGCGAAGGCATTACCTGTTGGTCTTTACTGCCATTCATGGCCAGCACCGGGCATTTTACCTGTTTAACGATGGCAACCAGGTCGCGGGCAAAATCTGCACGACGAGGGACAGATAACAAACTGAGAAAGTCTTCTACACGAAGGGGATGGGAAAGCTCCATGATCAATCGGTCCTTGGCCGAAAGTTTTGCCACTTCCGGGTCCAGCTCCTTCAAACGGGCCGCCAGCTTCAATTTTGCAATGCTATCATTGGGCTCTGTTTTAATGATATTAAAAACTGCATCCAACACCTTCCTGTTTGTTGCAATACCCTGAGGAGTAGCTCCATGTAGCTTACCCACTGCTTCACAACCTTCATAATAACTAACCTCTGCCGGACAAGCACTGCCAGCCATCAGTACAACAAAAGCCACTTCAGGAGAAAGCGCTGCAATAGGGGCTATTTCTCCACCCAGACTATGTCCTATCAAGCCCACCGCCTGCGGATTGATTTCATGTCTTGTTTGCAGATACTGTACACCCGCTAATGCATCAGCCGCAAGATCTTCATTGGTAGCGGATTCATAATCACCTGTACTATTGCCCACACCCCGGTCATCCACCCTGAGTACGGCAATACCAGCACGGGTAAGGTAGTCTGCCAACACAAGAAATACTTTATGCGTAAAGATAGTTTCATTACGGTCGTTGGGACCGGAACCAGAGATAAGCACCACTGCCGGAAAACGGCTGCCCCCCGGTGGTAAGCTGAGCGTACCTGCCAACGATACGCCTGCAGCTTTATTAACGAATACAACATCCTCTTCCCGGTATGGCAAGGGCGGAACAGGCTCCTGTGGCCTTCTCAGCTTAACTACCGGCAACGCGGCAGTTCTGGTAAGATTCAATGTAAACTTACGTTTATCATTCATTAACAGAAACCCCGCGATCGTACTATCATTTACCAGTTGCCCTTCAAAGTGCGCACTCATTGTTGGAATATCCATTTGTAAATCCTTACCGGTAACACGAAGGTTTTCTACTTTTATATTGAAGTTCTTCTGATTGATGACATGCATCAGCGAGTGTAACCCACCCTCTATATCTTCGAAGATTTCAAAGGCTACCTGCGGCGGATCGCCTTCCAGTTTTAATGTACCTATCCAAACACCTTTTACATTTTGTGCCTGCAGAGAGAAAGAGATAGTAATAAGCAACAATAATAATGTGCAAGTCGATTTCATGTTTTTTATTACAAACTTAGCAGCCTTCTGCGCACCGATGGTGGCTAATCTGCAAACAACATACCCCGATATTTACAAAGGGCCATCCTTGCTCTCAATGCAGTTCACATAAAAAAAACATATGTTCATCAATTCTTCAAAAGAAATAGCAGGAATACCATTATTTTCAGCACCCATATGCAGTACTTGAAAAAAAGACGGATTGAAATAATCATTCATATTGCCATCTGGATAGCTGGTTATCTGTTATTTGCGCTGATCGCCAATACTGTTGGCGTTTTTAGCAATACACAGCAAACGCTTTTTTATCCGCTGACAATTGGAACACTGATCAATGCAGTTCTGTTTTATACGGCCGCACTGATTGTAATTCCCAGGTATGCGGCCGCAAAAAGAATAAAAACGCTGATATTATTACTGGTACTACTTTTTACCGGCATTACCTTCCTGAAGTCTGTCATCGATTTTCTCTTTTTCTCCAGTATTGTATCCACAGAAAAAGAACCATTCATAGAGCAGATAGCCATCAATATCGTATTTGATTTTATCCTACTCAGCATGGCCATGGCATACGGTTTTATCCGTACATGGCTGAAGAAGGAAGCGCAACAACAGGTGATACTCCAGGAAAAGCTGATGACGGAACTGAATTTCCTGAAGGCACAAATCAATCCACACTTTCTTTTTAACACATTAAATACAGCATACGCCAGTGCTACTTTGTATGGAGATGAACGCACTGCAGGTATTATAGATAAACTGAGTTACCTGATCCGGTATATGCTCTACGAAAGCAATGAAGATCAGGTATTATTACAGCAGGAAATCAGATACATGGAAAATTTTATTGAGCTGCAGCAACATCGCATCTCTGATGAAATCAAGGCTGATATCCGGTTTCAGCATCAGGTGGACAATCAGCATTATATTGCTCCGCTGTTGTTACTACCTTTCGTGGAGAATGCTTTCAAACATGGCATCCGGCTGGATGATCCTTCTTATATTCACATACTGCTGGAAGTGGCAGAGAACAAATTACTTTTCTCTGTAAAAAACAGTATTGGTGCAGTGCCTATGACGGAGCCGCATATTGGTGGCGTAGGACTTGAGAATGTAAAAAAACGACTGGCTTTGCTGTACCCATCCGGCCACCAGCTGCATGTCCGTCAGGATGATCAAAACTTTGACATATTGCTGGAGATAAAACTGAATACCCATGAAATGTATAGTGGTAGATGATGAGCCCTTTGCCCTGGCCCTCACACAACGATATATCGAACAAACACCGTTACTTCAATTGTCTGGCAGATTTACCAATCCATACAAAGCAATGGACTATCTGCTGCGCGAAGAAGTGGATCTTTTATTCCTCGACATTAATATGCCAGGCTTATCCGGCATGCATTTGCTGGCATCATTACCTGTACCGCCCATGGTAATTTTTACAACTGCCTACCCCGAATTTGGCGCGGAAAGTTATGAATACAATGCACTCGACTATCTGTTAAAACCCATTAATTACCCGCGATTCCTCAAAGCTGTCAATAAAGCAATTGCAGCAACAAATACCAAACCCGCCAGCACAAAAGCATCGGAAGAAATAATCATTAAAAGCGGGCAGCAACTCCATAGAATAAAAACAGATTCCATTCTATACATCGAAGCTGCCGGAAACTACATGTGTTTTCATACCCAGGAAAAGAAACTACTTGCCCTGATGAATATGAGCGAACTCCTGGAACTATTGCCGGCACAGGATTTCATCAGAATACACAAATCATATGTCATATCCCTGCCTCAGGTAACCATGTATGAAAAAAATATGGTAAGCTTACATCAGGTAACATTGCCGGTAGGCATGACCTACCGGCAACAGTTTCTGGATCGGTTGAATAAAAAATGAAGTAGTATTAAATTATTTTTTAGGATAAAGCATCTTAAATGCATTATACACCGATTGATGCATCATGGTAGCATGTACCTCATCCGGCAAATAGTCATAGAATGCAGTCGTCTCCGCTCCTCCGTATTTTTTCAGCACATCACGCAAGGCTATTGCATCCTCGTGCATGATGATGTTCTCATCCTTGTTGCAGGCGCCGATGTATACCTTTACCTTGGTTTTATTTTTTGCTGCCAACAGTGCAGGTGCTTCCTTTAAAAGCAATTCATTTCCCCACCAAAGGCTTGGACTCATAATGATATAGGTATCAAAAAGATCTCTATGCTTCAGCAAAATCTCTGTAGCCAACAATCCGGCAAAAGACTCGCCGATAACAGTTTTGTGATGGTTGGTTTTGTAACTGCTATTGATATAAGGCTGCAATTCCGTTGCGATAAATTTTATATAATTAGCGGAACCACCGTAACTTGGCAGCTGCTCTTTTTTAAATCCCATCTTCTTTAGAAAATCCAGGTTATCAACAGCAAAGGAACAATCCCTTCTCCGGTCAGTATTTTCAATGCCTACCACAATTGATTTTGGGAGACGATTAATCCAGGGCTGTGTATTAAACCGAATGATACCGGTAATGTGAAAAAAATCTTCTTCAACCCCACCATCGATAATATAAACCACAGGATACTTCGTAGTATCGTTGGGGTTATACCCTTCCGGCAGATAGATATTTATTTTTCTTTTCTCATTCAAAACCTTCGATTGAATTTCCTGGCTGTGGCCGATGACGATGGCATTTTCGGATTGTGCAAAAGAGAAAGTACTGATGAACAACAACAGAATGATGATACTTTTTTTCATTGATTAGTAGTTATTTCCTTATGGATGCTAAAGTAATTGAATTTACTGTATCTTACCGGCAATGGTAAACAAACAACTGGAACTGGCAAAAAAATCATTACTGGGATTATCAATTGGTGATGCCTTTGGTGAAACTTTTTTTGGGCAACGGCGCCGGGCTCACCGCCCAGGATACAGTACCGTTTGCATTATGGTGCGCCGCCCATCATCTTGACGATTTCGAAGAAGCTATCTGGACCGCCGTTAGCGGACTTGGTGACAGAGATACTATTGCGGCCATCACCGGCAGTATCGTTGTGTTATATGCCCCGGAAAATACGGTCCCTGAAGCGTGGACTCTACATGTGGAAAAGTTCGACACCTCCATATTCTACAAATAGGCTACCTGCCTGAAACATAAGCTGGCAGCTTCTTCCATCCGAAAATCAGCCATAACAAAACTGAAGGATGCCGTGTTATTTATGACGTTACATGCATTTCTTCACCTCAAAATTTCTCATCATGGCAACAGCAGTTAAAACCGACACTATTTACGACACCAAATGGTCATTGGCAACCCTCGAAGGCGAGCCCGTTAATAACAACAGCGATCCAATGATGGGCCCGGAAATGCCCTACTTTACCATATCACAGGATGGGTCATTTCAGGGCCGGTTTGGCCCGCTTCCAATACGTGGTGATTCCAATGTCGCCGGCAATGATATTGAATTTATATTAGCGCCTTACCCCAGGATATGGCCAGGTGAAACCGTTATGCGTTTAGTGAGTTATATGCATGCTGTCACCAGATTTACGCTCAATGACAGCGAACTAAAACTGTATAATGAAGACAAAGAGTTAGCTGGTTTTAAAGGTGCTTAATCCATAAATTAATCCAGTGGCCGATGATAAAATCCGTCACTGGATTTTTTTACAAAAAACAACTTATACCATCCCTATAGCCAATTTTATCCTCCATTCAAAGCCACTCCATCAATCCCCTCTCTCAAAGAAACATTTAATTTTATTTGAGTTTTTTTTATGTATCTTGTATAGATCATTGGTAGTTATGATCCGCTCATCCAATAGCAGCAGGGAGGAGGAAATTCTCCGCGGATTGCAACAGGAAGGCCCCCGAAGACGCTCTTATGAAGAGCAGTTATACCTGTTGTTTTATTACTTTATCCGTGAAGGGGTGCGTAAATATCGCCTCAACGAGGAAGACAGTGCCAGTGCCTATTCAGACACTATTATCAGTGTGATAGATAATATCGTATACAACCGCTTTGAAGGCAGGTCTTCCCTTAAATCATATATTTATCAGATTTTTTCCAATAAATGTGTTGACCTGAAAAGAAAAACTACGACTAATAAGGAAAGGGTTCATCAAACACATGATCTGGATACATTCATTACCATGTTACCGGACAACGCCCGTAATGTGGTACAACAACTGATAGATAACAGCAATCATTCCCTGCTGGAGAAAAAAATGCAGGAAATAGGTGAGAAATGTAAACAGCTGCTACTGCTTTTTGAAGATGGCTATAGCGACCGGGATATAGCCACTATGCTGGAATACAACTCCCCCGATGTTGCCAAAGTAAGCCGGCGCAGATGCATGGAAAAACTCAAAGAAAAAATGCTCCCTTTTAATCAATACTATGAGTGAGCTGGATTATATAGATGATTACTTTACCGGCGTCTTATCCTCGGAAGAGCGGCAGGTGTTTGAACAACGCTGTGCTGCCGAACAGACATTTGCCCGGGAAGTAGCTTTTTATCTGAGTAGCCGCACCCTGCTAAAGCAACAGCTGCGCGAACAAAAACAGCAGCAGTTCAAAGCGATAACACCTGCCCGCCCAAAGATGAGGCGGCTCCCGGCTTATCTCACAGCTGCAGCCATTTTGGCTGGTATCCTGCTCGCCAGCTGGTGGCTCTTTATCAAACCACCTTCTACTCAGCAGCTATCCGCCACTTATATCAACAAACACCTGTTGCAACTCAGTGTAACCATGCAGGGTAGCCCCGATAGCCTGCAAATGGGCATCACCGCCTACAACAACAAAGCCTACGACCACGCCGAAAAAATATTTCTGTCACTCTCCACACAGGAAGCCAGCGCCCCCGATGCCGTGAAATATCTGGGCCTCCTGTACCTCGTCACCCGAAAATATGATTCCGCTATCGTGCAGTTCGACCGGTTGATACAATACCCCATTTACGCCAACCCCGGGCCTTTTTACAAAGCACTGGCACTGCTGCAACGCGCCCGTCCGGGCGACCAGCAACAGGCCGGATCTCTGCTGGAAAAAGTACGCGACAACCAATTGCCCGGCAACCAACAAGCTATTGAATGGCTTAAACATATATAATCATGACATCTCGAAAGATGAACCCCTTCTTCTGGATATTGGCAGTCATCATCCTGCTGATCATTATTCTATTACTCCGGTACTGTAAAAGTCCGGCCACCCCTGAAAATCCCGGCTCGCCGGCCGATACTCCCCGTCATTATACCGATCAGCTGGTGATCTTCTTCAAACACCGGCCCTCAGCCGCCGCTTTAACCGCCATCAAAACCAACATGAAGAAAAACGGGATCGACACCGCTGCTATCACCACCCAACATTGTGATAACTGCGGCGATGCTGAAATAGAACTCTGGCAAGCCCCTAAAATCGAAACCTACGCCGTTGCAGAAAACGTGAAAGGCGGCGCCAGCACCGGCACCGGCAGTAATGGCGTTGGAGAAGACAGTCTCGCATACTACACTCAAAACTATATCATCAGCTCACCACCCGATATGCCCACCAAAACCCGGCGCGATTCCTTCTATATAAGACGCGGCACCGGCTCGGGCCCTTCGCATAAAAAAGATACTATAAAAGTGGCCATCCTGGATACCGGCATAGATCCTTACCTGATGAACTTCCCGGAATTTTTCTGGAAAAACCCCGGAGAAATACCTGCCAACGGCAAAGACGATGATGGCAACTGCCTCGCTGATGATATCAATGGCTGGAACTTTGTAGCCCGTAACAATGTCCTCACCGACGACAGCTACAATGGCCATGGCACACATATAGCCTTGTTCATACTCAACGAATTACGCCGCAACAATACCAACACACTACAGCTCATGACGCTGAAAACACACGACCATAAAGCAGAAGGAAGTTTGTTTAATATCGTATGCGCGCTCCTTTATGCAGCTAATAAAGGTGCGAATGTTATTAATGCCAGCTGGGGATTTTATAGTCAGCATGCACCCTGGCATCCGCTGGATTCCGTTATCACACAACTGCTTGCAGAAAAAGGAATCCTCTTCATCACCGCTGCCGGCAATAAAATGGAAGCAGCAGATGATAGCGCCGTGAAAGCCGGTATACCACTGGCCGCATTACGAAACCTGGATATACATCATTTCTATCCCGCATGTTTAGGCGGCAAACAAAACAACATCCTGGTAGTTACTACCACCGTTGACTCCATGGTAAGTCCCACTCAGAACCATTCCAAAAAATACGTTGACCTGGGCGTACAGGCAGATACCCTGGAAAATGGCTACCTGAAATTCCAGGTACCATTTACAACCGGACAACCGGTATTTGTCTCCGGCTCCTCTTTTGCCACCGCTATTGCTACCGGCAAAATCGCCGCCAACTGCTCACCGGCATTGTTCAAAGGAGGATTGAATAAGACAACATTTATCGACTCCCTTGGTGCAGACGTATTGCAGTCCGCCAAACTCATACAAAAAGGACAAGTGAAGCAGGGAAGATACATCAAACATCAATAATATATGTTATCCTCCCGGCAGATAACAATCATACTGAAAATATGCTGCAGGCAACTGTTAACACTCAGTTGCCTGCTCTGCTACTGTTACACCTGGTCTCAATGCCCGGCTACGACTACCTTCATGGAAAAAATCACCTCCATTGAACAAAGCAGCGACCCCAACACCATAAAACTCCGGCAGCTGGATTCCCTGCGAACGCTTTGTCTGCATTGTTTTCCACATAAGGACAGTATTTATGCCCGCATCGTTCACCGGATGGGGAACCTCTATCACCTCGAAGGTAACTGGACTCCCGCCCTCACCTATACGAAAGAAGCCATAGCAGTAAACAGCAGTGGAAAAGGCGCCAGCACTGCCTTTCTGGCCAACAGTTATTTCAACCTGGGACTGTTCTACAACAAACTTTATCTCTATCCTGAATCACATCGTTACTACGACAGCTGCATCCTCATCGGGACGAAGTACCCCGAAAAAACCGCCATCGCACTGATGGCCGCTGAAGCCAAAGCCTTTTCGCTGTATGAAAATGGTAATTACCAGCAGGCTATCGCTACCTCCGAACTGGGCATATTGCTGTCCAGAAACAGGCAGGATACCTTGTCAGAAATGATTATGCTGGCGCAGAAAGCACAGGCTTTGGTGGCAATCGACGATACCTCCGCCGGCGCCACCATGAGAAGAGCTTTACAACTATTACCCGCCAACGCTTTACCAGCTCACCAGGTAACCTGTTATACCATTTATGCCAGTATCCTGGGAAAAGAAAAACAGTATAAAGCAGCACTCTCCTATTATCAGCAAGCGCTGCAAGTAAACCGCACGCAACAACGATGGAATCAATGTGCCCTCAACCTGATCGATATCGGCAACCTATGGGCAGATGATCTCAAAGAAACAACCAAAGCCATTGGCTGCTACCGCGAAGGCATCGGGTTCGCCCAAAAATCAGGTGATCCCTATCTGCTGGCAGGCGTATACAACAATATCGGTACTGCCTATTGGAAACAACATCAGTACAAAAAAGCACTCGATTATTATCAGCAGGGGCTGAACACCCTTCCCATTCACTTTACCGCTACAAACCTGGAATATAACCCCGGTTACGTTCAATTACGCGAGGCTGCCAATGACTATTTTGTATATACCCTGCTGGCCAACAAAGGCGAATCATTGCTGGCACTATACCATTCCACAAAAAACAACAGCTGGCTGCATGCTGCCCTCTCAGCATTCCAGGCGGCCGATATGTCGGTAGACCTGATGCGCTGGAAGCAGTATGGAGAGCCCACCTACCTCTTCTGGAGAAACCGCACCCGGAAAATGTACCAGCAGGCCATCGAAACCTGTTACCTGCTACAGGATGCACCCGCAGCACTTCGCTTTTTCGAAAAAAGCAGGGCGGTACTACTAAATGATAAATTAAATGAACTGGGCGCCCGTAAATATTTATCGCCCGCAGACCTCGCCCAGGAACAGGAATTACGGATACGAACGGTATCCCTGCAACAGCAACTGGATGCCGCAGCACCCAACACACCCGCCCATGAAACCTTGTACCAGCAACTGCTGAATGCACGTAATGCGCTGGAACGTTTTATACGAAATCTCGAAAAACAACATCCGGCATATTATCAATATAAATATGATACAGCAGTAGTAACAGTAACGGATATACAAAAAAAATTACTGACAGAAGGCACCACCCTGTTAACCTATTTTACAGGAGACAGCAGCACCTTTGTACTCAGCATTTCAGCCAACAGTTGCCGGTTGCTGAAAACCGGCTTCCATAGTGAAGAAGTACAGGAATTCCTGCAGCTCTGCACCCATTCATCACTGCTGGAAACGCAGCATCAGCGCTACCTCCAGCTGGCACACCAGTTGTATAAACAACTGTTTGCTCCGCTGCAGCTGTCAGGCCACAGTGTGATCATCTCTCCCGATGAATATCTTCTCCCTTTTGAAATATTACAATCCGATAGTACAAATCCGGGTAGTTATCTCCTGAAACAATATGCCTTTAGTTACACCTATGCAGCCGCCTCTCTCCTGAAAGGCCGTCAGGAAAGAACCGCAGGCGCTCATACGCTGCTGGGCATCGCCCCGGTACAATATGCGGATTATCTGCAACAGTCACCACTGCAGGGTGCGGACCAATCATTACGCAGGATTGGTAAAAACTATGATGACATGTTGGGACTTTATACACAGCACGCCAGCCGGCAACAATTTCTGGAACAGCTGCCCCGTAGTAGTATTGTACAGCTATATTCCCATGCCAGTGCCGGCAGTGCAGACAAAGATCCAGTACTATACCTGTCAGACTCTGCTCTCTACCTGCCGGAGATACAACTGTTGCATAACCCTGTCACGGCACTCATTATCCTATCTACCTGCGAAGGCGGCGTAGGCAGGCAGGCCCATGGCGAGGGTGTACTCAGCCTCGCCCGCGGATTTGCACTCACCGGCATTCCCGCTATTGTGACCACTTTATGGCAGGTAGATAATGAAGCTACCTATGCACTCACCGAAAACTTCCACCATTTTCTGCAACAGGGCATGCGAAAGGATGTTGCCCTCCAGCAAGCCAAACTTCTATTTCTAAAAAACAATGATAGCGGCAGACAGCTACCCTATTTCTGGGCTGCCAGCATCCTGATCGGAGATACTTCCCCAATACCTGCTGTTACCTCCCACCGTAACGGACACACGTTTATTTACATACTAGCCGCCCTGGTAGCCATTTCTGTGTCCATCTTTTTTATTTTGAAAAAAAACAGGTAAACGTTGTTTCCCTTTTTTCCTCCTGCACCGACTAATACTATTAACCGGTACTCCGGATATATTATTTACACTCCAAAAAAATTACAATGGAAAACGTTAGCACTTTAGAAAATTTACAGTTCTCCTTGCAGCGCCAGGTGTTATCATTCGTAAAGATCCTGATAGACAAATTCCCAAACCCCGATGATAATGGCCCTTATGGTCCTTATGGCCCTGTGATCCGTGGCATAGGCCATATTACTGCAAACGGTACTCACATTGCACACAGTGGCATTTCATATGCACGTGCCATTGCCTTCAATGTCATCAATAACACTCAGGTAATTCACTACAGCAATCCGCAGTCAGTGTCCAAATTCATGGACGATGTTGTGGATGACCTTTGCCCAAGGCCTAAAAAGCCGCATCCGAAATTCGATGCGCTCGATTACCTGGTGATAGGTTATGAATTAATGACTGCAGCAGAACATGCGCAGGTAGAAACATTAAAACGTGCCTTTCATTCATCTGCCAACATACTGATCAAAGCCGGTCTGGATCAGCTCTCCCAGTAGTTTATTTTAATCGTAAAAGTTAATTGAAATGAGAAATTTATTCATCTCATGCGTACTCCTCATGAGTATACTAGCCCTTTCACTCAATAGTTGTAAGAAAGGCAGTGATGGGCCCGCAGGACCTGCAGGGGCTACCGGAACTACTGGTCCGGTAGGACCGGCCGGCAGCGCCAATGTCATCTATTCTCCATGGGTGCCCACTGCTACCTGGACCGCTTCTACTACCTCCACAGGCACCGGCAAAAAAACCTTCTATTTCGACATAAACGATCCTAAAGTGACACAAGATGTTATCGATAAAGGAGTCGTGCTCGTATATATGAAGTTCATAGCAGATCCCGACGGAGCCGGCATTGCAAAACTGCTGCCCAGTATATACTATAACCTTGGCGGAGCAGATATGCAATACCGCTTTCAGTATGGCTTATTCCTGAATATCGTCAGAGTGATCTGTGATGTGGTGCCCAATGGAAGTCCCGCCACCACCAATATGGTACGGTACGTGATTATACCCGGCGGTGTAGCCAACACACGTACCGCCGCCACCGATTATAGCAAAATGAGCTATGAAGAGGTGTGTAGATTATATAATATACCGAATTAACACCCGGACTGAAAAATTGAAGCCGCCTCTCATCAGGGAGACGGCTTCCCCGTTTTAATTAATTATTATATAGCGGCTCTACCAGCCCTGCTAAACAACCAAAACAATTATAAACAGCCGTATTCCGCTTTCTGATATGTTGGTAAAGCAGATAATTCCTGTCATCAATATCTACTCCTCTTTTGAGCAGTATATCTATGGCTGTCACGCCATAGGCCTGTTCTTCGGGCAACAGGTGTTGTAGCATGCGCGCAATTTCAGGAAATGAATTCTCTTCTTCAATCAATGCATGAATATACTTACCTCTGCTTGTTAACTGGTTCGCGAAACCACAATTCATAGCGTACATCGTGTTGGCAGATAATTCATTGACCAGGTCATTCAGTGTTTTCTTTGATCCGTATATCCGGTTGCGTAGCCGCAGAAACGTGGAAGCACCCACACTATCGTACTGATAAAGCCGGAGCGGCTCAGGGGCATCTTTGTAATCTGACGCTTTCCTCCACAGGTCCTCACAACTATAGGCCGTCAGCATAAATACGGAATCATTTCTCACCAGCATGTTTATAAAATAGTTCATCGGCCAGTAAGATACCTGATAGCGGATATGGTAAAAACCTACATCCAGTGGTCTGTGAATATTCTTTACCACCTGACTTCTGGAAGGCATATAGTGCTTCAGCAAAGTGTCTAACCGTTTAGTCAGGCGGGATACCGACCTTTCCTCCTTTACGATCAGCCCCAGTTTATTAAACTCAGCCTGCTGGATCGTCTGGCCATACACTTTGCCAATACAACAAAATACCAATAGTAATAGGATCATCCTGATGATCGGCATAGGGAAACAGTTTAGTGCCCTTAAGGTAATTATTTTTTCTTTTTACCGGAGGATGATCAGAGGGAATGCTTATTGGCCTTATGTTTTAAGGAGATTGACTTCTTGCCGAAAATGGTAGCGCTGAAAAGCGGAATTTTGGAGCCATTAAGAACAGAGAAGCTTTATGGAGAAGTTTACCTTGTACTTCTATAGAGAAACCTGCTGTTTTATGGAGAAGCTTTCCATGTTTTTTATAGAGAGATGCTCCCCTGCTGTTTTTATTTTTTTTGGTAGATAAAAATCCTCTCAGTAATTTTGTAAGGTAAACTTATTAGTTTATCTACATAATATAAATATGAACACATTAGCAACAGCATCTTCACTACGTACCTGCATCTCCCACCTTACCAAACGGCTGCGCAAGCAGGTGTATTCTACGGGAGAACTGTCTTTCAGTGAAATGACTGTCATGTCTCATGTTTACCACCAGGGGCCGCTATTCCCTTCTGAGCTGGCAGAGCTGGTGAAAGTAAAAAACCAGTCCATGTCACAGATGCTCAACAACCTGGAAGCGGAAACACTCATCGTCCGTACACCTTCTGAAGATGACAAGCGTAAAGTGCTGGTATCCATTACTGCAAAAGGGAAAAAGATGGTAGACAAATCCCGGTCTGAGCGCGACGAATGGCTGGCCACCGCCATCAACAACACCCTCACGGAAAAAGAAAAAAAGATGCTGGCAGAAGCGTTGCCCCTGCTCAGCAAAATAGCTGACTATAAATAAAACAAACGGACCATGATAACCCGTATCGACAAAAACACCGCCCTGGTGCTCATCGACTTCCAGTTGGGCGTCACCAGCATGGCTTTAGCCCACCCTATAGCCGCCGTTGTACACAACGCCGCCCTGCTGGCGGCTGCTTTCCGCAAAGCCGGACTGCCAGTAGTGGTAGTACATGTAAACCCGATAGGCTCTCCTGCTATGATGGTAAGAGCTGAAGTCAGCTCCATGCCTAAAGATCCGGCAGCACAAAAACAACGCCTGGAAGCGATGACTGCCGGCGGATTCTTCAACATCGTGCCGGAAATCAATATACAACCCGAAGACATCCGTATCACTAAAACCACCTGGAACGCCTTTGCCCACACACCACTGCTCAGCATCCTGCAAGAGAAAAACATCACCGGCATTGTGCTGGCAGGTGTTTCTACCAGCATTGGCGTGGAAAGCACCGCCAGAACAGCCAACGAAAACGGACTCAACATCACCTTTGCCACCGACGCCATGACCGACACCCAGCTCGCATGCCACGAAAACAGCCTGCGATACATCTTCCCCCGCATCGGAGAAACAGGCACCACCGCAGACATCCTGCATCATCTGAGCGTAAGTGAAAAATAAAGATCGTATATCCGTTAAGTTTATGGCGCCGTTGGTACTCGGCACCATGATGAACCCGCTTAACTCCACCATGCTGGCAACAGCACTCACAACCATCTGCCAGTCGTTCGGCAGGAACATCAGCGACGGCGCCTTCCTTATCACGCCACAGTACCTCACTTCCACCATTGGCCTGCCACTGATGGGAAGACTGGCAGACCTCTACAGCCCCAGGAAAATAAACCAGCTCGGCTTTCTGCTGGTGCTGATGGCCGGCATAATCGGCACCTTCGCACCATCCTTCAGCTGGCTCATCGTCTCCAGGGTAATATTGGGACTCGGCACCTCTGCCGCCTACCCATCTGCCATGGCGCTGGTCAATAAAAAATATGCAGATGAAGGCCGGGCAGTACCCGGCTCTGTACTCGGTATCATTTCCGTAGCAGGGCTGGGAAGTATGGCCCTGGGCCCCGTACTGGGCGGACTACTCTCACAAACACTGGGCTGGAAAGGTATTTTCTTCATCAACATTCCTTGGGTATTAGTAGCCCTCTGGCTAGCCCGTGCATTGCCGGATACCCCGCCAGCAGAACCAATCAGCATACGCCAGCTGCCCGCCAGACTGGATGCTCCCGGGATTCTGCTCTTCAGCAGCACCTTATTAACACTGTTATTGTTGTTACTGCGTCCTACCTTTTCCTGGAGCGGCACAGGCCTGCTGCTGGCACTGCTGTTGTCACTCGTCATATGGGAACGCCGGCAAAACAACCCATTCATAGATGTACGCCTGTTTGCCAGGCAACCATCTTTGTTAATGGTATATATCAGTGGCATGGCCGCCAGTTACGTTATGTACCTGTTGTTATTTTCATTGCCGCAATGGATGGAAAGCGTGAAGCATATTTCTCCCGCGCACACCGGTCTTTTGTTATTACCCATGTCGCTGGCATCCGCAGCTGCAGGACTAATCATTTCCCGATACGATAGCCTGCTCCTGAAAAACGTGGCCGGTATCCTATGTACAGCCATGACCTGCGCAGCTTTATTTGCGGTTCATGCAGACATATCACTTTATCTGCTCACCGGCATCACCCTGCTGGTAGGACTATCCACCGGTATCAATCCTATTGCTAACCAGGCTTCGTTGTATGCCGAAGCACCACCCGGACAAATAGGTATATCCTTCGGATTATACCGCACCTTCGGTTATCTGGGGGCCATCCTTTCCGGCTCACAGCTGAAAACACTATACCGCCAAGGCATCTCAGACAAAAGCTTTCATCTGATGGCATGGTTTGCCGTTGCCAGCTGTGTATTGATGATCCTGCTCTTCCTGCCGTCAATATCCCGTAAAAAACAGCTGGCAGCAGAGATCCTGCGATAAATGTTTTTATGCCGCAAGTTTGGCGTATTAGCCCCCCGTTGAAACGATTCAGATCCTGTAAGTTTGTAGTACAAACAATATCCTATGAGAAAATTGAAGCTACAGATGCAGGTGAGCATTGATGGTTTTGTTGCCGGTCCCAATGGTGAAATGGACTGGCCTATCTCCGACTGGGACGAGGAGCTGAAAAACTATGTGATGGAGCTCACAGCTCCGGTAGACCTCATCCTCATCGGCCGTAAGCTGGCCGACCACTTCATTCCCACCTGGGCAGCCCGCGCCGGTGATCCTGATGTGGCCGACATCTTCACCCATAAAATGAATGATACGGAAAAGGTGGTCTTCTCCCGTACACAAACAGAACATGGCTGGAAAAACACCGTCCTGATCAATGAAAATCTGGAAGAAGAAATCAACCGGTTGAAAAGATCCTCCGGAGGAGATATCATCACCTATGGAGGCAGTGGCATGGCCGCAAGTCTTATAACCCGCAACCTCATCGATGAATACCATCTCTTCATAAATCCTGTTGCACTCGGAAAAGGCTTGCCCATCTTCCATCTGCTGGAACAAAAATTATCCATGAAACTGATTAGCACCACCTCATTTGCGTGCGGCATCGTGGTGCTCTGCTATCAGCCGCAACACCAGGGGTAGATCATCTTCTCTGTTGACAGTAACAAAATCCGGCTGTACGCCGGTCCGCTCCCAGGAAATATCTGTTCCGGGAAACACCGGTGCAGCAACTGCTACAGACAGGAAAAAACCATTTCCGGCAGGATACCACTCATTCATATGTGCAGCCCCCGCTGTGCGCTGCCCTACTATCACCGCCCGTTTCAGCCGCTGCATAACAAATGGGAAAGCTTCTGCTGCAGAAGCGGTTCTGCCATTGACGAGCACATACAGAGGTTGTTCGTACTTATATTCCGGGCCAGCCGTCACAGCTTTCTCCTGCGTTACAGCTCCTTCTCTTTTCTGCACCTCCAGCAGCGGAGTGCCTGCCGGCACAAAACAGCCTTCCAGCACCAATCCCATATCGCTGCCCCCGCCGCCATTATCACGCAGGTCCAGCACCAGTGCCCGCGTATGCCGCAGTAGCTCCATCGCTGCCTTTAACATCACAACACTCTTAGCAGAAAGATTTATTTCCGACAAACGCAGATAACCCACACCACCCGGCAGGATTTTTATCTCCTGAAAACCATAGTTATTCTTCTCTGCCCTTTCTCCATAATAAAACGGGTCTGGTAAACTATCTGTATTCCCTTTGGGCGCCTGCAGGTCTTTCACCACCGCAGGATCATATCGCAGATAGATATGGCCATCTTTCACCGTTTGCTGCAACAAAGCAGTTACCGCGCTGGAAAAAGCTTTTACGCTGTCAATAGCAGCATATGCCCGGTCTTTGCCAGCCTTTAACAAAGCCGCAGACAACAACTTCCCTTTGTTGGGGTATACATAATGTTGCTCCATTAATTCCGCAGAACGGATTAGGACTTCCCGTTGCTGTTTTTCAGACAGTATTTGTGCAGATGCAGTCGATAAGCACAGACATAGGCTTACAAGGCATGGTAATATTCTCATGTAGACAGAATTGATATCACAAAGCTATCACGTACCTGTGAGGAAAAATTGTATGAGATTAGCGTGACCTCACGTCATAATTTCCGGAACACTCCCGGGCGGTACCCGGTATACAGCCTGAAGCTGCGGATAAAATGGCTCTGGTCGTAGAAGCCACATTGGAGGGCTATATTCGTCAGTGAATTTTCTTTATTGCGCACGAGTGCCAGTGAATGTGCTACTTTTATTTTCCGGAGATATTCTCCCAGCGTACAATGAAAATATAAAGGGAAATACCTGGACACCGTTACCGGATGTACACCCACCTGCGCTGACAGAGAAGCCAGCGTAAAAGGAGTATCCCATTGGTCCTGTAACAGCTCCCTGATGCGGACGGCCCATGCCGGCAAACCTTTACCCGGGCGCTCCGGCTGCTGCCCCCACAAACTGAGCAGGGATGTATGTGCCAGGGTACCTTCCTGCATGCTGCATGCGTGGTACAACTTCAGCACAGCCAGTTGCAGGTCATGCTCCGCAATAGTTTCCCAGGTCATTTCCGGCAAATCATAGGTTTTGAAAAAAGTAGGTTCCAGTTCCAGATTAAGGTTACGCGAAGGATGCAGTGTATGCAGGTTACGGTGTACTTCGCCGGCAGCATAACGAAGCAACTGCCCTGGCAGGGCATCCTGCTGCCGGTGCTGGCGGTGTTCAAGATTACCACCTTCCAGAATGAGCGAACAATGCGGATTGGCATGATGATGCCATTCTTCCGATACACGGGAGTTATATACGATTTCCGACAGTATGATGCCGGAAAGGTGATAGTTGGCTTTGCTGACACCCAGAAAGGCTCCGGTACCCAGTTGGTCCATACAGGCTCTGTTTTAAAAGATTTAGCGGTCGCTGGCTTACACGGCTGCTTCCTTATTATAATTCCGGCGCCGGGGCGCCATTACCCGAAGGTACATTGATGATAGCTACTTTTGAACTGGAAGGCTTATCTTTTATTGCCTTGAACGGGACCTCACTGAAGGTGGTGTATTCCAAAGCGCCGCAGCAGCTGACCTGGAGCAACAGCCGGCAGGTGAAGGGCACTCTGCAGTTTATTGAGGGTATACTGAAAGCGCCGCGCCAGAAAATATCCTGGTATATAGCAGCGGGCGGTTGGTGAGTGCATGTCTACAGGAGGAACTGGTAGACGAGTATCATTTATAGGTGCATCCGGTAGTGTTAGGCAAGGGTGTTCCGTTGTTCAGAAATGAACAGATAAAGGTGATGCTCGAATTTCAATAGATGCAAACTTTTAGGTCGGGCGAGATCTGGTTCCTCTTTTTGTTAACAAAAATCTGTAGCCCGCCGGAGGATAACGTTGATTGGTAATTTTTATTTGTCGGCCATGGTGGCCAATTCTGTTTTTGTTAGCCTGCTTTTTCCCTCATTTATAGTTTATTAATAAACCTCCCCTCTCCTTCGGATTAACAATTGCCTTACAACCGCGCAATTTTGGTACACGTTCCTAGGTTAAAGTGGCACTCAAAAATTTATTCCTGCCACCAAACTATTTTCTTGATATGACGTACACAGAATTAAGTGATAGTGATTTGGTTGCCGGTTATAACAAGGGCAATGTTGGTTGTTTTAATGAGATCTACAATCGTTATTGGGCCATATTATACCGGCATGCGCTACGGATGCTGCACGATGAATATGCTTCTCAGGACGTGGTCCAGGAGACATTTCATTCGCTGATCCGTCATGGGAATATTCAGGAAACGATTCCGCTTCGTCTATTATTATATACGACTATCCGGAACCGGATCATTAATGATTACCGGCGGGGGAAGGTGCGGGAGAAATACCTGGCATCGTTGCGCACACATACGCCGGTAGCTGATTGTACGGACAATCAGGTACGGGAGCGGGAATTGCAGCGGCTTATTGAGACAGAGATATCCAGGTTGCCTGAACGGATGCGACTAACATTTGAATTGAGCCGTAAGCAGCATTTCGATTATAAAACGATTGCGGAGCAAACGCGTACTTCCACAGAGACGGTGCGTAAGCAGATTCATAATGCAATCCGTATTCTTCGTACGAAGCTCAGTTACTTCTAGGCGGGAATTTCCGAACCAATTGTAAATAAAAAATGCATTAAGCCGAAAAAGTTAAAGATTTGATAATTTAAGTACAACCGTCCTTTAACATGCGTGTAGTATAAGTATAAGTGAGAGAATGCAAAAATAAAAAGATAAATCGAATCCCAGTTGTTGAGATGAAACAATGTGAATGTATACCATCTAACTTAAACGTTGTATGAGCGACCAGGAAACCAAGGATTTATTAGATCGTGTAGAGCGGGGTGATTGCACACCTGAAGAAAAGGCGCTGGTAGAAGACTGGTACCTTGAGCTTTGCCGGCAGCAGGAACCAGTAGCATATAATGTGGATTACTCCCGGATCAAGAAAGAGATCTGGCATAAGCTGAAGATAGGCAATGGTAAATCACCGGACGCCTGGTATCTGATGGCCGCTGCAATTGTTTTTATGTCAGTATTATCCTATACGAGGTACATGCAGCAACATACCCGGGTCCCTGTACAGGAGAAGCTGATGGCCGCAATACGGCCAGGCAGCAACAAAGCTACCCTTACCCTTTCCGATGGAAGCAGGATTAACCTTGATGAAGCAGGAGATGCTATTAATGCCGCTCCAGGCATTACTGCACAAAAGAACAAAAAAGGATCATTGAATTATTATATCACCACCAGGCAACCATTAAAACTATCGGAAGACCAGCCTGTGTACAATACGATTACCACCCCGCGGGGCGGTCAGTACCAGGTGGTCCTTCCAGATGGCAGCAGGGTTTTTCTAAACGCTGAGAGCAGTATCACTTTCCCTGTACCTTTTACAAGGTCTATACGCCGGGTCCAATTAAATGGTGAAGCTTATTTTGAAGTGGCCAAGAATCGTCAGCAACCTTTTGTAGTCTCCAGCCAAAAACAAAACATTAAGGTGACCGGCACACATTTCAATGTATGCTGCTATCTAAACCAGCCTGATATTACTACACTTGCAGAGGGCAGCGTAGAAATATCCCCGCTCCATTCATCCGCGACCCGCCCGCTTAAGCCTGGTCAGCAAGCTATCCTTACAGAGAACAAATTCGAAGTGAAGGAAGTAGACACCGATGATGCGACAGCCTGGAAAGATGGTCTGTTTGTGTTCAACGGAACCCCGATAAAAGAAGTTCTAAAACAGATTGGCAGATGGTATGATGTGGACTTTTCCGACAGCAACCTTCCCAATAGAAGATTCGACGCCGAAATTCCCAGGAGCCTTAACCTCCTGCAAGTAATCAGAATTATTGAAGTGAGCAGTAAACTCAAGTTCAGGATTGACGGAAGGAAGGTCACCGTTCAATAATCAACCAGTATTAACAGTCAAAAATCTAATACAGCACAGAACGATCTAAACACAAAAAAACCGGAAGTGCGGGAACACTGCCGGTACGGTCAAACTTTATAAAAATCTTGCTCGTAACAATCATCTTATAACCTTCAACCTCACAAAGATATGGATTATAATGTACCCATCAAGGTGGGAATGGTTTTTTCTTTGCGGAAAATCCCCTCCCCGCTGAGCCGTCACGCTCTAAAAATCATAGTGACTATGAAAATAATCGCATTACTGTTTTTATTCAACTTCCAGGTGGCCGCCAGCGTATACTCCCAGCGGATATCCCTTACCGCCAGCAATACACCGCTCCGGGATGTATTACAGTCCATCCGCAAACAAAGCGGTTACTCCTTCTTCGTAGAATCGGATAACCTCCGCGACTCCAAGCCGGTCAACCTCGACCTCACGGAAGCTTCCATCACCGCTGCCCTCGAAAAAGTCTTCGAGAACCAGCCCTTCTCCTATACTATAGAGAATAAAGTTATTGTTGTCACCCGTAAACGTGATAACCTCTCTGCCGCTGATTTCCTCACCTTCAACAACGGTGGACCAGACTCACTAAAGGTAGTCCATATACAAGGCAAGGTTAAGGATGATAAAGGACAACCATTAGTAGGCGTTAGTATCAGGGTGAAAGGCGGCAGCGTGGGCACCGTGACCAATGCAGACGGTAACTACATTCTCAAAACCAATGCGGCAGCGACTCTGATATTTAGTTATATCGGTTATCTGACGAAGGAGATCAAAGCTTCTCAGGGAGATATTGATGTGGTTTTACAACAGCTGAATACATCATTGGACCAGGTGCAGGTAATTGCGTATGGAACGACGACAAAGAGGACGAGTACAGGGAGTATTGCTACTGTAACAGCGGAGACGATTGAGAGGCAGCCAGTATTGAATCCATTGCTTGCACTTGAAGGTAGAGTAGCTGGGCTCTTCATTCAACAGAAGAATGGAATCCCAGGATCAAGTCCAATTGTTAGTATTCAAGGTACTAATAGCCTGCAAAAAGGTACCGCTCCATTCTATGTAGTAGATGGAGTGCCATATAGTGCTCAAAGCTTATCTCCTAATCTGTCGTTTGTATTAGCAGGTGGTGCCAGTCCGTTAAGTTACATTAATCCCAATGACATAGAAAGTATTACTGTACTAAAAGATGCCGATGCCACCGCGATCTATGGATCAAGAGCTGCCAATGGAGCTATTCTTATTACAACCAAGAAAGGAAAATCAGGTATGGCGAGGGTTAATTTTGACTTACAAACAGGTTGGTCCAAAGCACCGAGAAGATTACATCTAATGGACACAAAAGATTACATAGCACTTCGGCTCGAAGGGAAAAAAAATGATAACTCCCCCATCACTGCGACTGATTATGACATAAATGGCACCTGGGATTCAACAAGGAATACAGATTGGCAAAAAGAATTGATTGGCAAGACTGCGGGATTTACCAATTTACAAGTATCCTGCTCTGGTGGCTCACCCAACACTCAGTTTCTTGTCGGAGGTGGATATGCGAAAGAAACAACAGTATTCCCAGGAGATCTAAATAATAGCAAGGCCAATGCACACATCAACATTAATCATTACAATAAAAAACTCAAACTTAATATCGCTGCAACTTACCTACAGGATAACACCACATTACCACTGGTAGATCTAATGAGCACTTCCCTTTCGCTCCCTCCCAATGCCCCTGCACTTTACAACGGTGATGGAACATTGAATTGGGCTCCCATAGCTAACACAAACATGTATAGTTTCTCAGGAGTTTACCTCAATCCATTAGCATTCCTGCTAAGAAAATATAAAGGAAGTAGTAATAACTTAATTGGAAACGCAGATATCACCTATTCATTGTTACCTGGTCTGGAAGTAAAGAGCACATTTGGATATAACTATCTACAAACAAACGAAACAAGTATAACACCCCAAGCATCATTTAGCCCAAATCTGATGACCGTTAATCTAAGAAACGCAAAGAATGCAGATAAATCAATAAGCAGTTGGATTAGTGAACCACAGATAAGTTATAGGAAGGATTTCGCTTTTGGGAATTTTGCAATTCTAGCTGGTAGCTCATTTCAGCAAGTAAAAAGCTACGCGCTCGCAATCACCGGTACAGGCTTTGCAAATGATGCTCAGCTAGGTAACCTTCAATCAGCCCCGGTTTTGTCAATTCCAACACTATTACAATCTACATATAGGTATAACGCCATTTTTAGCAGAATTAATTACAACTATCACAACAAATACCTGCTTACGCTAGCTGGAAGAAGGGATGGAAGCAGTAGATTTGGCCCGGCTAACCGATTCGCAAACTTTTATTCCATTGCAGGAGCCTGGGTATTCACTGATGAAAATTTTATTAAAAACACCTTAAACTTCTTAAGTTTTGGAAAATTGAGACTCTCTTATGGGACAACTGGAAATGATCAAATTGGAGATTATCAATACTTAACATTATACAATAACATACCAACCAATATACCTTATCAACAAACTGTGGGAATTCAGCCCTCAGGGCATTCAAACCCCAATTTACAATGGGAATTAACAAAGAAAGCAAATATTGGAATTGATCTTGGCATATTAAACAACCGAATCATACTCAATGCTAATTATTACAGAAACAGGTCAAACAATCAATTAATATATTATCCGCTTGGGTATCTTACCGGATTTGCAAGCATAAATCGTAATGTTAACGCTACCATCCAAAATTCTGGTACCGAACTCCAAATCGAAGCTAGCCTAATTAAAACAAGTAAAATACAATGGAACACAAACCTAAATTTCACTATAAACAGAAACAAACTTCTGCGCTTTGACGATCTCAAAAATACAACTCTTGCTAATTTATATGTAGTAGGCCAACCAATTAACATTCAAAAAGTTTATCCGTTTGTAGGAGTTAATAATCAAACCGGACTTTATGAATACTTAACAATTGACGGCAAGAAAACCTCAGCACCGAATTTAGCCACCGACCGAACAAAACTAGTTGATATTAATCCCAAATATTACGGTGGATTCACCAATGAAATAAGTGTAAAAAGGTTTACCATTAACATCTTCTTTCAATTTGTCAAACAAACTGGTATCAGCTCCAAAATGACCTTAACAGGCACAGTACCAGGCCAAATGGCAAATATACCAACCATCATAGACAATAACCGCTGGAAGTCTCCTGGAGACAATGCTATATACCAAAAGGCCTCCACCACAGCCGACAGTTACACTGCATACAACGCGCTATTTAGCAGCGAAGCACAATACGCAGATGCGTCATTTATCAGACTAAAAAACGCGTCAATAACCTATGAATTAGATCCTAAATGGTTGCAAACAATCAAAATAAGCTCAATGAGGCTTTTTATACAAGGACAAAATCTGTTCACAATCACCAACTACTTCGGAATTGACCCGGAAAGCCAGAATATTAACTCAATACCACCACTTCGGACAATTACCATAGGAGCGCATATTGATCTTTAAAAAAAAAAAAAATGAAACGAAATAATCACTTAACATATCTATACCTTACCATTGGGGTATTTTCTATCTTGGGACTTACAAGTTGTAAAAAATTTTTAGACGTCGGGACTTCCCCGACAAGCATCAGCAGCGAAAATGTATATCAGTCAGATTATACAGCAGCAGCAGTATTAACAGGATTATATGCCCAAATGATGAACTCTGACTTCAACGCCGGAGGAATAACATCAATTTCACTACTTACAGAGTTATCTGCAGACAATCTTGTTTTATATGATCTTACTAACTTGAGTTACTTGGCCTATTATAGAAACATTTTAGATGCGAATAACACAAACACAAAATTATTTGGGAATGGAGATTATTTCAGTAATTTCTACCCGAGACTATATACAATTAACGCAGCAATTGAGGGGCTAACAAAATCTACGGCCCTCACTTCAACTGTAAAAACAAGGTTATTGGGTGAAGCATTTTTTCTACGAGCTCTTTATTATTTCTATCTGGTAAATCTAATCGGAGACACTCCATTAGCACTGACTACCCCCTACCAGATTAATAGTACTTTGGAACGCAGCCCTGTAAATACGGTATACAACCAAATAGCATCAGATCTACAGCAAGCAATATCCCAACTAAACGAAAACTATATTGACGGTAGTATCCTCAATACAACAACAGAGCGAGTACGGCCAAATAAATTTGCCGCCCTCGCTTTATTAGCCCGCGTCGAGCTGTTCAGGAAAAATTATTCTGCAGCTGAATCTGCGGCCACTACAGTAATTAACGCAAACAATTTGTACAAAATTTTACCCTTAAATGAAGTATTCTTAAAAAACAGCAAAGAGACCATATGGGCCCTTCAACCCGTAAAGACTGGGTATAACACTAACGAGGCCAATGTATTTTTAATGCCTAAAGGTCCTGACAATAACCTAAAATTATTTTACGCCTCCCCTCTCCTAATAAATAGCTTCGAAGTAGGAGACCTAAGAAAATCTAATTGGATTGGTATCACAATAATAGGGAACATTACTTACCCATATATCGCTAAATACAAAGCAGATGTCAGTACCACAGCAAGTGTAACAGAATACAATGTGGTATTTCGCTTAGCTGAACAGTATTTAATAAGAGCAGAGGCGCGAGCAGAACAAAATAATATTCCTGGGTCAATTTCTGACATAAACGTAATACGGCAAAGAGCCGGGCTTTCAATTTCAACAGCCAATAACATCAATGACCTGAGATTGATTATCTCACATGAAAGAAGAGTAGAACTATTCACAGAATGGGGCCATCGTTGGTTAGATCTTAAGAGAGGAGGGAATATTGATACTGAAATGCAAAAAGCAGAACTGTACAAAGGAGGAAGCTGGGCATCTTACAAAGCACTATATCCTATACCCAATGATGGAATCCTACTAAACAATAAACTAGTGCAAAATCCAGGGTACTAGGGCAATAAGTTCGTAACAATAAAACTATTAACAGTCATGAAAGCATGCATATTATTCTTAACATATCTCCTGGTTGCAACCAATACAAACTCCCAGAATTACAGCGTCATTAAATTTTTAGATGGTTTAAATTTTAATGAACTAACAAACATTGCCCGAAAAGAAAAAAAATCAATATTCATGGAAGTATCTTCTCCTCCCTGCGATGCGTGCGGAAAAATGGATCAATCAGTTTATTCAAATGACTCAGTTGCAAAGTACATGAATGCTCATTTTACTTCCATTAAAATTCAAATCATTCCAACCAATGACTCTACTTATAAGCAATCACAACTCATGAATAAAATAAAAGAAGAGTTAAAAATTACAGCTTCTCCTTTGTTCTTATTCTGGGATACAGCAGGAAACCTGACACACTGGACTAAAGGATATTTATCAACTGATCAACTTATTAAGAATGGTAAAATCGCTCTAGATCATAACGATAATTTCACAGGAAGATTAAATAGCGTAAAAAACAACTCTTTAAAAGAGAAAGAACTGTTACAATTCGCTGTTGATCTAACTATCTTTAGAAATGATTCTTTAGCATATTGGGTGGCGAAAAAGTATAAGGATAGTTACCTTGAGAAACGAGACTTTAAAACGATACTTACTGCTGATATCTTACCTGTATTCCAAAATTTCTCGAGGCTATATACAATAAATGATTCTTTAACAAAGTATATATATCAAAATAAGAGAGAAACTGATTCTGCACTGAAATTTCCTTCATTTACAGACAGAATACTTGAAGCCTATATTAAAAGAGATATGATTACCCCCGAACTAAACTCCATCCGCCAACCGACAAAACCAGACTGGGATAAAATAGAGTACAAAATATCAAAACAATGGGATTCTCGAATAGCACATCGTACTGTTTTAGACTCCAAGATAAACTGGTACAAAAAAAACAATTACTGGAATGAGGCTGCAAAATATCAAATTGAAAAGACTCAGAAATCAGGATTTACAATTTTCGATAATAATATATTCTGGGAAACATTTGTTCTCCATTGCGATGATCCCAATCTATTACAGCAAGCAGGGAAATGCATGAAAGAAGATACAGATCGCAATCCAAATAACTATGATCAATTAGACACTTATGCATCGATATTATATAAATCAGGAGAAAAAAAACTTGCAATAGCAACAGAGCAAAAAGCTTTAACTATGGCAGAAAAAAGTAATGACCAGGAAGCAAAAAAAACGTTCCTAATCAGGCTTAAAAAAATGCAAAAGGAAGATCCTTCATGGTTAGAATGAAATTCCAGGTATTTCCAATCAGAGCCATTGCTTCATTACAGGCTACAATCTTTCATCAAAAGAAAGTATTTATTACTGTAAGTACACTACAGTAACGTAAATAAAACACCTAAAAAAATAAATAAAAAATATTAACTTTTGTTGCCCTCTCAGAAGTTAAAAATAGCTATATGAAAAAATACACGATTTTAATCATAACATTCATCTCACTCCATTTGGAACTAAAATCACAAAAGCCCCCATTGGATTTATATGCTTATAAAACCTGGCCTCAAGTTGAGGGGGGATCCATTTCCAGCAATGGGGAATATGTCTCTTATAAAATAACAAATCAACCAATAGGTCAAAGCACAACAACTCTAGTATCAACAGGAAAAAAATGGGAAATTAAATTTCAAAACTTAAGTACCGAAAGTTTTTCAGATGACAGCAAAATATTTACGGGTAAACGAGGCGACACACTCATAATTTTTCATTTAGACAACCAAAAAGAAGAAAAAATAACAACTGTAGGACCCTATAGTTTGATTCCTTTCGAAAACACAAATATTTTGATATATAAAGAAAAAAACAACAACTTAATTATTAAAAGTTTAAATAGTAAAATTAATCATAAAATCACATCTGTTATCGCCTACTACTTAAGTCCGGATAAAAAGTCGATTATTCTAAAACAAAGCACTCCGGAAAATGCTAACTCAGAAACAGTCAGCTACCTTAATTTGGCGAATTTTAGGACTCAGGATATATATAAAGGTATTGGTGCAGAAATGTTTATTTTTGACCAAACCATGTCGAAGATAGCCTTCTTCGTGCGAGAAAAACAAAAAAGGTCTATTTGGCTCTTTTCAATCAATAGCAATACCACCAAACAATTACTCCCCCCCATCAACAATGAGATTGACACGACTTTGTTAATAGAGCCTGGCCCTTGGAGATTCAGCCCTGATAGTAAACTAATTTTGTTTAACCTGGCAGAACGTAATAGACCCTCCACTTTACCAAGCAACCCAGAGATATGGAACTATAGGGATTTATATTTATCCAGCTTATTTAAAGGGGCATTTGGACCGATCCCTAACTTTAGGCCACTAACTTACTTATCAGCCATTAATGTTGAAGACTGTATTATAAGAAAGCTTCAAAATAAAGGAGAAAATCTTGACCCCTTTAGCTTCAGAACAGATGATTTAAACTACTTCATTTATACATCTAATATAGAATTTGATTTGAATTCACTAGAACACAAAAGATTTAGTTTTGGAATCTGTAATATTAAAACCGGTAAAAAAACAATTATAGACAATCAATGTACAAAACCTGTATTAAGATTTACTTTTTCTCCAGATCAAAAACATGTAATATACTACAAAGTATCAACCCACAACTTTTATTCTTATAATATACAAACCAATCAGGAACTATGCATTAATAAAGACATCCCGATTCTCTTCCTCGATAAAAGAGGCGCAAGTTCTGCCGCTCCTGAAAGAGACCCATCGGAAGTTGTTGGCTGGTTAGATCATGGTGTAAAAGCACTAATTAGTGATTCGTATGACATATGGGCACTAGATGTTACTGGAGATAGTCATCCCATAAACATAACAAATGGAATTGGGAAAAAGAATAATATAACCTTTTACCCAATGGAAAACTCCATGCAAAACACCCCTAGGCAGAATCCCGATTATCAAAGTGGTCAAAACATTATTTTAAAGGCGTTCAATAACAATAACAAAAAATTTGGATTCTATCAACTATCATTAAAACATCCATTTAATCTAATCGAGCTTTCGATGGACGATGTTGCCATAAGAACAATAATGCATAAATACAATTTTATAAGTCCAGGAGATTTAATAGAATCAAAGAGGAGAAATGGTTATTTAATGAGAAGAGAATCATGCGAAAAAGCCCCGAACTATTATTATAGTAAAGACCTAAAGACATTTAAACCATTATCAAATTTACAGCCACAAGCAGTTTACAATTGGATAAAATCAGAACTGTATACCTATACGGACAGCCTTGGGAACAAATACCAAGGCGTATTATATAAACCTGAAAATTTCGATTCCTCGAAAAACTATCCTCTCATCATTAATTATTATGAGCAATTCAGTCACGAATTAAATACGTTCCACCAAGTCGAGCTGGGAGGGGGAACAATTGACCTAGCTTATATGGTAAGTCAGGGATACCTAATATTTAAACCAGATATGCAATACTTCCCAATAAAACCTGGAGAAGGTCTTGTAAACACAATTAACTCAGCAATTGAATACTTATCCCGATTTACATGGGTAAATCGGAATAAAATTGCGCTAATAGGAGAAAGTTTTGGAGGATGGGAAACAAATTATATAATCACACACATAAAAAAACCGTTAGCAGCAGCTGTTTCTGGAGCAGGAATCAGTGATATTGTATCGCTTGCCTTTACCCCAAACACTAATGGGAATGATATGTTTCCTTATGTTCGGTATGGTCCAATTAAACTAGAAAAATCATTTGCAGAAAGCCCTGAATTATATATTGAAAACTCTCCGCTTTTTTATGCCAAAAACGTAAACACACCTCTATTAATGTGGCATAACCCAGAGGACAAAAATGTCGCTATTTATCAATCGCTAGCATTTTTCATTCAACTACGAAATCTTGGCAAGCCAGTTTGGCTACTTTCTTATAAAGGGGAAGGGCATGGTTTCATGAATCCTGACAATTGTCTTGACTACAAAGTAAAACTTAAATCATTTTTAGATTATCATTTAAGAGACTCATCAGAGCCAGGCTGGATGAAACAATATATAAAACCAACAGATTGATCATAAAATTTCAGCTTAATAGAAGCCTCTAACGACCTAAGAAGGAGTTACCCAAACATTACCTTATTAGGCGATCAAACGCTAAGTAGAGGAAACATAACTGTCTCCTCTACTTATATGAATCAATATTACAGCGCCTGATAAAACTCGGTAAAAACAGAACAAGGACCAGCTGGTATCTCTGTTGCATAAGCCTCTCCGATACGATTAGAATTTGGTTCAAGTGTTGCGTTGATTTGAACACAAAAAGGCCAGAAAGTAGGAATATTACTAGTATAAATTTTCTGCGCAGGCGTAGATTTAGCAGCTGTAACTGCACCACCGACAGCTGCCAAAGCAACAGCCAATAATAAAAGCTTAGCCCTTTTCATAATTGCAAAATTTAAAGGTATCAAATTAATTGCCTACTTTTTGTTGAGGGTTTTCGGCACTTCCCTTTATAAAAAAACCACCAAGAGGGGTACTAAAAGCTTCCCTCAGACCGCAAGATTTTTTATCAGAGTATTCCATTCAAATCCTTCGTCTTTTTGAAGGATCGGGAAGTGCTCTGTTTTCTGACGCTGGTGCAAAAATCAATGGGGATTTGTATTCCGACACCCGATGAGGTCTTTAAATCCAGACATTTGAGAGCAATTGAACTTCATTAAATACATAAAACAGAAGGCATCCAGTACTTACTCTCGGTAACATCTGTTGAAGCGTTCCATGTATCCATTCTGAAAAGGCTTACCTTTCTAGATGAATTTAAGCTCAATGCCACGATTGTTTAATCAGTTGGCAAGCGTCCTTCGCTACAAATTCAAGCCCATTATCTACTCTGATCTTTAACGGTTGTCCGCGGCATGCAATCAGTTGGTCCAGTTGTTTGATTACCCGTTTACTGGTTAGACTAGTATTAATTGTGATGTTCAATGCCACCTTGCTGCAATCATCGATAATATTGAATGATCTAAATGTGATACTTTCGTCGACTGTATTATGCATAAAATCCATAGACCAGGTTATGCTCGGTTGTATTGGCTGGAGTAAAGGCTCCATTATCCTGGCTGGTCCCCCTTTCTATGCTTGTGCCTCATGGTTCAATCTCATTTCAGTATAAATCCGGTGAACTTTTTTATGGCTCCATTTGTGATTCAGATTACGTAGATAATGAAGCATCATCCAGAAGCCCCAACCACTATGTAATTGGGATAATCAGATAGTTTCTCCCCAATTACACCATCGCTGTCTGGTAACGTTTTATAACGATATCTCGATAGATGAACCTTAAACCACTGAAGCTCTTGACGGACACTCGCTTTATGACTATCGCGAACATAATTTACCGACTCTCGTTTAATCCCAGACGTTAAAGCTTTTCCATAACATCTTTCATTATCGTGATCCGAAAGGTTTGTTCAGAAACTATTTTCTCGTACTGCTCCTCCTCTGCTTCCAGCTCATCCAGTTTATTTAGTTGATTAACTTCAAACCCCGAATACTCGGACTTTCACTGATAAAATGCCCCCTGTCTTATACCATGATCACGACAGATATCAACTACTGATTTGCCCGATTTCTGAATTTTGATCTTTCCACACCTATTAAATTTAACGATTATTCAATTTTTTTAACCGTTACGTTCTAATGGGAAGCTTTCACAACCACTAAAATTATAGAGTCCGACAAATCCACTAAGAACCTAGTATCAGTCAAATCCATTTGAGAAATAGAGAAAATATAACTATTTCTTCACCTCAATTATTCAATATTAATGAATGCCAGCAGTTTTAGAAGCAGACAACAAACCTGGAAGAATTAACAAAAATCAGCACCTCTCTACCAGTCCGTTCAAATCTACCCGATAACTAGTGAAAACAACCGTTTTCACTAATTCAATTATACAACATTACAGAGCCTGATAAACATCATTTCTATCAGGACAAACAGTGACCAATGATGCATAAGTATTAAAAAGAAAATTTGGATTTGTCGTCAATGTTCCATCGATACCTTTAGAGCAGGGACCAGCCTCATCTGTTATAAAAACTTTATCTCCAGGCCGCATAGCCTTACTAGATGTAATCGCACCAATAACTGCAGATAAAGCAACAGCTGACAGTAAAACTCTAGCTTTGTTCATAATTGTATTATTTGAATGATATTAATGATATTCTACTCTCTTTGAGGGTTTTCGACACTTCCCCCTATTATAGGATCAACAATGACAGTACCTATTTAATGTCAAATTCCTATCAGCGATACATATACAGAACTTACAACTGGTTAATCATTAGTAAGCTTATCTGTATATACTTCAAATTAATCCTGTATTTAAGAATGATGTATTAGGTAAGAGATGTGATGATGCAATGATGTGATGATGTGAGAAATTTTTATGTCAACAGTTAGAATATCACAACCATTCTCATTGGTCCTAAAACAGGTTTTATACGGACGCGGCTGGCAAACAACCAATAAATTCTATAAGGGAAAAGGGAATCTCACTTACAACGCCAGTAGCTTTAGAAGCAAACAACAAACTTGGAAGAATTAGCAAAAATTCAGCGACCCTCTATATACTAAGTAGGATTCTTCCAATAATTTTTCAATTATCAAACCATTAGCTCCTCCCGACCGTTCAAATCTATTCGATAATTAGTGAAAATAATTGCACCTAAAGCAACAGCTGACAACAAAAATTTACATTGTTCATAAATTGTAATATTTGAAGGTATTATTATGGCTTATTCTTTCTTTGAGGATTTTCGGTAATTCCCTTTGTTATATAGAATCAAGAATGATAGCAAAATGTCTGGAGATTGCAGGCATTTTCAAACACATAAACAATATGTCAAATATTCATGATGACAACTAGAATATAACCACACTCAGTTGCACAAGGTCTTAAAAAGACAGGCTTCTTACAGATCGGTTGGCAAACAGCCAATAAACAATAGGGAAATAAGAGTATCTATTTTGATGTACTTCCTTGGAAGAGTTGGAAAAGACAATAACCTTCTATTTGCTGAGGGATACTTCCAATACTTTTAAGTTGTCAGACTACAAAACCATTCCCATACCTGACCGTTCAAACCTACTTAATAAGCAGAGGAAACGTAACCGTTTCCCCTGCTTGAATTACACAATATTACAGACTTATGTAAACATCATTCTTATCAGGACAAACAGCGTCCAATGATGCATAAGTATTAAAAAGGAAATTCGAATTTGGAGCCAATGTTGCAGCGATAGTAGCAGTGCAAGGACCAGGCACATCGGTGGTATGAATTCTCTGATTAGGCTGAGCTACACTAGATGTAATCGCACCAATAACTGCAACTAAAGCAACAGCTGACAATAAAAATTTAGCCTTGTTCATAATTGTAATATTTGAAGGTATTAATAATAGCCTACTCTTTTTTGAGGGTTTTCGGCACTTCCCTTTATAATAGAATCAACAATGATGGTACCTTTTCAGTGTTGAATTTCTATATATATACTTTATTGAACTACCACATATATTTTGTAACTAAACAATCATTACTGATCTTATACAAAGCTTTAATTTTAATCCTGAAGCATATCAATTACTCTCCAGCATAGACAGCATGCACTTGGCAACTACAGGCTAGGTTGGACTTTATCTACATAACCACTTAACCGTATGATACATTCAGAATCTGGGAAAAGGCATCCACAACTCATACATATTCCAACATCCCTTTTTATAGGCTAAAGTACTCGACGTAATATCGCAAAGGCATATACCCGTTAAAATAAAGCCATTTTTAATCAATTCAATTACTCAAAAAGTTAAACTCCTTATTCACTTAAACCCGCTAATATTTTTTCAACTCCTACAGCATTAAAATAAAGGGTATTCAACTTGTGATCTTTTGAGAATATACTAATATGAGGAAAGCCTTTTACATCATATACTTTAGAGTATTTACGTTCTCTATCTCTTCCAATATGAATATTTGAGTATTTCTCAAGACCATACTTCTTTGAATACATAACCATATTATCTAATGAAGAACTGGTTATGAAGACAATCTGAGTACTCCCAAACCTATTTATATTTTTAAGTATACTCTCGGTTTCCGCTCTGCAAAAATCACAATAAGGATCAAAGTAGATAGCAACTACTGAATTATTTTGTGAAACACTTCTTAAATTCACCAATGTAATACTATCCGTAAGTTGTAGTTCTATTGACGGCATATCTTCTCCTACAACATGTCCATTGTCAAGCAACTTTTCTCTACAGGCGCAAAAAAGAACAAAGAAGGACAAAAGCAAAATCAACTTTACGTTCATTATAAAACTTTTAGTTTATTTACGAATATAGTCAGCTCAAGCACTTACATCCTTAGTTTCTGCGGCGAAGGCCTTCTTAATTATAAAATCAATTAGAATCCAATTAATAGTAAAACATATAACGAGCGGGAAAACCTGAAATCTCAATGCTATCGGTGCAGCAAATACGCTAAAAGCCAAGTTCACTAGCCAGAATAAAACGAATAACACCCAGTTTTGAAAGAATTTACCTTCGGATTTTCTTCCTCCCAAAATCAAAAAAGATAATCCTACCATCACAAAAACTGCATTCATGGCCCCACATATCATCGGATAATAACTCAGGATTTCGACATTTTTACCTGCCAATCGACGATAAACCTTATTAGTGCTATATCCAAACCATCTCTTCGTAATGGGGCTTACTGTATCAACATTAAACCCATATGTTTCAAGAAACTCAACAGGAGGAGCATAATATTTAAGAAAATTTGGCCACAGATATTTCTTTGTAAAGGTCAACGGATACTCTTTAATCAAAGTAGATCCGTACTCTTTTAATAAAGGAGCAACGCTTGCCCACTTCTGAAATTCCTGCTTTGTACTATCATTTTTAAATTCATCTCTCATATATGCCCTTAGTGGGGATTGAGGCTTCCACATATACATAGTATGTACAAGAAACTGCTCAAAGAGATTTTTACGAGTAGAGTCAAAATACCTCCTTACGTCCTGATCCAGTTTTTTAAATTTAACTGGCAAGTTCTTTCGCTGTGCAGAGTCAATATGCCTATATGCTAACAATCCATTACTTGCCATTTGCCAACCTGTGAAAGGAGAAAACTGAAATTTCCCAGTCAATTTCTTATAATGTAAAGAAGTATTCACTACAAATGATCCGATCAACATCATTATAATTCCCACGCCTATGATTTTCTCTTTAATTTTCTCTTTACTGAGAAAGAATGCCAAAACCGAAATAACGGGATAATACATAGCATTATATCTCACCGTAAAAGCCAGGAAAATAACAATAGAATGTATCGCAATCAGCCACATAGAAGGACGATGCAGAATCCAGATCAGCAAAACAAACCAGGTGACACTTAGTGAGAAAAACAAACTATCACTTGACACGTAATTCGCCATATACAAAGATATCGGACTCAATACAGCGGCTCCAATCATAATCACCTTGATCCATTTCCTGGGTTCATAAAAATAGGTAATGGTAAAGATTAGAGATAATACGCTTGCCTGCATAAAAATATATTGGAATGCAACAAGCACAGTATCACTGGATGTAAAGACACTAAACAGCCGCAAAAACATCGAATACCCTACCGGATAAGTATTAATTGAAAGGTTATAGAAAGCCGTTTCCAGATACGCAAAAGAATCCCCACTTATAAACGCAGCATAAGGGTAATAATACTTAAATACACAGAACTCTATAATAATGATTGCCGCGCACAACACAAGAGCAAACCGATTAAACTTATCCTTCAGAAGAAAATCCTTAAACGGAACAGAAGGTGCAGCATTGCTGCTTGTACGTATAAATTCTAATGTTTCTTGCATAATAGTATCATCAGATTTTACGAATAGGGAATTACATTATCTTAACGGGAAAAGAAGTCTTATTATATCAACATTAACAGTTGTTAAGATTACAGGATTCATAAATAAATAATCATTTAATCCGCACTCGGAAGAAACATCCCCGAAGCCAGGATAGAAACATACTTATATCAAAAATCCGGTAATACACACAAGCCTATAATGTATAATCAGAAGGTGATTTAAAGTTTTAAAGATTAATCTAATAACACAGTTTTATTGAGGTTTATGCAACAAATAATAACGGGTTTCCTACAACAATCCGGATAAGAATTTTCCATTCAAACAACTACTAAAGCAGCATAAAAGGTTGCGTCATTACATGGAATATTCTTTATCAGTTCAATGGTTATTTTCTTCATGCAAATTAAGAAACTCCGCAATATACTCCAACAACAACCCGACAACAAAAACCGTAACCTTCTCACCGAAACCGTGGAACAGCTGCCTTTTCATTGCAACTTATATTCACCAGGCCTCTCCTGGAACACCCGATAAAAGGCCCTGGCAAAACTACCGGATGTACTATATCCCAGTGTTATCGCCACCTCTTTTACCTGATGGTCTTCATCTAATAATGTCTTGGCATAGTTCATAGCTTTCTCAAGCTGGTATTGATAGATAGTAGTTTGGTAGAGCATTTTGAATCCTTTTGTAAGTTTGCTTTCACTAAGACCCGAATAACTGACCAGGTGTTGTATATCTATTCTTTTTTGGGGATTTTCGTCTATAAATGATTTGGTCTTAACAATAGCTTTCTCCTGGAACTTTGTAAGTTTCATCAATTATGGTTATGAGGGTATTGGCAATAAATCCGCGATGAACGTTACTCTAAAGCCTGGCTGTAAATCGCAATTAAAAGTTAATGCTTTTTTTGTGGATTTTCAACAATCAGGCACAACTTTTTTAAGCAACCATTTCCGCCTGCACTATAGTCGCATAAGGCATTTCAGTAGTTTAAACAAAACGCGTATATAAGATAGGAATAAATCCTGCCCTATATACGCGCAACTGTCTACGTATACCTAAACAACATCTAGCAAATACAAACGACTAGATCCTTCTTCATATTAACAATGTATACTCCACAAAAAACACTCACATAAATTCGTTAGGAAAGCTTATAAAATAAACAAAAACAGATCGGACCGAAAACAAGCGTTTACGGCCCGACATTAGTGTAACAGTAACTTAGAAATTCTTATACCGAACCTCCAGCAGCGGCGACTGGGATGACACCATAATATTGATAAAAGTGCTCCGCACCTTATAGATCTCCACATCCATACCCTCCCAATTAGGGCCCATTACATTAAAGAGGCTCGTGGGTACCGGGCTGGACACCACACAGTCATTAAAGTATATCTTCACCAGGGATCGGGTGGCATAAAGATTCCCAAACAAATGTGAATTTCCATTCAGCTGGATCGTACAGTTATTAAAGGTTACACTGGCTGTTCCGGCCACAAAGGATAACAGCTCAGGCAGATTATTCAGGGTAATATGTAATCCATCAAAAAAAAGGTCTGTTCCGATAGAAGATATGTTTTGTGGGAAGGAAATTAATCTGACCACTAGTGCCGTTACGAATGACAACGGTCTTGGAGAGATTGATATCATCGGATGCCAGGGAAATATCGCTGATGGCAATGAGTTTTTTATCTATCTGGTAAGGTTTCAAAGCTGCATGGATATCTCCGGATACCGTTGTTTCATAAAATCCAGCCACTTCAATCCCCTTGGGAATGAACAACCCGGCATCCGGCAGATTGTACAACTTAATGGCAGAAGAAGGATCAACAGTCCCGAGTGACAGCAACAGCTGATTCAAGCCTCCGAAATAGATACTACCTCGGGAAAACCCGTGTAGATCCAACAGTGGCTTATCGGGTATGGCCAGGTATCCGAGTCTGTAGTCAAGATGAGGACAATTAATATGCGTATAAGCTACCCTGGTAATACTTTCGATATAGTTATGTTCGATGGCCCCACCGGCATTATTGGATGCAATGCCATTATGCAGCCCCATTTCAATCACACAATTGTTTATACTGGCATTGGATTCTTCCTGATAAATACCGCAGGTTTCCTGGCCAATAAAAAATGCTCCGGTACCGGTACCATTCGGCAGGGAGAATCCAAAAGGCAATCCTGGCTCAAAAGCTCCCTTTTTGATATATTGTCCCGCTACCTCCGTCCTGGTAACCACGCCTGCGGTAATAGTTCTGTAGAGCACAATACCACATATTTCCGGCTGAATAAAACAATCTTCTATCACCCAATCCCAGCTGGCATTGATCACGACCGGAAAATTACCATGGCGGAACATACAATGCCGGATTCTCGAGTTAGTGGCGCCAGAGAGTTTTAGATAACCCATAATATTGGCTCCTTCCTGTTTGAAAAAACTGATGCTGTCAAATTCAATATTAGTGACATAGGAATACTTATGGCTGTCCAGGTCTCCACCGTTAATATAGATACCTGTCTCACGTTGCCGGGTTTGCCAGTTCATATTAGCCGTATCAAACATATAGCCGTTGAAGTTAACCGCCAGCAACACCGATGCCTGATTAGAGGTAGTAATAGTTGATGGAGAGCTCTCACCGAATATTTTTGTATAAGGATTGAGGATAATGGTTTGATGTACTTCAAACACCCCTTTCGGAACATAAACCGATGTTAGCTGAATGGGAGATATCCATGCCCACATGCTACCTTCCACATTAGATGGGTCAAACCAGGGCCGGGAACAATAGTTAATCGCCGCCTGAATAGCCGGAGCATTATCAAAACTGGAAACAGCCCTCGCACCAAACCAGCAAATATTGACAGGCCCACTGTACAAACGTTTCCACCTGCCGGTGGGCTGTCCGGTAACAGGTACAATAAGGCCTGATTCAGGCTGCTCTGCGGACAAGCTGTCCCAATAAAAAGTGCCTGCACCTGCATCACCCAGCTCATAATATCCCAGCAATGTACAGACATCATTAGGTTGCGGTACAACAGCAGCATTTTTCATCGCACTAAGAGAAGTAAATGTCATCACAAATCATTTAAGGTTAACAAATAATCGCTGCAAACATACACGTACAATACGTGTTCTATCTACGTACTATTCACATAAAACCCTCATTACCAATAGTAGTATATCACCCAGGCCTCACTCTGTGAACACCTGCCATCACAGCAACCTTCCCGCATCCTCCAACCACTACACTCCTTATAAATTACCCACTAATAGGTATTGTATTTCCCGCATATAACTGATACTATTGTAATAGTAGTTTTAACCCTGTCCTGTCTACAAGCCCCATCTCTAACCTTTATTCCTTATTTATGAAACACTCTATGCTACTGTTAGCTGCGCTGGTGACCTGCCTTTCCGGGTACAGTCAGAAAACACTGATCTCAAAAGACACGGTGATCACTTATGATTTTCTGGATGCGACTAAAGCCCCCGGAGACTTTCTGATCCTGCACAAGAAAAAGGTAAGGTTCAGGATTATCAATGTGAACCGCTCGTTATATACTTTTAGCTGGGAACAAGCCACCAACAACTATAACACCACTCCGCCTGCGATCTTCTCAACACTCAACAGCCAGGCCCTCCCCGGTGAGGCCAAGTCTGGCAACGAAAGTAAGCAAGCACCTGTACAAAACGGATTCTGGGACAGAATGGCTGACTACAAAAAGAAAGCAGCGTTGCTGGATGAATTATCTACTTTTCAGAGCGATATCAGTTTCCTGCAGAAAAACTGCGCTGACTCCTTTTCTGTAATAGAAGCCTTGGCACTGAAAAAGACCAATACCTTCCTTCTGGGACGCAGACAACCTACTTATCTGGAAGCCATTCATACATTAAGGAACTTTTTGACCTCCAGCGTCCAGGAACTGAAGCAATCCTATGACTCCCTGGCATCATCATTTGATTCCGCCCAGATCAATTTAGCCATCGCCAAAAAAGAAAAGAACGCCAAACCGGATGCCCTTAACGATGACTTCTCCCGCATGAAAGACGCCATGACCAAGGCTACCACGATCCACGAGGCGGTGGTTAAGTACGAAACAACAGGAGGTATCCAGGCTTTATGTAATCAGCTTTTGAGTATTAATGCAGGCAACTTCACCATTTATTCACCGGAATACACTGCTAATGGAGATGACATGACCGTTTCCTTTTCCATAGATCCTAAAGAAACTATGCCCTGCCTCTCCCCTTATGCCAATTTCAAAAAGACAGTAACCGCCAGCGTCAAAGGCGGATGGAAATTTGATTTCAGCACAGGACTGCTACTCAACTTCAGTTTCGGGGATAATCAGTTCTTTGATCAGTCTTACCGGCTCGATTCTGTACCCGGCGACCCTTCTCAGAAGAAGATTATTCAAAACAGCAATAAGAACATTACGATCCCTTCTATTGGGGCATTACTGCATGTATACCGCCGGTCAGGACGGGATTTTAACTGGGGTGGCACCTTTGGTCTGAGCCTCACTAATCAGACGAGACTGAATTACCATGGCGGTCTGTCTGCCATTATCGGAAGCGCACAGCGTATTGTACTGTCTACCGGCGTTACTTTAACACAGGCCAAACTGATCAGCTCTCAATATAAAGTAGACCAGCTTGTCAAAGCAGATCTGCAGCTGGACCCGGTTCCTACAGATAACTTCTACCGGTTGGGATGGTTCTTTGCATTTACGTATAACCTTACCGGTAAATAAACAGGCATATGAAGATTTTCCTTTTAAGCAATATCTGTTTCCTACTGACTTTTTCAGCAGCTGCCCAGAAAATAGTGCCGGAAAAAGGTGGCAAGACGATGACGCCCAGGGATTATATCAGCAAACAGCAAAACAAAACAATTACTGAAAAGGAATTCCGGGATAACTATTTTGTTGCCGATATCGCTGAAATACTGAACCAGCTGGACCTCGGAAAACCGCCTGTCATCATTCCTCAGGAATACCAGAACATGAACATTGCCGCACTGCCTGTCAAACAATTACTCAGACAACGACTGATACTAAGAGATAGTATTGTAAGCATACAATTCGATACACTGTTTCCCCCTGACATCAAAATGCAGTTCACCCGGGAACTAAAATCAGCCTATGATATTGTCAACCTGAAATTGTTGTTGTATAAACGATATACCCAATGCAAACAGCAGGCACCAAATCAACCGGTGGAATTCTACGACGGTTCACTGGGTGTGCCCAAAGCTCTTGTACAGGAGCGTATGGGGCAGGTAGGGCAACTGCAGTGGCTGGAGCGTTTTAGTGGCTTTGATCCCAGGACAGATAAAGTTGGTAAAATGCAGGGACTGCGCTGGGGCAGCGGTTGTATGATTGCCAAAGACCTGTATCTGACCGCCGCGCACTGTGTCAGCAGCCACCAGCCGAACTGGGAAATGCCCATGAAGAAAAACAGGCCACTGCCACCAGCTGAGTTATGCAAACTGATGCGGGTGCAGTTTAATTACGAATACGACCAACGTTTTCCACTAAACGTAAACGGTGAAGGAAGGATAAGGTCCGATACTTGTAGTTATCCGATATTGGAATTAGTAGAATATGGCCCCAATGAAGCGGGAGGTTACGATTATGCCATCCTGCGTCTTGGGAAAGGGGCTGACAGTTCCTGGCCAGGTATTAAGTTTGGCGTCATTCCGCTGTGCAGCAATAGTGAGCTCATAGAAAATGATCCCATCTTTATTATCCAGCATCCCGACGGCATGCCTAAAGTAATAGGGGGAGGCACCGTGAATTTTCTAGATGAAACAACCATCAATTACAGCAATATCAACACCAACGAAGGCTCTTCCGGTTCTCCGGTCATTTCCTGTAAAAGTAAAAAACTCACCGGTATTCATTTTAATGGTGATTGTACCGGCCGAATAGCCGCCAATCAGGCCGTTCGCATAGATGTCATCCGGCAAACATCAAAGTGCCTTCAGCAACTTCCATAAAAAATCCCCCGGCAATAACCGGGGGATTTTCCTTATTACAAGTAACTGTTATCAATAAACGTTGTTAATCGTCAGATCATAGGTGTCTTTGGCATCTGCGATACCGCCCTGTACGACTACTTTTTTTGTAAGCGTAGCCCCGGCGGGCATATTGATATGATACTTGCCATTGCTGTCTTTGGTAACATCCACGGTAACTGTGGCGGCACCGCCGGCAATAGCATAGAGCACAGCTCCGGTGTTCACTGCTGTACCAATAGTGCAGCTGATGCTGATGATTTTTGCAGCAGGACTGGCTACCATCATTTCGGTGGTGCCGAGGGTATACTTTCCTTCACCCAGGTTGCTGTAGAAGGTGATGGTGAGGGCACTACCGGAGAAAACGCCGTAGCTGCCACCGGTACCAACGGTACTGGCAGCAATAGCGGTAATAGTGTTACCGTTGCCACCGGGCCCGGATGTTTGGGAAGATGTTCCTCTCACATAGGTATAAGAGCCCATCTTCCAGCTACCATCTCCGTTGTTGGGAGCATTATCACCATCGTTTTTTTTACTGCAGGAAAATAAAAAGGTAGATAACAATACGAGTAAGAATGGTAAAACTTTTTTCATCGTGACTATTTGGGTTAAAATTTTTCCGGGATATGGTATAAAAGAAAAAAGCCCCGCTGTTTTGCAACAACTGAGCTTAAAGCTTAGCGGAGAGTCAGGGATTCGAACCCCGGGACCTGTTACAGTCAACAGTTTTCAAGACTGCCGCAATCGACCGCTCTGCCAACTCTCCAGTGGCGCAAATGTATAAAAGGAAATGATTTAAAAAAAATTTTCTTCCCGGTTTTTTAAAAAATTTTCTGCTTGGATCATCCGCCCCTGCTAACAAATAGCGGCTAAAATACAACCAATACAGCCATGGTAGCCAATTTGGCCATGACCACATTTTTATCCTTATATAGAAACTTGAATTACAGTCAATTACCTTCTGATAGACGGAAAGCTCCTTTTTATAGCTGTTGGCAGGCGAATGTCCGCATTTTCATTTTCCTTAAATTTAGCGGATGAAGAACATATTCTTTGAAGGACCTGTATTATGGTCGCAAATCGACGCCAATATGCACCTACGCCACTCCGCCTATGCAGACTTTGCAGCACAGGCGAGGCTGGCCCTGCTGGATCAAGCGGGCATGGATGCTAAACAATTTTTGAAACTGCAGATAGGGCCTATTCTGTTTCGTGAAGAACTGTTATACCTACGCGAAATAAACCCGAACGATACTGTAAAGGTCTCCTGTGAGATGACCAAATGCAGGCCCGACGGCTCCCGCTGGTCTATCCGCCACGAAATATTCCGGGGCGACGGCACCAAATCCGCTATTGTCAATGTAGATGGCGCCTGGATGGACACCCGCGCCCGCAAACTGGGCACGCTCCCACCTGAGCTGATGGAAAAATTCAAAGCCATCCCCCGCAGTGAGGATTTTGTGGAAATCAATTCATAATCTTTCAAGGATAAAAGTTACCCTTCCGGCAATATTGGTTTTAGGGACCACCAGCAGTTCATAACCGCTGGCGGTATACGCTGCGGTCATGGCCTCGTAGGTGGCCACTGCCGTAGCATAATCCTGCCGCCGCTCTGTATCCCCCTGGTAGATCTCTTCCCAGGGTGGAAAGATGAATACGCGCTGATTATACCGTAGCTGTACAGCATATTGTAGTAATGCTGCCGGCACCGGCAACTGCTCCAGTCTGGAATAGCCTACCAGGTCCGGGATGCCACGGTCAAAAAACACCGGCCTGTCGCCGGCTGTTACTGATTCAAAGTCCTGCAGGGCTGTACTGAGCATCCTGTCGCGGAACAATACCTTATCTACCCAAGGCAACGCCTGCCCTCCACCAGCCATCTGTTCCTGTATAATCTGCCTTCCGGATTCCGGCACTACCGGATATCCTGATTGCTGTAGAGCTGTAATCACCGATGTTTTGCCCGCACCCGGGCCACCGGTAAATACATACCCGTTTTGTTTAGTCATAAATAAATTGTGAATTAAAAAAGAGAAAGCCTAATTCAGTAGGACATTATAATATTCTCAAAGATAACAAACAATTACTACAGTAACATCCACGTTAGCTCAGGGCTTCAGCCCATATAGCCCAGGGCTAAAGCCCTGGGAAAAAGGAAACAAACAATGGACGAACATCAATCATCCGCAGATGATAGCTTTGGGGAACAATAATGGAAACAATCGGGGAACAAATAACGGTGAGTTAAAAACAACAGACGGGTGGGTCCTTGCTGCTCTGCGTTCATTAGTAAATACCCGGTTTGCCGGATGTTACTGGTTTGGTACTGGAAAACTGACGATCTGATTCCAGCGCTCTGATAAAAGGCAGATCGTTTTGCAGATATGCTCTGGAAGACTGTTCCAGGTAGTTGTCCATTTGAAAAAATTTAGCGGCTCTGGTAGCACCCAGCAGCTTGTTCATCCGCCGGAAATAACGCATCTGCAGTCGGCCAAATTCAAGATCATTATTAATTAGTTGTTTGGTCAGACTATTCATCTTCTTTTCATCAAGACAGGTGAATTCTTCGTTGTACATCTTTAGTAAAGCAATACGTTCAGTCAGCCAGGGACGTTTTTCATCTTCGTACTCCAGGAAAGCGGCAGTAAAAGCTTTTTGTTCTACAGGTGAGATCTGCAGGAACTCATCAAATAATGCACCTTTGTCTTTTCCAAAGATCTTTGTAACCAGATCGGGCTCACTATACACCAATGAGTCGGCGTAGGATGGCGATGACGTTTGGGAGAAGGATTCTAGTCCTGCAATGAGGACCATCAACAAACAAATCGATTTTTTCATGTTACCTGGATTTTTAAGTGTTATCGGCAATAACTGCACGCTCGCTGCGAAACGTTCATTTCTCAGGTGGTTTTTCATTATAGTAACAAATGCACATCTCGACAAATATCCCTGTTCCGTACGTACCTACGGCTGGTATATTCCTAGCGTTGCGGCTGCAGTAGTTATTTAACAATATCTCATTTAAATTTCTTGAAGATGTACCGACTGTATCTGTCAGAACACCGGCCCTTGAGGATGGCAATCAGTTATGAAGACGTAAAAGAAGACAAGGTTACGAAGGTAAGTAGAATAACAATACAAATGAACAAATAGTTTCGGAGAAAAAAAATAAAAAAAATAAAAAAGCGATAAGCCCGGTAGTGCCCGACTTATCGCTTTTCTCTTATAATAAGAGCCTTAGTTTTTTATAAAAAAAGCATGCGCTTCTCTTGTCCAGAGCTGATAATCTTCCAGATGAATTCCCAGCTTTTCATCCCGCACTACTTCCTTATATTCTCTGCAATCCCAGTACCCTTTCGCCAATGACTGAATACTGCTGAGGGTGCTGATTTCGGTAGAACTGTACTCCTCCGGATAACTTCTGTAATTACCGATTGCCAGTTCCTGTATTTCACTTTTTACTGCTTGCACTGTTTGTCTAGCCATGGTTAAAATTTTTTAGTACGATGGCTGAAAAACAAAAATGAAGCCTTTTATAGCCAGATCTGCGTTTTTAAGATTTCCTTATCATAAAATTTTGTTAAGGAATCCTAACGCAACAGCCTGCTACAACAAAATAGATTTCAGATATACCTTTCCAAAATTACCCCAATCCTTCATGGCTTTAGTAATAACGTCTGTCAGACCAGCGCTGCTTACTCTATTGCCTTTTACAGGTGGCTTCAGGGTTTCCGGCTTCTGCTCATCTACCAACACTTTGGTAGCAAACCAGGTAACATGTTCGTGAGGCAGCGCCAGACCCAGTATCATTCCAGGCAAACCAGTAAAGGATTCCGGACCACCAGGAGTAACAATTGCATCCGTATAAAAAGCCACTACATAAATGGAATCCATAATTACTGCATTCGCTCTTCTACAGTCAAAACCAGCGATCTTGCGTGTTTCGTCTGTGATCTTCCAGCGTATATTTCTGGTAGAATCATCCTGCAGAAACAACTTATCAAATACCTTCTTCTGGGAGATACTGTGCTGCTGACCAAGATCGGTATAAATAATATTTTGTTCGGCAGGCCATTCCTGTTGTTTGAAGTTATCTTCCACTTCGCGTCCGGGCTTATAATAGGTGATATTACCGGAGAAATAAAGATCGAAATAGGAAGTCTTGAATTTAGACAATTGCTTTTTTTGCATTTCACCCCAGCTATCCACTTCTCCGGACCACATCTCATCCAGCAGCGAGTGTACGTTTTGTCGTTTTTCAAACTCTATTCTTCCCTTATCCAGAAAGATGGTATGCTGTGCCTGTGCTGCGCTGCAAAGCAATAAACAGATATATAAGAGTAATTTTTTCATGAGCTTAATTTTTTGCGACGGCGCCACCGCCTGCTTTGTTAAAGTTCCAGATGAGCGTTACGAGGCCATAACGGCCGATAGTGGAATAAGTGTTCTGGGAAATAAAGTTACTGTTGACAGACCGGCTGAAACCAATGTTCTGGTTAAGCATATCATTTACCGATACATTCACTTCCAGTGCGTCTTTTTTGCCAATTTTTTTGTTCACACTGGCATTCCAGATAAAAGCATTGTTATTACCGGTAAATACTGCTGTCTGCTGCCGGATGTTGTAATTCATTTCAGAACGCAGCTCAAACTTCAGTGGCAGGAATATATTGGCGGCATAAACGATGTTACTAGTCCAGTAGTTAGTACTGATACCGCGTTGCACAGAAGATTTGCTGGCATTATAGGTAACATCTGCTGCGAAATAATGATCGTATTTTTTTTCTTTACTGGCATATACATTGAGCCCCAGCGTAGAATTCAGGCTGCGGGTGATGTTCAGCTGATGATCTATATAGTTGGCATTGCGGTAATAGTAACCCCGCAGATAATACCCAATATTGATTTTGTTAACCTTCCATCCCATATTGAGGTTCATGCCGGCATTTTCATTCCCATCAATATTAACGATCTGTGTTATCCTTTTACCTTTAGCATCGATGGTAGCTGACTCGCCAAAAGCATTACTGGTACTGCTATAGAACATACTCACCCACAGGTTGCGATCTGTAATGACTTTATAGTCGCTGTAGGAAATCCTGAAACTATTGTTGAAAGAGGGTTTCAGACCGGGGTTACCGACCCGCACGTCCTGATCGTCTTCATTTGAGCGCAGCGGCTGCAACTGGAACATACTAGGCTGTTGCGTATTACCGGTATAGTTGAATGTAAAACGACGACGCTGACTGAAAATGTATTTGAAGCCGGCAGAGGGGAACCAGTTCACAAAGTTCCGGTCATTTGTGGTATGAAGATACCGGTCTTCCTGACGGTAGCTTGTGAGTCCGATATTGTTACCTACATTGATACGCACTTTTTTACCGACGAAAACATAAGATAGTCCTCCTTTATGTGTCAGCATGTTAAAGGAATAATTATTGCTAAAAGCAGAGTCCTGCAGTTCATATTTACCGGGAGTACTCATATTAAAAGAGGTACGGTCCGACCTGCTGTTGGTGATGTTAACGCCATAGTTCACCACCAGGCTGGACAATTTCGATAACGGCTCTGTATAGGTAACATTACCAATCAGATTGAGGCTTTCTCCATTAAATACTTTCCGCTGATCGGTCAGATGGGTGGAATCTACTGCAGCATGATCAAAGTATTCTGTAAAAGAATACAGATAGCCGTCACCGTTATTACGGGAATAGTTTTCAGACAGATTAACAGAGATGGTACGTCCTTTCTTCTTCAGCTTCTTACGCCACAGCAGGTTACTGTTCAGCTCACGGGCATCATCTGTTGTTGTGAGCCTGCGACTGTTGCGGTTTACCAGGGCGCTGTCACCGTCGAGAAATTCCGAGAGGAAAGTACTATTGCTTTTTTTATTATTTAACCCTCCGTTGAAGTCGAATTTGATGGAAGAGGAAGAATCCAGCTGTACCTCATACCGACCGTCCATCCGATGGCGGAGGAGATAATTATTGAAATGCTCTTTCATGTTGCGGTAGCTGGAAGTATTGTTAGGCAACAGATTTTTGGTAGCGGTAGTATTATCGCCATCCATAAACAGTTGCATAAACTTATAGTTGCCGTTGACGTTCTTTTTATCCTGATCCCATTTATTATTGTAGTGCAGGCCTCCGGTTTGTACCAGCGGATATCCCTTACCGTCATATTTGCCATCCCACCCCACAAATTCTTCACCGGCGCCACTGAAATAGATTTCTCCAGAAGGGTCTGCCACGGCATTGTCGGCCAAGCTCTGTCCGTATTTATCCTGTTCCTGCCAGGTAAGTCCTGTTTTGCCGGTATTGGACACGATACCAAAGGCAGCCATCTTCATCTTCTTTTTAAACATATTGATCATGGCCTGACTATCGTGGAATCCCTGCGGACCGGCACCAGTAGCTACCTTACCGAAGTAACCGTTTTTCTTGCCATCTTTTAGTTTGAGGTTCAGTGTCTTCGTACTCTGACCGTCGTCTACGCCGGTAAACGCAGCCTGATCGCTTTTCTTATCGTATAGCTGTACTTTATCCACCATATCAGCACGGATATTTTTGGTGACCAGTGTAGGGTCATCACCAAAAAACTCTTCTCCGTCTACCAATACTTTTTTGACGCTCTCACCCTGGGCGGTGATCTGGCCTTTATTATCTACCTGGATACCTGGTAGTTTCTTCAACAGCTCTTCCACTGTAGCATTGGCTTGTGTTTTATAGCTATCTGCGTTAAATTCGGTAGTATCGCCTTTAATCTTGATGGCAGCCACTTTCTGCTGAATCACTACCTCCTGCAATAGTCTGGAGCGGAGTGTCAGCATGATCTTAGCATAATTTATCACACTGGTATCTGATAACGTTACCGGCTCTACGTAATCAGCAAAAGCGGGATACGTGATCATGAGGAGGTATTTGCCCGCCTTCAGGTTATCCAGTTTAAAATTACCCGACTCACTGGTACGGGTATACCGGTACAGAATGGAGTCCTTTGCGTGAAGAAGGGCTACTACCGTGTTGGGGAGTTGGACGTGATTCAATGTGTCGGTCACATGACCACTGACAGTTGCGTGCTGTGCCTTACACAGGCCGATAGCAGACATACAAATAATGAATGCCAATAGTTTTTTCATCGTGGGCTACTATGGGTTTGGTACTAAATGATAGGGAAACCAAATTCCATAATAAAAATGGAAAATAATATATACCATCTGATAAACATCTGTTAAATACAAATCCTATTTATCTTGTCCCAGGGCTAAAGCCCTGGGCTATATTGGATGGGTTAGTACGGGGGTTTTTATTAGGCAAGGGGTATTTTGCTAGCTTAAATTTATTAGAATGTACTAGCTATTTATTAGCTGGAAGTTATGGATGAATGTCTTGTTGAGATAAAATCTAATCCAGTCCATTACTTTAACTTACCCCCCTGTTAAATAAAATCCTCCGTACCAACCCATCCAATATAGCCCAGGACTTTAGTCCTGGGAAATTTGTATATTAAGCATCATGGAGCAACAAATATTAAGAAGCAGCCAATGGTTTGCCCGGGAAGGCAAAGACGGCTTTATATATCGCGCATGGCTGAAGAAACAGGGCATTCCGGCCCACGAGCTGGAAGGGAAACCTGTAATTGGCATCTGTAATACCTGGTCTGAACTAACGCCTTGCAATTCCCATTTCAGGGAGCTGGCGGAATCGGTAAAACGGGGGGTTATAGAGGCGGGTGGTTATCCGCTGGAGTTTCCGGTGATGTCACTGGGGGAGACACTGATCAAACCTACGGCAATGCTGTATCGCAACCTGGTGAGCATGGATGTGGAAGAGTCCGTACGTGCCAACCCGTTAGACGGGGTGGTACTACTTTGTGGATGTGATAAGACGACGCCCGCGCTGGTAATGGGAGCCTGCAGTGTCAATCTGCCTACGATAGTAGTATCAGGTGGTGCGATGCTAACGGGAAGGCATATGGGAAGAAGTATTGGCACCAGTGACATATGGCGGTTCAGCGAAGAGTTGCGTTCCGGGAAGATGAGCACCGAGGAACTGGCGATGGCGGAGGCTGGCATGTGTAGAAGCGACGGGCATTGTGCGGTGATGGGTACTGCGTCTACGATGGCTTGTATGGTGGAGGCGCTGGGACTGTCGCTGCCACAAAATGCAGCTATTCCGGCGCCGGATGCGGCCCGTAAGGTGCTGGCCCATCTGTCGGGCATGGAGATCGTGAAGATGGTCCGGGACAATCGCCGGCCTTCGGATATCCTTACCCGTGAGGCTTTTGAGAATGCTATTATGGTTAATGCCGCCATCGGTGGATCTACCAATTTTGTAGTGCATTTGCTGGCTATCGCCGGACGTATAGGCGTCAACGTAACCCTGGAAGATATCGACTGCTGGTCTACCAATATCCCCCTGCTGGCCAATCTCCAGCCGTCAGGACTATATTTTATGGAAGACCTGTATTATGCGGGCGGACTACCTGCGGTGATGAATGCCCTGCTCCCCCATCTGCATAAAGACTGTCTGACCGCTAATAGCAATACTATCGGTGACAATTACCGCCATGCTGTGAGCTATAATAAAGAGGTTGTCACTTCTCTTGAAACACCCTTCAACAATGTGTCCGGTATTGTGGTCCTGAAAGGCAATATCTGCGAGCAGGGCGCAGTACTCAAGCCATCGGCGGCCACTCCACGGCTGATGCAGCATACCGGCAGGGCGGTGGTCTTTGAAGATATAGATGACTACAAACGCCGCATCGATGATCCTCAGCTGGAGGTAGATGAAAACAGTGTGCTGGTGTTGAAAAACGTTGGTCCGAAAGGGTATCCGGGCATGCCGGAGGTAGGTAATATGGGGCTGCCTGCCAAACTGCTGGCACAAGGGGTTACTGATATGGTCAGGATCTCAGACGGACGTATGAGTGGCACCGGCTTTGGCACGGTAGTGCTGCATGTATCTCCGGAAGCCGCAGCCGGCGGTACATTGGCCATTCTGCAGGATGGTGATATGATCACCATCGATGTAGCCGGACGAACACTCAATGCTGCTATTTCTCCTGAAGAAATAGCCAGAAGAAAAGCAGCCTGGCAACCTTCCTATCCGGTAGCACAGCGGGGTTATGTACAGCTGTACCAGCAACATGTAGAACAGGCCCACCTGGGCGCCGACCTCGATTTTCTGAAAGGAAGTTCCGGTAGCGATGTCGCCCGGGATTCTCACTAAATAAATATTCCCGTTATGAAAACAGCACAAAAAGTGGCCATTGTGACCGGCGCAGGCCAGGGTATTGGATTTGAAATATGCCGTCAGCTGGCAGCAGCCGGCATTGCAGTCATTTTAAATGATATGGATGCCGCACTTGCTCAACAGGCCACGCAGACCATTACAGCTGAAAAGGGCCAGTGCATGTCCTTTCCGGGCGACGCCAGTGACCTCGTGTTTATACAGCAAATGGTCAACACCGCCGTTACACAGTATGGCCGCCTGGATATTGTTATCGCCAATGCCGGCATCACATTGTTCGGCGATTTCTTCACCTATACACCGGAAGCCTTCAACCGGGTGATGCAGGTGAATCTGGCAGGCACCTTTTTCCTGGCACAAGCAGCTGCCAACCAAATGAAAAAACAACAACAAGGTGGTGCTATACTTTTTACTTCCTCCGTAACCGGCCACCAGGCTCATAAAGACCTTGCCGCCTATGGTATGAGCAAGGCAGCCCTCGAAATGCTGGCTAAAAACCTGGTAATTGAATTGTCTCCTTTTAAGATTACCGTCAATACGATTGCGCCAGGAGCTACGCTCACAGAACGGACCTTATCCGAACCTGGTTATGCCGATACCTGGTCGAGGTTGACACCGATGGGCCGACCCGCTTATACGGCTGATATAGCCCAGGCCGCGCTGTTTCTCGTTTCGGACCAGGCCAGGCATATTACCGGCCAAAGCCTCGTGATCGACGGCGGATGGACCAGCACCAGCCCACAACCCTAAACAGGATATCAGTATCCTACCGCAATCAGGTCCATCAGCTCTTCCGCAGAAAGGCGACCCGATTGATCACTGCCTTCCAGCAGCCTGTCGGCCAGATCACGTTTGTTATGATGCAGGGCAATGATTTTTTCTTCGATAGTTTGTCGTGCTACCAGGCGATATATAGTAACAGGTCTGGTTTGTCCGATACGATGTGCACGATCAGAGGCCTGTTCTTCAATGGCAGGGTTCCACCAGGGGTCCATATGTACCACGTAATCGGCTGCGGTGAGGTTAAGCCCTACCCCACCGGCTTTCAGGCTGATCAGGAACAGCTGTCCTTTGCCGGCCTGAAAATCCTTTACACGCTGCTCTCGCTGTGATATCGGTGTAGAACCGTCCAGATACAGGTAGGTGATCCCTTCCCTATCCAGCGCGGCTTTCACCAGCTCCAGGTGGCGCACAAACTGACTGAACACCAGCGCCCGGTGGTTATTGGACACCAGCTCCTGTACAATATCCATAAAAGCATTGAGTTTGGAAGAGGTGATATTGCTTTCTCCATCTACCAGCTGAGGATGACAGGCAGCCATACGCAACCGGCTGATTTCCGCCAGGGCTTTCATCTGCCGGCGGCCCAGATTATCTTCAGGTATCTTGAGCGCCTCTACAGCTTTACGACGGATAGCTTCGTAAAGAGACATCTCTTCGTAAGACAGATCCACCAGCCGGGTGATCTCCGTTTTGGAAGGCAGTTCGTCCAGCACAGCCGTTTTGGTACGACGCAGCATAAACGGCGCCAGTAATCTTTTGAGATGCTGTTTTACAGTGCTCTCCGGATTACGCACGCTGGGGAATACAAACTGTTCATTGAAATGATCCAATGTTCCAAGCAGACCGGGGTTGAGGAAGTTAAAGAGATTCCATATTTCGCCCATATGATTTTGTATAGGCGTTCCCGTTAGCATCAGTCTGAAACCGGCCTGCAGGGCCATGGCAGCTTTAGAGGTTTTGGTCTGGTAGTTTTTGATGGTATGTGCTTCATCCAGTACTGCCGTAGTCCACTTGTCAGCGGCGAATAGTTTAGCTTCTGACTGTAAAATACCATAAGTGGTGATCACCACATCAAAGGCGCCAGCATTTTTGATCAGGGCGGCACGTTTACCGGTAGGTAGTTGTATAATGTTGAGAGAAGGAGCAAAACGGTTGATTTCACTCATCCAGTTGGGCAATACCGATGCAGGGCATATCACCAGCGCAGGTCCTTCTGCGGCTCTGTGCAATAATAACGCGATAGCCTGTACGGTTTTTCCAAGTCCCATATCATCCGCGAGGCAGGCGCCGGCGCCCCAGGCTGCCAGGTGGGCCATCCAGCGGAAGCCCTCTTCCTGATAAGGGCGTAAGGTAGTTTGTAAGGTGACAGGCACTGCAGGGTTCAATTCCATGGCCATATCACGTTTACGGATAAACGCGCTCCAGGCAGCATCTACTTCCATTCTGCCAACCTCTCCCAGCCAGTCGTCGAGCATGGGGGCCGCATAACGGGGGATGCCTACTCCTTTCGGGTCCTGGATGGCGAAACTGGCCAGTTCGTTGAGGCGTTTACGTAAGTCATTCGTCAGTGCGATAAACTCACCATTGTGTAATGCGAGAAAACGTTTTTTTACAATACGCCGGGTATCCAGGAGTTCGCGGAAGGTAAACACCAGGTTTTCATCTACCCTTATTTCTCCGTCACAGAGGAACCAATGTCCTTTTTCTTTCAGGGAGATGGCCACATGAGAGAAGTTGACTTCTTCCTTCACCTTGTACCGTTCGCCCTCCGGCCATTCCGCCCTTACCAGGTCGGGGTGACTACGGATCAGGTCCAGCAGCTCCAAACAGTCGACCGGATCTTCAAAAACAAGTGTATCAGCGAGCAGTTCCTGTGGTACGATCTGTTGTATCATTTCCGTGAGCCGCGCCTCATTGTTTTTTTCCAGCTCCAGATCGCGGGTTGCCTGCCAGCGTTCACCATTGCTCACACCGATAATATGAGCAGCACCTGCACCAGGCTTGCAATAAGGCGGATCCATGGTAAAAGGCTTTACAAACAGGGCCGCCTTCAGGCCGGTCCCCAGCGGCAGCAGCTGTATCACTATGCGGGGATCACCTTCTTTCCTGCGGATGTTAATAGCGCCGTCGCCCAGATCAGAATGAATAGTGAGATGTGCGCCGATACTTTTCAGTACCTGCATGAGTTTGTCGCGGCCTTCTGCCGGCACCACCGGCACCTGCGACAGTGTTTGTAACACCCGTCGTTGCTGCGGTGTAAGCCGTATGATTTTTAGACGTGTAGGTGTTTCTCTCACAAAAACTATATCACTGACATAATCTTCTATATTGGCACTAAACGTATATCCCTTACCGTTATTACTCACTATTAGTTCCGGCCCGCCTTTCAGGATCTCTACCGGAACAGCGGGATTATCTTCCAGGAAAAGATAAGGATGACCTGCAATTTCTTCCCATACAGTATTATCAAAAGAAAAAGCTTCACCATCGTGATTGTAATAATGGTCCTTCTGTACCGCGGAACCGATACGACGGTCCTGGTCTGTCATCGCTTCCGCCCTTCCCTCTTTCAGTTTCCTCAGTGGTACCTGACGGCCGCTGCTCCAGGAACCATCACCAGAGGCAGTTTGCAATACAGGCTGCAGCTTATAATGATCGAAGTCTACAAGATATATCAATCGCTGGGCAGGCGCGACTTTCGCCTTAGCTCCAGGATCATCCGGTGTAAGCAATGTATTCAGCAAACGCTCCCAGTCAGCTGTATGCCGCACCAATGACAGCGCGGGTGCATAACGTACAACAGCCGCAGCCGCCGTAAATGCGGGCGCGTAACCCGCGTAACCGGCATCCCTGAATAAATACAGGTATTCGTAAGTGAGCAGGCGGTAATGTCTTTCCATACCTTTTCGCAACAACACATCGGCATTCACCCGGAAAGTGATCAGCAGTTTGCTGCGTGAGTTCAACAATTGCAGCGTGATAACAGACAGATAGCTCAGCAGTGGTTGATCATTCCGTTCCAGCAGTACCAGCAACAGATTGTCGGCCTTTTCCTTTTTGCCGGCATGCAGATACAACAGGCAGATGGCAGGTGTGACTGCCGGAAATAGTTTTCTTTCGTAGGCCGTGAGGATTTTAGTGATGAGGGGATTACTTTTCTCTCCCGGCAATAGTATGAGCGTGAGCGCATAATAAAAGGCAAACAAGGGAGACACTGGCAACGTGTTCTTTTTATCGTACTGCCGTTGACGTTTGATACCTTTTTCGAAGATGGTCAGTGCTTCTGCCGGATTTCCCTTGTAAAGTGCTACGACAGCATTTCCATAGAGATCATCAGCTGTAATATCTCCGAAAGGTGTATGCAGATCGCCCTGCAACAGCTGTAACTCCGGAAAACGATACGACTGCCTTTGTTCAAAAGCCTGCAAATCCTCCATGGGAGGCAGTTGTAACAGATGATATTTCACTGCAAAAGTAAAGATGCTGTCTATGGAAGTTTCGCTGAAAAGCTGCAGCAATCCTTCATAAGCAGGGAAAAAGAGCAGATAGGACAGCCATGGCTGATACTCCGACAGCTCCAGTTCCATCCTTCTGATTGGTGGCGACAACAGATAACGATCGCCTGTAAAATAAGCAGTGAGTAATTGTTGTAAATCCTGCAGCCGTGCATTGAGTGAATAAAACGCATGCAGCGCGCGGCGGGAGCGGTCCAGCACGGTCTGATATTCCGGGCGTATGATATTGGAAGGGAACAGGCCGAAGTTGAGCGCTGCGGCCAGGCTGAAATGACCGTTGATGTTCAACTGTAACAGTTCCTGTTCCCGGAGTTCCTGTATAACCTCATCCAGCCGCAGCCGTGTCATGGGCGCTACCAGCTGAATGGCATCATACAATGCGTGTTTATCTAACGGATAAAGATATATGGAGAGCACATCTATCACCAGCCGCACATCGTCCTGCTGTGATTGATACCGCTGCAAGTACCAGGCTTCATTAATCATCCGTCAAAAATAGCGTGTTTTTCAGGAAATAAGCCGTACCCCTCCTGCTTTCAGTTGTGCGGCCATAGTAGCGGGTAGCTGATGGTCTGTCACCAGAAAATCAACCAGGCTGAGGGGTGCATATTTCAGATAGCTGTCTTTTCCGATTTTGGAGGAATCACAGAGGAGATAGACCGTGTCCGCCTGTGTGGCCATGGCTTTGCTGATACCGGCTTCTTTTTCGCTGAAAGCGGTGAGACCGTTTTTGACCGATAGCCCATCAGTGCCGATGAAAGCTTTGACAGCATGATAACTTTCAATATGCTGTAATGCCCGCTGTCCGTGAACTGCTTTCCTTTCCCTGTCTACCTCGCCACCAATCAGGTTTACGGTGATCTGGTCAGTATCCATAAACGCTGCCAGTACTGGCAATGAATTAGTGATGATCCTCAGAGGGCCTGTTTTTTTCAGGTAGGGACACATGGCAAACACGGTGCTGCCGCAGTCCATGAAGAGCGTATCACCCGGCTTTACCTGTGCAGCGGCCAGTTTACCGATATGCTGCTTATTTTCCTGTGCCACACCGGCTTTATCAACAAAGGCAGAAAACGGATGCAGTGGCGGCGCTTTCATCGCTCCTCCGTGAGTGCGTACCAACAGCCCTTCTGTAGCCAGTTGCTGCAGATCACGCCGGATGGTAATGGCCGAGATGCCCAGCTTGTCTGCTATCTCCTGCACTTCTTTACTCTCTTCCTGGTCCAGCAGTTTTAAAATTTTGCGTTTTCTTTCCTCAAATCCCATTTTTTACATACTTTTGATCAAAACAATCAATATTGATCAAATATAATCATTTTTATGACACCAGAAGTAAAAATCATTGATACAGCAGTATTGTCGGACAATTGGTACACACTGAGGAAAGTGACCTATGATTATAAGAAGAGAAATGGTACCTGGCAAAGGCAGGAAAGGGAAGCATACGACAGGGGCAATGGGGCAGTCATATTATTGTACAACAGTGTACAGCACACTGTTATTCTCACGCGGCAGTTCCGCCTGCCCTCCTTTATCAACGGTAATGAGGATGGTATGTTGATAGAAGCCTGTGCCGGCCTTCTGGACAAAAACAATGCTGAAGACTGTATCCGCAGGGAAGCGGAAGAAGAAACCGGCTACCGGATCACTGCAGTAAAAAAAATCTTTGAAGCTTATATGTCGCCTGGTTCTGTCACTGAGATCCTGCACTTTTTTGTAGCAGCCTACGACGGCTCTATGAAAGTGGCCAATGGCGGCGGGCTGGAGCAAGAACAGGAAGAAATTGAAGTACTGGAAATATCAGCAACAGAAGCGCTGCTTATGATTGAAGACGGCCGTATCCGCGATGGCAAAACCATCATGCTGCTGCAGTACGCACAGCTGCATCAGCTATTGTAACCCCGATGCCTAAGGTGCTGGCAGATAGGTACAACTTTATTACCTTTATCTGCCGGCACTAAACGGTTTATTCAATGAAATACCAAACCCTTCCCCCTTCCGAAAAATTCCGGGACATCGTGCGGTTTTTCTGGGCACTTGAAAGCAACGAGCCTTATACACATTATTCCATGGCCGATATGTGCCCTGAGCTGTTGTTTCACTACAACGGCTGTTTTAATGAATACCTGAAAGACGGTCGTATTCAATCATCCTTTACCGCCGGCATACACGCACAATCGAGCTCCACCCGAAAGTTCCATATAGATCAGGGATTTGGTTTATTTGGTGCTTATCTTTATCCGCAGGCAATTCCTTTGCTGTTTGATATCCCTGCCAGCGAACTGACCAACCAGATGCCTGACCTCTCCGGTTTATTGAAGACCTCCGGCCGGCAGCTGGAAGAAAAAATCTTTCACGCTGACAATCACCATCAACGGATAAAAATAATAGAAGACTTCCTGGAGACGCGCTTATCCAGGCATTACAACGCGCAGCCACCGGTTTTCCAGGCGATACAAACTGTGATTCGCAGCCGGGGCCTCATCAGGGTAAAACAGCTGGCACAGGACCATTTCCTTTCAGAAAGGCAATTCGAAAGACAGTTTCTGCAGTACGCAGGTTTCAGTCCTAAAATGTTTTCGAGGATAGTTCGTTTTCATGCAGCGATCAATCAATATGGCCCTACCCCTCTTTCTCTTACACAGATTGCGCTGGAATGTGGTTATTACGACCAGTCCCATTTTATCCATGATTTCCGGGAATTTTCAGGAGAACATCCCAAAACTTTTTTCTCCGGCCGTTCCGGTGCTACCGCCTGGATGGACTAAAGATGTCGGATTTTTCCAATTTTGCCTGCCGCAACAGGTATAGCTTCGCATTATTATTTCACTGTAAATCACATATATTATGAACATCCCCACAGGACATCAGGCCGTTATGCCTTATCTGACACTCGAAAATGCCAATGGCTTTCTAACCTTTACCCAGCAAGTATTTCAGGCAACTGTCAGCTTTCGTGAGTTGCATGATGACAACCAAACCATCAGGCATGCAGAAATACAGATCAGCGGTAGCACCATTATGACCAGTGAAGCCCGGGAACAATGGAAGGCACAGCCAGGCAATCTTTTTGTTTATGTAGAAGATGCCGACAGCAGCTACCAGACCGCACTTGACAATGGCGCCACCAGCGTAATGCCACTCAGCGACCAGAGCTATGGCCGCACCTGTGGTGTAAAAGATCCCTGCGGTAATATCTGGTGGATTACCAGTGTAAAATAGATCGTGTTAACGCAAACTTCGTCCGAGAGTAGCTACTTTCTGTAAAGCCTTTTCCTTCTGGCTGTCCTTAAAATATTTTACCGGGGCAATGTAGGTGGTGCCTATCGTTTTGATGCCGCAGAAACTTAAGGTCTGGCTACGGAAAGCGCGCATGCCCGTGTTCCGGTAAAACAGGTGATTATACCAGATAGGTGTGTCCATCGTACAGATGATACGGGCAGTTTTACCACGCAGTTTCTTTTCTATCATCATACTATTTTCCTTATTCGCGAATGCAAAACCAGGCAGGAAAAGCCGGTCAATAAACCCTTTAGTGAGAGCAGGCAGATAGCCCCACCACAGCGGGAATATCCACACAATATGTTCGGCAGCTTTTATTTTTTCCCAGGCTTCCAGCAGGTCTGGCTCCAGTTCCATGCGTTTACGGTAGCCATAGCGCAGATTGGGATCAAACTGCAGCTGACCCAGCATAATCTCTGATACCTCGGCACCGGCTTCCAGCGCACTTGTTTTATAAGCATTGTGCAGGGCATAGTTATAGCTTTCTGTATCGGGATGCCCGTTGATGATTAATATCTTTTTCATACCGCAAAGCTAGCAGCAGCCTCACTTCCGGCACTGAACAAATGTTAAGAAATCAAAGAATGCTTTTGCGCAGGCGGCTGAGGTGCTGCGGGGTAATGCCCAGGTAGGAAGCGAGGTATTGTAAGGGCACCTGCTGTATCATTCGCGGATGTTTCCGGACCAGCTCAGCATAACGTTCTTTGGACGAATGCTGTTGAAAGGAACGGATCCGGTGTTCCATCATCACAAATTCCATTTCGCCGAAAACCCTGCCGGTATTGGCCCAGCGGATATTATTATCATACAGTTGATACAGATCTTCCCGCTCCAGGATCAGTAGTTCACAATCGGTGATGGCTTGTATATGTTCATAGGCAGGCACTCCCATAATGAGGCTGGTGTAGGCAGTTACGATCTGTCCCTCAAAAAGAATACAGTCGGTGATCTCTTCTCCATTATCCTTTACATAATAGGAACGCAGGGCTCCTGATTGAATAAAAGCCAGCTGTTTGCAAACAGCCCCCTCGCGGAGGAAGTAATCCTGTTTTCCGAGGTGAACAGGTTTCAACAGGCCGTCCAGCTGGTCAAAGTCGGCTTCATTCAGCAGTGCCAGCTGTGATAGTTTTCTGATATCCATGATGGGTAAAGATCACATTTATTTTTTTGTTTTTGGGTGATAATTACTGCCACCGGGTATTAAGGAAGAAACAGAATTGTATGAAACATTATGCCACACCGGAAGACAAGCTGTTTGCCAAAGATCTTTTGCAGGGAGCACCGCGGCAGGGCAAGGCCTGGCTGGACTTTGACCATAGCACATTGGAGGAACCATCTGCCATCCCCTCCAAATACAAGGAGATGATTGCTATAGCGGTAGCACTGACAACACAGTGCCCTTATTGTCTGGAAAAGCATACCGGCAAAGCCGGTATGCTGGGAGTTACCAAGGAAGAAATGGCCGAAGTGATTATGATCGCAGCCGCAGTACGGTCGGGTGCTACACTGGGCTATGGGCTGCTGACCATGAAGTTGTTTTCCGCCGGAACGGAAATCAAATAAACGAACGGACATGGCTGTCCCGAAGCTGCTTAGACAATATCCGGAATTCAAGAACCACTATAGGATACAGCTCCGGGACAGCCATTTACCGTTGGGTTGCAACTTTTCTCAGCTGCTGCAGGCATTTATATTTCTGGTTGTCTGCCGTATGTTTGTTCTTCCAGCCCATCCTGCGTGCCAGCAGTGCCATCGGCTGCTGATAAAAAAAGAGGGCTTTCAGTATACGTTTACAGTTGTAGGTGATACGGTCCAACCAACCATTAATATTGTCTGTAGCAGGCTTCTCGGGGAAAAGTTCCGCTGTACAGGATTCTTCAGGGATGGCATCATCTCCCGGCAAAAACACACGATTGTCTCTGAGCCGCTTGCACCACAGGTTTCTGGCGATGGCGTATACAAACGTTTTCAGGGAAGATGATAACACAAACCCAGGCTTTTGAATTTGCTGCAGCAATACCAGTAAGGTCTCCTGGAAGATATCTTCGGCATCTGCCTGATTACCGCTGTTTTGCTGCACATATATGGCCACCATTGGAAAATACTGTTGATATAAGGCAGCTGAAGCGGCCCTGTCACCGGCTTTCAACTGCTCTACTAAAATACCGTCGGCTGTTGTGTTCATTAAAACAAGGTTTTTTCAGCTATTCATACCGGAATCAACGGATTATCACCCATGAAGATATTTTTTTTCCAGGTCCAGCAGCCACTGCTTGCGCCAGATACCGCCGCCATAGCCCGTCAGGCTGCCATCTTCTGAGATAATGCGGTGGCAGGGTACCAGGATGGAAATACGGTTCATACCGTTGGCATGGGCTACAGCCCGTACTGCATCCGGGCGCTGCAGGATGGTCGCCTGCTTTTTATAGGTCCGGACTTCTCCATAAGCCACTGTCTGCAACAGTTGCCATACCGCCTGTTGAAACTCCGTACCTGGCATCAGCAAGGGTACCGAAAACACTTTTCTTCTTCCCTCAAAATATTCCTCCAACTCCTGCCGCAGTACGGCAAAATGTGGATGATCACCCGGGATGATATTGGCATTCAAAAGTTGCTTCAGCGCTTTCAGCTCCTGCTCCAGTATTTTACGGTCAGCGAATTCCAGTAAACACACCCCTTCTTCTACCGCACCGGCAAACATGGTCCCCAGCGGTGTCTCCAGCTGCGTAACATGAATGATACGTTTGTCGCGGCTATGAGAAGGCGACACCCCTATCAGCGTCTTAAAGGACTCCGCAAAACCACTCAGGGATTCATAACCACTGCCAAAGGCCGCATCGGTCACTGTGGCACCATCCTGTATCTTCTTAAAAGCCGCATTAATACGCGACATCCGCTGAAAGGCATGAAAAGTGATACCATGATTTTTCAGAAACCATCTTCTGATCCTGCTGGGTTCTATTCCTCTACTGACCAGGTCTTCATCCCTGAACCGCAGTCCGGTATCGGCTTCCAGCTCCTTCAGGATACCGCTGATGAATGCCGGTGTTTCTCCCGGTTTTTCCAGGGGTCTGCACACCTTACAGGGCCGGTATCCCTTCTGAACAGCCTCTTTGATGGTTGTCAGGAACTCTACGTTCTCCAGCTTAGGTTTTTTGGCGGTACAGGTAGGCCTGCAGAATATACCGGTTGTTTTCACCGCTGCAATAAAAGCCCCTTCGTAAACAGGATCTTTATCCACCAGCGCTTTATACATGACTTCGTTTGTGAGCATACCATAAAGTTAACGGATGCCTGATTATTTTTCAGTATACCATTTGCCATAGGTCAATCTCCGCCATATCCATTCTACCGGGCCAAAACGGAAATGAGACATCCACCAGGAGCTGATCACCAGCTGTATCGAAAACAACAGCAGCCATATCAGGAAAATGGTAGCCGGACCGGCATAGCCATAGAGGCCGCCGCCAAAGCTATAGTAGATAGACACACAGCAAACCGACTGCATCAGGTAATTGGTAGCCGCCATTTTGCCGGCAGCCTGAAAGGGACGCATCCACTCCTGCCAGCGGGGAGATTGCAGCAGACGGGTCAGGGTGGCAATATAAAAGATACCAATAGCCGGACCGGCAATATAGGTACTGGCCACCTGCAGGTAGTTGAACATAGCATCACCAGGTCCTGGTGGGGTATACAACAACGTTGCCACCGCCACGGGCCATCCGATAACAGCACCCCAAAGTTGTACTTGTCTGAAAAAAGTCATGTGTACATCCGGATGACGGAAAAGCTGCCTTTTCCCGCTATACGCACCCAGCAGGAACATGGCAAATATAACCGGGCCTTCCATCAGATAACCGATACGAGTGGTTAGCAGGTCTATTCCATTCTGAGCCCACAGCTGGCGGAAAGAGCCGGAGCGATAGATATCAAGGGCAGTATACCCCACTTTTGCATTAGATACATCTTCAAAAAAAACAGGTCCTATGATAGTGCCTGCCAGTACAAACAACACAACAGGTATCACCAGCAATCCCAAAGCCCACTTCAGCAAGGATTCCGGAGACTTATTCCTGAAAAGCAGCAATATGGCCCCAAACACACTGTAAAAGCACAATACATCTCCGAACCAGATAAAATGAGCATGTATCATCCCTATCCCCAGCAATACCAGCAGGCGGCGTAAAAACAAGGTTACCGGCGGAAGTCCTTTTTTTTCAGCGCTGCGCAGGAAGAGTGTAAAACCCAGGCCAAACAGGAAAGAAAACATGGAAACAAATTTTCCTTCTCCGATAAAGCTGATAAAAAGCGCCACTCCTTTGTTCCAGTTGCCAGACCAATACTGCAACGGGTCGAGATAAAGTGCCGGGAAAGAAAAAAGCCCCATGTTTACCAACAACACACCTCCGAGCGCTACCCCTCTGATAGCGTCCAGTGAATCGATGCGGCCGGCTTGTGCCGGAATGACGGGAACTGATAACTGCATAAAAAACATTCATTTTTTCGATGCGGCAAAGTTCCCCGGTAATTACCACAAGGCATTTGACATATGTCAAATAATCAGCGGGCCCTGATCCGGCTGAGTGTTTCCAGCGTAATGCCCAGGTAGGAAGCGATGTGTTGCAGCTGAGCTTTACGGATGATCTCCGGATATCTGTCTACCAGCTGATCATACCGCTCTTTAGCGGTGGCAAACTGTAGGCTGGCCAGTCTCTCTTCCAGCCAGATGGCATAAGCTTCTATACTTAGTGTCCATACTTTTTCAAATACCGGAAAACGTTGGCGCAACTGTAACAGTTTCTCTATAGACACCACTTCTATCACAGCGTCCTCCAGCACTTCAAACGTTTCCTGGCTGGGTGTTTGCCGGGTGGCGCTTTCCAGCGACAAGACCGGGTCGCCCGCAAAACAAAAGGCAGTAGTCACTTCCCGACCGTCTTTCAGGTAATATCCCCTCACTGAGCCAGACAGGATTTCATAACTGTAACGACATATCTGTCCCTGTTCCAGCAACAGGTCTCCTTTTTTAAACGCCTTCTCCTGAGCCGCTTCATAATAGGCGTTATGCACAGTTTTGTCCTGAAAGGCCGTGGTGAGCAATTGCACAATTTCTGCTTCCTGGTATTTCATGGGTTCAAGATAAGGGATTAAGTGTAACATTTGTTTTAGAATACCAAAGAGTATGGACTGGGATTATCTATAGACAACATTCGTATTAGCATGGAGGTAGGCATAGATGGAGGAAGATCTTTGTACTGCATTTCCCGCTATTATGAACCGCTTATAAAATAATTTGGTTTGTATCACAAACTACATTTACATTTGTCATAAATGTCTGCATTCAGATGGAAACAATGGAGCATAACCTGGAACCCTTACAGGGATTAAAAATTATTACGGAGGCGATTGCACAAACGAAGGAGAATATTAAAGGACACAGTTATCTGTTTCTTTTATGGGGATGGCTGATTGCCGCTGCCAGCCTGCTGTTTTTTGTTTTGCAGTCTTTTACTTCTTTTAAATTATTCTTTCTCCCGTTTCCGGTATTTGTGACAATAGGCATTGTTGTCTCTCTTGTTAATTACAGATCAGGGCAACAGGTTTCCCAAACCTACCTGGGCTTTTATCTGAAAAACCTCTGGTTGGTACTGGGCATTGGCTTTATACTAAGTGTGCTGATCAATCTGAAACAACAATATCCTCCTTTTACCTACACTCTGCTGATAGGAGGTGTGGGAACGCTGGTGTCCGGGCTGGTATTACGTTTCAAGCCACTGATGATTGGAGGGATATTATTCTTTGCTTTTTCAGCAGCCTGCGTATTTGTACCCGGCCAATACCAGCCACTGCTTCAGGCGATAGCGGTACTTACCGGCTACCTTATTCCCGGCTATTTACTTAAACATTCAAACGCATAATCAGGAACTGATGTATAATGAGTTAGATCCTGTTTTAAACACGCCTGTGCGGCTGGCCATAATATCTGTGCTGGTGAAGCTAAAACAGGCAGATTTCGGACATCTGATGGACGTGACAAAAACAACACAGGGAAACCTGAGCCATCAGATAAAGAAACTGAGTGAGGCAGAATATATAGAAGTGATCAAAACATTCAAGGGCAATTATCCGCATACTATTTGCAAACTAACCCCCAAGGGGAGAAAAGCCTTCGAAAAATACGTGGAAGACATCAAAAAGTACCTGCACCTGTAACAGGATGATTTTTCATCCGGGAAACAGCTGCAGTTGTTTTTTATTTTTTTAGTTTGCAACACAAACTATATTAACACATAAATAATGAAAGATAAAGTAGTATTAATCACCGGAGGCACATCAGGACTGGGTGCCGCCACAGCAAAAGCTTTCGCAGCACAACAAGCCAGGGTGGTTTTCTGCGGCAGACGCGCCGAACAGGGCAAAGCGCTGGAAGCCGCCATCAGAGCCGAAAAACTGGAGGCCACCTTTATACAGGCAGATGTGACTATAGAACAACAGGTGGAACAGCTGGTATCGGAAACAATCCGCCTTTACGGCTGTATTGACGTGGCCTTTAACAATGCAGGCGCCAACCTGTACACAGGCCCCCTGGAGCAGATGAGCAGTGAACAGTTTATTGATACGGTCAACCTGCACCTGACAGGCACCTTCCACGCACTGAAATATGAGATCCAGGCCATGAAACAAACCGGCGGCAGTATTATCAATACCGCCAGCATAGCAGGAGTAAAAGGCGTTGGCCAGGGTATAGCCGCCTACGTGGCTGCCAAACACGGCATCATCGGCCTCACCAAAGCAGCCGCACTGGAACAGGCCAGAAATCAGCTACGGATCAACGCACTGGTAGTTGGCGCTATTCAAACAGAACAATGGCTACAGCGTGTATCGGCCCAGCCAGGCATGTTTGAAAAAATAGCAGCAGCCATGCCTACCGGAAAAATAGCAACGATGGAAGACATCATCCCAATGATTACTTTTCTTGCGACTGATGCCTCCGCATTTATTACCGGCGCCGCACTGGCCATCGACGGTGGCATCACCGCCGGATAATCCATCTTCATATCAACAATAGTTTTATGAACACCATTGCACTATGGACAGCCACCATCGTGGCTACACTGATCTTCATCGCCGGCAGTTATGAAAGACTGTTCCGGATACCCAAATGGTTTGAAAATCCGCCCCACTCCTTCGGGCTGATCAACCAACAAACCAAAAACTCATCGAAGTTCTGGATACCACTACAGATCTCATTTTTATTATCCTTCATCACCACCCTGATCACCAACTGGACCTTACCGGCAGTACGGCTTTACCTGCTCTTTACCCTCGCCTCTTTTCTGCTGGTAGCAATACCTACCGCCACCTATTTTGTGAGGGAGATACTCGCTTTTGCTAAGATGTCCGCAGATACACCCGCCACTCCCGAACTCCTGAAAAGAAGTAAAACATGGCTGACATGGACTACCTCCAGAAACCTGCTGCAACTCATCTCTCTGCTAACATTGATCATGGCATTAAAAGCCTTGTATAAATAATCATGACCAGTATCATTACGAGCTTGCTCTTGAAAATTTCTATCTTACACGGAATATCCCAAACTATCAATCATAACATGGATACATCACTTGTTCCTCAAATACAGGAGACCAGAAAATTCTTCGATCAGCTGGGAAATATATACCCTCCGAATGAAACAGTCACCATAACAAATGAATTAATTGATAACGTTCCCTGTTACTGGTTTACGCCACCCACTATCGACAGTCGGGATATTATTTTATTCCTTCATGGCGGGTCTTATGCACTGGGCTCCTTTCAGTCGCACAAAGCCATGATCACTCATTTCGCCGCTTCGTTAAAACGGAAAATCCTGTTTGTAGAATATGCATTGGCACCTGAACATCCCTTTCCGCAAGGCAGGAATGATGCCACCAGCGTATATACTGCTATCGCTGCCGCCCACCCCGATGTTAACCTGTTTCTCATAGGTGACAGCGCCGGTGGCGGTATTCTGTTATCCAGCCTTTACGATATCTACAACAACCATGTGAAAACTCCTGCCGGCATCGTGCTGATCTCTGCATGGCTGGACCTCAGTTGTGAAAACGAATCCTACCATACCAGGAAAGATCCCATCCTTACACAGGAGGAAATGAAAAAATATGCTGGTTATTACGGACAAGATCGTATCAGAGAAGCAGATCCCAGCCAGCTGATATTTAAACAGCTACCGCCTGTGCTGATCATGGTGGGTACACAGGAAGTACTCTTTGATGATAGCTTTTCCTTTTATGAAAAAGCGTCAAAGATACAGCCACAAACAAACCTGATGGTATTCGAAAATCAGACACATGTATGGATGCTCACAGATATCCATTCTGTTGCGGCTATCAACGCGCTGGAAAACATTAAAATATTCGTTGAAAAATAATCTTTCCTTCCGCCATGCTTATCCAGGCCTTTCCTGTCATGGAAAGGCCTGGTCTTGTTATAGTGTTGTCGTTAAAGCCCCTTTTTCTGTCGTATCCCACCCTGGATTTTCAGATTGAAACATGTACTTTAGTAAATATATCTTTAATATATGAACACGCATTTAATTTCCGCAACAACGCTGGTACAGGCGCCGATCGAAACAGTATGGGCCTGCTGGACAGATCCCGGACACATCAGAAACTGGAACACCCCATCGAATGACTGGCATACACCACATGCAGAGAACGATGTTCGTCCTGGTGGCAGATTCCTTTTTGTAATGAAAGCAAAAGATGACAGCGATGGTTTCAACTTTGAAGGAGCTTACGATGAAGTGGTCCTGTACAAGAAACTCAGCTACACCACTACTGATGGCAGAAAAACAACTGACTTGTTTGAAGTCGCCGAAAACGGCGTAAAAATCACGGAGCTCTTTGAACCGGATGCCAACATGCCGGCAGAAGCACAACAGGAATTCTGTGCAGGTGTATTAAACACCTTCAAAGGATATGTAGAGCAACTATAATACTATAAGGATTTCTAACATAATCAAAATAAAATCAGACTCAACATATCTCAACACACCAGTAGCAAGCCTCATCCACACTCGGGTCATGTGGACTATATTTTTTTTTGAAACTCCGCTTTTTTATTTGAATAATGTATTAACTTCATAAAAAGGAGCCTGTATGCTATAATCTTCTTTCGTATACAGGCTCATGGTTTTAGTTGCTAGACTTCTTCAGAATAGCTGTCACCAATAGTATGTTGCAACAACCTCAGATAACCAGCATGGCCCCATTTTTCACTTCAAAAAGATGTCATATCAGGCAGGTAAAATAATAGCTACCCCTGTTGAGCTGTATACTTGCTCCCTGGAAGTAAAGGATGTTACAGCTGACACCATCGCTGTCAAGTACAAAGGCTTACCTGGTAACCAGCCTAATTTATATGAGAACTATGTATCGCTGTGGCCCTCTGCAACGATACCCTGGAATATAACTCCAATAAAGCATGTACTTGTCCCGGGTGACAATGAACAAGGTGATTTTGTAATCCACGGTTTAACTATAAAGCCAACCAATTATACCCTGGGTTATGGTGTAGGCAACATGATATCGGATATCTGCACTTGTGCCCAGATCCTATCTGTAGACTATATGGAAATAGTCCCGTACACTGTTACTATTTCCATAAGCAGAGTGGACACCAATTCGATCACGTTGAACTACGTGACATTACCTGGTTATCTACCCGGGTTCTATCAGAACTGGGTAGGGCTATGGGAAGGATTTGCTTCTCCCTATTTCGCAGTACCGCCATTAGGGCAAACCGTGATCACAAGCAACGCCAGCCAGGGTTCTGCAGGAATCACCAATGTAACTATTGACCCGAACGCAGCTTATACACTTATCTATTTCATGGGGCCTTTAGGATCATCCAATTGGCCACAGTGTATTTGCAATGCCGCCGCCATGCTCTATTTCACAACATCGTAAACTGGTAACAAACAGGAATATTTTATTTCTCACAACTAAACTATCTTAATCATGGAACTAACACAGGAAACCCTGGAGCAGAAAAAGGCCCAGCTGGCCAAAGACTCTATTCGTGTTCAGGCCGTCTCTGGTAAAGGGATTACCCTGGGCATAGGTCAGGTGGGACAAAACTTTGTTTCCATTTACTTTGACACCCTCCCTGGCAACAAACCCTCCACTTACGGAAACACTGTCTCCATCTGGCAAAACGCGGATGAAACCATTCCCTGGGACAGTCCTGCCTATAAGACTAAAAAAATAGACAAAGACACCCCCAACGGTGATGCTATCTTTGAAGGCCTCAACCTCGACCTGTACAGCTATGTATTGGGTTATTCAGTAGGCCCGGAACTGGGTTCCGGTCAACAGAAATACGGTAACGTTTGTGCTACCGCATTTGTGCCTGCCATTGGCGGAGATCCAATAGCACCCTTCTCTTCTTCCGTGAAGGTGGGTTATATTGGCGGTAACTCTCTGACCGCTGATTTTATTCTGCCTCCGGGAGTATTTCCTAAAACAAATGGCGCCTGGATCGGCGTATGGGAATCATCACAAGCTTCCTACACCCGTCAGCCGGATTATAGTAACAACATTCAGGTAGACAAGGCCAGAGGCAGTGCCTATATCAATGGCATCACCATCGGCCGTGGAGCTACTTACACCATCGGTTTGTTTATGAGCGGATGGGCAGGAGGCGGCAGACCCAATACCCTCACCACTATGGCCTGCACCTTTACCTTTACAGCGCCCTCCTGAGCACGCTGAACATCCTCTCAGACAGGAAATTCCCCTGATGAAAACTAATCCGGGGCTGTACATACTATTGTACAGCCCCCTACATATCAATTTTTTATACTGATGGACTTCAGGAAAACGCTGACGGATAAACTGTTTGTTGCCATTGACGCAGCAAACGACAGGGGCTTCATGGCCTTTGTCACACCAGACACCCCACCAGATAAAGACGTGATCAGCCTCAGCGAGGCACTCACCAATAACAGCTGGGCCGGCTCCTTTGTAATAGGTGCCAAAGGACCTGATCTCAAAAACAAAGACGATGCTGACAAGTTCCTGGAGAAGATATTTAATATCGTAGGCACTACACGGCAGTTTCTCTGGGTACCGGATATGCAGCTGGTAGATGTGGTGTATAACGGCCGGTTTACGGCAAACGGCAACTCCGCAATCTTCGATACCTCCGTCAATCTCGTTCTTACGCCTTCCCTTAATTTTGTGATCAGCAGTGGTGTTAATATCAGGCCGGATGATGATGGCAACAATCTCCTATTGGATAACGGCCGGCTGGCCTTCGACGGCCCCAGCACCCCGCAGATGCAAAAAGTAGTGAATGCTGCCATACCCTGTATAGGAAGCTATCGTGGCTGTGTACAGTTTACTGGTTTTATTGAACGCACCTCCCTGCTCACTAACCTGCAATGGGGATTCCAGCTGCTGATACCATCAGACGGGGTCACCAAAACCCGCTCCGAATGGATGCCTTTTTCCAACCCCAATATAGGACCTACCGAATACATCGGGTTTAATATCACCCTGGACGCTACCGATACCTGGAATGAAGTATTTGATCCCTGCAATACTGAAGATTGCAGCATCGCTACAGCCTATCCCACACGAAGAACATTTTTTGACTTTACCGGTAAGAACTTCCTGGAGCAGGATGTTGCCTTAACCAGCTACTTTACCACCGTATTCGGGCAAATTCTGGTATTGATACCGGGTACGCCTGCCAATGCTGCGTACAATGCGAGATTGGTATTCAGTCTGAGTGACCGTAATGCTAATGCTTTCGATGAATTTCATCTCTGCCCGGAAGGAGACTTCATCATTACAATACCGGCCACGCAAACCGCTTCCAACCATTGTCTGCTTTGTGGTATGTCTGGCACAGAGTTTTTCAACTTTACACCACAAACAACCAGTCAAAAAGGAGATGTACTACGCTTCTTATCCCGCAAACCGGCTTATGCTCCTGTATTCCCGATCCCTTCTGCCTCTCCGGTAGCAGCTCCGACAGACTTCAACCAATCACCGCTAAATACACAATTCCGTACTTCCTGGGCCATGCTCGTCAACAACTCGGGCAACAAACTGATGTACGTTTCCCAACCCGATGGTGCTGCATTCTATGGAATGGATGCGCTGATAGAACCACAGTTCAACGACCTGCTGGGACACACAGCACCAGGATTTGATTTTATGTCGTGTGAGAAAGCGTTCTTCCCCATGTTTCCTTACGCTGGCATGATCCAGACCGGTAGTACCATGCCGGCAGCCACCGTCAACGATATTGAAAAAACAATCATAGCTCCGATGAGGAGAAAGATCATTGCCGGTTGTACCGCGCCCCCAGGTAACCCCGGCGAGGATAAGAAAAAAGATACCACTCCCGATGGAATAATTGTCGATATAACACCCATTCCAGGCCGCGGTACTCCCAAATGGAATGAGATCCTGCTGGGCTGGAACATCGACAACAATATCAAATACACACTCTCCTTCATAAAACCGGCAGATCAGCTGGTAACGGCCTTTCAGTCCAGCGAAGTGATGCTCGTTATTGCCAATAACAGTTATACCGGCAATTTCCAGAATGATATGAGCATCAACGACTGGGGCATGAAGATCAATACCGGCCTGAATCAGCGGTACAACGACTATCGTAACGTGATCATCATCAAAGGCCGTAAAGGTAAATTATATGATGCTAAAAAACCGGAGAACAGCCTGGTGGCTAATCCGCTGAAATGGACACAGGCCAGGGATTTCGCCATCCCCTCCACCATCTCCGGCAACGATGACGAAGCTGAGCTGACCATCCTTTCTCAATGGCTGCAAACTTATTTCGAAAAGGCTGCCGCTAATACCGGTAACCCTTATTTCAAACGGTTCAATGACATCGCACAATCTGATAGCTGGACAGGTGTGCTGTTTCTCCGTGTAGATGTAACCCATGTACCGGTCAACCTCAGCGGGATGCTGGCCGGGATTGTTTACCCTGCCGGTTTTAATGTACACCACCTGGGAATAGATATCAGCCCCGTCCGCAAAGGGACTGACGGCCCTGAAGTAGACAAACCATCTTCTATATTCGGCCTGATCTACTATGTAGATCCCGATTTCCGGGATGTACAACCGGTAAAAACCATTGCCCCTTCCAGCAATGAGGACTATAACTACCGGCTGTTATCATTAAAAGTGCTGTTTGAAAATACAACGGTAAAGAGCTTCGAAAGCAATGCCCAGCTGACTCTCAATAAAATTTTCGGTTCGCCCGTAAGCCGAATGCGCGACCCCGAAAACATATACAGGAATGTATTACTCACCGGCACCATGCAGATCACCAACGGGGTGCCGCTATATATCCTCAGCAGCCGCAGTGATGATGCATTCTATCTCGACAGTAATATCATCTCAAAAATAGAAGTCAACAACGTTACCATGTCTACCCGTTCCGGCAGGAACGATGCCATCACCACCTGCTGGTTTTCGATAGCTGGTTTCATTGATTATTATCCGCTCAAAGATCCGGACACGGGTGCTCCTTTTGACATTTTCTCCTTTGGAAATTTACCGGAACAGGACCTGTTGCGCAAAGGACTTAATTTCTCCAACCTTGGCCTGCTGATGACTTTTGCAGCTGCCAACCCTGCTATCAGCACGCTGGTGTTTAATGCTTCGGAAATAGCCTTCGATCTTTCTTTGAGTACAGCCAGAAGAAACAGTTTATACAACAATCTGTTGCTGGACCTGGATTCACTGGTAGCTGGCACAGATCAGGCCACACCCAAGGAAAGCGGTTATCTGGAAGTGCTGCCGGACCTGCGTATGAACGGCGTATCAGGTAAACCCTGGTGGGGGCTACGCATGAAACTGAACATGGGCAGTCCCGGTGAGCTGGCCGGTAAGATCAATCTCAACTCCTGGCTATTGGTAGCTTGGTCACCTGATAGTGTGATCAATACAGGATTCAACACGGCTATTGGTATTTCTTTGCCAGGTACTGAAAGCGGAGCCAGGATGATCAGTTTGCAGAATGTGATGAAACTGTCGATCGGGCAGATACGGTTGTTATATATCCTGGACAAAGAATCCTTCCTTTTATTGTTTACAGATATCGCCTTACGTTTCCTGGGATTATTAAAGATACCTCCCAACGGCAATACGCTGTTTTATCTTTTCGGCAACCCAGATGCCGGCGGAAAAGCCTCAGGATTGGGCTGGTACGCCATGTATGCCAAAGCATAATTTTAATACAGACATGATTAACACTATAAATCGTTAACTATGACTTCTGAAGAAATAGATAGCCTATCGGACGCATCAGAGGACTCCAACCAGGAGATATTTGATGGATTGCTGGATGATATTGAAGCATTTCTTGATCAACAACAGGAAATAAGAATACTCATTACAGGCAGCCGCAATTTCGGGCACCAGGCTACCTGTGTGAATATTGTAAAAAGACTGGTCAGCTATAGTGAAAACATACTATATAGTTTCTGTCTGTATTACCGTAGCGAAGAGGAAAGGCTAATACTGATTGATACATTGCAGTTGTTAATGCCGCAATTTGTGGCGCTGGACCAACCATTTAAATTACTGTCAGCTAACGACAGTAATAACATACAGGTCATTGATGTCATTACCAATATCCCGCAGGAAATCTTTTTTGGGCTGACAGGTGGTTTTGATGAAGACGAACGCCATGACCAGCTACCAGCCATACAAGCCTGCCGTGTGCAATACTTCATGCAGTTACAGCCATACCTTTGGTATTTGGGAGAGGAAGAGTTTATAAATGTAAATACACAAAAAGCCACCCGATTAAACGTGTACGGTCAGGAGCAAGGAGTATACCTACATCGGTCTTCCTACTTTTGCCCAACCCCTGTCACACTGTCGCCCTTTGATCTGCAGGTATTAAACAACTCTCCCTACCAGGTGAAACTGCAGATTGTGCAATACCTGGCTGGCAGGATCGATAACAATTTACTCAATCTTTGTTCGGTATACGGCATCGGCACCCTCGGTGAAAGTGCAGGACCACTATATAATCTCTGTGCATCCATTTCGTTTGCGCAGGATGCACAGGATCTGATGCCTTCCGTGCAGCTGCCTTGCGTATTACTGCTATTTCAGGAAGAATCACTGACACAATGGAACATCTGCCAAAATCTCGTTAATGATCAAAACTGGAATTTACTACAGGGAACAGACGCTCCCTCACAACCTTTCAAGGCCTTTCACGCACAATACCGTATCAGCCAACGGGTATTTTTTCTCGGAGGACCAGAAAATATTCCTGATCTTAATACGGTGCAGCAACGGGTGAACGCTTTGCAAAACGGTCAAACGCTGATAATATATTTTGGTAAAGTGCCACAGGTACTTTTCGATTACTGTTTTTTTAAGTCTACCTTTCCCCCCTTCTTGGAAGGGCAGGCTACTGCAGCCACTGTGTTTAATTTTGGCTGCCCGTTTTTTAAATATTCGAAAGGACAGGATGATATCAGGTTTGATTATCCTACCTTACCCCTCTCACGGGATGAGTCATCTGTAGGAGCTGGGAACCGGCGAGAATCCGCTGCAGCTATTTTCACCTGCCCCTCCCAATGGATAATGGATTCAGGTGATTTTTTCCCGGTGATACAGATCTTCGACATTATCGTGGCCGCCTTTGATGACGAACCAGATATCTATTTCCAGGCACTGAAAGAGTTCTTTAACAATGTAAAGAACGATAAACTCTTACTAGCGATGGACATGGTGCTGAAGCTGCTGGGCAGAAGAAAAAGTATACTTGCCACCGCGATGCAGCTCGCAGCAGATAATGCCAAACTGATTGAACTATATGGCAAACTGGAAGGACAAACCACTGTAAACCTTCCGGCAGCGCTGGGCCCCGGATTCCTCACCAACTGGTTACTCAAAGCCAGTAGTAAAAATGCGGTGATCGTTAACGAGGCCGTGTCTGCCATCAACGATACGCAAACAGAAGTAACCCTGAACGGCAAGACATCCTCTTTTACCATCCCCGGACTACAGGTTGATTTTGTTTTTACAGAAAACAACGATGAACTGGTCATGGTGCTTACCATGCATATGCCTGGTATCAGTTTCTCCGGTGCACAGTGGTTCCAGTTCCCCAACAACTCCACCGTCAAAATGACGCTGGACCCTACCTCTCTCCTGCCTGCACAGGGGAAATTAAGCACTACGTTGAAAGCCGGGATTACGATGACGATATCACTCGATATCCCGTCTCAAAAAGATGTCTGGACAATGCAGACCGTATTTGCGGATGATATGCCCGACCTCAATGATATCTTCCAGTTTGTTGGAGGTATCAACCTGCGTGCTTTATTACCCACCCAGCTGGCTGCCATTACAGCGATCAAACTGACCAACCTCGGTTTTCAATATAACTACAAAACCAATACCCTGGAAGATATTTCCATAGGGGCTTCCACTCCCGATACTGCTACCTGGAAACTGGTGCCTGGTGTGGAACTGCAGAAAATGTCGATGAACATAGGGATATCCAACCCGGGTAATCTAAAAACAAGAAAGACCCGTTACGGGCTTGGAGGCCAATTTGGCATTGGAGATGGAACCGTAACGGTAGATGCCAGATTCCCGCCCGTAAGGATTACCGGACAGATAGCCCCCGATAGTAAACCCATTGCCATTAAAACCATTATCGCCGAATACCTTGGAGAAGACTTTGCAACAGCATTACCGGCATCCATCAGAGATATCGCCATTATAGAATTATCATTCGGACTGGACCAGCCTGCAGGATCCTACAATTTTGCGATGGGCGTGGCTGCCAACTGGACTATCCCGGTGGCAGGTGTCGATATTTTCACCATCACACAACTGGCTTTTTCCATATCCGCCGTTTCCCAGCTGATAGACAACGACAGCGCTGCCTCCGCCATGGCCCTGGCTGTCAGCAATCAGAAAACCACCGATATCACCGGTAAGTTCGGCGGAGCTATCACAATACTTCCCGGCACCGCCAGCGAAACCGCGCTGACTGTTGCCGCCGCCTATCTGGGTACTGGTAAAGGCTGGACATTTACTGCTACACAAACGGCCGGACAAATCAGCCTGATAGAACTGTTTACCTTTTACCTGCCACCAGCCTGGAAGCCGGATACCAGCCAGTTTGATATCGCCATCAACGGACTGGGTATCACCATTGCCACCATCACCAATTCCTGGATGTTCACCGGGAAAACGGCCACGCCTATACGTATTCCCGGTCTCGATATAGACATCAACCTGATACTGACAGCTGGTTACAACGGGGGCCCAAAACCGGAAGACATCGGTTACTTCGGCGCCCTCAGCGCTGAAGTCAAATGGCAGAACATCGCTCTCACGGTATTCTATAATTTCAAACCCGGTTATACCTCCTATGGTATCCGCTGGGGCAGACTGGAAGGCAAGATCGAAGATAAGAACGGAAAACAGATAGCCACCCTTTCGTTTACAGAATCCACCTCCATCGGCAGTATCGTGGAACTGATGATAGGATGGGCTACCGGCTCTACCTTCAGCCTCAGCTCCCCCTGGAATATCCTCAATGCCATACCGCTCAACAACCTGTCGCTCGAATACAATTTCACGGACAAACAAGTCGGCATCAATGTAAACATTGGTCCTATTGAAATGGGCTTCGCCAGAATTGAAGCGATTAAGGTGACCTATAAATCCAATCAGCCCAAACCCGAAGATAATGGTGTGATTGTAGAGCTCACAGGCTCTTTCCGCTGGCAGGACGACCCCAAAAAACCACTCGGCTGGGATGCTGCCCGCCCGGAAACCACACCGGCGCCGCAAGGACAGGGCAACAAATACCTCGACCTGCGCCTCCTTGCCATGGGGCAACATGTTACACTTCCCTGTTTTGCTACAGCAGAGAATGTCCAGATGGCCATTGACTGCATGAAAAAACTGCCCACACCCGATAATAATAACATCACCATTCCGCCGGTAACCCTTGATGCCAATAGCTCCTGGATCACCGGTATGGACTTCGGCATTCTGCGTTTTGGCGATGACAAAAAAGATAACGGCGCCCCACCCGCCAAAACCGGTTATCTGCTCACCATGCAGATCATCTTCAATGATCCCAACCTGTACGCACTGAGGATCAAACTCGATGGTGAAGCCGCCAAAGTGTTCCAGGGTCTGGACTTCCAGATCATGTACAAAAAGGTGACGGATACCATCGGATTATACAAGGCCGAAATAGCCCTGCCGGATAAGATGCGTTTTATCCGCATGGGGCAGTTCAATATCACACTACCTATATTCGGCATAGAATATTATACCAATGGTGATTTTCAGGTAGATCTTGGTTTTCCGTGGAAAGCCGATTTCTCCCGTTCCTTTTCCTTCCAGGCGCTCATCTGGACGCCCATCGGTATACCCATTCCCGTGATGGGTTCTGTGGGTATCTATTTCGGGAAACTGTCCAGCGCCACTACCAACAGGGTACCCAAAACCGATGACGGTACCTTCAACCCTGTACTGGTATTTGGCTTCGGTATACAGTTCGGGCTGGGATATAGCTTTGATGCCGGTATCCTGAAAGCAGGATTTAGTCTCACACTCGTGGCTATCGTGGAAGGCCTGCTGGCCAAATTCAACCCATACAGCCTTACCGCAGGAGGTGGCACCACCGATCAGCTGGAAACCAGTTATTACTTTAAGGTAACCGGTACCGTAGGCATTATCGGTAAGTTGTTCGGTACCGTGGACTTTGCCATCATCAAAGCGGAAGTAAACGTAGACATCCGTATACTGGCATCTTTCACCTTTGCACCCTACGAAGATATTGTGCTGAATCTTTCAGCATCAGTGGAGATCTCGGTATCTATATCCATCAATCTTGGTCTCTTCAAAATCAAGATCAGCTTCAGCTTCTCCGCGAAAATATCTCAGACCGTTAAGGTTAAAGGTATTGGTGGCACTCCGCCATGGCGTATTGCAACCACCAATGGTGCTGTGTTGCTGGCCAACCGCCGTATCCGTGTACGTCAGGCCCGCATGTTGCAAAGTGTGGTTACCCTTAACTGGCGTAATCTCACAGCCGCCACTGTTCCTTATAAGCTGACTGCTTATCTGGGGCTGGGCCTTACTATGGCCGGTGATCAGGCGAGCCAGGTATCACAGCAACTGGCTTGTTACGTAGCCATGCTGTTTATCCAGTCAGTACCAGGACCTGAAAGAGAAACCAAGGTTGCCGCCGCTGCCGGAGACACTTCTTTTGAAACACTGGCAAAGATGGTCTTCCGCTGGGTAGTAGCAGCCATGCAGCCGACCCCTGTATCACCGGAACAAGTAGATGAGCTACTCATCCACACGACCGATCTGCAGCAGGTGCTGGCTATTCTGAATGATCCTGATACCACTGCCGCCTTCAGTAATGATGATATCAGTTATTTCCTGAAGAGCCGGTTCAACATGGAAATATCTCCTGCTACAGGCAACCAGGAAACAGATGCGACCTACTTCCCGCTGGCGCCTGACATGAAACTTTCCCTGCCCGCTTATGGCAGCAGCTATCCGGAATTAAGCTATACGTTTGAAGAATACAACAAAACATCTTCCGACTACCGTAAATTCCTGCGCAACTACTTCGACCAGCTGGCAGTAAACGCCAGGAAGGAAAGCGACCGGACAGCCTTGCTGGCGCTGAATGACGCCAACAGTCCATCTATGGGCAGCTTCGTATTTAATGATTATTTCCTGATGATCTCCAGACAGATCATTCAGACAGCCATTGATTCACTACAGGAATTCAAATATTTACTGAAGGATACCCAATCGGTACAGGATATTATCAATACGATCAACAGAGGTGCCGGTCTTTCCGGTAGCGAGTCTTTCACCGTAGAAGAACTGTTTGCAGACAACAACACCGTAGTGCTGAATGCAAACAAAAAAATCGTCATCAGCGGAGCCACTTATCTGGTGCAGGCGAAAGATACATTCAACAGTATTGCCGGCAACAGTAACTTCGCCGCTTCCTTCACCGGTACCGCGCTGGCCACACTTAATCAGGCTATCGACAATACTTTAAATCCCGGTGTAGTGATCAGCTATCCCGGTAAAGATCCTTATGTAGTATTGCCCAGCCAGTCGCTCAACACGGTTGCGGCCTCGATGAAGGTTTCTACTTCAGATCTTATCAGCAAAGGCGGTGTCCCTGGTCTGGCTGATCTGCCTTTACCAGTGGCCACGCTGCTTCTGCCGGACTTTACCTATAATACCCAGGCCGGCGATACACTGCAAAGCATTGCCGCTAAGTTCCACCTGGACCCTGCTCTGCTGGCCGCTCCGGCAGCCAACAGCCAGATAGTGGCCCTGTTCGACAGCAGCACAACACCTACTCTCGACATCGCCAATCTCACACGCTATAAGGTGGGTGATCTGCTGCAGGAAATACAGGATACCCGCGGTTTACAGCAGTTGTCCGGTATGACATCGAGGTATTATATGGCCGGTTTACGTCTGCCCACCAGTGGTATCACGCCGGAGAAAAAAGGTATGTGGGTTAGCGGAAACCAGGGCAGTTACCAACTGCCGGACTTTGCAGGCCTTTATGCATTGACAGGCCAGCAATTCCCTATCCCTGGCCTCAACAGCACCGATGCATTTGATATCAGCATGCTGAAGAATGGTGTTGACTGGGTCAGCTTCACCGGAACAGATCCGCAAAAACTGACCATCTCCATCAAACCTAACAGCGATGAAGCCAAGCAGATAACGCTGGTTAAAAATTATGCTGTTGCCAATAAACTGCAGACAGGCATGGTGTTTAACGGCACGGAAGGCATGTTCAACACGAAAAAAGCCACCTGGTCGTTTACCACCGAAATTGTATGGAGTGCCGCCTCTCTTTTCAGCATGCCTTATAGCATACAGCCTCCGGGCACACCAGGTATGCAGTTATGGATGATGCCCGACCCACTGATGGAACTACCGGACCCGGATACACGAAAAATAAATCCCCGGATAACCATGAAGGTTGGCGAATATAATGATGCGCTGAGAGGCATGGTAGACACACCACTGACAGCATATGGATATGCATCTGTAGTAGCCTTTACTGTGAAACAGGTACCAGTCAACATAGCAGCCCCTGCTACCCAGACTACCTATGAGGTAATGGGTGCCGATGGCAGCAGCGCCAATATACTCGAGCGTATCGTAAGTGGTATCGGTAACAACAATCAAAAGATCCATTCTCTGATACTCGCCTATAATGCAGACCCCAATAGCACTACGGCCAACGGTATACAAACAGACAATGCCGGCGCCATCACCATGGGGCTGGCACAGGTAAACCTGTCTACTGATACCCGGCCGGATACAACACTGCTCACCCGCAAACTGAGTCTGGCCCCCGGCGACAACATGACGTTGCTGAATGATAAAACAGGCTTTATCCGGTTGTTATGGGAAGCTTCCATTACCAGGGCCGGCGGGTTCTATCTGTATTACTATAACAGCGATAATAACAGCGGCCTGCCGGACAGGATCTTCAATGACAAGGGAGAAGCCTCATTATCACTGATAGTACTATACGAAAAAGAAGCGGATACCAACACACAGAATACGGTCACCAATTATATGAATGCCGTGGTGACCACACAAAGCATCGATCCCAACAGGGCTGTATTGTACGCAGAAGCAAACCCGGTAGCCAATCTCAGCATCGCTGCAGACAACGTACAGACGCTGGCACTGCTGTCTCAGGCCTATTACGCCAATGCAGCAACATTAGCGAAAGACAATGACCGGCTGTTATTAAGACAGCGCATCCAGATCCAGGTAACAGCAGGCACCTATGAAGTAGGGCCTGATGCACCCGGCGGCAGCCTGAGCTCTATTGCCGCTTTCTTCGGTACTACGGTGGATGCTATCAAGGCAGCCAACCCAGCCCAGCAAAACTGGCCGGACCCGCTGCCCATGTATACGGCCATTTATCTGCCCGCCATCACTGTTTCAGTCAATATCAATATGACCCTGGCTGATATCGTTCACAAGTATGGCGTAAACCTTACTTCCCTGGCTAACAGCAACAGTGATGTAGCAGGTCTGTTTGCAGACAACCAGCAGGTAAAAATCAACAGTGGTCCATTCATCACCTCCTCCACAGTACCACAGGGCGTGATCAGCTGGCAGGCTGTAAGGCCCAAACCAGCGGATATTCCGGACAATCTTAATGCACCGGACTACGGCAAGACCTTCCTGCTGAATATGTTCAGCCTGTTGTCTTACCAGGTATACGACAACGTATATTTTGGGGAGAGCAAGCTGGGCTTACCTGCCAATCCGGCTACGCCACAGGATGAACAGCAAACACTCTCTAAGGTAAGAACACCCAGACTGCTGGCTGAAGGAGAGGACTGGTTGTTTAATGTACAGGTACCTTACAGTCAGTTCACCAAAAAGGCGATGGCCAACCGGGCTGCAGACCTCCCGGATGCCAGCCAGAGCCCCTATAAAGGTTTGGGCTATCTGCTTCAGATAGATTTTGCATGGCAGGACCTGTATGGTAACCGGCTCATCACCGAACTTTCCAATCCTGCTGCCGGCGCCGCCACACCATTAAACCGGCCACCGGTGATCACAGGCTACAATGATGCCCTGCTGGCATTAACCCAATGGCCGTCTGTATCATCAGTATACAATGTGCAGAAGGTCCCCAACACCTCACAGCCTGCAATCCTGTTGGCGCTGACATTCGATGCCACTGTATACCAGGGCATGATCAGCGCATCAGCCACCAGCAGCACCATTATCAAAGCGGTGTTTACACAACCGCTGAATAAAGTATCTGCCGAAACAAAAGATAACTACCAGCTGGATCATGGCATTACAGTCGTGAGTGCCGTACTGGACACAGACCTAGTGACTGTTACTCTCACCGTGAGCAACATCCCTGAAAAAACACCGATCCAGCTCAGCATCAACAATATCACCGACCAAAGCAGTCAGCTTACTTTCCAGGGTACAGCCACTTTCTTCCATCCTTCCGATGCAGGCGCTTCCACGTCTTCCATCCGTGACAAGGCAGCGGGAGATCTGCAAACCTACACCCAGCTGTGGTATCAGCTCACCGACCCTGCGGGTATCCGTTACCGTGTGATCACCAGCATGACGGAAGAAGTGTTTGACCTAGGTACCGGCGACGTCACATCACTGGTAGATGGATGGCTTGCAGACATCTGGAAGTTTGTCAATGACCGCGCACAGGCACAGACGAATGTAGCTCCTCCTTCCGCTACACACAACATCCTGTTGCCGATGAACACCAGTAAGCTGAACAAAGCAGAAACCTATCCTTTGCAGCTCAGCTTTACTATTGAACGCACCGGCGGCGTAGTAATGGGCGATCTCTCTACTACCGGTAATATCCGGCTGGTGAGCAGTGTGCTGTCACCGTTTGCAGGTAAAGCCGGCGACATGGCTGCAGGCCTCGCTGAATTTGCAGCGAGCTTCGAAGCCACCATGCAGCAGACAGGTGTATATCAACTCAAAGTGGCCGCAGGTACTGACCGGGAAGCCAGTCTCACCAACGCTGCCGGCAACCAGTTGTGGGTAGTAAGACTTGGCCTGAACAAGGATACCAGCATCTCCTACTCCATCAATCAAAAAACGCCACCGCTGCTCTTCGCACCTAAACCGGTGTCTACACAACTCCAGACCAGAAAGGCGGTACCCATATGGGACTTCAACCCCGACAAGGGAATCGACTTCAATGCCCCGCCAGACAGAACGCTGGACTTTGCCGGCATTGATATGGATGTATGGACCCAGAGCGTTTTCGGAGATATAGATAATCTGCTGACATCAGAATATGTGGCAGCGATACAGCTGGTAGACAATCAGCAGCAGGCGACCTTCCTGCAGACCATGCTGGACAACAAATCAGCCCTGGCAAACCTGGTAAAATCATGGATGACCTTTGTCTTTGATGGAGAATCCGGTAGCCAGCTGGAGATACAGGAAGCATTCCGGCAGCAGCTGCTGGTAAGGTTAAGTAATGCGTATACCGTGAAAGCCGGTGTTCAATATGCTGCGACAGTAGTAGCCGGTGACTTCCGCCTCTTCTTCGTAAACATCGATCCGAAAACAACCAATACCATCCTTGTACAATTTACAAGCGACATCGGTAAAACGGTAGCAGAAGATATATCCAACTATCAACTGACGGGCGGCATCAAGGTAGTAACAGCAACAGCAGATACGCAGAACGCACAGTTTGTAGCGCTGCAGTTAAGCGCGCAGCCTGTGGCTGGCAATACACAGTTATCTGTAAAATCCACCTACACCAGTGCAGGAGGAGCTGTCATCACCGGTCCGCTTACTATGCCTGTAAGTGCCGGCGCCGCAGCCACACCATCACTGATGGGTAATGTGATACAGGTATTCCGTTTGCTCGGTGCCGTTAAAAGTGCGGAAGATCCGAAGAAGCTGCTGTTGTTCTTCTCTGAAGTTCCTGATCCATCCTACGCCACCAACCCTGCTAAATATGTGGTAAGCGGAATAACCGTTAATTCCGCCATGGTAGATCCAGGCAACGCACAGGTAGTAGTATTGGTGTTAGCTGCAGAGCCAATCGTTGGTGAAACGATGGTCAATGTACTGCCGCCTTACCTCGATACCAACGGCGATGATTTAATGCCCCGGAAAGATACAGTGGTAACCAATGAGATTGATGTGAGCCATCGTACCGAAGGTATTAATATCACCTCCGCAAGGTTGAACCTCAAAAACAGTAATGCCGTTCCATTACCATTCCTGGTTACAGCGCCACAGCTCATCCGGAATGATGCAGGAGCCGTAATATCCTACATCGATCTGGATACGGTATTCTCCGGTAGTTCCATAGAGCATCAGATTGCTTATCTGCCGAACATTGCAGACTATCGCGCATCCAGCTGGCTCAACTTCATGAATACTCCGGCCAGCCTACAGGCCGACCTGGGCACCGCAAGGGTACCCATGATATTACGAGCCTTCCCTGTAGCGCCGGCGATGACCGACCAAACGGGAGACTATCTGGTGAAAAATAATACAGACCTGAGTGATATTCTCTTCTGGAGTTATAATATTCACTATTCCCGGAACTTCCACTACCCTCAGGATGAAATATTCTTCACCATTAGTTTTAATGTCATAGAAGATAATCAGAGCCGGCTCGCTGCCATGCTGGATGCCTTTGCTGAACTGGCGGAATTTATTACCGTTTACCCACAGATAGCGGTTGTATTTTCTGATGTGCTGATGAAGATAGATGCCGCCACCACGGATGTTACTGCCTTCCAGCGTTCTGCTGTTGCGCTGAAATCCTTTAATACGATGACCGGCCGGATCATACAGGCAGCTTCTGACAATGGCCTGTCGATCTTTAATGCACAAGGTGTGCTGTATAGTGCCACCGAAGTATACCAGTTCCGGTTGCAGGAGGGTACCGGTACAGTTGACACCTATACGGATATACTGGTGGTCACCATCACCGGCCTGCCGGCTTCTGGTATGGATAACCCCAAAGTGATGATACCAGGCTTTACAACCCGGATATACACCGGTGATTCATCACCGGATAGCATCAGCTATTATTTTGAAGCCAATGGAAAACCGCTGGATGCTGCCACTGGTCAAACGATCAGCGCCCGTATTGTACAGCTGCCGTTACTGAATCTGTTTGCCAAACAGAATATTCGTACAGTCGCTGAAATGAAACGTAATAACGAGCTGGTGCCAGGCCGTCCTACAGCTCCCGATTTCATTTACACCACCGGTGAAGTAGGCTTTACCGATATCTTTAATCCATTATTGGAATACAATCTTGCAGTAGACATTGCCACCGCTACCGGCAGCAAACAAAAGACTACGCTTAAAGGCCAGCTGAAGTCCTTGTTTGACGTACTCCTGAAAAACAACAAACAGGACCTGCTCAGTTTCCTGATGAGCTGCAGCTACGCATATCAGCTGAACAACGATATCAACGAACTGTCGGGCGTGCAGCTGCCCGTAGTGATGCAGCCCTTGCAAACCATCCGCGTAATACCGCAGGCCGGCAATGATACGTTTAAATCGCTCGACGTGATGATCGATAACTGGACCAATAGTATCAAACTATGGGCACAGACACATCAGCCCGATATCATCAACGGTGTATTGTTCTTTAAACTGTCTGTCTTCTCTAATCTGAATGAAGATGTTGCAACAGTGCGGACATTGCCGTTGCTAAGAATGGGTGGGTTGTTTTTATCGCTGAATGATGTCACTGACTGGCCCTCCTGAGTTGGTAACGGACCTTCCTTCATCAAAAGGAAAAACACTGATTTTTTATTTTGATGAAGGAGTGGGGTCCTATTTTACCATGGGCTTTCTTCGCCATTTCTATCGTTACTGAAATACTTGCCGGTGGGGCCGTCTGCCTCCAGCATGGCAAACCGCGCCAGTAATGCAGCAGCGTTTTCAACAGAGCCGGTACCGGAATGATTATTAAAATCGGTGGCCGTATACCCAGGATCAACTGCATTCACTTTGAACGGAGTATCCCTCAGTTCGTAGGCCAATGCCAGCGTATAGGCGTTCAGGGCAGTTTTGGAAGGGCCATACGCGGCTGATTTTACCGGATAATACACCCATGCGGGATCGCTGTGCAAAGTCAGTGAAGCCAGTCCGGATGTAACATTGACGATCCTTGGCTGTTCAGCTGCCTTCAACAGGTCCATAAATACCTGCGTTACATTGATGACACCAAAAAAATTCGTTTCAAATACTTCGCGGATAAACGCCTGGGGCGCTGTGGAAGGAGTTTGTGGTAACTGGCCTCTGATGCCGGCGTTGTTAATCAGCACATCCAGTTGAGAAGTGGTACGGCCTATCTGTTCCCGGGCTTCGATAATGGAATCCATATTAGTCACATCCAGCGGAATCACTGCTATATTGGTGTTACCCAGCTGTGCGGCCGCTTCCGCCCCTTTTGCGGCATCACGGCAAGCGATATATACGAAATAACCTGCGTTCAGTAATTGTCTGGCTGTCTCAAAACCTATGCCCTTGTTGGCTCCTGTAATCAATGCTTTTTTCATCGGATCTGTATGATTTAATGTTACAGCACAAAATTACCTACACGCTGGCAGTTGAAACAGCACACATTACGGGATCAATGGTACATTTTCCGGGTGGTGTTACGGAAGGCCTGCGGGGTTTCGTTGGAACCGCGTTTAAAGAAACGGTTAAAATAGGAAGCATCTTCAAAACCCAATGCGAAGGCGATCTCCTTGATGGAATGATCGGTATGGAAAAGCAGGCGTCTGGCTTCCAGCAGCAAACGCGCATGAATATGCCCTATTGCTGGTTTCCCACTCTGCTGGCGTATCACATCACCCAGGTGGCCCGCTGTGATATTCAACAGGTCTGCATAAGCAGCCACTTCATGATGGATGGTATAGTTTGTTTCTATCAGGTCCAGGAATTTCTTCAGCAGTATACGGTCTGGTTTATTCTCTTCTGCAGTAAATTTTTCGGTATATAACCTGCTGAGATAAATCAGTAATACATGCAGGTATGCCTGCAACATGCTGTTGTACCAGTCTGGCTGCTGCAGGTACTCCTCTGCCATCCTCCGCATCGTATCCCGGATATAGGCCACCTCTGTTGGCTGCAGCAGCATCTCATGTCCATTACTCGGATTTTGCAGGATGGGCAGCTTCCTTATAGGCTGGTGCGCAGCGGCAGCCAGAAAAGCATCCGTAAAACAAAGCACGATGCCACGCATGGGCACTGCATGTTCTTTCACATGTACCTGCTGTGGGGCCGTAAAATAAAAAGTATCCGGCTTCAGTGTATAAGGCTGCATATCCACCCAGTGTTTGCTGCTACCCTCTTCCACAAGCACCAGCATATAAAAGTCTTTCCGGTGAGGAGCCATAAAAAAAGACGGATGTTCTTTGTGTCCTTCACCAACAAGACGAATATCAAAAAGATTATTCCTGCCGCCTGATTGCTCCAGCGAATATTTTGGAATAACGGAAGAGGATAACGATGTGTGCATATCACAAATGTAACATTTGTTTCATACAAGGCACCCTGCTAAACAATTCTACCCGGATAAATACCCGTAAAAACACCTGATTTAAATTCAGGTGATTCAGCGCAGAAAAATGGTTGGCAACAGCGCGTTCTTTGTACTGTCAGAACGAACTGACAGGCGGATGCTGAAAAGCCGGAACAGAGTAGGCAGTAATCTTTAATACTTATTTTATGATAGACGACAATCAATCACAGGAATTACGGGCCAAGCTTGCGGATGAAACCCGCGATCAATCTGATTCTCTCTCCAAACGGATATTCCCGGTCAATGAAATCTTCAGGTTTTATAGTTTTCCTATTACCCAAAAAGTAGCGGATAATTTACTTGGATACTGGAATCAGTATAAGAGTAATACCATGAAGCTCGATGAATGTCATGACAAGCATGCCGATGATCTGGAGGAGATGGCTAACAATGTGATGGACCCTCAGGAGACAGTGCCCAACAAATTATTCATTTCCTGGGTTTGCAAAAGATCAGCAAATTTCAACCGGGAAATAGCCTATTTGCAACGGCAATATGATATCATGAATGATCCAATTTTCGGCCGTTCCTTTGAATCCTACGATTTTGGCGAGTCTTTCAAAGGTCTTGTTACTCCTTTGTTCAACACTTTCAGTGCCGATAAATAATTAAATCCACCAGGATGTTACAGCCCCTTTACATCTGTCAGGGGCTTATTCCACCTTTAAAAATCCCATCATATGCCAACTACTATTCCCTACGATCCTTCGTTGGTACTGGGCAGTATTGTACATAGCGAAGTACTTAAAAACCTGCAGGAGCTGAGTGCAGTACAGGCTCCTATTGATGCGGCACAGGATAGCCTCAACAGCCTCATCTCTGTTCGCCGCAGCCTGGACATGACCGTTCAGGAACTGACTAATCTCAACGTGGATGCTACTGATATTATTGGTGAAATATCTACACTGAATACACAAATTGCCAATGCCGGCAAGGACTACGCCAAATCCTGGGTAGATAATATTGCCAAAATCAAGGAACTGAAAGGCAAACAACAGGCTGTTCATGTGGAATATGAAAGCCCGGTTGACTTCAACCGTACTCAGATCAAAAACATGGCACTTTCTGCAGATTCATTGAAACTGGAAGCCCAGTATTTTTCTTTTGATGAAAATATGCAGTCTGCGCAAAGCACTGTCTCTGCCATTAAAAGTTTTATCAGCGACTCTACCAATGTGCTGGGTGATAATTTCTCCGGTCAGGCTTCCGAAGCCGTCAGCAGCCAGGTGAGCAGTCAGCTGGAACGCCACGACATCAGTGGCACCCTTGTCATCAGTGCTACTTGTACACATAAAGATGCAGCATTGCTGGCGCCGTTGATACTGGACGTAGACAAAGGCATACGGGTTTGGAACAAGATATTCACAGATGACGAAAACAAGATCAAAACGGACAGCATAGCCAATATGCAGGGGATTGCAATGGCTTCCGGCACAGAAGAAGAAAAATCCATCAACATCATCTCCGGTGCTACTTATGGTTCCTGCTTCATCGGTATGGTACATGTGTTGAATACCACTTCTACTCAGTCCAGTCAATCCATGACTTCCATCGCTGCCAGTATGCAGGCACAATGGCAGGTGGCTGGCTGGATTGCCAATGAAACCGGAGGCTTTGGAGCAGATTCTTCTTTCTCCAATGACATCAAAAATATGCTGAGTGCGCAAAATATCACTTCTCATGTCAGCCTGGTGACAATGGGGGTCATTCCTTCCATTAAATCCAATGAAGTGCAGGCTGCTGTAAAACAGTTCTCCAAATTCAGTCCGGATGACATGATGAACAGCCTGGCCTCCCTCGCCAATGCTACCACTGCAGACAATGCCTCTGTGGCACAATCCGCCAGCACAGCTCAAACCGGCGCCCGGATGCAGGCCATGAAAGCATCTACTATCAACAGCGTCATGTCCGGCCTCTCCACCATCGATGAAGCTAAAAACAAAATGCTGGACGTCAACTCTATGATGACTGCTTTTGAAGATTACGTAACCAAATGTATAGCCGGCAAAATAGGCGTACCCATCAACTATTATCTCAAACCCATCACCCGATCACAGTTGGCAGAAATGTGGGTATCCAAATATTACCCCAACAAATACTTGTCCATCTCCGGTGATGACAGTACCACATCCGGTGGCACCAGCACCAGTACCAGCACTAGCGCCAAAACCAGCTAACCCCTACTGTTATGACAATTCCATTCCTTTTTTTACCAGCAACAGCAGCCATTATACTGGTCATACTGCTTATCACCCAAATAACTACTACCACCCGGTATAAAAAACGTATGCGGGAATTCATCGGATGGCTGCAGCTGGTCAGGAAATGGTGTAACAGACAGTATCTCCGGATGCAACAGTGCCGGGAGCAGCTGGAGATAAAGAACAGAGAAACATTACAAACTGATTTTCTCTGTTCCCAATCTCTGCTGCTCCCCGAACTGCAGGACCACAACATACTCCGGAAACACAGCCTTGCCTTAAAGCCGGCGACCATCAAAAAAATACTGCGGATACGGGACCAGACCATGATCCAACAGTACCGGCTATACGATTTCTGGTCGTATTATTCAGCAGAATGCCAAACGCTGAAAACACAGTACTTTAACAGTATCTCTGCCCTATGCGGAATAAACGATCAGCTGAGACAACACTTCAACGGGAAACCCACAGACAACAGTCCTGCCGGATCATGGATACAGGAATACTGCAGCATCTTCTCCGAATGGTCTGACAAAGGAGCACATAAAGACGAGGCCACCGTTTACAATATGATCATTGTAAAAGTGATACAGCTGAACCGGCAGCATGCCAACATACCTTTCACTGCGCTTACCAACGAACATTCCTTAAAGTGCCAGTTAGCCTATCAGCATTTACAACAACTCGACAGCCTGCTCGGAAACAGGTTACAGGATTATGCCTACAGCTGCAAACTGGCGGCTAGAACGATAGGTGTGCTTTGCCCCAAGACACGGACTATCAAAATAGTTCACCCATACAAGCCACTTCCGTCAAACAATCCTATCAAAAACTTTCTCTATACACACAAAAAAGCCATATACCGCCTGGTACTGATAAAAGCAACATTGGCACTCCTACTGATACTACTCACCACTTTGCGGAGCAATCAAACTGCCACCAGGAACAGCACCGCTATTGGTAATATCCTTGAAGAAAGCATGATTAAAAGTGATGACCAGCTGATAGAAGAAGCCATACCACTGCTGCTCACCAAACCCGTTACCACCGTGTATGGCCTGGATATTTCAAGATACCAGGGGAAACTGCTCAATGAAATGGACAGTCTCGACACTTTCCACTTTCTGATATTCAAAGCCACTGAAGGGAATGAATATACCGATCCCGATTTTAACTCAAACTGGAAAACAGCCCGGCAAAAGGGTATCGCCTGTGGTGCCTATCATTTTTTTCATAACAATGTTGACCCTGTGCTGCAGGCACGGCACTTTCTGGCCACGCTGCCCCAACTCGGACAATGGGACATGCCACCAATTGTAGACATTGAACAGGGCAGTTTAAAAGCAGCAACAGACATCCCTACATTAAATAAAAATCTGCTTATTTTTCTTAATTATGTGGAAAACAAAACAGGCAGAAAACCTGTGATCTATACGGGGCTGGCCTTTGCAGATGAATATCTCATCAATCCGGACCTCTCCGTTTATTCCCTTTGGCTGGCCGAATACAATGGAAAAACGCAGCCGGAGCTGCCACATTTATGGAAAGAGAAAGGATATATATTCTGGCAAAAAAAAGATACTTACCGGATTGATTCGAAAAATACGGATTTTGATGTCTTTAATGGAGATATGGCGGCGTTTCATCAATTCCTGCATCAAAGCAGCTCACATAAACCTTTCAGCCGATTTCAGGGAACTGCCGGATACTGACAACAGCTGTGTCCCTGATCCCGGAGACACAGCTGTTGTAAAACAATTTATGGTTTGGCCCAGAAAAGGTCCGGGTTGTTGGTTACATTGGTAATATAGGTAACCTTCTTTTTACTTTCCCATTTCTCGCCCTGTTGATTAAGCGCATCGAGTGGCACCAGCTCTATATAGGAGATTTGTTTACCAGCAACAGTTGTTTCTGTATCATACATACTGCCTACAGGACATTCCAGGCGATAGAGGTTTTTGGCCATATAATTATCCAGATACGTTTCTTTGGTTTGTGAATTCTTCTTGTTCCAGTTGGCATCTGGATTCAGGATCAGTGTCTGACCGCTGATCAGCCGCTCCCGTACTTCTCTCAGTCCCAGCATTTCACCTTTTTCATTCATGACATATGCATTAAAGGTTGGGTCCATCCAGACCCATTTTTTCAGTTCTTCTGAGTAGACCATGTTGATAACATGACAGTCATTAAACTTCAGTTCTTTGGGCATACAGGTTACAAAACGGGATTTGAAGCCCATCGCCAGATAACATTCATTCAGTACGGTAGCCATCATGCGGCAGTTGAAACCTCTGTTTTCTTTCTCGCAGATACTGATAATATCGATAGCATTCCTTAGGGTGGGATTATCGCTGCCGCCATCATGCCGGATGATATTATGCACCCATTGCATCAGGTTGATCATTTGGGAGATTTCGTTACCGGTGCCGGCGATGGAATCCAGTTTAAGATCGTGCCGGATACGCTTTAAGGCTGTATCACTGGCTGGCTGATAGGTGAAGGCAGGCAGCTCTCTTTTGTCGTTATTGTTATATTGTTTAGCCTTCTTTAATATCTCCAGCCGGGATGGCTCATACCGGACCCTTGTCAGGGCAGAGTCTTTACCATTCAGCAGGATATAGAAGTCCTGGGGACGGTCTGGCTTTACAGTGATTGAAATGGAATCCACATCCGTATAGAAAGTCACCCTTTTTGCGGTTGTAGGATAGATATCGGGTTTGGTTGCTGGTTCAATGGTCCAGGCATTCTTTCTAAAGTTGGGTCCATCCTTAATGCTGACTGTTGTTGACGTGGCGCGGATAACAGGTAGTTTCTGCTGGGCAAATACAGTACAAACAGGTAAGATTCCCAAAAGGGCGAGTACAGTTGATAATTTCATATGCATATCGATTTTAACGCGGACAATACATTATTCTCTAAAGACGACTGAGGCAGATAAAAGTTGCATTCACTTTCTATTTATTTTTCAAACTGATTTGAAACACTAAACATATTATAAAAATAAACATATTCAACAATCATTAACAACCGGGTGTAAAAGATAAGAAACAACATATAATGTTGACGGGCTGATGCTAAGATCCTCTAAAATATCCCGGAAATGGTTGATGCTCATATATGGTGGCATCGGAATACTTTTTATACTGGCTACGGCAAATGTTATTTTAAACCGGATCATTCAGCATCAGGTCAGTGAAAAACTGCATCATCTTTCCCCTGAGCTAAAAGTCAATTTTTCATCCATCAAAAGTAATCTTCTTACTTCATCCCTTTCATTGAACAATCTTACCATAGATTATATCCCGGACAGTAACAAGCTGCAACATCAGCATTCCTTTCATTTTGTAACAGTAGAACTGAATGGGGTCAATTTTCTGCTGATGCTGTTTCGCCGGACACTTTCCATCAACAATGTAAAACTCAGTAATGGAGAAGTGAATCTGGACCGGTTCTTAATGAATAAAAAAGATACTGCACAAAAGCATCTGTTTGCGCAGGCGCCTTTCAAAAGTATATCGGTCAACCATTTTGAACTAACCCCTATCCATATATGGGAACATACTGATCAGGACAATAAGCTACTGTTAAAGGGAAAAATTGGTATTGATGATATCAATATAAATGATGTAAAGAAAACATTCACTACCGATAACTTTCATTTCGGTGCTATCAAATGCAGTTTATCCGAAATCAATTACGCCATACCGAATGCTTATCATACGCTGATGATAAAGCAGTTAACCATAGATAGCCCCCGGGGAATACTCGAGATCAATTCCTTCAAACTGATACCACAATACAATAAATCAGACTTTTTCAGGAAAACAGACAACCAGCCCTTATACATTGAGTCAAACATTGCTAACATATCCATCCAAAAACCGGATATCCGGAAATTGTTTGATAAAAAGCTGGAGGCCGAAAAAGTAATTTTTAATAACCCTGCTTTTAACATCTATACTGAAACTATGGAGGCAAAAGCGCTATCCCGGTCTTTTCTTTTTATTGATCTAAAACAAATTCTTTTAGCTGTACGAACAGATTTATTCAGGATGCATCACGCTTCCATCGCTTATGAAGAAACAACAGGAGCCCAATTAAAACTAGATGGTAATACTGAAATGGATAAAGTAAGAATCAATATAACAGATAGTCTTTTCAGCAATAATGACATTCATTTTAAAACGCTCACCTGTGCCCTATCCGATATTCATGCAGTTATTCCCGGCACCTATCAGAACATTCAAATAAACAAACTGGATATTGATCATAAAGGAACACTGCAAGCTACTTCGCTGAAGATTAGCCCGCAATACGACAAGTTGGGGATGGGACAGAAAGCAGGACACCAGATAGATGTTGTTGATGCTACCATTTCCGGCGTCACTATCACCAAACTGGATATCATCAAGTGCTTTCAACAAAAAATAATAGCGGAACAAATATGGATAAATGGAAGCAATATCAATATTTTCCGGGACAGAAGATTACCTCGTATATCACAATACAAACCGTTACCGGTTGCATTTCTGAAGACTATTCCGATTCACATCAGGGTACATCATTTCAAGGTGACTGAGTCAACGCTGTTGTATGAAGAATTTCCCAAAGACGGATTACAAACCGGTTTGCTGAAGATTGAAAAACTTCAGCTTTCCCTATCCCCGCTTATCAGCCATCCCGGCCCATCCGATCCGGATCATATGGACTTGAATATGGAAGGTTCTATAATGGGATCAGGAACAATCAAGGCGTCTGTTTATTTACCATTTAATCCTGGTAAAGATTATTCTGTCAGCGGAGCAATTGACAATTTAGATCTTACCAGCTTAAATTCATCCGCAGAAAATCTTGGTAAATTTCATATTGAATCCGGGCTGCTTAATAACTTGTCATTTCAATTCAGTCTCAATGATGAAAAGGCCAGTGGAAAAGTTGAAGGAGAATACCATAACCTTGTTGTGGACAAATTAAAAGGGCAGCAAAAAAAAATAGCAAAGTTTCCATCCTTCATGCTGAAAAATGTGATCATTCCTAAGAATAAGGATAAATCAATGCCTGTGGACCGTCGTACAGGTATTATAGATTATAAGTTTGATCATACTCGTTTTATTTCCTTCTATCTTTTGAGGTCTTTGTTATCCGGTATAGAAGCAAGTTTTACATTCGGTTTTCTTCTTCCCAAGTAACCATTTGTAGTTTCAATCAGTGGCCCTGATCGGGCCACTGATTGAAATTTATCATTCCGAAATTCCAATGGCAGCTCCACTGTCCTCGTGCCTTTCCCAATTAGATATTTCCCCAAACAGACCATCCGCTGGTACTTATCCAGTAAGTACTGGTTATGACAGTGCCGTTGACAGCAAAAGCATCGATATAGTTAGGTGCACGGGAAGTGGCTGCAGGGATCGCGTTGATAGGTCCACCAAGGTTTACAGAAGATGACCAGCCGGTTGTACTTGTCCAGCTGAAACTTACCAGGGCATTGTTGTCTCTGGCAAAAACCTGCAGATTGTTTGCATCCCTGGCCACAACAACAGGATCAGACGAGAGCGAGCCTCCCAGATCACTCCAGGCACCCCAACCGGTGCTTCCCTGCCAGTCAAGTGTAACCAGGCTGTTAGTAGTACTTTTAGCAAAGACGTTCAACAGCTGTGGTGCTCTGGAATTAACAGCCGGCGCGCCGGCAATATTACCGCCCAGATTGTTCCATACCGACCATCCACCGCTGGTGGACCAACTTATATGAGTCAGGTTATTACCTGTGGTCTGGGCAAAAACATGCAGGTTATTGGCGTCTCTGGAGGCCACTGCCGGCTGTGATGTAAGATTGCCACCCAGGTCTTCCCAGGCCGACCATCCGCCGGTACTGGTCCAGGTTCTGGCAACCAGGGTATTACTGGCGCTTCTCACAAAAACACTGATCACACCGGATGTCCTGGAATTCACTACCGGCGCATCGGCAATATTACCGCCCAGGTCTTCCCAGGTTCCCCATCCTTTTAATGAGGTCCAGGAAATGTGCAGCAGATTATTGGAAGGCCCTTTGGCAAAAACATCCATAAAACCGGGCATCCTCGATACAGCAGCAGGAAGAGAGGAGATAGGCCCGAGCAGCTGCCAGTGAGACCATCTACCGCTGCTATTCCAGGATTTATGCATCAGGTTACTGGCAGGCCCCAGCACAAAAACACTCATATTATTGGCATCCCTGGAAATAGCTACAGGCGGGGAATAACAAGGTGTTGCATGGGGAATACGATACAAATATTCCAATGCAATACGATCATTGGCATTAAAGCTGCCTGTGGTATCGCCAGCGGTACTCAGGCCGTAACATGTCAGCATATAAGAGCCCGAGTCCGGGCCGGTGGGTGTACCGGGAATGTATATAGGACCAGACCCTTCCACAACACCAGTAGGACAACTATAGGTGGGATTCAACCAGTCTGTATGCCGTAACCCAATAGCATGACCAATCTCATGTTCCACCACATGCCGTATAAAATTCACGTTATTACCCAATTGGGGTGAACAGGTACTGATGGTGATAGTCGGATATGGGCTACCGTTACTGGGGAGTCCGGAAAGGCCCAGTTGACCGGTACTTATACAGGAACCCTGTACGGTAATATTCGCTGTAGTGGTGGTCACATACATAAACTTCAGGTCGAGGTCGAGCGCATTGTAATTATCTACCGCCTGCCGTACCGCTGTCACAAAAGGAGGGTTGAGCCCAACAGTACGCACCGTCAGCGTGCGTGGTAAACCAGTTACCAATTGCGCGGCCCTGTATTGTTCCACCTCCGCAATTTTAAGAGAGACACTAGCCGGGTTCAGATCACGTTCATACAACAGGATATCCTGCTCTACAAGATAACCACTATCGATACGTTGTACACCTTTGATACTGAAGCCTGCCGCCTTGATACGATCAAGAACAGAAGCCGGAACAGGACCGGTATTATTGTCCTGTGCAGGATGTTCCTTCCTGCAGGAAATACTTAAACATAGGAAAAGACAGCATAGGAAAAGAAAAAATTTGTTGAGCATAGATGACAGATTTTTTAAGCTACATCAAACAATAAGGAATACAGAGCCAGGCTTTCGGGGAAGGGTAATACCGTGGGGATGCGGTATCTGTGCCATAGAATAGTTTACCGGATGGTAACGTAAATATATATACGAATGCTGCTGTGTCACAGCCGGCAAAGGGAAAATAGTTGATTTGCAGACCTGCAATTTTATGACAGGAGAACTTTCGTAAATTCAACAGCCGACTTTTATATACAAAAGACTAAAAAATCAACCTATATGAAAAAATTACTGGTACTGATAGCAATACTCTTTTTCTTTTCAATAAGCTATACATTTTCGCAGTCCATTATTGTGAATCCCAATGGAACACATTCAGTTGTAGTTGGCTCCGGCAGCGTCAGAACTGCAATTAATTCTGATGGAACGCATTCAACTGTAATCGGCCATGGCCGCATTAAAACTATTATAAATCCTAATGGAACACATTCAACTTTAGTTAACCATGGTACAATTGGAACTGTTGTAAATCCCAATAACACCCATTCAACTTCATTCAAAAAAAATACTATCAGAACTTTTGACAGTTCTGACAGGCGTTCATCAATGAAAATTTACCGCGGCAGAAAAATATTCAAAAATAAGAACAAATCAGTATTTGGCTTTTCCTTACAGGAGAACTAACATGCCAACTATTCAAGAGAGGAATCATCTGTAACCAGGAAGCCATTACTTCTCTTTACTTTTATCCTTCTATCCCATTCTTAACTATTTACTAACATTAGTTTCGTTTTTTTGCGGTGGACTTGTAAACATGCATTCTAATCAACCGCACAATAATAACTATTCCAACCCTGCCACCGGAGATACCGGGAGATTGGGCCCATCCCTCCAGCAGGATTCCACTGCCGAAAGGTTCAATCAGATTTTTCTGGCTACCAAAGACAGGATGTATCAGTTTGTAAAAAAGCTCACACAAGATGAATCAGATACAAAGGATATTGTACAGGACTGTTATGTCAGCCTTTGGCAAAAAATAAATGAGGTAGACATGGAGCAGGATATATTGCCGCTATTGTTTACGTACGCCCGTCACCGTGTGATCGATTATCTCCGTAAAAACACGAGCCGCAAGCAGCTCCTGCAGGAATGGCAACAGGAACAGATCAGCGAGATCCCCCAGGAACAGCTACTCGATTATAAAGAACGGCAGCTACAGTTACAGGTTTCTATCAACCAACTGCCATCCCACAGAAAAAGGATCTTCACCATGGTGAAGCAAGAGGGATTTTCGCACAAGGAAGTAGCCCAACAGCTGGGCATTTCCGCCGCTACCGTAAAGAAACAAATAGGTCTTTCTCTCAAGTTTCTCAAAGAGCAGCTACCCCGCTGACGCCTGCAATGTTACCAAAATGTTAACTCCCACTTCCCGCTTACTCCCTTCTCATCGCACATACGTGATATAGGCAACCATCAAAATAAAAGTTTGTCATAATGGCCATAGACCGAACACTACTGGACCGTTTCATTCATCATCAATGTACGCCTGAAGAAACGGAACAGGTATCCCGGTTGCTGCAGGAATCACCACATTTGCTGGATGACTACCTGCAGGAAATGTGGGAAGAAGAAGTGACCGTACAGATGCCGGATAAAATGGCGCAGGCAATTGCAGCACACCTGCAAACCGGTGCTGGCGCCGTTACGCCGGAAGTAAGCAGGAAGAGACACTGGATAGGCTGGGCTGCTGCTGCCGCCGCTGCCGTGTTGTTGTTTCTCTGTGTAGGCGGGTGGATATTTCAACAAGGACGCCATACACCACCCAATAACCTGCTGGTAGTGGCTACCGCGGGAAAAAATTACCGGCTCGTATTGCCGGATAACAGTACAGTATGGCTGAAAGCCAATACCCGATTGGAATTTGATACCATCCACTTTGGTAAGTCATCCCGTACTATCACGTTGTTAAATGGAGAAGCTTTTTTTGATATTCAACAAGATGCTGCACATCCTTTTGTGGTAGTGAGTGGCGCCGTGCAAACCCGTGTATTGGGTACCGCCTTTAGTGTACGTCATACGTCGACAAAAGAAATACTGGTGACGGTAGCTGCCGGAAAGGTAGCCGTAGATCATCATCAGCAGCAGCTGGATGTATTGCTTCCTGGTAAACAAATTACGGTCAACCAGCAAACAGGCCACTTTTCGGAGCAGCAGGTACCTGTCTGGCTGGCTGCTGCCTGGAAAGAATCCCAGTTACAACTGGATAACGCCAGTTTTGCAGACCTGAAAACGGCCATGGAAATCATGTATGGCGTTCATTTGGAAACCACCAGGGACAAGGTACGCCGCCAAACATACAACATCCTGATGAACAGGTACATGCCACCCAGGGAGGTGGTGCATGCATTGGGACAGCTGAACAGATTAGCTTATAAACAGTTGAACGATACTACTTTCTTAATCTATTAAATAAAAAATGCAGGAAAACTTTACTACCAGTAAAAAATAAAAAAGACGTCTGTTGACGCAGACGTCCCCGAACAAAGCTTGCAACAGGATTGCAGCCTGTTGCATTGTCGCTCTCTTTACTATTAAAACAAAGATCAAAATTATGAAAAAAAATGTTCTTAAACGCTTGCGTTTAAGTGGCACTGTATTGTCATGGATACTGCTACTGCTGGTAGCACCGGTGACGAACACGTTTGCACAAAACCGGTTACACAACAAAGTAACCATAACCTTTAACAAACAACCGCTGGGAAAGGCTTTACAACAATTACAGGAACAATCTAAAAGTTACTTTGCATTTATTCCGGCAGATGTACAACGATACAATGTATCCGCCTCCACTTTTACCCAAACACCACTTTCAGAGATATTACGGGCACTCTTAAAGAATACCACACTAACATTTAAGGAAGAAGGTAATTATATCATCATCGCCCCCGCCAAACCAGTAGCAGACAATGATGCCGGAAAGGGCGAAGGGCAGGTCCGCGGACGTGTAGTGGACTTTGAAACATCCCAGCCACTGCCCGGTGCAACAGTATTAATCAGTGGTAGTAAGACCGGTACCCAAAGTAATGAGAAGGGCTTTTATGAGTTAAAGCATCTGGCCTCCGGTAAATATACCCTGGAGATACGCTATATCGGCTATTCCCCGACGGTTTTAAACAACGTAAGCATCCAGGCCGGAAAGGAAGTAGTACTGGATGTAAAAATGGAGATCTCCAACAAACTAAACGAAGTGGTGATAGGTGCAGGTCCGCGTAAGGTAAAGTCTGTCACACATAGCACAGAAGCGCAACTCATCGATGAAATACACCGTGCTACCGGCGTAGTATCCGGTATCTCCAGTGAGCTGATTACAAAAACGGCCGATAGAAATGCCGCCGAAATTGTAAAAAGAATTTCCGGGGTGACCGTGGTAGACGACCGTTTTATTGTGGTACGCGGTATGAACGAACGTTATAATCTTACCTTTCTGAATAATAGTCTGGCTCCTTCTACGGAGCTGTATAGTAAGGCATTTGCGTATGACCTGCTGCCTAGTAGTGTTATAGATAAGATCCTGGTGTATAAGTCACCCGTGGCAGATCTCGTGGCAGATTATGCCGGCGCCGCTGTGAAAATCACTACTAAAAATGCCATGCCGCTGAAACACTTTGATATGGGCCTGCAATTGGCCCATCGCGAAGGTGCTACATTCAAGAACAGCATTAGCTATAACGGTGGGAAATATGATGTGCTGGGATTTGATGACGGGGGACGTAAGCTACCCTCTTTCTCCCCTGGTATTTTTGAAAGCAACCGGCAGGTAACAAATGTAAAAGAGTCACGCTGGCTATCAGAGATGTCGCCTGCACTGGATTATGGTACCCATTATAGTTTACCGGATATGCAGCTGTTTGCCAATTACTACAACAGCTGGAAGGTAGGTAACGCGAAATTATATGATCTCACTGCCTTTACCTATACCAAAGAAACGGTCGGATATGATTTCCATCTTCAAAAAGGTAATACGGACCAGCCCTATATCGGTCAAGGGAACGGCAATGCAGGCGGCAGCTTACTGGATAATAACAAAATCGGTAACGGTCAGCAGTCTTCCGAAAATGCCAAGATCAATATCCTGGAAAATCTTACACTGAAACTAAACGACCGGCATCAGTTGTTTTTCCGTAACTTTTTTGTGAATGATGGCCGCCGCTTTACCAGTGTTAATACCATCCGCCCTAATCAGCCTAAAGGAATCGGTTTAAATATTAATGAATACCGCTCCAGAGATATTGTACTTTCATTCCAGCAAAGGACCTTATATGCCGGTCATCTGGGAGGATCGCACCTGCTTGGGGGAAAAAAACAGCATACGCTGGAGTGGAATGCCGGCTATACCTATGATCTGCAAAACTTGCCGGACCAGCGCCTAATCCACCTCTATGACAACTCACTGGTAGATGATACCACCTGGCGGGCGGTTCAAACTAATTATCTGGGAATAATCAGCCGTTTGTATATCAAAAACCTGGAACAGATTTACAATGGAGCAGTAGATTATACCTACCAGGTTCAACCCGGTCTTTCATTCAAGGCAGGTACCTACAATATGTTTAAAATAAGACAAGTAGGACGCCGGTTCTTTCGGGTAAACAGGGCCGGCCTCACCAACGATCAATTTCTGCCTGCCCGCCAGGATGATCTGGGTTGGTACAATGACCATGGTAATATTAGTCCTGAACTGCTTCGTTTCAGTCAACAGGATTTGCCCAATGTATGGAGCTCCACCTATTTTAAGGATGACAACACCGGCCTCGCCATCTATGATGCTACCAGTCCCGTAGATGCCTATGTAGGCAGTGAAGAATATCATGCAGGCTACCTGATGGGCGATTGGAAAACAGCGAGAGAAAAATTAGTGCTGAATGGCGGTTTGCGCCTGGAATACGACCGTCAAAGGCTATCTGGCGCCAGAGAAGGATACAATGGCCCCACCAGCTTGCAACCCATTTATGTGAATCGCGATAAAACAGTATTGCTGCCATCTGTGAATATCAGCTATCTCCCCAGCTCCTCATTGGTATTCCGTGGTAGTTACGGCCGTACGGTCAACAGACCCGACTTCCGCGAGATGACGCCCTATACTGATTTCGACTTCCAGAACAATGAAAATATAATGGGTTACCCACGTATCGTAACCGCTGTCATAGACAACTATGATATACGGGCAGAGCTATACCCTAAAAAGAATAAAAACGAAGTGCTGAATGTGGGCTTCTTTTATAAACACCTGCAAAACCCGATTGAGCGTATGCGCAGGGAAACGTCTGCATCAGATTATGGTAGTTTTTTAAATTTTACCAATATCACCTATATCAATTCTGTGAGTGCAGATATTTATGGAGTAGAAGCAGAAATAAAGAAAAGCCTGTCTTTTATCGGCGGAAATCTCTTCCGTCATTTTTCCGTAGTGCTGAATGGATCACTGTTAAAGAGCAGTACGGTTACCCATGGCTTTAATACGGTTTATGTTGTGGATAGTATCCATAAAAAAGGAGAGCCATTGCAGGGCCAATCTCCTTATGTAGTCAATGCGGGTCTGTTTTATGAAAATCCTTCAATTGGTACCAAGGCTTCATTGGTATATAACGTCAGCGGCCCTCGTATCTATGCAAAGAGCCAGCGAACCAAAGAAGATACCCTCTGGCAGGATAGCTATATCCGCCCTGATCTGTTACAATTACCTATGCATCTGCTGGACCTGTCTGTTACCCAGCGTATCGTGAAATCATTACAGGTAAAATTCAGTGTGCAAAACCTGCTGGATCAAAGTTATCGTATTGTGGAAGACCTGAACTACAATCAGCGGTATGATGCAGAGAAACCGGTGGAAAAACCAGATGGTAAAATACTGATGGAAGGGGATAATATCTATAAAAGATACAAGCCCGGCCGATACTGGTTGCTGCAGTTTACTTATTCATTTTAAAAAAGAAATACCATGATCGTTTATATACGGAAAAAATTTTTACTGCCATTGCTCGCTTTTTGCCTGTTGGCAGGCAGCCTGTTGCCAGCTTGCAATAAAGAGATAACGCCGCTGCCCGAGCCTGAAAGAGGAAATATATTTTTCTATAATGCCTCTGGCGCTTTGCTGGGAGAACTGACATCGCCCAACAGGAGAAAGGCCAATTTTATACTGATTGATAGCCAGGATAGCAATTATGTCTGGGATGCAGACCACGTTTCCAAACATCCGTATTTCGATGGCCGTTATATTACTTCCTACCCGCAGATCATCAACGACTGGCCTACTTTCTTTCCTATGCAAACAGGAACGCATACACTGAGATTGACAGATAGCTCAGGAACAATTCTCACTACCGATAATATAATAATAGACAAGAAAAACCAGGCACTCGTGTTTTATGGAGACAGTTGCGGTATTTTTCGCAGTCTGGTGACAACGGATATTTTTACGCCAACTGATAGTCAGATCGGCATGCGACTGATTAACCTGAGCCCAGGAGATGGAAAATATTTCCTCACTATCAATAAAAAAATTCCGGCAGAGCTGCCAGCAGCTACACATTATGGTGATCATACCGGTTTTGTTCCGATGAATATCATCCGGCAGGATACCTTCTCCATAAAAGTTTTTTCTACGTCAGACAGCAGCAATGCCCTGTCCAGAACATCGCTTATAGTTGCTCCCGGTCATGCCTATACGTTATTAATGAGTGGTTATCCGGATAATCATGCTGCGTCCTACAAAGATCCGCGTACCGGTGAAATGATATACCTCCAAACCACTTTTACTATTAAAGCATTGAAGAATTATTAAACGCTTACAACATGAGAAAGATATTTTCTGTTCATACAACTACGTGGAGTTTTTCCTTCATCGTACTGCTTTTGATGCTGAATGCCTGCCGTAAGGTGGATGAACATAAAACGCTGGTAGAGTCTCAACCCTGGCTGGCAGACCACTATTCCCTGTCTGGCAGGTATGGCATATCCCAATGGAATTATCCATCAACATGGGTAGTAGGCGATACCGGCATATTGATCGGGAAGTTTTTTCTGGAGAAGCCGGGAAGCGAGATCCGGGTGGGTGGTGTGCCGGTGAAATTGGTGGATCATATACAATTAGATCCCAATAATCAATATACGACCGATATTCATCTGGAAACAGTGGATGTGGCACGTTTTATTATCACCAAGGAAATGGGAATAGGACCAGGTCGGCCGATAACCATCACAGCTAATGGAATTACTATCAATGGGGCGCCGCTGTCTATCCAGGACTTTGCGGAAAGTGTGGGCCGTACAGACACTACCCTGTTAGTAGATAAGTTGGCACATTGGGTTCCGGCAAATGCCAGTGTTCTTAACCAAAAAGGTTATGCATTTGTGCGCTCTATACACTGCGACAGAAACGGAAATATATGGTTCGACAATCAGCTGAGTATTAATGAGGTGACCAATGGTCAGGTAAACAGTATTCTGAACGCTGGTGATAAACTGACAGATGCTAATGGAGTAACAATGACCATCAAAGAAGTGCTGGGTAGCGCTATCTCCTTTGATGGCAACACCTTGTTTTTTTCTATAGAAGATGGTGAACCATCAGCTGATGCCGCTGATAATTATATCTTCCGGTTGTGTAAAATGGATGTACCCACCAAAAACATTACTATGCTTAACCGCACACTGGTTCAGAAGAAAGTGGCACCTTTCAAGGGAGATGCAAGCCCATTCCAGGGCAGTGTCGATCGTATGAAGATTGTAGCCATGTACCTGAATACCGATTTGCGGGATAACCTCACCTATACCAATTACTATGCACCGCCCAGCACTACCGATAATCATGCAGGTTGGAAAAGTGACATCAGCAGCGGAACGATCAATATGGAAGTCACCCGCGGCAATCTGGTACTTATCAGCCGGTTGGATGTAGCAGGGAAAGTAACGCCGCTGATGAACGCACCCTATTTCGGAAGTAATAGGCCAGCAATTACCGGACCAGGGATACACGTGGCCAGCAGCTTTTGTTTTGTAGATCCCTCCGGTAAATATGTATACGGAATGGCCAATGTGGAAAGTTGGCGCACATTAATTGTGAAGTATGATGTGCAACAGGAAGATATTATCGCATCCGCCAGGTCTATAGATGGTATTTTCGCTTTCCACTCCTATGATTCAGCGCAAGCCACAAGGGGCGCAGGTCCGATGGATCTTGGCGTTATTGACTGGAGCTCAATGGGCTATTATTTTAATAGTTCGATGGTAATATCAGATGGATCTATTTTGGCTGTATATGGAGGATCTCTATATAATTATGACTTTGAACAACGGACAGTGTACTGTTATGCCGGTGTGGAGAATGCTCTCAGCGGTCCGGCGCCAGGGCAGGATAAGCTCACCGGTAAAGCCAAATGGGTGGACTTCTCCAATGCCGCACTAATAGGACAGGATAAGTCAAATGCAGTATATTACTGCCAGGGAGCGATGACTACCGATGGAATCGATTTTTATAAATTACACTCCCCGGGGAAGTAGATTGCCGTTGATTCTTCTTTGTAGTCGTATTTAATTTTTTGAAAAAAGGACAAATCATCATCAGTATGATTTGTCCTTTTTTGTTTGAAGATAGGATGTTTGATCCCCAAACCGTTTTCCTTCAAAAACTTACCAGACTATTGAAAAAAACGTAAATTCCCCTATAATATCATCCCTATCATGAAAAGAATTCCATTCCTTCTGTTCTGCCTTCTGCTGACCCTGGCCGGCCACACACAATCTCCACCATTAAAAGACTCCATTGAGAAAAAATATCTCACCAACGGAGCCTGGCGCCATCATTACTTTTCAAAGGAATGGCAACTTTATCTGGATAGTGCACTGGCCGTACTGCCGGATGATGCGAAGTTCTGGCAACTAAAAGCTATGCCCTATTTCAAGCAGCGGAAATATGAAGCCGGCATGGTATACCTTGATAAGGCTGTTCAGCTGAATCCTGCGGCATACCTGGATTACAGGGCATTCATCAAATGTATCTTCCAGAAATCCTATCATGCTGCTATTGCAGACTTTGAAGCAGCGAAGCGCCTGAATGCACATCAGGGAGTAATGGACCACTCCTACAATTTTTATATCGGACTCAGTTATCTGCAGCTCAATCAGTATGACAGCGCAAGGTATTACCTACAGCAATGTATGGCTGAACGGCAACAGCAAAACAAAGAAGCGCCCATGCATTTCCTGTATGATTTCTATATGGGCATAGCTGATTATGAAACAGGCCAATACGATTCTGCTATCGCGCATTTCAACACGGCCTTAAGTCATTATCCAGACTTCTCAGATGCCGGTTACTACAAAGCCTTGTGCCTGATTAAGCTGAACAGAAAGGAAGAAGCAAAGCTGGCAATGGCCAAATCTATACATGATTATAAGGAGGGTTACACCATCAATGAAGATAATGCGGTGTATGAGCCTTATCCATATCAGGTACGCGCATGGCTGTTCTCTTATTATAAAAATCTGCTGGGGTTACAGGAGCCTCTCAAATGATAACTACCGCATTCTATTTTGCGTCCGGTAAACAAATAAATTCATCATGACAACTATTCATACTACACGCTGATCATCAGGTTGTACAAGTGCCTCGTTCGCCTAAAACCCTTTCCAACACTGAATTCTGATAGCAGGCAAGCACAACCCCTCAATGGCTTTATTGGAAAAATAGTCTAACTTGTTCAAACCTCCGTAAACTCCATTATTTAAACCTTCAAAATTAAGTTTTATGTCAAACGCCAAACGTTTAACCCTTGATGATTTCCAATTAGAAGAAATTACCAGCGGAAATGAAATTGACAAAATGCTCGGCCTGGCTGCTGCCGGCTGTCACGTTACCGGTCCGCACACCAATCCTGACGGCAGCGTAACCCTGATTGACTACGAATGGGGTGCAATGAGCCAGGCTCCCAATTTAACTCCAGGCAGAGTCGATGTTCCGCTGACAATTCAGTAATTATCCGTTACCTGAAACTTTAAAAAGACCAGGATTAAATACAATAATCCTGGTCTTTCAATATTTTAAACCCCTGCCGCATGTTAAAGACAATAACAATTTCCCTGCTGCTGCTCTCCGTTTGTCATAGTGTATCCGCCCAGCACCTTGATTTGTCAAAGCAGGAAAAAGACTCGCTGATCAGTTTATTATTCCAGGCAGATACGGAAGACCAGCGATACAGATCTGGTATGCAGGAGGTACAAAGCAAGTATGGCGGAGACTCTCCGGAGATGAAGACACTCCTCAGAAAAATGACCGTAGCAGATTCTATCAACCTGATAAAAATATCTTCTATATTGGATCACTATGGATGGCTGGGACCAGCTGCTATTGGCAGCCAGGGCAATGCCACATTATTTATGGTAATTCAGCATTCAGACATTAAAGCACAGGAAAAATACCTGCCCATGATGCGTGATGCTGTGCAAAAGGGCAACGCCAAAGCACGCAGCCTCGCCTTACTGGAAGACCGTGTAGCCCTACATCACGGCCAACGGCAGTTATATGGTAGTCAGGTGATCTGGAATATGAAAACAAACAAGTATCAGCTGGCCCCACTCGAAGATCCGGATAATGTTGATACCAGGCGGCTTACAGCCGGTCTTCCACCGCTTAAAGAATACCTGTCTGTCTTCGGCCTCGAATGGAATGTTGAACAATTCAAAAAAGAAGCTGCCGCCAATGAAGCAGACTTCTTCAAACGCACTCCCGGTACCCCTCACTAACGGCCAGGTATCAACGCTTTCATTTGATCTACATAAGCCGGTTTACGCATTCCTACCAACACATGATCAATTCCCTGATTGATATATTCCCGGCATAAAGCAGCTGGTAAAGCAGCAGTAGCAGCAGCGGCCAACAGCTGCTCCAGGTTATTCTCCTTCAGATAGGTGATTACTCTTGCAGAAGAAGTTTTCCGGCAATACTTCCAGGTGAGCTGCTGAAAAGTGCGGAACAGCTCCATTTCAGCCGATGGAATATGATTATCAAACAACAGTTGCGCCATCGGGAAAAAGGTGCCGTGGATAAGTTTGTTATAGGCTTCTTCATGCGGAATAGCGCGCCAGTTGTCTTTCAAAAAAGACAGCATGGTAAAATCCTTCATCGTGCTGCCAGGTTTCTTTTCCTGTAGTTTATACTCCAGCAACCGGAAACACTCCGCGTGGACAGTTATATCTGCCTCCTCCTCTTCTGCTGTGATGGCCATCTGATGTGTGACCAACCGAAGCACGCCGGTAGGAGAATTTGCATTCAAAGGCCGGTTACCAAACGTTTTGATAGAATGGGCCGCAGCAACTTCCAGCAGACTTTTCTGTGTATCGCCGGCAGTATCACCTGCCTGCTGCTCAATAATATTATAGGGAAACTGTGCCAGCCGGAAATGATGTGTGGAAGACACTTCCTCCGCGATCTTTATCAGCTGATACAGGTTGGTTGATTTAAAGGAATCTGTTACGCTCATCGTATTGGAACTAACGCCGTAGTACCTGATCCGGCCCGCAGCCACCTGCGTTTCCAGAAATTCAAATGCCTTCTTAATTCTTCTGTAATATTCATCTGCAGTGGGTTCTACCTGCTGCTGCTCAAAGAAATACTCTGGTGAATGCAGCAGAAAACCATCTATAACGTTTCTGCCTAAACGTTGCATCGAAATGTCCATCTGAAACGCGAGGTATTCCGGATGAACAGAGTGGCAAAAGTGCTCATTGAGTACCACCAGGTCATCTAGTCCCCTACCCGATTTATGCAGCTCTTTTAGGGCTACCAGGTTGTCATTGCTGATATATCCCGCCTTTGTAACGATAAAGGTATTATCATGATCAGATTGTTGCAATACCTTTCCAATCAGTTTTTCCGAATCACCGTTTTCATAGTTGGAAGCTGTATCCAGCAGATTGCATCCGTTGTCAAGTGCGTACTGCAGTGTAGCCGCATGTTCAGGAACACGGAGTGACATCCTGTACATGCCTAGTCCGACGCGGCTTAATTCATTCAGCTGTATCATCAAATTAGTTTTTGTGCGTAATTATAAAAATTAAAATGTATTGCCAGATAATAATTAAGATAGAATTTCACAAAAGGAATCCTAATGGTAACGGACATAGGTATTTATAAATCAACATGGGGAAATGCAAATACTTTTCAGGTTCAAAATATAATTGGCTCGGTATGAAATTAACTATAAATTCACAGTATTGTCCGGATAAAATAAATCAATAAGAAACAAAAGGAGACTTCACCCCAATAGTTTATGCGTTTGGGTTACTACTCTTAAACGCATCAAGCTGGCCAAAGATACACTCACCAGGATATAGACTACATTCGATTCAGTATATTTTATCCCGAACAATAGTGATAAAATTCGTCATTCTTAAACCCAAAAACTATTCACATGTCAAACACTCAACGTCTCTCCCTCGATGATTTCAAACTGGATGTTGCCAACAGCGACAACGAAATCGAAAAATTAATGGGTATGGCAGCAGCAGCCTGTCATAAAACATGCAACCCTATGCCGGATGCTACCTACATTGACTTCGTAGATTACGAAGCGGAAATGGCACAACAACAACAGATCAATTTCAACGTTGGTGTGCGTCAGGTTACTTTTTAAGCACTAATGCTTGATTCCTGTAAAACCGTTGCCCTTATCAGAGACTGCGTCAATTCCATCCTGTTCACATCCTCTTCTGGTACCCAAAAGTTTTCCCTATGCATGATACTCGTTTATCATTGGAAGATTTCAAGTTAAATGAAATCAGTGTCGATAATGAAATCGACAAACTGCTTGGCCTGGCTGCCGCAGCCTGCCATACCACCTGCAATCTTGATCGTGGTGATATTATTGACTGGATAGATCACGAGGCAGAAGCCAGTTCCACTCCAATCAATTTCAAGCCGGGAGATATTTCAATTAAATGAATTATCCCCGATTAAAACTAAATGTGATGTCAGTATAAATGACATCACTTTTTGTATTTAACCTACCCCTACGCTTATGGTGTTGATCATATCGAAAGATATGGAGCCATCTACTGATAAAGTAATAGACTGGCTTTACTATCTGGGAATTCCCTTCCGTAGAATTAACGGCGTTGACCTGTTATCTCCTGATTTACCTGCATCCCTTACCATCAGTCAGGAAAAACTGGATGTCCACTTTATGGGAGATGTGAAAGCTGATCTTAGTGAAATAACAGCTGTATGGTATCGGCGTGATGCCACCTGGCACGTATTGGAAGCTCCTATTGCCGCTATCAGGAACGAAGCCTATTACAACGATATAGTACTGCATCTTAATAATGAAACTTCCATCGCCAAAAAAGCCCTGTATTCATTTTTAAATATAGAAAAAAAAGTACTTGGCAATTTTGGTAAATCAACGCTCAACAAAATAGAAATACTGGCGCTCGCCAAAGGCGTAGGGCTAGATGTACCGGCCACCCTGATAACCCGGTCAAAAGCGGATGTCAGGAACTTCATTGACAGCCACGGTCCGGTTATTACCAAAGCGTTATGGGAAAGCCCCGGCATACTCATACAAAAAGAACAACTGGAAAGCTACACCAGCTATACCGAAGAAATAACTCCGGAAATAATGGAGGCCATCCCGGAAACTTTTTATTATTCCCTCTTCCAGGAGAAACTGGAAAAAGAACTGGACCTGCGCATATTTTATCTGGATGGTACCTGTTATGCCATGGCTATTTTCTCGCAGCTGAACAATCAGACAAAAGTGGATTTCAGAAAATACGCCAATAACAGAAATGTGCCATACCATCTTCCGGAAACAGTCACACAGCACATTACGCAGCTTATGCAGCTCCTGCAACTGAATACAGGCTCCGTTGATATTGTGAAAACGAAAGACGGCAGATATGCGTTTCTGGAAATAAACCCGGTAGGGCAATATGATATGACTTCCGTACCCTGCAATTACCAGTTGGATAAAAAAATAGCTCAATTCCTCAGCCAGCATGAACAACAGTAAACATATAGCCGACACACAGCCGCTGCCGAAAGAGTTAATTTCGGAACTTCCCGTGAATTATTTTCTCTTCATCAAAAGTGTAAGCGAACGCCCAACATTTGCGCCAACAGCCGTTGAAAGCGATATACATAAAACAACATCACATGTGATTATGCCATTCTACAAGGCAATTTCAAACATCTTATAACTGTATGGATTCTAAAAAATGGTTCCGGCTTTTTGCCTCCTGTCAGATTGTTCCGGGAAAATACAGCAGCGCTGTTTATGACCTTGACCGGTCAGCTATTTATGAGCTGCCCAATCATTTACTGGAAGTCCTGCAGCAAACAGAAACAGTGCCTGTTGATGATATGGAAGCTGTTTTTGGCCACGAACAGGCTAGCCAGATCCATACCTTTCTGGATAAATTCGTTGATAAGGAAATTGCTTTCTACACTACGGAACCAGAGCGGTTTCCGTCTATAGATTTTACATGGGAAATGCCGCGTTTTATCACCAATGCTGTTATTGAAACAGATGGAACACATGCATTTGATTACCATCAACTCCTGTATCAATTGGATCAGCTGCTGTGCCAGGCTTTACAGCTACGCGTGCTCCATGTACCTTCCAAAGAAGAGCTGACAACCATGCTGCTGGATAACATAGCAGCGGCACAGCTGAACTACATAGAGTTGTTGTTACCCTTTGACGAAACTATTTCCCTTCAGGATCTGCAGGCCATCATGGACCAGCAGCCCCGGTTACGCAGAATATTTATTTATGCCGCAACAGCAGATGAAATTCTGTTGAATGAAAGTGACCGGTTTGGCAGAAAAATAATCTCCTTTCAGAAAGATATCCGAATTGATCCCTTTGAAAAAATAAGACCAGACAGGTTTTCGCCCAATATTATCAGCTATCCGGAAGCACTGCATCATAACATAGGACTGAACAGGAAAGTGTGTATCAACAGCAAAGGAGAAATAAAAAACTATTTATCACACACCGCTTCATTTGGAAATATTAACAATGTCAGGCTGGATACAGTTATTCAGCAGGAAATATTTCAGGAGAAATGGTTTTTATCAAACGATAAGATCGAAATATGTAAAGACTGTAAATACAGGTACGCCTGTGTAAGTAACAGCGATATCCGGGAAGAAGCAGGAAAATATTATAAAGTGGACATGTGCTCATTTAACCAGCAGGACAATACCTGGTACAAATAAACGGTAGACAACGATGATGCGTTTTTTAAGAAAGAAACCTTTTCCTTTTTTTAAGCAGATAGACCAGTTCGATTGCGGGCCAGCCTGTCTTAAAATTATATCCAAATATTTTGGCCGGAACTTCAGCTCTGAACATCTGCGCGACATCTGTAATATCACTCCTGATGGCATTACCATCAAGTCGTTGATGAAAGGTGCAGAAGCCCTTGGATTCAAAACTGTACCAGCTTCCATCACCTATGAAGTACTGGAAAAAAAAGCACCACTGCCCTGTGTAACCTACTGGCGCGACCGGCATTTCCTGGTGGTATATGAATTTAAAAACGGACAGGTAAAAGTAGCCGACCCTTCGCATGGATTAATTACCTACAGCAAGCAGGATTTCATGGAAGCGTGGCAGAATAACAAACTGGCAGACGATACCACACAGGGTATTGTACTGCTGATGGAACCCACTTCCACCTTCTTTGAACAGAAAAATACAGATGCTTCCAAAGGGTTGCTGGGTATTATTCCATACCTAAGGAATTACACCAAATACATCATACAGATTTTCGTTGGATTGTTGATGGGCAGCATTATCCAGCTGATACTCCCTTTTCTCACCCAGAAACTGGTAGACAAAGGCATTAACCTGAACAATGTGAGTTTTGTATATGTGCTGTTATCAGCCCAGTTGATGCTTTTCTTCAGCATGTCCTTTATTGCTGCCATCAGAAGCTGGCTGCTGCTCTATGTGGCGGCCAGGATCAACATGCTGATATCATCCGATTATCTGATCAAACTACTGAACAAAACCGTTTCCTTTTTTGATTCGAAAACACCGGGGGATATTGTACAGCGGATCAATGAATCATCCCGCCTGGATGCCTTCCTGTCTTCCGCCCCGGATGCTTTCTTTTCCTATCTCAATGCCATCATCTTCCTCTTTGCACTGGCATATTACAGCTGGACCATCTTCTTTATTTTCACACTGGGAATTGCCATATATACCCTCTGGGTATGGTCTTTCATGAAAAAAAGGGCTGAACTGGATTTCAAACGCTTCGATTCTTCTTCCGGCATGAACAGTAAGTTGATACAGATCGTTGGCGGTATACAGGAAGTGAAGGTGAATGGCTCAGAAAAGAAACATATCCGCGGCTGGGAGAAAGTACGTGTTGAATACTTCAAAACTTCTGTTTCCTCCCTGAAGCTCACACAATTTCAGAGTATAGGCGGTAACGTTATCAATGAGGCAAAAAATATCCTCATCACCTTTACCTCTGCCCTGCTCGTCATGGATGGCAAGATTACGCTGGGGGTCATGCTCGCCATTCAGTATATCGTTGGTCAGATCAATTCACCCATGCTGGGCCTAGTCTCCTTTTTCCGTTCCCTCCAGGATGCCCGCCTTAGTATGGAACGCTTCAATGATATCGATCATATTACACCGGAGCAGGAATTACTGAACAACGAATCATTGATGAAACTGCCGCCTCAGAATTATGACATACATATCAAAGATCTGAATTTCTCCTATGTACGGGATACCAATGCCCTTGTACTGAAGAATTTAAACCTCACTATCCCCAAAGGCAAGATCACCGCCATTGTGGGGGACAGCGGCAGTGGCAAAACCACCCTGCTGAAATTACTACTGAAATTGTATCTACCTACTTCCGGAGATATCACCATCGGTGATTATAATCTCCGTCATATTGCATCTGACAGCTGGCGCGCTCTGTGCGGCACCGTTATGCAGGATGGTTATATTTTTTCGGACACCATTACACAGAATATTACAGAATCTGCCAGCGAAGAAAACATCGACATCAGCAAACTGCTGGACGCTGCCAAAATAGCCAATATAGAAGAACTGATCAATTCATTGCCTGCCGGTTTCAATTCCATCATCGGCGCTGCAGGATCAAGCGGCAGAACACTGAGCGGCGGACAAAGACAGAGAATACTCATTGCCAGGGCCGTTTATAAAAATCCGGAGTTCCTGTTCTTTGATGAAGCCACCAGCGCCCTTGACGCCAACAATGAAAGAAAGATCGTAGAGAATCTGGACCTGTTCTTCGAAGGGAAAACAGTCGTGGTTATTGCACACCGCCTCAGTACCGTCAGAAGAGCAGATCAGATCATTGTGCTGGATAAAGGAGAGATAAAAGAGATAGGCAGACATGAAGAACTGGTAGAGAAAAAAGGATATTATCATACGTTAATTAAAAATCAGTTAGAAATTGCCAATTGACGAAAATAAAATCACCCGCATTAATATCAGGAGTGAATACTTCCAGGACATTCTGGATAAAGTACCTTCCAGGATCGTAAGTTATGGAAGTACCGGTATGCTGCTCATCTTCCTGATTATCTGTATAGGCCTTAAACTGGTCAGATATCCGGATGTTATCACCTCAGATGCAGTCGTAACTACCAATACACCGCCCGTGGAGCTGCACAACCGCGTAAGCGGCAGAATAGTCAACCTGCTCCGGCGGGATCAGGATACCGTAACTGCCGGCGATTGGGTAGTAGTACTATACAACAGTGCCAACTACAAAGAAGTGCTTAAACTGAAACAGCTGCTTAATACCCTCAGTGGGCCCCACTTCTGGGATAACATCGATACTGTGCGGTTTGAGGAATTAACCAGCCTTGGTGACCTGCAATCAGGATATGCCCAGTTATACAAAAGCGTGGAGGAACTAAAACTCTTCCTGCAGCTGAATTTACAATACCGGCAGCTGGAGATCAACTCCCGGCGTGAACAGAATATGACAGCGCTGCAGCAACAGCTGTATAACAAACTAGCCATTGTTCAAAGGCAAAGCCAGTTATCCAAATCAGACCTGGATAGAAACAGAAGTCTGGATAGCCAGAAGGTGGTTGCCAGAACTGAAGTGGAGCAAAAAGAAATCACCTATCTGAACACAAAAAACAACCTGGAAGAACTGCATAACAACATCGTCAACAACCAGCTGCAGGTACAGGTATTGAAAAAAGAAAACGCTTCCCTGAATGCAGATCATGCCAATACCTTGTTCACACTCAAAAAAAATATATACCAGCATTTCAGTGATCTTTCGTTTCAGCTCTCCGAATGGCAGCACAAGTATATACTGGACGCCCCCATCAGCGGTATCCTGAACTTTTATGATATCAGAACCGCTGATCAGTTCCTCACCAATGAGCAAAAGGTTTTCACCATCACACCTGCCAGGGTACAGGATTATTTTGCTATTGCCAAACTACCAGTCATTAATTCAGGAAAGGCGCGCGTTGGACTACAATGTAATATTCGGCTCAACAACTACCCCTACACGGAATTCGGAATGCTGAAAGGTACCATTGTATCTATATCAGCGGCAGCGCAGGCAGGCTTCTATAGTGTAAAAATTAAACTCCCCGGCCAGCTGAAAACAACACTGCAGCGGGAACTGGATAATAAAAGTGAACTGATTGGACAGGCAGATATCATTGTTGAAGACATGTCCCTCTTTGACAGACTGTTTAATGCCATCATTAACAAAAAGACTTATTAATATGAATTATTACGAAGAGTTTGAGAAGTATCTGCCCCATGTAATTGATTCTATGAAGAAAATGCTTTACAGCAGGCATAAAGATATCTTTGCCAGGATTGACTTCTATAACGATAACATTTTTCTGGAGCCATTGCTGTACACTTATGTTCATCAGCAGGACACACGATGGCTGGATAGTATTATTTATGGCTACGAACAGCAGAAGAAGGCACAGATAAACGTTTTCACCAATGCAGGCGGTGTTGTTTATCTACCGGCTGTCGGATATTTAAGGACTGGCTTTCCCAATGCCACCCTCCTCCTGACAACCACGAACAACGAAATGGCACTGACCAGGGATAATAACCCGGTAACCTATGATTTTGAGCCACTGTTGTTTTCTGCTCATGGTATTGAGATGATGAAAGAGCAACATCCTTTACTGGAAAGCGTTTTCATTGAACAAGGCAACCAACCAGGCGACATTCTGGTGGCGGATATCTATAAAAATCACCTGGAAGCATTCGACAAAGGAATGGATATCATCAGCAGGAATAACCCGGGGCATTTCAGGCTGCTGTTGCAAAACATGCGAAAGGCCATGCTTTTCCATTCAGAAAGGCAGAATTCATTCGCGGTTTTATCTGCCCACAACATGATATTTTTAAATGTCAACACCTGGGATGATGAAGTATTTTTCGCTGATCATATTTCCCATGAAGGTGGCCATGTGACTTATTTTACACTCACCTATGAATCGAAATCCAGGTTATTTGATTGCCATTACAATACCCCTTTAGGTGATCTCATCGGAGAGCCAGGCCGGTACCCTGCCGTATATCTCTTTTTTCATGGGCTGTTTACTTTTGTGGAGATCACCAAAACATTGCAGCGATGTATTTCGCAACCGGAATTTTCTGTCAGGCAGCAGCATGATATAAAAGGGCGTTTCATTTTCCATATGCAGCGGTTTAAATTATCGCTGGATATGTTTGCCGGGATGAACATCTTCCAGGAAGAAGGCCGGCAGTGGTTTTCCCTGTTTCAGGAGCAGTACCTTGAATTTGAGGAGCAGTTTCAGGCCCTGCTTCCCCTGTATAATCTCAGCGGACAACCATATGATTTCAACAGTAAAATCTTCGCTGCTGTTAACGATTTACAGTAATTATGCTGCTGGTTTGCACTGAATGAAATACGTTCATCAAAAATCCGAAATTCATTTCTACATCCACATGATAATTACTTCTCCTTTTTTTGGTATATTTATATATACCCTTTAACCATTTATCGTATGCACTTTATTAAAAAATCTATCATTCTATTGCTAACATCATTTGTTACAACCACGCTCTGCGCACAAACGAATATTTACTATTCAGACATAGATCTGTTTTGGAAAACATTCGATCGCCTACATACTGTTAATGACTCTGCACAGCAAATACAATTGATACAGACCATGTATCTTGATAAGGGGACCAAAGGATTAAAAGAACTGGCCCACATCAGAAACTGGACACCCCAAAAATTTCAGAAAAGCATTTTTGCTCATCCGGATTTCTGGGCATCTGTCAGACCTAACACACTGAAAGTAAAAGAGACCAGAGCAGGTATTGAAAAATTAATAGCAGCATATAAAAAGTTATATCCCTCATTTAAAATACCGGCCATCTATTTTACAATTGGATATCTTGGAACAGGCGGGACTACCACAGAAACGGAGGTACTAATAGGAACAGAGATCGGAGCAGCAGACAGCACCACTAACTCAATGGGACTGAATCCTCTTTTACAAGGCATTTTTAAAGACAGCAAAGGCATTTTGCATGTTGTGGCGCATGAACTCACTCACACTCAACACAAAGGAGGGGATATGGAGGATAGAGTCCACTCCAACCTGCTTGGATATTGTATTGCGGAAGGCTCATGCGATTTTATAGCGGAATTGTTGTTACAGTACCCGTTAAAAACTCCGTACATTCGTTATGGTAAGGAACATGAAAAGGAAATATGGCAAAAATTTAAACAGGAAATGTACGGGACTGAGTTAAAAGACTGGTTGTATAATGGAGTTGATCTGGGATACTTTGTTGGATATGCCATCTGCAAGTCTTATTACGAGCATGCTACAGACAAGGCCAAAGCGATCGATTATATAATAAATTTAGACAATGAACAGATTGCTGAATTAGATAAGTTTTTGGCAGCTTCCAGGTACATGCAGTAGCACTTTCTGTCCTATTGTTTCATTTTTCCGGGGGTTAAACCAAATTTTTTTCTAAAAGCGGTGCTGAAATTATTAGGACTGTTGTAGCCCAGCATATATGCTACTTCATTCACCTGCATTCCTTCATCCAGCAACATTCTCCGGGCTTTCTCCATTTTCAGTTCCTGTATATATCCGAATACGGTTTCTCCAAAAATTTCTTTAAATCCTTTCTTGAGCTTAAAGGTATTAAGACCCGCTTTTTTGCTGAGACCTATCAGAGAATAATCTGCGATAGGATCTTTATCGATCATCTCTTTCACAAAATATATTTTATCCACATCGGCAGAAAAATCACATAGAAAACTACATCCACCCCGGCCTGATCTTTCTTCAAGCGATTCTGTCTGCAACAGGAAAAGCTCCATGATCCTGGCTTCCAGGAATAGCTTCTTATAGTAGCCGGTACGCTTACAATAAATAATATCGCTCAATACAGACAACATTTGGGGGCTAATGCCTGCATGCCGCTGTTCCGCAGCCATTATCTCCTTGCGGGAGATGTGATCCAGCATAATATTATGCAACGCAGATTGCTCATGCATGATACCTTCGAAATACTCTTTCCTGAAAAGTATCTCCAGCATCACCACTGGCTCATTGGATGCACTGTAATGATAATTAGTGATACTATTAGCCGGCACAGCAAACAGGTTATGCTGCAACTGATCAAACATGCTGAGATCCTGCAATACTGTATTTTTCGCGGTAAGCCTGCCGCCAAGAGAAAAGTGCATTTCCACAAAATCATCCGGCGAAACAAGGTCCACCTGCATAGGCTGTAATGCAGACACCTGGCTGTAATGCACATCAATTCCGCCAAGTGAAGTATAAGAGCCATTACCTACCCATCCATCTTCCGGCTTCATGGTATAATATTGTTCCTTCATGCCTTTCGTATGGTGGGTTTCTGTCAGGTTTCCGTACTGCTCCAATGTGGTTACATACATAGTTCTTCCTTTACTCATTATCAAAGGTCGGTAATATTCCGAAAATACTTCTCTCATACTTTTTAATCCCTTCTTCATACTATATCCTGTTATCACTGCTTCAACTTTGCCATCTAAATCAACAAAGATGTACACAGACTCCATGACAGAATACGGCTACAGAAGAGTGGTGATCACGCTGGTGGCCATGCTTTGCTCTATACTTGAACTGCTGGATACTACTATCGTGAATGTAGCGCTGAATGATCTGCAGGGCAACATGGGGGCAACATTATCAGAAGTAAGCTGGGTAGTAACGGCCTATGGTATCGGCAACGTGATCATCATACCTATGACCAGTTGGCTATCACGGCAGTTTGGACGACGGAATTATTTTGCCGGCTCCATCCTCATCTTCACTGCATGCTCGCTGCTCTGCGGCCAGGCCAACGATATCTGGACTCTCGCTGTCTTCCGCTTCTTCCAGGGTATGGGCGGAGGTGCGTTGCTGGCCACTTCCCAGACTATTATCACAGAATCGTATCCCATCGAAAAAAGAGGACAGGCGCACGCCATCTACATGATGGGAGTTATTATAGGTCCTGCTATGGGTCCATTAATCGGTGGTTATATCATCGATAACTATAGCTGGCCTTATATTTTTTACATTAATATACCACTTGGTATTCTTGCGGCTTTACTTACCCTGCAATTTGTACGCTCACCGCAATATGGCAATAAGATGTCCGCCAGACAAGTAGACTGGATGGGCATCCTATTGCTCGCGGTTGCAGTAGGCGCGTTGCAGTTTGTGCTGGAGAAAGGGCAGGAAGAAGACTGGTTCAGCAGCCAGCTCATTACGATATTATCGGTAGTGGCGGGCATGGGCATGTTTTTCTTCATCTGGCGAGAGTGGACATATGATCACCCTATTGTGGCGCTGCGTGTATTAAAAAATGGTACGCTGGCAGCAGGCACTTTGTTCTCTTTCATTTATGGTTTTGGCTCTTATGGTTCTACTTTCATTGTACCGTTGTTCACACAGTCGCAGCTGGGATGGCCTGCTACAGATGCAGGTTTGCTGGTATGTACTACCTCGTTATCGAGCCTCTTGATTTTTCCACTTACCACCCGATTATTGAAATCCGGTATCAAGCCACAGTATGTGATGTTTGCCGGCATGATACTTTTCTTCGGCAACTGTTACATGAGCTCGAAGATACTTACGCCGGATACGGGTTTCAACGTATTCTTCTTTGTGTTGGTATTCCGGTATTTCGGACTGAATATGATACTGCTCTCTGTGAGTGCTATTGCCTTCTCCACATTAAAGACACATGAAATTGCGGATGGCGCGGCATTCACCGGCATGCTGCGACAATTGGGCGGCTCCTTTGGTATCGCTATCATCACCACCTATATTACCCGACGCAACGCTGTACATCGTACAGATCTCGTCAGCCATCTTCATATAGCCGATCCCGTAGTATCTGACCGATTGCACCATATACATACCTCTTTTTTATCCAAAGGATTCACGCATGATATGGCATGGAAAAATAGTTATAAACTGATGGATACCATTGTGAACAAGCAGGCCACCTTGTTATCATACATGGACGTATATACGACCATTGGCTTATTATTTCTGGTATGCGCTCCATTTGTCTTACTGATAAAGAACAAAAAGAAAGCAATAGTGGCAGATGTACATTGATTCTTAAATACTGGAAGATGAGAAATTTCGATTTTAAGCAACCTCATTTTGTGATTGCCTTTTTCAGGAAGGCAGATGATCGCTATCAAATACATCAGCAACAAGTGGTAATGCAGCGTACTATACCATCATCACAGACTTACTTCATTATTTTTTCAGTCAGATCAGATGAAGAACTGTGGCGGATTATAGCCTGCACCCCTGTAGCAACACAAATATTTTATGCATCGCCTATCAGTTTTAACCCGGATAATATTCCCTGGGAAACGATCTGGTGGCATCATGCGCAGGCATGCGCCGGCTATCTCTGCTACCATTGTGAAGAGTCATCCGAACATAGCCTTACGGTTCATCTGCCGCGAGCTGATAATGCAGACGCTAAAAGGGGTTGAACCCGGCTAAAAAAGAAGAAACCCGCACAATGTGTGGGGTTTCTTCGAGATATGCAGATCCTTTAGTTTTTTTACAAAAAACTGTTTAAGTAGGTCAAAATTATTGTCGTCTGCTTCATTAGGCTAACATGTCCTTGTCCAGGAACAATGGCCAATTGCGATTTGGGCATTGCACCAAAATCTGCAGTAACAGCACCTCCTAATAATTTATAGGTTTTTATCAATTCAATTTTATCCAGGCCATCATTGTCACCGGCTATGATCAATACCGGTGCAGCAATTTTCGAAATATTGGAGTCACCCAGGTCGAATGGCGTCGCACCTGAAGCAATCATCTGCTCTAAGAACTTTGTCCATTTTGTTTTATCAGGTGCTACTGCATCGTATGCGGCTTTCATAGGCGTGTTCGTAAAAAGCTCAGGCTTCATATTTTTAAACGCATTGATTACCTCGGGTTCCCAACCACTACTCTTATAAGAAGAAGAAATGATAACTAATTTTTTTAGCCGTTTCGGGCTTTGTATAGCGAACTGGTAAGCCACTTTGCCGCCAAAACTATATCCTACTATATCCGCACTGTCAATTTTCAGGTAATCCATTACTTCTTCTACATCACTAGCCAGGGTATCAAGAGATAATTTCCTATCTGAAAACGGTGTATGTCCATGCCCCTGCAGTTCAATAGCAATTACTTTTCTTGATTTTGATAGCTCAGGGATTATCTGGCCCCAGTTCAAATCTATTGTCATATAAGCACCATGTAATAAAACAATAGGCTGACCCTCGCCATACACTTCGTAATAAACTTTGATGCCATTGACAGGTGCATAGCCATTTTCAGAAGGCTTGATGTCTTGTCCGTAAGATTGAAATGTTGTAGACATAACGATTGAAATTAGTATTATTAATTGAAGGAAATCATATGTTTTGAATAGATTTTTCATACGCCAATCAGATCCAGTTCAAATTTTATTGACAATACAAAGATGGAATTCCTTACAGAATTTGATGCAGTGTAGAAACGACAATTTAGGGGTTATTTCCGTCGAAATAGAGAAGACCTGTGATTCACGTTTTCCATCAATAATTTGTTGTTGAACAGTCGTTCCAGACGCAGCCGCCGATTCGGGTCAGTATCTTGTTTGAGGAATAGTATAAATGATCAGGAGGTATAAATTACTTGAATCGACACTTTTTGCCCATGACCTGACCGCCATATCGGTATTTATTGAAAAATATTGGAAAGAAAACCCAGGGTCTAGTTTTAAGTGAAATACCCTACAAAATGTTAGTATAATATCAAAATTGGGGATGGCATAGCAATAGTGCCTCCCACAATTGGAGTGTTTTTAACGATATCCGGTAAAGAAAAAAACAGTATATTTAAGTAACCCAAATCCGTCATAGAATAACTGATATTATGCCCCATTTCAACAATTTGGCAGAGGCAGCAGAGTACTTGGCAAAGCAACCCGAAATAATGGACAACTACACAAGATTCCAGAAAAAAAAGCAACCCTGGTTCTTTTCACCTAATGGAACTCTGGCTGGTGCTACAGCAAAGCCAATACGGTTTAGTTCCTGGTCAGATTGGAATAACCTGTCACAAAATCAGAAACGTTTCCTTATTGAAAGTGCGCATTTAAAGGAAACGAGTATCGGGCCGAAGGATTATCAAAAATTGAAATCAGCGTATTTTAGATGGCCTTCGCGTTTATATCCGGTTTATTGGGGCGGCGGCGACGCAGAAGCGTATACCTGTAGTGTGTTTGTGGGTGATTGTATGTTTTATTGCGGATTTACCAGTGTTAACGGTAAATATCGTTCTGCTAAAGATTTCTGGATGGGAAGGGTAAACGGATTTCACTTGGTAGATAAGGATAAAGGAGTAAAAAGAGGAGATGTATGTACATATAAAGAAGGTGAACACGTAGAAATTGTAACGAGCGTCGACGATAGTAAAAGCATTTTTGGAAATTTGTCATTTTGTTCCCGTGGTGCTGGTCATAGTACAGGTGAACAGGGAGAGGAAAGATGCGGATGGGGAGTAACAGCGGACAGATATGTAAGTATTCCCGAATGGAAATTTTTTAGATTAGTCAAATGAAAAAGCCTATTTTAAATACTATCCTTACGAGCATAGTGGAAATTGTGTTATTCTTTTTCCTGTATCGTGTATTTTATAACTATTTCCCATTTCATAGGCCGGCTGGTCGGTTTATGATAGCTGGGGGAGACTACTATTTGATACTCCCTGTCTCTTATATAATTGGCTCCTTTGTATTAAACTTTATTTACTTCAAAAGTGATCAGTCCCGAAGCCGCTTAATACTGTATGCATTGACATTTGCTATTTTGACAATGATAATTTTTACTGCAGTTTGTGTCTATCAGTTTAGTCCGTCTTTCTATTTTATGTTTACGTTTGAAATGGGGATATATTTCTTTTGCTGGCTTTTATTGGGTGCAATAATACAAAGTGTGGGATTCAATTTAATGTCGAAGGCAATAAAAAAGGGGAAAAACAAGGGCATTTCGACCCTGTAAATAATTGACAATTAATTTATAGGGCACAGGAGGCAAAATTCTTCGAACTAAAAAAGCCTTCAAATCTAACGATTTGAAGGCTTTTTACTTTTCTGCGGAGAGTCAGGGATTCGAACCCCGGGACCTGTTACAGTCAACAGTTTTCAAGACTGCCGCAATCGACCGCTCTGCCAACTCTCCAAGTGGAGCGCAAAGGTATGTAAGAAATTTTAAACCACAAAAATATTTCTCAATAAATATTAGCGGCTGATCATAAACCGGATATCCCTGCTTTCATTTTCGGCCACCACCCGCAGAATATAGATGCCTGCATTAGCGTTCCCCAGTGCCCATTGGGAGTCTATCACCAAAGCGGGGCTATACTGTTGTTTGGCCAGCACCCTGCCATTCAGGTCAAACACCGATACGATCACCTGTTGCCTGCGGCTCATTTTAATCTGGAGGTGGAAGTTACCGTCATTGGGGTTGGGTGATAGTATCAAGGTATCTATTACACGTACCGGCAGACTGTTGGACGGGCCCGCCAACGGATCGTAGGCGCTGATCTGGATGTCTTTGCGTACTTTATAACTGCATTCGCCGAAGGACCCCTGCATCTCCACCCAATAGGTACCCGGACTAGTGAATTTTATCAGCGGCGTGCCTCTGTCATAGCCCAGCAGGATGGCCTGCGGATCGAAGGTCCAGCTGACGAAGTCTGGCGCCGGCAGGCTGATTTCCTTGATAACCAGCGTATCGTAGGCGTTTTTGCGGGAGGCCACCAGGAAGTTGACATCCGGCTTAACATTGCGTTTGGTAATGGCGGTCTGCTGACTAACACTGCAACCATTTGCATCTTGTACCTTCACAGTATAGTCGCCGGCAGTGAGGTTGCCGAAGGCATTGTCACTACCCCAGGTACCGCTGCCCAGTACATATTGGTAAGGAGTAGCGCCACCTTGAACAGTGGTGGTGATGGTGCCATCATCGATGCCATCACATATTTGTGAGCCGGCCACGGTCATGGCGAGTACCGGCGGCTGAGTTATGTTATAACTATAGGACTGGCTGCAACCCTTGCCATCTGTAATTTTCACGGTGTAGCTGCCGGCTTTGAGCTGTTGCACCTGCGCACCATTCAGTCCGGTGCCGCTCCACTGGTAACTGTAACTGCCATCACCACCGGTTGTTTGTAACAGTATCGCTCCGCTGGCTTCTCCATAACACCGTATGGGCGTTACCGTAGCATCAGCGGTTACAGGTGGAAACATAGCCGTTACAGCCGCCGTAGCTGATGCGGCGCAGCCATTCACGTCTTTTACCTGAAGGGAATAGTCACCAGCCGGCAATGCTGTAAATACGGTATTCGTCTGTGCCGCTTCGTTGTTGAGTGTATACTGATAAGGTAAAGTACCACCTGCAGCCTGCAAGGTGATTTCACCGGTAGGACTGCCACCACAGGGCAAATGCGTGATGTCGGAAATCACCAGTGACAGCGGTGCTGTGGGTTGTTGTAAGACAACATTTTTAGTGATTTCACAACCACGTCCATCCCGGACTTTGAAGATATAATTACCGGCGCCTATGTTTTTGTACTGAGCTCTATTCGTGTAAGCGCCACCGTTAACACTGTATTGATACCCCTGATAGCTGCCGCCATTGCCACCGCTGGTAGCCAGGTTAATTTCCCCATCAGTCAGGCCATAACAGGATACCTGCATACCATGATAATCGGATGTGCTAACAGTTGCATTCAAAGCCGCTGCCGGTGCTGTAATACTAAACACAGCACTTTCCGGAGAATAACAACCAGCGGCATCTTTCACCCTTATCGTATAATTACCCGCTCCCAGCGGAGTGTTATTATTAAAAGACGTATAGGCGCCACCGTTCAGGGCGTATTCATTCACCAGACTGCCAGTGCCGCCATGGGACTGCACCTGGATGGCTCCTGCCGTACCAAAACAAACGATATCCTGACGGGCGATATTATCAATCACAATAGGCGTATTCAGAGAGACCACTTTCACCGGCAAACTGATACCACAAGTATTGGCATCTCTAACCGTAACAATATAATCTCCGACCGTCAGTCCGGTAAACACTGGGCTGGAACTCCAGTTGGTGTTGTCTATACTGTACTGGAGAGTGCCAGTGCCGCCACTACCCGCCACGGTGATCATACCTGTAGCAGCCGTTGCGCAGGGTACGTCCCGCTTACTTACCAACTGCACACTCAGCGCCTGAGCGGATTCGGTAAAGGTATAACTCTGCGATGTAACACAACCACGGCCATCCAGCACCTTTAGCGTATGCTGGCCTGCTTTGATACCGGTGAGCAAGGGATCACTACTAAAAATACCGTTATCCAGTGCATAGGTGTAACCACTGTAAGTGGCACCATTACCACCGGTAGCGGTTATCTGCGCGGTACCATTGTCACCGCCCGCACAGGAAATATTATGACCATTATAATCTGAAAGCGTGGCTGAAAAGCTGACTGCAGCAGGTGGAGCTGTCAGTGTGAGTTTGTTGTTATAGATAAGGCTGCAACCGCGTCCATCTGTTACCTTCAACGCATACACGCCGGCATCAAGACCAGCACCGCTGCTATACGTACGGGATGTGGACCAATTGTCGTTGCTCATGCTGTACTGATAAACCCCATCACCACCTGCAGCATTGAGTGCAACACTACCCTGAGTACCAAAACAACGGATATCCGCTACCGTAGCTGTAGTGATATCTAATGCCGGATACAGATAGTCAACCACAATAGAGGTATCTTTGGTACAGCCATTGGCATCTGTCACGTGCAGCGCATAACTTCCCTGTGCCAGATTACTGATCGTGGTAGCAGCCATCAAGGCACCATTCACATAGAGCTGATATGGCGCAGCGCCCCCCTGAATACTCGTGGTAATGCTACCGGTAGCAAGACCATAACAGTCAATATTCTGGTGGGTGGCATTGATGCGGAGAGAAGGCTGTACCAATGTTACACTGCCGGTAACCACACATCCACGGGCATCTTTCACACTAATACCGTATGTACCAGGGCCAAGGTTTGAAAACACATTCCCGGATTGATAAGCTCCATTATCCAGTTTATATTGATATCCCGTATAGGCACCACCGTTACCACCGGTTGCCAGCACGGTGATTTTACCGTCTGCTGCACCATTACAAGAGATATTAAAGCCGTTGTAGGAAGAGAGTTGTGTTGTAAACGCCAGCGCAGTAGCTGGCAGCGCAACATTATACGCATCCGGCAGCTCCAGTGTACAACCTTTACCGTCTTTGATCCTGAAATAATAAGTACCGGCCGTATGCAGGGCTGTACCCGAAGTAAACGTGATGTAATTGGTGCCGTCCAATGTCCAGGCATAGGTATAAATGTTGTCACCACCGCTGGCGGAGAGGGTAACGGCAGCACCATCCGCCAGGCAGGTAGCCTCTTTGATAGTCACTCCGCCGGATTGCAGGGCCGGCAGCTCAGTGATGGTAACTGTATTTGAAAGTACCGAACAGTTGGCGGACTTACTATCGGAAACGGTTACACGATAAGTACCCGGAGCTAATGCGTCGATCTTAATATCGGTATCATACCAGAAAGGATCTGTCACCCACACACCTCCTTTCAGTTGTTCCCACTTGTATTGATAGAAGCCGGAGCCACCGCCGGCAGTGGCTTTCACCATACCATCCCGGGCGCCGTTACAGGTGATGTCTGTTTTCTGAAGACTTACCTGCAGCGGTAGCGGTTCTGCGATAGTCACTGTTTGTGTGAGTACGTCGTTACAACCCGGCACGCTGTTTTGTACTTTGATAGTATAACTACCGGCGGTTAATGCGCTGAAAATACCGTTGCTATTGCTGACCGGGCTACCACCAGATTTGGTGAGGGTGAAAATATATCCACCGGAGCCACCGGCAGCGGTGTATTGTAATGAACCGTCGTTGCCGCCTGCACAGGTCACCATGTTGCGGGCATCCATGGAAAGAGTGAGTGACGGTACCATATCCAGGGTAATAGCGGTACTCCAGCCGGGACAGGAAAGTTTGTCATTATTCAGTATTTCTACCGTATAGTTCCCTCCGTTTAGTCCGCTGAAAGTATAGTTGCTGAAGGGAATTCCGCCAGTTTGCTGTATGAGCGTACCATCTTTATACAGATTGTATTTATAGTTAACGATACCAGGATCGGGCACCACTGTGATGCTGCCATTACCCGGGCTGGTACAGGTGGGGGCTGTTGGCAGTACAGTTCCTTTCACCTGCGCTGGTTCAGTGATGTTAATAGGTGCCGACTGCACCGCACCACAAAGTCCATCCCTCACTTCTGCCACATAAGTTCCTTTGGGTAAACCTGTCCAGGTAATGGTGTTACCGGTACCATGCTGTTCTGCTTTTACAATGCCGGTACTATTTCTTAACGTAAAAAAATAGCCGGTACTGTCTCCTGCTCCACCAGCGCCCAACACCGTAATTTTACCATCGCTGCCGCCGAAGCAGCTCACCGGCGTCAGTTGGGTATCATTAGAGCTTACGGTCAGCGCATCATATTCCTTTATCTCAATCTGTATCGGCTTGTAACAGTTTCCTGCTGATCCCGATTCGTTGATCACCCAAAGGGTATACACGCCTTTAGCAATATTTTTGATGTCGATAACACCTGTTACAGGCATTACTCCATTACTCCAGTCAACGATATCTCCGCAGTTGGAGCCTGTACCTCCTCCCAATCCGGGGTCGCAGGGCTGCGTAACATTGCCGGGCCGCAGCATCCATCTCATATTGGCAAAGTTGCTGGAAACAGCTCCGGAGGGAACGATGATTCTCGCGGTATTCAAGCCTTTACAGGTACGGGTAACCTGTATCCTACTGACATCTACCTTTGGTGGTGGTGGTAAAAAAGTATAGAAATTGGTTGGATTGGAATAAGGAGAATAGTAGGTAATATCGCTATAAACCGCTACCACCCTGCATCTAAAGCGCACGTTCACGGGAGCGGTCTTCACGGATGGCACCCATACCAGCGGATCAAAGCCGCAATAATACGCTGATGGACACCGATAGAATTCAGTCCAGACATTGGTATTACCAACACTGAACTCCCAACTGGTATAAGGGCTACAGTAACCCAAATACTCAAAAAGCCGCCAGTTGTTCCGCGACTCAAGTCCCAAACCCTCGTTAGCACAAATCTGGTTCGATGTATTGCTTTGGGAAGGTACCGGGTCCCTTGGAGCAATCATTTCGTACACTGCCTGCGTAGGAAAACCTATATTAAAACTAAAAAAAGCTGGCGGAAAAGCTCCATCTCTATTATACCATCTTGAGTCAACAGGATAAGCATCAAACTCTCCTAAGACGCCAACACCCAGATCTGAGGTAATAATAAGGCCCGGACTATATTTGGTATATCCGGATAACATATAACCTGGTCCCTGGTTAATTACTCCTAAAAAACCATTATATGCGGGATCTAAATCACTATACCATCGGACTGTACCCAGGTTGGAACCATTATCAGGCAAACTGAGGAAAAACCTTACAGGCTGTGGCAACTCGAAAGAAGTTGTGTACTGCCCATATCCTGAAATGCAGGATAGTAGCTCAAGGCAAAGCCATGAAACGAGGTACAAACATTTTTTCATCTCCAACTGATTATCAGAATGAATAGGTATAGTTCACGGTGCTGGTCAATTCATTGTACCCCGGCTGTGTACCGCTGGCACTGCGCAACAGCCACATCACAGTAGCTCCGATGTTATGCGATTGTTTGTTGTTGAATAATTTCTTCTTCCCCTCTCCTCCTGTACTTTCATTTTTCTGTTTTGTTTTGGGAGAATAATTGATGTTGAAACCAGTATTAAAAAGCGTACTGTTAGTAGTGGTGGCAACGCCCGCCTGTTGTGAAGTAGCCTGCGTCATGTTGTAGGTAGCTGTGAGGCCAGTGCGCAGTGTTTTATCGAAATACTGTTTATTGATGTTTACACTCGGCCCCATGAAAGAGGTGTTCAGTCCGGCAGCTGTATTGCGATAGTAGTTCACCGCACCACCCAACGACAAGGCCTGTGGTTGCAGACTATAGGAATAACTCAGATTGGAGGTAAAAAATTTGTTGAGATTTTCTGTTGCGTCTTTGGCGCTGCTTTTATCGCTGGCAAACTGATAAGAAGTATTGAGGGAGATGGAATGCTGCACCTTTTTGTTACCGGTGCGATACATGATCATCCCATTATAGTTGTTGTTGACCTGATAAAAATCCAGTGTATCCAGTGGGTTGGTGAAATAAGGATCTACCAGCGGACGGATGCGGGTATAGTTGCTGAAGTTGGAATAACCGCCGTTGATAGCCCAGTGATCGTTGGGCACCACATTCATGTTAATGTTGGCCACCAGCCGTTTGGCATCACTGTTTTTGCTGTTGTCCAGGTTATTGACCTGCATACCGGCGTTGGCAGCGATATTCACCCGGCCGCCGAATAACTGAAAAGCCGGTGCGATCGTGATGTTACGCATATCATTGACCACGTTGTAGGCACCCAGCGTTACATAATCGGGGGCTACTCTTTCATAACGCAACTGTATCGTATAAAAACTGCCGGTATAACCCAGCCCGGCCTGTATGGCATCAAAATAACGGGTGCTGCCGGTAGGTGCAAGGAACTTACCCAGTAAGTTGGAGGTACCACGACTGCTGTCGAAAGCATTTTTTTCAGAACGGGTATCACGGTTGAGGGCTGATACGGAGTACTCTACGTCCACGAATACACGCTTTAGAATAGTCTGTCTTACATTGAAGGCCATGGCCACATTCTCCCGGGGTGTGATGGTGGCATCATCCGGGATATAGGGAATAGAGCCTGCATTGTCTTTTGCTTTGAACAAGGAAATACTATAGGCGTTACCTTCATTTTCATATCCCATCTTCACACCATAACCAATACGCTCAAAGGCAGCACGGTTGTAACTTTCAGGCTTCAACACATCAAAAGGCACTGCCTTCAGCAGTTTACCATACATGGCAGACAGACGCCATTTGCCGGGTGTCAGTTCTACACCTAATCCGTCAAACATATGCCCGGCCAGCGTATAGTTGCTGAAGTTCATACTGGTAGTGCCGATGTAAGCCCTGGCCCATTTATAGGAAGGTGCAAAACGAAACTGATTGAATGGCTGGGAATAATTTCTCCCCTGATTACTATAACTGAAGGAGAAAGGCATATCATAGCCAAACAGGTTGATATTAAGATTACCGTTGAGATACCAGGCAAGAGGGTCACGGCGGCTGTCAATACCGCTGGCACTGTAGGCTGTTGTACTGGCACTGACAGAACCACTCATGCTCACTCCTTTTTTGATGCCCAGCTGGTCCAATGCCTGGGAATAGGCTATGGATGACACTAACAGCAACAGAAGGATAAACCACGTCGTCGGGCAACAGCGTTTTCTACACATATATAGGGATAGGGCCTTGAATACATTATATTCATCAAATATATAAACATTATACATTTTATGAAAAATAATAATACTCAGATTTTTCCTAAAAAAGAAAACCCCGTCCGGTAAACACCGGACGAGGCCCCTCTTTCTATTTTGGCTTACTGTTCTTGCGGTTAGTCTTTATTCATCTGTTGATTCCTATATTAATCTTGTTGTTGTTTTATCTGCAATCATCGCTGGATTCTACTTCCTTTCGATCGGCTAAATCCGGTCTATAGTATATACTCTTTGATCATTATTTCCATCCGCCACCGAGTGAGCGGTACAGGTCAACCATAGCGCTCAGGCGCTGGCGGTCTACATCTGCCTGTCCCAGTTCGGCCTGCAGGGCACGACCCTGCGCAGTGATGACTTCCAGATAGGTAGCCATACCGCTGCGGAACAGCATCTGTGCCTGTTGTACGGCCAGCTGGGTTGTTTTCACCTGGTCACCGGCAATCTGTTGCTGTGATTTAAGCTTGTCCAGTTTCACAAGGGCATCGCTTACTTCACCGATAGCATTGAGAGTAGCCTGGCGGAACTGGATCACGGCCTGTTCTCTTTGTATTTTGGCCACTTCCAGCTGTGTTTTGAGGGCACGGTGCTGGAAGATAGGCTGAGTAATGCTTCCAGCCACTGTACCAAACAGGGAAGCCGGGAGGCTAAACCAGTTGCTGGCTTTAAAGGCATTCACACCACCGTTAGCGGTAATATTCAGAGATGGATACATATTACCCTGTGCTGCACCTACATGGGCGTTAGCTGCTACCAGTCCCATTTCCGCGGCTCTCACATCCGGACGGCGGCTCACCATGGCAGCCGGAATACCGGTTGGCAGGGAATCACTTACCTGGAAATCATGCAGCTGGCTGTTTCTGCCTATTGGAGCAGGAAGTTCACCTGTCAGAATACGGATCGCATTTTCCTGAATGGCAATACCCTGTTCCAGTTGTGGCACCAGCAGGGCTGCTGTTTGTTTCTGGGAGATGGCTTGTTGTACCGCCAGTTCTGTTACTTCACCGGCAGTTTTCTGCAAGCTGATCATCTGCACAATCGTGTCACTAAGTTCCACATTGCGTTTGGCGATGGCCAGCTGGTTGTCGAGCATCAGCAGGTTAAAATAACTGCTGGCAATAGCGGCCACCAGTCCTGTTTGTACGGTACGTTGTCCTTCGTAGGATTGTAACAGGGTAGCCTGGGCAGCTTCACGCTGACGGCGGATCTTACCCCATACATCTATCTCCCATGACATACCCACACCGAGATTATAATCTTCGATATGATCACCCATACCAAAGTTGGCCAGGTTCATACCGGTAAAACTTTTCTTGGACGGGAAGTTGGTGTTGGCAGTAGCCTGTGCATTAAATGCCGGCAGCCATGCTGCTTTGGCCTGCTTCAGATAGGCCTGTGCTGTTTCCACCCGTTTTACGGCCAGTTGCAGATCATAATTGCCTGTCAGCGCTTTGTCGATCAGCTGTTGCAAGGTGGCATCCGTAAAAAATTTCTTCCATTCCATTTCTGCGATGCTGCTGTCTGAGGGGGCCACATTTCCGAATTGTGAGGGCAGCGTCACCGGGGGCCGCTGATAATTGCGGCCTACCCGGCAAGCTGCTAACCCTACAACTAAGGACAACAACAAAAATAAAAATGAGCTATATCTAGTTTTCATCTGTCTTTTTTCTGTTTCTGATAATTGATGTTACAGGTCCGTTAGTGCACCATTTCTGCAAACTCTTCCTGTTCTTTTTTCTCCACTATCGGTTTACGGCTTACTTTCTCCTGCAGGTACTGGAAGATCACAAACAATACCGGTATCGCAAACACACCCAATATCACACCGGTGAGCATGCCGCCGGCGGCGCCAGTACTGATGGAACGGTTACCCAACGCAGACGATCCGGTAGCACGCATCAGCGGCAACAGACCTGCGATAAAGGCAAAAGAGGTCATCAAAATAGGGCGCAGACGCAGGCGGGCCGCACGGATACCGGATGCTACCAGTCCCATGCCACTGCGTCTTCTCTGTACCGCATATTCTACGATCAGGATAGCGTTTTTCGCCAGCAGCCCTATCAACATGATTAAACCAACCTGTACATATATATTATTTTCAATGCCAAAGAGGTTGATGAACACAAACACACCGAAGATACCCAACGGTATAGAGAGGATCACCGCCAGTGGCAGGATATAACTTTCATATTGCGCTGCCAGCAGGAAGTATACGAATATCAGACACAGGGTGAAGATGATGGTAGACTGGCTACCGGCACTGATCTCCTCTTTGGACATACCTACCCATTCGTAGGCATACCCTCTCGGCAGATACTGCGCGGCCACTTCTTCCACTGCCTTGATAGCATCACCACTACCGTAGCCTGGTTTCACCGTACCGTTAATGGTAACAGCGTTGAACAGGTTGTTACGGGTCACTGTCTCTGGTCCGTATACGCGTTTCAGTGATACTACGGTATTGATCGGCACCATTTCATTGTGCTGATTTTTTACGTATACGCCATTCAGTGAAGACGGGTCCTGACGCTGCGCTGCATCGGCCTGTACAATCACACGGTAGTATTTGCCAAAACGGTTGAAGTCAGAAGCAAACATACTACCATAGTACACCTGCATGGTCTGCAGAATGTCACCCACAGCGATACCCAGCTGTTTGGCTTTACGGTCATCAATTTCTATTTCATATTGCGGGTGACCATTATTGAAAGTGGTGAAGGCAAAAGCAATCTCTTTGCGTTTCATCAGCTCACCAATGAATCCCCAGGCAGTGTTACCCAGTTTGCTCAAATCTCCGTTACCGGTACGGTCTTGCAGCACCACCTCAAAACCAGCAACATTACTGAAGCCTGGTACGGTAGGCAGGCTCATCACAAACACTCTGGCATCGGGAATCGTGGCGAATTTGCCCTGCAACATGCCCATGAGCGCGTCCATGTCTTTTATCTTACCACGTTCGGCATGTGGTTTCATTTTGATGAAACCTACACCGGAAGTGGAGCTGCTGGAGTTGCTCATGAAATTGAAACCGGACACGCTCAGATAAGCATGCGTCCCTTCCAGATCTTTGATCATATGCTCCACTTTATCTACCACCTGACGGGTACGTTCCAGAGAGGAACCGGGAGGCATGCTCACTACAAACACGGCAAAACCCTGGTCTTCTGTAGGGATAAAGCCGGTAGGTGTTTTTCGCATCATCCAGAAAGTAGCGCCACCAATGATCAACAATCCACCTATCGTCAGCCATTTGCGTTTGATGAGGAACTGCAGACTGCGGACATATTTTTCTGTCATCGCATTAAAGCCTACGTTAAAGGCGGCAAAGAAACGTTTGCCAAAACTCTGCGGCTTTTGCGCATGACCATTCAGTTTACCATGTTCTTCTCCGTGACCGGCATGATTGTTTTTCAGGATCAGGGCACAGAGCGCAGGACTAAGTGTTAACGCGTTCAACGCCGAGATCAGGATGGCGATGGCCATGGTAAAGGCAAACTGCCGGTAAAACACACCCACAGGGCCTTCCATGAAACCTACCGGGATAAACACGGCAGACATCACCAACGTAATGGAAATGATCGCTCCGGAAATCTCCTGCATGGATGACAACGTGGCAATACGCGGATTGGCCCCTTTCTCCATTTTCGCATGGACCGCTTCCACCACCACAATGGCGTCATCCACCACGATACCAATCGCAAGGATCAATGCGAACAGTGTTAACAGGTTGATGGAGAAACCAAACAACTTCATGAAGAAGAAAGTACCAATAATAGCCACTGGTACGGCAATTGCCGGAATCAGGGTAGAACGGAAATCCTGCAGGAATATGAACACTACGATAAACACAAGGATAAATGCCTCAATGAGCGTATGTTTCACCTGATCAATGGACTCATCCAGATATTCTTTTGTACTGTAAATGTTAAAGTACTCGATACCAGTAGGAAAAGATTTTTCTGCTTTTTTCATCAGCTTGTTGATCGTTTCCTGAATTTCATTCGCATTGGAACCAGCGGTCTGGTTAATGGCGATACCAATACCATATTTACCGTTTACCCGGGTATCGCTACCATAAGTGAAAGAACCAAATTCAACGCGGGCAACATCTTTCAGACGCAGCACAGAACCATCGGCATTCGAACGAAGAATGATGTCTTCATACTGTTTGTCCTTGTTGAACTTGCCTTTGTATTTAAGTACATACTCGAAAGACTCCTGACTGCCTTCACCAAAACGACCGGGCGCAGCTTCCAGGTTCTGGTCGCGGATGGCGCCCAGTACTTCCTGTGGAGACATGTTGTAAGCTGTTAAACGATCAGGGCGCAGCCAGATACGCATAGAGTAATCTTTAGCACCAAACACCATAGCCTGGCCGACCCCCTTTACACGCTGTATCTCCGGGATGATGTTGATCTTCGCATAGTTCTGCAGGAAGGTTTCATTATACTCCGGTTTGTCGCTCTGCAGGTTCACCACCATGATCATACCATTCTGCACTTTCTGGGTGCTCACACCTGCCTGTAATACTTCTGCCGGCAGCTGGCTGGTAGCTTTAGCCACGCGGTTCTGCACGTTCACAGCAGCGAGGTCCGGATCGGTACCCAGGCGGAAGTAAACGTTGAGCGTCATGGAACCATCGTTGTTGGATTGGGAGGTCATGTAAGTCATGTTCTCCACCCCGTTCACCGCCTCTTCAATAGGCGTAGCCACGGAACGGGCCACCACTTCGGCGTTGGCACCCGGATAGGAGGCCGATACAGCCACGCTGGGCGGTGCGATGTCCGGGAACTGGCTCATCGGAAGGGTGACCAGCCCCAGTATTCCCAGCAAGACCAGGAGGATGGATATAACGGTAGCCAATACTGGCCGTTCTATGAATTTTCTAAACATAATGTCATTAGTATTTAAGCATCATCCAAAAAGATGATGGAATGAGGATTATCCGTAAAGCGCAACACCATTAATGGCTGGCACCCCGCATTGCGGATGCATCACGAAACATTAGAGCGGTCTTACTTTCAGCAAGCTGTCGAGTGACATCTGTTGAGGAGCAATCACAACGCCATCCTGCAAACGGTCCAGGCCAGAGTAAACGATCCGCTGACCGGCTTTCAAACCTTTCTCCACAAAGTAGTAGTTACCGCTTTTACCGGATACTGTAATAGGAACACCGGCTACTTTGTTGCTGTCGGCCACTACAAACACCATCACTTTATCCTGCAGCTCGTAAGTAGCTTCAGTCGGAACCACTACGGCATCAGAGAATTGTTCAGGGATGCGGATCTTACCGGTATTGCCTGTACGCAGCAGACCAGCCGCATTAGGGAAAGTAGCCCGGAAGCTGATAGCACCCATGGTTTTGTCAAACTGACCTTCCATGGTTTCGATCTTTCCTTTTTCAGTATAGATGCTGTTGTCCGCCAGTTTCAGTTCTACTGCCGGCAGTTGTTTTACTTTTTCAGCGATACTGCTGCCTGCTGTTTCATTTTTGAATTTCAGGAAGTCTGCTTCACTCATGGAGAAGTAAGCGTACATCTGGTTTACATCAGACAGTACAGTCAGTGGCTGTGGTTCAGCCCTGCCTACCAGTGCACCTACTTTATACGGTATCCTGCCGATATAACCGCTTACCGGAGCGGAGATCAGCGTATAGCCGACATTGATACCAGCACTTCCCAGTTGAGCCTGTGCCTGTGCTACAGCAGCTTTCGCAGCCTGATAGGCGGCCTGCGCTGTTTTCAGTTGCACATCACTCACTACATTGTTTTTTACCAGTGGTGTAAGTCTGTCAACTTCCAGCTGTGCTTTTTCCAGGTTAGCTTTAGCAGCCAGCAGGGATGCATTGGCATTGCTCTGTAACTCGGTATACACGCGGTCGTTAATTTTAAACAGTGGCTGGCCGGCTTTTACGTAAGCGCCTTCATCTACAAAAATCTTATCGAGTACCCCTTCTACTTGCGGACGTATTTCCACATTGGTACGGCCTTCGAGGGTGGCGCTATATTCACGGAAAGTGGTGGCAGGCACTGCTCCCAGCTTCAGCACGGGCAGAGCGGCGGCTTGCTGTCCTTCCTGATGCTGATTGGCAGAAGATGTACCGCAACCAGACATAACGGAAAGGATGATAACACTATAAAGCAAGCCTGCCGGCAAATTTGCAAAAACGGATCTCTTTGATTTCATACTTGTTTTTTAAATCATACGACAATAAATCACATCCCTGGTGTGAAGGCAATACAACTCACATTGCTTCACAGCAGCAGTTTTAGTAAACAGCGTACGGGTGTGAAAATACAGGCAGTAAAAGTCGCGGCTTCGGGCCACGCATAACGTCACAGCATGTTATACGTAAGCACGCAACAAAATGTTACTACTGTAAAAAAAAACTTAAAAGAAGGGCATTACGGAATCTCCGCTAATAAGTCCATGGTTTTCAAATTTTATAATGATGTACGGGCAACATCATTTTATTGATAACGACGCAAAATTATAATAATAATGTTAACGGAGGTTTAAATTATTACGGGTTTAATTGTACTTTTCACGGGTTGCCTTTTGAAATGCCGCCGGTGTTTGTCCGGTATGCTTCTTAAAAAAGCGGTTAAAATAAGCATCATCTTCAAAATTCAGCCTTGCAGCAATCTGTTTGACAGAGTGTTCTCCCCAGTACAGTAGCCGCTTTGCTTCCATCGTTCTCTTTTCATCAATCACATATTTGGCATTTTTGCCCAACAAACTTTTCACGGTATCATTCAGATGTCCGGGTGTCACAAATAACATTTCAGCATAATCTGACACCTGCGTTTTCTCATGGAAATGCTGATCTACCAGTACCTTAAACTGGCGTGTCATATTATACTGGGAGTTCTCCGCATTCAGCCAGACAGTGGTAGGTTCGGATATACGTCCGCAGGCAATCACAAAAGCGTTGAGCACATTGCGGATCACCGCTTCCTTCCGTAGTTTGTCGCCCTGATATTCTTTGAGCAGCAGGCCGGCATAACCCATCAGTTCTTCCAGCTGCTCTTCATTCAACGGTACCAGGCCAGAGTTAAATACACAACGCCAGCAGCTCACTACGCCCTGCATTTCGGGCACGAGGAAGTCCTGCGAAAAAAAGATATTAATCATCTCTACGTCCGCATCCATATCATGCTGATGGACCTGGTCAGGCTCCATCAGCATGATAGCGGGCGCAGTCACTTTATATTGTTTAAAATCAATAGACTGCCGGATAGCGCCTTTGAGCAGTATATCAATACTATAACCATTATGTCGGTGCGGTAACCCCATCTCCCGGCATTCCATCTCATACCCTTTCATTTCTCCGATGAAAAAAGGCATTCCTGCAACACAATCTTCCAGGCGGTATAATGGTATTTCTGCTATGCGTCCTGCTTTTGTTACTTCCATGATTTAAACATTTATGAAGTTATCAGTCAACAGATTCTGTCGGCTTCTCTTGTACTACCACCAGGTCGCTCAACTTCACGTTGATCGGAATATTACCCAGCTGTACAATGCCGCGTTTGTCACGTATCTCTATCAGGCGGCCTACCTGGCGATTGGTCAGTATTTTCACCTGATCACCCACCTGACATTGACGGCCTACTTCCTCAAACTTATCCTGCACTTTTTTATTGTGCTTTTCATTGATCTGTTTTTCGCGGCGGCGGAACAGCAGTATTTCTGCCTGTTTCATCACCTTTTCTTTTTCATTGATGTCGTTGGCTCGTTTCCATTCCACCACTACCTGCTTCAGCTTGCGCTCCATGTCTTTCAGGTAGGTCAGGTCAGCTTCCTTGATCTGGTTCTGCAGTTTCATGAAAGTGATCTGCTGGTGTTTTTTCTCTTTATCGGCCAGTATTTCGTACTCACGTTTCAGTTTTTCGTTTTCCTTCAACAGCTTTTGCAGATCTTTTTCTTTGGCCTCCACTTTTTGCAGGTCCTGTTCTGCTTTATTGAGCAACTTATCGAGCTGAAAGTGTCCTTCATCTACCAGCTTTTTGGCGCGGGAGATGAGCGAAGGGTTCAGGCCGATACGCTCAGCAATAGAGAAGGTGTAGGAACTACCGGGCTTACCGATCATCAATTTGTACATCGGCATCAGGGTTTCTTCGTTGAATCCCATAGCACCGTTGATGATTCCTTTTACCTTGTTGGCCATCACCTTCAGGTTAAGGTAGTGGGTGGTCACAATACCGAAGGAATGTTTTTTGGCCAGTTCTTCCATGATCACCTCGGCAAAGGCGCCACCCAGATTGGGATCCGAACCGCTTCCCAGCTCGTCGATGAAGAACAGAGTCCTGCCATTGGCATTCTCCATAAAATATTTCATGTTCTTCAGATGTGAGCTATAAGTACTCAGTTCAAATTCCAGTGACTGCGTATCACCGATATGGATCATCAGCTGTTTGAAAATACCCAGCTGGGAAGACGGATGTACCGGCACCAGCAGTCCGGATTGCAACATCAGCTGTATCAGTCCTACTGTTTTGAGGGTCACCGTTTTACCACCGGCGTTAGGACCGCTGATCACAAGGATATGCGCGTCTTTGTCCAGGCTGATATTCACCGGGATGGTAGGCTTACTATTCTGGCGGTTATATATTAATAACAGCGGATGGTATGCCTGTACCAGGTGCAGTTGTGCCTGTGGCACCACAGATGGATAGTTGGCATCCATGTCCAGCGCCAGTTTGGCTTTAGCCCGGATAAAATCGTAGGTACCCAGGATCTCATGATAGCCGTTGAGCAACACTTTATAGGCGCTCAGGGAGGCAGTCATCGCTTTCAGGATACGGTATACTTCGCGTCCTTCTTCCCTTTCGAGCGACTGGATATCATTATTCAGTTCGATCGTTTCTTCAGGTTCGAGGAAGGCTGTTTTACGGGTATCAGACTCACCGTGGATGATACCTTTTACCATCCTTTTGTTTTCGGCGTAGATGGCCACTACCCTTCTGCCGTTCAGGAAGGCTTCTTCCTGGTCGGCCAGGTAGTTGAGTTTCTGCAGTTTCTGCAGGATGCGGTCAAATATGCGGCGCAGATCTGTCCGCTTACGGAACAGGGCAGTCCGGATACGGGACAGTTCAGGGGAGGCATTGTCACGCACCTGTCCGGTTTCGTCCAGTACCTCATCAATAATGGCGGTGACCTTTTTCTCGTAATAGGTGTCTTTGATTACCTCGGCCAGGCCGCCGTACTGAATGCGACGATCGTGGTCAAAAAAGCGGAAGATGCTATGCATGCTTTCTGCCAGTTTGCGCAGGTTCATCGCCTGTTCGCCTGTCAGGTAGGCGCCCTCGATCTCCAGCATACGCAGTTCAGTATGCAGGTTCAGTACATGATCGTTGGGGAAATACTCCTGCATCAGTATCAACTGTTTAAATTCATGAGCCTGTTGCAGGGCGGCTTTAACGTAATCTATATGCGTGTGCAGGCGGAGGTTCACTGCTTTCTGATAGCCCAGTTCTGTTTTACAATGTAACTGGAGCAATGCCTGTACTTTATCGAATTCCAACTGCATCAACGCAGATTCAGGAAAATATTTCAAGTGATAATATATTTAATTGAACGGCACAAACTTACAACAACAGAAGTTAGCTGCCTGTTAAAATGAAACGGCCATCGGCTTACGCCGGAGCCAATAAATAATACATAAGTATGCTGCTACGCTATGCACTGGTAGCTGCTGGTGAAGAAGATGCTGGGAAAAGTTATTAATTCTTTCTCATCGGTTTTGTCATTATACTATCCATAGTATCCGGTTGCCCGGTTTTTCTATATTGTTGCTGCTGCTGCTGACTACTTTTTTGAGGGCTTTCAGGGCCCTGATGGGTACCTTCTGGCTACAAAAGAATGTTAAAGTTAAAAAACTTGTTGTTTATCTGCATCATTTTTTACGTAAATTATTATTGACACTACAGCTATAAAAGTACCGAAACACCCTGAAATGCCGCTACAGTGCTGTATTTTACATATATTAAAAACGCAGTATCTTTAAACTTTAATTTTATGCGAAAGTACTCAATATTCATCTTTTTCGTAACATTGGCCTTGTTCGCCTGTGCGCAGAACAAGACAGATAAAGTTCCCGGAGATATGGAAGTAAGTAAAAATACCCATGTAGAAAAAGCCACCTTTGGAGGCGGTTGCTTCTGGTGCACGGAAGCACAGTTTCAATACCTCGACGGTGTGATCAAAGTAGAATCCGGCTATGCCGGTGGACATGTTGCCAACCCCACCTATGAACAGGTGTGTGAAGGTAATACCGGCCATGCAGAAGTAATCCAGGTAACATACGACCCTGCCAAAATCAGCTATGAAGAGCTGTTGCAGGCCTTCTGGGTAAGCCACGACCCAACCCAGCTTAACCGCCAGGGCAACGATGTGGGCACCCAGTACCGATCCGTTATCTTCTACCATAACCCGGAGCAGAAGGAAAAAGCGGAATATTATAAGAAGAAACTACAGGAGTCCGGCGCCTACGATAAACCTGTTGTAACCGAAATAGCTCCCCTGACCAATTTTTATAAGGCGGAAGATTATCACCAGAACTATTACAATCTCAATGGAAGGCAGCCCTACTGCACCTTTGTGATCAAACCAAAACTGGAAAAATTCAAAAAGGTGTTCAAAGACCATCTGAAAAAACAATAAAAATCAAGACAACTTTAACCAGAAGAAGCCCCGTCAGGCATATATTCATGGCCTGCCGGGGCTTCTCCTTTTTCCTTAATTCGTAATTTTTTCCTATTTTAAAGAGTCCTAAAAACTATTAATGACGCTAATTCCACCAGCTACCTGCCCCCATTGTGGTAGCACACAACTGATACGTACTGTTCCCGAGAAAGATCCATTCAATGTAATGGTTATTTGCCATCACTGCCAACGGGTTATTTCAGAGGATACCCCTGCCGGCAAATCTGGTAAAGACGTCAACGCCACCGTCAAAGCCATTAACGAACGGTCCATTCAACTATGCCTGAACAGCGGGAAAATCCACGGGATCAAACATTATCATACAGAAATGAACAAACTTCCCGGCAGCACCGGCACCGACCTGATGCAGGCTAAAACCGCCGTGGAAGAACTACTGCAGGCCCGTGGCCTTACCAATGCCGTTAAAAAGCCTAACCGTAATGGTTGTGTAATCACCCTGATCGTCATACTGCTTGTTATCGCCAGTATCGTCTATTTCTATAGCCAACGGTAAACGACAAGCACTGCCATCAGGATAAAGTTTTACTTTCCCATCGATTTGGTGTATTTTTGTACTGTAATAAAGTAAATTACAGAATGAATAATGCCCGGTTTCCCATATCCTTACATATACTTACCCTCATGGCGCGGGAGAGCGGGACTTTATTGTCTTCCGACTACATTGCCGGCAGCATCAACATCAATCCGGTACTGGTCAGAAAAGAGATCAGCAACCTGCGCAACCACGGCCTGATAGAAAGCAAAGAAGGTAAAAACGGAGGCGCCACACTCGCCAAACCCGCTGCCAGTATCCTGCTGTCCGACATTTACCATGCCGTACAACAGGCCTCCCTGCTGGGTAACAGCCGAAACCAGCCCAACCCCGCCTGCAGCGTAGGTAAACAGATCAACGCACACCTCAACAGTCTGTATGCAGACATAGAAGGAGCCCTGTTACGTAAACTGGAAAACATCACACTGGCCGATTTCTCAGGAAGATTTGAATAATCATAATATTACCACCATGGACTTACACGGATTTCATCATATCACCAGTGACCTGAAAACCACTGATATAGCCATGCCCGTTATGTTTATCGGACACGGCAACCCCATGAACGGGATCAGCGACAATGCCTTTACCAAAGCACTGGCCAACATGGGCCAGACCCTGAAAGACAAGCCCAGGGCTATACTTGTCATCTCTGCCCACTGGCTTACCAAAGGCACGCACGTACTGGTAGCGCCACAACCGGAAACCATCCATGATTTCGGCGGCTTCCCCGAAGCGCTGTACCAGGTGCAATATCCGGCACCCGGCGCGCCGGAAGTAGCCCGAGAAACCAAAAACCTCATCACCTCCACCCAGGTGGTGGAAGACGAGCAGTGGGGCCTCGACCATGGCGCCTGGACCGTTTTAAAACATATGTACCCGCTGGCGGATATCCCCGTGTATCAGCTGAGCATCGACTATCACCAACCACCCGCATACCATTTTAAACTGGCCGCCGAGCTGCAGGCACTGCGCCGTAAAGGCGTGCTGATCATGGGCAGCGGCAATATCGTTCATAACCTCCGCCAGATCATCTTTACAGATAATGCCCAACCATACGAATGGGCTGTTTCCTTTGATGCACTGGTAAAAGAGAAGCTGGCGAAAGGAGCTTTCCAGGACCTGATCAATTATCATACGCTCGGACAGGCAGCACAGCTGTCTATCCCCACCAACGATCACTATCTCCCGATGTTGTATACACTGGGACTGGTCAATAAAAACGAACAGATCGCATTCACTTACGAAGAAATCCAGAACGGCAGCATCAGTATGCGCTGCTTCCAAACCGTTTAATCACTAATGATACATCTGGTCATCAGTATATGCCGGCAATACCCGGCATATACTGATGACTAATATTACTGCTTAACGACTTTTATCCGTTGAGATGTTCCCTGGTCATTTTTCAGGATGATGAAATAGATACCGGGAGACAACGATGAAACCTGTTGTGTTACTTTTGATTTATTAGCTACCGGAATGATATACCGCTGAAATCCGCTGAGATCATATATCCCCAGCGTTGTCCATTGATCAGCAGGATTCAGTTCTACCGTCAGCACATCTGCTATCGGGTTGGGATATGTCCGTACCTGCACATCTGCAGCCTGTTCACCTGGCAATGTAAAAGTCAGGGTATTGCTGGTCACCTCCGTCACCATACCACAATCCAATGTACTGCGCAACCTGCCTCGAACTTTCACGCCGGTGCGCTGCGGTGTATAAACCAGTGCAGGCGCGCCCTGACCAGGTATTACTTTCCAGCCGGCAACATCTGTACTATCCTGCCACTGCCAGGTAGTAACACCTGAAGTATTACCTATAACAGCCGTAATAGTAACCGGAGTCCCGGCCACAACGGATGTCTGCCCGCTGATAACAACGGTAGGGGCTGGAACTTCACTCACGGTAACGGATATCTGATTAGACAGGACGGATGAAGTAGTTCCACAGCTGGAAGTACTCTGCATTACCGCCTGGATAACATCTCCGGTTCGCAGCGCATTATCGTTGTAAGTGGTGCCGGTACTACCGGTAAGTTGCCCGTTCTTTTTCCATGTTATGGCGTTGATTGTTCCCGCATCTGTAGCCACCGCCTGAAACACAGCTGTTTCTCCCGCACAGAGCGCGGTTCTTGCAGTACTAATGGATAATGCCGGATTATATCTGTTCAGTTGTATATAATAAGGTTCACTGGCTTTCTGAGTACTACCACATGGCAGATTCCAGGTAAGCAGGACAGCCACCGCATCGTTGTTATTCAGCATACTATCTACATATACAGCCCCTTTGCCGTTAACGATTCGTCCATTCTTCTTCCACTGTATGCTGGTAGGTTCGGTGTCCATCCCGGTATAGGACGCGGTGAATGTTACAGGAGTTCCGCTACAGATAACTTTGGGATCTGCTTTAATGGTCACCTGTGGTGCGGGCGTAGATACCCTCACAGTGATAGGATTACTGGTTACGCTAACAGGGCCACAACCTGTGTTGGTGGTCAATACCAGCTTGATGACATCATTGTCATTAAGGTCATTGTCAATGTACACTTTATTATCAGGTGCAGAGAACCAGTACCAATCATTTTTTACCCACTTATAAGAAGGATTATCTCCCAGCTCAGAAGCATTGGCGGTAAAGGTTACTTTCTTTCCTTTACAGATAGCAGTATCCGATGCTGCGATGGTTAATGTCGGGATAATTTTTTTTCTGACAGTAATCTGTATAACCTTACTGGTGTCGGAAGCCGGGATGGCGCACAAAGCATTGCTTTTGACGATGGCCTGTACCTTGTAAGGCGTTGTCACACTGCTCAGTGTTCTCGTATCCCATCCGGGATTCATCAGGCGGCCATCTATCAACCAGGAATAGAACGGCGCAGTACCACCGTTTACAGAGGAAGCTTTAAAGGTAATACTTGCCTCTTCACATACAGCGGTATCAGGATAGTCTACACTGACAACCGGCACTACTTTGGGTATTACAGTCACTAAAACCGTATCGGTAGTAGTTGTCAAACATCCGGCTGTATCTTTTACCGTCAGGAAATAGGAAGTCGTTGTTGCCGGAGATACTTCCGGGTTGGCGATGGTAGCGGAAAAGGCTGATTTATCAGCTGTCCAGCTGTATACCCTTCCCGGCCTGGCCGGCAATCCGATAGTAGTGACAGTGGTTTCACAAATGGACCTGTTCGGGCCTGCAGCTCCTTTATCACCTTTTACGGTAACGACTACACTATCTCTGGCAGTTAACCCATCTGCATTCGTCACTGTGAGATAATAGCTGGTAGTTTCTTTCGGGGATACTTTCATACCTGCACTTTTAGCGATAAAGCCGATAGGAGAAGATGCCCAGTAGTAGTTGTTGCCCGCAACAGCGGTACTTCCGATCATCACACTGTCACCGGCACAAATCGTTTTATTCGCACCAGCATTGGCTAACGGTGGTGTTCCAGCCTGACAGAAGTTAAGGTTGGTTTTAATAAAACAACCACCGGTTGTATTCACAATGTTGTTAAATACTTCCGCTGTGCGGCCACCACCGTTCCAGATATCAGTGTTAGCCGCCATGAGGAAATTCCCCTTGCTGTCCATACCGATATGTTCTGGTTCCACACCACCACCGGTATTTTTACCGCTGGACACCATCCGCTGTAAAACGCCATTCAGATCATACTGTGCCACAAAAAAGTTAGCATCATTAATATCAAATGCCCTATGGTTATAATCTGTTGAAGTGATGGTAACGGTAGGATTCCGCGTGCTGGTTTGTATAGTACCAACAGCATATATACTACTACCATTCAGGTAGAGCTGCATCCCTCTCCCATAATTTGTATTGTTATACTTAGAGCCAGCTGACCAGCTAAACTTACCATTGGTATCAAATTTACAAAGTACAAAAGCAGCAAGGCTATCGGATACAATAGTAGTATCCTTGTTATTTTGTACCGCTTTTATCAGATATGGTTTATAGTATCGGTCACCATTTCCGGTTATATAACTATTGCCCGCATCATCTGTCGCAATAGCGTTCATGTCTATCCTACCGCCTGTAGACTCGTTCAGGAAATGATCGATCCACTGAAATTTCCCATTGACATCAAACTTCAGCAAGTATCCCTTTGGAAAGCCCACATGATCTTTGATACCTATCTTTTGGGCACCACTGCCGGATTCTGCATCAAACACCTCCATTGCACCTTCTAAAATGCCGGAGTAATAACTGTTTCCCCGCTGATCGATACCGATACCAGTCAGTCTGTAATAGTTAACCGAATGGTTCTGAAGATAGCTATTCCACAGTAGTTCTCCATCGGGCTTCATTTTCAGGATCACGACACGTTGATTCCTGGCATCGCCAGTGCTGCTGGGGAAGTCATACATCACTTTCATCTGACCATTCCGGAAATAAGACACTTTAGCGGGAAAATCACCGGAAAGAATAATGTTATCTTCCTTCACCGTAATATGAGTAACATTTGCACCGATATTACTATAACCGATATACAATTGTGTAGGGTCATAGAGAATGGTATGCCATAAATATTTACCGGAGGGGTCCAGCTTCATGGTAAACCCAACCGAGCGGGAGTCCAGGCGGGTCGTATCTCCCGGAATACACGAAAAAGAAATGGAGTCGCCGGTATTGAGATGGAGATAACTATTGGTACGGGTATTTCCAATGATATAAATATTACCATCTTTATCGAGTGTAGATTGTACGATCGAACCCTGACCCACAAAATAATTCATCCAGCTTAATGTACCGTCTGTAGTGTATTTAGCGAGATAACTGGTGGTTTTTGCCGGCAATTTACCAGGAGAGCCATACCGGCTTACCACCACAGGTGTATCACTGCTGGTAGCGCTCACCAGGAAACCATCGTCCGGACACAGGGTCATACTTGTTAACGGGTGCCCCTGGCTGTTCAGGTGCAACTGACTTGCATAACACACATCGAGGATCTCACTTTTATCATAAACAAATATAGCGTTGCCGTTGAGTGTATCGCGGCAGCCGTTTTTGCTGGTACTGATCAGTTGTAATGTTTTCATACCCGGAGTACCATAGCTGACTGCGGGTTTATCTGCTGCAGCCGTAGTGATGCTGGCATCTCCGTTAAAATTCCATATAACATCCTGGGTTTCTTTCGAACGGCTGATAAAACGTATCGTTTCCCCTGCTGTGATATTGACCCTATCAGTAACAAAGGCTGCTGTTGTTTTTTCAACTGTCAGCGGTATAGTAGTGCTGAATGACTGGCGTGCGTCAGGATAATCATTGCTGCTGGCTATAATCCGGTAGGCATCTGACTGCGAAATCAGGCTGGTCTGGAAGACCAGCTGACCTCCTGTGCTTAGTCCGCTTCCCACCACATTGTTTTTGCTGTCTACCAGATCGTAACGGGTATTCGCTTCGGTATTCTGCAGCGTGACATTTATCTGTTCTGACTTACAGAGTATATTTTTTGAAAGGGATACCGGCAGGTTGACCGCTGGCAGGCTAATAAACCGGAATCCGGCATAAGAAGCTGTTCCTTTTGCTGTAGTTACCACTACATCGCCCGAAGCCCCTTTCCCCACAACAGCACTGATTTTCGTTGATGACTGTACACTAAAGGATTTTGCAGGCTGCCCCCCAAAGCTTACCGCTGTCACATCTTTAAAGTTAAGACCTTTGATGATGATCTCTGTACCCAGGGTACCAGTGTTACCAGAGAGAGAATAGATAATTACCGGTGGATTAAAAGAGATATCACGTGTAGTGGTATCGCTATGCTGACCATCCGAAACAATCAGACGGATGGTGTCATTCAGCTTAAAAACATCACGGGAATAACTGGCATCGTAAGCGGTGCTCAGTAAGGTATCGTTTTTAAACCATTGGAAACTATAACTCGCTCCGGAGAAATTAACCAGCTTTACTACTTTCGTTTGTGCTACACCGATAGTATCTATTTTGAAACGTGCAGCAGGAATCGGCGAACCGCCACCATTGTTGCTAAGCTCCAGAAAACCGTGTCCACCACCCGCCCAGAGCTGGTTGTTACCGAACAGCTGAAAGTCGTTATGGGAATAACCCAGATAAGTATAGTCATTATCCCTTGGAAGCTGCTGCCATGATCTTCCGGCATCTTTGGTGGAGAACAATGTGAACAAACCACCCAGTCCATATCCGGTGGTAGCATTGACAAACTGTATCTGACTAAAATAATAGGATGCAGCCTGGGGATCATTTTTCCTTGTCCAGGTAATACCACCATTATCGGTAGCATAAATAATTCCTTCCTGATCAGCGGTACGCATAGCTACCCACCCCTTGTCAGCATTCAGAAATGAAGCAGACAGCATAGAACCCGCAGGCAAGTTCAATTGCTGCCAGGTGTTGCCTCCATTGCTGGTTTTCAGCAGTTTGGTGTCATTGTTATAGATAAAGGCCGTGTTGTCGTCGATGACCAGTATACGTTTGAAATAACTGTTGTACTGCTGGGAAGATACTGACCAGCTACTACCTTTGTTAGTAGACCTCATAATCCTGTCAGCATCTATTGCATAAACAGTATTACCACCAGGCGTTAAGGCGAAGTCGGTAATACCTGTACCATTCAGCAGGTCGAAATTCCGTAACTGGGAATGGAATATCAGTTTAAAGGTATTACCGGCATCTGTAGAATACAATATAGCAGGCACCAGTCCATAATCGCCATAAACGAAGAGTTCCCGGGCATTCAATGCCTTGACACCCTGGATATAGAAGCCAAAAGTCAGATTGACATTGTTATTATTGTAGTTAACATTAGCAGTAGTGATATACTTCTTTTCAAAAGTGCGTCCACTGTCTTTACTAAAACCGATATAGTTAGTGAAGGCTACAAATCCTTCTGCAGGTGTGTAAAAGCTTATTTTCCTAATTTCGTTGTTTTCATTGGTATCCAGGTATACCTGCCGCATCTGTGCAGTCATATAGCCGGGGACAAACAAAAGACACATTAACAGGGATACAAAACAGCATTTTTTGAGATAACAGGCGGTTGTCATCATTGGTATAGGTAAATGGAATAAGGGATATTTATTATAATAGAATATAAAATTAAATCTTATTCCATAAAATCTTATAATAAACACATACAAGACAACTAAAGGTATATGTTGTCTATTTTAGATCCTGAAAATCAACCCAACCTGTTTAATCCCGCTTTCCTGCAATCAGTCGGCCCTCAGACTCTGCACCGGATTGGCCAGCGCCGCCTTCAATGCATGGTAGCTGACGGTAAGCAGCGCTACTACGGTAACGCCTATACTGGTCAATACAAACACCCAGATACTGATACCGGTACGATAGGCAAAATGCTGTAACCAGCGGTCCATTATCCACCATGACAATGGAAACGCCAGCAAAGCGGCTATCAACACCAACTTCAGAAAGTCCTGCGATAACATCTTTACAATACTGCCGGTAGAAGCGCCCATGGTTTTGCGCACCCCTATCTCCCGGGTGCGCTGCACCGCCATAAAAGCGGCCAGTCCGAATAATCCCAGACAGGCAATAAACAAAGCCAGTACAGTGAACATCCCAAAAATCCTTTCCTGTTGCAGTTCTCCTTCATATTGTCTGGCAAAATCCTCATCTGCGAAATGATAGCTGAAAGCATGATTGGCATCAAAACGCTTATATACTTTTTCAATATGTGCCAGTGCTGCCGGGATGTTCTGTGGGCTTATCCGCACGTACAGATTATCTTCCATCACAGAGAAAGGCGCCATCTCCATTACCAGCGGTGCTATCTTATGTTGCAGGGAGTAGGTATGAAAATCCCGGACTACGCCCACGATTACACGTTCTGCCCGTGTGCCCTTGTTATCAATTTTGAACTGTACTTTTTTGCCCAGCGGATCTTTCAGGTTGAAATTTTTCACCAGCGTTTCGTTGATCAGCGCGGCATGAAAACGGTCGGTGTTACCGGTATCAGAGAAGTTACGGCCACTCTGCAGAGAGATGCCCATCGTTTTTAGAAAATCGGCATCTACCATCAGACTTTGCGCCAGGATAGATGATTCAGCAATACTACCATCATTTTGTTCAAAGAAGAAGCCGCTGGTGCCCAGGTCGTTCCGGCCTATGGGATTGCTGACAGCCGATACATCACGTATCAGTGGATTGCTCAGCAGCTGTTGTTTGATAGCCGGAATGCTGCTGCGTACATTCACATCATTCAGATGGAAATACAGCATCTGTTCTTTATGAAAGCCCAGGTCTTTGTGCATTACATATTGCAGCTGATCATACGCTACCAGCGTGCTGGCTGTTAGTACAATGGCAATCATAAACTGAAAAGTGACCAGTCCTTTGCGGAAACCAGTATGGCTGCTTCCACTCAAACGCCCTTTTAGTGCATACACCACCCTAAACCCCGACATAAACACCGCCGGATAGATACCGGCCATCAGCCCCGTAAACAATACCAGCAATAATACCGCTCCTATGGTACGGGCCACGCCAAATTGCCACAGCTGCAGCTGCCGGTGGGCAAAAGCATTAAAATACGGCAATGCCAGCGTTACCAGCCCCCAGGCAACTACTGCAGCGATCAGTGTCAACAGAAAAGACTCCGCCAGAAACATACGAGCTATCTCATCCCGCCCCGACCCCAGCGTTTTACGGACCCCTACCTCCCGCACACGCCCTGCAGCCCTGGCCGTAGCCAGGTTCATATAGTTGATACAGGCAATGGCCAGTATCAGCAGCCCTACCAACAGGAACACATATACGTAGAGGATATTGCCATTAGTCCCCATTTCATATCCCAGATGGGAATGCAGGTGGATGGAGGTAATCGGCTGCAGCTCCATCTTATAGGTCACGTCGCCCATATGCGGTTTTACATATCGTTCCCCGAAAGAAGGCAACTTGTTTTCCAGCGTTTTTATATCTGCGCCCGGGCGTAATAACAGGTAAGTATATACGTCGAAATTCTGCCAGCCGTCAGCATTGTAGTTGGCAGGCAACACCCGCAGCGCGCTGAAGGCAAAGTGAGAATTGGCGGGCACATCTTCCATCACGCCGCTCACCAGAAAAACGGTGGTGCTGTCTTCTGTGCGGATTGTTTTGCCCATTGCCAGCGCCGGGTCCCCGAATATTTTAGCCGCCAGGGTCTTTGTGAGCACAATGGCATTCGGCTGCTGTAAACAGCTGCCTGCATCTCCCTGTAAAAGCGTAAATGGCAGAACTTTCAGAAATGTGCTGTCTACAAAAAACATATCTTCTACCTGCAGCTTTTTCTCTCCATACTGAAGCATGCTACCACCATCCGTTAACACACGGGTTACTTCTTCTATCTCAGGATAGTCCTTTTTCAGCAGCGGTGCAAAGGGTGCCGAAGTAGTGGCCAGGTTGAGGCTGCCGCCTGTCCAGGTAGCACTGTTTACCGCACGGTATACCCGGTCCTTATCCGGAAAAAAATTTTCGTAACTGGTTTCTCCCAGCACATATAACAGCAACAGCCAGCAGGTGGCCATCCCGATCGCCAGCCCGGCAATGTTGATTAATGCGTAGTATTTATACCTGACAAGGTTACGCCAGGCTATCAGCAGAAAATTACTGAACATCTTACTTCAGATTAGCATTGAAGAATACGACTGCACTTCTTAACTATCCTCACTATTAGTCTTGCATCAAAAAAACATGCCAGTGGCAACTACCTATAAAAAGAAAGGACATATGTATAATTAAGATATACATATGTCCGTTTCCGATACACTTGTTGTTCGTTTATACTTTGAGAAGTTCTCCCTCCTGTTGCACTACATTATTGGCAATATTTGCGTCGATCGCTTTCAGGATCTCTTCTTTCATTTCTTCTGTAACACGGCTATAGCCGAACATCTTCGCGATAAAAGGCACTGCTTCTTCGCGCTGGATGGCGATAGCATCTTTGACCACTTTTTCGAGGGCTACCCCGATTTCCTCTACGGAAATATAACTAATTTTTCTGGCTGCAGCTGGCAGCTGGCTACGGTTGCGTACTGTGGGCTCTGACAACGCAGTCTCCCAGAGAAACTGACCTTTAATCTTGATCCGTTTGCTGGCATCAGCGTGTCTGACAGCATGACGCAGGATCTCCCGGATGCGGGGACCTACACGGGTAATACCGGCGGCTTCCACCATACGACGGGCTACTTCATCAAAATGCACCGGGCTTTCAACGGCCACCACCTGTTCTATCCAGTCACAGAGGCTGCCTATCGGAGTGGCATGAAACTCCTGGTCTTTGATCGCTTCCGGCAGTTCAGCTATTTCATACAACGGCGCATCTGTATCTTCTGTTTCTACGGCTTCTCTTTTCAGCAGTGGGGTGGCTTCTGCGATCACATCAGCTTCCACCTGATCGTTGATGGAAAGATCGGCACGTGCTTTTTCGATGGCTGCTACCAGACGGTCCAGTTCCTTGCCGGGATTACGGAACCAGTCGGTACTCCAGATGCGGTGCATCTTCCAGCCGATGGCTTCCAGCATCTGCTGCCGCAGGCGGTCGCGGTCGCGGGCAGAGCGGGCGGAATGATAGGCAGCGCCATCACATTCGATGCCCAGCACATAGCGGCCCGGCAGGTCAGGGTCTACAATAGCCAGATCGATATAAAAGCCGCGGGAACCAACTTGTTTTCTAACGATATATCCCAGCGCTTCCAGTTTGGCTGCCACATTTTCCTCAAACGGGCTGTCGGCCGGAAGACCTGTTTCTATCGTAGTGTTCAGCCTTCCATACTGCGCATAGTAGAGGAAGTTTTTCAATGCCATGATACCAGTGCTTTTGGCCCTGTTGAGATCTATATCATCTGCAGTGATATTGGTAAATACCTCACAGCGTGATTTGGCGCGGGTGATGAGTACATTGAGACGACGCTCACCTCCGTCGTTGTTGAGCGGACCAAAAGACATGGCCACATATCCTTCCTCCGTACGCCCGTAACCGATAGAGATAAAGATGACATCTCTTTCATCGCCCTGCACGTTTTCGAGGTTCTTTACAAAGAAAGGTTCATCAGCATGTTGACGGAAAAAGGATTCCAGCTCAGGGTTGTTGCGACGGCGTGTTTCCAGCGCCGTGGTGATAGCTTCACGCTGGGAAGTGCTGAAAGCCACTACACCCAGGCTCAGGGCCGGATGACGGCGGGCATGTTCCATCACCGCATCAGCCACTATCTCCGCCTCTTTAGGGTTGGTGCGTGTTTTTCCTCTGTCGTAGGCAGTATCTTTCAGGTGATTAAACACCAGGCCACGGCTTTCTTTGGAACCGGGGCTGGGGAAGATCACCAGTTTGTTTTCATAAAATTCATGGTTGGACAGCGTGATCAACGACTCGTGCCGACTACGGTAGTGCCAGCGCAACATCCGCTGAGGCGCTCCCTGTGCGTCGCAGAGGCCCAGAATGCTCTGCATATCGGCGGTAATGTTTTCTTCGTCCTCCACTTCTTTAGTAAGCGTATCGAAGAAACTGGTAGGCGGCAGCTGTTTGGTATCTCCCACCACTACCAGCTGTTTGCCTCGCAGAATGGCGCCCAGGGCTTCCACCGGCCTTACCTGGCTGGCTTCATCAAAAATCACCAGATCAAACTCCAGTGAACCCGGCGGCAGGAAATTAGCGATAGACAAAGGACTCATCATAAACACCGGTTTGATAGCCTGTATGGCCAGTCCAGCTTCCTTCATGAGTTTGCGCACCGGCATATGCCTTGCTTTTTTGTTGAACTCAGTGCGGATGATATTTACCTGTCCGCCGGCATCGATGCGGGGCATCTGCTCCCAGTGGCTGAGAGCGGCGCGGGCACGGTTGTATCGCAGGTTCGTGGTGTCCAGGCGGCGGAACTGCTGTACCAGTTCTTCATGACCAGCGCGGTCAAAGCGCCGAAGCGCTGGCTGTGCTTTCACCGCTGCCTCCAGCAGGTATTCGTACCAGGTTTTTTGCAGAACGGTCTTCAGCAGGCGTGCTGCTTCTGGCCACTCCATTGATGGGCTGATAAGGCAGGAGAGATTTTCCTGTGTAGCCGTTTCCGTTATATTGTTCCAGGCGATGTTATGGTGTATTTCAGGCAGACGGTCTTTCCAGCTGACCAGCTGTTCAGCTGTGGCTGCAAAGGATTCCGGCCATTGATAACCCGGCATATCCAGCTGTTGTAATACGCCGGCCTGCAGGGAGGCCGTGCTGTTCAGCTGTTGTTGCAGACGGTCCCTGTCTGTGGCAACAGTAGCAGGGTCTACCTGCTGATGCAGGCAGTTCAGTATCTGCATAGGACAGGTACCGGCAGCAATACGTTTATGCATGTCCGTTACATAGGCAGCTGCAGTATCCAGTGCGTCCCAGTCGGTTTGATGTTTCTGCCAGCGGATACCGAACAGTTCACGGCCCAGGGCCGCATGTTCCTGTATCAGCGCATCATGACGGCGATATTCCATGATGCTGTCCACATATTGCAGTTTGGTGGTATTATCTTTTGGCAGAGGGCCTTTACACAGGGCTGCCAGTTGTTTGTTGCTGCGGTTGTAAGCGCCTATGAGGAACTTATACCATTTGCCGCCATGTGCCAATAGATTCTGACGGACTTCCATCAGGTCCTGTGTGAAGGCTTCAGGGATCAGGGTATCCTGATAGGCAGCGTGAATAGCGGTATGCCGGCGGCCGGCTTCCAGCCAGGCAGCGACATCCTGCTGCCGGATTAGCCAGGACTGACTGGCGGTATTCAGTCCGTTGAGATCGGGCTTACGGGAGAGCAGGTCGCAGATGTTTACCAGTTGTGCAGCTGATTTCATATCTGCCGGCGGCGTCATTCCCAGACTGCCGGCGATGGCAGCAAGTAGCTGCTGCAGCGTTTGCAAGGCTGTGGTAGTACCCTGCAGCTGTCTTTGCAGGGCATCCTGCTGATGAGGTAACAGCACAGTCAATCGGCTACCACGGAATGCCAGTTGTGAAGGCATACCGGCTTCCCGCAGGCAGGCCTGTATTCGCAGAGCCATTGCGGTAGCTTTATTCATAGCTGCAGCATCCCAGGAGGCCATATCCGGTGGGTTGATAGCTGGCAACTGCTTACCGGCTGTTTCTTCGTTTATCCGTAACAGATAGCCTGTTATCTGGTGAACGGTAAGACCACTCTGCCCGATCGGTTCATTCACCGACTGGCAATACTCATTCAGTTCCTGACGATGCGTATTGAGCAGCATCACTTCTTCCCGAAGTTTATGCACAGAAGGACGTCCCAGCTCCAGCACACGGCGGAGTTCCTGATGCAGCTCCTTTTTGTTGGCTTTATGGCTGTGCAGCTCCAGACAGGCTTCTCCCAATTGTATATTGTCCAGCCGACGCTTTACAACTTCGAGTGCAGCCATCTTCTCCGCTACAAACAATACCTTTTTGCCTCTGCCTACAGCATCTGCAATGATATTGGTGATCGTTTGTGATTTACCGGTGCCGGGAGGACCTTGTATCACCAGATGCCTGCCTTCCTGTACAGCCAGCATGGCCAGTATCTGTGAGCTGTCTGCATCTACTACCTGGTATAGTTCATCTGCACGGGGCACATCATCGATAAAAGTATCTTCCGGCACGCCCGGCTGATTATCTAAAAAGCCGCCACCAAAAAGACTATTGATCACCGGATTCGTCAGCGGACCATTGTCTGATGGCCAGTTGCCTGCATCCAGATCGTTATAGATCATGAATTTGCCGAAGGAGAAAAATCCCAGTTCAATCGCGTCGGGTTCCACCTTCCAGCCAGACATGCCTTCTATGGCCGCAGATACGGCAGTAAAATATTCGTTGACATCAAAGTCTTCTGTTTCCGGCAGTCCTGGTATCCCAATATTAAAATCCGCCCTCATCTTCGCTTCCAGCGATATGTTGGCTTCCACTTCTTCCAAAGTATATTTTAAGCGGAAACGCTCACGGACATCCGAACGGTCCAGCTGTACCGGTATCAGCAACAGCGGTGCCTGACGCGCTTCTCCGCTGCTATCTGCTTCATACCAGTGCAACATGCCAAGAGACAGATACAGGATATTGAAACCCTGTTCTTCAATGCTGATCCTCGCTGCATAATAAGTATTGAGCAAACGGGTGTGGAGATTAGCCTGCGATTCGCTGGTCTGTAACCGGGTATCATGAACCGCGTCTTTAGCAGCAGATGCTGGCTGTTCTTCCTGGTATACTACTTCCTGTTGTGTTGTCTTTTTATCCGGACGGTCCAGGAAAGTCAGTGTTCTGTTTTCTTTCACCAACAGCTCATAAACAGCTGCCGATGATTCATCAACAATGTGTAACCCTTTGCTGGCCGGCAATTTGTAATTTAACAGGGGATTTTTCAGACCCAGATCCAGCAGCTCTTTTCGGGAAGACTCCAGTCTGGTTAATATGGATGCAATCATAATAGCGCTAGAGAAATAAAAACGTTGCAAATATACTCCTATTAACGGTGCATAACAGTAAATATTTGATGGTTATCTTATTTGATATCAGATAACATGTTATGAAATCATTCTTTCACCATCTCCCTGTCAATAAATCGAATATTTTTTAATACTTTGGTGCATTATCAACAAAGCATTACGAGATGCAAGTTCAACCCGGTAACCCGATAGACCACCGAAGAATACTGGAAGAAGTCACCCGTACCAGCATAGCACTACTGATGCAGGAACCTTTTTACTCCCACTTTTTTGCTGCTATCAACAAAGAAGTCACCAGCCCCGATGCAGAAGTACAAACAATGGCTGTAGGGCTTCGTGAAAGAGGACATACCCTGTACATCAATCCTGTATTCTGGGACCAGTTTTTTACAGATAAGCGTCACCGTTATGGCGTAGTAAAACATGAAGTATTACATATCGTATTTAAACATACACTGGTCAATGAACCGCAGGCCGACCGCCTGCTGGTCAACATCGCCATGGATATTGTCGTGAACCAGTACATAGACCCTGCATTGCTGCCCACAGAATCTGTCTTCATGGAAAAATTCCCTGAACTAAACATGATTGCTGGTCAGACATGGCAATACTACTACGAGAAACTGCTACATCTGCGCGACAACCCGGATCAATACAAGGACTGTGAATGTGCCCGCACCCTCTGCTCCATTACAGAAAACTCGCATGGCATGGAGCGACATAAAAAATGGAAAGAGATTTACGACCGTAACAAACTGCTGAAAGATCTCACAGATGTGGAAATAGATAATCTTATCCGTATTGCCCGCGCAAAAACCAGCGCAAAAGGCTACGGCAGCCTGCCTTCCGCTTTCAGAAGTTATCTGGAGTCTATTCTGATAAAAAATAAACCGCTGGTAGATTGGCGCAGGGTGATACGGCTCTTTTCAGAGAGCAGCAGCAAAACAAAAGTACGCAACACGCTCAAACGCCCGTCCAGACGCTATGGCACCAACCCGGGCATCAAAATCAGAAAACAGAAAAAACTCCTGGTGGCAGTTGATACTTCCGGAAGTATCGACATGAAAGAGCTGGGTCTTTTTTTTAACGAGATACATCATATCTGGCGCCAGGGTGCAGAGATCATGGTGCTGGAATGCGATGCAGCAGTACAGCAGGTGTATACCTATAAAGGCATACCACCCGATTTTGTGAAAGGACGTGGTGGCACCGACTTCAATCCGCCTATTCAATACGGTAATGAAATATTCCGGCCTGATGGGCTGATTTACTTTACCGATGGTGTTGCACCACTACCGGAGGTAATCCCCCGCTTTCCGCTGCTATGGGTAATCTCCAGCGATGGCATCACTCCTGATTCAGACACATTCCGCCAACTGCCTGGCAGAAAAGCCAGACTGATAGCTTCCTAAATAATTATTCGAGAAAAAGTATGTCAACGAAAACACCGCAATTCAACTACATCACCTACGGATCAAAAGTAAATGCCAGCCAGGTTGAAAAACTGCTGGAACATGTGACCCATCAGCATTTCGACAACCCCGAACATGCCGGCAAACGCAGACCCACCCCCGTTTGTATCTGGGGCATGCACGGTATCGGTAAAACGGAAATGGTGCGCGATTTTGCACTAAACAAAGGTTACCAGTTTGTTTATATAGCCCCTGCACAATTTGAAGAGATGGGCGATTTGCTGGGGATGCCCAAAATATCACACCAGGGAGACAATTCAGCCACTCAGTTTATTGCACCCGACTGGGTACCCAAACAACCAGGCCCCGGCATCTTCCTGATAGATGACGTAAACCGTGCCGATGACCGTATCCTGAGAGGTATCATGCAGCTACTGCAAAACTATGAACTGGTCAGCTGGCGCTTCCCTCCGGGATGGATGATCATACTTACCGCCAACCCCGATGGTGGCGACTATTCCGTATCAACGATGGATGATGCCATGCTCACCCGCATGATGCACATGACCATGGAGTTTGATGTCAAAACATGGGCTCGTTGGGCCGAAACAGCCGGTATCGATCCCCGTGGTATCGACTTCATCCTCACCTATCCGGAAGTCATCACCGGAGCCAGAACCACACCACGTTCCCTGGTACAGTTTTTCCAGTCACTCGAAACCATTCCAGACCTGCAGGCAGAACTGGACCTGGTGAAGATGCTCGGTGATGGCTGCCTCGACGAAGCCACCACTACTGCGTTTATCACCTTCGTGAACATGGACATGAACAAAATCATCTCCCCGCAGGAAGTACTCGGTGCGCCTAAATTCCAGATCATGGAAGCACAGATAAAAGCGCTGGTAGATGGTCAGACAAAGCGGATGGACATCCTTTCTGTAATGATGACCAGGCTTACCAACCATCTGCTCAACATCAAAGAAGATTTGACAGAAAAAGAGTTCGGTAATCTGAAAGCATTTATCCTGCTGGCATTTATACCTAATGATCTGCGGCTGGCAATGGCACAGGAACTGGTGAATGCTCCCAATAAGAGCCTGAAAAAATTATACAGTATTCCAGAAGTGGCCAAACTCCTACTCGCAAAAATGTAACCTCATGAATGATCTGAATAAATATATCCAACTTCATAGCGATTCACTGGAGATTAGCGACTTTCAGGGAGAGATCGACAGCCTGCCGGATGATTTTTTCCTGCAATATCCATCCATCACATCTCTCCGGATACGTGTCAAAAATCTCACCACACTTCCATCCTCCTTCAGCACCCTGAGGGTGCTGCACAACTGCTGGCTGTCTGATTGTAAAATCAAAACTTTACCTGAAAACATAGGGCTGCTAAAAAATCTGCAAAGGATCACGCTCAGCATCGGCAATATGGATATCAACAAGGAAGCTTTGAAGCTCGCTACACTCCCGCAGCTAAACCACTTGAAGCTCGATTATTGGAGAGGCAATGACTTCCCGGAGAACCTCCGCCTGCTGTCCCATTTAACCTATCTCAATCTCGGCAACGATAAAAAAAATGCAGGAAAAGTGGCGGATATCATGACACTGATAGCTACACATCCTCAATCTGCACAGCTGACCCTGGTCCTGGCCCTTCGTGAAAAAGATATACTGGAGCTGCTCACCCCTGAGCATATGCCACTCCTGGACAAACTGAATGTACTCGATCTTGGTTACTTTGGCATCTATGGAAGCCAGCACCTCAAATTACCCATATGCGTGGCCGTTACCCAAAAGGTAAAAATCGTCAGGGCCTACGAAAAAACACTGCCGGAATTCCGTCAATTAACAGCTGGTAAAAATTATACAGCAGAGCAGCTGCAACTATTGTTCGGACTGCATTTACAGAATATCCAGGCAATCAACAGGTTGTTGGACAACCGGCTGGCCAGTGCTATCGCGCAACAACAGCAACCAGTTCTCCGCCTGCTGGATAAGCCTAAAGGAGAAAGCCAGAAGTCCATACAGGAAAAGCTGTCGAAGTATGGCATCACTGTCAACAACAAATCAGCGGACACCAACACGATTGTTGTTGTAGGTACCAAAACCGTCGCGGAAGAAGTGTTACCCTTACTCGATGCCGGTTGCCAGGTGATCACCGTAGACCAGCTGAACGAAATACTGATCCAACAAGACGACCACTGGTTGTTACAGGACGACAATGAGGAGGCCAATACACAATTACTCCGGTTGTTTACTTCCAATGACGCAGACAACTACAACCTGGCATTTCAAATTATTGAAACCGGTGGCGCCAACAAAACCATACAAACCTTGCTGGCAGTAGTAATGCTGGCGCATCCTGATAAAACAATCGCGAAAAAAGCGGAAAAGCTTTACGATAAATTCGGTTCCCAGGGCTTCAGGCAACATATAAAAAATCTCCGGCCGTCTTTACGTGTAGGCGGCAATACAGAGTGGAAACTCCGCAATACACTGACCAATAAAGAAGTGGACGAAGTGATGTTCCGGCTTATGTACCAGGTGATTGGTGGTGCCAACAACAATATGGCCAAAATGATAAGCCATTCCTTCAGCATGAAAGGCATCGCCAATATTACCTTACCGCCGGAAATTGTTTATTTCACACAGATCACCGACTGGGATTTCGAAAACTGTGAAGGCTTTAACCTGGAAGCCGCTATTCCGATCTTTAAAGAGATGCCCAACCTCAAACATCTGCGGCTAAACGGATGTCATATCGAAATACCGGCATCCATCAGCGGACTTACGCAGCTGCAAACCCTGGAGATAGCCCACAACACATTGGCTGCAGATAGTTCCCTGCAATCCATGCATGCGCTACAATATCTGGATGCCACCGGACTCAAAATAAAAAACTGGAGCTGGCTGGGCTCCCTGAAAGGGCTGACCACACTGATGCTGAATAACAATCAGCTGAAAGAAGTGCCCCTGGCTGTTTTCGACATGCCTCAGCTGACAAGGCTGGAATTAAAACAAAACAAACTGAGTGCAGTTCCTGAAGAACTCGCCCGGCTGAATCATCTCAGCTACCTCGACTTCAGTAATAACCAGATCAGTGAATTCCCCTATTTCCTTGGCCGATACCAACTGAAGGCCCTTCTGTTGCGTTCCAACCAGATACAGGAGGTAGATACGCATAAACTGGCTGCTTTCACCAGCAACCGGCGGGTAGACTGGCAGGAATTTAATCTGTCACGCAATAAGTTAAAGGAATTGTCTTTTACCAGCTTCAAAATGGTAGTGCGTGATTTTGACATCTCCTACAACCAGCTGACGGTATTGCACCCTTCTCTCTTTGCATCAAAACCAGATAGCTTTTATGCCCAGCACAATCAGATCACCGAAATCCCTGAACTGGAGCCAGGTACCCGGTTATCTCATTTCTGGCTGCAAAACAACCTTCTGACAGAACTACCTGCTCACTTTGCCCATGTAATAGTAGGCAACTGCGATGTAAGCAGCAATCAAATCAGCACCATCCACCCCGACTTTCATAAGTTTGGCGCAACCAGACATCAAAGGCTGTATTGGAAGCTGCATAATAATCCTATCCCCAGCGGGCGCATCGGAGACAAATATTTCTAACTATAAAAAAAGCAAAGCGGAAGTGTTCAGACACTTCCGCTTTGCTTTTTTTATGAAACATATTTTAGTATCCGATACAGGCCAGTTTGCCGTCCATGGTGCTTACCAACACTTTGCGGTTGCCGATTGGCAGCACAGCATTTACGAGGCAATTGGATAATTTATGTTTCCACAACAACGTATAGTCGTTACGGTTTACTGCGTATACTACTCCGGAATGAGTAGGTGTAAAGATCACCCCATCACGTTCTACCGGCGCTGCAGGATTCAGCTCATAGCCCATTGCAATAGGCGACTGCCACAATACCTGCATAGTATCAGCAGTGGCAGATACACCGTAAAGGTTTCCCTCCATGGTTTTGATAAAAGTCTGGCTGCTATCTGCTGACAGGCCGATAGACTCCCGCATTCTGATACTGGGCACTGTTTTGCGCCAGATCACGTTGCCAGTCTGACTGTCAAAAGCGGTCATATAACGGTCCGGCGCCACAATAAACACCTTACCATGTGCGGCTACCGGGTAACAGGCGGCCGGTGAATACATCCGGTTGGATGCACCGTTGTTCCATTTCCATTTGAGTGTGCCAGTGGCGGCATCCAGTGCGTAAAAATCGTTGCCCCAGCTACCGAAGTAAACATTACCCTGATAAAACAGTGGTTTATCTTCTACAAAACCTTTCACTTCCGTGAACTCCCAAACGAGTTTGCCGGTGGCTACATTGATAGCCCTGAAATGCCCGTCGGAAGAGCCTATATAGGCGATACCGTTAGTAATCTGTGCGCTGGCCACTACCGGTTTTCCGGTTTCAAAGCGCCAGCGTTGTTTTCCATTTGAAGCCTGTATGCAGTAAACATAATGGTCAGAAGAGGCCACCACAATATCATTACCGGCTACAGCAGGCGTAGCATATATTTTGCCGCCGGTTTTGAAAGTCCATTTCTTTTTACCGTTGTTTACCTGTAACGCATATACTTCACCGGCCGTATTGGTAGAGATCACCAGATCTTTGGCCAGTGCCATGCCGGAGCCGATATCGCTGTTGTCCTGGAAAGTCCACAGGGCTTTTACGCCGGGGAAAGAATCGTTCATGGCAAAAGACGGACGTTCAAAAGGAGCTGCATCATAACGGGCATGATGATTTTTCAGCTGCTGTACAGTCCACTGCCTGTTTTTACCGATCAGAGGCGTTCTTTCTTCGAAGGTAGCCTGGTTGTTGGCAACAGTGATGATATTGTAACCGCCGATGCTGTCTTTGGCCCGCAGGTTAGAGCGGCACATCACACCTGGAATATTTTCAAAATCAAAAACTTTATTGGTATGACCATGTCCGCAAAGGATCAGCTGGATATTATGCTGTTTCAGGCGATCGAGCGCTTCGTACCAGTTGTTGAGATCTGCATTCTGCGGATAGTGATTGATATAGATGATGGGGGTAGTAGTATCTTTTGTTTTCAGCAAATTATCCAGCCATACCACATTTTCTCTGGGCACCTGGCCAGGGCCCATGCGCATATTAGGGCCGCAGTTGGTACCGATGAACCAGTAACCGCTGTGTTTAAACGAAAATGTTTCATTGCCAAATACACGGCGGAAAGTGTTACCTCCGCTTTCTGACCATTTGGTATCGTGGTTACCCGGGATGATGTACCAGGGTTTCTTAAGTTTATCGAGCAGGCTTTTGGCCAGCTTCAGTTCTTCATCGGCGCCAAATTCGGTAATATCTCCGGAAATAATCACAAATGTGATGGAAGGGTTCTGGTTGATGTCTGCAACGCTGCGCTGTACGTCTTCTGCTGCGTTGTCACTGCCCACGTGGATATCTGTCATCAGGGCAAACTTAAAAGTGTTTTGTGCCATTGTCACTGTTCGGCATAGGATCAGCATGGTAAAGCTGCATAGCAATAAAAAATACTTCATCATTTAGTCTTTAGGTGCGTAGAATTTCGTTTTTTCCAGCCAAGAGTTAAAGATGGTATAGAAGACAGCCAGGATAATAGCACCTTTGAACATACCGGTGAAACCCCACGCCACCATTCCACCGATGACTCCCAGGAAAAGCACAAGAAACGGAAGTTTTCCGCTTTTTGCAATGAGAATCGGTTTTAATATTCCGTCCATCACCAGCACACCTGCACCATAGATAGCGAGAAAGACTGCCCAGCCGGTATGTCCCTGCACCGCCATCCAGATCACCACAGGCACCCATACCCATAGTGGCCCCACCTGTATCACCACCAGAAAATATACTACTGCCGCCAGGGCCAGGGCAATAGGCACACCTGCTATGATAAAGCCAATCCAGGAAACAGCAGCGGCTATCAGCGCCGTGCCCATCACACCAATGGAAACACCTTTTACAGCCTGGGCTGTGGCCGCCAACAGGGCATAACCATCTTTATCCCCAAACATATGCGTCATGGTGGCCCGCACAGGACGCATCAGCTGCTCACCACTCACCAGGAAAATAGCAGACACAATAATACCCAGCACCACCTGCAACGCCATGCCCAGGATACCCACACCCGTAGTAACGATATGATGAATAGCATGCATGATCTGTCTTTCATAGATACTTGCCGTTTCTCTGGGCCGCAACTGCAGCTGTTTCCAGAATACTGCGACGTCTTTGCCAACGAGCGGGACATTGGTAATCCATGTGGGCAGGTCGGGGATCCCATTTTCACGGGCCGCATCTACCCAATCACTGGCTTCCTTCAGATGTTCGTTGATAGTGGAAACAGCATACCCGAAAGGCAATGCGACCATGGCCACCAACACAATGCAATAAAGCACTGCCACCAGCTTACGCCTGCCCCCCATCCATTCACAGCATCGTTCATAGAACTTCGACAACGACACCGAAAAAATGATCGCAAAAGTGAAAACCCCGAAGAATATCTTCAGCACATCATACAGGGCATACATCAGCCCCAGCAGCAACAGCAGCACAATGATGGTTTCTATGATCCTGCGCGAGGTAGATGGAATACGGGTAGTCATATCAAAAGCCTGTTTTGGGTGATTCTAGGATGATCATCTTTCGGGTCTTAACAATTTACTAAAAGATCAGGGAATTGCCAATGATCTGCGTCGGGGTATAGAATACAAAAACCCGGCATCGCCACCGGGTTTTATATATGATTGGGAAAAACGATCGTATAATTTAACCACCTATCGGTAGGTTAAACTCAATCTCTTTCGGAGGAAGACATTGGTGATCATCACATACCATAAACCTCACCGTTCCTTTTATTTTTGTTTTGGCAGCACCTTTCACCTCTACCCGTTGTACAAAACTTACTTCATTTTCATAGCACGGCAAAGTGGCATTGTAGTCCTTTTCAAATAACTTTTTAAGGCGACCGTTTTCCTTCACTTTTCCCTCTACTTTCAACAGCGGATTTTTAGAGATGGTAATAACGGTAGGCTCTACCGTATTCTCCGGAACCTGCTGTGCATATATATGCCAACCCTGGTCAATACCAGCTTTCATCTGCAATTCGTAAACATTGGAAGAAACTTTTTTGGAACTGAAAGTCCATTTAACGGGATTATTTATTTGCGCATGTAATAATACAGGGCATATCAGGAGTAGTGAAATAATAAAGTACTTCATAAGAGAATAGCGGTTTAAACAGCAAAATTGATTTCAATAATAATGTCAATAAAAACGTATAAATTTTGTAATTTTTAATTAAATATTTCAAACTTAATTTCCACATATATAAATGAAGGAAAAAAGATATGCGATTTTAATTGGACAAGATAAGTATCATGACCAACCATTAAAGTATTCCAATAAAGATGTGAATGATCTAAGGAAAACACTAATTAGCCACTGTAGATTTGAAGAAGAAAATATCTATACAATTGATGACACGATTTTACCGGTGGCCGAGAGAATTGCTCACTCCATTGCATTAGTTAAGAACAAGGTGGTTGCCAATCAAGATCTTTTTCTATTTTATTATTCTGGACATGGGGTGTTTAATGATGCTGAAGAAGAATCAGTGCTTGAATTAGTTGACCAGACCACCCTTTCTGTAAAACAAATCATGAATGAGTACTTTGAGCCGTTAAGCGCCAAAAATCAATATCTGATAATCGATGCATGTCACGCAGGAGGTAATATTTATGTAAAAGGAAATCATAGCAAGATTGAAAGAAAGAATTACTATGACTCAAAAGAAATCTATCTGCTTTTTGCCGCAGAAGCTGACAGAAAAGCGCTACAATCAGATGGTTTCCAAAATAGCATATTCACTCATTTCTTTATTCAAGCCATTCACGATGAAGCACATTATGATAGTAATGGATTCTTGACAATGAGTAGTATTGACACATATATAAAAAGAAAAGCCAGCGAACTAAAAAAATATATCCAAATCCCTGTAAGTGAATCAAGGACGAGAGGATATAAACCCTTTTCCTATCTGCCGGTTCAGCAGAAAATTCAAACTGACATCATAACACAGCCATTAAAAAATATTGAAATGCAGAAGAAAAAAACAGATATGGCCGAGGAGGCCCAATCCGATGATAAATTTGATTTAGAGGAAAGCCTTAAGTATGAAAATAGAAAGATGCTCCAAACATCATTACAAGGCGTATTCAAAAACTGCATAAGTAACTTCAAATCCCAGTACAATGACCACACGATAAATGCCCTATCTATATCCGAGGCTGGAATCAATACATCACTTGAAGGCCACCTTGAAAAAGCGATAATTGAGGGGGCTTCTAATTTTGGTTTGATGGCTATTCATGACATTTTTGAGAAAACCTTACATGAGCCTCAAAAAAGAACCCCTAAAGGTTTGGCATCAATGGTAGATATATTGTACGGAGAACCCTCACCCTTCTATACATATAGCATTAATTTCCATCATGAATTCATACATTCGGCTGTTATTAAATTTGAGTCATCTTCTGTTTACAACGTCAGTGCAAGCCTCGTGTTTCTTTGCTATCAGGTTGCATTTGGATTTGTACTTTGCAGTGTCAAATTATTGTATAGTTGGGATGGTACTAAGGAAAAAATCAACCCGGATTTTATATCTCCCTCGTTCACTTCCTATAGATTAATGGAAAGTAACATTCAAACAGTAGAACAAGACATATTACATGGCATGAAGAATCTTCAAGAGATCGTGATAGCGAACAACGAATTGCGGAGAAAGGATATTCAGAAATTTCTACAAAGAGCCAAATAACATCCAGTTCACATTTTTGCCTTATTGTTTGGGTCAGGGAACTTATTCTCTATTTATTATTCCGACTAATAAGAAAACTTAATAGAAAAACAAAAAGAGGAAAACCGCTTTCGCAATTTTCCTCTTTTCTGTGTCCCGGATTGGATTCGAACCAATGACCTACTGCTTAGAAGGCAGTTGCTCTATCCAGCTGAGCTACCGAGACTTATCTTTTGTTTTTCCCGCTAATGTTAAATAAATTGCTATATTTATCTATCATTTTGGGAGTGCAAATTTATGGAATTATTTTCCAATAAATCAAATTTAATTTAATTTTTCTTAAAAATACTGATTCAAACATGGACGTTCAGATCGAAGAAAGCTGGAAAGAGATACTCAAGGACGAGTTCAACAAGACCTATTTTGCGGAGATTGTCATGCACCTGAAACATGAGAGAGCATTGGGTAAAACCCTGTACCCTGCTGGAAACAACATCTTCAATGCATTTCAGAAAACCCCTTTTAATGATGTCAAAGTAGTGATACTGGGACAAGATCCCTATCATGGTCCCGGACAGGCACATGGCCTCAGTTTTTCTGTGCCCGATGGCATTAAACCACCCCCTTCTCTCGTTAACATCTATAAGGAAATGAAAAGCGACCTTGGTCTGGAGATCCCGCAAAGCGGCAATCTCACCAAGTGGGCCGAACATGGCGTACTCCTGCTAAACGCCTTCCTGACAGTAAGGGCCGGCGAACCTGCCTCCCACAGCAAAATAGGCTGGGAGAACTTCACCGACGCTGTCATCCGTAAAATATCCGACCAAAAAAGAGATGTGGTATTCCTGCTCTGGGGACGCTTTGCCCAGGACAAACAAATCCTGATAGACGCCACCAAACACCATATTTTGAAAGCGGCTCATCCCTCCCCTTTCAGCGCCGCCAATGGCTTTTTCGGTTGTAGACATTTTTCCAAAACCAATGAACTCCTGCTGAAAGCTGGCATCGAACCGGTAGACTGGCGTCTCTAAAATAACTATCTGTATCTTTACCGTAAGTTATCAGTTATGTTAAAAAATATACTGGGAAGAATTTACGCACTATACGCATTGTTATTGTTTGCTGGTATGATGCTGATCGTTCTGATCCCTGTCTCGATTGCCTCGTTCTGGCCTGAGCCTGTACCTACACGTGTTTTTATCGCTATAGGCCGCAGATGGATGAACATATACCTACCGTTGATCGGCTGCCCTACAAGGCTGAAAGGGATGGAAAACTTTGCCCCTGGTCAAACCTATGTGATCGTATGCAACCACAACTCACTGATGGATGTACCGATCACCACCGGTTATATACCTGGTGCCAATAAAACCCTGGCTAAAGCCTCCATGGGTAAGATTCCGCTGTTCGGTATACTGTACAGAATCGGCGGCATCCTCGTAGACCGCAGCAGTGAAGCCAGCCGTAAACAAAGTATTGTGGACATGAAAGAAGCCCTCTCCAGGGGCATCCACATGCTCCTGTATCCGGAAGGTACCCGCAACCGTACCGCAGACCCGCTGAAATCGTTCTATGACGGCGCCTTCGCACTGGCCATAGATACACAGACGCCGCTGATGCCTTCGGTACTGTTTAATACAAAAAAAATCCTGCCGCCCGAAAAAACATTCTTCGCCTGGCCGCATCGTATCGAGTACCACGTGCTCCCACCCATCCCTACCACCGGGATGACCCGCGATGATCTGCCCGCATTAAAAGAAAAAGTATTCCGGCTGATGTGGGATTATTATGAGGCAAATAATAAAGACTAAGCATAAACGAAAGAACCCGTTTGAATCAATCAAACGGGTTCTTTCGTTTATATACCACTCACAATAACGGGTTTATAGCACCATTCATCATCTCTCCCGGAATATCCCTTCAAATGCCAGCTATGCGGTTCATTCGCAGCGTATCAGCCCCGTCGTTTATCTGAATGACCACATTGACTACGGACACGCCTGCACGCGCAGGAATACCATTCCGATGTTTTAATATATCTGGTTTTTCCAATCGGCCAGCAATATCCCATAAAAAAAGCAGCGAAGCCATTTTAACTGCTTCGCTGCTTTTTTATGAGATATCGCTAAAAATCGTAAAACTGTCGCGATCGGTTGATTCGCAAATCCCGCAGAATACCTGCTTTGGGATTGATCGTGATACTGAACTGCCGGAAGGTACCAAACGGTATCAGGTTAATCGACATCTGCCAACAGTGAAGATCACGCGAGATATACATGTTCGTATAGGCAATCTGCATATTGGTAAAATCGAAACCACTATTCAGACCTATTTTCCATTTCGGTGTCAGACTGAAGTCTCCGTTGAAGTTAACGTACTGGGTTATACGTCGTACTACACCGCCCGAGTCGGGTATGACCTGGTTGGTATAAGACAAGCTATACGACAGATCCACACGCCAGGGAATATCGAAGTCCACATATTCTCCGGGGTTGTTGCGTACCATCTGCAGTTGTCGTTGCTGGGCAGCCAGTGCAGCGTCTGCATTGGTAATGTTATCCAGAGAGTCCATGGTCTTACGTTTATCCTGGCTCTTCTTGTTTTCCTTCGATTGGAAGGACGTACTCAGCGAGATGCTGGCATTGGTAAGGCGGCCAAGGCTGATCTTACCCTGTTGCCATACATATTTATCCAGACGGTGCCCGCGGTTATCTACCTGATAGGGGTCGATGTTACCACTGGCAGAGATATTGATTTTATCAAACAGGTTGGTACGGGCATAAATGCTGAAGGTGGAGAGCTTGAAGGAGTCGGCCACCAGGTTGTAACTACCGTTGATACCAAAACCGTCAAGGAGCTTCACTTTTTTCTCATGGTTGCCTGTGGTGTCTTTTCTGGAAAACACTTTCATTTCCAGATTGTTGTCCAGGCCAAAGTTGAGACCACCAAAGGCACCGGGCGAGGGCACTCCTATAACGGAACCATCAAAGTACGATACTCTTGTAAGATCCTTGGGGTTGCCACTGTACTGGTATGTATAATAATAGGCACTGGAAAGATCCGGACGATAGCTGGCACTGAGTGTAGGGCGCACTACGTGGCGGATAGCTTTTACTTTGGAATGTTTGCTGAAGGCATACATTCCATACACAGCAGTAGACAGGGATACGCTGGCACTGATGTCGCGGGCAGCATAAAAACCAGGGACGTAAGTAGTGTCTACGCCACCAACGGAATCTATGGATACCCGTTTTTTAGGATCCCATGATCTGACCACCTTTTTAGTGTACCAATATTCACTATAGTTGATACCGGGTGATAAGGTCAGTGTTTTCAATATCGGGATGGAAAACGATATCGGCACGTTGTGCTGCATACCGGTCTGCATAGCGTCCCACATCTGTTGTTTGCCGAACAGGGAGTCTTTGAAGTTAGCCTGGTTACGTAAAATAGCATTATAGGATACCCCGATTTTCTGATACCATTTGGGAGTTCCCACCATTTCCTTTGGCTGGAAAGGATAGATGGTGTTCACGGTGAAGGTACCGTCCGGGAAGGAGATAGATACATCACGTGTGCTCAGGTTCTGAGAGTGGTTCAGACCCAGGGTAAGGTTATAAGGCTTGCCCTGCCAGGTTTTGGAAAAGGTAATAGATGACCCTATGTTGTTATTCACACGGGTATTATAGTCGAATACGTTATACCTGTTATAGGAAGAGGTTCCGAAGTTAACGCTGGCGCCAAAGTTTACACCAGGACGGGCTTTGCTGTCCATGCTGTGGTTCCAGGTTACCCGGAAGTCCCTGGAGGTCTGGAACTCGGATTTAACAGCCGGGTCTCCGAAGCGGGTATTGGCAAAACTCAGGTTGAGGCCGCCATTGTATTTATAGCGTTTCCGGTAGGTAGGGCTGGCGGTGAGGCTCCAGCTACCATAGGAATACACATCCCCCCGCAGGGTCAGGTCCATATGCTCCCCCATACCAAAGTAATATCCTCCGTTTTCGAGGCCCATCCCTTTCTGCTGGTTCACCACGTACTGTGGTGGCAGGATACCGGAGCGCTGGCCCTGGGTGATCGGGAAGATAGCAAAAGGAATATAAAGTGGCGTGGGGATACCCATAATTTCCAGGTTGGCCGGACCGGAAATGACCAGTTTGTCCGGGATAACCTTTATTTTGCGGGACCGGAAGCTAAAGTGCGGTGTGTCCAGATTACACGTGGTATAACCGTTCTTGAAGCCGAAAATGGTATTATCTGCTTCTTTTTTGGTAAGTTCACTATGAATGTAACCTTCGCCATACTGAGAGCGGGTATTGTAGATCTTTGCTTTCTGAGAGGTAAAGTTGTACCGGAGTGTATCCGATTCGAAGCTTTGACCTCCATCATTCATCACAGGGCGTCCGATAAACTTACCGGCAGTATCTTTGGCATTGGTAGCTTCCAGCACGCCGGTAGCCTGGTCAAAGTTCATTTTTTCTGCCGAGAGGTCGATACTTTTATACTTTGTATTGGCGGTACCATACAGATAGAAACGTTTGTCCGGCACCATCAGAATGATAGAATCCTTGGCTTTGTAGGTTACTGGTGCGTCCAGTGTATCTTTGGAGACCTTGGGTACAAAGATGGTATCCACCGTTACGTGTTTGGTGGTGTCCTGGTCCCGGGAAACCATGTTGGTATCCGAAGTAGGTTTAACCGCGGCTTTGCCGGCCTTGGGTTTTACCGTATCTTTCCGGGCGGGAACAGTATCTGCCAATTTTTTGTTAAAAGTCAGTGATGCGTGTGGCCTGGAGCCTCCGGATGCATCTATAATAAAGGGAACGGCAATAACCACACCTGCAAATGCCAGGTATGTCTGTCGTAAAAACTTTTTATAATTATTTTTGTAGCTAGAACTCATGTGTTAAGGCGGGCACAAACCTACAAGAAATTATACAAATTATTACAAAAGACAACCTGTAAAGTTTGGTGCCGCCCTGTTGGAAAGGTAGTGTAAACACGCATGGAGCAAAGGAATTACTAATTTAACAGATAAACTTATTTTTTTATTTTTTGTGATCACAGCACCCATTAAAATGAGAATCATGCGCTGGAACCGATTTTGGATCTTAGGACTGGGAACATTATTCACCTGTACCTTTTTTATTAAGGCAAAAAACAATCCAGTTTCCAGGAAACAGGAAAACCCTATCAGAACTATTGTAATTGATGCGGGACACGGTGGTGAAGACCCCGGGGCTAAAGGAAGCTATTCTACTGAGAAACAGGTGACACTGGCAGTAGCCCTGAAACTGGGCAAGATACTGGAAGACAACCTCCCCGATGTAAAGGTGGTGTATACACGAAAAGTGGACCGCTTCGATGATCCCCGCAGAAAAGCGCAAATCGCCAACGATGCCAAAGGGGATCTCTTCGTTTCCATTCACTGTAATTCTACCGGTAAAATCCGGAAGGTAACCGGCTACAAAACCGTTTACCGTAAGAAAGGTAAAAGGAAGATAGCAACACAGCAACCGGTATATGGCTATTTCGCCAGCAACGCTAAAGGTACGGAAACGTATATATGGGCTACCAGTAAGAACAGCGCCAAAATGGAATCCCTGAAACAAAACTCCGTGATCGTACTGGATGCCAATTCAGAGGAAACCAAACAGCTGATGGATGATACCGACCCGGAAACATTCATTTTGCTCAATACCCTGCGCAACGCCTACTTCGATCAGAGCCTGCGCCTCTCTACCCTCATCGAAGATGAATTTACCAAGGTAGGTCGCATCAGCCGCGGCGCCAGACAAAGGAACGAAAAAGGTATCTGGGTACTGTCTGCCACTGCAATGCCAAGTGTACTGGTGGAACTGGGCTTCATCAGCAACCCGGAAGAAGAAGATTACCTCAACTCCACCAACGGACAACAGGAACTGGCCATGGGTATCTTCAAAGCCATCAAACGATACAGGGATGAACTGGAGCGCTTCACCAACAGCCGCAACTCTTCCCTGGGGGAGGAGACCGCCAGCCGCCCGCAGGCATACCACAAGGCAGGTAAATCCGGTAAAAAACCGGCTGCCCCCCGCCCCGACGACGAATACTGCGTGCAGCTGATGATATCAGATAAACTTTATACACCGGGAGCTTCCATTTTCAGGAAGCTCCACGGTAATATCGCCAGAGAGCAAATTGTCATGAATAAAAAAAAAATGCACAAATACACCTGGCGGCATATTAAATCAGACCAGCAGGCTACCACGGCTGTACGAAAAGCCCGTAAGCTCGGCTTCAAAGACGCTTTCGTAACTTCCTGCTAACCATACGCTCTCCCCAATACTTCCCTCCTTCTACCCCACTTTTCCCCTTTTTATTTCGAACATTTTCTGTCTGCGACTTCCCGTGCACGCTTTTTGATTATTTTTGCGTGAACGTATACGAATCTCATGCTCAAATTATCTAATGAAACCAAGGTTGGCATACTTACCGTGTTGGGTATAACCTTACTCGTACTGGGCTTTAATGTATTGAAGGGAAAGAGCCTGTTTTCACGCAACAAAACCATCTATGCTGTTTACAAACAGGTAAATGGACTGCAGCCCTCTAATGCTGTACAGGTAAACGGCCTGGTGGTAGGTAGCGTTTCTGAACTGAATGTAAAGGATAATGATCCCTCCCAAATACTGGTAACGATCATCCTCACCAAAAAAATAGATATTCCGCGCAACTCCGTAGCCCGCATCAGCAGCGATCTGCTCGGCGTTAAAACCGTACAGATGGAACTCGGTAACGCTACAGAATACCTGAAAAGCGGCGATACCATCTACGCCGCCACAGTAGACGGCTCCATGACAGATGCCCTGAAAGAACAAATCAGCCCGCTCGTCAAAAAGCTGGAAGGTACCCTGTCTAATATCGACTCCGTACTGCTCGCAGTAAACGGCATCCTCGACACCACCGCCAAAGGTAACCTCCAGGAAACCATGCGCAACCTCAATACCACCATGCGCCACTTTTCCAACACCTCCGCCTCTCTGAGCTCCCTCATGGACCCACAGAAAGGCAGTGTGCATGCTACCTTCAGCAACCTTGCCGCCGTTACCGGTAACATCAAAAACAATAATGAAAAAATAAGCGGCATCCTCGATAACGCTAAAAAAACCACCGATGCGCTGGCCAATGGCAATCTCGACAAAACATTGCTGCAATTCCAGCAAACAGTGACCAACCTCAACGCCACCATCGCCAAACTCAATACCACCGATGGTACCGCAGGACTCATGCTGAATGATAAAAAGGTGTACAACAACCTCCAGAACTCACTCGGCAACCTGAACAAGCTGCTGGAAGACCTCCGCGTCAACCCGAAACGTTATGTGCATTTCTCCCTGTTCGGCAAAAAAGATAAAACGAAACCACTGCCTTCTGATACTGCAGCGGTACAACAATAAGCACTCATGAATCAATATATCAGATCAGTCCTTTTACTGGCAGTTATTTGCCTGGCAGCTATATTGCCCGCCAGCGCGCAGGTCCCTGCGCAACCCGCCCCTAAAAAAGGTACCGTGATCGAAATCCTGGGTGCAGATACGCTGCAGCTCATTGAGAAAGACACGATCAATATCACCCGCTTCATCGGCCACGCCAGATTTAAACAGGGCAACACCCTCTTCTTCTGCGACAGCGCCATCAAAAACAACAAAACCAATATCGTTGACGCATACGGCAACGTACATATCAATCAGGCCGACAGCATTCATATCTATGGCAACTACCTCAACTACGACGGTAATACCCGGCTCGCCATCCTCAGAGAAAATGCCCGGCTCACCGATGGGAAAGTAACCATCACCGGCCCGGAACTGCAATACGATATGAACGCCAAAATAGGCAGCTACCTGAAAACTGGCCGCCTCGTCAACGGTAAAAGCGTCCTCACCAGCGATGAAGGATACTACTACACCGAAACGAAGGAAATGCACTTCCAGCGTAACGTGGTACTGGTAGACCCGGAATACACGCTCACCACAGACGCCCTGCTCTATAACACGGAAACCAAAATTGCCAACATCATCGCTCCTACCACCATCAATGAAGGTAAGCGCATCATGTACGCCACCAGCGGTTATTATAATACCGACAAAGGTTATGGCAACTTCGGCAACCGCCCTACCATCGAAGACAGCACTGGCACACTCACAGCCGACAATATAGAAATGGACAAAATCACCGGCATGGCCTATGCCACCGGCAACATGGTATATAAAGATACCGTCCGCAAAATGTCGCTACTGGCCAACCATGGCATCGTGAACCAGAAGGAAAAAACCATCCTGGCCACACAAAAACCGCTGCTGATCATGGAGAAAAACAAGGACACCATGTACCTGGCTGCCGACACCCTTTTCTCCGGTATTATCCGGCCCGGCGACAGCCTCTCCATCCCCTCCGTGAGCGGCCTCAAAAAAGAACCGGTCAAGGAACAGCTCCACCCACTTAAAACCATCCGGCCCAAAGATCATATACCCATCAACATCTCCCCGGTCAATAAAGGCGACTCCCTCGCCAAAAAACAACTGGACAGCGTCCCCGGAGCGATCATGATGTTTGTGGCCGACAGTGTGCTCGCCAAAACCAAAAACAAACTCGACTCCAACCGGGTCAAACTGGTTAAAATGGCGCCCGCACCCGATATTATCGCGAAAGACTCCCTGCCTGGCCTCAAACACCATGCAGACAGTATAGCCCTCTCCGCACCGAAGGACACCGCAGACCAGCGTTATATCCTGGCCTACCACCATGTACGCATGTTCTCCGACTCCCTCCAGGGCGTGGCCGACAGTGTATATTACTCTACCAAAGACTCCATCTTCCGGTTCTTCCGCGATCCGGTATTATGGTCCAACAATACCTCACAGCTCAGTGCAGACACCATACTGATGTTCACCAAAAATCAGACGGCCGATAAAGTGCTGATGATCAAAAACGCTTTTATCATCAACGAAGCCGGCCCTGAAATGTATAACCAGGTGAAAGGCAACACCATCACCGGCTACGTGGCTGGCGAATCTATCGACTGGATGCATGTGGAAGGAAACGCGGAAACTATCAACTACGTAAAAGACCAGTCGGGCGCATATATGAGCGTCAACAAAGCACAATGTGCTATCATCAACATCTTCTTTAAAAAGGGAGAAGTCGATAAAGTAGTAATGATTAAAGATCCGGAAGGAACAGTATATCCTTTCACCCAAAGACCTAAAGAACAACTGCAGCTGGAAAACTTCCACTGGGATATCAAACGGAAGCCCAAAACGAAGTACGAGCTAATGCAATAAATTTTTTCACCGATCAGGTTATTTGATTATTTGACTATTTGATTATTTGGTTATTACCCGATAGCCAGATAATCAAATAACCAGATCACAAATATATTTATCTTGATCAGAAGCGCATTCAAAACCCTCCTGTCCCCACTCCACACCTTTTTAAAAGACAGCCGCGCCGTAGGCATCATACTGATCCTCTGTACGGTCATATCTATGGTACTGGCCAATTCTTCACTGCAGGAAGGTTATGTCAACTTCTGGAATGCCCTCTTCAACCCCACCGGCGGACACCATTATCAATATCGCTCCCTTTTTCTTCCCAACTCCTATCTGTTATGGATAAACGACGGTATGATGGTACTGTTCTTTTTTCTCGTAGGCATGGAAATCAAACGGGAATTGACCGTAGGTGAACTCTCCTCTCTTCGTAAGTCCATACTCCCCGTACTGGCGGCTATCGGCGGTATGCTCTTCCCCGCACTCATCTTTACCCTATTTAACGCCGGCTCCGACTATGCCCATGGCTGGGGTATTCCCATGGCCACCGACATTGCATTCTCCCTGGGTATCCTCTCCCTGCTCGGCAAAAGAGTACCTGTATCCCTGAAAATATTCCTGATGGCACTGGCCATTATCGACGACCTGGGCGCCATCCTTACCATCGCCATTTTCTACACCCCGCATCTGGACATGCACTACCTGCTGATGGCCGGAGGCGTGTTGCTGATTCCGATACTGCTCAATGTCCTGAAAGTAAAACGTCTGATATTATATTATATACCCGGTGTGGTATTATGGTATTGCCTGTTCAATTCCGGTGTGCATGCCACCATTGCCGGCGTTCTGCTGGCCTTCTGTATCCCGCAGGAAAAAATTGCCGACCTGGTACATGATCTGCATGACCCGGTGAACTTTATTATCATGCCTCTCTTTGCATTGGCCAATACCGCAATACAACTGCCATCAGACGTAATGGGTGCACTGCACAATAATATCAGTTATGGTATTATTGCAGGCCTGGTGCTGGGCAAACCCCTGGGTATTTTTATCTTGTCATTTACAGCTGTAAAACTGAAACTGGCCAGTCTTCCTTCCAAATCCGGCTGGATGCAGCTAATCGGCGTAGGTCTTATTGCCGGCATCGGGTTCACTATGTCTATTTTTATTTCTTCTCTGGCTTATGAAGAAAGAGAATATCAGATCATTGCCATTATTTCTGTTATCGCAGCTTCGCTGATAGCGGGCATTGCAGGGTTTATTTTCCTCCGGATGCTGAAACCAGCCCCTTTCATCAAAAAAGGTACTTGATAGCTTATTGGCACTGTTATTGTAAGCCTACTCCGAATTTTTTGGATAGTCGTATATACTTTGGAGTGATTAGCCAACGTTAATAGACCCATACATTTTTTGTATCAATTCAAATAGCAACAATCTATGAAAAAAGTCGTGTTATTATTCAGTCTGATTGCCCTGCTGGCAGTACAGGCTAACGCGCAGAAAAAGAAAAGTTACAGTAGCAGCGTAGAAAACTACAATACCGCACTCGGTATCCGTGTAAACCCATGGGTAGTAGGTTTCACCATTAAGCATTTTATACAGGGACCTCACGCCATTGAAGGTCTGGTAACCACCAACCACGAACACAGGGCCAATGTTACCATTACAGGTCTGTACGAATACCACTGGAACATCGGTAAGCCTGAGCTGAACATGTACGCTGGTGGTGGTGCACACATAGGTTTCTACGACCGCCGTGACTATGATTGGGACCGTTATGTAGACAAAGGCAAAGGTACTTACGTATCTCCGGGTCTGGATGGTATCATCGGTATCGAATATACCTTCAAGAATATTCCGTTAAACCTGAGTGCTGATCTCAAGCCTTATGTACAGTTTGTTGGACCAACCAACTTCATTGGTGAAGAAATCGGTGGTATATCTGCAAGATATACTTTCTAATAGGCAATAAAATACTAATAACCCATAAACGGATCATGGCTTACCATGATCCGTTTTTTATGTTCGCCCATTTTGAAGTACTTTTAATGTTCAACTGCTGGCTATGAAAATCTTCTCAGCTGCCCAGATCCGCGAGGCCGACGCTTTTACGATAGCGCATGAGCCTGTGAGCAGCACCGACCTGATGGGACGGGCTGCGGGCAAGTGTGCTGACTGGCTGATGGAACACTATCCTCCTTCTCATCCTTTTTATATTTTCTGTGGTAAAGGCAACAACGGTGGCGACGGGCTGGTGATAGCCCAAAAGCTGCTGGATGAAGGTTATGTGGTAACGGTTTGTCTGCTGGAATATGGCAGCAAAGCCAGCGAAGATTATATCTATTATTACCGGCGGCTGCAACAGCAATACGCCGGCCGTATCCGTGAAATCGCCGATGTAACCGGCTTTCCGGAGTTGCCCCCATCCGCTGTGATTGTGGATGCCATCTTTGGCACCGGTCTCAACAAACCGATAGAAGGCTGGCTGGCGGGTGTTATTCACAAGATAAACGATCAGCATCCCCGTCATACTATTGTGGCCATTGATATGCCCTCCGGGCTGAAGGCGGATACCAGTTCCCGTAACACACCGGTCATACAGGCCCATCATACTCTCAGCTTCGAATTTTACAAACTGGCTTTTCTCCTGCCGGAAAATGCAGCCGTGGCGGGGCAGGTACATATTCTGCCTATCGGCCTGTCACCGGAGTATATAACGCATACGTCTACACGTTACCATCTGACAGATCTGGACATGATGCGTACCATTTATATGCCGAGGACGCCATTTTCGCACAAAGGCACTTACGGTCATGCGTTGCTGATAGCCGGCAGCCGGGGCAAGATGGGCGCCGCAGTGCTCAGCGCCAAAGCCTGTATCCGGGTGGGTGCAGGACTGCTCTCCTGTCATATACCTGATTGTGGGTATGATATTATGCAGATCAGCGAGCCCTGTGCCATGTGTATTACTGATGAACTACCCGACCACAGTGCCCATTTTCACGAACAGGCCGATGCCCGTTATAAAACCATCGGAATTGGCCCGGGGCTGGGCACCGCTACAGCTACGGCCAGCTCCCTCGAAAAACTGCTGGCCACCTACAAACGCCCTATGGTCATTGATGCCGACGCACTAAACATACTCTCCGTATATCCCTCCCTGTTATACCAGGTGCCGGCAGGTTCTATCCTCACACCTCACCCCAAAGAGTTTGAGCGTCTTTTTGGTCCTTCCGCCAATGATGTAGAACGACTGGAATTATTGTCCAAACAGGCCGTACGCCTGCAGTTGTATATCCTCCTCAAAGGCAGGTATACTGCTATCGGCTGTCCCGATGGAGCAGTTTATTTTAATGCCACAGGCAACCCAGGTATGGCCACTGGCGGCAGCGGCGATGTACTGACAGGGATCCTTACTGGTTTATTGGCCCAGGACTATTCCCCCAAAGCAGCTGTATTACTCGGCGCCTGGATACATGGCTATGCCGGCGACCTGGCCGCAGCACATCTTTCGCAGGAAGCCATGAGCGCGGCAGACATTATTTCCAACCTTGGCAGCGCCTTTATGGAATGCTTTTATTGATAGCCAAAAGTGTAAATCACACCTCTATAAGCAGATATTAACAAATATCTCCCCCTCCCCTTTAATTCATGATTCGTAATTCGTAATTCAAAATTTTATTATTTATATTTATTGGATAACATTTACTCAATACGCTATTTTTTCAACCGAGCAATTTAAATACGCTTCTATGAATATTGTTTTCCTCGTTCCTTGTTTTGGATTACTGGCTTTGTTATTTACTGCTATCCGAAGTTCCTGGGTTGCCCGCCAGGATGCGGGTAATGAAAAGATGAAAGAAATAGCGCAACATATTGCAGAAGGCGCTATGGCATTTTTAAAAGCGGAGTATAAAGTCCTTATTTATTTTGTTGTCGTTATCGCCCTGTTATTAGGATACATGGGATCGTCGCACCATACCTCCCACTGGTTTATTGGTGTAGCCTTTGTGATGGGCGCAATTTTCTCCGCTACGGCCGGATTTATTGGAATGAGAATCGCAACTAAAGCCAACGTACGTACAGCGCAGGCCGCGCGCACCAGTCTGGCCAAAGCACTGGGAGTATCTTTTACCGGTGGCTCCGTGATGGGCATGGGTGTTGCTGGTCTGGCAGTATTGGGCCTCGGTTCCCTGTTTATTGCTCTCAAAGCGTATTTCGGCGCTGCTGCCAATACTGCAGAAATGGTAAAGACCATTGAAGTGCTTACCGGTTTCTCACTGGGTGCAGAAAGTATAGCTCTCTTTGCCCGTGTAGGTGGTGGTATCTATACCAAAGCAGCCGACGTAGGCGCTGACCTGGTAGGTAAAGTAGAAGCAGGCATTCCGGAAGATGATCCCCGCAACCCTGCTACCATTGCCGATAACGTAGGTGATAACGTAGGTGACGTGGCTGGTATGGGCGCCGACCTTTTCGGTTCTTATGTGGCCACCGTACTGGCTACCATGGTACTCGGCTCTGAAACCACCTCCCAGGACCTGTTTGGCGGTATCGCTCCTATCCTGCTTCCCATGTTGATCGCAGGCTCAGGTATCATCTTCTCTATGATCGGTACCTTCTTCGTAAAAATAAGCGATAGCTCAGGCCTCAATACCGGCGTGGTACAGCGGGCCCTCAATATGGGCAACTGGGGTTCTATCGTGCTCACCGCCATCGCTTCATGGTTCCTGGTTAACTGGATACTGCCCGACGGCCCTATGGTACTGCGTGGCCATGAGTTCACCAAAGGCCAGGTTTTTGGTGCTATCATGGTAGGTCTGGTTGTAGGTACCCTGATGAGCATTATCACTGAATATTATACGGCCATGGGTAAACGCCCGGTACGTTCCATCATCCGGCAGTCTGCTACCGGTGCAGCTACCAATATCATCGGTGGTTTGTCTGTTGGTATGGAATCCACTGCCCTGCCTATCCTGGTACTGGCCGGCGGTATCTACGGCTCCTATGCATTTGCAGGCCTCTATGGTGTGGCTATCGCAGCAGCTGGTATGATGGCCACTACAGCCATGCAGCTGGCCATCGATGCGTTTGGCCCTATCGCCGACAATGCCGGTGGTATTGCGGAAATGAGTGAACTGCCTAAAGATGTAAGAGAAAAAACGGATATCCTGGACGCTGTGGGTAACACCACTGCAGCTACCGGTAAAGGTTTTGCCATCGCTTCCGCAGCCCTCACCGCATTGGCACTCTTTGCTGCCTTTGTAGGCGTGGCCGGTATCCAGGGAATCGACATCTATAAAGCCGACGTGCTGGCTGGCCTGTTTATTGGCGGTATGATCCCCTTTATCTTCTCTTCCCTCGCCATCGCAGCCGTAGGACGTGCCGCCATGGCCATGGTGGAAGAAGTGCGCCGTCAGTTCCGGGAAATACCTGGTATCATGGAAGGCACTGGCAAACCTGAGTACGACAAATGTGTGGCCATCTCCACACAGGCTTCTATCCGTGAGATGATCCTGCCAGGTGCTATTGCCCTCATCTCCCCGCTGCTCATAGGTTTCCTCGCAGGCCCCGAAGTACTGGGCGGATTCCTCGCCGGTGCTACCGTTAGCGGTGTATTAATGGGTATCTTCCAGAACAACGCCGGCGGCGCCTGGGACAACGCTAAAAAATCCTTTGAAAAAGGCGTGGAAATCAACGGCGAAACCTACTACAAAAAATCAGAGCCGCATAAAGCTTCTGTTACCGGTGATACCGTAGGAGATCCCTTCAAAGATACTTCCGGCCCGTCTATGAACATCCTGATCAAACTGATGTCCATCGTTTCGCTGGTAATCGCTCCTACCCTGTCTGAAAAATTCCATACTAAGGAAGTGCCTCCGGTGGTGAAAATGAAAACCGTCACCCCTCCGGCAGCCAAAGCTTCCGTTTATGTAATGAAATAATTTAAATAGCGGACAACAAACCCGGTCATTGCAGCGAAAACATGCTGTTTAACTGCTTCTCCGGTTCGTTGTCCGCTAATTTTTTATATTTTACTGTAATTTTTTTTGTTACAGTAAAAAAGAACTGTACTTTTGTCCTACAAACTGTAATAAAAAACAAAACAGTTAAACAATAAGTCCTGCGGGGCTGTAATTATATCACTACAAAAACGCATTGACATGAAAGTAGCCATCATCGGAGCATCCGGATTCATCGGCTCCGCCCTTTTAAACGAAGCGCTCAACAGAGGCCATCAGGTAACTGCCATCGTACGCCATCCTGAAAAAATCCAGCTTAAAAACGACCATCTGACTATCAAAAAAGGGGATGTAACCAATGAAGCTGAAGTAGCTGACCTGGTAGCCGGCAATGAGGCCGTTATCAGCGCTTTCAACGCTTACGATACTGCTACTTATGTAACAGCCATCCGTGCTATCATCGGCGGCCTGAAACAAGCCGGTATCAAAAGACTGATTGCTGTAAGCGGCGCAGGCAGCCTGGAAGTGGAGCCCGGCGTTCAACTGATCGACACGCCTGGATTTCCGGCAGAATGGAAAGAAGGAGCCTCTGCCACCCGGGAAGCCTTTAAAATCATCAAACAGGATAAAGACCTGGAATGGACCGTATTAAGTCCGGCTGCCATGATCGCTCCCGGCGAACGTACCGGCAAATTCCGCCTCGGCGGCGACCAGCTGCTGGCTGACGCCAACGGCGAAAGCAAAATATCCACCGCCGACTACGCTGTAGCCCTGATCGACGAGCTGGAAAAACCACAGCATATCCAGCAAAGGTTTACGGTAGCTTACTGAGATTAATACTGATACTTCTGATGCTCCTGATGGACAAAGATGATAGAAGACTATAAAACGAGAAGGGCCTGTTGACTTATATCAGCAGGCCCTTCTCGTTTATGTTTATTTCTTTATATCACTTAAAAATGTTCTCTCCTTTATCTTCACTAATATCTTCGCCCATCAGGAACATCAACAATATCAGCATTAATCATAGTTCCTTGGGCTCACACCAAACTTCTTCTTAAACGCATTACTGAAGTGCTGAGGGGAAGAATAACCAGCTTCATCCGCGATGATGGCCAGTGATTTACCACCGCCTAAAATCAGTTCCCTGGCCAGGTTCAGCCGGTGATCGTTGAGATAACCGAAGACTGTCGTTTCAAAAATAGCTTTGAAACCGGATTTTAGCTTAAACTCGTTCAGGCCGGTCAAACGTGATAACTGTTCCAGACTGGGAGGGCTATGCATATTGTCCAGCAGCAGCTGCCGGGCATGGTGCAGTTGCTCTATTTCCCTGGCTGGAATCTTACGGCCTCTGACAGTAATACCGATATCACTTTCTGCCTGGTCACATTGCAGGGCCAGCAGCTCCATGATTTTGGACTGGAGGAACAGCTTTTTCAAACCTCCTTTATATTGGCACTGGCGTATCTCGGCCAGTACTGTTTTCATTTTTGGTGTGATCAGCGGGTTCCTTTTATCCGTCAGGATAGCGCTCTGGTTATTGGCCACCCGGTCAGCCAGTTTACCCAGCACCTGTACATTATTGTCGGCCAGTTCCAGAAAACGCTCAGGTATGAAATTTAGTCCCATCACCTGAATCCCCGGCTGTTTCTTCAGCTCGGCAGATTCTTCCTGGTAAGGAGAATAGACAATGTTATGTTGCAGCGAGGAAAACGTGAAATTCTGCCGGACACCTTCCACCGAAGTACAGATATTACCCCTTTCCATGAAAAGCATAGTCACATGGGGGATCACATCATCAGTGTCAACAAACAGATCTTCATATACTTCTGCTTCGCATATCACCAGATGAATGCCATCAAATTTTGACTCCTGTATATTATAAGTACCAAATTCCAGTTTCCGTTCGGTACTTTCCTCGATAATAGTCCTTGATGTGGACAAAGTTCCGGGAGAAAAAGGAAACTCTTCCTGCAGCAATATCTCCCTGAGCTCATTTTTTATCACCACAGTCATAAAATAATCCGTTTCGTATAAGTTATAATCCTTTTCGTGTAACAGCTATACGGATAAACAGTAGCAAATTTGCACAAATATATTCCGCAAAACTCAAATTTAAAACGCCATGATTGGGATATTCCGTACAAATATTAACACTGTTAAGGATAAAGACAACGTTATTCAGGCTATTTCAAGTGCTTTTTCCGTAAACGCATGCAGTGTGGATATTGAGGATTGTGACAAAGTACTGCGGGTGATCAGCCTCCAACAGGTGGCAGAAAAATCCATTATCGAATTTGTGACCCGGCTGGGCTTCTATTGCGATATTCTTGATTGATCCCCCGAAACATAAAATTATAGCGAATATTGAGCTTGAAGATACCCCTACTTCAATCTCAATATTCCTTTTTCGATTTTCCCCACTATCTTAGCCCCAATTATTACCAAAAAAAATAATCTATCCCGAATAGGGGTATAGATTCGCAGTCACGTCTTATTAGCAATGTCAGACAAATCTGGAATAAATCATTTCAAAATCACGATTTACCTTTTATGAAAACTACGGTCACCATGTTGATGACCTTGCTGGTACTTATGCTGGCAACGCGTCCAACGATAGCACAACAACGTTTTACGGTTAGTGGCTATGTAAAAGACAAACAAAATGGAGAAAGTCTGGTTGGGATCTCTATAGGTAAAACTGGTACCGCTGTTGGTACTGTTACCAACCAATACGGTTTTTACTCTCTCACCCTCCCTGCCGGGGAACATGAACTTCAGTTTTCGTATATGGGATATGCCCCTGTTAAAACAGTGGTAAGTCTTCATAGCAACAAAACACTCGACATCAAGCTGGAAAGCAGCAGCAGTCAGCTCAATGAAGTCACTATCAACGGACAGAAACAGGAAAGAGCGGTGAATACCCTCAATACCAGCATCAACAGACTGGACATCGCGCAAGTGAAAAAAATGCCCGCTTTTATGGGAGAAGTGGATGTAATCCGCTCTATCCAGACGTTGCCGGGCGTAACTACCGTGGGTGAAGGCTCTTCCGGCTTTAACGTACGCGGTGGCAACAGCGACGAAAACCTCATCCTGCTGGACGAAGCACCTGTTTATAACTCCAGCCACATGCTCGGCTTCTTCTCCGTATTCAATCCGGATGCGGTAAAAGGCATCAACCTCATTAAAGGTGGCTTCCCCGCTGAATATGGTGGCCGTACTTCTTCTGTACTGGACATTCGTATGAAAGACGGTAACAACCAGAACTTCAATGTTAACGGCGGTATCGGCAATATCTTCAGCCGCCTGTCTGTAGAAGGTCCGCTGGTAAAAGACAAATCATCCTTTATTGTGGCTGCCAGAAGATCTTACATCGACATCCTCATGAAGCCCTTTGTAAAAGGTGACATGAAGGATACCAAACTGAACTTCTACGACCTCACCGCCAAAGCCAACTACAAATTCGACAAAAACAATACCCTCTTCCTCAGTGGTTACTTCGGCAGAGACAAGTTCGGCCTGGGCAAAGACGTTGATATGAACTGGGGTAATGCTACCGCTACCCTGCGCTGGAACCACGTGTTTTCCAACCGCCTGTTCCTCAACCTCACCACCTACTACTCTAAATATGATTATAGCCTCAACTTCAGCAACGCTTCCAAAAAACAGGATAACGAACAGCTGCAGGGCTATAAATGGACTTCCGACATTGTCAACTACGGTCTGAAACCATCCTTTACCTACTACCTCAACTCCGCCAACATCCTGCATTTCGGCGTACAGGGTATCTATTATACCTTCCGTCCGGGTACCGGCTCAAGTGTTGAAGGTGATATCAAAAGGCTGAAGGAACTGACAGATAAACATGCACTTGAATCCGGCGTGTATTTAGATCATGAGTGGAAGCCTTCAAAAAAATTCGGTATTCAGTACGGCGGCCGCTTCTCTGCCTATCAGCTGATTGGTAAAGGCACTGCCTATTATTTCAACGATACCACACCAGGTATCCGCAAAACCCTCATCGGCAGCAAAACCTATGGCGCCAATGAACTGATCAAAGGCTACTACTACTTTGAGCCTCGCCTCAGTGCCCGTTATGCATTCAATGAGCAAAATGCAGTGAAAGTAGCTTATAGCAAAACTACCCAGTTCATGCACCAGCTCTCCAACACCGCATCCCCTACCCCACTGGATATCTGGACACCCAGCACCAACAATATACAGCCTAGTCTGTCTGACCAGTATACCCTGGGATACTTCTACAATTCACCCAACGACTCCTATGAGTTCTCTGCAGAAGCTTTCTATAAAACCACCAAACACCAGCTGGACTATATAGACAACGCCGACCTGCAGCTCAATCAGCTCATTGAAGCGGACCTGCTCCCTTCAGAAGGACGCGCCTACGGAATTGAACTGTACGCTAAAAAAGATATCGGTAAAACCACCGGCTGGATCAGCTATACCCTTTCCCGCTCAGAAAGAAGAACACCTGGTATCAGCCTGGATGAATGGTTCCTGAACCGTTACGATCGTACACACAACCTCAACCTGGTACTCACACATACCATTAACAAAAGGTCTTCCCTGTCTGCCAACTGGGTATATGCTTCCGGTACGCCCGGCACTTATGCCGACAACAGGCTGCAGTTCCAGGACTGGGACATCCCGTATAACAGCACTGACCAACGTAATAACTACCGTCTGCCCGCGTTTCACCGCCTGGACCTCTCCTTCACCCTCAAAGGCAAACAGCTGAAACGCTGGAAAGGAGAATGGGTATTTTCACTGTATAACGTATATGCACGCAGAAACGCCTACAGCATCTACTTCAAACAAAATGAAGATGATCCCAACAAACGGGAAGCTGTTCGCCTCTCTATCATCGGTTCCATCATACCGGGCATCACGTACAACTTCAAATTTTAATCTGTCTAAAAAGTAATTACATGAAAAAACTGTCATTGCTCATTATATCAGCATTAGTAGGTCTTAGCGCCTGCGAAGACAAAATAGATCTCGACATCGCCCAGGGTAAATCTTTGCCGGTGCTGGATGCCTGGATCACTACAGAAGCGGGACTACAAAAAATTAAATTCACCATGTCTGTACCTTTTACAGACAACAACCCTGCACCAATTATCAACGATGCCGCCATCACCCTGTTTGATGAAACTGCCGGCAAATCTTATCCATTTGGTTTTAAAGATGGCATGTACAGCTATGATGCCACCAGCCAGCCTATCGGCGTAGTAGGCCACGCCTACAAATTGCATGTGGAATATAAGGGAGAGATATTTGAAGCATACGATACTATCAAAAGAGTGACCACCATCGATTCCATCACTCTGAAGTATAAAACCAAAGAGGAAACGATGAATGGCAAAGAAGGCTTCTACGCTACTATGCACGCTAAAGATATAGAAGGAGCTACCGATTATTACTGGATCCGCTCTTACCGCAACGATACGCTCAGACGCCTGAAAGATAACTTCTCCATCGACGGTTCCTACGACGAAGGGGTTTCCGATGGCGCCACCTTTATCATTCCCATCGCAGAAGGAATCACCGACTGGAACAAACCATTCCAGGCCAATGAAAAAGTGATTGTGAGGCTGATGTCCGTTACCCACCGCAGCTTCGACTTTCTCAGACAGGTAGACCAGCAGGTGAATGCCGGCGGTCTCTTTGCCAAAGTGCTGGAGAATGTAAGGTCCAATGTCAATAACGTTACGCCTTCCGGCAAAACCAAAATACTGGGCTGGTTTGGTACTTCCGCCGTCAGCAGAGCGGAGAAACTGGTGAAGTAAACCGATATATTTTATTAAAAAGGGGGATTTCCGACAGCGGAAATCCCCCTTTTTTTGTAATTTAAGGAGAAAGAAAAAATCCGTATGCCTCCTAACCTGATTATGTATGCCATTCCCGGTTTTGTGCTGTTGATACTGCTGGAGATTATCATTACCACCATAGATCACAGACACCTTTATGAGCCCAAAGATGCCCTCAGCAGCATTGCGATGGGACTTGGCAACGTATTCATCGGCCTGTTCACCAAAGGTGTTATTCTGGGCATCTATCTTTTTCTCTATCAATACCGGTTTTTTACCCTTGGCTTTACCTGGTGGGCATGGTTACTATGTTTTTTTGCAGACGACTTCAGCTACTACTGGTTTCATCGCTGTAGCCATACCGTGCGCTTTTTCTGGGCATCACATGTAATTCACCATTCTTCCCAGAAATATACACTCGCTACAGCCCTGCGCCAAACCTGGACCGGTAACCTCACCGGCACTTTTGTCTTCTGGCTCTGGATGCCGCTGGCAGGCTTTCATCCGGTAATGGTACTGAGTATGCAGGCCATCAGCCTCATTTACCAGTTCTGGATACACACAGAAGTAATACATAAGCTGCCTAAACCACTGGAATACATCTTCAATACACCTTCTCATCATCGCGTGCATCATGGCTCTGATATCGAATATCTGGACCGTAACCACGCCGGTATCCTCATCATCTGGGATAGGATGTTCGGTACTTTTACACCGGAAGGAAAACGACCGGCATACGGGCTTACCAAAAATATCCATACCTACAATCCTTTACGCATCGCCACTCACGAGTGGCTGGACATATGGCGGGACATCCGTCATGCCCGGTCTTTACGGGAGATATGGAACTATGTCCTGGGAGCTCCCGGCTGGAGCCCTGACGGAAGCCGTCAAACCACCCGGCAGCTAAGAAACCGTTAGGCTGTTGACCGGATTTTTTCTCGCCGCTTTCATACTTTGTATGCTGACCGTCAGCATTGCCACCAGCACAGCACCCATGCTGGCTGCCGCAAAGATCCACCAGGCAAGGGTGGTATGGTAAACATATTGCCCCAGCCAACGCGTCATGCCATAGTACCCCAATGGCATGGCAATGAGAATAGCAATGAAAATCAGCCGGATAAAATCACCGGATAACAAGGCCCAGAGATTAAAAACAGAGGCCCCTAATACTTTCCGGATACCAATCTCTTTGGTCCGGCTTGATACGATAAAAGCTGATAATCCAAATAATCCCAGACAGGAAATAAACACGGCAAGCCCCGCAAATATAGCTGCCAAACGGCCCAGGCGTTTCTCATCAGAGAATTTCCGGGCATAGTTGTCATCAATAAATTTAAATTCAAAAGGAGCCGCAGGATTGTATCGTCTGAACACCTGTTCTATTTCGGCCAGTGCCGCTACTATACCAGCTCCAGGCCTGATTCGCACGGTGATAAAATTATGCCATTCGTACCCCAGTATAAAAAGCGTAGGAGCCACCGGCTGATAGGGAGATTCCATGATCATGTCTTTCACGACGCCCCGGATCAGACAAGGTTTTCCTCCATAAAGTACCGTCTCTCCCACAGGATGGGCAAAGCCCAGCAACCGGGCTGCTGTTTCATTGATCACCAGAGAACTGGTATCGGTAGCGTATTCCCGCGAAAAATCCCGTCCATCCAGTAACTGCCAGCCCATGGTTTTACCATAGTCGTGTGTAACGGCTATACATTTCAACTGTGGTACCATATTGGGGTCTTTACCCTTCCAGCTGATATCCTTTATATTTTCCGGCACTTCCGTAGCGGCTACGGAAGAATAAGCCATATCCGCTACATCACCGGTTTCCAGGAGATCCTGCCGCAGTCTGTTATAATCTGCCTGATATAATTGCGGTGTATTTATGCCCAATGTGATCAAACCTTCCCTGGTATAACCCGCAGGCCGGTTGCGTGCATATTGCAGCTGACGGAAAACTACCATAGTGCCAATCACGAGTGTGATAGATACTGTAAACTGTAAGACTATCAGCACCTGCCTGGGCAGCCTGGATGTTTTACCAGCTGCGAAGTTGCCTTTCAGCACTTTGACAGGCTCAAAGCGGGATAACAGAAAAGCAGGATAACTACCTGCCAGCAAACCTGTGACCAGTGTAAAAAGCAGCATACCAGCCCAGAAAAGCGGATTCCCCCATGGCAGCACCATGTCCTTTTCTGTCAGTGTATTCAGAGCAGACAGGCCACCTTGTACAAACAATATACTCAGCATCAGTGCAAACAAAGCCACCAGTACGGATTCTGTCAGAAACTGCCCTATCAGCTGGCTACGCAAGGAGCCAATGGCTTTGCGTAATCCTATTTCCTTCGCGCGATGCTCACTCCTGGCGGTCGCCAGGTTCATAAAATTGATCATTGCCAGCAGCAATATAAACAACCCGATGGTAGCTACCAGCCTGACCATACGAATACGGCCACCAGTATTAAAACCATCGATAAATTCACTATAAAGGTGCCATTTGTTCATCGGATGCAGTGAAAATATCTCTTTACCAGCCTTAACATGTCCCTGCGCCAGGTCTCTTATTTTGGCTGATACTGTTGACAACGAAGCCTGATCATTCAGCTCCACGATCAGGTCCCAGTGGTGAGAGCTCCAGTCTTTTTCAGCATCTTTCAGCCATACCAGCTCACGCTCCGCTTTAGTCCAGGGAAGGAATAGCCGGGTGTCATGGAAGGTGGTATTATTGGGAAGGTCTTCATAAACACCAGCCACTTTCAGATCCATGCGGTTGTCCATGCGCAGTATTTTGTTCATGGGATCTGTTTCCCCGAAAAGTGCTTTCGCCAGTGATTGAGTCAGTAGTACAGAAGAAGGATCGTTCAGCGCATCCTGGCGGCCGGCAACCATTTTAAGTGACAGCATGGTCGGAAGATCAGGCTGTGTCCATCTACCGGCAGCAGCAATTTTAGTATCCCCGTTAGCCAGGGTATGGGTATAATTGGGAAATGCTACTGCGATCCGTTTAAAGTCAGCCCCGTATTTACTGCGCAACTCGTCTGCCAGTGGAATGGGGACACCCGGACTGGTGACCAGCGCCCCGTTGTTTTGTTCTGTACTCACAATACGGGCCAGGTGGTCGTGGCGTTCGTGATAATAATCAAACGACCATTCGTCCCATACCCACAAACCGATCACTAAAGCTACAGCCATACCCATGGCCAATCCGATCATGTTAATACCGGTATACAGTTTATGATGAAAAAAATGGCGGAAGGCTATTTTGATATAGTTTTTTATCATATGCTGTTAATGAGTTTTCTATCCGCACCAAGGAAATGCCAATAAATATATATCTAAAAGACAAAACAATACACATATACTATTTTCATCTTTGTTCGATTTCAAACCATAAGTTGTTCGGTTTCGCTGACTTTTTCCGCTTTCCGTTCATCCCGTTTAAAAACTACTTTATCACTTTCCCCTGCGATTTTTTTGGAATTACGAAAACAATCGTACATTTGTTTACGAAGATATTCGTACAACAATAATCATTCTGATCAAACCATGACTGGGAAACATATAAAGCCTACTGAAAGCGAACTTGAGATTCTGAGCATCCTATGGGAGAAAGGTCCCTGCACTGTACGGGAAGTGCATGATATCTTATCTGAAACCAAAGATGCCGGTTATACCACTACGCTGAAGTTAATGCAGATCATGCATGAGAAGGAGTTGCTGGAACGAGATACCAGCAGCAAAACACATGTATACAAAGCGGCTGTTTCGCAGGAAAAAACGCAACAACAACTGCTGAATAAAATGATTGATACTGTCTTTGGCGGATCGGCGTCCAAACTGGTATTACAAGCATTGGGACATCACCGTTCTTCCGAAGCGGAGCTGGATCAGATCCGGCAATATTTGTCTGAGATGGAAAAACAACAAAAACGATAACAGGTAAAAAAACTGACTATGCACTTATTACCTATTACCGGCGATCTGGTACGGGCGCTGGGCTGGAGCATTCTCCATGCCATCTGGCAAGCTTTTTTCGTATATGCCTGCCTGAAAGTAGTATTGAAACTATGGCCCATGGCCAGTGCCAGGATCAAATACAATCTGTCGTTTTTTGCACTCACCGGGATATTCGCCTGGTTTCTGATCACCTTTTACCAGCAGTTACAAACTATTTCTGCGACCCGCCAGCTGGCAGTACAATATACCGCCACTGATCTGGCCTTACTGGCCGGTCAGCCCACAGCCCCCTATCCCGGGCAGGCTAAGATGGCAATGTTGTTTCCCAGCCTGGAGCTGTGTTTTCCTATACTGGTTACCTTATACCTTGCTGGCATGCTGATCATGGCGATCAAGCTGGCATCCGACCTTTTGCAATTGCACCGGATACGTACTACCATGGTAGAACCCATGGGTGAAGCATGGGAAAAACATCTCCACAAATTGATGGCTCAGTTGCAGCTATCCCGTAAGGTGCAACTACTGGTGTCCCGTTATGTCCAGGTGCCTGTGATGCTGGGTTTCCTTAAACCCGTGATCCTGCTGCCGGTGGCCATGGTCAATAACCTGTCGGAAGAACAGCTGGAAGCCATCCTGCTGCACGAACTGGCACACGTTAAACGCAATGATTATCTGTTGAATATCTTCCAATCCGTTGTTGAAACCATTCTTTTCTTCAATCCCTTCGTATGGCTGATTTCCCGTATCATCCGCCAGGAAAGGGAACACTGTTGCGACGACCTCGTTATCTCGGGGACCGTTCAACCGCTGCATTATGCCCGGGCACTGGTTGCATTGGAAGAGTACCGGTTAAATTCCAATCCCCTGGCCATGGCTGCTGCAGATGACAAACAACATCTGTTTTACCGCATCAAAAGAATCATGGAGATGAAAACAAAACATCTTAATTATAGCCAGAAACTCATGGCAGTCCTGATCATTGCTACTGCACTCGTTTCCATTGCATGGCTCAACCCTGCCAAAGGAAAAAGCCAGGACCAGAAACAGCATCAGGAAAAAGCTACTGCTGATACCAGCATCCGCCAAACGGTTATTCATACGGGGCCAGCAACACCTGTTCCGCCTCCACCACCGGCTCCTTCCACCACACCCGAACCAGGCCAGCCTGTTCCTCCAGATGCTCCACCACCGCCACCGGATGCACCACCACCACCAGATGCTCCGCCGCCACCGCCGGATGCTCCCGATTTATCAGATTCTGATGTGCTTGCGTTTGTCTACAATACCGTGGGTCCGATGATAATGGCTCCCAATACAGCTGCCCACATATCACCATTATCAAACTTCTTTACTGACAGCGTTCCTGGCCGTTCTCGCACCAGCGATTCACTGATGATCAGAAAGCAACTGCAGGCCGCACAAAGAAGCGTGGAAAAAGCCATGCAGCAGCTTAAAGAGGTGGACATGAAGAAGATACAGGCAGAAGCCAAAGCTGCCACCGACAAGATTGACTGGAAAGCGCTGGCCCAGGAATCACAGGCTGCCCAGCAAGCTGCCCGCGAAGCACTGAAAAGCATCGACTGGGCCCAGATCCAGAAGGATATCAAGGCTGCCTACGACGATACCCGAAACAGTGAGGAATGGAAGAAGGCTCGTGAAACTATGCATAAAAGAATGGAAGAAAACAAGGTTATCCTACAGAGAAGTATGCGCGACACCAACAATAAACTGATGGCCCTCAATCAGCAACGGATGATCTTCACACGCGACTCTTCCAGAGCCCACGGAGAAGAAATGCACAGAGCGATGAACGAAAAAAGAATCGCCGAACGTTCTCAAAGGCAAGCTGAACACGCTAAAATGCAGGCCGAAAACGCGATGCGAAACGCTCATAGTGCCAGCGAAAGAGCTGCCAACACTTCCAAAATGTACCGCGAAATGATCAACAAAATGGCTGATGATAAATTGATTGATACCAAACAGTCTTTCTCTATCGAGAAGAATGAAAACGGTCTCTATATCAACGGTGTCAAACAACCAGACAACGTAGCCGACAAATACCGCGGATACATGCAGAGCAAAAGAATGAATATCAAACAGCAGGCTCCCGGCAATCTTAATATTAATGTAGAAAACTAATCGTTCGTTCGTACCAAATAAGAAAGCGCAAAGAATGATACGGCTGGAGTTGCTAACAGCGGCCCGTCGTATTCTTTGCGCTTTCTGCATTTCAGGATTACCGGAATAAGGACGCTAAGGTAATCCAGGCATAGGAACGAACACCATAACCTGTTATTTAACCAGGTTTATATAGAAGGATAGTAACAACAACTACTATAGGCTGTTTCAAGTATTGGCACCAAATTCAACAACTGAGTATCTATCAGATACTGATACCCGCTGATGACAGGGTGACCAACATAGATTGCCTGATAGATGAGCATATGAACATCTATAGACTAAAAACTGCAGGCTTGTATTAATGATGACTTAGATGATAAAGATGAATCTGATGAGACGAACAAACACCAACAATTGAGCGCTATTAATCCGCTGAATGTAAAATGGTAAAACCGACTACTTGCAACACTGGCCCCACGATGATTTCCATTTCCGTAACTTTAGCCATGGCAGGACCTTTACGGCACCATGTCAAAAATTCTTCCATCACCGTCTCTTCCGCTTCTGCCAGAATCCATACTGCCTTATCCGGCATATTTTTGATCTGTCCCTGCACTCCCAGCAGGTCTGCCATATGTTTTGCATTAGCCCGGTAACCAACTCCCTGTACGCGGCCTCTCACAATAATTTCTTTATGCACGATTGATTTGGTTGTCATAATATCAATGGTTATCGCTAAAAAATGTCTGAATCAGGATAATACAGATTGGTAAGATTCATTGGCATATCTGCCGATGATCAAACGAATGTAACGATTAATCCTGTGGCACTGAAATACATTTACGCTTATCAGTCCGGTACTCAACGCCCGGCGCATACAGCTACTATGGCCGATATCCCAGCGAATAATCATTTTATCCGGAATATCATCTGTACCTGCACACAGATAATCGCGTAACAGCGTAGTAAAGAAAGAAAAGACAGAGAATGGTTAACTTGGGGGAAACAAACTACAGATGAGAATTGAAGAAACAGGGGCAACAAAATAGTATCTGCAATCTTTACTGCAGCATTCATAATGTGATTCGTTCAATTTTCATCCAATGCATCTCCAACCGTCCTTCCCGATTCAGACAATGATCTACATGATACAATATAATTGATTCAACTGCCTATGCAGCATAGTTGAATAATGATCCGGTCATATGTTCGATATCACCAAACACAATGTCTCTCACTCTTTCGTATTTGCCGCCTGTCACTGGTCTTCTCATCAGCGTCAAACAATGGCAATTGAAACTCCGTACAAACAGTCGCTGTGTTAAAGCCGGTAAAACCTTGGCTATTGCCGCATCATCCAGGCCTCTGGCTACTGTCATGTAAGGTTTGAAATGCTGTGGCTTCAGATCAAAACACTGCATGATGCTTTTGTGCAGCTCCATCAGTGGTTTGGGATTGGCTACATTTACACAGATACTCTGCCGTCCGTCTGCATGTTTCAGCGCTTCCAGCCGGGAGGTATAGATCGCAAAACCTGACTGCCGCTTTGCTATCGCTTCCACCATGTCAATAAAGTCATCTTCAAAACGTTGCGGAAACTCAGATCTGAATAATGGGATATATACCGGCGCCGTAATTGCAGCTGCATCCTTCAAAGAGGTCGCTATAAACTGACGGATCCGATTTACATCTTTCGATACTACTACATCCGGATTCACCACCAGTAAATAATCAAATAACGCTTCCGAAACTTCATAATTCGTATTCATAACCTGATATTTTAATTCTTCCTGTTAGAATGACAATACGAATATACAACCTTTTTTCAGAAATACTAATTTTTTTAGCATTTTATACTAAAAAAATACGCAGAAATATCTTCCGCGCACAGCCAAAATACCCCCAAACGCAGCGTAGATACACCTTTCGATGTATCTACGCGTTTATTTTTCTTTGCTAAAAATACTAACTCAGATGCTGAATGATAGCCACAAAATCGCCGGCCACCAGGGAAGCGCCTCCAATCAGGCCACCATCCACGTCGGGGTTGGCAAACAGTTCACCGGCATTGCCTGGCTTGGCGCTGCCACCGTACAGGATAGTCAGGTGCAGTGCAGCCTCACGGCCATATTTGGCAGCAATCTGGGAACGGATAAACGCATGCATGTCCTGTGCCTGTGCTGCACTGGCGGTAAGACCGGTGCCAATAGCCCAGATCGGCTCATAAGCAATCACCACATCTTTGAACTGTTCTGCTGTGAGGTGGAACAGGCTTTCTTCCAGTTGTTTGGCTACATAAGCATTCTGGGTTTCTGCCTTCCGGATATCCAGCGGCTCACCGCAACAGAAAATAGGCTTGATGCCGGCTGCCAGGGCCTGATCTACTTTCCGGGCCAGCACCCCGTTGCTCTCCTGAAAATACTCCCTTCTCTCAGAATGGCCCAGGATCACGTAATCCACACCTACAGACTGCAGCATCTCTGCGGAAACCTCGCCGGTATAGGCGCCGGATTTTTCGCTGGCACAGTTCTGTGCCGCCACATAAAAGCCCGGATAGTTCTTCAGCAGGGATTTAGCCCTGGTCAGATAAGGAAACGGAGTGGCTACCACTACTTCCTGCCCTTCCGCCAGTTTCAGCCCGGCCTGCAGAATGTCGTTGATCAGCTGTTCACCCTGCGCCAGTGTAAGGTTCATCTTCCAGTTACCTGCAACAATTTTCTTTCTCATAGATTATTGTGATATTAAGTTTTAAGGTCGTTTTGCATTGGTTTCGTTAAACACCGCCTCCAGTATTTTCCGGTCTGTATCTTCCAGCTGCCGGCCTTTAAAGGCCATCCATGCAGCAGCATCACGCAGTGCTTCCGGCAGCCGGTATGCGGCCATACCCACCTGATGCCCCCAGCTGAATGACGGCAAAAACACCGGCGGGAAACCCGCACCAAAAATATTACAGGATACACCCACCACCGTACCGGTGTTGAGCATGGTATTAATACCACAGCGGCTGTAATCCCCCATCAACACACCACATTTCTGCCCTGCTATAGCAGTTGACTGCGAGGCTTCCATCCATATCTTTACAGGGGCTGCATTATTTTTCACATTGGAACAGGAGGTATTAGCCCCCAGGTTACACCATTCACCAATCACCGCATCACCCACATAACCATCATGTGACTTGTTGGAATACCCAAAAAAGACACTGTTCTTGATCTCTCCGCCTCCAATACAATATGGACCCAGCGTAGTGGCCCCATATACTTTTGCACCCATCTTCAAAACAGCTCCCTCTCCCAGTGCCACAGGCCCCCGCATAGCACACCCTTCCATCACCAGCGCATTACGCCCGATATAAATAGGCCCTGTAGATGCATTCAGGATACTGCAGTTCACCGAAGCTCCCGGCTCCAGGAAAATATTCTCCGGCGCCACTACCTGGTTGCCTTCCGGCAACGGGGCAGAGGTCCTCCCCCGCGTCAGCAGCACAAAGTCCTCCCGGATAGCCTGGTCGTTCAACATAAATATGTCCCAGGGCTTAAAAATCCCTTTTACCGGCCCATTATAGTTTTTACGATCAGCAGATGCCAGCAGATGTACTTCACTGCCCTGGCTCGCTTTAGCAATAAGGTGATTGTCTTTATAGAGTTCCTGGTCTGGCTTCAGGGCAGCAACCGCTGCCACCAGCTCCTCATCCGGCAGGATATGTCCATTTAATAACACGTTTATTCCGCCCTCACTGGCACGGTTCAACGGAAACTTATCCTGTAAATGCGGTACAGTGAAATGACTTACTCCCGTACCCAGCCAGTACGCCCATTTCTCCTGTATGGTAAGTATTCCTACTCTGCAGGCGGCAATGGGTCTTGTATATGTAAAGGGGTATAACAAGTCACGTACGGGCGTGTCGAAAAGAATGTAGTTACGCTCCATAGGGGTTAAAAATAAAAAATCCCATCGATAAGCCGATGGGATTCTTTAAAAAATATCTCTGCAAACACCTATGCTTTCTTAGCGTAGCGTTTGTTGAATTTATCGATACGTCCTGCGGTATCCACCAATACGTTCTTACCAGTATAGAAAGGGTGAGAAGTATTGGAAATTTCCAACTTGATCAACGGATATTCATTGCCGTCTTCCCATTTAACGGTTTCTTTGGAAGGAGCAGTGGAACGGCTTAAAAAGCTGTATCCGTTTGACATATCTTTAAATACCACAAATCTGTAACTTTCTGGATGGATTCCCTGTTTCATATCAAATATTATTGTAAATACAGGGTGCAAAGGTAACCAAAAATCTTTAACACCCAAAGTTTATTGTAAAAAAATCAGGATTTCATATTTACATACTGTAAAGCGATACCCAGGTTGGCTTCCCGGCACTTTTGTATAACATCCTGTAATTCATCTATCTTTTTGCCGGTTACCCGTACCATATCGTCCATAATGGCGGCCTGCACCTTTAAACCGGAATCTTTGATCATTTTTATGATCTTTTTGGCATCTTCCTGCTTGATCCCGTTACGGATAGGAATATCCTTCTTATACGCTTTTCCGCTCTGGTAAGCTTCCTTGCTCTGGTCATAAATAGCAGCATCCAGGCCCTGACGCATGGAACGGGAAATCAGCACGTCCAACACCTGACCCAGCTTCATATCACTGTCTACTTCTATGTTCAGCACCAGATCTTTCTTATTCAGCTCTATTACCACATGAGACCCCTTGAAATCAAACCGGTTGGTGATCTCCTTCTTCACTGTGTTAATGGCATTATCCAGTGTCTGTAAATCTACTTTGCTAACAATATCAAAGGACGGCATAACGCAACTTTTTTTTATATTCGGACGACAAATATAAAAAAGAAAAAGCAGGTAGTGAACTACCTGCCGATATATAAATCTAAATCTAAAAAAATTAGAGCTTACGAACTCTTCCCATACCAGAAACAGACTGGGTAATGGAAGGCTCGCCTTTATATTTTATACGGCCCGCTCCGGACGCGTTGGCATTCAGTTTTTTATCTACCTGCACACTGGCCTCGCCACTACCGGAAACCCCAACTTCTGCCTGCTCTGTCTGCAAATCCAGCGCATCTGCGTTGGCAGCACCGGAAATCGTATATACTCCCTTGTCGCACGTACCTTTCAGCATTACTTTGCTGGCACCGGACAAACCTACTTCCAGGTCTTTGATATTCAGGTCCAGATTGGCATGAACCGCCCCGCTAAAAGACAGAGCCAGGTTGTTGGCTTTAAGCGTCCCCACACCATTGAAAGAACTGGCGCCGCTCGCAGTCAGCTTTTTCACTTCCTGCAGGGTAACGTATACTACCATATCCTTTGTAGGATTAAGGCTCACATTGTTGCCGGTGAAAATTTGCAGTTCTCCATGGGAAATTTCGGTTTTAATATAAGGGAGCAGGTTTTCTTCTGCTTCTACTTTTATACTGTTGGAACTGCCTTGCTGCACCACTACTTTAAAAACACCGGAAGTGCTGATGTCGGTAAAGCTGCCGGCTGTTCTGTTCTCTGTTTTTATATTTCCATTACCTCTGACTCTCTCTGAGCGATGGATGGTAAAAGATACCAGTAACGTGAAGAGAACCATAAAAGAAGTGGCGGATACTACATACTTGATCGTTTTCATGCGGATTTTTTTAGAAAGATTTATAATGAAGGTTTTAGAATGGCCGAATATTATTAATAAGTGTCAAGGCTGGCGTCTGCGTTGGTACCTTTTATTTTGATACGGGGCGAACTTTCGCTGCCATTACCTGCCTGGGCGGTATAGCTCAGTGAGGTAGACGTTTTATTGGATACTACGTTTTTCAGTTCCAACCCACCGGTACGGAGCCCACCATTGACCAGGAGAATATCCAGCTGTAGCGGCAGTTTGCGGGGTACCGCTACTTTCAGGTCCGAAAAGGTCAGCACCAGGTCGGCACCTTTAAACCCAGGTACCACTTTTTTAATGATCAGGTCACCATAAGTGATTTTCATATTGATGTCCTGTACGATCTCACCCAGGTTGGTATCGGAGAAAGTAACGTGACCGGCTACACTGTTTACCCGTTGAATTTTATAGTTGTCATAGTTGGCAGACAGTTTCAGGTCTCCCAGATTGGTGACGGTATAGTTACTATAGTTGGAAGATACGTCCAGGGTTTCCAGCTGTTCTGCACGCAGCTCTGAATAGTTCCCCTTCACCACTACCTTGTTGGCTTTGCCGATACGGCCCTTGTCACAGAAGTTGATACGCAGGGTCAGGTCCTGGGCATCACGAACATCATAAGAACAATAGTTCATGGTCAGCTCTGCCGGGAAACTGAATTTATCTGCAATCACATCGCCGAAAACGTTGTCTACCTTCAGGCGGGAGAGACTTTGCGGGATATACACATCATAATCGATGTTCACATATTCCCTGGAGTCTTTTTTCCCTCCAAAGGAAAACCAGGAACCTGATTTGGAGGAATTGTACACGGTAGTCAGGGAGACTGCCGAACTGCTTTGCTGGGTGGTAATTTCCACCATCTCTGCTATCTCCTGCGCTTCCTGGTCATTTTTACCAAAGCCTGTAACGCTTACCACGGCTTTAATTTCATTTTTATTCCAGGCATGAAATACCACTTTACCATATTTGTTGCTCAGGTTAAACGAAGCACCCGCGTTAACGGTAAATTCTTTTGTGATGACTTTTTTATAGGTAAGTTCACCCTTTTCTGCACATGCGAGCAGCGGAAATAACAAGCAGAACAAGAAATTAAATCTCAGCTTCATATCGTTTTTTTAGGTGAGTGGGAGCTGCGTGTTTATCCTGCAGCTCTTCGAGAATTTTATCGAGGAGGTCGAGTTTGAGCTGATAGTAGCGTATCATGGCGCCCCGGATTCTTTCATTACCCGGATTATTTTTCAGTTCATTCTCCAGTGTTTTGTAGGTATCATTACGGAGCTGCAGTTCCTGGCGGGCTGCGCTGTCCAGACCCAGTTGATTGGCCGGATAGGCATTGATCAGCTCCAGTTTTTCGTTGATGCGTGAAGTATAGTATAATTTGGCGTCCTGCATCTCAGGCAGGATGTTGGCCAGTTCCTGCTGATGTTGTTTATGTCTGGTCATATAAAACAGTACGGCGGCGTTAACCAGTAATACTGCTATGACGGCGGCTTTGAACCAGTTTTTGCTCAAAAGCTGTACCACCTTGCCTTTACGGCTTCCTCCCAACTCTTTTTCCAACGCTTCCCATACTCTTGGTGAGGGACCTGGGCCTTCAAAGGCATCCCGGTGCTGTTGGATAAAACTTTCGAAATTGTCCGGCATTAACGAATTAAATTTTGCTGTTTTACAATCTGTCTTACCTTTTCCTTCGCCCGCATATACTGCGTTTTGACGGTAGATTCGGTAATACCCATCATCTCCGCAATCTCCCGGTGAGAATACTCTTCAAACAGATAGAGATTCAGCACCGTACGGTAACCCTGTGGCAGCCCGTGAATGGCTGACTTTACGGCTGATACGGTCCAGGTAAAGGAATCTTCATCGATACCTGGTTCTTCCGCGACCTCTACTTCCTCCACTTCTTCAAAGTACACTTTCTTCTTTCTGAGATTATTCAGACAGTGGTTCACCACAATCCTTTTAATCCAGGCGGTTACACTGGTATTACTTTCCAGCTTACCGATGTTCCGGTGTACCTGTATGAAGGCTTCCTGTAGCGTATCTTCCGCATCACTAACGTTACCGGTCATACGCAAACAAATGTTGTACATCGCTGCAGCATAAGCATTATACAGTTCGCGAAATGCGCGAACATCCCCTCTTTTGCAGCGGTCTATGACATTCCCGTCTATTTGCGTCTGATTCAAGTTACTGGCTGATGCTTTCATTATAAAGACAATGATTGTAAAAAAGGTTGCATGTGGTTGGGCCGTTCTCTGGAATTTTTGTTCTGCTTTGGAATAGGGCCTGTTGACAAAAAGCTATTAAATATTTAATTATTAATTATTTATATAGATAAATACCTTTTATGCTTCTTGAAATTTTTTTTGTAAAATTAATTGGAGCGATACCTTTTCTGCTGTAAAATCCACCAAACCCTGCTTTTTTGTGACGAAATGATGTTTTTTGAGGGAGAGAAACGCAGCCCTGACGAAAAGGGCCGCGTTTTTCCATCCTTATATATACCTAAAAAACCATCTTAATGCAAGGTTATATTGTTATTGTGCTGATTTTACACGGTTCTGTTCTGCTTCCAGTCCGGTCTGATGGTTGCGGGCTGCCTTTACATTGGTATTACCAAAGCGGTAGTTAAAGGAAACACGTACCTGTCTTGAATCCCATGAGTTAAACAGTGCGATGGTTCTGCCTGCATTTTCAAAGTTGGCGCGGAAGTAGTTGGTACGGAAGATGTCTGATACGCCCAGTTTCACCATCCCCTTTCCTTTCAGCACTTTCTGTTGTATACCCAGGTCACAACCGAACATAGATTTCATCTTGAACAATCCTTCTTCAGTCACCTGCGGAGAAACATAAGTCAAGACTGCTTCTGCACTCAGGTCCTTTGTGATCGTGAAAGACTGCTGGGTCCGGCCAAAGAAGGCCATAGAAGACAGTTTCACGTCGTTTTTGTCTACCACTGTTTCAAACATATTGTAGGAAGCGGTCAGAGTGGTGAAAGAGGTCCACCATTTGGTGATAGGCATTGGCACAGAGATGTTCAGGTTGAAGTTATTAGCCTTAGCCACGTTCTGATAACGGTAACGGGTAACGGTGGTATCTCCGGTAGCCTGATCTACGGCCGCTTCCAGAATTTTGGTCATCATATCGGTAGTATGAGTGTAACCCAGTGAAGTGATAAGGAACTGTTTGAAGGTATGGCTGATCTCAAAGTTGTTGGAATACTGAGGTTTCAGGTTTGGGTTACCGGCCTGCATAGTATAGCGGTCCAGATAAAATTCAAACGGGTTCAGCTCTTCATAGTCCGGACGCTGAATACGGCGGCTGTAGGTAAAGCCAAAGGTGTTGTCTTTGTTCAGCTCATAAGTCAGGGCAGCGCTAGGGAACAGGTTAAAATAGCTGGAATCATTCTTCACAATCTTTTCTTCGTTATTTCTGGTAGACTGGGAATTACCGCTGATGGTTGTCTGCTCACCTCTCAAACCTAACTGCACATTCAGTTTTTTGAATTGTTTATTGAAATTGATATAGGCCGCATTCACATTTTCTTTATAGATAAAGTGGTTGGAGCGACGTTCGTCCTTGATCCAGCTATCATTGCGCAGTGAGTCAAAACGGGCATCATTGTCGGTGGTTACGAAACTCAGCTTCAAACCGGCTTCCAGTTTGGCCTGGCCTTTCAACGGATGTACATAATCTATCTTTGCAGTTTTGATTTCGATGGTAGACGGCTGATTGTTACGGGAAGTATCGCTGCTCAGTCGTTTCATATCTGCAGCATCTTTGGTAAGGGCGATAATGGATGAATGCTGTTGATTGGAGTTGCGGGCATAGTCCAGATCAATGTTCAGTTCTTTGCCTGTGCTGTCGAGGATACCACGATAGTTAAGGTTGTAAGCTCCCCGTTTCCATTTACTGGGGTTATTCATGTTGGTATGCAGAATAGAGTCAATCATGCCTGCAGTACTGATTTTGGTGGTAGCATCGCTGGGGATTTTACGATTATTGCTGGTCAGATCTACCATCGCACCCAGAGTGTGATTTTTGGATACAAAGTAGTCCATACCGATTTTTCCACCATGGTACTCGCTATTAGGTATCATGACATTCAGCTGATCAAACACCCGAGAGCCCCCTTCACTGTTAAGGGTACGATAAACGCCCAACTCCTGGTAGTTATCGCGGTTGCTGTAGTTATACGAACCAAATATGTTCATTTTTTCATTCCGGTGGTTGAGGTTAAGCCCACCACTGGCACGGCCTCTGATACCGTAGGCAGCCGCCAGGTTCACACTACCGTTGGTTCCGTAGTTTTTGTTCTTTTTCAGTTTCAGGTTGATGATACCCGCATTGCCGGCAGCATCATATTTGGCGGAAGGATTGGCAATCAGCTCAATCTGTTCCACGTTGGAACTAGGCATACTTTTGAGCAGCTCAGAGATTTCCTGGGAAGACATGTTGGTGGGTTTGCCATCAATCATGATCACTACCCCACCTTTACCTTTCATAGAGATGTTACCATCCTTGTCTACATTGATGGTCGGGGATTTTTCCAGTACTTCCATGGCGGTACCACCAGCAGCGGTGATGCTGCTTTCCACGTTTACCACCATTTTATCGGCTTTCTGTTCTACAAAAGGCTTGCGGGCAGTCACATCTACAGCTTTCAGGTTTTTGGAAGCCCCTTCCATGGCGATAGCCGGAACGTTTACAGTGGAACCGTTCACTTCAAAAGGTTTGCTGTAGGCTTTTGACATACCTACTGCTGCGGCAGCAATGAGGTATTTACCCTGTTTAATCTGTTCGAACTCATATTTACCGCTGATGTCTGCGATGGCTCCTTTTACAAGTGAAGAGTCACCGGCTTTTAATAAGGTAACTGTAGCAAACTCTACCGGTTGGTCTCCGGTACGGACAATCTTACCTGCTACTTTGGTTCCGTTTTGTGCTTGGGAAGTTAACGCAGCGCCTACTATTCCTGCTGTTAAGGTAAACGCTTTAAAAATTGATTTCATATAAGGGCGGATTTAGATTATTTAGTGGTTTTTTAGATTTTTTGTTCCTGGTTGCTTTCTCTTTGACGACGATTTTGAATCCCTTCTTAAAGAACCTTGGTTAATATACTACAGTAGTTCATATACTACAGTAGCTTATCAACTACATTGCAAAAGTAGGTATCATGCATTACATAGTACCAAATCTTTACACAGACGGTTTGTAGGAAGTGATGAACGGTAAAGTGCAACAGAAACAACAAGAAGACGACGGATAAAAGGAAATGTTTCAAAAAAAGCGGACTAAAAAGCACAGACTGGTTTTAAAGGTAAAACGGCGGGCACAGGCGGTCAAAATAAGACATCGACCGGCCCAAAAGCACAAATACAAGTGGGAAATACCCCTTTTGGGCATTATTGGCATACATCACCTGACATTATAAGCAAAACAAATAAGACGGATATCTCCCCCTTTACCCCTACGGCATCACTACCCAAAGGACAAAAAAAGCGGATATCTCCCCAAAAGAGACAAAACGGGTGGTAAACATCTTCAGAAAAGGAAGGACAAAACTGAAGGCCAGGGTCACCGACATATCAGCGCGAACGGTTATTAATTTAAACGCTCGTCAATCCGAAAGAATTGTTTGGGAATATGCCTCCGGCGATGAAAATATTGCATGGTATATATAAATAATACAATCATTAGGGAAACTAGAACAAATAACCAGGTATTGAGTACCGACTGAAAAAAGTAACGGGCACTCAGGATCTTGCCTACCATCAGTACCTTGTTGGACCAGGAAGCCAATGCGTCGGTACGGGGGTTAAAATCGTGATAGTTTTGTCCTGCGGGCAGCGTGATTTTTTTTACCAGGGCTGGCATCAGCTGATGTATCATTTTTAACTGGCCGGCGTCTGCTACGGCAGTAAGGCACAAGGCTCCTTTGCGGGTGAGGATACGCATTTCATAATTCAGCAGCGGCTCGCCACGATCCACAAACAGAAGGCGGGCCAGGTGCAGGGTATTATTTTCCGGCTGATAATATGGGGGGATGGCCCAGTCCATGGCAGTCACCACACAGAAGCCATTCCGTTTTCTCCTCTTGTTTTGTTCATCCAGGTGCTGTTTCATTTCCTGCAAAAGGGCGGTATAATTAAGCTGTCGGGCTTCTAATTCACTTACATATCCGGCAGAATCGGCGGAAATCTCTATTCCCAACACGTCTTTATCTAGGGGGCTGGATTGTTTTGGCAGCAATAATCCAAGGAAACCGGGGTTTTCAGGATTTCCCCAGACTCGTTGTACCAGGATGCTTCCCTGACCAGCATCCAGAAAACGAAAACCCTCCGGCACTTTCAGCAAGGCGCCATTATTTAATACTACAGCTCCTTCCTGATAGGAAAATGAGGCGCTGATCTTTTCTTTGAGATCCAGTTTGTCATATTTATTCAAACTGTCTTCACGGGCAAGGGCTATAGCCTTCGGGGCTCCCGACAAACAGATTAATAACAAGCATGTAAAATACATCCGCATAAAACCGGATTGAAAGGTTTCAGATTTGTGATTAACAGCTCAACAAAAATGGATAGTGGCAAAGGTTGTTAACAGGATCAGGTTAAAATAATATAGGCAACTACAAAATGAAGCGGATAGCATTTTAGTGCTTTTGTTACAGCAGGTAAAATAAGTTGACTACTTTACCTGCTGTAATGCGTTCATTGTTCCAGGTACAACAAGATAAAAAAAAATTTATTTCTCCAATTGAATATTTTGGAGCATATCAGGTAATTCTTTCTGCAACAGCTCAAAAAACACCCGTTCTTCTTTTCTGATATGCATTTCCAGGCTCGTGGCTATTTTATCCATATCATCTTCCAGATTGGTGCTTTCCGTAATAGCGCTGTACATAGAAGAGATAGCACGATGTTCTTGCTGCAACTCAGCGATGAGGGCATCTACTGCTGTATTTCTGCCGGCACATTTTTCAAAAAGATACTCTTCTTTCTGAATATGGGGAACCATAAGTTCCTGAAACACTTTCACCATATATTCAAACCGGGCCTGTGTTTCCAGCGGAAACCCTTCATAGGGTGCCGCATCTTTTTTCAGGTAGCGGCATACAAATAACAGACGCTTATGCTCATGCGATAAGGGTATTAGTGCTGAATGACGTTGCATAAATGATTATCAGGAAGTCGTAGTTACAGGTGCATTTTTTTTACGGCAGTACATGATCCAGATAACACCTCCTATCACCATGAGGGCAGAGATGATCTCGGCCTGAGTAGGGTGAAAACCGAAGATGTTGTATTTCGTGTTTACGCGGATCTTTTCAATGAAGAATCTTTCCAGACCGTTTAATACAAGATAGATACCGAAGATGACGCCTGGTACAGTTATTCGTTTACGAATGGCCCACAATACGCCAAACAGTATAAGACAGGCGATAATCTCATACAACGGTGTGGGATAAACGCCCACGGGTAATACACGGCAGTATTGTCCGTCACAGCCTGGCAATGGCACGCCTTCATTCACTACGTTATGTGCATATCCGGAAGCAAAAAACCAGTCCGGCAGGAAGCTCAGGGCAGCAGGTTTGGCAAAAGGTGCATGTGGGATATGGGCGGTATCACTGTATTGTTGCTGGAAAAAGCCGATGTTTTGTTGTACTGCTTTGTTAAATTCTGTAGGAGACACCTGTACCATATGTCCGGTATTATCGGTTACGTAGGCACTGTTGTATATGCCCCAGTCACCATCACCTGCAAACTGGCAGCCCATTCTACCTACTGCGTAAGCCAGCATGAGCGCTGGGGCAGCACTATCGATCAGGTGTTTGATGCTCACCTGTTTTTTACGGGCATATCGCAGGATCACGATGGTAGCCACAATAAGGCCACCATAAAAGGTAAGGCCGCTGAAAGACAGCAGGGCATCTATTGGGTTTTGTACAAAATCGTTCCAGTTCTCCAGATTATGGAATACTTTGGCGCCCAACAATCCGGCGATGGCAGCCATCACTATAATATCCGGTACCCGCTGATGAGGCCAGATGCTCACAGCTTCTTTTTTGGCAGGTGTTCCTTTTTTACCTTTGGTGCTGTTGTATTTCAGGAAAACCAACAAAGCGGCTCCTGCCAGGCCGGCCAGGAAATTTCCGTCACCGGAGAGGATAAAACCCTGGAAGTTCTGGGAAGCAGTAGCCCAGTTCAACATCAACCCAATACCTTTCCATCCCAATAAAAAACCCAGTATACCATTGCCAATATATTCACCGGTAGTAGCAGGGCCACCTACCAGGATATTCTCTGTAACAGGCTTCAGCCAACCCAGTTTTTCCCGGCGTTTCAATTCATTTGTCAGCACATATGCACCTGCGAGGAAAGCAATGGCTACAAAAAAGCCAAATGTTTGCAGGATTTTAAACAGGGGTATTTCCAGACCGAACAGATCTCTGAAAGCGTAATATAAATTAGGATACATAGCCAAAAAAAAATTGGTGATCTGAGTTTTCCTATGAACAAAGCCGAATTATCAAAAGGAAAATCAAACCACCAAAGTACGATGCAATTTCGAAATTCGAAATTTGAATTTCGAAATTAAAGTATTAGCAATATTGTTCAAACGCGTCGTTGAGGTTAGCAGCAATCATCTGTGCTGAGCGACCTTCAATCATATGACGTTCGATAAAGTGTACCAATTGTCCATCTTTAAAGAGGGCAATAGAAGGAGAAGACGGAGGATAAGGCAGCAGGTGGGTACGGATCTGCTGAACAGCTTCCACATCAAAACCGGCAAAGCTGGTTGTCAGTCTATCTGGTTTTTTTTCACTGCCGGCCAGTGCCATCAGCACACCCGGACGGGCTGTAGCGGCTGAACAACCACATACAGAGTTAATCACAACCAAAGTGGTCCCTTCTTTTTTCAAGGTTTCTTCTACTCCGGATGAAGTCAGCAACTCTTCGAACCCGTTATCCGTTAACTCTGCCTTTCTAGGCATAACTAATTCCGCTGGATACATATAATTATAGTTTTTTCTGTTAAGATTTTCGACAAAGTTAAAGATATAGGAGCAAAAAGTAAAAAAACGACCTCTCAAAAAGACTTTTTGACACAAACCAAACAATTAAAATGACAAAACGTCATTATCTGTAACCTTTTTACTAACAAAATAGCAGTTTTACTGGCATGGTATCCCATTTGATCTGTAACCAGTGTTGAACAAAAATTTGATTTCACACAAAAAAATTGATAAAAAACTATGACACACGTAAAATTTAACAACAGCCCGCTCCCCAGATTAGTTGAAGATATTTTTAACAATGGATGGAATAAATATGTAAAAGATGATTTCCTGACCAGCGACTTCTTTACCACCCATCCGCCGGTAAATATCACAGAAACCAAAGACGCCTACCTGCTCGACGTAGTAGCGCCCGGTTTCTCCAAAGAAGATTTTAAAATCAGTGCCAACGATAAAGCTATTACCATCAGCGCTGAAAAGAAAGCCGAAGCCAAAAACGAAGGCGATAAACAAGTACGCCGTGAGTTTAACTTCAAATCCTTTAAACGTTCCTTCAGCATCACCGATGCAGTAGACACGAACAGGATTCAGGCAAAATATGATAATGGTGTTCTGAAAGTGACCCTTTCCAAAAAGGAAAACAAACAGGATGCTCCCAAAGACATCGTAGTAGAATAAGGGATACATATCGGCTTCCCGGAGGAAGCCGGGAATAACATGGGGGTTTAGAGGAGGCACCGAAAGGTGCCTCCTTTCTTTATGTGTATAATTCACACAAACGTTGAATCCAGCGAAGCCTATTAATACGATAATTTGCTTCCTTAAGCATAGCGCTAATGGCAAAGCATTTCAGGAACGCCTGGTTATTCACTAAAAACATTTACCTCAGCTCAGAGAAAGCAGTGATTGGACAGGTATTGCTCCGTACAGACGATACTTACGAACAGGCAAAACTCCGGCTCCTCTTTGATTATCTCTTTTTTTACATACTGCTGTTGTTTCCCATCCTGTTACTGGCCATGATCAGCCAGAATGAAGTCAACCTGATACTCATTCCCTGTCTGGCCGGCGTCTTGCTGGGCTGTCTGTATCTGTTAAAAAGAGGTGTCCCGGCCGGCATCATAGGCATGACCGCCTCCTTCGGTACCTTATTAATATCAGCTTCCTCCTCCTTCTTTAATCATCAGGACCTATCCCCCAGATATGCCATTGCATGGGCCATGAGCATACTACTGGCTTATATTACGGTCAACCTGCGTACCTCCCTGATCCTCTGTGGCTTACTTTGTGTATACCTCAGCGGAGTGGCGTATATCCGAATCAATGACATCTCGATATATGTCAGCTCCGGCTATTCCGATTCCTTTCAGTACCTATCCAACCCGATCACGGTCATCCTCTATATGCTGTTTCTGATCCGGGCGCTGGGCCAGTATTATCGTAATATTATATCGATGGAACAGCAACGCACCCACGAAAAGCAAAAACAGCACCTGTCGCTGATCAACCAGAACCTCACCAAACAGTTTCTGCTGGTGAAAGGCTTCTCCAGATCAGGAAAATCGGCCTTCATAAAAGGAGAAATGGAGCTGCTGGAGGCCTGTTTTACTGAAATAGAAAAACAATGTGGTGCAGCTATCGGATACCTTAATGAAGCCCAGGAAGACTAACACCTACACGTCCGTGTGAGATATAACATTTTTTTGTTTTTCAAAATCCCCCTTTTAACCCGGAAAAGCCCCGAACTTCATTTTGTGCAAGTCCCCGTAAATGTTAATAATTTGTAAATGTCATAATAATAAATTGGCTTTAAAAAGCACCAACTTTACAAGAACTGCTTAAAAAAAATTACAACTATTAGGGCTTATCTATCGTACACGGCTACCCTATATTTGTGATATCAAATTATTTCCTATTGTCCTTATGCTAGTGGACATCATCTAACCTATGCCATGGATTGGGCTTTCAGTAATGAAAGCCTTTTTTATTTGTGGTATAAAACAAAAAGGGGCTCTGGTTTCCCAGAGCCCCTGTAGGATTACTAACCCATTTTTTTAATAACCCAATATCTTCAACATACTTTGAGAGGTTTGTTCTTTTGCGTACAACCAATCTTTCAGCTGACCATTTTTGTCGTAACCCACGATCACATGTTTGGGTGAAGGAATAAGACAGTGTTTGATACCGCCATATCCGCTCAGTTGATCCTGGTAAGCGCCTGTATGGAAAAATCCGATATACAATGGCTCACCGCTGGGCTGCTGTTTAGGCAAAAATACCGCGTTGATATGCTCTTCAGATGTATAAAAGTCGTAACCATCGCAGGTGAGGCCGCCCAGGTGAACTTCCTGGTATTCCTGGTCCCATTTGTTGATGGGCAGCATCAGGAATTTCTCCCCGATACCCCAGGTATCCGGCAGGGTAGTAATGAAAGAGCTGTCAATCATATACCAGGATTCCCTGTCGTTCTGCATTTTTTCACCTACTACGCTGTAGATCACGGCACCGCTCTCACCTACAGTAAAGGAACCGAATTCTGTATAGATGTCCGGTACCGGTACTTTATTCTTTTTACAGGTACTTTTGATATTGGCTACAATCTCGTTAACGATATAATTATAGTCATAATCAAAGCCCAGTGAGTGTTTAATCGGGAAACCACCACCGATATTGATGCTGTCCAGTTCAGGGCAGATCTTTTTGAGCTGGCAGTACAGGTTGATCACACGGTTGAACTGGGACCAGTAAAAGATATCATCTTTGATACCCTTGTTCATAAAGAAGTGTAGCATTTTCAGCTCAAACTTCTCATTACCCTTGATTTTGTCAACATAGTACTCCAGGATATCGCGGGGAGGTACACCCAGACGGGAGGTATAGAAGTCGAAGCTGGGCTCTTCTTCTGCCGCCACCCTGATACCGAGTTTCACCTTATCTTTAATCCGGATATTCCGTTTGTAGTCTTCCAGCTCCTCTTTGTTGTCCAGTACAGGGATTACGTTTTTAAACCCGCTGTTGATCAGTCTGGAAATGGCTCTGGTATAGGCTTTGGTCTTAAAACCATTACAGAGTACAAAGGTCTCCTTGTTGATCTTTTTCTTTTCATACAGTTTGTTTACGATATCGATGTCGTAAGCAAACGATGTTTCGATGTGTACACCATGTTTCAGGGTTTCCTCCATAATGAAGGAGAAATGCGAACTTTTAGTGCAATAGCAATAAAAATACTTTCCGTCATACCTGTTCTTCTTGATGGCATCATGGAACATCTTCTTGGCTTTGTTGATCTGCATTCCGATCTTGGGAAGGTAGGTCAACTTAAATGGCGTTCCGTACTTGTCAATCAGCGCCTTAATGTCCAAACCGTTAAACTCCAGGTAATTGTCTTTGACTTCAAAGCCCTCCTGAGGGAATTCAAAAGTCTGTTTAACGAGGTCGGTGTAGGTGTTGTTCATTTAAATCTGCAAATGAATTAGTAATAAAATAAACTACAGGATAAATGCTCCTTTTCCTCGCTGGAAACTCCTGGTTTACACACCTACGTCAGTTCGAAACCCAGCAAAATTGGTTGCAAAGCTAAATATTTTGTTGATTGCTCCGGTAATTTTTTTCAAGTGGTGCCCCCTTGGAACAGACGAACACTGGAACAAATATACAAACAATTACAAATCAACAGATTGAATATATTTAGTTAATATTTATTTCTCATCATTAATGAGGTTTATTGCCTGTTTTCCTTCGCAAAAAAGCAGGTCCAGGATACTGAGATCGGGGAGAAAACCGATTCTTTCCTGAAAAACCTGGGTATACTGAAGTGCATCTTCACCAGCAGCTGCATTAGGAAGAATACGATCTCTGGCATCGGTAACACCGGGGACCTCTTTTTGGTAATTTTCCGTAAAGGTAATCGTGGGGTTAATGCCGAGCTTGCTGTTTACCCATTCAAAGCAGGCCATGTTCCAGTCCAGCAAAAAGTTAAAAGGTTGCTCAAACAATCCCTGCAAATCCTCCTCATAATATTCAAACCAGGGAGAACGGCGGTAAGCAGACACCAGCGTTTTCCAGTGCAACGCCTGCCATTTCTCTTCATTACTGATCCGCACGTCTTTGATAACGGTACGCTGGTTCTTTCCCCGGGTCAATGGCACACTTAAAATCATGCGCCCATTCGGACCGGCGAGGTAACAACGGTTTCTGAAACTGAGCTTTTGATAGTGCTCATATTTTTCAATCTGTAATGTATCGTGTTGGGCTAATGTTTTATAAAAGCTAATAGGCGGAAAATACTGCGTCTCAATTAGTAATACCTCGCTTTTTGCATGCTCTGTCATAATATCAAAAATTTTAAACCGCCTAATAAAGTTAGTACCCAGCCAGTTAAAGCAAAATATCAGGCAAACGCAAAAATACTAAAGATATTAGTTGCTTGGCAGATCAATTTAAGCAGCCCCATGAAGGACACCTGGTCTCTCACCTGCTTTTGTAAAAACTGCCGTTAAATGTTTCCCAATTCAGGCCCGGTTTTTTGATAAATAAAACCTTTGCAGTAGGTTTGAGAATAAAAGTTCACCGATCACAATGAAAATAATCCGACTCTTCGTCATCATATTTGCCATCTGGGGATTAGCAAGCTCATGCGAAAAAATGAAAGATCTGCAGTTTGTCAGAGTTGCCAATCTTCAAATGGATGAGATGGGTATGTCCAAAAGCATCGTACGGCTCACCCTGGCATATTACAACCCCAACAATTACCGTCTGCAATTAAAAGATGCCAACTTCAACGTATTTTTTGATGATACCGAAGTGGGTCATTCCTTACAGGACACAATGATCAATATTCCGGCAAAGGATACTTTTTATTTCCCGGTAAAACTGGAAGTAAATATGGCCAACGTGCTCAAAAACGCCTTTACTGCTTTCTCCAATAAAGAAGTGACCATCAAAGCCACCGGTAACTGTAAAGTCGGCAAAGGCGGTATCTACCTGCCCTTCCCGATTAAATGTGAAACCAAACAGGCTTTAAATTTCTTCTGATACCTTACAACCTATCAGTGTCAGTATTTTTTTGATGTGTTGAAGATCTTCCAGCTTTCTGACGGGAGATAGCGCTGCTATTGTTCTTACCTGGTTGATATCATCAAGCAGTATTCCGCTCAACTGTCCCATGCGGGCAGCTGCTTTATAGGCCATTGCTGTTTTCAACGCTGCAGCCTTGATGCGTAGTGAATGAGGGCTGTACCGCCCGGGATGCAGGTGGATGTACCGCACCGGGTCATCTGCCAATCTTAGTATCCACCGGGAAGTGTCGGTCAGCACAATGTCCATATACCCCTTCCTTATATTCAGATAAGCAGCAAATGCCTCCGGAGCTTCGATGCCCTGTCCCTGCAATGACGTTAGTATCTGTTGATAAATCTCTTCCGGCGTGAGATTGCCGGTGTACATGTCCATCTGGGAAGTACCTATTTTTTTGAGTGCTGCAGGAAGATCTGCCGGCAGTACTTCATCCAGCAACTGCTGTAATACACCCAGATGGTGCTTGAAAGGGTTAAAAAGAATGCTGGAAATGGCAGGAAGATTAAATTGAAGAATACAGGGGAACAACAAACATGACAAGTTCTCATTACCACGGGAAGAGCCAGGCCCTTCCCGCGCAATGATATAATAATTTAGTTCTTTTTCTTTTCCATGCCGCCGCCATCTTCAGGCTTTTTGCAGCATTTAGGCAGTTTATCGTAGCTCTCCTTGTTGGCAGTTACGTTATCTGCATCATAACCGGCATTGGCAATAGCGGTTTTGACATTTTCGATATTCGTACGGTCGTCCCAGTATTTAACGGTGGTGATATGTTTTTTAAAGTCCACTTTGGTAGACTGTACACCTTCTTCGCGAGCCATATACCTTTCAATGCGGTTTTTGCAGGACTCACATTGTACGGTTGGTGTGCTGATTTTAGCAGTCACCAGCGCTTTTTTCTTCTGCTGTGCCACGGCCATACCAACACTGGCCATCAACAACAGCATGACTAATTTTACGATACGCATAATATAGATTTTGACATCCGAATATACAAAAAAAGTAATATTCAATTTCTATTTACCCCATTGGTCGGGAGCGCTTCTCCAAGCTTGCAGTGTGCTGATTTCTTCTGCAGACACAATACCTTTCTCTTCAGCCAGGGTGATCATAGCGTTGTAGTTGCTCAATGATTTGAATGGTACGCCTGCAGCTTCGAAGGCTTTCACCGCCACATCAAAACCATAGTTGAAGATAGATACCATCCCAACCACTTCGCCACCAGCGGCCCGTATAGCTTGTACAGCCTCCAGGCTGCTTTTGCCGGTAGAGATAAGGTCTTCCACCACTACTACCTGCTGACCAGGTTGCAGTACACCTTCGATCTGGTTGCCCATGCCATGTTCTTTCGGTTTGGAACGAACATAGATAAAAGGAAGCTTCAGCTGGTCTGCCACCAGTGCTCCATGAGGAATACCAGCGGTAGCCACCCCTGCAATCACAGCTGCGTCCGGGTAAGTTTCAAACACGGTATTACACAGTTCGGATTTGATATAATCCCGTACATAAGGATACGATAATATCTTCCGATTATCGCAATAGATCGGGGATTTCCATCCGGAAGCCCATGTGAAAGGCTGGGCAGGGCTCAGTTTTACGGCCTGCACCTGCAGTAATTTTTCTGCAACTTGTTTTTCGCTTATTGTACTCATACAAGCGCCAAAGTTAATCCATTTAAAGATTGAGTATTTAGTTATTTGGTCACAATCAAATATCAAATGCTTATTACATTTGCAACTATGCAAGCAAACATTACTATTTACCTGAATGAGCGCCCCCTCATTATCAGTGAAAATGAAAACAATATCCCGGGAGGAATCAATGGGGCCAAGGTTTACCAGAACCCTGACACAGAGAAGATCGAAAAGATACTGGAGAAAATGGAGTCAGGCAAAACAGAAGCGGCAGTTTTTATTACCGAAGATGTAAAGCAGCTTTTTAAACGGGTATCTCTTCATTTTACCGTGCTGGTAGCGGCCGGTGGCTTGATCACCAATCCCAGTGGTGAGGTGCTGATGATGTTCCGCAGAGGCAAATGGGACCTTCCCAAAGGCAAACAGGACCCGGGCGAAGACCTCGAAACCTGCGCCATCCGTGAAGTAGCCGAAGAAACGGGCCTGCACACCATCTCCCTGGAACACAAGATCACTGAAACGTTCCACTACTACCCCATGAAAGCTAAAAAGGTGCTGAAACATACATACTGGTACCGGATGCAGTTCACTGGTACAGAACTCACCGTTCCGCAGATTGAAGAAGATATCCAGGATATTGAATGGGTGAAACCGCAGAACCTGGAGAAATTCCTGAAATACTCCTACGAAAACATCCGGGAGGTATTTAAGGCAGCGAAGTTGATTTAATGAATTGCGAATTACGAATGATGAATCTGAAGTTCGTCATTCGTAATTCGTAGTTTATCTTTTAGCCAGTATAGCCATTGTCAGCCGGCTTACACAAACCAGCTTATGCTGGTCGTCTGTAATCCGGATATCCCATACATGGCTGGTGGCGCCTATATGCAATGGTTTGGCGCAGGCATGCACATATCCTTCTGTTACTGAGCGAAGGTGATTGGCACTGATTTCCATGCCCACACATATTTGTTTTTCCGGGTTGATGATCAGCGCGGATGCCATACTTCCTACTGTTTCTGCCAGCGCTACGGATGCCCCTCCGTGTAACAGCCCGTAAGGCTGTTTGGTGCGGTGGTCTACCGGCATCATCCCCTTCAGGTAATCCGGGCCTATTTCTGTAAACTCCATACCCAGGTGGGAGGCCATAGTCGTTTCTCCTATTTCATTCAGCGTATCCAATGAAACATCAAGGGAGTGCCAGATCGTTTTCATAGTAAAAACTTTAAAGAGTTATCGCTTGTGCTTTTTGATTCCTTCCAGCACCACTGCCGGTAAAAACGGTTTCACATCTCCCCCGTGGCGGTAAATATCCCGTACCAGGGTAGAAGCCACACTGGAATACTGAGGTGTGGTAGTCAGAAAAATCGTTTCTATATGCGGCGCGATGGTACGGTTTACATCAGCAATCGCTTTTTCATATTCAAAATCGCTCACATATCTTATTCCTCTCAGGATAAAGGCAGCATCCATCTTTTTACAAAAATCGATGGTCAGTCCTTCATAGGCAGCCACTTCTACCCTGGGATCATCTTTATATATTTCCCTGATCCAGGCAATACGTTCCTCCAGCGTAAACATGGGTGTTTTACTGCTGTTGGTGCCAATACCTACCACTACGCGGTCAAACAGGGTAAGCCCGCGGTCAATGACATCGGTATGGCCCAGGGTAATAGGATCGAAGGTGCCTGGAAATAAACAAGTCCTCATGGAAGTTCGATGAATTTAGTAATTGATGGATCAACGTTTCAGCTCTTCCCGGTTGATAAAGATCGAGAAGGTGGTACCGCCATAGCTGCGCTCTGAGCGGAAGTAACTATAGTCCCGGAAATCGTTCTGTCGGGTATGCTCTATCACCAGCCACCCTTCCGGGTTGAGCAGCTGTTGTTCAAAAATAATTCCCGGCAGCTTATACATGGCCTCCATGGCATAAGGCGGGTCGGCAAAGATAAAATCAAACTTTTCTGTACACTGCTGAAGGTATTTAAACACATCCATCCTGATCACTTTCAGGGTAGTGATCTCCAGCACCTGAGCGGTTTTGGTGATAAACTCGGCCATGGCCGGGTCTTTCTCCACGATTGTCATGTCCGTAGCCCCTCTGGAAGCCAGTTCATAGGTGATGCTGCCGGTACCGCCAAAAATATCCAGTGTTTTTAAGGAAGGAATATCCAGATTGTTCTCAATGATATTAAACAGTCCACCTTTGGCAATGTCTGTAGTAGGCCTGGTATTAGGCATTTTTGCAGGCGGTTGTATCTTTCGGCCCCCACGTTCTCCTCCAATTATACGCATAATGCTAACGCATACAAGTTATAAAAATAATATCCGGGCGTTTCCTGCATGGCTGCAATATATTGGAAGCCCGGAAGTCTTTGCACCCATTCCAGGCGCGGAATAAATTTATACATCTCCTGATACACCGGACTGTCAATATTCACAATCCCTCCCAGCTTCACTTTCACCTGTTGCTCGTTGAGTCCCAGCTGACGCAGTGTGTTTACCAGCTGGTATACCACGTCAAGACCGGCCAGGTACTCCCCTTCCTGTTGGATGATCAGTTTACCATCTATATAAAGCGTGATGTTAAACGTTTGTCGTTGTACCTGAACGAAAGCAATACCTTCTGCAGCCCGGTAATCCAGGTCCTGCGGATAAGCCTGTAACAAGGCAGAATGGGCATGTACCACTCTGTCTGTCGAAAATTCCTTACGCAGAAATCCCAGCAAATCCTTATCTACGCTGTAGATATTCACCATTGGCAGTCCTGGCAGCAGATCTGACATAACAGCTTCCTGCATCTTTTCCGGTTGTGACAGGTGCAGGTATTCCTTTTTAAGGGAAGGCATATAATACAGATGTGGTACCAGTGCTCCGCTCCCGGTATCAAAGGCGAGCAGCACGGATTTAAAGGCAGTAAACAGCAGTTTGTCTGCGTCAAACACCTCCTCTATCATCTCCAGATCGGCCAGGGCCAGCTTCTGTGGCTCGAAATGATAGGATTTTAATGCCAGGAATTTTTTAGCTCCCGGTTCAAACACCACGTAACTGAACGTACCATTCCCTACCAGTACCAGCAGGTGGCAGGCAGTAAGATCTGTCTCCAGTAATGTTTCATCATCTACTGTAAATGCAGGATGGATGTTGTAAGCCACGGGCATAATTTACATTTCAAATGAAACACAATAATAATCTTTTTACTGGATTGGCAACGGGTTTTGTTATGATTATATTATAGCAGAGGGAGGATTGGCAGATAACTATATCTTTGTTTTTTGATGATTATCAGACACACTTTACGATGCAACTGGAAGTTCATAACCGGCAGATCATAAAAATTGCCGCCCCTATATGCCTGGCACTGATTATCCCTCAGTTTAACCATATGACCAACACGGCCTTCCTGGGCCGACTGGGCGAGCTGGAACTGGCGGCCAACGGCATCGCCGGCATTTATTACCTGGTGATGTATATGATTGCCTACGGCCTCAACAACGGCATGCAGGTACTGATAGCCCGGCGGGCAGGACAACGGCATTATGAAGGCATTGGTCAGGTATTTTCCAACGGTCTGCAAACAGGTATCTTTTTTGCGTTGCTGGCCATCCTGTTCACGCTGGCAGTTGCACCCTGGTTTTTCTCCAAAAACCTGCACAATCCGGACATCCTGGCCGCAGCCATTTCCTTCATCCGTATCCGTATATGGGGACTGCCTTTCCTCATGATGCTCAGTATGGCCAATGCATTTTATATAGGCAGTGGCCATTCCCGTGTGCTGGCCATCACTTCCCTGTGTCAGGAAGTGATCAATATCTTCTTCGACTATACGCTGATATTTGGTAAACTGGGCCTGCCCGCAATGGGCCTGAACGGCGCTGCCACAGCTTCCATCATCGCCGAAGTGACCGGCTGCTCCGTAGCTTTCAGTATCCTCTTTTTAAAACGATATCATATTACCTACAGCCTTTTTAGCTATCTGCGTCCGAACTGGCAGATAATTAAAAACATCCTGAATGTATCTGCTCCGCTGATTTTCCAGTTTCTCTTCAGCACAGGCAGCTGGTTTATCTTTTTTATTTTTATAGAACACCTGGGAGAAAGACCGCTGGCCGTCTCTAACATGCTCCGCAGCATATTCGGCTTCTTCGGTATTTTCACCTGGGCACTTGCCGCCACCTGCAATACCATGGTCAGCAACATTATCGGGCAGGGTAAGGAGAACCTGGTGTTTGGGGTGATCACACGGATATCCGTTATCAGTCTGTGCTGCGCCACTGTTATTTGTATACTGGTCAACCTTTTCCCTTATACACTCCTGCATATTTATACCAACGATGCATCGCTGATTGCAGCGGCGATTCCTTCTATCCGGATCATCACTCTCAGTACGCTGCTGATGGCCATAGCGGCGGTAGTGCTTAGCGGCGTCACCGGCACCGGCAATACCAGAATGAACCTTTTCACCGAATGCCTGGCAGTAGCCGGTTACCTGGTCTATTGTGATATTGTGATAGAACGGATGCATAGTCCGCTACACCTGGCATGGGGAGCTGATTTCATCTACTGGGCAGTCATATTCGGACTGAGCGTATGGTATCTGAAAAGCGGTAAATGGAAAGGGAAAGTGATTTAGCTACTGCAGGTCGTCCAGCATTTTTTTACAGTCGGCTTTGATTCCGGGGTCGTCCTGATAGATGGGACGAAGTGTGAGGGCTTTTTTCAGTACTTCGATCGCTTTTTCCTGCTGATCATCGGCTTTATAGGCGCGTGCCAGTTCGATATAATTGAGGAGGAAAGACGGGTCGAGCTGGCGGCATTTTTCGTAATTGGCGATGGCGTTCTTAAGGGAGCCGTCGGGCAGGCCGCCAAACAGCATTTTAGCCGCACCTCTTTCAAACACGTTGAGGTTGGCTACCTCATAGTTCCATTTACCTAACACATGATAGGCCTGGGCCAGGTTAGGATTGAACTTGATGGCCAGTTCCGCATATTTTTTAACGTCTTTGGAAGAAGCTACTTTTTCCTTGGCGCCGGAGATCAGGGCCATACGTCCCATCGCCACGGCCATGGCCAGATTGGCGTCTGCATTACTGGGATTCACTTTCAGTGCCTGTTCTGCAAAACTTTTTGCCTGATTGAAATAACTGGCTTTGGAGCTTTTATCTTTCTGGCGGTTGCCTATGCGGGAGCACATCTGGCTGGCCTGGTTGAGTGCTCTTATTTCATTGGGCTGTATTTTCAGGATGTCCTTGTCTTTTTCAAGCGCGTCACTTTCTTTCATCTGTAACTCCAGTTGTCTGGCCTGTTCTACCATTTCATCCACTGACTGGGCTTTTACAAATAATACAGCGCTGAGCAGGAATGAAATTGCCAAAATCCGCTTGATCATAGGACTGGTTTTTACAGGGTAAGAAATTATTGATTAGCTTATAGATATAAATCTACGAAAAAACGCAAATAATTAACAAGGGCTGACGGTAAAAGTTTGTCAGTATTCCTTTTCCAGCGACACCAATGAATTTCGGATGGGAGCACCCATGGGCGGATTCAGTTTGCGCAGGGTGACGGTGCTTTTGAGAATAGAAGGATAACGTTCCTTCAGGGCATCGGAAAGAGCATATACCACTTCTTCCAGCAAGGGTTTGGGTACGGCCATTACTTCTTTGGCGATTTCATACAGGCCCTGGTAGTTGACTGTTTCAGAAAGGTCGTCTATAGCTACGGTACCGGGTATACGTACAATGATATCGAGGAGGAAATCGTTGCCTATCACAGCTTCTTCCGGGAAATAGCCATGGTAGGCACGGAAGGCCGCTTGTTCGAGGGCGATGGTCAGCATGAGTTTATCAATTACGAATTACGAATTACGAATTACGAATTGTGATCCGTTTGATCCTTGTAATTCGTAATTCGCAATTCGTAATTCAGTTAATTATTGGTGTTCTTTAGCAGACAGGTATCTTTCTGCATCGAGGGCGGCCATACAACCGCTGCCGGCTGCAGTAACAGCCTGACGGTAAATTTTGTCCTGTACGTCGCCGCAGGCAAATACGCCTTCAATGCTGGTACGGGAGGTGCCGGGAACAGTTACGATATAGTCCTGTTCATCCAGCTGCAGGTATTCCTTGAAGATAGCAGAGTTAGGCTGGTGGCCGATGGCAACGAAGAATGCGCTGACAGCGACATCTTTTTTCTCACCGGTCTGGTTATTCCTTATTCTTACGGCTTCTACCTTTTTGTCGCCCAGTACTTCATCGGTTTCGCTGTTCCAGTACACGATGATGTTGGATGTTTTGAGTACACGGTCCTGCATTACTTTAGAAGCGCGCATTTCGTGTTTACGTACGAGCATATGAACGGTGCTGCACATTTTAGAGAGGTACAGTGCTTCTTCAGCAGCAGTATCTCCGGCGCCTACGATTGCCACTTCTTTTCCACGGAAGAAGAAGCCGTCGCATACGGCGCAGGCAGAAACGCCGCTACCATTGAGGCGTTGTTCGGAGGGAAGGCCCAGCCATTTGGCGGAGGCACCCGTAGCGATAATAATGGCGTCGGCAGTGATTTCTTTTTCTTCGTCGATCGTCACTTTATAGGGCTGTTTGCTGAAGTCCACGGAGGTAGCCAAACCGTAGCGGATATCGGCGCCCATGCGGGTAGCCTGTTTTTCAAAGTCCACCATCATTTCCGGGCCCTGAATTCCTTCTGGGTAGCCTGGATAGTTCTCTACTTCGGTGGTAATAGTCAGCTGGCCTCCTGGTTGGATACCCTGATACAATACTGGTTTAAGGTTGGCTCTTGAGGCATATATGGCAGCGGTGTAACCAGCGGGGCCGGAACCGATGATCAATAAATGCACATGTTCTTGTTGCTTGTTTTCCATACTTTGTTTGCTGTATAATTATTTCTTGACAATGATTCTTCTATAGGTTACCTGATAACCGCCCCAGTAACCGAGGGCTCCCGGTACATTTCCTTGTACTTTGATGGGAGATGAAAACGGATTACCGTTGCTGTTGTATGCAAAATCGATGGCTCGCCAGAAGCTGAAGGTAGCTTTATCGATGTTGCAGAATTTGAATGTTACCGTATCCCCTTTATTAAAAAGACTGGCAGTATCCAGATTTATATTACGTTTATTCCTCTCAATGCCTGCGTCCACAAGGATTTCAAATGTTGTGCCGTTCACCACCTGATCATCCAGAGTGGAGTTGAGGCTTGACAGAAAGGGGTCACTGTTCCTTCTGGTGAAATACCGTGCATAGTTGCCCAGTTCAGGAGGATCAGTAATCCTGGCGTATAGACGGGCTCTGATACTATCATCTACTCTAACGAGCTTCCACCAGATGGAGTCTACCTGGAATCCAGTCTGCGGAATGGTTGTCACTGACTCATATGACTTATTGTCAGCGTTGATGCGTAAAGTGTATTTATTGCCGGGTTTTCCTTTGAAAGCGGCGAAGGGGATGGATGTATCCGGGATATAGGCGAAAATGTTACCTAAACCCTGGACATTCACCACAGCTTCCCTGAGTGTCATGGTTCGGGTGCTGTCGGACACCGTAACCACGGCCTTATGCACAAAGGAGGCCAGTAAGATGGCGGGATCTATGTGAGAGAAGTAACCGAGGCTGTGGGTGAGTATTACCTGCGGGTACCGGTTACTTTCGAACTTACCTTCCACTACGAGCATTTCCTCCTGCTGTTGCAGGTTGACGCTGATATCCTTCTCGCATGCGAGGAGGCAAACAACAGCAGCCACTATGATCATCAGGGGGTTGCGCATACTGCAAAAATAAGGGGTGTGATCAATATAAAAACACCGGCCATGTATTTACAAGGCCGGTGTTCTTATAGAATAAGAGGATTTATAATCTGATTTCTTGATTTATGGATTTACATATTTATTAAAAACGAAAATCTGTAAATCACAAAATCGAAATTTTAACCCAGGTAGGATTTCAAGGCACCGCTATAGCGGGCTTTCTGCAGCCTCTTGATAGCGCGTTCTTTGATTTGCCTGATTCTTTCTTTGGTCAAATCGTACTTCTGTCCGATTTGTTCGATTGTTGCGCCGTTTTCACCATCCAGACCGAAATAGGCATTCACAATTTCCGCTTCGCGGGGGCTCAGGGATTTTAATACCCGGCGGATTTCTTCGCGAAGGGAATCTCTCATCACGTCATCGTCGGTAATGTCGCCGCCTTCCAGCAGATCACCCATAGCTACGTCTTCAGCTTCATGTACTGGCGCGTCCAGTGACATATGACGGGTATTGCTCTGGAAGATGTTGTTGATTTCCGATTCAGACATTTCCAGGATTTCAGCGAGCTCCTCGGTAGAAGGTTCACGTTCGTTTTCCTGTTCAAATGCCATGTAAGCTTTGTTCGCTTTATTATAGGTGCCAATTTTATTCTGCGGCAGACGAACAAGACGACCCTGTTCGGCTAACGCCTGCAAGATGGATTGGCGAATCCACCATACAGCATAAGAGATGAATTTGAAACCCTTCGTTTCATCGAAACGTTGCGCTGCTTTGATCAAGCCTAAATTGCCCTCATTGATGAGGTCGCTGAGGCTAAGCCCCTGGTGCTGATACTGCTTTGCAACGGAAACCACGAAACGCAGGTTTCCTGTAGTCAATCTTTCAAGAGCCTTCTGATCGCCCATTTTTATGCGCTGCGCCAAAACGGTCTCCTCCTCAGGTGTTAACAAAGGGATCTTCGAGATTTCCTGCAGGTACTTTTCTACCGCCTGCGAATCACGATTGGTGATCTGGGTGGCAATTTTAAGTTGCCTCATATGAAAAATTGTATTGGTTTATAAATAAGAATAACAGTGGAAGAAATATTTTGTTTGAAATTTGAAATTTAATTAACTTACAAAATTTCCTACACCTTATTCGTTTGTTTTAATTAGCCTGCAAAGATCGTGCTAAGCTCTCACTCTACCAAATCCTTCTTTTTACGTCTTCCGCTATAACAAAGTACAGTTTTATAACGAAATTTTATAGTGCTTTAGTCCCTGTTGCGCCATGCTTTATGCAAATTTTAACAATTGATAAATAATCATTATTAAATTAGCATCTTAACTAATTTAACCACACCCACATTGCAAATTTTCCAATAATATGATAGACTATCGCAGCGATACTTTTACACGCCCCGGCCCTGGCATGTTACAGGCCATGTTACAAGCCGAAACAGGAGACGACGTTTTTGGTGAAGACCCTAGTATCAATAAACTGGAAGCCATGATGGCAGATTACTTTGGCAAAGAGGCAGCCCTTTACTGCCCTTCCGGCACAATGAGTAACCAGATAGCCATCAAAGTACATACGTTGCCAGGGGATGAAGTGGTTTGCAGCAACACCGCACATGTTTATATTTATGAAGGCGGCGGCATCGCATTCAACGCCGGCGCCCAGGTACACGCCATCGCCGGCGACCGGGGCATGATCAACGCCGCCCAGGTGGAAGCTGCCATCAACCCTGACGATGTACACAAAGCCCGCACCAGTCTCGTATGCCTGGAGAATACCTCCAACCGTGGCGGCGGATGCTGCTACAACTGGGAAGAGATACTGAAGATACAGGCTGTTTGCCGCCAGCATGGTCTTGCACTTCACCTGGACGGCGCCCGCCTCTTCAATGCTCTCGTAGCCACCGGACAGGATCCCAAAACATACGGACAGGCATTTGACAGTATCTCTGTTTGCCTCAATAAAGGTATGGGCTGCCCTATGGGCTCCGTACTGCTGGGCAGCGCCTCCTTCATCAAAGAGGCCAGAAGGATCCGCAAAAAACTGGGCGGCGGTCTGCGGCAGGCCGGTTACATGGCCGCCACCGGCATCTATGCCATGGAACATAATATCCAGCGCCTGGAAGAAGACCATCGTCATGCCAAGCAGATCGCAGCGGCTTTGCTCAAAAAGAGCTTCACCGGCCATATGCTCCCGGTGGAAACCAATATCCTCATTTTTGAAGTGACCGGTGACTGGACACCCAAAACACTGACAGCACATTTTAAAAATGAAGGCATCCTGGCTATGGCCATCTCCCCTACACAGGTCAGAATGGTCACCCATCTGGATGTAACTCCTGACATGGTGGAAAAAACCTGTCAGGTCATAGAGGCTATGTAATATTGATCAAATCATTAATAATGGGTTATTGGAAATACGGTATCGTTCATCCAATAACCCATTTTATTTTTCTGCCTAATCTTTCAATCTATAATATTTTTTCACCGCCTCATAATCTGCATAATCCACCGGTGGCGCAGCCTGACGGGCATTGGCATTACCTGCGATCAATACATAACGGAAAGTATAATCCGGTAATGTTGCTGTAAAAATGTTGGGCACCACAACAGACTTGTCTGTTGGCATGTACAGATAGTACACCTTGACCTTCCCAACATCCACCGTATTACGGATAGCAATAAAATATCCCACATTTATGTTCGGGATATCAAAAGGCAATAGTGTCCAGAGGTTCACGTTGCCTCCTACTCCATCGGGAACCTTTAGATATACCAGCACAGTGCCATTGCCGGCAATACCAGCCGTCAGGTCCGGAAGGTTTTTAGTGGCGACTTTGGCGCCATAGCCCATTGAAGATCCCGGTCCGGTGGACATTGCCCAATAACCATTTACATAATCTGCATTGGTAAGGGTAAAAGTACCGGATACCACATTGGCATTATTGGCCGGCCCCTGTGGCCCGGCCGGGCCAGCAGGCCCTGTATCTCCTTTTTTACAGGCAGATAAAACAAGTGTAAAAACAAAGAGGTAGAATACAGGTTTGATAGATAACTGAAACATATGGGGTTGTTTTTACTTTCTAAAATAGCTGTCTCTTCCGCCATTTTGTCTTCAAAATGCTACCTGGCGGCAAAAAATTAGTAACCGGCCATTATTTCCGGATAACTGACTGCGGCAGTAGTAACTATTCTTTCCCATAATTTCCTTCTCTGGTCAATCTCCTTTATTTTTGCAGACTTATATTATGAATAGCATGGAACTCTCGAAAAATTACCTGCCTGCAACGGTTGAAGAAAAATGGTACCAACACTGGATGGACAAAGGTTATTTCCGCTCTACGCCGGATAGCCGCCAACCCTTTACTGTAGTGATCCCTCCTCCTAACGTCACCGGGGTCTTGCATCTTGGCCATACCCTCAATGAAACTGTCCAGGACATACTGGTGCGCCGCGCCCGTATGAGCGGTTTCAACGCCTGCTGGGTACCCGGTTCCGACCACGCTTCCATCGCCACCGAAGCCAAAGTGGTAGATATGCTGAAAAGGGAGAAAGGCATTGAAAAGTCCCAACTCACCCGCGAAGAATTTCTGAAACATGCCTTCGAATGGAAGGACAAATATGGCGGCATCATCTACCATCAGATCAAAAAACTCGGCTGCTCCTGCGACTGGGACAGGGTTACCTTTACCATGGACGACCACTACTACAAAGCAGTAATCAGTGTGTTTGTGGAACTGTACAATAAAGGCCTGATCTATCGCGGCGCCCGTATGATCAACTGGGACCCCAAAGCCAAAACAGCTTTGAGCGACGAGGAAGTAGAATATAAAGATATCCAGGGCCATCTGTATCACGTGAAATACGCTATCACCGATGCAGCCGGCAATGCTACCGGTGAATTTATCACCATCGCTACCCAGCGCCCTGAAACCATCATGGGCGATACTGCCATCTGCGTGAACCCGGAAGATGAAAGATATGCCCACCTGAAAGGACATTTCGCCACCGTTCCGCTGGTAAACCGTCGCGTGCCCATTATCTTTGACACTTATGTAGACAAGGCATTTGGTACCGGCGCTCTGAAAGTTACGCCAGCACACGATATCAACGACTATAACCTGGGTCTGAAACATAACCTGGAAATCATCGACACCCTCAACGACGATGGTACACTGAGTGCTGCCGCTGTTGTATTTGTTGGCGAAGACCGTTTCGTTGCCCGTAAGAAAGTAGTAGCCGCGCTTGCAGAAGCCGCCCTGCTGATAAAAGAAGAGGAATACACTACCCGCCTGGGATACAGTCAACGTAACCCTACCACGGTAGTAGAACCCCGTATCTCCACCCAGTGGTTCGTGAAAATGGCCGACCTGGCCAAACCCGCACTGGACGCGGTAGTTAGTGGTGATGTAAAAATACATCCCGGCGACCGCTTCCTGGCCACCTATAAATACTGGATGGAGAACGTAAAAGACTGGTGTATCTCCCGCCAGCTCTGGTGGGGCCAGCAGATTCCTGCCTGGTATGCACCGGATGGCACTTTCGAAGTAGCTTCCACTGCAGCAGAAGCGGTAGCACAGTTTGCGCAGAAAGGCGTTACCATCGCTGCTGCCGACCTGAAACAGGATGAAGACTGTCTGGATACCTGGTTCTCTTCCTGGCTGTGGCCTATGGAAGTGTTCAACGGTGTCTCTTCTCCCAACAATGCCGATGTGAACTACTACTACCCTACTTCTGTACTGGTAACTGGTCAGGATATCATCTTCTTCTGGGTAGCCCGTATGATCATGGCCGGTATGGAATTCAAGGGCGTGAAACCTTTCAGTGACGTGTACTTTACCGGTATGGTAAGAGACAAGGAAGGTCGTAAGATGAGTAAGCAGCTGGGTAACTCTCCTGACCTGCTGGAACTCATCCACAGTTATGGCGCTGACGCTGTACGCTTTGGTGTAATGATCAGTTCTCCGGCTGGTAACGACCTGCTGTTCGATACTTCCAGCTGTGACCAGGGTCGTAACTTCAACAATAAAATCTGGAACGCCCTGAAGCTGGTGAAAATGTGGGAGGCCCGTCAGGCTACCGATAACGAGGATGCCTCCAGCCTCTTCCCCATCAGATGGTTCCAGAGCCGCCTGAACGAAGTACAGGCTGAAGTAGCCACCCTGCACAAAGACTTCCGCCTGAGCGAAGGTCTGAAAGCCATCTACAGCCTTATCTGGGATGATTTCTGCGGCTGGTACCTTGAATGGATAAAACCCGGTTTCGAACAACCGATCTCCTCTGCGGTATACGCACAAACGGTATCCTTCTTCGAACAACTGATGCAACTGCTTCACCCATACATGCCGTTCATCACCGAAGAGATATACCAATTGCTGAAAACACGCGATGAATCCGATGTGCTGATGATGAAACAGTTCACTACCCCTGCCGCACCAGTACAAGCCACCCTGTTAGAGGGCGTACTGACACAGGAAGTGATCACCAGCATCCGCGATGCCCGTGTTAAAAACCAGATCAAACCAAAAGATCCGATCGTACTGCATATAGAAACCAAACACGAGAATGCCTTCAAACAGATTGAAGACACCATCGCCAAACAGGTAAATGCCAAAGAAGTACACTACGTACAGGAGCCAGTTGCCGGCTGTATCACCCTGGTAGTTCAGAAAGATAAATTCTACCTGGGTACAGAAACAGTACTGGACACTACTGCACAGAAAGAAAGTCTGCTTAAAGACCTTGCCTACCAGGAAGGCTTCCTGAAATCAGTGGAAAACAAACTGGCCAACGAACGCTTTGTTCAGAACGCCAAACCGGAAGTAGTGGAAGCGGAACGGCGCAAAAAAGCTGACGCTGAAGCTAAAATCCAGGTAATAACGGAAAGTTTGAAATCACTATAATTTTTGCATCGCCCGGTCGTTAGTATACCGGGCGATTTTTTATCCCTTCACTATCATGCTGAAACACCTGTCCGCATTTGTTTTTTTCCTGTTGATAATCAACATGGGCACTTTTGCACAATCCGGCAAAAAGCCTGCTCCTGCCAAATCGACCACTACTGCCAAACGTCCGATGAAACTACGCAGTAGCTGGGGCCTTTTCCTCAGCGATACCCTGCCCAAAAGCCAGGTCGTAAAACTGCTGGACTCCGCCCTTTTGGTACGCGATGAAAAAAATAACCTGTACCCGGTGATTTCATTCGCCTTCACCTACGAACAACATCAACCCTACCTCAACGATACCACCGGTCTACCCGCCATCTATAAAGACTATACCGGTGATAACTTCAAAACCTCCCACCTCCCTAAACTCTGGAGCAACCGCCTCAAAGAAAGCCTGCAACAAGGCGATGTGCTCTACTTCGACGAAATCATCATCAAATACACCGAAGACAAACTCTATAAAGCACCCTCACTCCGGATCGATATCAAATAAACGTTATCTTAGCCAGGCTCTAAGTCGTCCATGATGCTTTAAAATATCACTAATACACTGTCTAATCTTTGTTAGAAAGAATAATTGATTGATTTTCAGGCACAAAGATTAGTCATCGATCCCCCGGGGAAATCGTATCATTACACATCGACGACTTTTATTACTTAAAAGCATAAAGCTAAATAATGATAAGGCATTGATTATAAGGCTATATTGCAGCTGGTAATTGGAGGGCTTTAATTGGACCATTGAGGAATTGAAATTTGGGAATAGCAGCATTGTTGACTGCCCCATCCTTAAGCTTTAATTGGACCATTGAGGAATTGAAATTCGTCTTTCCCTGCATCCATTTTACACTCGGCAAAGCTTTAATTGGACCATTGAGGAATTGAAATGGAGCCTGGTCATCTTTCTTGCCACATGATAAGAAGCTTTAATTGGACCATTGAGGAATTGAAATGGAATGGTCAGAAAGAAAAGGACACGCTTGTTGCTGCTTTAATTGGACCATTGAGGAATTGAAATGCTGCTCGTCTTTAGAAACTGCGTATTTTATAGTGGCTTTAATTGGACCATTGAGGAATTGAAATGAACGAAGTAGCAGCATGACGACAGTAAGTATATACAGCTTTAATTGGACCATTGAGGAATTGAAATTTTCTATAGCATGACGGGGAGATACCCGTGTTACATGCTTTAATTGGACCATTGAGGAATTGAAATTACTGGAAATACCAGAAGACAAACTGGCCCGGCTAAGCTTTAATTGGACCATTGAGGAATTGAAATATCGTTGCGTACTACTTACCGCGTATGACACGCTGCTTTAATTGGACCATTGAGGAATTGAAATGGTACTTCAAGGGCCATATCACTGCTGTTGTCTGCTGCTTTAATTGGACCATTGAGGAATTGAAATGTGTGTCGCTGGCGGGGAGAACCACACCTACGAGAGCTTTAATTGGACCATTGAGGAATTGAAATTTTCTATTCGTTTTTTCCCTCACACCTTCCTGAGAAAGCTTTAATTGGACCATTGAGGAATTGAAATAGCCGTCGAACAGGTTTTTGAGAAAATTTTTCATGCTTTAATTGGACCATTGAGGAATTGAAATCAGAAGAACATATCGCATACCTGGACCAGCACCGTGAGCTTTAATTGGACCATGGAGGAATTGAAATTCCGTTGCAGAAAGGCGTGATTTTGCGCGGCATCAGCGCTTTAATCGGACCATGGAGGAATTGAAATCAACATTCCTGGCAAGCTGTGTAACCATACCAAAGGCTTTAATCGGACCATGGAGGAATTGAAATGTGAAAACCAGCACCAACTTCAAGGCCGACATTGGTGATTTAATCGAACCATGGAGGAATTGAAATATAACATGCATCATTTACAGGAAAAAAAGTTTGCAGCTTTAATCGGACCATGGAGGAATTGAAATTAGAAGATTCCATGCGGTTCGGGCCACAGATATGGAGCTTTAATCGGACCATGGAGGAATTGAAATTAAGGATTTGTGGCCCATTTAACACTATTTCATAACGCTTTAATCGAACCTAGGAGGAATTGAAATGGCCCTGGTAATCGTCGGCAAACTTTTTTCTCAGCTGCTTTAATCGAACCCGGGAGGAATTGAAATAAGTTTGAAATCTTCTTTCCATAACCTTCTTCAATGGCTTTAATCGAACCATGGAGGAATTGAAATAAATTCAAAAAGGAATGGATAGTATTTGGTAAGCCGGCTTTAATCGGACCATGGAGGAATTGAAATCCGCTTTATGAAGGATGTCTTTTCGGCGTTTCGGTGCTTTAATCGGACCATGGAGGAATTGAAATTTAAAAATAAGCATTAGGGAATTTCTGGACTTTGTTCGCTTTAATCGGACCATGGAGGAATTGAAATACAATTCTTGGCCGAGTGAAGTGCTGTTTTGACATGCTTTAATCGGACCATGGAGGAATTGAAATAATTTACTTACTTGGTAAGGCTTTGAATTAGCTATGCTTTAATCGGACCATTGAGGAATTGAAACATGACACTTTTATAAATATCCGTATGGCTCCATGCTACCTTAATCGATAACCCAATATAAAAACATATACTTCTAGTTTACCGATATCGTATCAGGGTAATAGATTTTTTATATACGGAATGTTCCAAAATGGCATGTACTCTGGCCAATTTAAAAAAAACGAAAACAAGAAATGTATAAATGGTGCTGACAAAAAGCTTAGTATCAAATATAGGATTGTCTTTTTAGCACTCATTTTCAGAACTATCGGCGGTAAGAGGACATTCATTAACATTGGTACAGGATAATATATCCACCATTTCAAACCCCAATTTGCTCCATATTTTCCAAATAGCATTCCAATGATTATGGTAAAAATTGAAAGTATAAGGATCAGGTGGAATTTACGAGTAAACTCTTGTTTGCCTAATACTATCCAAATAACTAAATAAAATACAATGAATGATACAAAAATCATTACTGGAAAATGCCAAACGGCATTTAAGTGCTGCTCCATGTTTAAATTGTATTACTAACGCAAGTTTCTTTCCAAGTGAGGATAATTAATTGAAATTTTCTGGTTATACTTTAATAATTAAACAGCTGCTGCAGCGGCAATATAAAATCCACCCTGTTTTGCGCATTATCGGACGGGTCTTTGTCAAAAAGGTGGCTGAAGCGCACCCCGCAGGTAAACGGTAAGGTATTACCGATCCGGGTATCGAGGAATAGCTCTGCACCTGCGGAGGTATACCGGTTGTCTTTCTTCGCGATGAAATCGTGTGCTATGCTGTAGTCATAGAAGAGGTTGCCCCGGATACGGTTGAAATACAGGATCTGGGCAAAGCCCCAGTCGGGGTATGCTAGCGGCAGGTGGTAGTTGGCTCCCAGCTTATAAATACGGTCGTAGAAGGGGGTATTGTACCCTCTCGCATAAACGAAGTTGTCAGTAAAGCTGTAGTTGAACTGCTGATCACGTTGCTGATAGGCGGCCTGCAATACCAGGTTGTGGTTCTGCCATAAACCTGGCAGATACTGATCCAGCCGGCCATAGAACTGCTCTGCAAAAGGATCGCCCAGGGAGTGGTTGTACTGTATAGCGATGTATTGGCCAAAATGGCTGAAGATATTCTGGCGGGCTTTTATCCGCATATTGCTGAAGACAATGTGGTTGCTCAGGTATTGCAGGTTGTTGTTTCTGAACTTAAAATTACCCTGAGGATCTCGGTGCAGGATATTGTAGTTGCTACCGAAAACAATATTACGGTTATACAGACCAGACGAGAGGTTGAGCGGAACAGAGAAGCCTGCGTGCCAGGTGAGTTCATTCCAATAGAGGCGGCCCATATTGGGCACCAGTGCGTTGCGGTCTATCGTATAATCGATGCCGGTAGTCAGGTATGGGAACCAGCCAGCAAAGGTAAAGCTGGCGTTCAGGTCAGAACTTCCTTCGTTACGGTTGTAGCTATAACCGATGGAAGTATTAGTAGTATTGAGAATATTTTCACCCAGCAGGGAAATGCTATAGTTAGGATCATTAAAAGAAGGTACCCAGCTGTGGAAGTTAAAGGGTCTTGTAAACAGCGCATATTTTCTGACCGGTAACGAATCGTGTGGCACTTTGTCCAGGATATTGGCACCTTCTTCTGCTGGCGGCTGTAACCATTTGCTATGCTGTGGCTCGTTGACCGCTATCTCCTTCCAGGGGGCTGTTTTCAGCGGAGCATGGTAGAGGCGGTAACCTTCGGCGGTAAACTCACTGAATACGAGGCTATCCTGCTGTGGTGCGGGTGCCATATGCAGAGCGCTGTTACCCCTGTCTGTAATGGCATAGGTTTTATGGTCTGCCAATGTCAGGGCGTATACGTTGTTTACATCTTTAGTGGAAGCTGTAAAGTAGACGGTATCTCCCTGTACAGCCGGTATGCCCAGTACTATAAAGCTGAAGGGCGTAAGCGGTGTGATTTCTCCGGTGGCTAGCGATTGCTGTACCAGGGCCATCTCCCCTTTTCCGTTGCGTACCGCACTGATCACGGCTTTGTCGTCGGCAGTAAAGCGTGGGAAGGTATAATACAGATTATCAGGATTGGGCAACACTTTTTCTATAGTGCCTGTGGTGGCATTGATCAGCTGCAAGCTGTACTGCATACCGGGTGTGGTAGCTACAGCCACTACCTGCTGTCCGTTGGCGCTGATATCGGGAGAGAAGAATTTGCCACGGGGAGAGATAGTTTTCGTAGTACCGTTAGCGTTATCATGCACACGTATTACAGAAAAGTCTTTCCATCCCCAGCGGGCATCAAACCGGGCAGCAGCCCATACGATACGCTGGTTGCGATAGCTGAAAAAATCATTATATACAATACCAGGCCTTACCAGCAAATGCTCTTTTCCTGTGCTGTTAATACGGTAGATACCTGGCACTTTGTTAAAGGCGTCTTTCAGCACGATCCATTCGTTGTTACCGGCGGCATATACATATTTATAGTTGGTAACGGTGCGGGATGCGGCTGTCATAGGTACGGCCGGCGTGGTGTCGGGACGGGCTGCGTACTGGTTCCATTGTGGCTGGTATTCTTGCAGCATGGCCTGGTAAAAGGCTGTGATGTTTTTGCCGGTTCTTCTTTTCAGACTTTGGGAGAAAGGATAAAAGACTCCCCGGTAACGTACAGCATCGCTGGTGACACCTTTCCAGAAGTCGTTGCCATAATGTTCACGACCGTAGGTGGAAAGCAGATAGCCAAGCGGGTAATGATCTGGTATGAAATCGCGGTAAGAACCGTTGCGTATTTTCATATAGTCGTATCGTTTACCAGCAAGGGACAATGCGCGGAATCCGTCAAAGAAGGCAGGTAGACGTCCCCGGCCCTGAGAACTGAAAGCTGTTTCGTTGATGACGGCATCTCCCTCCCAGAACCAGTTAGGTACGGCTACATTGGTAGCAGCAGCCTGTCCGAGCTGTCCTCCGAGATAAGAAAACACTTTAGACACGCCCTGCCGGAAGTTCATGTTTTGGAGAACATGCCGGTATTCGTGGAGCGACAGCTGTTCTACCCAGTCAAGGGAGCCCAGGTCTTGTGAAGACGGTGACGGGGCGAGATAAAACTCAGAACGGAAAGGGCCGAGCTGCACATATCCGTTGGACTGCATCGTCTGGTTCTGCAATACGATATCTACCTTACGTTCCAGATTACCGATAGAAGAGCGGGTATATTTGTTGAGCCAGGTAACGATATTGACTACACGTTCTCCCTGCGTATTCATTCCCTTGGGAAAAATAACGCGGACGGTATCTGTATTGATCTGTTGCCATTTCAGGGAGGGAGGGTTCCCGCCGAACTGCTGTGCAGCTACGGAAGTTGACAATAAGAGGAGGCAAAGAAGTAGACGCATAGATAATTACGGATTACATGTTGCGGTACTGAGCGCAGAACGAAAATATGTTTCTTTTGTAATATAATCATATTTAAATCTATGCTCAGTACCACAGGTATGGTATATCCGTGAAGTGTCTATGACATTAGCATTCACTCAGACTGATAGGAATGTTTACTGCGAGGCCACCATCGGAGGTCTCCTTGTATTTGGAGTTCATGTCCAGTGCAGTTTCCCACATGGTTTTTACGACTGCGTCGAGAGAAACCTTTGCCAGCTCAGGATTGCTTTGCAGGGCCAGCTGGGAGGCCGTGATGGCCTTGATGGCGCCCATGGTGTTTCTTTCGATGCAGGGTATCTGCACCAGTCCACCGATAGGATCGCAGGTAAGGCCCAAGTGATGTTCCATGGCTATTTCTGCGGCCATAAGTACCTGGCGCTGGGAACCACCGAGGCATTCAGTCAGGGCAGCAGCGGCCATGGCAGAGGAAACACCTATTTCAGCCTGACATCCACCCATTGCAGCAGAGATGGTAGAACGTTTTTTGAAGATGCTGCCTATTTCGGAGGCCGTGAGCAGAAACTGGATGATTTTGTCGTCCTGCAGTCCATCACAGAAAGCGATAAAATACTGCAGTACAGCGGGTATAACGCCTGCCGCACCGTTGGTAGGTGCTGTTACTACACGGCCGAAGGAAGCATTTTCTTCATTCACAGCGAGAGCGAAACAGCTTACCCAGTCGAGTGTGTAGGTGAAATGCGCTCCACCGGCACGGATTGCTTCTATCCAGGAGTTATAGTCGGTATAAGTGCGACCTTTTAGCAGTTTTTTATTGAGTGCAGCGGCGCGGCGGGCCACTTTCAGGCCACCAGGCAGTTCACCGGTAGTATGACATCCACGATAGGTACATTCCTGCATTACACGCCAGATGTTGAGCACACCACTGCGGGTTTCTGCCTCAGGCCTCCAAGCCAGTTCATTTTCCATAACGAGCTCAGAGATGCTGAAACCGGTTTTGATGCACCATTGCAGCAACTGACGGGCAGTATCGATCGGGAAAGGCAGATCTACGGATGTGGTGCCACCTCCGATCTCTCCTTCCTGCACCACAAAGCCGCCGCCGATGGAATAATAAGTGGCAGCGCGTTGGTCGCCGTCGGCGAAGGATACAAGAAATACCAGCGCATTGGGATGGAAAGGCAGAGATTCTTCAAAGAGGAATTCAATATCTTCCACCGGATCGAAGTCTATTTCATATTTCCCTGCCAGCATCATTTTACGGGTGCGTCGCAGGTCATCTATTTTGCTGTTGATTTTGCTGACATCGAAGGTAACAGGATCATCTCCACAGAGCCCGAGCAGAACGGCGATGTCAGTACCGTGACCATGGCCTGTTTTGGCGAGAGAGCCATATAACAGTACCTGTAAACCGGTAACCGCAGCCAGTTTGCCGTCGGCTTCCAGATCACGCAGGAAACGTTGTGCGGCCCGCCAGGGGCCTAAAGTATGAGAGCTGGACGGACCAATGCCAATCTTAAAAATGTCAAATACGGAAATACATTCGTGTGCCACTACATTATTGATTTATCTGTAAAAATAGGCCATTTTGGTATTTGGATATTTAGCGATGCAGATATTTAACGATTTACATTATTCCGACATGGCCATGCGTACATAAAAAAGCAGCGGTGGCCTGAGGCTCCGCTGCTTCTACCTATATATTGATAATAAATAGCTATTTTTTGACAAAGTCTTTCAATGTCACATCAAACACCAATACTGTATTGGGTGGAATACCAGATCTACCATATTGTCCGTAGGCATAATAGGATGGGAGAAATAACTGAATACGGCCACCTTTTCCGATCAATGGTATACCTACCTGCCAGCCATAGATGACACCATTCAGGTCGAAGCTGATATTATCATTGCTGTCGAAAGATTTACCATCCAGGAAGGTACCAGCGTATTTTACAGTCACATTACTAGTGACGGTAGGCTTGCTGGCCACAACACCACTGTCGATGATTTTGTAAAAGATACTGCGCGGATCGTGGGTGGCAGTAATATTGTTGGCCTTCAGGTAATTGACAATCAGGACACTATCTTTATCAAACTGAGCGATCGGATCGAATGTGTCGGTATTGTTGTCTTTCTTGGAACAGGCGGTCAGCAGCGCGACGCATGCTCCGACCAGTAATAAAACTTTCTTCATTCAGTGACTTTGGATTTTATGATCATACAATAATTGACTACTTGATATCTACCAGTTCCACATCCGAGATGAGGATAGCGTTGGGAGGTATGATGTCTGGCACTCCTGTAGAGCCAAAAGCGAGGACAGGTGGTATATACATCCTTATTCTACCTCCTTTGGATATTTTCCGCAGGCCCAGCTGCCAGCCGGGAATATGATTCTTCAATGTCCGGTTATTGAAGTTGGTTACATCAAAAGAGGCATCTACGGTAGTGCCATCAATAAGTTGGTTGGTATAGTTTACAGAAACAATGGAGTTATCCCTGACAAAATGGATACTGTCACCGGGTGTTATGATCCTGTAGTACAGGCCGAAGGAATCGCGGATGGCGACCTCATTGTGGGCAAAGAGATAACGTTGTATAGTGGCATCTACCATTGCCATCGGAGCCATGCTTGCGTCCTCTGTTTTTTTGGAACAGGAGAAAAGCAGTACTACTGGCAAACAGGCTATTATTATTCTGAGCAATAGCTTCATTCAGTGTTATTTAATTTAAGTCTGTAGGGTACCAGTTTAACGGTATACAGGCAATAAAGTTACAACCGGCAGACAGTACAAGATAAAAAAAACTCCTACAGGAAAACCTGCAGGAGTTTTTTTCTTTATGGTAATAAGACTGATTAGTAGTCCATGCCCATACCGTGTCCGCCGCCTGGCATAGCAGGAGCAGCAGATTTAGGTTCTGGTTTGTCAGCGATTACGCATTCGGTAGTCAGCAGCATACCAGCGATGGATGCAGCGTTTTCGAGGGCAATGCGGCTAACTTTAGTTGGGTCGATAACACCCGCAGCCAGCATTTTTTCGTAAACTTCGGTACGAGCGTTGAAACCGAAATCACCTTTACCTTCTTTTACTTTCTGTACTACGATAGAACCTTCGATACCAGCGTTAGCAGTGATCTGACGCAGTGGCTCTTCCACAGCGCGTTTAACGATCTGGATACCAGTTTGTTCGTCGTCGTTTTCGCCTTTCAGTTTTTCCAGGGATTCGATAGCGCGGATGTAAGCCACACCACCACCAGGAACGATACCTTCTTCAACGGCAGCGCGGGTAGCGTGTAAAGCATCGTCTACGCGATCTTTTTTCTCTTTCATTTCCACTTCGGTAGCAGCACCTACGTACAGTACAGCAACACCGCCGCTCAGTTTAGCCAGGCGTTCCTGCAGTTTTTCGCGGTCGTAGTCAGAAGTAGTTACTTCGATCTGCGCTTTGATCTGACCGATACGGCCCTGGATATCTTTTTTCTGACCTTTACCACCTACAACGGTAGTGTTGTCTTTATCGATAGTGATGGATTCTGCTTTACCCAGGTAAGTGAGGTCAGCATTTTCCAGTTTGTAACCTTGTTCTTCGCTGATAACGATACCACCGGTGAGGGTAGCGATGTCCTGCAGCATGTCTTTTCTTCTGTCGCCGAAGCCAGGAGCTTTAACTGCAGCTACTTTCAGGGTACCACGCAGTTTGTTTACCACCAGGGTAGCCAGTGCTTCACCTTCCAGATCTTCGGAGATGATTACCAGCGGAGCGCCCTGTTGAGCAACTTTTTCCAGGATGTGCAGGATATCCTTCATGGTGCTGATCTTTTTATCGTAGATCAGGATGTAAGGGTTCTGCAGCTCAGCCTGCATTTTTTCGCTGTTGGTGATGAAGTATGGAGACAGGTAACCGCGGTCGAACTGCATACCTTCAACTACTTCAACAGTAGTGTCAGTACCTTTTGCTTCTTCTACAGTGATAACGCCGTCTTTGGTAACTTTTTTCATTGCTTCAGCAATCAGTTTACCGATTTCGGAGTCATTGTTAGCAGAGATGGAAGCAACCTGTTCGATTTTTTTGTTGTCGTTACCAACTTTTTCAGATTGTTTTTTCAGGTTTTCGATAACAGCTTTAACCGCTTTATCGATACCGCGTTTCAGGTCCATTGGGTTTGCACCTGCAGCTACGTTTTTCAGACCTTCGCCGATGATAGCCTGAGCCAGAACGGTAGCAGTGGTAGTACCATCACCTGCCAGGTCAGCAGTTTTGGAAGCTACTTCTTTCACCATCTGGGCGCCCATGTTTTCGATAGGATCTTCCAGTTCGATTTCTTTAGCAACGGTTACACCATCTTTAGTTACACCGGGAGCACCGAATTTTTTCTCGATAACAACGTTACGGCCTTTAGGTCCGAGGGTTACTTTTACCGCGTCAGCCAGGGTATCTACACCCTTTTTCATTCTGTTGCGGGCATCTATATTGAAGAATAATTGTTTTGCCATAATTCTTAGCGTATTTTAAAAATTTTGTTTACGATAACAACCTACTGTAATTAAACGATTGCCAGGATATCAGACTCTCTCATGATCAGGAAGTCTTCGCCGTCGATAGGCAGTTCCTGTCCGGAGTATTTACCATACAATACAGTATCACCTACTTTAACAGTGATCGGCTCATCTTTTTTACCAGGACCGGCGGCCACCACGGTGCCTCTTACAGGTTTTTCTTTTGCAGTATCCGGGATAATGATACCACCTGCGGTTTTCTCTTCTGCGGCTGCAGGTTTAACAATTACCCTGTCAGCTAAAGGTTTAATACTTAATTTCTTAGCCATAGTAGTTTTTATTTAAAGAAAGTAGTTGATTTTAGAATGCTGTTCGCCCACGAGAATTATGCCAATAGCCCTTTATCGTCAAATTTGGCAGATTGCGAATGTACTGCAGGCTTTTATTACTGACAAATCATGACAAGCAACAGGAAAAAATGACAGGTCAGTTAAATATTTGAAAAAAATCTCATCTAATTATGACAGGTGGTCTTCATCGCTTTGGTAAATCTCTCAAAACCAATTGTGAAATATCAACGCAATAACCCTTCATCAAATGTCAGATATTTTGTCTAGTTTTGCGCCCTTATACCAGTTCTTTTTTATACGATGATCAGTAGAAGAAATATCCGGGTAAAGGTAATGCAAACACTTTACGCCCTGGAAACGATGGAGCAAAGTAACATCAAGCCGGGCACGGCCACCAGACTTCTGAATGAAAAGCTGGACCAGACGTGCCAGATCTTTACGTACCTGCTTTATACAGTAGTGCAGGTAGGACAATATGCGGAAACCGATGCACAGACCCGTGCTTCCAAACACTTACCCTCTGCCGAGGACCTGCAGGTGAACACCAAGATTGCAGGAAACGAATTCATTTATCAGATTAAAAATGACAGAGGTTTTCAGGTAAACCTGGAACAATGGAAAATGCGTCCGTTGACCGATAATGATCTGATCAGAAAGCTTTATAATATACTGGTAGCTTCAGACACCTACAAAGCCTACATTGCGGATGACAACCGCACCAAAGCTGGTGAAAAGGAAATGCTGGAATTTATCTATAAAGAAATACTGGCCAAAAACGAGCTGTTCATCCAGCATATGGAAGATACTTTCCTTCACTGGAGCGATGATGAAGAAATGATGACCATCCTGATCGGCAATTATTTCAACAAACCGCACCTCTTCAACTTCCTCCAGCTGATCAGCAAGGAAAAACTGGACTACGCGAGAGAACTGCTGCTGACCGTGATCGACAAAAAGGAATACTGCCTGGAGCTCATCAAACCCAAACTGCAAAACTGGGATCCGGAACGTATAGCCGCCGTAGACATGCTGCTGATGGAAATGGGTGTTTGTGAATTCCTCTACTTCCCCACCATCCCTACCAAGGTGACCATCAATGAATACATTGACCTCGCCAAGGCATATAGCACTCCTCAAAGTGGACAGTTTATCAACGGTATCCTCGACAATATCCTGAAAGACCTGGAAAAAGAAGAGCTGGTGCAAAAACAGGACCGTCCAAAAAAGTAAGTGGAAAGCAGTATTTTTAAGCAAAACAACATTTTTATGAAAACACTGCTCTTTTTCCTTACCTGTGGCACCCTTTTAATGGCTGCCTGCAACAATAACCAACCGGCAAAAAGCAGCAATGCTGCTGGTCAGTCATCCGCCACCAGCAATTCAGCTGATGCGGGTAAAGCTACAGATCTTACTTTTGAAGAAAAGGTGCATAACTTTGGGGACATTACCCAGGGTGAAAAGGTGGAATATTCCTTTAAATTTAAAAACACCGGCACCCGGGACCTGATTATCGAGGATGCAATCTCCAGTTGCGGCTGTACCGTACCGGAATGGCCCAAACAACCAATCAAACCCGGAGAATCAGGTTTTATGAAGGTAATATTTGACAGTCATGGGAAATCCGGCTATACCGAAAAAGAAATATCCATCAAAACCAACCGGGAAGGTGGTTATCAGGTAGGCCCTAAGATCCAGTGTAATATCATAACTAAATAAGCGCTGAACTAGGCAAACTCTTAAATCAATTTATAGATGAACATCATGAACATTTTACTGATGGGACCGGCACAAGGTGGTGCACAAGGCGGTAGCCCAATGGTTTCTATCCTGTTTTTTGGCGGTATGATTCTGGTTATGTGGCTCTTTATGATCCGTCCTCAAACCAAAAAAGCCAAACTCCAGAAACAATTCATAGACAACCTCAAAGAAGGCGACAAAATTGTTACAATCGCCGGTATTCATGGTAAAGTGAAAAAAATAAACGATAACAATACCATTCTGATTGAAGTAGCCCCTGGCACCAACTTCACCATCGAACGTTCTGCTATCAGCATGGAATATACTTCCGCTCAGCAGAAACCGAACGAAACAAAATAATACAGACCACACTGTATATAAAGATCCCGGCCATTACGTCCGGGATTTTTTATATACTTAGGTTTTAATTGTTGAATCAAGTACCCGGATTTATGTTAAAGGTAGGAATCACCGGTGGTATCGGTTCCGGTAAAAGCACCGTCAGCAAAATATTTGAATTACTCGGCGTCCCTGTATATTATGCAGATGACCGTGCCAAAGACATTCTGGTAAGGGACCAGGAGCTGGCCGAAGCCGTGCGCTCTCACTTTGGCAAGGAAGTGTATGATGATAACGGTGCCCTTAACCGGAAATATCTGGGCAACATCGTTTTCAACGATAAAAACAAACTCGCCCTGCTCAACTCCCTCGTACATCCTGCCACTATCCGGGACTCCAATATCTGGGCCAGCCAGCAAACCGCCCCCTACGTACTCAAGGAAGCCGCCCTCCTCTTTGAAACCGAATCTTTTCATCACCTCGACAAAATCATCGGTGTATACGCTCCTCAGCCCCTCCGGATACTACGTGTCATGAAACGCGACAAGGTTACCCGGGATGAAGTACTGGCACGCATACATAAACAAATCGATGAAAGGATCAAAATGCGTTTGTGCGACTACGTTATCCACAACGATGATCAGCAACTGGTCATCCCGCAGGTACTGACCCTCCACGAAACCCTGCTTCAACTGGCAGCTACCACCGTCTGAGGTTACCTTCCGGATACCACTCCTCCCCGATCCTATGCCATTTCCCTACCTTTGCGGAAAATAAAGGATTATGGCCACTGGATTTATTGCTCCCGTACAACTGACCAACAATGCTGCTACTGTACTGAAAAGACTGCTACAGGGTGATGTGGAAGCACCCTATCTGCGTATCGGCGTAAAAGGCGGGGGATGTTCCGGCATGTCGTTTATGCTGGGATTTGATGCCCGCAATGAAGATGACGACCTCTTCGATATCGATGGTATCCCCGTAATCATAAAAAAAGCCCATGGCATGTACCTCGTAGGCATGGAAGTGGATTACCAGGACAACAGCGGCACCAGCGGATTTGTATTCAACAAATCACTTTAATTTACTCCACACTCCTTTTCCACTCCCCCTCCTCCCGGCATTACTGTTACATTTAACCGCATAAAAAAGGGGCTGACCAGTGGTCAGCCCCTATCAAACATATTTTTCAGCTATCCCTTACCTATTTTTCAGCAGGTGTTGCTTTTTTAGCAGTGACAGCGATAGCATCGCCCTCATTGGACAGCTGGTTTTTCTTGTCGAAGTCTACCAGTACTGGCGCAGCTACGAAGATGGAAGAGTAAGTACCGGTGAGTACACCTATCAGCATAGCGAAGGCGAAACCGCGGGTTACTTCACCACCAAAGATGAACAGCACCAGGATGGTCAGGAATACAGTCAGAGACGTCATGATGGTACGGCTCAGGGTATCGTTGATCGCTTTGTTGATCACAGTATCCCTGTCTCTGCCATGAGCACCGGTTCTGAAGTATTCACGGATTCTGTCGAATACGATCACGGTATCGTTCATGGAGAAACCAATCACGGTCAGGATCGCAGCGATAAAGTGCTGGTCGATTTCCAGGGTGAAAGGAACGATGTCCTTAAACCAGGAGAACACGGCCAGGGTGAGCAATACGTCGTGCAGCAGGGAGAAGATAGTACCGATAGAGTACTGCCATTTGCTGAAACGGATCAGGATATACACGAAGATCACCAGGATAGAGAGTACAGTAGCTTTTACCGCTCCGGCGCGCAAGTCATCGGAGATGGTAGCTGATACTGTCTGGGAACCGATTACGTAGCGGGTGTTGAACACCTCCTGTGTAACAGAAGCTTCGTAATAAGGTTTCAGACCGTGGTACAGTTTGGTGATAACTTCCTGGTCAACCGCCAGATTCTGCTGCTCAATTTTGTAAGCAGTAGTGATGTTCAGCTGGTTGGTGTTACCAATAGTTTTTACAAATACTTCGCTTTGGAACTCTTTCTTCAGCACGTCAGCTACTTCCTGTCTGTTCATCGGTTTTTCGAAGCGAACAGTGAAGCTGCGACCACCGGAGAAGTCGATACCGTGGTCGAAACCATGGAAGAAGGAAGACACACCAGCTACCATTACGATAGCGGAGATGATGTAAGCATATTTACGTTTACCAACGAAGTCGAAGGCAGCGTGTTTAAATACTTTGCGGGAAATAGGCGTAAAGTATTCGAAGTGTCTCTTTTTGTTAGTCCACCAGTCAGTTACCATACGGGATACCAGGATACCGCAGAACAAGGACAGGAGCAAGCCGATGATCTGGGTGGTGGCGAAGCCGAGTACAGGACCTAAACCGAAGTAGAACAGGATGAATGCAGTGAGCAAGGAAGTAACGTGACCGTCGAGTACAGGCGCATAAGAGCGTTTGTAACCGAGGGAGATCGCGTCAGGGTAAGACTTGCCATGTGTGAGTTCGTCCTTGATCCTTTCGAAGATAATTACGTTGGTATCCACAGCCATACCGATGGTCAGTACCAGACCTGCGATACCAGCCATGGTAAGGGTAGCACCGAGAGATGCCAGGATACCGAAGGTAAACAGCAGGTTGAGAACCAGGGCGATATTAGCTACCCAGCCGGCGCTGTTGTAGTACACCAGCATCAGTACGAAGATGATCACGAAGGAGATCATGAAGGATTTACCACCAGCAGCGATAGATTCAGCACCGAGGGTAGGTCCTACGATCTGTTCCTGTACGATGCGTGCAGGAGCAGGCATTTTACCGGATTTCAGGATATTGGCCAGGTCGTTGGCTTCTTCGATGGTAAAGCTACCACTGATAGAAGAACGGCCACCGGCGATTTCACTCTGGATAGACGGGGCAGAGTAAACGATGTTATCGAGTACTACAGCCACGAAATTCAGGGTAGAAGGATCTTTCGGATTAGAAGGGGCCAGTTCACCGGTCAGTTTTTTCCACTCATGGGCACCGATGTTGTCCATGGTCATGCTGATTTCCGGCTGGTTGTTCTGGTCCATGTCCTGGCGTGCATCTACGATCCTTTCGCCGCCTACACGGGGAGCAGGGTTCGCAGGGTTTACTTTCAGCACGTATACAGACAGCGGACCGTATTTGTCTTCCTTGTTTTCAGGACCGAAAGCGAATACCGCGTCTTTAGGCAGGATGGCCTGAACAGCGGGCATTTGCAGGTAATGACGGAAGGTGGCAGTATCTTTAGGCAGGATACGACCGATGGAAGGGCTGGGGATCAGCGTTCCGGACTGCGGATCGATCATCGGGAACAGTACAGTGAACAGCGGGTTTTGTTTACGTTGTTCATTGAGGAGTTTTTCCTGAGATGCTTTACTGCTGTCTTTTACGGTTTTGCCGGTATCTTTTTTAGCCAGGTAGTCGCTCAGTTTACCTTCTTTGCTGGTATCAGCAGGGTTGGCAGCGGCAGTGGCATTGGTAGTGTCGGGAGTAGCTGGTTTTGCAGCAGCGCCACCGAGAGCGCTCCTGATGGCTTCGTTCATTGGGTTCAGCACATTCTGGAAGAAGTCGGGGCTGTTTTTGTAAACTTCCCTGAATTCCAGATTGGCGGTAGCCTGCAGGTATTTACGTACGCGTTCTGCGTTGTCAACACCGGCCAGTTCCACGGAGATCAGACCTTTATTCTCGTCCAGGCTGATATTAGGCTGGGCCACACCGAATTTGTCGATACGTTTTTGCAGTACGATATAGGTGTTTTTGATGGCAGCACGGGATTCTTTACGAATCATGTCCAGCACCTGCTGGTTGGAGGAGTTAAAGTTGATATCTTTCTGGTAGGCGTTAGCGAAGATGGTTGCCAGACGGCCCTGAGGAGCCACTTCAGCGTAAGTTTGCCCGAACAAAGTAACAAAATCAGCCTGGTTAGTCTTTTTGCGTTCTTCAGCCAGGTCCAGCGCTTTGTTAAAAGCAGGATCCTTGGACTGTCCGGAGAGGGCGCGGATCACATCTTCCACACTCACTTCCAGCACTACGTTCATACCACCTACGAGGTCGAGGCCGAGGTTCAACTCTTTTTCTTTGGCCTTGTTGTAGGTAACGTACCATGGAAACCCGGCAATCTGTTTATTGCTGGTGCTGTCCACGATCTCTTGTCTTCTTTGTTTAATAAATCCTTTCAGCGTATCTGAGTAGAATGCCTGCAGCTCTTTACTTGCAGGATATTTCTGCTCAGGGGTAGGGAATTGTTTGGAGACATCGGTCTCAGCCTTCTGCTCGATCTTCTTCTCATAGTTCCGCACCAAAAACGTGAAGGACAGTTGATACAAAGAGATAAGGATCAGTGCGATGGCAAAAAATCTTACCAGTCCTTTTAGTTGCATGTTGTTTGTTTCGGGTTTATAATATAAAATTTTTAAGAGTTGCAAAGATAGAATTTAAATTGATATATTAAAGCCCTTGTTAAAAGAGGCGCAAAATCAATATGTGATTGACTTTACGGGCTTGGTGACACCCTTCTTTCTAAATCTGCGATCCTGGTTTTTTCCTGTTTTTAAGAATATATCTTTGCTTTACACTCAGTAATACCGACAAATATATGCAAACCCAACATTATCCGACAAGAGATAATTTCCTTTTGGCTTTGCTGAAAAGTCAGAAAGGCCCTGTGGATAAGGTATTCAGGGATGCTACCGGTCACCGGCTGCAGATCCTTTACACCCGTATAGACCGGGACGAGCTGCAAAGACCGCATTTTACTGATTTTCACTATGGTATAGGCCAGCCATGTTATTGTTATCCGGCATCTACGGTCAAGCTCCCTGCAGCCTTACTGGCACTGGAAAAGCTGAACGATCTCGGTATTCCCGGGCTGGACCGTCATACGGCCATGTTTACCCGGCCGTTGCCAGGTATTAATCCCGGAGTGCTGCACGACTATTCTGCGGCTGGCAAGCTACCATCGATATCTCATTATATCAAAAAAATTTTTTTGGTCAGCGACAATGATGCCTTTAACCGGCTATATGAATTTATAGGTCAGGAGCCCTTCAACAGGCGTCTGTGGGAACTGGGGCATACCGGCGCAGAGATACGGCACCGGGTAGGCCTCCCTCTTCATATCGCCGCTAATATGCATACCAATGGGGTCTATTTCCAGACCGGAAGGAAGTTGCTCTATGATCAGCCCGATATGATAAGCAGCCTCCGCTTTCCCACCCGGCACGACCTGGCCGGTGAACAACATATCAACCATCATGGGAAACTGGAAAAAAGCCCCATGGACTTCTCCCACCGCAACAGATTACCGTTGACAGATCTTCACTGCATGATGCAGCAGTTATTTTTTCCGGAAACTGTAACAAATCCTTTCAAGCTCCGTTTAACGGATAATGATTACAGTTTTTTGTATCGTTGTATGTCCCAATACCCGGGAGAATCAACAGATCCGGTGTATGACCCGGGACAATATCATCCGGCATATGTGAAATTTCTGCTTTTCGGCGGACAACGAACAGCACATATACCCGACCATATCAGAATATTCAACAAACCGGGATGGGCCTACGGTTTTTTGACGGATACGGCGTATATAGTGGATTATGCCAATCATGTAGAGTTCCTGCTATCTGTTAGCCTTCTGGTGAACAAAAACGGGGTTCTGGGAGATGACCAGCAATCATTTGAAGAAACAGGTAAACCTTTTCTGAAGGCCATCGGTGAACTGATATATGAAGAAGAATTACAACGCAAAAAAATGAATCAACCAGACCTGAGCCGCTTCAGGAAACATAGTGGAACACAAATTTTATAAAAAACATACTAAAAAACTGAGAGCTAATGCTGATCAAAAAAAATCGCATATGGGCGGTAGCTGCCCTGCTGGGAGGAGTAATCGGACTTTCATCCTGTTTGAAACAGAACAACGATGTCACTCCCCCACGGATGAATTATACCGCTGCTATCATTAATGGCGCTTACCTTCCCTCCAGCCTGGACATCTTCAACAACAACGGCAAGATGAACGCGGTTGGTCCTTACAAAACCGGTAGTTCTGCTCCATTCCAGGACCGGCCCGGTGTACATACCTTCTCCTTCCGGAAAACCAACGGTATCGGACTGGACTCTGTAACTCAGCAATTTGACTCCACCAAGTTCTACACCATCATCACCTATAACGATGCCGCTAAAAACTTTGTGGCCAGGTACCAGGAGGAAAGTTTCGCCGGCCTGTCTAACAGCAAGGTGAACTTCCGCTTCCTCAACCTCAGTCCCAATGTAGGTCCGGTAGACCTGTACATCAACAAGAAAAAGGTTGCCAGCAATCAGGCTTTCTCACCAGTTGCCCCCTGGAATGCTGATGATCCGTATAGTGGCCTGGTGGAATATTACATTACCCTGCCCGGAGAAACCACTCCGCTGGTAAAAGGTACCTCCCGCCAGGACGCCAGCTCTACACAAGTACCTTTCCAGGCCGGATATGCTTACACCATTTACCTGGCCGGCGCCAAAGACAGCACCGGAGACAACAAACTGCAGCTGTGCTATCTGTCACATACTTCCAGCTTATAACATTTTCATACCATAAACCAGAAAGTCAAAGGAGCGAAGACCCGAATGGTCTTCGCTCCTTTGTTTGATCCCTGGCCATTTTCCTGTCCCCCGCACTCCTCCGTGACCTTACGGGAACACTGTCACTGCTTTTCTAGTTTTTTTATGTAGGTTTGTTGCGGTCAATCCAATGTTTAGATATGAATCAATTAGCAGAAAGGCTGTCACGGATTTCCGAGCCGCAAACAATTAAAATGGCCAAATTAGGCCGAGAGCTGAAAGCACAGGGGATAGATATCGTAGACCTTAGTATTGGAGAACCTGATTTTGACACGCCGGAACATATCCGGGATGCCGCCAAAAAGGCCATTGATGAAGGGTTTACGCATTATACGCCAGTAGCCGGTTATGCCGAGGTACGACAAGCCGTGGTGCACAAACTGAAACGTGATAACGGGCTTGACTATACGCCGGAACAGATTGTTGTGACCACCGGCGCCAAACAAAGCCTGGCCAACGCTGTACTGAGCATTGTGAATCCTGGTGATGAGGTAATTATCCCAACACCTTACTGGGTGACCTATTCCGAGCAGGTAGCCCTGTGCCAGGGAGTGGTAGTATTTGTACCCGCCAGCATTGAGAACAATTACAAAATCACACCGGAACAACTGGAAGCAGCCATCACGCCTAAAACCAGGCTGTTTATGTTCTCCTCGCCCTGCAACCCTACCGGTTCTGTATATTCCAAAGAAGAACTGGAAGGACTGGCAGCCGTATTTGCCAAACATCCGCAGATCTTTATCATCTCCGATGAGATTTATGAATATATCAACTACGTTGGTAAACACGAAAGTATTGCACAGTTCGGTGACCTGAAAAACCGTACTATCGTCATTAATGGCCTCAGTAAAGGTTTTGCTATGACCGGCTGGCGTCTTGGTTACCTGGCCGCTCCGCTGGAAATAGCCAAAGCCTGTGATAAAATACAGGCGCAGTTTACTTCCGCCACCTGCTCTATTACACAGCGTGCTGCCATCACCGCCCTTACCGGCGACCTGAGCACCGCAGAAGCCATGGTGTCAGAATTCAAAAACCGACGCGCCTTCATACATGAAGCACTGAAAAATATTCCGGGTATGATAGTGAATGACCCTGAAGGGGCCTTCTACATGTTCCCTGATATCAGTGCCTTCTTCAATAAATCTTATGAAGATACCCATATCCAAAATGCAGATGATCTCTGCATGTACCTCCTGCACAAAGCAAATGTGTCTGTGGTGACTGGTTCCGCTTTCCAGCAGCCGGCCTGCATTCGCCTCTCCTATGCCACCAGCATGGCTAATCTGGAGAAAGGCGCTGCCAGGTTAAAAGAATGGTTGGGCAAATTGAAATAATTACGGATTACGAATTACGAATGGCGTGGATCATTGCTACTTCATTCGTAATTCGTAAATCATAATAAATTTATTTTATATACATTTGCGCTTCAAAACGTTCCGATAAGATGAATTCCCAACAGCTATTGTATCTGGCACTTGCCATCGGCGCCTGTGCCGTTGTATACATGACCGTCCGTGATTTGTTCAAGAAAAAGAAGGAAGCACCTGCAGAAGACAAACCTGCTCCTGTAAACCAGGCCGTGTTACCACTTCAATTACAGGCTTATGAAAGACTTGCGCTGTATGTAGACCGTATTACGCCGCAAAGCCTGATAGGACGCATCTACCAGCCAGGCATCAGCGCCGTGGACATGCAGATATCCATGGTACAGAGCATCAAAACGGAATATGAGCACAATATCACCCAGCAGATCTACGTATCTACCATGACCTGGGAAGCGGTAAAAACGCTGAAAGAACAAACCATCTCCGTTATCAATCAGGTAGCGATTCAGTTACCACCAGAGGCACCAGCACTTGAGCTCAACCGTCAGCTGCTGGAAGTATTTATGCAGGCCGGCGAATCTCCGGCTGAGCTGACAGCCCAGATCATCAATACAGAAGCCAAGAAACTGATGAGATAATTACCTTACGCTGATCACTTCGTTCAGCAGGTATCCTTTTCCATTAAACAGCATGTATAAAGGCGGGGCCTGATACCAGGGCACGCCTGCTTTTTTTTCGTGGGCCTGTATATGCAGGTGAGGTTCGGTGCTGAAACCGGAATTACCGACACAACCCAGTGCCTCTCCCTGTTTTACATGCTGTCCTTCATGTACTACCACGCTGTGGCGTTTGAGGTGTCCTGCAAAAAAATAACAATCCGCTCCTTCCAGCAGTACCTGATTGGTGTTTTTCGGTCCCCTGTCCATTGCGGGCGGGATATTATCGGGGTTATCGCCATAGGCTCTCCTGACAATGCCATCACAAGGAGCATATACCGTGTCATTGAAAATCCAGTAATCACTGAGCTTGTGGGAAAAGACACTGGCTCCGCGGGTACCGCGGTCATCAATCTTTACGATGTCCATCGCGTATATTGCGCCACGCAGGCTGAAATGGAAGACATTGGTGGGAAGTCCTTTGCCGCCCTGCAGCACAAAATACCGTCCTGATTTAAGCGGAAAAGCCAGGTTGACCGTATGCGGCGTACCCGTAGTGCCGGTGAAATAAAGTGCTGTTATCATCAGTAATAATCCTGACAACAGCAGGTTAGCATTTCTCTTCCATACGGGCAATCGTGAAGTGGTATCTTTTTTTCTGCCGAAAGGCAGCATGATTAGCATCACCATCAGTAACACACCAAAAACATATTTGGTATAAACAGACAGGTATACCCAGGTACCATAGAGGTAAAGGAAAACTCCCAGCGACAGCCCCAGCAAAAGGATAGTATAGGAGCGGGCCAGCGGGCGATGGCCTGCGCGATAAAGCAGATACAAGCTAAACAGGGCCAGGGCCAAAGTAATAGATAATAAAGACCAGATAATCATAACGGGGCCAAACTTTACTGCAAATTATCAATATTTTTCCCGGCGGCGAAGTACGATAATAATTATGTAACATTGCAACGCTAGTTCAATAACCATGGAAAAGATCATTCAAACCGACTCCGGCATCAGGATCGCACCGCTGTATACGCAGCCTGTGGCGATGGATGAACTGCCTGGCGTCTTCCCGTTTACCCGCGGCATTCACGCCACGATGTACAGGGACAAACTATGGACCATGCGGCAGTATGCCGGTTTCAGCACGGCGGAAGAGTCCAACAAAAGATACCACTATCTCCTGAGCCAGGGCGTGATGGGCCTCAGCGTGGCTTTTGACCTCCCTACCCAGATAGGCTATGATTCAGACCATGCCATGTCTGAAGGAGAAGTTGGTAAAGTAGGTGTAGCTATCGATTCGCTGGATGATATGGAAATTCTTTTCAAAGGTATTTCCCTGGAACAGATCTCTACTTCCATGACCATTAATGCCACCGGTTTTATACTGCTGGCTCTCTATATCGCCCTTGCCAAAAAACAGGGCGCTGACCTGAAAAAGATCTCTGGCACTATACAAAACGATATCCTGAAAGAATACGCGGCCAGAGGCACTTTCATCTATCCTCCCAAACCTTCCATGCGCATCATCACCGATATCTTCGACTTTTGCAGCCGGGAAGTACCAAAGTGGAACACCATTTCCATTTCCGGATACCATATCCGTGAAGCAGGCGCCAATGCCGTACAGGAACTGGCATTCACGCTTTCTAACGGTAAGGCCTATCTGAAAGCAGCGCTGGAAAAAGGACTCGATATCAATGTATTTGCCAAACGTCTTTCTTTCTTTTTCAACGCACACAACCACCTCTTTGAAGAAGTGGCCAAGTTCCGTGCTGCCCGCCGTATGTGGGCCAGCATCACCCGGGAACTGGGTGCTACCGACCCGAAAGCACAGATGCTGCGTTTTCATACACAAACAGGTGGCAGTACATTGACAGCCCAACAGCCACATAACAATATTGTACGTGTGGCGGTTCAAACACTGGCAGCTACTATGGGCGGTACCCAGTCACTCCATACCAACGGATACGACGAAGCTCTCTCCCTCCCTACAGAAGAGGCTGCCCGTATCGCCCTGCGTACCCAGCAGATCATTGGTTATGAAAGTGGTGTGGCCGACACGGTTGACCCGCTGGCAGGCTCCTACTATGTAGAAGCCCTGACCAATGAAGTAGAAAACAAAGCCTGGGAGCTGATCCACAAAATAGATGCAATGGGTGGCGCTGTCAGCGCGATAGAACAAGGTTTCATTCAGGATGAAATCGCGCGAAGCGCCTATAAATATCAGCAGGAAGTGGAAAACAATGAAAAAATCATTGTTGGTGTCAACAAATTTGTTGCGGCAGACAATCAGCCGCCGGAAGTATTCCGCATTGATGACAGCATACGCCAGATGCAGTCTGACCGGCTAAAAGCCCTGCGCGCACGCCGTGACAACCAGGTCGCTGAACAATGCCTGCAACGCATCAGCGCAGCGGCGCAAACCACCGAAAACCTGATGCCGCTGGTCATTGATGCAGTGGAAAACTATTGTACACTGGGTGAAATAGCAGATGCCCTTCGTCATGTTTGGGGTGAATACAATGCCTAAACAATTACGAATTACGGGTTATCAATGACCAATGAATAATTTTTCCATTAATTCATAATTCGTAATTGACAATTCGTAGTTGAATTATATATTTTTGAGTCTAAAAAAATTTGAACTTGATCTATTACAATAGCTGTCCGCTTTGTGGTTCCTCACAAATACACGAAGCACTCTCCGCTAAAGACTATACTGTATCTAAAGAAACATTTCCCATATTTCATTGCGGAGGCTGTGGCGGCCGTTTTACTCAGCACGTGCCGGACAATGCCAACATAGGCCGGTATTATCAATCTGAAGAATACATCTCCCATTCTGAAACCAAACAAGGACTGATCAATCGCCTCTATCACAGTGTCCGTAAAATCACGTTGCGTTCCAAACAAAACTGGGTACGCTCTGCAGCCCGCATCAAACAGGGCAACCTGTTGGACATCGGCTGTGGTACCGGCGCTTTCCTTCATTATATGCAGACAGGCGGCTGGACCATTACCGGCCTCGAACCGGATGAAAATGCCCGCCATAATGCACAGACACTCTACAACATCACACCGCTTCCAATCGATCAGCTTTTCACGCTGCCGGAAAAACAATACGATGCTATCACCATGTGGCATGTGCTCGAACATGTTCATGAGCTGCACCGTTACCTGGACCGTATCCGTCAGCTGCTGAAACCCGGAGGCGCCTTGCTGATTGCAGTTCCCAACTACACCTCCTCCGATGCAACGCATTATGGTGAATACTGGGCTGCCTACGATGTGCCCCGCCATCTGTACCATTTCTCACCAGATTCCATGGCACAACTGCTGGCCCAGCACAACATCAAACTGATCAAAAAACACCCGATGGTATTTGACGGTTTTTATGTGAGTCTGCTGAGTGAAAAATATAAAACCGGTAAAAGCCGCCTCTTTGCTGGCTTCTTCCATGGCTTCCGATCTTACCGGAAAGGACTGAAAAACGTGGATAGGTGCAGTTCGATAGTATACGAATGCAACGTTGATTAATGCTGATGATGCTGATGCTCCTGATAAGCGAAGATTTTATTTGGTGATTGGAGCGAATAAAGCGAAGATTTTATTTTGGTGATTAAGCGAATAAAAGCGAAGGGCCCATGAACTTTAATTCATGAGCCCTTCGCTTTTATCTCCATTTATCAGGAGCATCAGTTACATCACCTTCATCACGGTACTAATTTCATTTCATCTACCAGTCTGGTGCAACCTGCAAATTTGTCTACAATAAACAGTACATAGCGGATATCCACCATGATGTTACGGCAGATAGATGGGTCATAGTTGATGTCACTCATAGTGCCTTCCCAGGTACGGTCGAAGTTGAGACCAATCAGATGACCATTGGCATCGAGAGCCGGGCTACCGGAGTTACCGCCGGTGGTGTGGTTGCTGGCAATAAAACATACCGGCATTCTACCGTTAACACCATAACGGCCATAGTCTTTGTTTTTGTACAGGTCTCTGAGTTTGGCCGGCACATCAAATTCATAATCGCCGGGCACATATTTTTCCATTACACCATCGAGGTAAGTATAAAAATCATAGTGGATGGCATCGCGGGGGCTGTAGCCGTCTACTTTACCGTAGGTAACGCGCAGCGTACTGTTGGCATCCGGATAGAAACGTTTTTTACTGCCCATTACGTCCATCTGCGATTGCATATAAGTGCGCTGAAGACGGTTGATATTGCTCTGCAAATCGGCGAGTGGTTTGCTGACATTGTCTACAAAACCTTTGCGTAAAGCCATAGCCATACGGGTGGCCGGATCTTTCCACATCTGCGCTACAACAGCATTATATGGTTGCTGCACAAAAGCCTTGAGTTTATCCAGAGAAGTAAGACCAGACAGGTTAAATATTTTATCAGCCAGAGCGCGGCCATCATTGTTGCTTTCAGCGGACAGCTGCGCATATTCAGCGCCGGCGTATTGCTTGGGAACACCTTTACCATACAGTTCCAGCAGGCTGGCACATACATCGTGGTCTACCCGGGCATTGTAGTTTTTATAAAACGACTGCATAGACTCCAGGAACTGCTGACGCAGTGATTCATATTGCCCCTCTCCTTTCTCACGTACGTCGGCGAGGAAATCTATCAGGCGGTCAGCTGCAGTGAAAATCTCTGCATTTTTTACCAGTTCGCTGTAGTAATCGCGTGTCTGGGCGTAAGGCTGTATCTGGCGGTACAGTGCATTGAGGGTGTCCAGCACGCCGGCATATTGTTGTTTGAGTGTAGTGTTGCTATTAAGCAGCTGGCGGTAGGTAGCTTCGTACTGTTGTTTTTTGCTGATGCCATTGCTTTGTTTGATACCCAGCATCTCTCCCTGCCATTTTTTCCAGGCATTGGCGGTAGAAGCGTATTTGGCTGCGTATTGAATTTTGATCTGTTCGTCTTTACGCATATAGCCATCCATGATTTTAAGGGCGGCATCACGCATTTCTACTTTGGCAGCATCCAGCACCTGTACGGTCTGTTTTACGGCCTCAGAAGGCAGGTATTCAGTAGTGCGGCCAGGGAAGCCCAGCACCATGGTAAAATCGTTGGGTTTCACACCTTTCATGGAGATAGGCAGGAAGTGTTTGGGTGTCAGTGGCACGTTGTCCTGAGAATAAGGAGCGGGGCGGCCATCTTTGCCGGCATATACGCGGAACATAGAGAAGTCGCCGGTATGACGGGGCCATACCCAGTTGTCTGTATCAGAGCCGAACTTACCGATGGAAGAAGGAGGAGCACCCACCAGGCGTACATCGCGATAGGTTTCGGTGACAAAGAGGAAATACTGGTTGCCTTCGAAGAAGGGTTTCACCATTGTTTCCTGCCAGGATTCCTTTTTGGCATTCTGTCTGATTTCGTTGATACGTTTATCGATGGCTGACTGACGCTCACGCTCACTCATGCCAGGTTTTACGTCCTGCAGGGCGGCTTTGGTAACATCATCGATCCGAACGATAAAAGAGACAAAAAGACCTGGGTTAGGCAGTTCTTCCGCGGCAGTTTTGGCCCAGAAACCATTTTCAAGGAAGTTATTCTGCAGAGAAGAATGCTTCTGGATAGCATCATAGCCGCAGTGGTGGTTAGTGAGCAGCAATCCCTGGGAAGAGATTACTTCTGCGGTACAGAAGCCACCAAAGCTAACGATAGCGTCTTTGAGGCTTCCCTTATTGATGTTGTAGATATCTGAGGCATTGATTTTCATCCCCATTCCCTTCATTTCTTTCTCATTAAGGCCGGACAGCAATTGAGGTAACCACATTCCTTCAGTGGCATAAGTCAGCTGGGAAAGCAGCAGGAGTGCTGCCATCACGAGTGGCTTCACGATTCGTTGCAACATATCTAATATTCTTTTTATAAAACCGGCAATTTACTACAATTCAGGGAGGGCAGAAAAGATAAACCTGTGTTTCTCATCATTCATCGATATAAAGCTGCAATTGATAGAGATATGGTAGGCCATACAATGGATTTGACGCAAATTCATATCAATTTCAGAATATCTGTTGAGCATGCTCCGGTCCAAAGTGATGATCATAATGTTGCATATAACCGGCTGGGCTATATGTATGAGCTTTCCGCTGCTCTTTGTCAGGGGGCAGGCCTGGTACAACCAGGTGCTGGCGGTGCTGTTGTCTGTTGTGTTGAGTCTTGCCATTGAAATCACCTGCCGGCGATGGCGCTCATCTGAGCATGCTTTACATCTCAAAGCCGGAAAAGCGGCGGCAGAGCTGTCATTTCTCAAATCACAGCTGCATCCGCACTTTCTGTTTAATACACTCAACAACATTTATTCACTAGCCATATTACAGCATGAATATACCGCACCCAGCATACTGAAGCTATCTAATATGATGCGGTATGCCACTACAGACACACATCGTGACTTTGTGTTATTACAGCGGGAAATAGAATGTATACATGATTATATAGACCTGCAGCAGCTGAGGCTTTCCGCCCGTACGCGGGTGAGGCTTTCCGTTTCGGGCAATCCGGGATTTAAATGTATTGCTCCGATGTTGTTGTTACCTTTTCTGGAAAATGCTTTCCGGAATGGTGTCAGCAGTCAGGAAACTTCTGACATTGTGATACAGCTTCAGACTACGGAGCAGGGCATCCACTTTTATTGCAGTAACAAACTTTTTTCGCAGGAAGTATCATCCGGTGAAACAGCCGAAGATATCAGCCATACACGGGAACGGTTGCAGCAACTGTATCCGCAGCGGCACCTGTTGCATACTGCAGCAGACAACGGCATATACACCGTGAAACTGGACCTCTATATTTAGACAGTGAGCAGGATGTGTGGGGCAAATAACACAGTGCAGTAAAATTGGCAAATACAGGCAAGCAGCGAAAGCAAGAGAGCAAAGCGCAGCAAAAAACTTTTTTGCGCGCAATGCTCTCTTTGCTCATGTATCGGGAAAAACCTTAGTGGTAGAGATAATTTAAGGCAATGACATCATTGGCATTAAATGTACGGTTGCCACCGTTGGAGCAGGCCAGCATCCAGGAATTTGCATCCGGAGTGGAAGGAGTACCAGGGATTTGAACAGCACCTACAGTTGAAGCGCCTTCGTTTACAGCAGAACCGCCGCAGCTATAAGAACGATCCATGTAGTCAGTATGACGCATACCGATACAGTGACCAATTTCATGCTGGATTACAGAACCTACGTAAAGCACATTAGGGTTAGAACCGTAAGCAGCTGCGTTAGTATTCATCTTAATGGTGCCATAAGGACTTCCACTGCTGGTAGGGAAACCGGAAGAGCCCAATGTAATGTAACCACCGCTGGGGCCCTGGTTAAAGCCCTGAATCGTGATGTTGGCGGTACCACTGGTAATGCGCTGGAAAGTAATACGCAGCCCCAGTCTGTTGTAACGTGCAATGGCAGTATCAGCACCAGCGATGAAAGCAGTACCCAGATTAGATACTTTTACTTTGATCACGCGGGGCAATGCTGTCACCAGTTGGTTGGTGCGATACTGTTCGTTATTAGCGATGCGAAGCGTAGGAGTACTAACTTTTTCATTCAATTGATCAGCAGTGAGCAGGATGTCACCTTCTACCAGGTAACCATCTTCTGTTTTACGAACGTTGTCGGTGCTAAAGCCATTGGCTTTAATTTGTGCCAGCACCTGGTCAGAAACGGGGTTGGGTTGGGATTCCTGTTGTGTGTTGTTTTTGTTACAGGAAGAAATCATGGCACCTGCGGCCAGACAGGTAATTACGGCGAGGATTTGTTTTTTCATCAGTTCGGATTTTGGTATAAAAAAGAAAAAATATTCCCTGGTCGGCTGTTATGTAACAGCCAACTTTTAAGATACATTCATGATGGTGACTATAGTGCTCATTTGCAGCCTCATTGCTACTGACAACAGTGCAATGCTACCAACAAACAACAAGTTGCATGGTGTTACATATCAGGAAAAAGCGGGCTCTCAGTGCTCTTCTTTTAGCAGACATATTACAGCTGGGGTACGTGTTAACAAATACCGGCATGCAAATTTTAATGATTGGCTATGATTCAGTAATTCCGGCGGACCCGGCGACTCAGACTTGCTCTTCAGTTAACCAATGGTTTATTGGTTTATATGGTTTTCTTAGATTTTCGTTGCTCGTTTTCAGTTAATTTATCGTGCTTCCAATATTACAACTTTCGTTTTAACTTAAAAAAAATATTTTGTGTGTTATACATAAAAAATTGTGTTGATAGAATTATTGCAGTAGTTTTAATTAACATCGTAATCATCTGTCGCCGCTAACCTGCATGAAAAAGATTATTACCAAAGTCTTGCCAATACTGGCACTACTGCTATCCCGCTATCAACCCGCCGCCGCCCAGCTAAGAGTGGCGGAAACAACGATACTACAACGCTATGCCCTTGATACTTTGACAGCACTCCCAACCAAGGTCCCACTGCTGGTAAAATTCATCAAGGTCCCGGACGAAAAAACCCTGGCCCGCTGTGGTGTTATCAAGGCCTTATCCGGCCAGCATTATATCGTACAGTCACTCCCGTTGGACAGTGCTCTCCTTAAAAAGGTGCAGTACAGTTATATCGCAGGGCCCAACCGGAAAGCTACCGATGCACTACTGGCAAAGCTGGAATCATTAAGGGCCACAGACAGTATTACAGTGCAGTTGTCTTACACAGGCGAACATTTTACCTCTCCCCTCACAACAGTGGTCCGTACCATTGCCACCTACCGGGTGGCGGTCGTAAAGGTGAGTAAAAAGGACTGGCCGGCGCTAATCAGTCGCACCGATATCATTGCGGCGGACATCATACAGCAACCGGCTTCTGAAATCATCATCAATACCATCAACCCTTATGTAAACCGTATTAACGTAGCGCAGCAACAGTTTCCACAGGTACGTGGAAAAAGTGTAACCGTTTCCGTTAAAGAAGATTTATTTGATACTACTGATATTGACCTTGTCGGAAGATATGTATTGTCTGCCGGCAGCTCCGATATTAATAGTCCTCATGCCACCATCATGGCCACACTGATTGCCGGTGCCGGCAACAGCGGTATCAAAGCGCTGGGTGTGGCACCCGCAGCCAGACTCAGTTCTGTTGGCTACGGCATGCTTTACCCCGACGATGCTACCTATTACCGGCAATTCGGGATCACAGTGCAGAACCATTCCTATGGCTCGGATACCAGTAACCGTTACGGAGCGGAGGCTGCAGCCTATGATCAGCATATACTGGAAGCTGATACGCTGGTACATGTATTTTCTTCCGGCAATGCGGGCGCTTCTGCAGCCAGAGATGGCCGCTACCAGGGCCTTCCCGCTTATGCTAATCTGACGGGCAACTATAAACACGCCAAAAATGTGCTTGTGGTGGGCGGTACCGACGCTAATTTCCAGGTGAGTGCATTATCTTCCAGAGGGCCGGCCTATGACGGAAGGATCAAACCGGAGGTAGTGGCCTATGGCCAGGACGGAACTTCCGGTGCAGCAGCGCTTACCAGCGGCATCGTTACGCTGTTGCAGGATGCCTACCGTCAGCAGCATGGAGTAGCTCCCTCATCTGCCCTCATCAAAGCTCTGCTGATCAACAGTGCTACATTACCAGCAGGTGTACGGCCCGCCTATACACACGGATACGGCAGTCTCCATGCGGCCGGAGCGCTGGCGACCCTTACCGCCGGACATTACCGGCAAGGGATGGTCACCACCAGCAGTGATGCAGCTTTCGATATACAGGTTCCTCCCGGTCTGCAGCAGGTAAAGATCACCCTCTACTGGAACGATCTCCCCGCCGCGCCCAACGCAGCACAGGCGCTTATTAACGATCTGGATATGCAGGTTGTTACCGCAGACAATAAAAGCTGGCGGCCCTGGGTACTCAATACCTTCCCTTCCCTTGACAGCCTGAAAAAGCCGGCCCAGAGAGGCATCGACAGTCTCAATAACACCGAACAGATCAGCATCGATCAACCAGCTGCCGGTAATCTGCATATCAGTATCACCAAACGCAGACTAGCTACCATCAGCCAGTCTTTCTATATCGTATACAGCTTCGAGACGCAGCCGTCTTTTGCCTGGCAGAACCCCGTGGCAGGCGCCATTCTGCTCGCAGCGCAACAAACACCTCTGCAATGGGAAACAACGTATAGTGGTAACGGTGCCCTCTCCTACAGCACCGACAACGGCTCCACCTGGAACACCATCGCATCGCAGGTACCGCTGCAACAGCCCTGGAACTGGGTAGTGCCACCACTTTTCAGTCAGGTGTTACTCAAACTAACGTTAACGGATACTTCATTTGTAAGCCCTCCCTGCTATATATCGCCACAGCTCACGCTGAACACAGGCTTTAACTGCAGCGACACCGCCCAGTTGTACTGGAACACCCTGCCCTCCGCCACCGGATACCAGGTGTATATCTACAATCAGGGTGTAATGAAACCTTATCAGCTGGTGAAGGACAGCTTCCTGTTTATTCCGAAAAGAACCGTCTCTTCGGTGTATTATGCAGTGAGTCCTGTTGCACCGGCAGGCTGGGAAGGCGCGCGGAGTTATGCAGTGGATTATACCCGACAGGGAGTGGGCTGTTATGTACAGACATTACTGGCCGACAAAACCACTGATAACCAGGTATGGCTGTCTTTATCCCTGGGCTCCACCTATCTGTTAAAAAATATTTACTGGGAAAGGTATTCGGTGACCGGCTGGACCCGGCTGGGTACGCAGCTTGTGAGTAACGCTACCAATTACAATTTTATGGACAGCCATCCCTATGAAGGTATTGTACAATACCGGGTGGCACTGGAAACTGTTGATGGCAGGATATTCTATTCGGATGTGGCAGTGGTGAACATCCTGTTGCAGCATGATATACTGGTGTTTCCCAACCCGGTTATCAGCCAGTTGTATATATTGGATGCCCAACCACGTAGCAGGCAGCTGGTGTTGATTGATATGAGTGGGCGGACCGTTATGCGGAGAACACTCAGCGATATGCAGGAAACCGTTAGTATGGACCGACTGCCTCCGGGTGTTTATCATTGCAGCATTTTCCTGGGCAACCAGCGCATTTATTCGGGGAAGATCGTCAAACAATAAGCTAAAGACATAAAAAAGGGCCGACCATTATCTGGTCGGCCCTTTGTATAGTAATATAAGTTTATTACAGGTGGATTGCTTCGCCGTAAGCTACTTCGATCGCATCTTTTACAGATTCGCTCATAGTAGGGTGCGGGTGGATAGCATCCAGCACTTCCTGGTAAGTAGTTTCCAGTTTGCGTGCTACAACTGTTTCAGCGATGATTTCAGTTACGTTGGCACCGATCATGTGGGTACCTAACCATTCGCCGTATTTAGCGTCGAAGATTACTTTTACGAAACCTTCGGTAGCGCCTGCGGCAGAAGCTTTACCGGAAGCAGAGAATGGGAATTTACCCACTTTCACTTCGTAGCCTGCTTCTTTAGCAGCTTTTTCAGTGTAGCCTACAGAAGCGATTTCAGGAGCGCAGTAAGTACATCCCGGAATGTTCATGTAGTCGATGGTTTCAGGTTTGTGAGCGTATTTTTTCTCGTTGTAAGCGATCGCTTCCACGCAAACGATACCTTCTTTAGAAGCTACGTGAGCCAGTGCCTGACCAGGAACCATGTCACCGATGGCGTAGATACCAGGAACATTGGTCTGGTAGTATTTATCTACTACTACGCGGCCTTTGTCGGTTTTGATACCCATTGTTTCGAGGCCGAGGTTTTCGATGTTAGCAGCGATACCTACAGCGCTCAGAACCACGTCTGCTTCCAGGGTGATTTCACCGGTCTGTGTTTTCACTTTTGCTTTCACGCCGTTACCAGCAGCTTCTACCGCTTCAACAGAAGCGTTAGTCATGATTTCGATACCTTTTTTCTTGTATATTTTTTCCAGTTCTTTGGAGATGTCTTCATCTTCCACCGGAACGATACGTGGCATGAACTCAACGATAGTTACTTTAGTACCGAGGGTAGCATAGAAGTAAGCGAACTCAACGCCGATAGCGCCGGAACCAACCACGATCATGGATTTAGGCTGCTGAGGCAGTACCATCGCCTGACGGTAGCCGATCACATTTTTACCATCGATCTTCAGGTTAGGCAGCTCACGGGCACGTGCACCGGTAGCCAGGATGATGTGTTTAGCTTCGTATACAGTAGCTTTACCTTCTTTGTCGGTAACTTCCACCTGTCCTTTCGCTTTCACTTTACCGTCGCCCATGAGGACGTCGATTTTATTTTTCTTCATCAGGAACTGAACGCCCCTGCTCATTTTATCAGCAACACCACGACTGCGCTTGATAACAGCTTCAAAATCAACTTTCGCATCTCCGATGGTGATACCGTAGTCTTTTGAATGCTGCGTATATTCGAATACCTGTGCTGTTTTTAATAACGCTTTGGTTGGAATACAGCCCCAGTTTAAACAGATACCACCCAGGCTCTCTCTTTCCACTACCGCGGTTTTAAATCCCAGCTGCGAAGCACGGATAGCAGCCACATATCCACCAGGGCCACTACCAATTACGATTACGTCGTATGCCATATTGTTTAATTTTAATTGAAACTTGCCAAAGGTAAAACAATAATTGGGAATTGCGAATTACGAATTTGGGCGAAGAAGTAAGCGGAGAAGGGACTTACCCGTTCTTCGATTACAACTTCGCCCATATTCACAATTTATGATCGGCGATTCACCATTTTATCTCAGATCCACTACTTCTACACCAGGATATTTTTTAGCATCAAATGTAAAGGTTGCATCCGTTACATTGGCATTAGGCGTAAAGCTGGTGATTTCGTATGTATAGTGGTTACCGTTTTTCTCGAACACCTTCATCTTGGCGATGCTCTGGTTCTTTTTGTCTACGGAAACGATTACCTTAAAAATATTCTTGGACTTATCTGTAGGCGTCAGCTCTATATTTTGCAGCACCTTACCTTTTTCATTGGTTTCTCCATCCAGGCGGTACAGATAGTCTTTATCGTAGAAGTTGGTGAAGAGCTTGGCAGGAGTCATAGCGCCGCTGCTCTGGTCTACATTGTTGATAGTCACTTCATTCACATCCTTGGCATATGTCCAGGAGGTTTTGTTATCGCTGATGATTTCCTGGCCGGGCAGGGTCACTTTATATTTGGCTCCTTTCAGGTAAACGGTGCCCTTTTTGGAGTCGTTTACGCCATTCTTGGCTCCTTCCACTCTGAGGACGAAATTCGCAACTACGCTTTTTAAAGATTTGAATTTATTGCTTACGCCATCCAGGACTGTTTTGGCTTTCGGATCGTTGGCTGCCTTAGACTGGGCCATGCCGCTGAAAACGATACCACTTAACAATAATCCTGTCAATACAAATTTCTTCATTGTAGATTTTTTTGATTTTCTAAACCTGCCATGTCAAATGCCATGCCGGTATATAATGGAGGTCTTTAATGGAGTGCGAAATTCGCGTTATTTTATCAAATGCGTAACACATCTCCCAAAAAATTAATACATTATAACAAATCGTTAAGGATTTCCTGTAGTTCGGATTCTGTCTTCACCAATACATCCCTCGCTTTGGAACCCATATTGGGCCCTACGATACCAGCCGCCTCCAGCTGGTCCATCAAACGACCCGCCCTGTTATATCCCAGCTTCATTCTCCGTTGCAGCAAAGACGTCGATCCCTGCTGGTTTTGAACGATCACCTGGGCTGCTTCTTCAAACAACGGATCTCTGTCAGCAAGGCTCAGCTCCTTACCATCAGTATCTTTATCATCTACATATTCCGGCAGCAGGAAAGCATCGGGGTAGCCTTTCTGATGTCCGATAAATTCGGCCACACTTTCCACCTCCGGTGTATCCACAAAGGCGCACTGCAGTCGGACCAGCTCCCCGTTGAAAGACACCAGCATGTCCCCTTGTCCTATCAGCTGCTCGGCGCCGCCGATATCCAGGATGGTGCGGGAGTCTATTTTGGAAGACACCTTAAAGGCCACACGAGCCGGGAAGTTGGCTTTAATAGTACCAGTAATGATATTCACAGACGGACGCTGGGTAGCAATGATCAGGTGGATACCTACCGCACGCGCCAGCTGGGCCAGACGGGCAATCGGCATTTCCACTTCCTTGCCGGCTGTCATGATCAGATCGGCAAACTCATCAACCACCAGTACAATGAAGGGCAGGTAACGATGGCCCTTCTGCGGATTGAGCCTGCGCTGGGTGAACTTGGCATTATACTCCCGGATATTACGGGTGCCCGCTTCCTTCAGCAGATCGTAACGCAGGTCCATCTCAATACACAGCGCATTGAGCGTATGGATCACCTTTTTGGTATCAGTGATAATGGCATCATCTTCTCCGGGCAGTTTGGCCAGAAAGTGCTTTTCTATCAGCTTATACAGCGACAGCTCTACCTTTTTAGGGTCTACCAGCACAAACTTCAGCTGGGAAGGATGTTTTTTATACAACAGCGATACCAGCAAGGTATTGATACCTACTGATTTACCCTGACCGGTAGCACCCGCCATCAGCAGGTGAGGCATTTTAGCCAGGTCAGCAATAAAGTTTTCGTTGTCGATTTTTTTACCCAGTGCTATGGGCAGGTCCATGGTACTGGACTGGAATTTCTCGGATGCCAGCAGATTTTTAAGGGATACAATACTCTTTTTGACATTGGGTACTTCAATACCGATGGTACCTTTACCCGGAATGGGCGCAATGATACGGATACCCAGAGCCGACAGGCTCAGCGCGATATCATCTTCCAGGTTTTTGATACGGGAGATACGCACGCCGGCGGCAGGCACAATCTCGTACAACGTAACGGTAGGACCTACCGTGGCGCTGATTTTCTGGATAGAAATATCGTAGTTTTTGAGGGTATCGATGATCTGGTTTTTGTTTTTCTCCAGCTCACCGGTATCCTGGACTATGATTTTATCAGCGTTGTGATTTTCGAGCAGATCGAGGCCCGGATAGCGGTAGTCGCGCAGATCCAGGGAAGGATCATAAGGATCTACAGGCACAGTGGGGCGCACTGTTGCCAGCTCTTCTGTATCGTCCTCTTCATCCTTAAATGTTTCCTTTATCTCAAATGCCACTTCTTCGGGCTGATTTCTTTTTTTAGGCGGTGCTGGTGCTTCTTCCAGCACTTCTTCCACATACAGAAGCGGGCCCGGGTCTTCTTCTTCCTCCTCTTCTTCTTCTATCATTTCCGGTTCCGGAGGTGCGGGCATTTTAGCCACCGGCGGCTGTGGTGGCGGTGTTGGCGCTACCGGGGGCATATAGGGCACGTGTGCAGGCATTACCGGTTCTACCTCCTTCTCAATCAGCTGCATGGGAATCTCTTCAACTTCTTCTTCTTCCTCCTGCAGTTGCGGGGCCATTGATACGTTGCCTTTCAGGCTGTTGCCTCTGGCGGGTTCCGGTACCGGAGCTGTTGCCTGCATGTTGGCAGCTGGCGTAGCCGGCACGGGACTGGTTGCCACTACAGGGGCTACCGGTGCGGGTTTAGGCGGTTTTACTTTTTTCTCCGGCCATTTAAAGTTGAAGTTAAATTTCCAGATGAGCCAGGAGAAACCGGCTACCAACAAGAGTAATGCGGTACCTGTTTTACCAACAAAGCCGGAAGTCCATTTATCGAGGGCATTGCCCAGTGCTCCACCCCATGGGAAATCGGCCCCGTTGGCCACAAAAGCCATGGACATGCTGATAAACAGAAGCCCAAAGATGATGTATTTGACATTGCGCCAAACGCGGAAAACACGGCGGCCTACAATAAAATTAACTCCTATGATAAAAAAGAAATAACAAAACAGGTAGGCTGCAATGCCCACCCCATTGTAAAAGAAGTTGTGTGACACGTAGGCTCCAAGACGGCCCAGCAGGTTATCCACTTTCACATCTCCGATGAGGAGTTCTTTGGTGGAATAGCGGAATACCTTGTCCTGGTCATCTTCCCAGGTGAACAGATAGGAGGTGAAGGCAATGAAGCAATAGACAGACAGCAGCAGGAAGAACACGCCCATAACTTTATGGGTGCGTTCATCTTTAACGAGTTCTTTTACTTTCACCTCAGGCTCCTTGTCTTTCTTCAGCACATCAGGATTGGGGGCGGGAGCCTTTGGCTTTTTGCTTTCCGGTTTTTCGGTTTTCAGTTTATTCTTGGACATAATTTAGCTTCAAAATTGGGATTACCTGGCCCGGGGTGGCAGCTGCAGTATCCAGTGCGCAATAAATTCCGGTACCAGGGGATCAATGGTCTGTTCCAGGTCACCATATTCTCCTACGGTGCATGTTTTACAGCGCTGGAACAAATGATTTAATCCGTCGAATTTCCGGATGGTGACCAGCATATTCCCATTTTCACGCAGTGCGCGTTCTATGGCATTCAGATTGGTGGTGGCTTCTACCTGCATGTCTCTTGTACCGTTAATGGCCATGAACGGGCATTTGATCTGTTTCAGGTAATCCAGTGGCTTATATAATAGTATTGATGACAGTTCCCGATCAAAATGTATATCATTCACGAATGTTTCTTCCGACACCTGCTTTTTTATTTCTTCCGGTGAAGCGCGGTAGATATCCCGGAGTGCGGACTTTGCTCTGGTAGCGGCCACCACGTAGTTGGTATCGCTGGCCAGTGCATCCCAGTAAGGCTTAAGACTTTCCACGCGGGCTTTTATTTCAGCGTCGGATTCTCCGGCCATTCTGCCGTCCATGATTACTTTCTGGTCTACCAGTTGTCTGCCGGTAATACCCGGACCTGCCATTGAAACTACAAAAGCGACTGATTTATTGTTGGCTGCAGCAATTTGTGCGATGATAGCGCCTTCACTATGTCCGAGGAGACCTATCGTATACGGATCTACGTCTTTTCTTGTTTTGAGGTAGGTGATGGCGGCATTGGCATCCCCCGCAAAGTCATAGATGTTTGATTTTTCGTAAGCTCCTCCGGAGGCGCCTACTCCGCGGTCATCGAAGCGCAGGCTGGCGATGCCGTTGCGGGCCAGAAAGTCGGCCAGTACCAGGAAGGTTTTATGGCCTGCCATTTCATCATCGCGGTCCTGAGGGCCGGAGCCACTCAGCAGTACTACCACCGGGTATCTCCCCCACTCTGCCGGACGGGTAAAGGTCCCGGCCAGGGAGACATGGTCATGTTCGTTGGAGAACTTTACCTGATCTGTATAATAAGGATATGGCGGCTTTGGCTCCTGTGGCCGTTTGTATATATCGCTCTGTCTGATTTCCCTGCGTGACAGGTTAAACTCACCCTGCTGCCCGTTCCAGGTGAATATCCCCTGAAACTGTTTGCTGGCTTCATTCCATACACCTGTGTAGGCAAACTTGATAGTATCTATGCGCAGCAGCAGGGTATCCTGACGATAAATGATATGATCCAGGGTAATGGCTTCGTCGTCGTCGGGATTACGTAATTCTCCCTTATAACCATCTCCTTCTTTTTCCAACACTACAGTCAGGCGTTGTTTATCGCCATAGTAGGATTTGGTTACTCCATACCATTTACCGGTAATATCTTTTGACTGTTGCGCCCATGCTACTGTACATAAGCTGATACTCAACCACAGCAACCAAAGTCCTTTGTGCATATATGATTTGCTTTACGCTTTAATTTTCAAAACTCCCATGAGCAGACTAATCCAGCCTGCGATGAACACCAGTCCTCCGATGGGTGTGATAATACCGATGCCTCTCAACCCTACACTACCAGTGGCTTTGAGCATGGTGAGTGCATAGAGGGAACCGGAGAACAGGAAGATGCCGATGATAAAACATCTGCCGGCCCATTCCAGTTGAGTGCCCGGAACATGAGCAAAGAGAATGCCGGTAGCTAATAATGCGAATACATGATAGAACTGGTAAGTAACGCCTGTCTGGAAAGTAGATACTGTTTCGGGGGGTACCAGTTCTTTCAGTTTATGTGCGCCAAAAGCGCCTAAAACCACTGCCAGTGCACCCAAAGCAGCTGCCCATACTAAAAAACTTTTATGCATTTTCGATATTTTTTGTAAAGGTATCCAATGAAATATTATCGGATGAAATTATATGCATGGACTGTTCATAAAATGGTCTGCGTTCCGCCATCTTTTTTTCCACAAAGTCGAGTAAGTCTTCATCATCGAGGTCCTGGATCAGCGGCCGTTTATGTTTTTTTCGCTGCAGCCTTTCCACCATTGCTTCGAGGGATGGGTTGATCCAGATGGTGATGCCGTGTTCGTTCATGAAGTCCATGTTATCCTGAAAGCAGGGCGTGCCGCCGCCGCAGGAGATCAGAAAATTGTCCTGCCGGGACAGTTCACGCAGCAACGAGCTCTCCTTTTCCCGGAAATAATCTTCGCCTTTGGTGGCAAAGATATCGCTGATAGCCATTTCTTCCGCCTCTACGATCACTTCGTCCAGATCATAGTAGGGCAACTGCCAGTGATCCGCCAATTGTTTGCCCCAATAGGATTTTCCGGCTCCCATGAAGCCGAGCAAGAATATTTTCATAAGTCAAAATAACGCAACAGTTAGTAAAATTCCTTTCCTCACGCCGGATGTGTCCATGCCAGGCACAGACCATTCTCTATTATATATTGCAAATATAACCGGGTATTTGAATCCGGCTTCACAAAATTAGCGCTGATAAAGCCCATCGGCTGATAGACAAAGGGTTGCAGCACCAGATTCTCTTTAAAATCAACACTTCCCAGCCCGTACCATTTAAACATTGCTTCCTTAGCGCTCCAGCAGATGGTTTTATGGGGTAATGCATGTGTGGGATCAATAAAATCCCGTTCATCAGGAGACAGGAACTTATGAGAAACCTTCTCTATCTTATCTTTCACTTCTTCTATATCTATCCCTACAGCCGCTTTGGTGCTCACGATAGCTGCCACATGATCTCCACAGTGGGAGATGGAAAAATGATAGCTGTCGCAGGTCAGCACCGGCTTACGGGACCCTGATATCTGAATCTTTTCTATGGGGAATTCAGGGAAAAGCGTTACCAGCAGATATCTGCCTGCAAAATGTTGTAATCTCTTGTGTGGGTGATGGATCTCGGGGCTGATATTAACCCGCTCCCGGAAGAAACTTTCCGGCTCTTCGATGCTCCACACGCCCAACCTGGTTTCCGGATCAATTTGTATGGTACGTATTAATGGCATATCTTGCCAAATTAAAGCAAAAAAGCATAAATAAAAGAAAAGGTTTCGCTTTTAACGCACCTTTATAAAATGCCTGAAGCTTTTATGCTACTACTAAAACAGCTAACATGATCCTGTCAGACAAACGGATATTGGAAGAAATTGAAAAAGGCACTATTATTATTTCGCCTTTTGACCGGAAGTATCTTGGTACCAACTCTTATGACGTGCACCTTGGCAAATATCTCGCCACCTACAAAGATCGAATTCTGGACGCACGCAAACACAATGAAATCGAGCATTTCGAAATACCGGAAGAAGGTTATGTGCTGCAACCCGGTACCCTTTATCTGGGTGTAACGGAAGAATACACTGAAACCCATGCACACGTACCTTTCCTGGAAGGCAAGTCCAGCACGGGCCGCCTCGGTATAGACATCCACGCTACCGCCGGCAAAGGCGATGTAGGCTTCTGCAACACCTGGACCCTGGAGATATCCTGCGCACAGCCCGTAAGGATTTACGCCGGTATGCCCATCGGCCAGCTGATCTATTTTGTAGTGGAAGGCGAAGTGGAAACGATGTATAACAAAAAAGGCAACGCCAAATACAATAGCCGCACCATCAAACCAGTGGAAAGCATGATGTGGCGCAACGACTTTTAATCAGGCATCATTGCCTAAAAACAAAGACGCAAAGGACTTCATCGAAGCACCTTTGCGTCTTTGCTGCTTTTACGCCTTTATGAAAAAGAATCAGGACTTATTGGCGTAACTCACGATCCTCCCAAAACCGCCGTAAGACTCTTTCAGCTGCAGATCACCATTGATCGGCGGTACAGTGTATTTCTCCCAGGTGCCACCTGTTTCTGCCGGACCCGCCTGTTTATAATAACATACTACCAGGCCATCAGATGTGCTGCGCAGCAAGGAAATCACTTCACCCGGCCTGTCCAGCATTACCTTCGTTGTTTTCAGCGACTGATCGTATTCATATAAACGACCTCCCACACTGTAGAAGAGGTAGCCATTGACAGGATCAACTGCAAACTGGGTAGCCTTCTCAATATCCGGCGCCACTACCTGCCCATAACTGTTCTGTAACAGCAAGGTATTGGTCACATTCATGCGGGCCAGCATCACCTGCTGCGTAGCCCTGTCTTTCAGCAATGCGAAGGTCATACCGTTGTTATAGTTGTTCCAGGTCATGTACAGCAGATCTTTGGTCGGGTCCTGATAGTTAAAGAGCGTGCCTCCGTCGGGCATATAGTTACTTTCCGCATTGGGCGCCTGATACCGGATGAAACGATGGTTGGTTTCATCATAAAGGATGGTAGGCATGATAGAACTGCCTACTGATATGTGTTTCGACACCTTGAAATACTTCCCTTCACTACCGATGTAGTTGACCGGTACATTGTAGCGGATGCTGGAAACCTGGTAATATACATAGAGGTTGCCATCAGATAAACACAGCGCACCGCCACTATACGAAATAAGACGCTCTGCCACCATATTGTCGGGCATATTGGTCTGAAACTCGTAAGCGATACTGTTGGCCGGTTGCCATCCAAAATTGGAGGTATTGATCTTATGCGTACCGGCCGTGGTAGTAAGGTAATAACCTGTAGACACCACTCCCATTTCAATCGGCGCTCCATCCCTGGGCACCTGCGATCCCAGCATAGTGAGCACATCTGTGTACATAGTGTATTTCTTCGGATATTCTGACAACATGTCCAGCCGTGCTTTCCCGTTTACCTCACTCAATATCAGCATACCCTTGGAGGTCATAATGGAAACGGTAAGCATAAAACGGTATTTAAAAGTCACTCCGGTAGCCTTGTCTATAACCCTGTAGTATACATAATAATCTTTGGAAGGTTCCAGATAAATATGAATATCGAGGTTGCGGGTGTTAGCCAGCTGAAAACGTTCTCCATAGGGACCTGCGCCATATTTTGCGATGGCCAGCCATTCATAGCTGTATTTACTGGTATCCCCGGATTGATCTTTTGTAAAGGATAATACCGGCTTTATCACCAGCGGATCACCCTGCATAACGGCATAACTGCTATCGATTCCACTGATCTCAACGGAATTTATTTCTTGGTAATCGTAATTGCCTTCATCCTTATAACAGCCTGCCATGGCTATCATGCACAATAAAAGAAAAATGTATTTATACATACTTGCAAACAAAAAAGTGGTGAGGTAATAATCCTGTTTTACATGTTGCCGGCTCCCACGCCCATCGTCATGATGCTACCATCATCTTCATAAATCACATTGCCCGCTTTGGCCTGGTCTTTCAGGTAACGCTGGGTCACTTTTCCCAGGAAAGAGAGGTCTGCAATGGGTGGTTGCCCTGCCAGCTTTGCAGGATCATATCCGGTAACAGAACAGATCAGTTGAAATTTTTTGCGGCTGAAAGTGCTAAACATGTAATCCCACCAGGTTTTGGGGCGGGAAAGCACGTCGTTGACCCGGATACGCAGGCTGGTACATCTTCTGAAACTATTGGCACTGTTGTTCAGCATAAAACGGTCCATATAGGTAGTGAAATACTCGTTGGGCTTGAGATTGAGCATGAGCACAAAAGTTTCTGCGATCATATCAGGGGTGCGGTGCAGGCGTACCTGAACAGTGTCCACTATTCTGTTGGCCCGCATTACAAAGGCCTCCGGCAGCGCATCGAAGTGTTTGCCTGCAACAGCGGTGGAAGAGTCGAGTCCTATTTTGAACGTACGGTCATAGGGCACCGGGGCTCCCATTGTTTTTACCGGAATACGCAGCACCGAATCAGTAGTAGACGCAGGCGCGAAGATGAAAAAAATATCGATGCTATCAGATTTCTGCCGTTTGGCATCTTCCACAATACTATTTTCAAAATAGATATCATCAGTACCTTTCCAGGTATCCAGTGTATCTTTTTTACAGGCGGCCAGGGCATACAGTACAACAGCCCCCAGCAGGTAATGAATAGCTTTCATATGCAGATCCCTTTTTAGTTTGAACGCTGGTTGGTTTCAGATAACGGCAACGGAACAACGTAGTTTGGCACAATATCATTGGCAGTGGCTGCACCGTTTACCAGTTTGGGTGTCATGATTCGTTTATAGTAGAAGAAAAGCTGACCTTCTCCGAAAAACTCCTTACGGTATTCCTTGGTTGTTTCGGTAACCACATCCGCATTGGTGGAAAGATTCTGCAGCCCCCGGGCATTCCTGACCGTATTCAGGTATTGCAGTGCCATGTTTTTATCAGCAGTACATTCTGCAGCGATATAATACATCTCGGAGATTCTGATCAGCGGCTGCAGAAAACGAAATGATTTTTTGGTATCCAGCACATCTTCATACTTAAAAAAAGTACGGTAGGTTTTACCCCCGCTGGAAGGCATTATCCAGGAAGATTTATACCGATAATCTCCTTCCAGCCCTTCGAAAACAGCTGTCAGCTTATCGCCGGCCGGAGCCAAGATATTCTGTGGCTTTAACGCTGAGGCATATATGTTTTTCTGATTCGTATAGAGGTCGGGGTTATACAACGCGAAAAATATTTCGGGAGAACAGATCCTGTTGGGATTTACCAGTTCCGAATTGATATCTGCAGGCATTACCCATGGAAACCACTTCCCTGCTTCCCTGATCACTTCCTCTGCAGCAGCCAGGGCGGACGGTTTGTTGCCACTGTATAACAATACGCGGGCTTTCAGCGCCTTCACCGCATAATAATTAAAGCGGACATTTCTTTTACGATACCAGTCATTTCCATCTGCCACAAACTCTTCTACTCCTTTGCTGATCACAGGATCAGCGCTCAGATACTGCTGTGCGGCAGCAAGGTCGTTGAGCACGGTGTCAATGATATTGGCTGCGGGCAATAATGGCTGCGGCAGGACAGTCGTTGTTTTATTATAGGGAATAGATGACAGGTTTTTGCCGGTAGCATACACCGGTCCGAACAGGCGGAGCATATCAAAATGGATCATCGCTCTCAGTCCGATACACTCCCCTTTAATCAGGCTGGCCTTTTGTTCAGATACCACTCCTTTGTGCTTGTCCAGGGCAGCCATCACTTTGTTGATATTCAGGATCTGCTTGTAAGCGGCAGTCCAGATACCATCGAACCTGGACTTCACATTGGCTTCTTCATATTTGTAATTGGCAAAGTTGACATAGTTATGTTCTCCACTTACATTAAAACGTTGTGCCAGCACTTCCACGGTGCTGAGCGTAAGCTCTGAGCCGTACAGATTGTTGGCGGCCAGTCCCAGATATATACCATTCAGCGCGGTATTAAATCCCGCTTCGGTACTATACAGCTGATCTTCGGTGAACTTGTCTTCCGGTTTCACATCCAGGTATTTATTGCAGGATGCCAGCATAGCGGTCAACAAGAAGAAGCAGTAATAGATCTTTTTCATGTAATCAATTTTGAAGCATTAAAAGGAAGCGCTAACGCTGAAAGCCACGGCATTGGTAAAGGGATAGTCGGTACCTCTTTCTGCGCGGACGGTAGAGAGCCTGAAGATGTCGTTGAGATAGGCATTGAAGCGGAGACTTTGCATACCTGCACGGCGTATCCATGGCTGATTCAGCATTTCATAGCCCACGTTCACAGATTCGCCGGTGATGGTGTTTTCACGCTGAACAAAGCGGGAAGACATCTGTGATTGTTCTGTGATGGAGATGCCTTTAAACTGCGCCACATCACCCGGATTTTTCCAGCGGTCGTAGAGTGCGCGCCTGTCCTGGTTGTAGGCCAACGCTCCCCTGCTGATGTTTTCTACTTTATTAAAGAGCGCTGTATTAAATACATCGCCGCCCCAGCGATAACGCAGGTTGATACCCAGATTAAAAGCCTTCCAGGTAAAATTGCTGCTGATCACGCCTTCCATTTTAGGCCGGGAGTTTCCTACTACGGCAATATCATCGGTGTTATATACAAAAGTGTGGGTCCCGTTCTTTTTCACCAGCACTTCCATACCTGAGGCAGGATCGATGCCGAGGGAAGGCACTGCCCATATATCATCCGGACTACGGCCATCATAAAAACGCTGCAGTGACTTGGCATCCTGCTGTTGTTTGTTGAGGCCAGCCAATCCGTTATTAAAGCCTTCATACCTGCTGCGCACCATGCTGCCGGTATATCCCAGCTTCCAGATAATCCTTTGTTTGGGTTTGTAGATGACTGCATAGTTCACCAATGCTTCTATACCTCGTGTATCCATGATGCCGAGGTTGGCAGGGAAGCCACTCACTCCTGTAGAAGAAGGCAAAGTGAGGATCACGATTAGCGGATCTGTTTTTTTATCGTAAGCGTTAAAAGTGATATTCAGGCGATTACCCAGCAGTGTGATATCCGCTCCGGCGTTGGCATTCAGGGTGTTCTGCCATTTGAGGTCCGGGTTTCCCATGGTGGTAAGGGCAGCGCCCTGGCCAAATGGATTGATCAGCTGATAATACTGATAAAGATCAGTGGAGGAGAAACTGCTGAAGTTCTGATTACCAGAACTGCCGATATCTGCGCGGAGCTTCAGACGGTTTACCCATTTGATAGTCTGAAAGAATTCCTCCTGATGCAGGTTCCAGCCAATACCTACTGACCAGAAAGGAGAAAATTTACGGTTGCTGCCGAAAGCGGTAGAACCATCTATCCTGTATGTGAAGTCAGCCATATACCGTCCGTCATACATGTAGTTGACACTGGCCAGGGCATTGATACGCCTGTATTTATCGATAGTCACACCAGGGCGGCTGTTCGTCTGATAGGAAAAAGCAAAGGCAGGGTTGCCGTTGCTGCTTTCCGGGAACCCCTGTGCTGCAGTGCGGTAGCCACGGGTAGAAGATTCCTGCGCTTCTGTACGGAAGTTGCCAGTGATGGAATGCTGTTGTATCACACGGGCATAAGTAAGCATCAGATTTCCCTGATAACTGAAGGCATCTGTTTTGGTATTGTTATAAACACCTTTTTCATAGATGCTGCTGTTATCGAACTGACTGTTAAGGGGAGAAAGAAAATTTTCTCTGGAAGTATTGTCCTTGCTGAGTTGCAGATTACCCTGTAAACGAAGGAAGGAGTTAAATGTCCAGATCATCTGCAGATTGTTCTGCACTCCCATATTTTTAGTGTTATCAAAATTATTGAGGGTACCATCATACAAAGGATTGACCACATTGATCGTTTTACTTAAAGTATCGCCGGTGGGGTGGTCAAGGTATTTACTGATGGAGCCATCCGGATTTCTTTTAGGGAAATAGGGACTCGCGGCTGCATACTTAGAGAAAGAGCCATAAGGAGATTCTTTGGCAGTATATCCTGAAACGCTGAGTTTATTGCTGATATTAAATCTTCCTTTACGATAGGTAAGATCTATGGTACCACCCCAGGCATCCCTTCCGGAGCCTTTCATGGCGCCGCTGATTTTTTTGTAGTTAACGCCTACGCCATAACGTAGTTGCTCATCCCCACCACCAGCATATACGGAATGCCCTTGTGTAAAACCCACGTGCAGCGGTTCATTCAGCCAATAGGTATTCACCCCCTGCTCTACGAGGGCACGGTGTGCACTATAGATGCTATCCAGCTCCAGCTGGTCTATGGCCAGCTGCTGGCTGGTTTTGGTATATCTTCCGGAGAGCACTTCAAACTGCAGCTTTTCGCGGGCGTTCATGAGATTGTAGCTGCGCAGGTCGGGGATTTCAGCGCGGAAGTCGCCGTTGTAGTATACCTGCAGCTCCCCCTGTTTGGGTTTGCGGGTTTCCACTACTACTACGCCGTTGGCAGCGCGGGCGCCGTACATGGCTGTAGAAGCAGCATCTTTGAGGATGGTGATGGATTCCACGCGGTTCATATCCAGATCGATGATGTTACGCAGCTGTGTTTCGAAACCATCGAGGATAAAGAGGGGCAGGTTAGGATCCTGTCCGAACTGGTCTTTTACGTCGGAGGTAGAGATGCTGGTTTTACCTCTTACTTCGATGTTAGGCATGGCGTTGGGATTGGAGCCCAGCGTATTATTTTCCACGATGATAAAGGAAGGGTCCAGGGTTTTCAGGCTCTGTACGATGTTCTGATTACCGATGGCTTTCAGTTCGGCGCCGGTAAAGGTGGCTACCGCACCGGTAAAACTTTCCTTGTTACGTGTAACCATACCCGTTACCACTACTTCTTTCGTGGCTGCAGTTCTTTTAAGGGATACTTTCAGCTCTCTCCTTTTATTCACGGGCATCGTAACAGGGTCCATGCCCACATATGAAATACGGAGAATGGAAGCTTCGGTAACCGGGAAAGAGAAGAACCCTTTATCGTTGGTGTAGGTACCACGGGTGGTGCCTACCTCCTGTATGGTAGCGTGCGAAAGCGGCAGACCGTCTTCATCGGTAATAGTACCGGTGATCGGAGGCTGTTGGACTGCCTGCGTGGTAATTTGCTCCAGCGCAGGCTTGTAGCGGATTACGAGGGTACCGTTGGTGATGTTGTAATATACCCGCTGTCCTTTGAAAGCGGCTTCCAGTACCTTATCCAGCTGTTCATTGCGGACATGCAGTGTAACCGGCGGGAGCTGCATCATCTCCTCCTGGTTGTAGAGAAAACGGAGTTTGGTTTGGCGGTTTAGTTGTTTCAGAAATTCGGGAACGCTCATACCATCCGCTTTCAGCGTTACTTTCAGCTGCGTTTGTGCGTGTACGTTAATCGTCCATAAAACTGTAAAAAGAAAGAGCAGTACAGATTGATAAAAAGTTTTCAGGTACATGGCTCCGCCATGTATGTAATTTTTTTTCATTACATTTAGGTTGATTTATAGTTACAGATTCAGGCCCTGTTTTGTACAGGGCTTGTTAATAAAGCGGACATGGGATCAACATGTCCGTTTTTTATTTTCCTTGTTTAACCATGATGGCACGTTGTGGTTGATGAATGATAAAATGTACATCTGTTAGTTGTTCCAGCAGGTTGAGCACCTGAGATATATCGGTATATTTTTCAATATTGCCACCTAACCGGAGGTGTTGCAAAGACGTATTTTCAAAGTTCACTGTATAGTCATATTCTCTTCCCAGCCTGGTCATGATATCACCCAGGCTTTCGTTGTCGAACACGAGCAGGCCGTCTTTCCAGGCAGTAAACTGCTCCGGATCTACTTTTATAATGCTCATGGCTCCCTGGCGGCAAGCTGCCTGCTGACCGGGTGTCAGTTCCCTTATGTCAGCACCTGCGTCTACCCTTACTTTTCCGGAGACAAGCGTAGTGAGAATCTTTTCCGTATAGGCATTTACGTTAAATACGGTTCCCAATACTACTACCTTTACTCCACCGGCCTTTACCAGAAAAGGTTTTCCTGCCAGCGGCGCCGCTTCAAAGCAGGCTTCCCCTTCCAGTTCCACTTCACGGGTATTGCCGGTAAAAGCAACGGGGAAGTGCAGGCGGGAGTCTGCGTTGAGCCATACCTGTGTACCATCAGACAGCACTACTTTGTAGGTCTTGCCCCGCGGTACCATCAGGGTATTATATACCGGCGATTTACCTGTCTGTGCTGCGTTATAGGATACTGTATTGCTGGTAGCGGAGATGCTGGTACCATCTTCTTCCCTCAGTCTGGTAAGGGTATCGGGCAAAACTGCAGCGCCACTGCCGGTAATCAGTTTTACCTGATTATTCTTTCCGGCAGTATGAGCAGCCACAGTGGTGGTTGGTTTCTGATGCGGTGATTTCAACAGGAATACCGCTCCTCCTGCTATCAATCCGGTGACTACCGCAGCGGCAGCCACGCGGAACCAATTAAAATGAGCCTTTTTATGATGTGTGATCCTGGCGGCAACGCCCTGCCAGGCTGCTTCTGTATCCAGTGTTGCTATTTCCTGCCAGCCCGGGGCAGCCTCTCTAATGAGCAGGTATTCCTGCAGCATGGCTTCTTCCTCCGGCGGCAAGGCATCGCCTTCCTGCCCGGACTGTTCCGGTCTGGCTGCAAGTTTGTCCCAATCGGGTGATGGTTGATTTTCTGTCATAGCTTCTGATGATTAGACAGTGAACTATAAAAAAAGGGTAGGTGAGAAATTAAAAATTATCAGAAAAAAGATTGCAAAGCCCATGTAATACAGGCCCATAGCGGAACAAAAGATTCATTCCGCAGAAATACATAGGCTGCTTTGATATGAAATTTGACAGTATTAACAGAGATATTGAGTTCCCGGGCAATGTCGGCGTACTTCATATTATCTGCGGCGCTCATCAGAAATACGCGCCGGCGTTGTTCCGGCATACAGTCGATAGCGTGTGACAGCCGTTGATAAAACTGTTCCCTGTCTGCATGATCCATATCCGGATCATCCGGCGTCATAGCAGCAAAGAGCTGCTGGTGCCTGTCTTTTACTTCCTGGCTGGCAAGATAGTTGAGACTTCTGTTTTTAACAGCCCTGGCAGCGTAGCTATCGAAAGCGCCTCTTAGTTGTATGGTATGTTGTGTCTCCCAAAACTTCACAAAAAATTCCTGCACAATATCCTTGGCAACATCTTTATCCTTTACCACACTATATGCCAGCAAAGCCAGTTGCTTAAAATGTTCTTTAAACAATAATTCAAACTGCTCCAAAGAAAAAGGAGTCTCCTGCATGTTGCTATATGGTTGGCCCTATTTATCAGTTAAACAATACGGGTAAAAAACGGATGGATATATTTTTCCTAAGCCGAACAAGATAAGCATTCCATTATTTTTTACCCGTACTATTTTTTAAGGTACCTGATATATCACCTCATGAGCTTCTGTAAGCGTGGGTACTTCCAGCTTGCTGATAAGCCTTTCCATGGCGGCGGAAGGAACGATATGTTCCCGCTGTGTGTTTTGCTGCAACAACCGCGCAGCGGGTACTTCCACATATACGATGGTTACCGCCGCATCATAAGTGGTGAACAAACTTATCAGCTGTTCACGCATCTGCCGGGTGATGTTGGTAGCATTCCAAACAAAGGAACAGCCCCTACGGAGATACTCCCTGGCCTGTTCTTTAGCCGCCTGGATCACAGTACCATTACCGCTTTTATCGGTGGGACTTATTTTCATAGCCCTGCGGATATCATCCAGGGAGATGACCGGCCATTGCTTGTAATTCCTTTGCACCCAGGTATCCTTTCCTGCGCCGGGCAAGCCACTCATCATGATCACCTGTGTATTGGGCTGCTGGTAAGGCACATAGTCCGGTGATGTTTCTTCCTTCATCAGGTAGTACATCCGCGCAGCGGCATTCTCAAATGCCCGGGGCACGCCCCAGCATTCATTTTCCCGGCACAGCTCCTCGAAGCAGTCCAGCCGGTACAACAGGTCAGCCTGATCATCACAGATACGGCCCAAGGCATCGGCCCGGGCCAGCAGCGCCAGCAGACGGGTATTGACCTCCAGACTGGCCGTGATCACCGCTTTCTGCGGGTCTTTTTTATCAAAGACCCAGAGCGGCAGCCCATGGTAACGTACCAGCTTCGCGATCTCCTCACGGATATGAAAAGGTGTAGACACCTCCCGATACAGGATCTGACGGGCACGCATCTCTCCTTTCCGGGCATGGCCCGCAGAAGTGATACTTCCATCCGGCGCACATACGGTAGTGGAATATTTTTCCACGTCATGCAGCAATGCTGCGGCCCACAGGATCTCCTGCTGCTGTAGCGGCAACTGCTGGTATGCGGGCAACTGCTGCAGTTCTGCCAGCACCATCTGCGTATGTACGGCCACGTTACCTTCCGCATGATGCCGGGCATCCTGGGGCACCGAAGCCATCACTCCTACCCAATCGAATTTTTTTTCCAGGTAGGCCCAGTCTTTATTATCTGTAATCTGCCACATAATTACCTCCTTCATAATTTAACCTGGCCCTGCGCCAGTGGCGCGTCCAGTGTTGATCTGTTTTTACGTGTCCTTTACGGACATATTTAAACACGTTGCGGGAAAATTCACTCACGGCATAACCCGCAGCATTACGCGACACGATGCCTTCCATAATAGTAGGTTCACCGGTAAACGCATCATGCGGATCAAAGGCGCCACGGCCACACACCAGCGACAGCGTCTCCTGTTCAAACTCCTGGCGTATAGCCGGCGGCGTTACTACCTTCACTACCGGCACTACCGGCAAATCCAGCATGGCCGCATAAAAGCAGGTCTCTTCCCAGCTCAGCCAACGATCCTGTTCCCGGACACCAAACACATAAAAATGATGGTCCAGGTTTTTATATTCTATAGAATGTACCGCGTACAGGTTTTCCAGGAAGATCTCCAGATCACCCAGATCATTTTTAATACTTTGCCAGTAACGGCGTATGCTTTCTGTCCATGCAGAAGTAGTGGGTGCCGCATGTGAACGCGCAAACACTCCGTGCCGGGAAAGACAGTTATTTTCTCCGTCCAGTTTTTCCGTATGTATCAACTGCGGGATATTGACCAGATGCTCCCAGTAGTCGTGCTGGATGCGGTCATCGCTGGTAGTTCCCGGTGAAAACGGATAATGATAGGTACGGCCATATTTTTGGGAAATCGCCATATTCAACTACGAATTTTCGAATTACGAACTACGAATAACAGATGGTAAAATGAACCATCGGGAAATTGGATATCCGTAACCGTAATTTTTATGAAAAAATAAAATCACAGGCCTGTTCCGGAATGGAACGGCGAAGGAAACATATTAATATGCCTGTGAGATTACATGGCGCAAAGGTTTATCTGTTTTATGAATGAGGTGCAAAGATAACAAACTTTTTTAATCCTATTGCCATCCATCCTGTTCGTTCAGGCTTCATATGCTATAATTCTTTATATTGGCTTCAAGACAATCAACAAATCTATCATCATGAGAAAAATACTTCTTTGCGCCGCCGCGGCTGCAGCCATGATTGCCTGTAACAACGGCAACAGCTCCCAGGGTGGTGGTAAGGCAGACAGTGCGTTCAACAACGCATTCACTGCCTATACACAACATTTTATCGACCAATTATGGAAAGAAAATCCCGATTGGGCCACTAATGTAGGTTATCACAAATACGACTCCGTACTGATTGTGCCTGACAGTGCCGCTCAACAGGCCAGCCTGGCTTTTGCGCAGCAACACCTGGATTCCCTCAAGTCTTATGAACTCAGCAAACTGTCTGATGCCAACCAGATAGACTATCAGCTGATAGAAAACTATCTGAAATCCGTACAATGGAGTATTAAAGAACAGAAACACAACGAGTGGGACCCTTCCACTTTTAATGTGAGCCAGACTTTTGCTTTTATACTCAATGAAAACTATGAGCCGCTGGAATCCCGTCTGCGCAGCTTTTCAGCCAGACTGGGCAATGTGCCCGCCTACTATGAAGCCGCCAAAAAACAGATCAAGGACCCTGTACCGGAGCTAACTTCACTGGCGGTAGACCAGAACAACGGCGGCCTGTCCGTCTTCGAAAAAGATTTCGTAGACTCTTTACAGAAAACCAGCTTCAGCGCCGACGAAAAGAAAAACATGATTGCCCGTGCACAAACCGCCACCAAGGCTATCAAGGACTATGCAACCTGGCTCAAGGCGCTGAAACCTGCCCACCCACGCAGCTTCCGCCTGGGACAACCCCTGTACGATCAGAAATTCAACTTCGATATTCAATCTTCCTATACGGCATCTCAGATCTTTGATTCCGCTATGGCCCGCAAAGCCTATGTGCATAAAGAAATGGCCCGTATCAGCCGCGAACTGTGGCCTAAATATTTCGGCAGCCAGCCGATACCTTCCGACTCACTGGAACTGATAGGACGTATGATAGACACCCTGTCCGTAAAACATGTGAAACCAGAAGAATTCCAGGCAGCTATTGAAAAACAGCTCCCAACACTGATCGCCTTCATCAAGGAAAAAGACCTGTTGTATATCGATCCCAAGAAACCGCTGGTGGTACGTAAAGAACCAGCTTATATGGCCGGTGTAGCCGGCGCTTCCATCAGCGCTCCCGGCCCGTACGACAAAGGTGGCAATACCTACTACAACGTCGGCAGCCTGGAAGGATGGCCTAAAGACAAAGCAGAAAGTTACCTGCGCGAATACAATCAGTACATCCTGCAGATACTGGACATCCACGAAGCTATCCCTGGCCACTATACACAGCTGGTGTACGCCAACCAGTCGCCCAGCCTGATCAAATCACTGATGAGCAACGGCGCTATGATTGAAGGATGGGCCGTATATACCGAACAGATGATGCTCGAAAACGGCTATGGCAACAACGAACCTGAAATGTGGCTGATGTGGTACAAATGGAATCTGCGCGCAGTATGCAATACCATCCTCGACTACAGTGTACATGCCAAAAACATGAGCCGCGAAGAGGCTATCCATCTGCTGACCAAAGAGGCTTTCCAGCAACAAGCTGAAGCTGAAGGCAAATGGAAAAGAGTTAGTGTAACCAGTGTACAGCTCACCAGCTATTATACGGGCTACAAAGAAATCATTGACCTGCGGGAAGCTTATAAAAAGAAGATGGGCAAAGATTACAGCCTGAAAACTTTCAATGAGAAATTCCTGAGCTATGGCAGCGCGCCGGTGAAATATATCCGCCAGCTGATGCTGAAATAATAAAACAGAAAGGGATTTCCTTCATCAGGAAATCCCTTTTCTTTAAAATATATTTTATCAGGTATCGCAGGTAACCTCGTCCCATGGCTGGTTACGATAGTTGATTAACCAGTTGAGCGCGTAGTGTCTTTCGTAAACAATACCCCGGTGAGCAGGTGATTCTTCACTTTTCAGGATAGCATCCACGCAAGACCAGTGGGCGCGGTAATAAAGATCGTTGGCATCCAGTATTTCAGTGGCAGGACGTAGTTCCTTTGCTGAGCTGAAAAAGGAGGCCGGATCGGATTCAACCCCTTTAAAGGGATATACTTCCTGTGGCACCATATCCAGATTACAGAGATCATTCATATACCCCAGCTCCGGCACTTTGTTGAGTGCCCACATCAGTACCCAGATATCTTCACATTTCCAGGTTTCCTTTGTTTTCAGTTCTTCGGTAGGATTATCCAGGAAGGATTTTTCTTCCGGTGTGGTATGTTCCCACAACTGATGCTGCTGCAGATAACCGATGATTTCTTTTCCTTCGAGATATCCGAAAGCGACGGCGTTAACAGCGGAGAGCACGGCTACACGGGCAGCTACTTCGGCGGGTGTGCGGAGCACTACATTACTTTCGTCTGTAATGGCCGGCAGCATGGCGCTGGAGCGGATACCCATTGATTGCAGCTGTTGCAGGCTGCGGGCTTTTCTTTCCAGTGCATCCGGAGATGGTGGTGTCTGGCTGTCGAAATATTTTGCGTCGATATTGACAGTAAGATGGGTGGCGGTAGAATGTCCGTTTACATCGAGTAGCAGAGCCCCTGTTTTATCCCAGAAGCCTTGTACATCGGTATTAAAGATCACATTGCCTTCGGAGAAGAAGAAAGCGTCCAGCTCGTAGGCGAGTTCCATCACTGCCGAACGGAGGTCGCCATTAAAAGAAGGCTCCGCCTTAATTACCACCTCTGTGTTGATGGTCGGGATTTTTGCCAGCAGCCGCTCTTTCAGTTCCTGATTGTCGGCGGATATCTGCTGTACAAAAGCATACATGCCATGCAGGTTAACGATGATGGGCTCATCGCTGTGTTCCAGCGTATATCCCGGTACAGCCCGCTGTCTGTAAGTGATAGTAAGGGTGTTACCCTTTCTTAAACGTCTTTTTTTCGAAACTACTGTAATAGACTCCCAGTGATCGTCCTGTCCTGTTACTTTCAGGGAAGATGCATCAAAGTGCGCACGCATGCGCGTCAACACCTTCCCCATATCTACCTCATGCGTGTAGAGGGTACAATTTTCCATGCTAATTTTTTCGAGGGGGCAAATGTACCCAAAGCTCTCGAAAATCAGTTTTGGAATTTTCATTTTTCCTGATTCGGGAATAGTTATTGCCGCGATTTCAGGTAAAAACCCTTGCTAACAATGAGACATAATCATTACCGGCTTGCCTTTCTCCTGCTATGCCTGATCATGGCAGCGGCTGGCTGTGTACCACCCAGGCGGCCAGCACGGCCACCGCAACCGCCTAAGCCACACATGCCGCCACAGGTAGATCTTATATTATTTTTTAATACTGTTCCGTTGCTGCAACAGCTGTAAGATTCTGTTGAGTTTCACCGGATCATTGATATAAGGAGAAAGATCAAACAGCTCCACTTTGCGGAACTGTACGGGATGGCTTTCGCTCTGCAGGGAGATAGAGCCTTCACTGAGAAGTGTGCCATCTTTTTTCACGGCAGGGTCTGCATGTAATACATTTCCCCCTCCTATCTGTGGTTTGTTGTATACGAGCACCGTATCTTTTCCCATGATGTGTTTGATCACGGAGTCGCGGAGCACCAGCGCTTCCACATGCACCCACTGGTCACCATGATAGGTTTTGGAAGTGGAGCTGATGCAGTGGTCGGTAATCAGCTTACCGTTCATTACCACGTTGGTACCGGGCGTACAGAGATTGGCTGTGCTTCTGGGATCTTTGCCGTTGCCACCCAGCAGCTGTTCTTCCAGGGAGATGGGGAAGTCCTGATTTTTGGTCATGGTGGCAGCAGGCTGTCCGTGTAACATAATACCGCTGTTGCGGAAAGCCCAGCCCGGACCACCTTTCACCTGATTGCCGGTGAAGCGGTATTCAGCCACAATGAGGTAAGCGGAGAAATTCTTTTTATAGAAGATATGTCCATAGCGTTCTTTAAACTCATCGTATTTATCGTAGCTGACTGTTAGGAGACCATCCTGTACGCGGAAGGTATTACCGAAATTATCATTGAGGTCGTAGCCGGTTATTTTGATGTCCCAGTCTTTGAGGTCCTTTCCATTAAATAGTTTCAGCCATTTATTCGGGGCTATTTCTTTTTGTGCAAAGCTGTGCAGGCCCGACAGTAACAATAACGTGGTCAATAACTTTTTCATATGTTCAATATGTTTGGCCGGTTAAGATAATGGATCAGTCAGAGAAATACAAGCAGATTAACTGGCATATATTTCGTACATGACACCTGATCTGAAACCTTGATTTATGAGGCTTTTATCGCTATTCTTTATCTTTTTACTGTTGTGTATGAAACCGATCCTTGCACAGGAAAATGTTTACTCCTGGCCAACTGTTTTGCATGCGCAGTTAAAGGCACTGGAGAAAGCGCAGCTGGAGCAGTGGCCTGCTCATGCAGATACCCTGCAGACACTGGGGCGTGAACATCCGGGAGAATGGTTGCTGCAATATTATGCCGGGTGGGTTTATACACAACTGTCGTTCAGGGCAAAAGGTGAGAAAAAGGAGGCATACTGCGAGCTGGCAGCTCCTTTTGTAAAAAAGGCGCTGGAGTTACAGCCGGAGAATACGGAATCGCTGGTGCTGATGAGTTACTGGCTGTCTGCCCGTATTAATGCGGACCATTCACGGGGAGCAGTTCTCGGTATGGAAAGCCGGCATTATGCAGACAGGGCCATCAGTGCCGATCCCAGCAATCCAAGGGCCTCTCTGGTGAAAGCGTTGAATATTTACTATACACCGGCCATTTTTGGAGGCGGTAAAAAAAGAGCGAAAGCTACAGTAGTAGAAACCGGCGAGAAGTTTGCGCACTTTACGCCTGTTGATGAACTGGCGCCCAACTGGGGAAAAAATATTTATGAATACCTGAATGCTTCCTATCAGTAAATGGTAGTGTGTAAATATTTACGCACCGTACCGATCCTGCCACAGGCGTAACAGCGTCACAACTCTGCATATATAATTAATAATCAACAATTTACATTGTCACGACAAAAAGTGCAGGGTTTTCGCTGCTTCTCCCCAAACTGTATATATGCTATGATAAAACAATCAACAAATGGTCATGTACCACCCAAAGCAGGAAAGCTTTACGAAAGTTCCAATATCATCAATGTCACGCCGGAAGGCAGAATTGTATCTATTTTCACGGGTGCATGGCTTTTGGGCAGTGCTATCAGCAAAGTAGATAAAAAGCCGGGGGCAAGCCTTTTAAAGCTGCTGGGCGCCGGTTATTTGCTGTACCGTGGTATTTCCGGCAATGACCTCATTAATGGATTGCTGGGCAGACGAAAACGGGATAAACATGCCGCTTCTATCAATATCCGGACATCCCTGAAGATTGACAATCCGAAGGAGGAGGTATATTATTTCTGGCGTCAGCTGGGCAATCTGCCGGTATTCATGAAACATTTGCAGTCTGTTGAAGAACTGGACCCGCTGCATTCACATTGGGTAGTGAAAGGCCCTGGTGGCATTGGCACACTTGAATGGGATGCGGAAATAGTGAAGGAAATACCTGGTGAGATGCTGGGATGGCGTTCTTTGCCGGGGTCGTCTATTGCTACGGCGGGGCGTGTAACTTTCCAGGATACACTGAACGGAGGTACAGAACTGGATGTGATCATCTCCTACCGTCCTCCGGCCGGCTATATGGGCAGTGGGCTTGCCTGGTTATTGAATCCCTCTTTTGAGAATATGATAGACCGGGATATCAAACGTTTTAAAAGCTATATGGAAACCGGAGAAATTATCAGTTGAGTTATAAATTAAAAATTACGAATTACGAATTGATGAGTAAATCGTCCCTTCGTAATTCGTAATTTGTTGTTATTAAGAAAGCGCTTCCTTTTTAAAGCGGTAATATTTGCTCTGTGCTTTATCGATCAGCCTTAAAACACGCTCGCGGGTATCATTGTGCAGACCGTCAATTTCCTTTTCAAATACCTGTTTAAGGTCAGAGAGGTCTTCGCCGCTACGGTTCATCATACCATTGATTTTGTTACGCCAGTCATCCGCAGTATGCCTGATTTTTCTACGGGTATGATCGCCACTTTCCGGAGCTGTCAGCATACCGATTACAATCCCTGTAGTCAACCCTGCTATTGCTCCTGCTAAAAATTTGATGGTAGACATAATGTGTAGATTTTTATGGTTTAACAAAAAACTGCGTGCGTGGTTTAAAACCTGCACAATGAAAGCAGAATTTCCAAATATCAGGCCATAACAGCCACCACAAATGTTAATATACGGTGAAAGGAAGAAGTGGAATTTACAAAGACAAACGAGGAAGGTGAGAAACCTTACCGGAACAATACCTGAAATTGACATTGTTCCGGACAGGTGGATACGACAAGCGTGTTAGATAATGGTGGAATTCATAAAGTCAAACGGAGCAGTAAAATAGGCAGTTTTTTCAATTTTTCAATACTTTTTGAAAGAGATGAAAAAATAAATTTTCTTAAAAAGTCAAATCCTTCCGGGTAACTGTGTACCAGGAAGGATTTGCGCTATTTTACGGAGCATTTCAGGATGCTAGCAACTGAGTGATTAATCTCTCAAAATCTGCTTTGAACTGTTCATAGTGTTCACCGGTACCAGGGCCGGAGAAGCCGGTATGTACTTCTTTTACGTTTCCTTTTTTATCGATGAAGATAGTAGTCGGGAACCCTTTGATACCAGTCAGCTGTGGCAGGGTCTTCTCCCCTTTTTCCGGGTCAGCTGGCGTAACGCCGGTAATGAGCACCGGATACTGTACATCGAAACGTTGGAGGAAGCCGGTGAGTGCTTTTTTGGACTTCTCAAAGTCGGGCGTACGTTCGTATGCCAGGCCGATCACTTCCACACCGCGGTCTTTGTTTTTCTTGTACCACTGGCTCAGGAAGCCGGTTTCGTCCATACAGTTGGGACACCAGGAGCCCATGAGGGTGATCACCACCACTTTGTTTTTGAAGCGGTCGTCGTTGATGTTTACTTTATTGCCGTTGAGGTCCGGGAAGGTGAAGTCCAGTTTAGACTGGCCGGGTTTCATCGTGGCCAGGGTACGCTCATCGGGCAGTTTGGCGGAGTCGTTTTTCACGGCGGTCCAGTCTTCCACATGGTCGCCAATGCCAGCGAAGAAGCGGCCGTTGACGATACTGTCTTTTTTCACCAGGCCTGTAAAGAGGTATGCATGAGAGCCGTCGAAGGTAGAGAGGCGGAGTGTATCGCCGTCCATGATACCATCGAGGAAGCGGTAGTCACCCGTGGTGGTGAGGAAAGTTCCGTATACCAGGTCGCCCATCTGTTTAAATTCGCCGATGGCTTCGCTGGATTTATCCTTGTCCACAAATGTTGTTACCCAGCGGCCTGTCACCTGTTGAGCAGGAGCAGCGCCTTTTTTGAAACGTTCTGCTGTATGAGGCTGGGCAGTAAAGGGGATAGACACGTCTTTATCTGCGAGGTGCCTGATCCATTGTCCTTCGAGGTTGCCACCTTCTGCAAGGCGGGCCTTAAATTCAGAATCAAAGAAAGGCATTTTGATAAATACGGAGTCACCGTTCACTTTTACATCATCTACCAGCAGTTTATCAGTAGCGTTGAGTACATACAGTACTTTTTTGCCGGCTGTATCCTTTACCTGGAAATTAAATACGATGTTGGCGCCATCGGCCCGGTGCAGGCTGGCTTTCCATACGCCGTCGCTGAGTTCTTTTTTAGTGTTGCCGGTATTGCAGGCGGCCATGCCGATACCTGCGAGGCAATAGATCCAAAGTTTCTTCATAAGTTTTACTAGGTTACTTATTATAGTTCCTTTCTCCAAACAGCAGGCTGCCGATACGTACCATGGTACTGCCCTCCTCCAGTGCGATGGGATAGTCAGCGCTCATGCCGATGGATAGTTCCCTGAAATAATCCTTGTTGTTAAAAAATCTTGTTTTAACAGACCCGAATAACTGGTGGAGCTGGTGGAACTCTTGGCGGACCTGTGATTCATTGTTGGTGTTGGTGGCCATGCCCATCATGCCGGCGATGTGTATATGTTCGAAATCTGCAGGGTGAGATTCCCAGAAGGCGAGCAGTTGCTGTAATTCCTGCTCATCGAGGCCAAACTTGGTTTCTTCCGCGGCAATATGTACCTGTAGCAGGCAGTTGATGACACGCTGGTTTTTGGCGGCCTGTTTGTTGATCTCCTGCAGCAGCTTCAGGCTGTCTATTGCATGGATGGTATGTACAAAAGGGGCCAGATACTTTACTTTATTGGACTGGAGGTGCCCAATAAAGTGCCATTCGATGTCTGCCGGCAATACTGCCTGTTTTTCTACTAATTCCTGTACGTAATTTTCGCCAAAGATGCGTTGTCCTGTTGCATAAAATGCCTCTATATCCTCTACTGGTTTGGTTTTGGAAACCGCCACCAGTTTGGCATGATAAGGTGTCAGGGCAGACAGCACCTCTTTATAGGCGGTGATGTTGATAGCCATCTGACAAAAATAAAAAAATTAGAGATTGGGGCCATATAAAAAAGGGCCGACCGCGTTTGCTGGTCAGCCCTTTGGAATATTTGGTGATGATTTTACCCCAGGATGGAGCGGCTGATCACGATCCGCTGCACTTCTGAGGTGCCTTCGTAGATCTGTGTGATCTTGGCGTCACGCATGAGGCGTTCAACGTGGTATTCTTTTACATAGCCATAACCGCCGTGTACCTGCACTGCTTCGGTGGTTACCCACATCGCAGTTTCGGAGGAGAACACTTTAGCCATAGAGCCACTGAGGGTGTAATCGAGGTGCTGGTCTTTTTCCCAGGCAGCTTTGAGGCAAAGCAGGCGGGAAGCTTCGATACGGGTTGCCATATCCGCCAGTTTGAACTGGATGGCCTGGTGCTGGGAGATTTCCTTGCCGAAAGCTTTTCTTTCTTTGGAATATTTGAGGGCCAGCTCATAAGCGCCGCTGGCGATGCCCAGCGCCTGGGAGGCGATGCCGATACGGCCGCCGGCCAGTGTTTTCATGGCGAATTTGAAGCCGAAGCCGTCTTCCCCTATTCTGTTTTCTTTTGGCACTTTAACGTCCTGGAACATGATGCTGTGGGTATCGCTACCGCGGATGCCCAGTTTGTTTTCCTTGGCGCCTACGGTCACGCCAGGGCTGTTTTTTTCGATGATCAGGGCATTGATCCCTTTGCTGCCCTTTTCAGGGTGGGTTTGGGTCATTACGAGGTATACGCTGGCGGAGTTACCGTTGGTGATCCAGTTTTTGGTACCGTTTACCAGGTAGTGATCTCCTTTATCTTCGGCGGTAGTGCGCTGGGAGGTGGCGTCGGAACCGGCTTCCGGCTCACTCAGCAGGAAAGCGCCGATAATCTCGCCTTTGGCCAGGGGCACCAGGTATTTCTGTTTTTGTTCTTCGGTACCATAGGTTTCCAGCCCCCAGCATACCAGTGAATTATTAACACTCATCACTACGGAGGCAGAGGCATCTATTTTGGAGATCTCTTCCATCGCCAGTACATAGGAGATGGTATCGAGACCGGCACCCCCATATTTGGGGCTTACCATCATACCCAAAAATCCCAGTTCTCCGAGTTTCTTGATCTGTTCGGCAGGGAATTTCTGGTGCTCATCACGCTCTATCACCCCGGGTAATAGTTCCGTATTGGCGAAATCACGTGCAGCCTTTTGAATCATCAGATGCTCTTCCGTAAGTTGATAGTCCATGGTTTATAGTTGTTGTTTTATGAATAGTGATCCACCCAAATTATTTATAAATCAGGACGTAAAAAAATGCCACTCGTAAAATTCAACGTTGTCAACCATATCCCGGAAATTATTGAATAAAATAGCAGGATAACGCAACAGTATTGGATTTGGTTTATACATTATATAGAACTTTTTCACCATTGCCGGTCCTGCTGCTTTGGGGGTTCTCTTAAAATCCTGTAGCTTGCCGGTAATGAAAACTTTATGAAGAATATTAAAATAATAGAAGTCAAGTCGGAAATAGGGGCTGGTACCCGTGGCGCCAGCCTGGGCGTGGACGCGATCAAGATAGCTGCACTGGACTTCATGAGCAACTTTTTTGTACACTTCCCCACCGAAGCAATCGAAACGGAAAACAAATTACTGTTTGAACCCATTGAATCCCCTTATGCCAAGCGGATCAAAGGTACCGTCAATATGTATGAGCGTATCAGTAAAAGTGTTTGTGAAACGGTAAAGGCCAACTGGTTTCCGGTGGTCCTTTCCGGTGACCATAGCACTGCCGGCGCCACCATCGCCGGGCTGAAGATGGCGCACCCCAAGTCCAAGCTGGGTGTTATCTGGATTGATGCCCATGCCGACCTCCATACTCCTTACACCACCCCTTCCGGCAATATGCACGGGATGCCGCTGGCCACCGCGATTGCAGAGGACAACCTCGACTGCAAGGTGCATGACCTCGACGAACCAACCACAGGGATGTGGAATGCCCTTAAAAACATCGGAAAAATCGCCCCTAAGGTGTTACCCGAGGATATTGTGTTCATTTCCCTGCGGGATTATGAGAAGGAAGAAGACTACCTGATCAAGCAGTACGGCATGAAAGTGATCACCACCAACGAGGTACGCCGTAAAGGGCCTGAAAATATCTCCCGATCGGTGTTCCGCTACCTGAGTGATTGTGATTATATCTATGTGTCTTTTGATGTGGACAGTCTGGACGCTTCCATTTCCAAGGGTACGGGCACGCCGGTAAGCAATGGCTTAAGGGAACGCGAGGCCGAAGACCTGATTGCCAAATTCATGCAGCACCGCAAGATCTGCTGTTTTGAGATCACAGAGGTAAACCCTACACTGGACCGGGAAAATCTGATGGCGGAGATAGCCTTCAACATCCTGCAGCGCAGTGTGAACGTACTGATGATGAACTGATTACCGGATTTTAAACCAGGCAATGAGCCAGCCGGTCACTTCGCTGTAGCTGCGTATTCCTTTGTCCTGTTTATTAGCCTTCAGATATTTGTCGTATAGGATGGTAGAGTAATCTTCCACTTTACCGGTATACTGCTCATAGAATTTAACGATGTTCTTATAGTCGGCTTTTACGCCAGGCATGGCCCGGTGCCATACTTCTTTTGCCATGGCAGTATCTCTGACGGCCAGCTGTTTAACGCTATAAAGGAACATATCGAAGTTGGCCGAATAACGGAAATGGCTATCCGATGAACTGGTGGCAGCCAGGTATCCTACGAAATTAGCATCTTCTTCGGGAGCATATCCCAGCTGGTGGGCTATTTCATGGCAGGTGATGATAGGCAGCAGTACAGATGGAGTGGTGGTGTTTACCTGAGCTTCTCCGGAGAAGGGGTTGAGGTAGCCTGTCACCCCGGGATAGTTGAGCCATTCGCCGAACATGGCGGGCTTTACACTAGGTGATTTATAACGGAAGGCAGGCCATTGACCTGCGGCAGTAGTATACGCCATCACCGCTTTTTTAAAGACGGGCACTGTAGTATCGGGTAGTGTAATGCCCAATGTATCTCCCAGTTTAAGCTTTTCCGCATTGGTCAGTTTCAGCAGGGTATCCGACAACTGGTACAGCTGTTGGGTGTTATAGGCGCCGGTAATGATGCCCGTATCGTGCAGGAGGGTGTTACGTTCATAATTGAAGCCCCACAAGATAAGAAAAGCCAGGTAAAGCTTCAGTATAAAATGAATGCCACGCAGCACCAGCAAGCCGGAAGCACCCCATTGCATCCGGATAAGTTTATAACATAGTTTTAACAGAAAAAATATGGCGGTTCCGATCCAGGCTATATATATTACGTCCCCAACACTAAATGGTACTATACCTGTTAACTGACGAAATGCCCTACTACTCCAGATATACCACCTATGGAAGTAGCAATCACTGAAGTGATGGCTCCAGGCGAACAATCCCTTTAACAACAGTATAACCGCAAGTGTTAATACAATACGAACGATCTTCTTTTTAATTTTGGCACTCGTTTCCATATAAGCGGCGAAACATGATAGATGAAATTTTACAACGGCAACTCAGCACGGCCCTATCCGAGCAACTAAAGGTGAAAATACATATTAATGACGCAAAAAGTGTACACGGCGGTGATATTAATCAAACATTTCGTATAGCCACCAACGAAGGGTATTTTTTCCTGAAACTGAATGATGCCAAACGTTACCCTGAAATGTTTGCCGCAGAATATGCCGGCCTGGAGGCGCTGTATGCTACGCATGCGCTGGCAGTGCCGCAGCCATTGGCTTATGGCTCCTGTAATGGTCAGACCTACCTGTTGATGGAGCATCTGATCAAAGGGGTGGCCATACAGGATTTCTGGGAAGATTTTGGGGCCTCGCTGGCACAGCTGCACAAGAAAACACAGCCACATTTTGGTTATGCGGCGCCAAATTATATTGGAACTTTAAAACAATACAATACACCTTATACCAACTGGCCGGTGTTTTATGCCTTCAACCGGTTGTTGCCGCTGGCGAAGATAGCCTATGACCAGCAGATCATTGACCAGAACATGATGTATCAGATGGAGCGTTTATGCAAACGGTTGCCACAGCTGTTTCCGGCAGATGCACCGGCATTGTTGCATGGGGATTTGTGGTCGGGGAATTTTATGGTTGGGCAGGATGGTAAGGTATGTGTATTTGACCCTGCTATATACTACGGGCACCGGGAGATGGACCTGGCGATGACACGTTTGTTTGGAGGCTTTGATACCCGGTTTTATTATGCTTACCAGGCAGCCTGGCCGCTGTCGCCGGGATGGCAACAGCGGATAGGGGTTTGCCAGTTATATCCGTTGCTGGTACATACGTTGTTGTTTGGCGGAAACTATTACAACAGCATCAAGGAGATACTGCAGGCTTATTGATGAGCGGCCGAGTTGATGAATTCCCGCATGCGGGCATATTCTTCATCTACGATCGGATAGTATTTTTCCACGTCCCCTACTACTTCGCGGAAGAGCTGTGTGGCCTCTTCGGGATGCTGAGGTTCGCCGGTGCGGAGGTTATTTTCGAGTTCCTGCATTTTGGCGCTGATCCAGGTGAGGCCCACCATAGCGAAATTAGGTTTGAGTTTATGGACCTGGAATTTGGCTTTTTCCCAGTCATCCTTCTCCACCATATTTTCCAGCTTCTGCATTTCGTCTTTAATCGTTCGTATAAAAATTTCAAACAGGTCAGCCGCATAGGAGATATTATTCTCATAGAGGGCTGTAAGATACCTGACATCCAGTTCCCCATGGAACTCAAATCCGCTGATGTTCTGCACTTCTTCTTCCATTATTAGTTCTGTTTCTTCTTCGTTGAGATATTTATTAAAGATCTGCCATAGCTGATCGGGTGTGTATGGCTTGATCAGAATATCGGTTATTCCGGCGGCTCTGACGGTGGCGGCAGTGTTTTCCATCGCTACAGCGGTAGTGGCAATTACTGGAGTAGCCACATTCGGTTGATTTTCATCTGCTCTGATTTCCTGTGTCAGTTCCAGTCCGTTCATACCAGGTATACGGATATCCATGAGAACAAGGTCGTATTGCCGGGCGTTGAGGAACCATTTCGCATCGGGTCCATTGGTGGCCAGCTGGTAGTTGATTTTATATTTTTCCAGGAGGCTCATGATATAACGCAGGTTCATCGGATTATCTTCCACCACGAGGACCCTTGCATCTTCAAAGGTACGTTGTTTCAGCTTTTTACCAGGTTTTGTTCCTGCTGCTGAAATTGGTTTCCTACTATCCATAAACGGCAGGTTAAAGGAGAAACAGGTACTATATCCCGGATAGTCTTCCACTTCAATGGATCCGCCAAGCAGTTCCACCAGCTGTTTTACGATGGCGAGGCCCAGGCCGGTGCCGCCATAGTTTTCGCGGATGTCTCCTTCTGCCTGTTTATAGTTACGGAAAATCAGTTCCAGTTTATCTTTTTTGATGCCAATACCGGTATCGCAGACACGGAACCTTACCCATAACTTATTATCCAGCCAGCTTTCCTGGGTGGCTTTAATGGCTATTTCCCCTTCTTTGGTGAATTTTTCCGCATTACCTAACAAATTGATGAGTATTTGGTTCAATAACACGTCATCACCAATCAGCCAGGTGTTAAGATTGGCATCGAGTTCGGTGTTGATGATAATGGGCCGGCGGCCCAGTTTCAGCTCAAAGGTATGGCGGAGTGACTGAATTATTTCGCGGGGGTTAAATTCCCGTTGGTTGACCTGCAGTTCACCGGCTTCGATGCGGGAGATATCGAGGATATCGCTGACGATGCCGAGGAGGATGCCAGAGGAATGTTTGAGGATGTTGACATATTCTTTTTGCTGCGGGTCGAGGTTTGTTTCCTCGAGGAGGTGAGCCATTCCGATGATGGCATTGAGGGGAGTGCGTATTTCGTGGCTCATGCTGGCCAGGAAGTCTTTCTGGGCATGGCGGGCTTCTTCGGCGTGGCGGCGGGCTTCTTCCAGTTCCTGCTGGAGGCGTTTCTGGCCAGTAATGTCCATGTGGATACCGGCGCCGCCGGTGATTTTACCGTTTCGGTCGTAGACATTGGCGGAGCTGGCGAGAACCCATCTGCGGGAGCCGTCTTTGAGCATGATTTCCATGTCATAGAGCAGGGGAACGTTTTCGGAGAGGCGTTTCCTGCGGAGGGCATGGGCAAATTTTTTATTTTCTTCCGGCACAAATACTTCCGTGATATTTTTGCCGATCAGCTCTTCTTCTGCATAACCTGACAGGCGGCAGAAACTTTCGTATACGCGGGTGATATTGCCTTTCAGGTCGGTTTCGCACATGGCCGCGTTGAGATTATTGAGCATCACCCTGAATTTGTGCTCATTCCGCTTGATTTCTTCCTGTACGTGGTGTTTGCGGGTGATATTGACTACCTGCCAGATGCTGCCGATGAAGTTTTGTTTATCGAAGACGGGCATGTAGGTAACTTCCAGGATCATACCGTTTTCGAGGATTACTTCCCAGCCGAAAAAGGGCTTTTTTTCCTGGCGGAGGATATTCACTCTTTCCTCAAAAGCCTGTACGTTGGAGATGAGAGGCCGGAAGCAGCTGATGAGTTCATCGAAAGCTGCATTTTCCGGGAAAGGTCCGGGCAGATGTTGCAGAAAAATCTCGTTGGCCCATTGCCATTGGAATTTTTCATCGGTCACGAGGATACCGGCATTGGTATGCCGGAGCCAGGCAATGATGGGTAGCGAGAATATGCCAGGCTCGCCCGCAGTGCCGGTTTCTGTTGACAGGATTTTCCGTGCATTCTTTCCTTTGGATGTCATTTTTTATGGTGGCCAGGGGAGTTCAGGTTTTCAATTTTCGTTGTATTGCTAAAAACAGGTATGAGATGAAGGTTGAAATCCTTACCTTTGCGGCTCACTCCTGTTGACATGCAACAGCAATATGGATGATATTCGATTATATAAATATATATAATTTGATTATCGATGGTGAACAAATTTATGAAATTTTTGCAATTGCAAATATTTAATTACCTTTGCATCCCTCTAAAAGTGAGGACATTGATATTGATATGAAACCACTCCGCGAATTTGATATAGCCTTTGTTGGATTAAAACCAGGGGTGCATTCATTTCACTATGAGATCGGAGAAAGTTTCTTTGAGCATTATGAAGGGGAGAGAGATTTCAGCAATTGTAAGGCGACAGTAAATCTGACGCTGGATAAGAAGACTAACTTCTTTTTGCTGAAGTTTGAGATTGGAGGCACGGTAACAGTGACCTGTGACCGTTGCGGAGAGCCCTTTGAGCTGCAGCTATGGGATGATTTTAACCAGATTGTGAAACTGGTGGACAATCCTGATGAGCTAGCCAGCGAAGATGCTGACCCGGATGTATCTTATATTTCCAAGACAGAGAGCCACCTTCATGTGGCGGATTGGATTTATGAGTTCATTCTGCTGAGCATTCCGATGCAACGCATACATCCCAATACTGCCGATGGCAAAAGCGGATGTGATCCCAAAGTGATTGAAATGCTGGAACGTATGAACCAGCAGGCTAAAGAAAAAGATAACCCAATCTGGAAAGGGTTGGATAAATTTAAGGACAATTAAAAATTAAATAAAATGCCAAATCCTAAACGCAGACATTCTCAGCAAAGATCAGCAAAGAGAAGAACGCATTATAAGGCGGTAGCGGATACATTAAGCACAGACAGCGCAACCGGAGAAGTGCACCTGAGACACCGTGCTCATTGGGTAGAAAACAAACTGTACTACAAAGGAAAAGTAGTATTGGAAAAACAGAGCAGCGCTAAATAATAAATTTTACTAATTTTACCCGAGCTAACAAGACAAACTTGAGTTACATGAGAATCGGGCTTGATATGATGGGTGGCGACTTCGCCCCCGCAGAAGCAGTAAAAGGAGTAAAATTATATTTAGACGCCGTTGCATCTGATGCGCATCTGGTGCTAATAGGGGACGAGTCACAACTGGCCCCTTTATTAGCGGATGCACAGTTGGACCAATCAAAATATTCAGTTGTTCATTCATCCCAAGTAATTGGGATGGATGAACACCCTACCAGGGCACTGAAAGAGAAGCCACACTCATCCATCTCTATCGGCTTTCATTTACTGAAAAATGAGAAAATAGATGCTTTTATCAGCGCAGGTAACACCGGCGCCATGATGGTAGGCACCTTTTATTCCATTAAAGCCATAGACGGTGTGCAACGTCCTACTATTTCTACTCTGGTCCCCCGTGAAAACGGTTCACAAGGATTACTACTGGACGTAGGTATCAATGCCGACTGCAAACCTGAAAACCTGGTACAATTTGCCATCCTCGGCTCCCTCTATTCCAAGCACATACTGAAGATTGATAATCCGAAAGTAGGATTGCTGAATATCGGCGAAGAAGAAGGCAAAGGTAACCTCCTTGCCCAGGCAACTTACCCGCTGTTAAAAGAAAACAAACTCATCAACTTCATTGGCAACATCGAAGGAAGAGATCTCTTCTCTGGAAAAGCGGATGTAATGGTCTGTGAAGGCTTCACCGGCAACATCGTACTGAAGCTGGCTGAATCGTTCTATGATATTTCCGTTAGACGCAATATCCAGGATGACTATCTGAAACAGTTTGACTCAGAATCATACGGCGGAACTCCCGTACTGGGCGTATCCAAACCGGTGATTATTGGTCATGGTATCTCCAAGGGCCTCGCCTTTCAAAACATGATCCTGCTGGCACAACAAATGATTGAAAGCAAATTGCTGGAAGAAATCAAAGAAAGCTTCCACAGCAATAGCTAAATGAAAAGATATTTTTAAAAGCCGTCTCCTTCCCGGAGACGGCTTTTTTATGTCTGGTATTGAATAAGTGGATTAATGTCAGATTTCCCTGCAAATCAATGCCCCATTGATACGGTTCCTATCAATGGGGCATATGACAAAAAATATCCCTACTCCTGATAAAGGGGTAGTTTCACATAAAAAGTAGTGCCTTCGTTGAGCTTTGTTTCAAACCAGATCTCCCCTCTTGTCTGTTCAGCAATATTTTTACACATCGCCAGCCCCAGCCCGGTACCAGATGACTTGGTGGTAAAATTGGGCACAAAGATCCTGGACTGCACTTCCGGTGAGATCCCTCCCCCATTATCGGCCACACTGACAATTACATAGCGGTCTGCCGTTTCCTGCAGGCGTATGACGATATGCCCGGTGGTTTCTTCCGGAATAGCCTGGATGGCATTGAGCAACAGGTTGGTAAACAGCCGGTTCATCTGTGTTTTGTCGGCAAATATATACAACGGGCGTCCCGGCTCTATATATTCGATATCACAGTCTTCCTGCGTCTGATACAGACTGGAGAGGGAAGACAACACTTCATTAAGCAACACCACTTCATTATTGGATTCTCCAATGCGGGCAAAGGCAGAAAAGTCTGACGCGATATTGGACAGGTGCTCAATCTGTTCCACCAGCGTACGGGCCACATTGGTAGACAGGTCTTTCACATTGGGTGAATCACTGGCGATAGCCCGCTGCAGGTACTGGATACTGAGCTTCATGGGTGTCAGCGGGTTTTTGATTTCGTGGGCCACCTGCCGGGCCATCTCCCTCCAGGCTCCTTCACGTTCGCTCTTGGCCAGCCTGGCCGCACTCACCTCCAGTTTACGAACCATCTTATTGTATTCTTTTACCAGCGCACCAATCTCATCATCTTTATCCCATTCTATCTCATCATTACGCTGTCCGAGGTTCACGTGCCGCAGCTTTTCCGTTACCAGAGAGAAAGACCGGGTAATAGAATTGGTGATCAGCAACGCTACCATACCTGCAATGAGGAAGATAAACGCGTTGAAATTGATCAATGCCACAAGGAAGTTGGAAATCTGCTGGTTACGTTCCGTTTGTGTGGCAAAATAAGGCACATTGAGGTAGGCCATCACATCGCCGGAACGATTGCGGAGCGGCATATAACCAGACAGGAAAGGCATACTGCCTATCTTTTCTGTCTGGATAAACTGAATGTGCTGCTGCCGGGATATCTCGTAATAGGCCAGTGGCTCCATTTTACCGGAGATCAGCCCTTTCTCCGTCATCAGCGGCTGGGTGGTAAGCCGCAGGTTACCATCAGCATCGTATACATTGATATCGAGTGCCCGCTCATTGGCGATATTACCCAGGGCGGAGGTCAACTTCTCCTTAAACACCGGATCATACATGTTATCTATCTCGTCCATATCCCGCTGATTGAGGAAAATCGTTTCCACATCAGTAGCCACCTCTCCCATCGTCTTGCTCAGTTTCTCCCTGTTCTGCGCCTCTGAACGCCAGATAAAGAACATGGTAGTCGTAATACCCAATATCACAAATGAAAACACCACTACAAAGATGATCGTACCATGTACTTTTTTGCGGATACTGATATTGATCAGCGCCTTGACATTGCTGAGCCTCATCCTTGCCTTGATCAGCAGATCGAAAGCCTTGTATACCACAATGATCAACAGGAAGAGACAGAACATATACGCAAACAGTGTGATGAACTCTACAAAGGTGCGGCTCTGTTTCACCACAATCACCACCTTTTCGGGAGAAGCTCTGTATATCATTTCAGAATGCCCGTTTACATCCCTGATAGTCAGTTCCCCGGGAGGCACATCCCCCGGATACAGGCGGATAGGGAACGGATAATCACTATAATGACTGACCAGTATCCCCTTGTCATAGATGGCATATGAGTAGTTGCCCGAAGATTCCCTGTTATGGTCGTACAAATCACCTTCCACCAGCAGCTCGGGGTATAACCTCTCAGTGCTGAAGGTTTTGGGCTTCACCACATATATCAATACGCCGGTACCGGAATGGTCCAGCGGATTGTGGAATTCCTTTTTACCGATATAGTTGTAATCATTGAAACTGGGCTCGTAATAATAAAGATCATTGGTATTGGCATCCGAAGGTGAGACTTCCGATTCATAGAACATCCGGCGGTGGAACGAAGTGAGACTGGTAGTATCACCGGAATAGATGGGTTGTCCGTTTTCATCAAAAGGATAAAACGATACATCAAAGCGGCTCAGGTAACCCTGGAAATAATTTTGTAACAACACTTCCTCCATCCTGGATTTGGACTGCTTATGTCCTTTATCCAGGAAGAAATACTGCATGTATTCGTCGTTTTCAATTTTTTTACCTACATCATTGAGCAGCATTTCCAGGTATGGATCCCGCTGCTTGGAGAGGTCGGCAGCCAGTTTTTCACGGACAGCCAGCTCTTTCTGGTCATTAAAATACACCAGGGCACCGGAGGTGGTGATTGTGAGCAGGAACAGCCAGAAGAGGAAAGGCACTGTGGCCATACTGCTTTCAAATCTGTCTGCCAGGAAATCGAGCAGCACAATGTATAACAGGAGCCAGATGACCATCCCTACCGCGAAAGGCAACTCAGGGCTATGCATACGCCACAGCTGCCAGATAATACCGATGGCGGCCAGCCAGATGTATTTGGTCCGGTACTGGAAATTGGTCAGCTCATTAAGCAGATAGTTGATGATCTGAGAGAAAAATAAAAAGCTGAAGGAGATAAAACCCAGTACGATAAACCCGATCAGACTGTATTCTGTGAGACTGAAAGGATTGGTGACATCAAAAGATATCCTGGAGTCTATCACTAGGCTCTGGATAAGATCTGCCAGAAACTGCTCCACCATGTACAACAGAAGACTGGCAAAGATGATAACAATGCTTTGCAGCCAGCGTTTACGGATAACCGGCAGGTTGATGGTTTTCACGTGTTCCCGGAAAAACACGATCATCCAGAATGTGAGCAGTACGTTGAGTAAAAGGTCACCCAGCGAATAAAAGATTTCATCTTTCGCATAGATGGCCGGATCAAAGATATTGAGTGCCCGCAGATTGAACGGGAAAGGATAAGCGTAACTCAGCACACGCAACCCAAACACCATCAGGAAAAGAAACACAAACCCATACAGCGGATTGGTGGTTTTAGCCAGCAACGTAGCAAAGAGGTTAAAGAAAATCAGCACACAGATGCATCCCAATACCCGTAACAACACGCTGAGTGTATTAGGAGGCTGAGCACGGATACTTTTATTGTAGTCAAGGAAAAACAAAGTCTGATCATTACTGCTTTTGACCGGGAGGATGGTATGGTCGGGCAGTATAAGGCCAGGAAGATCCATATGGATGGAATATTCCGGCCCCAGCTCTGACTTGTTGTAAAAGTGACTGATGAGGAAACTGTTGCGGATAGCGTATTCCATGCGCACAGGGATCGTAGCCACAATAAAATGCTGGTGATTGCCGGAGGTTTTCAGCTGGCGGGTAATGACTTCGTAGTAGCCGTTTTTCAGTTTCAGGAACTGCGTACCAGGCTTGAGCACATCATGAAGATCTTCAGGCTCTACCTGGCTGGTACTCCAGAAAGTAAGCCAGGAACCCTGTGCACTGGAGTCATAGGCGAAGACTTCATAATCGCGCTGCCTCAGTTTGTCCAGTGTCTTTTCATCATAGGTACGCTGAAAAAGGCTGCTGATCATAGTAGTATCCTGCAGGAGCCTATCGAATGATTGCTCCCTTTTCTGCAGACTTTTCTCGATACTTCTCTTCACACCCTGCGGAGAAGAATAGTAAGCCCAGTAGTTACTGAACAGAAACGCAAAAGTAAACAGCCATGCCGCTATAATCAGGAGATAGCCATGCCGGAGGAAAAAAAGACGTATTTCTTTTATATCAATCAAAACGAAATTTATTTGTCCCAGGGCTGAAGCCCTGGGCTATATTTGTTTTATGTTTTAGACGGAGGCTTAGGAGCTTTAGGTGCTGAGCTATAAGCTGAAGTCTCTTTTTTGTTTTTGGACGGAGGTTGGAGCCCTGGTTTTTCTTGTTTTGTGCACTGAGCGAAAGCTGAAGCCTTCGTTTTGTGTATGGAGCGAAAACTGAAGCCCTGTTTTGTGCCCTTGGACTAGTTTTCCAAAACCATGGCTGGAATCTATTATAGCTCAGGGCTTCAGCCCTGGGGCTAAATTAAATTTCCATGGCTTTCACCTTATTCCAGAGTGTATCCATTTCCGTTAGATTCATATCATTGAGGTGGCGGCCCTGTTCGAGGGCGAGGGCTTCCATTTGCTGGAAGCGGCGCTGGAATTTTTTGTTGGTACGTTCCAGGGCATTTTCCGCGTCGATGTTGATGAAGCGGGAATAGTTGACCAGGGAGAAAAGTACATCACCGAATTCGGCTTCCATTTCGTCCTGGTTGCCGGTGTTGACCACTTCTTCGAGTTCTCCTACTTCTTCTTTTACCTTATCCCATACCTGGGTGGTATTGTCCCATTCGAAGCCTGTTTGTTTGGCTTTTTCCTGGAGGCGCATGGCTTTTACCAGGGCAGGCAGTGAAACGGGGACTCCGCTGAGGACGGATTTTTTACCTTCCTTCAGTTTTAGTTTTTCCCAGTTTTGTTTTACCTGTTCTTCATCTTCCACTTTCACATCTCCATAAATATGCGGGTGTCTGGCGATCAGTTTATCACATACGCCGTTGATCACATCGTTGATATCGAATTGTTGTTTTTCAGAAGCTATTTTAGCGTAGAAGACGATATGCAGGAGGATATCGCCCAGTTCTTCGCGGATGGACTTCCAGTCTTCATCTGTGATGGCATCTGCCAGCTCATAGGTTTCTTCAATGGTCAGTTGCCGCAGTGTCTGGATGGTTTGTTTGCGGTCCCAGGGACATTTTTCCCTTAAATCGTCCATGATCTGTAACAATCTGTTGAATGTAGCTGTCTTTTCCATAACCGTAAAAATACACAGAGATTTTGTCATTTGGGCATTTTGAAAAGGGTAGCTTAAAGGGGGTAAAATAGCTTTCTGTTTAAATGGCTTTTTAATTACATTTGCGAGCTGTAAAAATTCAGCGATTTTAATATTTGATAATTGGTTTCCTGCCGGTTTTCAGTAAGGGCAAATAATCAGGCATCAACATAAGAAAATCCCAAAATGTATTGATATGAATCCGAAACACATTACGCTTATTTCATCCGAACTGAGTATATCCGCCAAACAGGCAGAGAATACAATGAACCTGTTGGCCGAAGGCTCCACGGTACCATTTATCAGCCGTTACCGTAAGGAAGTGACGGGAAGTCTGGATGAAGTACAGATTGGTCGCATTGAAGACCTTCAGAAGCGTTACAAGGAAGTGGACGACCGTCGTGAGTTTATCATCAAAACCATTACGGAGCAGGAGAAAATGACCCCTGAGCTGCTGGAGAAGCTGGAATCCACCTGGGTGCTGGCAGAGCTGGAAGACATTTATCTTCCCTACAAACCCAAGCGCAAAACCCGTGCGACCATTGCTATTGAGAAAGGGCTGGAGCCGCTGGCCAAGCTGCTGTTTGACCAGCAGGATGGCGATATCAGTGCTGCAGAGACCTTTATCACTGAGCTGGTAGCCACTTCCGAAGAAGCCCTGAAAGGCGCCCGCGACATCATTGCAGAATGGATCAATGAAAATGCGGAATGCCGTGACAAACTGCGTAAATTATTTACCCATACCGGCAAGCTGACCTCCAAAGTAGCAGAAGGCAAAGAAGAGGAAGGCAACAAATACAAGGATTATTTTGAGTTTACAGAAGACCTCCGCGAAGTGCCGTCACACCGTGTGCTGGCCATTCTGCGTGCAGAGTCTGAAGGTATATTGTTCAGCACCATTGCACCTGAAGAGGAAGAAGCGATGGGCATTATCGACAAACAGTTTGTTACCGGCAGAGGTGCTGCTTCCGAGCAGGTAGCCAAAGCTGGCGCCGACGCCTACAAACGTCTGCTGCGCCCTTCTCTGGAAAATGAATTCAGATCCGTAGCCAAAGATAAAGCTGACGGTGAAGCGATTGACGTGTTTGCTGAAAACCTGCGTCAGCTGTTGCTGGCAGCACCACTGGGACCTAAGGCTGTAATCGCCATCGACCCGGGTTACCGTACCGGCTGTAAAGTGGTAGCACTTGACAACCAGGGTAACATGCTGGACCACGACGTGATTTTCCCGCTGGAGAAAAATTATAAAAAAGATGATGCGGAAGCCCTGCTGAAAAAATGGGCAGACCGTTATGATACCGCTGCCATTGCCGTAGGTAATGGTACTGCCGGCCGTGAAACTGAAGAGTTTGTCAAAAAAATCGACTTCGGCAAAAAGATCAATGTGTTTATGGTGAATGAAAGCGGCGCCTCTGTATACTCCGCTTCCGAAGTAGCCCGTGAAGAGTTCCCTGACCAGGATGTTACCGTTCGTGGTGCTGTATCTATCGGCCGCAGGCTGATTGATCCGCTGGCAGAACTGGTAAAAATCGATCCTAAATCCATCGGTGTAGGACAGTATCAGCACGACGTAAACCAGTCATCCCTGAAGCAGAGCCTGGACCGTGTAGTAGTTAGCTGCGTAAACAACGTAGGTGTAAACCTCAACACCGCCTCCAAACACCTGCTGGCATATGTTTCCGGCCTTGGCCCTTCTCTCGCAGAAAATATCGTAAAATACCGCAAGGAAAACGGCGCCTTCAGCAACCGTACGCAGCTGAAGAAAGTACACCGCCTCGGCGATAAAGCCTTTGAACAGTGCGCAGGCTTCCTTCGCATTGAAAACGGTGACAACCCGCTCGATAACTCCGCCGTACACCCTGAACGCTACAAACTCGTGGAAGAAATGGCTGCCAAACAAAACTGTAGCATACAGGAACTGATTGGCCAGGAGGACCTGCGTAAAAAGATCAATCCTAAAGATTTTATACGGGAAGATGCCGGTATGCTCACGATTGAAGATATCCTGAAAGAGCTGGCTAAACCTAGTCGCGACCCACGCGATGAAATCGCTATCTTCGAATATGCAGAAGGTATCCACAAAATTGAAGACCTCAAATCCGGTATGGTACTGCCCGGCGTAGTAACCAATATCACCGCATTTGGCGCTTTCGTAGATATCGGCGTAAAACAGGATGGTCTGGTACATATCTCTCATATGTCCAATAAATTCATCAGCAACCCGAATGAGGCTGTGAAGCTGAACCAGAAAGTTCAGGTAACCGTACTGGAAGTAGATATCGCCCGCAAGCGTATTTCCCTCTCCATGAAAGATCAGGAGAAAGGCGGCAGCAGCCAGCAGCAAGGTCCGCGCAAAGAACGCAGAGACACCCCTGCCGGTAATGCCGGTAAAGGAAACAGAGATAACAGCCGTGGCAAAGAAAACAAAGAAGCCCCGCTGAATGATTTCCAGGCTAAGCTGGCAGCGTTAAAAAACAAATTCGACCGCTAATGCATTTTGATATTGCTGGATATGATGTGCGGAGATAAAAGCAGAGATCAGTTTTAAATGATAAAAGAGAATCCCCCATTGGTTTAATATCAATGGGGGATTCTCTTTTATCATTTAATATTTTTTCTTCCACTCATCATATCCAGCAATATCAAAATGCATCAGCGTTCCGGTTCAGCCATTGCAGGAATTTCTCCGGATAATCAGTATCCTTTTTTTCGCTGAAGAGCATGCGTTTTTTATTGACGGAGAAACCGATGTAGATGATGTCCCGTTCCATATCTATGGCGATGGCGGCTTCGTCTGAGCCGGAGCCGGAAGGCATATAACCTTCGTTGAATAGTATCTTGTTTTCCACTTCGATGGGTGGGGTTATTTTAAACCGTTCCATAAAGACCTTACGGGATTTGCCCAGGAGCGTTTCCAAGCGGGACTTCAGTGGTTCTCTGTCCAGCAGGGCAACTTCGACAGCATAGCGCCCGTTGTATTTTTCAAAGGCATTCCAGGAGGCGATATGGTCGGCCTGGATAGTATCTCCATTGACGATCATGGTATCGATCGGTGGTGGTGAAACATCATCCGCCAGTACGATAGCCCTGACCTCCTGTGCGGGCCCGTTGCAGGCAACAATGCATATGCCTGTCAGCATAGCCGCTACAGGCAATAACTTTAAAGTCATGGTTAAATTTTTAATCTTCATAGTAAAGGGTTTACAAAAGCCGGCAAGTACCACTACCCTGCCATACGGCTGCTATTAAACATGTTTGATAGCCAATGTCTCCGGTTAACAAATCAAATAATAAAAATGTTTAATGGTTTTTCAGTATTACTGTTATAATGTTTGCATTATTTTCCTTTGAAGCTGGGAGTTCTTTTTTCCATAAAGGCCTGCATACCTTCTTTCTGGTCTTCCGAAGCGAAGAGGAGGTAGAAGTTTTTCCTTTCGAAATGGAGGCCTTCATCGAGGGTAGTATCAAAGGCTTTGAGGACGGCCTCTTTAGCCATTTTCACTGCCAGTGGTGCCATGGTTGCTATTTCCTGGGCCAGTTTGATTGCTTCCTGGAGGAATAGTTCCACCGGTACGATACGATTGATCAGGCCGGCCTGGAGGGCTTCCTGGGCGGTAATAAAACGGCCGGTGAGCACCATTTCCATGGCAAGGGCTTTTCCGACTGCACGGGTAAGGCGTTGCGTGCCGCCAGCTCCGGGCATCACGCCCAGTTTGATTTCCGGCTGACCGAAACGGGCTGTTTCACTGGCTACCACCATATCACAGAGCATCATCAGTTCGCAGCCACCGCCGAGGGCAAAGCCACTGACAGCTGCGATGATGGGCTTCTTCGTTTTTTTGATGGTATCCCAGGTACTGAACTGGTCAGTGTTGTACATATCCATGGCTGATTTCTCGGCCATCTGTTTGATATCAGCGCCTGCGGCGAAAGCTTTTTCATTACCGCTGATCACGATGACCCTTACCTGGTCGTCGGCATCGAGGAGTTTGAGCGCATCGCGCAACTCTCCCATCAGCTGGAGATTGAGGGCATTCAGTTCTTTAGGCCTGTTTAACTGGATGTGGGCTACATGGGGCGCCACCTGGGGGTGTATGATGATAAATTCCGGTTGCATCACTAAAGTTAAAGAAATAAGGTAATATTTTGATTTTTCACTTTATCAATAGAATGACAGGACTCCCACTACAAACAGCACAAACACAGTTACACAGACGAACAGATAGGTAATAGACAGCAAGCTTGCTTTTATAAAGGACTTCCAGAATGACTGCTTATAAGCGTTTCTAAGGCCGAGCACCAGGTATCCGAAGGCGCCCCAGTATGCCAGGTCCAGCGGTGTCTGACTCCGGAAAAAATACCGCAGCACCAGGCCCACAAAAAGAATGATGAATAAAAATGAATGAAAATGAATAGTGAAGATAGCATGGTCTGCGTAAACCATTTTACTCCTGCGGTGGCTCCATTTCATCAGCAGTGCAAACAGCGGCAGCAGGATGAACATCACCTTTGGCAGGTTATGGCTAAACATCTCTTTCAACACTTCCTTTGCTTCCTTTTTGTTTTCCCTGAGTTTTGCCATACCACGCTGCATGCGGCCATCCATGCCGGTATTGCGTTTATTTTCGGGCAGGGCAGCCTGTATAGAATCATATTCCGCAACGCTTTTATACTCCGAGTCCAGACCATTTACGTTGATATTAGTCAGACCTGATGATTCCATCTCTGCCTGTCTATTGACAGCATGTCTATTTTTTTCATGATCAGGCCCATTGGCGAGGGTGAAGAAAAAGAAGAAAAATACAAAAGACACGAAGACATATAGTTTGATCGGATTGACATACATGACTCTTCTGCCGGCCCAGTATTCTTTAGAGAGTAAGCCGGGGCGGGTAGCCAGGTATTTAAGTGTCAGCAGGAGCTGGGAGTCGTAGTGAAATATGTCAGCAACAAAGTGTCCTACCAGGTGGCCAAAGGTTTCGTGTTGTACAGTATTTTCCTGTCCACAGCGGGAGCAGAAACGTTCAGGGACCTCACTGCCGCAATTAAGACAGTGGTTATCTTTACGTAAGGGTTGTGTTTTCAAAGCGATTTAGCAGGTTGACAGGTGAAATTCGGGGGCCAAGATAAATAATAATCATTATGTCTGTTATAGGGTAAAAAAATTTTAATATGAATTTTGCGTTTTACATTTGTCGAAATTGTCACCATTAAAAATCATCGATTTTTACATTCATGAAGAAAACGATCCTATTGGCACTAGGTGTGCTGGCATTGAGCACTAAAGCCTATACACAATATTATTTTCAGGACATCTACAATACAGAGCAGACCAACGCCACGCTGGCCATGCTTAAAACCCATAAGGTGAAAACCCAGCGGGTGATGACCCTTGACGCCAATATGGAAATAGATCGTGACTTCCGTTGTGAACGCAGCCTGACGCCTACCTATCAGCAGATGAAATCACAGACACAGTCCAGCGCCACCGGTTATTCGTCTATGACATCCTCCTTCTCTTCCAAAGGACAACTGACCAAAACCGTGGATAGCTCCAGCGCCAGTATCACTACCACCCTTTACCGCTATGATGCGCAGGGACGGTTAGTATCTGTCAGCAGCAACTCCATAGCCCTCGCCAGCAAAATACGTTTTGATGAAAGCCGTAGCTACACCTATGATGCTTCCGGCCATCTGCATCAGATGATCCAGAAAAAAAGTACCAATACCGATTCAGCCCTCGTCACCTTCAAGACCGACAGCGCCGGTCATGTTACAGAAGAACTGGAACAAAAGAAAGGTACCCCCTCCAAACGCACCTACTACAACTACGATAAAAACGGCCGGTTGACAGATGTATACCGTTATCAGCCTGCGAAGAAACGTATGTTGCCGGACTATATCTTTGAATACAATACCCAGGGACAGGTGGCTAAGATGACAACCGTGAACGCACAAACGTCTTCCTACACCATCTGGCAGTACGAATACCAGCCCAGCGGACTACCCTCCAAGGAAACCTGCTATGGTAAAGGAAAAGAGTTAATGGGCATGGTAAAATACATCTATGAACAGAACCCTTAGTTGCAGTTAAAAATTCTGAAATACATAAAATATTTTGTCTCAGCGCTAAAAAAATTTTGCAACTTCAAAAAGATTGCTATCTTTGCAATCCCAACGAAAAAAGCACAGTGCTGAAAACGTTGAAAAAGTTCTTATATTTAAAACATCAGCGGAAGTAGCTCATTTGGTAGAGCACGACCTTGCCAAGGTCGGGGTGGCCGGTTCGAGCCCGGTCTTCCGCTCGATTATTCCCTACAAACCCTGGTGGTGGAATTGGTAGACACGCGGGACTTAAAATCCCGTTCGCAGCAATGCGAGTGTGGGTTCAACTCCCATCTGGGGTACTTTAAACCGTCGCGACTATTTGAAAGACAATAGCTTAGCGACGGTTTTTTTATGTCCTGAAGTTTCGGGAATCAGGTTACATATCCCTTGATATGTTTCAGAGCAGGCAATTAGCAACAACTAGTTGCCCGATATATTCTCATCAAAAGGTTTATCCAACGGTATATTCTTTTCCTTACAATATGCTGTAGATTCTGTTTCAGATATAAAGAAAGGATCACAGAAGTTAATCAGCTCTTTATCCAACGCGGAAATATACCTGGCATCTGCTGTAATATATTTTTCTACTTGCTCCACGAAGCGCTCAAAATCAGGATTGATCTTACAAAGCTTATCAATGGTAATAAAATCAAGCTCCTTATACTGAGCGGGAAGCACTATTTCACTCTCAAAAGGATTGCTGCCTAAGCGGATTATCCCGATCCCAAAAGCCTGATTCAAACGTTTAACTTCATCCATCAGGGCATCACTCAATTCAAATGTAACGAGGTAACCATAGTTAGCCCAACTTGAATTAGACACTGCCTGAAAAAAGCACTTTTTAAGTTCGTAATCTGTTTTAATTTCTTTTTTTATTTCATATGCCATCAGCTCAAAGGTGCCGAGCCTGTTAATTGCTTTCAAAAATGCCAGGCTTGTTTGCGTATGCAAATTCAGAAACCTTATCCCAATCATATCAGGATGTATCCATTTCTGGTGATTATCCTTTGAGTTTGATTGTTCATGAAAAATAGTCTTTGCATATACTCGCGTAGAATTAAGAAAGCTACTTAGTAGTTTATGTAGACTTCTTTCTTCAAATCCCTGGATGCCGGCTGTAACAGGAGAGGAAGTAACTTCTTCCATATTATCTACAGCGGCTAATGCTTCCATGCTAATGTCACTTTCATACTTCGCAAGGAAATAAGTGTAGTTTCCACCTTTCTGCGGAATTCTTTTTACCCTGGAATCCCGATTGCGGATAAAATTTCCAAGCAAAGCAGAAACTGTGGACGCTGGTGTTTTGGCATCCTTAAAATCATAATAATTATTATCCTTAATCCTCTTATAAACCTGCATGTAAGTAGCAGGCGTCTTAATTTCCTCAAGAGAAGTTATAATGGCGTCATTTAAAGTCATTCCCATAGGAAACAGTGATGCTGGTTAAACAATTATAAAAATTTCCAATTGGATAGTTTGTGATCTAATGTTTTATAGTCTGGCAGATATTTTCTTACTTCTCTCCAAAATACATTAGAATGATTTTTCACCTTAGTATGACAAAGTTCATGAATCAATATGTAATCTATTAATGCAAAAGGCAACTTCACAATATCAAAGTTGATAGTCAGATTATTCTTATGAGAACAGCTTCCCCATCTTGATGTCATTTTTCTAAACTGTACTGTTTCATAGATCAACAATGTTCTGCGGCAAAGAGCAGATAAACGAGGAAGTATTTTTTCTCTTGCTTTAATCTTGTAAAATTCATCAAATGCTTTTAAAATATCAGCTTGTACATCCCCTTCTGGATGTATATAAATAAGAAACTTAGCATAGGTAAAAGTCAAGATGGGCTTTACTACCGATTCACTATAAACTACCTCAACGTAAAATGTTTTCCCCAAATATGGCATTCGAGAGCCCGTTACTATGACATCCTGTTTGTTTATACTTACTACTTCCAGTTTTTCGGTAATCCATTTTCCTTTTTGAACAATTAATTTTGCAGATTCAATCTCACCGATGTTCTTTCCTTTGAGAACGACCCCCTTCTTATTGTCAACAGAAAGATAGTGCCTTTCCAAGCCTGGCGCCTCCTCAAGTGAATAATAAATGGTGGTATTCCCGTATTGTGCTTTAGGCATCTTTGTTTTTTATGAGAAGATTCACAATCACGGCAGCTTTATCTTTAGCTTCGCTCCGATCAAATTTCTCACGCAAAATTACGGCAATCTTCTTCTCCATATCATCCTGAACAGTTGATTTTATTTCCCAATCAACTATTTTAAGCTCTCCAGCAACTACATCAAAAATCCTGCGGGTTACGGATGAAGATTGACCATCATAGTGAAGTTTTATCAAACTATAAACTGCCACCTCCATAGAGGAGAAGAAACCATGATCTCTGCTGTCCTTCTTTTCATTGGCAATGCTATCTTGAATATCTTCATAGGCTTTCAGCAAATCCAACTGGGTAATACGCTGTGTTTCCCGCTGTTTTAGTAACTCCTCCAACCTATCCGCCAATGGCTTAAAGAAAGCAGGATTTCGATCCATCCCCACCTTAATTTCATGCTTCAGATTATTCCTGATCTTTAATTCCCTGGTACCCATAGAAGCGTTCTTCAATTCCAGTTGAAATTTATCCTTGTCCAAGATTGATACGGGCTCCTCCAGCAAATGATTTACTCCCGAAGCGATCAAATGAGCATCTATTAAATCCTGTAACATTTTACTTTCATCCTTGCTAATCCCCAATCCATCATCGTCCCTATAGGTATTTCTGGCTTGTAACCGAATTTCATTGAACAGATCGAAATCCTTCTTGAACTTCATTGCTGCTACCTTCGGCAATAAAATGGCAATACTCTTGTTAAATTTTTTCAGCAATTCCTTAAATGTATCCCGACGATCCAGAGGCTCAATAAACTGAATGGCTTTATCAATATAGGTATCCCGCTCGTAGAACCGATCAATACCCGTGGGTTTAAAAAATTCTACCAATTTTGTATGATGCATTTCCAGCCAGGGAATTTCCTCACTCAAATTCTTAAGTATCTCATCCGGCTTAACGTCGCCTCCATAGATTTCAATAGCCTGGACCAAATAATCCGTAATGCCATAATAATCTACGATATAACCAGCCAGCTTACCATTTCGGGCGCGATTAACCCTTGCAATTGCCTGAAGCAGGGTATGTTCCTTCAATGGCTTATCCAAATACATACACGAAGCTATTGGGGCATCAAATCCTGTCAATAGCATATCCGATACAATCAAAAAAGCGGTATTGTCATACTTTTTCTTACCACTTTTCTCTGTAACATTTTCATTCCCAAATGGAAGCTTATAATTATCTGTAACCTGTTTTACTGCATCCGGATCTGTATAAATATTTTCCTTGAGATCTAATGGATGCTTTTTATTCCAATCTACTATTTCGTAATAATCCGCCGCAATTTCATCACTTTTGGCGTTACCCATGCTGATGATAAGCTTCGATTCAAAGTCATGATATCCTTCATTTTTTAGCTGTAACATGATTCTTTGATACTTCACCGCGGCCTCCCTTCCATCACATACGATCATTGCTTTATGGCCATCAGGGTATATTTTCCCCCGATAGTGATCCACCAAATGCTTACAAATCGCCGTAATCCTTTCTGTAGATAATTCGTATTTATTTAACGCCTCTCGCTTCAGTTTTTCCCTTTTATCTTCATCCAGGTGACCAAATTGTTTGTCAAACTCCTCATCAAGTTCTTTTTTCCTCACCTCCAACAACGCAATACCCTGATCGTATAACAGGTCAACTGTGGCACCGTCTTCCTTGCTTTCCATCAGCGTATATACATCCAGGTAATCATTGCCATAAAACTCTGCCAATGTGGATTTGTCGTCTTTGGAAATTGGGGTACCGGTGAAGGCTATAAATTTAGCTTTAGGCATCACTGTTCGCATAAAAGCCGCCAAAAATCCATATTGGCTTCTATGCGCTTCGTCTACCATTACATATAAATTCTCTTTCTCACTTAGTTCCTGTAAAACGACTTCTTCTCTACCTATTTCTATCCATTTGCCATCAATGTTACTTTTTGTCACCTTTGTCAAAACTCCATCTTTGATATGACGCTCCGTCTTAAAGCGATTACCATCCTCTTGTTCTGAGATTTTATCTTCTTCTTTCGCCTGCTCTTCATTCTCCTGGAACTTCTGGATGGTAGTCGTAATAATCCCTCCATAGTCATTTCTGAGTAATCTGTCCAGGTTCTTCACCGAAGTTGCCTGCATCACATTTTTATACCCTACCGCCCGGAATGTTCCGGTAATCTGGGTATCCAGATCATTACGATCTGTCATGATCAATACCGTAGGATTATTAAATCCGTACTCAGGCGCCTGGAGCTTACGGGTTAAGTATACCATTGTTATACTCTTTCCACTACCCTGTGTATGCCATATCACCCCACCCTTATCTTCCCGTTGTAGTTTTTCTATTGCTTTGTTTACCGACCTGATTTGCTGATACCGCGGGAGCTTCTTTACCACTCTTCCTTCCTCCAATTCAAATAATACAAAATGCCGGATGATATCAAGAAAAAGAGCCGGTTCGAAAAGATAATACAGTAGCGTGTCCTGTGCAGTGGTTTCCCTCCCGACCAATGCATTCAACACTGTTGTATCTTTCGACTTGTAATTGGAATAGAATGCCTGGGGAGAATTAATTGCACCATACTTTCCACCTACTTTCCAGATAGCGGCGCAAATCTGATTATAATAAAACAATCTCTCAGAGTTTTTCTGGTAAAAAATAAGGTCATTATAACCGTTATCCCAAGCATCTTTAGTATTAGGGGACTTGCATTCAATCACTGCCAGCGGAATACCGTTTACATATAATACAAGGTCCGGTACTGAATTACGGGCTTTACCAGTGAACTTCATCTGGCTCACCACTATAAACTCATTCAACCCTATATTCTCCGGTGCATAATCAATATATCTGACTCCTACATACTCCTCCTTCCCATTGATCACTTGTGGGAGGGTCAGCTCAGCCCGGCTGATTAATTCCCAACTTTTCTGATTAGCATCCATAAGCGAACTGCCAGTAATACTGCTTATTGCATCTACAGCTTTGGAAATATTAAGCTCATCAAGATCAGGATTAATTCTTTGTAGTGCTGCTTTTAGTCTATTTATTAAGAGGAGATTGGTGGAATTCATTTCCTCTTTTATTTCCGCTGCAGACATCAGGTGATAGCCTAATGTCTGCAGTAGTTCTATGGCAGGTAGTTCGCTATAGTGGAATTCAGGGGAGTTACTCATGGAATCGGGTTTAGATGGACGGTAATTGATTTGTTAGCTTATTGGGACTTCTTCATCTACTTTGACGCGGATTTTGCCGGTGAGGAGTTGTTGCATGAGACCACGTTTGAGCAACTCTGTTTTTCCTTTCTTTTCTTTTAAAATAGCTAACTTCTCATCGACAGTACCTAATATTTCAACTATTTTTCTTTGCTCATGTATAGGAGGCAAGCCAATCGGATAGTTCTCTACGAATTGCCTGGGAACCCTTCTCTGCCCAGCACTACCAGTCATATTACGCTCGCCTTTCAGACGAAATTCGGTGCTTATTGTGTGGTAATATATAAATTCCTTCAATACCTTATCACCTACTCGAATAACATGAAATTCTGTACTTCCAAAACCTACTCCATTAATAAGCCCTTCAATAAGGGCGCCTTTACCATTTTCAAAGCAAGGAGTTATTTTTGCCAGAATAACATCATCATCTTTAAAGCAGGTGAATCCCTTGTTTACTTCACTATACTTTTTCGCGTTATAGGTAATCAGCTTTGCATCCTCCGAAACATCCACCATTCCAACAAAGGAAACATCGTCGGAATCTCCCATTACAATTTTTCGCGGATTTATTATTGCTAATTTGCCAATACAACTCACTTCCCAACTTTCTGGAATTTCTCCATAAGCTGATGATTTGAACTTCGTATGCCCAATTCCTTTAGTAAAGAGCCCCTGCATAAGGCCTTTCTTCAGGAGCGTGGTCTGAGTTATTTGGGATTTGATTAACTCAATTTTTTCATCAACACAATTCAATGCTTCGGCTATTTTCTGTTGTTCCAACAAAGAGGGCAGGCTAATCATCTGATTCTCCATTTCACTTTTAGTCACATGGAGCATAGTCGATCCATGTGACTGCCTCATTAGCTTATTGGTATTCTCATCTAGTAAATAGAAAAAAAACAATTTATCCACCCGTGAAGAATCTACCACCACTTTCCATATATGATAATGGTAAATGGCTTTTTCCCCCTTCCACAAAAAAGGTCCTAAAGTTGCGGACCACATATACAATAAATCTCCTGGATAACAATATTGATGTTCTGGCAATTTTAAATTTGAATAATAATATTTATTACCGGTGCCTGTAAGATTCTGTAATCTGACAACAGGTATTCCTGAACTCTCCCATTCTGACAATTTATAGGCACGTCCATTGTAAAATGTTGCAATATCTCCCTGCCTCACTTTAAGCCACGAATTTGTGGGATCTAAAGTGGATTGATATTTATCTTCAATTATTTTCATTCGACGTTTATATTGTACTTCCTACTTATTAATTCTCTACAGACAACTATATGCCCAATTTTTCCAAAAGGGAACTTAGCTTGGCATCTATTTTCACCTCCCTTTCTGCTATAGCCTTCAATTCCATCTGAATTTGGAATAGGTCAAATTCTTCTACTTTTTCACTACTATCAAAATAGCGGGATATATTAACATTATAGTTATTCTCATTTAATTCCGCTACTGGAATTATCCGCATATACTTATCTATGTCACATGAACTACTATACGAATTTACAATTCGTTCGATTTGTCTATCTCCAAGCTCATTTTGATTTTTCCCTTCTTCAAAATCACCACTGGCATCAATTACAATTACCTTCTTAGCGAACTCATGAGGCTTACATTTTGATAATATCCATACAGAAGCAGGTATTCCGGTATTGTAAAACAAAGCGCTTGGTAAGCCTATTATCCCTTCTATCAAATCTCCTTCAATTAATTTCCGACGTATTTCCCCTTCTGTTCCTCCTCTAAACAATGTTCCATGGGGTAATACTACTGCCATCTTCCCATCCTGCTTCAACACTGACAACATATGCTGCAAAAACGCCAAATCCGCATATCCTCGCGGAGGAATACCATATTGAAAACGACCATACTTATCTACCACTACTTTATTATAATTCAAAGCTACTTCCTTCTCCTTACCATCTTTTCCCACCTTCTTTGGGATATTCGCCTCTGCAATTGTCCACCATTTATCCTGTGAAAAAGGAGGGTTTGCAATTACCCTGTCAAACAACATCAATTCCCCATTCTGCTGATGTTTAGGCTCTATAAGGGTATCCCCCTTTTCAAGGTTTGCTTCAACATAGTTGTGCAGTAGCATATTAAGTTTTGCAATCGCCCAGGTACCTAAATTCTTTTCCTGACCAAATAAAGAGACATTAATATTCTTCCCAACAAGACCACCGGGCTGCTCAGCAATATATCTGGCGGCTTCAATCAACATACCTCCAGATCCACAGGTAGGGTCATACACTTTATTCCCTGGCTGTGGCTTTACCAACTGAACCAGTAGTTTCACTACCCCTCTAGGTGTATAGAATTCTCCTCCTTTCTTTCCGGCATCATCAGCAAATTGCTTTATGAGATATTCGTACGCGTCTCCCAAGAGATCAGGCGTATACAGGTCTTCATTACGCAGAGAGTGTTCGTTAAAATGGCGCAACAATCGCATCAATGTGGGGTCGCTGAGCTTTTCCTTGTCACCAAATTTAGTAGCAGTAAGCACGCCATCTATACGTAACTTTGCATTACTTTCTTCTATTGCTGCAAACGCTTTATCCAGAGCTATACCCACATTTTCAGTAATAGATTTTAAATACTCCCAGCGAGCAACATCTGGCAACTTGAAAAAAGTATCGCTTTCCGCTTGTGCGCGAGATACCTTTTCTGTTTTCATTATTGACTCCACTTCTTCCTCAAAAACGTCATTTACACGCTTAAGAAAGAGCAATCCGAAAATATAATTTTTGAAATCTGAGCTATCAATACTTCCACGCAGAATATTCGCGGAATCCCATAACCAGGATTCGAGGGTGGAGAGATCTAATTTTTCTGCCATATGAATTTTAACAATCTAATCAGGTAAATATAAATTCTTTTCGGGTTCTTTATCTCACAAACATTCTAGTAATTTAGAATCAATTTGTAATGATTTATAAATTAAGCTAAACTAATTGATTATTTCCCACTTAATAACTTCACTTGTCGGAATAAGCAACATTACGACAAAAAAATGTCGTAATTTACACCCAAATGTCGGAATAGCCATATGACCCAAAACAGCCATACCACAAATGATCTATTGTTAAATACCCTGGAACAGTTTCCAAATGGTGCATCCATTGAGGAAATCATTGCGCGAAGTAGGTTAAAATTAAACACACGTACGCTGCAAAGAAGACTGAATGATTTGCGCATTTCTGGCCTTATAACCACAACAGGCAAAACCCGTGGCCTTCGCTATCATCTCACCAATAAAAATAAATTAGAAAATAGTACCAATTTCCCGGATGCTCTATTATCCGATGCTTCTCAGAAGATTCTTACAATCGTTCAAAGCCCTATTCAAAAACGCCGGCCAGTAGGATACAACCGCAGCTTTCTGGAAAACTATCAACCTAATATTAGTAATTATCTGTCTCTGTCAGAATTAGAAAAATTAGCTGCATTAGGTAATACGGCCAGATTAAATGAACCAGCGGGCACCTATGCAAAAGAAATCCTGAACAGGTTATTGATAGACTTATCCTGGAACTCCAGCCGTCTGGAAGGCAATACCTATTCCCTCCTGGACACTGAACGACTGATTTCTTCCGGACATGTAGCAGACAACAAGTCCGCAAAAGAAGCTCAAATGATCCTGAATCACAAGGATGCTATTGAATTCATTGTACAATTAGCAGATGAAATTGGATTTAACAGGTATACCCTGCTAAACCTTCATTCACTGCTGTCCAACAATCTTTTACCTAATCCTGCTGCATCAGGGAGATTAAGGCATATCCCAGTAGGTATCCAGAACAGTGTATATACTCCACTTGCCGTTCCTCAGCTCATCGAAGAAATGTTCGATCTGATGCTTGATAAAGCGTCTCAAATCAAGAATCCTTTTGAACAAGCATTTTTCATCATGGTGCATATACCTTATTTGCAGCCTTTCGATGATGTGAATAAAAGAGTATCTAGATTAGCGTCTAACATTTCACTGAATAAACACAACCTGGCTCCTTTATCCTTTATTGATGTACCGAATGAATTGTATACAAAAGGCCTGATCGGTGTTTATGAACTAAATAGAATTGAATTACTGAAAGACGTCTTCCTTTGGGCTTATGAACGTTCTGCAGCACAATACTCTGTACTCAGACAATCACTGGGTGAACCTGATCCATTCCGACTTAAATATCGGGACCAAATCCGGTCCATCATTCGGAAAATAATATCCGAGGCGATGCCCAGACCCCAAGTAGAGCCATTTCTGCAGGATCAGGCCAAAGGCCTACCAGAGGTAGATAGAGATAGGTTAATCGAAGTAGTGGAAACAGAACTACTATCGTTACATGAAGGTAATTTTGCCAGGTACATGGTACGCCCTTCCGAATTTAGGAAATGGCAGGATGAATGGAGATATTAAACATCCGTAATGGTAATCATGATACCATGTATTTCAGATAAAAAGAGGCAATATTTTCCAAAAAACTCCCATCTGGAGTACTTTAAACCGTCTCGACTATTTGAAAGACTGTAGATTAGCGACTTTTTTTTATGTCCTGAACAGCTGACTAAATATATTACAGACAGGGTTTAATTAAGTGAAACTAATTTGCAGAAGGTGCTTTCCTGTTTTAACCTCTTAATTCCTTTTCTACTTCCCTTACATCTTTTATCGATGGTACACCGCTCAAAGAAGTGAGCCATCTTGAATTTGCCTATATCACCAATACCAGGAGACTAGAAGATTTTATTACACTAAACTCACGAAAGCGCTATCAATTACTGAAATAAAACCCGCGATGGTGCTCCGTTTACCTAATAAGTTGGTGGCCAATTATCTCAATATTACCCAGGAGGCACTTAACAGAATAAAATCCGGAATATGATTATTTGATCAGGATCAATAGTATAAATATTGGATAGCCGGACTTTTGTAGCTCACTCAATTGAATCAGCTATGCGTATTATAACATTAGAAGAGCACATTGCCTTACCTGAATTTGCCCATGAGATACAGCAGTGGCCTTTGCCTCAGCAAGCAGTGGAGAAACTCGCTGACATCAGTGACATTCGTTTAAAATCAATGGACGACAATGGTATTGATATGCAGGTATTGTCTGTAGTGGGTAGGGGCGCAGAAAGTTTAGCACCTCAGGAAGCACTGAAGTTTGCCGTCAGGTACAATGATATCCTTGCCGCAAGAATTGCCGCCCATCCTACCCGGTTTAAGGCATTCGCACATTTACCGATGTCTTCTCCGGAGGCGGCGGCTAACGAGTTGGAAAGAGCAAAAGAGGAACATCATTTCTGTGGAGCCCTGATCAACGGGCTTACAAATGGTAAGTTCCTGGACCTTCCGGAATTCAGGCCACTACTGCAAAAAGCGGAACAATTACAGATGCCCCTTTACCTGCATCCCGGCATGCCACCTGAAACTGTGGCCCAGGCCTATTACAACGATCTCCCGGGATCACTAGGTGTGATGCTTTCATGCGGCGGTTGGGGATGGCATGCTGAAACAGCGCTACAGGTACTACGTTTGATTATGACCGGAACATTAGACCGGTATCCCCGGTTAAAGATCATCATTGGTCATATGGGAGAAATGATCCCCATGATGATGTCTCGGCTGGATGAAAAATTCAATGTTACCAACACCGGGTATCACCAGCGCACCGTCAGTCAAACCCTGCGCGATCAGGTACACATTACTACCAGTGGTATTTTTACTTTACCTCCGCTGATGGCCGCACTAGGAACTTTTGGTATCGATAATGTTATGTTTTCCGTAGATTATCCTTTCAGCACAAATGAAGCAGGAAAACAACTGCTGGAAAACATTCCACTGCCTCCTGAAGAAGTAGCGAAGATAGCAAGCGGAAATGCAGAGAGACTGCTGGGCCTGTCCTGATCCGGGGTGTATCATCAAAACCGGCGTTCTGAAAAAGATTAAAGGCACCGACTTACGTCGATGCCTTTTTATTACATTCAATGCGTTATATAGCTATGGCTATGCTTTCAAACGCATTTTCAAGAGCCGCCTCCGGTCCTATGATTGACTGCCCCTCGGCTCTAAAAGCACCTACTACATTGATCCCGATAACAGTAAGAAAGGAACGTACATAAGGTTCCCCGAAATCGTAGGTTTTCAGTTCACCTTCTGAATAAACTCCACCTGAACTGGTAGCTATATACGCCTGCTTATCTTTCAGCAAACCTTCAGGCAGCAACCCTTTTCCTCTAGACTTAAATGTTATGCCTGCCCTTGCAATATGATCGAAATACGCCTTCAGCAGGGAAGAGATGGTGAAATTATACATTGGAGTCTCTACCACAAGGATGTCGGCATCGAGTAGTTCCTTAATTGCTTCGTCTGAATACCTGATACTATCCAGCTGTTCGGCTGTCCGGTTTTCAGCGGGTGTGAAAAAGGAATTGATGTGAGATTCATCCAGGTGAGGTGGCGGATTTTTTGCCAGATCCCGCACAGTCACGATGTAGTCAGCATGTTTTTCTTTTATCTTCTCTACAACAGCATTTCCTAATTTCCTGCTGGCAGAGGCATCTGTTCTCGGGCTTGAAATAATGTGCAATATGTTTTTCATTTCTTTTACTTTTTGGTAAGTCAAAACTACCTACATTAGCTAATAAAAGGTTAGTAGTATACTAAAGGTTAGTAGTAACCTAAAAGTTATTTAATCCGGATAAACACATGAAAATGCCAGACTTACGACAAGTGAAATGTACCGCCCAGCTGTCCGCAGTGGAAGATGCGATTTACGTACTCGGGGGTAAATGGAAGCTCCGTATCATTATTGCGCTGGTAACCGGCTACCATCGTTTTAACGAATTGCAGCGTACCATTCAAGGAATTTCAGCAAGGGTATTATCAACAGAACTGAAATCCCTGGAGCTGAATGGGTTGGTGAAAAGAGTGGTTAAAGCAGATCAGACACCGGTAGTAGTGGAATATTTGCCTACCGACTATGCAGAGACCCTGAAGGAAGTGATATCCGTACTGGGGAGCTGGGGATTAAAGCATAAAAAAAGGATTACAGGAAAAGATACGGCACCTATCAACTAACCTCTCCTAATAGTACAGCCATTCCCTAACGGGAACGGCTGTATTGGTTCAGATCTGCTATTTGTTAGGAATAGTTAAGACAGGTATAAAGCCGGTTTACCAACCCTGATTTTGTTCCAGTACTTTTCCGGCAGGGTATTTCTGTAATTGAGCCAGCGGAATCGGGAAATAATACATTTTAGGCTCAAAGGTTCTTTTTTCTACCACGGTACGCGTGTACTGACGCGCACCATCTACTGTTTCTATACCAACACCATAAATGGTAGTCCCTAACAAGGTAGCTCCCATATCCCAACGACGGATATCCGCACGACGTTCTCCTTCAAATGCCAACTCCACTGTACGTTCTCTTACATATGCATCCCAGGTCATTTGCCCGGCAGCGATTTCAGGCATCTGTGCTCTGCGTCTGAGCAGGTTTACATACTTACGTGCTTCCTCCGGATTACCGAGTTTCAACTGACATTCTGCATAGTTCAGATAAATTTCGGCCAATCTCAATACCACACAATTCTGATAATTGGTATTGTTACCATAAAAAACATAACCAGGATTCAGGAACTTTCTGAACATATAACCTGTGAGCGAAGGACTACCAAAAGTAGGGTTAAATACCGATCCCAGTTGCATGTCTATTACTTGTCCTTTCCAGGTAGTACCATCATAAATGATGCTTGCGTGAAAACGAGGGTCCCGGTTAGCATAAGGCTGCACTGCATTGTACAAGGGCGATTTATCCCAGGGTAAACCATCCGTCATCAGATACTGATCTACTATGTTCTGAGTAGGTACATCTTCCGGACTAAAAAAGCCGGTAAAGAAAGCTGCGTTTTCGTACAGGTCTAATGTATGTGTTTGTCCGCTTTGATCGCTACCATATTCCTTATTGAAAATTACCTCTGCATTATCATCATTTTGCGGATAAAAGAGCGCGCCATAATCAGGGAATAACTGATAAACATTCAGGTTCATTACCGCTTCTGCCGCAGTAGCGGCGGCGGCATACTGTTTGGCGTTCAGGAGTAAACGGCATTTCATGCCCAATGCAGCACCTTTGGTGATCCTACCTACATCTGAAGCGCCGTATGCAACAGGCAGTACAGCCGCAGCAGCATCTAAGTCATCTATAATAAATGCCCTACAGGCTTCATCTGTTCCCCGTGGAATATTCAGATCATCTGTCATACTCAGTACTTTACTGATAATCGGGAAACGACCGAAAATGGAATACAGTAACTGATAATTATAAGCCCGCAAAAAACGTACTTCACCAGTAAGCTGTTCTTTACCTTTTGTACTAAGCGGCATATCTTCCAAATGCGATAAAAACAAATTGCACTTACGAATATTTTCATAAGCACCATTTTGATGAAACCCGCCACTACTGGGAAGTGACCAAAAAGCATCAAATATATTAGCAGCAGCATTATACTGTCCGTGATTAATCAAATCTGCCGTACCTCCCGGAAAATTGGATTGTGCTTCATCGGTGATATCTGCCGGTAAAAAACCCTGATTGATGGAATTATATGAACCTACGTAATCATAGGTGGTAATAAGATTACTATAAATATCCATCACAAAACGATTGACCAGTGCACTATCCTTCCATACATTCTCTTCACTGTACTGGTCCAGCGGGCCTTTATTCAGGAAGTCCTTTTTACAGGAACTACCTAATAAAACAACTGCTGCAAGCAGGATGAATCCGGTAATTATATTTTTTATCATGGTGTACTTACTTTAATAAATGTCCATTAAAATGTGTTTCTTAAAATTGCAGGGTAGCGCCCACTGTGTAAGACTTCATCAGCGGATCAGTGATCTGTCCGGCAGATTCAGGGTCTGTTAATTTAAAGTGGGTAAGGGTGAGCAGATTATTTCCGGAAATGGACAACCGGAGATTTTTAACTCCTATTTTCTGCAATATTTCTTTTCGTAAACTATAGGCCAATTCAATATTCTTCAGGCGCATATATGCGGCATTCACAATCCAGTAATCAGATACTTCTGCATTGTTTTGATAGTTAACCCACAGGCGCGGATACGTAGCCTGCGTGTTTTGTGGTGTCCAGTGATCCAATAATTGCTGACTACCGGAAACCCCTACACGGGAATTTGTAGTGGAGTTGTAAGCCTGTACATTACCAGATCCCTGAAACAGTACATTCAATTCTATCCCGTTATAGTTACCACCAAGGCGGAAACCATACTGAACACCAGGAAAGAAATGTTCACCGAGCACTACACGGTCATTCGGTGTAATGATACCATCTCCGTCTACATCCTGATAACGAATATCACCAGGGGCTACCGTTCCATATAAAGGTGAAGGTCCTCCACTTACTTCCTGCGGTGTCTGATATAATCCCTGCGACTTATATCCCAATCGTCCTACCAACGGATCTACTACGGAGTAACTGGCTACTGAGGTACCTGTAATCTTTTGCCACTCTGGGGTACTGCGTGATTCCGGGAAAGAAACTATTTTGTTTTTATTAAAGCTGACATTTGATTCAATATAATAAGTGAATTTTTTCAGATGACGGGTATGACGCAGCGTGATCTCGAAACCACTATTATCCACAACTCCATTATTGTAGTCTGGTAATCCAAGTCCTATTACAGCAGGCACCTGTAAGGCTGGTGCTGCCAGAATATCTCTGGTGCGTTTGCGGAAATAATCAGCTTCCAGTGTAAGCAGATCTTCTTTAAAATGTGCTTCTACACCGATGTTAGTCATTACTGCCCTTTCCCAGGTGAAAGAAGGGTTGGGCAATACACCTGTTTGCAAAGAAGAATAATAGGTAGGATTTGCTCCACCCAGCGTATATCCGCCTCCATAATAAGGCGCCCCTATCAATTTATAAATAGACAGGAATTGATACGGGTCTACCCTATCATTACCGAGTTGTCCCCAGGAGCCCCGGATTTTAAGGAAATCAACATTTCTGGAAAGTGGTTTATAGAATGGTTCGTCTGAAATCACCCATCCTGCCGAAACGGAAGGGAAAAAACCATATCGGTGACCAGGAGGGAAAATATCTGAACCATCATAGCGGAAGTTAAACTCCACTAAATAACGTGCATCATAATCATAGGTAACCCTTCCTACCACGCCTCTGCGGGCTGATTGAGACGCATTACCTGAAACAGAAGCCTGAGAAGGGTCTCCGAGTGATAACTGCGGTAATGCTGACGAAACAAAGTTTCTACGCTGTGCACTAAAATTATCTGTCTGCGATTGTGTTTGCGTATATAATAATAATCCGGATACATGATGGCTCGCAAATTCACCGGTATACCGTAGTGACCCTTCCAATGTGGTAGCCTGTGGCTGATTGAAGCTTTCGCTCAGATTAGCCGTTGGCGGGTTGGCCGCCACTTTCGTATAGTCACCTGCCTTATTGATGGTGTACATATCATAAGGCGTTGAAAAGTTCTTACCAAAAGAATATCCTTTATCATAAGCCGCTGTACCTTTTACAAATAATCCTTTTATCCAGGGCAGCTCATATTGCAATGATAAAGTAGAGTTAAGCGTATTATTATAAGTAGTGTTAAAGCCAGCAGCACCAATAGACTGTAAGTAAGTATTGCCTCTTTGTTCCGGAACCTGGGCATATAAACCATTGGTGAACTGATTTGCCCTGATAGGCGGTGTACCGTAAGCCTGTTTCATGATATAAGTACCACCATACACATTTTGCCCTTCCTGCTTACTAAAAATACCAGCTATATTCAGATCCAGTTTGAGTCTGCGGGTAATATTTGCAGAAAGATTGCTACGCAGGTTCCAACGACTATAGTCTTCAATTGGTACCAGTCCGGCGTTTTTCACATATCCCAGTGAAACAAAATACTGGGTATTTTCACTACCGCCGGCAGCGGAGAGGTTGTAATTAGATTGCAGTACGGATGATTTGGTGAGTGTTTTTAACCAGTCTGTATTGGGATAGCGGTTAGGATCTGACCCATCTTTAAACAGCTGTATCTGCTCTTTCGTATATCCCAGCCCGATAGATGGGTTATAGGTATCTTCATTTCGCAGGGCTTCATTTTGCAGCTCAGCATACTGATAAGCATTTACCCGTTTATAGATAAATGTAGGTTTTTGTGTACTGATATTGCTGCTGAAAGTAATTTCAGGTTTACCGGCCTGTCCTTTCCTGGTAGTAATCAGAATTACCCCATTGGCAGCTCTTGCGCCGTATACCGCAATAGCAGCAGCATCTTTCAGCACAGATACAGCCTGAATATCTGTTGGATTCAGGTCATCAATACTACGACCAGGAATACCATCTACGATTACCAGTGGATTGGAATTATTAAAAGTACTGAGACCACGAATTTTAATATCAGACCCAGCGCCTGGTACACCATTGCTTTTCTGTACATATAAGCCGGAAATCTTTCCTGCCAGCATATCAGATACTGCGGCACCAGTATGGTTTTCGTTTAATTCTTTATTTCCTACCGTCGCGATTGCCCCTGTAAGTGTTGCTTTTTTTTGCTGTCCGTACCCTACCAGTACAATCTCTTTCAGCTTAGTAGTAGCCTCTTTTAACACAATAACAATTGGGCTATCATCTTTTACAGTGATGCGTTTGGGTTCGAAACCAATACTTGATATTTCAATTGTATTACCACGTACCACCCCTTTCAACACAAATACACCATTCGCATTGGCCGGAACAGATCGTTTTTGTTCTGTTATATTGATGGTAGCACCGGGGATGGGATTTCCCTTTTCATCGGTTACTTTTCCCTGTATATCCATTTGCTGACCGGCTTGTCGTGTGGTATCAGCCTGTATAGCGGCATTGCCGGCCAATGGTTTTACGATTACGGTTTTCCCCTGGATTTCAAAGGTAAGCTCCTTACCTCTCAGGGCTGCTTCCATGGAAGCTTGTATCGTTGCATTCCGAACGTTGACAGTTACATTTCCGGCTTTTTCAAGCAGTTCGTAGGTACATACAAAGTCATATCCGCTTTGTTTTTGTATTTCCCTGAATACTTTTTGTAAGGGAGCCGATTTCTCTGACAGTGTGACCTGAGCATATCCGGCAGCACTAACTGTGAGACAAGTTGATAAAAGAAAGATGGCTGATAGGTTCATGATCACCATTATTTTGGTAAAAGTCCTGCCACGGGCAGGGTTACAAAGAGCCTTAAATTGCATAGCTTTGCATTGTTTAGGTTGATAAAATAAACGGTCCGAACAGATTGTGAATTGATTAGCCTGAACATGTTCCCCGCTCCGGTCTAGGCCCCGGAGCGGTTTTTATTTCAGGTTATTCTATTTGCTTTTTTATTATGGCATAACAATTACTTTCTTTCCTTCAATTTTGAAGTGCACACCACCGGTGGCTTCCAATACCTTAAATACTTCCGATGCATTCAGCTGTCTGGAAACAGATCCCCAGAAATGTTTGGTAACAGTCCCCCTGTATTCCACCTCCAAATCATACCAGCGTGAAATCTGACGCATGATGGCAGTGATATCTTCTTTATCCCTGAAGATGAATTTTCCGTTTCTCCAGGCCATTACCTGTTCTACATCTATCTCTTTAATCAGTTCCATTTCACCGGCAGCTGTTATACTGGCTTGCTGACCAGGATGCAGGAGCTGTGTCCGATCACCGCGTACTATCTTCACCTTGCCTTCCAACAGGGTAGCATATTTATTTTTTTCATCTGCATAGGCATTCACATTAAAATGTGTTCCTAATACATCCACCGTCATATCCCCCGCTTTAACGCTGAAGGGCTTATCAGCATCAGGCGCCACTTCAAAATAAACTTCCCCTGTAACGGCTACCATTCGCTCTTTTCCGGCAAAAGCCGTGGGATAGGTAATCGATGACGCGGCATTTAACCATATCTGCGTTCCATCCGGCAAACGCAGTTGATACTGGCCTCCTCTGGGTGTAGTAAGTGTGTTATACACAATTTCCGCCGGTTCACTTTTTAAAGTGTGATAAACGATTTGCCCGTTCACCAGCTTTTGTACCTGTGTATTTCCCTGTTGAGCCAGGCTACCATTGGCGGCGCTATCCAGTATAATTTGACTACCATTCCCCAACGTAAGTATGGCTTTGTTACCTCCGGGAGCAACGTCTTGTGGTGTACTGGCTACTGATGGCTGCTTTATTACATCAGTATGATGCCACCGCCAGTAACTTCCTCCGGCAACAGCCATGAGCAATAAGCTTGCAGCAGCCATGCTATACCATTTTTTCCAGCCTGCGCGTAATGGTGCTGGTTGGCTATCAGCTGGCGCCCCCATATGAAGCTTTTCATGGATGCGGGCCTTAATCCTCGCACCAATCAATGCTTCCTCTCCTGGTTGGAAATCCCATGTCGACTTATCCAATTGTTGCTGATACCAGCTCTCGATCATCATGACTTCCTCCCTGCTGCATTGTCCCTGTTGGTAACGCTGCAGCAGTTCCCGGATCTCTTCCTTATTAAGCATAAACAGCCTTTTTATAGCAGCAATGCATTCTCAATTGTAGTTACTGCTATATATATGTGTAAAAAAAGAAAGGTTGGTGGTAGATAAAATTCAATTTTTTTTATCCTTGGTGCGGAAATGCGTAAACAGTGGCAATTATTAGTGCTAATGGAATCGTGTTCATGTTTTTCCTGATCAGCTTCAAAGCATTATACACCTGCTTCTTCACCGTTTCCTCGGAAATGTGCAGTTTTATAGCAATTTGTTTGTGCGTAAGTTGTTCTTTCCGACTGAGCAAAAACACCATTTTCATTTTCTCCGGCATTGTTTCTACTATCTTATCAATGGCTATTTCCAGGATTTTAGCATCCAGATGAGACTCTATAAGCGGCAAATCAGCCTGCTGAAAAGCAAGCGTCAGCGAATCATCATTATCCAGTAATTCAATTTTTTTCTCTATGTGGTGAATAGCCAGATATCTGGCACTCGTATGAAGATACCCGGCAACAGAACCGTGGATCAGCAATTCCGCGCGTCTTTTCCAAACAGACTCAAATAATTCCTGTACTACATCTTCCGCATCACTTTCTGAACGCAGAATTTTCATGGCATTTCTATAGATATCCGCCCAATACCGGTCATAAAGGGCTCCAAATGCCATCTCATCGCCCTCTTTCAGCAATTCACACAAGACTTTATCGGTATGGGAACTATACAGCGTCAAATTTTTTACCAGAAAAACCGCATAAAAGTAATAAAAAAGGCAGAATCAATGCTTTAACCTGATTTTTTAAGGTCTGGTTGTTATGGTAGCCGGACTTTCGTATTTTTAGGAATATGAAACATCCTTTTCAATGTATTGACTGGAATACCATTGATTCCACAACCCATGCCGGTATAACCGGCAGTGCATTATGGCAAACGCTTCAATTGCCTGGTTTGCGAATTCGAATTGTTACCTATACCCCCGGATACCTGGCCGATCATTGGTGTAAGAAGGGGCATATTGTTCATTGCCTGGAAGGCAGCTTTATCAGCGAATTGGATAATGGGGAACAGTTTGTACTGGATCAGGGTATGACTTACGTCGTTTCTGATGAACTTAGTAATCATCGTTCCAGTACGGAATCAGGGGTTAAACTACTAATAATTGACGGAGATTTTCTGAAATAACCTGTGGTGATTACAAAGCCCAAAGGCACCGCTTTCACTATGTCATTGGGCTCTGCAATAGATCACTCTTTAGTTAATTCTTCAGAATATCACTTAATTCAACAGCCTTATAATTCCTGTCTATAGCGATAAATTGCTTAAACACCGCAACATGGCCACTTCCAGCAATAATCATAATACGTTCATTCTTTTCTTCTGAAAGTTTTTGAATTAATGAATACATATACAGGTTCCTTTTATACCAGGCATTCACAACGTCAGCTCCTGTAAAGTCATGTAAAGCGCCGCCTTTGTTCAACAACGTTATATAAAATCCCAGGTTGAAGTTTCGTGTGCTCGTTTTATTCTCTTCAAGTAAAAGTTGAGTCAGTGTGAGTTTCTTCATTAAAGCATTTGTCTGCTCACCAAACTCTTTTATTTGTTTGTCGATCTCCTGCTGCAGACCTGTTTGTCCTGCTTTTTGGATGGCAATCTGTAAACTATCATAAGGCCAGTCCATCGGGTAATCTATAGCATATATTTTTTCCAGTCCTGCTTTTTTACCTGCTCTGAAGACCAGTTGAAATATTTCATTCTGTGCATAGAATGTATTACCCGGAAATTTATCCTGTACATAGCTAAAATAGGTGCCTTTCAGGTAGCGGTTATACAGCGTATCCAGGGCAGGCTGATTATCATATTCCCACTCCACAAATATTTTAGTGGGCCGAAACTTCTTAATATGGTCTGTTATCAGTTCCAGTTCCTGTTGTGATTTTTTACTCATTACATCAAAAGTCTCTGTTTTTGCCAGATCAGCACCGGGATTGTTAAAATGAAATACACCCACCAAAAGCGCTTCTTTTTGAATGTTTTCTTTCTGAGCATTTACATTATTGGAAAACAATAGTATTACTGCAAAAAGAACCAAATACAATTTCATATGTTTACTTTTAGCGCAAAGAAATAGAAAGGAAATTGACTAAAATTGTATAAATGTAAACTCCGTTAGAAAACGAGCCACACATTTTCTTTTTCCGTATCTACCCTGTTAAAAAAGTCCGAAGGTTTGAAGCGGGTAAAGCTCCTGAAATCCCTAATGAAATGAGATTGATCGTAGAATTGTGTAAGATGTGATAATTCAGTCAGACTGCCTGCTTTTTGTTTTTCTGAAATTGAATTTCTGAATCGCTGGATTTTTCTGAACTCTGAAGGCGATTTTCCAATATGTTTAATGAAAATCTTGTTTAGGTATTGTCTTGAGATATGATGTTTTTTTGCCACCTCATTTAGTTTTAAATCGGACTGAATATCTGTAATCAGCCGATCTACAAGAGAAAAATCCCTGAGGATTAACTTCGATAGCCAATAATCTTCCAGTTGCCTGATTTGCGAATCCCTGTCTTTGGTATTGAATATTTTATACATTGCGTCCTTGTAATCCACAAAAGGATTAAAGCTGACTATATTTTCCCTGAACAATACCTGTATATCATCCACAAATTGATTTAAACCCAAAGGTTTGAAATAAATCGTAATCTCATCAGTAACATCATTCTGTATAATTTCAATCGGAAGTATATAACGGCTAACCAAACTTGAATCGATGTTCTCCTGTTCAGAAGCGGAAACGACAATCCTGTTTTTTTCCAGTATCAGGTTGGTGTTTTGATAAACTGCAGCGATACAGTAATTGTTTGGGAAAGTCCAGTATTTTATAGGTTTGGCAATGCTTTTTTTGTTGATAAAATAGAAGCCTTCAATGTATTTCCTCAAAGTTTCATTAGATGGTTTGTAAAATTGAACCTCCATTTATCGCATTATTTGAAAAGACTGCTAACATTAAATCTTCCTTAGCGACCGTTGTAGCTCCAGAAATTTCTCCTTTTCTTCCCAGGTTACCACATAAATAATAGGGAAACGCGCTTTAATCAGGGCCGCAAGTTCTTTATTAAAATCAGTAGCAGGCATAATCGGTTTAGTTAGTTACTCCGGACATTTCGCAGGCAAGAATATAGGCATCACCGTTAGAAGCTTGGAAAACATCAGCCTAAATATATATCTATTTTTCTGCAATTCAGATATCAGGGAATCATCATGCCAGCGCGCATCCAGAAAAAATCGAATCGCTGAGCGATGCCTTTCTTACTTCATATCTTTATCACTATTTTTTCGGCTGCAACAGATCCCATAAGTTTCCATAAAGATCCTCAAACACAGCCACCATACCGTATTCCTCTTCCTTAGGCAGCCGGACAAAATGAATACCTCGCTCCACCATTTTATGATAGTCTCTCCAGAAATCATCTGTATATAAAAAAAAGGCTACACGCCTTCCTGTCTGGTTGCCAATGCGGGATGTCTGTTCTTCATCTGCTGCTTTGGCCAACAATAAACAGCATTCAGTAGCACCTACGGGTGCTACTAAAACCCAACGTTTGGTTTCACTTAAAACCGTGTCTTCAATTAAGGTGAAATCCAGTTTTTCGGTATAAAATCTGATGGCTTCGTCGTAGTCTTTAACGACAACAGTGATATGCGCTATATGCTGCTTCATGCGGTAATTTCAGAAAAAACCATTGATTTTTTTACAAAAAGAATATTCTCCAATAACAAATCCCCGTAGTGAAACCACCACGGGGATTATGTTTACTAAAACCGCTTTCTACACGCCAAATATCTCTTTCAGCTTTTTGTCCATTGCCTCATCATCTTCTCCGCCGCCACCATAACGACCGATGATCTTACCATCAGGATCGATGAGTATTTTAGTAGGCAGGGAATGAATACCATAGTAGTTGCTGACATCTTCCGGATTGGGCAGGTTCTTTTATCTTTTCTGCCAGTCGAGGCCGCGGAGCACATGCCGCCAGATACCAATACCATCCTGGCTGACCGCCTTCTTCCAGGCATCGTGATTGGAATCGTCGTCGGAGATACCGATGATTTCGAAACCTTTGGACTGGTATTTAGTGTATAATGCTTTCAGATGCGGATTACCTTTACGGCAGGGACCACACCAGCTGGCCCAGAAATCCAGCATGACATATTTACCTTTAAAAAATCTCAACCAATATAATCACTTATTTAAAAAAGTGATACATCTAACACAAAAAGCCGCTGCAGCGGCTTTTATCCGTTTATCTTTAAATTATTCAGATAAGCTGCTTTCATTGTTACGTCCGTTACCTGTTTATTAGGCATGTTACCTGCTGTCTCCATTTCTTCAAAAACCCGCCTGGCATTTCCGGTCAATCGTTGTTGCATTAAATAATTATCAAACGCTGTTTGAGCAATATCCTGGCTGCCAAAACAACATAAAAAATCGATCGGCAGATTTTGATGACGGGTGTCAAAATGTTCATTCAGCGCTAATCCGTTTGTGGCTATCTCTTTTAATATCTGATCAATATCTTCAAACTTTTCAAAGACCGGCAGCGCATAGGTAGTGATCAGTTCACATAATTTAGGGATTTCATGGTCCTGATTACTGATGGCCATGTTCCAGTCCTGGTTTTTGTTTTTCAACGGCGTTAAATTTTCCAACCGTGTGCCGAAGATGAACCCTGTAGCGGTATCTGACTGGTACCGCTGCATTTGCCATTTTTTGAGCTCATTGGAAGTAATGGACAGGTGAGGCCACAGGGATACACTTCCACTCCAGTTTTTGGTACTGGACTGAAAATATATTTCGAAGGTCAGCTTTTTGTTTTGGGATGATTTTCTAAGGACCTGCCCTTTCTGCAGTGGTTTAAAACCAAAGGCAGCCATCCTTTCTGCCATCTTCTGACATCCTGTTTGGAATATTTCTCTTGCATTCATTTTCAGATGTATTTATAGCGCCAGGGGCTGCTGCAAACATAATACATCATTTGGAAGTACCTATATGAAAATAAGTACCTTTATCCCTATGCAGTCACAATCCATTCTAAAAGAGCATCTGGCTAAAACAGCATCCCTTACGCAGGAAGAGTTTGAGTACCTCTTTGCTCATTTCAAACCGCTCTCCCTAAAAAAAGGACAGATGGTAATACGGGAAGGTGATAAAGTAGACCATGAATATTTTGTGTTGTCCGGCTGCCTGAAAGCCTTCTTCATTAATGATGAGGTCAAAATGCATATTCTGCAGTTTGCCATGCCTACCTGGTGGACTTCCGACTATCATGCGTTGTACTCCCAGACCAGGGCTACTATTAATGTTGATTGTATCAGTGACGCGGAATTATTGAGTCTTTCGAATGCTGACAGGGAAAAGCTTTGCAGGGAGATTCACCAGGTAGAATATTTTTTCCGCTGGCGTACCAACAAGGGCTATGTGGCTGCGCAAAAGCGTTTGCTCTCCTTTATGAACGACGATGCTAAAACCCGTTATGAAGAACTGCTACAGATGTATCCCCAACTGCATCAGCTGGTTCCCAAACATCTGATTGCTGCCTACCTGGGCGTTTCCCGGGAAACATTGAGCCGGCTGTACAGTACCCGCTAGAATGTGACATAGGTCACGCAATCACCCGCTGCTTTCGGCGTTACTTTGTGTCGTTAACAAAATTACGCAGGTGCTGAACAGGGCCCCTCATCTCACTTATATCTCATACAGGAGGTAGAGCTGGATAACCGGGGATATGCCGGAGAGCGCCGGCCATCATCTCAACTGATATGAAAACATTACTATTAACAGCCCTGATCACCTGTTCCCCATGGGTTATCAGGGCTCAACACCTAACAATCATGGAAACACAGCAGAAAGACTCTCTGGAGATCTCCCAGGTGCTGGAAAACCATTATTTTAATGGCATTTATACAGGAGATATCAATCAACTGCGTGAAATTTACTATCCCGGCACACTACTTTTTGGAGATGTAAAGGGTCAGCCATATGCCAAAACACTGAACCAGTACCTCGACGGAGTGCAACATCGCCAGAGCCCCAAAGACTCCGGCAAACCCTTCAAAGGGTCCATTCTGAACATCCGGACAGTAAACTCCATCGCTATTGCAGAGGTAAAAGTGAAAATGTATGACTTCAATTACCATGAGTTCCTCTCCTTTCACAAGATCGATGGCAAATGGCTGATTGTTAATAAAATGATTAGTGACGTAAACGAATAAACGAAGAACCATGTGGCATAATACCAAAGTAACCCGTTTATTGGGTATTGACTACCCCATCCTTCAAGGCCCTTTTGGTGGCGGTCTTTCCTCTGTTGCACTCGTAACGACCGTGTCCGATGCAGGCGGACTGGGAGGATACGGGGCATATACGCTAAGCCCTCAGGAGATCCATGAATTAGACAGGCAGATTAAAGCCAGCACTGACAAGCCCTACAATCTCAACCTCTGGGTATCAGACACTGACGCTCCGGATGGCAAGGTGAGTGAGGAACAATATGAACAGGCCCAGCGGATATTCAAACCTTATTTTGATGAGCTGGCCCTTCCCTTTCCTGAAAAGCCGGCACCTTTTCAATCGAGGTTTGAGAACCAGCTGCAGGCCGTGCTGGATATACGTCCTAAAGTATTCAGTTTTCTGTTTGGCACCCTGTCTGCCGATGTTGTAGAACAGTGCCACCGCGCAGGTATCAGAACGATAGGCGCCGCCACTACCGTCCGCGAAGCCGTGGCCCTGGAAAATGCCGGTGTGGATATGATCGTGGCCACAGGTTTTGAAGCCGGCGGTCACCGGCCTTCTTTTCTGGAACCTGCCGAAGTGTCTACTATGGGCACTTTTGTACTCCTGCAACTGATCCGGGAGAAAGTAAAGATTCCTGTTATTGCTGCCGGAGGGATTGCCAATGGTCGCGGTGTGGCTGCTGCATTAACGTTGGGCGCAGAGGCTGTACAGGTAGGCACCGCATTTTTAGCCTGTGATGAGTCAAATGCATTGCCTGTTCATAAACAGATGCTGTTTGACCAGGCCGCACATCATACCATTCTCACTAAAGCTTTTACCGGCAGGCTGGGGCGCGGGTTGACCAACCGGATCAACAAAGACCTGACCAACGGAGAAGCACATACGCTTCCCTTCCCGCTGCAATCTGCCTTGATGTCATCTCTCAGAAAAGCAGCCATCGATCAGCAACAATGGGACATGGTCTTTTTCTGGGGCGGACAGATAGCCCCCATACTCAAACACAGAAAAGCACAACAGCTGATGCAGGCACTGATAGACGATACCACCACCTATTTTGATGATCTGAAAGTATAAACTGGGATTGAGCCTTGTAAAAAGGCAGCTGGATGCAACAGGTGTTCCGCTTCGTGTATCCGCATCTTTGATACGCAGAAAAATTCCTGTTTCCACATTTTTGATAGCAAAGGTGCCAGTGATGTTTTTTTACCCGGTGTATTAAAATCTCTTAAAATATTTTTTGCAACATTGTTTCATTTTTAAAACACATGTAGTATATTTGTTGCATGCACATCCGACAGCTTCACTACATACGCAGACTCCTGGCCATTTTAGGAATGGCCTTACTGCTCTTTGTGCATGCGGTGAAGCTGTTCCACCAACATCATCCCATCACCGGAAAACATGCAAAGGGGGACTATCAGTTACAGGCATCCCATCTCTGCGCCATCTGCGATTATCAGCTGGCCAAAGATGCTACTGTTCCAGACCTGATCGTAGCACCGCCGGTACTATCCTTTCCATATCACATTCCTGTTTCACTTACAGTAGTTCCCTATCCAGGGATATCTCACACACACGCCAACAAAGGCCCTCCTGTGGCATAATCCATATCGCGACATTCTATTAGTTTCCATTGTATACCGTATTTCTGTAAGTTATGCTGCAAGCTATTGCGTTAACCAGAAAGTTCGGCCGGCATACCGCATTGGATGCACTTGACCTGTTGGTAAACAGAGGCGAAATATTTTGCCTGCTTGGACCCAACGGCGCCGGCAAAACGACTACTATCAATTGTTTCCTTGGATTCCTTTCTCCCAGCAGCGGAACAGCGCTGGTAAATGGTATCCCCGTGTTCCGTCAGCCACAGGAGGCCCGCCGGCATATTGCCTATATTCCTGAGACAGTAACCTTGTATCCGTATCTGAGCGGAGTGGAAAACCTTTCCTTTTTCCACTCACTTACCGGAGAACAACTTTCCAGTGATCATTATATCGCATTATTACTGGATGCCGGTTTGCAGGAGCAGGCCATACATCGGCCCGTGCAAACTTATTCCAAAGGCATGCGACAGAAAGTAGGTATTGCCATTGCTACCGCCAAAAATGCCGGTGCTCTCCTCCTCGATGAACCAACATCTGGGCTAGACCCCAAGGCCAGCAATGAGTTTTCAATACTGTTGCGCCGCTTCAGCCAGGAAGGACGGGCTGTATTGATGGCTACCCATGATATTTACCGTGCCAAAGAAGTAGCTACCCGTATTGGCATTATGAAGGAAGGTAACCTGCTCACTATCATGGATGCCGCCACCACAGACCATTACACACTGGAGAACCTGTATCTGGAATATATGGAGACATCCATCTAGTATCAAACATCATCATATGTTTTCAACTATAGCCATAAAAGAATGGCGTATGGTACTGCGTAACCATGCGATGGTTGCTGCGCTATTGTCGGCGCTGCTCTTATCGGGTATTGCCTCGATAGGAAGCCGCATAACCTTACAGGAAGAACAGCGTGAGCGGGAAGCCGCCAACCGTGAGTTTCGCCGGCAATGGGAACAGTTACAAACAAACGATCCACATGGTGCAGCACATTTTGGCACGTATATCTTCAAGCCGCTTACCGCACTGAGTGGATTCGACAGAGGACTGGACCCCGTTACCGGCAGCACCCTGCGGATAGAAGCACATATACAACACCATACCGCCACTCCGCCGCTAAGCCCGGCAGACGTATATCTCCGCTTCGGAGAACTAACACCGGCCACCGTACTGCAGCTATTTTTTCCCTTACTGATCTTCTTCCTCTGTTTCAACAGTTACGCGCAGGAAAGATCATCGGGCACCCTCCGGCTCATGATGATACAGGGAACAAACAAAGGCACAATAATGTGGAGTAAGACCATCGTATATCAGTGCATTGTAGCCGGCACTATGTTATTATCCTTATTGTTATATCTGCCAGTGATTTTTAAGGCAGCCTCCCCGTTGCGTATCCTCCTGTTGCTGATGGGTTATCTCTGCTACAGCAGCATCTTTGTGATCATCGGCATATGGGTATCTGCTGTTGCCCGAAATGCCCGACAGGCCCTGCTATGGTTATGCAGCATATGGTTAATATGGAATGTAATAGCCCCGCGTCTTACAACCGCTGCCGGAGCTGCCCTTCATCCACTTCCTTCCCAGTATGCACTGCAACAAAAAATTGATCAGGCCATCAAAACGGGTATCGATGGTAATGATCCCCGGGAAGCCAGGACCGCACGACTGTTGCACGAAACCCTGAGACAATACCAGGTGGCTGATGTTAGCCAGTTGCCGGTCAACTTTAACGCCATCCGGCTACAGGCCGATGAAGACTATGCACAACAGGTGTACAACAAATATGCAAAGGCCACCGATAGCATCATCCGGCTGCAGAACAGTATTAATCAATATGCTATGCTGGCCGACCCTTATCTGGCGATACGAAGCCTCTCTATGGCCTTGTGTGGCACCGATTACGATCATCAGTTTTATTTTGATACGGAAGTAAGACAATACCGCAATACCTTCATTCACCGCCTGAACCAGGCGATGATATATGATCGGGAACCACCGGCCGATCTCTATTACAACATGCCGGTATTCCACTTTGAACCACCGGCCATCAGCAGTACCCTCAGCAGACAATGGCTTCCACTAGCGTCGTTGTTGTTATGGATAGGTGTCAGTATATCACTCTTAAACAGCGTTGCCCGCCATGCACCAACTGAATAAATATCTGTTTATTGCAGGCAGCATCCTGCTACAGGAATGGCGCCATATGTGGCGCACAGCACTGCTACAAGCCGTGGTTGTCATATTATTGCTGACATCCGGCATAGCGCTCTACTATGGACAACGTGTGACCGGACAACACCAGCATACCATCGACAGCCTGCAACAACATTATGAAGGACAACAGATTGTTTTGCAAAAACAATTGCAGCGTGATACCACTACCGCTCAGGGCAAGGCGGCCTACATCAGTGCAGCATGGCCCGCTGTAGCAGATCATCGTCTGCATTGTCATGTATATAACCCTCCGGCACCTTTTTCCATATTATCCGTAGGCATGAGCGATATATCTGCCTACTATTATCCTGTAAGTGTAAAGAGCAGCTATACGCCAGCAGAAGAAAAGCTCAGCAATCCGCTACAGCTGATTTCAGGTAATTTCGACACCGCTTTTTTGCTCATCTACCTACTGCCACTACTGGCTATCTGTATCAGCTATCATTTGCTGGCGCAGGATAAAGAGCAGGGTACCCTGGCCCTGTTGCTGGTACAGAAAGGCGGCATCGCCGGAATAATACTGGTGCGGCTGCTGGCACGTTACCTCCTGTTACTGACAAGTATTGTATTCATCAGTACAACAGGCATCCTGCTGTATACACCCCTGCATCATTTCCCGTGGCTGGAATGGGCAGCATGGAATGGTGTTGCTGCAGCATGGATGGCATTATGGATGGCGCTCATCTGGTTTGTGATTGCATGGAATACTAACGCTGCTACCAACCTGGTGACTCTTTTAAGCATATGGCTTTTATTGCTGATTGTATTACCTGCAGGATGCAGGTTGATGATTAACCGCTCACACATAGATGATACTGCTGGTAATGCTTCTTTACAACGCAACATCGGATGGACGACCTGGGACCTGCCCAAAAAGCAGCTACTGGACAGCTTCTATCAGACATATCCACAATACCGTAACTCACGAGCCTATGATACCAGTGACAACAGTTCCAGACATGCCATGGCATACTACGAACTCGTGGACCGGCGTATGCAACGAATAATCACCACTCAGGAAGTCAGCAGGAACAAGGAACTAAAAACGGTCACTTCATCGCTGCGATATAACCCTGCCGTATACACGCAATTATTGCTAAATAGTATTGCCCGTACTGACATGTCTGACTACAGCTACTTTCAGCGACAGGTGCAGGAGTTCCGCTACCAATGGAAACAGTTCTTTTATCAGCTGCACTTTAATGACCGGTTGCTTACGGTCGCGGGCTACAAAACACTACCAGCATATCATCCCGCCTATGACCCGGAAAGTCCGACCCGCTGGTATAACGGCATCCTATACCTGCTGATGCTGACTACCGCGTGGATAGTGGCAGGCTGGCTGGTATTCAGGAAGAGACTGCAGCAGGACTTTTAACGATCACCATAAAATAAAACAATGAATAAAACATTACCCGTATTGATGTGCCTCTGCAACCTGACACTGTATGGCTATAGTCAGCAGAAGACCGACAGCCTGCGCAGACAGCGCTTGCAGGAAATCATCGTACTGGAAAAGAAAAAAAGCATGAAAGCAGACAGCATGGCATCTACCCTGCGGCTGGAAGGACGCCTACTGGAAACACCGCAAAACATCAGCAGTGTTACCAGTGAGCTGATACGCGAACAAGGAGGACTGGAGATAAAAGATATTGCCCGTAATGCCAGCGGCATTAAGATGGGGTATAACAGTTCCGTTTTTGATGCATCCACCACTGTGATGGTACGGGGCTTTGGCGCCATCACCTATGTGAATGGTATGCCACAACGCAGTAGCATGGGCGCACTCTTAGACGATGCCGCTATCATAGACCGGGTAGATTTCATCAAAGGCCCCGCCGGTTTCCTGTTGTCGTCCGGAGAGCCTGGTGGTAGCATTAACATCAGCACCAAAACGCCGGGCCCTCAACGTATCAGGCAGCTGGAGCTGGCCGGGGGCAGTTTTGGTTTGTTGCGCGCCGCAGCAGATATTGGCAGCGCCGTAAAAACAAAAGGCTTCTCTTATCGTATCAATGCAGCCTATCAGCAACAGGAGAGTTTTCAGGATTTTATAAGGACAAAAAAATATATAGCCGCTCCCGTTATACAATACAATTTCAAACCAGGTACCTGGTTGCTGGCAGAATACAACCTGATACGCCTGACCGCCGATGGAGGCAGCAGCGTTACACAGGTTGGCACGGAGGAGGGTATACTGAAATATCGTATCGGCAACAACTTCGCCGGCGATCCGGGCCTGCCGCAGTCTTCCGCAATGTCACAAAGTGCGCGGTTATTATTCTCCCATCGATTCAATCATCAATGGAAATTAAGCATACAATCCAAATATACGGCCACGCCCAGTTCTACATGGGCCTTGTTATCCGATAACTATTCGCCTGTCAACTTTGACAATACAGATATCACCAGACGCATGTCGCAATACAGCCATATTAACGGACAAGTGGCCGCTGTACAGGCCTATGTAAATGGCACCTTCAACACCGGCCGGCAGATAAACCACCAGCTGGTAGCGGGCACTGACTACAACTACAGCAAGGACAATTTTTCCGTGGCCTATGGCCTGCACTCCTTTCAGTTTGACCGAAACAAGCCGCAATACGGCCTGGACACCGACAGTGTTAGTGCATTAGGCAAATCCACACTCATCAACCGGGAAAACAACTGGCTGTCTGCCTTTGTATATAACACCACCCGCATACAAGGCAAATGGTACTTTAACTATGGCGGGCGCTTTACCTGGAACATCCCTATTACCACCAACACTAAAAGCCCTCTGTGTAATGAAACCGCTTTTTCTCCCCGCCTGGGCATCACCCGCCTGCTGGGCGAAAACACCAGCGTGTATGCTGTATACGACCAGTCTTTTATCCCACAGGCAGGTGCTGATTTTGAAGGCAACAACTTCAAACCCTTGCGTGGCAATAGTCTGGAAGCAGGCGCCAAACGCGAGTGGTTTCAGCGTAAACTGATCACCACACTCGCTGTTTATCACATCATCAAAAACAACCTACTGGTATCTGATCTGCAACATCCGCGCTTCAACAGACAGATAGGACAAGCCACCAGCACAGGCGTGGAAGCAGATATCATCGGACGTGTATCCAACCGTATCACGGTATCCGCCAACTATGCCTATACCTACGCTATCACCAGCAAAGACAGCCGCAAGGAAAATGAAGGCAACAGACTGGCATTCACCCCCGAGCAGATGATCAACACGTGGATACAGTATGCCATCCCGATGAACGGGCCTACCCGCCTGAGCTTCAGCGCCGGACAAACAACTGTCACCAGAACAGCCACCTATACGCCGGATGTTTACCTGAAAGGCTATACGAAACTGGATGCCGGCATCGCCTGGGACGCCGGTAAATGGTATCTGCGTGTCATCGCCGATAACCTTACCAACAAAAGATATTTCTCCAGTGGTGATATACTAATCGGTTCTATCCATCCGGGAGTAAAAAGCTATTACTACATAGAAGGAGCACCGGTTTCATTCAAAGCCTTTGCAGGCATAAGACTGTAGCCGGACTAAGATATTGCGCAATAGGGATTATGCCGAAACCCTTTAACAGTAGGCACTCACTTTAAAAAATGCTATTTTATGAAAGAACAACAAGTTAGCAGCATCAAACTGAGCATCGACGATCTGAAAATTGACAGCTTCGTTACCAGCATCGACAGTGAAATGAACATGCGCCTGGCAGGCGGTCTTGCAGGTCAGAGTCACCCTACTCACACCCTGCAAACAGATGACGAAGGCCACCTGTGCACTACCATCATCTGCTAAACAGTGATGCGATGAAAAAAAAGGACATCTCAAAATAACTGAGATGTCCTTTTATGTTTTAAGTACATGAAGGTTTATTTCTGTCTAGGCGGGGCAAACATCAATTGTAATACATGTAACGATACAGCTAATACCACTAGGATCCTTGGAAACACAATTATCAGTAGGGGTACAGACTGGATTACAGCTTGACAAACAGGTTTGAACACAGGTCTCCCAGGGCCTGGTTGCTCCTCCTACTATCTTTTGCTGGGATAAATCGCTGATCACTTCTTTGTACAGGGTGAGTTTGCGGAGATTCAATTTTTTCTTTTTCATAACGGAATTGATTTTGGATGAGATATAAAGTTCGCGCTTAGATCTGCATAGGGTGCGCAGCTGCAGCGTATTAACAGTGTAAAAGGGAGTTTATTTTTCTCACAGCATTTATATCCCAACGCGGCGGCTGTACTGTAATGCACCCGAATAAAATCAGAGAAAAATCATTCTGGAGACAGCCTCATTTTTAATGATAACGTTTGATAAAACCCTGCTGTATCATCATCAAAGTTTGTGTAATAATAGCAGCTGCAGCTTGTTCTCCCGCTGCCTGTCCGAAAAGAAGTGTTACTATATCCTGTAATGTACGGCCGGGTTGCAGGTTACTGAAGATAAACGCCACTAGTTTGCCCACCGGGAATACAGAGATGCCATATTCATGGCTTTGCACCAGATAATAGTAATCACCGGCATCCATTGTACCTCCCTGAAGATGCCATGGCCATTGCGTATGACAGAACTGTACCTGTTCTACTGGTACAAAAACCGTATGCAGCCATGTATCCTGCGGGCCATCCTGTAAAAGACCGGCATCGGCCATTAGCAGTTCTTTTCTTCTGGTATGGCACAACAGGCCCTGATGTGCTTTCCACATAGCCGTCAGCTGGTATTCAAAAGCAAAACAGTCCCGGGTTGCTGATGACAAAGCAGCTATTTCTTGTTGCAGCAATATCTCCAAGGTGTGGATGTCTGCTGCATCCGGCAGCCTTTTTCCATATTGTGATAATTGTTTTACCGTATTGGGGTAATACCGCGAAAACAGTCGCTGTTTTATTTCACCGGGAGCATACAGCGGAGATATCGCCTGTTGGCACGTTCCGCGGATAACAGGATGTAAAATGGTATCCTCACGGAAAGGCATCAACGCAGACAGCAACATATACCCAACCCCTGCGAGTCCGGAGAAAAGCCCGGGGTCCATTGGCTCCGCAGGCACATAGCTGTTGTAGGTTCCATATTGCTGGTAATTATGTACTGCCTGCAGTGCTATCTGTTGCGCGCTGAGACGCAAGTCCGGCCGCTCCAATAGTACGGCCGCTTGTAACAGGAAAAAAAAGATACCACCGTATCCGCTGCAAAGCGTAAAATCTCCCCGTTTCAATAGCTGCGCATCTTCCAGGGAGCGCTGCAGCGCATACTGCACGTGCTGCAGCCAATCTGGCCGTTGCAACTGCTGCCAGGCATAAAGCCGGGCCATCCCTACCCCTGCCGCTCCATGCGCCCAGGTGTTAGTATCACTGGCATACTCCCTGAATCGCGACAGCTGCCAGCTGAAGATATCTTCCTCTCTGAGATGAGTACTGGTAAGTCGAAGGTCAATCCAGTTAAGGGTTTCCGGATCATAATACTGCATCTCATAATCCAGCGCCTGTGTGGCCAGGTAATATAACCCTTCATCCTGGAAGTAGGCGGCGGACTGCATTAGCGCGTAGGCAATACCGGAGGCACCATGCGAAAAACCAGTCAGACAATCATAACTCATCTTGACATGCCCCCACTTCAGCCCCTGTGGCGCAATGCGGGCATGAATCACCATGATATCAGTGAGTGCTTTTATCATGACCAACAAGTCTTTATCCTGCGTATATGCGTAAAGGTAAGTAAGTACAAAAATGTTTCCTGCATGTCCACTAAGAAAATCATCCTGCACTACTCCCCGCAATATACCTTCTTTGAAATGCACCACCAGAGCCAGCGCCCGATCGAGATAATGCTGCCGTCCGGTTGTTTCATACATTTTTATGCACAGATACAATAAGCCCGAAGCGCCCGTATAAAGGGTATAATACTGTTGCTGCATTATATCCGGATGATATAACAGTGTATCCGCTGCTGTTATACAGGTTTGAAGATATTCAGGGTCCTGATAGTGTTCATAGAGTCTCAGGTAAAAAAGGATCACGCCAGCACTACCGTTGAACAGGTCTGTACGTTGTGTCACAGCTTCCGGTTGGATGGCAGGTAACAATACTGCTGCAATCCGCCGCAGCTCTGTTTCTATAATCTGAATATCTTTTTCAGTAAGTGATGCCATAGATATGTTCAAGACATTTACCAGTGAAATACATAATATAGGCTTCATCCAGATTGGACACTCCGAGACGGTTGTGGCCCATGTGAATGAAGCTGCCGGTGATATCGCCGAGTTGTCTGTTGCTAAAGCCTAACAAGCGATATTGCTGAAAGATGATCCGGTTGCCATCTGCAAATGTTTGCAAAACATCGGTGGTACGGCCTTCTGCTATTTCCTGCCAGAGGCTGACAGCTGCATTCGTGAGTGCAGGAGCATAAGCATCAAAACGTTGTTGCAGTAATTGTTTGTAATACTGTTCCTCTTGCGACGAATCTTTACTACGATCGTATAAACGAGGCAGCCATGCCTGTACAAAACGGTAACAAACATCCAGTGTTTCGAAAGGCGTGGCCTGCAACGTCTGCAGCATAACGATATTTAACTTAACAGCCTGTATCAGGGAAGTGGATGGGTTCAGGGCTGTAGTCTTTATTTGTTGCAATACATAAGCAGCTGATATTCCAAACTGTTGCTCCGCCAGGTGTATGCTCCGTTCATCGCCATAGCGGCTGATTTCCGGAACATAGGTAATATACTGCAACGAATCATTCGGCAGCAACGGTGTCTGATAAGCCAACTCCCGGCGCTGCGATGGATATTGCAGAAAATACCTGTCGGATGCCGCTTCCAGATATTCTTTCACCTGTATTTCGGCTGTTTCATCTACGTATAGTCGCAGCCGTATATGCGGTCCGCCTTCCCAATAGCGGATGAAGAAAAAAGGGGCCTCTATCTGCGCAACTACAGGAGCCACCAACAGATGAAGAAGATGATTCAGATCACCGGCATAAAATAAGTGCACAGATAACCATGAGCGTTGCATTCGTTAATATTTATACCAATGAAGCATATGTTCTGTTACAGTACCGTGTTGGCCTGCATCCGGCAGTACCTCTTCCAGGTAACAGTAAGCACCGGCCCTTGTAAGCATCTTTCTAAAAACCCCTACCAGCAATGGTTGTATAAAACTGATGTATTGCGGTTTATAGTCATCACGGTGTAACTTACCCACGTTATCCTTTGATACCGGTATATAAGGTGATTTCAGAAAAACAAATACCTGTTCCGGTAGGTGATGGCTGATTCTCCACTGCTGCAGCCGCAGGAAATAAGCGGCCTCCGTTTCTCCTTTGGCCGGGACCGGAATATCAGCGGTATCTACCAGCCAGCCTTGTCTTCTCAGAACAAGATGTTCTTCAAAAACAATACGTGGCTTCAGTTTCACGGGTCCGTCTGCCTTTGGCTGGTCAGCCTGGCCGCGATCTACTGCCGCAATGAGGCCACGCAAGGGCAGCCTCGGTTCCGGGTTGAAATGGGCCAGCAGCCGGTAAAAATGAGACCGGTTATAAAACGACTCCAGGCATAGATCGTAGGCATACACTTCTTTTCCACTACCCATATCGTATAGCCCTAACCGATGTTGTTCCGGGGTATATCGCAACATCACCGCTTTCAGTGAAATACGCTGCCCTGGCGAATAGTTATTACTTCCACCAGGAATAGCAATCTCGTAGTCCAGCAGCGGTGGGTGAATGTTGGCATTAAAAACAGAACCATCATTCAACTCCATTATCTTATGCGTCGGATGCAGCTCTTTGTTCCATTCCCTGAAAGCCGTGGTCACTGCGGGATCGAAGAGATGCAGGAAACGGCCTGCTACTTTTCCCATGCCAGGCAATAATGCATTTACCACACCTTGCAGTTGTGGCAAAGTGTCTTCACCGGTATAAAACAACTGTACAAACATTCCTCTGGAGACTGCGCCAGAGGCTGGCATCTGCTCATGCCCGGTAATGTTTACCTGTACACCATCTGTTTCCAGCTGTAATGTTTCCGGTATTTCCATGACCGGTGATTCCACTTGTTTAGGCTGTTGTTTTTTCACCTGAAGATAATAGGCATGGTAGAAATCGGTGATGCTGATGGTTTGTGTAGGACCATAATGCTGCAGGAAAAAATCACACATATTGTTTCTTTCTTCCTGCAACATATCGAAAGGCTCCAGCAGCCGGCATAAGCGTTCGGCTTTGTCTATCAGGGTTTGCAGATCTTCCGCTGGCAACAGGCTGTTCTCTTCTATGCTGGCATCTTCATAAAAAATATCCTGGGGCATAAAATACCGTGGTATAAAGTGATTCACCTCAAAGGAAGGGGTAGCAACAGGCGGCGGTAAAGGTTCTCCAGGAACGGATGATGACAACCCGGCTTCTGCCTGTAGCCGGCCGGTGGTAGTATTCAACAGATTCGCCGCCTCCTGTAGCAACAGAAAACGATTTGCGGAACAGGCTGTCACATACTCCCGCCGTTTAGCCTTCAACGTTATCAGCAGGTTATACAGTGATGTGACGGATGGATGCTGATGCATAGCTGCAGAGAGAAAAACGGCCAGTGTACTATCCCACTCCGGATCTACTCCCGAGCAACCGATGTTCAGCTCCAACAGACCACTGGCAGACAGTTTCAACAGAAAAGTTTTAATACTTTCCCGGTCGGCATCAGGTATCTGCGGTACGAGTATAGCGGTGAGCGCGGCAATTGTATGTGGGGCGGTCTGTTCCTGCAGATAATGATACAGCCACAGGGCCAGATTACGTGCGGGCAGTCGCTGAAACGCTTCAACATTAAAATAATTCACCAAAAAATGTATATGCGTTTCATCTATTGTGGCTGTGGTATTAAGTCTTACCTCCAGCAGCTCATTCAATACCGGGTGATGTATCATCAGCGCACGCAGATAAACAAACAGACTATTGTTCAGCCGGACATTGCTAACGATATCGGAAGAGGGTTGTGTTATCCGGCAACAGTCTTTATCCAGTGTAGCCGTTCCCGTATAGGTGAAGGTGCTGAAGGGAGACGTTTTAGCAGCCATCCGGGTGATATAACGGAGCAGGCTATACTCATTTTTCTGTTCGCGTATTTTGAAGGCAGCCGGGGCTGTGCCGGCAAAACTATCCAGCTGCGTGTATAGTACAGGACTGGAAAGCAGGATACCTTTGCGTAACAACTCCTGCTGTGCCCACAGCTGTAACTGTTGCCTGTGCCGGCGTTGCTGTTCTTCAAACTGCAGTTGCCATTCCTGTTGCAGCGTATGTTTTTTCTCCAGCAATTGCTGGTATCGGCATAACAGTTCTTCTAATGCAGGGTTATCAACATGGATATCCGCTGCCGGCGTACGACCATTGTAAACAGTACGTTTGAGTTGCAACAGGTATTGCCTGGACTTGTTGTCTGTAGCCGATTGTATGGCGGTATACAACTGATCACAAAGTGTATCTTTCTGTTGTTGGATACTGACATCGAGCTGTTCAGCAGCAGCCATATACGCAGACAGGCCCTGTATTTCCAGGGCTTTCAGCTCATGGAATGACATAGCAGCATAACGTACCAGTGCATAAGGAAATATGTTCAGTGCCATAGGATGATATCTATTTTCCCAGCTCAAGCTGGTTTTTAACAAGTTGATAATAAGCGCCTCCGCTGGATGCCAGTGTTTGATGGGTGCCGCTTTCCACAATAACACCCTTGTCCATCACCAGTATCTGATCGGCATGTTTTACGGTACTGAGACGATGCGCCACCACCACAACTGTTTTCCCGATAAAAAATTCCTGCAGGTTATTGATGATTGCACGTTCGTTGTGCGCATCCAGTGAGTTAGTAGCTTCATCGAGCAATACCACGGCAGGATTGCGGTAGATGAGCCGGGCAATGAGCAGACGTTGTGTCTGACCTTCACTAAGGCCATAGCCGTCTTTCCCGATCAGTGTCTCATACCCGAAAGGCAGGGTCGTAAAAAAATCGTGTATGCATGCCATGCGGCAGGCTTCGTATAGCCGTTGGTAGTCTCTGGTACCGGTACCGCTAAAAATGTTATTGGCAATTGTATCGCGAAACACATATCCATCTTGCATAACTACGCCGCAGTGTTGTCGCCATGATTTTGCGGAATACTGCTGCAGCGGCGTTTTTCCCAGCCATACCGTTCCTTCCGGTGGCTGATAAAACTTCAGTAATAATTTCAGGAGAGTGGTTTTTCCACTGCCGCTCATACCCACGATGGCAGTGACTTTGCCGGCAGGTATAACAAGATCCAGGTTTTGCAGTATCAGTGGGGAAAACTTATGGCCGTAGCGGAAGGATACTTTCTCTAATCGGATATCCTGTCCTATCACCGCTGCCAGCGACAGTTCCGGCTGCTGCTCACTATCTTCATCTGCTTCGTGATGTACTTCAGACATGCGACGCAAACTGAAACGGGTATTCTGTAAGGCACGGATAAAGTCTGTCAGTTGCGCTACCGGCGCACTCAGTTGCCCGCAGGTGTAGGTAATGGCCAGCATGGCCCCCAGTGTAAGCTGCCCGTTGACTACGAGTATCGCCGAAAAGCAGGTCACCAGTACATTACGGGTTTCATTGATGAAGAGGGCCACGCCCTGTACGAGCTGGTCCAGCCGAAGACTCTCCAGCTTTACTTCGATGGAACGCTCCTGTATGTTTTCCCACTGTGTTGTTTTTCCGGTTTCGCTGCCGGTGAGCCTGATCTCCTGCATGGCGCTGAACATCTCCAGCAGCATATCCTGGTTGGCGGCCAGTACGCGGAATCTTTTCTGGTCGAGGCGACTGCGGCGTTCGCGGAAGGCCCAGGTCCACAACATACCGATGGCCGCTCCTGCCATAAACAGGATGAATACAAGTCCGTTGTAATATAACAACACCCCTCCCAACACCAGTATCGTCACCACCGACAACACAAAGCTGATGAGTGATACCGTGAGAAAGTCCTCTACCCGCTGGTTGTCTGTCACCCGTTGCATATTATCTCCGGCCTGTCTGTTATCAAAAAAAGAAATGGGCAATCGCAGGAGCTTATGCAGGAAGTCCTTGAGCATGGTCATGCTGATGCGGGCCCCAACCTGCAACAACAGTCGTGCACGGATAAAATCAGCGATCATCCTGCCCAGGAAAAGAGCCAGCAGTCCCGCACCAATTAATAACAACAGTGGCACCTGCCGGCCCTGAATGCCTTTGTCCATGATCGCCTGTGTGAGCAAAGGCGTGAGTAATGAAAAAATGCTGGCCAGTAATAAAGTCAGCATCACCGGCAGCATGCTTTTACGATGTGCCTTCAGATAAGGCCACAGCAGCTTAACAGAGGCCGTTGGTTCCTGTATTTTCGTTGCTTCATGGAAAGCGGGTCCTGGCTCCAGGAACAGGGCACGGCCATAGCTGGCCTCTTCGCTGACCTGCCAGGCGGCCATAAATTCGGGAATGGAATATCTGCTGCGCCGCCCCAATGCCGGGTCGGCAACATACACCTGTGTTTCAGTAATATGGTACAGCACTACAAAATGCTGTTTATCCCAATGCAGGATGCAGGGCAGGGGCGCCTTTTGGGCCAGCACCGCAAAGGGCAGTTCGGCCGGCAGGGTCTTAAAGCCCAGCTGTTCCGCTGCCGCGATCATATCCGCAAAAGTGACTCCCTGCCTGGATATATGACAGGCATTACGCAGGTACTGCAACGGATATACCTTCCCGTAATATGCCGCAATCATCTTCAGACAGGTAGGCCCACAGTCCATCGCATCAGACTGCCTGTAAAAAGGAAAGGGGTTTTTATTGAATATTTTTTGAAACATTGTTGCAATTTAAAAATAAAACAAATATGCAACAATGTTTCAAAAAATATATGTTGTTAATTTTTCTTAAAACGAAAAAGGGCTGCTTACAAGCAGCCCTTTAATATATTGAATCAGGAAAACCTATTTAAAAGTGATCGCGTAGAGCTTACCATCTGCAGCAGCGGCGTATATCGTGTCGCCATCGATCACCGGCGTTGTCACGAAAGGTGCCAGCTGATACAGTTTATCCATGGCCATTAAAGAGGTCGTATATAGGTTAGGGTTAGCTCCTGCAGCCAGATGGCGGAACCGGATCTTGCCCAGGCTGTCCAGGTTAGTGGCGGCATACTGATTTCTGCCGGGCGTATCAAAATGATCCACCTGCTGCCAGTTGTTGGTATTTACCAGAAACAGCCTACCGGTAAAATCGCCGTAACAGAGCGTATTACCTGATACTGCCGGTGCTCCGAATATATAACCGCCACCTTTATGGCGGTTGAGTTCCTTGCCGGTAGCAGCATCAACGTCTACCATAACGAAACTGTCAGAGGTGCCTACATAAACATGATTGCCGGCCACTGCCGCCGCTCCTACGATCCAGGCATTTTTGGCACTATATTCCCATTTTTTACGGCCGGTAAATAAGTCCAGCGCATACAGCCGTGCATCTCTGGTTCCGATGTACACGGTGCTGTCGCCCACTACTGGTTTGGCCTGTATGCCTTCCAGCACGTGCTCCTGCGGATGGTCTTTACTTTTGAACTTCCATAATAGTTTGCCGGAGCGTGTATCCAGCGCATAAATATAGGTATCCCAGCTGCCGGCCAGCAGGATATTGTTACTGCAGGTAACACCCGCATGTACAGGTCCGTTTGTTTTGTATTTCCAGCGGACTTTCCCATTGGCTTTGTTCAGCGCATAGACACAGCTGTCGCTGCTGCCGAAATATACAGAAGAAGGATCTGTTGCCGGAGCGGACAAATACAGATCATACTGATCTTCCATATACTGAGTAGCTGGTTCCATACCCCAATATCCGATGCCGCCGATCCTGCGCTCACCACCGGTTTTAAATTTCCATACGGGCTTACCATTGTTGGCATTGACCGCATAATAGTAGCCATCATAACTACCTACAAAAACAGTTGCATCGGAGACTGCCGGTTCAGTGGCGATTCCGGCTGCAGCCTTGAATTTCCAGTTCTGTGTTCCTGTTTTTTTGTTGATGGAATACAGATGACCGTCCATACTCGCTGTCAGAATCGACTGTTTGTATAAAACAGGTGTGGCAAAGATCTTATCTTGTGCCGTAAAAAGTACCCGTGATGTACCAAACTTTGGGGTTTGGGCATAAGCAGTGGAGACCAGCATGGCCAGTAGCACAGGGATTATAGTAAATCTCATAAAGCGGTGGATTGAAGCATAAATTTGGATGAAAATAGTAATCTTTTCACATAAAAAAAGGCCGTCCTATAAAGGACAGCCTTTTCTCTTCTCCATTTCGGCTAGTTAGAAGTATCCCACCAGACACGATCATTAATGGTTGCTTTTTGATCCGGCTGAGGGTTAGTCAGCAATTCGTTTGTAGGATAAGGCCATCTTCTCGGAATACCTTTCACACCAGTACCTACATACGGTACCAATTCGGGGAATCCGGTACGGCGCCAGTCGTTGTACACTTCCGGTGACAGGAAATCCGCAACATATTTTTCAGAAATAATCTGTTGTACTGCATTGGCATCTGTGAGAGCTGGTCTTGAAGCGATATATGTCTGTTGCGCATTATCAGCAACACCCAGTAAGGACATATGTGCTGCAATAGCGGCCTGGTATACCGGCTGGGCAGCCGCTGCTCCCTGTTTAATCAACGTAGCTTCCGCCTTGATAAATAAGGCCTCTCCATAGGTGGCCAGGTATAAATTGGCCGCTGCTCCACCATAAAAACTATTCACAGCAGAATATGCCTTGGCATCACCAGCAGGTTTGTCGCCCACTTTTCGTCCCACATATACACCATCAACATTTTTCGTAGCAATGATCGGCAATCTGGGGTCATTGCGGGTTTTCAGAGAGTCTACAAAAGACTGAGCCAGTACCACGCCACCGGCAGCAGGTCTGAAACGAACAGCCCAGGGATTGGAACTATTTCCTGTTCCCGGATAAGGAACAAATGGATTATCACTGTTATCTCCCAAACCATTCTGCAGCGCTGTCAATGCACTATCTGCCTGCAAAGCTGCGGTGCGCCCTGGCGCCCTGGATAACCGCAGGTAATACCTTGCCTTGAGGGTATAAATCAGTTTTTTCCATTTCGTCATATCTCCCTTGTAGATGTAATCATCTCCAGCCGGAACCTTCACGCCGGCTGGCTGGTTGATATAATATAAAGCACTGTCCAACAGTTGCTGAATGTTCTGATAGATGGACTCCTGGCTATCATATTTGGGGTTCATCACTTCCGGTATCCGGAAGCCCTGGGAATAAGGAATGTTATTCCATAAGTCTGTAGCGATAGCCAGGTTGTAAGCAAACAGTGTTTTACCAATAGCAGCGTAATGGTTATTTTTTGCGCTGATAGCCTGAGATATCATTACGTTCGCATTGGCAAAAACATATGTATAAAGCTCATAACCCCAGGTATTATTAGCATCTACACCTGTCATGAAATAAGACTCTATTGTGGGCGCCTGTTGATTCTGCGAAAGCTGTTGCATCCAATAAGCTGTATAATTGGTACTGGTTCCGCCTACCACCAGCGTTGAGGTAGCGGCTTCTATAGTAGGCAGCAGCTGCACTTCTTTTACAGACAAAGGATTATTAGGGTCGTCATTAATATCCAGGAATTTTTTGCATCCGGTATTGATAAGCACCAGGCCACCAATGAGGACGAATATTTTTGTAATTTTCATGTAATTAGCTTTAAACAGTCATTAAAAGGCAACTTTCAATCCTACTATGATACTTTTATTGGAGGGCACCATAAAATTGTTAAAACTATCTCCATTGCCTGTTCCACCCAGACTTACCTCCGGATCGGAGCCGGTATAGTTTTTATGTAGTATAAAGTTGGTACCGGTTACAGAAAATACCAGTGATTTAACGCTGGTCCTTTTTAACAGGGAAGTAGTCAGATCATATGCCAGAGACACCTGTCTTAGTTTCAGATAAGACCCATCTTCCACATTGTTTATATCTGCTTTCGAGTAAAATTTATAATATTTTTCGCCTATCAGGATAGGAATGTTGTTGGGTTTACCATCGGAAGCAAATACACCCGGCAGCACAGTGGTATAGCCTCTATCCTCTGTTTTTTTGGCGGTGCCATAATAATAGAGATAGTTATTGTCCAGGTTGATCACATCGCCACCATGTTTATGCTCGATGGAGAAGGAAAAGCTAAGACCTTTGTAATTGAGCGTACTGGTAATCCCGCCCCTCCATTTTGGCGAGATGTTGCCGATAGGTCCGGGGGTATTGCTGATAATGGGATACCCCTCTTCGTCGATCAGCATCTGTCCCTTATCATTGTATTCAAAGTGGGTGCCGTAAATCACACCGTAATCCTGACCGGGATAGGCAAAAATTCCTGGAGTGGTAAATCCGGCCAGCTGGAAAAAGTTAATACCATTTGCCAGGTTCACCACTTTGTTGGAGATTTTTGAATAGTTCAGGCTAAGGTTCCAGGTAAGATCTTTTGTTTTAATAGGAGTAACACCCAGGGTAACTTCGAGACCTTTGCTCTGCATGGAACCGGCATTCATAGAAACAACACTGAAGCCTGTTGCCGCAGAAACAGGTGTATTTGGTGTAAGCAGGTCGATACTTTTCCTGTCATAATAAGAAACTTCGAGTGAAGCTCTGTTCCGGAAGAATTTTGTTTCCAGCCCCACTTCAAACTCTTTCAGTTTTTCATCCGTAAGTGGGAAGGGATAAGTACCGGTGCGTGTATAACCATTCTGTCCATTAAAGGGGAAAATTACATTAGGGGTTGCCTGAAAATAAGGGATACTCAGCAAATAGGGACCTATATTATCGTTACCTACAACAGAATAGGAAACTCTTACTTTACCAAAATTAAACACAGGATTATCAGACATCTTTAATAATTCCGTGAAAATAAATCCTGCACTGGCTGATCCGTAAGGATAAAACTGATGATCCTTTGATAATACAGAGCTGCCCTCATAACGGCCGGTGAGTCCCAGGGTAAGCATTCGTTTATATTCGAGGTTAGCCTGCGCATAGAAGCCTACTTTCCTCGTTCTGGAATAGTTGTAACCAGAAGTCACCTGCGCAAAATTGGCAATGTTATATTGCTTTTCTACAGACATATCCACCCCCTGTACGCTGTTGTTATCGTTGTAGTTGGTCTGGATATTATTTCCGATGACCAGGTTACCAAACAGGTCTTTGTTAAAATCCTTTCTCGCCTCAACCATCAGATCATGGTTGAACCGAAATGATTTAATATCGCGTTTGTACATTTGTCCGGTCAAAGCTGTAGAGCCACCATTTCCCCATCCGATAGCGCCCGGTGCTTCGTGGTAATCGGAGGTACTTTCATACATATCAGCACCTACCCGCTCTGTAACTGTCAGCCAGGACAATGGCGTATAACTGAGTGTTACCATCGGGATTATACGGTAGGTTTTGTCGCGCAAACCGGTATTCTCCAGTATCCAGTATGGGTTGTTACGGTTGGTGCGGTACAGGCGCTGGGAGCCATCTGCATTGGTAATAGGAAACGGATTCCATGAAATAGGCGCCCCGTAAACAGTCCACAGTGGGCTGACAAAGTTGTTACCTTCCAGGTAACGGGAGTTATCAGATTGTATATAGTTAAACTGCGTAGTCAACTGCAGGTTTTTCAGCACTTTTACACCATACTTTGCAAACATGGAATGTCTGGAATAATCCGTACTGGGAATAGTACCGTCGGTTTTCAGATAAGAATAGGACAGCATATAGTTGGAGCGGTCACTAAACCCGCTCACGTTAATATTATTGTCGCTGGTATGCCCTGTTCTGAAAAATTCTTTCATGGGATTATGTTTGGCTACCGGTGCTCCATCTACACGCAGTGTATCAATGGCTGGTCCCCATGAAGTGGAGACATTCTCGTGATATTCACCATCATAACCCTGAGCGAATTTGTCCTGATACTGAGGCAAATTGGGTTTTGCAAATGAGTAGCTACTACTGATCGACAGATTGGGCTTGCCCTCATTGCCTCTACCAACACCGTTTTTTGTGGTAATAAGAATAGCACCCCTTCCCGCAGCAGACCCATACAGGGCAGTAGCAGCAGCACCTTTTAACACGGTAATATTTTCAATAATGTTAGGATCGATATCACTACCCCTGTTGGTGGTACCGCCGTTATACATAGCTCCCCCACTGGGGTTGCCATCTTCGTTGTTGTTCACAGGTACACCGTCAATGACCAACAATGGCTGGTTATTGCCGACCAGTGAAGTACTGCCACGCACCACTATTTTAGCAGAACTTCCCGGCATACCACTGGAATTGGTAATCTGCACGCCTGCTACCTTACCGGCCAGCGCATTGATCATATTATCCTGCTTGGCCTCTACAACAGCAGCACCTTTAATTTCTGCTACGCTATAGGTCAGCATACGCTTGTCACGTTTGATACCTAATGCTGTTACCAGTACTTCATTAATTTGTTTAGAATTGTCGGAAAGAGAGACGTTGACGGTTTGATCATGACCTATTTTGATTTCTTCGGTTCCATAACCTAATGCAGTAACAAGGAGGATGTCACCTTCTTTTGCGGTTATCTTAAAAGAACCATCACCACTGGCTGCTACGCCGGTTTTAGTGCCTTTTACACGGACAGAAGCCCCTGGAACCGGCGCGCCATCCTTACTTGTAATTTTACCCGATACAAACGGAGTTTGCGCATGGGCAAAAGCTACCATCAATAGCAGTAGCACTGCTATCACAGTTTGTTTTTTCATAAGTGTAATATTGATAAAAGTGATTATCCGGGCGTATTACCCGGCGGTATGTTGGCGATTGCTTGCAAGCATTTCCGACTTTTCGAATATTAAATACAGAATTCCTCTACAGTTCTTTCATAAAAAAACTGAAACGTCTGGCATTGGTTGACACATCTCATACCGCGCTCCCTGCAGGCATTACAGCAACCTGTTCAACTTAGGGGATATTACCTGATTATGCCTTAAAATTAGGTTACATAATGCCAGCGGCTTACATTATAATTAACCACTTCTTTGCTAAAATTAACCCGTGCTATACCGCAGTTGAATTTATGAATACTATAAAACACAGTACAGCAAATGATTATAGGGTTATTTACAACTACTAAGTATTCTAGCTTCTTTACAAAAAATGATCAGAAATATTAACACAAAAAAAATGGCTGCCGGGGAAGACAGCCATTTTTTCTGGAAATGATAGTGGTGTCGGTTACTCAGGAATGCCATAATATCTGCATACCGCAGTATAATCATTGTAATCAGGATGTGGTGTGGCTCTGGTAGCGGCCACACCACCAGGGATAAGGATATAACGGTACTGCAAGAACGTACTTAAATTAACGGAATTGCTGTTGTCGTGTGTAAAACGGGTAAGGAGTATTTTACCCAACTGCGGAATATAAGCAATGGTATTGGGTTTACCACCAGCATAACTGGTATAGGGCAGCGTAAAACACCCTCCGCCAAAGTTCAAATAAACGAGCACGGTGCCTGAACTGAGAATAGCGTTGGAAAGGCTTGGTGCCAGTACGTTGGCCGCATTCACGCTGGAACCATCTATGATAGTATCACGGAAATAGGTAGCATATACCCAGGTGGAATAGATCACATTAGCTGTACCAGCAGGGCCTTGCGGACCAGCAGGACCCTGAGGGCCGGCGGGCCCTTGCAATGACAAGGCCGCACCCCATGCACCGCCTGTTTTAGGACCATACAGGTTGTAGGAAGATTTATCCAGGTAATAATCTCCGTTATTGCCCAATGAAGCAGCAGGAGCGCCCGTTCCACTGAGAATCTGACTGCCGGCTGCACCCGTAGCACCAGTGGCTCCAGTGGCTCCAGTGGCTCCGGTGGCTCCAGTTGTTCCCGTAGCACCTGTTGCTCCCATCAGGTTGATAGGCGTACCCCAGCCTTCGGTTTTGGGGCCATAAAATTTTGAGCTGGAAAGGTCCAGATAAAAATCACCATTTGCACCAATGTTGGCTGCCGGCGCACCGTTGCCGCTGTAAATCTTACTCCCTGCAGGCCCCTGTATTCCCTGAGCGCCTTGCACACCTTGCGCACCAGATGGTCCCTGATCTCCTTTTTTACAGCCTGCCCATATCAGCAGCAGCGCTAAAAAAAACATGGTTACACGTGATAACTGTTTCATGCTAGATTTGTTTTTAGTATTGATTGAAGTTGATTTGTTAGTTTGTTTGCAGCAATGGTCTGCCTCCCCGTTTTTTTAAAACAGGTATTCTGAAAAGACCGGCCATACGATCTCCACCACCACCCGCATTTGCCGCGATGTGATTTAATTATGGGAATAAGCCAGGGGCTTACATACTAGTGTCTTCTAAAAAATTGCTCCATGACGTTTTGTGACAGTTATTTTAACAAGCATATCCCACCGGAGAAAACCGATAAGGCTTCCGGCATTTTGGGGTTGTGTTTTTTTAATAAAATCTGATTTCCTTTTTGGGGTTTATGCAAGGTTATCCACTACAACCACGCATACGCGAATATATCCATCTAAATCTGTTCCACATGCTGCTATTCCCGAATAACAAAGACTTTGGGGTGGTACTGGTGATCGGCATGAATTATGGCTTTGGCACCACTAAATTACCATTCCAGGCAACGCTAAAATAGTAAAAAATCGAAATCTCTCTGCGCGTTCAAAGAGGAAAATCGGAGATCGAACGAATAATTGTTTAACTGGTGTCTTTTTGCTGATAACTGGCAGAAGCGGTACATCTTTGTCTGGTTGGTCAATCATCATAAAAAAAGGTGGCCATTGGCCACCTCCCTGTTAGTTTTTCAGTGAAGACATATCGACCACAAACCGATAATGTACATCACTTTTTAACATTCGCTCGTAAGCTTCATTAATATCCTGCATCCTAATGATTTCAATATCTGCCGTGATATTATGTTTGCCACAGAAGTCAAGCATCTCCTGCGTTTCAGCGATGCCCCCTATCACAGAACCGGCTATTGCCCTTCTGCCCATGATCAAAGGATCTGTGTTTATCATCTCTTCCAGATTACCAAAGAAACCTACCAGCACCAGTGTACCACTCACCCGCAACGTAGACATATAATGATTGACATCGTGTACATAAGGAACGGTATCAATAATTAAATCAAACTTTCCTTTCACCTGCTTCATTTGTGCATCATCTGTAGAAATAACCACGTGGTCTGCTCCCAGTTCCAGGGCATCCTTTTCCTTATTCGGAGATCTGGAGAAGAGCGTAACATGTGCACCCAGCGCTTTGGCCAGTTTGATGGCCATATGTCCGAGACCTCCCAAACCAATAACCGCCACATTACTGCCGGGGCCCGCCTTCCAATGCTTCAACGGAGACCAGGTAGTGATGCCTGCACACAGCAAAGGAGCCGTGCCAGCCGGGTCCAGGTTCTCAGGTACCTTTAACACGAAGTGCTCATCTACGGTCACCTTTTCAGCATAACCACCATAGGTTGGTGTTCCCAGATATTTGTCGGGGCCATTGTAAGTGAGGGTAAAACCAGGAATACAATACTGTTCCAGATCCTGTTTGCAGTTTTCACACTCCCTGCAGGAATCAACCAGACAGCCTACTGCCACCAGATCTCCCACTTTAACTTTGGAAACTGCATCACCGATTTTAGTTACCCTGCCTACAATTTCATGGCCGGGAACAGTCGGGTAAATAGTACCACCCCAATCATTACGGGCAGTATGCAGGTCTGAGTGGCACACACCGCAAAATAAAATATCCATTTCCACATCTTTCGGTGTTACTTCCCTTCGTTCGATACTGATTTCTTTTAATGGTGCATCGGCGGCCTCTGTGCCAAAGGCTTTTACTTTAAATTTTTCCATTGCTTATTATTTTAATCCGGTATTACTTCATTTAAACACTGGAGGGCATTGAGCGTCCTCGGATAACCGATATAAGGCAGTAGTTGCGTAGTAACACTCAGCAGGGTGGCCTTATCATTACCTACATTTACATTACCGCGGACATGCCCTTTTACCTGCGCTTCCACTCCGCCCAACGAAATGAGCATCGCATAGGTGATCAGTTCTCTTGTTTTTAAATCCAATCCTTTACGGGTAATATAATCACCAAAACAATTGGCAGAAAGATATTGCTGAATATGCAGCTGGTCTGTTGGCGCTTCCTGATACATTTTATCAATGCGGTCGCCGAAGATAGAACGCTGTACTGCCAATCCTTTCTCCTGGCGGTTTTCCCTGCTGGTAGTCGTTTGTTTCTCCAATGGCAATGTTACCCCTCTTCTTTGCAGGATCTCGTTGGTAGCATGAATAAAATCCAATACTTTGGCAATGCCCACATAAGGGACAGCCTGATAAACGATCTCTTTCAGTTCCACGGGTGTAACACCGGCATTCAGGGCGCCGTTGGCCATGAAGGTAAATTCGCTGAGGGCCTGACAGGCAATGGTAGACGCTACAATCGCCACCATCCTGGTTCTGGTGTCGAGGCCACCATAACTCACGACTTCATCATAAGCAAAATTGTTAAACACTTCAATCAGCTCGGGATCTGTTTCCTTTAACTTCGACACATCGTGCGGGAATAACATTTTATGATTATGTATAGCCGTTTCCGTTAGTTTCACAGCCGGAGGCGGATCATCATCCCCGGTTTGGTGTACCCGATCATATTCTTCATCCGTTACACGCTCCAGCCATTTCACGGCCCCATCTTTAGTGTTGTTGGTAATCGCTATATGTATGAAACGGCTGTCGCGTGTGGCGCCATGCCAGTGTACTACACCGGAAGGTATCACCACCACATCACCTTTGGTCAGTAATCTGGCTGGTTTGCCTTTTTCCTGATAATAGCCTTTTCCTGCTGTTACCAGCAGGATTTGTCCTGCCGGATGTGTATGCCAGTTGTTTCTGCTGCCTGGTTCAAATACCACGTCACCAATGGAATAGGTACCTGTTTCATCCTGTGGTACCAGGATTTTCACCCAGGCTGTACCAGTGAAGTAGTCAGCCGGCGCTTTTTCCCCCTGGGGGAAAAGCATGTTTCCGTTTTCCGTTGTTCCCATTTTGCTTGGTTTGTTGTGCATCAATTATCCGTCTTCAGCCGTTTTAAAGAGCCTTCTACTGCGATATTGATTTGTTCAGGCCGGCTGCCCTTCACCTGTTTTCCTTTTTTGGATACTGATATCCCTTGTTGTATTAAGGTACCAGGCCCTCCTGCCTGTTCTTCGTTGAAATAATTAACAATTTGTTTTAATGCTTTGTTCCCCGGCAGGCCCGAACTGCCGATGACTGTGCAAAGATCCTGGCTGTTTTTTAATGCGTTATTATCCGGATTACTGTATTCCCTACCAAAATCACTGGTCCGTGGATACGGACCATCTAAACCGCCGCGGAAGCAGTATCTTTGAAGCAGATTCAAACAGTGGCTTATGGATAAAATAGTGAGATTTGATCACGTCAGTCAGTACAACGACTACAACAATCATGAAACCCTGCACCCGCTGGTAAGTGTGGTGGATTTTTCGAATGCAGGCCTCCGGCCTCCTGCCCATATTAATCTGGGGTTTTATACCGTCTTTCTCAAAGATGTAAGATGCGGTGATATCCGGTACGGTCGTCATTTCTATGATTACCAGGAAGGAACCCTGGTGTTTCTGGCTCCCGGGCAGGTGATCAAGATTGAATGTAATCACGGTCCGTATTATCAGCCTCAGGGTCATGCACTGGTCTTCCATCCCGACCTGCTAAAGGGCACTTCACTAGGTCGTCACATGAACGACTATACGTTTTTTTCCTATGATGTGCATGAGGCGCTGCACCTGTCAGAGCGGGAACGACAAACTGTGCTGGACTGCTTTTCCAAAATTGATTTTGAACTCAGGCATGCTATCGACAAACACAGTAAAACACTGATCGTTACTAATATTGAGCTCTTCCTTAATTATTGCCAGCGTTTTTATGACCGGCAGTTCCTCACCCGTGATAATGAACACAAAGGCATTTTAGCACAGTTTGAACATCTGCTCAACGAATATTTTCTTTCAGACAAACCACAGACACTGGGTTTGCCATCTGTAGGATATTGTGCAGGTCAGTTGAATCTGTCTTCCAATTACTTTGGCGATTTAATTAAAAAAGAAACCGGTAAATCTGCGCAGGAATATATACAGGCCAAACTGATAGATGTGGCCAAGGAAAGGATCTTCGATATCAACAAATCAGTCAGTGAAATTGCCTATGAGCTGGGATTTAAATATCCTCAGCATTTCAGCCGTTTATTCAAACAACGGGTAGGGCATACACCCAACGAATACAGGATGTTCAATTAAGCAACATCAACATTTCTCCGGAAAAATCATCTCCCGGAAAAATGTTGATGTATCAGTGGATGATACCATTTACCGGTGAATACGGTATGACAGACCCACATTCACCGTAGTTGGCGCTCCTGGGAAAAGACCACCCCAGAAATCATAACGGTGGGTAAAATACCGCTCATTCAGCAGATTGTTGGCAGTCAGGCTTACACCCCAGTTATGCCAGTTATAATTCAGAGAGAGGTTCAGCAAATTATAGGAAGGAATGGCGCCGTTGCCTCCATCTGCAGATGGCTCCTCTGTATTCAGCGCATCATTATACTGTTTTCCGGTAAAGGTATTCCAGGCATTCACAATCAACTCACCTGCACCGGCACGCGTCTGGTATTTGGCTCCTATCGTCAGCAATTGCTGTGGCGCATAGGGCAACAGGTTTCCCTTATTGGCTCCCTCTTCGAAAGTAGCTCGCTGCAAAGCACCGGTAGTATATAAGCGCATACCTTTAAAAGGCTGTATATTCAGTTCAAACTCAATACCCTTGTGCATAGCTTTACCGGCATTAGAGAAAACGCCGCCTTCTTCCGTCAGTTTATGGTTAAAGTCCAGTATATACCCACTCAGGCTCAGGTCCAGCCAGTTTACCGGCGTAGTACGGATACCCACTTCATAGTTGTTGGATGTTTCAGCTCCCAGGCTGCGGCCATCTTTAACAGTGCCCGGATCTAAAGCGGCATTCAAAACCGGAGGATTGTACCCTTTGGAAACAGTGGAATAAACCCTGAATCTTTCTACCGGTTTGTACAATAACCCGAAGGAATATATGAAAACACTGGTCTCAGTAGACAGCTTCTGACCGGTCATATAATCGCTCTGCCCGTAGTTGATAGCGGTATACCGTAAACCCGGGGTGAAGCTAAACTTATCAGAGAAATGTATCTCGTTCTGTATATACCCTTCCATTACATTGGTAGGAATGGTGGTAGAGAAAGTAGTTTTGCCCGTATGTTGCAGAGGATCATCACCCATCACCTTTATGCTATTGGTCTGGTCTCCGAGGTACTTCAGCCCCACGATCAATGAATTATCCAATCCAAACAACTTATTGGTACGGTTATACTCCAATACAGCACCACCGGTGAAGATATCCCTCAGATCTCCCAGGATGGATTTTTTATCCCGTTTGGTATCATACCACCAGTTACGTTTAAAATAATTGGCAAAAACAGACAGGGAGAGTGTGTTGGTAGCATCCAGGGTTTTCTTATAGGTGATAGCCGTGGAATAACGCTGCGCGTAGAAGTGATCGAATGGGTTGACACTTTGCCTGTAGTTGTCTTTATACTGCTGTTCGGAAAGGCCTCCCGGTGTTTCAGCATCTTCTGTATAAACATTTCCGGAAACGGCCAGCTCGTTGGTAGAATCCAGTTTGGCACCTACCCGAAAGGTAACATCATTGGTATTAAAAGCAGCCCTACTGGTACGGAAGCCATTACCCTGCCGGCGGTTGTAGTTGACATAATAGTTAAACTTACCATTATCCCCATATGCAGATGCATTCGCATTTAAATAGTTATAGCTGCCCGCTTCAATACTGGCTTCTGCATTGGGTTTCCCCTGCCCTTTTTTTGTAATCAGGTTGATGACACCACCGATGGAACCAGCACCATACAATACCGGCGAAGCACCTTTGATCACTTCAATCCGTTCCAGTGAAGCAATGGGCAACATATAATAGGCTCCCAGCTGGCCATAGCTTTGTCCTAATGGAATTTTTCCATCTACCAGTACCACCACATACCCGTTTCTTCCGGGGTCAAGACCACGCAATCCTATTCCCGGCTTTAACCCACGACCATCTTCATCCTGATAATTGGCACCGGGGATCAGGCGGATGGCGTCGCCTACTGACTGGATACCCAGTTCCTTGATCTGCCGGTTGTTAACGATATTGACTGTACTCGCCAGATTTTTAATCTTATTGTTTAAACCATTGGAAGTAACCGTTACATCCTGCAGGGATATATTCCAGAGGCTGTCTCCAGGCACCGTTTTCTTCCCTTGTGGCGAAGTGTCCTGTGTGTATCCATTTAAAACCGAACCGATTAAAACTGAAAAGAGACAAGCAGTAGGTAATGCTCTCATAGATCAATGTGTGTTTTTAAAAACAGGGCACAAAGATATTTTGAGGCATCGGACACGGCTACTCGAACACGGAAAAAATGGATAACAAGCAAACAACAAAAACTAAACTATGTAATATTGATATTCAATACAATAATCAGCAAAGCGATATTCGGATCAGGAAAAAATGAGCAGCAATAAAAAAGCTGGCCGTTATACCGGCCAGCTTTTTTGTCGATGACTATTTTACATTCCGCAACAGACCTGTGTGTTGTACCACTTCACCCCATCGCTCACCAGCATCAGCTTATCACCCTGACCTACGGTCAGATTGTTGTCAGCTGTATACGGCGGAGTGCCGTTCACACCTCTGTTGACGAAAGCGCCGTTTATTTTCCAGCGGTTGCTGCCGCTTGTTTTATCGACGATCACGATTTCCCGGTTTTTGTTTTGTTCTGGTGCGGGCAGTGTGATCTGCCGTGGCTGCGAGATATCGGGCAGCAGCACTACATGGATACTGGCCGGTACGAGGTAGTTGGTATCCGGTGCGATGACCAGCCCTCTGGTCATATTTCCCAGCCACCATACATCCCTGATGCGCAGGGTATCCTGACCGGGTATAGCGATAGCGCTGTCGCCCACCGTCACCAGCTGCAGCTTAGTAAACGACGTACGTCCCTTACCGTTATTTTTCAGAAAGCCGTTGATTTTGCTGGTTTTGTTTTCCAGGATCAACTCGGTACCGCAGCAATCACCGGTCAGCAACACGCTATCTGCGCTGATTTTATGTACCCGCTGCGCTTTAACGGATAAGAACAGGGCTATCAGTACATGAAGCAACAATATCTTCTTCATAACTAATTAATTTTCTCGATAATCAATCCTGATATAAATGCAACGTCAGAGTAGTTATTATCATTACGGTTGATGCTGACCTTGATCGTTTCTCCTGCTTTGATCTGCCCGTTGAAAGTGACATAGTTGTTGGTATTATCCGTCGGATATACGTATTGCAGCTGGTTGCTCGTACCGCCGAATTTCACATTCACAAAGGCCTGTCCTTTCCGGTCTACAGTAGATTTTATGGAGGAGATCAGTTTCACCTGGTATTTACCAGCTGGTAAACCCTGGCCGTTGCTACCTTTTATTTCCAGGCCGTAGTTGGAACCATCAAACTTCATGAAACCATTCATCACATGGCTACGTACCACATCGGCAGGAAAATCGGTGCTGAAGTCACCAGTGCTCATACCATTATCATCAGCGCCATATCCCGTGTAGTATGTACCCCAGTTGGCGGTGTTGACAGTGCTAAGTACCCAACCGGTGGGGTTGTCTGTAAACTCTTGCACATTCTGTGTGAAATTACCGTAGGCACTAGTCCAGCCCGGAACATTCTGCGGTGTTTTACTGAAATTAAACTGTGCTCTGTTTCCTGGCTGAGGTCCCGGTTTTTCTTTCAGCACAATAGCCACTATGCCTGACTGGCCTGGAGGCAGGTTTGACAGCGATCTTGATTTTAATGTCAGGTTGATGACGCCACCGGTAGATTTCACATTGGTCACATCAACATAATCATTAGTATTCCAGGCCGCATAACCGGAGCTCACATTCGCACCGTTGACGGTTGCAGTCAGTGCAGAAGAAGTTGTTTTATCAGTGTTTCTGTTGGCATGATAAATCCTTATATCATAACCGGAATTATCTGACAAGCCGCCAAAGGCATAGGTGGCGCCGGTAGCATCGATCACAGCACCGTCTCTGTAGATAGTATGGTCGAGGCCCATGTAATCGTTGTCCAGCCCGTCGTCGAAGTTGGCGGACACACTAGCGCTCACCACTTTAAAGCTGAGCGGATAAGTACTTCCTTTGATATCCTTCAGTCCATTAATGATGGTACCGGGTGTGTTGTCGATGATCTTATTGGTGTTAGGTACCGATGTATTGGAAGCCACACCCGGATCGATGACGTAATAACGATAGTATTCCGTGAGTCGTTGCAACAGTACGCGCAAACGTTGTTCCAGCGCTGATTTATCAGCTGAAGCCGGAAGTTTCTGTACCAGGATCAGCGCTTTGCTGTATTCGGTGAAGTCTTCCTTCTCTTCTGCCCTGGTGACAAAGTTGGCCGCTGCTAACTCCGGTTTGCGATTGTATAACAAGAAGAAATCCTTTTCAAAATCAAAAGAGGCCTTCGTTTTATCGTAAACTGTCTGGTTCCAGATAGTAGGTTCGTGGTCACCGATGGTGAGCATCTTTATCTGTGGCGGATAAAGTCCTTTAGGACTAGCACTATTGATGGTATTGATACAATCCCAGGTGATAGTGGAAGGCACATAAGGATCAATAAAATCCTGTACATAATAAGCACCTATATTTTTGGCGATGATACCATTTTTTTGCAGATCATTGTCAGTAGGCGATATAGGAATATAAGCCGCAAACAGGGAAGGATAGGAAGCTACTGCCAGGCAAGCCGCGCCACCACCAAAAGACAGACCGGTCACATACACCCTGTCCACATCCACATGATAGTTCTTCACCGCATAATCATAAGCAGCCTTTATCGATTCTTTGGTCCAGTTTGCAGTGGGTGACTGTGGCGCAATCACGACGGATTGCATCGGGAAGCTTTTGTTATACAGGTATATGGGCAGCCCTCCAAAAGGATTCAACACCTTACTGATATCGTTACCATACTCCCCACCACCGTGCAGGAAGATAATCAGCGGGTAAGCCGGGTTGCTGTTGGGATCGTAGCCATCCGGCAGATATACCCAAGTTTTGTTGCCGTTCGTAGTGTCGTATACGTTATCATTAGGGCCGCCGCTGGAGAACATCTGCGAAGGCATCGGCACCAGCACTTTGATAGTATCTTTAGCTGTCAGTCCCAGCTGGTCGGTGACGGTAATCACGAAGACATAACTGCCGCCGGTGAGATTGGATACACCGCTGTTTAATTTGGAGCTATCGGCAAAATTCACTTTCGGAGATCCGGATGGTTGTGATATAACTGTCCAGATAGAAGTGTAATAGTTGCTGGAACCGGGTGTCACAGAGCCATTCATGGTGGTTTGCGTAGAACCGGCTGGCAACGTGGTATCTTTACCTGCATTAACAGTTGGGGCTTTGTTGGCACCTGCCGCGCATACATTCAGGTCGTACCATTTATTACCATCCGAAAAGAGAATCAGTTTATCTCCTTTGCTGATGGTCAGACTGTCTTTAGCCAGATAAGGTGGCGTACCTTTCATATCGCGGGGCACAAAAGCCCCCTTTACCCACCAGCGGTAGTTGCCAGTGGTTTTATCAAGGATCACGATCTCACGGTTACGGTTACTCTCCGGAGCAGGCAACGTTATCTTTCTTCTGAGGGTGATATCACGGAGCACCACCCCCCCTACTTCCTGCGGGATGAGGTAATCAGCATCCCCGGTGATAATAAGGCCGCGGGAAAGTCCACCCGACCACATAAGTGCCCGCAGGGAAAGGGTATCCTGACCGGGTAATGCCACTGCAGTATCTCCTACCGGCACCAGCCGGAGCTTACGGAATTCGGTCCGTCCCTTCCATTTGTTGAAGAGGAAACCCAATGTGTCCTGGGTATGGTTTTCCAGGATCAGTTCCGCTGTATCGCAGGTATTGTAGATACGCACACTGTCAGCGCGTATCTGGTAGATGTGCTGCGCATAGGATGCGATACCCATCAGGAGGCATACAATGGAAAGAAAAAATTTTTTCATGATATAGGGTTTAGACTGATTTTCAAGTGTCTGGAATTTTATCCTTATTTATTTAAAAATATGTGAGCTATACTTTGCAGCCCGATTATACGATTAGTCATAACTCGATGGAGGCAGCTCTTCATCGAAATTAAAAATACAGGTATCATTCGCAGGCAATGATTTAAGATTAAAATACCAGTTAGAGCCCTTCGTTTTTATGCAAAAACGGTCGTTATCAACCTGATTCAGGATTAACACTTTTGAAGATGGGACGATTTTGTCCGGATAAATAATATAAGGTCTTATCCTAAGTGAATCAAGTAGATTTATTTCCAGGAAACCATCATTATCCAAATCTGTAATAAGGTTTTCCCTGACCATCCAGGTTGTTCCTGGTATCTTGGATTTCTCATTTAAACAGACAATTCTATTCCTATCTGAAATATTGAATACCAATATATAACTGGATATTATTCTGCCAGACCCACCATTTAGAATCCTGAACAAAAGGTATTCTCCATCGTGGTGATAATAGGTAATACTTTTGACAAGTGGCACTATTCCCGACTCTAGCATCTTACCAATATCAAACTGATTACCATTTATACTCAGTGTGTCACTAACATTTTGGTCAAACATTCTCAGGAGAAAAGTAGGAGCCTTATGTTCAATTTTAAACTGAGCATTTAATTCCCAGGTTTTAAGGACCAGAAAAGTATCTTTTTCAAAAGTAGGATACTCCACCTTCAGAAGTTTGGGCGAAACAGATACTGCCTCCCCGATTTTTTTTACCGGGCTGTTACTCAATTGACCAAAGCTGCAAAATGGTCTGCAATCATTATCCTGCCCACATGCAGTAACGCACCAAAAGATAAAAGGCATCATTATTTTTCTCATAAAACTCACCCGATTAATCATTTAGATTTAGGTTCTTCATCAGATTTATATTTGGGCATATCATTGCTTACATTGTTAGTTTTCCCATCTCCTTTCCAACTATCAGCATTGGGATTGGGGTCCTTTGTAACACCGCTTCTTGCGTCAATTATTTCCTTGAAGATTTCTTTTGTGCTAGGAATGTTAAGTTGAAGCTCCTTAATATCTCCTTTGCACATGAAATAATTCGCATAATTACCGTTCTGTTTTCCTCCATCAATTTGATACCCATTTACTTCAAATGTTTCCCGGAATTTATCAACAGCCGCAGGATCCATCGGTTTGTATACTCCAAATGCTACATATCTGTTAAATCCGTATAGGGCGTTTAACTTTAACACAGTAGTATTTTTTTCTGTACTATACAAATTTTCTTTTGTTTTCTTGTCCACACCAATTATTGTATTCCTAAGAGCCGCTATATACTTTGCATATTTAATTTCCCGATTATTAATTACATGTGCCAACTTTCTATATTCGCTACTTTTGGTACCGGCTTCGCCATAAATAGAATGTGCATTATTCAGTAGAACATCCACCGTCAGATAGGTAGTATAAAATGTCTTACTGGGACCTTCTGTCATCATAATCGCCGTCCTGGCTTTAGCTGCATTGGATTCAACTGCCTGGTGGATTTTTTCAGCAGAACCATACTCTTTCACCACGTTTGCATCAACCACCCGAACAGCTCTATTAGCCTGATTACCTACCCCGATATAAGTTCCATCTGCAGCAAAATAATATTCCAATCCGTTAAGATCAATTCCACTAACAGGACTATTACTTGCGAACTGATAAGGTGTTAATCCTGCGTATTCATGAGCTATTGGATCCGTACTCAGGAACTTACCTATCCTTGGATCATATATTCGCATTCCATAATCCAGCTGATTTCCCTCTCCTTTCGTCTCATTATCAATTTCCTTACCATTAAAGCCATACCGGTAAGCTTTCAGAGCGTATTTTCTTCCAGGCTGCAACATACCAAAAGCGTAATAATCCTGCTGAGACAATGAAATTGCAGTATAATAATCAACTGTTTTTGTATTAGCAGACACTCCTTGTTTTTTATCAGTTAGTACCGCCATGACGTTCCCCAGATGGTTAACAACTTCATAGTTGCGTAACCCTGTATTATAAGCATCACTCAAAGTATCCGTCAAACTGGTAGGATACGGCAGACGGGGTGGCAACATAGACTCATGCTTTAAAATACCCAGTCGGCTACTTCCATATAACTGTTGTTCTTCCCAGATGAATTGGGTACCATTTTGTTTATAAATGGCTAGTTGTCTACCGGCTGCATCACGAATATAAAAAACACTGGAGTCTCCCGATTGTTTTCTTATTCTGTTCCCGTCCGGGCCATAAGAAAAGCTTACCGGATTACGGCCAATTACGTTCCTGATTTTACCATACACTGTCCATCCTATTTTTTCTACTCCTTCACTTTTATCTTTTATAAGATTACCAATTGCATCATAAGTGTAGTTATCTGATTGCTGCCCTTTTATATCCTCTTTATACTGACTATTGCCAATTGCATCAGAAACACTTGTCAACTGATTATTGTCCTTTTTATAATGATAGGTAAGATCATCCATGGCTCCTACTGCATTGCGTGAATGAGCCAGTATATTACCATTTGCATCGTAACTTATTTTTTCCCTATAGTCTTCAGTTGCGCTGGTGCTATTCCAGGCCTGGCCCAATTGCAATGTATGTTGTTTTGCTTCTTTGAGGCGGTTTAACTGGTCATATCCATAGGTATAACCAGTAGTTTTAGCTCCTGAAATATTACTAAGCGCCAGCGTAGAATAGCTGATATTTCCATTATAAAGCCCATTACCTGTGCTCAGAACAATACCGGAAACATAAGGCATATTAAAAGCCGTGGTATTCGATGGATTAATAGGCGCATAATCATTTCCATTATATCCCAGTGTAACTCCCATTACATCCTTAGCTATCAGGCTATGATTTCCTGTTATTCCATCTCCACCCATATCATTTCCATCCAGTGCAGCAGCGTTGATTCCCTTCAGCCAGCCTTGAAGGGTATAAGCATAATCTATACCCTGTACTTTATGTTCACCCAGCTCCACTCTTGCCAAAGGCCCATGCAAATAATACCAATAAGTAGCATCCTGTTGCCAGGTCATATTATCCCGGCTGCTTAGAGCGGCTACTATCCTGTTTTCGGCGTCATATAAATACCGGTAAACAAACTGATCAGGTTGTCCCTTTTGATAAAACAGATTATTCACCTTGCCTGAAACAAGATCAAAATCATAATCCATCCGTTTCATCCCTTGTCCCGTCTTAGCAAGCTCAAGCCGCTGTTGATACTGCCATAAGGTTTTCACATTGCCCAGCAGGTCATAACTGTAAAAAGAAGCATTATCGTATTGCCCATCACCATCTTCATCAACAGTAGATGCAGTGACACGTTTACGGGTATTCTCCTGTAACAGCCCAAGCCCTGGTAAAGGAAAGTCATAAAATGTCTTCACTATTTGAGATCTGCTCCCCTGCTGCATCCAGGATGAAAGCGCCAGCGTATCCAGGGTATTAATATCGGTAATCGGGCTCCCCCCTTTCTCTCCTGTTTCAATAGTCCTGCCAAGGGGATCATAAATAGAATAGCTATACCGGTTCGATTCTCCTCCGTTTAATGGTTGCCGTTGTTCTGCATTCTGAGACACTACAGACCTTCCCAACCGGTCATACCAGGCTTTAAAAACCCCTCCATCCGGGGTACTCTGGCGTATGATACCATTCAATGTATTATAGGCATACGTCGTAGGCTGGTCATGTTTCACCAGCACCGGATTATGGTTCCTGATCCAGCTGTATCCTGGCGCGCCTTCCAGCACAATATCCTGTTCAGTCACCCGGTCGTGCAGCAGACTACCCATTCCTTCATTCATGGGCAACCAGGTACGCAAACCAGCATCATTACGAGGATTCAGGCAGATGTTGTTATAGTTCATCCAGGCTTCTGCATAGTTTACAAAACGATCGTATATACGTAACTGTTTGATATATCCCTGCCAGTACTGCCAATTTCCTTTTACGAAGGCGGCGCCGAAGCGGAATTGTTTGGTACCTTGTTCTGTCAATGCACCACCGAGGTAAGCATGTGTAGTATCATACTGTACAGGGATAGCCCTGCCATTGATCACTACAGAAAACGGTTTCAGCGGATTACCGGTACCTGTTATCACGATATGAGACCAGGTACCTGCAGGTAATAAGGTGGACAATGGTACTGCAGCCACACCTTCTACCTGTTCAAAGATGGGATAAGGCCACCAGAAAGGTATATGTCTGCCACTGCGGAACACCAGCTGGTTACCACGGGTAAAGCAGCTCACCCCTTTTTCTCCATTGAAAGCAGGGATGGTATAGGTACTATCAATGAAACGGGATGGAGCGCTGACAGCGATGTTATCTGAGAAGATACCCTGATCATGTCCCGCCTCACGGTTTACCCAGGTTTCTATGGAATAGGGTTTATAAGCTCCTGTCATCCAGGTGGGATAAGGGATGTAGGCCCCGTTACCTTTAAAGCTGAGTGTATCTACTGTCTGGTAACATTCTGCAATATTATACGGACGGTCTCTGCGCACTGCGTCGAGTTCATCCTCGGTCAGTAGTTTAACCCCTTTAGGCGGAATCGTTTTTACCAGATTACCTGCCTGATCATAATAGTATAAAGTATAATGATATTCTACCAGGGTACCGGAAACTGTCATCTGTGGCTGCACAGACAAACATTTGGTCAGGTAGATATCCTGGAAATCTTTTAATACAGAATCCCGGTAGGTACTGTATGACAGCGAAGCATTGATCAGCGCCATATCCATACGGGTACGCATACACGGTACAGTATCCGGCTGCAATACCGGTGAAAGCGGACGGTTACAGAGCATATAATCTGCATAAACCAGACCACTGCCACCATCTCCGAAGTTGATACCCGGAAGATTGCAGGAAGTATTATTGTTACTGGTATAGTTAGCTACGTCGTCTACCACATCAATTACTGTTTCATGTGGCACCGACAAGTGATTATAAAAGTTAGTGATGCTTGCATAAGATGACAGCGGATCTATCACCGGAATGCCTTTAGGAGCACACCATTGCGATGCCTGCATACGGAAGTAATAAGCCAGCAGCCGCGCATTGGCTCGAATTGGGAATACATATTTAAAATTCCCGAGATAGGTATCCAATGCACAACAGTCCATTACACCGGGAACACAGGTAACAGTGGAAGGAGAGCCTGCACATACCGGCGGCACACTGTCATGCGGGATATTCAGTGCCAGGTTACAGTTGGCGGCCATGGAGGCGTAATCTTCATAACGCAGCTGTTTACTGAACACAATATTCATCCAGTCCCGCAGGTATACCTTAAAGCTGTCGGCCATATGCGTGTTACCGTTGGGGTTAGCATAATAATCCGGCTGCAGCAGGGAGAACTGCTGATAAGCTTTGGTAAAGGCTTCGCAGGAGATATTGGTTACTGGCACATCTCCCAGCTTACCATTACATCTTCCAATAAACTCATAATATTCAACATAGCTGAGATTAAAATTCAGCTTTTTATTAAGGTAATTAGTCAGCAGCGTTTCGTAATTATTATCTGCCGGCGTCAACGTAGGATACAAGCGTTGGAAATCCATCACTTTAGCCTGTACTACGTCACAAGACGCACAGCTTTTACAGGTGAGTGCATAAGGTAATGGGAACGCCATCTGCGAAGGCGTAACACAATCGCCAGCCACACATTTGCGTAAGAGGATGTCCAGCTGTTCGGTGGTCATCACAAAGGAAGATCCGAATTTCTGTTGCAGCCAGCGCAGGAAACCTGCAGTAGAAACGCCATAAGCTGTTTGTTTATATTGATCATAGAAAGCGGTTATTTTTTCACAGGTACAGCTGTCGCGGGACACATATTCCTGTGTTGCTGTTTCATAGGTGGCCGGATAGTTGATCAACAGCGCAGTACAGGAGCTGTTGATAGCACCGGGGCCGAGGACCCTGTTCATCACATCTTCAAAAGTGCGGTCCACATTGGTACTATCAGGGCTGATGGTACTGGCGCCGAAGATATGGCTCATATCGCAGCCTTTTTCACATACAGCAATCAGACCAGCTTGCAGTTGTTTGTATTTCGTAGAGTCGTTACCGATAACCAGCTGTTGACAGCCTTTCAGTGCCTGCATCCAGGAATCAGCCTGGGCCAGACAGTTTTTGTGGCAGTTTTCATAGAGGGCTGCATCATTGATTTGTTTGATGCTGTCGCTCATCCGTGCCAGTGATTGGGCAGACAGTGATTGCATGAAATCTTCCGTCTGGATATCTTCTGCAAACAGCCGGTGTTTGTTGGCATACTTTGCAGTCAATGGATCATCCGGACAAGTTTTCACACGACCATTGATAATATTTTCCTGTCCGTAGCTGTTTCCTAAGTTGGGATCATTTTTTACCAGTCCGCCACCGATATAACAGTTACGGCTATTGCGAACAGTGTCTATCGGACTATTGCCTCTGGCAATCTCCATCTGCGGTGCTTTGAGCTGGAGATAAAAGGTACGGTATAGCTCCCACTCCTGGTCTTCATCTCTGCCGGCAGCACAGTTGGCCGGTCCTGCACAGTTGTTAAATCCTTTTACGGTAGTATCTTTTGCACAATACACAATATAGTTGATCACCTGTAATACGTTGCTTACAGGCAGCGAAGCATCATTACGGATATAACGGGAGAACTGCTGCAACTTGTTCTGCATAGTGCTATAGGAAGAAGCACCAGCCCCACCGGCAGCGAAGAAAGCATCTTTCTGCAGGAGCAGCAGTGGGTTGCTGCCATCCCAGTAACCGGCATTTCTTGCATCCTGTCCGGTATGTATATCTTCCAGGGAAGCATCAAAACGACGGCTAGCGGCTGTCAGTTCACACCAGCGGTAATAACCGTATTCAGGATGGAAGACGATCAATGCCTTGGCCCAGCTGGGTTTCCAGTTACGGATAAATTCTGCTTCTGTGAGATCTTTGGGGGCTTTCAGCTCTCCGTTGTCGTTGTATACGGAATCCAGTTTGTCATTATCATCTACAAAACCGGTAATGTCTTTATACTTTGTCAGCACATTCACATCTCTTTCTGTAAATATGGTAGCGCTGTTTTGCTGCAGGGCATTGTCGTCATAGGTAGCATACTGTCCACCAGGTGTAACATCTGCTACTATCTGCAGGTAAGCATCCGCGCAGGGAGCTGGCATGCCCACGGTATTCTGCTGACATTTAAGCAACAGGGAATCATACATCCTGCTGGCCATCACCGTATCTGCCGGTAATGGACGCAGACCGTTTTCCTGCATCAGGTTGAGAAGACGGGCGGTGAACAACGTTTTGCTGCCCAGCGTAGCGGCGCAGGGAGTCACCTCGCCGAAACAGCCCAGCAGGTCCATGTTGGCGATATAGTTACGTTTGAAATCATCTTCTGTGAGAATACAAGTCAGCTGTTTCAGATAAGCGGAATCATAATATTCAGCGGCAGCTTTGCTGACACGCAGCTGGAAGCTTGTCTGGTATTCACCGATAGGCAGGTCGGCATCAAACGTGCCGCTAACAGGCCCTGGACGGCGGTCGCAGCTGGTTTCGATACCACTGAGGTTTGCTGCAATCTTTTCTTCGTGCTTCACAGCTCCGCATTCATCTTTCACGGTAATCCACAAATCATAATACCCATCGCTGCAGAGGTCCTGCATATTATTCTCACAAGGGCTGGTGATCACGGTTGCGGGATCATACGAATATTTGAAATGATAAGTACCGGGCAGTGGTATCAACAGACTACTGTTGGAAGTAATGGTAAAATCAGCTGTACTGCGGGTCGTATTATAGCGGTTGGCCAGATCAGCGGTGAAAGGAGCCTGAGCTTCCGCCTGTGAAGGCAGTGCGTATAAATTATCAGGGGCTTTTCCTGCGAGGGCAGTAGCAATGGTTTTTCCATCTGCATTAATGTACCTGACACTCACCTGTCCGTTGGCATCCACCTCCATGGTTTTCTGGTAGTGGGAAGCATCACCGGTTTCTGATCCAAAAAGGCGGTCGAGCTCCAGTTGGGAAGGTTTACCATAAAAGTAACGTATTTCATGTCCCTTACCGGGTTGCAGGTCAAGGCCCACATTCCCCTGCAACCGTATACGGCCGGTATTATCAGCAGTATATTGTTTAACACTGAATGGATAACCTTGTGCATCCGGAATATATCTGGCATGAATAGCATTTGTATGTTGATTGTTAGGCGAATAATACCGTGAAACACCGGAAGTATTGCCCGCCGGCTCAGGAGTTGGTATACATGCAAGCGTATCAATGCCTAATTGCTGGAAACTATAGGGCTTGCTACCATCACTGGCCATATTCAGATTTCTGAAAAAGTGTAGAGAACTATCCAGCTCAGGGGCTGGTAGGAATGTGGCTGCCTCGCGGCCCATCACATCATAAACGGGTGCCTGTACAACAGTTCTGTTACTGGAATTATCCAGGGTGGCCTGTTGCCGATTACGCAACGTGCCATCATAATAAGTGATCACTTCTTTATGCTTCCCTTCTTCAGAAAAAGAAGCTGTATACTGCCAGTTGAGCGATGGCTCATGCGATGCATCCAATCGTACTACTGTACTGGCTGTCCCGGATCCACCAATGGCCTGGTAGCTCCAGGCTGTTTCCTGACGCTCATTATCCAATGGATTAATCCGCACACCTCTCACCCGGTATAGCAGAAATCCGCTGCCATAAACCATATTCAGCATATGAGACGGAGTGCTGGTAGTGATGCGGGTACTGTTACGTAACAACCAGCTTTCCAGTTCAGCCTGTGATACTGTAATGTTGCCGGCATTAATATTCGCCGGGCTGTTTAATGCTTTAATTCTGTCAGCTACATCACTATAATCATCATAAAAAGTATACTCCAGATCATACATTTCCGCACCGGCATAACTGTCAGCACCTGTACTCCAGCTGATATTCAGTTGCTTGCCCAATGTAGGGGCAGTGGTAAAAGCATGTTGGGCTACATCAGTATTGGCCGTACTGAAAAGATAACTACGGTTGATCTGTATCTCATTCCTTATCCGGAAAACAGCTGGCAGATCGTCTTCTCCGCCCAGTTGAGGACTGCTGATACTATTAATTTTGATGGTCACCTTATGCCCGCCGCTGAATTTAAACATGGCTGTTCCCTGGTAGGGTACTGCTTTGGCAGTATCATACTTCAGGTTCAGTTTCAGACCGGCATAGGTACGACTGCCACCGTTCCGGTCTTCATAGGTGATATCGTAGTTCAGTTCACAGGTGAATGGTTTATCATAATAATACAGCGATGTATCATGACGCAATTCAAAAGTGATGATGTTGTTCACTGAAATATCCCGTTCTATTTTCTGCCACTGCGTACTGTTGCCGTATTTATCGTCTTTTACCTGACAGGTCTGTCCGGCTTTGATCTTCCCGGTCAGCACATTGAGATAGTGTTCATCACCGGCACGTGCAGCTGTACTGCACAGCAACAGCCAGCAAAAGGCTATAACCAGCCGGAGTATGTTTTTATATCCAAAGAGTACAGGGTACATAGGGTTAAGCTTATAATTGATTAATCAGTTGATAGGAAGCATAGGCAGTTTGAAGGGTTGCCTTTTTCCCGTTTACCAACACATATTTTTTTTCAGAGAATATATCAGGGTTTGTTTTACCGGTAACATACTGGTAGTAATCCATCTGCATCTTCACCCGTTCCGGCCCGTTTTTTCCAACTCCCTGTTCCAGCTCCATGGTCATCTGTTTGATCAGGAATGACTGTGGATCATACACAAATTCATATTTCACCATACGGGGATCGGGCATACCAGTGATCTGCAGTACTTTCTGATTACCTCTTGCACTCAGAGCAAGGCTTACCTTGTCCTGTTGCAATCTTTCCAGGAGGGTGGCCAGATCAAATGCTGTGGCAGACTGCGCTTGTTTGGTATGTGTACCGGCCAGCAGCATGGTTTTGTCGGCATGATCAATGGTGAGCCAGTATTGTTTGTTCCGCACCAGTTCCATCGTTCCAATACGACAGTGATATTCCTGTTGCTGCAGGGAATAGATTGCCTGTTGCCGGTCTGTGATTTCCTGGGGTCTGGCAGCGGGGAACATGCTGATAGTTGCCTTGAATGATAGCGGCTCGTGTCCGTCATAGCGGGCAAATAGCGCGCGTGCTTCCTTCCAGGCATCCGTTTGGGCATGTGCGGCAAAAGCCACTAACAGGCAACATAATATGAGGGCGCATCTTGTTTTCATTATACGCTGATTAACCGGTTAACTATTGGATTTTGTAGGTACTTCTGCTTTCCTTGATGGTTACGATACCTTTCTCCGTTTCTTTTTTCACTCTGATCAGCACTCCGGCGTCATCGTATTCATAGAAGGTAGCGTAGTTGTTCTCATCCAGCTCTGCGGCCAGGAACATGTTATTACTATAGTAGGCATAACACCTCATTTCGCTGTCGAATGGCTGTATACGGATATCATCGAAGTAGGCAGTACCGCTCCTGGGGCTTAGTCTGACAGAGATGTCTGCGGCATTGTCAGGTACAGTAAACACCACTTCCACTTTACGCCAGCCCTCTACCTGTGGACCAGCAGAAGAGGAGGATACCAACACGTTGCCACCCGACAATATATCCAGCACGCCGGAAGCAGAACTATTCAATGACTGGTCTTTTACCCAGACACTCGCCAGGTAACGTTTCCCGGGTTTGGGTGTAAACGGACGAAGCGCTGCATTAGGTTTCGTATAGGCCTCTCCATTAGTATTGTAACTGAGGAAAGATAAGTCTGTGAGTACGTTCACATCCCGCTTGATAACGGCCGGGGCTGAGAGTTTCAGACTATAGCGGCCTGTGTGGGCAGCTTCTGTTACGGGTTTAATATTACGCAGCAGCAGTTTACGGAAATCAAAATGACCTTCGATGTTACAGGTATCTGCATTTGTAACACAGGTCTGAGAATAAGTGTAATCCTCAAAACCATCGTAGCCGATATCAGTGTTCATCGCATTGGAGGCCATCGCCACCTGTGTTGTTTGCAGATAACCGAATAACGCTGCGCTGTAGCGGCCCAATGCATCTTTCGACTCCAGCGTTCCCCCTTTGTTATTATACTTCAGATATTCATTCGACATCACCCAGCTGGGGTAGGCCTTTGTGTCAACCTGCCTGAACATACCATTACTGTAACTCCAGAACGGAATGAAAGAAGTGAAGATACCTGAACGGCGTATGTTGGTCACACCTTCGGCTGCACTTTCAGGCAACTGCCTACGGGAATCGTGATATGCGAATTGCTGCCATGGACGCCAGTTGCCCAGTATACCCGCCACATAAGGATTGACGGCGGTAGGTTGCCATGCAGGGATACGATCCAGTAATCTGATACAATGCAGCCCATCTTCAGCGGGGAAATAGTTGATGGGACAACCACTGATAGCGTCACCTACCTGGAAATATCTATCGCGCATGTTTCTGGTAGAGAAAATAACATTCAGATCGTTACGACTGGTAGCATTCACCAATTCCTGAGAAGTATTGTTATAAACCTCAGCGCCAAAACCAGCAGCATCTTCAAAATTCATTCCTTCCAGGAAAATAGTGTGGGTGCCGGCAGTTAGCATAACGGGATATATATGCCACCAGTAAAAGGCTGCTGCATAGCTTGTATTAGTATGGACGCCCATGGCTTTGGCATCCATACTCACCACCACTACCCCATCAATAGTGATCCGGATAGTGTTATCTCCCCCCATGCCAATGTAATAGAGTTTGGAAACCGGAACGTTCAACGTAGTTTTGAAACCTACCCACTTATTCAATGCAATATCCTCATCCTTGCAGGACCATACAGCACAGTAATTCATAGGCCCATCTGTATCGGTCCTGGCCGCATTCCTCCAGAAAGTGCTATTAACCACCGTATCAGGCCCTATTCCATTCAGGCTGTAGCCACCACTTTTATAAATACGCGTACCTGCCCAGGAATAAGCCGAATGTCCTTTTGCACAGGCTATAATACTGTCCGGTTTTTGCCGTGGAATTGAATCATATTTTTCACAGTACAAACCATCCTGGCTTTTAACATATCCAGCCGGACAGCCGCAGGGTTGTGCTTGTGGTACCTGCCACTGGTCTTTATAAGTAACCGCGCTCACATTCAACACCTGGCTGAATGCCGTTAAATCAATCTTTCCAGCCTTAATCGGATTACGCAACGCCAACACAGTACCAATCGGAAGTGCAGCCAGATTTCGTTTTCCTGACCGGGTCACTTTCAATGTAGCGTTACTAAAAGTTTGTGTATTACCGGCTGCATCAATTACGTAGAGCGCATCACCGCCTTCCGGCTGTGATATCCAGCCTTTCATATTGTGTGCTCCATCCATTACTTCATCACCTGGATTAAGAAGGCCTGCAGGGATATTCTGCAGCTGCCGGGTAGCATTGGTAGTTACACCACTCAGCTCCAGCCCTATGTTGCGATAGGCTTGCCCCATACCATTATAAGCCCAGTGCGCCGGATAGATAAGGTTATATACCGGATCATCAAATTCATTGTAAGTCCTGGTCAGCAGCACTCCTCCTGTTTCACTGTCCCATGCCAGGTTTTCAGTAGATACAGAAGAGCCGTCTTTCATCACCCGTGTTTTTTCCATCAGACCGAATTTCTGAATCACCTTTACCGTGCTGGCGGATCTGAACTGACGTGTTTCGATATTAGGACCTATACCCGGATAGAAATAAGGGATCGGGAATATCCAGGCCATAAAAGCACCACCACTGGCATGCACACTACCGCCGATGTTATCGGTCCGCTGTTCACGCATATCGGTAAACACTTCGATCTCTTCACCTATACGTCCCTGTTTCAGAGAGCCATCAGGTTGCAATAACAGCGCTTCATTCTTAACCCTTTGCTGAGCAGCCAGTGGATTATCTGTTTTGAAAATATATTCAGCAGAAGATATTTTACCTCCACCTCTGTTGTAAACAGCCTCACCTTTCATCTTGCCATGCATATCATTCAGCTCTACGGAATATCCCTGAGAAACCCCCACTGAATTTTCCACTTTCACCTTAAAGATGTTCAGGATGGGAGAAGGACGATAGTCCTGCTGTTCCTTGTCCATCTTCTTCACTATTACCGGGAAGTCTTTGGCTGTATAAAACTCCGTTACCGCATAGCCGCTCCTGTTATTATAATTATCCGCACCTACACTTTTTATCGTCACCTTACTGTATCCAACATTGGCTGCCGGGAAATAGGCTTCACCAATAGGATCTTCCATGTAGTAATAATCATTCAGCCCCAGGAATCCGGGTTTGCTTTGATAAGGGAAAGGCTGACGGAAAGGATTTTCATCATTACCGATCATGGGCTCGTAAGCCGCTACACCACTGGAAATGGTCATAGGCTGCCCCTTTTCATCGTTGCCGGTAGTTGTATAACCATAATCCTGTCCGTAAGAACCTTCCGGCATATTTTCTCCGGACATGGCCTGCCAGTTGTCTGACATACGGATAGCCTTCACCCTGCTACCACCGCCCAGTTTGGTGAAAGATGGTGCATACAGACGCACCCATGATTTGTTTAAGTTGATTTTATTGGCGAAGGATTTACGTTCTGCCCTGCTGTCAAAATTCTCCACCAGTTCTTTCACATTGCCCAAAGCCGCCACCAGCGCACGGATGATCTGTGTAGCATCACCATCCAGATCATCTGTATCAGAACCAGGATAAGCATACACGGGCAGGTTCAGCCGGAGATATTGCCAGGCTGTTTTGCTGATGGGGTTCACGCCTTCTACCTTGTCCAGCGTAACAGCCGCTGTATTGGCATCCACCAGCCTCACCTTTTTGATGGTACCATAACCAGGAATCATTTCTTCATGCCCTTTACCATCAAGGTCAGTGAGACATTTGAAGTACAACCGCTCCATTCCCTGGAAATAACGGTACATCAGCTCCTGCTGACTGTTCACCGGCTTCGGAAGATTCACCAGCACCTCATTTGCCTGTATCATACCGGTAGACTGCCCCTTATTGTCCAAACCAGCCACCATACACATCTGCATGGCACGTTTGTTTTGCACATAGGCGTAATCGTCCGATTCGTAGGTAACATTGATATGTCCGCCGGTGGGCAGGTCTACCCTGCTAATCTGCCACAGTGCAGCATTCTCATCTGCTCTGGCTTTATCTTGTGTCGTATAGGGAAATTCATCGTTGCGTAAACCAGTGCTGTTTTCTGTAGTGCTTTTAAAAGTACCCCAGCGGTCAGCCTGTTTGTGCCCATAGTCTACTGCCACACCATTCACTTTATCATTGTAGGTAAACACATAAGGCTGTAAAGCTCCTTTACGATTGGCTCCGAAAGTGAAATACACTTTCTTCAGCGTCAGTTTTCCTTTGCGGGCGTTGATGTCCACACCGTTCACCATCACCGCATTTCCGGTATTGTTAGGGATATTACCACAGAGCGAATAATCATATTCGAAATGCACTGTTTTAACAGGCACCGCTTTATCTTTTCTCTCCAGCAGATCGGCTTTGGTAAAAAGATCAATATGGTCCAGGTATTGTTGACGTACAGCTGTATTCTTTCCACCGGCACTGCTCAGTACACCTAAACCATCTTCTCTGTCTTTGAGGTAGAACATGGCCACCATGGTCTTGGATTCTATGGAATGCATATACCAGATCTCCTTCTGACCATAGGTGTAGTTGGCTTTATCATCTTTAAGATCACTCAGCAGGTCTTCGTTGAAGTTGGCACTGTCTTTTTCGTAAGGAGTGCGCCAGGCGAAGTTATCAGCGATCTTCGTATAGTTAAACTTCACAGCGGTACCAGGATCATCGTCAGAAATGCCGTTACCGGTGAGGTCTGTATAATCCGGTGACAGAATGCCTGTCAACAGGTAGGCATAAGCAAAGGGAGGTAAGGTCTGTTTATTACAGTAACGATCACGCCCGATGTCATTACCACCTGTATCATCTTTTCCACTCCGATACTTTACAAGGCCTCTGGCCTTGTTTCCATTGGAAGGATCCACGCTGAAAGACGCTTCTGTTTGTGACTGATTATATACAGGGATGCCAAACACGGTCCTTACACCCTGATCATCTGTAGTCGTGATTTCTCCGATATGATGTCCGGGTTTATTACGGGTATAGCGGATGATTTTATTGTCATCACAACCGGCCACCACCAGCTGGTTTTTGGGATAGCTGTTGAGGGTTTTGTCGAGGCCATAGGTAGCTGCTTCCTGCATGTTCAGCTGATTGAACACGTGGTTACGGGCTTCTCTTTTGCTTCTTTTCCAGGGCTGATTCAGATCCACGCCAGCGCCGCTGCCTGTAATCACCCGGTTGAGTGCTCTTACATCCCGGCCCCTGCGGATGTCCACTCTGAAAGGGTCTTCATTGTTTAAAGAAGCATAATAATCTTCATCCACCGGCATCTGTTCACCTACCCGTTTAAAATAAGCAGGCTCCATCAGCGGATTGTTTTTATCTGCGGCAGTAAATTGTCCTTTTGACAAGTAATCATTCTGGTCCTGCCACTTACCGGCGGAAGTAGTCACTTTCTGGGCGTAGATATCCACACCACCCTGGAAAATGTTACCAGCACCTATTTCCACGCCAAGTGAACCGGAGAAACTATTGTTAACACCGCGGTGATCAAAGAAAACGCCGGAGCCATTGCGGTACAGCTTGTACTGATGACTACCTTTCTGGCTGGAAGCTGTGAACAGGTCGGGAGTGCTTACCGGTATTGGCAGATAAGGTACTCCGTCCTGATAGGGAATATCATTTTCGCGGTTAAAATCCATCAGCGCATAAGCATCCTGCTGGCCACGTTGAGCATTGAGTAATCCATAGGCTTTCAGCGATTGTATACGCTGGGCCACTGTTTGCCGCATATAATAACCACTCAGCGCACCTTTGATATGTATACCAAAAACGGCAGGTCCAAAGCTGGCACTGAAGGTATAAGACTGATTATTAAAAGGTGTATTAATGATAGGCGTATAACTCTGACGGGCAAACGATATAGAAGAGGATTGGGAAGAACCACCGCTGGACACTGTTTCCAGCATCTTTTTTTTATCGTCCTTGGGATCCGCTACTTCTTTATAGGTTGTACCGGTAACAGAACCTGTCAGTGTCAGCGCCTGCATACCACTGCGTGAGTTGTAGGATGTACCGATTGACAACCCGGAAGTCACTTCTTTCAGATCTTTGGAACGATTGCTGATAGCCAGATTGACAGATGGTTTGATACTGGCGCCCGACTGCGAATTGGAGTTAATACCCAGCGACAATGATGCTGATCCACCGGAAGAAGCACCAGTAGCAGGAGCGGTCCCCGTAGCAGGTGCACTGGTATTTCCACTACCAGCGCCGGCGCTATTTGAGCCGGAAGCCATCTCTGTCAGTTTGATACCAACATTGGCTCCTACTTCTGCTCCCCATCCTCTGTAGGAGTTTTTGAACAATCCAATGTTCACACTGAGGTGTAACAGTTTCCCCAGCCCCCAGAACTCCGGATATATTTCGAGGTTACCACCACCGGTCACATCATCTTTTACATTAAACTCCTTGGTCACCACATCACCATTAAAATCATCGGGTAAACCCCGCATCTGGCGGTTCATCACACCAGGGCTTAAAGACCAGCCCAGCCCTACCCAGCCGGCTTCTTCATCCATGCCCGCACCACCGCGATAGGACAGATTTACCGGGTATCCGCCTACATCCAGCAGCGGAAGGTTGTAGCTGAAGTCACCGGAAAAAAGGTCCACCATATCTGAGGTACCTGCCGGCGAAAACCCTTTCATCTCCGGCTGTGCAGGCCCCGAGGTAAGCGCCCACGCAATCGTTGGCGTAGCCAGCTGTGTCAGAAAAACAAACAACAAAAACAGGGCAATAGGCTTTCTGAACTTAACAAAGCGGTTCATGAAAAATAATTTTTTAGTATAGGGTAACATCAAGATTTCGTTGACTGAAGCTGAACGCATGCTGATTATATTTCAACAGCAGATCATGTTTCGCAGCACTACGCCGGTAAAACACCAGCATATATTCTGTTGAACTGGCCTTCCCATTGGCAATAGGCTGACACAGACCACATACCAGCGTATCTTTCCCACTCTGCAGAGTAAACTGATTAGCCATGTCATAAATAACGCTTTCGGGTATACGTTTTCCATTCATCTCAAACCGGAAATAATAACAGCTATCAAACTGCTGACGGAGGCTGTCGCAGTTGACGGTTCCATTACCGCAACCAGCCAGCAACAGCTGATAATCCAGCGGGAACAGCTGTGCCGTATATACCGTATCCTGCTCCTGCTGCCGCTGCACCAGTCCATGCGCAGGATCACTGATATACTGTACAAACTTCTCAGGGCTTCGGAAATGCCCGGGCTTACAAGACAGATACAGGATACTACAACACAGCAGCAGGTAAAACAATCGTTTAGTCAGCATAGTTGAATTTTAAGACCAGCTCCGTACTTCCAACATTATTTATTTTCAACAGGTAGTGATGGCCATTGATGAAAGATGAATTGCTTTCCAGACGCAGGTCTATCAGGTTAACGCCCGTCTGCATATGTACTTTGGGTAGTTTCTTAATCGGTGTCAAAGGATCCGACAGATCGATGATGCTATAGTCCAGCTTACCACCTTTATAAGGATTATTGAAAGAGAAATGTAGCACCTGTTTAGCCAAGTAGTAGCTACCTTCCAGTACAGGCTTGGCTTCGCGATAGCTATCCTTTTCCTGTACAGCAGTATCACACTTCACTGTAAAACGCCATATCTCAGAGCGGGTGATCACCAGGTCCCGGCTGTGTACAAATACCTGCCAGGCATATGACTGTCCCTGTACCAGATCAGGTACTTGTGGCGGATAAGTGATAAACTGCTGACGCAGGTCTGCAATATTGATCAGTGGCTTGTTCTGAGCCAGTGCTGTGGCAGCATCCTGTTTGTCGGCAATAGGTGCTACAACAATACGGTAACGGGTATCCGGTGTTACCGGTACCGGCGGCTGCCAGCTGAAGGATGGTCTGGTATTACATATTTCATCTCCGTTGTAAGGATCAATCAGCAGCAAGGGCGTGGCCGGCAGTATGGTCTGATGATAACAGTTTTCATGAATTTCAGGGTCCGGTTTGAATCCCTTTTCGAGATATTGAAAACAGTATTCAAATTCTCCTTCGGGGAAACGGCCTGTCTGGCTCAGCATCGGTACTGCGGTACTTTCACCAAACCGGATCGTGCTGTTGCTGAGCATATTTCTTTGTAAGCGGTTAGCGCCCTGTCTCAGCGGGAAATCTTGCAGATATACATTCACCACAGTACGGCCCATCCCATCTTTTACCAGGATACGGAAAGAACCCATCAGCTCTCTGGGGCCGGCATTCACCACCTGTGCCATCGTCAGACCTTCCAGGGTCTGGCCGTGCAGGGCAGGTTCAAAACTGATATTTACCTGTGCCCTTACCGCACCCATCGTACAGAGCATGCCTATCAGGAAAGCCAGAATCTTTTTCATAGTAGGGATTTAGAAGTTATACTTGATGCTCCAGTCTACACGTACCAGGTCATCATAATAGGTTTCATATTGTTTGATATTAAAGCGGCAGTCTACAAACAAACTCATCGCCAGATGGCTGTTCAGATTTGCTGAAAGGCTTTGACGGAAGCCGGCCTGCTCATAAAAACGTTGCATATTGCTGTAGTTCAAACCAGACGTGGAACTGATCTTCTTACCCAGCATATAGGTAATCCCTATATCTGTATTCAGTAAACTGTTCAGATAGGCAGGGCCGCCAGGATTCTGCGAATAGGTATAGGTGACATTACCGTACAACAACTGCTGTCCTATCGTTACCGACTGCATAGAGGTAATGGTAGCTGCTTTCAGATTGGCAGTACTATCACCGGCCCACAGATAACGGCTACGGTTATACGTAAGACTCATGGTATTGCGGTAAAAAGTATTCCGCAACCGTTTCTGGAAAGAAAACTCTCCCGTAATACGGTCTGTTACATTATTATTACGGCGCTCAGTGGGAGTTATATGCACTCCTCTTACCGGCTGGTAGCGGAAGGATAACTGCTGGCTGTTTGTCAGTCGTATCCTCGTTTCCAGCAGGTAGCTGTTATTACGCCAGCGGCTCGATGGCATGGTAGAGAAGGCATAATCCCGCCAGTTGCCCCGGGCATTGATCACCAGCTTATTTTTCATAAATGATTTACGAAGAGATAACGCTCCTTCCGTAGTGCCACCAGGCATAAAAGCGGCGCCGGGATTATAGTACGCAGAGGCAACCTTAGACACATTAGCTTCTACATTCAAAGCCTGTTTGGTGAATTCTCCACTGTAACTGGCTATCACAGCCACACTTTGACCAAAGTTTTTCATATCGGCCAAACCAGCCAGGGCAGAACGTTTGTTGCCTACCGTATCATTACCATATAACGCATCCGTGAGCACCGCGGAAGATTTAGACAACTCCACTGATACCACTGATGTTTCATTGATACGGAAACGATTGCTCAAACCCATTACCATACTCGATTTGGACGGCATCTCAAAAGTACCTTCCGGATGCGGCACCTTCGATTGGCGGAAATTAAAGATGGACAGATGTATATGATCTTCCTTTAAAGCGCCACGCCCCACTCTTATACCACTGGCTATATGATCATTGGGCCGCATCATGGAGAAGTAGGGCCTGTCATACACCGCAGGCAGGTCCCGCTCTTTGCCTACCAGCAAAAACAGGTATTTATTCTCTTTAAAAAACTCCATGCTGACACCGTTGGTGAGATAACCATTGAGCGACAAAGGACTGAGGGTGATAGTATGTTGTCCCATATTCATACTATTGACATACAGGAATATTTTTTCAAGTCCGCTGAGCGGTAAACGGTCTGCTGCCAGCTGTTGCAGGCTGGATGGGTCATTCAGCATCCGGCTGAGCTGTTGCGCTCTAGCTGCTTCTTCACTGTTCAAACGATTCTCCAGATCTACGAGATTCATCTGTTTTTGTAATGCCTGATATTTTTTATAATAGGAAAGCAGCTTATAAAACATCGCTATTTCCTTTTTAAGACCCGGAATCATGGCAGTATCACGGGCATCCAGCGTTCCGGAAGAAAGGTTTGTCTCGAGCTGTTTCAGATAACGTTGTTTCTCGGCTATTTTGTTGCTGTAATCGTTTCCTATGATAGACTGAAATACACCACCCACGTTGCGGGTAGAAAAATCACGGATGGTATCCAGTCCCGGCAGGCGTTGCTGAAAACCAGCCATAAAGTCCTGTTTCATGGAATCCAGGGTACGCGACACTGTTTTTTCTGCGGCCTGCCTGGCCAGCTGCAACAGCTTATCTTTCGGTATCTCCTTATCTATCTTTATTTTTCCGGCCAGTTGTTTACGGTAATTATCCAGAAAAGCTTCCTTATCGAAAGTCACCTGAAAATTGTTAGTATAACTAACAGAAGGATAACTATAGTTCTGATGCAGAAATTTAACAGCCAATGGTATTTTGGCTACCTGTATACTACCCTCCAGCATCAGGCGGTTGAGCATATAATAACCGGTACCCCAATAGGTACGGTCTACTTGTGTTTCCTGTGTCACTGCCAGCTTATGACTGGACAGTATTTCCTTCAGGGAAGGCTTTTCGACAGAAGGCAAACTAATGGCTTGTTTTATTCGTTGTTTTACACCTGACAAAGGAGACCTGACTGTGTTCGACAAAGTCGACAAACTACGTTTACCCGTTTCCGTTACAACACCGGATGCTGTACGGATAATAGAATCTTTCACCAATGCAACAACAGGTACAGAATCCTGTGACAGCAAGGGAAAAGTGGGCAATTGGCTGACCTGGCCAGCAGCATTTATGCTTTCCACACACAACAGACAGTTAACAATAATCAAAGCGAAAACACGAAACCTGCAAGCTCTTTGGTATAGGGTTGAGCTGGTTAACATTTATTAGGGTTCTGTTAGGCTAAAGATAAACCGCCGCATTATAAATCAAAAAATATTTACGCTGCATTTCATACTAAAAAACCTAAATGCCTTATTATGAAAATATTGTGTCCCGATATTTTTTTATCATGAAAACAATAATCGCATCTACTGAGGAACAAAAAAACAATAATCCTCCCAAAACCTTTACACTGCTACATTTTCGCAGTGTAAAAAGATAACATAACTTAGCTAAAACTGACAAAATAAAAGCAGTGGTATTGCTTAATATTAAAAGTAAATATTGTTGCTATGCCTTCTTCCCCTCAAACCTTCCGTCAATATATAATGAAGGAAGCTGATAACCGGCGTTATCTTAAAATAGCAGCAGCGGGACTTATCCTGCAGCTGGTTATTTTTAAAATTCTGTATCCTTTTGGTGACTATTTCTCTGATTCCTATAGCTATCTCTATGCAGCCATTACTAAGATGAAGGTAAACCTGTGGCCTATTGGTTACACCTATTTCCTGCGGCTGTTTCATCACATCAGTCATTCCGATACAGCATTGGTGGCTTTTCAATATCTGCTGGCACAATGCTCCGCCCTTTACCTGTTTTTTACTGCAGGTTATCTTTTCCAAATGAGCGAACAAGTCAGGAAGGTGGTATTTTATGTACTGGTATTTAATCCGCTGATTCTGTATATCTGTAATTATATTTCCAGTGACGGATTGTTTCTGGCGCTGAGTCTGATCTGGTTTACCCAACTACTCTGGCTGATATACCGGCCCACGCTTTGGCTGATACTGGCACATACGGTGATCATCGCTATCGCATTTACAGTGCGTTACAATGCAATGTATTATCCTTTAATAACAGCGCTGGCATTAGTATTGTCCAGCCAGAAAATATATTATAAAATACTGGGCATCATATTACCGCTGGTATTGATTTATTCCTTTGTCAATTTTACCAGTGAAGAATCCAGGAAGATTACCGGCACTCGCCAGTTTTCTGTTTTTGGTGGATGGCAGATGGCCAACAATGCCCTGTATATGTTCCCACACCTGAAAGAATTTCCCGAACCTCCTGCCGATTGTAAGGCATTCCATCAGGAGGTAGTCTATTTCTTCACGCGTGTAGCCGCCCATACAATGCCCGTATCCCCTATCGATGGAGCTGTTTACCTCAAACATCCCAATGCGCCGCTGAAACATTATATGGCAAAACAGTATGGTACCAAAACTGACAGCACAGGCGGCATACAGTCCTGGGGCTCTGTATCGCCCATATATGCAGAATATGGAAGTTATATGATACGGCAGCATCCTTTTTACTTCGCCCGCTACTTCCTGCTTCCCAATACTTTCAACTATTTTATCCCACCACTCGAAAAGTTAACAGAATACAACCTGGGGACCGACGAAGCAGCACCAGTAGCGATCTTTTGGTTTAATTATTCTTCCAAAAAACTATCTGCCGTTTCGCTCAATGGGCAAAAGGGACTTTTGTTTTTCTTCCCCATCCTCTTCGGGTTGCTGAACCTGCTGTTCATATGGATCATTATCCGGTGGCTGATATCCAAGGCATACAAAGAGGCAAACATTTCCACTAAAAAGGCGCTCTGGCTGGTGCTGGCCACCTTACTGGTAAATGCAGGATTCAGTATCCTGGCTTCTCCTATTGTTTTCCGCTACCAGGTATTTGCGATGATCATCTGCCTGGTATTCATTGGGGTATTGCTCGATAAACTTAAACAGGAGCTACAGCTCACATGAATTAACATTGCCAAATAGAAAGGATATTGGATATTTGACGCCGTTAACAACAAACAACTTGTCATGAGGTATCCTATCCTGTTTATTGCGCTTATGTTTATATTGTCCGGCCACGTTTACGGCCAGGCTGCCTGGTCAGCTGAAAAGGCCAATGCCTGGTATCAGCAGCAGGGATGGCTCAGAGGGGCCAACTTTATCCCTTCTAGCGCCGTCAACCAGCTGGAAATGTGGCAGGAAGCTACCTTCGATCCACAGACTATTGACCGGGAGCTGGGTTATGCACAGGCCACCGGTTTTAACATCATGCGTGTTTATCTACATCACGTAGCGTGGCAGCAAGACAGAGCAGGTTTCAAAAAAAGATTACAACAATACCTTGACCTGGCACAAAAACATCAGATCAAAACCATGTTCGTTTTTTTTGATGACTGCTGGAGAGATAGTTACCAGGCGGGCCCTCAGCCACAGCCCATTCCCGGCGTACATAACAGCGGATGGCTGAAAGACCCGGGTGGTCTGATCGACCGCGACAGTACCCTCATGGATACACTGAGTATTTATGTAAAGGATATCATCCGGACTTTTAAAGATGATGACCGGGTAGCTATCTGGGATTTGTATAATGAACCGGGGCATTTTAAACATGGCGCCAAAAGCTGGCCCCTGCTGAAAAATGTAGTAGCCTGGGCCAGAGCAGAAGCACCAAAGCAGCCTATTACCATCGGTATCTGGAACAAGGAATTCACAGACTTCAACCAATACCAGCTAGAGAACTCAGACATCATCACTTTTCATAATTACCGGGACAGCGCCTCCATGCGGGAAGCTATCGATACACTCCTGACTTACAACAGACCGCTGATCTGCTCTGAATATATGAAACGGCCCAACAACAGCACTTTCGCTACCCATCTGCCCATGATGAAAGCAGCCAACGTAGGAGCCATCAACTGGGGGCTGGTAGCCGGCAAAAGCCAGACCAACTACCCCCAGGGAAATAAAGGTGGAGAACCCGAACCTGCAATCTGGTACCATGATATCTTCCGGACAGACGGTACCCCGTTTGATAAGGAGGAAACAGACTTCATCCGGAAGATCACCAGCCGTTGATTTTATCAACGGGAATACAAAGGGCTGCGTTTTAATACATACGCTAAAGTAGGTTTGTGGGAGTCTACAGTATCCCCGAGAGACTCTCTGTTTTTGCTATACACAGCAACGCCTTGGTCATTGTATATTTTCAGATCGAGCGAGGTTTGATAATCCTGGGAATACATAACAGAACTCGTGCTGGTGCCGGTATTGACGCCGGTGCCTGGAGATGATGATCTGGAAATGGTTTCAGTAGTTTGGTGTATGGACACCATTCCATCTATGACATAGGCTACACCCAGTATCCTGCAGATTTCGTCCATGCCGTACTTCATCATATCAGCCTGGGTGATGCCTGCTTTATTGAGCAGTACAATGGTTTGCCGGGGCTCCATAATGGTATACTTACCGGCATGTTCTCTCAGGATGGCATAACATTCATTCTGCACCTGCATGCCGGTTTCTTCCGGAAGGAGATGTCCGTTTTGGGTGACCGTAAATGGCAATATAGCCACTTTACGCTGGGAGCCAGCAGCTGCAGGCGCTGGCAACCGGGTGTCGGATTTTTCGCCCGGCCCCTCTTCGTTGTTTTTCACAATAACGTCTGCCTTGTTTTGGGCCAGTACAGTAACAGATAATAACAAGGGAGTGATAATACTCAATAAGCGGTTCATAAAAAACGGTTTGACGTAGAAGTCATAAGCACAAAGCATTCCAAACTGCAGCAACTTTCCATGTATGCTTTTGCCGAATAGCGCAGCATTAATATGCTTATATTTGTTAAACACCAAGAATCAATCGATAGTCCCTGTAATTATTCCCTCAGCTTTCAGAACCCAAAAACTATAATTGTATGCAATCACAAAAACTTGCCCTCGACAAAAAACTCTTCCTGCAAAAACAAACCGTTGCCGTAATGACCAGTGCCAATACAGACGTAGTACAGGCACCTCAGGCTGTTAGTGCTCCTTTTCACACTGCGCTCTCCACGGCTTCCCCTTTACGTTGTTACCCTTGCTGCCAGCAGGGAATTACCATCGCAGGCTGTTACAACTGATCTGTTTTTTCCACTAAAGTGATATGGCAGGCCATGTCCTGCCATATCTGTTTTAAGTCCGAACATATGACAACCCACGCTGTGCTGGCCCGTATCTACAACGATAATCTACGGCTGCTGGAAACAAAGGCCTATGACCCCTATTATGCCGAAAGTTTGTTTAAAGGTCCCTGGGGCGCACTGTTTTATCTGTTTTATTACGAACGATATATTGACAATCGTGAACAGCATGCCGTGAAATGGCTGCAAACACTATACAATACGTTACAACCGCAACCAACGGCAGACTACTCCTACTGCAGCGGCCCTACCGGCGTGTTCTGGTTATTACATCATCTTCACCATCACCAGTTTATTGATATAGATATTGAATGGCTCGCATCAGACTTTATCGCCAACGCTATCCGCGAAAGTGATCAGCATCTCTCCCAGCACAACTTTGATCTGCTGCATGGAAGTGCCGGCATCTGTCATTACCTGCTGGCTTATCATCAGCAGAAAGCCGTTCGTGCACACCTGGAAAAATTTGCAGACACCCTGCTCACCGCAAGCCGGATGACAGATAAAGGCCGTAGTCTGCCGGTTTTTGTAATGTTTGAAACACCGGTGGAAACTGGTGTGGATACTTTCAGCCTGGCACATGGCACCTGCAGTTTATTGATCCTGCTGGGAAAGATGTATCAAGCAGATATTGCCTCCAACACCTGCAAACAGCTGATAACAGAATGTATCTCTTTTATGTGGAACCATCAGAACGAGCGCCGGCCGGAAGTTCCGCATGCCCTCTTTCCCGGTATCCTAGACGGACAACAGCCGTTTAGCCGGCTGTCGTGGTGTTACGGCGATTTTAATGTGGCGCTGGCCTTATGGCACTGCGGACATTACCTCCAGGAAGATCAATGGAAACAGCAGGCGCTGGACGTGATGCGTTATTCCCTCAACAGAAACACTGATGCTACCGCCGGTATTGTGGATGCCTGTCTCTGTCATGGCTCCGCAGGCGTCGCTGCCTTCTACCGTAAGTTCTGGTATGCTACCCAGGAACCCGCTTTTTACGCAGCAGCAGAACATTGGCATAACAATACACTGGAGAAAGTGCTTTTCTCCGAAGAGCCACATATTCACGGCATCCGTGGTTGGGAAGGAATAGACAAACAGTGGGAATACTGCTGGGACCTGCTGGATGGCAGCAGTGGCATAGGCCTCTCCCTGTTGTCACATATCCAACCCGGGCCACTGCCCTGGGATGAAGCCCTGTTGCTGTCTTGATTGACAGGCTGAAAAAATCCCCGTTAAATGCTATTTTTTCAGGGGTTAAATTAGCAGAAGTTTACATTTTTGAAGAAATTACTACATCTTGCAACCTTACCCACCGTTTTTACCTTGGAACTGACAAAGACAAAAGAACAACCAACTGAGCAAAAGCTCAAAAGAGGACTACAAAACAGACATATTCAGCTGATTGCCCTGGGTGGTGCTATTGGTACCGGCCTGTTTCTGGGCATTGGCTCCGCAGCTGTACTGGCAGGACCTTCTGTTATTTTAGGTTATGCTATGGCTGGTGTGATTGCTTTCTTTATCATGCGCCAACTGGGCGAGATGGTAGTAGAAGAACCAGTGTCCGGCAGTTTCAGCCACTTTGCCTATAAATACTGGGGCACCTTCGCTGGCTTTGCCTCCGGCTGGAATTACTGGATATTGTATATCCTGGTAAGCATGTCTGAGTTAACAGCTATTGGTGTATATGTACATTTCTGGTGGCCCGAAATTCCGCTATGGACGACCAGCTTGTTCTTTTTTATTGCTATCAATGCGCTGAACCTCAGCTCTGTAAAGGTTTATGGAGAAGCAGAATTCTGGTTCTCTATCGTTAAGGTGGCAGCTATCATCTCCATGATTGTATTCGGTATCTACCTGCTGGTAAGTGGCAGCGGCGGCCCGCAGGCCAGCGTACAAAACCTCTGGAATGATGGTGGTTTCTTCCCTAAAGGGCTGCTGGACAAAGATGCGCAAGGCAATTTCCAGGGCCTGTTTGCAGCCATTGCCATGATCATGTTCTCCTTCGGTGGGCTGGAACTGATCGGTATTACCGCTGCAGAAGCAGATAAACCGGAAAAGACCATTCCCAAGGCTACCAACCAGGTAATATACCGCATCCTGATCTTTTACGTAGGTGCCCTCATCATCCTCTTCTCCCTGTCTCCCTGGAAAAACATTACCACAGACAGCAGTCCTTTTGTGATGGTATTTGAAAGCCTGAAAGGCTTCCAGTTCAGCCTTTTCGGCAAAACCATCTATTTCACCAGCCTGATCGCCAATGTGCTCAACCTGATTGTGCTCACTGCTGCACTATCTGTATACAACAGCTGCGTGTACAGCAACAGCCGTATGTTATACGGCCTTGCAGAACAAGGCAACGCACCCGCGTTTTTATCACAGCTCAATAAAAATCATGTGCCTGTAAAGGCTATCCTGGTATCCGGATTATTTGCAGCCATCTGCATCGTGATCAATAAACTGATCCCTGAAAAAGCCCTGGAAGTGCTGATGTCGCTGGTTGTTTCAACCCTGATCATCAATTGGCTGATGATCAGTGTAGTGCACCTTAAATTCAAAAAGCATAAAAAAGCGGAACAGGTAAAAACAAAATTCCCTTCTTTTATCTATCCTCTTTCCAACTATATCTGCCTCATATTCCTGATAGGCATCCTGGTGCTGATGTGGATGACAGGCATGAAACTCCCGGTAGAACTGATCCCTTGCTGGGTCATCTTCCTGTATCTCTGTTATCTGATAGTAAAAAAACAAAAAGCAGCCAGGGCTTAAACCTGACTGCTCCTTCCTAAAAACCTTATCAGGCGTAATATTAATGCTCCTGATAAGGTTTTTTAGTTTAAACTATTCCACACTAAAAACGGTCACCAACGCAGCATGATCCGAGGGATACCGAACCGGATGGCTGGTAATGGTGAATGATTTTACCGGACGTAGTTTTCCTTTATAATAAATATAATCAATGCGATCTTTAAAGGCTTGCGGGAACTGCGGGCTCCAGGTAATGCCTCTGTCTTTCAGCGGGTCGGGGTGTATCTTTCTGTAGCTGTCAGTGAAACCAGCTTCGAGCATAAGCCGGCTTTGCGGGAAAGGGACCACATAACCATGATTGAGAGAACGGGTACTCTCTACCCAGTCCAGATGGGAACCACTGTTAAGATCTCCGCAGAAAATGACCGGCACTGTTTCAGCATTATCGATATAGGGTCTGATCACCTTTAGTGTGGCTTTCAGCTGGGCGGCATTGTGTTTTTCCATGCCAGCCACCAGGGTGTCTATGTTAAGAGGCTGGTTTTTCTCCAGCATATCCCAGTAGTCGAATGGGTAACTGAGCCAGTTGGTGATAAAAGCGATTTTTTGCTGTTGATTTAAACGGATATAGGCGCCACCGTTAAAGAAAGGTCTATCACCATCCAACGTTTCTCCGATGGGGAAACGGCTCATGATACTGAGGTTATTGCTACGCAGATAAAAATAATAACCCAGCGCGTCTGCAATTTTTTCTCCGGAGCCATAGGTTTCCTGCATGGATACAATATCTGCCCCCGACTGGCGGATGATATCCGTTATCCGTTGTGGTCCTGTGCCTTTACCGGTTTCATTGCCGCCATGCCAGATGTTGTAGTTCATAACGGTGAGCTGTTTTCCTGGTTGTAATGTCATCTCCGGCTGTGGAGTGAAATAGCGCGCATAGGAACTCCGGACCTGTTGCGGAGAAAGCACGGTTTTGTATATCAACAGTTCGTCCAGTGCGCCATTAAAGGTATTCCACTCAGCGATGTCACCACCTGGAATGCCGCCCGCATAAAGCGGCCCCGGAGAATTAGCCGCAGGGATGCCCGGTATATGATAAATCGCCATTTGCCGGCCATCCAGATAAAAGGCGGCCTCCTGTTTAGCGGCATCAAAACTATAGGTCAACTGATGCCATCTGCCATCACGGACACTTTGCCGCTGTGGCGTGGGATAGTAAGTGTAGCCCGTGTTACCGTTCCTGATTTCCCAATACCAGGCGCCATTGGCCTGTACACCTATTTTCCAGCCGGTCTGCTTAGGATCATCAGATGTAGTGGTGGAAAGCAGGACATAACTTTCGTTGTCTGCTGCCGCTTTGGTCCAACATTGCACCGTATAGGAGCCTTCATATTGTTGTAATACAGCCGGCAACATTACCGGCTTTCGCACTGCCACGCTGCTGCCGAGGTTAAGAGCGGTACCGCTCACACCCGGGCATGTCTGCCATGCGGTGTCCTGATTGAAGGGCTGTTGATAGGCAGGTGTTTGCCCGGAAAGGGTTAACGCCGCAAGAGAAATTGCGATGGTTAATAATACATTTTTCATTGTTCATCCTGTTATTTATTGGAATAGATACTGTACAAAGAACTTATCCAAATTAAATATAAAGCAATAACACATGAAATTTAACTATATATTTGCAGCTTTTTATCCCTAACCTAAACATTTACCTGCAATGCTTCGCTTCTGGAAGTATCTGTTACTCTGTAGCATGGTCATGCATGCCATCTCAACATTAGCACAAACAGACAGCTCACAAAAAAAGAACCCGCGTATTATTACGGTTCCTAAGAAAAAGCCCAACAGCACCAAACTGGAACTGGTATACAAAACCGTAGAATATACCGGACGGAGGTCTAACGGCTCAACGTATACGAATATAGTGGATGTGCCTTTTGTACGAATCAACGACAAAAAACCGGTAGAAATAGACCGAAAAGGAAAGCTGTTGATGGATTATTATTCCAGGTGTCCCCAGGCACAGGACCTGATTAATAAGATGCACAAACAGCAGAGAGCTGGCACGGCTATCATGATTTCAGGCTGTGTAGTTGGTGTGGTGACCGCGTTCAGCGGCCTTATCGCCTCTGCAGGAGAAGGCAAATCCGGCTCACCCTTTATGGTACGTTTCGGTATTGGCGCCGGAGTGGCTACTGTGGCCACTTTCACAGCCTGGGCCAAAACGAGGAAAAGCAAAGAGTACTTGCATCAATCTGTGGATGCATATAACGCCAACTGTTATATTCCGCCGGTAAAGGATTCCACCGCTACTCCTGCCCCGGTAATTACCAGTGCTACCAATACACCGGTATCTCCCAAAAAATATTACCAGGACACCATTCTGTATGAACTGCTCAGAAACGAGCCGGCAGCCTCAGGCCTGTCCGGTATCAGTCTGCATCTCGCCAATGTTGATATAGGACCTAACCTGAACATCGGTTCCGGCATCGGCGTCTTTTATACTTACAGAAGCCTTTTCGGGGCCAGTCTGGATTACAACTATGCCTTTCTGGACAATATGGGCGACAAAAGTGGTAATAAAGGTAAACCCGGACCCAATCAAAGCTGGGGCCTTCCTGCCAGTTACCGCAAAGCCAACAGACTGGAATTACGCACCAAACTGCTGCTGACTTCCTGGGAAAAACAAAGCAGTTATCATGTTGTTGCCGGTACTACAAAGATTGGAGGCAGTACAGCCACCGTGGGTGGTAGGATAAAAGCCCGTAAACTAAAAGGTATCACACTGAGGACTGGCTTCCAGCTGGACAACCGGGTGATGGATCCCGACAACAGCGGTACGCAGATGTCTTCTTTCGTCACCAGCACTCCTCCCTATCAATACCACGTAGACGGGCAAGTGGAAGAACTATCACGCAATTTGTCCAGCTCCACAGCGATGTTACATTCCGGTATCGCAGCCGTGGGTATTGGGCTCAGTACCTTTACCGATCTGAAGGTGGCCTTTAAAGATGAAACCTATAAAGGTAGAAGTGAAGAAAAAACCCAGCATGATCTTTACATCGATATGTTATATGCACCTGTATTAAAGGTAGAAGATATGATCTTCTATCAAAGCCTCTATGAACAAGGCATTCATATGCCGCAGCGGCTTGATCTCTCTCCTACGCCGCTGAGCAGAGCAGGTGCACGTCTTGGTTACAGTGTTATGGGAATGAACAATCATTTCGGTATCCGGTACAATCTTGAACTGGGCATCCGTCCGGGTATCAAAGGCAATAATATTTCCAGCAACGCTTACCTGCAGATAACCGCCGGATTCATCTTCGGCGGCAGATTCAACCATTAACAACCAATAAAACATGAGATACCACCTTATACTATTTATCATCCCGGCTTTATGGCTAATGGGTTGTGTCAAAAAAAATCCATGCAACCAGCAGGCCAATCCGAAAATCACCTTCAACCAGGGTCTGAAAGCCGGCGAAGAGCTACAATTGTCCGTTTCGGGCGTAGACGATATCAGCGCCTGCTATTGGTATGGACCCAATAAATTTGCAGCCAACGGGCAACAAGTCAGTATTCCAAACGTAACGGGCGACGCTGCAGGCGTTTATACGGTAGACGTAGCCACTACAGAGGGTTGTATTTATACCGTTTCCTCCGACTCCATTGTTATCAACAACATAGAGGCGCCTTGTAGCACTCAACCCAATACCATTACGTTAGATGGATTGGGGAAATTCTCATTCTATTTCGTCAGCTATGATAAACAATACAGTTTTACCGGCAATGCCAGTGGGGCAGATCTGACACTTACTTTCCGCAGGGTGCCGGTTTCCGGCATCTATACCGTTAAATACTCTCCGGAATTCATCAACGACGTAGGTATCCGGCTGGTAGCGCGTAATCTGTTATGGGGAGTAAGAGACTACACCAAACTCATTGTGAATGTGGTTGATGGTAAATTGATCGCCACACTCTGTAACGTCAATGTAACCGCGTCAGATGGCTCCTACTCATTTAAAAGCGTACTCTCTTTTAATATGACCGCAGATTTGAAATAAATTAAACTGTCTTTGCAAAGGCTGCTTCCACAACAGGAAGCAGCCTTTTTCGTTTTAGCTTATACCAGTGCTCTTTTAGCTATTTTTTTCCTTTTCTTAAAAAGGCTGGTGCTGATACCCCATAACAGGAATCCGGATACAACAGTTATCAGTCCCAGTATAGAAAAAGCACGCAGCAGGAGGTTACCGAAATTATCCCTTCCCTGATAGTCCATGGTATGGAGCATCCACAGGAAGTCGAAGGCCCTCCATTTGTTATTACGGAATTTCTGCACGGTACCCAGGTCGGTGGCTACGTATACGGTGGTGGCGGAGGGATGTTCAAAAGTAACAGCATATGCCGGCAGCGGGCTTTCCCTGTATTCGTGGTGGCTGTGGGTGGATGTCAGATACTCCACAGATTTAACTGCAGGTGTTCCGTTAAACCGGCTGCTGGCCACTGCGATGGCTTCTTCCCGGCTTAATGCCGGCCGGAGCTGACCGGTGGTGGCATCAGCCAGGTAGGTAGTGTAGGCAGCCCTGTTGGTATGTCCTTCATGTTCATGCACCATATGCCGGCCCTTCACCTGATATACCGGTTTTCCCAGGATCTGTATCAGTTGCACGGCCGCAAAGGAGTCGGCCTGGTGGATCTTCCGGATATTATCCAGCGCCACGGAAGGGGATACCAGCTGCAGGTTGCCCGACAGCAGCGGCTCCGCTTTTTTCTGGAAGTCACCATGTACATCGTCCATATTGCTCCAGCTGAAATACAGTCCGCCGATGGTCCAGAACAGGAATTGTATGCCCAGCAACAGCCCCAGGTAACGGTGTGACTTCCGGATGTAATAGTGTTTGCTTTTCGCCATAAAATACAGGTTGATAAAAATAGTCAGCATCAACGCCGGCAGCCGCCGGGTTTCGTTCGCATGGCGCCAAAAGTAAACAGCAATTTGAAAAAATCGTTATATAATTTACAGGAAATCCTTACATAATTTTCAGATTTATCCGGCGCTGAAATCTTTTAAACAAACCTTGTTAATCCTTGTTTTTATTTCAGTTTTTATCACCCCACAACTTCTTTTTATGAAGATCAGATTCATTATCCCCCTAACCTTACTATTCCTGACACAGGTATTATTTTGTTCTCACGTTAATGCCTGTACCGGAATTTTTCTGAAAGCCGGAGACGGTGCCTTTGTATGCGCCCGCACCATGGAATATTCTGTTGACCTGGAATCACAGGTCATTATTTTCCCCCGCAACTACCCTTTTAATGCAGTAAGCCCCGATGGTGGCAATAAAGGATTGTCCTGGAAAACAAAATACGCCATGGTAGGCATCAATGCCCTCGGTAAAGATGCTCTTGCCGAAGGCATGAACGAAAAAGGACTGTCAGTAGGGTTGTTCTACTTCACAGGTTATGCCGGTTACATGGATGTTCCGGCAAAAAAAATAGGTAAGTCCATCAGTGCAACCGACGTATCTGCCTGGCTGTTATCCAGTTTTACAACCGTAGATGAAGTAAAAAAAGCGGTGGACAGCGGTATCCTGATCAACAAAGGCATCCCCTTATATATCAACGGGGGTATTCCTTTCCCACTACATTACAAGGTGCATGATGCCCAAGGTAAATCGCTGGTAATCGAATGTGTAGGCGGTAAACTCTATACCTATAATAACCCGTTGGGTGTACTGACCAATTCCCCCACTTTCGACTGGCATATGACCAATCTGCGTAACTACGTAAATCTGAAACCAACCAATGCATCGCTTGTGAAGATGACAGGAGACGGCCAAAATATGGGCAACAGCAGCGGATTGATGGGACTACCAGGTGATTTTACCGCTCCTTCCCGTTTTATCCGTGCGGTAGCCTATACACAAAGCATGGAGCCTAGCCTCAACGCTTACGAGGCTGTTACCCAGGCTTTTCATATTCTTAATTCTTTTGATATCCCCAAAGGAGTGATCAGAAACGCTTCCCTACCAAGAAACAATGAATATACACTATGGACCAGTGCAAGCGACCTGAAAAACAAACGGTTTTATTTTCATACGTTCTACAACAGAACTCCGCATGTGATAGATCTGATGAAATACGTGAACACCAATAAAGTACTGACTTTTCCGATGGACGCTCCTGAGGAACTCGTACAAAACTAAAAGATCTCCCCCTTTCCCCATACGCTCCTGTAATCTTTTTTAAAGTAGATTGCAGGAGCGATTTTTTTGGCCCGGACCTAACCGACTTTCTGACCAACATTACCGACTTATTAACCTTTGATAACAAAACAGATCGGCAGAACTTCGCATCGTCCGGAGAAACAGCAACCCGATTAACGTATGGCACACAGGAAAGAGCACAGAGCGATTATCAAACAGGCTGAATTCATGCGCAGCAATGGATTTGATGATGTACTGGGCATTGGACTCTATGTAACCACTGACGTAAAAATGTCGGATTACAACAAAATAGAATTTAATTTCAGGTCAGACTTCACCAGTATCCTGCTGATCCATCAAGGGACAATGAAAGGCTCTCTGGACCGGGAAGTATACACACTGGAACCCAACGATCTGCTGCTGATTGCTCCTCATACCATGAAAAAGTCCATTAGTACGGGAGAGGGATGTATAGGCTCCGGCCTTAACTTCACACTCGACTTCCTGGTGGAAATAGGTTTACCGGCCAACAAAATGGAGCTGTATGATTATTTCACTTCCAAATATTCCCCTCACTGGAAACTTTCCGTTACCGATGCCAACATCCTGCGGACACATTTCCGGCACCTGGAGGCCCGCATGGAAGAACTGAAACAACAACTACCCTTTGCGCGGGAAAAACTGCAGCATACCTTTCTGCTGTTCCTGTACGAACTGGCCGCACTGAGTTATCGGTACACACAGCTGAAAAACCCGAATATCTCCAGAAAAGAAAGCCTGGTGATCAGTTTCACCAATCTGGTACAGGTACAGTTCAGACATCAGCGCAATTTAAAACAGTATGCAGAGCAACTGTTTGTAACCGCCAAATACCTGACAGAAACTGTTAAAGAGATCACCGGCAAAAATGCCGGCGAAATCATCGACGATTATGTAGTGCTGGAAGCCAAATTGTTGCTCGACAATCCGAGACTCAGTATTGCAGAGATAGCAGAAACCCTGCACTTCAGTGATCAGTCTTTCTTTGGCAAATTTTTCAAACGACATACCGGTTATTCGCCGCGTGCCTTCAGGACGCTGGGGCACTGATCGTTTTCCCCTGAAAATTTCTTGTTACTAACAGTGTAACAGTTGTAGGTTTTAAAAAACAGGCCTGAGCATTCCTGCTCGGGCCTAATTTTCGTATAGTCTTTACCGTAATAATACCACAACAAACCGACTTTCTGACCAGATTCCCCGATTTATCAACCTTTTCCTGCGGCCATACCGCCAGTAATTTTGCCAGGGAAAAAATTCCCGTATTCAATCATAGTAATAAAATCAGTTTATGTCGATGACGTACAAACCAGTTTCTTTCTTCATCATGGCAGCAATGCTGGCAGGTTGCGGCAACAAGGCAGTACAACAGGAGCAGCAGGCACCGGTTAAAGTGAACGTATTTAAAGTCAGTACCAGTGATATCCCCCGGGAATTCAGCTACTCCGGTACCATAGAGCCGGACAATACCGCTGATATTGGCTTTGCAGTGCCGGGTGTGGTGAACAGTATTCTGGCAGAAGAAGGTCAGACCGTAAAACAAGGACAGCTGCTGGCAGCCATCGATGCAACCGAATACAGTAATGCGCTCGCAATAGCCACTGCTGGCCTGGAACAGGCAGAAGACATGTACAACCGGCTAAACGAACTTTATCAGAAAGGCAGTCTGCCTGCCAAAGATTATATTGATATCCGGACCAAAGTCGCACAAGCTAAGGCAAACAAACAGATCAGCGCCAAACATATTGCCGACAGCAAGCTCTACTCCCCTATCTCCGGCATCATCGCTGCCAGAAAAATAGAAAGAGGCAGTGCCGCAGCTCCCGGCGTACCTGCTTTTACCATCGTAAAAACAGACATGGTGTATGCCAAAGCAGCCATACCGGAAAGTGAAGTGGGTTCCTTCAAACAGGGTACGATCGCTAACGTATACATCCCTACGCTGCAGGACAGCGTGAGTGGTAAAATCACCATCATCAACCCTCAGGCCGATGCTGTATCGAGGACTTATAACATCAAAATAAAAATCCCCAACAGCAATGGGATCCTGTTGCCCGGCATGCTGGCCAACATCAGCATCAACACCGGTAAAAGCATGAGCAGCCTTACGGTACCCGCTACTGCCGTGGTAAGAGATGCAGATGATATCACTTATGTATTTATCGCCGACGCACAACATAAAGCCATCCGCAAACGCATCACTGTAGGAGCCCTTACCGGCAAAAATGAAGTGGTGGTAACAACAGGACTGCAAGGCGGCGAACAGGTGATCACCACCGGCCTTTCCAACCTCAAAGACGGCGCCTCCATCAGCCTGTAACAACAATTAATCAGTGTGACAATCCGGAAGAATGAAAAAGAGAAAAATCAGTTTCATAGAAGCAGCCATGCAGTACAAACAGGTGACCATCGTAGTGGTGGTGCTGTTACTCCTGCTAGGACTGTATTCCCTCCTGAACATGCCCAGGTCGGAAAACCCGAAGATAGACATGCCGGTGGCCATGGTATATGCTTTTTACCCCGGCGCCGATGAAATACAAATGGAGAAACAGGTGACCAACAAAATAGAACAGTACCTGTTTTCCTTCGAAGAAGTAAATAAAGAGAAAACCAAATCCCAAACAAAAGACGGGCAGGTTTTCATTACAGTAGAGTTACATACCTCCGTTAAAGACCGGAAGAAATTCTGGAGCACCCTGCAACACGGCCTCAACAGCGCCGCGCCGCAGATACTTCCACAAGGCGTGATAGGCCCTGTGGTGAACAGCAACTTCGGAGATGTGACCGCACAAATCATCACCGTATCCTCCGCACAACGCAGTTATGGCGAGATAGAAAAATACCTGGATAAAATAGAAGACGGGCTCAAAACCATTCCGGAAGTATCCAAAATAAACCGGTCCGGTGGCCAGAAGCAACAACTATACGTAACAATCGACGATCAGAAGATGCAGCAGTATGGTTTTGACCTGTCTACTATTATCCGTACCCTGCAGGTGCAGAATATCACGGGTTATTCCGGTGAGATGACCATCAGCTCCAATACCTTCCCGGTATTTACCAACAGCCGGTACAAAACTGCGGAAGACCTGGGCGCACAGATCATCTATACCACCCCGCAGGGAACTGTGGTGAGGCTCCGCGATGTAGCACGTATAGAACGCCGGTATGAAGAACCATCTTCGTTTATCCGTATAGGTGATGACAAGGTGATGATGCTGGCGATTGAAATGCAGCCCGGCAACAACATCGTACAATTCGGTCATCTTGTGGAAAACAGGCTGGAAGCGCTCCGGCATGATTTCCCGGAAGACATTAAAATCAAGACAATTGTTAACCAGCCGGAAGTAGTAGATGAGAGTATTCGTCACTTTATGAAAGAGTTTGGACTAGCTATTGCTTCCGTAATCATTGTGGTGATGCTCCTGCTGCCCTTCCGGGTTGCCGCCGTGTCATCGCTGGCAGCGCCTATCTCCATCCTGATCACCTTCGGGCTGATCAACATCATGGGTATAGAACTGCATCAGGTAACGCTTGCAGCGTTGATCATTGTGCTGGGCATGGTAGTAGACAATGCGATCGTGGTGGTGGACAACTACATCGAAAAACTGGATGAGGGTATCACACCGTGGACGGCAGCCTGGCAGGCCGCTAAACAGCTTTCCCTGCCTATCTTCACGGCTACGCTGGCCATCATTTTCGCCTTCGCACCGCTGGCCCTCTTTATGAATGGTATCTCCAAAGATTTCATCGCGGCCCTGCCGATAACCATCGCCGTAGCGCTGATCACCTCTATGGCAGTAGCATTGCTGCTTACACCCTATACCTGTTATGTGTTCATCAAAAAAGGACTCAAACATAAAGTCAGTACCACCAGAAAACGTAAAAGCCTGCTGGACCTCCTGCAGGACACCTTCAACAAAGGCGTGGAGCTGGCCTTCCGTTATCCCCGTGCTACAGTGGGTATCGCGGTAGGTGCAGTAGTACTGGCCATCGTATTGGCAGGTAAGGTGAAGCAGGAATTTTTCCCGCTGAGCGAAAGCAAACAGTTTAATGCAGAAATATGGATGGCCAATGGCACATCCCTCGAAGAAACAGAACGGGTGGTAAAGCTAGTAGAAAAGGAGTTGCAGAAAGATAAACGTGTGACCGGCATTGCCAGTTTTGTAGGTTCCAGCTCCCCCCGTTTTAATGTCACCTATGCACCGGAGATGCCGAGAAGGAACTTCGCGCAGGTATTTATCACCACCTCCGGCAGCGACGCTACCAACGAACTGGTAAAAGAGTACCTGCCTAAGTTCGAAGGTTTTGTGCCCAACGGTTATGTACGTCTGCGTCAGTTGAGTATGCAGGAAGGTTCTCCGCTGGCCGTCCGGGTAATTGGTGAGAACCTGAGCGATCAGAAAAAAGTGGCTGAGCAGGTAAAAGAGATCCTTCGCAATACAGCAGGTACCAACTGGGTAAGATCCGACTATGAAGATGATTACCTGGGCATCAATCTTCAGGTAAAAGAAGACGCTGCTGCCAGACTGGGTGTACCCAACCAGCTGATCACCCAAACGATCGGCGCCGGCCTTAAAGGTTTTGCCGTATCACAGATATGGGAAGGCGACAAACCGGTGGACATCTTCCTGCGTATGGAAGCCAATAACCGCAAGGATTTTAACGACCTGGGCCATCTTCACCTCAACAGCATATACGGTGGTAAAGTGCCTTTAAAAGAAGTAGCAGCGCTGACACCTTCCTGGCATACCGGCGTGATCGCCCACCGTAATGGTATCCGTACCCTCACGGTATTATCCGAAGCACAGAAAGGTATTATGGCTTCCGAGATATTGAAAAAAGCGCAGCCGCAGATCGAAAAGCTGCAGCTCCCTGCCGGTATCAGCATACAATATGGCGGTGATGCCGAATCATCCGGAGAGAATGCTCCCGGTATGGGCAAGGCGCTGGGCACCAGTCTTATTCTGATTCTGCTCACGCTGTTGTTCCAGTTCAAAACTTTTGGTAAAACACTGATCATCCTGGCCACGTTCCCGCTTAGTCTGCTGGGCGCCTTCCTGGGCCTGTATATCACCGGCAACCCGATGGGCATGACCGCTTTCATGGGTATCATCAGTCTGATTGGTATTGTGGTACGTAATGGTATCATCCTGGTAGACTATGCAGATGAGCTGGTAAGAGACCACCACTATACAATAAAAGCCGCCGCGCTGAGTGCAGCCAAACGCCGTATGCGGCCAATATTCCTGACATCGGCCGCAGCTGCCATCGGTGTGGTGCCGATGATCGTTGGTAAGTCGCCGTTATGGGCACCGCTGGGCAGCGTACTGGCATCAGGGCTGATTGTATCCATGATACTCACCCTCTTTGTAGTACCAGTGCTTTATTATCTGTTTGTACGTCCTGCTCCGGAACCCGTAGTAGCGCCCGACGCCGACGCCGAGATCATGTACAAACCGGCCCATTGATTTATCAGATCCGCAGGTGGCACTGGTTGCCACCTGCCCTAAAAAGACAACCATGAATTTCAGATTAATATTCACCCTGGCAGCTGCACTGGCCGCTCATCATACTTTTGCGCAGGCTCCTGTGCTGACAGTAGAAGACTGCCAGCGGATGGCCATAGAACAAAACAAAAAAATCAGGGCCGCACAATACCAGATAGATGCGGCCAATGCAGCTGTTAAATCCGCTGCAGCCAACGCCTATCCCGCCATCGATGGTTCTGTGATGGGCGCCTACCTGGGCAAACCCATTGGTGGCGCACTGAATGGCGCCATCCCTGAATACTTCGGCAGTGCAATCGTTTCCGTTACCCAACCGATTTATGCCGGTGGTAAAATACAGCTCGGCAAAGCAGCCGCCGCCAAAGGTGTCAATATCCAGCAGGAACAAAAAGCACTGACCACCGCGGAAGTATTGCTGAATGTTAACAGAGCATACTGGCAGGTAGTACAGGTAAAAGAAAAAATCATCCTGGCTAAAAAATATCAGGAGATGTTGCAAGGACTGCAGCAGGAACTTAAAAACGCTTACGATGCAGGCCTGATCTATAAAAACGACCTGCTGCGCGTAGAAGTGAACCTCAACGACGCCGCCCTGAAACTTACTCAGGCCAACGATGGCCTCGTGATGGCCAAACTGGCCCTGGCGCAGGTGACAGGCATACCCGGCCAGACAGATTTTAATATAGTCGACTCCGTTAGTGGAAACTTCAACGAAGTGGCTGCACAGGAACTAACAGCTGCTGCAGAAAGCAGACCTGAAATCCGCTTGCTGAATCAGGTGCTGGAAGTAGAACAGCTACAGAAAAAAATGCTGAAGGCTGATTTCCTGCCCACTATCGGTGTCAGCGCAGCAGGCCTGGCTACCGGTGGTAAAGGCGTCAATATCAGCAATGGCAAAGACTTCATGGGCTCCTGGTACGGACTGGCCAGCATCAGCGTCCCCATCTTCGACTGGGGTAAAAAAGCCAACAAGGTGAAGGAGCAGTCCTTTAAAATAGCTGCCCGTCAGCAGGAACTGGAAAACACCAAAGAGCTGGTGGGCCTCGAAGTACAGCAGGCATACCTGGCCCTTAACCAGTCCGTCAAAAAAATCCAGACCTCCCGGCTGTCGCTGGAACAGGCCACCGAGAACCTCAAACTCGCCAACGACCGCCTCAAAGCAGGTACCATCACCGGAAAGGACGTACTGGAAGCACAAACCATATGGCAACAGGCCTATAGCAGTATCATAGACAGTAAGGTTGAATATAAGATCAATGAAGCGGCATATCAGAAAGCGATCGGAGCATTGAAATAATTCCTTAAAACAATTGTTGTATGAAAGAAGAATGGCACCAGCTCGTTCATGGCAGCATCATCCTCTTTACCCACAAAGGTATCAGGGCTACCAGCGTAGATGAGATCACCCGGTTCTGCCAGCTGCCTACCCAAAGCTTTTACGAACATTTCGACAGTAAAGAAAAACTGGTTTGCCATATCATCACGAAATGGCTGGAAAAAACAGAGCGGTACCTTTCTTTCAACAGGCACCTGTCTCCCAACGCCATCACAGAGATCAGTAACTTTTTCAGGGCTGCGGAAAAAATGGTGGAAATCATTCAGCCCATCTTTTTTATCGATATCTGCAATCATTACAGCAACATCTGGGAAAAGCTGGAGCAGCTCAGGGAAGAAACAATCGCCTCTTTCATCCGGCTGAATGTCTGCAGAGGATTGCAGGAAGGGCTGTACCGCCGCAACCTCGACCAGTCACTGATGGAGAAGATTTACTTTACACCAATGCAAATAGTAACAGAACATAGGCATATAGAGAGGTGTCTTGTCAACAGGATCTACCATGAGATGAACACCATTTTCCTGCATGGACTAGTAAACCTCAGAGGTATGAAACTGATCTATGAAAAAGACGCACATTAAAACGGGCACTGGTATCTACCAGTGCCCTAATGATTTTAGTGTATTGCGGGAAAAAGAGCGTTTTACTTATCAAAAATACGTTGCTTTTGATGCCACATTAATTTGTAGCTGTTCTTACTATCCTCATCCAAAAAGGATGCATCGATCAGTGATTCAACCTTATCGTTGATCGACATAAATTTTACAAATGTATTCTGCCGGACTTTTTCGGGGATATTCAGACTATCCGCAAATGCAATAATATCTGACAATTTTAGTCTTTTCTTTTTGGCATTCAGCGTTAATGCCAGGTCTTCATCATCTGCAGGATTAACAAGATTTACATTCAATAAATCATAGGCCGGACTAAGCAATACTTCTTTTCCGCGATGTAATACTGAAAAGTTTTTCAGATGCATATCATTATTTCCTGTGAGATAGGAAAATAATACCAGTTCAAAATAATTAAGTAAATCAAGCCCTTTGTTAGTACAATACTTTGTTATCAGCTTTCCGATTTTCTCATAGGAGCCCTTGTACTTGTTTTCAGTCAGAAATTCCGATAGCTGACAAAAGTCCTCCATGTGAATTTTCTTACCGTTTTCTCTGTCAAGTCTTTTCGCCAGATAAACCATACTACCATCACTTGCTTTTAGCAAGGTATGTTGACATACCTGTATTTTGAATAAGGTAGCCAGATGCATTGTCAGGTCTTCATTTTCAGGCATCATATGATATCCCGGATGCTGTGGTTTCAGGATATAGTCTCCCCATAATCCCACAATGGTCAATCTTGAATCCTGATTACTCCCGTTTATATGCTCCAGCGTAACAGATAATTTAGGCTGTACCCCTGTAACAGCAATTCTCTTATTAATTGTTTTTTCAGCCAGCTGTTTAAGCAATTGTTTATCCAGTATTAGCTCCGGCATTTTTTTTTCACCAAAAAAATTCTCACAGCATCTGGTATGATATTGATTGCTACCTGCATCTTTATAACAAAACCAACAATTAGCCATCGTATAAATTATTATCATCAGGAATTATACTAACTGCCCCTATTGCATCTTTGCATGTTTGCAATAAGAGCTCAAAACGGTCATTGGGCCTTAGTTTCCAATGCTTTGTTGCAATGTCCAACAGCCAGCCTTCCGGTATTAGTCCATCAAAAAAGGCAAACAATACTTTACTTAAATACATGCCATCTGTTAAAGGCATTGTCAGGCTAACAGGCATAGCATCCTTGCTTCTCAGGTAATCCGGATCGTAGACAAAAGTATACCCTTCATCTGTTTCAGCGACAATGCCTGCCAGCCGTTCACCGTAATAAACTTTTCCTTTCTTACTCATGGTGATATGTTTTAGGCCCCGGAATAAGCTCCATTCCAAACAAGGATAATAGCTGATTTACTTTATCCATTCTCATGGTCGTTTTTCCTTGTTCTATTTCCCGTATCAATCTTAAGCCTAATCCCGATTTAAGGGCTAGGTCTTGTTGTGTCAGGCCATGTTGTTTTCGCTTACTTTTAATTAACTCGGATAAAACAGTCATTCTAATTATACCCTTTAGGGTATAAATATACTAAATTCAATGGAAATTTATACCCTAAAGGGTATAATCAATTTAAATAACAACCACTCTATACCCTAAAGGGTATACCAGAGAAAAGTGATAGAAAAGATTACGATCAAGAGATTTTATCAACAAGTATTTCCAGAACTTCGACCCAGGAATCAATTAATTTTATAGAATATGTTGCGAATAAACCGATATTTAATGAGGCTGCCTATATTGGAGAAGAGCTTATGAAAAACAGAGTCAGATTCTCTTTTCATCACCTGTTCTGCTAAATTGAAAACCCATTTCCCCCTATATTATTTTATTCTTCCCTTCCCTTTACATCTTCAAATATTCACTATCTTGGCCCCCGATTTGACGCCAGGGCCGTGTGATTTATCCCTTGTCAGTGATGTTATTTGACAGCCATTGAACAATAAACGCAAAAATTAGTATTATCCATAGCAAACAGCACTAACAGGAATGCGTAGAGCCATTTATCTGATTATTTCTTGTACGATGGGCATCCCCTTTATGTCAAGGGCCCAGACTACTTTAACCTTGCCAGGAGCGCTTCATGCCGCCAGAACCAACAACCCTTTTCTTAAACCTGCCAGTCTGAATACTGCTATCGCGCAGAGCGATGTCATTACTGCGGGGTTAAGACCTAATCCGGTGTTGAACAACCAGACCCTTCAGCTGATGAACTCGCGGAACTTTGCTCCCAACACCCGGTTTTACGATAAAGAAAACCGGCAAACCTGGTGGCAGCTGACCAAACAGTTTCAATTATCGGGTCAGCGGAGACTGAAACAACAGTTCGCAACCGGTAATGTAACCGTCGCTGAAAAAACCTTCGCCGACGTGGAAAGGAACATCCTCACCGAAACAGGCAACAAATGGCTGGATGTATGGTATAATAAAGTCAACCTGCAACTGATCCGCGAAGCAAAAGTGAACATTGACAGCCTGGTAAAAACCCAGGAAATACGCCTGAGAAACCAGGTGATCAGCAGCAGTGAGCTGGCACGTACACAGCTCCTCCTGCAACAGTACCAGCTGCAATACAACAACGCAGCCCAGAGCTATCGTAATGAACTGCAAAACCTGCAACTGCTCACCGGCCAAGCCGACAGCATCGCCATCGACGAACGGGACCCTGTTATATCCCTGGAGATGACGCAGGAACTGGACAGCCTCGTAAGTCTTTCGCTGGTACAGCGTCCCGATGTACAACAGGCTCAGGCCACCATCAGCGCTGCAAAAAGCAATATATCCCTGCAAAAAGCCCTGGCCAAACCAACGCCGGAGCTGGGATTTATCTACAACCCGCAGAACACCATTCCCTATTTCGGTGTTTTCGCCACCATCGACCTGCCGGTATTCAGCCGCAACCAGGGCGAGATCCGGAAATCCAAAATAGTACTGCAACAGTCTGAACAGTCATTGTCCGCCCTGCAAAAACAGGTAAGCACCGAAGTACAGGCCACCTGGCATACTTATCAGGTCAACAGGGAAACCGTAGACAAATACAAAAGCATCCTGCCACAGGCAGAAACAATCCTGCAATCTGTAAAGTACGCCTATACGAAAGGCGGCACTACCATCATAGATTTCCTGGAAGCACAACGGACCTGGTTCGAAACCCAGAAAATGTATTACGACGCATTGTACAACTATCGTAAAAGCTACCTGCAGCTACTACAGGTAACCGGATTGATTAATCAACTATAATTTATCAGATGACAAAAACTGCCTTGGGCTTATCAATAGCAAGCATTGCATGGTTGGCCATGTCTTGCGGAGCACACCAGGAAAAGAAAACAGCTGCTGCCCCCAGCAAAACCGTTGTGGAAGACAGCGGACGGACTATCAAACTTCCTCCCGACAGCCTTACCCTTCACTTCTTCAAAACCATGGAAGCCACCCAGAGCGATCTTAACGCAGAACTGATGGCACCGGCTCGTGTAGCCGCCACCGTGGTAAAGTCAAACGGAAACACCTCCCAGAATATCGTGCTGTTCGACAATCCGGACCTCACCGCCAGTTACACAGAGCTGTTGCAACATATCATCAACATCCGCGAAAAAGGTAATATCATCCGCCAGAAAAAAGCGATCGCCGCCCAGAAACAAATAGAACTGGACCGCTTTAAAGATCTCGCAGAACATGGCGCCGGCACCGGCAAAGATGTGTCTGATGCCAAAACAGACCTCATCTCCGCTCAAACCGAAATGGCCATCGCGGAAACAGACCTCGCCAACGAAAAAACATCCATCATAGAACATGAATCCAAACTCAAGCTGGCCGGCTTCGACCCACAGTCACTCGTAACAGCCAAACCAGACAAAACATGGATCATCTGTGAAATGCCCGAAAACCAGATCACCAAAGTAAAAGAAGGCAGCACCTGTAAACTGCAGCTCAACTCCTACCCTGGTGAAACCTTCTCCGGCGTGATCGAAAAAATAGGCGAAGTAGTAGACAACATCACCCGCATGGTGAAATTAAGAATCACCGTATCTGACATACAACATAAGCTGCGGCCCGGCATGTTTGCCACTGTTAAATTCGGCGTCAGCGAAGGCAATACCCTGTCTGTTCCCCGTACATCCGTAATCACTGTTCAGGGCAAAAACTATGTCTTTGTACGTAAAAACGATAGCACCTTCGAACGCAGGGAAGTACTCACCGGTGTACAGGTAAACGACCGCATGGTAGTATTCGGCGGCATTAAAGCCGGCGACCAGGTAGTAACCGACGGAGCCATGCAACTGAAAGGAATTTCATTCGGATATTAAAAATCATAGTTATGCTACAGGCACAGATTTTTATTGATAAAGATGATTTGCTCGGTACAAGGCCTCTGTATGAATTTATCATGCAGCTGCTGATCAACCAGAATGTCAGAGGTGCCACCGCATATCGCGGCATCATGGGCTTTGGCGTTAACCAGCAGATGAAACGCCCCGATGAAATCTTTTCTTTTGATGAACCTCCTATGATGATCACCTTTATAGATGAAGAAGAAAAAGTGCGGGAGGTACTGACACTGCTGAGGGCTTCCTATAAAGGCGGATTTATTATTACACACCCCGTAGAGCAATTTAAAGCATGATCCGCAACATATTAGTATTTTCCTTACGTAACCGTTGGGCGATCATTATCGGCGCAGTGGTATTATCAGTAATCGGTTACTGGTGTTTTACCCAGCTGAAAATTGAAGCCTATCCTGATATTGCCGATACCAACGTTATTATTGTGGCCCCGTTTGACGGACGCGCCGCGGAAGAAGTGGAACAACAAGTGACCATTCCTATCGAACGTGCCCTCAACAATGTGCCCCGTGTGCTGGACAGAAGAAGCCGTACCATCTTCGGACTCTCTGTGGTACAGCTGACCTTCCAGGATGGTACCGACGACTATTTCGCCCGTCAACAGGTGATCGAACGACTTTCTTCCATCTCACTGCCGGCAGGCGTAACACCGGAACTGGCGCCACTCACCACCGCCGTGGGCGAGATCTACCGTTATGTGGTAGAAGCCCCTCCCAGCTACACGCCCATGCAGCTGAGAGACCTGCAGGACTGGGTGATAAGACCCGCCATCCTTCAGGTGCCCGGTATCGCTGATGTGACCAACTTCGGCGGACCACTCAAACAATTTCATATCCTCACCGCTCCGGATAAACTACGTAAATACAACCTCACACTACAGGATATTATAGACGCCGTTCAGAAAAATAACCTGAATACCGGCGGTAACGTGATAGACCGCGGTGGACAAGGTTTTGCCGTGAGAGGTCTTGGTGCTGTAAAATCAGAAAAAGACCTGCGCAACATTGTACTCACCGCCGTGAATGGTGTGCCGGTTTATGTGAAAGATGTGGCCACTGTAGAAACAGCTCCTCCGCCGCCTTCCGGCGTACTGGGTTATGCTGTGCCCGATGAAGGCATCGACAAGATAGGTTCTCCCGAAGGTATCATCCTGCTGCGCCGTGGCGAAAACCCCAGTATCGCCCTGAAAGCACTGAAGGAGAAGCTGGCACTGCTCAGCGACACAGAACTGCCCGAAGGCGTGAAACTGCGCGTACTGTATGACCGTAGCTTCCTGATTGATCACTCCCTGGAAACGGTAGCACATACACTCTTTATGGGTGTAAGCATTGTGGTGATCGTACTCGTGTTTTTCCTGGGCAGTATACGCTCTGCACTGGTGGTGACAGCCACCATCCCCTTTTCCCTGCTGTTTGCCTTTATCCTGATGCGGCTGACTGGTATTCCAGCCAACCTGTTATCACTCGGTGCGATCGACTTCGGTATCATCGTGGATGGTGCCTGCGTAATGGCTGAACACCTGATCCGGCGCTATCGCAACGCTACCCCGCAGGAAAAGGAAAGCGGTATTGTAGGCATTACGCTGGCTGCTGCGCAGGAAGTAGGCCGCGAGATTTTTTTCTCCGTTACCATCATCATCCTGGCCTATACGCCTATCCTGATGATGACAAGGGTAGAAGGAAAACTCTTCTCTCCTATGGCCCTTACGCTGTCATTTGCAGTAATAGGCGCTATGATCTGCGCACTGACACTCATACCTGTGCTCATCTCCTTTGCCTATAAAAAGGCCCTGTCTACCGACAAGCCGATGAAAGCGCACCGCAATGTGGTACTGGATTTTCTCGAAAAAACATATGACCACTCACTCAATTTCTTCCTGCGCTTTCATAAGCAGACTGTATTGATTGCTGGTGTAGCCATTGTACTGCTGATCAGCCTGGGCGGCAAACTGGGATCAGAGTTCCTTCCAGAACTGGACGAAGGCTCTATATTTATGCGTGCCTTTATGCCTGCCGGCGTTACCATCCAGGAAAACGCCAAGATCGCTCCTATCATCCGGAAGGTGATCGCCTCCTACCCTCCGGTAAAATATGTGATCACACAAACCGGACGCAATGATGATGGTACCGATCCTTTCCCGGCCAACCGTACGGAGATACTGGTAGGATTAAAAGATTACAAACTGTGGAGTGATACCATCACCAAAAAAGAGCTGGTAAAAAGGATACAGGCCGACCTGGAGAAAAATATCCCGGGTACCTCTTTTAACTCCGGACAGCCCATCATCGACCAGGTGATGGAAATCGTGACCGGTAGTGCTGCCGATCTGGCCATCTCCGTGGTAGGCGATGATCTGAGCCTGATGCGTCCCAAAGCAGACAGCATAGCGGCCATCGTAAAAGCCACACAGGGCTCTGCTTCCGTGAATATCGAGCAGGAAGGCACCCAGTCGCAACTGGCTATCAACATCAACCGCGAAAATGCGGCCCGCTTCGGTATCAATGTAAGTGATATACAAAGTATGATCGAATCTGCCATTGGCGGAAAACCGATCGGTACATTATACGACGGCACCAAACGCTACGATATCATCGTCCGTTATCTGCCACAGGAAAGAAACACCGTTGAAGCTATCCGCAACCTGCAGATACCGGCGGCCACCGGCGCACTGATCCCTATGGACCAGCTGGCCGATATCCAGTTTATCGATGGCCAGACCAACATCTACCGCCTCGATGGTAAAAGGATGGTGACCGTACGTACAAACGTTCGCGGCCGCGACCAGGGCTCTTTCGTAAAGGAACTGCAGGAAAAAATCGGCGCACGGGTACAGGTGCCCAAAGGCTACGATATCATCTATGGTGGTCAGTACGAAAACCTCGAAAGGGCCGGCAAACAGCTGTCTCTCACCATTCCGCTCACCATCGTGATTGTATTTGTTTTCCTGTTTATGTTGTTTAAAAGCATGAAACATACTTTCGTAACCATGAGCTGTATACTCGTAGCACTTGCCGGCGGTATCATCGCCTTGTTTATGAGAGGCTACCACTTCAACGTATCTGCAGGCGTAGGCTTTGTGTCTATCTTTGGTATCTCTGTGATGGCCGGCGTATTGCTGGTGTCTGCACTAAACCGGGAGATGTACAAATCGCCGCTTACGTTGCGTGCCTCTGTGCAGAAAGTGGCGGTAGATCAGTTTAAAGCCATCATGATGATGCTCATGGTAGCGATCATTGGTCTGGTACCTGCTGCCATCAGCACCGGTATCGGCTCCGATGTGCAAAGGCCGCTGGCCACGGTGATCATCGGTGGGCTTACCTTCACCCTACTCTTCACCCCGATAGTAATACCACCGTTGTATTACTGGGTGGAAAAGAAAAAGAATCCACATCATCATTAAATCATACAAAGCGCCTCAAAAATTTGAGGCGCTTTTTTTATTTTGCCGGTACCAAAAACAACGATAGCCAATGGGCGGATATATTTACTTCTACGGCGTAAATCAGGAACAGTTTTTAGCCAAAGCATCTGATAAGTTTGCTGCTATAAAAAAGAAGTATCAGGGCCAGTCCCTGCATTTAACTGCCAGAGAGTTAAAGGAAATTTATTATGCGGAGATGCGTGAAGTGGCAGCTGAACCGGAAAGCGGACTGACGCGTCTTCTCTTCAGTCGGGCATATCATTATCTTTTAGAAATGATTGGTTATTTTCTAAGCGGATTTGACTGGCAAAACGACGAACATGTTGATAAATATGAATCCTACGCCGACGGAGATTACGTCTTTAGTAAATCTCAGTTACTGGATATTACAGAATGGTATGTAGCATTGTCTGCTACTGCTAACCAGGAAGAGGGTGTAGACATTCGATATCAAAAGCCTGCCGCGTATATTGTAAATGATTATTATGAGCCGAAATGTTCTGATTCTTTTAGGGATGGCAAATTGGAATTTTACCAGTCTATGCAATGCATACTGGAAGGCCTGAGAGATAAGGTACGCAATTCCAGTTTCGATTATTTTTTTATCACGTCTTTCTTTTAATGGGAAAAGAATCCACATCATCATTAGAACATACAAAGCGTCTCAATTTTTTTGAGGCACTTTTTGTATTTTGCCTGTTCCAAAAACTACGATAGCCAATGAGCGGATATATTTACATTTACGGCGTAAATCAGGAACAGTTTTTAACCAATACATCTGATAAGTTTGCTGCTATAAAAGAGAAGTATCAGGGCCAGACCATGCCTTTAACGGCTGGAGAGTTAAAGGAAATTTATTACGCAGAGACGTCTAAACTGGGAAAGGTGGAGGCGGCCAAAAGCGGACTGACGTCTTTTTTCTTTGGAGAATACCAGTATCTCGGAGAAATGGCTTATTATTTCCTATGCGGATTTGACTGGAAAAATGGCAACATTATGAATGAATTTAATTTCCAGACAGGGGGACAATACATTTTTAGTAACGATCAGTTACTGGGTATTGCAGAATGGTATGTGGCATTGTCTGCTACTGCTAACCAGGAAAAAGTTGTGGACGTTCAATATCAAAAGCCTGCCTCGTATATTATAAATGAGTATTATCACGGGAAGAAAGGATACGATGAATATCCCGCTGGTCCTGTGTTTTTTTACATGAATATGAAAGGTATACTGGAGGATCTGAGAGATGATGTACGCAATTCCGGTTTCGATTATTTCTTCTTCACTTCTTCCCCCAAATAAAATTTCATATTATATACCAAATGGTATAATTTTGTTCTTATCAATTATCACCGGATATGAGCAAAGCAGAAAAAACGAAACAGTTTATTGTGGAGAAGACCGCCCCGGTGTTCAATGAGAAGGGTTATTCCGGCACTTCGCTAACGGATATGACCAATGCTACCGGGCTCACCAAAGGCAGCATTTACGGCAACTTCGCCAATAAAGACGAGGTGGCTCTGGCTGCCTTTGATTATAACACCCGTCAGGTGGCCGGCATGATCCGGCAGGAAATGGACAAACATTCCACCTGCAGGGATAAGATGCTGGTATATGTGCAGGTATACAGCAATTTCCTCAAACATCCGTTTCCCCCTGGTGGTTGCCCCATCCTCAACACCGCTACAGAGGCCGATGATACCCATCCAGCCCTGAAACAAAAAGCTGCAGAGGCGGTTACCTTCTGGAAAAGCCGTATTATTCACCTGATCGAAAAAGGTGTGAAGGAAGGGGAATTCAAAAAAAGTGTGGATGCTGAGCAAACTGCCCTCACCCTTATCGCCATGATAGAAGGCTGTATTATGATTACCAAACTGACCGGTAAGATGCATTACCGCAATGCCATTATGCAGTCTGTTGAAACACTGATACAGGAACTCTGACATTTTTTTACACAGAAATATACCGATTGGTATAAAATATATATTATGAGAACATACAACAACACGGTCCTGATTACCGGCGGTAGTGCCGGCATAGGGCTGGCACTGGCCCGTGCCCTGGCGGAAGAAGGCAATAAAGTCATTATCACCGGAAGAGATGCAGCCAGGCTGGAACAGGCCGCAGCCGCAGTACCCGGTCTCATCCCCATCGTATCTGATGTCACCCGGCACCAGTCAGTAAAACAACTGGTACAAACCCTGAAGCGGGAGCATCCGGAGCTGAACATACTCATCAACAATGCAGGCAGGGCCAGCGCCTACCGGCTGTCAGATCATGCACAAGCTTTTGACAAGGCTGCAGATGAAATGCTCACCAATTACCTGGCGATCATACAACTCACGGAGCTGCTGCTACCCCAGCTGCGCCACCAGGAAGAAGCGGCCATCGTCAATGTCAGTTCCGTGACGGCCCTGGTGCCTTCTGTGGCGTTGCCCACCTACGCTGCCAGCAAAGCCGCCCTCCACTCCTATACGCAGGCACTGCGACTGTCAGTGAGCCCCGTCAGGGTATTTGAACTGATGCCGCCTCTGGTAAACACCGCTTTCTCCCGGGAAATAGGCGGTGAAAAAGGAATCCCGCCGGAGCAGGTGGCCACTGAATTTATGGCCGCCCTCGCAAACGATGAATACGAAATTCATGTAGGCGATACCCGGAAAGTGTTTCAGCTGGTACGCTCCGCCTCCCCTGCCCAGGCCGTACAAACCTTTAACGCCCATAGTCTCTAAATTTTTTACCCAATAATATACCGATTGGTATGAAAAAGAGTATACTGGTCATGGCGGTCATTGCAGCGGCCATCATGGAATTGATAGACAGCTCTATCGTAAATGTGGCACTATCGCATATGAGCGGTAACCTGGGCGCCACCCTCGAAGACACCTCCTGGGTCATCACGGCCTACGCCATCGCCAACGTGATCATCATCCCCATCACCGGGTTTCTGGCCGGCAAACTGGGGCGGCGTAACTATTACATAGGCTCCATCATCGCCTTCACCATCTTTTCCCTGATGTGCGGACAGGCCACCAATATATGGGTGCTGGTGTTATTCCGTTTTCTGCAGGGCATCGGCGGAGGCGCCCTCCTGTCCATCTCTCAGGTGATTGTATTTGAGCAGTTCCCCAAAGAAAAACAGAACGTAGCCAGCGCGCTGTTTGGCATCGGCGTATTTATCGGACCTACCATCGGGCCTACACTGGGTGGTTATATCACGGAGTATTACAGCTGGCCCTGGATCTTCTATATTAATGTACCGATAGGTATTATTGTAGCCTTCGTCTGTTATCTTTTAATAGAAGAGCCGGCAAGGAAAGCCGGCGGCCAGAAAATAGACTGGACCGGTATCCTGCTGCTGGCTGTAGGCGTAAGCGCCTTGCAGACCGTGTTGGAACGCGGCGAAACCGACGACTGGTTTGAAACGGCGTATATCACCTGGCTTACAGTAATAGCCGTGCTGGGCATCAGTATTTTCATCTGGTGGGAGCTACGTATAGCCCATCCTGTTGTTAACCTGCGGGTGCTCAAAAGTAGGAACCTAAGCATTGCGGCAGCCCTTACCTTCATTTCCGGCCTGGGCATTTACAGCTCAGTGTTTCTGACGCCTGTTTTTGCGCAACGACTACTCAACTTCACCCCTTTACAAACCGGTATGTTGTTGCTGCCAGGCGCTTTCCTGGCCATCGGCGGTTTGATTGTTTCCGCCCGTCTGCTGCAGCGGGGCATCTCCCCTATCTACCTGATTATTGCGGGCATGGGTATGTTTATCTTTTTCAGCTGGCAGATGTCGCAGCTCAACCAGGACGCCAGTGCACAGGCCATCAGCAACTTCCTGATCTGGCGGGCTGTGGGCCTGGCTTTGGTAACGGTGCCACTTACCACGCTGGCCGTATCATCGCTGTCACCCGCTGATATCCCGCAGGGGGCGGCGCTCAACAATATGATGCGGCAGCTGGGTGGCTCCTTCGGCATCGCCATGATCAACACTTATCTGTCGCAGCGCAAAGCGCAGCACCGCTATGATCTGGTTAGCCATCTCAATACTGCCGACCCACTGGTGTACAATCGCCTGCATGGCTATACGAAATTCTTCCAGAGCAAGGGTTTTACCGGCACAGACGCACATCACAAAGCATTACAGCTGCTGGATATCAGCGTCACCCGGCAGGGCTTCCTGCTGAGCTTCAGCGATGCCTTTATGCTGCTGGGTTTTATCTTTCTGTTGTCGCTGCCGTTGCTGCTGGCCACTTCTGCCAAAAGGAAAACAAACGTGGTCATATCCGACCACTGATTTTTACCGGGTCATACAAATTCACTATTTTGGCGGCCCGCCAGATATAAAATATGGCGTGTTTAGCATTCAATGAAAAAAGACCGGATGATCACCCTTTTGCGGCACCTGGGCGCGGTAGCGCTCTTTGCGGGCCTTGCCATGCTTTTCTGCAGTCCGCTGCTGGACGGTAAAGCACTGTTCCAGTCGGATATGATGCATTTCAAAGGCATGGAAAAAGAAGCGGCAGACTATTACAAAGCCACCGGTGATGTGCCGTTATGGAGCAACAGCATGTTTGGCGGCATGCCCACCTACGTTATCTATACCGGACCGCCAGTGGCCAAAACTTTTTATCTCAACAAACTCTTTACCCTGAGTCTTCCTAATCCGGCAGACATGTTGTTTATCAATATGCTGGGGATGTATGTGCTGTTGTGTGTGTTCAATTTCCGTTACTGGATCAGGATCCTGGGCGCGCTCGCCTACGGTTTTGCCACCTTCAGCATCATCAGCATGGATGCGGGGCATATCACCAAAGTGATGGCCATGGCCTATATTGCACCGATGCTGGGCGGTATTATCCTCACCTACCGCGGCCGCCTGGTAGCAGGCGCCTGCCTTACCGCGTTGGCCACTACCATGCTGATCTACAACAACCACCTCCAGATTGCTTATTATGCGCTGATCATGGTAGCCGGACTGATCATCAGCACTTTTATCCAGGCATATCGCAGCAAACAGTTACCCGCTTTCGTACGTGCGTCGGCGGTATTGGTGGTAACGGCCATCCTGGCCTTATTGCCCAATGTGGACAACCTGATGATCCTGAAAGAGTATACCCGTTATACCATCCGTGGCAGTGAATCAGAACTGAAAACCGATCAGAAAAAAGCACCGGGGCTGGACCTGAGCTATGCCTTTCAATGGAGTTACGGTCCCGGCGAAACCTTTACCATGCTGATACCCGGCGTAGTTGGTAACTCCACTTCCGAAAAGCTGTCTGTCAACTCCCATACCTACAAAGCCCTGAAATCGCTGGGTATGTCGGACGAAAAGGCGAAGAAAGAAGTGACCGCTGCCCAGTGGCCACTGTATTGGGCCGGGCAGCCCATGACCGGAGGCCCGGTGTATATCGGCGCCATCATCTGTTTACTGGTAGTGCTGGCACTACTGGTTATCCGCAGTCCGCATAAATGGTGGCTGGTAGCCGTTTCCGTCTTCGCCATCCTGCTCAGCTGGGGACATAACCTTGCTCCTTTCAATAACTTTTTATTCTATCATCTGCCGTTATACAACCGGTTCAGAGCTCCTACCATGGCCCTGATCATCCCACAGATCACCTTTGTGGTGCTGGCCTGCTGGGCATTACAGGAGCTACTTAGCGGAGAGCAGTCCAGAGAACATCTGCTGCTGCAACTGAAAAAAGCCTTTGTGATCACCACCGGACTAGTAGTCGGTATTGCTGTATTGGGGCCTTTTGTATATACATTCAGAGGTCCGAATGATGCGTATCACCTGCAACAATACACGCAGTGGCTGGGAGGCAAGGAAGCAGCGTCCAAACTGATGACTGCATTAAGGAAAGACCGGAGCCAGCTGCTGCTGATGGATGGTCTTCGCACGCTGGCCCTGCTGCTGCTGACCTTTGGCATACTGTGGGCTTCTCTGAAAGAGAAGCTGAAACCGCAGCTGGCCATGGTCCTGGTTGGTATCCTGACTGTCGCTGATCTTTTTCTGGTAGATAAAAATTATATGGGAGAAGACAGTTTTGTAACGACCAAAACACTGGACACTTACATCACTCCTTCGGCAGCAGATAAAGAGATACTGAAGGACAAAACCCTTTATTACCGTGTGCTGAACCAAACTACCAACCCGTGGCTGGATGCCAGCACCTCCTATCTGCACAAATCCATTGGTGGCCAAAGTCCGGCCAAGCTGTGGATTTATCAGGACCTGATTGATCATCAGCTGGTCCGCAACAACCCTGCAGTGCTGAATATGCTGAATACCCGGTATTTTATTTCTGAAAATCCTGAGACAGGTGAGCCAGTAGCGCAAAAAAATGAAGACGCGCTGGGCAACGGCTGGTTTGTTCAAAACATCCGGTGGGCGGCCAATGCCAACGAAGAAATGAAAGCTCTGGATGCTTTTAACCCGAAAGACACGGTGATCATCGATCAGCGGTTTCAGTCCGGGCTGGGCACTTTCACGCCCGGGAAAGACAGTGCTGCACGTATAGAACTGGTCCGTTATGGCCTGAACGATCTTCACTTTACATCACAGAATACGCAGGATGGTTTTGGTGTGTTCTCCGATATCTATTATCCTGCCGGCTGGCGTGCTTTTATTGATCATCAGGAAACTGATATTATCCGTGTAAACTATGCGCTGCGTGGGTTAAAGATACCTGCCGGGAAACATGATATTGAATTCCGTTTCCGCCCGGACAACTTTATTGCGGGTCGTAAAATAGCGGCTGGTTCATCCTGGCTGTTGCTGATACTGGTGGCTGCAGGGCTTTTATGGGAGCTGTTTGCGGGCACCCGGACTAAAAAAATTATGCCGGACCCACGGGTGGAGGTCCGGCAATAACCATTAAACTAACTATGACCCAAGTATACCCCTGTCATACAAAACAAGGGCAACTATCTTCTTTCAGTATGTTGATGGCCGGAAGTGACTCGCTTCCGGCCATCGAGGTTAACTGTCCGTATATCCCCTTTACCGATTAGAATCGTTGACGTGGATGCATCGCCCTTTTCGAGATAGCACCGCCTGTTGCATCATGTGCCGCGCAGGCGATGGACTATTAACAATGGCTGAAGGGCCGGAAACAGCATCAGACACAAAATTAGCGCACGCTTATCAGTATGTTTATAGTAATACTACCGGAATGTTGTAGTTATATTACTACAAGCTGTAGCCTTGATTACAGTATTGACGGGAGGATACAAAGGGTTTAATACAGGTAATAGCTGCCAGGTTGTAGCAGTATGGCCGTGAATGCAGCATTGACAGGAGGATACAAGCGGTTAGGACAGATAACCGCTGCTAACTGGTAAGGCTCTACGCAGATATAAACAGGAATAGTAGCGGTGGTAGAAACCACCGCTGAGTTATTGGATTATGTATTTGTTGAGATGCTGAGGCAGAATGTAGAAACAATACCTCAACGATGGTATTTAACCCTTAGAACTATTTTTTAATGCCGATTAATACGAAACAACCGAGCATTGCGATAAAAAAGATGAAAATGATGACAAACCATTTGAAGGACCCGTCATCGTCATAAAAAGGATCTTCCATGCCAGTACAAATTGAGGGACGTTGTTTTTCAGTGGACTGATTATTGATACAACAATTCTCATTAAAAGAGAAAAATTCATTTTTGGAAACAATAAATGTTATTTCGATACAATAATATTCAATATTGGATCAGTTTAAAGCATAAATACCCCATGCTGTTTATTTTTCCAATCCGAAATAATCAGATATGGCAAAAGGAAAAGACCCAAGATTCGAAGCAGTGCGCACACTGATAGAAGCAGGTAAGATCAGAGACCTTCGGGGTATTTATGATATTATTCCAATGACCACTGTAGGAACAGCGGTGGGCATCCATAAATCTACACTGTATAAAAAACTAATTAATCCCGGGTTATTAAAAATTGAAGAATGTGAATTGCTCGCCAAAGCATTTGGAGTTACCCCCCAGACAATCATGACGCTCGCTCTTAATCAGATGCATAAAAAGTCCTCCTGATCAGAAACTCCCGATACGTATATAATAATGCCAACATGACATATATTTAGTTTTGGTTAATACATAGTCATTTTCGTAAACCAAATATACAAATTTATAACTAAAACAGACAACATCGCAGACAAAAAGAGCAATTGAGATAATTATAGATTTAATTTGGTGAAACCTTGATTTTCAATGAGTATAGGAGAATCATTATTAAACACTGTTTCTGAAGGCATCGAAAGAGGAGGCGATAAGGGAATCAATAACTTACGGCAACTACTGGAGCATATTAACGCAACTAAACTCAGCCGGTTGACCGGTTATCATAAAACCACTATTCACAAAAAAACAACGGAGCCTCAGTTAATAAAAGTGGAAGAGATCCTAAAGCTGGCAGAAAAACTAAATGTATCTCCTGAACGCATCCTTAACCTGGCCATCAACGAAATGGCAGCCATCGAAGCCGATCTGAAAAATAAAAAAAGGGAGGAATCCCCCCTTTAATGATATAGTATATATAATATCAGTCCGTCATTTCATTCTCATCACCTGCATCTATCCTGTTATCCATTTCCAATACCCAATCTTCGCAATATTCATCAGGAGCATCAGTAACATCATAATCAATCACGGTCAAAAACTGCTGTGTTTCAACAACAACAGCAATAACATCAGCGATAGTTCATCATTAAAACTAGCCCGCAGAATACGCAGGGCTTTCCGCATATGTTGTTCTACAGTGTTAACGGAAATGTGTAAACGTTCTGCGACTTCTTTATTGGAGAGTTGTTCTTCCCGGCTCAGCAGAAACACCTTGCGGCATTGATCCGGCAGTTGCTGTATCTTATCCCGCAGCAGGCTTTCCAGCTCTTTCAGCTCCAGTCTGTCGGGGCTTGCGCCGGAAGAAGGAGTATAGTTATCGCGGAGTAATGCTTCTTTTTTGAGTTGCAGTAACTGATGCCGGTGATAATTGTAGATACGGTTTCGGGTAGCGATGAACAGATAATTTTCCAGTACGGTTTGTTCGGGTAGCCGTGACAGTTGGCGATAGAGCGATAAAAACACGTCCTGTACCAGTTCCTGCGATGCCTCCATGTTACCGGTTTTCTTATAAGCCAGGTTGACCAGCCGGATAAAATGACGGGTATAAATCATATCAAACGCTTTTTCATCGCCGTTTTTCCATGATCTGAGCAGGGCAGAATCGGTATTTTCCGTGATTGGTTCGATGGGTATACTATTTTCATCAAATCTAGTAATATTTAATTGCTTGTTTACCTTTTGTGCGCATCACCTTTTCATGAAAAAAAATTTATCCGGGGGATAACGGTAACGGATTAATTTGGTGTTATTTAATATAGCCAGTCGCATTATTACAGCTATGGATGAACAAAACTTGTATGTACTGTTACAGAAATATCGTCAGGGCATCTGCAATGCGGAGGAGTTACATGCGCTGGAATCCTGGTATGCATCCCTGGGGCATGATTTGCCTGATGAGGCAATCGATCCGCAGAGCGAAGCAGGCAGACAGCTGACGCAGCAACAACTGCAGGCATTACGCGCCAAGTTGTCTGCAGCGCCACACAGTAGCGGGATGAAAGCAGTAAAAACAGCAGCATGGAAAAAAATGCTGCGGTATGCAGCTATCTTGGCCATGGTGTTGCTGCTGGCCGGACTGGGTTACCGGATACTGAAGCCGGATGTACTGCCGGCCGGTAAATCCGGGAACCGGTATGCCGACAGGCAAACGGATTTCAACCGGCACATCACGCTGCCGGATGGCAGTACAGTGATACTGCATGCAGGCAGCAAGCTCGTTTTCCCCGACAGGTTTAACACGGCAGTGAGGGAAGTCACCCTTTCCGGTGAAGCCTATTTTGATATACGTCCCGACAGCCTCAAGCCGTTTATGATCAATACAGGCAGACTAAAGACAACAGTACTGGGTACCGCTTTTAACATCAGTGCCTACCCCGGACAGGAGGAGATAACGGTGTCGGTTACACGTGGAAAAGTAAAAGTGGAAGAAGGCAGTAAAGTACTGGCCGTATTAACACCAGATCAGCAAATGGTTTACAACACCAAAAATGCCGCTGCCATCCAGCAGGCGGTGAATGCCATGGCTAAAGCCAGCTGGACCACCACCGATATGGTTTTTGAAAATGCAACTTTTGAAACCATTGCCAATACACTCAGCAAACGTTACGAAGTGAACATACAATTCAGTGATGATGCATTAAAACAATGCCCGATCAGAGTGTCCTTTGCAGGTACCGAATCACTCGAAGAAGTGCTGGACGTTATCTGCGCAGTAAGGAATGCCACCTATAAGATAGAAAACGGCCATGATGTGCTGATAAAAGGCAAAGGCTGTTAAGTATATAAGTATTTGAAATCAATAACCGAAAAAAACTGATAACTATCCACGGTTAAAAGGGTAAAGTGCGCCCGGTTTGCTAAATCAATTTAGCAATACAATCAGCCACCAGCCTGTGTTACCAATTCTATGCTATCACTAAAATCTACGTCGATGAAACCAGAATCAATCACTTAAAAACAAGCATCAGGTCTAACACATCAACAGACAAAAAACGCTAAAGCCCTAACTGCAGCAACCTGCAGTTACAGGCTGCCTATTTCCTAACAATTTTAAAGATTGCCCGTTATGCAAAAGTTCTTAGCTGTGCCTTCACAGCTGGCAGGTCTGCTATTGCCCTGTATGTTCCGCCAAATCCGGCGCCTGGTAAAAACCACCACCCTGGCCCTGCTGAACATCATTTTACTGTCAACTGTACTAATGGCCTCCCCTGGCCCCGCGCAGGATATTTCCACCAAACAGATTACCCTGACGCTCAAAAATGAAACCTTAAAAAGTGCACTGAGTAAAGTGGAAGCACTGTCCGGCTTCCGCCTGGCCTATCCTCCGGAACAGGTGAACAAATACAAAAACATCAGTCTCACCAAAGGCACCCGCAGCGTTAAAACCACACTGGAGCTGCTGCTGACAGACACCTATCTGAACTTCAGGCAGGCAGACAACATCATTGTTATTTTTCGCCCGTCTGAACAAATCAGCAACAGCCCGGATACCGCTGTGCATCCAGGCTCCCAGGCAGGCAACATCTCCATGCGCACCATTATCGGCTCGGTGGTGGAAAACAAAACCAACATGGTACTGCCGGGCGTTTCTGTTCAGGTGAAAGGTACCACCAGAGGTACCCAGACACAAAGCGACGGCACCTACAGCATACAGGTGCCTTCCAACCAGAAAACACTGGTCTTTTCTTTCATCGGATATGAAACAAGAGAGATAGAGATATCGGCCTCCAACCAGACGGATGTTACCCTCATTCCCTCCAGCCTTGGCCTGAAAGACGTAGTGGTAGTGGCTTACGGCCAGCAGAAAAAAGCCACCGTCACCGGCGCCATCGCTTCTATCAGTACCAAAGAGCTGGTACAAAGCCCGGTGTCTAACCTCACCAATGCGCTGGCAGGACGCCTTCCCGGCCTCATCACCACCCAGCGCAGTGGTGAGCCCGGCGTAGACGCCAGCAACCTCTATATCCGCGGTGTTGGTACCCTCAACGGTACCTCGCCCATCATCATGGTGGATGGCATCGAAAGGCCCATGGACTATGTAGATCCCAACGACATAGAAAACCTCACCATCCTCAAAGATGCCGCCGCCACCGCCGTACTGGGGATGCGCGGTGCCAACGGGGCCATCCTCATCACCACCAAAAGAGGTAAAGCAGGCCCTCCTTCCGTCAATTTCCGCGCCTCCACCGGCATCACCGAAGCCACCCGCCTGCCACAGTACCTCGGCTCCTACGACTATGCCTCCCTGCTCAATGAAGCCCTGAAAAACGATGGCGCCCAGCCCGCCTTCACCGCCGCACAACTCGAAGGATATAAAAGCGGGAAACTACCCAATACCGATTACTATAAGTTCATCATGAAACCGTCTGCCGTTGCACAGGGCAACCTCAACGTAAGCGGCGGCAACAACATCGCCCGCTACTTCATTTCAGCAGGATACAACGTACAGGACGGCCTCTATGCACATACCACCGAAAACCAGGACGGCTATACCGGCAACAACAATATGAAACGTTATAACCTGCGCGCCAACGTAGACGTGGACATCACCCCCACCCTCGCTGCACGTGTAGACATTGCCGGTATCATGACAGACCGCAGGGATGGCAACAACTCCGCCAGCACCATCATGAACCTCGCCAACCGCATGGCGCCCATTTATCCGATCGTCAACCCCGACGGCTCCCTCTGGGGAAACGGCACCTTTCAGTCCAACATCCTCGGAGAGCTGTCGCAGAAAGGATATCGCCGCTGGTACAACAATACCGTACAAGGCACCTTCGCGCTTACCCGCAAACTGGACGTCATCACCAAAAACCTGACAGCCAAAGTGTCTTTCTCCTACGACAATACCAATTCGCCCAATGCTTCCTATACCCGCAACTATGCCGTATTTGAACCACTATACGATGCACAGGGCAATATCACCAGTTACAAACAGTCCGGACAAGACACCAAGATAGATCCCAACGGCTCCTTCAGCGGCGGCAGCGCCAACCGCAGCACCTACTTCGAAGCTACCGCCAACTGGAACCGCCAGTTCGGCAAACACGAAGCAACTGCCATGCTGCTCTGGAACCGCCGCCTCAATGAAGCCAATTCTTCTATCCCCAGGGCATACCAGTCGCTCCTCTTCCGCGGTACCTACAACTATATGCAGAAGTACCTCCTGGAGATCAGCGCCTCTTACCAGGGATCGGAGAACTTCCCTAAAGAAAGCCGCTACGGTATCTTCCCATCTGTATCTGCAGGATGGGTACTGTCTGAAGAATCTTTTATCAAAGACAACGTGTCTGCCATCAGTTTTCTGAAGATCAGAGGTTCTTATGGAGAAGTGGGTAATGATCAGGCGGGCAGCGACCGTTTCCTCTGGTTCACCTCCTGGGGCGGTGGTGATCCTTATTATTTTGGCACCAACGCCAGTCAGGCCAACGGCTGGAAACAAGGCGCCATCGGCAACCCCGGCGTTACCTGGGAACGGGGCAGGCAAGCCAATGCAGGCATAGAAGCCCGCTTCTGGAAAAACCTGTTAGGCATCTCCCTCGATCTTTTCACCCAGAGCAGAAGCAAAATACTGATCCGCCGCAATACCCTCTCCGACGTATTCGGACAGGATATCAAAGCACAAAACATCGGTATTGTAGACAATAAGGGCTTTGAACTGGAGCTGAGCCATGAAAACACCATCGGGCGGGTACGTTATTTCTTTAAACCCAATGTGACCTTTGCCCGCAACAACATTGTGTACCAGGACGAAGTGGCACAGGCCTATCCCTGGATGAAACGTACTGGTCATCCTATCGGTACCAAGTTTGGCCTGATAAGCGAAGGTTTCTTCAAAGATCAGCAGGATGTGGATAACAGCCCGTTCCAGAATTTTTCAGCCTATGGTCCTGGTGATTTTAAATACAAAAAACTCACCGGCAAAGAGTATGATTTTATTCAGTCCAATTTTGATGAAACGGCTATCGGTTACGCCCGTACGCCGGAGATTATGTTTGGCGCCACACTGGGTGCAGACTACAAAGGCTTCGATGTCTCCCTGCTTCTTCAGGGAGCAGCCCATACCGATGTAATGCTCAACAACGAAGCCGTTTATGAGTTTTTCCAGGGTGGTAAGGTAAAACCCTTCCACCTGGGCCGTTGGACGCCGGAAACAGCAGCTACCGCCACTTATCCACGCCTGCACAGCAATACCAACGGCAACAATCACCGTGCTTCTTCCTTCTGGGTAAAAGATGCCAGTTACCTGCGCCTGAAAAACGCAGAGATAGGTTACCAGCTGCCTAAAAACTGGATTAAACCGATCGGTCTTTCCTATGTTCGTATATACGCCAACGGTATGAACCTCTTCACCTGGGATAAACTCAAAGACTACCAGGTAGACCCTGAAATAGGCGATGGTAACGGTGCCATGTACCCTATCCAGCGCATCTGGAACTTCGGTATCGATGTAAGATTCTAAGCTCAGACTTCCACCCAAAAACAACGTTATGCAACCACTACTCCATTATACAAAACTGATTGTCCTTTGTGCGCTGGCGGCGGCCTCTTTCAGCGCCTGCAAAAAAGGATTCCTCGACAGGGCCGCCACCACACAGCAACAGGACGCAGACATCTTCACCAATTTTGCCATGACAGACCAGGTGGTGAACAACCTGTATTCCAGGCTGCGCGGCCCCTATACCTATCTGGGCGGTTATTCCATGTCTTCCGGCACCGATGAAGCCAAAGACGCCTCCAGCTGGATGGGCTCCATGAGTTTCAACAACGGCTCCTGGTCGGGCAACAACAACCCTATCGGCAACACGTGGAGAGACAACTACGTGGCCATCCGCCAGGCCAACGCCATCCTGGAAGGAGTTGCACAGTATAAAACACCGGATGATGCCAACAATCCCGGTGCCCTGGCCAACCGCCTCGGTGAGGTGTATTTTCTGCGTGCTTATTATCTCGCAGAGCAGATACGGCAGTTTGGTGGTGCGATCATCGTCACTAAAACGATTGACCAGTCCGACCAGCAAGCACTCAATCAGCCCCGCAGCTCCTACGATGCCTGTGTGGCCCAGATACTGGCCGATTGCGACGAAGCCTTCAAGCGGCTGCCGGTGAATTATCCCAACACCCAGATAGGCCGTGTTACCAAAGGCACCTGCCTGGCCCTGAAAGCCCGTATGCTGCTGTACAGCGCCAGCCCGCTCTGGGCCATCGCCGGCAAAACCGGCTTCCTGGCAGATATCAGCTCCGGCTCCTCTCCTTCTGATCCCGGGAAATGGCGCAAAGCCGCGGCTGCAGCCAAAGAGGTGATAGACTTACAGTCACCCCAGGGAGGTAGTGCCTACAGCCTGGAAAACACCCTGGCCGACCGGCTCAACATGTTTACCAGCAACACCCTCCAGAGCCGTGAAGTAATCTGGGTAAGGATGAAGGAAACCAATGAGAGTTACGACCGTTATCTGTTCCCCTATGGTAGCAACGGCTGGTCTGGCTGCTCTCCCAGTCAGAACCTGGTAGACGACTATGAGATGGCCAACGGTCTTCCTATCACTGACCCTGCTTCCGGATACGATCCTGCGCAGCCTTATACCGGCCGCGATCCCCGCTTCTACACCGATATCAGTTATAACGGCGCCTCCTGGAAAGGCCGTAAGATAGAAACCTTTGAGAGAGGTAAAGATGAACAAAGCACACAAACAGATCATACCCGCACCGGTTACAGCTGTCGTAAACTGGCCAACGAAAACATTACCATCAACCAGGACCCGGGCCGCGATGTGCATGGTATTATTTTCCGGCTGGCCGAGTTTTATCTCAGTTATGCAGAAGCGCTTAATGAATATGATCCTGGCAATGCCGATATCCTGAAGTATGTGAACATGATACGTGCCCGTGCCGGACAACCCGACCTGCCGGCCGGTCTGAACCAGGCCGACATGCGCAAACGTATCCATAATGAGAGAAGGATAGAGCTGTCTTTCGAAAACCATCGTTTCTGGGATGTACGCCGCTGGAAGATTGCAGAGAACACCGAAAAAACCATCTGGGGCATGCGACCGGTAGCCGATGTCAGCGCCCCCGGAGGATACCGCTACGAACGCTTTAAAGTAGAAGACCGTCTGTGGCGCAACGCGATGTATGTGATTCCTATCACCACCGACGAAACACTGCGTAACCCACAGCTCAAACAAAACGAAGGCTGGTAAACATCAAACATCAACATGAAAAACATACAACTTACCCTGCTGGCCCTGTGTTTGTTATCGCAAGCCTGTGCACATAACAACAGTACCATAGCGCCGGAATCCACGCCCCTGGCGGCAACCACCGATAGTATCACCCGTAGCGACTATACGCTGGTATTCATCAATCAGGCACCGGCTTTCAGCTCACAGGTAAAGGAAAGGATGATCAACACCTTTTTTACAGTGTATCCGGTACTGGCCAATGCGTACAATACCAATACGCAGAAGACCGTCATTTTTGTGATCGACGTATCATACAATGGTGTTGCAGCCACCAGCGGCGGCCGTGTAGTATATAATCCGGAGTGGTTCAGGCAACATCCGGGCGATATCGATGTGGTAACGCATGAGGTGATGCATATTGTGCAGGCATATCCCGGAGGGGCAGGTCCAGGCTGGCTTACAGAAGGTATCGCGGATTATGTGCGTTATCGTTATGGGGTAGACAATGCCGGCGCCGGATGGGCGCTGCCGGATTACACCCCCTCACAACGCTACGACAACAGTTATCGCATCACCGCGCGTTTTCTGATATGGCTCGAAAAACATGTATATGATAAACTGGTAAAAGAGCTGGACGAAAGCATGCGTAATAAAACTTATTCTCCCGGTATCTGGCAGGCCAAGACTGGCAAAACGCTGGAACAGCTGTGGAATGACTACGCTGCAAATCCGGCACTGTAAAGGTTTTCAGCACATCAATTACATTACTGGAAAAATGTCATTCCGATTCTTCGGAATGTTCTGATGCACGTTTTACTAAAAAGCACCCGTTTACACGGGTGCCTTTTTTATTCATCCCCCCTTAAAAAAAGACAAATATATCTTCTTTTATTTTACCTTTGTTATGATTTAAAAAAAAAGACGACAGAAAGGCTATGTTACAACTCACAAAAATATTCAGCTTCGAAACGGCACATGCATTACACCGGTACAATGGCAAATGCCGCAATATCCACGGGCATTCCTACAAGCTACACGTGACGGTGCGTGACAAGGCGCATCAGGGCGAATACCTACCCGCGCCTGGTATACTGGTAGACTTTAAAGATATCAAAGCGGTAGTACAGTCACATATTGTGGAGCATTTTGATCACCGGCTGATTTTATCAGCAGACTATGTGGTGGCCCATCCTTTCTGTGAAACACAGGAAAACCTGTGGGTATGGGAGATGGAGCCTTCTGCGGAAAACATGGTGTTATACATGCAAAAAGTGTTGCAGGATGTTTTGCCCGCAGAGGTGTCCCTGGCCAGCCTGCGCCTGTATGAAACCAGCGATTCCTATGCAGAGTGGGTGGCACCCGTTTGACCATAGTGCATTTCTTACTATCTTGCGGATGATACAATTTTTCATATGCTTTCAAAAACAGCCGAATATGCCCTGAGAGCAACGATTTACATCGCGCAGAAAGGGTCAGAAGATAATAAACTGGGGATTGATGAGATAGCCAAAGGCATCGACTCTCCCAAATCCTTTACGGCCAAGATACTACAGCTGCTCACGCAAAACAACCGGGTGATCAGTTCAGTACGCGGCCCCAATGGAGGGTTCTACTTGACCGACCGCGCCCGCAAGCTGCCGGTGAAGGCTGTTCTGGAGGCTGTAGAAGAAGCCAATGTCATCACCAAATGTGTGCTGGGCCTGAGAGAATGCTCGGAAACCAGGCCCTGCCCTATGCATACGCAGTATAAAGCGATCAAAAAACAGCTGAAACAGATGTTCGAAAAAACTTCTATCCAGCAGCTGGTGGAAGAGCTGAATAAAGGCAACTATTTTATCGACAATATCACAGGTTCCCGGAAACACTGCTAGCCCCTCTCCTTCTTCCTGCCCCTCTCCTGACAACTTTTTAAATGATTCGTTTATCCGGCGCCGTTATAAAGGCTTGCCGGATGAAGGGTCGTTTCCCCCCCTCTCACAACCGGATTGTATCAATACTTTGTTAAACTTTTTTGGAAAGTAATTTAAAAGAAGATAATTTTGTCCTTAAATAATAAAAGACGCAATCATCCTTTATTATCTACATACCAATATCAACAATACAGAGAGCAACAGGGAGTTATGACTACCTGCTGGCATAAACAAATGTGAAATGTTCTAAAAAATCTGTTCTATGCACGGCATCATCCTATACAAATCAAAATACGGGGCTACCCGGCAATATGCAACGTGGTTAAGTGAAGCACTGCAACTACCAGCGACAGATGCGGAGCAGGTAACAACAGCCCAGCTCGCAGCCGCTGATTTCCTGGTACTGGGCAGCAGTATATATATCGGTAAACTAATGATGAAACAGTGGCTGGAACAGCATATGGCCGTACTGGCAAACAAACCACTGTTCCTCTTCCTTGTAACGGCCACCCGCGGTGACGACAAGCAGGAAAAACTGAATGGATATATACAACACAACGTACCGGCCGCTTTGTTACGCGGCATCCATCCCTACTTTTTTCCAGGCAGGATCTGTTACCCGAAACTCTCTGTAATCGATAAACTCAAGATACGCCTGGGCAGCGCGGTGGCCAGATTATGCCGTAAACCGCTAAACATCTCCGACTTCGATCTGGTGCAGGAATCCAATACCACTGCGCTGGTAAAAGATATACAACAGTTTTCCAATCACCTCTCCTGATAAATCATTCCGATGCATAACAATACTTCCTAATAAACTATCGCCTGCTATAATTAAGGACAAAATCATCCTTATTAATTTTTCGCTTCGTATAAACTCAAACCAAAAAAATCGCAGCCATGAAAAAACAAGCAATGTTTTTAACAGCAATAGCAGCAGTAGCCCTGTTGGTCTACAGCTGTGGTTCCGGCACACCACCACCCGCAGCAGACGCACCTGCAGCGGATTCCAGCATGACAGCTCCTGCACAGGCCAGCAGTCAGACACCTACAGATGAAACAAAAGGAATGGGCAAATTCGCGGAAGTGAAACTGACCGATCCTCTGGACCAGACCATGGTCACCAGCGGCAAAAGCACCTATGAAGTGAAATGTGCCGCCTGTCATAAGCTCAGCGGCGAAAAACTGGTAGGCCCGGGCTGGAAAGGTGTTACCGAAAGAAGGAAACCTGAATGGATCATGAACTTCGTCACCAACACCGACGAGATGATCGACAAAGATCCGGCAGCACAGGCCATGTTGCAGGAATGTATGGTACGTATGCCCAATCAGCACCTGACCGATGATGAAGCCAGACACCTGCTGGAATACATGCGGGCCAACGATGGTAAAAAATAATTGCTGACACTCACTCCGTCTATTATGAAAAGACTTAGTCTCATGCTGGGCCTGGTAGCCGCCACTGCCGCCATGCAAAGCTGCAAAATGAAAACTGCCGCCACCGCCGTTCAGGGCGATGCCGCCTCTAAAACCTACGTGGCTCCCGGTAAATATGATGAATACTACAATTTTGTATCTGGTGGCTTTAACGGACAAGTATCCGTTTATGGCCTCCCTTCCGGACGCCTGCTGAAAGTAATCCCTGTATTTTCCGTCTTCCCGGAAAACGGCTATGGCTACAGTGAAGAAACCAAAGCCATGCTCAACACTACCAACGGTTCCATTCCGTGGGATGATCAGCACCACCTTGACCTGTCACAAACCAACGGAGAACAAGACGGCCGCTGGCTCTTCGCCAATGCCAACAATACACCCCGTATTGCACGCATAGACCTCACCACCTTCAAAACAATGGAGATCCTCCAGATTCCCAACAGTGCTGGTAACCACTCCTCTCCCTTCATCACCGAAAATACGGAATACGTAGTAGCCGGCACCCGCTTCTCTGTTCCACTCGGCAGCGAAGATGTGCCCATCAGCTCCTTCAAGGAAAACTTCCACAGCACCGCATCTTTTATCAGCGTAGATAAAAACTCCGGTAAAATGGATATCGCCTTCCAGATCGTACTGCCAGGGATGAACCTCGACCTCAGCCACGCTGGTAAAGGTCCATCCCACGACTGGTTCTTCTTCTCCAGCTACAACACCGAACAAGCCTATACCCTGCTGGAGGTAAACGCATCCCAGAAAGACAAAGACTATATCGTAGCGGTTAACTGGAAAAAAGCCGAAGAATATGCGAAAGCCGGCAAAGGTAAAAAAGTAAGTGCTCCCTATGCCCACAACACTTATGATGAGCACACACAAACTGCCACTTCCGTGATCGAAAATGAAGTGCTGTTACTCGATCCGAAAGATTGTCCGGATATGGTCTACATGATCCCTTGCCCTAAATCACCTCATGGTTGTGATATAGACCCATCAGGCGAATATATCGTGGGTAGCGGGAAGCTGGCTGCACTCATCCCGGTATTCTCTTTCAGCAAAATCACCAAAGCTATTGGCGACAAACAATTCGAAGGAGACTTTAAAGGTATCCCTATCCTCAAATACGAATCTGCTCTCTACGGCGAAGTGCAGAAACCAGGCCTGGGGCCGTTGCACACAGAATTTGACGGCAGAGGCAACGCTTATACGTCTATGTTCCTCTCTTCTGAAGTAGTGAAATGGAGTCTTAAAGATCTTAAAGTACTGGACCGTGCACCTACCTACTATTCCGTAGGTCACCTGATGATCCCTGGTGGCGACACCAAAAAACCGGCCGGCAAATACCTGGTAGCCTACAACAAGATTACGAAAGACCGGTTCCTGCCTACCGGCCCGGAACTGGCGCAGTCTGCCCAGCTGTATGATATCTCAGGCGATAAAATGCAGCTGGTGCTGGACTACCCCACCTTTGGGGAACCGCACTATGCACAGGCCTGCGCGGCATCACTGATCAAAGACAAACAGGTGAAGTTCTTCGACATCAACAAAAACAAACATAGTTATGTGGCCATGGGTGAGAAAAATGCGAAAGTGGTACGTCAGGGTAACCGTGTAGACGTGTACATGACAGCCATCCGCTCACACCTCACACCAGACAACATCGAAGGTGTTTATGTTGGAGATGAAGTATACTTCCATGTCACCAACCTGGAACAGGACTGGGATATCCCACATGGCTTTGCCATCAAAAACAATCCCAACGCGGAACTGCTGATCATGCCCGGCGAAACCGTTACGCTGAAATTTGTTCCGGAAAAACAAGGCATCTATCCTTTCTACTGTACCGACTTCTGTTCTGCCCTGCATCAGGAAATGTCAGGCTACCTGCGGGTATCTCCCAAAGGAGCTAACGTGCCCCTGAAATTTGGCACCGGCGAAACCGCAGAAACGGTTGCAGCAAAATAAATCCTATATAACCGGTGGTGCTGCCCGGCGCCACCGGTTCTCAACTGTCGATTATGAAACGATTAACTAAAGCAGGCCTTATCAGCATTCCTATAGTAGTCCTCTTCCTGAGCACCCTCTGGCTCGCTCCCATGTGGCGAATAGACATGAGGGCTCCCCAGTACCCGGATGGACTGTCTATGCAGATATGGATCAACGATGTAAAAGGGGATGTGCCCATCATCAACGGACTGAATCACTATATCGGAATGAAAACCATCCACCGCGATGACTTCCGTGAATTTGTATTCATGCCCATTGCCATCGTCTTGTTTATGGCAGGTGGCGTGCTCGTATTCCTGTTAAAAAGCAAAAGAGCGTATTACATATGGACCGCCGCTTTTTTGGTGATTGCCCTCTGTTCCTTTACTGATTTCTATCTGTGGGAATACAACTATGGCCACAACCTGGACCCGAATGCGCCCATCAAGGTGCCTGGCATGTCTTACCAGCCGCCGCTGCTGGGGTACAAAAAGCTGCTCAACTTTGAAGTGCTCTCACAACCCGACCTGGCAGGATGGTTTTATTGCGCCGCAGGTGTGGTACTGACGGTCATCACATTTTATGAATGGAAAAAGAAATGATATGAAGCACAATACTTTGATTTTCCTGCTTGGCTTTTTTATGTTGCAGTTTGCCTGCAGCCCGGATTTTGAACCAGTAGACTATGGCCATGATGCCTGTGCTCATTGCAGGATGACCATCATGGATAAACGTTATGCCGCGGAATTGATCACACCCAAAGGGAAAGCCTATAAGTTTGATGATGCCATCTGCATGTTGCAATATATGTCTGCCAATCAGGTTTCTCCCGATAGCCGGCTTTTAATAGCCGACCACAGCGATGCTACCCATCCTTTTATTGATGCACGCAAGGCCATCTACCTGCACAATCCATCCTTCAAAACACCCATGAACGGCAACTATGCAGCCTTTGCCTCCGAAAAGGCCGCCGTTCCTCTGAAAGATAACCTGGAGCAAAAACTACTGCACTGGGAAGACCTCACGCGTATAAATCCCTGATATGATGAAACACTTATGGCTGCTTTTATGGCTGACCGGTAGCTGTTTAACAAATTATGCCACCACCATCAGGGTTTCTCCCGGCAAGGATGCCCTGCGCACCGCCATCGGCAAAGCTCTGCCCGGAGATACCCTGCTGGTACAGAAAGGTATTTATCAGGAACATGATATTAACATCACCCGCACCATCACCATTGTCGGAAGCGGTATGCCAGTGATAGACGCCAGCAGCAAGTATCCCGGCCTTCTGATCACCGCCGACAGCGTGGTCATTCAGGGAATCCAGGTGCAACGCACCGGCAGATCTTCTATTTCCGATATCGCCGGCATCCGCATCAGCAACGCTAAAAATGTAGTGTTGCGCAACAACCGTATCCTGGACTGCACCTACGGTATTTATCTGCAGAATGCACACAACTGCACAATCCTTAACAATATTGTGCATACCGGCATCAAAAATGAAATCAACGGAGGCAACGGCATACATGCCTGGAAATGCGACCGGCTGCAGATAAGCGGCAATAACGTTTCCGGCCACCGCGATGGTATCTACTTCGAATTTGTGACCGATTCAAAAATTGATAATAATATTTCGTATACCAATCAACGTTATGGCCTGCATTTTATGTTTTCCCACCAGAACAGCTATACGAAAAATACCTTCCGGGAAAATGGTGCCGGCGTAGCCGTGATGTATACCAGAGGAGTAACCATGTACGATAATACTTTTGTGCAGAACTGGGGAGATGCCTCCTATGGTCTTTTATTAAAAGAGATCACCGACAGCAAAATAGAACACAACCGTTTCATCAAAAATACGATTGCCATTCACATGGAAGGCACTACCCGCGTAGATGTGCTGCATAACCTCTTTCAGGACAACGGCTGGGCCCTGCGCGTAATGGCCAGCTCCAGCGGCAGCCGCTTCACGGAAAATAATTTTATCAGCAACTCCTTTGATGTAGTTACCAACGGCACCCTGATGCTGAACGAGTTTCACCGCAACTATTGGGATAAATACGATGGTTATGATCTGGACCGCGATCATATCGGGGACGTCCCACATTATCCGGTCAGCGTATACGCCGTGATCTCTGAAAAAATACCCGCCGCCATGATCCTCTACCGCAGCTTCCTCACCGGCATCATGGAACAGGTAGAAAAAGTAATGCCCAGCATGATACCCGACCAGCTAAAGGATGATTCTCCGATGATGAAAAAAATTGAACTATGATCCGCATCACCCATCTGACAAAGTCTTTCAAAAAATTCAAAGCCCTGGATGATATCTGTCTCCATCTGGAACGAGGGCAAACCGTTTCATTGCTGGGTCCTAACGGTTCCGGCAAAACGACATTAATCAAATCCATTCTTGGGTTGGTTATTCCTGAAAAGGGGGACATCAATATCAACGGGCAGGATATCCGTACCCACTGGGATTACCGGTCCAAAATCGGCTATATGCCACAGATAGGACGCTATCCCGAAAATATGTCTGTGCGCCAGGTGTTTGCCATGCTCCGTGCAGTCAGAAAGGATTGTCAGCATTTCGATGAGGAACTGATTCAGCGTTTTAACGTACCCGCTTTTGAACATAAACTGATGCGTAACCTCTCTGGTGGAACACGCCAGAAAGTAAGCGCCTGCCTCGCTTTCCTCTTTTCACCAGACATCCTGATACTGGATGAACCCACTGCCGGTCTTGATCCGGTATCCAGCGAGATCCTGAAAGACAAGATATCACGGGAACGGGCCAACGGTAAACTGGTAATGATCACCTCCCATGTTCTCAGTGACCTCGATGATATTACCAGTCATGTGGTATACCTGCAGGACGGGAAACTGGTCTGCTTTAAAACGGTAGAAGAATTGAAAAAATCAACAGGCTTCCATCAACTGAATAAAGTGATTGCGGCTCTGATGCAAACCAATGTACATGAAGACAATTATTAAATACGTCCTGATAGATCTATTGAAAAACAGGACCGTGCTGGCTTACACCCTGGTACTGGGAGTGCTGACGATCAGCGTGGCCGGCATGAGTGACAATACTTCCAAAGGCATGTTAAGCCTGCTCAATATTACACTGCTGTTTGTGCCCATCATCAGCCATCTTTTCTCCACCATTTATTTTTTTAATTCTGCAGAATTCACTGAGCTGCTGCTGGCACAGCCAATCCGGCGTAAAACCATGTTGCTGGCTGTTTACGCAGGTGTAGCCATAGCGCTGAGCCTCGCCTATTTTGTCGGTGTAGGCGTTCCCGTATTTGTGCTGTACAACAACCTGGCGGCTATTGCTTTAGTTATCAGCGGCATGTTGCTCACACTGGTGTTCTCCGCGTTGGCACTGCTTATTTTTGTGCTGTTCAAAGACAAAACAAAAGGGATTGGCGCCGGCATTATTACGGCCTTGTTTTTTACACTATTATTTGATGGCCTGTTACTGGCCTTTATCTACTCTTTCAGTGAATATCCAATAGACAAACCTTTATTGGGATTGATATCTTTGAATCCTGTTGACCTGGCAAGAATACTGGTACTGTTGCAGCTCGATGCTGCGGTCATGATGGGTTACTCCGGTGCGCTCTTCAAAAAATTTCTGGGTTCAGCTACCGGCAGTATCTACACTACTCTCTGTATGTTATGCTGGATCATTATTCCATTGATAACAGCGGTAAGGATTTTCCGGAAAAAAGATATTTAGCAGCAGCCACTGCTATCAGTAATGCGCCTGCCAGCAAACCCCAGGCGGCTATCAACAGCAGCCAGGGATAACGTTCAGCGGGGATGCCTACCAACCCGGGCATCCCCTGCAGCAACAGGATAATTTCATTGCCCGCCAATGCAAGGGTGAATACACAGATGCCGGCGCCTGCCAGCATTTTCACCCGGGCAAAAAAACCGGTATACAGCAACTGAGCAAAAATGTACAGCGTCACAAAACCCAGCATCACCAGATGCAGATAACTGATGATCAACGGCCTGTTTACAAACACCTGGTCACCTATCGCCGGAAAAATAATCAGCAGTTGCGCTATCGTCTTTAATACAAACGCTGTAAGGGCCAGTATACCCAGATTACGCATCAGCGGGTTAACCATCTTCATCTGCGCTTTTACAGTACGGACCATCTCCGCAAACCGGGCCAGTGTCAGCAACAGCAGCCCACAACCCGCAGCACCGATCACCCGTACCAGCACCGGCGGCTGATGCCACAGATAAGACAGAAACGCTGTAGGCAATACCGCAGCACACAAAGCCAACGCAAACCGGTAACGGATTTTCTCCGCACTTTCCGGACCCAGATGATAACAGAAAAGCGCAAACACCGCCAGCGTGAAAAAGCCGTTGTATTGCATATGCAGATAGGTATACACGGCATCATGATACAGCACCGTGTTCACCTGATGGGAAGCCATCATATAAGCCAGCGAAAATGGGCCCACAGCCGATAATACCAGTGATATCAACGAAGCGGCAGCCAACAGGGTCACCGCCCTTTCCCGCCCGGCCTTCAGCAGGTCTTTGATAAAAACCACACTGAATATGCCCGTACACACAATAAACAAAGTAGAGAACAGAATAGAGAAAAAAGCATAGCCCTGCAGCGGAAAACTAAACAACATCCCCAGGGAAGTACAATATATACCACCCAGCAGCCAGTTATATACCGGCTTACTACTGCTGCTCTCCGGCAACAGCCGGTAAGTCATTAAAGCAAACAAACATAAGGTGATCCATCCACCCAGGGCAAAATGCGAATGACCAAACAACAGGTTATTATAATGAATGCCCGGCAGGGAAAATAAAGCAGTAGAGCGGAGCAATACTCCCAGCACCGCTACAATCGCCAGGTTGATCAGTGATAGGGTAATCCATGTCCGTTCTGTTTTCCCTGTTGTTGTACGAGTCATATATGTTTGTTGTTTTTGCCGGAGCAAAGTTACAATAAAGACAAAAATATCTTTTATAAATACAGTATAAAAAAATAACTGCCAGCTGTTGGCAGTACAGCTGGCAGTCATAAAGCAGCAGGGCGTTGTATTAATGCGCCCCCAAAAGTCTTTCCAGCAGCGCATCCAGCGCAGCCCGGTTCTTTTCTGAGTTGCCAACCAGCTTCTCCACAATCTTTCCTTCCCTATCGATCAGTATCTTGGTGGGGAAAGCCTTTACATCATATGCATTCAGTATTCCTTTCTCTTTTTCGGCGCTGGAACTTGTGTTGAGCACATTCAGCCAGGTCATATGATCTTCATCAAGGGCTTTGGTCCAGCTCTCCTTCCAGCCGGATTCATCGCCCCTTTCGTTGGCAACGCCTAATATTTCGAAGCCGGCATCGTGGTATCTGGCGTATGTTTCCCGCAAATGGGGATGGCTCATACGGCAGGGATAACACCAGCTGCCCCAGAAATCGAGCAGCACCACTTTCCCTTTCAGCGAAGCCAGGGTGATGGCATTTCCGTTTCTGTCCGGCAATGTTACCTGTGGCGCAGGCATACCGGGTGCGGTTTCCCGGGCTTTGGCCAGTCGCACGCCATAGGCAATACCTTCCGGAGAGGCTTTCAGCGCAGGTTGCATACCATCATACAAAGGGCCTATCACCACGGGGTCTATCTTTGTACGGGTGTATTCATTGAGCAGCTTCAGCATAATACCTGTCTGCGGATGCTGCTGCATAAAACGTAGTTTGGCAGCTTCCTGCGCATCGTCCACTGCATAAGACTTGCGGAGCACTGCTGCTATGGCAGCGCTGTCCTTGCCGGCGAAAGCGGCCTTTCTTTCTTTACCGAAATTTCTCTCTCCTTCCTGATAGAGATCATCCTGCTCTTTTTTCATCGCAAGATGATCATCTTCTGCAGCGGAACCACTCACTCTGGTATCAATCAATTCATTGGCGGAAACGGCCGTCAACGCCCCTTTATCCAGAAAAAACACATGCTGGTATGGTTTGATGAAGTGCGTCTTGAAATAATACTGCGCGTTGTCCTCAGACACTTTCAGATAAAGCGTGGCTTCTGCGGGATACTCCACTTTACCCTGGAAATGGTAGGTATGTTTTTCCAGGCGGCAGCTGTCTGTGATAGTCTGGTTGTGTTGACGATAGGAAAGATATACGTACCTGTTAGTGGCCAGGGTAGTTTTAGGCAGCGTGCCTTTCAGCGTGAAAGACTGTGCCTGTGCGGTTTGCAGACTTATACAAGCCAGACAGGTGTATAATATAGTTTTTCCTTGCATAGATCAGATTTTAGAATGGCTTAATCATTACGCGGCATATCCGGATTAAAGGATAAAACGCTGAGCGGTATCTGTAAAGTATATCTGGCCGCATGTGGTGGCAAGGTAACAATTACTTTGCCTGCATCAGCATAACGGTTCACTGTCTGCATACTATTAGCTGCATCGAGGCGGCGCATATCTATCCAGCGGAAGCCTCTGTAGGCCAGTTCCAGCCGGCGTTCCTTCCATACCAGGTCCAGCACCTGTGCAGCATCGGAAGATACCAGCGGCTGATATGCATCTTTTTTAATACGGCATTTACGGATATCGTTCAACTGGTCCAGTGCCTCCTGCAGCCTGCCACCGCGGACTGCAGCTTCGGCCAGTATCAGCTTCATCTCTTCTACAGAAGTGCCGAAGTTGGGGACTGCTCCACTTGGGTTATACGTCACCACACCGCGTTTGGGATAGGTATAGTCACCTGTGTTTTCATAATAGAATTTCAACCGCAGGTCGTTCACATCAAACAGTTTCAGAAATTCAATGGTAGGATATTCCTTGGTGGCCGCTGAAGTAGAGTAACGGGCGTATAGCTCATACGTTCTGATAGCCATGCCCGGGATGGCTTTGGCATTGGGGATGGTATTATAATCCAGGATGACAGGAGGAGTGTCGCCCAGCGCCAGTCTTGCGTTTTTAGCAGCTTCCTCATATAAGCCCATATACAGGTAGGCACGTGCCAGCACACTGTAAGCGGCAGGTACCGCGCCGCGGAAACGGTTGCCCGCATTGCTGGCTGGCAGCCCTGGAATAGCGGCATTGATATCCTGAATAATATGCTCATAGATAACAGCTACGGTGCTGCGGGGAGGTGTATTATCGGAGATATCAATAGACTCCATAAACGGTACTGCCAGGTCTTTGGCCGCAGTAGCCGCGTTGTAGGGTTTTGCATACAGGTTGACAAGATACAGGTATTCAAAAGCCCTGCCCAGCAAAGCTTCTGCACGTATCCGCTCTTTATCTCTGGCAGTGCCGTTGCCGGCATTACTGATACCTTTGAGCACAGCATTGTAACGATAGATATTTGCGTAATGTTTGCCCCAGAATAACGGCGGCACTTTGGTATCATTGGAAAACTGCTCTGCCCATAGATAGACCAGATCAGCTGGCAGCACTGCAGGCTGCGGTATAGCGGGCTGGTCTACATCATCGGCCAGCAGGTTTAATTCACGGGCGCCGCTGGAAGTGAGGTCCTGGCTGTTCAGAAAAAGATCGTAGTCACTTACATTGGTCAGGATCGTTTTTCCTTTCGGTACTATGTCCAGGTATTTCTGGCAGGAAGTGGCCGTTGTCAGCAGGCCGGCCAGTCCCCATATTATCCATTTGTGTTTCATGTTCTTGCTGTTAATGCTTTAGAAATTGGTGAACAGGCCGATAGTAAAGGTAGGCACCAGGTGTCTTCTGGCATAACTGCCGGTGGCCATACTATAGTTGTATTTATTGAGACCGATGGTCATCAGGTTGGAGGCCTGCGCCTTCACTTCAAAGTTGGTAAAGCCAATACGCCGGATAACCGCTGCATTCCTGAAATTATAAGACACCGTGATATCACGCAATACAAGGTAAGCCCCATTCACCACCCGTATATCAGAATAGTTATACACATAACCATGATAGGCATTATACAACCAGTAAGGATAGAGGCCCATCACATCTGTTTTCTGTTCATCCCCTTTCTGGCGGAAATAGTTTTCTGTGCCGGCCAGCGGGCGGGTGGAACCGGTAGAAGGCGCTGGTATCCGGGTTTTAAAACCACCGTAGTAATCCACCATGCAGTACACATAAAAATTACCGATGTCAATTCTGTTGCTGATACCTGCAGTAATAACTGGCATACCTGCCCCCTGATATTCCAGGTCGCTGAGACCTTCATCCAGCGCACCATAACCAGGATTCTTCCGCTTGCCGTCTATACCGTATATCTGCGGCAAACCATTCGTATCAAGACCGGCATAACGGTAGCTGAACACCGCGCCCACCGGGTAGTCCACCACATAGTTATTACCGATATATTGATAGGACTGTTGTTTGTTATTGACATACAGCGCCAATACCTTGTTGATATTACGTGACAACGCAATGCCGGTATTCCAGTTAAAACGTTTGCGGGTAATCCAGTCGGCATGCAGATTCAGTTCCACGCCACTGTTGCTGATAGATGCGGCATTCAGTTTGGCGCTGCTGGCACCTTTGGTAGGGTCCAGCTGTGCATCGGCGAGCAGGTCCTTACTTTTGCGGGTGTAATAATCAATGCTGCCATATACGCTACCCACCACTCTGAAATCCATTCCCATATTGAGGTTGCTGGTTTCTTCCCAACGCAGGGCTGTATTCTCCATCGATCCCAGGTTAAGGGCTACAGAAGCAGGTGAAGTACGAAGATTGGAGGCATACGTGGCTACAATCTGCGGAATACTTGCTTTGGAAGTGTTACCGTTGATACCATAAGCTACGCGCAGCTTCAGGGCATCCAGCCAGTTAACATTTTTCATGAAGTTCTCCTGGTCTATGTTCCAGGCGCCGCCTACCGACCAAAGCGGTTTATAACGGTATTTAGGATCTGTACCGAAGAGGTTGGACTGATCTATACGCACACTTCCTGAAAGGGAATACCTGCCTCTGAAAGAATATACACCGTTAAAATAACCGGAGATATAACGGTCATCCTGATACGCTTTCGAAAAAAGATTTTCGAATCTGAGTGCAGGATTACCATAGGCAAACTGTGATACCCATGAGCCGGTGAGTATTTTGTTATAATCCACCGGTTGTTGCAGCAACGTTTGATCGTTGTAGCCGAAAGTAGAACTGACACTGGCAGATGTAGTCACCTTGCGGGTTTCAGCACCCAGTATAACGTTGAAGGAATGCTGGTCATGAATAATTTTATTGTAGTCCAGTTGTGCCCGTACAGTATAACTGAGCGCGCTGGTATTTTTCTGGTTGATATAACCACCCTTGGGTATATTGAAGAGAATGCCTTTATCTGTTTGTTCCGCATAGCGGTTAACATACTGACGGGCTTCCGATGATTTTTCGCTGGCGTAGTGCGTCAGATCGGCCCGGGAATTTTCGTATATGCCGCCAAACCTGAAGTTGAAACCATGTCCGATATGATAGTTGAAATTGGCGATCACCTTGTTGCTGACGGTTTTATTGCGGTCGCTGATTTCATTCATGTCTACCAGCGGATACCGCAGGTTGTCGTACAATCCTTTTTTGATGATGGTATCATTAAAAACCGGGTTCATATTGGAACCATCGAAGATGGGCAGCGGATTGCCATTTTTATCTTGAAAACGTTCATACCCGTATACATTCATAAAATCCGGTACCGGCGCCACATTGGATTTGGTTTCCAGGTAATCGGTGGTCAGTTCCAGGGAGAGGCGTTTATTGAAACGGTAGTTGGCACGGCCTGACAGTAAAAAGCGGCTGTCATCATTATTCATTTTTGAAAGCCGGTTGCCGGTATAGTTGGCCGATACATAATAAGTGGCCTGTTGTGTACCACCGGATATATTGAGGTCGTATTGCTGATTGAGGGCGCTACGCAGAAACAGGCGGCTGTACTCGGCGGCGTTGTTGTAATCACCCAGTGCATCAAAACGTGCTGCCATCTGTTCCGCTGTGATGGTGCCTTCTTTTCTGTCGAGCAGGATATCAAAACCAGGCTGGTAGTAGCTGTATGAAGTTCTGTAGCGGGTCCAGTCTACCGGCAGGTCTGTTCCGTCTTTATAGGTATCCCGCAGGTAATTAAGGGTGGTATTGCTGGGAGCAAGACGGTAAGTGCTGTAATTTTCCTTGCCGGTAACGCCCAGGGTAGTACGAAAAGCAAAGCGGGTACGTCCTATCTCCGCCTGTTTACGCTCGATGATCACTACCCCGTTGGACGCACGTACCCCGTAGATAGTGGCGGAAGCAGCATCTTTCAGCACCGTAACGGATTTGATTTCATTAGGGTTGATCGCATCGAGAGTCAGTTCTGTAGGATAACCATCCACCACAATGAGCGGCTGTTTATTGGCCGAGATGGTAGACAGGCCTCTGACCTGAAAGAGGGAGTTACCTTCAAACTTCATATCATTATTGATCAGCACACCTGGTAGTTTGTTTTGGATACCGGAAAGGAAATCAGTGCTGATACGTGTTTCATATTCTTTGGTGCCGATGGCGGAGATAGCGCCGGTGCTTTGTTCCGGGCGGATACGCTGATAGGCCGTACTGACTTCCACCATGCCGAGGTTATGACGACCGAATTTCAGCACTACTTCTTTCATACCGGCCAGCACTTCGGCCACAATGGTTTGTGGCTCGTAGCCTATGCAGGAAATTCTGACAGTGGCTTTGGGTGCGATATGCAGTAATGAATAGGAACCGCTGCTGTTGGTCATTACACCGTTGGTGCCTACAGCGATGGTCACATAAGGCAAAGGGGCTCCCTGTTCATTTCTTACCACCCCCAGCAGGTTGACAGCAGGTTCCTGCGACCTCGCCGGTTGGGGCTTGTGAAAGATGACGACCGCATTGGGTAATGCTTTGTAATCCAGTCCTGTATTTTGCAACAGCTGTGAAAGCACTTCTCCCAACGGTTTGCTGTTACAGGAGATGGAAAGGTCTGTCCAGACAGCTACTTCGTCTGCCGGAAATGAGATTTTGCAACCGGCCTGCCGGCCCGCTTCCGTCAGCATAACTGACAGGGGCTGGTGCTGTAACGACAGGCTGACGGTTTTCTGTAAGATCTGGGCATACCCCAGGTGTACATGCATGGCAAATAATAGCAACAGGCATACTCTCCTCATGATAATAAGGCTTGGTTGATTTTTGAATTCCGTGATACGGATGATTATAGCATCGTAATTGTTACAGTATTTCCTGCAACAGAATAGGTATATCCAAGGGTAGTACAGACGATATCCAGTATATCGTTTAGTGATTCTGTACCGTAGAATGTATCGGTAATGGTGATACGTTTTTCTTTATTGACTTGCCGGCTGAAAACGAATTGCTTCTGATAACGGGCAGATAGCCGGTTACAGATGGTTTCCAGGCTTGTTTCATTAAACATCAGGTCTTTCGCCATCCACTCTACTTTAGGCGCTACATTCACATGGCTGGCAGCGGCCGGTTGCTGAGCACCACATACCAGTTCCTGGTTTTGTGTGAGCACGGCCATGGTTTTATTTTCCTTTTCCACTCTTACTTTACCGCTGGCAACGGTGATCACTACACGCCTGGAATCGGCATCTGCCTTGATATTGAAGGCTGTTCCCAGCACATAGGTACATACGTTGGCACAACGTATCATAAATGGCTTGCGGGCATTTTGTTTTACATCAAAATAAGCTTCTCCCTGCAATATCAGCAGACGGTCTGTCTCGTTAAAAGACGGAGCCAGCTGCAGCGTACTGCCGGCACGTAACAATACAATAGAACTGTCCGGCAATATCAGATGCCGGTCGTATGTTACTGCCTCGCCGGGACCCGGCGCTTTTACGGCACGGCTATGTATCCCGGTGACGGCAGGTGGGATCACCTTTACAGACAATGGATGCAAATATCTTGACAGCAGCATGATCCCGGCGAGTACGGCGGCGGCGGCAGTAACGCGCTTCCATATACGATAACGGCTTTTCACCGGCCGGAGCGATGAGCGCTGCTGAAAATCGGCATATTTATCACGCAGGTAAGCTTCATCCATCACGTCCCAATAGGGCGTCTGTGGCGTTTCTCCCAGGCCGTCGTACCATTGCTGCAATGCTTCCAGTTCAGCGTCAGTACATTGGCCGGCATGAAATTTCTCCAGTAATTGATGAAGTTCTTCCCTTTGCATATTGTAATGACGATGCTGCGAAGCGTTACCGTTACTCCTTTGATAAATATTTTTTATTCTAATAGAACCGAATCACCAGGGTATGACGTATCTCAACTGCCTCACCGTTACTCCGATGGAATATTTTTTTTCGCCGGTAATTTTTTTGCAAAAGATTATATCTTTATCCCGACCACTGCGGAGTATTATCTTGAATCATCACAGCACGCATACCGACGACCAATCATTATTATCACTTTGGAGGGAAGGTGATGAAACAGCGTTTGCCTGCCTGTACCGCAAATATTTTCCACAGCTGGTTGTAACGGCCTACCAGAAAGTAAAAGATCAATACCTCGCCGAAGAGCTGGCACAGGAGAGCTTACTGGCGTTCTACTATAAAAGGGAATATCAGCTGGACAATATCGCTGCTTATCTGCAAGTGATATTACGGCATAAAACGTATGATCATTTCCGTAAGGTGTTGGTACGCGAACAACATACCACACTCGCCGCACAACAACAGCCTTCCATTACAGAAGACGCTTCGCATCAGCTTTATCAGACCGATCTCCTCAAAACCCTGAGCCAGCAAATACAGGCACTGCCTGCACAATGCCGCACCGTTTTCCTCCTGAGCCGCAACAAACATATGTCCAACCACGAAATTGCAGATACACTGGGCATCTCCGTTAATACCGTAGAACAACATATGCGCAAGGCCTTAAAAAGATTGAGGGAAGGTATCCTGCTCCTGCTGTTGATTTCTCTGCACAAATAAAAAAATAAAACTGTCGGAATCCACCCCTTGAAATGTCAGGATTCACCCTATATCCGGAACTTTATTACACGTAGATTTGTTATTCATTCGTTTGACCTTAAAAAAAAATAAATATCATGGCATCCGTATTAAATCCTTACTTAACATTTAACGACAATTGCGAAGAAGCCTTCAATTTCTACAAATCTGTTTTTGGTGGTGAATTCGCTGTGGTGATGCGTTTCGACAGCACACCGGATCATTACGCTCCACCTGAAGCAGAGAAAAACAAACTTCAGCATATCGCACTGCCTATCGGCAACGGCTCTATGCTGATGGGTAGCGACACCCCTGCCCAATATGGCAAGGTAGTGCAAGGCACCAATTTCTCCATCTCTGTTGGCGCGGATAGTGAAGCGGATGCAGACCGTCTGTACCAGGGGCTTTCTGCCGGCGGCAGAGCCTCCATGCCCATGGCTAAAATGTTCTGGGGCTCCTATTTCGGAATGCTGACAGACAAGTTTGGCATACAGTGGATGATCAGTTATGATGCCGGCCGCAACGGTTAATAAAATAAAAAGATAAGGGCCTTCCGATACCGGAAGGCCCTTATCTTTTTAGTATACCTGAACTGTTTTAGTTATTCTGGGCACGCAGCAGCAGCCGGCAGATCAGGTCTACCTCTACATCCTTAATGCCCGTGTACAAAGGCAGGCACAATACTCTTCTACTGATATCTTCACTCACCGGACACTCATGTGGCTGTACATACCTGAGTTTGCTCAGGGAAGGATAAAAATATCTTCTTGGATAAATCCAGTTGTCATTCAGCATTTTTACAGCCTTCAACAGCGCTGCTTCATCCTGGAAAATAACAGGATAATAGGCGTAGTTAAAAGTAGCACCGGACTGTATACGTACATGCTGTACATTGAGTCCTTTTAATTTCTGATCATATCGTTCAGATATCTTTATCCGTTCTTCGAGGTTGGCATCTGCCTGGTCGAGGATAAGCAGGCCCATGGCCGCATGAAATTCAGAGTTCTTAGCATTGATGCCTACACAGGCAAAATCTTCCGGCCCATCATAACCGAAGTTACGCATGTACGCCAGTGTTTTGAGCAGTTCGGCAGATTGGGTGAATACAGCGCCGCCTTCTATGGTATGGAAAACTTTAGTAGCATGAAAGCTCGTGGTACTGATATCGCCGTAGTCGAAGACAGAACGGTTGTTGTATTTTGACCCGAAGCAGTGGGCGGCATCATATATCACTTTCAGCTGATGTTTGCGGGCAATCTGTTCAATCGCTTCAATATCGCAGGGATTGCCGTATACGTGCGTAGCCAGGATAGCCACGGTATCAGCGGTTATTTTAGATTCAATAGCAGCCGGTGAAATATTTAACGTATGTGGATCAATATCCGCAAACACCGGTGTCAGGCCTTCCCAGACGATACTGGAAGTGGTGGCAACAAAAGAAAAAGGAGTGGTAATCACTTCTCCCGTAGTAAGTCCCAGCGCTTTAAGCGCCAGTTGTATGGCTACGGTACCATTACTAAGGAGCAATAAGTGTTTTACGTCCAGGTATTCCTTTAACCGAAGCTCCAGTTCATTTACCAGCGGGCCGTTGTTGGTTAGCCAGTTACGGTCCCAAATGCCTTTTAACAGCTCTACGTACTTATCTAAAGGTGGTAGGTTCGGCTTTGCCACGTTAATCATTGATCAATTTTTAATAAAGACTGTTTAATACCATTCAACATGTAAGCGGCACAGCGTACCACTGTTGCAAAGTACCAAAGGTACTGTTGTCCGGAAAGGTATACAAGTTTTTTATAATTTACCTTTGGGGTAAAAGTACCATTGGTAACAGTCCTTTCCGTAATCAATACCCCCATTTTTTCATGGCAGCCAGGTCCTGCTTTACCGCCTCCAGCGGGGTGAGCGACTGATAAGACTCCTGTTCTATGATGAAATAGCGGGTACCACCGGACTTTTTACCCAGGTCTATCACCTCTTTCACCGGGATGATGCCCTTGCCCAGAACAGTGCTTTCGTAGCCTCCGCCCATCTCACCTTTGCCGGCTGTTTTGATTTCATCCTTCACATGCATCAGCTCAAAACGGCCCGGGTATTTGCGGACGATGTCCAGGGCAATACCACCGGCATGATACATATTGCCGATGTCCAGCTGCTGGGCTACCAGTGAAGGGTCTGTGTTTTCCAGAATCAGGTTGAAGAGTTTTTTGCCGTTCAGCTCCTGACTGAATTCGAAATCGTGGTTGTGGTAACCGAACTTCATACCCGACTTCTTACACAGCTCACCGCTTTTGTTGAAAACATCCATGTAGGCTTTGAAGTCATCGTAGTTTTTACGCAGGCTCTGGTCCAGCCAGGGACTGATCACATAACGTTGTCCTACGGTGGCGGCATCTTCCACGGTGTATTTCCAGGCATCGGTAAAGTCTTTTTTGGCAGCATCCCAATGGGCAGGGCCCATAACGGTATGGCCACTGGGCATGGAAAGTCCCAGATCGGCCAGCACTTTCTTGAACTCCGTAGGGGTGTAACCGTAAAACTTCCGGTCCACATAATTGGCATGCTCCACATGCTTATAGCCCATGGCAGCCAGTTGTTTGAGGGTACCCAGCGGGTCTTTCTTCATATCTTCCCGGATAGAATAAAGCTGTATACCCAGCACTTCCTTTTTGCCGGCAGCCGCCAACATCGACTTAGACAGCAGCGTGGTACCTGCCAGCGCAAGTGTTCCTTTTACTAAAAAGTTTCTTCTGGAAATGTTCATATCAAAAGTTATTTAGCAAGATGATTACGTGGAAATTTCAATATCTGCCTAAAGTAATAAAATATATCTGTTTCTGATAGCAACCTTTACGTGAACGAAACCCGGCGCCCGGTTGTTAATCCAATACATTTTTGCAGCTATGAAGAGAAGCCATCGTGAATCCCGCCTGTGGCGGAAGATCCGTATCACTGTACAACGACAATTTAATCTTTATCTTGATAAGGCCAACGATGAGGAAGTGATCATCGGTATCACCAAGAGTTCGGAGTTTAAGGGCGCCAATCTGTGGACCCTGATTTTTGCCATCTTCATTGCCTCTATCGGGCTCAATGTCAATTCCACCGCTGTTATCATCGGTGCCATGCTGATATCGCCGCTGATGGGGCCTATTATGGGCATCGGCCTGAGTGTCGGCATCAGTGATTTTGATCTGCTGAAAAAAAGCAGCCGTAACCTGCTGATTGCTACCATGATCAGTATTGCCACGTCCACTCTTTATTTCCTGATCACGCCACTACATGATGCGCAGTCTGAGTTGCTGGCCCGTACTACTCCTTCGGTGTGGGACGTATTTATAGCCTTCCTGGGCGGACTGGCAGGTATAGTGGGCGCCACCCGTCAGGAAAAAAGCAATGTGATCCCCGGCGTAGCCATCGCTACTGCCCTGATGCCACCACTATGTACTGCCGGCTTCGGCCTGGCTTCGGGCAACCTGTTGTATTTCGCAGGCGCCCTTTACCTCTATTTTATCAACAGTATCTTCATCTGCCTCAGCACCTTGCTCATCGTACGTTTCCTCAAATTCAGAAAAAAAAGATTTGAAGACAAAAGATATGAGCAAAAGGTATCCCGGTATATTCTGATCGTTACGATTATCACTGTTGTGCCCAGTATTTACCTGGCTTACCGCATTGTAGATAAAAGTATTTTCGAAAACAATGCGCGACATTTTGTGAGAGAAGAATTTAATTTCAGCAACACACAGGTGGTGAACCGCAATTTTATCTACCGCCCTCAGCAAAAGGAAATCAACCTGCTGCTGATAGGCGCAGAGCTGGCAGATTCCGCCATCAGCCGTATCCGCAAAAGAATGGGGCAGTATCATCTGGAACAAACACAGTTGGTGGTATATCAAGGGCTGAACACTAAACAGGAAGTTGATTTTTCCCAGATCAAAGCCAGTATTCTGGAAGATGTTTTCCGGCAGGACAGCAGCCGGAAAACCACCACTACTAATACTCCTGTCCATCCGCCCCTGCCAGACATTACCAATGAATTTAAAGCCCTGTTTCCATTCTGCCAGTATTATGCAGCCTCCGACATGATATTCCGGCGTCCCGACAGCAGCTCACAGGATACCATCACGGTAGTAATGGCTGGCTTCACCCGAAAAATAAATCAGGCAGAAAAAACAAGGGTACAACGTTGGCTGAAATACCGGCTGGCGGCAGACTCCGTAAAACTGGTCATCCAGTAAAAGCCTTATCTATTAAGCATTATAGCGGTTACTACCGGAGGATAAAAATATTTTTTCAGGCAGATGTCCAATTCGGTAATTTCCATTTGTTAAGGGGTGTTCAAAACAAATATTCCTTACAATTAAAACCTACACATCATGGACGAATTTATGCTGATATTCCGCCACCAGGACGGTAAAAAAATCGCCTCCCCCGAACAGATGCAGATATGGATGAAACAGACCATGGACTGGATCGGTGGCATTGCCGCACAAAACAAGTTCAGCGGCGGCAACGGTCTTCCTTTTGAAGACGCCCGCGTAGTACATCATGATAAAGTGGTCACCAACGGGCCTTTCGGAGAGATCAAGGAAACCATTGCAGGATACGTGATTGTGAAAGCCGACTCTGTGGACGAAGCCGTGGCTTTTGCCAAAGGCTGTCCTGCTTTACAGGGAGAAGGCAATACCGTAGAAGTGAGAAGGATAGCCAAAGGTGATGGCACCCACTAAATAGTTGAACAGCCCCTGTAACACAGCAGGGGCTGTTTATCCGGACCATGCAACAACCCGAATTAATACCACATCTGTTCAGAACAGAGTTTACAAAAATCACGGCTGTTCTGTGCAAACATTTTGGCATAGCACATATCCAGTTGGCAGAGGATATCGCCAGCGAAACCTTCCTGCGTGCCATGGAAACCTGGACCTACAAAGGCATTCCTGAAAATCCTACCGCCTGGTTATATGTAGTGGCCAAAAACAAAGCGAAGAACTACTTCGCCCGTGCTCATATGTTTCAGGAGAAGATTGCCCCCGAACTGAAACAGCTTACTACCGCTCCCTCCACAGAGATAGACCTGTCAGATAAAAACATCACCGATAGTCAGCTGCAGATGTTGTTTGCCATCTGTCATCCGGCTATTTCCACCGAAGCACAGATAGGCCTGGCTCTGCGTATCCTCTGCGGTTTCGGCATAGACGAGATCGCCAACGCGTTTCTGACTAACAAGGAAACAATCAACAAACGACTGTTCAGGGCCAGGGAGAAATTACGGGCAGAAAAAGTACAGATCAGCATACCCGATGCGGTAGCCATACAGGAGCATCTCGATACTGTGTTAACAACATTGTATCTGCTCTACAACGAGGGCTATTATTCAGAAAGTCAGGATTCCATCATAAGGGAAGAGCTCTGCCTCGAAGCCATGCGGCTCACCAGACTACTGCTGGACCATGATATTACCAACACTCCTGCTGTCAATGCTTTGCTGGCACTCATGTGTTTTCAAGCGTCCCGCTTCCCCGCCAGAAAAAACGAACACGGCGAACTAATCCTTTACCAGGACCAGGACCCCGCCCTCTGGAATCAGGAACTGATTGCCCAGGGCGCCTGGTACCTGCATGCAGCATCCCAGGGTAATACACTTACCCGCTACCATATGGAAGCCACTATTGCCTGGTGGCATACTATCAAAGAAGACAGCAGCGAAAAATGGGAGAACATTCTTCAATTATACAACCAGCTGTTGCAATTACAGTATTCCCCGGTGGCCGCTCTCAACCGCACCTACGCACTCTCCAAAGCAAGAGGCAAAGCGGCTGCCATCGCGGAAGCAGAAAAGCTGGGACTTACAGACAATCCCTATTATTATGCACTGCTCGGAGAATTGTACCAAGGCATCGATAACCGTCAGGCACTGCAACATCTGCAAACAGCCCAACATCTCTTCAAAACACAAACAGAAAAACAAACCATCCAGCGCAAAATTAATCATCTGCCTACCACATGATGCGCTACAAAAAAAGAAAAAAGATATTCCCTGTAAGCATTGCCTATGGCCAGTTCCAGCTCTCCTATCTGTACATCCTGATTATTCAGGCTGGTCACATGCCGGAAATTAACCACCACCGATTTACTGATACGCACAAAGAGATCTTGTGGCAGCTGTTCCAGTAAAGCTTTCAGGTTGATGCCTACCATCAGTTTTCTGCCCGCCATATGCAACACACAATAATCCTTCACCCCTTCTATATACAGACATTCATTAAACACTACCCGGTGTAATCTTCTGTCAGAGCGGATAAACACATAATCCTGTTGTGTGGTAATGGCCTGTTGCTGTTGCTGTTTACGATATCTTTTCATGTCGGCATAGTCCAGTGCTTTTTGCACTGCCAGTGCAAAACGATTGGGGTGCACGGGTTTCACGAGATAGTCGATGGCATTTACATCATAACTGTTAAGCGCATATTCGGTATAGGCAGAGGTAAACACGACCATCGTTTCTTTGTTGAGCTGCCTCGCAAATTCCAGTCCGCAGCCGCCCGGCATCTGTACATCCAGAAAGACCAGGTCTACCGGGTTCAGCTCCATAAAATCAGCGGCCCTGGCGGCTCCGGAGAAGCAGCCCAGCAGTTGCAATGATACATCCTGCTCTACCAGCAGCCGGATTTTCTCTCTGGCCAGTGGTTCATCATCAATTACAATACAGTTCATATGCTTAAGGTTAAGGTTACTACAAACAGCTGGTCCTTGTTTTCTACCTGCAGCGAATGCCGGCCGGGGTACAACAATGCCAACCGCCGGCGCACATTTTTCAGACCAGCTCCGCCGGGAAGTGCCGTCCCTGTGGCTGCTACAGGGTTTATACAACAGAATACCAGCTGTTCAGCTGTAACAGTCAGTTCCAGATTAATATAGGGGTGACCGTTATAATCGTTGTGTTTAACAGCGTTTTCAACAAAGGGCATCAGCAGCAAAGCATGCACGGATGCCGCCTGTATATTGCCTGTAGTGTTGACTGATACATCCAGCACATCATGTCGCAATTTTTCAAGATAGAGGAAATCATGAATAAACGATAGTTCCTGCGGCAGCCCTACCTGGCCGTTGCCAGCCAGATACAACTGATAACGCAGTAAACGGGACAATGTATGTACAACCTCCGAAGCCCGCTGCTGATCGGCATATATCAGTGTGTCCAGGTTGTTGAGTGTATTAAACAGAAAGTGCGGCGACAACTGTTTCTTAAGGTTTTCCAACTCTGTCTGTAGGCTGATAGCGCGGTGATAGCCGGCTTCCAGCCACTGTCCGAATAATGTTACTGCAGTGGAAGCAGACAGCAATGCCAGCATCATCACATAAAAGGCCAGGGCGTCTTTTATGTGATAAGGTTTAAAACTTTTTCCTGGCTTCAGCCAGGGTGTCACCACGGGCTCCATCCACACGGTCAGCAACATCAGAAAAGTGATCAGCCCCAACACAGCCATGATATATTCATAATAACGATATCGCAGCAACAGGCCTGGCACCAAAAAGTAGATGTTCACATAAGGTCCGGCCAGGAAAAATATAAGTGCCAGTACTTTCATGAAAGCCTGCCATTCCAGCCGGTATTCGTCCATACCCACGGTGAAATATAATATCACTGCCGGCAGTACATGGCACAGTATCTTATAGACTATGGATTTCCTTATCCATAGCGGCAGTTGTATCATTTCACTATGAACAGCAGTCTGCATCGGGATTTTAAAAAGGCGGATGTACGAACTACGCTGCGCGAACAACCAACCCTATGATTTGGTCTACCAATAATACGCGGCTGCCTGCCGCTTACCCCTATCCGGGCATTTGTTGCCGGCGAAAAGTCGTTGACAGCCATTTTTTCCGGCCTTCTATAATACCAGCCAGATGCTTGCCCTCATGCCTTTGTTTTGTTAAAAAAAGAAATCATGAGAAACCTCTGCTTAGCAATTTTACTGGCCTTTGTGGTCAGCTCCTGTAAAAAAAATAAAGATGAAGCAGTTCCGCAGGAACCACTGAAAACAGCTGCTGTATCACAACAGGTAGACAAACTAGTCAATGACATCAAAATCCCCGGTATAGCAGTTGCACTGGTAGGCCCCGATGGGATTATATGGTCCAAAACCGCAGGCATGGCCAACCTGGAGAAAAAAGAGCCCATCACCGACAAAACTGTTTTTAAACTGGGCTCTGTTGCCAAGCCGTTTATCGCTTTCAGCGTAATGAAGCTGGTGGAACAAGGAAAGTTAAATCTGGATACTAACGTCAACGACTATCTGCCGTTTACCCTACAGAACCCAAAAAATCCCGGTAAAAAGATTACCCTGCGGACATTATTGAGTCATACTTCCGGTATTATTGATACCGTATACAGCAGATTCCTTTTGGCAGATTTTATTGTAAAGGAAAGAGATCATCCGGTTCCTGTCAGCGAGTACATACGCGGCATGCTCGACCCCACCGGAAAATACTACAGCCCTGACTCCTTCCTCGATGACCGTAAAAAAACTATCTACAGCTATTCCAATGTGGGTGCAGCGCTGGCAGCTTATATCGTGGAGCTGACCGTAAAGGAAAACTTCGACACCTGGTCTACCAACCAGTTTATCGCCCCTTTAAACACCACTACCTTAACATGGCACCTGCGGGATTTCGCGTCCCAACCCTATGCCATACCTTATGGCCCGGGATTGCAACCCTGGGGCAAATACAGCATCGTAGATTATTGCACCGGCGGACTGCACAGCAACCTCGCTGATCTGGCCACTTATACCCGAATGCTGATTAACAACGGTAATCACAACGGTAAACAGGTGATTTCCCCCACTACACTGGACGCCATGAGCACAATACAGTTTCCTGATGCCGAACCTATACAGGGCCTGTTCTGGGAAAAACTGAAGATAAACAACCGGATTATTTTCGGGCATTCAGGAGGTGTAATCGGCGGCTATGCCTTTCTGTATATCAGGCCTGACACAAAACGAGGTGTCGTTGTTATTCTCAACCGTAACGCGAACCCCACCGAAGGCGCGGAGATCGACAAACTGCAGGAAATGCTTTTCGAATTATAATCTATAAACAGTATAAGCTATGGATTTCCTCACCCATAGCAAGCCTTGTATCATTTCACTATTAACAGCCGGCTGCATCGGATCTAAAGAAAGGTAGTGTACAAACTACGCTGCGCGAACAACCAACACTATGATTTGGTCTACCAATAATACGTGACTGCCAGCCGCTTACCCCAATCTGGGCATTTGTTGCCGGAGGAAAGCGGTTGACAGTCATTTTTCCCGGCCTTCTATAATACCGGCCTTATGCTTACTGCCCATGCCTTTGTTTTGCCAAAAAGAAACGAAATGATGAGAAACCTCTGCTTAGCAATTTTACTCGCCTTTGTGGCCAGCTCCTGTAAAAAAAATAAAGATGAAGTAGTTCCGAAGGAACCACTGAAGACAGCTGCTGTATCACAACAAGTAGACAAACTAATCAACGACATCAAAATTCCCGGTGTAGCAGTTGCACTGGTTGGCCCCGATGGAATTGTATGGTCTAAAACCGCAGGTATGGCCAATCTGGAGAAAAAAGAAGCCGTCACCGACAAGACTGTCTTTAAACTGGGCTCCGTTGCCAAACCCTTTATCGCTTTCAGCGTAATGAAGCTGGTGGAACAAGGAAAGTTAAATCTGGATGCTAACGTCAACGACTATCTGCCGTTTACCGTACAGAACCCCAAAAACCCGGGTAAAAAGATTACGCTGCGGACCTTATTGAGCCATACCTCCGGTATTATAGATACCGCGTACGAACGACACCTGGCAGAGGATTTCGTCGTAACTGAAAGAGACCATCCAGCTCCTATCAGTGAATATATACGCAGCATGCTCGAGCCTACCGGGAAATACTACAGCCCTGATTCATTTCTCGATGACCGCGAGAAGGCTGTCTATAGCTATTCCAACGTGGGAGCTGCACTGGCGGCTTATATTGTGGAACTGACAGCAAAAGAAAACTTCGACACTTGGACCACCCGTCAGTTTATCGCTCCTTTAAATACCACCACTTTAACATGGCATCTGCGGGATTTCGCATCCCAACCCTATGCTGTGCCTTATGGCCCTGCATTACAACCCTGGGGTAAATACAGCATGGTAGATTACTGTACCGGTGGCCTTCATAGCAATCTTACCGACCTCGCCACCTTCGCCAGGATGCTGGTCAATAATGGTAACGTGAATGGCAAACAGATAATATCTGCCAGCTCACTGGATGCTATGGGCCAGGTGCAATATCCTGACATCAAATCCACCCAGGGCCTTTTCTGGGAACGTTATAAACTGGACAACCGTCCTATTTTCGGGCATTCCGGAGATGTATGGGGTAGCCATTCCCTGCTGTATATCAACCCTGAAAATAAACGGGCCGCAATCATTCTATATAACCGCGACCTGGAAGATGATCAACGACCAGAAATCAATAAACTGTTACAGTTGCTGCTTACCCTATAACACATAAAAAAGCCTCCACCTGTTATTACGGGTGGAGGCTAGCAGCCGAAATCAACCACTATTTTATTTTTGCAACAGCCTTCAAAACCTTGTACACAAACATAATACCTCTCGTCAGGAAGCCCGAACGATTGAAGCTGCCCGCTACATAAATATCGAATACCGGATTAAAAAGCATAAAGGAACCGGTAGAGCCCAGATGTCCCCATACATCATATTTACGGGTAAACATATGCATTCTCACCCGCATCAGCCCCATGCCGTAATCCACGCCCGTCCAGGTTTTCCGCCATACCATCATCTTTTCCAGCGATGCCTGGCTGATCAGCCGGCCTGTTGTAAGCGCCTGCATAAAAATGATCAGGTCCCCGCCTGTACTGATGGTTTGCCCGGATGCATAGATACTGCTGAAACTTCTGTACTCCTCTACACGGATCTCTTTTCTACGCAGAAAAACACTCGCCACCGGATAAGGACTGTTCACTACCGGAGTGCTATACTGCAACAGATAAGAGTGCTGCATACCCAGCGGTTCAAAAATAAACTCATGCAACACCTTTTCGTAGGGTTTACCGGTAACCGCTGCAATCACCAATCCCAGTAAGTTGTAGCCGGTATCGGTATAATGTAGCTTTTCTCCCGGTGGGAAAAGCGGGTCTATATACAGTTTGGTCCAGCTCACGGTTTCTTCCGCTGTCCAAAGCCGGTCTGGCACTTCCAGCAGCAACTGAAGGAAATAAGGTCCGTTGCCGGGTTTGTCTTCATAAAAATCCGGCAGTCCGGAAGTATGCGACAGCAGATGTGCAATGGTGATGTCTGCCGTGTAATCCCGGCCTTTGTATACATGCAGACCTGCTGTCAGCGAAGCCGGAAGATAACGCACCAGCGGATCTTCCAGACTAATGCGGCCTTGTTCCGCCAGCATCATGATGATCACAGCTGTAAACGTTTTGCCGATACTGGCCGTATGCCAGGGCTGCCTGGGATCGGCCACTACACCATTTGTGCTGCCGGCGGCCATCTCCCAGTCCACGGCATATTTCTCCGAAAATACTTTCAGATAGGCATTGTAAACACAAGGTCCTGCTGTTGTCTTTTGAATAAACTGCTGCTCCAGTTTTGACTTAGTTTCCAGTACATTCATATAGGTTCAGGGGAATATTTATATATCCATCATAGCCCAGGGCTTCAAGCGCGAGAGGACTAATGCGGTCTTGCATCATTTATCCATGATATCCATCATAGCCCAGGGCCCCGGAATTATTTGCCATACAAGATGCGCAATAAAAACGGCTTTCCCTATAAAAACCCGTTAAACCCGCATGAAATATCTACCACTGGCCCCATTCCATCAAGAAAACACTACATTTACAACATGCTTAAGCAGGTCAACCAATTACTCAACAGAAAATATCCCTTTGAAATAGTCAGGATGAAAACGATCCTGATCATCAGTATACTCATCAGTGCGGTAGTGTATGTTTATCAGCCTTTCGGTTTCAGTCAGTATCAAAAAAACAAGTTGCTGGGCGCCATTCCCTTTGGTGTGGCCACTTTTTCAGGATTGTTATTCTGCAACTACATTCTGAAAGGTACCCTGCTGAAGAACAGACAAATCAAATGGACCATCTTGTGGGAAGCGGGTTATATCCTGTCGGTTTTTCTGGTGCTGGCATTTTTAAACACGCTTGTTTTTCTTTATTTTTTTGAAGATATCCACTTTTTCCGGACCGCTGATACGGTCACGCAGCTACGGCTGCTCCTGCATGTGCTGCTGCTGACAGTAGCGGTTGGCATCTTCCCGGTGGCGGCCGTTATTACCATCCGGTATAATCGCGCCCTGCGCAACAATCTCAACAGCATCATCCGCAGCGATCAGCAGCTGGCGCCGCCGGATACGGCCAAACAGCTCGTATTCCCTTCTGCCAATACAACAGAGCAGCCATTACATATCAGCATCCACGATTTCCTGTTTCTGGAAGTAGTAAAAAACCATATCCATGTTTATCATCTGGCAGATGGAGTTGTAACGACAACGGTTATACGTAATACATTAACCACTATCACCGAAACCATCCAGGATGCGACGCTCTTCCGGTGCCATCGTTCTTTTCTGGTCAACCTCAGTCATATCAAAACAGCCAACGGCAACTCCAACGGTTACAAAATCATCCTGAAAGGCTACGAAACCTATCCCATCCCGGTATCCAGGACTTTTGTGCCGGCCTTCCAGGAGATCATCCATTAGTGACAGCTGCTTTCCTTCACATACAACAGCTCTGGCAAACCCCAATCGGGAGACACTGCTGTAGCGGGTTTGAAGTCGTGGAATGTTTTTTCCACCTGTTGCAGTTTGTCGCAGAAGCTGTTGTCTGCTGCTTTGGTAAAGGCTGCCATCCTGTTTTGGAAGATCGCCAGCTGCAGCTGTGGGCGCGGATTCTGTTGGCTCAGGCGGATAGCTTTTTCATAACCACCTATTACCTCCCGATAGTATTTCTGCCCATTGACAGCCGGATTCAGTGAGATCATAGCATAATAGTAATAAGCCTCCAGCGTATATACTTCCGACATATCCGCGCTGTTATTGGCTTTCAGCGCCGTCAGCTTATCTGCCGCTTCCTGCAGCAGGTCTTCGGGTTTGGCGCCTGCCTTGCTCAATACCAGCTTCAGATCAAAATAGGCGATGTAGTAGTCTGGCAACCATTCGCCAGGATACATGGCTGACAAACGTTTTAAGGTATTCACCTGATCGTATAGTTTGCTGATATCTTTTTCTTCTTTTACCCGGGTTAATACCTGCTGCAACATGTTCTGGCAGTTAACACTTGTTTCTTTCGACTGGGCATCAGCAGTGGAAACAGACCACATAGTGAACATTAAAAAGAGGAACTTTTTCATTTGATATTTTTTTATGTTGATTAAAAACTGGACACATCATAAGCGGAACTGCCTTTCAGGGAGATGAACAGCCCGAGATAGAAAAAACGGCTACGGGAGGCCATCACCGGCTCTCCGGCATAAACACCCTTGCTATCTGGCGATGGCGCATAACGGTAACCATAGGTATTGGCCCTACCCGTGAGATTGCCCATAGAAGTATACAATATAACCCGGGGACTCAGCAGGAAGGTCAGGTTGGCATCGAGACTGAAATAGGCTTTGTCGATGGCATTCATAAACCCCGGCATATTGGGATTGTGGTAAGGCCTGCCACTGGCATAAGTGCCCGTAAACCCTGCATAGGTCTTTATCAGCGGGAAATGATATTTAAAAGACATCCGCGCATTATGCCGGGAAGCAAACAATGGAGTGGACATCACCGGAAAATCCCTGTACAGGCGCGCTGCATCATTAAAAGAATAAGAAACATTATACTTCAGTCGTTTCACACTGGTCTCATCTGAATAATATATATCAAAACCTGCGCTCTTACCATATCCATCAGAAGTATACACCTGTTGCCGCAACAGTTCCAGCTGATCATATGACTTATAATAGGCTTCCGCCTTCAGCAGTCTGCCATTAAAATCCCAGGAAGCGCCGAGGATGTAATGAGTGGCAAGAGACTGCTGCAGGTCCTGGTGCGGAGCCGCCAACACAGTATTGTCGGGCGCTTGATAATATTTGCCATAGATGGCAGACACCTGGAATTTATCTGCCAGATAATTCAGGGATATACGGGGAGAGAGATTCCAGGCATGGTTGAACTGTGTATATTCCAGACGTCCGGATACATTTGCGTATAACCCGTGCAGCAGCCGTATCTGGTTGTCTACAAAAGCGGCATACAACTGATTATTCAGCTGACGGTCCTGCAACAGCTGTTGCACCGTATCGTGATACATGGTCCGGTAGCCTTTCAGATAAGCCTCCACCCCGGTGCTCAGCCGGTAAGCCGGTACAATGGTCTTCTCCAGCTTTGCTTTGATATGCCATTCATTTTCCTGCTGCCGGTAATCATCTCCCTGAAACTTAGCGCTCCCGTAATGACTGTCCACATAAGAAAAGGCGGCTCCCACGAACAGGCGGGTATTATGGCGGAGTTTTGTTTTAAGGGTCGCATTCAGGTAATAGTTGTCCTGGTTCAGGTTAAAATCCCTTAGTGGCACATCATTCAGCGTATCGGCAAAAGTGCGGATGAAGGCAGTTCTGTCGTAGGCGGTATACAGCTTAAAAAGGCTGCGGGGGCCTGGCGCTGTTTTATACTGGGCTTCAGCAGATACTGACTGGTATGGTTTCTTCCAGGTGTAGCGGTCGGGCAGGAACTGGTTGTACAATCCCAGATTCAAATAATTGACATTACCAGAGAGGGAGCTTTTTTTGAATGCGACAGAGCCGCCACCACCTATGCTCAGGGGCGAAGCGTTGACACCGGCTTTGGTACTGCCGGCCACATCTTTGGTGTCCATGGGTAACACCGCCGAGAGGGCTTGTCCGAATTCTGATTCATAACCGCCCAGGGAGAAATTGATGCCCTGGAAGAGGAAAGGTGAAAACCGGCCACGGGCGGGCATGTCCTGCGCTGTAATGGAATAGGGGTTGAGCACATGCATCCCGTCGATGAAGGTCTGTGTTTCGCGATTATCGCCCCCGCGGATGTACAGCTTACCATCTTCTCCTACTTTCTGCGTGCCGGGCAGGGCCATAAGTGCCCCATAGATATCACCGTTGGAGCTGCCGGTCATCACTACATCGAGCGCATCCAGCTTTTCCAGCGTACGGCTTTTACCCAGACTGAAGGTGCTGGCCCTCACCACTACTTCGCTCAGGTTTTTGTCCTGGCTCTGCAAAACGATGGACAGTGTAGCCATCTCCGTTACCGGGGCAGTGAGCCGGTAGTCTTTGTACCCGATGTAGCTCACGCCGAGGGTCACACTTCCGGTATAGGTAGTGGCAAAACTGAACCTTCCGTCTTTACCGGAAGTAGCCCCTTCCAGGCTGCCGGTAATATAAATATTGGCGCCTTCTACCGGCATCCCTTTATAATTGGTGATGGTCCCGCTGATCACAGGTTGTTGGGAATAGCCCTGTTGGAATGTCAGTAAGAGGGCAAAAAAGAGTATCATTTTTAAATGCATAACGGATGCTTTTGGTCAAAATCCGTGGCCGGACCACAGCACAATATTAGGTTGACCATTACTGATTTTCAATACGTTATGACGAACAACAAGGCTTTGGGACGAACAACTAAGCGTAATGATGAGCCGTTAAACAATGGGACAGGCAGGCAGGATCTATGGATGAAAAATGTAACCGTCAAAGACCCTTGCAATAGTGTTAGTGAATGTTAATGGACGTTTGCACGCACTGCCGGTTCGGTTATATTTGTGAGATGGACTTCATTGTAAAACGGATCTGGTGGATCATGATACCTACCGCGCTCTACCCAGAGACCCTAAGCATCCCCCGCCCCTCCGGAAAAGGATATTACAATTCAGCACCAGTACTAAGGCAGACACCCTTATGAAGGATATTGATTCCAACAGCATCGGTTCTGTAAAAGTGTTGCAAAAGGGATGTAACAGCCCCAAAACTGTAATCTCTGAATATAAAAACAAAGACGCAAAGGACTAAAAGCCTTTGCGTCTTTTGTATTTTTTAGAGAGAAGAAAATCAACGTTGTAACAATATCCATCCTTTGAACTTCCGCTCACCCTGTTCCGACGGCACTGTCAGTATGTAGAAATAAGTGCCTTCACTCAATCCTGCTCCATCCCATGTGTTATCATAATTCTTGTTCTGATACACCTGGTTGCCCCAACGGTTATAGATGAACAAGCCAGATCCAGGGAAACGGTTCAGACCTGGTATCACAAAATGGTCGTTCTTACCGTCTCCATTCGGTGTGATCACATTCGGAATAAAGAGATCTGATCCTGTCACCTTCACAGGGCCCACGGTAGATGTATTATCAGACATATCCGGATCTTTTTCATTACCCTTGATGGTAGCAGTATTCACGATATCTGCACCACTTTCCAGTTTAACCGTCAACGTTAGAGTGGCTGTAGTACCTGGTGCCATGGTGGCCAGTTGCCAGTTGATGGTGGCGCTGGCTATATCATAAGTAGCCTGACCAGCAGAAGCGGAGAGCGTAATCGGCCTGCCCAGCATGTTTTGCAGCTGGTCCTTCACCACTACGCCGGTGGCCGTATCCGGGCCGTTGTTGGTAGCCGTGATGGTAAATGTCAACACGTCATTGACATTATAAGGCGGATTTGTTTTCAGCTGTTTCACCACTTTAAGGTTGGCGAATCGGTCGGTACTGATGATCACAGTGCTGGTATCCGGAGTGCTGACATCCGGTGGCCCGCTGATGACAGCGATGTTACGGACAGAACCTGCACCGGTGATGGTCATATCATAACTCCAGCTGCGGGTTTCGCCACCATTCAGCAGTCCGGCGTTCCATTGCAGCACACGGGTGGTACTGTTGTAAGTGATGGTGCCAACCGGCGGGTTGCTGTATACCGGATCGCTTACCAGTGTGGCTGGCGGCAATGTATCAATCACTACTACCGGATTAACACCAGCGATACCGTTGTTCTTCACCTGCAAGGTATAACTGATCACCTGTCCGATGCCATAAGGCCCGTTAGCCGGATTAACTGATTTTATCACCTGCAGGGCAGATTTGGGGAATACCGTAGTGGTAGCAGTACTGCTGTTGTTGGTGCTATCCTGCTCTGTAACACCGGCAGGAGTTCCGACAACTGCCGTATTCATTATTTTGCCTGGTGTAGTAGCAGTGGCAGTCACCTGCAACACCACTTTTGCACCTGCCGGGAAGGTCCCGATAACAGCGCTGACCGCACTTCCATTAATGGCTGGCTGTACATTGGCGGCACCGCCGCTCAGCGAAGCTACTGTGACAGCCGGTTGTGTAAGCCCTGCCGGCAGCATATCTGTTACCGTTGCATTATCTGCGGAGGATGGTCCGTTGTTGGTAACGGTAAGCAGATAAGTCACCTTACTACCCACAAACACATCATCAGGGCCTGTTTTCACCATCTGCAGATCAGCGGTGCTGCCGATAGTGCTGACAACGGTGTTGGAAGCGATATCGATGCCACCTGCATTATTGAGGATAACATGTGCTACGTTGGAAACGGTGCCGGAAGCGGCGTTGGGCTGTACGGTACCGGTGATGACGATGGTCAGTCCGCTGGTATCTGCAGCCGGCATGTTCACATTCACTTTCACCTGGTTGCCGGTGCCGGTGGCGCCACTGTTGATGACAGTGCTGCGCAGCGGTGTAGCCGTCCACGTTACATTGGTGAGCACGCCCGGTATCATATCTGTGATATCAGTATTCACCGCATCGCTCGGGCCCGGATTGACCACGCTGATGACATAAATGGCCTGGTCTCCTCGTGTCATAACAGCCGGACCGGTTTTGCTGATCCTTACCCTGGCGGATACTGTCACCTGAGTGGTAGCCGTAGCTGTTTGTGCTGAGGCTCCTGCTTCAGATGGTGTTACAGTAGCGCTGTTGACAATAGTGCCGGTAGCGCCAGGAGCAACCATACCATTCACGGTGATGGTTATATTATTTCCAGCGCCGGCAGGCATATCACCAGTGAGGCTGATGTTATTGCCGCTGCCGGTAGCAGGGCTTTTTATCACGGCGGTGCCGTTAGCCACTGCTTTCCAGGTTACCTGCGTGATGGTGCCCGGTACGTTGTCTGTCAGCGAGAAATTGACTGCATTGCTAAGCCCGATGTTGCTGGCGATGATAGTATACTGTATTGGTTGGCCTGCAGTGGTGGTGGCAGGGCCATCTTTCTGTATCTGTAATACCGGTTTGGCGGTAACGACTGTTTGTACCAATGCAGAAGTATCAGCCGGTGCTCCGGGTTCTGTTGGTGTAATAATGCCCACGTTCTTCAGTGTATCCCTGAAGGCAGGATCTATGGTGCCATTAACGGTAACGGTTATATTATTACCAGTGCCTGGCGGAATATTAGCGGTAAGGCTTACCAGGTTGCCGGTACCGGAAGCAGCACCTGTAAGCTGTGCATTGCCCGCAGCTACTGCGGTCCAGCTCACACCTGTTACAGCAGCAGGCACCGCATCTGTGATCACCGCATTGCTGGCCACACTCGGGCCATTGTTGCTCGCGATGAGGGTATACGTGATCTGCTGGCCGGACTGTAATGCTGCCGGACCTGCTTTGGTAATCTGTACGGCAGGCATCAGCGTAACCGTAGTCTGTACCTGCGAGGAATCCGGCGTATTGCCTGGTTCTGCCGCTGTTGCGATACCGGTGTTAAGCAACTGACCGGAGAAGGTAGAATCAGTTTTACCCTGGATGGTCACCTGCACGACTGCTCCTGCCGGGATATTGGCCACTACATTTACATTGTTGCCGCTGCCGCTGGCTCCTGAAGTGATAACAGCGCCGCCACTTACTGCGGTGGCTGTCCAGCTCACCTGTCCTACCGCTGCCGGCACTACGTCGCTGATTACTGCGTCAGTAGCGTTACTCAGGCCTTTATTGGTCACCTGCAACTGGTAAAGTATAGACTCTCCGGCATGCAGGGATTGCGGCCCGCTCTTACTGATCATCAGTTCCGGATGTTGTACTATCTCAGTGATCACCGGTGGTGTTACGGCGGTAGGTGTTTGCGGATCCGGAGAAGTAACGGTGGCGGTATTGCTGAGTGTACCGCTGGCATCGGGCAACAGGGTACCGGTAACCATAATGGTAACGGTAGCCTGGCCTGTAGGCGGAATATCGGCATTCACACTGAGTTGATTACCGGTACCACTGCCACCGGCTGTTACCACGGCGCCGCCGGAAGTGCTGGCAGTCCAGGACACCGACTGGATACGGGCGTCGATGGTATCTGTGATATGCAGGTTACGTGCAAAGGCAGGACCATTGTTGGTCACAGTGATGATATAGTTGACCTTATCCCCTGCTGTAATGGTCACAGGTCCTGATTTACGTATCTGTACATCAGATTGTTTATTGACCACGGTAGTAACTGAATCGGACACCTGCGGCACTTCACTGCTGCTGGCACTGGCCACGTTGGTGACGTTGCCGGCAAAGTCATTATTCAGTGTACCCGTAATCGTGATAGATACACTATTGCCTGCTCCACCCGGGATGTCGGCGGTAGTGTTTACATTACCTGTTCCGGAGAATGGCCCGGTGAGTTGAGCTCCACCGGTCACATTCGCAACCCAGCTTACATTTTGCACAGCAACAGGCACCAGATCTGTAATGCTGACACCCGCAGCATCAGACGGACCGGCGTTGGTCACCACTACCTGGTAAGTAATGGTATTACCTGCCTGCGCCTGTGCAGGACCGCTCTTCCGTATCTGTACACCGGCATTACGCCCGATGGTGGTGGTTACACTGCTGGTATTATTAGCCAGATTATAGTCGGTGATATTAGCTACAGCAACAAGGGCCGTATTGGTAATAGTACCTGCAGCCGCGCTACCGCTGACGGTACCACTGATCTGGACAGTGATGAAGTTGCCACTGCCCGCGGCCAGTTTACCCGGTATGACGATGTTGCTACCGGCGCTGTCAACTTCCTGACTGCCGATTACACTACCAGTACCGGTTACAGTGGCCTTCCAGGTAACATTGGTGATCGTTGCCGGCACCACATCGGAAATCACAAGAGAGTCCACATCATGTGGACCAGCATTGTATACCTGCAGGGTATAGTTGATGGTTTCTCCTGCCAGTATGTGCTGAGGTCCGCTCTTGACGATGCTTACATCGGTAGACTGATTGACGGTGGTAGTGACGGAACTTTCTTTGTTTTCCGCGGCCACTACAGTGGCGGTATTGGTGAAAGTTGTATGGGCTGTTTTATTTACAATACCTCTTACCAGTATCACCAGCATATTACCATTGCCTACCGGTATATTGCCGGTGGTGCTGATCGTATTACCGGTACCGGCAACAGGTCCTGTGACGGAGGCCGCACCCGCTGCAGCAGCTCCCCAGGAGCTTACCGTCACATCTGCTGGTACAACATCAGTGATGACTGCGCCGGTAATATTACCGTTACCGCCATTGGTTACAACGATACGGTAGAAAATGGAGTCCCCGATATTCACGACAGACGGACCGGTTTTGGAGATGCGCACAATAGGATCATTATCTACCGACATGGTAGTGGTGCTGGTATTATCTGCCGGATTAGGGTCAACAATCGGGCTGCCTGCAGGCAGGGCCACTGTTGCGGTATTGGAGATGGTAGCACCGTTAACAACAGCCGGACTGAGTACGCCAGAAATAGCCACCTGTAATATACCTCCCGCCGGAATATCAGCGGTAAGGTCCACATTACCGGTACCACTGGCCGGCGTGATATTGGCAACACCGCCTGTACCGGCGGTTACCCAGCTTGGGTTTAGCAATTCCGCAGGGAGCACATCCTGCACATGGGCGCCGGACACATTGGAAGGCCCATCGTTATATACCATTAACATGTACTGCATCGGCTCTCCGGCGCCCTGGTTGGCCGGACCGCTCTTCACAATCCTCAGATTGGCCACCCGGTTCACTGTTGTTACCACAGTAGCGGTATCGCCCACCGGCGTTGCGAAAGACGGATCATTGACAGCAGTGGCTACGTTGGTGATACTGGGGTTTGCATAGTTCGGATCTACCTTACCATTCACCTGTACGGTAATCATCGCACCGGTTGTAATGGGTATATTACCAGTCAACTGCACATTGCCGGAGCCGCTGGCAGCGGAAGTAATAGCTGCTCCATTGGCTGCAGTGGCCGTCCATGTTGCATTTAATACTCCCGCAGGAATCACGTCACTGATAGTCAGGTTACGGGAATCACTCGGACCGTTGTTGATCACCTGTAGCGTATAAGAGATATTATTACCGGCGGTGATGCTGGCAGGACCGGTTTTATTGATCTGCAGCTTCGCTGCACGACTGATATTAGTAGATGCTGTGGAGCTCACCGGTGACACGCCCGGCTCAGCAGCAGTGGCGGTAGCCGTGTTGGTGATCACACCGGCAAAATCGGATTGAACGTTACCGGTGATGGTAATGGTAATACTATTACCAGTACCTGCGGGGATGTCGGCTACCACATTCAACTGGTTGCCGGTACCGGTGTTGCCGGAACTGATGACAGCGCCTCCGCTGGCTACTGCTGTCCAGGAAGGATTAAGCACCGTTGCCGGAATAGCGTCTGTAATCACGGTAGCCCTGGCATCGCTCGGACCGGAGTTCTCCACTTTAATACTATACTGGATAGTTTCTCCGGCATTCAGGTTGGCCGGTGCAATTTTATCTATCAGCAGCTTAGGCTGTTGACTGATAACTGTTCTAACGGTATCGGATACCGCTGGCAAATCTGGTATTCTGGGGTCAGCAGTCGCCACATTGACGATAGTTCCTGCCACGGTAGCTGATGGCAGTGTGCCGGTCACCATAATACTCACCGTGCCGGTGCTCACCGGAACATCGGCGTTCACCTCCAGGTTGTTACCGGTGCCGGTAGCTCCGGTGACAATCACCGCGCCACCGCTGGCAGTAGCTGTCCAGCTGACATTCTGCAATTGAGATGGTATCTGATCTGTGATCAGCACACCGGTAGCATTGGATGGTCCGGTGTTGGTGACGGTGAGCAGATAGTTCACGGTTTCGCCGGCGCTGGCTGTTGCCGGACCGGTTTTCACGATGTGCAGTGAAGGCTGTTGCACTACAGTAGTCACCACAGGAGTAGACACCGCCGGTACAGTACCCGGCTCGGAAGGCTGTGCGGAAGCCACGTTGGTGAAGGTACCCGCAAAAGCAGGATCCACTACTCCATTGATAGTAATGATCACCCTATTATTGCCTCCACCACCAATATTGGCAGTAACAGCCACTGTATTACCGGAACCGGTAGCACCACTAACTATTGTAGCGGTACCATTGACGGCGGCAGTCCAGGTAGTTTGTGTAACCGCTGCCGGTACTATATCCTGGATGACCAGGTTATCTGCATTTGATACGCTGGTATTGGTCACTACCACAGTATAGGTGATATGCTCCCCGGCCTGGAGAGTAGAAGGCCCTGATTTGGACACCCGTATCACTGGCAGTTTACGCACCAGCACCGTTTGTGTAGCCGTTACCGGAGGTGCAGGTTCAGACGGCGTGGCAGTAGCATTGTTCACAATAGAACCTGCAAAGCCCGGATCTGTCTTACCTCTCACGGTAATCACGATCTTGTTGCCATTACCGGACGGAATAGAACCGGTGATCTGTACATTATTGCCGGTACCGCTGCTGTTGCCGGTAATAGTAGCCTGTCCGAGGGCGCTGGCTGACCAGCTCACTCCGCTCAATGCAGCAGGCACTGCATCCGTCACTACCAGATTGAGGGCGTTGGAAGCGCCTGTGTTGCCCACTTCGATAGTATAGATTACACTATCCCCTGCCAGCACCATATCGGTAGCTGATTTAGTGATCGTGAGCTGCGGCAGCCTGTTGACAACGGTTTGTTTGGTAGCGGTATCTCCTGTACTGCCCGTCTCAGCAGGAATAACCATTGCTGTATTACTGATAGTGCCGGAGAAGGCAGGATCTATTTTACCAGTTACGGTGATGACTATATTATTTCCTGTACCGGCAGCAATATCCCCCGTCAGGACAATATTGTTTCCGGAGCCTTGTGTTCCGCTGGAGATAGCGGCGTTGCCGTTGGCCACGGCTGTCCAGGTAACCTGTTGCAGGGTAGCCGGCACATTATCATTGATCTGCATACCCCTGGCGTTGCTGGGGCCATCGTTACCCACTGTAATCACATAAGTCACCAGACTTCCTGCCCTGGCGGTATCCGGGCCTGTTTTGCTGATGGTGAGTGCTGCCTGCGGCGTTACATTGGTCACCACTTCATTGGAAGTTACTGGTGTGGTATTAGGCTCTGATGGCGTTACCACAGCTGTATTCCGGATAGGAGTATTGGTAGGAGGCTGAATAGTACCGTTGACAATAATATGTATAACTGACTCTGCAGGCATATTGGCTGTTACCGACAGCTGGTTGCCGGAGCCGGTAGCACCGCTGGTGATGACTGCGCCACCGCTTGCCACAGTGGTATTCCAGGTAACATTGTACAGGGAAGCCGGTACGATGTCGGTCACTACTGCCTGCGATGCGTTGGAAGGACCTTCATTCTTTACGTCTATTGTATAGGAGATCTGTCCTCCGGGGATAGCCGTAGCCGGACCGTTTTTGGTGATGGTAAATTTCACCGCTTTGCTAACGGTGGCCACATCGGTATCTGATACCGGCGGTACGCCAGGCTCTGAAGGAGTGGCTGTAGCTGTATTGGTAATCGTGCCACTAAAGTCACCACTAACGATACCGGATATACGAATAACAATACGGTTGGATGAACCAACGGGAATATTGCCGGTTACGCTGATCTGATTACCACTACCGCTGTTGCCGGCTGTGACGGCCGCAGCACCTTGTGAGGTGGCGGTCCACTGTACCTGTTGTACGGCAGCCGGTACAGCATCTGTAATCACCGTTTTGATGGCATCACTGGGCCCGTTGTTCATCAGGGTGATGACGTATTCGATAGGTGTGCCAGCAATAGCGATCACGGGCGAAGTACGGCTTTTGTCTATCACCAGTCCCGGCGAGCTGCTGATAGTAGTATGGGTGGTGTTGGACGTAAATGGCCCTACTGTGGTCTCCGTAGGAGTCACGGTAGCCACGTTGTCGATAGTACCAGTAGCATTGGCACTAACGGTGCCGGTTACACTGATATATACTTTTCCGGTATCAGTAGGGGTCACTGATCCGGGATAATTGGCTACTACCGTTACATTGTTGCCAGTGCCGGTAGCGCCGGAAGTAATATTCACTTTGCCGGTGGCTGTAGCCGTCCAGCTGACGTTGGTCAGTTTACCGGATATCGCGTCTGTGAATACGGCGGCCTGTGCATCGCCCAGTCCTGTATTGCGTGCGATAATCGTGAAGGTGACAGACTCACCGGCCACCGCCATAGCTGGCGCACTCTTCATGATTTCGAAGAAAGGACGGCGTGCAACCGGTACCGTTACCGTGGCGGTAGCCCCGTTAGGATCGGGTACCACCGGAGATACTGCAGTAACAGTATTGGTAAGATCTCCTTCGAAGGAAGAAAGGATATTGCCTTCCACGGTAATGGTGATGGTAGCATTGCCAGTGGGGATATTGGCAGTAAGATCGATATTGGTGGCAGTAGAATTGTTTTGGGTGATTTGTGCTGCACCGGTATTGGCCGCCGTGATTTTGGTACTGGCGAATCCGGCAGGCAGCGCATCTGTGATCCTCACGCCAGTGGCATTACTGGGGCCTGCGTTGGTGATCACCATACGGTACACCAGGGGCTGACCAGCCAGATAGGGTCCCAGCTCCAGTATTTCCTTTGTTGCCTGTATGTCGGCGCGGCTTACATAGGTGATGGTCACCTGGTCCGACAGCGGAGGGCAGACATTGTTGGTGATGGTCCAGGCCAGTGTGGCGCTGGTATTGGGAGCGATGGTGATGGTGGTATGCGGGTCTGAAGTATCGGCTATCACGGGGTTACCGCTGATCACCACCCATTTGCCGGTTCCTACCTGTGGAGTGTTGGCCTGCATGTGGAACACACCGGAATTATACTGGGTAGAATCCGGGCCTGCATCGGGCAGCGTAGTATTACCAAATTCCGTTACCCGCAGATTGGCGGAAGAAGACGGACAAGTACCGCTGCTGATGGTCCATTTAAACACATAGGTGCCGGTCACCAGACCGGATACCTGTGCGTTGGGAAGAGTGGGATTATCAAAGACGGCTGTATTGGGGCCGCTCAGCTGTGTCCAGAGACCTGTACCATTCACCGGCGTGTTACCGGTAAGGTTAGTACTACTCACATTACACAACTGCTGATCAGAACCTACCGTAGCGGTGGTAGGAGTAGGATTGACCACCAGCGTGACCGGGTAAGCCGGAGATGAACAGCCACTGGTTCTGTTTCCGAAGCTGATGTTAAATTGATAAGTGCCCGGAGCTGTACTGCCGGGGATGACCACGTTTATCGGAGAACCCACCAGACCAGCACCTGTTACCGGATTAAAGCCGGGCATATTGGTGGAAGTAATACTGTAGATATCAGCATTACCGGAAACAATGGTATAGGGTAAACTGAACAGGGCTGTCCCTTGGCATACGGGCATTACCGTACCTATAGTGGCACTGATATTTGGATTAACCGTCACCCGGAAGGTATTAGACACGCCATCACCGCTACAGCCATTGATGGTAGCTGTTACCCGGTAATAACTATTTGCAGTCAGCGGACCGATATTGAGTGTGGCGCCATTCTGTCCTGGCACAACGGTCCAGCCGGTGGCAGCGTTATTACTGGTTTCCCAGGTATAACTAAAACCGGTAGTGGGGGTACCTGTACCCGCTTTGGGGGTAACTACCGCTGACAATTGGGTGCTGGTATTATAGCAGATAGAGGTGGGTCCTGTGATCCCTACGGTATAGTCGATCACTTTCAGCTCTACCGGATTAGACACTACGCGGCAGCTGGTATTGTTAATTTCTGCTATGCCACCGGCAGCCAGTACCCGGTATTCAAAGCCGGCCCTCGCATTGGGTACGCTGAAGGTGAATTGGTTGTTGCCCCCGTTATTGATCACACCACCTTCATTGGCCCAGCTGGTGGTTCCCAGTGCTCTTTTCTGCAACTGGAAAAAATAATTGGAATAACTTCCTACCGGCAGGCTTACTGCAAAGCCGCTGGTAGCACCACTACATACCACACCAGTAGTTTGTGTAAAGGTGATGGGAGGACCACAGGCTGCAAAAGCGATATCATCCAGCGCCAGGTCGTTGCCATTGCTGCTGGGTGTATTACTGAAGATACGGAGGATAACGGCGCTGGTAGTGGAAGGCATCTGAAAGATACCAGCCTCCCGTACCCAGGTGCCTGGGTTTTGAAAAGGTACCAGGCCGGTAGACACTGATTTTATCGGTGTCCCGTTGGGGTTATTAGCGTCCACAATGTCGAAGCGCAGGCTGGGCTGCGATACACCTGCCTGGGGATTGATATTCATGATCCAGGCAGAAAACTCGAAAGTAGTGCCCGCACATAATCCTGTGATGGTTCGTTCATAAAACTTGTCAGGGGTAGCATTGGCATCTACCACCATACAAAATCCCCGGCCATCCGTACTGGTATGATCGGGTCTGTCCACAAAATAAATATTGTTGTACCCCCGGGTAGTGTTGCTGATCGTATACTGGCCCGGGTAAGGACCGGTAGGCCGGGAGCCTACGCCAGGTGCATAGTAGGTGTAGGTAGTGATACCTGCCGGCAAGGGAGGCCCGAGTGTAGGTTTGGCTGCCGTAGCCGCCTGGCCGAATGTTTCCTTAAAAACAGGATCGCCCAAGGAACCAGTACACTGCTGGGCTTTCACATGACTACCTGCCAGTAACAGCAGGATAATGTAGCATAACTGTTTAACAACACGGAACATGCCTCTCTGCACATTTACAAAAATGGAGAGCCTCTTTACCATATTTGCTGGGTTTGAACTTTATTGGTTTTTCTGCTACCGGTGATAACTGCTCCCCGCCTGCTGCCTGGGAGATAACAATTTTTTGTTATGGTATATCCAGAGAAAAGAATTCCTGCGCATGCTCCTGCATCCGAAAATTTTGCTGCGCCATAAACATGTACTTCCAATGATTCGGGGATGATACCTGACTCTACATACATCGGGGCCACACTCGTAGCATCATTGCAATATTACAACAGTGGAAAAAGGGATTATGTTCAAAGGGGGGGAAAGTTTCATAAAGCCGTAAAGCAGCAACGGTATTTGTTGATACCATTGCTGCTTTACGTGCTTGCTTCAGCGTTATTTCACGATCTGGCAGAGGGGCCTGTGATCCGAAGAAAAAAGCGGGCTCCGACGGTTGTCGGTATATGCCCGTTACAGGCTTAATCCTCCATCGCAACGTAGCACCGTGCCCGTTGTATAGGCATTGTTCATCAGAAACAGGATGGCCGCTGCCACCTCTTCCGGTTCTGCTACTTTACCTACTGGTATTTGTGTTGCATAACCTTTAAATGCTTCTGCTTTATCAGCAGCGGGCAGGAAGTCCCACCAGGGCGTATTCACGATACCGGGTGAAACCGCGTTGATACGTAAGGGTTGGAATTCTTTTGCGAGGCCGGGGATCATGGTCTCGAGCGCACCGTTGATCGCCGCCAGGCCGGCAGTACCGGGCATTCTGCTGACACTGGAGATAGCCGTCACCAGGGTGATGCTACCCTGCTTGTTCAAATAGGGCAAAGCTGCCTGCAATGTGTCCAGCTGAGGCCAGAACTTGCCTTCAAAGCCGGCCCGCAGGTCCTGCAACGATAAGTCTTTGAACATACCGCCGCCTTTGGAACCGCTGAGAGCTATCACCAGATGGTCCAGCGGCCCCTGTGCGGCAAAAAAAGCATCCAGCGATGCGCGGTTGTTACTGTCTAGTACTTCAAGGCCTGCAGTGGGGACCACTTTGGCTGCTTCCTCCAGTCGGTCGGGGTTACGACCGGTAATTATAACCTGTGCTTTTTCCTGTACGAGCAATGCGGCAGTAGCCAGTCCGATGCCGGAAGAACCTCCGGCGATAATCACTTTTTTGTTTTCTAAGGTGGACATTTTCTTCATTTTTATGACTGTAAAATTGGGGTATAAAAAGAAGAGCATTGTTATCCGGATACTGCATAATATTAACTGAATGCTGCATTTTTACGATAAGCCATAGGTGTTTGTCCGGTTTTTTCCCGGAAGAAGCGGTTAAAGCCGGCAGGATCGCTGAAACTAAGCTGATCAGATATGGCGGCAATGGTAGTATCGGAGTATCGTAAGGCGGCTTTGGCCTCTCTTACCAACATGTCTGTAATCGCCTCGGATGCCGTGTGGCCGGTGCTTTCCCTGATAGCCCTGTTCAGATGATTGGGTGTAACCCCCAGCAGGGTGGCATAGTCGGCCACTTTTCTTTTAGTAAGAAAATGCTCACTCACCAGTTTTTTATACCGCGGCACCAGGTAGGTATGTGCGGTATCCTGGATTGTCTGGTGCAGCTCCTGCCGGAGATAGCTGCGTTTCAGCTCCAGGAGCAACAGATACAAATATAACCGTATGGCTTTATCTCTTCCGTGGTGGTGTTGCTGCAGTTCTGTATTGATACGTTCCACAAAACCGGTGACAGCATTCAGTTCGGCCGGCAACAGTTGCATAAAAGGGACTCCTGCATAGGCGAAAAAAGGAAATTCAGCAGGAATTCTGTCTGGTGCGATGGTATCTTCCAGAAAAGCCGGTTCAAACAGCAGATAGTATCCGAATGCATCATCGCTCAATCCGCGTTTGCTGAATATCTGTCCGGGGAAAGTGAAGCTGATGGTGCCATTGCCATGGGTGAAGTCTTCCAGCCCCAGTTGTATTTTTGTGACACCCCGCACAGAGATGCTAATACGGTAATAATCCGATTTGAGGGGCCCCATCTGTGCACGTACGCCCGCACTGGAGTACAGCTCAAAACCTTTTATTTTCAGCTCTTCTTCCAGATTGCTGTATCCGAATGTGGTGGTGTCTTCCGGCTGGCGGTGCAGGGGCCTCGATTCTTCCAGGCTATATTGCGGAATGGATGGATGATTCGCGCGGGTGGGCATAAGGTTATTTATAAAGTGATCGAATGATATCGTCTACCTGCTCTCCTTTTTGGGAGGCCATTATCTTTTCCTTTTGTTTTATCTGTTTGCTGAAAGCGGCGGCCGCTTCCTCCGGTGCATCTTTTCCGTATAGCTGTTGCAGCACCTCATCTATTTTGCGGTGTTTGTTTTCCAGCAATACCTGCTGATGCCGGTGCTGTAAGCTGCCCAAAATGCGTATCAGCGCCTGTTTATCTTCTTCCTGTACATCATGGTACAACAGGTAAGTCACTTTATACAGGTAGCTGCCGATTTTTTTGAGCAGGGTATTTCCTTTGTCGGTGATGCTGATCAGTTTGGCCCTTTTGTCTTCCGGGTTGTTTTTTTCTGTGATAAAGCCTTTTTTATGCATCCTGTTGAGGATATCGATGCCGGTGGATTGTTCCATCAGTCCCAGGCTGATGATATCGGTTTTTTTTGCTTCTTTTTTGTATTTGATGATGTTGAGCAGGTAAAACCATTCCAGCTCAATATCCGGGAGCTCTTTGAGGATCATTTTGGCGTAGGTGGTGTGCATGGCGCTCATGCGGCCTACCAGTTCGGTGATTACGCCGTCCATGTCGTGTGCGGGGATGGCGGTCTTTTCTTTTTTCTTCTTAGCATGGCGGCGCAGGTAATGCTCACAAAAATCAGCTACTGCCGGTTTTCCGACATGCTCCGAATAAGCCTCCCATTCAGCAATAAGTTCCAGTAACTGGCTCATACAATTAAACGGTTCCGGTTAAAAATAAAACGATTTCGTTCTTTTTATAACGAAAATGCACTTTCTTTACGAAGATAAAGAACGAAACCGTAATTAATTATTTCACATGCAAACATTACTGGAAAAGTTAACAGCAGACTGCCAAGCCCCGTCTGACAGCCATATCACCGCTATCAACGATCTCGCGCTGCTCCTGGAAAGACATGCTATGAATAAATACGACGACGCAACTTTTCAGCAGGCGCTATCCCATCGCCCGGACCTGGCCGCCCTACATTTGAACGGATCCGATGTAACATCCCTGAAACACTTCCTGTTTTTTCTGCTGATGAATTATCCCGACAGAGCAGCCCTCAGCGCCCGTTGCCTGGTAAAATGCTACGACGCCACCCTCACTCCCGGCATATGTCAGGCCATAGCAGCCTACTGGCAGCAGGACGACGCCACCACTTGCAAACTCACAGACGCTATCACCTATGCACAGGGATATAATCAATTCAGTGAAACAGTACTTACCTGGTTCAAAAAACTACATAACGAAGGTCTTCCGGAGACAAGGAAAACCATGTCACAGAAATTTGCCTACTACAAAAAATTCTATGGAGCAGTGTTATAACTTCGGACGGGTTATAAGATACCCGCTGGAACGAGTGTTCCTTTTCATCATTGAACTACTGATAGCACTGCGTTCTCTGATAAATGACTTTTTACCTCCGGAGAGTTAACATCTTATCATGCCATAGACGCCATGATACTCAATACAGCGATCAGCACACAAAGCGGAGAAAATATCCGGGTATCATTGCGGGCGAAGGTTGTATTTTTTATTTTTTTGAAGAAGCCTACATAGGTGAAATCTCCGATAGCCCTCAGCGTAAAAAGCAGTGCAATACCCCTGGTGGCCCAGATGATCACACTTCTGCCCACCAGGGCATCAAAAACACCCGTATTCCCAACTGTTACCAGTGCAAAAGCGAGGAGTCCCAGCGCCACTATTATCGTTCCAAACTTGCCTGGGTCCAGCATCTGCCGGCCTTCTGCATTCACTGGCACTACACCGCCTACTCCCCATTTTCCGTCAAAAGCCCAATAAAAATGAATTGCTGATAAAAAAATAAAAACACAGGTATTAATAACTATAGGTAGTAACATAACAAACATTTATATATACAAAGGTAGTCTGTTCACTTTCACGTCGTCCTGATAAATATCATATAATCATTCCTACTCCACAGAATGACTGGTATTTTTCCTAATTTGCTGCCGATAAAAAAGTTTCATTCAATTTAACCCGCATGGAAAACCGCCACCAGACGATTGTCAACGATATTACCACTGCCGTAGGCCAACTGCTGCAGAAGATGGACGAGAGAACCGACGCTGTCAATATCACCCGCCGCTCTACCCTGCAATCCGGCATATACAATTATGTACGTTTTTTTTATTACAAAGGAGCCGTGCATTGTTTTATTGATAAAGGAGATAGCCGGCCCGACCTGAAATACGAAGGAACCGATTTCCCGGATGCTCCGCTCACCGCCGAAGATGTGGCGCAATTGATGCCGCTCCTGCAGCAACAGCTGGAACAACTGTATCGCACTTACGATAACAATCCCTTGCTGGACTTCAAGTTTGAAGTATTCGCCAAATTCAGGATCGACGAAAAATTCCTTAGACTGACCGCACTGAAAACAACCAGCGAAGTCAAAAAAACAGCCTTATTAAAACAAATAGATCTTTATCTCACCCAAAAAATAAAAGAAGGACAGCATCCCACCAAAGATCTGGACACTACCTTCCTGGCACAGCATCTGCTTTCTCCGGCCTTATACCCGGAGCCAGACGTGCCAGCCATCAAAGCTATTTTTGAAAAGATACGTGAGCTCAACAAAAGCAATAAAGATTTACAACGTACGCATCAGCATTATATCACCTATGCGCTCAGATGCTGGGTAGAAGAACATTTTCTGCCGGTGTATTATAACGTTGCCAGCAACGGCTGGGCAGGCCCGGTATATACCTTAATAGATCCCGGTCAGCGGCCGGTGCCTTCCGAATCACAGCTCGACCTGCTAACCTATGCAGGTATCAGCATCGTTCGGTATGAACCCAATTACAGCAGGCCTAACGGGGTGGGCTTCATCGAAAAAGCCAAAGAGCTGGGCAGCAAACAGGCCGGCAACATCCTGAAAACCGGCAGCGGCACCTTCAGCAAGGAGGATATGCAATACAGCGATGCTGACCTTACCTGTACCGCCAACGATGTATTTACCACTTTCAGCATTGCATTTAAAAATGAAACAGAAGAATCTTATGGCAAGGCTATTACGTTCATCTGCAACCTGCTGGAAAAAGACTTCCCGCCCAGCTACGAAATAAAATGCAAATCCAAAAACAAAGAAGTTCTTCCTATCAAAGGACTGGGCAAGTCATCTACCCAGCGCTTCTTTGCCAATGCCCTGCAATACCCCGGACTGTACCCGCTACTGGAGCAATATGTCAGACTGGCTATCCGTCACGAATTTGAATGGTACAATGATGTGGAAGCAGAACAATGCTGCTGTCCTGGTACCTACGCCATATTTGGCCTGGCACTGGCCAGTGACAGTTACTTCCCGCTCTTGCGCGAGTACCTCAAACAGGTAGACGATGAACACCAGTCTGTTCAAAACCATTTCCTCCTGAAGTTTGTACAGCAGTATGGCGTACATCCAGGCACCATCCCTACTCTCCTGGACTTACTGCAATGCGCATCAGACAACATCAAACCCATTAAAGAGCTGAAAGCCTTTGAAACAGCCGAAAACATGGCACTACTGCTGGAAAACACAGCTTCCCTGGAAGGTTATGAGGTAGAACATCTGTGTTGGTTTATTTGGGGAGCTAAAGACAAAATCGCCGCACTGGCCAAAAAGAAAGGTCCACTGGCTGAATATTATACTCAACTCATAACTGTGATTAATTCCTGAAACTGTGATTAATACTGATTTTACTGATGTTCCTTATGAGCGAAGATTAAAGCGAAGACTTGCAAAACCTGTTTACTTAAAAATGCCTGGCTGTTGGTCTTATCATCTTCTTGTTGATCTTCGCTTTTGTCTTCGCTCATCAGGAACATCAGTAAAATCAGTATTAATCACCGTTGCCAAGGGAACGATACAATGCAATCACCGCCAGCCATTGCTGCAGCTGATCATTAATACCGCCCATCTGTGCGCTTAATAAATTCTGTTCAGAGGTTAACACATCTGTATAGTTGGTAGCAGAGCTGTAACGCAACAGTTCTTTGGTGAAGTCTACTGCTTTCTCCAGTGATGCCAGCTGTTTTTCACGACTTTCCTTTTTTTCTGAAGCAGATGCCAGCGAATAAAGGGCATCTGATACTTCCTTCCCTGCTGTCAGCATAGTTTTACTGAAGTTATATAATGCCTCCTGCTGTCTGGCGGTGGCGGTGGCCAGCCGGGCTTTGTTAAGACCTTTGTTAAAAACAGGCTGTGTGAGTCCGCCGATGATATTACCAAACAGGCCGCTGTTGGTGAACCACTGACTGAAGTCGAAACTGGAGAAACCACCGGCAGCAGTGATGCTGAGGGAAGGATAAAAGGCCGTGCGGGCAATATTGGTATTTTCAAAAGCCTGACGGAAAGCATATTCCGCGGCTTTCACATCGGGCCGGTATTGCAGCAGTTGAGCGGGCACGCCGGTAGACAGGTCCTGCGGCAACTGCTGGGCCGACATCACGCTGCGGACCACGGGTCCTGGCGGTAATGCCAGGAGTATGGATAACGCATTTTCTGTTTCTCTGATCTGTCGTTTTACATCAGGAATGGCTACGGCAGCGGCGTACTGGTTGGCTTCACTTTGTACTACTGCAGCACCGTTTACCACACCGGAGGCTTTCAGATCGCGCATACTGCTCACATCTTCTTTTCTGTTATCCAGCGTTTGCTGTAATACCAGCAGTTGCTGGTCCAGTGCCAGCAGTGTATAATACGTACTGGCGATATCAGCCACCAGACTGCTTTGTATGGCCTGCTGTGCAGCCACAGTGTTTAATAACGCTGCCTGTGCGGCTCTTTTGCTGCTACGTAGTTTACCCCATATATCCGCTTCCCAGCTGGCAGTGACACCCACATCATACTGTGTAGCATTATTTACCAGACCATACCCTTGCGGGAAGGCCAGCCTGGACTGTTTAACAGAAGCATTTGCATTAACATCCGGAAGAAAGGCCAGCTTACTCTGTTTCAGGGCTGCCTGTGCCGCCACAATACGCTGCATGGCCATTTTGAGGTCCAGGTTTTCACGGATACCTCGTGCAATTAGTTGTTGCAATAGTGTATCCGTAAAAAATTCCTGCCAGGGTTTGGCTGCAATCGTGTTGGTATCCGTACCGGCATGATCGCGGTACTGCGCTGCAGCAGGGAGTTCCGGCCGTTGGTAGCGCTCAGTGACCTTGCAGGCAGCTGTCAGCAGTACAATTGCCACCAGCCAGGTATATTTGTTGTTCATCGTTGTTACTTTTAAAATCAGAAAAATTACATCGCCATTTCTTCCAGCAGTTCTTCCGCTTCTTTCTCTCTGGGTGTTTTACCGCTGATCCGTTCCTGCAAAGCCTGGAACAGGACAAAGAGTGCAGGTATCACAAATACACCGAACACGGTACCGATCAACATGCCACCTACGGCTGCGGTGCCGATGGAGCGATTACTCAGCGCACCTACACCGGATGCCAGCATCAGCGGCAACAAGCCGAAGATGAAAGCAAAAGATGTCATCAGGATAGGCCTCAAACGCGCGGCTGCACCGGAGATCGCTGCCCTTACCAGGCTTAACCCGCTGTTACGCCGTTGCACAGAAAACTCCACTATCAGGATGGCGTTCTTGGCCAGCAACCCTATCAGCATAATGAGACTGATCTGCAGGAAGATATTATTGTCGAGGCCTGCCAGGCGGGCAAACAGGAAAGCGCCTGCCAGCCCTATCGGCAATGACAGCAGTACTGCAAAAGGCAGGATATAACTTTTATATTGAGCACTCAGCAGGAAATAAACAAACAACAGACACAAAGCAAAAATGAGCATGGTCTGGCTACCACTGGAGATCTCTTCCCTTGTCAGGGCACTGAAGTCGAAGTCTGTACCGCGTGGCAACGTGGCTGCAGCTACTTCTTTAATAGCCCTGATAGCATCGCCGGAGCTATAACCCTTGTTGGGCGCTCCTGATACGGCAGCGGAAGTATACAGATTAAAGCGGTTGATGAATTCCGGACCACTGGTTTTTTGCAGGGTGAGGAAAGCAGATACCGGCGCCATTGCTCCTTTGTTATTGCGGACGAAGATTTTATTCAGATCTGTTTCTTCCGCGCGGAAGTTGGGATTGGACTGTAACAACACCTTGTATTGTTTGCCAAAGCGGTTAAAGTCTGATGCGTAGATACCACCCAGGTATCCCTGCATGGTGCGGAGCAGGCTGTTGACCTCTACACCGGCTTCCTTACAGCGGGCCACATCTACCTTCACTTCATATTGTGGCAGATTGGTATTAAAAGGTGTAGCGGCGTACATGATTTCCGGGCGTTTGTTCAGTTGCTCCATGAACTTGTTTACTGTTGCGCCGAAGTCTTTATAACTACCGCCTGTTTTGTCGAGGAGCTGCATTTCAAAGCCGCTGTTGTTACCAAAACCCTGCAGCGTAGGTGCTGCAAAGAAGATGATGTTGGCTCCCTTAATGGAGGCTGTTTGCTGGAACAGTTTTGCTACCAGGCTGTTGATGTCCTGGCCTGGCCCTGTCCTTTCCTTCCATGGTTTGAGGGCGATGAACATGGCACCATAGGAGCCGCCGGTACCGCTGATGAGGTTCATACCAGTCACGCCGGAGGTAACGGCCACTTCAGGCATTGCACGGGAGATGCTGTCTATCTGATCCAGGACCTTCAATGTCTGATCCATGGTAGAAGCGGGTGGCAGGATGATATCCCCATAGATGGCGCCGGAGTCTTCGTTGGGTACAAAACCGGTAGGTGTTGTTTTCAGGAAAAACACCAGAATACCGGCAAACACGGCGATAGCGCCCAGTGCCAGCCATTTTCGGGCTATCAGGAATTTTACAATACGTATATACCTTCCCGTTACAGCAGCAAATCCAGCATTAAAAGCAGTATAAAACCGCTGCAGCAGGGTCTTTTTAGCATGTGCTGCGGGATCATGTGGTTTGAGCAGGATGGCGCAGAGTGCTGGACTGAGCGTCAGTGCATTGACTGCGGAGATGATGATAGCCACTGCCAGTGTGAGACCAAACTGTTTATAAAACACCCCTGCAGAACCAGTGATGAAGGTTACCGGCACAAACACCGCCGACATAATGAGGGTGATAGAAACAATGGCTGTGCTGATTTCGCTCATCGCGTGCATCGTTGCTTTCCTGGCGGACCTGGCGCCCTGGTCCAGTTTGGCATGTACCGCTTCCACTACTACGATGGCATCATCCACCACAATACCGATGGCCAGCACCAGCGCAAAAAGCGTGAGCAGATTCAGTGTAAACCCGAATATCTTCAGGAAGAAGAAGGTACCGATAATAGCCACTGGTACAGCGATAGCGGGGATGAGTGTAGAACGGAAATCCTGCAGGAAGATGAATACTACGATGAACACCAGGATAAAAGCTTCAAAAATGGTTTGTATCAGTTTGGCGATAGAGGCGTCGAGGAAATTGTTCACGTTGATGAAAACGGCCATCTTCACGCCCGGCGGGAAATTGGCTTTGGCTTTTTCGAATACTCTTTCCACTTCCTTTACCACTTCATGTGCATTGGAACCGGCCGTCTGACTAACACCGCCACCGGAACCAGGATACCCCTGTGCATTAAGACTCATGGTATAGTTAAAAGCACCCAGTTCTACTTCTGCCACATCTTTGAGGCGCAGCAGCTGACCATTGCCGGTAGCGCGGATGACGATATCTTCAAACTGTTCGGGCTTTTCGAGGCGGCCGGTATACTTCAGGATGTACTGAAATGCTTTTTTACTGTTTTCGCCCAGTTTGCCGGGGGCTGCTTCTATGTTCTGTTCTGCGAGAGCGGCGATCACATCGTCTGGCACCAGGCCATAGGAAGCCATTACATCGGGGCGAAGCCAGATGCGCATAGAATAGGCCCGATCACTCCATGTCTGCACATCTCCTACACCAGGTATTCTTTTCAGTTCGGGGATAATGTTGATGCGCATGTAGTTATCGAGGAAGTTCTCGTCATAGGATTTGTTTTCACTGTACAACAGGAAACCAAACACTTCACTATTGAGTTTTTTGGTGGTGGTGATACCGGTTTTGATCACCTCCGCCGGCATGAGGCCAGTGGCTTTGGCCACCCTGTTTTGTACGTTAACAGCGGCCAGGTCGGGATCGGTGCCCTGTTTAAAATTGACCGTGATCACGGCCGTGCCGTCGTTGCTCGCTTTTGACGTCATATAGGTCATGTGCTCCACCCCGTTGATCTGTTCTTCCAGCGGGATGATGACGCTTTTCATGACTACGTCAGCGTTGGCCCCCTGGTAGGCGGCGGTTACTTCCACCGTGGGCGGGGCTATTTCCGGATATTGTGAGATGGGCAAAGAGAGCAGTCCCAGCAACCCCAGTATCACAATGATAATGGAGATGACAGTAGACAATACCGGGTTATCGATAAATTTTTTCAGCATACAATCATTTTTAAAAAGACAAAGCAGTAGCTATGGCACCGGGGATATACCGATACCGGAATAACATGTTCTGCAGACAAATCCTTATCTGGCGGCGGTAGTAGTGGGTGCTGCCACTGGTTTTATTTTAGTACCGTCTTTCAGGGAGCCGATTCCTTCGGTGACGATTTTATCGCCGGAGCGGAGGCCGCTGCTGACGATATAGTCGTTGCCGGAAGACTGTTCACCTACCTGTATTTCTCGGACATGGGCAGTGCCGGCGGCATCCACGGTGAAGACAAATTTTTTGCCTTGCATTTCGTAAGTGGCTTTAGCGGGCACTACGATGGCATCGGCTACCGGTTGGGAGATACGGACCACAGCGCTGCTGCCGCTGCGGATGAGGCCTGCCTTGTTGGGAAATGTAGCGCGCATGCTGATGGCGCCGGTGCCGGTGTTGATCTGGCCACCGGTAGCTTCCACCTGTCCTTTTTCCGGATAGGCGTTACCGTTAGCGAGTATCAACTGTACAGGCGGCAGTTTTTTAAGTTGTGTTTCCAGCGAGGCGCTGGCATCGTTGCCGGCCAGGTCGAGAAACTGCTTTTCTGTAAAAGAGAAGTATACGTGTACGTTAGAGATATCGGAGAGAATGGTCAGGGGCTGTTCGCTGTTGCTGGCCACCAGACTGCCGATTTTGTAAGGCAGGGAGCCAATCACGCCGTCAGCAGGACTGTAGATGGTAGTATATCCCAGGTTGACGCGGGCATTCTGAAGACTGGCTCTGGCCTGGGCCAGCTCGGCTTCGCGGGCCTGCACTGCCAGTTCTGCTGCTTCCAGTTCGTAGTTGCTGACGATCTCTTTTTTCACCAGCGGCGTTACCTTGCGGACCTGCATGCGGGCGGTGTTGACAGCGGCTTCGGCGCTTTTGATGGCTGCCTGTGCGGTGAGCACTTCCTGCTCATATTGCGGTGCGTTGATTTTAAAGAGCAGCTGGCCTTTTTTCACGGTAGCACCTTCGTCTACCAGTATCTGTGCTACATAACCATCTACCTTGGGTCTTATTTCTATGTTCTGCTGACCGCGTACGGTGGCAGGATAGTCTGTATTAAGCGTGGCGGCAGCTGGTTGTAATGTTACTACCTGAAAAGGCTGTGGCTCACTGGCGTAATCGGCTGCCGGTTTATTGTTGCCGCAGGCTGTCAGTATAGAAAGCACCGCTATGGCAACAGTTTTGTGTGATAATGTTTGCATCGTTTCGTGATTTTAATAACACCGTTGCGGATGAGCATGGCGCAGCCGTTCCGCAGTACGGGTACTGCAGCAGGTATGCTTGCCATTCTGTATGGGCACGGGAATGAAGGCTGAAAATGGCCACCCCTGTCAGTGCAGGAGCGGATTTCCGGCGATTGAATTGTTTATCTGATGCAAAAATAGTAAATTTGTGAATAAACCAAATAAACACTTTGTTTATTATGAATAATAATTTTCAGGAGAATGAAAAGGCGTTGTTGATATTAAAGTCCAAAGGTCCTCAGCCACTGGCAGTGGTGGCGGAAGCGCTGGGCATAACGGTGGAGGGTGCACGCTTTCAGCTGCTGAAGCTGGCCAACGAAGGGCTACTGCAAGCCACCTCCGTATCCAAAGGCAAGGGCAGGCCACAACAAATATGGTCGCTTACCAAACTGGGGCACTGCCGTTTTCCTGATTCCCATGCAGAGCTGACCGTCCGCCTGATTAATTCAATACGGGACACCTTAGGGCCGGAGGCTTTGCAGCAGGTGATAGAAAGCAGTAAAAAGACCAGTCTGGATAAATATCTGCAGGCCACCGGGAGTGAAAACACACTGGAAGGTAAAATCAATAAACTGGCAGAAGCCCGTGATGCAGAAGGTTACATGGCCTGTGTGGAAAAAGACGGTGACGGCTATATGCTGATTGAAAACCATTGCCCTATCTGTGTAGCGGCTGAAGTATGCCAGGGCTTCTGTACAGCAGAGCTGGAAACCTTCCGCACTGTGATGGGAAAAGACACACAGGTAAAACGTGTGGAGCATTTACTGTCGGGTGCCAGACGCTGTGCTTACCGTATATCACCAGCACAGCCGGGCAAAGCGGAACACTGACATTTATCACTGTTGACGGCCGGTATTGATTTTTATTTTATCTTGAGCGCCAAGCAGCTTATGCCAGATGCTCCCTGCCAACAACATACCGGAACTGCAGCGCCGTATTAGTCTATATGACGATGAAACCGCTTATAAGGAGCTGTTTCTGCATTTCTATGAGCCACTGGTACAGTTTGCCAATTCTTTTGTCCACTCCGGACAAATAGCAGAAGAGGTAGTATCCGATGTGTTTATCAATATATGGGAAGGCCGTCAGCGGCTCGAACAGATAGACAATCTGCGTGTATACCTTTACGTCAGCACTAAAAATATTGCGCTCAAATACCTGATGCGGCAGCAGAAAAAAGCAGCGCTGTCACTCGATGAGATCACACCGGATATGGAGAGCCCACACTACAATCCGGAAGAACAGCTGATCAGCGCCGAACTACTGGCCCGCTTTGAACAAGCGGTGAGCGAACTCCCTCCCCGCTGTAAACTCATCTTCAAACTCATCAAGGAAGATGGTCTCCGTTACAAGGAGATCGCTGAAATCCTTAATATCTCCATCAAAACCATCGACAACCAACTGGCCATAGCCCTGGCCAGGATAGCCCGCGCCATCAATACTTCCTTCAAAAAAACACAGCGGCTGCAGCCCTGAAATTTTTTTTATTTCCTTTTGGTAGATTTTGTGAAAAAAGAGATCCTATAGGTAGAGCATTTTATTTCACGTTATGAATACCAGACGTATTTGGGAACTGATGGCAAGGAAACTGGCCAACGAAGCTACTGCAGCAGAACTGCAGGAGCTGGCGTCGTTACTCAGGGAAAACCCTGATCTGGAGCTGCCTGCCGGTCTGGTAGATGAACTGTGGCAAAAAACTACTGCCGCCAGCCATGAGGAACAGGCCGCAGATGCACATATCCGGCATATCAGCCGTATGCAAGCCCAGGGCATCTCTATTGGAACTATCCCTGCAACATCGCTTACGCCTGTACGTAGCTACCGCCGTTACCTGTGGGCCGCCGCAGCCACTACGGGCATCGTATTAGCCCTCGGCACCTGGTGGTGGTCTTCTTCCAGCACCATACCCACTGTACAAAGTGAAGTGGCCACTAAAAATGGTTCCCGCACTTCCATACAACTGGCCGACGGCACCCACGTATGGTTGAATGCCGGCAGCAAACTTACGTACAGCAAGGATTTCGGAAAAACCGACCGCAGTGTGACCCTCTCCGGTGAAGCATTCTTTGATGTCGCCAAACAGGCAAATCATCCTTTTATCATTCACACCGCCAACATGGATATCCGTGTATTGGGCACCCGGTTCAACATCCGGTCCTATCCGGGCGACAAAACCACCGAAGCCGCATTGATATCCGGCAGCATAGAAGCTTTCGTCAAAGACAAGGCTGCCCGGATCATTCTTAAACCCAGTGAAAAAATCGTGGTACTGAACAGGACACCTGCAGCACGTCCGGCAGGAACAGCCACTACTACAGATTCCGGTGCGATAACGCTCAGTCATGTGTCTTACTATGCAGCACAAACTACCGCCATCACGGAAACATCGTGGATGGAAAACAAACTGGTATTTAAAGATGCGTCTTTTGCCGAACTGGCACAGCAGATGGAACGGTTTTACGGGATAACCATCCAGTTCAGGAATGAGCAGCAGCAACAGCTCCGGTTTACCGGTGTATTTGCGCTCGAAACAGTCCAGCAGGCCTTAAATGCGCTACAGATGACAGCCAGCTTTCACTACGAGATACAGCACGATACAATCATTATCTACTAACAGTAAAAACGTTATGAAGTCACACCAGATTAACAGCTCCTGAAATAACAACCAAAAAACAAAAACGGGAAATGCGCCAACATTTCCCGCCGAAGATCAAAAGGAAAACCTGCCAACACGCTAAGCTGCAGGTTTCCATCACATTTCACCTCTAGATTTAAAAGTATGAAAATATCGCTAAAATTTAGGGACAGGTATTCCTATGCCCTAAAAAAAGCTTTCTTAGTTATGAAACTCACCACGTTATTACTGTTGGCGTGTTTTCTCCAGGTATCAGCAGCACTAAAGGGACAAGGGACCATCACCCTTAAGCTGAAAAAAACGGAGATCGCACAAGTGTTGAGTAGTATTGAACAGCAGGGTAACTACCGTTTTCTGTACAATAATGCTCTGACTGAAATCAGAAGAAAAGTAAATGTTGATGTGACCAATTCCGGTCTGGATGCGGTGATGAACACCGTCTTCGCCGGTACTTCCCTCCGGTATAAACTCATCGAAAACAACCTGGTGGTGATCATGTCACAGGAGATCAAAGTAACCGGTAAAGTGACCAGCAAAAATGACGGCAGCACTATTCCGGGCGCCACCGTTAGCTTAAAAGGTACTACCAAAGGCACTGTCACCGGCCCTGACGGACACTACTCCCTCACCGTGCCCGACAACGGCACGCTGGTAGTAAGTTTCATCGGTTACACCTCCCAGGAAATAGCTATTAACAACCGCCAGACCATCGATGTCGCCCTGGAAGAAGCTATCAGCCAGGTACAACAGGTAGTGGTAGTGGGTTACGGCGTACAACGTAAAGTAGACATCACCGGTTCCATTACCCAGGTAAAGGGTGATGAAGTGAGCAAACAACCCGTAGCCAACGCAATGAGCGGCCTGCAGGGCAAAGTAGCCGGCGTACAGATCGTGAACGATGGTAAACCCGGCGCGGCTCCCACTATCCGCATCAGAGGTACAGGCTCTGTTTATGGCGATTCTGGCCCACTGTACGTAGTTGATGGTGTCTGGTATAATGATATCAGTTTCCTCAACCCGGCGGACATTGAAAACATGAGCATCCTGAAAGATGCCTCCAGTGAAGCTATCTACGGTATCCGTGCAGCTAATGGTGTAATACTCATCACTACCAGAAAAGGCAAAGCAGGAAAAGCCACTGTCAACTATAATGGTTTCGTGGGTATGCAGAAAGCTACCAACAAGGTAAAAATGGCCAATGCAAAAGAATATGCCACTATTATCAATGAGCTGAGCGCTATCAACAACAACTCCCTCCGCCTGAATCCTAACGACTATGGCCAGGGTACTGACTGGTTTAAGGAAGAGATGAGAAACGCCCTTGTCACCAATCATCAGATATCTGTAAGCGGTGGTTCAGAAAAATCCACCTATAACTTCTCCCTGGGCTACCTGAAACAGGACGGGCTGGTAAAAACCAATGATTTCTCCCGTGTGACCGCCCGTCTGCAAAATGATTTCCAGGTATTTGACCCGCTGAAAATAGGTTATACTGTCACCGCTACTGCCTATAATACAAACGACATCCCGGACTTTTATCTGGGCCAGCTATATACTTCAGCTCCCGTACTTTCTGTGCGGAATCCTGACGGGTCTTATGGTGATCCTGACAAACTGAACCTTGGTACCGGCGCGGGTAAAAACCCTCAGGCCAGCCTGGACTTCTATAACCAAACCACCAAACGCAAAATGGTGACTGGTAGTGTTTATGCAGACCTTCGTTTTGCGAAACACTTTGTTTTCCACAGCAGCGTTGGCGGTGAATACGGAGACAGTCTTATCCGGAACTATGCGCCTCAATACAAGGCCACTACCAACCAGTTCAACAATGTCAGCAAACTGACACGCACCAATTCCAACCGTCAGAGCTGGATCGTGGAAAATACGCTCACCTATGACAATAAATTTGGTGATCATAATCTGCGTGTACTGGCCGGCCAGTCAGCCCAGCAATACAAATTCTACAAGCTGATTGCGACCGCAGACAATGTGCCCAACAGCAGCGAAGGTGATATGTACCTCCGCCTGGGTAACACCGATGGCCGCTCTATCACTGATGAAGGCGATCTGTACACCGTAGCTTCCTATTTCGGACGCCTCAACTATTCATATAAGGATAAGTACCTGTTGACCGCCTCCATGCGTGCCGACGGTTCTTCCAAATTCTTTGGTGACAACCGCTGGGGATACTTCCCCTCTGTAGGTTTGGGCTGGGTTATCAGTGAAGAGCCCTTTCTGAAAAACACCAAAATATTCGATAACCTGAAACTGCGTGGCAGCTGGGGTAAAATCGGTAATGCTTCCGTTCCTAACTTCCTGGCCGTGCAGCGGGTTACACAAGATCCATTCATGACAGCGATATTCGGCGGCATCGTCAATACAGGCGCCAGCATCAACACTATCGTTCCGCCACAGCTTTTCTGGGAACGTGCAGTAGGAACAGATATCGCCATAGAAGCCAGCGTACTGCAAAACAGACTGTTTGTAGAAGCCGGTTTTTATAATCGTAAAACACAACAGGCCATTTTTGACGTGCCTTTCCCCAGCTCTGTAGGTACACAATCAAGCACCATCACCGCCAACCAGGCCGACTTTCAGAACCGCGGCTGGGAATTTGCCGCCAACTGGAAAGATGATCTGAAAAATGGCTTCAGTTATTCAGTAGGAGCCAACATGAGCATCAACAACAACAAAGTATTGTCTGTAAATACCGGTGGTAACCCCATCTATGGTGGTGGTGACGCCTCTACCGGTGGTGCACTGGCTACCCGCACTATTGTTGGACAGCCAATCGGTCAGTACTTCGGTTATATTGTTGATGGTATCTTCCAGAACCAGGCAGAAGTAGATGCCTCTGCCCAAACCAAAGCCAAACCCGGCGACTTCAAATACCGCGACGTGAATGGTGACGGTGTCATAGATGCGAAAGACAGAGTACCTATCGGAAACCCCAATCCCAAATACACTTATGGTATCAACACTACTTTCAACTATAAAAACTTCGACCTGGCACTGGAATTCCAGGGTGTTGCCGGTGTAGACGTGTACAACGCCAACCTGGGACTGCGCTTTGGCAACGAGAACTTCACCAAGGAGTTTTATGACAAACGCTGGCATGGTGAAGGCACCTCCAACACCTATCCCTCTGCCAATATTGGCGGCGGCCAGAACTATCTGCCTAACCAGTTCTTTGTGGAAAATGGTAGCTACTTCCGGATCAGAAACATACAGCTGGGTTATACCCTGCCTAAAACCATCACCGACCGCTGGAGAATGCAACGTCTGCGCCTATACGTAAATGCACAGAATGCCTTTAACTTCTTCAGCTACCGTGGTTTCTCACCGGAAATCGGTGGTAAGCCCATCAGTGCTGGTATTGACAAAAGCGTATATCCGTTGTATGCTACTTACAACTTTGGTGTAAATGTGACCTTCTAATTTAAAGATGATGACCATGAAAAGTAATAAACCACTACATATAAACCGTATTGCCGGCTACGTACTGCCGGTGCTGCTGACCCTCACTGCCGGATGTGGCAAGAGTTTTCTGGATGTGCCACCACAAGGCCAGCAACCAGCGCAGGAATTCTGGAAATCCGATGCCGATGCCACCAAGGCTGTCAACGCGATGTATGCCAACCTGCACGAATGGCGGCAGGTAGCCTTTGCCGCACTGGGCGTAGAAGACCTGGGATCAGATGAAACAGAAAAAGGTAGCGATCCTAACGATGCTAGCTTCTTCAACAACTTCGACAACTTTACAGTCACCGCCAGCGATGGACAGGTTGCTGATTTCTGGAAAGGACAATATCAGGAAATCAACTTCTGTAATCAGATACTCGATAATGTACCAGGTATCAAAATGGACGAAACCCTGAAGACACGTTACCTTGCAGAAGCCAAATTCCTCAGGGCCTATGCCCACTTCAGGCTGGTACGTGCCTTCGGTGATGTGCCGCTTCGCTTAAAAGTGCCTAAAACACCGGAAGAATACGATCTTCCCCGTTCACCCAAAGCAGAGGTATGGGCCGCCATTGAAAAAGACCTGACAGAAGCTGCTGCTGTACTGCCGGAACGCTACAACGCCACCGACATCGGCAGGGCCACCAAAGGCGCTGCACTGGCCATGCACGCTAAAGTAGCCATGTATCAGAAAAAATGGCAGGACGTACTCAACTACACCAATCAGGTAATGGCGCTCGGATATACGCTTTTCCCGGATTATGAGAAGATGTTCCGTATTCCCAACGAAAACTGCTCAGAGTCTATATTTGAGATTCAATGTCAGACGATCATCGGCAACAAAGATGCATCCAACTCACAGTATTCCCAGATACAGGGCGTAAAAAGCCAGGTAGGCGGCGGCTGGGGATTCAACACCCCCACACAGGCGCTGGTGGATGCTTATGAACCCGGTGATCCCAGGAAAAACGGTACCATCCTCTTCAGAGGTACCATCACCGCCGAAGGAGACAGTATCAAAATGGCTGGTATCAACCGTCGTTTTAACTACAAATCATATGTTCCCTTCACCCAGTACCAATCCGGTTATAACGAAGGCGCCGACCAGAACATACGCGTGATCCGTTATGCAGAAGTACTGCTGATGAATGCAGAAGCAGCCAATGAACTGGGTAACAGCGGCCAGGCCCTCAGCTCCCTCAATGCTGTAAGAGCCAGAGCCCGCGGCGGTGACAACAGTATCCTCCCGGATGTGACCACCACCGACCAGACACAACTGCGCCTCGCCATCTGGCACGAAAGACAAATAGAACTTGCGATGGAACGCGACCGCTTTTTCGACGTAATTCGCCAGGGCAGAGCACCACAGGTATTCGGTCCTTTAGGATTCAAAGCCGGTAAAAATGAAGTGTTCCCGGTACCACAAACTGAAATTGATATTAGCTCCGGTAAACTGACACAGAATTCCGGCTATTAAAAAATATGTCATGAGAACTGTGACCTATATATGCCTGATATGCCTGCTCACCTTTGGTGGGCAGGCACAGGTAAAACAAAGTGCTGAAAAAACAGACTTCCGCATCCAGCAAAACCTTAGCGACAGTGCCCTGCTGGACCTTGTACAAAAACAAACCTTCCGTTATTTCTGGGATTATGCACATCCGGTGTCCGGCCTGGCCCGCGAACGCAGCAACAAATCATTTGATTATGGTGATGAAGTAGTGACCACCGGCGGCTCCGGCTTCGGTATCATGGCCATCATCGTAGCCACCGAAAGAGGCTGGATCTCCCGCGACGCCGCGACAGACAGGCTGTTGAAAATAATCAACTTCCTCCGGAAAGCAGATAGTTACCACGGTGTCTTTCCACACTGGCTCAACGGTGCCACCGGCAAAACCATCCCCTTCAGCCGCAAAGACGATGGTGCTGACCTCGTGGAAACATCCTTCCTCTTTGAAGGATTACTCTCCGCCCGGCAATATTTCAACCGCGACACACCGAAGGAACAGGAACTGCGCAATAAAATCAACTGGACCTGGAACGAAGCCGAATGGGACTGGTTTACCCGCGACGGACGCAACGTGCTTTACTGGCACTGGAGCCCCAACAACGGCTGGAGCATGAACCATGAACTCAGAGGATGGAACGAATGTTTTATCACCTATATCATGGCGGCCTCCTCTCCGAAGTATGCGATCAAACCGGAAGTATATCACCAGGGCTGGGCCAACAGCTCCTACTTCCGTAACAACCGTTCTTACTTCGACATCAAACTGCCGCTGGGATTCAATTACGGCGGACCACTGTTCTTCTCCCACTATTCCTTTATGGGCCTTGATCCCCGGGGATTAAAAGATCGCTATGCCGACTACTGGGAGCAAAACAAAAACCATACCCTCATCAACCGGGAATACTGCGTACGCAACCCCAAAGGCTTTAAAGGTTTTGGCCCCGATTCCTGGGGGCTCACCGCCAGCGATACCTACAACGGGTACGACGCTCATTCACCGGAAAATGATCACGGTACTATCACTCCTACCGCAGCCCTGTCAGCATTTCCTTATACACCGGAATACTCTATGCAGGCGCTGAAACATTTTTATTATCAGCTGGGCAACAAGATCTGGAGCCAGTACGGCTTCACCGATGCCTTCAATGAAACACAGCAATGGTACGCCCAGTCACACCTGGCCATCGATCAGGGACCGATCATCGTGATGATAGAAAACTACCGCAGCGGACTGTTATGGAAGCTGTTTATGAGCTGCCCGGAGATACAACAGGGATTAAAGAAACTGGACATCAGCAGTCCGTATTTAAAATAACAGGATATGATGACCGCGCTCCGCATACTGACAACACTGCTGTTCAGCACAGTACTGTTGTCTTCGCAAGCACAGACCACCTATTGCAATCCGGTGAACGTGGACTACGGCTACTGCCCCATCCCCAACTTTACAGAATGGGGCAAACACAGAGCCACAGCCGATCCTGTCATCGTCACCTATAAAGGAGACTATTACCTTTTTTCCACTAACCAGTGGGGATACTGGTGGAGCCCGGACCTCAGCCAATGGCATTTTGTGTCCCGTAAATTTCTGAAACCATGGCATAAGGTGTATGATGACCTCTGTGCACCCGCTGTATGGGTGATGGGAGATACCATGATGGTATTTGGCTCAACCTACAGCAGCAATTTTCCTATATGGATGAGCACCGATCCCAAAGGCAACCGGTGGAAAGAAGCTGTAGACTCCTTTGAAGCCGGCGGCTGGGATCCCGCCTTCTTCCTGGATGATGACGGAAAACTGTATCAGTACAACGGCAGCAGCAACAGTTATCCGTTGTATGGCGGAGAGGTGGACCGCAAAACCCTGCAATTGAAAGGCGCCCGAAAAGAACTTTATCTGCTGAACCACGAACGTTACGGATGGCAGCGTTTCGGGGAATATATGGACAACACTTTCCTCGATCCGTTTATTGAAGGAGCCTGGATGACCAAACATCATGGTAAATACTACCTGCAGTATGGCGCACCCGGAACGGAGTTCAGCGGATATGCAGACGGCGTAGTGGTATCAGACCATCCGTTGGGACCTTTTACACCGCAGGCTCATAATCCGTTTTCCTTCAAGCCCGGAGGCTTTGCCCGTGGCGCCGGCCATGGCAGCACCTTCCAGGACACCAAAGGCAACTGGTGGCATGTGTCTACCATGGTCATTTCCGTGAAGAACAGCTTTGAGAGAAGACTCGGCATCTGGCCCGCAGGTTTCGACAAAGATGATGTGCTTTACTGCAACACCGTATTCGGCGACTATCCGCATTACCTCAACAGAGGCAACAACTCCGCCTCTTTTGAAAACGACCGGAAATCCTTTACCGGCTGGATGTTACTCAACTACAACAAACCTGTAACGGTATCGTCTACACTGGGTGGATACCTGCCTAATAATGCAGTAGATGAAAACATCAAAACCTACTGGAGCGCTGCCACCGGCAACAAAGGGGAATGGCTGCAATCAGATCTGGGTAGCGTCAGCACTGTACATGCCGTGCAAATCAACTACGCTGATCAGGATGCCATCTTCCTGGGCAAACAAACAGACATCTATCATCAGTACATCCTCCATTATTCGCTGGATGGAAAAAAATGGCAGGTACTGGCAGATAAAAGCCATAATCTGTCGGATGTACCACACGACTATATAGAACTGCCACGGCCGGTGAAAGCCCGTTATATCAAACTGGAAAACATCCATATGCCCAGCGGTAAGTTCGCTATCAGCGGACTGCGTGTATTTGGCAATGGTAACGGACCTCTCCCCGATTCTGTGAAATCGTTTGTGGTACTGCCTACAGAAAAGGATAAACGCAGCGCCTGGATCAAATGGGAACCGGTAGACAACGCCTATGCGTATAATATCTACTTCGGTATTGCACCCGATAAACTGTACAACTGCATCATGGTACACAATGCCAACGATTATTTTTTCAAAGGCATGGATAAGGAACAGTCCTACTATTTCTCTATAGAAGCCATCAATGAAAATGGGGTTTCTCCTAAAACAAAGCCCAGGACTTAAGTCCTGGGCTAAATTCGTTTTTATGATGTGTGAGATTATTTTATCACAGCGTCCTTTTCCTCTTCTCCTCTCTCCCAGATTTTATATTTTACCTCAAAACCTTTGGGCACATACACTACAATAGGCAGCTTACTGTTGTATCGGACCTGTCTGGTGTCAAAAATAAATTTATCCGTCAGCTTTTTATCGGGGCATGCCATCAGGGTAGAACGCATGTTGCCGGATGAAACATACTGGTAATAGGTATAGCCCCACCCTTTGACATCTTTGGTTACCCACCGACCTATCAGGCCGTGCTGGTTGCAATCCACCTTCATGGTTTTGCCCGCCATAACTTCTACCTGGAAATTGTCTTCCTTGTCTTTGGCAGGCAGCTCGATGACGTACCTTTCCATGCCCTTCCAGGCCGGAGGAAAGGGTTTCAGATTGTCTTTATCCTGTGAATAAACGCTGGAAATGCCGGCACTCCATAACAGTAGCAGGGTGATGAATTGTTTCATACTTTAAGTTTTATGGTATGAAAAATTAACATTCGTGAGCCGGAATTGTTTTGCTGCCGATAGGCTTTTCATCTACTTAGTTAAACCGGTTGTTCCTGAAAATTAAATTTTCTCCCAGCTGCGTTTCTGTAAAATCATATTCGCTGATGGCTTTACGGAAAGTCTTGCTGCTACCGCATAACAGCTCATCATGCGGTTCCGGGAATGTTTGATTCCCTGAAATAACTGCGGGCTTTTTTTCAAAATAAAAAGGCCCTGCCACCCGATAAGCAGCAGGGCCTGTACCGTTTCCGGTATTTTACTTCAGGAAAATTTTACGAACCGCATTATTTTCCGGCTCTATCACATAAATATTTCCGTTGGCATCTACGTGTATACCTTTCATCGAGCGGAACAGGGCTTCTTTCAGCGTACCGTCCTTGTATCCCATCTTAAATGGCTGGAAGGTGCCTTCAGCTCCGACCACTGTTTTCACGGTGCCGGAAGGTGTAGCATAACGCACAGCCATAGCCATGTTATCTACAAAAAAGAAATTACCGGAAGTGGGATCGATGGTCACACACAATGGTGATCCCAAACGGGCCCCCGAAATATCTCCATCCACAAAATCAGGATCATAGCGATTACTACCCGCCAGAAAACTATGCTCTCCTGCCGGTGTTACCATAGCGATAAAAGGATTATAAAAATCGCCTCCGGCATAGTATGCTCTTCCCAGTGCGTCTATGGCCATTTTATCGGGGATGGTAAAAGTGAAATTACCTATTCTCGTCAGGGAACCGTTGGACTCTACCTTATACAGCCCCTGATAGAATTTGCTGAGGTAAATTGTACCGTTTCGGTCCACACCCAAGCCACCGGGCATGTTTTCGAACACGGTCACCACAGTAGACACCTGCCCTGCCGGGGTGATCTTACGAACGTAGGTACGCAGCCCGTTACCATCCTGTATGTAGAGGTTATCCTGGCTGTCGACCGTGATCGTGTGAGGCCCCAGGAACATAGCAGCAGATAGAGAACCGTCAGCATAACCGCTGGTGCTACCACCGGCATAGGTGCTAACAGTACCATCAGGTGTTATTTTTTTCACCTGATATCCCTGCAGGAAATAAAGATTACCAGCCCGGTCGCCCGTAAGCCCCAGAGCGCCGGTAAACAACCCGGAGCCAGGACCACCAGCCAACGTCATTACACCGGCCCTTCTAAACAGCGGGCCTGTGGCCTGTAAGCCACTCACCTTCACATCGAGGGTACCGGTAGATAAGCCGGCAGGTGCTACCACCTTCAGTTCTGTATCCGTTGCACTCACCACATTGGCCGCCACCCCATTGAAGGTGACAATATTATCCGTTGCATTGGTACTGAAACCAATACCGCTCACCGTTACGGTAGTACCGGCAAGACCGTTGTCAGGTGAGAGACTGACCACACCCAGGTTCTGTTCTTTAAACAGCGGACCGGCTGTTTCCTGTCCGTTTACCCAGACTTTGATATTTCCGGAACCGGCGCCAGTGGGAATGGTGATCACCAGTTGTTTTTCAGCTGCACTTTTTATCGTACCTGCGATACCGTTAAAGGTGACTACGTTTTCATCCATCAGGCTGCTGAAGTTGCTGCCGGTGATGGTAATGTCTTTCCCGGCGGGGCTGCTCAACGGAGCCACTGTAGCCAGCAATGGCGGAGGTATAACAGTAAATACCGGCCCTACTGTCTTCTGTCCGTTGATGGTCACACTCAATGGTCCGGTAGCTACATCATCAGGCGTGGCCACTACCAGCTGAGTGGCGGTAGCACTGATTACTGTAGCAGATTTACCGTTGAAGGCTACACTGTTATTTCCTGCTACGGCATTAAAGCCTTCGCCGGTAATAGTCACCTGCGTGCCTTTTCCGCCTTTGAGTGGTTTTATTTTGCTGATGTCCTGGAAGAGGAAAGATGGCCCTGTTACTTCCTTGTTATCTACCGTCACTTTGATGGTGCCACTGCCGGCGCCCACCGGCACTGCGGCAATCAGGAGCGTATCATTGACGGAAGTGATCACTGCTTCTTTTCCATTGATCATCACTTTGGCAGGAGCAGCGGTGCTGCCGAAGCCTTCGCCACGTACCACGATGTTGGTACCTGCAGGCCCGTTGAGCGGACTAACACCATGCATGCTCAGATTCTGATAGGTATAGGTGCCTGCTTCCAGTTCCTTGCCAGCAGTTTTGACAGTTACTTTACCTGTGCTGCCTCCGGCCGGCGCCAGTACTGTCATTACAGTATCGTTGACGTCCACCACGGTGGCTGCAGTACCATTAAAGCTTACTTCATTATCTTTCTTTACAAAACCTGCTCCGTTAATCGTAACAATCGTACCGGGCTTTCCACTGTTGGGCCAGAAAGAACGGATAGCAGGAGGCACCTTAAAATCTTCATCCCTGTTTCTTTTACAGGCACTCAACACCACCGCCAATCCGAAAAGAAAATATATCAAATTTTTCATGGTCATATTTTTAGAATGAATACCTCATCCCGAGCTGTACCTGTGCGCGGGAGTTAAAAAAGTCTATCGCATATGGCTTACCCGGATTTTCGTATAGGTATACGGGATAGTTGCCCGGATTCTGTTTTGCCGGGAACGCTGGTGTAAGGCCAACGCTGGCGGTAGAGTTGAAGGTATTGGGTGAGAAATATACTTTACCCCAGTTGCTGTTTAGCAGGTTAGTCAGATTCATCACGTCGAGGGTAAAAGTGAGAAACCTGCTGCCCGGATCTCTGGAGAAATGATACTCCTGCGCAAAGTGCAGGTCGGCCTGTATATTCCAGGGAGTGCGGCCGGCATTGCGTTCGGTATATTGTCCACGACGGGTACGCAGGTACTTATCGTCTTCGATATATTGATTGAAAGCGGCTGCCTGGGCTGCTGCGGTCACCGCTTCTCCCGCTTTGGTGGTATAGTCCTGGAAGAACTTCACTGCTGCATCTGCCTCCGGAATGTATACCAGGCTTACCTGCTGCGGCAGTCCCTGGATGCTGTTGTTGACAATACCGTAGGTAAACGGACTGCCAGACTGGGCGGTGGCAAAAAGGCTGAGTGTACTTACCCATTGCTGGTTCCAGCGGCGGGTATAGTTCAGGTTCAGCACTATACGATGCCGTACATCAAAATTAGAATAGGCCAGTCCCGGATTGTTGGGATTCAGTGCCTGGTTCAGCTGCCAGTTACTTTCCATGGAGTTCCTGATACCGTTAGACACATCTTTGGATTGGCCATAGGTATAAGCCAGTGAAGCATACAAGCCAAAAGGATAGTTACGGTTCACGCTACCGGTGATGCTGTAACGATATCCTTTTTTTGTATTACTCAACTGATAGGCATTGGAAAAATGAGGATCTACGGCGCCACCAAATACCGGTTGCTGTTTCGTAGTATCGTTACCGTAGTAACGCGGATTATCTTTGATATTGATCTGCTGGAATAATACATCCTTGATGGTTTTGGTAACAATACCTTCCACCGTAAATTTGTAGCCTGTTACAGTTGTATAATCCACTGCTATGCTGGTACGCCATACCTGCGGCATTACGAAGTTATTATCCAGCACATCGACTTGTGTTTTACCGGCTATGGGATTGGTGATAACATTACCATTGCCGGCAATAAAATCGGCGATACCATTTTTGCCGGGCTTCACCGGATCAGTACCAGGCACAAAAACTTTAGCATCCGCTTTCTGGTCGAAAGAGCCATAATTAACACCGTTGTTGTAATAAGCATATGCCAGCCATGCAAACGGGATACGGCCGGTAAACAGGCCTGTACCACCACGCAGCACCAGCCGCTGGTCACCTGTCCAGTCGTAACGGAAACCCAGACGGGGAGACAGCTGTACTTTATTCAGGTAATGATTGGTGATACGGTTGAGCGGTGTATAAGTGTAGGTAGTGCCAAAATAATCATCTGTGTATGCATTGCGTGTTTGTTCACTCAGCACAGGTGCATTGGGCAGCATGGTATAATCAGCACGCAAACCAGGTATCAGTTTCAGTTTATCAGTCAACTGGATTTCATCCTGTGCATAGGCACTGAGCAGGTTTACATTAAACTTTGCCTCAGGGTTTGACAGGATATAATCGCGGTCGTTATTGTTGTAGTTGTAGCTACCACGTACTCTGTATGGAACATTATTGAGATAGTCATCGATGCTGAGATAGTCTACACGGCCATTCCAGCTGTTTACAAAACCATAGTCGATATGATAGAACTCATTATGCGTACCAAAGAGCAGGGTATGTTTGCCTTTGCGCAGAGTGAGGTTATCAGTGATTTCTATGGTACGTTGTTTCATATTGAAGATGGATGCTTCTCTGTCGGTACCCCAGTAGATGGTGGTGCCGGGCGCGCGTCCCATGATCTGTACCTGCGGCAGTGCCGGGTTGGCGGTAGGGTCACGTTTGTCGTGGACCAGGGTATAACCGGCAATCAGACTGTTAGACAGGTGGTTGTTGAATCTTGTTTTCAGTTCTGCTACGGTAGATGTCTGGTTGTTGGTTTGCTCGTAAGCCATGCTGCTGAAGCGGAAGTCTTGCTGGTCGCGGTCCATGTTCATAGCGGAAGAACGAATGGTGTTATTACGTACAGACAACTGGTTTTTATCGTTGATGTTCCAGTCGAGGCGGTTAAAGAATTTCACGGAGCGGGACCATGCGTTATACGCGCCTGCAGTGCCTGGATCTACGTCTTTACCATAGCGGCTGATAGTGGCATTGCGGATATCTTCTGCATCTTTAGTGCTCAGGATATGAGCTGTTTCCGCATTGCCGGCAAGCAGCTGCACAGGGTCCTGGCGACGGGTAATTTCTTCATTGGTGAAGAAGAAGAGTTTGTTTTTGATGATGGGGAAACCTACTCTTACACCAGCCTGGTAATCATAAAAGTCTTTGTCCATTTTTCCGAGGGAGCCGACTTTATCCTTTCCTGTGATAGCGGCATTGCGGCCGAAACCGTAGATGCTGCCGATTACTTTGTTGGTACCGCTGCGGGTAACGGCGTTGATGCTACCGCCGGTGAAGTTACCGATCTTCACATCGAAGGGGGCCAGGTATACCTGCATATCTTCGATGGCATCCATAGATACCGCGTTGGTACGGGTGCTGGAGCCGGGCATACCGGAAGAGCCGGTGATACCGCCCATAGAGGGACTGAAGCCGATAGCATCGTTGTTGATAGCGCCATCGATGGTAACGTTGTTATAGCGGAAGTTGGTACCTGCGAAGGAGTTGTCTTTAGAGCCCTGGGGCACCATTTTGGTGATGTCCTGGATGCTGCGGGAGATGGTGGGCATATTGGCTACCTGCAGACGGCTGATATGCTGGCCAGCGCCGAAGGTGTTGGCTTTTGCTCCTGCTTTGGTGGCTTTAATTTCCACTTCTGACAGTTGTTTGCCTTTTTCTGTGAGTACAAAGTGTTGTTGCAGCGGCTCACCGAGGCGGATGGTAAAACCCTCTGCCGTCTGTGTTTCCATGCCCATCATACTAACAGTGATACTATACGGACCGCCTATACGAAGACCCGGAAGATAATAACGGCCGTCGGCACCGGTGACCGTACCATATTTAGTGCCTGAGGGCAGATGGACAGCCACCACGGTAACACCGGGCAGCGGCTCCTGTTTGTTGCTGGTGATACGGCCACCCCAGGTACCATTCGTCTCCTGTGCATATCCTCCCAGTGTGGCGATCATCAACATGATCAGTAAAAATATTTTGTAGAATACCTGCTTCATCGTAACGCTTTATTGTTAGGTATGTAATGATTATTGGTTTTCCTTCAACAGCTGGTCGATAGTATGTACCACGCCATTTCCTGCCAGCACATTGCTTTTCACAATCTTCACCGGTGAAGTGTTACCGGAACCCTGTAAGGTGATACCGGTATATTTCACGCCGCTCTTCAGCAGGCTGATGGTGATATTGTTACCATTGTACATTGCCTGCTGGCTTTTGTTGGAGGCATCTGTGGTGAGGATATAGTCGTATACGAAGCGGCGGCCTTCGAAGAAAGAATAATAAAGGAGCCTGCGGAGTACGGCCGGATCTGTTTGACCAACGCTGTCGGCATTCGGAAAACCTTCATTGCGGAATGCATTATTGGATGGCGCCATAAACGTATATACGTTACCGGTAGACATCATATCTTTCATACCAGCCTGTTGTAATGCCACATTCAGGAAAGTGAGTGCGGTATCTGCAGCGATAGCATCTGACAAGGTTTTGTTGACCAGTGGTTGCAATACTTCACTCAGCACCTGAATCAGACCGTTGCTGGCGGGAAGGTTGTAACTCACTACTGGTGTACCGTTGATAGTCAGCAGGGTATCTTTTCCTTTCACCCAGCGGGTGGCATACATTTTAGCACCGGTAGCGGTGGTCAGTTCCTGATTGAAGGTAAAGGGCAGTTTATTGAGTTCCCAGGTACCGCTGAGTACATGGTATCCAACTATATTGTTCAATACGGACAGTCTTTCCTGCAATACCGCGTTGGTGGTGCCGTAACCGGCTTTCATAAAGGCATTGTTATCGGGTACCAGTACGGTAAAAGGACCAGCACCGGCCAGTTTGGGCCCATATCCGGTACGTTCCACAGCAGCATTAAAACTGGAGAAGTTGAACAGGTTGTCAGCAATCACATAAGTGATGCGGTTGCTGTCCATCGTGTCCGGTGTTGCTTTATCATCTTTCTGGCATGCAGCCAGCAAGAGCAGCAGTATGCCTGTATAGAAAGTGCGTTTCATGTTTTGTTGTTGTTTTAGGGAGATGAATACTTAGGGCATGAACAGACCATCGTTCACAATATGAATTACCCCGTTCAGCACATTGATATCTGTCTGTACCAGTGGGATCCGCTGTCCGGAGGAACCCAGTCTTTTAACCCATATGTTACCATTGGTTACAGCGAAATCCAGTTCATATATTTTAGGCGGACTACTATATGCGGAACCTGGTCTCAACAACAGTCCGGATACGCTTCTGTTTACCATCAGCTCATTCATAAAATATACCGGGTACATTTCCCGCATGCCATAAGGTCCGTCTAATCCAACATAGCTCATTCTGTTGGGCAACAGTATAGAGTCCATTGCTGTGGTAGGGTAACGGTAATAGGAGTTTTCATCGTAATCCGGATCACCGATAGGAAGCGCCTGATAGCAACGCTGGCGGATGTCTTCTACTGAATTAAAACCGCTTTTACGGAAGGCGTCATTGGTAGGAACGACGAGGGTAAACTGTCCCGGGGAGAGGGCATTGGCAGAAAGCATCGGCATGTCCCACAGATACTGATCCCAGGGATTTTTATCTTCATACAAACTGTCATTGATACGGCAGGCTTCCAGATAAAAACTAAACCTGTTATCTGCCTTCAGGAAGGAAAGCATGTCCTGTCGCGGTTTCACCAGCACTTTATCTGCAGGATAAATGGTGGCAGTGGTGCTTTCCAGCGCCTGTCCCCATTTGCTGACAGGTTTGCCGTTGACAAACAGGCTATCGTGATAAACGCCGGCATAAATCACATATTTATACGGACGAGAATCGTCAAAAGTGGGTATAGTAGTAGATTTCAGCAATGTCACGATGGGTAGGTTACCATTGAGTTCCGCCAGCGAAGCCGGATGTATCTGGGTAGCACCGATATGATAAGACAGCAGGGTGTCCAGTACTTCCGGCGCTGCCTGATTTATTTTATCCATGGTCCAGCCAGCATCCTGAAAAGCTTTGTCCGTTGGAGCGATGATGGTAAAAGAAGTGGTACCGGCTTTTTTGAGACGTGCGTCTATATTGGCGCGGTTCCACGCTGTCCTGAAAATAGTATAGGGAGATTTCTCCAGCGTTTCTTTTAGCCCTAATACAGGTCCGTTATAGGGCACCGGATCTCCTACCGGCTCCGGTTCGATGTCCTGCTTGCGGCAGGCCATCACCAGTAAAAACAATACAGGCAACCAGGACCTCAACAGCCTGCCTGGTGTGGTAACAGATGTAAACACGGTCATTTCAATTAACTTTTATACTGTATGTTTATTTGCGTAATGTATGAGGGTAAAGCATCAGGTCATCCAGGATATGCAGTATCCCATTGGATACAACACGGTCAGCTCCATTCGCAAACCCGTTCCGGTAATTCAGTCTCTGGGGGCCATTGGCATTATATCCTCCTTTTTCCATCATTATATCAATCCGGACATCTTCCGTGTTGTTATAAAAATTATAGGAGTAAAAAGGTAATATCACAAAGCCGGGCACACTGATCATAGTGTTTACCGCACCAGACTGGCCATTGATCTGTCCCCAGTCGGTAGAGAAAATATGTTTGGACTTCAGCATCAGCGGATAGATGGCAAAGATGATTTGCTGAAATTTTTCAGGGTCCATACGGCTGATACTGTCAGCTGTAAAACCATTCTTACGGAAGGCTTCATTGCCAGGCACGTATACGGTGAAAGGGCCTTTTTCCTTCAGGCCATCCCACAGTGCGAAACGTTTCATGGCGGCCACAAATATTGACAGGCTGGTATCTGCCTGCAGATAATCCTGTACAGTGCCCGGTGTATAATTGAGCGGTTTACGGATCACGTGTATCACCCCGTTGGCCAGTGCTAAATTTCGTTTAGGCGCCGGAAATATCATCGATCCATTTACAAATACACTTCTGCTTTCAGTTGGCGTTTTATCCATATACGGCGCATCGGAGGAAGACACGTACAGGTCAGCTCCTGCCAGGGTTGTATACTTATTACCCATCTGCAGCGGAAACTCGGAGATATATTTTCTGTCTTTTAAAACGTGGTATTTCACCCATCTGCGCAGCGACTCAGCATCTATAGTATCAAAATCACGAGGGCTGGTAATACCGATATCATTAAAGGCTTTGTTATCAGGCGCAAAACAAGTAAAGGGGCCTGGCTGGTTAAGACTGTCCAGTATGCCTGCTTTCTGCATGGCTGCCGACAGAAGGCTCAGGTCATAGTTGTTGCGGATAAACTCTCCCAGCGAGCGGGTGGGCGCTGTTTCCCTGGGTGGTGTCAGGTTATCTTTCCTGCATCCTGCCATCATCAGCAGCAAGAAGAAAAACAAGCAAGGCAAGGTATAATATCGCATGTTGATCATTTTTTTTCGACCTGTTAATACACAGGTGGTTCGTATTTACGCTGTATGGTCATTAAATAAAATTTCCCGTTCACATACTCGATGGTATTGATGGTAGCGAAGGAGCGGTTGAGATACTTTCCGGAACGAATCGTCACGACCATGCCGGTGAGGATATCTGCCGGCAGGGAAAAAGCCACATCACCACGGTAACCGTCAGTGCCTACACGCAGTTCACTAAAGTTCCCTCTGGAATCTCCTCCCGTCTGCATAAAGGGATTGTTGGCAGGAGAATAACCCGGTGACAGAAAAACGAAGGACTGTGTAGCCTTACCATCGTATATCTTGTTGGCAGTTGTATCCCCAAACAAAGGAAAGCTGTAATAGGGATGTACAGCAGGGTCCTGTGAGCGGAGCACCGGCCCCATCAGCACACCCCAGTGACCGGTGATAGGATGGGCAAAACCCTGATTATCCATTTTATTGAGTGTATAATACACATTCATTGTATCGCGGATCTTCTGGTTGTAAAGCTCATTGGCCGGCTTCCCTGTTTCAAAATAACCCACTGAACTCAGGTTGTAGAAGTTGACATACACCAGTGAATCAGAGAATGGCTGCTTCACAAAATTTTCGTTACGGATATAGATACCGGGTGTTTTGGTAGCAGCATCTTTTTCGAGTATGTGCATGGTATATACTTCCCGGCTGGCAAACTCGATGGTAGTGTCTATGATGATATGGCTGCGCAGATCTTTGGGCAGTTCATAAAAAGGGACATCGCTGATCGGGCGGCTTACAAACATCACGCGGTGTTTGCCGGCAGGCATCTGTGCCCAGCTGGAGAGGTCGTAACCATTCAGGACAGGACCTGCCAGTACTTTGGCAGAACCGGGATACTCTGTTTGAAACAGCGTCGTATTCACCGCATCCGGATACGGTCTTGCCCAGGGAGCACGTTTGTCGAGGTAATCACCTGTTATCAGTGCTTTCACCGGGATACCCGCTGCATCCAGTTCAGGATCGAGCAGGAAGGTAAGGAAGGGCTGTGGCGCATCTTTAGTATCAAGTGAGATCTTATAGTCCAGGTTATTGAATATGCGCAGGTAGGCCGGTTCGGCGATAGTCGTATATTCTGTTTTCCGGCATGCCATACCTGCCATCATACAGAGTAAAAGTAAAAGGACAATTCTGTTGTTCATGTGTTGGTACATTACTGATTATGTCTGATGATGATCATCCGGGCTTTTTCACTCCCCGGTTTGCTGGTATTGATGTTGCCGATCAGTGCTACCGTATAGATACCGGATTCGCTCACGGGCAATCCGCCCGGATAGAGTGCAGGATTGGCAATAAAGTCGCGGCTCTTCAGCGTGGTCACTTCCCGCAGCCAGTTGCCCGGCACTACATTATACTGTGAAGCGTATGCCCAGATGCTCTGGTAGAAATTGGCGTTCAGCATCACATAAGGATTCTTTACTGCGGGGATGCCCAGCAGCAGGTGCTGGCTGGCACTGCCATCTCCGAAGGTCTGACCGTCATCTGTAGTGAAAGTAGCTTCCGGCAGATCAGGACAGAAGTTCATGAAACGTACCCAGCTGGGGAATTCCACTTTTATGTTGCTGTAACTGCCGTCTTCTGTGGCGCCGGTATAGTATACATTGCTCAGGTTGTTGGCCACCAGGCTGATACCTGTTTTTCCATTCTTTTCGTATATCCATGCAGTACGGTTGTCTCCAGGCTGCAGGGAAAAAGTACTGTCGGCCAGCGGGTTTCCGGCAGCATCGGTCACTTTTAATACATGCGTTCCTGTTAGATACTGATCAAAGGCAGTGGCAGCGGAGAAACCGAGGGTATTGCCCAGTGATCTTCCATTCATCGTCACTTTAATCTGTTTGCCCGGTACCACGTTAATAGCCTGTAATCTGGCATAGGAAGTATTCTGCGGCTCTGCATCGGCGATGATGCGGAAAGCATTGTTTTTGGAAGGGTAAGTTTCACCGTTGGTGCCACCGTTGGAGTTACGGAAATTAGGGCAGTCGGCAACGGCAATGGTATACACGCCACCAGGCTGATAGGTTTTCAGCGGAGCGAAGGTGAGCTTTGAATCTACAAAACCATTTACCGGTGGCCGGCTCTGTACACCGGGCAGCAGCATGGTACCGGTTTGCGGATTCACCACATTTAAGAATTGTGCACTTCCGCCTACACCTGGTACCAGCAGCCCGTCCATAGTCATTACTTTCAACTGGTAAGTGCCATAAGGCAGTTCCACATAATCAGAATATTGCCCTACGGGAATATTATCAAGCCCCGCGATCACTGTACCATCTGCCCAGGTTACCCGCATAGTACCGCCAAAGGCGGAGTTGGTAGAGCTGAGATTCAGCAGGCGCACCTTACAGTGAGCAGGATTGGCCGGCGGTGATACAGAGCGCGGGATGGCAAACAAAGAGTCGGAATACTGGCTGGCATTAGGCCCGAAATAAGCAAAGTAATAGTCTGTAGGATTGTTGAAATTATCTTTGGCATTGAAACCTCTTGTCAGCCCCAGGGAATAGTCTCTGGTAAAAGCAGCAAAACGTATATCCTTCACCGTTCCATCTGCACCCACAAACTGCTGTGGAATAGTATAGGTAAGTCCCATACGGCCGTTTTCCGGAAACCAGGGCGTGGCCTTGGTTGTATATTGGTCATAGAAGCCTTCAATATTAGGCAGGGCAAAAGCAGACAGCTGTTTACCGTTGACCATCAGCTCCGTAGCGCCCCGCATGTTCACAATACGAACGCTGGAAGCTGCATCTGCCTGCGGATTGACTCTGTTGTCGTAGGCAAAGTCTTCTTTCTTGGTACAGGATGCAAGTCCTCCGGCACACAACAGATACAAGCATACATAGTGTAGGAATCTTTTCATCATATTCAGATTAGCGTGTTCGTTTAATTTTTATAAAGTATAACTCAGCCCCAGCATGATCTCTGTACCACGTTTATAACTTCTGCGGATATACTCTTTTCCGTAGTATTTACCACCGGTATTGGGGTTGGCGTAAACTTCCTGCAGGGGCCTGTCCAGTATGTTTTTGGCATAACCTTTAAACTGCAGGCGTTTAACAATACGCTGGCTCAGCACGATGTCCAGCACAGGATTGGGGCGGGTGTACAGATCAGGTGTACCATCGAGGTTTACCTGTATCAACCGCTCTCCTACCATGTTGAAGGTGGTGGTGATATCTGTTCCGATTTTGCTGTTGAAATAGTTCAGGAAAACGTTCACAGAGTAAGGAGCCTGTTCAAACAGCGGACTGTTGGCGGGTGCGCGACGATCCAGTGCCTGAGAAGCCAGCATCCTTTCCGCGCTTTTTTTGATTTCACTTTGTGCCAGCAAGAGGTTAGCACCCAGGTTGAAGTGATTCAGCACAGGCACCAGTGGACCAAGGTTTTTCACTGCTTCCAGCTCTATACCATACACCCGTCCTTTGTTGGGATCATTTTGAAATTCGATAGCCGGGAACTCAGGGAAACGTGCATCCAGTCCGGTAGAATGTTGTTTGTATATTTTCGTCAGCTGGTTATCGATCTCTTTATAAAATACAGAAGCAGACAACACTTCACCAGCAGAAGGGAACCATTCCCAGCGGAAATCGTAGTTGGTGGTGAGCTGATTCTTCAGCTTAGGGTTACCAACTACCAATGCAAACTGGAAAGGGTCAAAATCAAAAACGTTGGTCAGTTCCCGCAGCTCCGGACGTGCCAGTGAATTGCTGTAGCCCAGGCGGAAATTCATCTTTTTATTCAGTGTATAGGTCAGGTTAGCAGAGTAGTAAGGTGTATAGTCTGTTTTGTAGATAGAGTTAGGCTCAGTATATACCAGGTTCACTTTGTTGCCGTCTTTATCAGGCGTGGTGATGGTAGGGTCGAGGAAAACGCCGGATGTATCTACGGCAGCCTGTATATCGGTCAGCTCAAAACGTACGCCACCAGTGAGGCGCAGGTTATCGGTCAGATGCAGGTCGAGCATACCATAGAAAGCGCGGGTTTCATAAAACCCTTTATAGTTGTTGGGTGATTTCTGGATATTGTATAAAAAGCCACCGGTAACAGGTTGACCTTCGTTGTTATAACCGGAAGGCGGACGGATACCGATGCGGTCAAATCCTACGAGGCGGTCCAGGTTACCATTTACTTCATACAGCGGCAAAGCCTTGTTGGCAGAGTAGTTGGAGCCAGGCAGAAATAATACGTTTTCTGTAAAATCTCTTTTACGATGAAGATAGTTGACACCGGTTTTAAACTCCTGACGCATGCCTGCCACCTTGAAAGGTATCATCAGGTCGGCTTTGTAGTTGTAGTTGGTTTCATGCAGTTTACGGAAACGGCGGCCGTTGGGATCGGCCTGGATGATACCGTAGGGACCATAGCCATTTACATAGCCGGATACCAGGGAGTATAAGTCTGTTGAATAAACAAATTCAGGGGGGCTGCCCGGCTGCTGCGTAGGGCGTGGATAAGCACCACCACCAACAGGTTTATAAGCTGCCAGGTTCACAAAACGATAATCCGGGTCATCCTGACTGGAAGACGAAGTAGCGAGATTATAACTCAGGCGCGGACTGTAATCTCCTTTGAGCAGCTTGTGTTCACCCTGGAGATTAAAAGTATTAAGGGTACGGTAGCTCTGTTTAAGTGAATAGATAATGTTAGAGACAGTTCCGGGTAAACCAGTATAATCATAGGCACCGTAAAGGTTGCTGGCCCTGGTTTCTGCGCCGCGGCTGCCCAGGTATTGCATACTGATTTCATGCTGCGGATTAAAACGATAGGCCACGCCTCCGAGGAAGCCGTAGTTCAATGTTTGTATACCAGTATTTTCTTTATAAGTCAGGTATTTGCCCAGGTGGATATTGTTGGGTGTGATGTAGTTGGGGATGATGCGGGGGCTGTACACCTCGTTGCTACCGGTGAGTACACCCTGATAGATACTCCATTGTGTCAGGTCGCCACCATAGGTGTCTGTAACGCGGCTGTAATAGTTTGCGCCGGCGATAATGCCCACCTGGTGTTTTTTAAACACTTTAAAATTATTACCGTAAGTCAGTGCATACAGTTGATTAAGCGGTGCTGATTTGTATTTGGTGGTCAGCACAGGATCAAACTGGTGCATGATACCGTTGATACGGTTGGCTTCTGCGAGCATGGCCGGATCGTTGCGACCGTTGGAAATTTTATCCTGTATTTCTCTCAGGCCGTTGGGATATTGTTTAGACAAAGCCTGGAACTCGTTGGTGAGTCCTTTGTTTTTTATTTTTTCTCCGAGAAAACCGCTTTCACTGTTATAGAAGCTGTTTACTTTTCCGCCGAGGCCTACCTGTGTGTTGAAGCCGCTTTGTATGGTGAGGTTGAATGTTTCCCTGTCGGGGATGGATTTTGTTTTCAGCTCTACGATACCGGCGGAAGCGTCTGCGGGCTTGTCGGGGGTATTACTTTTATAAACGGTGATATTATCAAGCAGGCTGGAAGGTACGAGGTCCAGCGGGATAGCGCTGCGGTCGGGGTCTGAGGAGGCCAGGCGCACGCCGTTGAGCTGTCCGATCACACTGCGGTCTCCGAGGCCGCGGATGGCTACATATTTATCGTCGGTGATCGTTACACCGGATACCCGTTGTAATGCCTGTGTGGTGGTAATACTGGCTGTACGTTCGATATTCTGTGCAGAGATACCATCGGAGATGATGGCCGAATTTTTACGGTCGTTGAGCAAAGAGGCTTCGGTATTGGTTCTGCGTCTTGCTTCCACGGTAACGCCACCCAGTGTTTTACTGTCGGCTTGTATGTGGATATCGAGTGCTGAGCTGGCGCCTACTTTCACCATTTTGGTAGCATACCCTACAAAGTATACGACCAGCACGTCTACTGTATCTTTTACTTCCGCTGTAAACCGGCCATGGGCGTCAGCAGTGAGATGGCTCCCACTGCTCTGCACCAGAATTTCCGCACCGGCTATTGGTGCGTTTTTCTTTGCATCTCTGACCACCCCGCTCACAGATCTCCATTTGCGCGGTGTTTCGTGTTTGATCGCCTGGGCTTTGCGGATGACCACCTTCTTACTGTCGGCCATTTCAAACTCAAGGCCGGTGCCTTGCAACAAAGAGGTTAATACCTCCTGGATGGTTTTGTTATCAAAGCGTGTGTTGTATTTTTTGATGGTGGCATTTACTTCTGCAGGGTTGTAAAAGAAGGTGACGCCGCCCCGTTGCTGTACTATTTCCAGGCAGCGGGCCAGCCCTTCATTGTTGAAGCTGATACTGATCTTTTTGTTCAACGTGCCTTCCTGTGCCATTGCTGTTGCTGCCATACCTAGCAGTAACGTCAGGCAACAGGCCCATCTCCACACTTTCCGTTTTAATCCTGGTAAAAATTTTTCCTTCATTCGTTTGTAATTGTTTTTTTGAAAAAAGATCCCCTTACCACTACCCGGGTAGTGGTTTAAACAGGCAATTGTGTTTCGATTCTGTGTTAGTTGCTGATGTTTATTGTTCCGTCTTTGTTTTTATGAATGGTTAACCTATAAGATAATGCGATCACTTTCAGCATATCCGGTAAAGGATCACCGGGTTCAAAAGCGCCAGTAAATTTCATCTCATTTATAACTGTATCCCTGACATTTATTTTTACATGAAACATATTTTCGATTTCACGGAAAACCTCGGACAGGGCCACATTGTTAAATACCAGCTGTTTGTTGGTCCAGCCGATATCCACATCCTGGTGTTTATTGATATTGACCACCCCGCCGGCTTCGTCGTAGAACAGTTCCTGGTTGGCGGTCAGCTGAGTAACCGGAAATCCTTTTACATCGGCCGATACCGCTACCCTCCCGGTTTTCACACTTACCCTGGCAGCCTGTATATGGCTGCTGTCTGTCATCACAAAAGAGGTACCGAGGACTTTCACCTGCAGATGCGGCGCCGTGATGGTAAAGGCAGCCGAAGGATTACGGACCACATCAAAAAAGGCCTCCCCATTCAGATGTACCTGTCTTTTTTTACCCCGGAATTTTTTAGGATAACTGATTTCACTATTGGCGTTGAGGACTACCCTGGAGCTATCGGGCAGTATTACCTGTTTAACCTGGAAAGCATGAGCAGTAACGGTTTCCACGGGTATCGGATCTACCAGGTCGAGAATATCGAACTGGTAGCGGTATCCCAGGGAAGCCCCCCCCAGCAATACTATACAGGCAGCCGCAATATTCCGGGCTCCCGAAAAACGTATAACCCTTCCCGTTGGTGTGTTCTGCATTTCGAGGTGTAATCTTTCCAGCACCTGCTGCCGGTGGGTTTCGCTTTGCCCCGTGGCAGGCTGTTGCCGGGCTTCCTCCAGGGCCTCTTCATACCACGCTTCCATCAGCGCAGCTTCTTTACCCGAAGCATTACCTGCCAGATACCTGTTGATGATTCTTTTTAGTTGTGCTACATTCATGATGACCGGTGTAAGCAGACAGATAACATGCCTGCGGGTAAAAAAACTGACTGTTCTCTACCTATATGTTCCTGGGAAAAGGGGCTTTGTCCCGTCCGGTCAGGTTAAGGAATTATTAACAAACCATCTCGGCCATAATGATGGCTACCGCAATATGATGACGAAGGGTTTTGAGCGCGATATGCAGCTGGTTGCGGACTGTTTTTTCCGATACGCCCATGCGCAGGGCTATTTCAGCGATAGAGAGTTGTTGACGACGGCTCATCAGAAACATTTCCCGGGTTCTGGGCGGCAATGTTTCCAGCTGAGTGGATATCTCATTAAAGAGGTCTGATTCGTGCAGTTTGTCCCAAATACTGTTTAATACGGGCAGGAACTCTTCTTCTACCCTATCGAGGTGTTCGGGACTTTTCAGTATCTCCTGTAATCTTTTAAACGACTGAAACCTGACTGCCTGCAACAGGTAATGCTGCAGGGAGCCGGTGATCTCCAGCTGTTCGCGTCTGCCCCACAGGGAGATATATACCAGCTGTACCACATCTTTCGCGTCATCATCTGATTTCAGTATTCTGCCGGCCAGGGAATATAATAGATGCCAGTGCTTATTGAAACATGTTTCAAAAGCTTTCTGGTCACCGGCCTTGATCTGGTGGAGCAACTCGATATCTTCACTGTTTTGCATAGCAACAGGTTTGACACTGCGCTGCAAAGTAAAGAAATCCATTCCCGGGGTTATTTTAATTTAATGTTATCAATTATTTTTATCAGGTGATACTGTTACTCCTTCTCTTTTAAATAAAACCAAATAACTATATGTCTTTTTTTCCGTTTCCAATGGAGGGGATGCGAAAATCCTGCGTTTATCAGGTAGTGAATCGACATTGTAGCTGTAAATTTTTTTATCGTGCCAAAGCTTCATCAACCTGCACCTGTAATAACACTCAGTGCCAACAATCGGGTACCAGCCTGGTATCAGCATCCGATGATTGTGACAGTATTGTACTTTCTGGGAACACTGATATTATATATACAATCACTGCTTACAGGCAAATACAATAATTTTATCATCTTCCGCAGCTCATGGGATCATCTGCTGCATCATATGCCGCTGTATGAGCTGTATCCCGAAACTTATTTTGACTACTTTTTATACCACCCTACTTTCCCTATCCTGTTTGCACCACTGGCCATTTTACCGGCCACTGTAGGTTTGTTTATCTGGTTGATGGGCAGCTCCGGCCTTTTCCTGTACGCCCTGCGTCAGTTGCCGGTAGCTGCCAACAGGCGGTATATCATCAGCTGGCTGCTGATACTGGAACTGTTAAACGCTATCCAGTCTTCACAAACCAATCCGATCATGACCGCATTGATGCTGCTGACAGTGATTAATCTGGAACGAAAGAAACCTGTACTGGCAGCGCTTTTCACCTGTCTCTGTTTTTTCATCAAAGGTTATGGCGCCATCACCGGATTGCTGTTTCTTTTCTACGATAACAAAAGTACTTACCTCAAATACTGCCTGTTATTCGGTATTACCGGCACCTTACTCCCGCTGCTGATATTGTCTCCGGCTGAACTGATACAAACATATAAAGACTGGTTCCATATGATCACCAGTCCTATTATTCTGGAAGATGCTTCTGTACGGGGTATGATACATGCATTGATACACATCCCTTTGCAACCTGCCATCGGGATAGATAAGGTGATGCATGTGGTGGCATTTGCAGGACTAGGCACAGCGCTCTTTTTCGCGTGGAAAAACAAAGCTCCTTTCTACAAGTGGATTATAGCGGCTTACCTGATGCTGTGGGTGGTATTGTTTAACCAGAGTACAGAATCTCCTACCTACATCATGGCGGTAGCCGGCGCTGTGACCGGTTTGATGCTGTTGCCGGAAAGGCCGCTGTCTGTTATCCTGTTAGGAATACTGGTGGCAGTCACCTCTCTGTGTCCTACCGACCTGGTGCCTTCCTTCATCAACAAAATAGCAGTTAGTTATCAGCTGAAAGCGTTGCCCTGTTTGCTGATACTGTTTTACTTCCAGTATTATTTATGTTTTACTAAACAGTCAACGGTAGCGGAATAACGTCTGTCCCCCGTTTTCTGCGCTCCTGTACTTTACTTTTTTATTTCCGGCGGAACGGTTTACTTTGTTCCGGATACAATGGTATGAAAAAGCAGGTACGCATATCACCTTACTGGCTGTGCCAGCTCAGCGGCTGGACAGTAGCAGCCCTTCACTGGGAAGTGGAAGGTTTTCTGCGCAGCCCGTATTTCAGCTACCGGCTGGCTATACTCAACTTTGCGGCGGATATTGTGGTCAACATCCTGCTGACACATGCCTACCGCCGGTTTGCCCTACAACACCGCTGGCCAGCCTTACCGCCACGGGCATTGATACTACGTATTATTCCAGCTGTAATATTACTGTCGGTTTGTTTTACCATCACTGTATCGCTGCGGTTCTATATTGAGCAGCATTATCCATCGTTTGATTTGTCTTACTGGACCTACCTGAAAGACACCGGCCGGCAACCATTTATGACCGGCATCCGGACCATGGCCGTATGGGTACTCGCCTGGCATATGTACCACTATGCACAGCGGGAAATCCGTACCGCACAGGAGAATGCCCGGCTACAGCTGCTTACCAGGGAAATACAACTTAGTAATCTCTCTGCCCAGCTCAATCCTCACTTCTTTTTTAACTCACTCAATAATATCAAGTCACTGATACTGGAAGATCCGGTATTGGCCAGGAGAGCCATAGACCTGCTCTCCGAGCTGTTGCGCCATGCATTGTACAAACAGTCCGACAAACTGATACCCCTACACGAAGAGCTGCAGGTGGTCAGTGATTATCTGGAGCTGGAGAAGCTACGTTTCGAAGACCGGCTGGAAGCAGACATCCGGATGGATGCACCATTGTCTGGTGTATTAGTCCCGCCGCTGAGCATACAAACCATGGTGGAAAATGCCATCAAACATGGCATCAACAAAACGGTGGATGGTGGCAGCATTATCATCAACATAGAAAAAAATGCAACAACTGTCCGTATCACGGTACAAAATCCGGGACGCCTGGAGCAGTCTGCCACTTCCAACGGGCTGGGTATCCGTAACCTGCAGGAACGGCTACAGCTGCAGTTTCATGGCCAGGCCTCCTTTCATATCACAGCATTGACTGATGAAAAAGTTTTAACCGTTCTAACTATTCCGGTTATATGAAAAAAATACAAGTAGTGATTGTGGATGATGAACGTGCAGCGCGGGAAGAGATCAAACGGGCACTACAGCCGTATACAGATTATACAGTGGCAGGAGAAGCCAAAAATGTAAGTGCCGCGCTGGAGCTGATCCGGGAAATGCAGCCAGACTTGCTTTTCCTGGATGTGCAGATGCCCGGCGCTTCCGGTTTCGATCTGCTGGCCAGTCTGCCTGAAGTACCCGACGTGATCTTTACCACCGCTTATGATGCCTATGCGGTAAAGGCATTTGATAACAACGCACTTGACTACCTGCTTAAACCCTTCCGCAGCGAAAGGTTTGCACAGGCGATGGACAAACACCGCAACAAATGTATGGAACGCGCTGCCCTGGCTGGAAACAACCTGGCCGATAAACAGCTTTTCATCAAAGAAGGTGATCAATGTTTTTTTCTGAAGCAGGGTGAGATATATCTGATAGAATCGGTGGACAACTACGCCCGTATACATTTTCAGGGAAAACAGGTGCTGATAAAAACCTCCCTTAACCAGCTGGAATCCAGACTGGACCCTTCTTCTTTTTTCAGAATCAACAGAAGTCAGATTATCCATGCCCGTTATATTACCCGTATTACAACTATTGATGGTGGCCGCTTACAGCTGACTATCCACGATAGTATACAGGTAGAAGTGTCCAGCCGGCAGTCTGTTAAATTCAAGCAATGGAATAATATTTAACGGTCTCTTTCAATTATTTTTTAAGATGATTTTACTAAGAAATTTTTTCTTACTGGCATTGTCATGCCTATACCTGCGTGCAGCGGCGCAGCAATTTCCGCTGCCACAGGCCGCCATCAGTAACGATAACGCCTTACATGCAGCAATGCCGTTGCTGGCAAATAAAATACTGTCAAGGTTAAAACCCGATGAAGACACGTGGACTTACCTCAGCCAACTGCTGATGGTACAACTCACTGCTAAAAAATATGCAGCCGCATTACAAACTATCCAACAATACAGAAAAGCTTTTGCACAAAACGATCCGGAAATAGCCGGTATAAAATTTATTCAATACGAAACATATGTCAGGGCCATGTTAAACAAAGCCCCATTTGAACAGGCTTTCCGACAGGCTTTTACCACCTCGCTGCAACGGCTGCACCAAGGCAACCGCTTTGATCTTGACAACTGGTATAGTCCGGATGTTGCCTTTCTCACCGCGGATTTCAGACGGCAGTTAGCGCAACAGCAAGGAAAAGACAGTATCAGCCTGCAGGATGCCATATCGTTGTGCAAACGGTATATCGCATGGCAGTTGCTTCTGCCGATTGCAAGGCTGGCCAAACCATTGCTGGCAGCCGAAAACAAAGAGCGTTATCTTATCAACGACAGCGTTCTGGTGAAAACCCGCGATGGTGCCATGGTTTCAGCTATCGTTGTACGGCCCAAAGGACAACAGCATCCTTTACCTGTCATCTTTTTCTTTACTATTTATACGGAAGCCAAAAACCTTTGCATCGCCAAAGAAGCCGCTGACAAAGGTTTTGTAGGTGTGGTAGCCAATACAAGAGGCAAACGATTGAGCAATGATACACCTGTGCCTTATGAACACGACGGCAACGATGCCTGGGATGTATTGGACTGGATCAGTCATCAGTCGTGGTGCAACGGCAAGATAGGTATGTATGGCGGCAGTTATGTGGGGTTCACACAATGGGCTGCTGTCAAACACGGCGTACACCCTGCATTAAAGACTATCGTACCTTCTGCAGCCGTAGTACCGGGCTTTGATGTGCCAAAGGAAAACAATGTATACTTGAGTTTCGTATATCCGTGGATTCCTTATGTCACCAACAATAAATTCCTCGACAACGTTACCTACTATGATCAGCAGCGCTGGCGCGGGATGCAGTTCCGTTGGTACCACAGCGGTGCAGCCTATCGTACACTCGATAGTACAGATGGACAGCCCAATCCTGTATTCCAGCGCTGGCTGGAACATCCGGCTTATGATCAGTACTGGCAAAACATGACCACTTACCGCGAAGATTTTTCCCGCATCCATATTCCCGTATTGAGTACTACCGGCTATTTTGATGGTGCGCAGATCGGCGCCATGTATTATCTCCGCGAACATTATCGGTATAACTCCGCTGCTGATCACTATCTCGTTATCGGCCCCTTCGATCATTTAGGTTGCCAGCATGTGCCTGCACCTTATCTGAATGGCTATAAAACAGATGCAGTGGCCCATCTCAGCATCCATCAACTTATCTACCAATGGTTTGATTATATTTTAAAAGGTGGTAAAAAACCGGCTTTGTTGCAGGATAAAATCAACTATCAGGTAATGGGGACCAATCAATGGAAACACGTGTCTTCTCTTGAAAAGATGAACAATGATACGCTAACGTTTTATCTTGATCAGCAGCGGCTGTCTCTTCAACCGCCTGTCAGCACAGGCTTTGTAAGCAGGCAGGTGGATCTTTCCGACAGAGCGGGCGGATTTACCAGCAACTATATTCTTTCAAGGCTGATAACCTCTGATATCAATACCAGCAACGGCAGTGTGTTTGTGAGTGAGCCATTTACACAGGCTGTAAATATCAATGGCTCTTTCCTGGGCCGGTTGCAGGCGGTTGTCAATAAAAAAGATGTGGACATCGGCATAGATCTGTATGAGCAGTTGCCCGATGGACGGTACTTCCAGCTGTCTTATTATCTGGGTCGTGCCAGTTATGCCGCTGATCCTGAAAAACGGCAGTTGCTGGTACCAGGAGCTGTCAGTACTATTTCGTTTAGTAATACCCGTATGATCAGCAAAAAAATCAGCAAAGGTAGTCGGCTGGTGGTGGTCATCAACATCAACAAAAATCCTTTTGAAGAAATCAATTATGGCAGTGGTAAAAAGGTGAGTGAAGAAACCGTTGCAGATGCCGGAGAGCCGGTACATATCCAGTGGCGTAACGATAGTTTCATTCGTATACCCGCATGGAAAGATTAAACCATCGAACTTGATAAGTACATTTACATATGTAATAATTTTACTTACAAATACTTGGACATGTAAAAAACACAATATATCTTAGCCGTACGGATGTGATATTAACCCACTTTTGATACCATTGAAAATTAAATACAAATAAAACCTATGAAAAAAACGTTACTCACACTGGCCGGCATGGCGTTGTTATTCACTGCATGTTCTAAAAAAGACGATACTACTCAACCCGAAGACAACTATTTGAAAGGTTTGTTAAAAGGCGAGTACAGCATCACTGATACCGCACGCTATGAGTACAACAGCGACAAAACAGTTTCGCGCGTTCGTTATGGTTGGATTGACGGAGCTGATGTTGGCGGAGGTATTTCCACCTACAAATATGCCAACAACAAAATGACGGAAGTATGGCTCAGTGCTTACAGCGAATCACTGGTATTCGGTCCTAATACACTGGTAGCGCAGTACATTTATGCAGGTGATAAATTGCAGAAGATCGTGAGACCACAGGCAACCGGTCTGCCGCGTATCGACTCCATCGGATATGGCGCCAATGGCAAAGCAGAAAAAGTATTCTATTACGAAGCTGATCCTGCTGATAAAACCAAACAGAAAAATATCCAGATCGACGTCCTGGAATGGACCGGTAATAATATCACCAAGATTACCGCTAACTGGGCAGCTCCGGATGGCAGCCCGCTGACAGCCATTGATACCTACACCTTCGATGATAAACCTAACTATCAGGGTGATATATTAATGACGCTATTAGAAGATGGTTTTGATCCTGAAGCTTTCAATGCCAACAACGTAACAAAAGTTACCAGAGACCAGGGAGCTCTTACAAACAGGACCAACACCTTTGAACTGGAATATAACAGTGAGAACAAAGTCATCAAACAAAAAGCTACCTATACTTTTAAGCAATCAGGTACTGAGGTGAACACCTTTGAATACTACAAATAATAAATCCATTTCCGGCGGATGATCTTCTGATCATCCGCCGTTGTCATTTACAACCTACAACTGTATCTATCATATCCCTACCCCGTTTATGAAAAAACATTTACTGGCTTTAACAGCGATAACATTGCTTTTTGCCGCCTGCTCCAAAAAAGACGACACTACCCCTGAAGACAAAACCGATCCCTTGTCAGGCTTGCTGGTTGGCATTTACAGTCCAACTGATACTTCCCGACTGCAATACAATGATGACAAGACCCTCGCTAAAGTCACCTACATGTGGAACCGCAGGCTTTCCGCCGGATCAGGTGTGGAGACAATCAAATACGCAGATGGTAAAATTCAGGAAATAAGGAATATTCAGTCAGGAAGCAACACACCCTTCATCACCCAACTGGTATATTTGAACAATAAAGTACAGAAGATCATTTTCCAGGAAAATCCAACCTCCACACAGGTGGATTCTATCCGTTACCGCGCTGACGGTAAAGCCGAAAAAGTATTCCGTATCCGGGACTATAATACCGTCAACGCCAGAGTAACCAATACCTACTCCCTCGTATGGACCGGCAACAATATCACCTGTGTAGTGGAGGAATACGGAGATAAAACAGACCCACTCTATACCAGCTACGTTTATAACTACACCTTCGACGATAAACCGCATATCTACACCGATTTTCAGGCTATGCTGCTGGATGGTGGTTTTAATGTTGAATACTTCTGCACCAACAACGTTACCAAGGCAGAGCAAGTTAACGGGAACGGTACTACGGATGTTAACACTTTCAGCTACGAATACAACAGCAAAAACAAGGTGAGCAAAATGAAGGCTTATTATTCGTTTGATCAGCCACTGGGAGAGAAATTGACTACTTTTGAATATCGTAAATAATGAGTTAAAAATAACTACAACCAAATTTGTATGCAATCAGTAATATCCAAACTTTTATGCGGGAATGGTATTCTTATTATTACCTTATTATTTGGATTGAATAGTTATGCTCAGGAAAATATTGAAAAATATGTAAAAGAGAATGCGAACCGGATTTATACAGTTGACCCGGATTCTATCAATTACAAAGACCTTCAGGTAATTGGAGATGCGATTGGTGATGCAACTATCGTTATGCTGGGAGAACAAGATCACGGTGACGCACCGGCATTTTTGGCCAAAACGAGACTCATAAAATATCTGCATGAGCAAAAAGGATTTAATGTACTCGCCTTTGAAGATGATTTTTTTGGTCTGAATTATGGCTGGGACCAAATAAAGAAGGATAATCAGGTAATTGATTCTTTCATTAAAAAAACAGTTTATCCAATTTGGGCTTACTGTACCGCTTGTCAGGAATTATTCTATAATTATATTCCTTCCACTTTTAAAAGTGGATCTCCACTACAGCTTTCGGGATTTGATCCGCAGGTGGAGATACATAATGTTATGATCAAATTGGATAGTACGATAAGAAGATTAAAACTATCTATAACGTTGTCAGAAAACTACCAGACAGAAGTAGTAAATGTGATGAAAAATTGGGGTAAAAATATCAAAGACACCAGTTTAAACAACCGGTACTTAGGCTATCTGACCAGAATAAAAGCCGAGCTGAAAGAGCAGGTTGCGCCAAATGATTTCTGGCTGTTGTTGGTTGACAACCTGATGGCCGAAAATGTCGAATTTCAGGCTATTGGCACCAACTACTGGAAAGAGTCTAACACAAGGGACACACAGATGGCCATGAACCTTACCTGGCTGGCAAAACATAAGTACGCAAATGAGAAGATTATTGTATGGGCACATAACTACCATGTATCAAAATACGCAGGTCATTTTGAAGAAAGTTTTCTGAATGAGGCGAATCCCATGGGGAATATTTTTACCAACAGTGATTTTTCCCATAAAACTTATATTATCGGGTTTACTTCTTTTGAAGGGACTGCAGGTCGCCTAACCCGGAAGGAAAAGGATAAAGTTGCGCCCCCTCAAAGCAACAGCTTCGAAAGATGGATTAACAGCAGCTATGATTATGCATTTGTTGATTTTAAGAAATTTAACAACCAAAATCCGCAACAGAATAATATAGGTTTTTATATGTCTGGTGCCATAAGACCCCGGTGGTATCATAAGAACCATAAGGCAGTCTGGAATCAGATATATGATGGTGTATTTTTTATAAGGAAAATGTATCCATGTGAAATTATAAAATAATTGTCGCAGCAACCCTTATCCGCTATCAGTGACGCTATATTTTCACTTCCTGCACTCCTTCCGCTAATATCTTAATCTCACCTCCTGTTGAATTCGTCTTTATCACATAGCAATTCATTTTAACGTGGTCGAAAGCTCCTTTCCATCCTTTGTAAAAACCAACCAGATCTTCGTCATCTTCGGGAGTTATATAAGCCATATCTATTGATTCTTTGGCAATAATTCCAAAATTCATGGTAGCCTTATATAAGTAGACCTTTTTGAAAACAAGTTTGGACCTAGGCTGGTCATACCAATCAATTACCATTTCCACACTATCATTATTCCCCGGATCGCTTCTATCGATGAATATACTTTCAAGTATAGAATCATGCCAATAGCAGTCATCAAAATCAAATTCCATTATTTGTTCATTTACGGTCAATACTTAAAGACGCACTCTGATTATTTAAAATAGGGATTTACCTCTTTCATATATCAAACAACTACATACTTAACACTTTTAGATCTCACAACAAAATCAGATTCCGGATTCTCCTTTAATTGCCATACTTTCTAATTATTTTCGCTATCATTTTTAACTACTATTGGCCAAAGGTACAGGATAGTCTATATAGTGTCTCATTTTCGCTCAAGTATAAACCCGCTAGAGGATTTTTTTAGTATCCTACAATAATTATTAATCTCTTTTATCTATCTTAAAGCTGCCAACAGCAACGTGTAATTTCATGGACCTGATATGAATAATCTTCCGGATGATGCGGATATAGCGACAGGCCTGTACAGCGGAGACAGGGAGTCTTTTGTACTGCTGTACGAACAGCATGCGGGCGAACTATACCGCTATATCTATCTTTTTATCCGGTCGAAGGAAGATGCAGAAGATATCCTGCAGAATGTATTCACCCGTATCTGGATGAAAAGGGAGACACTAGGTGAGATCCGGTCGCTGCGTAGCTTTCTGTTTCGGGTTACCCGCAATCAGGTGCTGAATTATTTCAGGAGTGCCAAGGTGAAAATGCGGGTGCAACAATTAATGGCCTCCGGTGATACGCCTGAAAATGCCGATGCAGGCGAGTTATTACAATACAAACAATATTACGAGCTGGCCAGTGATGCAATCAGCAAACTACCTAAGCGCCGGCAGGAAGTGTTCCGGTTGAGTTATGAAAATGGCCTCAATACCCATGAAATTGCCAGTCAGCTTCATATTTCCTCTTCTGCGGTGAAACAGCACCTGTATGCCGCCTCCGATTTTATACGTGACTACCTGCAAAAACACGGAGATATCTCCGCCGCCCTTCTGATTTTCCTCACTCTTTTCGACAATTAAAAAATTTTTTTTCTAATTGACCTGTCTTATTTTGGAGTATGCGTGTCTTTATATAAGCTGTGCAACCAAAATGTAGCTTTATGAACAATGAAGAAGCAGCCCTGTTTGTAAAAAGATATGCAGCCGGGACCGCCACCCCTGAAGAACATGCAGCCTTTGAACAGTGGATCCATGAACAACCGCTGCAGGAAGTACAAGTCCTGCTGGACGAATACACGGCGCTGATGGAACAACATCCTATATGGCTGCCTGCCAACAAAGCGTTGCTGGACCGTATACTCAGGGAACTGGACCGGCCACCAGCCCGGGTAGTGCCACTGTCTTCCTGGAAAAAACGGCTGTCTATCGCAGCCGGGATCGCGCTGCTGATCGCAGGTGCCGGTTATGCCGGCTGGCATACGGTCCGTCAGTACCGCCAGCCCGCCACAGCGGCGGTTATTCATGCCGGCGGCAACAAAGCTATCCTGCAACTGGCTGATGGTACAACGCTGGAGCTGGACAGCACCACACAAACAAGGCCCAGCCACGTTTTGAATATAACAGCCGGTTTACTGCAATACAACCCACGGCCTTACCAGGGAGCCACTGTATACAACACCCTCTCCACGCCCAGGGGCGGCCAATACCAGCTGCTTCTGCAGGACGGCACACGGGTATGGCTAAACGCAGCTTCTTCCATCCGTTTCCCCATAGCCTTTAACGGTAACGACCGTACGGTGGAAATTACAGGAGAAGCTTATTTTGAAGTAGCACAGGATGCACGCAAACCCTTTATTGTAAAAGCCGGCACTACACAAATCAACGTGCTGGGAACCCATTTTAACGTCAGCGCCTATCCGGAAGAAAATAATATCCGTACCACCCTGACAGCAGGGAAAGTAGCGGTATCCAATGGCAGCGCCCCACAACAACTTACACCCGGCCAGCAGTCGGTATGCACCCATAGCAGCCATACGATCAGTATACGCACGGTAGACCCTGACCAGGAAACAGCCTGGAAAGATGGGCGCTTTATCTTCAACGGTAACATCCGCGACATCATGCATCAACTGGAACGCTGGTACGATGTAAGCGTGGAATATGAAGGTAATATCAGCGACCAGGCATTTATAGGAGATATTTCACGGAATGAAAACCTGGGCGAAGTATTGAAAATACTGGAGTTCACAGGAAAAATACACTTCAGGACAATAAACAGAAAGATTATCGTAACACCGTAAAACCAATTATCACGTCAACCAAAATTAGCAACATGTAATTCCAAACCACGGATAGAGCCGGAGAAAAACCCAGACGCGGTTGCGACGCGTCCGGGGAAAGTATTGCCTGGCCGGATCCTTTTTCATCAGTGGACTGATTGAATTTTTATCACATTAAACCAAGCACACCAAATTTATGCTTTTTAAACAAAAGGTCAAACGTGGTATGCAGGCCTGTGGCCTGCCCGCCAAAATTCTGCTGTTTATGAAACTGACGCTCATTTTGATGATCGCAGCCACCCTGCAGGTTACCGCTGGCGCTTTCGGCCAGAAGGTAACCCTCCACAGGAAGGACGCCTCATTACTGGAAGTGCTTAAATCCATCCGCAAACAAACCGGATGCAGCTTTATCGGCGACCGCCAGATGCTGCAGCGCACACAAGGCATCGATATCGCCATTGCCAACGCTACCACCGAAGAAGCCATAAACGCCTGTATGAAAGGGCTTCCCCTCTCCTGGGCGATAGTAGGCAACACCATCATCATCCGGGACAGAGATACGCCAACGCCCCTACGTAGTTCCACCACCGACTCCGCCATCGTTATCAGAGGCAAGGTAACCGACAGCAGCGGCCTCGGTCTCCCCGGCGTATCCGTCACCCTCCGCTCAGACCCCAGGAAAGGCGTACAAACTGATGCCACCGGCAACTACACTTTTCGTATGCCCGTTAGGGATATACTGGTATTTACCTATATCGGTTTCGACAAAAAGGAAATACCTGTCACCCGCAGCGGCATCGTCAACGCTGTATTACAGCCGGTAGACAGCAAACTCAACGAAGTAGCCGTGGTGGCCTACGGCACACAGAAAAAAACCAGCATGGTAGGCTCTGTCACCACCATCAACCCCAAAGAGCTGAAAGGCCCTACCAGCAACCTCACCACCATGCTCGCCGGAAGGCTGGCCGGCGTTATCTCCTACCAGCGCAGCGGAGAACCCGGCAGAGACAATGCCGAATTTTTTATCCGCGGTATCACCTCTTTTGGCAGCGGCAAAGTAGATCCGCTGATACTGATAGACGGTATGGAAATGGGCCCCTCCGATCTCGCCCGCATACAGCCAGACGATATCGCCGGCTTCTCCATCCTCAAAGATGCCACCGCTTCTTCGTTATACGGAGCCAGAGGCGCCAACGGCGTCATACTCGTCACCACCAAATCAGGCCAACTGGGCAAAACACGCTTCAACGTACGCGTCGAAAACTCTACGTCCTCCAATACCCGCAACTTCAAACTGGCCGACAACGTGACCTACATGAAACTCGCCAATGAAGCCGTTATCACACGCGAACCACTCACCACCAGGCCATACCTGCAAAGCAAAATAGCCCATACCGCCGATGGCGACGATCCCTACCTATATCCTAACAACAACTGGATCGATAAACTGGTAAAAGACAATACCAACAACCAGCGTTACAATCTCAACCTGAACGGCGGCGTAGACCGCGCCCAGTACTATATCGGCGCCACCTACAACATCGACAACGGCGTTCTCCGCACCATCGCTGACAATAACTTCAACAGCAACGTAAAAAGCCGTAACTACGAAATACGTTCCAATATCAACATCAAACTGACACCTACCACCGATGCCGTCGTACGCACTTCCGGCAGGTTTTCCGATTACAACGGCCCTATCAGAGGTGGCGGTGAAATTTTCCGGCAGGCTATGAGCGCCAATCCGGTGCGCTTTCCAGCCTACTTCCCCGCCAGCTTCGCCCCCGATGAAAAACATCCGTTGTTCGGTAATATGAAAGCAGAAGACGGAACCTTCTACACCAACCCCTTCGCCAATGCGGTATCCGGCTTCCAGCAGGAAACCACCTCCACGCTCATCGCACAGCTGGAGCTGAAACAAAACTTCAACTTCCTGACCAAAGGACTCTCCGCCAGGCTCATGACCTATACCAAACGGTATTCCCTTTTTAATATGAGCCGTAAATACAATCCCTTCTACTACAGCGTCAGCATAGACCCCGAAGAAGGGCTCAGAGGCCTCAATCTGCTGAATGAAACCGATGGTACCGAATACCTCAGCTTCAGTCAGGGTGATAAACAAATCACCACCTTTACTTATCTTGAAGCAGCAGTGAACTATGATAAAGTTATCCGTGAACGGCATGCTGTCAGCGGCATGCTGATCGCCATCCTCAACAATCAGCTCACCGCCAATGCCGGCTCACTTGTCGCCTCCCTGCCACGCCGCAACCAGGGCGTATCCGGACGCTTTACCTATGCATACGATAACCGTTACCTGATGGAATTTAATTTCGGTTACAACGGTTCCGAACGATTCGATAAAAACCATCGCTTCGGTTTCTTCCCCTCCATCGGTTTCGGCTGGAACGTCAGCAACGAACAATTCTTCTCCGGCCTGTTGCCTGTCATTACACGCCTCAAACTCAGAGGTACCTATGGCCTCGTGGGCAACGACCAGATCGGCAATACCTATGACCGCTTTTTCTACCTCTCTGATGTAAACCTGAATGCAGGTTATGCATATGTTTTTGGAGAAAACTTCACAGAAGCCAAACCTGGCGTAGTTATCAACCGCTATGAAAACAGAGACATCACCTGGGAGAAAGCGTATAAAACCAACCTGGGCTTTGAACTGGAGCTCTTTAAAAACATCCGCCTGGAAGCCGACTTCTTTCAGGAACACAGGTCCAACATCCTGATGTCACGCTCCTATATCCCCAGCACCATGGGACTCAATGTTATACCACAAGCCAATGTGGGCGTAGCGATGGGCCGTGGTGTGGACATGTCACTCGACTACAAAAGAAATTTCGGCAAAAATGCCTGGGCACAGGTACGCGGCACTTTCACCTATGCCACCAGCAAAATACTCGTCAATGAAGAACCTAAATACCCCGAACAAAACAGGTATCTCTCCAGAGTCGGTTATCCTATCAGACAGATGTGGGGCCTCGTTGCAGAACGTTATTTTGTGGATGAACATGAAGTGATGAACTCTCCCCGTCAGAACTACGGCGGTTATATGGCCGGCGATATCAAATACAAAGACATCAATGGCGATGGACAAATCACTAACCTCGATCTGCTGCCCATCGGATACCCCACCACCCCCGAAATCAACTACGGCTTTGGCTTCACCTTTGGTTACCGCGCTTTCGATATCAGCGCGTTTTTCCAGGGGTCCGGCCGATCATCCATTTTTATCAGTCCGGGTGATATTGCCCCTTTTATTACCGGACATTATTCATATCCTGATGGCGGCGTTTCTCCAACTGTAGACCAGCATGGCCTTCTGCAGGTAGTTGCTGACAACCACTGGTCAGAAAATAACCGCGATCTGTACGCCTTCTGGCCACGACTCAGTGTAGACCAGCGTAATAACAATCTGCAAACCTCCACCTGGTGGATGCGCAACGGGGCCTTCCTCCGGCTAAAGACCGTAGAACTCGGATATACCCTGCCGCAGCGCGGTCTTAAACGTTATGGCCTCAGCCAGCTGCGGGTATATCTCAACGGCTTCAACCTGCTGATGTTCAGCCAATTCAAACTCTGGGATGTAGAAATGGGGGGTAACGGTCTCGGCTACCCTGTTCAGCGGGTATTCAACGCCGGCATCAACCTTGGATTCTAACCTTAACATTTGTCACATGAAAAAAATTCTTCTACACAGCGTATATACAATAACGTTAGCATCCGGATTACTGCTCTCGGCCTGTAAAAAACCTTTTCTGGATATAGTGCCCGACAACGTGGTCACACTGGCCAATGCCTTCTCCAATAAAACAGAAGCAGAAAAATATCTCTATACCTGTTACTCCTACCTGCCCGATGCGGGTCCTGTGTCCAACATTCTTTTTTTTGGAGCCGATGATATGTGGACCTATCGCGCCAACAACTACTTCTATCAATCTCCCTGGAAAATAGCCCTGGGAGAGCAGAATATCGTGAATCCCTATGTGGATTTCTGGAACGGCGGCAATCACGGTAAAGGGTATTTCAGGGCTATCCGCGACTGTAACATCTTCCTGGAAAATATGATGGAGGGGGAATCCTATAAACATATCGCCTATCTCAGTCCGGATATGCAGAAACGATGGATCGCTGAAGTGAAGTTTCTCAAAGCCTATTATCACTTCTACCTGTTACGCATGTACGGACCTATTCCCATTACTGATAAAAGTCTGCCTGTTTCCGCTACGCCTGACCAGGTAAAGGTAAAGCGCGACCCGGTAGACAAAGTGGCAGACTACATTGTGCGACTGCTGGATGAAGCCATTGCTGTGTTGCCCGCCGAAGTACCCAATCGCGGCACGGAGCTGGGCAGGATCACTAAACCAGCCGCACAGATGCTGAAAGCCAGACTGCTGACAATGGCCGCCAGTCCTTTGTTTAATGGCAACCCGGACTATGCTTCCTTTAAAGACAAAGATGGACAGTTACTCTTTAGCACCAGCTACGACGCTTCCAAATGGGAGAAAGCAGCAGCAGCCTGTGAAGCTGCAATTCAAACCTGCGCCGGTGCCGGTATCCGCCTGTTTGAATTCAGTGATCCTTTCGCCAAATTATCTCCCGCCTCCATCATACAAATGAGTATACGCGGCAGCGTTACCGAACGCTGGAACACAGAAATAATATGGGCCCTCTCTGCCCGCACCGATGCTACCTTACAGACCTATTCCATGGCAGACAGGATAGATCCGTCTTTCCCCAACGCTACCTATCTCAGCTCCTACATGGCCCCCACCCTGCGTATAGCAGAAACATTCTACAGCAGCAACGGCGTACCTATCAATGAAGATAAAACCTGGGACTATGGCCGTCGTTATGAGTTGCGCACCGCTACCTATGATGAGCGCCTCAACATACAACAGGGCTATACAACTGCACGCCTGCACTTCGACCGTGAAAACCGCTTCTATGCCAGCCTGGGCTTCGATGGTGGCCTCTGGTTCATGCAAAGCAACGCTACCGATGAAAAAGCATGGACCATCAAAGCCAAGTTCGGACAACCACAGGGAAAAGTATCAGACCAGTTTTATTCCGAAACAGGCTACTGGCCCAAGAAACTGGTGAACTGGAAATTTGTGCAGACCAACAGTGGCTTCAATACCGAAGTATATCCCTGGCCGGAAATGCGTCTGGCAGACCTCTACCTGCTCTACGCTGAAGCACTCAATGAAACAGGCAAAGGCACCGAAGCCATCGTATGGCTGGATAAAGTCCGTAAACGCGCCGGCCTCGATGGTGTAGTTAACGCATGGACCAACTATTCCAACAATCCCGGCAAATTCGCCAACAAAGAGGGTCTGCGTAGTATTATCCACCAGGAACGTATGATTGAAATGGCTTTTGAAGGTTCCCGCAACTGGGACCTGCGCCGCTGGAAAGAAGCTGTGATATACGAAAATAAACCGGTGCTGGGATGGGATGTCAATCAACGGGTGGCCAGCGAATACTATCGCCCCAGAACCCTTTTCCAGCAAACGTTTGTGGCTCCCCGTGATTATCTGTGGCCACTCAGGGAATATGACCTGACCGTTAATACCAACCTGGTTCAAAATCCGGGATGGTGATACTATTCATTATTTCATTCAAACGCATGTAACTTATGAAACGATACATCCCTTTGCTGCTGGCGGTTTTATGGCTTACCGCCTGTAAGGAAGAAATGATGAAGCCTGCCTATAATGATGCTACTGCACCGGACCTGATAACCAAGATAACCGAAGAGCCCATCCCTGGCGGTTCCCGGCTGACCTATGTGTTGCCCTCCAGCAACAACCTGTTGTACATACTGGCAGAGGTGACCAACAAACAAGGCGTGGTCCGGCAGTTCAAAGCATCTCACTATACCAACACCCTGCAGATTGAAGGTCTCGGTGACACTTCTCCCTACGAAGTAAAACTATATTCCGTGAGCAAAAGCGAAGTACGCTCTGCTCCGGTAACCGTCACCATCCATCCGTTGCAGCCTCCTTTTGCTGATGTGTTCAAATCATTTGTGATGAATGCCGACTTTGGTGGTGTCAATCTTAAATTCACTAATCCTACCGGCCTGGAGCTGGAAATTGGCTTCTGTGGCCCCGATTCCGTGCAGAAAAACATCTCCCTGCTCGATACTTATTTCACTGCTACCAAAGACGGTAACCATACTTTCCGCGGGCTTCCACCCAATAAAGCCAGGTTCGGGGTTTTCATCCGCGACAAATGGGGCAATACTTCCGACACCCTTTTCCAGGAACTGACACCCCTATACGAAAAGATGCTCGACAAATCCAGGTTCAGGGAGATCAAACTTCCCGGCGACGGCCCCGTATATACTACTGAGTGGAACATCGCCTATCGTTACCTCTGGGATGGTAAATACTCCTCTTCTTTCAGCAATCCCTATGACGGCAATGGCAACAACTGGCAGAACCTTTCCACCAACGGCCCTACCGACGGCACTCCTATCCATATCACGATAGACCTGGGAGAAACCGCTCATATCAGCCGCTTCCGCATCAACCATTATTATCGTTTCACGCATAAGGCTATACGTAAATATGAACTCTGGGGCAGTAACAATCCGCCTGCAGATGGCAGCTGGGATAACTGGACCAAAATACTGTATTACGAACAGGAGAAGCCCTCCGGGCTGCAGGGCGAGCAATACAACGATGCAGATGCAGAAGTATGGCTGCGCGGCGATATGGCCAACTTCCCCGATGGGCTGCCCGCTTTCCGTTATATCCGCGTGAAATGCCTGGAGAACTGGATGGGCAATGGTAACATGTCTTTTGCTGAAATCACTTTCTGGGGAGATACCAAATAACAGTTTTAAAAAATTCCACTATGAAAAAAACACTCATCCCTGTTTATATACTGCTGGGCATCCTATTGCTGGCCAGTTGCAGCAAAATGGACGATTACCTGCAACTCTCCGGCCGCCAGGAAATTGCCTACACCGGAAGAGTAGACTCTTTGAAAGTACTGCCCGGCGATGGCCGGCTCAAACTGACCTGGCTGCTCATATCTGATCCCAAAATCACAGGTGTCACCATTTACTATAACAGCCGGAAAGACTCTGTAATACTGCCCGTAAAAAGAAGCGCCGGTATCGACTCTATGTCATACCTCTTTAGTAATATGCCGGAAGGTAGTTACAGCTTCGAGGTATATACCTGGAACAACAGCGGTTCACGCTCCGTGCCCGCCTATATCACCGGCCGTTCTTACGGACCTATTTATAAAAGCAGCCTGCTTAACCGCGCCCTTACTGCTGCTACGCTCGTAGATACAGATGCACAGCTCAGCTGGGGCCTCGCAGAAGAAACCATCACCGGAATGGAAATCAGCTATACCAGCAACACCGGGCAATCCGTGGTGGTGCAGGCGCCCCGTAGCGCCGCCGGCACTAGGCTTAAAAATTATCAACCAGGCAGCTCTTTCTCCTACCGGACTTCTTTCCGCCCGGATACACTTTGTATCGATACTTTTTATGCAGATGCCGTTACCCGTCAACCACAATAATTCACTTAAAATTGATACCATATGAAAAAGCTTTCATTGCTGTTTACCACACTGGTGCTGATGACCAGCACCGTACTTTTAGGCACCTCCTGTCAGAAGGTGTATACAGAAACTGCTGTTGCCAAAAAAGATACTACCACCGCACAACCGCTGCCAGCCTGGTATATCTCAGATCTGGCCCTTATCTACCAGGGCGGTATTCAGCGCCTTCCCTGGACCAAAGACCAGCTGACCCCTTATATATACCGCAAAACCAATACGGGCGTCGACTGGCTCTTTGATGGTTTCCTGTTCATCGAATTCAAAGATGGAATGGGGCACGAATATGCTGAAGGATACGAACCACTGCCAGCAGGTAAAACAGAATGGCAATGGTTGCTGGACCGTAACTTCGAAAACGGGAAAGCCCTGCATGCATTGGATGATGTGCTGGATAGTCTGGCTCAACTAAACATAACGCCTAAACGTAAAAGGAAAGTAGTGCTCACGTTACCGGAACCTATCCGGACGCTGAGCAACTGGGGTGATCTCAACGGCAAAACCCTCAATTTCGCTGACTCCGCCGACAGAGTAGCAGCCTGTAAATGGTACATCGAAACAGCTCTGGCCAAATGGCAGGCCGCCAATTTCAAACATATTGAACTGATGGGCTTTTACTGGGTAGCAGAACAAAATACCGGCGCTGTGGAAATACTCCCTACCGTGGCCGCCAATATCCACAGCAAACAACAACGGTTTTACTGGATACCCTACTATGGCGCAGCAGGAGCTGCCAACTGGAAAAACATGGGCTTCGATATCGCCTATCAACAGCCCAATTATTTCTTTGATCTCAACTCCCCTTACTCTATCCTCACCGGAGCGATCAACTTCGCACAGAAAAATAAAATGGCGCTGGAAATGGAGTTCGACGACCGCCTGATGAACCAGGCCGGATACCGTCAAAAGTATACAGACTACATCAATGAATTTACCAAGGCTGGGGCCTGGAATAACCTGCCGGTAGCTTATTACGAAGGCGGTGGCGCATGGCTCACCATGTCACTCAGCACCGACCCGGTAATAACAGGTCTGGTGAAACGGCTCTCAGATATTATCGTTACGCGGCAAACGGCAGCGGACCAACGATAACGGTCTGTCTTTTCCCTCTTATAAATTCAACACCCGGTCATCTTGCATGAACCGGGTGTTTTTTTGAAGACAATTACATCGCTGGCATCAGGCCGTTACGCTGGCCTGTGCTGGTTTTGTTTGTTTGGCAGTTACAAATGATGCCATTTTAGGAATCATATGACCTAAACAAACACCGATATTAAACGCAGCAGTAAAATTCTGCGCTTCTGTTTTAACATTTCCATTTGCATCCTGGCCATTCACATCTTCGTCAAAATACCCTTCCCTGTCTGTAATACCGGACATAAAAACAAATGGGGCATCACATAACAGCCGAATAACACCGTGTGTTGTTTCCACAGAACCTACCGGCAATGTATTGCCGGTAGCGGCCAGGGCTTTCAGGCCCTCCTGGTCGGAGGTTTTATAGTCCGCATAGTTAGTGATATTTACAACGCTGACGCCTATATAATCTTTATCAGACATGACCCCTATATTATCAGAAGGATGGAGATAAGGCTTCAGTAACCGGGACTCAATAGCCTTCACAGTAGTATTGTCCATCAGCTGAAAGAAATCGGGGGATACTGCGGAGTGGAGTACTTTTTCAAAGTCCTTGGGGTCGTCCCACTGGCTTTGGATATTTTCTCCGTTGGGATGAAAATTGTGAATGAAGATATTGCTGCCCATCACCACACAACCATTGTTATTTCCGCCGTCAAGGCCCAGCGCGGCGGTTCCCAGCGCAACGACCAGATCAGGCTTTTCCTGTCTGTAATAGAGTGCCTTAGGCAGACAGGCGTGTTTGCCCTGTGAGCTGGAAGGGTTCCATTGAGTATCCATGATATCCTGTATACACCAAAGTTCTATGGTCACCTGCGGAAAGCAGTCCCAGATAGCGCGTGGCTGCGGAGAGCCAGGCAGGAAAGTCCAGGGGTAATTTAAATGAGTAGGATCAGGTAGTCCGCTGGGGCGCATTCTAACGTTCAGTAGTGCATTCAGAATGGGTTCTACTTCCCATGATTTGTTACCGATTAACAGGATTCGTTTGATGCTCATAATGTTGAGGTTTTAAAAATGATTAAAAGATTGGAAACTGGTTTAATAGTATGGAACAAACCCTTTCTCATACTGGGGTTGATGGGTTCTGTCAAGAATAGTGTTGAATATGGTAAATAGATTTTGCAGTTGTTATAACAGCCGGAAGATAGAAAAGGTTGCAGCTGTCGTATAAAAAGAAAAAGGCCGTATCATATCCTGATAGCAGCCGATCCGCTTTTCTATAAAAAATTAAAGTGAATATTGTTTCCCTTTTCCGCTAGCATTACGACTAATACAGTAAACCCGGTAAGTATTTCTCGTTCCAACATACTATTAATATATGTCTGTACTATTCCCCGGATAAAGCAGATCCATCTATCAATAAACACTTTTCAAAAGTAAATCTTACCCCTTAAAATGGAGTATGCCGAAAATCCATTTTCCAAAGAGTAGGCAAAAAATTAAACACGTATGAAATACGAAAAATTAAATTATGCGGACCCTCACGATTCCCAATCTTTAAAAAATCTCAAAGTTGTTGTTAGCGGATCAAATGATTGGTATGGCGCATGCAGCCTGGAAAAATTCAGTAGCGCAAGTCCATTAGGACTTACTCACGAAGACGCAAATGGCTTTTTAGAATATCCCACAAGCTTTGCCGGCAAAGCCGCTAATTTTTGGTTCAGGGACGCGGGTGTCCAGGTATGGGGTTACGAAGAAACCTATGACAACTGGCAAGACACTTACGGCATGGATGCAGTAACTGTTTTCTATCACTCCGGACATGGCAATATGGATGGCAACGGCGTATTTCAGGCGCCTCTTGGGTCCAAATGGGACAATAGGGATTGGGCATTTAGCAATCAAATGGCATTCGCCAATGAGGAACTGCGTTACTTATTTTTCTCTACCTGTTTTTCGCTAAGAGTATCCGGCACCAATAACCCGGTGAAAACATGGTGGGGGCCGAATAAAGGCGGACTTCGCATGTTGTTCGGTTATGAAACCACAAGTGTGGATGATGCTAATTACGGTAAATACTTTTGGGATGAATGGAAAAAGGGGAAATCGTTTGCCCGTGCATTTTTAGATGCCAGCTGGCGTATAAGCCATGGCCAGGTAGCAACGGTAATGGCTAGTGGCGCCAACCAGGCAGAAGCAATCAATATGCTTAACAATGAAAGACTATTTTCCCGTGCTGCTGCTGTAAAAAACTGGTATCAATGGCAATGGATAGGCACTCTTCGTTCAAGCGCACCCAAAGTCTCGCTACTCAGCATGCCTAAGCAGGCAAATGCAATCATTCTCGACAAAAATATCTTCGACGACAAACGCATCAGTAAAATAGCCAACGAACTTGGGCTTACAAAGTCCCAGGCAGAAACTGTTTTGTTCGACGCAGATGGTAACAGGATGCTAAAAGGCAAAGGTCTCCATCTGAATGTAAACCGCGAAGGGGCGCTGAACATTCATCTTGCAGCACCCAATACAGAAAACAAAAAAGCTATTGCCGAATCCAAAGCAACCAGCATTGCCCAAAAAGCAATTAAAGACCTGGGCTTTGACAAAGGCATTGAATTGATAGAAGGAAATATGCGCCACCGGCTTACTTGCGGCGGCACTACCAAAGGCTCTGGCAAAATAGATGAAACGTCAGTGGTAGAAACTATTGTACAATTCAGGCAGGCCCACAAAGGAATTGAAAGTATTAATTCCGATCATGGCCTTATCACGGTATCTGTTGACAATGATGGAAACATCACTAATATCTACAATTCAACAAAACAAGTATTGGACGAAGCACAAAGGCCTTCCTCCATTATTACATCACCCAAAGCTCCCCAAAAAGATGCCGTTTCAGTTGAAGATGTATTCAGGAATAAAATTTCAGGTATTGTAAACGCTTCCAACAACAGCAACAACGGCCATTTAAAAACAGCAAATGCAGAAGCGGCTACTGTATTGCGTGAAGCCGTTGGTTATGACTTTTCAGAAAACCTGGGACTGGTTACGCATCAGAAAGACGTTGAAATTGCCCTTACCGAACAATTTAAAAAACGTTACAAACTACGTGTGTCTGTAATGGGATGATCCAAATTAACAGTATAAATTAAGAAGCTGCCTCAAATTACTTTCGAGGCAGCTTCTTTTGCTGTATGGTTATCAGCTGAAAAATCTATTCAACGGCCGCTTTAGCGGCAGTCTTTTTAACATGCGTCTGTTGTGGCTTTTTCTTTTTCCGTCCCCACCATATCAGGAAACCTGTTACGGGTAAGGTAGCGCCTATAAGGCTGGCGAAAAAGGCCATGAACTTGCCCGGCAGCCCGAGGATACTGCCCACATGGATATCGTAGTTCATACGCCGTAGTTTGGTCCCAAAATCAGCTTCTTCAAACCTGGTCGCATATACGCTATTTTCTTTCAACTCCTCCAGCGTATGCCGATCAAATACATAACGCACATTGTTGTAATACTGGCCTCTGCTCGGATATACGTTGATATTGATCACCGATGCCGCTTTAGCCGTATCCGGAAAACTCATGTAAAAACCCGTGGAACGTGGATTACCGTTGGTTACCCGCTGCCATATCATATCCATTGACTCCGCCATGGTGAATTTATTATGCGGCGCCTGCGTGGAATCAGATTTCAACTCTGTATAAGCAGGCAGGGAGCGGCCTCCCGAGGTAGCCCAATACAAACCATTGCTCCACCATTCCAGTCCCCATACCATACCGGTAACGCCTATAGCAAATAATACAAGCAGGGAATAAAATCCGAGTACATTATGCAGGTCGTAGTTGACCCGTTTAAAACTGGCGCCCCATTTGATTTTGAAGCTCTGCTCCCTGGTGGATTTATTCCACTTCTTAGGCCACCACAGCACCACACCGGTTACCAGTGTGATTACAAATACCAGCGTGCTGTAGTTCACGATAGGCCGGCCGATCTTGTAGGGCATCCAGAGAAAGCGGTGTCCGTTCAGTATCCAGCGGAAAAAATCCACATCTCCTTCCTTGCGGGTGACTTTGCTGACCACCTCGCCGGTGTACGGATTCAGCTTCAGAGTGGAACCGCTGCGTCGCGCTCCTACATTCACTTCCACTACCCTGCCTTCACGATAGATAGCATAGGCTGCTTGTTTGCCGGGATATTCCCGTGCTGCAATTTCGAGTATAGTGGAAGGCTGAATCACTGGCCTGTCTTGTTTGGCAACGACAGTTTTGGGTTCCAGCCAACCGGTGATCTCTTCGTTAAACACCCAGATACAACCTGTCAGACAAACGATGATCAGGATGATGCCTGAAATAAGCCCCAGCCACAAATGCAGCCAGGCCGAGATACGGTAAAACAAAGACCGTCCGTTTTTCTTTTTCTGCTTATTTTTCATATCGCTGATTAGTAAATCATTTTGGTGATGGAGGTGATGGTGCCGCCTTCTACTTTTAATCCACGTGTAACCGTTGCCGTTGCCATATCAATCTTGTAGATCCAGTTGCCGGAAGGAGTGTTCAGACCTATATATCCGGTTTTACCATCATCTGATAAAGTGTTGTTGTTATAAGGAGCAGAAGTGCTGATAATTTCCTGCGGAGCACCTTTCACCCATTCAAAAGACTGGTTAACAACATCCACCATGGCCATTTTCAGGTTACCATTCAGCGCACCGGGCGTATCATACATCATCAGCAACATTTTATTATTGCCCAGGTACAGCTGTGAAGCAATATGATGACCACCGGATTTCTCCTGTACATTAAAGAAATAGGTTTGATCGAATTCAGTAGTACCATGCGGTACCCTGATAATAGCAGACGGATTTTTGGAAGTAGGCTTGGAACTGTTTTTAGCAGCTGCCGGGGAATAGGCGTATACATCTCCGTTTTCTGTGACAGCCAGTCCGTTGTTAAAATAGTTGCCGATAAAGCTGGTCCTGTTGTCACGTATAACCTTCTCCAGGTTCAGGTCCGGATAGGAGAAGACAGCGATCCAGCTGCTATCGGGATAGGCGGTACCGAAAGCATCGCCACAGCAACCTTTGATACTCATATACGGTGCAAATACTTTATTGCCTACCTGGGTAGCCCAGGTAAAATGTGCCCGTTCTCCATTGGCAGCCAGTTTCACAATGTTGATCTGTTTTTCACCATTCACTCTCGACTTCAGCGCATCGATACGATAGCAGGAAGCATTTTCATTACCACTGCGGGGCACTTTCATCAGCAGCAGTTCATCATTTACCTTGGTGAGTACCTGCACCGTTTCTGCCTGGAAAAACCGGGTGAGCACCAGTTTACCAGCCTGGGTAAGGCGATAGGTCGTCACATCACCGGGATTTCCCTGTCCGTATAAAAGGCTGAAGAACCTTCCTTTATGGGTGAGGTAATAACGATAAGAACCGTCCTGTTCTTTACCATTACCACTGGTAGAAACAGCGCCACTGCTGATATCATCTGCAGTAAGCAGGTAGTCGGCTATTCCGGTTGTTCCTACAGGCGTGGCTGTTATAATATATTTTGTCAATCCTTTGGGTTCGTATTCCTGAAAATCTTCCGCGCTCAGTGTGTTCTCCTTATCGCAGGAAGACATTCCAACAGTAATACTGGCTGCAAGGAATAAAAGTATGCTGATCTTCTTCATAATTATTTATTTAACCGCTATCCTTATTATTTACTGAAAAAATATCTCACCTTGGCATAAAAGGCCCTTCCTGGTTTCTGCAGGGTGAAATTGTCATATAGCCTGTTATCCACCAGGTTCTTGCATTCTACGGATACATTGTATTTTCCATTAGCCAGACTGTATACCAGGTTCACGTCCTGACAGAACTGCCGGGGAATCTCCAGTTTCTCATCGCCCTGGCTGGGCCATGACAGATAATAAGCATGTACATACAGGAAATTGTACCCCAGCGAAAGAGTATTGCCTTTTTTCAACACATCCTTAAAGAACAGGGAAGCATCGGCGTTACCAAAGAGGTAAGGCATATTGGGAATACGGTCACGGTACAACGGACTTTGCTCTTTCTGTCCGTCTTCAAAGCGGGTGTTGTTACGCAGGTTTTGATAAGTCATATTAACGCCGGCAGTGAACAGTTGTTTGTAGGAGTAACGGATTTCACCGTCAAAGCCCAGGTTGGTCACATCTGCCAGGTTGCCATTCGTTTGTTTGGTCTGGTTGGGGTTCAGCATGGGCCGGATGAAGTCTTTGGCGTTTCGGTACAATACATTACCATCAAAGCTGAAACGATGTGCCTCCTGAATATGTGTCTGATAGCTGATGCCGAGGTTGAAATTATCGCTGCTCTCCGGCTTCAGGTCCACATTGCCTTCCAGGTTGATCAGATCACCAAACAGCTCTTCGGTTTCCGGCAGGCGGTAGCTTTTTTCATAAGAACCTTTTATCTGCAACGAAGGTTTGATAAAATACGTAGAGGCGATACCGTATCCCTGTTTGCTAAAGCTGGTTCCCTGGTTTTTGTAGGCAACATCGCCCCAGTTACCGCTGGGGTTATAGCTTTGAGCGTATTTATTTTTCTGAGAATAATTTTTGACGAATACAGAAGTGTTCCATTTTTCGCTGTAATCAAATTTATAACCGAGGCCCAGGATATTTTTTCTCACTTTTTTAGGCTGATCATATTTTTCATCATTGGGAAACAATTCATCCTTACCTGAACGGCTAAACGTATTATATACATTGTTCAGGATAAAGGAGTGTCTCTCGTTCAGGCGGTAGCTGAGGTTGGCAGTACCCAGGCCGTTGTTGTTACGGAATTTGTACATAGAACGTTCTCTTTCACTGCCGGCGCCGGGGTATTGTTTATACTGCTGAAACCAGTTGTAGCGGCGGTATACCGTATCAATGTTTTGTTCGTAGCCGAAGTTGTAGTTGCCGGTGAGACTGAAATCCAGTCCTTTCACAAACAGGTTTTTCACCTGGTATTTCAGGCTGGGCATCACGATGCTGCCCCTGCGGTGCCAGTCACCGAAAACGCTGACCATACGGGCGCCGGTCTGTATTTCTGAATAGTTCTGGCCCAGGGTGATGCCTACCAGCAGTTTATCTGCATACTTTTTTCCTACTACCCCCACATTGGCAATCACCGTTTCATTATGATAGGTATCATGAAAACGCCGGATATGTTGTTTGGGATAATAGTCACCGGTATTGATATCAGCTACATTAACCCATACTTTATAGTTGTTGTCGGAGTAATTCTGAAAAGCGTTCAGCTGGATAGTGAAGCCGGATTTGGCGGTATAACCGGCGTTCAGGGCCGAACGGTGTGTATTAAAAGAGCCGAAGGAATACGATGCATCCACATAGGTACGGCGGCTGTTGTTGGTGACGATGTTGATAGCACCACCGAGTGCGTCAGCACCCAGCCAGATGGGTACTACGCCCTTATACACTTCTACTCTTTCAGCGAGGTTGATGGGAATATTATTGAGCTGGAAAGAAGAGCCGAAATTATCCATGGGCACGCCATCCAGGAAAAATTTCACCTGTTTGCCGGTGAATCCGTTGAGGGAGAAGTTCATCCGGGAGCCGAGGCCGCCTGTTTCACGCACCCTTACGCCGGAAACGCGGTCCAGCGCATGCGATAGGTCGAGCGTGGAATTGTATAGTTTCCTGGCATCAATGGCTGTTACATTAAAAGCCTGTCTGTTTACTTCCTGGCTGGTACTACGGCCAATCACAGATACCGCATTAATTTCGCTGATGGCGGTTTGCAGGCTGATATTGAGTTTCAGCTGTTCGCCTCCTTTCAGTGTAAAGGCCTGCTGCTGGCTTTTATAGCCTACGGCAGATATCAGCAGGATGTGTTTACCGGGATGGATATTTTTAAAATGATAAAAACCTTCATCGTTGGTGATAGCATAAGCCGCGCTATGCTGTAGTTTAAGGGAAGCGCCCGGCACCGGAGTGCCGGAGGCATCTTTCAGCTGACCGCTGATGCTGCTCTGCGCATATAGAAATAGGGATAGGATACTCAAAATGCCTGTCAGTAATATCTTTTTTATGTGCATTGTTTATATATATTATTTCGTTTCAGTTTGCTGCCTGGGTATGGGCAATACAGTATCAGGCAGGAATCCCCACCATGCCCACCAACGATACATTCACAATTCATCAGAAACCGGCATCAACACAGTGCCGGAGAGAAATGTACAATACTATATAGGTAATATCTGCCTGCAAAAATATCCACGACAAAACGAAATCATTTTCGATATCAGGAAAAATAAACAGGTATTTTTTTTCCGCATTGCGCAGACGGACAATAACGGGATGGAACATACGAAACAATATATCCCACCCGGAAAAAAAATTCCGTATCCGAACATTTTCTCCGTTATTGTTTATGGTAGTACATCGGCAGACCTTTGTGTCATTCCAAAAAATCAAATGATATCATTATGACAACAAGCACGATAAAAGCCGTTACGTTGATAGGTTTGGGAGCTATGGGCCAGGCGCTGGGTCAAGCTTTATTACAACAGGGATTTAAACTAACTGTATGGAACCGCAATGCCGCTAAAGCTGCACCATTGCAAGCAGCAGGTGCCATCGTGGCCGCCACGGTAGCAGAAGCTATTAGTGCCAGTCCTGTGGTGATCACCTGCATCACAGATTATAATATCAGCCGCAGCATCATACATACACAGGCCACGGCAGCGGCCTTAAAAGGTAAAACATGGGTAGAACTGAGCTCCGGCACACCTAAAGAAGCCCGTGATCAGGAAGCATGGGCCAAGGCAAATGACATCCACTATCTGGATGGCGCCATACTAGCCACTCCCGACCAGATAGGCTTCCCCAACACATCGTTATTTGTATCCGGCAGCAAAACAGCTTATGATAACAGCGAGGCTCCGCTCAAAGCCATCGCTGGCGCTTTGCAGTATATGGGTGAAGATACCGGCGCTGCTTCTACCTGGGACATGGGCTTCCTCGCCGTCCTCTATGGAGCCATGAGTGGCTTCTTCCACGGTGGTAGAGTATTTGAAGCAGAAGGACTGACGATAGGTGCACTGGGCAACATGATACCGCTGATAGCACCGGCTTTGGGTGAGATGTTAAAACATATGGGAGATACCATCCAGTCGGACAGCTACAACGTCCCTTACAGCTCACTGGACCTCTGTGCCGGTAGCATAGACCTCTTTATCAAACATGCAGAAGAGGCAGGCATCTCCTCAGAAGTTCCCTCTTCCATCAAAAAAATATTCAAAAGGGCACAAGATGCAGGCTATGGCTCAGAACAAGTAGCGGCTGCCTACAAAACCTATTAAAAAAAGGCTGCCTTTCGGCAGCCTTTTTTTATGGAATAGTTAGTAAATAAGTAGCTATTTTTTTAGTTCATTCTCCAGCAATAGCTTCAGTTCTTTAGAGGATGGCGGCGGTGAGTCGGTGCTCACAATGTTTCCTTTCCGGTCAAATACCATGAAACGTGGGATACCGTTGATGTTATAGATCCTGGTGATATCGCTCCAGCCGCTGGCAAACAGCTGTATGCCCCCCAATTCCTCTTTCTTCACGAAATTTTTCCATTTCTGGTGGTCTTTTGCTTCATCCACTGACACGCTCAGGAAGGTTACATCCTGATCATGCATTTCCTCTTCCAGTTGTTTGAGATGGGGGATCTCTTCTTTACAAGGGCTGCACCAGGTAGCCCAAACATCCACCAGTACGACTTTCCCTTTAAAATCACTGAGCGATACCTGCTTGCCATCAATATCGGGATAAGTGAAATCCACGGCGGGACTGCCGCTCACGGTAGCTTTTTGTGCCAGCGCTATTTCAATAGGTCTGGCTCGCCGCTGTTGATCGGCGGTGAGCAGGTATTTACCATACTCCTTATGCAGCTCGGTATAAGCGGCATAGGTTTTTAGCCCCGGCATTATTTGAAGTACGACTTCCCCTTTGAGCGTATCATTAACAATACCTTTCAGACGGGTGGCTATGCTGTAATCCTTTAAGTTGCCATTGTTCATACGCGCAGGAATAGACAGCAATGTGCCCATTATGCGGATGCCGAATGGATAACGGAGCAGCCTTGTATCTGTAGTAAAATGCGTCACATCAAGGTCCCTGAAATACGGCGTATAATCAGTTTTGGCAGGATGTGCAGCACGAGGTGTGGTCAACATGTCGGTAGCACAATTGAGCAGGTTCATTTCCCTGAATAGCGCAAATTCGCTGTCGAACTGCTGATTGCCGGTAGCGGCAAATTTCGTTTGCTGTATTTGCTGATGGACTGACTCCAGCTGTGGGAAAAAATCTACATAAGTGCTTCGGGACTCATTAAAGTAAATACCTTTTCTTTCCAGCGGCAATATGGTCTGATGCCATTTCTCCATGGCCCGGTTCTCTTTGGAGTTCCTGCCTGTCAGCGTATAGGCGGTATCCGTTACCCGGACATTCAGTTGGTCCTGTTTCCTGAGATAGAAGCAGTATTTATCAACCGGCGACTGTCTGATCCCTGTTCCGATTACATAGAAAGCCTCCCGCTCCGGGCGGAAATAAAAACCAAAAGCGGAATCGGCGTCCGGCCGGGAGGTGGCTATTTCTTCCAACCTTCCGTGATCTACGCGGTACAGGTGTATATTGCCATCATGCTGGCGCAGCCATTCGCCGGAAATTGTTACCTGCGCCTTCACTAAAGCAGGCAGGCAGAGTAGAGCTATTACCGGCAGATATCGTTTCTTCATATTTTATTCAACAGATATGGGTTAGTAACTGGTAACATAAGTCTCATGGGCTACTGGCGGCGCCATATAGATCACATCGGCCGGACTGCCTTGTCCTTCCATCGTAAAATCAGGACTAGCTGCCAGGTTACCAGACGATTTCCGGAAAGTGCGTATTTTGTAGCGACTGCCATTGGTAGTACCAATAAACATATAGTTGTAGTAAAAAGGTTTCTCTGCGTCTATATCATCACTGTACACACGGTGACGGATAAACGTAATATGCTCACCTGCCGGAACAGTGAATTGCAGCTGCTCCGCCCCGTTACTCAGGTTCCTGGTCCAGACTTCGTTGCCTACTGAAAAATAAAGGATATTCTCGTCTGCCACGATCAGCCCATAACGCTGCGCATTATATAACTGCTGGGTGTTTTTAAGTGTATCATTTTTGATGAGCAACGCATAATTGTTAGGCGTAATCGAAGAAAGGATTTTTAACGATGGATCTGTTTTATCCCGGAACAGGGCAACACCTGAAAACGGGATAGATGACTTGATCCCCATAAACAACAGTTCCTTGTTATTCTTGTTGACAGACATATCCGAACCTGTGGCATTGGTAACTGTCGAAAGCACCGGACCTGTACCAGTGGCAGATACAAAGGAGGAACTCATCTCATCAAAAAAGAAAGGATTCGGCCAATAAACCGATGACAGAAAATATTTTGACAACCGGTAAGGCGAGTTATTGTCGTCTCTCAGTCGGATACCACCAAATAACCCCATATTGGACGACATGGTATAAATACCGTGCAGATGACCGTCATTCACCAATAAGAGGCTTCCATTTGCGCCGCTGATACTAGCCGGACTTTTCACGGCTGGTGTTTCATAAAACAGATTGTCAAAGCTGTGTATCTCCTTAAAGGTACTGATATTCACTACGCTGGCGTCTTTGTCGGACAGGATGAACAACGCATTGGTATTGGCCATTGTGCCGGTCACAGCGGATTTGTAGTTCGTGAAATAACCAAACAGACAGGCTTTCCCATCCAGTTTTTTATTATTTATCAGCGAGAATACATTTTCCACCGTAGACGCAGGGGCAATCCCGGCAGGTGTCAGAAAGAGGTCTACATCAGTTTTGCCACCATCGTCTTTCATGACATACCAGCCACGGGTAAATTGGGTGATGACATTAAGGGAGGTGGTAACAATCTTCGTGTAACCCGTATGTTCATTTTTTGCACCGAACACCAATACCCAGCCCTTGGCGTTTTGTTTTACCAGGTAGTTCAGCGTTTGTTCGTGACCGATAGTATCCACTTTCGGTGAAGTTCCCAGTACATTGGTCTCGTAAATACCCCACCAGTAAGAAAACCGGGCGTCGGAATCTGTTGAACTCACCTGCGGCGTGATAGTGATCTTATCCACCAGTGACACTTTATCATAAGAATTTTCTATACCGGTGATGGTGATTTTTTCCCGTGTATCATAGGTGTAGTTACCATGGTCTTTTGAACAGGCATTCAGTAACAATAGCAGACAAACAGCGGGCGCTGTATATATCCATTTCATTGTAAACAGTTTAAAGCATTAAGGGAATACGACGAAATTTCCATTTTCGTCAATGAGCGGTGTACCGGGATGCGTGTTGTTATAATCTACCAGCAGGGTTTTGAGTTTCAGTCTCCAGAAAGTCAGGGAGGCTGTTTCCTGGCCGATGGTGGTCATAAAATCCTGGTCCCACTTCTCCCCTGTTTGTGCAATCATAAAAGCATGTTTCACCGTGCTGTAATCCCCCCAGTAGGACTGCGCTGCGGAAGCGTTCCAGGCGGCCGGCCGGCTGAGCATATCAGTCAGCTCCACACGCCTCCATAATTTCCGGGTTTCTCCAAGCAGGAACTGATCATTGGCTTTTATCTGCAGCTGTAGTTTTATATTTTGGGTTTTCAAAGAGGCATCACGAAGCAGTACTATCGGTACAAGCGCGTGTACTGCTCCTGCTTTGATCACATATACCTCTCTCAGCGAGGGATCGGAGAACGGCTTGTAATGTACGCCAGGCACAGCATTCCCTGCTCCTGGCAGATTTACCTGTTCCAGGGTAAAAGGCCTGTCTTTACTACTTACACCACCAATGGCATAGATATCGAAGAATACCGTATCCTGTGTGATAGTAGCTGGATGGTAATAAAAAGTAAAAGGCTTCATGGTATCTTTCATCTCTTCGGTGGCAGAGTAGAAACGGTCCTGCGTAGGGCCGAACTGCAGGAGTGCGCCATTATTATATAGAGAGTACCTGTCTTTTTTGCAGGCAGCCAGTAGAGTAATCAATAAAGTGAGTGTGAAAAGGTGCTTCATGCTTTACGCTTGTATTATTGAATGAATTCTGTTTGAGGTAGCGGAATCAGGTAGTTGACGGTGGCAGCTGATGGTGCCCACAGGAAGCTGGCTTTGGGCGCATTGATACGTTTGTAGGCGAAGAATGCCTGTCCTTCCGCAAAAAATTCTTTCCTGTATTCTTTCACCAATTCCAGCTGTACCTGTGCGGGATCGGCGGACAATGTAGTTACAGTGATATTGCGTGCGGTACGGAAATCGCTCCAATACTGCTGTGCCTCCTGCGCCGGAGCCGTTTCCGCTGCTATCAGATACATTTCGCTGACCCGTAGCATGGGGATCTGAAAAGGTCCGATGGCGCCACTTACGGCGCTGAGGCTTCCTTTGTATTTTTTCAGGATATAACACCTGCTGCTACTCGCGAGGGTAATCATTTCCCACAGGCTGGATTCCCGTATATCCGTTCCCGTATTACCATACAGCTGACTGGTTACCGTGGTGGCGCTACTACCTTTTTTCAGATTGCCTGATAGAAACTGATCCTGGTATTTGTTCCCCAGCTGAAAATCATACAATCCGAAAATCTGTTCTACCGGGAGATTCAGGTTACCGGCAGACATATCAGCAAACGTCCCCAGGCGGAATTTTGCACCGCCGTCAGCATCCTTCGCGGTTATCACTTCCTTTGCACAGGCATAGGCAGATGTTTTATCCTGGAACCACAGATAGGCGCGGGCTTGCAGCGCCTTCACCGCATAGTAGTTCATACGGAGGAAACGATAAGCGGCGTAAGTATTTTCTGTTCTGAAGTTTGAGGAACTATTGTTGGGTTTGGACAAGTCCGCTATGGAATAATGTGTAAAGGGATCTACCTGCTTTTGCAGCGCGGCCGCTTCCTGGAGGTCTTGCAGTAATGCTGTACGGTACTGTTCATAGGGTATCTGCTGATTGGGTGCCTTGGAAAGTATTTTCACATAAGGCAATACGGTACCGCTTTGAATATTCCCCGGCACCGGCCCAAACAACCGTAGTAAGTCCAGATGGCAATAAGCGCGGAGGGCGAGGCATTCACCTTTCATCATGGCGTAGGCGCCTTCATCGGAAAATACATCCCTGTGCTCATCTACCTGTGCAAGAATAGCGTTGATACTGGCAATGATCTTGTATTCCTGTCCGTACATGGCTGCCAGTGCACGCTGTGCGCCATCATCCGCGTAATTGAACAATCCGAGGCGCTGCTCAGTGGTATTGGTGGTTACATCCCACGAAGAGGTCAGGTTTTCGATGGTGCCAAAGGTCATTTGCTGACCATATGCGCTAGCAGCCTTCATCTGGATATACACACCGGTCAGCGCATCCTGAAAGCCGCTCTCAGTAGTGAAAAGCATATCCGCCGGCATTTGTGTACGAGGTTGTACGGTGAGCCATTTCTTACAGGAAGTAGTGAAGCAAAGGGTCAGCCCCAGTAATCCCGTGGCCCAATATTTTATCGTTGACATATGATGTTGTTTTTGTATTAGAACAATGCAGTGACGGTTAACGATGCTTGTCTGGAGAACGGATAACTGGTACCTCTTTCGCGGCTAACAGTAGACAGGTAAAAAACATCTGCCATATTTGCTGAGAGGGAGAGGGAGGACATTTTCAGTTTCTTTACAAACCCGTTCCGCCAATCGTACTGGAAGTTGACATTCTGCATGGTGAGTGTACTTTCGTTCTGCACAAAGCGGGAAGTTCTGTTGGTAGGCGTGGTGACCATCAGGCCCTTGAAAGCGGCGATATCGCCCGGCTGTTGCCAACGGCTGTCGTATACACGTGTGTCCACGTTATAGCGGTAATCCGCATTTTCCACTTTATTGATAAGCGTTTGGTTATACAACTGGCCCCCAAAGCGGTAGCCGAATACCAGGTTCATGGAAAAATCCTTGTACCGTACCATGGTGCTGAAATTGCCGAAGTAAGCCGGTTCGCTGATACCACAAGCGCGCAGGTCCAACGAGTTCCAGGCAGATGTCGGTTGCCCGTTTCTGTCCATATACAACTCCTTGCCGGTGCTGGGATCTATTCCCAGCGAAGGCACTACCCAGATAGTATTGGAAGAATAACCTTCTTTATAAAGGACTCCCGGAACTGCACCGGCTGCATTCTCTGCTGTTTTTTGCGCGGCTTTTAATGCATCAGATATCTGTACGATCTTGTTCACGTTATGTACCAATGCACCACTTACGCTCCAGCTAAATCTCTCTTTCGCCTTACGGATAAGGGAAGCGGTGGCTTTGATTTCTACGCCACGGTTCTGCAGCTTCCCTATGTTCTCGATATAACTGGGGAAACCATTGGAGGCGGGCAGATTTACGGAAGATATCATGCCATTGGTAGTTTCGGTATAATAGTCGGCCACGAGCGATAACCGGCGGTCAAAGAGTTCTGCTTCCAGACCGATATCATAATTCATTTTCTGTTGCCATTTCAACGCATCATTGCCAAGTCCCATCAGGTAAGCGCCTGTCCAGCTGAAATACCGGTCGTCTGTGTAATACTGATAGGTAGACAGCGCCTGGTAGGCATTGAAGTTCTGTGAACCGGTGATCCCCATAGATCCCCGCAGTTTGAGGCGGTTGATGAAACGTATATCACTGAAGAACCGCTCTTTATGCAGGTTCCAGCCGAGCCCCAATGACCAGAAGGGCGCAAAGCGGTTGAGCCGTCCGAACTGGGAAGCGCCATCGGCGCGCAACGAAGCGTCTACATAATACCGCTCATCATAGGTATAGTTCATACTTCCGGTCATGCCAACAGCTCTTGTTAAACTTTCTGCGCCGGCAGGTTTACCACCTTGTGCATATTGCAGCGCCATGGAGATAAAGTCAAAATTAGGATTGGTAAATCCCTCTGCCAGAAAACTATAGCCGGAGCTTTTTGCTTCACGAATGTTATAGTCCAGTCCCATGAACACGGCATGTTTGTCAAACTGGTGTGTATAACTGAGGTTAAGGCTTGCATCATACCTGAACCCCTTATTCACACCATACTGGTAAGATCCTCTGCGGAGGATATTCTCCATGGTTGCAAAAGCAGTGTGATCGGCCGGACGGAAGTAGTCTGAGTCTGAGTTGAGTTTCGTCAGTCCTAGTCTCCCGCGGAATACGAGATCCGGATGCAGGTTCCATTCCACAGAAAGATTATTGGTGATGTCTGTGGTTTTATTTTTCTGAAAAGTGTTCAGGGTGGCGTTGTACAGCGGGTTAACGGGTAATGGATCCCAGCGCTTCTTATAAATGTCGGAGCCTGGATCGCCCAACAGCTTTCTGACACGGCCTTTTTCATCATACGGCGCCCAGTAAGGGTTCATCTGCACATAATCAGAGAATTCACCATAAGGTGATTCATGGCTTTCCCCGAGACCAATGATCAGGTTATTGGTAAAACGTATATTCCTATAGTAATAACTCAGATTGATCGTACCGTTGAAAGTCCGGCGGGATGAGCCTTTCATCACACCCTGTATATCGTTCAGCTGGGCCGACATAGAATACCTGAAAGTATTGTCGCCTCCTTCCATGCGCACATTGTGGCGTTGCCCGATACCGGTGCGCAGGGGTTGGGAGAGCCAATCCGTTTCCACGCCGCGGTTTATTTCACTCATCAGATAATTGTAATATTGTTTTAGTGGTACATCATATTCTGCGCGGACATTATCATACAACCCGGTTTTGTATTCAAGGTCCAGTTTCTGCCGGGCCTTCAATACGTGATAAGCAGTGAGATCGGGGATTTCCACGTTGAGGTCTCCGCGGTAAGACAGGCGCATTTTGCCTGGTTGTGGCGCCCTGGTCTTGATGACGATGACACCGTTGGCGCCGCGGGAACCATAGATCGCTGTAGCAGAGGCATCTTTCAGCAGGGTGATGGACTCTACTTCATTCTGGTTGATGTCCAGCATTTTTTGCAGCGTCGACTCAAAGCCATCGAGGATCACCAGCGGAGTATTCATGCCTACACGTGTCTGGTCCTGCAGTTCATTTACGTTAGGGAGGCTGGAATTGCCGCGGATCTGTATTTCCGGCATCCGGTTGGGATTGGAGCCGAAAGCGTTACTTTCCACGATGTTAAAGGAAGGGTCGATGTTACGCAGGGAAGTGATGAGATTGCGGTTGCCAAATGTGGCCAGTTGTTCCGCTGTAACAGTCGTGGCCGCCCCGGTAAAGCTTTCTTTCTTACGGGTGAAGATACCAGTGGTGATCACGACTTCGTTGATCTTTTTTTCTGCCTGTTTCAATACAATGTGCAGGTCTTCCGCTTTTGAAAAAGGTACCTCCTGCGTAATAAAACCAAGATAAGAGATTACCAGCACGCCGCTGCTCCCGGGAGCGTCCAGCGAAAACCGGCCATGCTCATCTGTGGCAGTACCAACCCCGGTTCCCTTTATACCTACGGTAGCTCCGGGCAAAGGTTTGTTACCATCTGAAAGAACCTGACCAGTGAGCTTTACCAAAGGCCTGGAAATATAAGTGTCCTCCGGTGGCTTGACGACTCCGGGTGGCCTGGTCTTTACCACCACCAGGTTCTGATCAATACTGTATGTAAGCGGCTGACCTTTCAGGCACATATCCATCGCTTCTTCAATGGATACGTTTTTTACGTCTATACTTAGTATAGGAGAGCTTTTCAGTATCTTTTCATCCCAAAGGAATGAAAACCCCGTTTGTTTTTTGATCTGATTAAATACCTGTTTGAGCGTGGCATTTTTGACCGACAAAGTGATCTTTTGCGCGTATACCGTAGCGCTTACCTGCATACAGGCAACTAATAAAAGAGTGACAGTAAGCTTCATTACCCTAAGAATTTTGGTTGACAGCTTCTGTTTGGGCAACAGAAAACCGCAAAGATTCTTTTGCATACCTTTGTGTAGATTTTGAGTTAATAAAATGGCAGTTCCAACAATTGTTATATCATGTAACTCAAATTACCGCTGGGTCCCGCTCGCAACGGGACTCAGTTTTTTTTGAGCTACTACAACAGTACTTCCTTAGTTTCCGATAATTAACTGACGCCCTTCCAGACGACATTTCACCCCGTTCTCCTGCAAGGCCTGCACTACTCTCGGAAGTGCCAGGTCCCGGTCCAACGAGCCTCCGAACGCTCTTTTTTCCACTGCTCCGGTATAAACAACCTCCACATCGTACCAGCGGGCAACCTGCCGCATCAGGCTTTTCAGGTCCATTCCATCCAGTATAAATTCCCCATTCTTCCAGGCCATCACCGCCTCGGTATCTGCTGCAGGCTGCACCGTTATCGCTGAGGAAACCCATGCCTGCTGGCCCGGCCTGATAATGCCGGAGGCCTCTTTTTTCGTCACTTTTACCATGCCTTCCAGCAGCGTTACTTTAGCGGCTGATTCATCGCTATAACTATTAATGTTGAAGTGGGTACCTAATACCTGCACTTCCCAATCGGCATGTTTTACTTTGAAAGGTTTCGTTGCTTGTTGTGCTACTTCGAAATAGGCTTCTCCTGTTACTTCTACGGTTCGTTCCTGGCTTGAAAAGCGGACCGGAAAACGTATAGACGATTCATTATTGAGCCAAACCCTGGTGCCATCGCTGAGCGTAAGATTGATGACCTTGCTGCCGCGCGGATTCACCAGCGTATTATACGTATACGCTGAAGTTGAGCCATTGGCTTCCGCTGTACAGGCCAACTGGTCATCGGCCAGTTTAACCAGGCCCGTTCCGGCTTGCTGTATTGTGGCCCGCTGCGATAAACTATCCAGGTAAACAATATCTCCGTTGGCTAATATGATGCTGGCCCGGCTTTTACCGGGTGCACTTATCCCGTTGCTCTTTACCATTGTTTGCGCCGATTGCATTTTATTGCTCCGTGGTGCCCAAAACCAGGCACCAGCTACCACTGCCAGCAATATGGCCGCTGCTGCCGCAGGCCTCAACCAGGGCACCAACCTTTTCACCACCGGCTCCACCGGCATTTCTTTTAAAGGATATTTTTCTTTCAGCTTTTCCCAACCCTCTTCATTATCAAAGGCGTATAGCCGTTCCAGTTGCCGCGACAGATACGCTTCTTCATTCACCCGCTCAAAAAAAGCACGCGCCTCATCTGACCTGGAAATCCACGCCTGTAGCTCTTCTTCCTCCTCTGCGGTCAGTTTCCCTTCGAGATGCCTGGTGATCAGTTCTGCTATTCGGTTAATAAATTCACTCATTATACAATTGCTGCAAAAAATTAATAATGAAAGATGTCCTTCGGGCGCATCCAGGTATATACACGAACAGTCGCGTATTTTGCCTACGCCATTCGGTAGTTTTTTTTAAAAAAATAAATATTAGTGTAAATCAATTCATTACATGACCAACGGCTGCCCGTAGAATGGCGACCAGTGATCCCCCTTTTAACAAGGCAACGCGGAGCAGACGAATGGCCTTGGCTTTTTGGTTTAGTACTGTTTTGGGGCTGATTCGCATTTGACGGGCAATTTCCCTGGTATCCAGCTTATTCAGGAAAAGCAGCTTGAATACTTTACTGCATTGAGGAGGAAGGGATTCTATCTCCTGGAAAAGCCGCTGCATGATCTTCGTATCAATCAGGTCGAGATCATCTTTATCATTTTCAGGGGGAAGCAGGTATTGTATCTCTTCCAGGGAACGTTCGTGGCGTTTCTTTTGACGATAAATATCAATACAGGCGTTTCGTGCAGCTACATAAAGAAACGCTCTGATTTCATACAGATGCTCAAAATCTGCCTTCTTTTGAAGCAATTTCAGAAATACATTCACGGCGACATCCTGCGCCTCTGCTTTATCTCCTGTCAGCTTTTCGGCATAGTAACAAAGCGGACGGTAATACAGATCAAATAAATGCCGGACAGCTATTTCCTCTCCATCCCGGATCCCCTTCAACAAAGTATTTTCAGTAAGTGCTTGAGACATTTAAACAGGCCATTGACGGAATCAGCTGGCAAAATTAGTATTTTCAACATTTTAACAAAAGCAATGTGGGTGTTATCAGGAATAATTTAAGCTTTACGCGATATTTCCAGCAACGCATGATGCCTGTCCGGCTCAAAACGGATTTTCTCAAACCCCTCCTCTGTAAATTTTGTTTTCACATCTTCTATATAAGTGGTCCATGCCTTACCGCTGTTCATAATACGAAACCATTGCAGGCTGTTAATCTGCATCAGATGACTCAGATGTTCAAGTTTAGGGCAATCGGAGATATCCAGGCGTTCCAGCCCCGACAGATGTTCCAGCCCTTCGAGCGATGTTAATTTTTTGTTCCATCTGATTTCGGCATCGCGAAGTTGTTCATATCCTTTCAGTCCTTTGAAGTTTTCATGTCTGCCTTCTATCCATCCGGCGAAGTGAAAAGCAGCGGCACCAGCCTGACTGAGTGTTTCCACGGTATCTGCTTTATAAAGAAACAGATTTTGTGTATGCTGGCATTTACCGACTTCAGTAAGGTCCAGCTTTTTATTACCGAGGGTGATGATGAGGGTATTGGTGAGTCCGGGAAAGCTGGCTGCATAAAAGTCAGACATCACTTTGCCGAGATCCAGGGTTTTAATATGTGGCAATACCAGCGCCTTGTTCCAGTTGACTTTGGCTTTGTTATCGCTCAGTACGCCCACCTGCAGGGCTTCAAGGCTGTCTGGCAGATCTTCGGCCTTCAGGTGTGGTACAAACCAGGAGGGAATGATCAGTGTTTTGAGATTGGGTAAAGTGGCTACCACAGGCGGTATGGTGGCAGTGCTGGTATCATCGGGCCATAGTTCAAGAAAATCGATGTCTGCCTGCAAACTCTCATCCACCGCACCCCAGGCCAGTCCCTTATCTTTATATCCTTTGAACTTTTCCTTTTCCGCTGTATGCAGTGTTTGTCCCATAAGCCAGCGGGGGGTGCCCGAAGGAATAATTTTACCGGTGTAACTGATAGACATTCCTGATTTATTTATAATGAATATGATGCTAAGCCATCCCTGGCAGCGTTTGACTGGGGCAAGTGGTACGTCTAATATAAGAAATCCTGAGCAGTATTGATGGCTCCGGCTGCCATTTAATATCCATAATATAAAAAGAGACTGCCTTTGGCAGCCTCTTTCCATTAGGATCACTATCGTTGTTATCAATCCGGTTTCTCTACACTAAAACCATACTTCCGGTATATTTTTTTGGCGGTATCGCTGATAAGGAAATCCATAAAATCGGCTGCAGCCTGCTGGTGTGGCGCGTTTTTAAGCTGTCCTGCCATATACGTAGCCGTTATATTGTGCTGATCGGGTATGTTTACCAGTGATATGGGATGACCAATCATTTGCTGGTAATAAGCTTCAGAATACCATACCGGTGCGGCATCGCTCTGATGGTATAAGATACGCATCGGTGTCTGGCGATGGTGGATCTGGGTAAGGAAGGTAGTGCCGTCTTTTACCTTTTTCTCCATGATCTGTTGTTTCAGCTGTTCACCGCCTGCTTTCACATAAGCCTCTTCGATCCGTTTGCCGATGCCTTCCCAGGCTGGATTAGGCATACTCACTCTTACACCAGGCCGTGCCAGGTCTTTCAGGCTATGTACTTTAGCCGGATTGCCGGAAGGGACCATCAACGCCAGTTTGTTGTAGGCATAAGTAACGGTCTTGCTGAAATGATCGGCCATACCGGTGATGCGTGTTTTACCGGCGGTATATACGTCTGGCTTCAGCGTGATGCGCATATTACCGATGGTGAGTGAACCGCCTTCTATCTGTTGCGCCAGAATGCCCGGCGGCAGCGTTTCTGCAAATACCCGCTGATAAGCAGGATACTGTTGTTTAAAAGCTTCCAGCAGCTCATCAATGCACATAAACTGATTACCTGCAAAAAATACTACCAGCTGCGGATCGTTGATATCACCGTACAGATCGGGCACATTATCCACACCGGGCACGGTAAACATCACCTTGCTCTGCGGCGGTTTGTTCCAAGGCGGATCAAAACGATAGTCCTGTGCACTGGCCGCTCCGGTGATGCCGGCGAGCAACAGGGCGGAAAAAAATATTCTTCTCATGGTTTTACGGTTTAACAACAGACCAGCCTTCCGCCTGACGGATGATCAATTCTCCATTACCACTAGGTACCAGGGCCACAAAATCATAGAGCTGTTCCATCGGAATCTTTCTTTCTTCCAGCGTATTACGACACTGTGCTACGATCACGCCCCTGCCAATCAGTGCTTTCAGGGCTTCTTCATACTCACTGCCTTTCAGCAAAGCATCGGTGCCTTGTGAAAAAGCCACCAGCTCTATTTGCAGCTTACCTTTCAGACGGGGATCATTCAATGCATTATTAATATTACGGATAGCTTTCTGAATCACCTTAGGATCGTTTTTGTCCAGTTGATAGATAGCGTTGTATTGCCGTTGTTTGGCTACGGCGCCGGTGAATGCGCGGTTTTTCTGCAGCTGGGCATCGGTGGTTTGTGCATAGCCTGCCTGCATCATAAACATCATCAGTGGAATTGCCAGGAGCTTCTTCATATATGGGTTTTTATTTTGTGACATTTTGTAGACTTCGTTGTTCATCTTTTATTGGTTGAAAAGGACCAAATTTATGTTGTGCTTCTGAAAAAGTATCTGCATATGGTTTGAAAGGAAAATCGACCGGCTTTTGAGCGATCAGCTGCCAGTCCCTGTCCTGATTCAGATGTGGGCGTGGCCGGCTGTTGACAAAGGCCGCTACGTCCCATGCTTCTTCTTCCGTGAGCTGTGGCTGGTGATAGTCTGCCCCAAAAGGCATGTTGTTATATACGAAGCCGGCGAAATTACTTAAGCGGTAAAGGCCGGCGCCGTCATTATAACTATGCGGCCCCCATAAAGGTGGGTAGCTGTAGCCCGCTCCTACCGGACTGGGCTGCCCTTCACCATTTTTTCCGTGGCAGCTGCTGCATTTACTGTTGTACACCAGCATGCCTTCGCCGGGATCGGCACTTCTTTCGAGATATTTTATTTTCATGATGCTGGTACCGTTGGGTTTAGAGCCTTTAGGTACATCCTCGCCGAGCCATTTAATATAAGCATAGATCGCCTGCATCTCGCGACTACTGGTATCCGGCGCATGTCCGTTAAGACTTCTTTCAAAACAATCCGTTACGCGGTCGTAGATGGATTGTATACCATTGTTGCGGGCGCGGAACAATGGATACGTGGCATATACCTTGCCGAAATTATTGCCATAAGGTACTGTCCCTGCCTGCAGATGGCAGTTCTGGCAGTTCATGCCATTACTGATTTGAGCGACGGAACCTTGTGGCCCCAGATATTGGGCAGTGTTGGCGATGAGGTCGTGGCCATATTGTATAAGGCGGCCACTATCAGTAGAGGTGGGTATCTGCAGGCTGCTCCAGCCTCTCCACACGTCTTCCTGCCGGTGGTTACCAAGCCAGACAGAAAAAGCCGCATCCTCTTTTTTCTTCTGCCGGTAGGCACTGATACTTTCCTTTGCCACCACAAGCCCCGTGGTGGCGAATAATAAAACGGGAATCCAGTCTGTTTTCATAACTATCGTTGTTTCCGTATTCGATGGGTCAAAGATAATATCAGCCTTACTGGTATTATAATCACCAATAATTATGAGCGATAACCAGAAGTTATAACCACTATAACACGGCTGAAATGTAGCAAGAAACGGGTTGATGGCAGAAGCCCCTCATTGTACTTTTGTTATCAAATACATGTGATATGGACAATATTATCAGCAGGCTGGAGCAGCAGGACTGGCATACAATCGCCGAATCCCTTCATGACAAAGGTTTTTCTATCGTTGAAAATATATTATCAGCTGAAGAATGCAAACAGCTTATCAGTAACTACACCACTCCCGACATCTACCGCAAAACCATCTCCATGGAGCGGTACCGTTTTGGCAGCGGCGAATATAAGTATTTTAAATATCCGTTGTCATCACTGATCACCGCTATCCGGCAAACCGTATACAGCCATATAGCACCAGTAGCCAACAAATGGATGGAAGTGTTGCAGATAGACAAGACCTTTCCTGCTAACCACGAAACGCTACTACAGCAATGTAAGGCTGCCGGTCAGGACAAGCCTACCATCCTCATCCTGAAATACGGCCCCGGTGGCTTCAATACACTGCATCAGGACCTCTACGGCGATATCTTCTTTCCCATGCAGATCGTTTTGTTTCTCAATGAACCCGGCGAAGACTATACCGGCGGCGAGTTTGTGCTCACAGAACAAATTCCGAGGGCACAGTCCAAAGCCACGGTGCTAAAGCCACGCCGCGGCGACATGCTCATCTTCACTACCAACTTCCGCCCGACAAAAGGCAGCAAAGGCTATTACAGAGTGAATATGAAACATGGGGTAAGTGAGGTAACTAACGGTAACAGGCATACGCTGGGGATTATTTTTCACGATGCACTGAGCTGATGACGATGTTTTACCATACAGCACTGGGCGGAACATCTATCGCCCGCAACCGCAGGATCTGTCAGCTCCGGCAGGCCGGACTATTACAACTGGGAGGTAACAGGAAACTGAAAATATACGGACTCCTCTCCTGTAAATCCGGCAAAAGGATGCTGACAGACAACCGCGTGTTTTTCTCCGATGAAGCGGAGGCACAGGCACAGGGCTACCGTCCCTGCGGACATTGTATGCCCGAAAAATATAAACAATGGAAAGCCGGACAGGGTTAACTGGTTTTCCGGTAATTGAGGATGGCCCATCCATTGAGCACCACAGCGAATATCACCAGATACAGGAATTCTGTCTGCACATCTGCAAACCCGCTGCCTTTCAGGATAATCATTCGCACCACTTTCACGAAATGTGTCAGCGGCGTAAAAAAAGCGATCGTTCTGGCCCAAACCGGCATACTATCTACCGCTGTAAACAATCCACTCATCAATATAAAAATCATCACAAAAAAGAAGGCTACAAACATGGCCTGCAACTGGCTATTGGTATAGGTAGACACCAGCAGGCCAAATCCCAGCATAGCCACCAGGTACACGGCCGCGAAAAGATACAGCAATGCAAAGCTTCCTACCGGCCAGATGCCGTAAACGACCTTGGCCACCGTCAACGCCAGTGTAAAAAGAACAATGCCCACTACCCAAAAAGGAATCATCTTCCCGAGGATAAACTGCCATTTCTTTATTGGTGTTACATTGATCTGTTCTATGGTGCCCCTTTCCTTCTCCCGCACAATATTCAGCGCCGTGAGGAAACCCGCTATCAGCGTCAGTAACAACACCATCACCGCTGGCACAATATAAAAACGATACTCTGCCAAAGGATTGTACCAGTTGGAATAAGTGATGTCGATGTTACTATCGTTTTGCAAGGTATTATTGCCGCTATCGTTGATACGGATGTTCTGATTAAAATCGGCAATGACAGCCAGGAGATAACTGCCTCCCAGCCCGGCTTTGACACCATTGATCGCATCTATCGACACTCCTACTTTCTGCATGCCTTCCCGTACCAGATTACGCTCAAATCCAGGTGGCACCTCCAGCACTACATCTGCCTTTTCCGTTTCTATATATTGCAAAGCCTCTCCATAGGAAGCTGTTGCTGCTATAATCCTAAAGTAACCTGATGCGCCGATTTTGTTGATCAGCTGTTGTGAATAGGTACTATGATCATGATCTACCACGGCCACATTCACATTCTTCACATCAAAGTTCATCGCCACCGGCAGAATGATCAGCTGTATCGTAGGCATCACCAGCATCATGGCCAGAATGGTCTTGTCGCGGAAAATCAGCCTGAACTCCTTTTTCAGAATAAAACGCAACACCCTCATGACAACCTGATTTTAAAGTTCTTTAATGCAATTGTCAGCGCCACCAGTGCCATACCCAGCAGTACCAGTGTTTCCTTCCAGATATAACGCAGGCCAAGCCCCTTCAGCATCACCGCCTTGATGATCAGAAAATACCACCTGGCAGGGATCACGTTTGAAATCATTTGAAAGATCCAGGGCATATTCTCCAATGGAAACATAAATCCCGTAAAAATGATCGTTGGCAACATCATGCCCATCATCGATAACAACAAAGCTGTTTGCTGGGAACTGGTAGTATTGGAAATCATCAGCCCGATAGACAAACACGTGATGATAAACAGTATACTCTCCATAAACAACAACAATATGCTGCCCTTGATAGCTACATTAAGCACAAATACGGCCAGCACCACGATCAGGGTAAAGTTAGCGAGCGATAACACCAGATAAGGCACCGCTTTCGCCAGCAACACCAGCAAGGGTTTGAAGGGAGATACCAACAGTATTTCCATCGTTCCCTGTTCCTTTTCCCGTACTACTGCTACAGATGTCAGCGCAGTACATACAATCATCAACACCAGCGCCATCACACCCGGAATAAAATTGAGCGATCCATTCCCTTCTTCATTATACAACAACCGCTGCTCAGGTATAATTTTGTATGGTAAACCTGGTGAAGTACTGATCTCCTGCTGATAACCGGCGAGAATGGAAGTAATATAATTGACTACTGTTTTGGCGGTATTGGGATCTGAGCCATCTGTAATGATCTGCACCTGTGCGTTGCCCACATGCTGCAGATCATTGCCAAAGCCTGCAGGAAATATCAGCGCACATTTGGCGGATCCGTTTCTGAAAGTTGTGGCAATATCCTTGTAGTTGATATGGGATTCATTAACGATGAAATAGGAAGAGGATTTTATTTTATGGATGATCTGTGTGCTGTTGACATCGCGGGCATTGTCAACAATCGTGAGGGTGATATTCTTCACTTCACTGGTAAGTGCAAACCCGAAAAGCACGATCTGTACTACCGGCAAGCCAAACATGATCAGCAGGGTACGTTGGTCCCTGAACACATGAAAAAACTCTTTCCTGATAAATACCAAAAGCTGTTTCATAATACAATTTTAGTCGGCTGACCTCTGGGCTCCCCTGGCCAGCTGGTAAAACACTTCATCCATAGATGCTGCTTTGTATCGCTCCTTCAAACTGGATGGCGTGTCCAGCGCTTCCACTTTGCCATCCACCATGATGGTGATCCGGTTGCAGTATTCTGCTTCATCCATATAGTGTGTAGTCACAAATACCGTGATACCACTGGCAGCTGCTTCATAAATCATATCCCAGAACTGACGACGGGTAATAGGGTCCACGCCACCGGTAGGCTCATCCAGGAATACAATATGAGGATTGTGGAAGATGGCCACCGAAAAAGCCAGCTTCTGTTTCCATCCTAACGGCAAGGCACCTACGAGCTTTTTGGCTTCATTGGTCAGCCCTAATTTTTGCACCAGCTGATCGCTCCGTTTGCGTATATCCGATGACGATAGTCCATATACGCCACCAAAAAATTCAATATTCTCTACTACGGTCAGGTTTTCATAAAGAGAAAACTTCTGACTCATATAGCCGATATTTCTCTTGATGGACTCCTGCTGTTTGTATACGTCAAAACCAGCTACAGTAGCCTTTCCGGAAGTAGGATATGACAAGCCACAGAGTATGCGCATGGCCGTGGTTTTACCGGCGCCGTTAGCACCGAGAAAACCGAATATCTCTCCTTTATACACATCAAAAGTGATGTGATCTACCGCAGTAAAGTGGCCAAACTGTTTGGTCAGGTCTTTACATATGATCACCTTTTCGTCCATCGCTGCTGTTTTTTTCTGAAAGATTTTTTTCCTGCATAAGGCGGATGAAACTGTCTTCAATAGAAGGGCTGATCTCCTTTATTTCCACCTGCCGGTGCCCCTGCTGTTCCAGGCGCTGTTTCAGGCCGGTGGTGTCTGTAACAGTACCTTCCCTGAAAGTAACGTGCACGTATTCTCCGAAAGCATAACAGCTGTCTATAGTCTGGTCTTCCCGGAGTGTTGTCAGCAAACGGTAGATGTCTGCTGCTTTTATCGCATACAGCTGTACCGGGAAAGCATTGATAATAGTTTCAGGTGTATCTACAGACATGATCTTTCCGCTCTGGATCAGTGCAATCCGTTCGCACAACACGGCTTCGTCCATATAAGGTGTAGACACCACAATAGTAATTCCCTGCTGTTTCAGTGTCTGTAACATGTCCCAGAACTCCTTACGCGATACGGCATCTACACCGGTGGTAGGTTCATCCAGAAACAACACTTCCGGTTTATGGATCAGCGCGCAACACAAGGCCAGCTTCTGTTTCATCCCACCAGACAATCTGCCGGCCCGACGGTCACTGAATGGTTTGATCTGTTCATATATGTCTTTGATCATACTATAATTTGCGTCTATAGTAGTACCAAAGAGGGTTGCAAAAAAATGCAGGTTCTCCGACACGGTGAGGTCCTGGTACAGGGAAAATTTTCCCGGCATATAACCCACAGAACGCCGGATGGCTTTATAGTCTTTCACACAATCATATCCCTTCACGCTGGCCGTGCCCTTATCCGGCAGCAGCAAGGTGGTCAGTATCCGGAAGATGGATGTTTTACCGGCGCCGTCTGGTCCTATCAGTCCAAACAGTTCACCTTCCTTCACTTCCAGGGATACGTCGTCTACTGCCAGTACCTTGCCGGCTTCATATGTTTTGGTAATATGTTCCAGGGTAACCGGATTCATAACGTCAGGGTTTATGGATCAGCATTTCGCCATACATGCCTATTTTCAGGTAACTATCATTCTTCACTCTTACCTTGATCGCATATACGAGATTGGCCCTTTCATTTTTTGTTTGGATGGTTTTAGGCGTGAATTCAGACTTGTCTGATATCCAGGTAATGGTGCCCGGATAATATTTGTAGTCCTTCTTTCCCTGATCGATGCGCACCTGCACGTCCTGCCCCAGTTTGATATTAGGGAGTGTGACACCGGTAACATATGCCTTCAGGTTGAGCGTATCAATATTGGCGATCTTATAGAGTGGTTTTCCGATGCCGGTCACTTCTCCCCTCAATGCATAACGCGACAGCACCACGCCACTGATCGGATTAACGATCTGTCCTTTGCGGACCTGTTCTGAATATTGTTCCAGCGATTTCTCCAGGGGAGCCTGTTCACTGAGGATAGAGCGGTTTTGCGTGGCGGTGTTGGAGTTATTCAGTTTCATCTGCTGACGAGTGACATTCAGTTGTTTTTCCAGCTGCTCAATCAACGCGTTGATATCATCGAGTTGTTTTTGTGTGGCAGCATCGCTTTTCACCAGATTCTCCGTTCTTTTCCGTTCGCGGTATTGTTGTTGCAGCTGTGCTTCCTGGACTATCAGCTGCCGTTCTACCAGCATGGTTTGTGGTTGCGGGTTGCTGGTCTTTTCTTTCAGTGCGCGGATGGAGGCCTGTACCTGTTCTTTTTGCAGCGTGGGGATGGTCACATCAATCTGGCCTACCACCTGGCCAGCACTGAGCTTATCGCCTTCATTAACGGAGAAGGCCAACAGTTCTCCGTTCTGCTGTGCAGACACGATCACTTCATCAGCCTCAAAATTGCCGGAGGCATCGTATCCTGGTCCGCTGTTACCGCAGGCACTTGTCAGCAGCGTTGCGGCCAATGCTAATATTAAAGCGTGTTTCATATTGAATACGTTCATCAGTTACCGGAAGTGTTTTTATAGTTATACTGTGCCTGCAGCCATTGCAGCTGGTGCAGGATACGGGACTGTTTTGCGAGATTTTCCGCATTGAGCTGGGAGATATATTCATGAACGGTAACGACACCATTGTCCAGCTGCGCCTGTGCTGATTTGCGCACTGATGAGCGCAGGCGGATGGCATCATCATCCTGTTCCATCAATGCAACGTACTTATCAATATCCTGCTGTTGCTGTTGCATAGTGAGAGTGGTATTGAAGAGGAAGGTTTGTTTGTTCACCTCCAGGATACGACGGTTGATTTCCATCAGCTGGCGATTGTTCTTCAGGGAGTAGAGACTACCCAATGACCAGTTGAGCCGCACACCGCCCATCCACCAGGTACCGAAATTATTTTCCACGATGTTCAGCGTCGGTCTTCCATAAGCACCCTGCAGAAAAGCAGACAGACGAGGTAGATAAGCAGATTTCAACTGTCGCTCCTGTACATCATATGTTTTTTTCTGGAAGTCGTATAAGGCCAGTTCGGGGCGGTTGATATTTTGTTGTGGACTGGTTGCCGCCGGAGAAGTCAATACCGTACTGTCGTTTAGCGGTTGGTTGATGAAGGTGGACAACATTTTCAGATAGGCTTTACGGTTAGCCCTGAATTCGGTGGTCATCATGTCCGCGTTTACAATTTCCGCCAGCAGCTCATCTACATTACTCCTATAGGCGACACCGTTAGCCAGGGCTGCCTTCATTTTATCGGCAGCGGTCTGCAGATCAGCCCTGCGGAGGGCATTCTGCTGCAACTGAGCATCCATCAGCAGAATAGAAAAATATAACTGGGTCACTCTTTCCCGCACAGCGTACAGGTTTACCTCCAGGTTCTGCTGCTGCACTTTTTCGTTGGCCCTGCTGGCTTCCTGCTGCAACTTCGTCACCCCGCCATCATAGATCTGTTGTGTTATTTCGGCTTGTACCTTGTACTGGTCCTTACTCAGCACCGGCGGATGAAGACCCGGAATAGGCGGAAACACATCCGAAAAGTTGATCACCTGCGACTGATAACTGGCCTGCCCCGTAACCGTGAGCTGTGGCAGGTATAACTTTCCTGCATTGGCAACTGTATACTGATTGGTGCGGACTATCAGATCATACTGCTTAATGAGTGGATAATTATCCCTCGCCAGCGTATAACATCTTTCAATGGTCAGTGCTTCTTCCTGCGCTTTCAACTGCCCGCCCAACATCATGATACAACAAAGCATGCTTAATACTTTCATGATGCAACAATGAATTTGAATTATTGTTTTAAAAACTTGTTCAATACAGGGTCAAAAAAAACCGGGTATTACCCCAGCATTCCCTTCAGCCAAAGCGGAATAAGTGTTCTTCTTTCATTCATCAGTGCTCTGAACTCCTCGTTCTTCACCAATTCATTACGCTCCAGCAGCGGCTTTGCAAGAAAGGGCATCACTACCATCCCTATCACATTCATCATTATATGCACCGGATGCACTTTCAGTCTACCCTCCTTCTGCATCTCAAACAACTGCCGGAATAAATGCGATTTAAACAACACATGCTGCTGCGCTGCCCGTGAAAACATATCTTCGCCTCCAATAATCTCATTCACCAGGAACAGCGGAAAATCAGGATTCTCCAGCAATAGATCGATATAATAATTCACTGCTTTACTAACCTTTTCCAGTACGCTCAGCTGTTCATCATTAAAAACACCCGCGATCTCAAAAACCAGCTTCTGCACAGCTTCCGCCATTACCACCTCAAACAACTTCTCTTTGCTGCGGAAATAGTAGTTCACCAGCGAAAGGTTAATATCCGCTTCCGCTGCTATATCCCGCACTTTGGTAGCAGCATAGCCCTTTTTAGTGAATACGATGCGGGCCGCCGCCAATATCTTCTCCTCCGTGCTGGTATCCTTTTCTTTCTTTCCGGTTGCCATAATTCCACGTTTTAGCAATAAAGTTAGGGGAAAAATTAGAAATTGAACAACTTTTTAAAACACTTGTTCAACGATGATAAATACTGATACCAACTGTGATAAATGCTGATACCTCTGATATTTCTGATGGGCGAAGATATAAGCGAAGAATCGGTAATAATTACTTTAAAACCATTCTTATCTAGCCGATCGCACACATCTTCGCAGATCAGGCACATCAGTAATATCAGTATTTATCACAGTTGTTATAGTCTTTGTCTTTCCTCATTATTCCCTGTATTCCTTACTTCACGCTTGCGGGATGACTGGCCCAGCTTGTAAGTCAGGGTAAGGCGAACATTACGATTCACCTGGAAGTGGGTGAAAGTTTGTTTGATATTACCATAGGTATAATGAACTACACTGGCACTGGAACGAAGCAGATCGGCGGCATTGAGGGCTATGCTCAAACGTTTCTGCAGGCACAGGGTTTTTATGCCCAGGTCTACATTATAATAGGCATCTGATTTTCCGTTATGATCTATTTCAGGGAACTGATACCAGCCATTCACGGCTACTTGCCAGGTTTTATCACTGTTGAGGGAGATATTGTTGTTGGTAGACAGATACATGCCCAGCCCTCTCACATTAGCGATTAAAGGATGAGATGAATTAGCGTCTGTATTATAGGCAGTCAGCTGATTGGTGCTTTCCAGCCAGGACCAGGGCTGCACGGTGGCGCTGGCCGACAAGCCGTAACGGTAAATCTTCAGGAAGTTCACCGGAGTGGTAAATACGGTGTTATCATCTTCCGTAGCGATGGTGATCCGGTTAAAACCATTATTAGTGATATTCAGAAAAGCGGCTACGGTAAAACGTTGTTTCCAGCTATGCGACAATTCAAAATTACTATTGTATTCCGGCTGCAGGTAAGGGTTTCCTTCGAGATAACTATACGCCGTGGTCAGCGATTTATAAGGGTTCAGGTCCCAGAATACCGGACGGTTGATCCGTTTGCCGAAGGTAAAGGCCAGATGATTGTCTGTTGTATAGTTCCAGATAGCTGAGAAGGAAGGAAATAATTTCACATAGTCGTTGCTGTTGGTCTGGTCCTGTATATGGGAAATTCCTTTGGTTTGGGTGGCTTCCATCCGCAGGCCGGCATTGAGTTTCCACTTACCTATTTCCTTAGCTGCGCTGACATACAATGCCTGCGTATTTTCCGTATAGTCGTATTCGTTACTCAGTGCTTTGTTATAAATCAGCTGGTCTTTTATATTGTTATAATAAAATACATTGCTGTAGTTATCAATAAAGCTCAGCTTTCCGCCGAAGGCGTAATTCGCAAACCGCGTGGGCCATTGAAAATCCGCTTTCAGTGTGTAGATATTGATCGCTTGTTTGTTGGTATCAAAATAACGGGTGATGCCATCCGGAAGCAGCTCTCCGTAAGGATTATAGCGCTGGCTTTCAAAATCGGATTTATCGGTACGGTAGTAGTTGAAATAGTCTGCATCTATTGACATTTGGCGGCCGATGGAATCTAAGCGGGTAACCAGATGCACATTCAGGCCATTGCTCCAGGCCACGGGCTTATAGGTGGCGTATGTCTTCAATACAGAATCCGGCAGATGGCCTGTACTATAGAGCGGGTTGTTCACATGATCATCACCAATGTAGGCTGTGCGGCTGCCGTTGTAGTTAAAGCCGATGGTTGTTTTCTGACTGATCTTGTAATCTGTGCCTAATACCAGGTTGAGGTTGCGCACCTTGTAATTGCCTGTATCCGTTTGTGTCCAGTAACGGCGCGGATAAGACAGGTCTATACCAAAGCCTTCGAGGAAACGTCCGTGGTCGTAATTGAGGTTGCCATACCAGGACCATTTGTTAGTATTATAGCTGAAGTTTCCACCAGCGGTGACGGTACCATAGTTGGAAACACCATACAGCGGCTTGCCGCCGTAGTCAGCGCGTTTCAGGCCCGCCTGCACTTCTCCGCTGAGGCCCTGGTTTCTGTCGCGTCGTGTGACGATATTGATCAGACCGGCATTTCCATCTGCATCATAAGCAGCAGAAGGGTTGGTGATCACTTCCACCCTGGCGATCTCTCCGGCCGACATGGACTTGAGATAACGTTGCAGGTCTTCCCCTGTCAGTGGCACCATACGGCCATTTACCATCACCTTCATGGCCCCTCTTCCCGCAAGGCCTATCATATTATCCGTTACCCGCAGCCCTGGTACCCGGGCAAGCACTTCCAGGCTATTGGCGCCGGCAGCGCTGACACTGCTGCTCACATTATAAATGATACGGTCTGCTTTCCGTTCCACCAGCGCTTTTTGCTGTATCACGGAAATTTCAGACAACTGCCGCACAGCTGGCGGAGGCACACTATCCGGCCGGGGCTGCTGTGCATGGGCTGTAGCTGCCATCATCAAACAGGGAACGGTAAAGTGTAAAAAGGACAACAAATAACGCAGACGGTACATGGTTTCAATAGTGGTTGTTAAGAAAGCGGTGGCTAAAGATATAAAAAGATATAAAATTATATAACTTGCTTCCTGTAACAGTGAATTCAACCAGTCAAGGAATAAGGAAACTCGCCATGAACATAGCAAATGAACTGAAGAAGATCTTACCTGATAAACGTATCAAGTCCAGGTATATAGACGTAATATCTTTTGCGTCCGATGCAGGCTTTTACCACCTGGTACCTAAAGCCGTTGTACAGCCGGTGAGTGAACAAGAGATCATCGCCTTATTCCATTTTTCCCGGGAATACCGGATACCGCTCGTTTTCCGGACAGGAGGCACCAGCCTCTCCGGACAGTCTATCACCGACGGTATCCTTGTAGACCTGAGCCAGTACTGGAACAAAATACAGATAGAAGAAGACGGCAATACTGTGAGGGTACAACCCGGCATCACCGGTGCTATGGTCAATACCTACCTGAAAAAATACCGCCGCAAGATAGGACCCGATCCGTCCAGCATCAACTCTGCCATGATGGGCGGTATCCTCTCCAACAACTCCAGTGGTATGTGTTGCGGCGTAGCGCTCAACTCCTATCATACCACCCGTTATATCCGGTTCATAATGCCTGATGGCAATACTTTCAACACAGAGCATAAAAGCGACTATGCCCGTTTTGAAATGGAATGTGCGCCGCTGTTTGTGAGCCTCGCCAACTTCCGTGACCAGATCGCCGCCAATCCTGCTTTGCACGACAGGATACGGTATAAATACCAGACTAAAAATACAGTGGGTTATTCGCTGAATGCCTTCATCGACTATCACCATCCGCTGGATATCATGGCCCATCTGCTGATAGGAGCAGAAGGTACCCTTGCCTTCATCGCCGAGGCAGTAATGGACACCGTGCCGGACTACGCTTATAAATCCACCGCACTGCTCTACTTCCCTACTATCTACGCCGCCTGCCAGGCCATCGTGCCACTTACCAATGCAGGCGCTCTGATGGTGGAACTGATGGACCGTGCCTCCCTCCGCGCCGTAGAAGATATGGACGGTATGCCCGCCATCGTGAAAACCTTGCCGGAAACAGCCGCTGCGCTGCTGATAGAATTCCAGGAAGAAAGCCAGGCTGCTCTCGACGCCCGTGTCAACGGTTTCATGGCCGCCGCCTCTTCCCTCGATATGTCTGAACCACCGGTATTCACTACCGATCCGGCCGAACAAGCCTTCTTCTGGAAAATACGTAAAGGGCTGTTCCCCGCCGTAGGCGCCGTACGCGCCAGCGGCACCACCGTTATCCTCGAAGATATCGCCTTCCCTGTAGCCAAGCTGGGAGACGCCATCTCCGATATACAGCAACTGTTCGTTCAATACAAATACGACAACGCCATCATCTTCGGCCATGCTAAAGACGGTAACATACACTTTGTGGTGACCCAGTCTTTCAACACGCCCGATGAGATTACCCGTTACGACCTCTTCATGCAGGACGTAGTGGCCCTTGTGGTGAATAAATATGACGGCACCCTGAAAGCCGAACATGGCACCGGCCGCAACATGGCGCCCTTCGTGGAAACAGAATGGGGTGGAGAAGCCTACGAGATCATGAAAAGTATCAAAGAGGCCACAGATCCGCATAACCTGCTCAATCCCGGTGTTATCATCAACAGCGATGCCCGCGCACACCTGAAGAACCTGAAAGAGCTGCCTTCCGTGGAAGAAGAAGTGGACCGCTGTATCGAATGTGGCTATTGTGAACACAAATGCCCCAGTCGCGATATCACCACCACACCCCGCAGAAGGATCGTTATCAGAAGAGTACTCAAACAACTCGAAAACGCAGGCGACAAAGAACACTATAAATTATTGCTCGACCAATACCAGTACGATGGCATGGAAACCTGTGCAGTAGATGGCCTTTGCGCCACCGCCTGCCCTGTGGATATCAACACCGGAGACCTTATCAAAAGACTCCGCCGCGAAAACCACTCTCCCACGGCCAATAAAGTCGCACTGTATGTAGCCAAAAATTTCAAAACCACAGAATGGGCCGTCAGGACCGCTATTCAGGCTGGTACCGGTATCAATAAGCTCTTCGGCAAACATACTATGTCGCAGCTCACCAAAGGACTGCGGAAAATAGTGCCCGCCATGCCACTGTGGTCTGAGCAGCTGCAACAGGCTCCCAATCTGGATATCCTGAAATCAAAGCAAACAGCTGGCACCAGCGATAGCGCTACCATCGTTTATTTCCCGGCCTGTATCTCCCGTATGCTCGGCACCTACGAAGGGAAATCCAAAAACCTCATGGAAACCTTCATGAGCGTATGTCAGAAATCCGGTATCAGTGTAGTCGTGCCCGATAATCTCGGCGGCACCTGCTGCAGCCAGATCTTCTCTTCCAAAGGATATAAGGATGCTTACCAGCATACCGCTAACCATATCGTGGAAAAACTCTGGGGCGATACCCGCCAGGGCACGCTGCCAGTGGTGATAGATGTCAGCTCCTGCGCTTATACCCTGCATCATATCAGACCCACCCTCACTGCTGAGAACAAGGAAAAATTCGATCAACTTCGTATACTCGACAGCGTAGACTTCCTGCATGACTACGTACTGCCTAAAGTAACCGCTGTCCGCAAGAAAAAAAGCATCGCCCTGCATCCTGTATGTTCACTGGAAAAAATGAAGACCAGCCACAAGTTCCTTCGTGTGGCCAACCACTTCGCCGAAGAAGTAATTGTGCCTAAATACGCCGGTTGCTGCGGCATGGCCGGTGACCGTGGATTCCTGTTCCCGGAACTAACGGAATCGGCTACACGTCCGGAAGCTACAGAAATAAAAACAGAGGAACATGATGGTTATTATTCTTCCACCAAAACATGCGAAATAGCCATGTCTGCCGCTGTGAAGAAAAACTATGAATCTGTGCTGTATCTGGTAGATGAAGGGTTGTAACATATTAGCCAGGGGCTTAGGCCCCTGGCTAAAAATCCCTGTGGTACGAATAAAAGGGGGGACAGTAAAACAATACAAGTTTCAATTCCATGTGATACGATTATACCATTAGGTGTCTAATACTAACCTATAAACTTTCAATTCCACCATGGTCCGATTATGCTCCCCGCACCTTATACCCTACTCCCTCCACATACTCCAGGTCCGGTGCAATGATCACTGCAGTATCATCATGCATCACCTGCTTTTTGGCTTCATAAAAATATACTGACACCAATAACTGATTGGCTTCTACAAACCGTTTCTCCAGGCGTTTCTGATTGAATAATTCCAGCAGGTTTCCGCAAAGCACCTCTATCTTTTGATGGCCGTTTTGAATAAATGATTTGATCCAGTCGTAGTGATGGCCGGCCACCCATTGAGTTTCAAAGTCACGGATAACGGTGCTGTTCAGTCCCTGTTCAAAATCGGCTTGTTGTATGGGGTTGTAGCCATTGCTGTATACGGTGTTACATACTTCTACCAGGTCCTCTTCTGACAACTCCTGTGTATCCAGGTTGTACAAGGTTTTCCAGGCATCTGCTAATACGGTGCTATCGTAGAACGGTGTTTTACGAATGGAATGTTCGTAGAGATAAACGGGTACTGTGCGGTGTTTCAGCCGCGTCATATAATCAATGGGATGGATTGTTTTCTCACCTTCCCGGTTGGCACGACCCAGGCGTTGTATCAGATCTTCGGCGGGTGCGTTTTCTGTGAAGAGGATATCGTAATCCAGCTGCAGGCTGACTTCCACGGCCTGTGTCGCAATCAGCAGCCTTGGTCTTTGGGCCGGATCAGGATGGCTGATCTTTTTTTCGCTGTCTATCCTGTCCGCTTCATGCAGGCCACCATGAAGCATTTGAACAGTGGCAATATCACTGAATACTTCATAGAGATCCTGTGCAGCCTTTACAGTATTAAGGATCAATAGCACGGTATGACTGCGCAGATATTCCCTGATTAGTGGAATATCGCTGAGGATGGTCGTTCCGGGCCTGCAATAGAGCTGATGCCGTTTTCTGTTCAGTATCTGCCGGTCTGATTCAAAAGCAGGGTCTGGCCGAACAATACAGTCTTCGTTTCCATCAAACAATTCCTTCACCATAAAATTCATCATAAAAGCAGGAATAGTGGCAGACATAAAGAGAAACCGGGCATTAAACACACGCCTGAAAAGCTTAACGGTGGCTATCATCAGCCCCATCGTCAAAGCATCATAGGTGTGAAATTCATCTATCACAAAAAGAGCATTCCGATAGTCGATCAGGGCAAACTCCCATCCTTTATCTTTAAATGCGGTCATCAGTAATTGATGCAGGGTAGCCACTTTCACAGGATAAAACAATTCTGCAGACAAAGTGCTGGCTGACCATGCAGCCTGGCGACGGTCTGCCCCGTTTTCTGTTTCCAGTTGTTCATAGTAAAAGCTATAGGTGCGGGAGTGTAATACGGTCACCTTCTCTTTCCCGAAAACACGCTGCCATTGCAGTGCCGCAGCGTTGCAGCTGGCAGTGGTAGGCAACAGATTAAACACGCGGGCATGTGTTGTTTGATTAGCATATACCCAGCTCTGCGCTGCCACAGTTTTACCGGAGGCAGTAGGCGCATGTACGATAGCATCTGTGAAGGTGTTTTGCAAACGCTGTTGAAACTGCCGGAAAGGAAAATACACGCCATTGCGCTGAGGCTGAAAATCCTGTATTCGTATAGGCGTATAAGTGGGTATATGTTCCTCCAGTCTTGCAGAGCCGATATGATCTGCTGCCATCAGCAGCGCACGCATCATCGACATTTGCCGGCGCATCTTCAGGTCTGGCACGGCATTCGGCTGATCGTTAAACTGTAACGTCCTACGCATCTCTCTCGGGATCACCAGACTAATCTCCGCTGTTTTGATCTCCATTGGCAGCTCCATCAGCTCCAGCCATTGTTTCAGCACATCGGCGGTGAGTATTTCCGCATTACTGTGATAATGGTATTGCATGTCTCTTTTGAGCTGATCAATATTGAGTGCGGAAGAGATATTTATTTTTTGATGCGGGATGACGGATTTATGATGTGTAGCGATAGCAAACCTTTCATCCAGCGGCAATTGCAGGAAGTTTTCACAGAACCACAGAGAGATGATCTCATGACGGAAAGGCAAACGCGTGACAAAGCTGTTTCGGAAAGCAAGGTGTATTTTACCCAGATCGTGCAACACACAGCAGTTATCCAGTTTAGGCGCCAACCAGTTCCTTTCTTCAGGTGTAAGTGGCAGGCGGACCAGCAGGTTGGCGCCTGCGGTCCGTACGCGATGGGTATGCTCCTGTAAAGTAGTCCCATCCTCTTTGGCAATAAATTGCCGGTAGAAATCAGCGTTCATGTTTAAACGGATGCAGATAAAAACAAAATGGCTCCTGTTGTCCTTCCTGCGCTATTTCATATAAGTCTGGCATACTCACCGGGGAGAGGCTGTCCCATGGTATGGCGATGAATATGCCGCTGTGGGTGGCTGTTCTGCCAGCACCGATCCCGTCATTTTCCTGGTAGGCTTCCGCCATTTGTACCAGCTGGCCTCCTGCCTGTATTTGTGGTCCGAAAGGCAGCATACAGCCGGATACGGTCCCTTGGGCTACTTTGCTGGCCACCACCGTCTTCACAGATGTTACCCTCAGGATGTCCTGGGAACGGCCCAGGGAAGGCGTTCCGGCGGGATACAGAAAATAGTCTGCCCATTCCGGCCGGTTCAGCCACAGCCTGAGCCGGGGCTGCACATGAAACTCCCGCAGGTGAACATCGGTGCCTTTCTGATGTGGTTTCAGCTGCCGGCCGTCAAATGCAAGGCGCTGGCGTGTTTCCATATCCTTAGCAGTATGGTCGAAGCGGTAGTAACAACCTATAGCCACCTCTCCTGCTTCCACCAGCCGGCCCAGGCAACAGCCTATCAGCCCCAGCAACAAAGAATAGGATGGCGCCGGCAGACAGACAGCATTGCCAGACACCACGAATGGCATCCGTGGTGTGGCCGTCCAGCCGGCAAACTCCACCTCCAGCAGATTAATCATTATGCAGATGTTTGACGGTAAACTGATGTACCACACCCAATGGCGAGTCTACCACAAAACCATCACCCAGGTTTTTTATTTTTTCTTCGTCCTGTAAGTAACCGGCCCGAATGCCAACATATACAGGAGTCGATAACTTATGCCGATAATCTCTTGCTATTTCTCTCAATGCATCCAGATTGATACCCGGCCGTTCACCACTACCGGTGAAAATATTGTTGAATACCGGGTTGGCAGATTCCATACCGGCAAGGATCAGCACTTTAGGTGATACATCGGCACCAAAAGCAGCCTGCTTGGCGCCACCACGCATATACCCCAGCCCTTTCAGTAATCCCGCAGCCCTGGCCTTTCTGGTAAGGGCAGCATCTTTCAGCTCATACCGCTTAAACTTGCCATGCAGGGTTGTTTCCCGGAAACTACTCTTATATTTTTCCAATAATGCTGCAGATAATTCCTGCCGGCTACCCATATTATCGTAAACGCCTAAACGATAGTATTCGAGGTTAAAAAAACCTTCCAGATGGGTGGAATAGAATTTTGTAGCATAAGGCAAAGGTGTTCCATCCTTCAGGTGTACAAAAGCTTCGTCTGTACTTAAAGTACGCATATTGCGAAGGCCTTTGAGAACAGAAGATTTAAAGGGAGATGTCCGTTGCAGTGTTTCTTCTTTTCCTTTTCCGCTTCTCATATAACCAAACAGATCATCTTCCGGAAAATCTATAGGATTAAGTTCAGTAGCGATTTTATTGGTACTGCCCTTTTCAGATTCCTTGATACCACGCAGCTCACTGGGAGACCAGTTATTTTCTTCGTTGGTGGTATCACGCAACCAGCGGCGCCAGGCCTGGGCAGACACATAAGGCACTTCTTCCGAGCGATTATTTACTTTTTCCCAGAATGTTTTGGGTATGACTTTGTTCTTATCTTCTCCGTTGCTTAAGCCGGCTCCGTTCAAAAAGGCGGCTGTGGCGTCTATCAGTAATGCGCCGGTAATGTTGTTTAATATTGCCATCGTGTAATGGATTAAAGAATGGGAGTTGCAGGTTGATGTTCCAGTGTATGTTTGTATAATTTAAGCAGACTTAACTTCAGGGCCATTCCGGTAAACAGTAATGCCAAATCTCCATTGGGGTTGTACAATATGCTGTCAGACCAGCTTTGCGAATGCCCCTTTTCCTTGAGATAATTGTTGGTGTTGTCCAGGATTTCCCTGAACCGGTATAAAAAAAGTCCGGATTCCTGTGGGATACTGTTGACCATCCGGAAGAATTTTCCGTAAGGAGGCACTCCTGTTTCCCGGTGACGATAAGCATCATAATAATACGCCTGGTAATCAGCAGCTAGTGCGCGGATATCCCTGAACCATTGTTGTACAGCAGTGGCAGGCTCCCATTCTGCCGGTTGTTCCGGCGCCCTGACAGTATACTGCTGTTGTTCCGGCTGACTGAAGAAGACTCTTAACAGCTCATTCAGTCCGGCTCTTCTGAACGCATATTTTTTGGGGTCCATTAAAGCGTGGAATATCGTTTCCAGTTCCACGCCGGGCCGATCATAGGCACGACACAGCATTTCTGTATATACCACTTGTAAATACCGCTGCGGGTCAGTGAGATCAGCCGTAATTTTCCAGGATAGTTCATCCTGTTGTATGAGGGCTATCATCCATTCACAGACTTGTTTTACCGGTGATGTGGTTGCTGTGGCTGACGGCATCACTGTTTCAGAAACATTCCGCTGATAATAAAAATGGATGCAGCGGTACAACTGATAACTACCGCTTCTGACAGGCAGATGCTGACTGTCGAGTATATGCAGATGATGGGCCAGGCTCCAGCGGCCATCCCTGGCTGCTTTCACCAGCACCGCCTGCAGATCTGCACGATAGTCTTTTTCCTGCCAGGCAGCGGTGCTGCGCAGGTAGCTGTCAAATGAAATGCTTTTGTATTCCCGGATCAGGGTAGCTATATAACGGGCATATGGCAGCAGCGCATCATTGCCGGTGATGCGCATATACGTTTCAAAGAAGCGCACCGATACTCCTTTATGCACCACTTTCTTGAATTTATTGGGATACAGCAGGTTCCACTCCTGATTGCCCTCCAGCGCGTCGAGGAATTTATGGCTGATAGCTTCTGTACGCAGGATGTTTTCCAGTTCTTTCCTGATATCTGTGTCATTCAGCCAGTATAGCTTACGCAGCAGGCTGCAGGGGATACGGTCTATATCGCAGGCGGCGCCGGTACCGGAGTTGGTAAAACTCCACAGGTTCAGGTCTGCATATACATCGGAGACATCCTCTTTTTCAGACAGGATCTTCAGCGCAATCAACAGATAGTGTCCTTTGGAAAAGGACTGGTTAGTTATCTGCGAGGCCACAGAAGTACTTTCAATGGACCTCAGCAGGATGTTATAGTTCTCCTGCACATAAGTGCGTGCAAAATAAAAGTCGGAAGAGTCTACCAAAAATATTCCTCCTCTGTATAACAGTGAGGAAAGCGGCAGAAACTGCAGCAGCACAATACATACCGGATGTATGGCCGGCATGAACTTGGCCTGGGGCAAAGCCTGTGCGTCCGATCCTATGCTGCCGATCAGTGGCACCCATACCCTGTTGATGGATAAGTCTCTTTTTTCTATCTCCCTACCGGAAAGGCCTATACGTAGCAGTGCATCCCGGTAAACCGTTTCAAAAGAACGGTTGAACCGAAGCCCCGATAGTTCGCATACCTTGTCACCTTCCAGCTCTATTGTGTTGATGATCTCCCGGAACAAAGCATTGTATACCACGCCTCCATCTTCGTAATACAGTGGGCCGTTGATGGTAAACAGCATGGAATAGTTCTTCAGCCGACTGTTTACCTGCCAGAGTTTTTTTTCCTGGCAGAGTTGCAACAGCAGTTCGGGGGTAATGTCCGTTACGGCAGAAAGCTGGGCCATGGCTTCGATGGTCATCAAAGATGCATTGAGCATGGCATTCCCGGTATAGGTCTGGAATATTTGTTTCATGTCGAAAGACATTTTTTCGGCATCACACTATCTGGAGACTGCCCATACCTGAGCTGTTATACACGCCGGCTCCTGCATCCGCCAGGAGCCTCAGCGCCTGCCCGGCAGCCTTGACTTTGAGCCGGAAGTTGGTATAACCGCGGATTTTGGTCTCCTGTGGTGTATCTGCCTTGATGGTGATCAAACGGGATTTAGGAGGATTATCCATCATCACCACTTCCACGCTGACAGGTCCAAATACGCTATCAGCCTGTTCTTCACCATATAGGGTGATAAATTTCTCCCGCCAGTTGTATACCAGTTGTTTTACAAAATCGGGATGGTGTGGCGACAGAAAGTCGTAATACCCCCGGTCATTTTTAGTGCCGCATACCAACGGAGAAAATGGTTGCAGCAATACTTCCCGGATTTCGCTATCCGGGATGTCATCCAGTTGTGAAGGCACCACCTGTACCGCAGCTACGTTAAATACGCCTTTGCTGCGCCGGTCGCCAATCTCGAAGATCTCATTCAGAAACAGTCCCCGGATAAAATTCTCTGCTGCCTGCGGCAGATGAAAAGAGATCGTAAAAACCGCCTCCCTGGATAAAAGGCGAAACCTGTCGCCCTCTATCCGGAAAGCCGTCCTGATCTCTGAAAAAGAAAACAGTTTGAATACTTTGAGGGAACCCGGCCGGGAATAGCCCTTCTCATGCAGAAAAGCGGCGTATTCTTCATCAGCCTGATGTAATATTTTAAAAATCACTGCCGATAAGGCATAGGGGTAGTTAATGGGAATGACTGTTTCCTGGTGTACTGCCAATAGTTTGATTCTAAAACGCATGTTTACAAATGAATAATGCTTGCTGCCATGACAGCAAATACGATTAAACAATTAGTTCACGCTCTACCAACTACGTTTCCCCTCATTAAGTACTATCTGTCAGCAAAAAAAATTTAGTGATACAATACAATGACCCTCAGAAAGAACGGTCATTTACCCCCTCTGACGGGCATATATTACCACTTGCAAACCACTATCCCGACCGATGCCGGTTCCTTTGCCGCAGCCACCAGCGGCCTCTTCCAGCCTTAAAAAACAGCAACGGAATAACTGCGGCTATTTTGCGGCGCAATCTTAATTTTAGGTGCGCCCGTTTTGCCCTGCCAACTATCCCGGCTTTTAATTTAACTGCCAACGTGTGAGCTTATTGATCCGTGAAGACTATTTACTACCGGTACAGGAACCAAGCACCTAACGTACGCACCTATCCCCGCATTTATAACAATTAAATATTCAGTTTTATGGAAACAACAACACTTCCAGGGCTCTACTGCCCTTTCCCGGGAAAACTCAATCCATTGGTAACAAAAGCTGACAGGCATACCGTTGCCTGGGTCCGGAAATTCGGGCTGGACAATGGCTCCGGTCAATGGCATCTTTACCAGGAACAAAAATTTACCTGGATGGTGGCGCGTATGTTCCCCAATGCCGACCTCTTCCGTCTTTGTATTGCAGCCGATTTTAACACCCTGCTCTTTTTGTGGGATGATGAAATAGACCGTATCACACTCAACGACCCTGGTACCAGTTTCGCAACACTGGCCGCCAGTATGATCGGTATCCTCAAAGGAAAATATGTGGCCACTCCTCACCAGGACCCGCCACTGTTACTGGCCATGCAGGACATCTGGCTGCGGATGCAGCAGATAGGCCCCGTAACCTGGCAGGAGCGCTTTACCACCAGCCTCCAGGCCGCTTTTATGTCCAACAGCTGGCGTATGCAAAATGTCACGGCCACCGGCGGCATCTCCCTGGAAGATTATATGCTGCACCGTCCGGGCATCGGCGGAGCCAACTTCTTCCTCGACCTGGCAGAAATTATGGAAAACGTACACCTGCCATCCGCCTGGTACCACGATCCCCTCATCAAAGAACTGGGCCTGCTCTGCAGCCGCACCATCTGCTGGGCCAACGACCTCTTCTCCTATACAAAGGAACTGGAGCAGGGCGACGAACTCAACCTCGTGATGATGATCAAAAACAAAAAACAGCTGGCACTGGAAAACGCTGTCCACGAAGCCGCTGCCATTCACGACAACGAAGTGAAACAGTTTCTGCAAACAGCGGAAATGCTGCTATCACTCAGCTCCCGGCATGATGCCGCGCTGCTGGACCGTTATATACTGATGCTGGAACATATGATGGAGGGAAATATCTCCTGGAGTACCAGGGATACCAGCCGTTATGGCATGTTGGTATAACAAACAGTAAATCATGAATAACGAATTGCGGGCGAAGCTGCGAATTCTCACTTCGCATTTTTGTTCGCAATTCGTGATTCGTATTTTATCATGAGGTCGTTCAGGGCTTTCAGGTCAATGGGTTTGGTCATGAAACCATTGGCACCTGCTTTCAGTAAATCACCAATGGAAGTTTCGGCGGCATCGCCGGAAACCGCGATAACAATGGCATTGCGGACCACCGGCATACTTTGCAGAACAGCCAGCGTATCCTTTCCATCCATGTCCGGCATATGGGAGTCAAGAAAAATAATGTCCGGATGCATACTGTCCGCCAGTTTCACGCCTTCCTCCCCGCTCAGCGCCGACACTACTTCACACTCCATTCGTTCCAGAAACCGGGACAATATCATGTTGCTCATTTCATTATCATCTATCACCAGCGCTTTCACCCCTTTGAAAGAACGGATGGTGAGCTGTTTCGATACAGACGCCTCCGCCACCTTTTCTTCTGCGGCCACCAGCGGTAATGTCAAGGTAAATACAGACCCTTCCCCTTCCTTGCTGGCTACAGACACCGTGCCTCCCATCAGTTCCGCAAAACGCTGTACAATAGGCAGTCCCAGCCCGGTGCCACCAAAAGCATGCTGCTCAGACACATACGGCGAAAAAATAGTAGAGAGCCTTTCTTCCGGGATACCGGCCCCACTGTCTTTTACATGCAGCTGCCAGTTAGGCAACGCCTGGTTGATCTGCACGGTTACCGTACTGCCCGCATGTGTAAACTTAATCGCGTTAAACAACAGGTTATTGAGTACCTGCGTCAATTTAATTTTATCTCCTTCAATCAATGCGGGCATCCCCTGCTCAATCTCCAGCGCAATCTGCACATCCCGCACATTAGCGATATACTGATAAATATTCGTGGTTTCCGCAGCCCATTCCCGCAAATTAAAAGTACTGGTTTCGAGTTGAGGAGTAACGCCTTCCTCTAACCGGTGATGTTCAAGATTATTGTTGAGAATCTGCAACACATTATGGGAGGCGGAATATAGATGCTCCACAGAGGATTTTAATTCGGGATATTTATCACTCTGCTGCACCTTCATCAGCAGGTCCTGCGTGATACCGTATACTGCGTTAAAAGGATTCCTCATCTCATGAGAGGTTTCCATCGCCTGACGACGGCTGTCTTTGTCTGCTTTTTCCAGGGCTGCCGCTTTCCTTTGCAATAAAACATTTTTTCGCCGCAGCCCGCGCACATAGATGTAGATAGTGATCACGTCCAGCACCAGGATGGCAGGAATAGATACCCAGCGGATCAGGAACTGATCGGAAAGAGACAGGTCCAGCGGCGGTATAACGTTGTAATAATAATTGAGTTCACAGAGTACCAGACATATTACAGAGATGGCAATACTGACGGATATCAGCAGTGGTTTGCCCTGAAAAACAGTCAGAGCGGCGCCTACGAGGAAAAAGAACAGCAAATGAACTTCCGCCACCATCCCCATCAGTATGCTGAAATAAACGATGGAAGTATTATGAAGCAAGGCGGTGAGGATAGCTGCTGTATTATGCAGCCGGAAGTGGTTAAACAATAGCACCACCACAAACAACAGGGCTTCAGCGTAGGCGGGGAGTAATATCCGGATGTTGCCGGTAAGATAATAAATCGCAGTGCCAAAAATCAGACATAATACGATGGAAGCCAGACTAAGTGTATTGATGATGCTGACTCGTTTCTTCTCTTCTCCTTCCAGTTGAGCAGTCCCCGTATGTATAATTTCCTGTACCAGAAGCACAGGATGGAATAATCTAGAATAGGTCATTGGGATATCGGTTTGCTGAGAAAACATTCTCCACTGAAAACATCACATCCTTATTTTTTACGAAATTAAACACAAATCGTCGTATAAAAATAAAATGTATTTTTGTAATATATTTTTAACTTAATTCATGAAGAAAGGATTGTTTTATGCCCTGCTGCTGGCGGCCTCCCCGCTTGCAGCCAGATGCCAGACTTATAAGGCCCCAACCAATCAGAACCAATATTATCTTGCTACGATCAAAGGGCTCAGTTATACCTACCATAATGGCGTTGTTACTGTAAAAAACAACGGTCTCTACAATATTGCTATCCTGCGTATCGCCGCTGTTTCCTCAGAAGATAAGGAACTCTATGGTGTAGCGCTGTTTGAAGAAGGGCTTGACAAAGGACAAACCCTGAAGACAAACGTGTACTTCACCCGCGGCCTTGATAACGACCAGGAAGTTCCCCTGAAAGATATCAACGAAAAAAATCTCGTCTTCTCTATCGATAAAGCAACAAGAGCAGGCGGGGCTAAATAAGCTGCCTATGATCACATTAAAAGGTATCTCGAAAAGTTTCCAGCGTAAACTGGTACTGGACGACATCCATCTCACAGTTCAACCCCATGACATCTGTTGTCTGCTAGGCAAAAACGGTGCCGGTAAAAGCACCCTTATCAACATCATTGCCCGCCTTATATCCCAGGACAAAGGCGAAGTATTGATTAAAGGCCAGGTATTTGACAACAACAAAATTCTTATCAAGGAAAAAATCGGCCTCGTCAGTCAGTTCGACTATCTGATAGAGCAGCTCACCGGCTACCAGTACCTGGAATTCAGCGGGCTGCTCTACAAAATGGCTCCCGCCGATATTAAGGAACGCATCAACAGCCTGTCCCTTTTCTTCTTTGAAAACACTACCGACATCCATCAACTTATCAAGGGTTATTCTTCCGGCATGCGCATGAAGCTCAACATCATGGCAGCCCTTCTCCACAAACCTGACATTTTGTTGCTCGATGAACCCTTTGCCAACCTCGACCCCGTGACCTGTCACAAGCTGGCTGGCTTCCTGCAAGAATTTGCGGCCGCTCCCGGCAAACTGGTACTCATCTCCTCTCATGATCTGTTGTATGTGGATAAAATTGCTACCCGTCTCTGTGTGCTGCACGACAAAAAAGTAGCGTTTGATGGTGATAAGGAAAGCTTTACCAATGGCGGTGCCAAAGACCTCGACAAACAACTGCTTGAACTGATCAATCCAGCCGGTATCAACACCGCTTCGCTCAACTGGTTAACCTGAACTCCATATGAGACTGTTACTTTATCTGCTGAAAGCCCATTGGGGCAACTTTATCCGTGAATGCGACAAAGCCACAACCCTCGTTGTACGCCTGGTGATACTACTGGCGGCCGGATTAAACACTGTTATCATCAGCCTGATGCTTGCGAATTTCAATCAGACCAAACTGACCTGGTTTACCCTGGTGATATTTGCATTCGCTCCTGGTTATCTTTTTTTTCCTGTCTACCAGCCCAAGGTAAACTTATTCCGCCCTGCTGATCCGGTGAGTTTTACGCAGCGGGCCTGTATAGCAGCCGGCTACCACCTTGTATCACCGTTTTATGTACTGATAACCTTCTGCCTGTTGCTCATCCCGGTGATAAACCAGCAATTCACCTTATTAAATGCACTCAACACTATCGGAGTACTGGCTGCATCGGGTGTTTTCTGCCTCTTGCTACAAACGGCCTTCTACACCCGTAAACATATTGGCATTGCTTTTATCATCTTTATACTAGCTGGTATACTTATCGTGTATACCTTTCCGTTATCCCCCCTTTTATTGCCATTGTCTTTAGTGATATGGATTGCCTGGCAAAACAAGGTAAAAGAAGAACCCGCTGACACAGGAAGTAAACTATACAAAACTTCCGGCACAGCCAGTGTTTACAGCTATGTGATCAGGATTTACTGCAAAACCAGACCCATCATCATTCCGTTGATCGCGGGACTGGTATTTAAGACATCGATTCTGGTGATAGCGATGACCAAACAGCATAAACATAAAGAACTTAGGCCGGGCAATGGTTACATTGTCTATATGTTGTTCAGTAGTCTGATGGTCTTCACGTATGTGCATAACAATGTCTGGGGACATATTTATCGTACTTATCAACATTTGCTGATGACCAGAAATTCCCGGTTGATGTTCAGGATATATCTGTCGCTGCTGATTATTCCGATCTGTATTGATTTAATCGTATCTGTTCCTTTGTTTCTGACATTATCGACAAGCCTTGTTCAGTTCCGGGACATGATCATCTTTTATTTCATTACGCTGGGATGGATGACGATACTGGGGTTTCATGCGTCCAACGACAAACCGGAGGAAGTTACACAGGCTATTAATTTCAAAACCCTGCGGACCAATACACCACTGGGATTTAATCTGCTGAGCATGGCCCTTAGTGTGGCGATGGCCTTTGTAACCCTTTATGGATACAGCTTGTACGTATTTCCGGCAGCGGCCCTTATCTGCGCCTATGTTTACTACCGGCTGCTTACTGCCCCCATTGCCGGCGATTTGCCCCATTCGTCCTGATAACAGACAATGTTTTTCAGCTGAATGCCGAAAGACCTGTTTTGTCCGATGATTGATAAAGCATCCGCAGCTTTTACCACTTTGATATTGGAAATGCCGGCACTTTTTACATCATCGAAATATAATACAAAACGGCTGTCTCGTTTTTCGTAGCGGAAGGAACTTTCCTGAATGCTAAGTCCTTCCACATGACGGGCCCATAGCCCGTAAGCCGGCTGCACTTTCAGATTACCGACATTGTATTGGCCAACACCCAGCTCCGGTGGTCGCTGACTGGTGTCGGATAAGGGATTGCCGCCCTTGTCGGTAATATGTACATCCTGAAATATCACGTTTCTGATATACCCGGTATGCCGTCCATCAGGCAGGGCAAAGTTCAGCCCTCCCTCCACGGCTGCCGGTTCCGGTAGTTGATACCCCGCTATAATGGATGTGGCGCGCTTCTGCGAACCATCAAAAGGCTTCCAGCGAACATCTCCTCCAAAGGAGCTGCCACTGTACACTTCCGCGATATCAATACCATTGATCAGAATGTTTTCTACCTGACCGATGTTCACATTCTGCACCAGCAGCTCTGTTCTTTTATGGCCTTCTTCTGTAAACGTGTATTTACCTACTGTAGCTCCGATGATACGTCCTCTGTTGGAGATGGAGATAAAGAAAGGAGCAGTAGTACGGAACATTTTGGAACGTTGATTTACCGGACCGGTATGACCACAGTTGAGATGGATATCCTTTACATGTGCACCATCATTGGTGGAGATGGAGAAACCCGCTTTGTTGGCGCCCAGCACATAGATATTGTCCACACAGACATCCATGATATCGTCGGCCGTTTCTGAACCAATCTGAAACAGGTTGCAGTTGGTATCACCAATCACATTACGCACGCGATAATGGCGTGCAGGACGTGTAAAACCCAGTGCACAATCAGATCCCGGTTTGATGATATCATCGGAACTGACCCTGGAATAGATATTACGGACCGTCACCTGGTTACAGGCCATAAAGTCGTAGATATCGCGGACATTGCTCTGATTGTTTTTGCCGAAGTAGGTATCGTGCACAAAGATGGTGTCTGTACCGGTGGCCAGCAGTACGAAGTGGCCGGCACGATCTATCTGCAGCATATTACTATCATCTGTTATTTTCGATCCGTTTTTACCGGCGTAGTAGGGTGCATCTTTTTCCGGATCATACCACAGATCATTATCACGGGCGATACCGCCGATTTCCACATTGGTACACAACTTCAGTGAAAACATTTTATCGGCGCGTTTATCGGGCGGATTGTTCATGACCTTGTCGCTGGTCACCAGATTACCATTGCCGGTGATGAGGCCATTACCGATGATCCTGATGTTGTCCAGCCTTTCCCCGAAGAACATCGCATTATGAAAATAATGATGCCCTACATCCTGTTTGGTGAGATAGTTTTCGGGATCGAGATAAGGCCCCGGATCTGTTGGTGAAAGGCCGGCACGGTAGGCCTTATCAGAAAACCAGGTGGCTTCCGGTGCATCAGCCCCTTTAATGGCGCGGACAACAGCGCCTTTGTCCACATACAGGTACACGTTACTTTGCAGGTGTACTGTGCGTACGTTGTAGATGCCTTTGCCAAAGAATAAGGTACCACCGCCGATATCGTGCAGATAACGGATGGCAGCGTTGATCCGGTCAGTATGGTCTGTTTCCTCATCACCATGGATACCAAAATATTGTACATCCAGCTTGCCGCTGTAACAGGCAGCAATATTGGAAAAACCTTCTTTGGTGGAAAGCCTGAACTGGTACAATTTGTTGGGCTGCAGTCCTGTTACGATGGCAGTGCCGCTGGCGGCATCTATACGGGCATTGGCCCGTATCCAGGTTTTACCGCTGTCCGATGATTGCAGCAACTGTACGTTACCAGCAGTGGAGGTCCAGCGGAACCGGGCCTGGGTAGCCTTTTCCAGAGCATGAAAAGGTTTATCGTTTACAATGATCCGTTCAAAGTCAGCGATGCCAGACACTACATTCAGCAGGGTTGTTTCTGTGCCGGCGCCGGAGCTGGTCAGCACAGCAGGTGCTGCTGTTGTATACATAGCTTTAAAGGGATACTGCCCTGTTGCTGTCAGAACTACATTACGGACTTTCAGAACCAGATCGGGGCCGTTGGCCGGGCGCAGATCCAGGTGACGGAAGATGACAACACTGCCTCCGTCGGCCGCAGACTGAATATCCACGCTTCCTACTTTGGAATAGGAATAGCGGGTGCCGGTGCGTCCAATGGATTGCTTGTCCAGGTCCTTCAGCAACACATCTCCCCTGCCGATCACGTTGACAGTTGTATTATCCGGTGTTATCCGGATACCGGCGGGAAAATAAATCATGATGGTAGCATCCGGTGTTCTTTGTCCGGCGGTGTATTGAAGGATCAGGTCTTTGCTGGTTCCTGCGCTGATTGCAGGTTGTAGTAACTGCAGCTGCCCTGTCAGCGCCTTATTTTCCGGCCACAACTGGTAAATCGTACTCCCCTGGGCGTTAGTGACGGTGAGGCGGTCACCCGCAGTAATAATGCCGGCGGTTTTCAAGACTCCATCGGCTGTGTTTATCTGGTAGCTGATATTTCCAGGGCTGGCCGATTGTACTTCTGCCAGCAGATCAGCCACTGTAGGACGGATAAGCACCAGTCCCTCGTCTTCCGGGCTATCGACGGTGAAAGACTGGGTAATGCCGTTCACCACCCGGATAGTATCGCCGCTGATGCGGGCGATATGAGGAGATACAGGGGCTGCTATCAGCCGGGGGCCCGGGCTTGTTGATGAAGAAGAAGCCCAGGCATTTATAGGAGATACAGTGGCTGCTATCAGCCTGAGTTCGGGGCGGATTGATGAAGAAGATACTTGCGCATCCATGGGAGATACAGTACCGGAGCCGGAGCGTTGTCTTTTACAAGCCCGAGAAGCCAACGCATCCATGGAAGCAGCTACCATCAACATACCTGTCAATATCAGTGTACACCTGTTTTTCATAACAAAAGGGAATCTTTCATCAAAATACGCAATCGATTGAAATTTTCATATTTACTATTGAAAAACCACGGAATAACAAGGCTGTCAATGTATTTATCACTATTCAGATTTGCTTCAGTTTTCTCCGCTACCTTTACACCGTGCCCAACAAGCTGACCAACATATTAAACATAACGTTTATCGTCATCATTTTCTTTGCCCTCCAGGGAAGGGCGATAGAGCGTTATGCCACCTGGTTCAGCAAAAAAACGGCCATTACCACCTCCCAGCAGGTAGATACCAAAATAAAATCGGTGTATTACCGCTGTAAACTGCAGTGTTTCTCCGAGAAGATAGTTCCACTGGCACTGCCACCGGAGGCCGCAGCCGTTCCGGCACTACACACCACACCTCGTGAAAAAAAGACCGGCGCCATCACCGTGGTCTGTTACCCGATGCCCGGCCTCCTGCTCCTTCCCCTGCGGGCACCTCCCATCGCATAAAACAGCGCTTCCGCTCATCAGACACTAGTTTTCTCTTCTGCAGAAAAAAACAGCATACCGCTTTCCTGCCGGTATGATGAACATATTGTATTGCGCTGTGTATTTACTGTTAGCCTGTCGTAGCAACATGGTTTCAGACCTGTAGCGCGGCATACCGATCCAATCACTATCTGTTCATTCAATACATGCATATGTACGTATCACACCGTGACTACTCTCCGGCATTGATATTCAGCCTGGCCTTACTGTTGACCGCCTGTTCGGGCAACCCTTCCAAAAAGGGCCGTAGCCGCGACAATCAGGCAAAAGTATATGCCAACATCACCCTTCGCCCCATTACCGCTATTATCAACACAGATTTCCCGGCTACGATCCAGGGACAACAAAACATAGAAATACGGCCTAAAATAGACGGCTATATGCAGGACATGTATGTAGACGAAGGCGCTGAAGTAAAAAAAGGACAGCTGCTCTTCCGCATCAATGCACCACAATACGAACAAAATGTCCGTACGGCAGAAGCCAATATCAAAATAGCGGAAGCAGATGTCAACGCAGCCCAGATGGAAGTCAACAAGGTTAAACCACTGGTAGACCAGGATATCATCAGTCCATACGGCCTGGAATCCGCCCGCTACACCCTTGAAGCTAAAAAGGCCGCCCTCGCACAAGCAAAGGCCAATCTGGTCAATGCCCGGGTGAACCTCAGCTACACCACCATCTACAGTCCCGCTGACGGCGTCATCGGAGCGGTGCCGTTTAAAATAGGCAGTCTCGTGAGCAGCACCACCGCACAGCCACTCACCACCGTATCCAACATCACAAAAATTTACGCTTACTTCTCCATCAACGAAAAAGAGTCGCTCAACTTTTTTGCTCATGCCAAAGGCAATACTGTACAGGAAAAACTGAAGACATTGCCGCCGGTAAAACTGTTACTCCCTAATGGCGCCACCTTCGCGCAGTCGGGTGATATAGAAACCATCGGCGGACTCGTGAATCAGCAAACCGGTTCCGTCACCCTGCGTGCCACCTTCTCCAATCCCGGCGGACTGCTACGCAGTGGCAACAGTGCTATCGTCAGGATGCCTTACACCCGCGACAGTGCCCTGCTGATACCACAAAGCGCCACCTATCAGGTACAAGGTAAACTCTTTATATACGTAGTAGACCATTCCGCCCATGATACGCTCAAAGCCAAATCCGTTCCGGTGAGCGTGAATGCCGGCACTTCGGGCAACAACTACGTAGTGGAAGACGGGCTTAAAACCGGCGACCAGATACTGGTAGAAGGTACTATCAGTCTGCGCGATGGTATGCCCATCAAAACAAGAAGTGTTAGCGCAGATAGTGTGTACAGGCAATAATTATTTAAATCAGGATTTATGCTAAAGCGATTTATAAAACGTCCTGTTCTGTCAACGGTCATCTCCATCATCATCGTTACCCTGGGAATACTGGGTATTGCAGCACTCCCGGTGTCACAATATCCGGAAATAGCACCGCCAACAATTCAGGTGTCTGCCAACTATACCGGCGCCAATGCGGATGTAGTACTTAAAAGTGTAGTAACACCACTCGAACAGATGATCAATGGCGTGCAGGACATGGACTATATGACCTCCACCTCCGGCAACGACGGCTCCGCCTCCATACAGGTGGTGTTTAAAACCGGTACCAATCCGGATATCGATGCCGTGAACACCCAAAACCTCGTGAGCCGTGCTACCAGCCAGCTCCCACAGGAAGTAGTACGTTCAGGCATTACCGTTAGAAAGCGGCAGCCCAGCGACCTGCTGGTTTTTTCTATTTACAGTGACAATCCGGTTTACGACCAGACTTTCCTGCAAAACTATGCGGACATCAACCTGGTACCGGAAATAAAACGTATCTCCGGGGTAGGCGACGCCATCGCTGCCGGTACCATGGACTATGCCATGCGTATCTGGCTGAGGCCCGACGTGATGGCCTCCTACGGCCTCGTGCCCTCAGATATCACCACCGCCCTCGCAGAACAGAACCTGCAGGCCGCCCCCGGCCAGTTTGGCGAACAGGGCAAACAATCCTTCCAGTATATCATCAAATACAAAGGCACACTGGCGGATACCACCGAATTCGGGAATATCATCATCCGCTCGGTAGGCACCAAAGAACATGTACTGCGGCTGAAAGATGTAGCCCGCCTGGAACTGGGCGCACAAAGTTATGCTACCGGCACCCGCACCAACGGCCTCCCTGCTGTTTCCATCACCGTCATGCAGGCCGCAGGCTCCAATGCCAGTGATATCATCAATCAGACACTGGCGGTGGTAAAAAATGCAGCCAAATCCTTCCCGCCCGGTGTGAAATATGTAGTGCTCTCCAACGCCAATGATTTTCTGAATGCCTCTATCGACAAGGTATTGCATACCCTCGTGGAAGCTTTTGTTCTGGTGTTTTTTGTGGTGTTTGTATTTTTACAGGACCTCCGGTCTACGCTTATTCCCGCCATCGCAGTGCCTGTGGCTATTGTAGGCACCTTCTTCTTCCTCAACCTATTTGGATTTACCATCAACCTGCTGACACTCTTCGCCCTGATACTGGCTATCGGAATTGTAGTGGATGATGCCATCGTGGTAGTGGAAGCGGTACACGCCAAAATAGACCAGGGTTATACTTCTGCCCGCAAAGCCAGTATCGACGCCATGGACGAGATATCCGGCGCTATTATCTCCATCACACTGGTGATGGCGGCCGTATTTGTGCCGGTGAGTTTTATCAGTGGTTCTGCCGGCGTGTTTTACAAACAGTTTGGTCTCACACTAGCCATCGCTATTATCCTTTCTGCTGTCAACGCGCTGACGCTCAGCCCTGCGTTGTGCGCCCTCTTTCTGAAGCCACATGCTAAAACACAGCACCACAGCTGGCTGCAACGCTTTTATACTGCGTTCAACACTTCGTTTGATACTATGACACGCCGGTACCGGTCGTCTGTAGCATTCCTCGCCCACAAAAAATGGATACCGCTCCTGATACTCCTGTTTTTCACTGCGGCGCTGGGTATACTACTGAAGACCACTTCCACCGCCTTTGTCCCTAATGAAGACCTGGGCGTGATCACCGCCGATGTGACCCTGCCAGCAGCAGCATCGCTCGAACGTACTGCTGCCGTAAACCGGCAACTGGAAAATATCGCCAAAACCATCCCTGAAATCAATAATGTAGTAGCTATCACCGGTTCGGGCGCCACCGGCGGTTCCGGCAGCAACTACGGAAAAGTGAGCATGCGGCTGGTACTATGGAACCAGCGTAAACGCAGCATACAGGCCATCATCGATGAGCTGTTCAAAAAAACAGCCGGCATTACCGAAGCCAAAATCAATTTCTTCGCCCCACCCACGATCCAGGGCTTTGGGTCTGTAGGCGGTTTTTCTATGCAGTTGCAGGATAAAACCGGCGGCAATATCGTAGAGTTCAACAAAGTATGTACTGACTTCCTCAACGCGCTCAATGCGAGGCCGGAGATACAGTTTGCCTCCACGCCTTTTGATCCGGGATATCCGCAGTATATGTTCAACGTGGATGTGGCCAAGGCTAAAGATGCGGGGTTTCAGGTAGATCAGATCCTGAATGTGATGCAGGGCTATTTTGGTGGTATCTATGCGTCCAACTTCAATCAGTTCGGGCAGCAGTTCAGGGTGATGATACAGGCGGAGCCCAGCTATCGTGCCAAGCCCGAAAACCTGAACTCCGTGTATGTACGGAGTACTACGGGCACCATGGCGCCTATCACCGCTTTTGCCACGCTGCAGCCTACCTACGGCCCACAGACTATTTCGCGGTTTAATCTTTTTACCTCTATCGCGATCAGCGGTACCCCCAAGCCAGGATACAGTTCGGGCAGCGCTATCACCGCTATCCGTGAAGTGGCGGCACAGGTGCTGCCTCCCGGCTATGGGTATGAGTTCTCGGGGCTGTCAAGGCAGGAAATATCCGCCGGTGGACAAACAGGTTTCATCTTTCTGCTTTGTCTCATCTTCGTATACTTTCTTTTATGTGCTCAATATGAGAGTTATATACTGCCGTTTGCTATCCTGCTAACCCTGCCGATAGGGCTGGCAGGCGCTTTTATCGTTACCGGCATACTGGGCATCAACAATAATATCTACGTACAGATCACCCTCATTATGCTCATTGGCCTGCTGGCCAAAAACGCCATTCTCATTGTGGAGTTTGCACTGGAAAGGCGCCGGCGGGGCATGGACATTCTGCAGGCAGCCCTGGAAGGCGCCAACGCCAGGTTAAGGCCCATCCTGATGACTTCTTTCGCTTTCATCCTTGGACTGGTGCCATTGATGATTGCTACCGGCGCAGGCGCCAATGGCAACCGTTCCATCGGTAGCGGCGCCGTTGGTGGTATGTTGATCGGTACAATATTCGGCGTGTTCATCACTCCTATTCTCTTTATCCTTTTTCAAACATTACAGGAAAAAGTCAGCGGGCCACCTAAAGCAGATGATGATGATGATGACGAGTAATACCGCTGATTTTCAACAACAGAATTAAATGCTTACAGCATGAATCACAAATTGAATTTCTATATGTGTTTACTGATGGCCCTGATGCTGATCACGGCCTGCTCAGTCACACATCCTTATAAAGTACCCGATGCCAATACCAATGGTTTATTCCGCAACCAGCAGCTAACGGACACGGCTACACTGGCCACACTACACTGGCGGGAAATATTCACTGACACCCTGCTTCAAAAGCTTATCAGCACCGGTATTCAACAAAACCTGGACCTGAAAACAGCTTATGCCAGGATCACACAGGCCGAAGCTACTTATGAACAAAGCCGGCAGGCGTATTTTCCCACGCTCGGCGCCAGCGCGTCTGTCAGCGGTAACAAAACCACCAGCGGCAGTAGCAGTAACAGTCACCCTTATCAACTGGGGCTTAACACCTCGTGGGAAGCGGATATCTGGGGCCAGCTACGGAGCAGTCAACGGGCCAACCTCGCCAACCTCTTACAGGGACAGGCAGCAGCAAGAGCCGTACAAACCAATCTGGTAGCCAATATCGCCAATTTTTACTATCAGCTGCTGGCGCTGGACCAGCAGCTGGTCATTACCCAACAAACCGTAGAAAGCTGGAAAGCCACCGTTAATGTGATGAAAGCACTGAAAGCTTCCAATATTGTTACAGGTGCCGCGGTTGTACAAAGTGCCGCCAGCCAGTACGCAGCAGCCGTGGCCACACACGATCTGCGTCTGCGTATCAGGGAGACAGAAAATGCACTCAGCATCCTGCTGGGACAGGCACCCGATACGATCCCCCGGAACAAACTGGCAGACCAGCATCCTATTACTTTGCTGAAAACAGGTGTACCTTCCCAGCTGCTGGCCAACCGGCCAGATGTACAGGCAGCTGAATATAACTTCCGGTATTTTTTTGAACTCACTAATGTGGCACGGACCTACTTCTATCCCACCCTCACCATCACTGCCTCCGGCGGACTGGCAGGGGCTTCGTTAGGACAGCTATTTAAACCAGGATCCCTGGTGGGTAATATCGTAGCGGGTTTGGCACAGCCTATCTACAACCAGGGCATCAATCGTGCCCGGCTGAAAAGTGCACAGGCACAACAACAACAGGCGTTGTACAGTTTCCAGAGCATTCTGCTCACGGCAGGCCAGGAAGTATCGGATGCCCTGTTCTCCTATCAAACGGCCGTTGACAAAACAGGCGACCGCGATAACCAGCTGGATAATCTGGAGAAGTCAGTATCTTACACACAGCAGCTGGTAAGATACAGCTCCGCCAATTATACGGAAGTACTAAACGCGCAACAAAGCCTGCTGACCGCACAACTGGGACAGGTTAACGACCGGCTGCAACAGCTGCAGGCCATCGTAAACCTCTACCGCGCCCTGGGTGGCGGCTGGCAGTAATCTTTACAATCATCGCTTATGAAAATAAACAGACTGGACCACCTCGTGCTCACCGTAGCCAATATCGATATCACTTGTTTGTTTTACTACGACGTGCTGGGCATGGAGATACAGACTTTTGGAGATGGAAGAAAGGCATTAAAGTTCGGACAGCAGAAAATCAATCTTCATCAGAAAGGGAAAGAATTTGAACCCAAAGCGGCACATCCGCTGCCTGGTTCCGCAGATCTGTGTTTTATAACGGAAACGCCTATACGCGAAGTCAAAGAAGAACTGCTTCGCAAAAACATCACCCTGCTGGAATCTGAAGTGAAACGCACCGGTGCCAACGGACCTATTGTATCCATCTATTTCCGTGACCCGGACCAAAACCTGATAGAAGTAAGCAACTATCTGGAGCCGGAAGAATAACTTCCCGGCTCCGGATAATCAGCTATCCAGCTGTTGCTGGAAATATTCAAAAAACTGTCCTGCATGGTAACCATCCATCAGTGCATGATGTACATGCAGCGATACCGGCATGGTGCTGATACCATCTGCGGTAGTCATTTTTCCGAAGGAGACCTTAGGACAACTGTCTTTAAAGGAAAAACTACGTGCATGAGAGAGCGAGGTAAAATTGATCCAGGGAAGCGAAGAACAATGCACCACATTTTCGCCGGACACCGCAGGTACCAGGCCAGTACTGTTTTGCACCTGCTCTGTTATAATACGGGCTATGGCTTCAAATGTTTCAAAATCCGCATGGTATTCAAAATAAGCAAATCCAAAAGTACCATCGGGCCTGTTAATCGTAGGAGAAGGATCTATTTTATCGTATATCCATACCTGTTCGCCGACGATGCGGTAACGAAAAGGCTCTATCGCATTCATGGCCACCATGGCTTTATGCAGGTAATACAGGAAAAAGGAATATCCTTTTTCCCTGGCAGTAGCGTAGGCTTTGGTGCAGTCTACATTAACACATACCCCGAAAAACGGCTCCTCGAACTGGTTAAAAAAATGAAAATGATCTTTCCGTTTCCAGGTATTAATATCTAATAATTGTTTCATGACAATAGCTTCGGCAGAATGTCCGAAATAGTTTGAAAAGAATAGAATTTTTCCTCTTTCACTTCTTCATTCACCACTTCATGGGCCCATACGGTATGATACGGAATATGGATGGCATGGCCACCGATAGCCAGTACCGGCATTACATCTGATTTGATGGAATTGCCGATCATCAGAAAGGCTTCCGGCGGACAGTCCAGATGACGAAGCAGTTTACGATAATCTTTCTCCTGTTTATCGCTCATGATTTCTATGTGATGGAAATAATGTGCGAGGCCGGATTTATTGAGTTTCCTTTCCTGGTCGAGCAGATCTCCTTTGGTGGCCACTACCAGGCGGTATTTGCCTTTCAGGGCTTCCAGCACCTCTTTCACACCGTCCAGCAGTTCGATGTCTTTATTGAGCTGTTCCTTTCCATATTCGAGTACTTTCTCTATCAGCACCGGATTGGCGGTGTTGTTGGTTACCCGCAGAATGGTTTCAATCATGGCCAGCATAAATCCTTTCACCCCGTAACCATACAGGGAAAGGTTGGCCATCTCTGTTTTAAACAATTCCTGGGCAACAGTATGGTGGGGCAGATAGTCTTCCAGGAGGCCGCAGAATTTCTGTTCTACCTCCCTGAAATAAGGCTCATTCACCCATAATGTATCATCTGCGTCAAATGCAATGATTTGTATACCGGTCATTGTGATCGTAATTAAGTTTCTAAATTTCCGTAAAATTAATAGCTTCAACTGCGAAAAAACGGGACATTTGTCCCAACACACTATGATACATACCAATCGCGCTATATTATCCTTTATTGAAGATACTCTTACGGAAGCCGAAAAAAAAGACAGGGTCTTTCTACAGTCTTATCCTGCCGGTACCCGGCTGTTAACGCAAGGACAGCGCAACAAATACGTATTGGTACAAAAGACGGGGCTTTCCAAATGTTATATTACGGAAGATAACGGAAAGGATTTTATTATTCAGTTTCTGGGAGAAGGGGAACTGCTGGGAGAACTGGAGCTGATCCAGCAATCCAGCAATCTGACGACTGTTACCGCGCTTACGCCGGTAACGGCCTGGTGCATTACGACCGATTATTTTACCTACCTCATCAGCCATAACATGGTGTTGAACCGATTGCTGATGGAATCGCTGGCGAACAGGCTGGCGCAGACTTCGGCACGGGCTTCGTATCAACAGGTGTACCCTGCTGAATATACCATGCTTAAATTATTGTCGGTACTCGCCAGGCAACAGACCGCTTTTTCCAAAAAAGACCTGGCCGATTACCTGGGAGTATCTGTACGTAGCTTTAACCGTACGCTGAAGCAGTTGCGGGAAAAAAGTATCATCCATCCGGACAGCTTTGACCTATACCTCGACAGAGCATCTTTTGAGCGGCTGATACAGACCTACGGCGAACAGTGATCAGTAGTTGTCCATCAGCTGTTTCAGCGAAGCGGCTATCTCCGCATATTTGGCGGCCACATTATGTTTTTCGCTGATATCCATGCGGAGATTATATAATTCCATCACGGGCGTTTTTCCTTTTTCAGTAGTGGCGATGCGCAGTTTCCAGTCGCCTTTGCGTACTGCTTCCAGTTTACCGATAGCACTCAGGTAAAAGAGCGGCCTTTCCGGCAGCTGAGCCTGACGGCCTGTTATATGCTGCCACACGTTCACTCCTTCTACATTGGCCGGCAGTGGCTGTGTGTAGCTGGTAGCTGCAGCCAGTGTAGGTAATATATCGTTGATGATAAAAGGCTGGTCGGCCACGGTGCCGGCGGAAATACGGCCGGGAGCCCAGGCGATGAAGGGTTCACGGTGACCACCTTCATAAGTATTGGCCTTGCCACCTCTGAAAGGGCCTGTAGATCCGTGGTCCCAGGGTTTTACGATATCACGTTGCAGCATTCTGTCGGGCATATCATTCCAGGGGCCATTATCACTGGTAAACATCACGATGGTCTGTTGATCCAGCTTCAGCTGCCGCAGCAGGGCGATGATTTTACCAATGCAGGCATCCTGTTGTTCTATCACATCTCCGTATAGCCCTCCCCGTGATTTACCTTTCCATTCTGACGGCACAGCCAGCGGCGCATGTGGCATAGGGAAAGGCAGATACAGGAAAAAGGGCTGCTGGCTGCGGGAAGCACGTTTGATATAGGCCAGGGCACTATCAGTATACCAGCCCATCAGTTTACTGTAGTCTGGTTTTTCGATAACGCGGGTATTATCATAAAAGACAGCCAGCGTAGTGTCTGTATTCACAAAAGGCGACTGATAATCGTGGCTGTACAGCATACCAAAGAAATGATCAAAGCCATGCGACAGCGGGCGGCTATTGGCTTTATCACCCAGGTGCCATTTACCGATCATCATGGTTTGGTAATGATTGGCTTTAAACATCCTGGCAAGGGTGAAAATGCTGTCGGACAGTGCATGTGCATCGCCCGGAGCTACGGCATATGGCATGTTTACCTTGTCGGGGTAACGGCCAGTGAGCAGGGAAGCCCTGCTGGGTGTGCAGGAAGGAGCAGACACCATAAAACCGGTGCTACGAAAGCCTTCCCTGGCGAGGCGGTCCAGCTCAGGCGTACGGATCAGCGGACTACCGTAGCAGCTGGCATCACCATAACCCATATCGTCGGACAGGATAAAGATCACATTGGGCTTCCGTTGCTGTGCCGACACCTGAAACGCCATCAACACAGGCAGCAGCCACCAAAAAGTTTTTTTCATTGTTGGGTACTGTTTTATATACTGCGAATTACAAAATTTTATGGTAAAAGTTGAATGGAATTATGTGTGAAGAAATCGCGCCAGGTAAGGTGCTGTACGGCTGTTTTTAGCTTTGGCCATTTCCGTCGGTGTGCCGGTAGCCACTACTTTACCGCCTTCTTCTCCCGCACCGGGACCGATATCTATCACCCAATCACTGGCAGCTACTACACGCATATCATGTTCTACTACGATCACGGTATTACCGGCATTCACCAGCCCTTCCAGCTGTACCACCAGTTTTTCGATATCTGCAGGATGCAGGCCGGTGGTGGGCTCATCGAGCACGTAGAGGGTATCACCACGTCCCATGCGCTGTAACTCGGTGGCCAGTTTGATACGTTGTGCTTCGCCACCCGACAGTTGTGTGGCCGGCTGTCCCAGTCGGAGGTAACCCAGCCCTACTTCCCGTAGTACACTCAGCGCACGATGTATTTTAGGTTCGTCTTCAAAAAAGGTCCAGGCGTCATCTACAGTGAGTTCCAGCACTTCGGCTATATTTTTATCCCGGTAGGTAATTTCCAGTGTCTGTGCATTATAACGCGCACCATGACAGGTAGGACAAGGCGCATATACGCTGGGGAGAAATAATAGTTCCACCATCACAAATCCTTCTCCCTGGCAGGTTTCACAACGGCCTTTGGCTACGTTGAAGGAGAAACGGCCAGCATCATATTTGCGGGCACGGGCTGTTGATGTGTCGGCAAATAGTTTTCTGACATGGTCAAACAATCCCGTATAGGTGGCCAGGTTAGAGCGGGGTGTACGGCCAATGGGCTGCTGATCTACCTGTACCAATCGTTTCACCTGTTCCATACCGGCGGTGATATGTCCGCCCAAAGTGACTGGGGCGGCCTGTTCCAGCGCCTCCCCTTCTTCCGGTTCGGAGCTGAGGTCCATGCCCAGCTGCGCTGCCACCAGTTCTACCAGTACCTGGCTGACCAGGCTCGATTTGCCGGAGCCGGAGATACCGGTTACGGTGGTCATGCATCCCAGCGGGAAAGCAGCCGACAGCTGATGGAGGTTATTACGGGTAACGTCTTCCAGCTGCAGCCAGCCGCTGGCTTTGCGGGGTTCACGATGCAGGATTGTTTTTTCTGCAAAAAGGAAACGGCGTGTTTTGGATATCTCAACAGCAGCCAGTCCATCCGGGGGACCGCTGTAAAGGATACGGCCACCGTGTTCGCCGGCGTCTGGCCCTACATCTATGATCCAGTCGGCAGAACGTATCACATCCAGATCATGTTCTACCACAAACAAAGAGTTACCTGATGCTTTGAGTTTTTCCAGTGCCGACAGCAAAGCCTCTGTATCAGCAGGATGCAAGCCGGCAGAAGGTTCGTCGAGCACATACACTACCCCAAAGAGGTTAGACCTAACCTGCGTGGCTAAACGTAAACGTTGCAACTCTCCCGGCGACAAGGTAGGTGTGCTGCGTTCCAGGAGCAGGTATCCCAAACCCAGTTCCAGCAATACTTCCAGCCTTCCTACCAGATCGGCTGCTATTCTCTGTGTTACGATTTGCCGCTCCGGATGAGCCTTTTCCTTTTTGGACTGAGCGGCCTTACCTTCTGCATAAGGCCGCATTAATGTGGCCAGCCTGGAGAGCGGCAAACGTGCTATCTCCCCGATATCCATACCGGCGAAGGTTACCGACAGAGAAGCCGGTTGCAGGCGCTTTCCATTACACACCGGGCATTCGGTGCTTTCCATATATTGTGATACCCGCTTCTTCATGGAAGCACTTTCTGTATTGGCAAAGGTGTGCAATACATAACGGCGTGCACCGGAGAAGGTGCCCATATAAGAGGGTTCTACTTTTTGTTTGATAGCCCGCTTCACCTCTTCATGGGTGAAACCAGGATATACCGGTACTACAGGCTGTTCTTCAGTAAACAGTATCCAGTCCCGTTCTTTTTTGGGAAGATCTTTCCAGGGCTTATCCACATCATAACCGAGTGTAATGAGGATGTCGCGCAGGTTCTGGCCATACCATGCCGTAGGCCATGCAGCGATGGCCCTTTCCCTGATGGTAAGGGTATCATCCGGTACCAGGGAACGTTCCGTGACTTCGTATACTCTTCCGAGGCCGTGGCATTGCGGACAGGCGCCTGATGGCGTATTAGGGGAGAATGCTTCTGCTTCCAGGTGGGGCTGCCCTTCCGGGTATTCGCCGGCCCGGGAATACAGCATCCTTAACAGATTAGATAAAGTAGTTACGCTGCCTACAGATGAGCGGGTGGTTGGCAGTCCACGCTGTTGTTGCAGGGCTACTGCCGGTGGCAGTCCACTGATTTCATCCACTTCCGGCACCGACATCTGATGAAAAAGCCGCCTTGCATAAGGTGATACTGATTCGAGATAACGCCGCTGAGCTTCGGCATAGAGTGTTCCAAATGCCAGTGATGACTTACCAGAGCCGGATACGCCCGTGAATACTACCAGCGCATCGCGTGGGATATCCAGATCTATGTTTTTGAGGTTATGCTCACGTGCCCCGCGGACACGCATAAAGCCGGCCTTCTCCGGCGATAGTGGTTTCCCTTTATCTGTTTGCATGCCCTGAGCGCACAAAGACTATGCCCGCCGGTTGACACCTGACAAAAAACTATACAATATGATTTTAATTAATATATTAACTCCGTAAAAGCACTATTTATCCCATGAAAAAACACTTTATGATGCTGGCGGCAGGGGCCCTGGCACTTGTCACACAACAAGGATTGTCACAGAATGTCACCTATGTCAACTACAAGGCACCCGTTTTCAGACCCGCTGCAGACCAGCGTTTCAGCAACCACCGCAACATTTTCTTCCTGGCAGACATCAATCCGGCACTTTGCAGTCAGCTGATCAATGGAGCCATCAAACCGGATTCCGCCAGAACACTCTTTCAGAACACCACCGCAGACGAGCTTGATAAGCTGAAGTTCAATACCAGCAAAGATGCTCCGGATATGAGCGTAGGCGTTGTTTTCGACAATCTGTCGCTGACAGCTTATACCGGTGCTGCCGGCCTTGGCAGCTTTAACACCGGCATGACTTATACTGTCACCGGCAGTGTCATCGAATATGTTTTCAACAAAAGCGGCGAACCTTATGTAAAACGTGATATCAAGCTGCCTTCACAGATCACACTCACGGATGCCGACAATGTGTCCACACCATTCAACAAAGTGCTGAATGCCAAATCAGGAGACGTGTACCGTGTGATGATGAAGATTATTAAACAGGTTGCCATAGAGAGAAAAAAAGTACTGGTAGATGATTTTTATGAAGAAGAAATCTCTCTTCCTATTATCTACAGGGCTAAGAAAAAATATCCTGAATTTGGAGCCATCGATTCACTGAATGAAGCGCTCATCAATGAACTGAAGAAAAAAAATACAAAGGATTATTCCGAGCTGGTAAAGCCTTACGAAAAAACTTATCAGCAGCTGTTGCAACAGGAATATCCTAAGGATTACAACATGAAGCCAATCAAAATCACGGCTTATTCCCAGCTCGCTTATCTGTATTATCTGACCAGCGATACCACCAACCTGAAGACCAGCCTGGATTCCCTGTATGCCAACTCCTATAAATTCCTGGGTGCAAGAACAGACTATGAAGTACGTAGCGGTCTGTTGAAAAACCTCAGCGGATATTATGCCACCTTAAATCAGCGTAAATATCCACTGGACTCCACTACCGGTGCGGTAAAAACCACGATGTGGTCCAGACAGAAACTAGCCGACGGCTGGATTTTGCTGACAGAGGGTGATACCATCAGAGGAAAACATATTGAAGAGAAATTTATGGGCTCCATTGTTTCCCTTAATACTACGCTGCATATCAAATACGAGATCACCAACGAAAAAGGCAAAGCAGTAGAAAAAAGCTACAAGATCAATGATATCCTTGCTTTCGGCTACCTCAACAAAACATATGAGGTACATAAGTTTAAGCCCACTTTTGGACAAAGCAAGTCCCTCGGATTCGATTTGCTGAAAAGCAAAAGTTATCCGCTGCAGGTGATTTACCAATCTGCCAAAATCAAAATCCTGAAGGAAAACTACGGTGACGAACCTACGAATATGATTCTGTTTATCCGTCCTGGTGAAACCGAAGTAGCCAACCAGGGAAGAGACTGGGAGAAGAAAAGAGATGAAATGATGAAAGAATACTTTAAGGATTCTCCGGCAGTGTTGAGTAAACTTGCCAACAACAGCTATGACTTTAAAACCGAAAAAGGTTATGTAGAGCTGGCAAAGGATTATAGTGGCAACTGATTTTTTTGATACTGATAAAAAAAGACCTGTTGAGATCTCAACAGGTCTTTTTTATTATCGTTTGAATAACAGCGATAATAATGGTCGCTGTAAAGGAAAATACAGCAGGCCCTGTAATACTCCTGTGATCTCAAAAATCAGGTCATTGGGTTTTTCGTAGGCAGGCGGTGGAAACATGCTGTCGAAGGTTTCAGGAGAAAGTCCTGCATAATACAGGATATCTTTCAGCAGATGATTATACACCCCTTCATACAGCCCCACTAATAACACCGGGATCAGCCATACCAGGAGCAGATACGTGTACCGCAACCAATACCACTTCTTTCGTTGCAGCAGCCGGTATTGCCATCCTATCAGCAATGCCACGGGAATGCCTACAAACACCATATGCAGGCGCCAGTGTGTATGATAAATCACAGCACCATATGCATGATGCACAGCCGTGAGTATCAGCATCAACACAGCCAGCCAGGTAATTTTTTTCAATACATTTTCAGGTATCATTTTCCATAATTTTCTGCAAGGTTATACTTACATTGCCGGTAAAACAAGTAGTCAGCAAAGCCATACCAGGTCAGGAAAACCAGACCATTACTGACAATGAAATCATTACATCATCATGGAAAACGAAAATATTTTTCATACTACGCCTACCTACAACCCGGCCATCTGTCCGGTAGCCAGAACGCTGAAAATTATCGGTGGCAAATGGAAGCCGCTGATACTTCATCTTGTTGGTACAGAGATGAACCGTTTCGGGCTGCTCAAAAAGTGTATGCCTGATATCAGTAAACACATGCTCACCCAACAATTGCGGGAGCTGGAGCAAGATGGACTTATATCCCGCAGCGTGTATGCAGAAATGCCACCCCGGGTGGAATATGCGCTCACACCAAAGGGTGACAGCATGCTGAGTATTACCGCGGCTATTCTGGAATGGGGAAAAGCCAATTTATAGGCTTTTCTGTTTCCATTGATCTGCCGCCAGTTTTTGTAGTGTTTGTTGCAACAGGATCAGGCTATCGGTTTGTGCGGGTGTTTCCTCGTCGCGGTCGTAGATAATTTTTCCGTCAGGATCAATCAGAAACAGACAAGGGAGGCCTGGTATTGCATATTCCCGGCTGATATCCGGTTTGTTGAATATTTTGGTCCAGCTGATGCCGTACCGGTCCACTGCCTTCAGAAAAGCACTGGAATCTTTATCCTCCGAAATACCGATCACGACAAGATGATCTGCACTATAGCTGCTGTGTATTTTTTTGATGGCCGGCAGCTCTGCTACACAGGGCTTACACCACGATGCCCAGAAATTCAGCAGTACATACTTCCCGCGGCAATCCTTCAGGGTAACTTTGTTACCGTAAATATCAAGGGTAGTAAAATCTTTTGCCATCGCACCTGTTCTAACTTCCCTGGCTGCCAGCCATTTCAGGATGGTTGCCCTTTCAAAAGCATCTTCAGGCTTTTCAGGGAAATTAGCCTGCAGGAAAGCCCGTAGCTGCGGCACGGTCGTACCCTGATATCCGTATGGTACCACACTCCCCATTATCATCAGTTCTTCACGAAACAGCCATAAAGCATAATAAGTGCTCCTATACTGTTTTACAAAGGCCAGCTGTTTATCTTCCACCGCCCTTTTCTTCTCAAAAAAAACCTTACGTTCAGGGCTGTTAATATCCATGATAGCTTCCGAATGTGCTTCCCAGTATGCATCTTTTTCCCGGATAACCGGTGCCATCCACTTTTTATAATTGTTGCCACCTTCGTTGTCGATATTTTTCGCATTTGTCAAAACCGGATGTTGCCACCCGTTATCAAAATGAATGGCAGCGGGTTGTTCTGTTACCCAAAAACGGCCGCCAGGCATCGTATCCAATCCGGGCTGCTCATAGAAGATATTAATGGTGGCATAGCGCGCATTATAACTCCCTTCCAGCATGATCACTTTGTCTTCGGGGCGGGGCTTCACCTTGACGGTTTCAGTACCGTTATGATAACTAATAATCAGCTGTTTAAAATCTGTGCCGGGAGGTACGGTAACGGTTACCCGAAAATGGCGGACGGTGGTAAAACGCTGTAGGCTGCAAACCAGCAGCAGACAGGCAATAGCTCGCAAAAGGGTTGTCATGGCGTTTTTCATTATTCTCCCCAAATTATGATGCAAAAAATTCACACAAACATAATAAACTGTTAATTCACATAAGGTTATTCAAAAAGTAACACTTTCGGACAAGTACAATTGTTCAAATCTTCTATATCTTGTGTTTCCACAATCCCCATCTTCATATGAGATATTTTCCCTACCTGTTTGTATGCCTTTTGAGCATCGGTATGGTGTCATGTACGAAATCAGACCCAAAAGAAACGACGCCGGTAAATCCGACGCAACCAACGCAGCCGACAACGCCAACGCAGTCAATTGATCTCAGCGCTGTGACCCAGATTCTGAATGATTCTGTTCCGGTGAGGTATAATGGTAAATGTTATGCCATTATTCATGTTAATGGAAAGGAAGTATATACGAAAGGATACGGCGGATTTGACGGCGAAACCCAGCAACCCGTGGCCTCCTGCTCCAAATGGTTCGCAGGTGCCGTGGTAATGAGCCTGGTTGATGAAGGTAAATTTAAGCTCAGTGATACGATAGGTACCTTCCTTCCGATCTTCACTACCTATGGCAAGGGAGCTATTACCATCGCCGAGCTGATGTCACTTACTTCAGGCTTCCCTGGCACTTCAGACAAAAACTATGAGCTGAATCCTCTGCTCACCATGGCGCAGTCAGTAGACTCTATCGCTAAAAACGTGAAACAGATCAACCCCGCCGGCACCTTCTACTACGGCCGTGTAAGCATGCATATCGCCGGCCGTATCTGTGAAGTGGTGACCGGTAAAAGCTGGAGTGATCTGGCTAATCAAAAGATATTTGGTCCCTGTGGCATGACAAAAACAGATTACGGAATCAGTGGTAATCCTACTCCGGCCAGCAGTGCCCGTACTACCCCCAACGACTATATTAAATTCCTGGATATGTTGTCTAACAAAGGCGTAGCGACCAACGGCAACAGGGTGCTCAGCGAAGCCGCTGTCACCGCTATGAATCAGGCCCAGCCCATCACCAAAACAGCCTACTCCACCTACCTGGACCTGCCTAATATGTATGGCATCGGTCACTGGCGCGACATCATTGCCACCGGTGATGTGCTGATAGAAAGCAGCAGCCCTGGTACCTATGGCAGTTTCCCATGGATCAATCATCCTAAAAATATAACCGGCTTTATCTTCACCTATATGGAAACAGACGGTCCGCGAACCATCGCCACCTGCCAGAAAATAAGAGCTGCTGTTAGAAATGCAGTAAAGTAATCTACATGATATAAAAAGCGGTGGTCAATATATAACTATTGACCACCGCTTTTTTTGTGCTTCCCTCGCAAGCCTTATCTGGCGGGCTTATAATTGAGATCCGTTATTTTACCGAATCCATCAAAGCGGGTAGTATATTTCCCTCCTTGTGGCTCACCGGTAGCATCCAGTGTAAAATAATAAACCGTACCGGCGTTACCGTTATTAACCCCCGCCAGCAGCTTATTGGGCTCACTGATTCTCATGGTTATTTTCGAAACATCTGCACCGGCAGGAAAAGTATAGATCAGCCTGGAAACGCCGGACAATAAATTCAGCAGATATAGTTCATTGTTCACAGCATAGTACAGCTGCGGCAGCAGCAGGGAGAAAAACCGGGCTTTGGCAGTGCTGAGTCCGGGCGCTGTTTGAAGTGGCTTCACATCCCGGCCAAAGGAATTCTGTTGTCCGGCGGACACAAATGTATACACAAACAGCGAATCACTGTTATTCTTCTGCATCAGGCAGCAGGTATTGTCTGCTACGCCTGCGCCGGCAAAAAGCATGCTTTTACCAGTGGATTTATTGAACTCAAAAGCACCTGCGTTGGCCTCCTTCCGGAAGTCCATCAATTCATAGGTATAGGGGTCCTGTATATAAAAACGTTGCCCGATGGTATCATAAAACACAGGGCCTAATATCGAAGACAGGTTGTAGGGCGCCATGTAATAGTTCCCTGCCGGAGGCAGGGCCAGCTTATAGGGTGACGGCATAACAGTAGATATCCCGTATGGTTTACCATTGCTGATCAGCCGTTCATCGGTGCTGAATACATAATAGATCTGCGGAGCAAGACTAGCAGGCGTTACAAAGAACCAGTCCTTGATATCGGTGAGCACAGAGAACGTGAGGGTGCTGAGCTCCTTTCCGCCGGTTTTGGAAAGCGCCAGGATGCGCTGTTGGCCGAAGCCACGGCTATACGTATACAACTGGTGCGCATCAGCAGACAATGGCACATTCGGATTGGCTTTTGAATAAATACCATAGATCGCAGAATCCAGTGGTGTGATCATGGAAATATCACTGTAGGTGTTTTTGTTCTCCAGCACCATCCATCCTTCACTGGTTGCAGAGATCACTTTAATGCTCAGCTGCTTGTCGTAGGTAACACCTGTCTTGTTATCCTTCATGATAAATACAAGTGTATACCAGGCAGGAGTCATGGTGATCAGGCGTTTGAGGTTTGCGGTAGAATCCAGCAGATACCTGCCACCGCCGGAATTGGCGTACATGAGCCACTGATAGGAAACACCCGCATTGTCCGGCGCTGTTTGTACAATGCCGGTGTTTATGTTCAGGGTATCGAACTGAAATACTACAAAAGTATCCTTCGCAATACCGGAGTATATTTTATTGATCGGATGATAATCGTAATTACCCTTGTCTTTGTAGCAGCCTGCCAGCAACAACATGGTTGCTGCCCACAGGAAAAGAATATATTTTTTCAGTAACATATAGCTGTTTTGAAAATGATCAGAAGCTTACCCGCTCACCGTTTTCATCGACAAGCGGTCCGTTGGTGAGTTCGTAGGCAGCCAGTTTTTCCTGACATAGTGTTTTGTATACAGAAAAAGCGCCATAGGGAATGCTCCGTGAAAACTCGCTGACACCGGTGACATCTATGATGAACTTATATTTCGTTGCGCTGTATTTGCCGAAGAAAGACGCCATTACCGCGTCCCAGATATCCGGTTTGGTGAGCATATCGCTGAAGCGTATACGAAAACGAGTCTTAGCGCCGGACCAGCCGTTTTTGAACGCCAGTTTATCAACACCCGGCTGAAAATCCGCCGAAGGCACTATTTGCAGCGACAAGCGAAGCAACTTCGTTTTCATCGTGGCATTACGTTTTAATACTACCTGCACATTGCCCGTAAAAGCACCTGCTTTAACAACCGTTGGCAACAACAGATAGTCCTGACCGGCTACAGCGCTGGTACTGTCTGCAACGGGCTGCACACCCACAATCCGGTCTGTGGTAGCAGCGGCGCCCATAATACGTACCGGCAGGCGTACCGTATCTATCAGGAGCATATCCGGTTTGATGGCAAAGGTATAGTTCAGCGTATCCGGTGAATCAGCTTCGTAGGGAATCAAAAAATAAGCCCTTGCCGGTTCATCATAAGACATCACTTCAGTTTTTTTACAGGAGCTGAAGATGACCAGCAGCCCGGTGATGAATATATACAGTTGTTTCATGAAGATTCGATTTAAGGGGTCAACGATTGCCAAATTCAATTTCATTATCAGGTAATGGGAAGATATACACCGCATCGCCGGTGGCTTTGGTACTGCCGTCTATCTTCGCTGCGTTCATGCGTTTGAAATAATAGAACAGCTGGCCTTCTGCATACATCTCTTTCTGGTATTCCTTTTTGATTTCAGCAGTCAGTGTAGCAGCAGATATGTTTCCCGGTAATACTTTCAGGGAACGGTTGACCAGCACGCTATCGAGGTATACCACTCCATCCTGCGGAGAGGGCGCACATTCCGCCGCGATATAATACATCTCTGAGAGGCGTATCATGGGAATATTACGATACCGATAGGTAAGAGCCGACCCCTCTGTGGAATCCATGACAGCATATTTGGTGGTGGCGTAATTGGTGCCGAGCAGCGCAAACTGATTGAGCCGGCGTATATCCGTGGCTCCTACGCCACTGGTTTCATACAGTGTTTCCAGACGGTTACTGCTTTTACTAAGGCAAAGCCGGGGAGATCCCTGCGCGGAGGTAAACAGATAATCGGAGGCTTTCCGCTGTCCATAGCTATATACGCCAAACAACAGTTCCTTTGAAAAGATGAGGTCCGGAAAATTGACCTGTTTTACATCTTCCGGTTTTGCCCAGGGGAAGTTGGCAATATGGTTGTCAATCACTACCCTGGCGGCTTCCATGGCAGCAGTTTTATTGCCTGCATACAACTGTATACGTGCCTGTAATCCTTTCACCGCCCAGTAGTTCATATGGTTGCGGGTATAGGTTTGAAAAGCATCATCGGCCTGTCTTTCACGAATATTTTTATCGTTGGCCAGCAACACTTCTGCTGCAGCCAGGTCAGCGAGGCAGGTATCCATCACCGCTTTGACGGTAAGCAACGGCGCTACTTTTACATCAAAGTGTTTCAGGTAAGGAATGGCTTTACGCTGTGCATCTACCACCGGTGCGGCACCAAACATTCTCAACAGATCAAAATGCAGATAAGCGCGAATAGCCAGGGCTTCGCCCTTAATACGCGCGTAGTTGCCGGAGGAAAACACATCCTGACGGTCATCAATTTTATCAAGGATAGTATTGGCATTAGCAATAGCGGTGTATAATCCGCCCCATATGCCTGCGATCACTGATTTATTGGTACCATCTATATAGTTGAAAACAGAGGCCTGATAATAATAACTGCTGGTGACCGTATTGTTATAACGCTGCGCGATGACGTCCATGAAGCCCATAGACAGTTCGCGGCCATACAAACCATCGTCGGCCAGTTTGATATAGATGCCGGTGAGTGCGTCTTTAAAACCCTGCTCTGTACTCAGCAGGTCATTTGCCCGCACATCTGTTTTCGGGCTTACGTCCAGCCATTTGCTGCAACCGGTGACAGTCAGCATAAGGGCCAGCAGTCCTGTATATAACAGATTTGTCCATTTCATGATTCTATTGTTTTTCGGATCATTAAAAAGTTGTACCGATATTCAGGGAGATGTTACGGGCAAAAGGATAATCCAAACCTCTCTCAGCCTGTATAGAAGACCATCTGGCCACATCATTCAGGATGAAGGATACCCGCGTATTGTTCATCTTCCATTTTCGTGTATACCTTTCCGGTACTATATAAGAAAGGGAGATGCTGCCCAGGTTGATAAAGGAATTATCTTGTACAAAACGGCTGGTAGCGTTGGTAGGCTCGGAAGCAGCGATGCCATTGTCTTTGGTAAGCCCTTTAAAGAGTGTCACATCACCCGGTTTCTGCCATCTTCCGGACAACACTCTGGCATCCATCTGATACCAGAAACTGCCGTTCTCCAGGCGGTCTGCAAGAGCAGTGTTGTACATAACAGCATGGTACTGATAATCCAGCGCAATCTGCAGGGTGAGTCCTTTATAAGAGGCAGTGGTTCCAAAGTGGCCCTGTATTTCCGGTATCTGATCGCCCACGATCACCTTATCTCTGGCATTCCACTCATAGGTCAGTTCACCGGAGCGGGTAACAAACAGTTCCCGGCCATTGGCAGGATCGATGCCTTTGGACTGTACAGCCCATACAGCCATAGGGCTCTGTCCTTCTTCAAAACGAAGCTGCGGGAGTGTCTGGTTGTTTTTATCGTTTTGATCATTTTGTTTTTTGAGGGAATTGGCAATACGTTTGATCACGGATTTATTGTGCAGGCCATTTACAAAAAAGCTCCAGTAGATACTTTTTTTATCTTGTTTAATCGCAAAAGCAGTGAGGTTGATTTCATAACCGGTATTCTGCAGTTCTCCGACGTTTTCTTTATAACTGCTCACACCACTGGAAGGTGGTGTATTAATATCGAGGATAAGGCTCTGTGTGTTTTCGCGGTACAGTTCAAACTTACCTGTCAGCTTGCCTTGGAACAGCGAGATATCAGCGCCCAGGTTGCGTTTGAGGGTTTGTTGCCATTGCAGATTGGTATTACCGAATGCCAGCAGGGTAGTGCCTACCTGACCTCTGTAATTTTTGTCGGTGATATAACGATAGGTAGTGATGCCCATATAGGGTGGGAAATTACTGCTACCGGTAGAACCGATGGTGGCGCGAATGCGCAGCTGGTCCAGCCAGTTGGTTTCCGGCAGGAAATGTTCTTTGGCTACGTTCCAGCCGGCGCCGATATTCCAGAATGGTGCGAATCTTTTATCAGCACCAAACTGTGAAGAACCATCCGCACTGATGCCCGCATCCAGCGTATAACGCTGATCATAACTATAACCCACGTTGGTAAATCCGGACACACGGCGTGTGGTGGCTGCGTTGCCACCAGGCTTGGAATCAGCTCCATAGCCGTTGCCGAAAAACAGCTGGTCCAGTTTATCAGACGGAAACCCCGTCACTACTACTTCTATACCACTGGAGTTAGTTTCCGCGGCACTAACACCGGTAGTGTTAAATAACAGGTGGCGTCCGGCGCGGAAACTGTAGTCCAGGTTAAGAGAACCATCATAGGAAAAAAAGCTGCTGTTGTCGCGGGTATAACTGCCACGTTTGGCGATATCAGCTTCCTTTGCAAAGGAAGTGTGCATAGCCGGGAGGAAAAGATCTGCCTGGTCTGTCTGCCGGGTCAGCGCTATCTGTCCTCTCAGCTTGAAACCTTTGCCCATATTCCATTCCACGGCACTCTGGTTGGTGACGTTCGTATACTCCGACTGGTCCACTGTATGCAGGGTGGTATTATATAACGGGTTCGTATATACGGTAGCATCTACCGTTTCCAGTACCCGCTGCATTCTACCAGAGGAGTCGAAAGGTGACCAGTAGTTGTTTTGTTTGGTATAGTCACCGAAACTGCCGTAGTTGGAGTTTTTGCCTTTGTTATAGTTAACTGCCAGCACATTGCGGAAAGTGAATCTTTTAATACGGTAGCTGAGATTCATCTCCAGACCATAGTTGCTACGGTTGCTGTTTTTCATGACACCAGCCAGATTGCTGTAATTAAGATTGAGGCCATAACGCAGATAATCATCGCCTCCCTCGAGGTAGATGGAATGTTTTTGTCCGATACCGCTACGTACGGGTTGCGCGAGCCAGTCGGTGTTAACGCCTTGTTCCACCCAGGTGCGGCGCCGGGCGTATAGCCGTTTATAAAAAACATCCAGACTGGCATTGTTCTCATCATTGGCGTATTGGTTGTACAGGCCAGCCAGTCTTTCTGTTTCCAGTTTATCGCGGGCATTGAGCAGGTGGTAGACGCTGAGGTCCGGAGCAGTTACCTGTAAGTTGCCGCTGTAGCTCACTCTCAGCTTGCCTGGTAGTGGCTGACGGGTATCTACAACTATAACGCCGTTGGCTGCACGGGAACCGTAGAGGGAGGTAGCGGCCGCATCTTTCAGGATAGTGAAGCTGGCGATACGGTTGATATCCAGGTCATACAGCTTCTGCAAACTGGTTTCAAAACCATCGAGTATCAACAGTGGCTGATTGGGATTAGAGGCGTAGCTGGCCATAAAATCCGCCCCACTGGCAGCTTTCAGCTGGCTGGTGGTTTGCTGCGGAAAATTATTAACACCACGTAGGTTAATACTTGGCAACTGATTAGGATTACTACCAAATTGAACGTTATCGGGTATACGAAGAGAAGGATCAAAAATTTTAGCAGCTTGGAATACGTTGAGTGCATTCACGCTGCGCAGCTGATCACCTGTGATAGTAGTGGCAGCACCGTTGAAATTTTCCTTCGGACGTTTAAACATACCCGTAGTCACCATGGTACTGCTGAGTTGTACCGATTTGGCCTGCAGTTTTACCATTATGTTTTTTCCGGGCAGGATGGTTACTTCCGCGGTTTCATAGCTCAGGTGACGGAAAGTCAACACTACGGCATTACCGCTGACCATGAGGGTAAACTGCCCATCCAGGTCCGTGACTGTACCGGTAGAAGCACCCTTCACACCTACGCTCACACCCGCAACCGGCAAACCGGTGCGTTCATCGAGCACCGTACCTTTCACTGCTACCGGCGGCGCATTCACCACAGGCTGCGTTTCACTGCGGTTAATGATATTACTGCCGGCAGGCCTTTCTTTGATGATGATGGTATTGAACCGTATCTCATAGGTCAGTGGCAGATTTTGCAGACAGCTCTCCAACACAGTTTGTACAGAGGCATTATGCACATGTACGTTTACTGTACGGGAAGACCTGATCAGGGATGCATCATAAATGAATTCGAAGCCTGTCTGATTACGGATGGTATTAAACACCTCTTTCAACGGTAGGTTTCTACCGCTGAGCGATACAGACTGCGAATAGGAACTGGCGCTTACCTGCATGGCCAGCACCAGTAAAAAGGCAGAAGTCAACTTCATTATCAGCAATGTTTTGGTTGACGGCAGCCAGGGCCGGCACCTGGCTTTGTTACATAGAAATTCTTTCATACTTTCGTATAGTTTGGGTACGTTAATCACAGCATTTTTGACGGATGCCTGTTTTTGTATAGGCCCAAACGTCCGCCGGAAGTGGTTCCAAGCACTTCCGGTTTTCATTTCAGGCCTTTACGATTGGTTGATACTGAATTAAACTTTCATTGTTCCAGTTGACAATTGGTTGATGTTACATTGGTTGGTTGTTGATTTATCAATATTAGTTTTTACGTAGATGTACAATAAGCTTTGTTCCCTGGATGTTGAAATGCACTTTCCCCGTGGCTTCCAGTATCTCCAGTAATTGTGATATGTATTCCTTTCGAGACACCACGCCGGATAACCGGATATCAGACAGATTATTTTCGTAAACAATTTCCACATCATACCAGCGCGCCACCTGGCGCATGATGGCATGTATATCAGTATCTTCAAAAAAGAACTGACCATTTTTCCAGGCAGTCACGGCTTCTATATTGGCAGACAGCAGCTGTGGTTGTGCTGCACCATCTGCCATCACTGCCTGCTGGCCGGGCTTCAACAGCAGCATTCCGTTTTCACTGCCGGCCTTTATAGCCCCCGACACCAGTGTTGTTTGTTCCATCTTCTCTTCTTCATAGGCCATCACATTAAAACTGGTACCTAATACCTCTACTGTACTATGCCGGGTTTTCACAATAAAGGGCTGTTGCACATTGGATGATATATCGAAATAAGCTTCTCCGGTGAGATATATGGTCCGTTCGTTGCCGGTGAAGGTATTGGGATACCGCAGCGAAGAAGCAGCGTTTAGCCATACCTGTGAGCCATCCGGCAGCAACACTTTAAAATAACCACCACGTGGGGTAGTAAGCGTATTATACATCACTGCTCCCCCACTACCTGTGACGCGATAGGACAGCAGACCACTATCTGATTTAGTGACCTGTGCAGCGCCTTGTTGTCCCTGCCAGCCAGACTGCAGGCTGTCGAGGACAATGGTTTGTCCGTTGCCCAGCACCAGGGTAGCCCGGGTACTGCCCGGCTGTACTGTTTTCAGGGCCAGTGGCTGTACGGACTTAGAAGGAAGCATCCATCTCCATACCGCCAGCATCGCAACCAGCAATACCGCAGCTGCCGCTGCGTACCGGTAACCGCTGCGCCATTTCTTCAAAGGTGTTGCGGTCCCGTCTATCCGTTCATTAACACGTTCCAGCAACACCGGATCATAATTCCCGCTTTCCTGTTCGGCTATCATTTCTTCATAATCCATCATCACCTGGCGGTATCCCTGTACAGACAAGGTTTGCAGCCATGCCTGAAAAGCGGTTCTTTCTTCCGCCGTACTGGTGCCTGCGGCCATCTTGCGTAATAATTCCTGGTGGTCGTTCATCGCGTTGCTGTATAAATAAACGTATGAAAATAAAGGGAGGGGACGGTGGGTGAAAAATTTTTTTTCTCCCTATAAAAAACATAATAACAGAAAGAGAATAATATCACCATGACGAGCTATATATTCCTTCACAGACCTGCTGGCCAGGTGCAGCTGCTTTTTTACAACAGCCACCGACAAGTTCATATTGTCTGCTATTTCAGCCCAGGAGAGGTCCCGCTGGGTACTCAGTTCAAATATCTGTCTTCTTCTTTCCGGCATCAGCGCAATAGCTTCACGGGCCAGCTGATGATATTCACGATATTTAAGTTCATCTTCCAGCTGGTAGATATCCCCTGCTGCTTCCATGGCGCGGGCATCATGCTGACGCCGGCTTTTTTCATGGCGGAAAATATCCACCATTCTGTTCCGGGCCATCCGGTACAGATAATATTCCAGCCGCTGCAATCCGGCGAGTGTCTCTCTCTTTAACCATAACTTTACAAATACGTCCTGCACAATTTCATCAGCAGTATCGTTGGCATGACCCGTAAAAGGCAACAGATAGCGGGATAGTTTTGGTTGATAGCGTTGATACAGCTCCGTAAACGCGTGACGGTCGCCCGTTGACAACCGCTCCAAAAGCGATACATCATCATTCATGATGTGAATATAGTTTTTTTGAATTAAAAGCTATATTCATCCTCTTGTAACAACTTGCACACGATATGAAAACATTTTTGCTGCTGGTAATGACTGCACTGTCAGCTGCTATGGCCACCACTGCACAATCTCCGGGCCCGGTGGTCCATCTCCCCAAAGAAGTATTACAGGATAAGATTAAAGGCGGATGGGCCGGACAAACCATCGGCGTTACTTTTGGCGGCCCTTATGAATTCCGGTACAACGGTACTTTTATCCAGGACTATCAGCCACTCGAATGGCATAAAGGTTATGTAAAAGAAGTGATGGACAGTTTTCCCGGCCTTTACGATGATCTTTATATGGACCTCACCTTTGTAGACGTGATGGAACGCAACGGCCTCGATGCACCAGCAGACTCCTTTGCACAGGCTTTCGCACAAGCCGGTTATGTACTGTGGCATGCCAATCAGGCCGCCCGTTATAATATCCTCAATGGTCTCAAAGCACCTGCCTCCGGACATTGGCAGCACAATATGCATGCAGACTGCATCGACTATCAGATAGAAGCCGACTATGCAGGGCTCATGAGCCCCGGCCTGCCCAACGCTGCTTCCGCCATCAGTCATAAGATTGGTCATATCATGAACTATGGCAACGGATGGTATGGTGGCGTATATGTGGGTGCTATGTACTCTCAGGCATTTATTACCGCGGATATCAAACAGGTGGTCGTGAATGCATTAAGTGTCATTCCGACACAGAGCAAGTTCCGTCAGTGTATGAGCGATGTGATCAAATGGCATCAACAATATCCTAACGACTGGCACCGGACCTGGTTTGAGCTGCAGAAAAAGTGGTCATCCGATCTCAGCTGCCCCGACGCTATTTTTAATCCGCTGAACATCGATGCCACCATCAATTGCGCCTATGTAATACTCGGACTGCTGTATGGTAACGGCGACTATGAAAAAACACTGGAGATATCCACCCGCGCCGGCCAGGATGCAGACTGCAACCCATCTACAGCCGGAGGTATACTAGGCACTATGCTGGGATATAAAAAAATTCCGCAGAAATGGAAAGACGGACTAGCAGGAGCAGAAGATATCAATTTTAAATATACCAGCATCTCCCTCAACAAAGCCTATGATATCAGCTACCGTCATGCACTGGCCAATATCAAACGCCACGGAGGACGTGAACAGGGCAATATGGTGGTTATTCCACTGCAATCACCTGAGCCCGTAGCCTTCGAAGAGAGCTTCCCCCGTCTGGTACCGGTGAGCAAAAAAGATTTTCACATCAATGACAATGAGATCACACTGACGATAGAAGGCAATGGTTTTGTACTAAGCGGCTATGCCGCCAAAAAAGGAGAAGTACCTGACCGCGTGATCACCGCTACCGTCAGCATAGACGGGCACCTTACAGATACCATCAGGATGCCTACTAATTATCTGACACGCAAAGATGAAATCTACTATAACCTTAACCTTCCCGCAGGAAAACACAGCATAAAAATACAGGTCATCGATCCACATCCGGATTACGAACTGCGAACAGGTTATTACGTTACCTTCCGTAAACAATAACAGGATTATCCGCCAATCAGCCTGGCGATACCAAACGCACAACCTGCGGCAATAGTACCGATAACGGCTACACGAATTCCGCCCATAACAGGATTAAGTCCGGTGATACGGCTTTTGAAATAGCCAAATATAAATAAGCAGATGATGGTGATCAGGGCCGATATTTTAAGGCCCTGAAGCCCTTCGCTCACAAAGAAATAGGGAGACAGCGGAATCAGTCCGCCAACGATATAGGAGACACCGATGTTCAGCGCACTTTTGGTAGCCCTTGCAGCATCCGGTTTTTCGAGGCCCAGCTCATATTTCATCATAAAGTCGGCCCAGCGGTCTTTGTCTGTTATCAGTTCAGCTGCGGCCTTCTGCTGCAAGTCCCGGCTCAGGCCCAGTTCTGCAAAAAATGTTTCCACTTCCTCCCTTTCTCTTTCCGGCACGGTTTCTATCTCCTCATATTCTCTCTTCAACTCACTCTGATAGTGGTCTACTTCCGTTTTACCAGCGAGGTAACCGCCCAATCCCATGGCAATGGAACCGGCCGCTATTTCTGCCAGTCCGGCAATAACGATCAGGTTTACATCCTTCACAGTGCCGCTGAGGCCTGCAGCCAGGGCAAAAGGTACCGTAAGGCCGTCGGACATTCCGATAACGATATCACGTAATAATTCAGATCCGGTAAAATGCTTTTCCTGATGTGTCATAACTTTTGTCGCGTTTTGAAAAATGATGATTCCTGGGAATGATGCAACAAAAGTAAATATTATTGCAACGGCCGTTCGGATTTTTATCTGACTTCATAATGAAATATGATTATCTTTGGCCCCGATATTCATATATGAAAAAGGCCACTGCAATATTATTATTATTTGTGTACCTGTTTGGCAGTACAGAAGCCAGCCAGTTGCTCAAATTCCCTTTGCTGGTGGAGCATTTCAAGAAGCACAAGCAGGAGAATATCCATATAACCCTGGCCTCTTTCCTGAAAATGCACTATTTAGATGAACAACCTTTTGACAAGGATTATCAACAAGACATGCAGCTACCTTTCAAAACGGTGGATATTATCTGCATGACACTCCCCACAGTAATACCGGCGCCGGTTACCCTGTTTACGCCTGTGATAGAGCTGCCAGAGGAAGACTATTTTATTCTCAATGACGGTCCCCCTCCCTACCGGTTACCCGACAACGTTTTCCAGCCTCCCAAATCTGTATCAGCACAACTGTCCTGATATCCAAGAATGATGTAGTCACGAAAAGACAATTTATGCAACATTGAGCCATCATGTTTGCAGGCGTTATCTTTTCCTGGCAGTGATGAACATTTTCCTTTTCCCCGGGTTTAAAAACGGGGATGCGGGCATATTGCCGCCTTTTCCCGGGCTGGCAGTATATCCCGGGAAAAGGCCATCCGCCCATCATTCCCCATTCGTTATTTTCTAAAGTCTGCCGCTTTGTTAAACAGTATTATCCGCTTTTCCATCAAAAACAAGCTGATCATAGGCTTGTTTGTACTGGCACTGATAGGCTGGGGTAGTTATTCCGTGACCCAGCTCCCAATTGATGCAGTGCCCGACATCACCAACAACCAGGTGCTGGTGATCTCTTCTGCGCCCAGCCTGGGCGCTCCCGACGTAGAACGTTTCATCACCGTACCCATAGAACTGGCCACCCGCAATATTCCCGGGATCATCGAACAACGTAGCTTTTCCCGTTTCGGACTAAGCCTGGTGACCATCGTCTTCAATGACCAGACAGATGTTTACTGGGCCAGGCAACAGGTAAGCGAACGGCTGGCACAGGTACGCCAGCAGATACCTGCCGGTATGGCTGAGCCCGAACTAGGGCCGGTAACAACCGGTCTGGGAGAGGTTTTCCAGTATGTGGTAAAACCCAAACCCGGCTATGAAGGCAAATATGATCTCACCGCCCTGCGCGACATACAGGACTGGACCGTAAGGCGTCAGCTGCTGGGCACCGAAGGGGTGGCTGATGTCAGCTCCTTTGGCGGTACCGTCAAACAATATGAGGTGGCCATCAGCCCCGAGAAACTCAAGAGTTTCCAGGTAACCATCTCCGATGTATACCGCAGCCTTCAGGAAAACAACCAGAACACCGGCGGCGCCTATATAGAAAAAGGCCCCGGCGTATTGTTTATCCGCAGTGAAGGGCTGGTGAAAAACCTCGAAGACATCGGCAATATCGCCATCAAAAGGATCAACAACGGCATTCCGGTATTGATAAGAGATGTAGCCACCGTTAAAACGGGAACGGCTATACGTTATGGTGCCATGGTACTCAATGATCAACAAGAGGTAGCCGGCGCTGTAGTGATGATGCTGAAAGGGGAAAATAGCAACAAGGTGATCCGCAATATCAAGGATAAAATAGCCGCCATAGAAAAAACATTACCGGAAGGTATCGCCATAGAAGCATTTCTGGACAGAACAAAAATGGTAGACAACGCCATCTCCACTGTAGAACGTAACCTGCTGGAAGGCGCCCTGATCGTGATCCTGGTACTGGTTATCTTCATGGGCAATGTCCGCGCCGGCCTGATCGTAGCCTCTGTGATACCGCTGTCTATGCTCTTTGCCATCATCCTGATGCATCTCTTCGGCGTAAGCGGCAACCTGATGAGTCTAGGAGCACTCGACTTCGGCCTGCTGGTAGATGGCGCCGTGATCATCATCGAAGCGGTGATGCACAAACTCACCAAAGGCGCTACCCTCAGCGGCGTAAAACAGCTCACACAGGAACAGATGGACGAGGAAGTGGAATCATCCGCCAAAACTATGATGAACAGTGCTGCCTTCGGCCAGGTGATCATCCTCATCGTATATCTGCCTATCCTCTCCCTGCAGGGTATTGAAGGCAAGATGTTCCGCCCGATGGCACAAACCGTGTCTTTCGCTATCCTCGGCGCCTGCCTGCTGTCGCTTACTTATGTACCGATGATGGGCGCACTCTTCCTCAACAAAAAACTGAGTCATAAAGAGAGCTTCGCGGATAAAATGATGGAGCGGATAAAACGCCTGTACGACCCGCTTTTACAGCGGGTACTACGTATACCCGTACTCGTGGTAGCCGTTGCTTTTGTATTATTTGGCGCGGCAGCGCTGGTACTTTCCAACATGGGCGGGGAATTTATTCCGCAACTGGAAGAAGGCGACTTTGCCGTAGATACGCGGCTACTGCCGGGCACTTCGCTGAGCACTACTATCAAAACCACCGAAAAGGCGGCCGGCGTACTGAAACGCCAGTTTCCCGAAGTAGAAAAAGTAGTGACCAAAATAGGCTCCGGTGAAATTCCAACAGACCCCATGCCGATGGAAGCTGCCGACATGATGGTGATCCTCAAACCTAAACACGAATGGACCAGCGCTGCCAGTTTCCCTGAGCTGGCCGGCAAAATGAGCAAGGCCCTGGAAGAGATTCCTGGTATCACCACCGGCTTTCAGTTTCCCGTTCAGATGCGCTTCAATGAACTGATGACTGGTGCCCGTCAGGATGTGGTTTGTAAAATATTCGGCGACGACCTCGATACCCTTGCTGCCTATGCCGATAAAATTGGCTCCATCGTAAGGACCGTACAGGGTGCTAAAGACCTCTACACCGAAACCGTCACCGGTGTGCCCCAGCTGGTAGTATCTTACAAACGGGAGGCCATCGCCCGTTACGGTGCTTCTGTTACCGATGTCAACAACACCATACAGGCCGCCTACGCCGGCGCTACTTCGGGGCTGATATTCGAAGGCGAAAAAAGATATGATCTCGTTGTACGCATGAACGAAAATGAGAAAAAAGATATCAACGAAATCAATAACCTCCAGGTAGGGCTACCCAACGGACAGCAGGTGCCTCTGCAGGTTCTGGCCGACGTTGAGATTCAGGATGGTCCTTACCAGATACAAAGGGAAGATGCCCGCCGCAGAATCACCGTTGGTTTTAACGTACGTGGCCGCGATGTGCAGAGCATCGTGACGGAGTTGCAAACCAAGGTGAGCGAACACCTTAAACTTCCTCCGGGATATTATATCACCTATGGTGGACAATACGAAAACCTTCAACATGCTACCAAAAGATTAAGTATTGCGCTGCCAGTGGCACTGCTGCTGATATTCCTGATGTTGTTCTTTGCTTTTCATAAATTAAAATATTGCCTGCTGATATTCTCCGCCATCCCCTTGTCCGCTATTGGCGGGGTATTCACACTGTGGATGCGGGGCATGCCTTTCAGTATCTCTGCAGGCATAGGTTTTATCGCATTGTTTGGCGTGGCAGTATTAAACGGTATTGTATTAATCGGAGAAATGAATCAGTTAAAAAACAGTGGTATGACAAACATACGGCAGATCATCATCCAGGCCACACACGACAGATTAAGGCCTGTACTGATGACCGCCACCGTGGCTTCACTCGGCTTCCTGCCGATGGCCCTCAGTAATGGCGCTGGCGCGGAAGTACAACGACCGCTGGCCACCGTTGTAATCGGAGGTCTGATCACCGCTACCCTGCTCACGCTGGTAGTACTTCCTGCACTTTTCCTGTTGTTTGAAGAAGGATGGAAAAAACCCAAACCGGCAGCACTGATGCTCCTGTTATTGCTGGGCGCTCCTTCCCTGCTGCAGGCACAAACCACAAAACCGCTCACCTTACAACAAGCCCTGCAGACAGCACAGCAGCAAAACCTGCAGCTGAAACTCAGCCAGCAACAGGCCGCCTATTATCAGGCGCTCACCCGCAGCAGCACCGACCTGCCTAAAGCACAGGTGATGGCAGAACTGGGAAATGTCAACAGTAATTCTTTTGATAACAAATTCACGCTCACCCAGGGCTTTGCCTTCCCTACCGTATACAAACGGCAAAAACAACTGTATGAGCAGGAATGGCAACAAGCAAAGCTGCAAACCACACTGCAACAGACAGAGATAACAAGACTGGTAAAGCTGGCCTATCTTCAGCTGCAATTCCTTAAAGCCAAAAAGGTACTGTTGCAAAAAACAGACAGCATCGTTTCCAGCTACTCCAGAGTGGCCAAACTCCGCTACGACAACGGAGAAAGTAACCTCCTGGAAAAAACAACGCTGGAAAACCAGGAACACCAGGCTAAAATGCAGCTGGAACTGTTGCAGTCCGATCAGAAAACGGCCATCGCACAACTAAACATGCTGCTGCATGAAACACCGTCAGACATAGACCCTGCCGACACACTGGGTAGCTCCCCCATTTTATTCGACAGTACTAAACTGCAGCAACATCCTTATCTGCAGGTATACCAGCAGCAGCAACAACTCAACAGCAGCAAAACACAACTCGAAAAAGCCAGGCTGCTGCCCGACTGGATGCTGGGCTACTCCAACCAGTCCATCGTAGGGTGGCAACCGGATAAAAACAATGTAGAACGTTACTACGGCCCCGGCCATCGTTTTTCCATTGCCCAGGTAGGTATCGGCATCCCTATCTTCGCTTCTGCGCAGAAAGCCAGGATAAAGGCCGCACAACAGATGCAGGCCAGCTCCGCCACCGCCACCGCACTGGCCACCGAACAACTGCACAACCAACTCGAACAAAACTGGAACGACTATCTGAAATATCAACAGGCCATCAGCTACTATCATCGCTCGGCACTGAAAGAATCAGATATCATCATACAAACGGCCAATATCAGCTATAAAAACGGCGAAATAGGGTACATCGAATGGAGTACCCTCATCAGCAATGCCATCGCCCTGCAAAGCCAGTATATCGATGTTTTGAAGGAACTCAACATCCGGAAAACAGAACTGGAATATTTATTACAATTCAATCAGCAATAGCATGCGGAAGATATTCATATACCTCGCCTTCACAGGATTATTATTTGCCTGCAAAAACAAACAGGCCACAGAAAACACCAACGCCAGCACTAAAGGAGAAGCAGAAAACATCGTGACACTCGACAGCCTGCAGCGGAAAAATGCAGCCATCGTACTCGACACTGCCCGTACCATCAACATGCACGCCACCCTGAGAGCCACCGGCGTAGTAGACGTACCTCCGCAGAACCTGATCTCCATCAGTTCTCCTTTAGGCGGTTATCTCAAAAGCACCCGCCTGCTGCCAGGCAGCCAGGTATCAAAAGGGGAAGTACTGGGTATCATGGAAGATCAGAGCTACATACAGCTTCAGCAAGACTACCTCACAGCCAAAGCCAACATGGAATATCTCTCCGCCGATATGGAAAGACAACGGACCCTCAGCGAAGCAGATGCCATCAGCAAAAAGAAATATCAACAGGTACTCAATGAATACAAAACCGCTCAGGTGACCCTTAAATCTGTCGGGGAAAAACTGCGTATCATCAACATCAATCCGGATAAACTCACTGTTGGCAGCATCTCCCGCACAGCACCCATCTACTCTCCCATCAACGGTTATGTGACCAAAGTCAATGTCAACATCGGCCGTTATGTAATGCCCTCCGATGTGTTGTTTGAGCTGGTCAACCCGGAAGATATCCATGCAGCCGTTACCGTGTTTGAAAAAGATATCACCTCCTTCCGGAAGGGCGTAAAAGGTAAAGTGACACTGGTAGAAAAACCGGATCAGGAATATGAAATAGAAACAATCCTCGTCACCAAAAACATCAACGACAACCGCAGTGGCCTGATCCACTGCCACTTCGAAAAACCCGGCCACGATCTGCTGCCGGGCATGTTCCTCAACGCTACTTTCGAGATGGATAACCAGCAAGCGCTGGCAGTGCCCGAAAATGCCGTCGTACGCTATATGGGCAAGGAATATATCTTCACCACACAGGATGGCCATACCTTTACCTTCACGCCTGTAAACACCGGCCTGAAAGAAAATAAAATGGTACAGCTGCTTCCTGGTGGAAAAGATCTGCGGAATGAGAAAATTGTAGTGGAAGGCGCCTATTCACTGTTAGGCAAACTGAAAAATAAAGGAGAAGAAGAATAACATTGGGTTATTTGGTTATTTAGACATTTAGTCATTTGATTAATAACTAAATGTCTAAATAACCCAATAGCTACATCATCGTAATAGTGCGTCCAGCGGATACTCTTTTCCCGCTTCGGTGTTCATCACCACAATCTGGTCGCCATAACGCACCTGACAACCACCACCTTTGAGGGCCCGCAGCGTAGCGGCAGACAGCTTTCCATCTTTCCAGGACATACTTACTTCAAAAGCTCCACGGGCGCAGAGTCCTTTTACAGCGCCGTCTTTCCATTCCGGTGGCAGGGCGGGCAATAATGTCACCATCCCTTCGTGGCTCTGCAACAGCATTTCAGCGATACCGGCGGTAGCGCCGAAGTTACCGTCTATCTGGAAAGGCGGATGCAGGTTAAACAAATTCGCGGCTGATTTGTGCAGGAGAATATCGTTAAAGGTTTTTAAGGCTTCAGGACCATTTTTTAACCGGGCCCACAGATTGGTGCACCATGCCGCACTCCAGCCGGTATGTCCGCCACCGTGTTGCAGGCGGTATTCGAGCGATTTACGGGCAGCATGTACATATTGCGGGGCCTGGGCCTCGTTAAAGGCATAACCGGGATAGAGCGCATATAAATGCGACATATGGCGATGCCCGGGTTCTTTCTCCGGATAAGGCTGTGCCCATTCCATAATACGGCCATCAGCGCCTATCTGCGGCATCAGCAGATTGGCTTTGGCTTCGCGGAGTTTGTCCAGCAAGGGATCTGACTGATGTAAGATGCCCGCAGCCTGCAGCACATTGGTAAACAATTCGTGTATCACCTCCTGGTCATGCGAAGGGCCCATACTGATGGTACCATTGCTACCATCAGGTGCTTCGAAGGCATTTTCCGGAGAAGATGCTGGTCCGGATACCAACTTACCTGTTGACGGATCTTTTACCAGCCAGCCCAGGTAAAAACGGGCGGCCTCTCTCAGCGTCGGATATACTTTATGCAGATATGCAGTATCCTTCGTAAAAGCATAATGTTCCCACAGATGCTCACAGATCCAGCCACTGGCACCGGTAGTCAGCCCCCAGGAAGGATCTTCACCTGGTGATGTAAAGCCCCATACATTCACGATAGGGTTCACACACCATCCCGAACCGCCAAACTGTACAGCGGCAGAATGTGCGGCGGGTTTCTCTATACCCTGAATGAAATTGGTCAACGACAGATGCAGTTCTCCCAGGTTGGTATTTTCAGCCAACCAATAGTTCATCTGTACATTGATATTGGTGTGATAGTCGCCGTTCCACGGGGTGAGTACCTTATTGGCCCATATACCCTGCAGATTAGCCGGCAGCGTGTTTTTTCTGGCCGAAGATATCAGCAGGTAACGGCCATACTGGAAGTACAGCTGTGTCAGGTGGTTATCGTTGCCAGTTTCCTTCATTTTTTGCAAACGGACATCTGTAGGGATATCGTCTGCTATGGGAGCCAGTTGTAAAGACACCCGGTTAAACAGCCGCTGGTAATCTTTTACATGCGCCTGCTTTAATTGTGTATAGGACATGGCGGTAGCCGCTTTTAATGCGGCGGCTGTCAGCCCTGCATAATCTCTTCCTTTGTATACGGGATAGTTGGGCAGGTAATCTGTAGAAGCGGCAAGGTATAACACCACTTCGTCCGCGTCTTTTACAATCAGCTGGTTGCCGCTGTATTTCAGCTGACCGCCTTTGTGGCGGGCCTGTAGCCGGGTGATATATTTCATGCCATCACCACCTTTGCCGTTGTTGAGTGCACCACTCATGACCAGCTCACCATTGGCAGCTTTGGTGGTAAAACGTTCTGGTCTGTCCAGTGTGGCGGTGAAGCTAAGTGCCCCCTTTTTATCGGCAGAAAATTTCACGGCCATCACATTGGCTGGCGCGCTGATAAAATATTCACGGGTATAGTGTACTCCTTCCTGTTGATAGCTGACCCTGACAATAGCATCATCCAATTGCAGGCTGCGCTGATAAGCTTCGTAGGGGCTGCTTTTACCGAAATCGATGCGCAGGTCGCCCAGCGTCTGATAAGTACCGAATGGCACATTAGAACCATTACCGGTGCCAGAGCCGGCCCCTTTACAGATCTGGGTTTTATTGGTCAGCGCGGTAGCTTCCTTAAACCGGCCCTGAAACAACAGGCTGCGTATCTCCGGCAGGTAGCGGGAAGCTTCCGGATTGTCGTTGTCATCGCGGCTGCCGTTCCATAATGTTTTTTCATTGAGCTGTATCCGCTCCTGGTTGACATCACCAAAAACCATGGCGCCGATATTACCATTACCAATCGGCAAAGCCTGTAACCAGGCAGGATCATCTTTCCAGGGAGAAGTTCCATCTTTGGCGGTAGCGCTGGCAGGGGAAGTATACCATAATTTTAATGACTGCTCCTGCGAAAAACCACTGGTAGCTACTACCACGGTCAGCAGACAGGTAATCATATATTTCATATGCTCTACTGTTTTACATGACTCGAAAGATAATATTATTATTGGCTATCCGTATGCCTGCAGGCAGTTATTCTGCTTGTTAATTCAATTTTGATCCGGGGTAATTGTATTTTAACTTTTTTCGGCAGGATTGATTATTTAAATTGACCTTCTGAAACGATGGCTTATGGCAAATGAGAGCAACAAATCACCACATATTCTCAATACTTCCACCAATCTGTTGGGCTTTTGTCTGATTGTGCTGACATCTATTAAAGTGGCACATTTTAACCAGGTAACGATTATCGATGACTCTACGGGGGTTGCTGCGATATTGCTGATGGGAAGCTGTATACTGTCTTTTCTGTCGATGCGGTCGAAACAACGAAGGAGGAGTGAGAAACTGGAGGAAGCTGCAGATTACATCTTCCTCCTGTCTCTGGTATGCATTAGTGTAACGATTATAATCGTTTCATTTAATCTGCTAGCGTGAGCAGTTATTTTTTCTTATCGCAGATACGGAAAGAGTAACCCAGTACTACCACACCAGCGCCGGTGTTGTTTTCACCGTTGGTTTTGTCTTTCTGGATTTTCACGAAACCGTAGTTACCACCACCTTCAACGAAGATCGCACTTCTGCTGTTGAGGTGGTAAGCCAGACCGATATGACCGTCGATACCCCAGTTGGCCTTTTTCAGGTCATTTTTAATATCCTGGGTTCTGTTAAAATCCTGTGGAGGAGTCACCGGCTGTGTGTGTGCAGGGTCCAGGAAAATAGGGCTGGTACCGCTCATCTCCTGTTTTCCATTCAGCAGGAAACTTACGAACGGACCGGCAGCTACATAAAGATCCCATTTAGGGCTGAATCCAAAGTGATATTTGGCCAGCACAGGAATCATCAGGTAGTTGAATTTAGCTACGCTTTTGTAGTCAGCGTATACATACTGAGGTACCGGTATGCCCTGAGCCTGAAATCCTGCTGCCAATTCCGGTGTAGGAGGAAATGCCTGGCCTTTGTCTTTTTTACCACCCTGAGAAGAGTATCTCAGTTCAGGCTGGATAGAAAAACGTTTGGTAAGATGAAATTCAGCATGAACACCTGCATCGAGGCCCAGTCTGGAGCTGTAACCACTGTTAATAGGATTGGAAGAATTACCGGAAGTTAAATTAGGGATACTCAAACCTGCTTTAATACCGAGATCAACCTGAGCCTTTACCACGAACGGACACATAAAAAACGTCGCCACGGCAACGACTAAACGTAATTTGCTTTTCATAAGGTTTTGTGTTGTAAAAAGAATAGTTTAATGACACCAGTAAATTTTGGTTAATACCGGTTGATCCGGTAAAGCTACAACTATACCATTAAATGCAAACTACTAATTTTACAAACGGCGATTTGTTAAGCATGTAAACAGGCCAGCGCTGTTTCAATTACCCTTTTGGTTTCATCAGGATCTCTTACTGCTATACTCAGTGCCCCGGCCTCTTTCGCAGGATAATCATTACCTCCTTCAAACAAGGCATCTCCCACAAACAACATTTCTTCTATCGCTATGCCCAGCGTATCCCTCAGTTTACGGATACCATATCCTTTATCGATTCCATCTTTGGTTATATCCACGGAAGTCATTCCGCCCAGGTTCACCGCAAATCCGGGAATCAATTTATCAAGCAGGGCCTGGATTTTCTTACGTTTGGAAAAGTCAGGATCCCAGTTTTTTTTGGCATCTACGGGAGCTTCCTGTCCGAGTGCAGACCAGGTAATCTGACTGCCGCGGTCTTCTATCTGATCGCCCCAGGTTTGTGTGATGGTAAACCCCGCCTCTGCAATGGCGGTATTCAGTGAGCGGAGAATTTTTTCCCTTTCTGAAGATGAAAAATTCTCTGCATAGAGCAGTTCCCATTGCTGTTTGTAATGATAGAACTGTGTACCACAGGTAGGCAGTATAAAAAGCCGGGATAGTGGTATACCCTGGGGCAACAAACGGATTACCTGTTTTTCGAATTGTTCCCATTTTCCGCCGGAGATGATCGCCACACGTACGGTCTCTATCAGGCCCCCCAACAGGGCCCCCATTTCCGTATCGATAGGCGACTTACTTACCGCGAGGGTGCCGTCGAGGTCAAATACGATGAGCTTTCTCATGTTTTACCAGTTTAGTGGCTTTGTCCAGTATATTTTCCACCGTAAAACCATAATGTTTAAACAGTTCTTTGGCCGGTGCGCTGGAGCCAAAATGGCTAATACCGATCATCGTGCCCTTCTCTCCCAGCCATTGTTCCCAGCCCTCAGGAGACCCGGCCTCTACTGCAAGCCTGGCTTTCACCGCCGGTGGCAACACCTGTTGCCGGTAATCTTCGGACTGCTCCCTGAACAGCTCCCAGCTGGGCATGCTCACCACCCTGGCATCGATACCTTCCTGCTGTAGCCGTTCCCGGGCTTCCAGCACCAGTGACACTTCCGAGCCGGTAGCGATCAAAATAATATCCGGCATGTCACCATTCTCTTTCGCCAGGATATAAGCGCCCTGCTGTAATCCGCTGGCCGGCGCCAGCTGACTTCTGTCTGCTATCGGCAGTTTCTGCCGGGTAAGCACCAGCATGGTAGGGCCGCCTGTACGGGTGATAGCTGTACGCCAGGCCCATGCAGCCTCATTGGCATCGCCCGGACGGATCACGCACATATGCGGCATCGCCCGCAAAGAGGCCAGGTGCTCCACCGGCTGGTGAGTAGTTCCATCTTCTCCCAGCCCGATACTGTCGTGCGTCATCACATAAATCACCGGCAGCTCCATAATACAGGCCAGCCGGATGGCCGGACGGGCATAGTCTGTAAAAATGAAAAAAGTGGCAGCATATGCCCGTACACCACCATGTAACTGAAGACCAGAGGTGGCCGCACACATTACATGTTCACGGATGCCCCAGGCAATATTCCGGTTAGCATAATTCCCTTTTTCAAAATACCCTGAAGACTTGATCAGCGTTAAGGTAGAAGGCTCCAGGTCTCCGCTGCCACCTATCAACCAGGGCACTTTGGAGGCCACTGCATTCAGAAAGGCAGAAGATATTTCCCTCGTGGCTTTTGGGCCGTCTTCGGGTTTATAAACCGGTACATCATGGTCCCAGCCTGCAGGCAGTTTCTGCGTAATAAACTGCTCCAGCTGCTGATACAGGTCGGGGTATTTCGTTTTGTATTCCTGTAGCAGTGCATTCCAGGCCTGTTCGGTGTCCTTTCCTTTATTAACAGCCTTGCCCATATATGCTTTTACATCTTCCGGCACCAGAAAATCCTGATCCTCCGGCCATCCATAGAAAGCCTTGGTAAGGCGTATCTCATCCGCTCCCAGCGGAGACCCATGTGCTTCCGGTGTGTCCTGTTTGTGAGGAGAACCATAACCGATATGGCTACGCAACAGGATCATAGAGGGTTTGTCTGTCACTGCCCTGGCTGCTTCGAAGGCTGCCGAGATGGCCTTCAGGTCGTTGGCATTGTCGCCCAGGTCCTGTACATGCCAGTGGTAAGCCTCAAACCGTTTGGCCACATCATCGGAATAAGTCAGGGATGTGTTCCCTTCTATCGTGATATGGTTGTTATCATACAAACATATTAGCTTACCTAATCCCTGGTGTCCGGCTATGGAGGCAGCTTCATGGGAAGCACCTTCCATCAGGTCTCCATCGCTACAGAAAACATAGGTGTAGTGATCAATGATTTTTGCATCGTCGCGGTTAAAGAGCGCGGCCAGGTGTGCTTCTGCCATGGCCATACCTACGGCAGTCATGATACCCTGTCCCAGCGGCCCTGTGGTGGTTTCAATACCTGGTGTCAGCCGGTATTCCGGGTGTCCGGGAGTATTACTGCCCCATTGCCGGAATTGCTTCAGGTCGTCGAGGGATATATCATATCCGGTGAGATGTAATACCGCATATTGTAGCATCGAAGCGTGGCCATTAGACAACACAAAACGGTCGCGGTTCAGCCATCCGGGATGCTGCGGATTAAAACGCAGGTGCTCTGTCCATAGTACAAAAGCTGCCGGTGCCAGCGCCATAGGCGTACCCGGATGCCCTGAGTTGGCTTTCTGTACCGCATCCATTGCCAGGCAACGAATGGTGTCTATACACTTTTCTTCGATGGTCATTGTTTTCATAATTGCCTTTTTGAAATTGGAGAAAGTATCGGGGCCAGGCCCGGTGAGGTAAACAGATCCACAAATAAGGTACCAACTGACGTAAATCATCCGCTGTCTGACACGTATCATTTATGGCCCTCTACAGGCTTTCTACTTTTGTGTTGTCGATATTGATACAACAACAATTAAAATGCTTTATATATGAAACCAGTATGCAGAACAGAACATGATTTCCTCGGAGAAAGAGAAATAGATAACAGCGTATACTATGGTATTCAGACACTGCGGGCCATAGAGAACTTTTATATCACCGGTACCCCTGTTTCACAGGAGCCCGTTTTTATCAAAGCGCTGGGATATGTGAAAAAAGCGGCTGCCATGGCTAACATGGAACTGGGCGTATTACAACCTGATATCGCCGCTGCCATTATGAAAGCCAGCGACCGGCTGATAGCCGGTGAGTTCACCGACCAGTTCCCTACAGATATGATACAAGGTGGCGCCGGTACTTCTGTGAATATGAACGCCAATGAAGTCATCGCTAATATAGGGCTGGAATACATGGGCCATGAAAAAGGAGCCTATACTTACCTGCACCCCAACAATCACGTCAATTGTTCACAAAGCACCAATGATGCTTATCCTACCGCTTTCCGCATCGCGCTATATCTTAAAGTAAATGATCTGCTCATAGCCCTGGATAAACTCCAGCAGTCTTTTGCCCGTAAAGGAAAAGAATTTGCCGGTGTGTTGAAGATGGGCCGTACACAGCTGCAGGACGCAGTACCCATGAGCCTGGGTGATGAGTTTCACGCTTTTTCTACAACACTGAAGGAAGATGTACAACGCCTCCGCGAAGTGCAGGCGCTGCTGACGGAAGTCAACATGGGCGCTACCGCCATCGGTACCGCGATCAACGCACCTGCCGGTTACCCTGAACTCGTTACTCAGTATCTCGGTCAGATCACCGGCATGCCAATCGTACTCGCATCCGACCTCATCGAAGCTACTTCCGATACCGGCGCATACGTGCTGCTCTCCGGCATGCTCAAACGTACCGCCATAAAAATATCCAAGATATGTAATGACTTACGCCTGCTTTCTTCCGGACCACGGGTAGGACTAAACGAAATCAATCTGCCTCAGCTGCAGCCCGGTTCTTCTATCATGCCCGGCAAAGTAAATCCGGTAATCCCGGAAGTAGTGAACCAGACCGCCTATTATGTAATCGGTAACGACCTTACCATCACCATGGCCGCAGAAGCCGGACAACTGCAACTCAACGTAATGGAACCTGTGATCGCTTACAGTCTTTTCTCCATGATCACTTATCTGCAGAGAGCCTTCGATACCTTACGCCTCAAATGTGTAGACGGTATCACCGCCAATGAAGCAGCTTCCAAAGCAATGGTCATGAACAGCATCGGCATCGTAACAGCACTCAACCCACTGCTGGGTTATGAAACCTGTGCAACCATCGCCAGAGAAGCACTCAGCACCGGCAAATCCATTCATCAGATCGTGGTAACAGAAAAAGGATATATCACAGAAGAACAATGGAATGAAATATATTCATTCGAAAACATGATTCATCCGCAATACATCAATTAATACAAACAAGGGAACATAACAGGGCTAATCAGATCTGGTTAGCCCTTATTTTTTCTCACAAACAGATACAACCATAACAAGAAACGCGATCCTGTTTTTAGGTGTTTTCGCAGAAAATGCTTAAATTAAATGTACACCAAAACTACTCTACCATGAAAAGGATCATCCTGCTATTATTGGTATGCGCTTTTTCATTCGGAAGTACATTAGGATTTGCACAAGCGCCCGGACATCCTGCACAACAACCTACTGAAAAAGCTCCCAAAGCAGAAAAAAAGAAAAAGAAATCTGCCGCCGATACTACTTCCATGAAAGAGAAAAAACCCGCAGCCACTGAGAAAAAATCAAAAGCCAAGGCTGCTGAACCAGCGGCTACCACGGCTCCTCCATCAGCTGCTCCTGCTGCTGCCCCTGCCACAGCCCATACGCCAAAGAGCAAGACTAAAACAGCCACAACACCAGCTGCTGCACCAGTTTCACCAGCTCCCACTCCAACGCCCGCTCCGGCTGTCTCTAAGGTTAAAACACCAGTTGCCACTCCTGCTCAACCCACTGTACAAAGCGGTGATAAGGCAGTAGGCACCGATGATAAAGGCAGGACCATCTATCAGGGCCCTAAAGGCGGACAATATTATATCAACAAAAACGGTCACAAAACCTATATAAAGAAACAATAAATGATGAGCGCAACAGTAATATCTGTTGCGCTCATTATTTATCATCCTTTGTTCATCATCATTAAAATATAGGCAACGATAAAACAGGCCGTTGCCACCGACAGCATCCCCATCACTATTTTCATCCAATACTTTGCCGCCACCCATACATAAAACCCCATGGCCAGCAGTGTACATATCAGCAAAAACTGACTGGACTGTAAAAACGCGAAACTCGTCTGGGCGAGATAAAAATTTGTTATCCCGATAAACATAGCACCACTGCTATGGGTGGCATTGAATCCCATCCAGGCTTTCCACATGGTCAGTTCTTCTGTCAGCACCACAGAAGATTTTTTCATCTCCTCTATCAGTGCTGCATTACGGGGGAACAGCTTATTGGTAAAAAGCGTTGCGCGGAAGTGGGAAAGTCCCATCAGCCCGATAATAGCCGAACCGGCTTCCCAGAGATATCTGGCTATCATGATTATAATATTTTCTGTCCGGAAATAAACAATACGCTGCCTTTCATATAGCTGCTCGTCTGCAATACTGCACTGTCAAACAGCGACAGGGTTTGCTGTCTGGAATACACCTCTCCGAATTCATTGATTACACGAAGCGCAGACATGAAGTACCGGCTGATCAGCTTCTCGCCGGTCATGGTATAAAAGAAGAATCTTCCGCCAGGTTTTAATGCCCTCAACGTTTCATTCACAAAGTCCTGTTTGTTATCGAAAAGATGAATGGTGCCGAAGCTGCACACAATATCAAAAGTATTGTTTTCAAAAGGCAGATGAAAGGCATCACCCTGTAATAAGCTGATATTGGCAGGCAGATAACCGCTTTGTTTCACCAGCCTGGATCTGGCTATTTTCAGCATCTCCGCAGACCGGTCGAAAAGCGTACATTCGTTAGCGGTAGCGGCATATAAGGTGCCCGTTTGTGCAAGGCCGCCACAACCGATGTCCAGTACACGCCCCTGTGAATGCAGAATCGCATTGGCGGCAAACTGCCATAAATCATCCCGGCTGCAATCCCAGATAATCCGGTTGAATGATTCAGTACCAACAAGACGTTCATAGTACTTCGCCTTATTATCATATGCTGCTCCGCGGGTATTTTCGAGAGATGAATAAATACCCTGATCGATGGCTTTGAATTTGTGTGAATAGCTCATTTTGCGTACGGTTCTCTGCAAAATTAGCGGACAAACTCCTTCCGATAAATGAACCTGGGTTAAGAAATGCGCTTCCTGATCCGGCTCAGCGCCTGGGGAGTAACACCAATATAAGAAGCCAGATATTTGAGGGGAACCTGCTGTAGTAAGTGAGGGACTTTATTAAAGAGGTCGAGATAACGTTCTTCGGCAGACTTGGTGAGGAAGGAAAGTTCCCTTTCAGATTTCCATAGCAGCATCTGTTCTGTGGCCAGCCGGCCTATTCTTTCCACGATGCTTAAACGGCTGTACATTTCCTGCAGATCATCATAATGAATACGCCAGAGAACTGTTTCAGCCAGCGTTTCACCATAATAAAAGGATGGCCTTCGGGTATAAAAGGAACTGAAGACACACATAAACCAACCTTGGATTGAAAAACCAATAGTGGTTTCATTACATTCCGTGTCTTCTAAATAAAAGCGCAACAATCCACGGTCTACAAACGATAGATAGTTTTCCGTTTCGCCGGCTTTCAGATAAAATGTTTTTGCGGGATAAATTTTCTGCTCGAAGCGCGAAGAAAAAACGCGCCAGTCTTCATCTGAGATATCTACCTGCTTCCGCAGGTATTGATGCATAAGCTCCATAACACACCGTAGTTACCCTGGAAACAGGCGGCAACTGCCAGCTGTTTCCAGGGTTTTATTTTTTATTGAATCGTTTTCAACATCTCTTTTACAGCCGCTTCCAGCTGGTCATCCTTACCAGACAGGAAATCTTCATAACGCAAAGGTACCTTTATATCCGGCTCTACCTGCATATTTTCTGCAATGCGACCCTGCCTGTCTATATTGGCGATCATCGGAATACCGAATATAATGGTCGGATCGATTTGCTGCTCCCACCATACAGCCGTACCAGTGCCCGGCACAGGCATCCCAATCAGTTTACCCATTTTTTCCTGTTTATATATCAGGGGGAAGATATGGGCATCACTGTAGTCTGCTTCATTGATCAGAACACAATGTGGACGAGACCACAGCTGTACCGTTTCTCCGCCTTTCACCTTTTCTCCCTGCGGAGCAAACTCCAGGTACTGTTTGCCGCTGAGTAAGTTACGCAGGTCTTCATGCAACCAGCCGCCGCCATTAAAACGGATATCTACGATCAGCGCTTCCTTGTCACGGCAGCTACCCATCAATTCTTCGAACACGTTACGATAATCTTCATCATTCATATCTTTCACATGCACATATCCTATTTTGCCATCACTGAGTTTATCCACCATACTGCGCATTCTGTCCACCCAGCGTTTGTACATCAGGCGGTTCTCTTCATCTGCGCGGATGGGCTTCACCACTTCATCCCAGCGTGCTTTGGTATCGGGGTTGAAGATGCTTACCAACACCGGCTGAGCGGCTTTGCGATTCAGCAAAATGGCCCAGTCAAATTGATCGGTAATGATTTCGCCATTTACTTTTTCGATGATATTCCCTTTCTTCACTTTGCTGAAAGCACGGTCGAAGGGGCCACCAGCCAACACTTCATCAATCTTCAGTCCGTTCTGTTGCCATGTTTCGTCAAACAATAACCCAAGCGAAGCAGTGTTATCCCCGTCAGGACGCTGAGGGCGATAACGGCCACCGGTATGGGAAGCATTCAGTTCTCCCAGCATTTCGCTGAGTAGCTCCTGAAAGTCGTAGTTGTTGCTGATATGCGGCAGGAAGCGGGCATAGTTGTCGTGGTACATCTTCCAGTCCATGTTGCGGATGGTAGGGTCATAAAATTTACCGATCACCTGTTTCCAGGCATGGTCTAAAATATAAGCCCTTTCACCGGCAGGGTCCAGCTGCATTTCACTGTTGATGGAGATGGGAGAAACTTTTCCGGAGGCAGCATCTACTTTTACCACTCCACCTCTGTTGCTTACAAACAGGGTGTTACCATCTTTACTGAGGGCCATACTACCTGGAGAACCGCCCAGTTTGGCCAGTATTCTGGTTTCGCCGGTGCGTGGCTCTGTCATCCACAGATCATAACCACTTTCAAAGGCAGCCATGTAATACAGCTTGCTACCGTCCTCACTTAATACATAATCGCCTACAGAGGCACTGTTGACGGTGAGGCGCAGCCGCCTGTTGCGGAGGTTTTTAAAATCGGGATGGAAATCTTTTGAGGCAGCAGTATCCTTCGTTTTGGATTTATCGGCATCTTTTTCTGCCTGTTTATTGGTTTCACGCAGCAGGGCAAACTCATCGCGGGAAAGTTTGTATTCGTCATAAGTCTGCTGATCGAGGAACACGGCGAAGATATCTGCTTCCTTGCTGCCTTGTGCGGCCCAGGAACGGCGTCCTTCGCGGATACTGCACCAGGTCATCACTTTGCCACCCATGCCCCATTTGGGGTTGGTTTCACCAAAACCGCTGTTGACAGGATATACAATAGCACCTTTGCCATCTGCTGGTATCAATGCAGCATTGGTGGGAAAAAAATGTCCCTGCTGATCTTCCGCCACCAGCCATTTGCTATCGGGGCTCCAGTTAAAATTGATGTCACCGTCCAGGGAAGAATGATTATGTCCCTTGGGTAATACGGTCCTGCTCTGGCCGGAGGCAAGGTTAAATACTTTCAGAATATTCCGGTCTTCGAGGTAGGCGACTTCTTTGCCATCCGGAGAATACAGTGGCTGAAACTCCTCTGCAGCTGTAGCAATCAGGGCTTCTTCTTTCAGCACGGTAGCAGCAAAAAAGTAAGGTTCTTCCTTGCGGGCCAGGGAACACTGATAAATATCCCAGCTTCCATTGCGTTCTGCAGCGTATACCAGGTGTTTACCATCGGGAGACCAGCGTACCATCCGTTCCTGTTGCGGTGTGCTCGTGATGCGTTTGGTCATGTTACCATCTGTACTGGACACAAACACTTCACCTCTGGCCACAAAGGCGATTTCCTTACCATTGGGACTCATGGCAAACTCCGTGATATTGCCATTTACCGGCATATTTTTCACGGTATTGGTTCTGTCGTTATTGAGAACGGTAATTTTGACTTTTTGGGGTTCTGCACCTTCTTTCAGCGTATATACTTCTCCGTTATAGGTAAAACAAAGTGTGTTATCAGCAGCCTTTGACAGGTGTCGCACCGGGTGTTTGTCAAAACGTGTGAGCTGTTGTGCCTGCCCTTTCTCCGTCAGCGACGTTTTGTATACATTGATGGAAGTACCATTTTGTTCACTGAGGAAGTATACTTCATTACCATTGCCGAATACAGGGTTGAGATCTTCTCCGCCGTAGGTAGACAGCTGCCGGTAACTTTTAGCGGCGATATCGTAAGTCCAGATGTCGCGGGTAACAGCAGACACATGGTGTTTACGCATGGCATCTTCAAGTCCTTTCCTATCCTGGAATACTAACTGATCTCCTTTACTGTTGTAGCGGGCAAATTCAGCGCCTGCTGCGCTGAGCAATACCGCACGGCCACCGCTTACCGGCACCGTGTACAGGTTGTAAAACAGACGGGCATCGTGGTAACGCACACTGGAGGCCGGTCCTGTACGCCCGCTGCCAAACAGTACTTTTTTATTGTCCGGCGTGAAGTCATACGGATAGTCCTGAGCGCTGTTACTGGTGAGTCTCACCGGTGTTCCGCCCTGTGCAGGCATTACAAATACATCGAAGTTTCCATAACGGTCGCTCGCAAAAGCGATGGACTTACCATCACGGCTCCATACCGGCATCATATCCTGTGCTTCGTGAACAGTTAGTGGTACAGCGACCCCACCATTGGCATCTACCCGGTAGATATCACCTTTATATCCGAAGGCTATCGTTTTACCATCGGGCGATATGGCCGGATACCGCATCCATAACGCATTTTCCTGTGCATAGGCAGTAACAGATAGCAGCCATGCAGTACAGGACATAAGCAACATTTTCATAAGCAAAAATTTAGATCTGGTCTTTTCGGTCCACAAATATACACCTATAAAAAACGCAAAGGAACAGAGTTCTTCCTCTCTGTTCCTTTGCGTGCAATAAAACTATTTTCCTGATTCTTTATTTGATTTCTTTCAGCATTTCCTTCACAGCCGCTTCCAGCTGATCGTCCTTACCTACGAGGAAATCTTCATAACGTAATGGTACACGGACGTCCGGCTCCACCTGGAGATTCTCAGTAGGACGGCCTTCTTTACCAATGGTAGCTACCATCGGAATACCAAATACCAGGGTCGGATCGATCTGTGTTTCCCACCATACTGCAGTACCAGTACCAGGAACAGGCATACCAATCAGTTTGCCCAGTTTACCTTGTTTGTATACATACGGGAAGATGAAGGCATCACTGTAGTTACCTTCACTGATCAGCACACAGCTGGGGGCTGCCCATTTGGTCGTTGGCTCACCACCTTTCAACAGGTTGCCTTGCGGAGCAAACTGCAGATATCTATTACCGCTAAGAAGGTTGTACAGATCGTCGTGCAGCCATCCACCACCGTTGAAGCGGGTGTCTACGATGAGCGCCTGTTTCTCCCTGTTTTTACCCAGTATTTCATCATATACGGTACGGAAGCTGCCATCATTCATTCCCTGTACGTGCACATATCCAACTTTACCACCACTGAGTTTATCTACCATTTTGCGCATGCTGCTTACCCAGCGTTTGTACATCAGGTCACCTTCTTCTCCTCTGGAGATGGGTTTCATGGTTTCTTCCCAGCTTTTGCCTTCTGCGTCTGTAAAGCTGATCAACACATTACGGCCAACTTTGCGGTTGAGCAGTTCAGCCCAGTCTATTTTAACAGTAACCGGTTCTCCATCAATTTTATTGATAATGGCGCCCTGTTTCATTTTGCTGCCAGCTTTATCAAAAGGTCCGCCTGCAATCACTTCATCTACTTTCAGACCATCTTTGGTGAAACGTTCATCAAACAGCAGACCCAGAGAAGCGGTGTTATCGCCTTCGGGGCGTGAAGGTGAATAGCGACCACCGGTATGTGAACCATTCAGTTCACCCAGCATTTCGCTCAGCAGTTCCTGAAAGTCGTAGTTATTGCTGATATGCGGGAGGAAACGGGCATAGTTGTCACGATACATTTTCCAGTCCATGTTGCGGATGGTAGGATCGTAGAATTTTTCTTTCACCTGTTTCCATGCGTGATCAAGAATATAAGCACGTTCAGCGGCCGCATTGAGCACCATTTCAGAGCTGATGCTGATAGGTGTAATTTTGCCGGAGCTGGCGTCTACTTTTACAACGCTGCCTTTGTTGCTTACAAACAGGCTGTTGCCATCTTTGCTCAGCTCAATATCACCGGGGGTGCCACTCAGTTTGGCGAGTATTTTGGTTTCGCCGGTGCGAGGTTCTGTTACCCACAGGTCGTAACCTTTTTCGAAGGCAGCCATGTAATACAGCTTGCTGGCATCTTTGCTGAGCACATAGTCAGCGATAGAAGCACTGTTGATGGTCAGGCGCTGTTGCCTGTTGTCCAGGTTGCTGAAATCAGGACGGAAATCTTTTTTAGCGGTAGTATCTTTTTTAGTAGAATCCTTCGCGCCTTTTTTATTATTGTCTTCCTGTTCTTTCAGGAGATTAAATTCATCTTTTGACAGTTTGAATTTGTCAAATGCTTCCTGGTCGAAGAATACAGCATAGATATCTGTCTCACGGCTGCCCTGGTTAGCCAGTGACTTACGGCCTTCGCGGGAGCTTTCCCAGGTGAGCATTTTACCATCAGCGCTCCATTTAACATTGTTTTCGCCGAAGCCGCTATTGACAGGATAAAGGATTTCACCTTTTCCATCAGCAGGGATAATAGCTGCATTCTCAGAGAAGAAATAACCTTTCTCATCGCCGGTTACCACCCATTTGCTGTCGGGGCTCCAGGAGAAGTGCCAGTCGCCGTCGGAGTAGGAATGGTTGTGGCCTTTGGGCAACAGCATTCTGCTTTTACCGGAAGCGATGTTAAACACTTTCAGGATGTTACGGTCTTCCACATAAGCGATTTCTTTGCCATCAGGAGAGAACACAGGCTGGAACTCTTCAGCAGCGGTAGCTATCAGGGGTTCTTCTTTCAGTATGGTGGCTGCAAAGAAATAAGGTTCTTCCTTGCGAACGATGGTAGACTGATAGATGTCCCAGTTACCGTTGCGTTCAGCAGCATAAACCAGTTTTTTGCCATCGGGAGACCATCCCACCATACGTTCCTGCTGAGGAGTGTTGGTGATGCGTTTGGTCATATTACCTTCCACGCTGGACACAAATATTTCGCCTCTGGCCACAAAAGCCATTTGTTTTCCGTCGGGGCTCATGGCAAACTCAGTGATGTTGCCATTTACCGCCAGCGGCTTCTGTATAGCGTCGCGGCCATCGTTGAAGATGCGGATGTTTATTTTCTGTGGTTTATCGCCTTCTTTCAACGTATATACTTCTCCGTTATAGCTAAAACAGAAAGTATTGTTGGTGGCACGGGAAAGATGACGTACCGGATGTTTATCAAACCGGGTCAGCTGCTCCATCTTTCCTTTGTCTGTCAGAGAGGCTTTAAAGAGGTTTTGTGTGATACCGCCTTTTTCACTCAGGTAATAGATGGAGTTATCATTACCATAGAGTGGTTCACGGTCTTCGCCTTCATAGCCGGACACCTGCTGATAGGTATTTTTACCCAGGTCATATACCCAGATGTCGCGGGTAACGGCAGAAACGTGATGTTTACGCCAGGGATCTTCGTAGCCTTTGCGGTCCTGGAAGATGATCTGGTCACCTTTACTGTTGTAGTGTGCAGATTCGGCGCCGGCAGCACTCACCAGTACAGCGCGTCCGCCGGTGACCGGTACCGTGTACAGGTTATTGAACAAACGGGGAGAGCTGAAGCGGATGCTGGAAGCAGGCGCATTGCGTCCGCTGCCAAACAGTACCTGTTTATCGTCTGGTGTGAAGTCATAGGGAAAGTCTGCAGCGCTGTTGCTGGTAAGCCTTACAGGTGTGCCGCCTTCTGCAGGCATCACAAACACATCGAAGTTACCATAGCGGTCGCTGGCAAAAGCGATATATTTACCATCATGGCTCCACACGGGCATCATGTCCTGCGCTTCATGGATAGTGAGTGGTACCGCCACGCCACCATTGGCATCTACACGGTAAATATCTCCTTTATAACCAAAGGCGATGGTCTTTCCATCCGGAGAAATAGCCGGATAACGCAGCCATAGCGCACTTTCCTGAGCATAGGAGGCAGTGGTCATCAGCCATGCTGCACAGCTGAATAAAAATTTCTTCATAAGCCTAAAGCAGATTTGTTGTGGTAAGTATGCCAAAATATAAAAAAGCCGACGTTGTCAAACCCTATTAGTGATAAATGGCACATTCGGGTGATGACTAGTGGTAGGCTATCTCCTCCAGTCGGCCGGGGTTTTGCAATGTAATACTGCCGCTTTTCACAGTAATCAGGTTTTCATTTCTGAATTCACTCAGCGTGCGTATGAGGGATTCGGTGGCTGTGCCTGCCAATGCAGCCAGCTCATCACGGGAGATGGCAATGGTATAATGAGTGGAGCGGTCTACCTGGTATTTGTTGCGCAGATGTATCAGGGCGCTGGCCACTTTTTTACGCAGGGTATTATAGGCGATGCCCAACAGGCGTTCTTCCTTTTCCGTCACATTACGGGCCAGCAGCCGCACAAAACGCTGCATCATCATCGGACTCCGGTCGAACAGTTCTTCCGCATCTGCTTTGGGGATCAGGGCTATCTCTGCATCTTCCATCACAATAGCGGTAGCCTTGTAGGTCTCTTCCTCCAGCAGGGCAATATATCCGAAAAAATCACCTTTATTATACAGCCCTATCACCAGATCTTTTCCGTCTTCATGGGTTTTGACGGTTTTCACTTTTCCCGAAAGGAGATAATACAGGTAGCGCGGCATGCCTCCTTCGTGATATATCTCTTCATGTGCAGCGGCACGGATGGTGTTACGATCTTCCAGAAAACGGGACACAATAGTTTTAAAATCGCGCTCCGCTTCTGGCTGCAACGCTGCATAGGCCTCTTTTTTCCTGATCCGGTTGCGGACCGTTTCCACAAGATCATGGCTGGTATATGGTTTTATCAGATAGTCGTCTGCGCCCTGGTTCATAGCGGTACGAAATGTGTGCTGCCGGTATTTGTCTGCCAGTAAAATAAAGGGGGTCAGCTGAAAGCGGGGGTCCTGCCTTAATATTTCCATCACCGCCAGGCCGTCGGTGCCGGCCATGGCTTCTTCACAAAGAATCAGGTCTGGCAGGTATATTCTGGCGGTTTCAATACCGGTTTTTCCGTCATATGCCATCATCACTTCATAGCCATGTAATGCGAGCATATCGCGTGTAGCCGTTGCCGCTACTTTTCTGGTCATAATCAGCAGGATGTTATACATATAATATTTAACAGAAGAGACTCAATTATTGTTACTAAATGTTTTTGTTGCTTTAATTTTATTAAACATAAATTTAATTTTATTGAAAATTGAATTAACTTTATTGAACAATGAAAATAATAAAAAAATCTCTTCCGCTGGCATGTCCCAGCTGTGCTTCTCCACTGAAAGTGACATCTCTGGCTTGTGAAGCCTGCGACACCAGTGTTTCCGGCAGCTTTGAGCTGCCCCTGCTGGCCCGATTGCCGGCAGAAGACCTGCAGTTTGTGATCGATTTTGTAAAGAGCAGCGGCAGTCTGAAAGTGATGGCACAGCAGCTGGGGCTGAGTTATCCCACCGTACGCAATAGGCTCGATGATATTATCAGCAACATAGAAACGATTGAAAAAAACATAAAAACCTCCCGATGACTACCTGGTTATTCCGACCGTTTACCTACATCGCCGGCGGCAAAGCCTTGCTGGCAGGATGGATTATCATGCTGATCACCGCTGTGGCAGCATATTTTTCCGGTACCCATTTTGACGGCGCCATCGATGCACATGCAACCTGGCCCGCCCCTTATTATCACTATCTGCTGGAACCATTGATAGCATGGCTTTGTACGGTTATCATCTGTTATGTGGCAGCAAAGATCTTTTCAAAGTCATCATTCCGCCTCATAGACCTGGCTGGCACATTGGCCCTGGCAAGGGCTCCACTGCTGATCCTTGCATTGGTCAACTTCGCCATGCCGGTGGTAAGAACACCCGCCGACATCACTCCACAGGCAATGGCCATAGGACTGATAGCAGCGCCATTCGTAGGATGGATGCTGGTCCTGCTGTATCAAGCCTTCAGCATCTCCACCAACCTGAAAGGGAATAAGGCTGTTATTATCTTTATTTCGGCGCTGCTGGTGGCAGAGATAGTGTCCAAAATATTGCCCCCGCTTTCACTTCCACTTCTACATTAAAAAATACCGATATGAAAAAGAGCTGTTTACTGACCCTGTTGCTGTCATTTTCATTGTACATGATGGCGCAGGTCAACTATCCCATTGCCGCCGCAAAGGTGCAGCGGTATTATAATCAGCAACAGGCTGATAGTTTATATGCCATGTTTGGCCCTGCGATAAAAGCCGCATTGCCAGCAGATCAGACGCGTGCGATGCTCAGTCAGCTGCATAGCCAGCTGGGAGAGCTACAGCAGCTCACGCCTTCCGGAGGTGACGCTACTTATCAGACCTGGAAAGCAACCTTCTCCAAAGGCGCCCTGACCATGATCCTCGCACTCAATAAGGACAACCTGCTGGAAGGTTTCCGTTTTATGCCTTACCAGGAGAAAGCGGTAGCGGAGAAAGACCCTGACAATTTTGTTTTACATGCCGCGGGAGCCGACATTGTGGGCACACTCACGATGCCCGTTAACAACAACAAGGTGCCTGTAGTACTGCTTATAGCAGGCTCCGGCCCTACCGACCGTAATTGCAACAGTAAATTAGGCCTCAATACCAACGCTTTCAAAATGCTGGCAGAAGCCCTGCAGGCCGATGGTATCGCCTGCCTGCGATACGACAAACGCGGTGTAGGCGCCAGTGTGACCAGCCAGCTACAATCGGAAGTTACATTTGACATGATGGTGGATGACGCATCCGGCTTACTAAAAATGCTGAAGGAAGATCAGCGTTTTTCCACGATCGTTGTTGCGGGCCATAGCGAAGGCTCCCTGATAGGAATGCTGGCCGCTCAGCGAGAACATGCAGACCGGTATATCTCCATCGCCGGGCCCGGAGAACGGATTGATCTCATTATCGAAAGGCAGTTGGCCGTACAGTCTCCGCCATTAGCGCAAAAGGCTAAATTATTATTCGACAGCCTCCGGCAAGGACAAACCATTCATAATACAGAACCAGCCCTGCAAACAATATTCCATCCGGGCATTCAACCTTATTTTATCTCCTGGATGAAATACACCCCCACTGAAGAAATCCCCAAACTGAAAATACCGAAGCTCATCATTCAGGGAACAGAAGATATACAGGTAAGCCTCAACGACGCCCGTATGTTACAACAGGCCGGAGCCCCCGCCATACTGAAGGAGATAAATGGAATGAACCATGTGCTGAAAAATCCTACCGGTGATAAAAGCATAAATGGCCCCAGTTACAGAGACCCTACACAACCATTAAACCTTCAACTGGTAAAGGATATAGAAGAATTTGTAAAAGGTGTGATTGTTTACAGACAGCAATAATCCGCTATTTTTCCCGGGAACTTTTTTTACGCATCTCTTCAAAAAAAGGTGTTCTCCTTTCCGCCACACATTTTACGGCATAGATGTACAACGCAGCAGACCAGGACTGCCAGTTCTGTCCTTTGGGAAGCGCATCCTGTGCGTGCAGCCACTCATTGAAGCCATAATCCAGCTGCTGTGCGTTGACAGCTTTCACCAATGCAGTCAGTGCCAGCAGCTTTTTTTCGGCCAACTGGTATTTACCGGCAGCTACCAGCGCAGCAACGTAAACACCGCAAATGAATGGCCATATACCTCCGTTATGATAGTCACCAGGTTTGTTAAACTGCTCATCCCGTGAGCGCCAGTCAGGATCACCGGGTTGGACAAACGGGAAAAAGTTGGGAGGCAAATCAGCCGCCAGCTCTCCTTTTTCACGCATCACACGACACTCCTCTTCAATCCAGGCTATCATTCTTTCAGCCCTCGATGGCGAGGCAATGCCGGTAAGAATAGCCAGACTATTGCCCAACAGATCAAACCGCTCACTGCTGTATACTTTGAAAGACCAGAAAGCGTAATAGGGTTTGTTTTTTACAGTGAGACCTTCATGTACATGACGATTCATGACATTGCTGGTAATCGTAAAATGTCTCATTTCCTGCAAAAAATCGTCGGCTCTTTCATGTTCATCAAACATGCGCAGGCAGGCATAAACCAGGGTATTAACATACAAACCGTAACCCAGCACCCACTGTTCATCACGCCAGTCGGTAGTAGGCAACTGAGCCACCAGCAGCCGGTCGGAAGGACTTTGATGAGCCAGCCAGCTCAGTGATTTCACCACCGCCTCCTGCAAAAAATCCTTTTCTCCTGTCAGCTGCCGATAAATACTGATGCCTACTAAAAACAAGGGCGTAGTGTCACTGGCGCCGAGGTTCTCCCCATCATGTACCAGTGAAGGAATATGGCCATGAATGGTCTGATTGCTGGCCAGTGTTTCCAGTACTTTGCGCATGCTGCCGATCAGCTGTTCATCACCGGAAACGGCGATACCGAAAAAGGTAAACACGAGGTCACGGGTATAGGGCTCCGGATATCCCCATCCGGCGGTACGGGGCAATCCGTTGTAAGGACCGCGGCGGTTGTGTTGCAGGACTGCTATAGCCGCTTGCATAGCCTGTTCAACTTCCCCGCTGATGGTATAGGCTTTCATATAATTCCCAGTTTTTCTTCTACAATCTTCAAAAAACGTTTAGCCACTACACGGTAGTCGAAATGTTGCATCACTCTGGAGCGACCTGCCGCGCCCAGCTGCAGGCGCAGGTCTTCATTGACCATCAGTTCGCCCAGATGAGCGGCGATATCTTCCGAGCTGGCACGATAGTCTACCGTACGGGGTGTATCAAACACCACAGTGCGACGGCCATCAAAGCCGGATTCAGCGCCCACCACCACTTCTTTCAACACAATTTCATCCGCGATACTGGCCAGCAGGGCTGTTTCTCCATGTACCATTGTATCCAGCATACCCATGGCCCGGAGGCTTACCACCGGTTTTCCACAGGCATTGGCTTCTACCTGTGTCATTCCAAAGCCTTCCAGACGGGACGGCGCCGCATAGATATCACAGGCGCTGAGCAGGTAAGGCATAAAATTGCGGGATATCTTGTACTTGGTATAGATCACATGATCGGATATGCCCAGCTGGTGTGCCAGCTGGAAGTCAGCCTGGTTCTGACTATCAGTCCGTTCCTGCGGCCATACCTTGCAAACATATTTCCATTGGGGCATTCTTCCGTTGAGCCGTGCCAGTGCATGCATCACTTCCTGAGCTCCTTTGGAAGCAGCATCACCGCCTACCGTCAGGATCATCAGTTCATCCGGATGTATGCCCAGCGCATTGCGCACAGCGGCCACTTTGGGATCATCAGCCGCAAAAGGACGGAACCTGTCTGTATCACAGCCCACCGGTAACACTTCGATATTACGTCCGCTGATACCATCGCGCACGTACATCTCTTTTACCCAGTTGGAGGTAACGAGGATCAGTGGCAGTGTGTTCAGCACCTCCTGATAATTGGCGATGTAACCGTCGGCTACCAGCCAGGGCACCGCCGTAACCCCAAATTGCTGCGCATGTAATACCAGGTGTGGAACATATCCCCAATACCCTACACCGGTTACCACGTCTGGCTTAAACCAGCGGTAATACCATTCCTTTTCCTGATTGGATTCATAATGTACGGCGTGTACATCTACGCCCAGCTCCTGCAACCCTTTGAAGAGCAGGTCTCCTTGTGTGGCAAGGCCGCCGGGGCCTGCCGGATAATCAAATAATACTAATACTCTCATGGTGTAATACGGTTACTGTTCAGCCATTGCTCGGCTCCCGCCACCGTGCTGAACGTCCAGAATGCTTCCGCGGGTGGTGTAATCTGTGCTTCCCAACTATCCTGACTAAATCCATATATACCGGTGATCAGTTCTTTTTTATGTTGAAATACAGGCGCCGGAAGAGACAGGTAAATACCAGCTGTGGGATCTGCTACCGGAAAATGAGTATGACCGCCGTCATCATAGGCAAACAACCATAACTCAGGACTTGTAAGAAGATCAGCTTTCCACAATCTGAAAACAGCCTCGCTTACTTCTTCATGCCGGCGATGTCGTGTATACTCTCCTGCTATATTATGGGTAATGATCAGGTCAAACTGGGTATGTGGCAACAGTTGCAGTACCTGTTCCTCCACAGCCGGAATCGGTAACGGGGTTTGTTCAGGGCCATCGTCCATATCTGCCATACTGCCTGCTGCTCCCAATGCTTTGAGTGCAGCAGCGAAACGGGGTGCCCTGTCTTCATCTCCGGCTCTGCAGATACACGCTACAAAACAACGCCATTCGGGATGGCTTATGATCGTTCCGCCAGCCCAAAGGGTTTCATCATCCGGATGTGCCACAATAATGGCTACATTTTTTTTATGGGGATATTGCATGGTATCTTCCGGTGCTTCAGCACCGTTGAGGTGGGCATCAAGAAACGTACCTGAAAGAAACATCGACCCATTTACAAATAATTAAGAATTCCAACCACAAAACAATATAACAACCTCCGCTATAAACCAATACGGAAGAGACTCCCGGAGGAAATAAAAATCATCCGAATACTATTATTATTAAAATAACCAACATAACATTTCATTAACCAATGGTTAATACTACTACCTCATCCATTCCCGGGATTCATACTAATTTTACAACACATTTCAACCTTTAGAACCCAGGTAATACCTTAATATCGACAGTGTACTATGAGATACACAAACTCAACCAAAAAAGGTTGGGAAGCCCTAACCCGGGCAATGACCCAACACTCACCCGTTTGTACAAACGTACATTTTCAGGAAGTACAGGAGCGTACCTGTGCTATGGAGAATTGTAGCGCGTCTGTTTCCTACGGTGGGCTGGTTTTACTTATCTATGAACGGCAGAAGGAAACTGAAAAAAACGACTATCACACTGTATCCACACAGCATCTGGAAAAAACACCTGCGCTTCAACCGTCACGTGGAGGTATCATTTCCCGACATCGTAAAACACTGAAAAAAAATACCAACGATATCCTCCGCATAAAAACTATAAAGGCCGCACAATATATTTCTGCTGTCAATCTCCACATCAAACTTCCCATAAAAAACAAAATAACATTACAATTATGCGCTATATTTCGTATATTGAAGATATATCCTGATGATGGTAAGGATAGTTACCAGGAATATTTTTTAACTGAAAGAACAAAAGTTTAAAATGTATTCATAACTATCTAAAACCAATCAGTATGATAAATTTAAAATCAGCCTTTTTAAAAATTCTGGAACATCCTACGGCGATATTAGCTGCCAAGAAAACTAAAACTCCCTTCGAAAAACAAATGCATATGGCATTTGTAGTGTTGGGCAAAGGCATTGAAGAATCCCAATCCGAAGAAGAATTCGATCTATGGCTAAGTTTCATGTGGGACATTCTGGAAAGGTTAGGCCTCTCCAAAGAATAACACCATGAACTTCGGGAAAGCAATCAGAACATTACGCAAACACAGCAATCAGAGTCAGCAGGAATTCGCTGATGACATTGGCATCAGCCAGACAAGTCTTTCTCTCATTGAAAGCGGGAAAACAAAACCCACAGATGCCACCCTCAACAGGATCGCTGAAAAATTCAAAACAAGAACAGCCATCATTACCATGGCGGCCATCGAAGTAGAGAAAGACGTTCCTCCCGGCAAAAGAAAACTGTTTAAAGAGCTATTCCCGGATTTTGAAGAAAATGTATGGACACTCATTTTCCATAAATAAAAAAGGAGCAGCCCTCGCTGCTCCTCTTCATATCTTCAGGCTTACCACCTCGTAATATTTTCCGTGGTGACTGACCGACGCAGGCCGTCGTTTTCCACTACTTTCTTCCCTGACAAACGGTAATCCCTGTTCATCTTTCTGCAGTAGTTCACCTGCTTCAACACCACAGGAAAGCTGATACCATAAATACTGAGCAGGCACAGCGATGGTATGTAACTTACTACCGTCAACGGTTGTACGAAAATGAAAAACCATGTTTTCATAACAAATGGTTCCTGTATCCATGCCGGAAAGCTGTACAGCATAACGATGTGGCGCATAGATACGTTCTCTGGTGGTTCGGTGTACCATCTTATAGGCAGCCTCCTTGGCGCTCCACAACAGCCACACCATACGGTCCGGATCAACAGCATCCTGTATCAGCTGCCGCTCTGCCGGCGTACATATCTTCTCCAGATAACCTGCCCGCCGCCAGTTGTTTTCTGCAGCCGCCAACTCCAGATCTACCACATCATTGCCAATCATGAGGTAGCGGCCAATTTGTTTTCCACCACTTCCATAGCGGATCTTACATTGATCATTTTCTCCATGGAATCGTTATCAATTACGATGTTGAATTTTTCTTCCACGTCCAGCACCACATCCACCAGGTTAGCGGAATTTATTTTCAGATCACGGATAAAGTCCGTGTCTTCATTGAGGGTTGCCAGCGCCTCAGGATTTTTGGTGTAAGGCTGCACCACTTCCTTGATAGTGGCCATCAAAGCTGTTTTATCCATGATATCAGGGTTTATATTTTTTAAGAATGATACAGGCATTTACATCGCCGAAACCAAAACTGGCTTTGGCCACTACCTGCAGCGTTTTATTCATCAACTGCAAAGGAATGCGTTCCCGTGGTACGATAGCCGCTATCTCCGGATGCAGGTCTTCACTATTTATATTGGGGAAAAGAAAACCTTCTTTCAACTGCAGCACTGCGGACACCAGTTCAATACTGCCCGAAGCGCTCAAACAGTGTCCCACCATACATTTCAGGGCATTTACATAAGGGAAGTCTGCTCCTTTTCTATTGAGTGCCTGGCTCCAGTTGAGGATCTCCGTAGCATCTTTGCTGGTAGCTGTAAGGTGACCATTGATCACATCAATCTCATCGGGATGAATACCTGCTTCACGGACAGCTTCCCGGATGCAGCGTTGTACCGCTTCACTGTTGGGTGCCGTCATACTTCCTTCTCCCAGCTGACCACCGGAATTAACATGTCCGCCGGCGATTTCTGCATAAATAGTAGCCCCTCTTTGCAGGGCACTATCCAGCGACTCCACTACCAGCGCACCTGCACCTGCCCCCGGCACAAAACCGCTGGCACTGGCACTCATAGGCCTGGAACCCGCTTCCGGCCGGTCGTTATTTTTAAAAGTACATACCCGCATAGCATCAAACCCTGCCCATACATAAGGACCACCATCGGTAGTACTGCCAGCCAGCATACGCAGAGCCTTACCCGACCGTATCCTGTCATAGGCCATCATCACGCTCTCTGCACCAGTAGTACAGGCAGACGAATTGGTGGTCACCTGGTTGCCCAGCGCCAGCTTTCCCCCCAGCCAGGCACTGATACTACTGGCCATGGTTTGTGAAATAACGGTACTGCCTAAACGACGTACTTTTCCTTCATCTACCTGATAAATTGCTTCCCGCCATTTATCTACTCCGGAAGAACCGGTGCCAAATACAACCCCGCTGTCCCAGTCAGGCTGCATTGCTCCGTTGGCCAGCGGCAACCCCGCGTCCTGCCAGGCTTCGATACCTGCCATCACTCCGTAAAGGACAGCTTCGCTGTTGAAGCCTTTCAGCTCCAGCGGCTCAAAATAACGCAGCTTCATAGCTTCCGTTACTTCCGGCGTCCCAGCAATGCGACAGGAAAAATCCAGTGCTGCCAGCTTCGGATCATACCGGATACCGGAAACACCATTGATGACCGCCTCACGGAAAGCAGGAACACCAGCTCCATTGGGCGCCATCACACCAAGTCCTGTTATAACTACCCGAACAGACATAGACAATTACGAATTACAAATTATGGATTACGATTTACGGGGGATGATCATCCCGGCCATCACACCACTGCTCACTTCCTGTCCCCGCTCATTGGTCATTACTACTTTACATTTCAGTTTACCAAAACGAAAATATTCCTTTTCACCCGTGACGGTCACTTTTTCACCTGGCAGCACAGGCGCCATAAACTCCACATTTGTAGCAGTCAGGCCAAATGCCAGATCTTCCGCGCCTCCGGTCAGATAGATGCCCAGGCATACCAGCCCTATCTGTGCCATTACTTCGGTGAGCAATACACCCGGCGTAACAGCATAATGTTTGAAATGCCCTTTGTAAAAGTCCATATCAGGCCGGAAAGTAAAGCTGCCTGTCACTTTTTTTTCATCAATATATTCCAGCGTATCTACAAATAAAAAAGGTTCGCTGTATGGTAGTTTTGCTAATATAGCTGCTGTCGTCATCTGTCAATGTATATGTGCACCTCCGTCTACCGGGATCACGGCGCCGGTTACCCAGGCCGCTTCATCTTTACATAAAAGATACACCATATTTGCCACATCTTCGGGTGTGGTAAGCCGTTGAAAAGGAGTACGGGCAATACTGTGGGCCAACAGCTGTTCATGCCCCGGGATCATACGCAGGGAACGGGTATCTGTTACCCCCGCCTGCAGGCAGTTGGCTCTGATACCATAAGGTCCGAACTCCAGTGCAATGCTACGGCTAATAGCCTCCAGGGAGGCTTTGGCGGCCGATACAGCCGCATAGTGCTGCCATGCTTTGCTGCTGCCTTCACTGGTAAATGACAATACACGCGCATCACCGGCAAAAAGCCCCTGTTGCCATACCGACTGTGTCCAGTCATGCAAACTCACCGCCATATGTTCCAGCGTGATCATCATATCATCTGTTTGTAATGCCTGATCACCGGTCATCGCTTTTAACGTGCCTTTAGCTATGCTGTGCAACAAACATCGCACCCGTCCTGCTGCTCCCATTTGTTGTTGCAGCTCCTGTAAAACAAAGGCCCGTTTTTCTGTGTTCGTAATACTCACATTAAACGATATTACCTGCACACCTGTTGCCCGCAACGCTTCAAAATCAGCATTCACCTGCTCCATTTCCATACCCGCATTTCGATGTACAATGCAGAGATGCATACCCTTCTCCGCCAGCTTGCGGGCCGATGCCAGTCCCAGCCCGCTGCTACCGCCCAGAATGAGTGCCCAGTATTGTTGTGATGCAAAATCCCTTACCATTGCAATAGTATTCTTTGTGCAGAAAAACCAGGACCAAAACTCAGCATCAACCCTTTATCTCCCGGCGGCACGGCTTTGTCCAGTACACGCTCCAGAACATACAGCACCGTGGCGCTGGACATATTACCGTATAACCTTAACACTTCTTTGGTATCATCAATATTTTTACCGGACCCACTGAAAATCTCTTCCACCGTCTGAATAATTTTTCTTCCTCCGGGATGAAAAATCAGCTGGTTCACCTCTTCCATGCTAGTACCATGCCGCTCCAGGAACGGATAAATGATATCAGAAAAATGACTCGCGATCTGCTCCGGCACCGCAATATCCAGCACCATCTGCAAACCGGTATTGGAAAGATGGAAACCCATCAGGTGGGTAGCCTCATAAAAATGATACATCTCTGTTCCCACAATAGCAGGTCCTTTATCATCTTCATGGGAGGATAATATCACACAGGCAGCACCATCTCCGAAAATAGCGGCGCTGACAATGTTGGCCATGGAGTAGTCGTTATGCTGAAAGGTGGCCGTGGGTGATTCAACCGCCACTACCGCAGCCCTTTTTCCGGGATTGGCCTTCAGAAACTGATATGCGTAGATCATCCCCGAAACACCTGCCGCACACCCCATCTCGGTAACGGGTAAACGAACAATATCCTGCCTTAGCTGCAACGCATTGATCAGATATGCATCCATAGAAGGGATCATAAAACCGGTACAGCTGACAGTGATGATATAGTCTATCTCCTCTCCTTTCAGACCGGCCTTTTCCAGTGCACCCTGCAAACATTTTTTCCCCAGCGCCGTGCATTCCCGGATGTAAATATTGTTCTTCTCTTCAAAAGAGGTACTGTTAAATACTTCCTCTGCATTCATGATAGAATACCGCTGATCTACTGCTGCATTCTCAAAAATCTTCTTTACCTTTTTTACAAACCGTTCTTCCTGTCCGGCAAGCCATAGGTCAAGGTATGGCATTATTTCGCTGGTAGGCCTGGTATACGCTGGTAATGCCTTTGCTACTGATTGAATTTTTACGCTCATAAATTTGATATAACCCATTGGTAACGGAAAGCCCATCGCCAACGCAGACTGTAATTCCTGATATTCAGTTGCCGGCAAAGCTCTATCAGCTCCGGCTTTTTAAACCCACGCATAATAGAGGTCAGCCCGTCATAACGGGTCATTTCCTCTAGTCCCAGCACGTAACACAACAGCTGAAACAACCGGTAGGCGATGCTGCTGCGATGCAGATCATTCACCACAATTCCAACCGTAGCACACCTGCAAAAATGTTGCATCAGCGCCAATATGGTTGCATCAGTAAAATGATGCAGGGTCAGTGTTAATAACACAATATCATATTCCATCTCCGCAAAAGAATCATGTGTCACATCGATACAGTCATAACTGATTTCCGGATAATCCACCGACAGTGCTGCTGCATGATGTACTGTAAAACGATTGGCATCAACTCCCACCAGATGCAACTTCCATCCACGTTGACGTCCTTCATCCGCCAGTGCCCGCAGCATATCACCGTTACCACACCCGATATCCATGATAGTCACTGTTTTTTCGGGAGGCAGTTGCCGCATCAGTGTCGCTACGCCTTTCAGTGTAATCCTGTTGCCTCCCAGTTTCCGGTTGATCTTTGCTATTTTGTCCAATGCCCTTTGCAAGCGTTCTCCTTCCATGGAAAAATCGTCCATGATCTCAGGCGCCAGCACACGTTCTCTGGTATTGAGTATCATGTGTTCATCACTTTTAATGGCCGGCCATGTGTTTGCCGGATGATAAATGGCAATACTGCCGGGAAAGATGCCATCTGCTGTATCAGCCAGGTGGAAAGCCTGTCTTTCAGGAAAAGGTTGTTCAACAGCCGCCCTGTTTTCATACGTCTGCTGAAAGCCCGCTCCCAACGTTTGCTGTAATCATCTTCCAGCTGCCGGCGGGAATAGTCTGTTTCCCTGCAAAACCGCAACACTCCTTCTGCCGCCATCCGCGCACTGTCTATGGCCATCGCCATACCATTGCCACAAAGCGGATGAATGAGTCCGGCGGTATCCCCCGTCATCAGCATATGCTGTTCTACCTTCGTCTTTTCATCAAAACATATCTGGCTGATAGAAAGCGGTTGCTCAAACAACGCACGGCTATGTGAAAAAATTTCCCTGAGATGTATATTCCGGTACATCACTTCTTCCCGGTGCTGCTGAATATCTCCATACTGACGGAAACTGTCTGTACTTACCAGATAACAGATATTCAGGTGTCCGGTTTCAATTTTCGAAACGCCGCAATAACCACCCGGAAAATTGTGCAGGGCTACCAGGTCATCAGGGAAATCACCTTCGTAATGTCCTTTGACAGCCAGCCATGGCGCCCGTTGCTGCAGAAAGTTCCTCGACAGACGCTGGTCGAGTATAGAACGTTTTCCATAGGCACCCAACGTTACCGTCCCTTCAAAACTACCGTGTCCCTGCGTTTCCACCGTAAAACGGTTATCTTCATAATCCACACTGGTAACAGTGTCGGTCACCAACCTAACGCCGGCAGCCAGCGCTTTGTTCATCAGGAAAGCATCTATAGCATAACGGCTGATACCAAAACCACCCAGCGGCAGGGAGGCGGTAAGCGTTTTTCCATTGGCCGCAGAAAGCAGTAGCCGGGAAATGTCTGCAGGCCTCAGTTCTGCAGGGTCTGCCCCCAGCCATTGCAAATAAGGTAATACTTCATTGGAGATATATTCCCCGCAGACTTTATGTTTCGGAAATCTGTTTTTCTCGATCAGGGTCACCGGCAATCCCGCACGGGAAAGGTGGATAGCTCCTGTCAGTCCGGCGAGCCCCCCGCCGATAATGATAATGTGATGCTGTAAACCCATGTACATTAGCAATATACGACATATTTGGAAGTACGGTTGTGCTATCGCTTATACCGCCAGCGCATAAACGCAGGTAATACAATCAGCAACAACGGCATCGCCACCAGGAAACCACCTATCACCGCAATCGCCAGCGGCTGGTGCAACTGCGCCCCGGTACCAATGCCCAGCGCAATAGGCATCAGCGCAACAATAGCGCCAAGAGCTGTCATCAGCTTGGGACGCAGCCGCGTGGAAATAGCGTACACAATAGCCTCATCTGCATCTTCCGTATGAAGCATCGACTCATGGAACTGTAAAAAAGTAAAAATGGCATTCTCCCCGATAATCCCCACAATCATGATCAGACCGGTATAACTCCCTACATTCAGCGGAGTACCGGTGATATACAAGGCGATATAACTGCCTGTAATACCCAATACCGCCACCAGCAGAATAATCAGCGCATCCTGAACACTGCGGTACAGAAAAAGGATCACCCCAAACACCAGCAGGGAAGCAGTTATCAATATCATCAACAGCTCGCGGAATGATTGCTGCTGCTCAGCATATGCGCCGCCGTACATAATACTGTAACCCTGTGGCAGCTGTATGCGGGCGTGTATCTCCTGGTCAACCTTCTTCATCACCGTACCCAGCCCGCTGTTGTTCAGTCTAGCAGTCACCAGCCCCATGGACTGCAGGTTCTCCCGGTTGATTTCCGCATCGCCGCCCTGCATTTCGATACGGGCAAAATCTGTCACCGGACGTAGCTTGCCTCCCGGAAGAAATACCTGCAACTGCCCTATCTCCGCTACTTTCAACCGGCTGTTGCCAGGATATACCAGCCGGATAGGCGACAACTGCTCCTTCTCAAACACACTTCCCGCTACATTACCTTCCTGCGCCGCCTGCAGCTGATACTGCAGGCTGGCAGGTGTAATACCATATTGTGCCAGGGCAACGGTATTCAGGGTAATGTTGATACCCGGCCCCGCAATTACGATTCCGTCAAACACATCTGCAGTACCTTTCACACCCTTCACCACCGCTGCCACCTGCCTGGCCAGTACCTGCAAAGCCTGCGGATCATTCCCGAATATCTTCACCTCCACCGGCTGCACCGAAGTCATCAGATCTCCCAGCATATCACCGATCACCTGCCCGAAATCCACCCGCAATGCCGGCTGCGAAGCTTCTATCTTCTGACGCAGCTTGTCGATCACTTCGTTGGTGCTAACACGCCGGTCTTTCTTCAACTGAATAAGATAGTCTCCCCTGTTAGGCTCCGTGATAAAAAAGCCCATCTGTGTTCCGGTACGCCGCGAGTAAGCGGCTACTTCAGGCGTGGCGGTGATGATTTTTTCCACCTCCCGTAATATCCGGTCTGTCTCCTCCAGCGAAGTTCCCGGCGGCGAACTGTAGTCCATCACAATACTCCCTTCGTCCATCTCCGGCAGGAATCCCGTTTCCAGCCTTGGTAATATCAGCACTGCAGCAATAATCAGCACCAGCACCAGCAATACACTCAGCCAGGGACGCGTAATAAAAAACGTCACCCAGCGCTGGCGTTTTAAGGTATGACCTGGCGGCAGCTTTTGTGGTATATGCTTTTTGCCCAGCAACAGATAGATGACCGGCAACACCAGCCAGGTGACCAGAAAAGAACAAATAAGCGTAACGATCATCGTGTTCGTCATCACCTTAAAATAAGCACCAGCTACGCCGGTCATCAGCACAAAAGGCAGGAAAATAACAATGGTACTCAGGGATGATCCTACCATCGCAGGCAGCAGATAATCAATAGCCTTATGTACCACCATATTACCAGGCTCTCCCGGATGTTCTTCATGTGTCCGGTGCAGCTGTTCCACTACCACAATCGCATCATCGATGATCAGGCCGATAGCTGCTGCTATGGCTCCCAACGTCATGATGTTAAAAGTCTGACCCGTTGTATACAACACAATCAGCGTCAGCAACAAGGTGACCGGTATGCTGATCATAATGGTGAAACTCGCTTTGGCCGAACGCAGAAATATTACCGCCACCAGGATAGCCAGCAACAGCCCTACCCATAAACTGTCTGTCACGCTGCGAATAGCGTCCTGCACAAAATCAGCCTGCACATAGTAGGGCGCTATCTTCACCTGAGCAGGCAAAGTCTTTCGCAGTACAGCAAGCTGCCGCTCCATTCTGTCAGACACATCTACCAGATTGGCATTGGGCTGTTTGATCACAGCTATCAGCACCCCTTCATGGCCATTAGCGTTAATCTTGATATATTCTTTGGCTTCGCGGATACCCACCGCTGCGATGTCTTTCAGCAAAACGATGCGTTGGCCGTTGTTGCTGATCACGATATTTTCCAGCTGCTGCCGGTTGCTGACCAGCGCATCGGTGACCGTCAGGTACAACAAACGGTAGTCGGTCAGGTAACCATTAGACTTAATAAAATTGGTCTGATTCAATGCATTGCCGATCATTTCCGGAGTGATACCCAGCGTATTCATTTTGCCACGGTCCAGTTCCACCCAGTATTCTTTGTTCTTGCCACCAATAACACGGATTTCAGCCACCCCTTCCACCTGCGACAGAAACGGTTTTATCGTATAGGTGGCCAGGTATTTAAGGTCTATCGGCGAGAGACCGGTACCTTCCAGCGTATAGCCGCTGACGGGAAGGATGGAAGGGTTCATTCTTTCCACACGGATGCTGATATCAGGTGGCAGCGTGTTTTTTATTTCTTCGATCCTGGAAGATATACGTTGCTGACTGATATCGATATCCGCACTCCAGTCCATAAAAGCAGCTATTTCACAACTGCCGCGACTGGTAACACTTCTGATCGTTTGCAGGTCCGGTACCTGTTTGATAGCCAGCTCCAGCGGCCGGGTAACGGTGATCATCATTTTATTGACCGGCTGCTGTCCTGCCTCTGCAATGATTTTAATTTTTGGGAAAGTGATTTCGGGAAAAAGCGCAGACCTTATTTTGCCGTAGGCAAACAGACCTCCCAGGATGATGATGGCTGTCATCACCGCTATCGGATTTCTGTAAGCAACAAAATACTGTTTCATGCGCTAGTGATTAATGATGATGACCCTGGCCGTATCCGGCAGTCCATAGTTACCACTCACCAGCACCCTGTCTTGCGCTGTGAGGATGGGTGACAACACTTCTACCCTGTCGCCGGCTTCCAATCCTTTTTGTACCGGTACCTTCACGGCTGTTATACTGTCCTTCAGTTTCATAATCCAGTAGTCTGTTTGGGATTCATTGGTGAGCAGTGCTGCGCGAGGCAGCAGTACTGCACCTGTTTTCCTCGATTTGATCAGTATTACTTTGGCGACCAGGTTTTCCGGTATCAGTTTACGGGAGGTGATGCGTACTACATAATGTTGTGTTTGTGCCACTGAATCAACACTAGGCAAGGCTTCTCCCAGGCGTCCTGCCAGCCTTTGTCCATCCGGCAACTGCAACTGCATCATGCGGTTATCCTGCAGGTAAGGTGTGAGCTCATAGGGCAGGTTCAGTATAAAAACGAAGCTTCTGTCATCTGAAATAGTGGCCAGTTGTTCGCCGTCCTGTACGTAGTTGCCTGCCTGATAGGCCAGCTGGGTGATATACCCGTTGCCAGTGGCACGTATGGGTATCAGTCCTGTAAAGCGGAAGGAGGAGTCAAGCCGGTTGATGGTATTACCCAGGTTAACTGCTTCTTTTGTTTTGAGGGAGAAGAGCACCTGCCCTCTGGAAACATGTTGTCCGAGTTTTACATTGGCTGTTTGCAGAAAACCGTTAGCCACGGCCTTGACAAAGGTTTTAAGCAGAAAGGTAGCGGTAGCGTTGAGGACTACGGTATCCTCCACGGTACCCGTGACGGGGGACGCTACGGTAACGGGCGTACCGGTGTTGGCCGGTGTTTCCTCCGGAAGCCTGCTGTGGCAGGCAGTAACCATCATGATCATCCATATGCCCAGTCCTGTTTTGATATTCATAGCAGCCTAATTAATGCGATTCCAGTAGTTCAGCTGGTTAATCAGCTGATATTTATTAATAGTGTTGAGGGTGATGATATTTTTTGCATTGAGATAATTATTAATAGCGATGATATAATCTGCAATCCTAACATCTCCACTCATAAGCAGTTTACGATTGGCCTGTATCAGCCCTTCTGCATATTTTATCCGGGCGCTTGCCTGATCTATCAGTTGCTGGGCGGCCTGCAATTGTTGCGTTAACTGCTGTATCAGTTGCCGGTATTGTTGCATAAAAAAATCCTGGTATCCTCTCCGCGTATGTTCGGAGAGGGTTATTTTATCGTGTTGCATTTTTCGTTGTTTACCGTCGTAGATGGGTACAGTAAGGCTGACACCGGCGCTGACGCCTATATTTTTATAGGGGTCCACTGCCAGGGAGCTGTTATATCCTCCGTCTGCGAAAAGGCTGATTCTGGGGTGGTAGTTATAATCGATTTGTGCATCGCTGTTTTTCAGTTGCAGGCTATCGAGTTGAAATTTCCGGAAGAAGATGGTGTATTCCGGTCCAGGTATATTTTCCGGCTGCAGGACGGGGTCCGGCAGTTCATGAAAAGCGGTATCGGTAAGGCCGCAAAGGTAATTGAGCAGGGCATAGTTGTTCTGATACTGTGCCTGCAGTTGTTTCACCAGTAATTCCTGTTGTTGCAGCGTGACGAGGAAGGTGAGGTAATCGGTTTGTTTGTAGGTCCCTGCTCTGGTGAGCTGAATCAGCAGGGAAGATTCTTCCTGCAGGAGTTTCAGTACGTCCTGGTTGAACAGGTACTGGGCCCAGTCGCCGTAGGCGGTAATATATTGTGCGGTGATATTTTTTTTCAGATCCTGGCTGGTAATGGCGGCAGTGTTGCGGGTCGTTTCATTTTGCAGGGAGATGGCGCGGAACTGGTTTTCGATGTTTCGTTTTCCCACGAACAGGCGGGAGGCCGAAACGAGGGCGCTTACCTGGGCGCCGTTGCTGATGGCGTTGTCATAGCCGTAGCCGTGGATAACGGGAGCATAGGTGTTGATGCTGTTACCGTTTACCAGGAATCCGTAGCTGGCACGGAGGCGCATGCTGTCTATAGCGGCAGACAGCAGTTGATTTTGATAGTCTTTTAGCAGGGGGCTGTTGACCATCCCCTGTTCCAGGAAGTATTGTATGTTCCGTTCCTGCGCCTGTATCTGGGTTAGTATCAACAGTAGCAGGAGCGTTGTCCTGATTTTTTTCATGACGCGGCATTGGGAAATACGTTGAGACTATAACAATAACGCTGTTATTGGTTAAAGGTTAATGGAAGATGGGTATTGAGGCAGTTATTCTGCCATGACAGGTCGTGTGGGGGTGCTGGAGATTATTTCCATGGATTGTGGAGTGATGGGGGGATCTGTTTTTTTTCTGATGATGATGACTTTACCTGATATTTCCCAGGAGAAATTGAGGGGGCTGAGGAGGTCATCGAGCAGTTTAGTGAGTTCGGTATCGGCAGAGTGGAGGGATACCTTCATGTCGTATGAGCCGGAGTTGCTACCGAAGAAGGTGAGGCCGGTTTGTCTGCTGATGAGTTTAAAGACATCTTTGAGGGGTGTATTATGGACGTTGACACGGACTTTTATTTTTTCTGCCTGGTCTGAGGAGTGTTGTTGAGAGAAGGCTACGAGGGGAAGCCAGATGAGGACGAACCAGGTCGTCTTGCGGAGGGAAGTCTGGTGAGGTAAATATTTGAGCATATTGTTAGGAGCTGGAAAAATACCGGCAAGGGTTTCAATATAATCTTTATACAATCAGACTGAAATTCATCACATCCTTTTGAACGAGTTGACCGGTAAAAAGTACTATGAAGGGAGATGATTTTGTTGTGTCCCCAAGTTCGGGTAACTAAATAATGCTTTACAATTGCTTAACAAACGTGATGAGGTAGTGCCTGTTTTGAGGTTGTGATAATAGTTTAACTTGCTAACAGGATTTTACAAAAAAATAATATAGCAGCTATCTGCGAAACCCCTGACCTTTTTGACTGAAAAACTTCCCGGATAACCGTTACTGATACGTGGAGACTTAATTTGACCGGAATGTTATGTAAAACAACTACTACATTTTAAAGGGGGAAATGATGGAATCATACACTGATGTGCAATTGGTAACTGATCTGAAGATCGGGAGCGAATGGGCATTTACGCAGATTTACAACCGTTACTACCGGCGTTTGCATGTGGAAGCCAACTTCCTGTTGAAAGATTCCGAGGAGGCGGCCGATGTGGTACATGATGTACTGATTATCATCTGGAACAGGAGGGATAAGCTGGCTGACAATCTCCACCTGAAGAGTTATCTGATTACTTGTATTAAGAATAAGTGTATGGACCGGATACGGCGTAATGCGGTAAAGGACCGGAACGTACATATGTATATGCATTTGAAGGAGATGACGGTCAACTTCAATCCAATGGAGCGGAAGGAGCTGTCGCTTCAGATGGCGAATGCCATTAACGCGTTGCCTGTGGGGCAGCGTACAGTATTTGAAATGTCCTACCTGGAAGATAAAACCCAACGTGAAATTGTAGCAGAAAAACACCTATCGCTGCAAACTGTCAAAAACCAGATGAGTACTACCCTCAGAATTCTCAGGAAAAAATTAAAATCTTCCCACGACCTATAGTACTTTTTGTCGTGTACTCCGTTAATATGGTAATATCCGGATCAAGATGGATTATGAAAAAATACGGGAACTGACTTTTGACGAGCTGTTGGGCACTATCAGCGACGAAGAGAAGGCATTGCTTTACAACGCTATTGAAGCAGATTCCCAAGCACGCAGTATCTGGGAAAGCATACACGGGGACAGGTCCCGTTTGCTGGCTGATGCAAGCGAAAGCTTTGCACAACACCCCGTTGAAGAGGTCCTGACCAACCTCCACCAACGGAGCAGGCTTCGTTATATCAGAAAAGCCTGCAGTATTGCAGCCGCCTGCCTGCTGGCCATCACCGGCAGCTGGTATCTGCTCAGGCATAACACAACCAATGAGCACCAGCCTGTTGCTGCACTCGGGAACAACATGGATTCTACCATCCGACTGGTAACAGCAGATGGTAAAACCATAGACCTCAGTGCTGACTCGTCCGGCATACAGATAGGTCATACCGTTTTAAACAACACTCATCAAACGCTGAGCTTCGATGCCCGCCACCAAACCGGCAGCGGGATGAATACACTCACCGTTCCCCGTGGAAAAGACTACAATCTCCTGCTGGCAGATGGTACCCAGGTACAACTGAATGCAGGTACTACCATCAGCTTCCCGTTCAGCTTCAACGGCAGCAAACGTGAAGTGACCGTTAACGGGGAAGCCTACTTTCAGATCGCCGCCAAAGCAGACCAGCCTTTTATCGTGCATCTGCCAGGCAATACGATTAGTGTGTTGGGAACAGCCTTTAATATCAACACCTACGACTCCGGCTCCATAAAAGTAGCCCTGGTTGAAGGTGCCGTGAAAGTAGCCTCCTCCCGGCAGAACGAAATACTCAAACCAGGCTTTGAAATCACCAGCAGCCATACGGGTATGACAACAGCAGCTTTCGACCCGGATAAAGTATTGAGCTGGCGCACAGGCGTATACACTTTCGAAAATGCCTCCCTGCAGGAACTAGCCCCTGTCATACTGCGGTGGTACGGCATTACCGTAATGATGGACAACCAAAGAGTTAGTAGCAGACGCTTCTTCGGAATCATAGACAGGAACCAGCCCCTGCAGGCTTTCCTCCACAACCTGGAAGCTGCAGACGGTGTAAAATCCCATTATGATCAAAATGGTATCCTCCACTTTGAGTAGATATCCATACCAGCCAAAATAACCTGCTGCGGCCTCTTAACACCCCGCAAAGCGTATATTTTATATACATCGTTAATGTAAGACCTTAACCGACCTTAAACATGTTACGACAAATTAGCACTGCATTCCTCGTTATCGGATGCACGACCCTCAGTATCCTCACGTCCGGCCAGACGTCCGATTCCTGGAAAATGAAACCTTCCCCGCTGCAAACAAGGTGGGCCAAAGATGTCAAACCATCCAGCGTCCTGCCTGAATATCCCCGCCCCCAAATGGTGCGGTCCGGCTGGGAGAACCTTAACGGCCTCTGGAACTATACCATCACCAGCGCCGCTGAGCAAACACCTCCCACCACCTACAGCAACCAGATACTCGTCCCTTTCCCACTGGAATCTGCCCTTTCTGGTGTCGGCAAAACATTACTGCCCGACCAGCGCCTCTGGTATAAACGGACTTTCAACAAACCAGCCTCCAAAGGAAAAGACAAAACCATACTCCACTTCGGTGCAGTAGACTATAACACCACCGTATTCCTCAACGGAAAAAAAATCGGTGAACATAACGGCGGATATACCGGCTTCAACATCGATATCACCGAACACCTGAAAGATAAAAATAATGAACTGGTAGTGTCTGTACTCGACCCTACCGACCAGGGTGACAACCCCCATGGCAAACAGGTACTGCAACCACGCAATATCCTCTACACCGGCAGCAGCGGCATCTGGCAGACCGTATGGCTTGAAACCGTACCCCCTGTATATATAGCCGACCTGAAAATGGTGCCCCAGATAGATCAGCAACGACTCGATATCCGCGTTAGCACCGATGGTAACGCCAACGGCTATACGGTGGAAGCTATCGCCAGCAGCAAAGGAAACGTCATCGGCAGCATAAAAGGTAAACCCAACACCGACCTTCAACTGTCAGTACCCAATCCTCAACTCTGGTCTCCCAACACCCCCTTCCTTTACGATCTCTCCGTCAGACTGCTCTACAACAATAAAGTAGTTGATACAGTAGCATCCTACTTCGGTATGCGCAAAATAGAAATCAAAAAAGATGAAAACGGCCAGGAACGCATCTTCCTGAACGGTAAATATACCTACAACCTCGGCGTACTCGACCAGGGCTTCTGGCCCGACGGACTCTATGCCGCCCCTACTGACGAAGCACTCAAATTTGATGTCCTCGCAGTGAAGTCCATGGGCTTCAACACCATCCGTAAACACGTAAAAGTAGAGCCTGACCGCTGGTACTATCACTGCGACCGCGAAGGGATCCTCGTATGGCAGGATATGGTCACTTGTCCCAATACTACCGTTGGCGCCAGAAAAAACTTTGAAAAGGAAAATATCGCTACCGTCACCCAACTCTATAACCACCCTTCCATTGTATGCTGGGTACTGTTCAACGAAGGCTGGGCACGTTACGATCAGCAACGACTCACCGAAGCCATGAAACAGATGGACCCCTCCCGTCTGATTGACGGCCACACCGGTGAAAACTACGACCGGGAATCTCCTAAAGATCCCAACGAAAAATGGAAAAGCAGCGACCTCACCGACATTCATGAATATCCAGGCCCTGGTATCTCACCAGCCCTCCCCGGCAAAGCAAGAGTACTCGGTGAATGGGGCGGTGTACAGGTAAGAACACCCAACCACCAATGGAACGCCGCAGATGGATGGGGGTATATCACCAGCACAGCAGCCGGCTTTACCCGCAAATACGAACTCATGAACAAACACCTGAAACTATATGAAGAAGAAGGATTAAGCGGCTCTATCTACACAGAACCCTTTGATGTGGAAACAGAAGAAAACGGTCTCATCTCCTACGACCGCGAGGTAGTTAAAATACCCGTGGCACGGTTAAGACAGATACATGGTGCAATCGTACCTCCTACCAGCGACGTGGCAGCTGCCTTTATCGTAAAAGATATCGATACCACCAACCCCAACAATAACTACGCCGCCCTGCTCGAAGAATACCAGAAAGGCAAAAAAGATCCGGCATTTCTGCAGCAACTGGCACAAATGGCTGCCAGTGTAAATGATAAATCCAATGCGGTTAAAATCGCCAATGATTACATCGCACAGCTGAAAGCTCCTTACACCAACAGCCAGCTGGCATTTATCAATAAATTCACTACCAGCACCCGTGACAAAGGATTTCCACTACTCCTGGCCAATCGTGACCAAATCAACAAGGCACTGGGACAACGCCAGGCAGACAGGAAACTGATGGGCATCATCTTTGGCGAAGAAATTCAGCCATATGTACAGGATGCCGCCGCCAAACCCGACTGGAGCAAAATAGAAGCAAAGACCAAACAATACGGCGCCCCCGGAGAAGAAATATTCCTGCGCGCCAAAACCATTCATCTGCTAAATCAGAAAGACTACGACAACTTTGCTACCACAGCAGACCGATACGTGGGGAAATGTGCAGCATACATTTCAGCCAATGAGCTCAACACCTACGCATGGACCGTGTTTGAAAATCTCTCTGATCCAACTCATCTCAGCAATGCGGCCAACTGGTGTCAGCATCTGCTGAAAGCAGGCGATAATCCGGCCTACATCGACACATATGCCCAGGTGCTCTATAAAGCCGGCAAAAAGGAAGACGCGATCGCCAATGAAGAAAAAGCTGTTCAGCTGGCTCCTTCCGATGAAAAAAAGAACTATCAGGATGTCCTGGATAAAATGAAAAAAGGTGAAAAAACCTGGAAATAAAATGAAACCTGCAGCAGCATATTATGAGATGTCATTACTGGCCGCTGCTCATTTTAACGTCCAGCCCTTTCTGGCGGATTATGTCATGGTACACACGCTTTTCCCGCTGTGTTATGACACCGCCGCACATTATATGGAAAAAGGTGCCCTCAGGAGGTTGTTACTCAACACCCTGGGGCACTTCCGGGTGACAGACGAGCGCAGGCAACTATACCTCAGCTTCGAAAACGGGTATACGCTCGCTCATTTCAACAGCGATATCACCTGGACCGAATTCTTTGCCGGTGGCTCCGTCCCCTTTGAAGGTCCCATCCTGAACAAAATCAGAGCTCAGTATAAAGACTGGGGCCTGTAACCACAATGACCGAAGGGATTGTTTTGATTTATTGATGATTCTCCTGATGAATGAAGTCAATGTTTGCCTTGTTTCTGATAAATGCAAATTATTCTTCGCTCATAAGGGGAATCAAAATAAATCAAAACAATCCCTTCGGTCATCCTGGTTATAGCCATTCCTCCGGCACATCTGCCAGTTCCTGTACAATATTCAGGGTGGGTAAAAAAGTAAAACGCAGCCGCAGGTTGTTGATGGCTGTCAACAGTCGGCGTAACCAGTGAGACGAGCTGGAATCGATGAACTCAAACAATTCCGGATAAAACCGCCGCATGCCCAGCAAATAAAAACCCCCATGCTGTGCAGGACCTATGACCACCTCATTCCGTTTCAGGATGGCAAAAGCTTCATTCAGCAGCTCCGGGGAAAGATGCGGGCAGTCCATACCAATCATCACTACTTCCTGATAGCCCGTCGCGAACGCCAGGTTAAAGGCAAGGGACATAGACTCTCCGGGGTTATGAGCCAGCCGGGGAAAAATGATATATTCTTCCCATAGTCCGAAATCACTTTTATCTTCCAGCACCACATATTTATCCATAGTAGTATAGGATGCTATTTCCTGTGTGTGAATCAGCAAATGGTGAAATATCTCGCGTGTTTTAAAATCACCTACAGTGGCTTTGAGCCGGGTATTAGCCACAGTGGATTCCTTGTCTCTCGCAAGAACGATCAGTGCCTGGTTGAACTCTATCATATGGGCCAGGATTTTTTAGAGGTTAGCGTACCAACAATCTACGCGTTTTGGAGGGTAAAGGTTGTCTGATGATTGTTAATAAAAGCATTTAGCATTCATTATTTTTGTTAATCTTTCCAGGATAACTTCTTATTAACCCGTCTGCTATCTCCCTATTAAAATCCGGTAAAAACAGTAAATTGTCCGATATTTGTTACCCTATTTCAACTTTTTATGAAAGTTTGCATTGCAGAAAAACCAAGTGTGGCCAGAGATATAGCAGAAATAATCGGTGCGAAGCAACGCAAGGATGGCTACTACGAAGGCAATGGCTACCAGGTAACCTGGACTTTCGGCCATTTTTGTACACTGAAGGAACCACACGACTATTATGAACAATGGAAGTTCTGGCGGTTGGAAGACCTCCCCATGATCCCTCCCAGCTTTGGCATCAAACTCATCGAGAATGAGGGTGTACAGAAACAGTTCAAAGTCATAGAAGGACTGATACAACAATGTGACGAAGTGATCAACTGCGGGGATGCCGGGCAGGAAGGAGAGCTTATACAACGATGGGTGCTGCTCAAAGCCAAATGCGCCGCCCCTGTAAAAAGACTGTGGATATCTTCTCTCACGGAAGAGGCTATACGTAATGGATTTCAGCAACTCAAGGATGCAGACCAGTACAACAATCTATATGCTGCCGGCAGCGCCCGCGCCATCGGCGACTGGCTCCTGGGCATGAACGCCACCCGCCTGTTCACCAAAAAATTTGGTATGGGCAAGGCTGTATTGTCTATCGGCAGGGTACAAACCCCTACCCTGGCTATGATCGTGGCCAGACAGAAAGAAATCAATGCTTTTGTGTCGGAAGATTACTGGGAGTTAAAAACCCTGTATCGTGATGTAGAGTTCACAGCTGCCATAGATCGTCTCGGCAGTGTGGAAAAAGCACAGAAGGGGCTGGACTATCTGCAGCAACATCCGTTTGAAGTCACCTCCTTTGAGAAAAAAGATGGTAAAGAAGGTAATCCCCGCCTCTTTGACCTCACCTCCCTGCAGGTGGCCGCCAATAAGAAGTACGCCTACTCCGCCGATGATACGCTGAAATATGTACAGAATCTTTATGAGAAAAAACTGGTCACCTACCCCCGCGTAGATACTACCTACCTCTCAGAAGACCTGCATCCCAAAGTGGCTGGCATCTTACAGGACATGACACCGTACGCGGCCCTCACTGCCCCCGTATTGGCCAACCCCATCCCTAAACTGAAAACCGTTTTTGACGATAAGAAAGTAACAGATCACCATGCCATCATTCCCACCGGTGTACATCCCGGCGGCCTGGGGCTGGATGAAAAAAGAATATATGATCTCATTGCACGCCGCTTCATCGCTGCGTTTTACCCGGAATGTAAAATTTCCAACACCACCGTACTGGGAAAAGTAGGCCAGGTACCTTTTAAAGTAACAGGCAAACAAATCATCGAACCAGGCTGGAAGGAAGTATATGCCAATGATACCAGCATCAAAAAAGAAGGCGAAGAAGAAGAGAAGTTCATTCCTGATTTTGTAGTTGGCGAAAGCGGGCCACATACACCCCGCATACATCAGGGCAAAACCAGTCCGCCCAAAGCATTTACAGAAGCCAGTCTGCTCAGGGCCATGGAAACAGCCGGCAAACAGGTGGATGACGAAGAAATGCGCGAGCTGCTGAAAGACAACGGTATCGGCCGGCCTTCTACCCGCGCCAATATCATAGAAACCCTGTTCCGCCGCAAATACATCGACAAAAAGAAAAAAAACATCTTTGCCACACAAACGGGCATGGACCTGATTGATACCATTCAATCCGAACTACTCAAAAGCGCCGAGCTCACCGGCCAGTGGGAACGAAAACTTCGGCTTATCGAAAAAGGCGAATATACCATGGACACCTTCAAGGAAGAACTGATCACCATGGTGGTAGAGCTCACCAAAGAAGTAAAGACCGCCAGCTACAAAACCATCACCATCGCACCGGATGCACCACCACCGCCACCGGAAAAACCTAAAAAGGAACGTAAACCCAAAGCAGAGAAGCCACCGGTGGACCTGGCCACCATGCAGTGCCCCAAGTGCAAAGAGCATGCTTTGTTAAAAGGTAACAACGCCTATGGCTGCAGCAACTTCAAAGTATGCGGATTTAAACTGCCTTTTGAAGTGAATGGCAAAAAACTGACTGATAAACAGGTCCACGATCTAGTGACCAAAGGGAAAGCCGGCAAACTAAAGCTGACAGACAGCTTTGAGATCAGCTAAGGTTAGGTTTTGCAAGATGATACACTATAAGGAGGGGTATGATACTTCTCCTGTGAAAGTGTTGCCAGTAGCGGATTTGGAAAGGGAGTAGGAAGTTTTCAATTTTGTGGTGTACTGAACGTTAACCCGAATATGAAATTGATTTTCCTACTACCATTATTATTGTGCTGCCCTGCCCTGCAGGCACAGCAAACGATTGTCACCGGAGGCTTACAGGTAAAAGACTCGCTATCACTGAAAGGACAATGGATCAACACCATTCGTGATAATCCCGCATCACCGGCGGGCAATGACCGGACCGTATCCACTGCTGCTGTAGTGAAGCAGTATATCGACCAGCATAGCACGATCCCACCTGTTACTACTTCTTCAAGAATGGATAGTGTGCTGACGCTGGACGCGAATACCCGACAGCCCATACTGGTACCGGTTGCGCAGGGAGGAGCCGCCAACACCCGCACTCCATTCCTGCAGATAGCTTTTCGCAGCTTTTATGGCATCACCCAGTCTACAGAAGATTCTATCAGAATGGAGATCACCAGCAGCGACAGTATCCGTACCATATTCTATTTCACGCCTACGGAAAATGATATGGACTTCGCTTTTGGCAAACCACCGTTCACCGCTTACATTACCTGGGTAAACAAAGATCCCGACAAAATTTGTTTATTAAAAGCCCAACCATACTGGAAAAACGGATGTAGTACCGGCTTTCTTTTTGACAAGAATGCAAATTACAACGACACGATCATTCTCCGGATGAATAACCTCGCAGGAATGCTCAATCTTTCAGCAACTGTCAATTCCCAGGTAAATAATCCAGGTAAAAAAGTGAATGTAACTGTTCGTAACCTTACCAGCGAAAATCTGGTGACCATACGTGTGATTGGTGCAAAAACACAGCTTGAAGAGGTTTATCACGGTCCTGACGCACAATTCCTGGCTTTCGTTCCATCAGGTACTTCCGGCTCCGTGACTGTATCATTATCCTACCCCATTTCCACACTTAATGGTGAATACCTCAAGTCGGCCCGCCGGAAAAAAATCAAATGTACCTTCTTCCGGAACGGTGTTGCTGAACCTGTAAAATTATTTGAACCGGGCATGCAATTGCCATCTATTCCTATCAGCGAACAGGATACTAATATTTTATTACTCTTAGAAGACATTTAACCCTATTAATTTTTATGAGAACATTTTTGTTAACCTTGATTTCTGCTTTGATGTTGCACATTGCACACGCTCAGATAATAACCGCCAAACGTGTGCAAACAGATTCCTTACGCTTAAAGAATGTATGGGTCAAAGGTGTAATGCAGCATTTATCTGATATTCCGGCAGCCGGTACTACGTTGCCTACTGCAAAAGCGGTGAAGGACTATATTGACAAGTACCACTTTCGTCACACAGCATCTTCTACCAATGCCGACAGTATCCTAACCCTCAACGAGCAAACCCGTGAACTGGCGATGACTCCATACCCTGCAGGCCAGACAGGCGAGGGCAGTTTAGATAGTATCATATCTGCGCGGCCACCACTTGAGATAATCATGTCACCATCCATCCAGAACATACCGGTTGAGGGATTCGATTCCTTGACAGTTATTGCTGTGAGCGCAGACGGAATAAGAAGTGAATTCCGGACCGATCCGAATCAGTTTAGTAAAACAACCATCCCGGGGAAATCGCCATTTGACCTGAAGCTGGCTATTAATAATAGTCATTCAGGATACAGGTATATGATATCGATGCAACAGAATGATGATCTTTTTAAGAATGATAAACATACTAACTATACATTTAGTACCAGGATTTCTTACCAGGACAGCCTGTCGATGATGCTGCCCGGGCTTAGTGGACCTTTTGTAATTAGCTGTAGGCTGGAAAATGATATCATCTATCAGTCCAGACGAAAAATTACAATGGTGAACAAACTCCCTGACGGATGGCTCTCCGTTGTTCCCTATGGACTATATTTGACCTGCGGTCCAAATGATACGCTTATCACTTCGACATCAGGAACAATCGATTCATTTTCCTTTGAGTACCACCCGATGTCCATCCAGCCGGTTGCAGCAAAGTTTACCGTATATATTGCTGATTCCTTTTATTCCGGTCAGTATTTGATGACGCCCGGTCCCTGGAACATTCCACTGCCTCCTGGTAATGGTGATCTTCTTCTTGTTATTGAACCCATGTTCTAATTATCCTCAAATACTACTTTATGAAATTTATTTCGTGCTTAAATATTTTCGTGTTAATGATCCTATTCAGAGGTACTGCTCAAACCCATACGATCAGCAGCAGGCTGATTGTACAGGACTCCCTGCTACTGGGGAATACCTGGCTACGCGGTATCCTGAACAGTAACACTGTTGCCGATGCCGGAGGTAATCTACTGATAACGGATTCCGCGGTATCTTCCTATCTCCGGACCGCGAACACAAAGTTGCATACTGGCAGCGGTACCCGTTCTGATAGCGTACTCACGTTAGTTAACAATCGCCAGGAGTTTGCAATGGTTCCTTTTGGCGGAGTAAAACTTCCGAACCTCAATTACTGGCTTTATGTCAACAAACAATACCTGACTGTACAGGTTGCATCCGATATCACAAAAATGCATGATGTACGTATCCAGGTGTTAAGTGCCGACCGTGTAGTAACCACCATCATTCCAGGTAACGATAAACTACAGGAATTTATAGCTATGGGAAAACCTCCGTTTAACGTTAAGGTCACCGTAAACAATCGTGACTCCGTCAATTTATTACAAGTGTATTGCAGCAACTATAGGAGGGAAACGCTTAGAATGCCAGGAGGACCAACGGTAAATGACTTTGTACCTCCTCTCGGTACCGCCGGCTACCACTTCAGCAACCTTTCCCATATGTTTCATTTAGCCTTGCGGGATTTATCAGATCAGCCCTGGAGTGACCCATATATTCCGGTTACTATCAGAAATAATAGTAAAACAAATTTTCTGGAATTGGGCTATACCAATACAGATACTGAAACTGTATTGCCACCCGGCAGCAGGATCGACAAACCTTCTGTTAACCTATGGTATTATTACTGGGTACAAAAACAAATGATAGACCGGCGAGGAATACCCTATTCAGCATCGCTGTATCCCAATGTAAAGCCTCCCCTTCCTTTTTTGTTCAAAGTATATAAAAACGGACAGCTGTTCCAGCAGTCCACAGAGAATATAGCAGAGCTCCGGTTAGACGATTCCTGGCAGTCTGCTGAAATTGTGGCGGAAGATCTGTAGTTTGAATATTTCCGACGTCCCGTTGTTTTAAACGGGACGTTTCAGTTTTTGTATATTGCTAACCACGCAATTGTTTCTCCAGCTTTGTGACGGCGACTCTCATGTTAATTCCTTTTCCCAGTACGGGTTTGAAGATATCTCCTTCCTTCAGTAGCCGTTCAACCGCATTGTGTATGTTAAAATCTTTCATCTTCATTCCCTTTTTCACTTCTTCCCAATGCAGTGGCATTGACACAGTAGCACCGGGTTTGGGCCGAAGGGAATAAGGAGCCGCCACAGTAGCTTTGGGCCTGTTTTGCAAAAAGTCGATATACATTTTTCGTTTACGCCTGGAGGTAGCTCTTTCAATACTGGTAATATCCGGTATACGGGCATGTACCATGGTAGCAATCACGCGGGCGAATTCCCGGGACTGTTCATAAGTATAAAGGGCGCCGAGCGGAATATAGATATGCAGACCGGCAGAACCCGATGTTTTGCAATAACCGGGAATACCAGCTGCATGCAGGATATCGTGGGTAACACGGGCTGCTTCAATCACCTGGTCGAAGGTTGTCTGGTCAGGATCGAGATCAATAATACACCAGTCGGGATGGTCCGGCTGCTGACGACGGCTGCTCCAGGGGTTGATTTCAATACAGCCCAGCGAAGCCATATACAGTAGCGTGGCCTCATCATCTCCCACCAGGTATTCTTTTTCCCGGTTATCATCATCACTGCGATAAGGAAAGGTAGAAGCCCAGGAAGGTGCTTTGCCGGAAACATCTTTCTGATAGAAGCTGGCACCATGGATGCCGTTGGGAAAACGGTTGAGCGATTGTGGCCTGTCTTTCAGATAAGGTACCATATAGGGTGCTATCGCATAGTAATAGTTGATCATATCCCTTTTAGTGATATGGTCTTCGGGCCAGTATAATTTGCTGAGGTTGGTAAATTTAAGTGCGTGTCCTTTGATAGTACGGACCTGTGTTTCTTCTCCGGGATTGAGCAGGATATCGGTCTTTTTAACATTGGATACCTTTACAGGTTTTTCGGCTACTACCTGTGCAGGAGATTTATCGTTACGCATTCCTTCAAAGGAAGGATGCCGCATCACCCCATCGGGCGTCATTTCACGAAAGCTCACTTCGCAGATCAGCTGTGGTTTTAACCATACCGCTGTAGCTTTAGGTGGATGAGGACGGAAAAGAGAAGCTTTGTTGACATCCGGCTCTGCAGCAAAAGGTGTTTTTTTTATTTCCAGTGGTTTAAAACGTTGCAGCAGTTCCCGTTGCTGTGTAATAGAAAAACCTGTTCCTATTTTGCCGGTATATTGTAGTTTACCTTTTTCGTATACCCCTACCAGTAAGGAGCTGAAAGGTTTGGAGGAACCTTCATTTTTTGTATAGCCACCGATCACTACTTCCTGGCGGGAGCTGGTTTTTATTTTGAGCCATTCTCCGGAGCGGGTACCGGGATAGTAACTGCTATCTGTTTTTTTGGCGATGATACCTTCCAGATTTAGTTTCTGTGCTTGTTTAAAAAAATCGGTGCCTTCAGTAATGAATCCTTCGCTGAAGCGGAGGATGCTGTCATCGACGGGCATCAGCTGTTCCAGCAGTTTTTTTCGTTGCAGCAATGGGAGCATGGTGATGTTTTTACCATTGAGCCACAACATGTCGAAGAGATAATACACGAGGATACCGTCTGCTTCGTTGCGCCAGTTTTGCAGGGCGCTGAAGATGGGCATTCCTTCTTCGTTGATGACAACGATTTCACCGTCTACTACTGCGTTTACCTTCCACTGTTGTAATGCCTGATATACCGGAAAATATTTTTTGTTGAAAGATGCATTGTTGCGCGACCGCAGTTCTACCTCTCCTTTATTGAGGAAGGCGAGTGCCCGATAGCCGTCCCATTTAATTTCGTATAGCCATCCGGGTTTGTCGGTGGCGGTAGTGGCCAGGGTGGCCAGCATGGGGGTGGTGTTTTTAGGCAGGGGCATGGCCTGAGTGGCAGCAGTATGCGGGGCGCGCATGTATAGTTGTTTTTAGGACTTTCTTCTGTTGTATATCAACGCACTAGTAGCCACCAGTGCAATGACGCCTGCCAGGATTACCCAGCGGGAAGCAGGAGGGGATGGTACGTATTCCACACCGTTGATACCTGCTACAGCTGATTCTTTGGAATATCTTCCAAAATGGGGTTTGGCTATTAATTTAAAATGATCTGCCAGCCATTGCAGGCGGTGTTGCATGGTTTTGCCATGGAGTGGGCGGCCATGTCCGGTGGCTACGGTAGACGGTTGCAGTGCGGCGAGTTTTTTCACGCTGGTTTCTGCAGCCACCCAATCGGTGGTAAAATAGCGGGGAGGTCCGGATATATGCCTAGCCTGAGCCAGGGTACAGGTGAGTGCTTCGGCTTTGGTAGTGGCGAAGGCATCGCCTGCCAGCAGCAGCCCGTCTGATTCCCGGTACAAGCTGATATGACCGGGCGTATGGCCGGGCGTTTCTATATAACGCCAACCTTCCAGACCGGGGACTGATTTATCTTCTGGTAGCAATAACAGATGACCATTGAGGTCGATGGGGTCCTGGGGAAAAGTCCATGACATGATGCTGATGAGTCCTCCGCCGGCGTAGGGGTCTGGTGGCGGGTAAGCAGACCTTCCGGTGAGATAGGGTGCTTCCAGATAATGTGCATACACAGGCACTTCCCACTCTCTCAGCAATTTAGGCAAAGCTCCTACATGGTCGAAATGACCATGTGTTAATACGATCGCTGCCGGGGCAAAATGCGGGGCAAACAACTCCTTCGCCAGCCTTTTAATTTTGCGGGCCGACGTGCGCAGCCCGGCATCTACCAATACCCAGGACCGGGTACGGACATTCTGTATCAGATACATGTTCACAAAAACATCCCTGATGCCCCATACACCCGGTGCTACCTGAAACCATCCCTTACCTTTCAGGCTTTGCAATGTGTGCTCCTTTTCCATAGTGTACACTTTTGGAAATCCTTACCACAATTCCCGTTCCCGCCTGAGGCATGAGCCTGTCTTGAAAAACAGTGCAGTCATGTGCATACCAGGTCCTGATGTTTGTTCAGCCATACGGCTACGTAAAAACGCTGCTCAGCCGGCAGCGCGCTCTCTGGCTGGCCGTACAGTTGTTACGCCGTTTTTGCCGGCTATAATCGCTTCCTGGGCCATCTGATAAAAGAGGGAGGTTTCCAGTACTCCCGGAATGGCCTTCAACTGTGGATTTATTTCTGCAACCGGGGGAAATGCGGCAAACCAGATATCTATCAGGAGGTTACCGTTTTCAGTGATGACGGCGCCATCTTTTTTATTGCTGATCCGGAGTTGCGGGCGTGCATCAGGATACAGCCGTTGCAGTTCGCGTTGTACCAGCAACAGGGAAGCCGGTATCAGTTCTATCACTACCGGAACCGTTACCAGCAAACGGTCCACATACTTGGAGCCATCGCCGATCAGTATAAAACGTTGTGCCATGGCAGCTAGCAGTTTCTCCTGGGTATGAATGCCTCCTCCGCTCTTGAGTGCGTTCAATTCTCTGTCAAACTGATCACAGCCATCGAAGTAGATGTCCAGGGTTGAGAGCAATGCGGTATCGGTAACCCAGAAACCCTGTTCCAGCAATAACTGCCGGGTGTTAAAAGAAGATGTCACTACCGTAACACCCTGCTTCAAGGCAGGCATCTCCCCTATCAAACGTACCAGGTGAGCAATGGTGCTTCCGGCACCCAATCCTACAGTATCCCCTTCACGGATATATTTCAGCGCTTCCTTCGCCGCCTCCAGTTTAAAATCAATCGTTTCCATACAAACAGTTATACGATAAAAGTAAAACCAAATTCCTTCATTACCACAGGATAAGTATTAAAAATCATGACAGTGAATAAACACCCGTCTGTTTGGGACTGACAGCCTATAGCAGTTGAAAAAAAGTACTTTTTTTATTCCCGATTTTTTTCTTTCTTGCATATGCAATCGTTTGCATAAATATTCCCTATCTTCCGGACCACTGAAGATATGGTGCACTCATCCATGCACTAACAGGCAGTTTCCGGAGCGATCAAACATCCATCTTTTAAAACATCCACATGAAAAAGCTACTACCACTGTTTTTGCTCTACCTGTTGCCAGCATTGTTATCAGCAGGCCAGACAACTGTTAACTCCTTGTCTGCTCTGCAATCAGCGATCGACAACGCCCAACCCGGTGCTGTCATCATCCTGGCCAACGGCGTATACAACGCCACCACCGACATTACCATCAAACAAAAAGGTACTGCTGCCAAACCTATCACCATCACCACTCAATCCACTGGCAGTGCGGAAATCAGCGGCAACGGCGGCTTCAACATCGTTAGCCCCGCTCAATACATCGTCATCCGCGGATTTAAGTTCACCCACAAAGCCAGCAAAGCCAAAACAGCCAGTGGCACCAGCTTCTGCCGGTTTACCCGCAATATCTTCGAAACACCGGGCGACGGTGAAAACCTTACCATCGCCGGCAGCGACCATCAGATTGACTACAACACCTTTCAACATAAAAATGCAATGGGCCGCTTCCTCGCCATCCGCGGCTCCGGCAGCCAGATAGCGGAAAGACTGTGGATACACCACAACTATTTCCTCGATCAGCAACATCAGGCAGGCAACGGCATTGAAACACTGCAGTTCGGACTGAGCGGCTTCAGCCTCTCTTCCAGCAACAGTATTGTGGAATACAATCTTTTTGAACAATGCAACGGAGAAAATGAAATGATCTCTGTAAAATCATCTGCAGTAGTACTACGCTATAATACCATCCGTGACTGTCCCGCGCAGTTTACCCTGCGGCATGGCAATCGTTGCCAGGTATATGGCAACTACTTCGTGAACACGCCCGGCATTCGTATCTTCGGCGACGATCATGTTATCCACAGCAACTATTTTGAAAACTGCGATCCGGCCATCACTATCGGCAACGGTGACGGAGAAGTAGCCGACGGCGCGCCACTCACCTGCCACGACCGGCCCGACCGCACCATGATCGTATTCAACACCCTCGTCAACAACGTTAGCAATATCACCCAACCCGGACGCACCAACGGACTAGGCGCCACCGCCACCACTGTTGCCGCCAACATCGTTCAGGGAGGCGGTACCGCCGCTCAGATTGCAGGGCCCTACCCCAACCCTGTCTGGAAAAACAATATGCTGAATAACGCCAGCGCCGGCGCCATTCCTTCCAGCGGCTATGTAACCAACAATCCAATGCTCTCCCGCAATAGCAGCGGCACCTACCATATTCAGGCCGGAAGCCCTGCTGTCGGTATGATCACTACATCTTATCCGGGTGTGCAAACAGACATGGATGGACAACCCCGCAGCACTCCGCTGGATGCGGGCGCAGACCAGGTGTCTACTGCTCCTGTAAAGACTGTCATCCTCAGTCCTGCTATGGTTGGGCATAATGCACCATGAGTATAAACGCATAAAAGAAAAGGCCGGAATGATGAATCATTCCGGCCTTTTCTTTTATAAATTACAATATCAGTATCCAAAAGTATAACTTCCCCAGAAACTCTGCCAGTCTGCTTTCTCGCCGGTAGGATCAGCTACCATGTGTACACTGCTGATCATCCAGCGGCCGGCTCTTTCCAGCGGGAAAGATACCTCCCCAGCCTCATTACTTCTGATTTTGCTGACGGTAGTTTTTCCGTTCTTTACCTGCCAGGCCAGTACCAATGCATTTTTCACCGGTTGATTATCAAACAGCACTTTAAAGGTAACTGCGTCTCCATTCCTGATCGCATAAGGATTGACAGCCGGGATCAGTTCTATCCGCATACCAGTATTGCGTGCATAGGTATCATCCTGCCCTTCTCCCACCTGAAACAGCGTCTTGGCACAACGCTGAAAAAACTCACGGCCAGGTTTCTCTGTAAGTTCATGTTGCTCCCGCCATTCCTTTACATTGTTCAATCCTTCTTCCACCAGGTATTCATTAAATTTCTTCGCATCCAAACCAATGTATTTCCCGGTATTGCTGAATGCCAGCATATGATTCCCGGCCGTGGAAAACGCCATCGTCAACGATGATTTTTTCTTCCCTGTCAATGGCTGTTGTACTACCTCTTCCTTTCCTGCTGCAAAATGTTTGAATTGCAATACCTGATAACGACGACCATCAGAGCGTTCGCCCTTATAGTTCTCTCCCACCATAATATTCACCCTTGCCGGCTCATTCACTTTCAGCATAAACTTCGCCGGTTGCAGCCAGAACTCATGACTAAAGGCAATAATGCTGCTCCCAAGTATAACAACGGCTAAAACAATTTTTTTCATATCTACAGTATTATAACGTTAACGCCTATCCTGAAATTAATCGGTTCACCCAGGGAGGCAACCGTTGTCCGTGAAAGTCCGCCATTAAAATAACGGGCATTAGTCAGATTATTGAGATTAAAACGAAAGCTGTAGCGGCTGATATCGTAACTCAGCGCAGCATCCAGCACCGCAGCTTCCGGAATGATAAAGTCCTGCGTCTTCATATTCCCTACCTGATCACTGACATACCGGCCACCAGCGGCCAGCCCCAGCCCTTTCACACAAGTACGGGCAAAGGTGTATTTTGCCCATATATTGCCATTATGACGGGGAGCGTTCATATACCGGTCACCATCCTTGCCGATGGTACTGTTGCTGACGAGTACATGATCATTGTAAGCATATCCTGCGATGATATTCAGATTTTTCAGATTTCCCTGCAGGGTGAATTCAGCGCCGCGGCTCCGGGTTCCCGGCACTACAGTCTGCTGCCTCGGGCTTTCCTGGGTAGGTGCGGGTGCCAGCACATTGCGGTAATCTATCTGATACAGTGCTACCATGGCAGACAGGCGGTTATCTAACAAATCTCCTTTGAAGCCAACCTCATACTGCCTGGCTGTTTTGGGTGGGAAAGGGCCTCCACGGCTACCCGCGTTGGATAACTGCGGATTAAAGGATGTAGTATAACTTGCATATACAGACATATTGGTGGTGGGCATAAACACTACGCCTATACGAGGAACCCATGCACTGGCATTGGAGGTATCACCCTGCAGATCGTCTTTCGCGGATAAGGGCGTTTGTAACAGATGATAGTCGTCATACCTAACAGACAGCAGTACTTTTAACTGTTTCAGCAAACTGATCTGGTCCTGGACATAAGCTCCCAGCAGGCGATTGGTTTGTTTATTGTCATCGTAATAATCATTAGCCGGATCTGGTGCAGGCACATCATTACGATCGTCAGGATGGAAAATATTGATACGAGTACCTACTGCATCGCGGTAAAGATTTTTAGACCACCCATAGTGGTTAAAATCGATCCCTCCCAGGATATGATGCTGTAGTGCACCCGTTTTCAGACGATAGTTGACATAAGCGGTAGTCTGATAACTGAACTGATCATAATCCCAGGTTTGGTAGGTACGATCAATAGCGTCGTTGGTAATATCTCCTTTTACAAAATGGTCTGCAAATTCCAGCTGGCTGCGGACGTAACGTTGCACCACGGCCAATGACAGACGGTCACTAAAACGGTGATCAAAGGTAAGCGTGGCGGCCGTATTGATATTATGGCCGTAATCATCCGGGCTTTGCACCGTCAGGTTATTTGGATAAAAGTTGAAATCATAGCTACCATCATCCCGCTTCTTCACAAAAGTGCCCCTGTCGTATGTCTGGACGGCATTGGTACGGCTGTGGTTCAGTTCCAGATGAAGATTGGTGGCTGATGAGAAAAGATAAGTCAGCGATGGGGCTAGAAAAATATTTTCCGCAAACTGGTTATCACGGAAGCTATTGCGACGGTCGTATCCGCCGATAGCACGATACAACAGTTTTTTATTTTTCGATAGCGGACCGGTGGCATCTATCGCAGTCCTTACATAGTTCCAGCTTCCCCAGGCAATATCTGCACTCACTTGTTTTTCGGCCTGTGGTTTTTTAGTGATGATATTAATCAGTCCACCCGGAGAACCTTCACTGAATAACACAGAAGCTGGTCCACGCAGCACCTCCACCCGATCTACATTGTATAACAGGGGAGCCTGGTTCCACAAATACAGGTTACCACGGACACCATTATACGTAATAAAATTTCCGTCAAACGGATTATATCCGGTAAAACCGCGCATACTGAAAGCGCCCATGCTATTGTTGGCCTTTACGCCAGTGAGCACCGGTGTCAGATCATTGAGTGTATATGCCTGTCTGTCTCTGATCACCGCTTGTCCGGCCACCTGTACCGATTGCGGCACTTCCAGCGGAGCCATTGGCATACGGGTAGATAAAGCAGAGATATCCTGTTTGTAGGCATTTTGTTTTCCTGCCACTACGATTTCCTGTAATTCGCGCCGGTGGCGCAGCGTATCGGAATGAGTTGCATGTTGCGCCATTACTGCGCACGGCAGTATAGCGATCATTATTGTAATTGATCTTCTCTTAAAACACATGATAAAATAAGGGCCTGCTACAGCACAATTGAAAGCACAAACCTAGGAAATTAATTTTAATGTTAACAGCGCAGGCCCATTACAACAGGCATTTTACAGACGTTTGACAGCCTCCATACAGGCCCTGGCACTGTGATAGGGGCATTTCCACAAACCAGCTTTATCTTCCTGCATGATGGAATCATCTTCATGAACACCCCAGAACCATTCACCATGGGAACGATCACGGAGTTTGTTTTCTATGAATCGCCAGGAGTCACTGGCACGTTGCAGATAGTTACCAGCGGGTTGCAACTGCCAGGCATTCAGGAATCCTACTATCGCTTCTGCCTGTGGCCACCAATGTTTTTCAGGCAACGTATTCCGTTCTGTTGGCTCATATTCATGCCATAAACCACCATCGCGGTCCAGCCCCTCCTGTGTGGCCAGCGCCATTTTCAGCGCCATCGCCTTGCAGGTGGTTATCAGCTCCTCGTCCTGTATAATAGTAGCCGCTTCCAGCAGCAGCCAGCTGGCTTCTATATCATGACCATAAGAAACGAGGTTACCTTTCACCTGCCATTGTTCTGAGAAAAAGAGATGCAGATGACCACTTCTTTTATCGATGATCTTATCGCAGAACAAACGGAGCAGATCATGGATATTCTTTTTCAGCGTGCTTTCCGGCCAGATGGTATACAGGTTGGTATATGCTTCCAGCACATGCAGATGGGTATTCATCGTCTTTTTTTCATTTGCGTCCTTTTCGCTGAGGCGCTGGTCTGCCAGTGGTTTCCATTCGCGGGTAAATGCTTCAAAGTAGCCGCCGTACTGCGGATCATAACTATGTTGTTGTAAACTGTTGTACAACTTTACGGCAATATTTCTCGCCTGTTCTTCTTTTGTGACCTTATAATATTCACTATAAGCATAGATGGCAAAAGCGATGGCATACACCTGCTTTTTTGTTTCCAGCGGTTGCCCTTTATAATCCACGGTCCAGTAAACACCGCCATGGGCCGTATCCAGGAAATGGTTTCTGAAATAGTCCTGTGCACGGCGGGCCATGGTCAGGCAAGAAAGATCACGGGTAAGGTTATACGCTGCAGAGAAAGTCCAGAGGATACGGGCATTGAGCACGGCTCCTTTAGGAGCCAATACATCCGGTATGCTGGCATTGTTCAACCTGCCATAAAAACCACCATGCTGTTCATCTTTTGTATGCTTCATCCAATAGTGAAGAATATGGAATAACTCACTATGAAGCGCTTGTTTTAATTCCTGTTGCATATCAGTTAATTTGTTTTTTGCGGGCCGCTAGTTCGAGGGTAATAGCAGCTATACGGTTTTCGGATAATGGATACAAAGCAATAAAAAGAATGGAGAGCAGCGAACCTGCTGCTGGCAGGAAACTCAGCATCAGTACAATACCCTGGCGGGTAGAATGTTCCTGTATGCTGTTGGCCTGGAAACCGAAACAAGCCAGCAGCCAGCCGGTGAGCGCGCCACCGATGGTCCAGCCGAATTTCTGTGCCATGGAAGAAGAAGAGAAAATAAGACCTGTAGCACGACGATTGTTTTTCCATTCAGAATAATCTGCAATGTCTGCATACATAGACCACAACAATGGAAAGATAATACCGGCACATATACTGATGATAAACTGAAACAGATATATCAGTACCAGCTGTTCCTTATCCAGCCAGTAAAACAGCATACTGAACAACGAAGCCAGGACCATAGCATACAGGTAGGTGCTTTTTTTGCCGATGCGATTACCCACCGGAGAGGCAAGCATTACTCCCAGCATATTGGCACTCTGACCAACCAGCAGGTATAACATGGAATAGGAGACTTTGGTACCTGCCAGCAGAAAAGCGGTATCCTGTTGTATGTAATATTTAAAGTAGTATAAGGTAGCTCCATCACGGATGGAATTAAAAAGAAGCGCCGCTACGCCTGCTCCCAAAAGTATCCACCAGGGCCTGTTTCCCCAGAGGTCCTTCAGATCATCTTTCAGAGAGGTACTTTGTTGCTGTATAGGCTGCACTCTCTCCTTCACTCCAACAAAACAAAGTAAAAACAGCAGTACACAAATCAGGGCAATCACCGCAACACCCATCTGCCAGCCTCTTTGCAAATTAGCCGGCTGCAGACTTCCTCCGCTGAAAGCGGATACCAACGGCTCTATAAGCGTCACCGCCAGCAGGCTTCCACCAAATGCAAACGACATGCGGAAAGAAGCCAGCGTATTTCTCTCCTTAGCATTCGCAGACATCACTCCCAGTAAGGATGCATAAGGTACGTTGATGAGAGAATAGACCATCATCATGGCCGAGTAGGTAATATAGGCGTATATCAGTTTACCGGAAGTACCATAACCAGGTGTTGTAAAAGTGAGTACACCGATGATACCAAAAGGGGCTGCCATATAGAGTATATAAGGCCGGAATTTCCCCCATCGGGACTGCGTTCTGTCAGCCATAGTACCCACTACCGGATCAAAAAAAGTGTCCCATATACGTGTAACCAGCAACATGGTACCAGCAGCTGCGGCTGTAATACCCATCACATCTGTGTAAAAAAAGAGGAGGTACATGCCGAAGAGCTTCCAGAACATAGAAGATGCCATGTCTCCAAAACCGTAACCGATTTTTTCCCTGAGTGTTATGTAATTATGCATACGTGGAATTAGCCCGGCAGTTGGCAGCCAGCAATACTATCCACACAATGTACAGATTATTTTTTTATCTGGCTTCTTCTTCTGTTGTCTTCAACTCATACCTCACCGCATGATGCATGGTACGGATAGGTTGTCCGATATGAGAAGACCATTCATTGGTAAAAGCAGCCCCGAAATAAAAAATGATGGAAGAATAAAACATAAAGAGCAGCAACAGTACCGTAGAGGCGGAAGCACCATAGAGCGTATTGATACTACTGTAGGTGAGCATTACTTTCAGTACAATTTTTCCGATGGTAAAAAGGATACCAGTCACCAGTGCGCCCACCAGTCCTGGTTTGAGCCGTGGCCGTCCATCCGGGATAAAGTAAAACACCAGATAAAACCAGATGGTCACCAGCGCTACCGACATCACGTAGTTGAGCGTGCTGTTATAATATGCATCCAGGGCCGGCAGATAAGCGCTGATGTATTTTCCCAGAAAAGCCTGGGCTGCTTCTGCCACTACATCTATCAAAAATAATATTCCCGCAAAAACAATCACCAGCACACCCCGTAACCGTGATAACATGATCTGTCTGAAATCAGCACTATGCACCGGTCTTATCCTCCACAACTCATTGATAGATCCTTTGATAATTTTAAACAGCGTGGTGGCCACAAACAGCAGAAACAGAAATCCGGCGATGCCGATCACCCAGTTTTGTGCGATGCTCCGGAAGGCCCGCAGCGTTTGTACAATCGCTTCGGCTGTTTCAATACCAAACATCGATTCCAGCTGCATGGATAGTCTCCTTCCCGGATGGTTCATCCGGAAGATCAGGCGCAACAACTGTATCAGAATAACGAGGATAGCCGGAAGGGCGAAAGTGGTAAAAAAGGCGGTGGCTCCCGCCAGGCGTAGGGGATCGTTAGCCTGTAAAGACTTATAGGCGTCTTTAAAGGATAGCAGGAAGAGCTGCCAGTGTGGCAACTTTTGTTTTGTTGTAGAATGACTCATGTTTGAATATTCGCCGCTTAATGCTTAATTTCGCCAACATTGCAAATATAAAGCATAAAATATCAGCATAACAGGCAACAGGTTAGCAGCTAATATCAAATCTGATGCACCAGTAACCATATGAATGCGACTGTCCAAATACCAACTGCGGAGTTAAGGGAAGCAATCGATTACTACTGGTATCACGAAACAGACCAGCTGCAACAGACTTCCTATAATATTCCATTCCTGCATCAGGAACTGGTTTTCAACTTCGGTGATGCTTTTACGGTGACTAATCAGCATCAGAAAATGTTTGGCTACGACACAGCAGGAAGTATATCCGGTATTTTTTCGGGGCCTGTTATAACAAGGGTAAGCGGGCAGTACAAGGCGATCGGTATTATCTTCAAGCCTTTCGGACTATACCGGCTGTTTGGCTTTTCTGCCGCACAGTTCAGGGATGGCCTGATACAAACAGATCAGCTGTGGGATAACAAAACCGCTGATCTTATACACCAGCTGGAACAACAACCTTCTCCCATACAAAAGCTGCAGACGCTGGAACGGTTTCTGCTGGCCCATGCACGGCCGCAACAAGTGCCTTCCATTATTACCGACACCCGCCTGCACACCTCACTGGAAAAAGGACATATCCGGTCATTACAATATGCGCAGCAGGTATCTGCCAAAAAATATATACAACAGTTTCATCATACTGTGGGCAGCACTCCCAAAAGATATGCACAGCTGCATCTTATCAACGCATCGCTGGCACAAATTGCCCAACAGCCCGATCTGTCACTGACTGAAGTGGCGTATGAACATGGGTTTTATGATCAGGCGCATTTTATACGCGTATTCAAATCCTTCGCGGGCATTACACCACTACAATACAAAAAAGCCGTACAGGCAGGAAAAGTGTCCACTACTTTTCCAAATACTATTCTTCATCATTAATGAAAAGACCTCGCCCCCGCCAACTGGCCAGCACTACCATAAGTATGCCTTTAATTGCTTAAGTTGCATAGGAAATTCTTCTGAATACCAATCGGAAAATTTTGTACAATTTTTCTTCTCTGCATTCTTTCACCTTTGTAAAAAAGAAATATATATGCGGAAACTGATTGTATACATTGCCGTAAGCCTCGATGGATATATTGCTGCTGAAGATGGCGGGATAGACTGGCTCAATGGATACCCCAATCCTGAAAACAATGATTATGGTTATGCCAGATTCTTTGCTACCGTAGACACCACGCTGATGGGCTATAAAACCTATCAGGACGTGTTACGCCTTGCAGATACTTTTCCTTATCCTGATACCACCAATTATGTATTCAGCCGCAGTCCGAAACCGGAGGCTCCTTACGTCACTTTCACAAATGGAGACAATATTCCGGGACTGATTCAGCGACTGAAAGCGCAGGATGGTAAAAACATCTGGCTGGTAGGTGGTGGTGAACTGAACACTGCTTTCCTGCAACATGACCTGATTGATGAAATGATCATTCATACGATCCCGGTAGTACTGGGTAGCGGAAGACCATTGTTTGCAGGTACTGTGCAAAAAACATTTAAGGTAAAGGATATCAAACTGTATGATACCGGCGTGGTGGAAACCCGCTACGAACGATAATTGTATATCTATTATATTTCTATCATCCCCATCATGGTTTTATCACATCCATCACAGTCGGAAATGCAACAACCCTCACCTTGGTACAGCCGTAAGGAACCAGGGTAATGGTTGTTTCCTGATCGGTGGTTTTTCCTTTGTAGACGCCTTCCCTGCTGGTGACCGGCTGCGGAGCCACATCATCCACCATTTGCCAGGCTGGTAGCTGTTTGGCGGTAGTGGTAATGCTCAACGGCGCATGTTCCAGGTTCCATACAAAACCAGCCGTGACAGGCTTTTCTTTGTTGACGGTAAAATATTGTACTGGTGCTTTCACCGCTTTTTCAAGCAGACCATAATTCCACGGACCTTCGGGGAATATGCTGTAATAAGGGCCTTCACGCTCATCCACTGCTTGTACCCAACGTTCCTTTAACTTCAACGCATATACGAGCGGGCCTCTTTCCACAGCCCTGGAGTTACGGCCCCAGCTGGATATCCGCACTTCCATAGGCAACTGCAGTGTAAGATGGTCGTTGTTTTTCCAGCTGCGGTGCAGGGTAATCACCTGTCCTCCTTTTTCTTTTTGCAGTGGTTGCCCATTGAGGGTGATAACGGCCTCACTGCACCAGGCTGGAATACGCAGCTGTAAAGGAAATTCAGCAACACCTGCTGTTTGAATAATAAAACTGATCTGATCATCGAAAGGATAATCTGTTAGTTCCCGGATGATGACAGGCGTCTGTTGTTTTCCCACCTTTGCCTTTACTTCACAGGGGCTGTAAGTGAGCGCAGCCAGGCCGTTGCCAGCCGTACCGTACCAGAGGTGTGAAGTAAACTTGGTCCATCCCTGATGCATATTGGCGGTACAACAGGTATATCCGCTGCGTAATCCAAACACGTTGTTCATCTCCCTCTCAAAAGGCAGCGAAAAATTAAACACTCCTTTTTTCACCTGTACCTGGTTGGCGATCTGGAAATACTGTTTGTTGTTGTAGTCGTCTGTAGTTTGTGCAGGAAGCGCGTTAAACGTCATTCTCTCCAGTGCATCCATATAACGGATATCTCCTGTGATACTGATAATTTCTTCCAGCGAAAACATAGATTCCACGATCGCACATAGTTCGGTCCCCTGCGTAGGTGCGTTACCGTGAAGATCTTCATCAGCAGAGAAGATGCCCATGGGCAGGCCGTGCAGCGTCATCAGGTCATGGAAGCCGGTATACAGGGAGTCCAGGTATTTTTTACTGCCGGAACGCTGGTAGTTGATGGCAGGATCTTTTAGCGCCATGCCTACATTTACGCCATGGCGGCGCATCCAGTGGTCATCATTTTGCTGGGTGGCTGCATCTATCACCCAGCTGCGGTTGCCAAGCCAGGTAGTCCATGGATAACTTTGCTGATGCAGGAGGCTGGCCAGTTCCAGCAGGAACGGCTCTTTGGTGTTGTTATAGAGCCATTGCACGACGAGCACATTATCTGCGCCCCGGGAGGTAGCCCATTCTGTCCAGTGGCCTACCGGGCATTTTTTCAGTACCTGTAACTGATACTTAAAATAGCGTGTCATAAAGGGCACCACACGGGCATCACCGGTGGCGGTATAGTACTGCTGCAGCACTTTGAGCATCACCATTTTGGGCCACCAGTCTTCACCATCCTGCGGATTACTAACGGTAATGGATATATTTTTCTCCCGTTCGGCGTGGGTAATGGGGCCGAAGTATCCGGAAGGACGCTGATGGTCCAATGTCCAGTTGATATACTTCAATACTTTACGGGTAAGGGTTTCGTCCTGCAGGAGATAAGCCAGTGGTACAGCACCATCCAGCCAGTACGGTGTTTCTTCCCAGCCGTCGCCCTGGCCGCCGAGCCAGCCGTTGTCTTTTTTTATTTTATCGTGTATTTCATCCAGGTGCCCGGTACTGCCATCACGCATCAGTTGCAGCTGATGTAGCAGCCATCCGGTGGGTTTTACAGCTCCCAGTGGTAATTCATGATACACCGGCGGCGTAAAAACGGAAGGAACCGGCGAATGAACATTCGCCGGGGTAAAACCAACTATAATGGATATTAACGCCAGTAAACGTAAGTATCGCATGGTTTACGGATTATGGTTTAAGAGTCACCAATGCCGGGTTGTATAACCTATTGTTCACTGCTCTCAATTTCTCTACCGGTACTTTTTGTATTTTACGATCGTAGGTCATCAGGCCGTTTATTTCTACTTCCACATCGGTTGTTTGTGTGTATACAGCAGCAGAGAGTCCTTGTCTGATCAATGTTTCCAGCCGGTCTGTAAAAACGGTGTAACGTTTAAACAGCTCATCTGCATTTTTAAAGGACTGGTACCCCCAGTTATCTTTCTGTTGCCATACATGCCCATCTACCGCTAAACCCAGGCCTCCGTATTCTCCCAGTACAATAGCTCTGTCATGCCCGTAGATGGCCGGATCCGGCATAGCAGGTTCCGGATAGTTATGCAGATCGATGATAGGTCCGATGGGGAAAAAGTTGCCACCGCTGGCGGTATTCACGAGGCGTGAAGGATCTTTCTGCATCGTCCATGCTGCGATATCCATGGTTTTAAACTGGCCCCAGGCTTCGTTGAATGGAGTCCATACGATGATGGAAGGATGATTGTACAGGGTATTGATGATCGCGCTCCATTCCTTGCGGTAATAAGCTTCTGAAGCAGGAGAGCGGTCTTTATCGGTAGCCCTGCCGATGATACCGGGGCGGGTTTCCCAGCCGTTGCCCAGATCGCCGCTAGGCATATCCTGCCATACCAGCATGCCCAGTTTATCACAGTAATAATACCAGCGGGCCGGCTCTACTTTGATATGTTTGCGGATCATGTTAAAGCCCATAGCTTTGGTTTGTGCGATATCGTATTGCAGCGCTTCATCTGTAGGCGCGGTATACAGGCCGTCGGGCCACCAGCCCTGGTCCAGCGGACCAAACTGAAATACAAAGCGGTTATTGAGCAACATACGTTGCACGCCATTATTGTCTTTTCCGATCGATGATTTACGCATAGCGAAGTAACTTTTCACTTCATCGATTACTTTGCCTTTACGGGTGATGGTAAAGCGGAGATCATACAGGAAAGGCGATTCCGGTGACCACAGCCTGGGTGCAGGCACTTTCAGTTTCAAAGCCTGTCCTTCGAGATTACCGGAAGCGATTTCCTTATTGCCATCGAGGGCAGTCACTTTCACGATATCGCCCGGCTGACGGCCGGCGATGTCTGCTGTTACCATCAGCTCTTCCTGATCAATATCAGGTGTTTGTCTGGTAGCGGCGATATAGGTATCTGCTACCGCTTCCACCCACACCGTTTGCCAGATACCGGTAACTGGCGTGTACCAGATACTCTCGGGCTTCTTCACCTGTTTGCCTCTGGGCTGCGGACCATCATCAGTAGGGTCCCATACACGGACCGTGATTTCCTGCGCACCTTTTTTCAGGAAAGATGTGATATCGAAAGAAAACGGATCGAAGCCGCCTTCATGGCTGCCTGCTTCTTTACCATTCACGTACACGGTTGCACGCCAATCTACGGCGCCAAAATGCAGCAGCACTTTTTTGCCTTTCATGGCAGCCGGCAGCGTGATGCTGGTATGATACCACAGCAGGCTGTCTTTGCCCACCGTACGGCCTACGCCGGAGAGTGCAGACTCTATCGCAAAAGGCACCAGTATCTTTCCCTGCCAGCTTTGCGGAACAGCCGCATTTTTTTCGCTGACAGCATACTGCCACAGGCCGTTCAGATTTTTCCAATTGTCGCGGACCAGCTGTGGCCTTGGGTATTCAGGCAATACTTCCGCCGGAGATACTTTTTCACTCCAGGGCGAGGTAATTTTTCCGCCGGCGATTTTCCATTCGTTTTGTTGTGCATAGACTGTTGACACCAATCCAAGGGATAAAGCCAGTAACAGGTTGTTTTTCATCATGGGTTGAATATTTTAATTTTAAGCGTATCGTCAACACTTAAAATTCTTATTCAAAGAAAGCAAATAGCAGGGCTGATAGTGCACTAAATCGTCTCATTCTTTTTATAAATCGTCTCATTATTCCAGTTCGTCGCATATTGGGTGTAATTCGGACACTGGATTATTATCTTTATAAAAATCCTCGTACTTGCGGCCACGTTATATCGCCTTATTATTACTGTTATTTGCCGGCTTATATGTATCTGGTCAGTCTGTTAATTTCATCCACTATCAGGTGGAGAACGGGCTTTCCAACAATGCGGTGATCTGTTCCTGGCAGGACAGGCAGGGTTTTATGTGGTTTGGCACCAAAGATGGTCTCAACAGGTTTGACGGATATACTTTCCGGGTATTCCGCCACGATCCGCAACAACCGGGTAGTATCGGCAGCAACTATATATCGGTGATATGGGAAGATGATGATGGTTTGCTGTATGCAGGCACCGATAAAGGCTTATATGTTTATCATCCGGCTACGGAGCAGTTCCGGATGCTTCCCCTGCAACAGGGTATTATCATAGCGATAGACAAAGACCTGGACGGCAACATCTGGATCATCGACGATCTGAAATTATACCGTTACCATCCGCGTACCGGGGGGCTGGAAGCTCCATCTCACTACCCTTCGGCCAATTCCCTGTGCAGGGCCGCTGATGGCCGCATATGGATCACCACTCCACAAGGGCAGATCGCTCAATACGATCATCAAACCGATCGGTTTATTTCCTTTTCCCTGTTCGACCATTCTCCGGTACCTACCTCCACCTGGATCACTACCATCACCGCTACCGGCGCCGATACCATACTGGTGGGTACCACCAGCCAGGGTGTTAAACTCTTTAACACCCGTACCCATACCTATCAGGACATACTCACGGGCACGTATGTACGTGATTTCCTTCGCCGCAGCGCCGATGAATACTGGGTGGCCACCGAAAGCGGTATCTACATCTATCATCCATCCAACGGAAAATATATCAACCTCCGGAAAAAATACAACGACCCCTACTCCCTCTCAGACAACGCCGTATACACGCTTTACCGCGACCGTGAAGGCGGTATCTGGGCGGGTACTTACTTTGGTGGTGTCAACTATTTTACAGAGTCTTATACCGCCTTTGAAAAATTTTTCCCCCGTACCGGTGAAAACTCTCTGGGTGGTAATGCAGTGAGGGAGATATGCCCAGACAGATATGGGCAACTATGGATAGGTACAGAAGATGGAGGTCTCAATAAAATGGATGTCCGCAGTGGCAATATCACCCACATTCAGCCAATACCAGGTGGTGGTGGGTTGTCGCATAACAACCTGCACGGACTGCTCGTCACCGGCGACACCCTCTGGATCGGCACCTTCGAACATGGACTGGACCTGATGAATGTTCGCACCGGTAAATTCCTGCGACACTACGCCGCCGGCAATGGCCCGCTGGACCTGCACAGCAATTTTATCTACAGCATTATGCAAACCAGGCAGGGAGAGGTGTTGCTCTGTACTTCGAGGGGACTTTACCGTTATGATCGTGCACAAAATGGCTTTGCTCCGATAACAGCTGTACCAGAAAATCTTTTCTACACCTGTGTGTATGAAGACAGCGAAGGCATGCTCTGGGCGGGCACGGTACGCAATGGCGCGTATTATTTTCATCCCCGTACTGGCCGTACAGGCAGTTATCAGTTTAATGCTACGGATACCAGCAGTCTCGCTCACAACCGCGTAGACCATATACTCGAAGACAGCCAACGCCAGCTCTGGTTTACCACTGAAGCCGGCCTTTGCAGGTTGAACAAAACCTCCGGCCACTTTACCCGCTATACCACCCGCAACGGCCTGCTGAGCAACATGACTTACAATCTTCTGGAAGATGATGAACACCACCTGTGGATTACCACTTCCAAAGGGCTTGCCCGCCTCACTCCTACCACCGGCGCTATAAAAGTATATACCAAAGCTAACGGATTACTCAACGATCAGTTCAACTATAACTCCGCCTATAAAGACAGCTGCGGCAACCTGTATTTCGGCAGTGTAAAAGGTATGATCCGCTTTAATCCCGGCAGTGTAAAAACAGGCGATTATCTGCCACCAGTTTACATCACCGGCATACAGGTATACAACAAACCATTACTGCCCGGAGGATCTATACTGCTGCATGCCATCAACTATACCGACACTATCACACTGGCCTACGATCAGTCTTCCTTCAGCATCGACTTTTCCGCACTGTGTTTCACTTCTCCCGAAATGACACAATACGCTTACAAAATGGAAGGGCTGGATCAGGACTGGATCTACCTGGAAACCAATCGCAAGGCCGTTTTTACCAAACTGGCGCCCGGCACTTATCATTTTCTGGTGAAAGCTGCTACCAGCAACGGACAGTGGAGTACTACTCCCCGGCAGCTGACTATCCGGGTGCTGCCGCCCTTCTGGGCGAGTTACCCGGCCTATGCGTTGTATCTCCTTACACTATGCGGTCTTATCTGCGGTGTCATTGTTTATTTCCACCGTCGTTCCAAACAACGGCAGCAGCGCAGGATGGAGCTGTTTGAACATGAGAAGGAAAAAGAACTGTATCAGGCTAAAATAGAATTCTTCACCCATATCGCCCACGAGATCCGGACACCACTGACCCTTATCAAAGGCCCTATGGAAAAGGTTATCGGACAAGCGGCCGCTGTACCGCAGGTGCAAAAAAACCTACAGATTATGGAACGTAATACCAATCGCCTGCTTGATCTCACCAATCAGCTGCTCGATTTCCGTAGCACCGAAATCAACGGCTACCGGCTCAATTTCGTGAAAGCGGCCATCCCTGCGTTATTACAGGAGATACATCTGCAGTTTATTCCCGCAGCCGAACAAAAGGACATCCATTTTCATATAGCCGTTCCCGTGCAATCCTTTTTTGCCTATGTAGATATAGAAGCGTTTAACAAGATACTGAGCAATCTTGTCAGCAATGCTCTCAAATACGCAGCAGAGGCGGTACACATCGATTTGCTGTCTGCAGCAGATACCGCCGAAACATTCATCATCAGGATTAGTAATGATGGAATTCCTGTTCCTCCGGAGATGAAAGAAAAGATCTTTGAACCTTTTTTCAGGGGCAAAGCAACAGCCAATCAGCCGGGCACCGGCCTGGGACTGTCTATTGCGCGGTCGCTCGCCCTGCTGCACCAGGGCACACTGGAACTGCAATACACCGATGCAGGACATAATGTATTTGTACTGACCCTGCCAGTACATCAGGAAATAGAATTTAATCTCAGCAAATGGAAAAGACAACCCTAACCAAAGTACCGCTGCTACTGGTAGATGACAACGAAGAGATACTCGACTTCATTGCCGACGATCTGGGAGATCAGTATCATATCACTACGGCGCCCGATGGCGCCGCTGCCCTGCGTATCCTGCAGGATACCGTGATACAACTGGTGGTCAGTGATGTGATGATGCCGGTGATGGATGGTTTCGAACTTTGCCGCCGCATCAAGTCTGACGTGGCGCTCAGTCATATTCCTGTGGTCCTGCTGACAGCCCGTAATACCCTGCAATCCAAAATAGAAGGCCTGGAACTGGGTGCAGACGCCTATATCGAAAAACCTTTCTCCCCTGCACATCTGGAAGCACAGATCGCCAGCCTACTGAACAACCGGAAAAAAATAAGAGACTACTTTGCCAGTTCACCGGCGGTCCATATCCGCAGTATGGCCATCTCCAAGGCCGATGAGGCTTTCCTCGACAAGCTGCAGGAGATCATCCTTCAGCATCTCACTGATGTCAACCTGGACGTGGAAGTGCTGGCTGATAAAATGAATATGAGCCGCCCCACGCTATACCGTAAAATAAAAGTGATCTCCGACCTCACCCCTCATGAACTGATCAACCTCACCCGCTTAAAAAAAGCAGCTGTTCTGCTCGACAGTGGCTACTATAAAGTCAATGAGGCCGCAGAAATGACAGGATTTGCCTCGCTCAATAATTTCAGTCGTAATTTCCAAAAGCAGTTCGGGATGCTGCCTTCAGCCTATATCACAAAAAATAATAGTTAATAAAAGATTATCCGTTTTTTCTGCAGACCAGTTGTATCACCCAGGGCCGGGCACGGTAAACATCCCAGAACCCCGGCGGATATTTTTTTTCTTCTTCGGCTGAAATGATGTAGGGCTCCAGTTCACAGGATGCAAAACCAGCGGCACGAAAAACTTCCTGGTAGGTTTTCCAGCTATACCAGTAGGTATCAAAGCTGACCTCCTGGCCCTCGCTGAGGAGGGTACAACGAATAGTGGCCCCTTCCACCAATAGTCCGGATATCAACTTAAAATGCAGTTTATGTTCCGGCAGAAACAGGGAAGGCACAGCTGGTTCCTGCGGATTTAAATTGCTGGTGATAAAACTTTGCCCTGGCCGGAGGTTCTCATAAACAGACCGGGCTATTTGTTCCAGTTGTGTACGGCTGGTTGCATAATGCAGCAGGTAAGAAGCGGTTACCACATCGAAGGTGCCGATACGGCCCATGGTGGCTACATCTGCGAGTACATATTCTACTCCATCGTGCTGCTCCTGTTCGGTGAGGCGTGCCAACCGGATCATTTCTTCCGAAACATCCACCCCCACTACCCGCGCAGCGCCCCAGCTTTTAAGCCGGCGGCTGCTCATACCATCGCCACAACCCAGGTCCAGTACCGATTTTCCGCTCAGGCTGCCCAGTCTTGTATACAGGGAATACCATTCAGGGCCACGGTAGGGAATGGACTCGGCAATAGCCCTGTAGGAGTTGGCAATATGATCATACTGGCTCATGGTCTGGTATGTGTTGGTATACTCCGAATATAGCCTATATAGCTGCACTGTGGCCACAGTAGGCCACTTCAGTCATTTCTAACGATGTCGTATATACGAATTTTAAAACCAGACACCTATGATGACGAAATTTCTCAATATTTCTCTTGCCAACACCCTGAAAAAATAATATATTAGCGACGTTCAGCGATTCAAGGAAACTGGCTTTAACACATATGTCCGGGCGTTTACACGTTGGGCATAACTGTACATTTCGCAAATCTATAAATCGATTTTTACTGTATGCATCTACCGAAATTGATTATTGACCTGGCATTGATCTTAGGAGCGGCGGGTATTATTACTTTATTATTCAGGCGACTGAAGCAGCCTATGGTATTAGGTTACATCATCGCCGGCTTTCTGGTGGGGCCTAACTTCCATCTTTTCCCCTCCATCAGTGACGGGGAGAGTGTTAAAATATGGTCTGAGATCGGTGTGATCTTCCTGTTGTTCTCACTGGGACTGGAATTCAGTTTTAAAAAGCTGATGCGTGTAGGAGGCACGGCCGCTATTACTGCCTTTGTGGAAATTGCCTGTATCACAGTGGCCGGTTATTTCACCGGGCAGCTGATGGGCTGGAGTACGATGGACAGCCTGTTCCTGGGTGGTTTGCTGGCCAGTTCGTCCACCACCATTATTATCAGGGCTTTTGAAGAACTGGGTATCAAACAAAAACCCTTTACCAAAATTGTTTTCGGGGTACTGGTGATAGAAGATATTGTGGTAATCCTGCTGATGGTGCTGCTTTCCACAATGGCCGTCAGTAAACAGTTTGAAGGCACTCAGATGTTGTTTACCATCGCCAAACTAATGTTCTTCCTGGCGGTATGGTTCCTCGCAGGCATTTTCCTGCTGCCTACCTTTTTGAAGAAGATGGAGAAATATATGAACAGTGAAACACTGCTCATTTTAAGTATTGCCCTTTGCCTGGGTATGGTGATCCTGGCCACACAGGTAGGATTTTCAGCAGAGCTGGGCGCATTTATCATGGGTTCCATCATTGCGGAGACTACCTCCTCCGAAAAAGTAGAGCACCTTATTCAGCCTGTAAAGGACCTTTTTGGCGCTATCTTCTTTGTGTCTGTAGGTATGCTCATCAATCCGGAGATGATCGTGGAATACCGCTGGCCCGTATTATGGATCACGCTGCTGACTATCTTCGGTAAATTCTTCAGCACGACCTTCGGTGCGTTGGTATCCGGCCGCCCACTCAAAGAATCCGTGCAGGTGGGCATGAGTATGGCACAGGTAGGCGAATTTGCCTTTATCATTGCCACACTGGGCGTAACGCTGGGCGTTACCAGCGAGTTCCTGTTCCCCGTAGCTGTAGGTGTTTCTGCTGTCACTACCTTCACCACGCCTTACATGATCAAGTTTTCCACACCGCTGTACAACTGGCTGGAAAAGATCATCCCGGGAAAATGGCTGACAGCGATCAACCGCTACTCTGCCAGTTCTCAAACCCTGCAGGGTGAAAGTGACTGGCGTGCGGTACTCAATGCTTATCTGAAAGTTATTATCCTCAACAGTGTGATCCTCATCGCCATCATCCTGTTGAATACCTACTATGTATGGCCATTCGTTGCCAAATATGTGAACAACCAGCTGCTGGCCAAACTGATAGCGGTAGTCATTGCCATTGCTATGATGGGGCCTTTTATTTCAGCACTTACCATCAAAAAGGTGCAGAGCATCGCCTATAAAGCGCTCTGGCTCGACTCCAAATACAACCGGGGCCCGCTGGTAGTGGTGGAAGTGATCCGTAACGTGATCGCTGTATTGCTGGTCGGTTTCCTGCTGAGACAGTTCTTCCCTTTCTGGCCCGCATTGCTGGGCACATCGCTGGTGATGCTGGTGGTATTACTGGCATTAAGGCAACAGCTGCAGAAATATTACGGCCGTATCGAACATCGCTTTCTGTCTAACCTGAATGCCCGTGAAGAGGCTGTGGCCGCGGCTAAAAAAGCTCAGGCTGCCGATCTGCTTCCCTGGGATGCGCAGGTATCCGAACTGGAAATCAATCCATGGTCTACCCTGATAGACACGCCCCTGGCGGATCTGCAGCTGCGGGAAAAATACGGCATCAATGTAGGCGCTATCAAAAGAGGCAATGTCACCATCTATGCCCCTACCCGTGATGAAAAACTATTCCCACACGATATCATCACCGCCATCGGCACAGAAGCACAGCTGGAAGAGTTTAACCGGGTAGTCAATACCCTCAATGTGGAAAGAAGTGATGATGTGGCCAACGATAATGTAGGTCTTACCAGCATCGTGGTAGACGAACACAATGGCCTGAAAGGACAAACCATCCGCAGCTCCGGTATCCGTGAAAAAACCAGTGCCCTTGTAGTAGGCATCGCACGCGGCAGCAACCGTATCCTCAATCCCCCTTCTGATATGCCTTTTGAATGGGAAGATGTGGTATGGCTGGTAGGTGATCGCAAAAAGATCGCTGCATTTAACAGACCCTAGTATTCGTATAAAAGAAAAAGGCTGACTATTACCATCTGTAATAGTCAGCCTTCAACGATATGAGCAGTTTTATGCTTTTTTCAGGAATGCTCTCAGCACATATTGCAGGATACCACCGTTTTTATAGTATTCTATTTCGATAGCTGAATTCAGGCGGCATTTAACCTGGAACACAATTTCAGGCCCACTGGCCGGGGTAGCCGTTACCGTTACCATCTTGCCTGGTGTCAGATCTTCTGCAATACCTGTAATGGTATATGTTTCTGTACCATACAACCCTAAAGAGGAAGCTGTATCTCCGTTTACATATTCCAGTGGCAATACACCCATACCAACGAGGTTGCTGCGGTGAATCCGCTCATAACTTTCCGCGATCACCGCTTTTACACCCAGCAGATTGGTACCCTTGGCGGCCCAGTCACGGGAAGAACCGCTGCCATACTCTTTTCCTGCCAGTACAATCAAAGGTGTTTTAGTAGCGGCATATTGCGTGGCTGCATCGTAAATTGGTAATACCATACCCTGCGGCATCAGCGTAGTAAAACCACCTTCCTTCGGAGACAATGCATTTTTGATGCGCACATTGGCAAAAGTACCCCGTATCATCACCTCATGATTGCCTCTGCGGGAACCGTAAGAGTTAAACATCTTCGGATCAATGCCTCTGTCCAGCAGGTATTTGCCGGCAGGAGTATCTGCTTTAAAAGAGCCCGCCGGTGAGATATGGTCTGTTGTCACGGAATCACCCAGCATCAGCAATACACGGGCATTCCGGACATCTTCTACTGCCGGAGGTGTATCCGGAAGATCATAGAAAAAGGGTGCTTCCTTGATATAGGTAGAATCATTACTCCAGTGATAATCCTTGCCGGTAGGCGCTATCAGCCCTTTCCACTGATCATCACCATCAAAGATCACCGCATAGGTATCGCGGAAATCTTCCTGTTTAACAGCTGCGGCCATTGCTTCATTGATTTCATCCTGTGTGGGCCAGATGTCACGCAGATATACCGGCTCTCCGTTGGGATCATAACCCAGCGGGTCGTTGAACAGATCTACGTCTACGCGGCCGGTGATAGCATAAGCTACTACCAGCAGCGGCGATGCCAGAAAGTTCATCTTCACCTGCGGATGCACGCGCGCTTCAAAGTTGCGGTTGCCCGACAACACCGAAGCCACAATCAGACTGCCTTTATCCACCGCTTCCGCGATAGCTGGCGGCAGCGGACCACTGTTACCAATACACGAAGTACAGCCATAACCCACCACATGAAAACGCAATGCTTCCAGTTCGGTCAGCAGCCCCGAACGTTGCAGGTATTCCGTTACCACCCTGGAACCCGGCGCCAGACTGGTTTTCACCCAGGGCTTCACATACAGGCCACGGCTGATCGCTTTTTTAGCCACCAGGCCCGCACCTATCATCACGCTGGGGTTGGAAGTATTGGTACAGCTAGTGATCGCAGCAATAGTAATAGCACCATCGCTCAGCACATATTCTTCATTTTTTAGTTTGATGCGCACCGATTTCAGGTAGTCCACTTCCACTGCCACATCTTCCGCATGTTTCTGTATCTCGTAGGTAAACGATGTGCCGGAGCCTCCTTCGTACAACCAGGCTGTATCGCGGCGTTTGCCTTCCGGCGTGTACATCCTTTTAAATTCCTTCTTGAGCAGTGTCTGAAACTCAGCATGCAGGTCTTTCACCAGTATGCGGTCCTGCGGGCGTTTGGGGCCTGCCACGGCAGACTGCACCTTAGAGAGGTCCAGTTCTATTATATCAGAATAGCTGATACTTTCATTACCATGACGCCATAACATGTTTTCCTTGCAATAGTTCTCCACCTGGGCTACCAGCTCTTCTGAGCGGTTGGTACGCCGCATATACTGAAGGGTTTGTGCATCGATAGGGAAATAAGTGACAGTACAACCAAATTCAGGGGACATATTGGAGATGGTGGCACGGTCAGGCACAGAAAGATGATCGAGGCCGTCGCCGAATACTTCCACAAATTTGTCTACCACACCGTATTTACGCAACAGCTGGGTGATGGCCAGCACCATATCCGTTGCCGTTACACCTTCCATCAGCTGGCCGCTGAGCTTGAGGCCTATCACTTCCGGGCAGGAGAAATAAATAGGTTGTCCGAGGATAGCGGCTTCTGCTTCTATACCACCTACACCCCAACCCAGCACACCAATACCATTGACCATCGGCGTGTGCGAGTCAGTACCTACCAGTGTGTCCGGAAACAGCCAGCCATCGCGGGAGATAACGCCCTGTGCGAGGTATTCCAGGTTAACCTGGTGGCAGATGCCCATACCTGGCGGCACGACCGTAAAATTATCAAAAGCCTGCTGCGCCCATTTCAGGAGCTGGTAACGTTCTTTGTTACGCTCATATTCATAGGCCACATTTTTGGTGTAGGCATAGTCTGTGGCAAAAAAATCAACCTGCACCGAGTGGTCCACCACCAGATCCACAGGGATGGCCGGGTTGATACGGGCGCCGTCTTTTCCTTTTCTGATCACCTCGGCGCGGATGGAAGCAATGTCCACCACGGCGGCCACACCGGTAAAGTCCTGCATCAGTACACGGGCAGGCTTAAAAGGTATTTCCTTATCGGCAGGCTTAGGCTGCCAGTTAACCAGCGTGTCCACATGTTCGTCAGTGATCGCAAAGTTGTCGTGGTTGCGCAATACATTTTCCAGTAAGATTCTGATGGAAAAAGGTAAACGTGATATCTGTTTTCCATCCTTTTCCAGTTTGCTGAGAGAAGCTGTACGTTGTTGCATATGCTATATTGTTGACATTCCTAATGAAACAATGGTATATACTTTTTGTTTAATGGCGGCCTGTTACAGGCGCGCCAGATGTAATGGATTCAACTGCATGACCAATGCACACATCAGGCTTAGATTTAATAAAAATAACCATTTCTGATGACGCAGAAGTTAAAAGTTCCCGCCACTTCCCTCTTGGTGCTGGAAAAAGCGATACCCCTGTATGGCAGCCCTCTGCAACAGACATATATCAACGCGATAGATTTCAGTGAGGTAAGCCAGGCTTCGCGCGATATGACGCGCGCTTATCCACCTGGCGCAGATATGATATATTATCGTAAACAGGCTATCCGGGAGACGATCCGGTTACGCATGGAACAATTTCCCGTTCAACAGATGGTGATACTGGGCGCAGGGCTGGACCCGCTGTCGCTTTACCTGCTGGAAACCTATCCGGGGCGTCTTAGCCGGATTATAGAGGTAGACAACGGGTATATCGATGTGAAGAAAAAAATTTATGAAGAAATATTACATATAAAGGGACTGCAGTTTGTCCATTGTGACCTGACGGATATTGTTTTGCTGGAAGCCCTGCTGAAACAACATGGCTATAGTGCTGATGAGCCTACCATTATCATTTTGGAGGGTGTGATTCCTTATATCAGTAATGAAGAATTTGTGCTGGTCATGCAGCTGTTTAGTTCACCAGGCCGTCAGAATCAGGGTATCGTGGATTATGCGCTGGCGTATTCAGACATACCCGACAATTACCTCGTGTATCACCGGAATCTGCTAAAGGCTATGGAAGCCCAGCTCAACATTACAGTCAATCTGAATACGCGTCAGCAGATTAGTGACCTGGTGGCCCGTTTTGGGCAACTGGATTATCTGGAGCCGTTGTTTGAAACGGAGAAAAGACTCACTGGTACCAACCGGGCTTTTCATCAGCCCGGGCATGGTTCAGTAGAAATGGCAGTATTCAGTTTATAGGTTCCTGGGAGCTTCTGCCGGCGAGCGGCGGTTATAAGCTTAAAGGTTCTGCTGATGCTGATAATTTTCGCCAGCGGATGGCTGTTGTAAACTAGAGGTTCCACCACTGCTGGTGTGGGTAACTTTCGCCGACGATTACCTGTTCGCCGATCATGGGAGTGGTGACGGCCAGTCCTTTTTCCGCAGCTGCAGCCGTAACCCGCTTTGGTGGCTCATTCCAGGCGTGATTAGAAAGTACAAATTTAGCCCAGTGTACAGGCATCAGCACTTTAGCGTCCAGGTCCAGGGCGGCCTGTACGGTTTGCTCTGGTGCCATGTGAATAAAAGGCCATGCATAGTTATACTGCCCACATTCCAGGATGGCCAGGTCAAATGGACCGTATTCCGCTCCTATCTGCTTAAAATGTGTATCATATCCTGAATCACCACCCAGAAAAAGCGTATAGCCGTGAAGGTGTAATACAAAAGAAGCCCAGAGGCTGCCGCCTCTTTTTAACCCTCTGCCGGAAAAGTGACGTGCAGGCGTTGCTGTTAGCGACACTTCATCAGATATCTGTATGGTTTCCCACCAGTCCATTTCCGTGATGCGGTCTGCCGGATAACTACCACAGGTACGTATATCCTTGCCTACCCCTAGTCCGGTGTATATCGCTTTGGTGGAAGGCAACAGTTGTGCAATCGTTTTCTTATCCAGATGATCGTAATGGTTATGGGTGATGATCAGTATATCGATAGGCGGCATATCAGCGGCTGTATAGGCATCACTACCAGGAAAAGCCTTCACGGTGAAAGGCATGGGTGAAGCATTGCCGCTGAAAACGGGATCTACCAATATATTGAGGCCCTTGATCTGTATCAGATAAGAAGAATGACCAAACCAGGTAACCACCGGCTTATAACCAGACACGGCACGAAGCGGAGCTTTTACAACAGGCAACGGCACCTCCGGCTTTACATTGCCCGGTCTGTTCATCGCCTCTTTCAACATGGTGAAATAAGTGACATCATCCGCTTTGATGGGGGTGAGCGTTAGATTCTGGAACGCTCCTTCTTTAAAGTTCCGGGACCGTAAAATACGCTCTCTGGAAGTCAATGATTTATGCTGCATGGTGGTATATTCCACCGCAAAAATACCACATTTCAACATAGGAAAAACGCAGGCCGGCTACCTCGCCAGCAAACGTTTTCCTCTCGCCATCAACCGGAGCAGCCGGGTATTGCCGAAAAAGGCAGAATGATACCTCGCCGCTTCCCGCTGCCGGCTGCTATAAACACGCAATACTGCATCCGCTGTCATCATTCCGCTCAGCTCCTCCTTCCGCATCACCGCCAGCACACTCAGCTGATAACGCTCCAGCAGCTGCACCGCCATTGTAATATCATCTTCCTCCCATACAAAAGGAGCAGCGGCAGGCATCAGTTTGTCTACTGTAGTATTATCATGCCCCGTGAGTTTTTCACGGTCCAGGTAACCCGTGAAACGGCCCGCAGCATCCGTTACCAGCAGATGCCGGTGATAATATGAATGATTATCCAGCAGCATGCTCACCTGCGCAGCCGTAAGCGATCCGGACACCATCAGCGATGGTTGCACCAGCACCATTGACGCATTGAGCTGCTGTAATACGTCAGGCGTATATTCATCCGGTGCAGTAACGCCCCTGCGCCGTATCTTCTCGGTCATGATCGATCCTTTCATCAGGAAGAAAGAAACAAAATAAGCAGTAGTACAAGCGCCGATCAGCGGTAACAGCCCATGCGGCTGACCGGTTGTCTCCAGCGCAAATACAATCGCTGTCAGCAATGCGCGGGAAGCTCCGGCAAACATCGCTGCCATACCTATCAGCGCAGCCGTGGCTATGTTGATATCACTACCGGGAAACCAATGCAGTACCACTATGCCTATCAGCGCGCCCAAAGCCCCGCCGATAGTGAATAACGGCGCCAGTGTACCACCGGAAGTACCGCTACCCAGCGACATTACCCAGGAAAGATATTTCAGTACACAAAGCGAAACTACCAGCGACAGCGCAGCCTGACCGGTCAGCAGGGTTTTAATATTATCATATCCCACGCCCATCGTATGCGGCGCAAAATAACCGATCACACCTACCGCCACCGCGCCAATAGCCGGCCACCACATCCAGTGCAGCGGCAGCCGCTCAAAAAGATCTTCTACCCAATAAACCGAACGCGACACCAAAGCCGCCACCACACCTATACCGGCGCCCATCAACACATATACCACCAGCGCCCTGTCAGACACCACCGGTATTTCCGGCATCGCAAACACCGGATCATTACCAAACAACAACAGGTGCATGCCCGCTCCGGTAATACAGGACAATGCCACCGGAATGACTGAACGGGGAGAAAATTCAAACAATAACAACTCTATCGCCAGCAGTATCGCTGCCAGCGGGCTGCCGAAGATCGCCGACATACCGGCACAGGCCCCTGCCGCCAGCAACACCTTCCTTTCTGCAGATGAAATATGAATCACCTGCCCGGTAAAAGATCCCATTGCACCACCCGTGGCGATGATAGGACCCTCTGCTCCGAAAGGCCCACCGGTACCGATAGAAATAGCTGCCGACAATGGTTTCAGCAAAGTGATCACCGGCGGTATCCGGCTCTCATTCAGAATAATGTTTTCCATCGCTTCGGGTATGCCATGCCCTCTGATGGCCTTGCTACCGAAACGAGCCATCAATCCTACTATGATACTACCGATGATAGGCACCAGCACTACCGCCCAACCCAGCTGATTACCTGCAGGACCCCGCTCTTCAAATGAAAACTTTCCGTAAAAAGAGAGATTGGTGAACAGGCTGATCAGCAATACCAGCCCTTTGGCTACACAACCTACCAGTACTGCATTGAGCAATGCCTGCATGCTCAGATAAAAAACCCTCTTTGATACACTTCCAGCCTTTTTAGGCCTATTTATATGATCCATGAAACAAAAAATAACGTCAAAACTATTCAAATCACCACAAAAATATGATTCAAATCATATTAAACAGCATTTTTGGTCAGGAAAAATCAAAAAAGTATTACTATTGCAACCATGAAAAAAGCCAGGGCCTGCGATCTGAAGACATGTTTTTTGTGCCGCTATTCCATACCGGAATGGCTGACAGCGGTAGCTGCCCATCGTCAGCATCTTGCCTGTAAAAAAGGGGAAACACTGTTCCAGGAAGGTGCTCCGGCCACCGGCATTTATTTTTTGTATGATGGGAAAGTAAAAGTGCACAAACAATGGGGACCAGATAAAGAACTGATCATCCGTTTTGCCAAAAAGGGCGACATCCTCGGCCACCGTGGCTTTGGCAGCGAACAACGCCTGTATCCCGTATCCGCCACCGCCCTGGAAGACTGCACCGTTTGTTATATAGACAATACTTTTTTTGAAGCCTCTCTTAAAGTAAACCCCGACCTCACCTACCGGCTGATGCAGTTTTATGCGGCAGAATTACAGGAGGCAGAAAAGAAAATGCGCAACCTCGTGCACATGGACGTGAAAAGCAGACTGGCGGACGCTCTGCTGGAAATAAGCCGGGTATACGGGCACAAACAATTTACCATCAACCGGCAAGACCTCGCCTCTTTTGCCGGCACCACCTATGAAACCATCTATCGCATACTGCAGGACTTCATCCAGCAACAGCTGATAACGGCAGAAGGGAAATCCATCACCATCCTTCAGGAAAAAAAATTACAGCAACTACTTACTGCTGCTCACTAACACCACGCGGATTATACCAATGCGCCAATGCTTCGAGTATCGGTAACAACGCCTCTCCTTTGGGGGTCAGGCTGTAATCCACGCGTACCGGCACTTCCGGGATGATCGTTTTGCTAATCAGCCCATCCATTTCCAGATCCCGCAGTTGTTTGCCCAGCACCTGATCTGACACAGTGGGCATCATCTGCTTCAACAAACTGAAACGGTTCTGCTGTTCTGAAATATGTATCAGGATAAGGGCTTTCCATCTGCCAGCAATGGTTTCCAGCGCTCCGTTGATCCGGCATACGCTGTGCAGGAACTGCCGGTTGGATGCATTGGAGGATGTTTCTTTTATCATGCTACTCAGTTTTTAATGAGTAACTCCCAATATTCACGGTTATTGTAGCGGGATACTCATCGGGTTAGTTTTGCCAAAATTACTGAGATGAAAGCAATTGTATTGAACGGATTTGGAAATGTAGACCAGTTCAGCATGAACAGCTTTGATATACCTGCCTTTCAGGAACATGAGCTGTTGATAGCGATAAAAGCCGCTGCCTTTAATCCCATCGATTATCAGATGCGGCAGGGCCGCAGGGAAAGTCTGCATATGCATTCTCCTATACTCGGACGGGAGTTCGCCGGCATCGTGATAGCAGCCGGTAAAAACACTCAGGGCTTCCAGGCTGGTGATGAAGTGATCGCAGCTGCCGGCAGCAAAGGTTCCAACGGTACCTATGCCACCCATATCGCCCTCGATTACCGGATGGTGGCGCACAAGCCGGCATCCTTATCTTTCAGCACAGCTACTGCCATCCCGGCTTCCGGTCTTACCGCCTTGCAAACCTTCCGGCGTATGCAGCCACAGCAGCAGGATCATATATTCATCACCGGTGGTGCCGGCGCAGTAGGCAGTTTCCTGATAAAACTGCTGAAAGCACATCATATAGATCAGCTGTTCACCACAGCAGGCAATGAACAAAGCAGCGCTGCATTGCAGGAGCTGGGGCTGAAACCCGCGCAGATCATCGATTACCGGCAGCCCGATCTGACACAGCAGATACTGGCCGCCAACGGACAGCGTTTTTTCGATTGGGCCGTGGATATCGTAGGAGGAAGTATTTCGGAAACAGCGGCGGAAGTGCTAGGGCTCAACAAAAACTATGCGGACATCACCTTTCTGGGTACTGAGCGCACACGGGAACTGCTGTTCGACAAAGGTTGCCATGTCCTGAACATCTCCAACTACGCGTATATGGCAGCAGGCAAGGTCGAATGGTACGGACAAAACCTGCAACAGCTCACCGCACTGATCAACGATCAGATAGTCACCCCTCCTGCCGTACAGGTGGTAGGCAGTTTAAGCGCTGATACTGTGAAGCAGGCACACCTGCTGATGGAGAATAATCAGACCTATGGCCGTAAACTGGTTATGACGATGGACTAACGTTCAGCCGCGCTATTTTACGGGCAAACCTTTCGGTGATATTTTTCCAGGCTTCCTCGTATTCAGGACAGTCGTAACGTTTCCGGGCAAAGGCGTAGGTAGCAGTCGACAGATGCCAGTTGAAAATATTTTCCAGGTATGCGATATCGTCTGCTATCACGCGCTCGAGTATACGTTGTTTGGACAAGCCGGCCTCTTCACAGTAACGGTCCAGCCAGGCGCCACGGCCGGCTTTCACGTACAGCACAAACATGTCTTCTGTCATAAAAGCCCTGGGTACCTGTTCCATTTGCCAGTCGGCGCTTTTGATGATGAGACATAACAAGGCATGTTCGTAAAATGATTCCGGGATATCGGTGCGTAAGATAGCTCCGTTGCGGGCGGCGGCATAACAGAGTTCGCGTGTGATCATCTCTGATGGCAGATAACGCAGGGCTTTGCCGTCTTTTGCAACAGCTGTAGCTGCCAGTTCAGGTGTGAGCATATCCTCAGGAAAATACGCCAACGCACCTACGCTTTCACGCAACACTTCCTGGCATAACTCCGCCGTACGCAGTTCCAGCGGCACCCGTTTCAGGTCGCGCCAGCTTTTGCGGACTTTCTGCTGCCAGTAGCTGGCCGGCTGTTCCTGCCGTTGCAATACACTTTCTCCGGCAGCCAGATCACGGCGCAGCTCTTCAAAGTCGGTGGTAAGGGTATTGTTGAGCAGTGCACGCAGTTTGTGGGAGATGATATCATCACCATCTTCCGATTCCTCGCAGGCATTGTCTGCAGGGCTTTCGGGATCACGGTCGTTGTAATAGAAAAGGCTGATGTTTTTGGCAGCAGGCATCAGGTAATAATCTTCCACAATCATCACAGGAGCGATGAAAGTACCATCACACTGCATCCATCCATGATTATAATGCAGTATGATCACTTCGGTAACAATGATATTGCCGGTCACCCTTGTAGGGGAGCCACCAATGAGCAGATGCCGGCAGGACACATTGCCTGCTACATAGAGGATAGGGCCATAATCGCCGGTTTCATTGAGGATGCTGCCTTCCACTTCCAAGTTGCCGATTACGAGAAAACCCAGGATAGGTTTACCATCGGGCGCATCTTCCAGGGTATCGGTGTCCAGCATAAAATCGCCCTGCAGGTGCAGGTCGCCGGTATGGAGGTAAAAGTAGCTGTCTTTACTTTCTATATCCAGGAAAGCGGCTTCACTCTCGTAGATCTTCGTATGTACCTGGTACCTGCTGATGGCATCCTCGCAGGTGATAAGCTGAAATTCTCTATGCATGGCGCTAATATCGTACATTTATAAACGCACAAAACAGGAAATTATTCACCTATGAACAAAAGAGTAAAATTTGATTTCGATATCCGTTTTACCAACGGTGGAGGCATCCGGGGCGAGGATTTCCGGCTCGATATCGCCGGTGATGACATATCTGACAAAGAGCTGGCAGACTATATTGTGGCTGACATGCGTTTGCTCATGGTAGGCGAAACCCATATCCTCAACAAGGAAATTATCACGGAACCGCATAAACGTAAACCTATTAATACCGGCGGACAAAGTTACCTGGTAGACCTGAGCCATACCATAGAAGATGGACTGGTGACCTACAAAGGGCTGCCCGCTCCTATCATTTGCGACTATCTGAGCCGGGAAGATTCCGCAAAATTTTATGATGGTGACACCACTTTCCAGATCGGAAAGATAGAAATGGTTACCAATACCGGCACGTACATTGACTGCCCTTTCTATCGTTATGCTGATGGCAAAGATCTGTCGGAGGTGCCGCTGGAACGCTTTGCCGACCTGGACGCTGTTGTGATACGTGTTCCTTATACGCAGTCACTGGCCGTAACTGCCGACATGCTGCGCAACCATGAAATCCGCAACCGCGCGGTACTGGTACATACCGGCTGGGACACCCACTGGAACACACCTGTGTATTACGAAAACCATCCCTATCTCACAGAAGATGCTGCCATCTATCTGCGTGACTGTGCCGTTCAGCTGGTAGGCATCGATTCCCATAACATTGACAATACCCAGGGTCGTACGAGGCCGGTACATAGCATCCTGCTGGGCGCGGAGATCCTGATTGTGGAACATCTCTGCAACCTGAGCCTGCTGCCGGAAGACGGCTTCACCTTCAGCGCAGTGCCACCTAAGTTCAAAGGCGCCGGCACTTTCCCTGTCAGGGCTATGGCCAGGTTGTCAAAATGATAGCATAAGTATCCGGATTTATCTAATTTTGCGTTCCTCATGGCTCTTCAAAGAGGTATGTTTCATAGCAGATGTTCATAGAGATCCCGCAGACAACCGATGCCAGGCAATACAGGATTGCCGTTTCAGTATTCTTCTTTATCTCCGGCCTGGGTTATTCCACCTGGGCATCCCGGATACCATCCATACAACAGCAGCTTCATCTCAACGAAGCCCAGCTGGGTCTGGTGCTGCTGGCACTGCCCATAGGGCTGATGCTGACCATGCCGGTGACAGGCAAACTGCTGGGCAGTTTCAGCAGCCGTAAGATCATGGTGATAGGTGCGCTGATCTTTAACCTGGTACTGAGTGTGCCCGGCTTTACCACCAGCCTGTGGCAGCTGGCGCTCACCCTGTTCTGTTTCGGTTCTGCCCGAAACCTGATGAACCTCTCTATGAACGCACAGGCCGTGCAGGTGCAACATCAGTATTCCAAATCCATCATGACCACCTTTCACGGTATCTGGAGCATCGCCGGTTCTACCGGTGCAGGTATCGGTTACCTGATGGTGTCTATGAACGTTGCTCCCTCCTGGCATATGCTGATCGTCAGTGTGTTGTTGCTCGCCTTCACACTGTATTACGGGCCGAAGACCTATCCTGATCAACCCATCCCGCAAACCACCCGTAAGCCGGCATTTTCGCTACCCGACAAATCACTGCTGCGTTTTTCCTTTATCTGTTTTGCCTGTATGGCCACCGAAAACACGATGTACGACTGGAGCAGTATCTATTTTCATAAGGTAGCCGGTGGCACGCCCATCGCGGCTACCGCCATTTTTATGCTGTACATGGCCGCTATGACCACCGGCCGTTTTGTTGGCGACCGGCTCGTAGCCCGGCTTGGCATCAGAAACATATTATTCTACAGTGGATGGCTCATCCTCATCGGGCTGCTGCTGGCCATCTTCCTGCCTCATCCGGTGATCACCACCATTGGGTTTATGTGCACCGGTATGGGCGTATCCTGTATTGTGCCACTGGTGTTCAGTCTGGCAGGAAAATCCAAAACCACCAACAGTGGCCAGACACTGGCCTCCATTTCCACTATCGGATATCTGGGGTTTCTGGTAGTACCACCACTGGTAGGTTTTGTAGCCCAGGCTACCAGCCTGCGAGTTTCCTTTGGCATCATGGCAATATGCGGTTTGCTGATAGTGCTGATGGTACAGGGTTTGAAACAGGATTAACGATTAGGGCAAAAGAAAAAGCCGCCTTTTTAAGACGGCTTTTTGTGTCCACAAGGGTTTCTCAGATAGCTATTAAATTTTGAAAAACATCTTCTTTTTATACAGTCCGTAACAGAGTCCCCATTCGAGGGCCAGTACGGTAAGGGCAGACAGCACCTCTCTAATCTCTTCGGGTACGCCAATCATGGCAGTAAACCCTTTCACAAAAATGCCGGTGGTGGGATTGACCCATTGCACGCCTACGGTTTCAAAAAACAGGTATATAAAGATCGCATTCATGCCTACTGCTGTGGCTATCCAGGCGTACCGCACATGTCCTCTGACATCGGTGAGCCAGTATATCAGCGCCAGCAACAGCATTACCCAACCTCCTGATACCAGCACAAAAGAAGATGTGCTGATACGTTTGATGATGGGAGTAACACCAGCAGCATCCAGGCCATAACCGGCGATCAGGCCGATGATACCTGCGATAACCAGCCAGGTGATCTTACGGCGCCAGGATGCTCCACTGATCAGAAGCCTGCCTGCCAGTACCCCCCAGATGGTGTGTGCGGCCGTTGGGATGAAGTTGATCGTTACCCATCCATCCGGATTGATCTTTCCCATCAATACAGTATCCATGTAGGCACCAAAATTATGTCCCTGGGCAAATGGGGCTTCAAAACCCGGTAACAGGAAACAACGATACATACACTCGGTGGCAATCAGCAACAACAGGCTAACTACCAACTGAAAAACAATAGGACGGCGGATAATAAGATATGCAATGATTGTGGTGACAGACAACTGCGTAAGCACATTCCACAACTCCCAGACTAACCTGCCCGCATATACGCAATGCAATGCGGTACCGAATATAAATAATTTCCCGCAACGCAATGCAATATGTTTAAAATTTTGCCGCCAGGTGACACCCTGTAACGACTTATAATGCCAGGAAATATACAGGGCAGCGCCGGCCATGGTCATAAAGGCAGGCTGCACCAGGTCCCAGGCCCGCAAACCATTCCAGGGGTGGTGGAAAAATTGTTGCACGATTTCATGAAAGAAACCCGTGGATGACAAACTGTCGAGTGACCAGTACAGATGAGCACTTTCTGCTGCCAGCAGGATCATGATTACACCCCGCATAACGTCCAGCGAAAGGAGTCGTTGGTTCATAGGTAGAAGATATACCCATAAAATAATCATTCTTTTTAAGAATGTCCGGTAATTTTCCAGGCGGCCAATATTTAAGCATACTGAATATAACCGGTTTCATTTTGCAATAGAGATCCGGACAGCGTTTGAAAAATAGATGATATCAAAAGGCTAGTTTATAAATGGGCTTCTTTTATCAGAGAGAATGGAGAATGGAGGACGGGGCAGGGTTTTGATTAGTTTCGGGCAGCCTAAACTGATGTTGGTGGTTCAAAAAATATGGGCAATCTGATTTGTATCAGATTGCCCATATTTTTAAATTTCACGAATAGCTAAATGCATTGTTGATCCGGGCAGAATATTATAATCACTGAGCGTCCTTCCATCCTCTAACTGTTTGCCAGCATAGATTAATCGTTGCTTTTCCGGAAGTATACCCGTTTTATCGTATATCTTACTCTTTATATTCTCAATAGTATCAGAAAAATCTGCTTCAAGCGTTATCGTCCCAATTTGAGTCGCGTACTTAACGAAATATTGAGCGTATGGACGTTTGTTGATCGTGTTTGTTGCTGTTGGTGCTACTGAGTTAGCAAATGATGATACTGTTGTCATTGCCATCACTGAGAACATACATGCAAAGGATAATACCTTCATACTTATAGGTTTTTATGGGTTATGGGTTAAATATGGCTGTAATATATACTGAACAACTTATATAAAACAACATAAATATTTACTAGATAATTAATTAGAAGACTTTACCTAATATTTAATTACAGAAAACAAAGGCAGACCCTTTATGTATAGTGTCCTCCAAAAAAGTTGGATACTTTTTGGGAAAACTACACATAGGCCTGCCTTCACTTATCATGTGCCGTTTAACGGCTACTCTTTGTTCATCCGTACAATAACCGGCATAAACCGTCCTTCGATATCTACCAGCTCCTGCTGAGCGCCGATTACTTTTTCGATATCCTTATATGCGAGCGGATTTTCTTCCACGCTGCCACCGATCAGTGTTACACCTGCTTCCGACACTATTTTTTTCAGGGCAGACATAGTCATTTTCTCCCGTGCCCTGGAGCGGCTCATCGCTCTGCCGGCGCCATGGGAGGCGGAGTACAACGCTTCTTCCACACCTTTGCCACGTACCAGATAAGCCGCGGTAGTCATACTGCCGGGGATGATGCCCAGTTCGCCGGCATGAGCCGGTGTAGCGCCTTTACGGTGCACGATCACTTTACGTGTATCCGTTAGCGTTTCCTCCCAGGCGAAGTTATGATGGTTTTCCACCGTCACCAGCCCTTTCAGCCCCATAGCCCGGGCCAGGTTGTGATGTATCCGCTGATGACAGGCACGGGCATAATCACCGGCCAGGTTCATACTCAGCCAGTATTCCTGTCCTGCTTCGCTGTTCATATCCAGCCAGGCCAGCTGTTGTGCGGACCGGGGCAGTTTACAGGTGTCCATCGCTATTTTCGTATAGTGCTGCGCGATAGTGGCCCCCAGACCACGGCTGCCGGAATGCGACAACAGCGCCAGGTATTGTTTGGGCGGCAACGACAACGAGTTGTCTTCCGATAAGGTGAGCAACCCGAATTCTACGAAGTGGTTGCCGCTGCCGGAAGATCCGAGCTGTCTTACTGCCTTGCCATGCAGACTTTTCAGCAGCGTGGTAGCACGGAAATCAGGACTGTCCAGCACCGCATGCTCCTGATAAAAATCAAGGCCGCCTTCCATTCCAAAATGGGTATAATCTTTTAAAGCTACCTTCAGCTGATAACTATAACGCTTCAGGAAACTTTCGCCTTCATCAAAAAGTGTGAGCGCCATGCGGCAGCCGATATCGACTCCTACCGCATAAGGTACCACCGCCTGTTCGGTGGCCAGCACCCCTCCTACCGGAAGGCCATAACCCATGTGAGCGTCAGGCATCAGCGCACCCTGCACTGTCACCGGTAAAGACATAGCCAGTTCCATCTGCTGACGCGCCGATGACTCTATCTCCTTTGCACCATAGATTTTAAGTTGACCGCTTTTTTCCAGCAACTGATAAGACTGGAAATTACATTCCTTAGGCTGCTCCGCGAAAACGGCAGCGATCGGACCCAATACCTCGTCCTGTAAATAATCTGCCGGACGGGCTTTAATATCGGTCAGCAGTTGTATAATATCGGCTTTCTGATGATGTTTGAAATGCCGGGAAATAATATTGATCACCAGGCTCCTCGCCCTGTCATCTGTATAGCCTATTTTACTGAGTTCTTTTGTTTTTAAACCAGACAAAATATGTGTATTTAATATGTTGTAGTAAAAATGAATGTGAAAAGCACGGGGTATCCGCTGAGACGATATCACAGCATACAGCAGGGCACAACATTACGGCGTTATAAAACGCAGCATGCTATAGACCGGGTATTACAGAAATGTTCAGGGAATAAACCGGCGGATGCCTGTTAGGCAACGCTTACAAGAGGCGATATGTAGGTATGTTCTTTCATGATTCCTTTGTATTTAAAGAGATGAGAAAAAGGAATTACGACGCAAAGATATATATTTTTTTTATAGTTCCGTTTTTCGCCAAAAAAGATCTGCATTATAAATCAGTCAATTGCATTCACATCTCTCTAAAAAAATAATAAAAAGCATAAAATTTAAATGCAAAGGTGGTGTTAAAATCAACGTTGATAATCAGCTAAAGCGTAAATTTGTGATAGTGGTTTTCCCCGCACATGATAACCTCCGGGCCTTTCCGGGCGGGGTATTACAACATAGTAAATCCTTGCACGTATGGACAAACAACTTATCCGCAACGCTTATAAACTTTACTGGCTGGAAAACGGTAAAGCCCCTGTTTCTGTATTTAGCCTGTGTAAACAGCTCGACATCAGCGAATCCGCTTTTTATGAAGACTACAGCTCTCTCGAAGCCATTGAAAAAGATATCTGGTTGTCTGTATTCCAGGTAACACTCGATCAGTTGGTCCAGGATGAAATCTATCAGCAATATTCCGCACAGGAAAAACTGCTGGCCTTCTACTTCCTCTGGGTACAGAAATTAAAGGACGACCGCAGCTACTTCCTCCTGCAGAGGGAAAAATTCAGACTGCCCGACCTCTATCGCAATAAACTGGAGACCTTTAAACAGGCCTTTTATGCCTATGTAAGAGAACTTATTAAAGAAGGTTATACCTCCAACGAAATCAAGGAACGGAAATATATTTCCGACCAATATGTACATGGCTTCTGGGTACAGGCTCTTTTTGTATTGAAATACTGGCTCAATGATTCCAGCGCCAATTTCGAAATGACAGACGCTGCTATCGAAAAAGCCGTCAACCTGAGCTTCCAGCTGATTAAATCCAACACACTGGACTCTTTGCTGGACTTCGGGAAATTCATCTTTACGCGGAAATAGGTTTTATGAAAGAACAATCCAATATCCCCACCACGAAAGTGGAGAGGGCTGGAAAATTTGTAAGCACTGGTCTTAAAGTAGGCACCAATTATATTAAACATTATACCCGTAAACTGATAGATCCTTCTGTCAGCAAGGATGCATTGCACCAGGACAATGCTTCTGATATTTACGATACGCTGAGCAGCCTCAAAGGCAGCGCCCTCAAAGTGGCGCAGATGCTCAGTATGGATAAAGGTATGCTGCCCAAAGCCTACACCGAAAAATTTGCTATGTCACAATACAGCGCCCCGCCACTGTCCGGGCCGCTGGTAGTCAACACCTTTGTTAAAACACTGGGTAAATCTCCGTCCCAGCTGTATGATAAATTTGATATGCACGCCTCCAACGCTGCTTCCATCGGCCAGGTACATAAAGCCTGGAAAGACGGAAAACAGCTGGCCGTGAAAATACAATACCCCGGCGTGGCCAACAGTGTCAAGTCTGACCTCCGTCTCGTAAAACCCTTCGCCATCCGCATTGTAGGCATGAACGAAGTGGATATGGATAAATACTTTGAGGAGATAGAAAGCAAACTGCTGGAAGAAACAGACTACAAACTGGAACTATCCCGTTCCATGGCCCTTTCACAGCAATGTGCCCATATTCCTCATCTGCAGTTTCCGCAATATTATCCGGAACTGTCATCCGAAAGAATCATCACCATGGACTGGCTCGACGGCCAGCATCTCAAGGAATTCCTGCAGAGTAATCCATCCCAGGAAGCCCGTAATAAAATAGGCCAGGCACTGTGGGACTTTTACCAGTTCCAGGTACACCAGCTTAAACAGGTACATGCAGATCCTCATCCCGGCAACTTCCTGATGCGGACCGATGGTACCGTAGGTATCTTCGACTTCGGTTGTGTGAAAGAAATACCGGAAGATTTCTATTACAACTACTTCCTGCTCACCGATAAGGAAGTCTTGAAAGATGAAAAACGCCGGCATGAAATATATACCAACCTGGAAATGATCCATCCCAGCGATACGCCCAAAGAAATAGCTTTCTTCAGCGGGCTTTTCCAGCATATGATCGATCTGCTCACCCTGCCTTTTACCGTAGATAACTTTGATTTCGGCAATGAAGTTTATTTCAATGAAATCTATGCGTACATGGATGAGCTTTACAATATGAAGGAAATCAGGGAATCCAAGGTAGCCAGAGGTTCCAGGCACAGCCTGTACATCAACCGTACTTACTTCGGGCTATATTCTATTCTCAGTGACCTGAAAGCTAATATCACAACAGGAGCCAGCTATTTTTCACCCAAACATTAAGATCACGCCAAGAATGCACTGTGTGATCATCGTGCAAATACGCCCGTTGGTCGCAACAAATCCCCGGGATGCCCATTAATGCCTAAATTGCGGCATGGCTAACGAATGGTATAACCGCAAATGGGCAATTGTTGCTACGCATGCATTGGTGTGGGCATTGTTGTTTTCCCTTCCTTTCCTGCTGAAACCTACTTATGAAAAGCCGGTTTCTTCCAGTGAACAGGCAGAGCGTGAAGCCTGGTTTTATTTTCTGATGGGATTTTACCTGATACAGGTAGTTTTCTTTTATATCAATGCTTTTCTGCTGATACCTGCCCTGGTGCAGAAAAAACGGATAGTGGAATATGTGGGCGTGCTGATGCTGATGCTGACGTTTTATTTTGTCAGCCGTTATACGTTTGAGCGGTTTTATCTCCAGCGGACAACGGTAGACCCGAAGCCCACCATCCTCTTCAGCTTTTTCACCTTTCTGTTTATACTCTCTGCCAGCACGGCTTATCAGATGATACGGGAGCGGATTATGCTGGAACGTAAAGTCAGCGCCCGGGAAAATGAAAATCTGAAAACGGAACTATCGCTGCTACGTTCTCAGGTAAGCCCGCATTTTATGTTTAATGTACTCAATAACATGGTGTCGCTGGCCCGGAAAAAATCTGATCTGCTGGAACCTTCGCTGATCAAGTTGTCTTCCCTCATGCGTTACATGTTGTACGAAGCCGACGAGGAAAAAATGCCCCTGCAGCGGGAAGTAGAGTACTTACAGAGTTATATCGACCTCCAGCGTCAGCGCTTTGGTCAAAATGTGGAAATCAATGTAGAAATGAATGTGCCGCATAACCATTATGAAATTGAACCCATGCTGCTGATCCCGTTTGTGGAAAATGCCTTTAAACATGGTACCGGTTTCATTATGCATGCCCAGATCGATATCAACCTGTTTACCACCGCCGATAAACTTTTTTTTGCGGTGAGAAACAAATACAATCATCTTTCGGAAGAAGTGAAAGACAAAACCAGCGGAATAGGACTGGCCAACGTAAAGCGCCGGCTCAACCTGCTTTATGGAAATGATTATGTGCTGCAGATAAATTCAAAAGATGACTGGTTTTACGTAACATTGCAGTTGAACCTACATTGAATGCCAAAATCTGAGACTGTTAAAATCAAGAGATATCGATGAGATGTATTGCCATTGATGATGAACCACTGGCGTTGGATCTTCTGGAAGACAACATCAGCATGGTGCCATATCTACAACTGATAGCGAAATGTAACAATGCTTTTGAGGCTATGGAAGTGCTGCGTACCCAGCAGGTAGATCTTATTTTCCTGGATATTCAGATGCCCGGCCTTACCGGGCTGCAGTTTTTACAGTCTATGTCCAGCAAACCCCTGGTGATCCTGATTACTGCCTACGAAAAATATGCACTGGAAGGATTTAATCTTGATGTGACCGACTACCTGGTAAAACCGGTATCCCTGGAACGTTTTATCAAAGCCTGTAACAAAGCCCATGAACTGTTTCAGCTCAAAGCCGCCGGCAAAACCGGTAAGGAGCAAAGCGACTTTTTCTTTGTGAATGTGGACTATAGTCTTTTTAAAATTGTCTTCTCCGATATCATCTGGATAGAAGGGCTGAAGGATTATGTCAAAATCCACCTGAAAGGTTCAGCCAAACCGGTGGTGACGCGCATGAGCATCAAGGGACTGGAAGAACAGCTGCCGCCTGCGAAATTTATCCGGGTACATAAGTCATATATCGTATCCGTGGCTGCTATCACGGCCATCCGCAAGAACAGCGTGTTCCTTGAGGAAACCGAGTTGCCCGTAGGCGATACCTACCGTGACACACTCTATGCCATCGCCGGAAAAAGTCAACCCTGATAAAACCGGTTTTGTATCAAAATTTCAACCGCTCATCTCATTTGCCGAAAAAATCGATTCGGCAAATCTATTTTTGCATCTTCAAGAACTATTTACAATGCGAAAAATCTACTCGTTTATCATGCTCTTCCTGCTCGCAATGCAGGCCAGTGCGCAAGCTCCGGGCGCCAAAGGACCGGGCGGCATGGCCGGCAAAGGACCAGGCAATATCGGACATGTATATGGGAAATTGATCGATTCCGAAGGTAAACCAATCGGTTATGCCTCCGTCATCATCCTGCAGGGCCGTATGGACACAGCCACCAAAAAAATGAAGGACGTACTGGTAAAAGGTGTGCTCACCAAAACCAACGGTGAATTCAGCCTCGATGAACTACCCCTCAGAGGCCCGCTCAAATTGCAGGCTTCCGGCACCGGTTATAAAACATATACCCAGGCCGTAGTATTCCCTCCGATAGACAAAGATCTCGGCAATATCAAACTGGCTACCAGCACCACCGAGCTGCAAGGCGTAACCGTTACCGGTTCCAAACCCCTCATGCAGATGGACATCGATAAAAAGGTGTTCAACGTGGAAAAAAATATTGTCAGCGCAGGCGGTACTGCCCTCGACGTGGTGAAAAACGTTCCTTCCGTGAATGTAGACATCGATGGTAATGTATCCGTACGTAACGGTAATCCCCAGCTGTTTATCGACGGTCGCCCCACTACCCTCACCCTCGAACAGATTCCTGCCGATGCGATCGAAAGCGTGGAAGTAATCACCAACCCTTCCGCTAAATATGACGCTTCCGGCGGTAACGCGGGCATCCTCAACATCGTTCTGAAGAAAAACCGCAAAACAGGCTACAACGGTAATCTGCGTGCTGGTGTAGACAAACGCGGTGCACTCAATGGCGGCGCCGACTTCAACCTGCGTCAGGGTAAAATCAACTTCTCTGCCAGCGCTATGGGCAACCAGATGAAAAGCCGCACCAATGGTACCACCGACCGTAACAACTTCGGTGATAATCCCGTAACACGCATTCTGCAGTCCAATAGCAACAAAACCAATGGCGGCTTCGCTTTCGGCAAAGTAGGTGTTGACTGGTTTGCTACCAACCGTACCACATTATCCATCTCCGGTATCAAAGTACACGGTGAATTCAACCCTTCTGAAGTCATCGATATCAATACCGACACGATCAGAAACCTCACAACCAGCATGTACAGCCAGCGTAACTCCGCCAGCCACATGCAATTCGATGCGAATGGTCTGGTACTCGGTATGAAACACCTGTTCCCTAAAGAAGGAGAAGAACTCACCGTAGATGCGAACTACTTCGGTGGCAAAAGCAACAACAACGCAGATTATACCACCGACTACTACACCAACGGACAGGGTAGCCCAGTGGGCCACACCAGCAAACAACAGATACTGGGTAATGGTAAAATCACCTTTATCACGGTGCAGACAGACTACGTAAAACCGTTTACTCCCAAGCTGAAATTGGAAACCGGTCTCCGTATGTCCAGCCGCCGTACTGAAAGCAATTTCGATAACTACATGTTCGGACAGGACGGTTATAAACTGATTCAAGGCGCATCCAACAATTTCAAAAACACGGACAACGTATATGCTGCCTACGCCAGTATCTCCCACAGCATCAAAGACTTTGGTTATAAAGTAGGGCTGCGCGCTGAAAGCTCCGACTACAGCGGTGAGCTGATCAACGTAAAACAATATTTCAAAAACAATTATCCGGTGAGCCTCTTCCCGTCCATCTTCCTCAGCCAGAAGCTGAAAAATGCACAGGAACTGCAGGTTAGCTATACACGCAGGATCAACCGTCCCAATTTCTTCCAGCTGATTCCGTTCACCGATTCAACTGACAAACTGAATATCACCAAAGGTAATCCCGGCCTGGTACCGGAATTCACCCAGTCTGTGGAACTGTCTTACCTGAAAACATTCAAAGGCAACAACACCTTCATGGGATCTGTGTACTACAAACATACCAACAACCTGATCACCCGCTTCCTCACCAAGGAATCCGATCCGGTCAGTGGTAGCGAAATGCTGGTAAACACCTATATCAACGCCAACTCCAGCTACTCTATGGGTGCAGAACTCACTGCCATGAATACCATCACCAAATGGTGGAACATGTCTACCAATGTGAACATCTATAACTCGAAGATCAATACAGACAATGTAGGACAACCTTCGCAGGATGCCATGTGGAGCTGGTTTGGTAAACTGAACAACACCTTTAAGCTGCCGCTCAATTTCGAAGTACAGCTTTCCGGTCTTTATCAGTCTAAAACCAACCTGCCTGTCAACGATAACAAAGGCAGACAGGACGGCCCTTCGATGCAGCAGTCACAGAACGCTTCCCAGGGTTACATCGCTTCCTTCTATGCAGTGGATGCAGCCATCAAGAAGAGCTTCCTGAAAAACAATGCTGCCTCTGTAACACTGAGCTTCAGCGATATCTTCAGAAGCCGTAAAACAGATCAGTACTCTACCAGTGAGTATTTCACACAATACTACAATCGTCTCCGTGATCCGCAGATGATCCGCCTCAACTTTGCTTACCGCTTTGGTAAAATTGACGCCACCCTGTTCAAACGTAAGAACATGGCCGGCGGCATGCAAGGCATGTCAGAGGTTGTACAATAATTTTATGATTTAGGGATTTTGAGTATTTATGTTACTCAAAATCCCTAAATCATAAATCCATCAGTTACGTAGTTACCCCTGTTTTTTTCTTCCCATATTTCTACCGATCTCCAGCCCCTTCTCCCCTACTACTTTTGCGGTCACAATACCAGTCATATACAAAGGATAGTAATGCCCCTGTTAATATTGTGTCTACTTTTTTCCAGCAGAAAAAAGAGTGCCTACACCCGATGACAATAGTGGTCCTGTAAATGGTAAACCCGATGACTACGGGAAGGCCGTGGTGGCCGTGAAAAGGGTTGTGAATGAAATTGATTTTATCAGTATCAGAATATTAGCGTTCAGGAATATTTGGTTAGAGAGCAGGCCGGGTCAGGGATTCCGGCCTTTTTCGTCAGGGTACAACAAATATGCGGGATCACTCTGCCATACTTCCTTTGTATCAATATTCATGGCGGAGAGTTTACCGGTGAAAGCAGCACCGGTGTCGATGTTATGCACATTTACCCTCACCATCGGCAGTTCTTCGTCATAATTCAACGTAGGTGTATGACCGATGTAAATTTCTTCGTATAGTAGTAACCGTTTGGGATAGCACTGTGAATCCTTTTTCAGCCGTTTGTCCATTGCCAGCGCCAGCTCCCACAGGGTGCGGTCCCAGTAACACATGGCTTCAAAACGTTCATATGCAGGGCCATGCATGGAAGCATATCCGGCATGTATAAACAGGCGGTCATCTTCTTCATAATAATTCAGCATCCTGTTGAAAAAAGCAAGATGGTGAATCCTTTCATGATCAGACAGTTTAAGATAACTGGCTACAGTAGCTCTGCCTCCATGCTGCAGCCAGCTGGCAACAGGCTGTTCGCCGGCCAGCCACATCTCGCACCAGGCATCATGGTTGCCTTTGATAAAAATACAAGTATACTGTGCAGACAGCTCCATCAGATAACGGATCAGCTCTGCTGATTCAGACCAGCCATCAACATAATCCCCTAAAAAAATAAACCGGTCGTCCTTTTCCGGTGCGATCCGCGTGATCAGTTGCTGCAGCGCTTTTAACGCACCGTGAATATCGCCAATAACATATGTGGCAGGCATGATTTCTTTTATTTATACATGATATCCGTCCGGAGCACATATTTGGTACCTTCTGTCAGCAAGGTTCCTTCGTGCAGCAACGGATGATAAAATACGAGCGCCATGCCCGTTTCGGGGAGAATTTCTTCTCCTGATTTAAACACAGTGCTGCCACCGGTGTAACCTTCATTCAGATAAATCATGAAAGTATACTGGCTGGCTTCAAACCGGTTGCGTTCAAAACTACCGTCCTTATGCATTTTAAAGCGTTGTCCCGGGCTGTACTTGTAAAACCGGAACAGCTCGTTCAATCCGCAGGCAGAGCGGTTATCTGTGCCTTCCGGCGCGAAGGCTTTCAGCCTTTCCCACATAAAGGTAGCATAAGCCGGATCTTTATACAAGACCCTTTCATTATTCCGGACACCTTTAATCATCCGTTGTACGCCGTTGCCCACGTCTACCGTGGCTTCTTCATAACCCATGGCCTCACTGCGGGTGATCAATTCTTCACATTCCGCAACAGAGAGAAAATTGCTGATCGTAAAAATCTGCGGGGTATAGTTATGTTTTTCCATGATAACCTGGTTTTTAATGAAGATCAATACTGTTTTTTAATGCACTGTTTTGCAGAAATAAAGGCTTTCTTCCGGCACCAGCAGGTCTTCAAGCCGGCCAGCAACGGCGTAGTTGGCAATGGCGGGTTGGAAGGCCTGGTATACCACCAGGGAATCATCTGTTTGCTGGGCAACTATATGTTTGCCGGATGTGGGTAGTGTTTCCTGTAATTTTTTCCAGGAAACGATTTTTAGTTTCATGAGGCGTTAACATTGATCTGAAAACTGTTCTTTTTCAGTTTTTTATTGAACTTATATAAGTCGGGATGACGGTTTTGGAGCCCTTCCCTTTTGGTACCGGTGTTGATCACATAATTGGCGTCCAGGATTTTGCGCCTGAAATTACGTCTGTCGAGTGTGGTTTGCAGAATGCATTCGTACAGTTCGTGCAGCTCGGTGATAGTAAACAGTTCATCCAGCAATTCGAAGCCTACCGGATAATACAGGATCTTGGAACGAAGCCGCTGCAGCGCTATCTGGAAGATGTCTTGGTGATCGAATCCCAGTCTGGGCATTTTAAGGACGTTAAACCATTTTACATCATTGGCCATGCTACCCACAATGATATTAAAACGGGCAGGGTTGATGAGGGCGTAGTACCCCACGGCGATTACTCGGCCACGGGGATCACGGGCCGGGTCATCGAAAGAATAGAGCTGTTCGAGGAATACATCATCTATCCCTGTTTTTGTTTTAAGAATGCGGGAACAGGTATCACGAAACGTTTCATCCATCTGCAGAAAGCCACCAGGCAAGGTCCAGCAGTCTTTGAAGGGCTCTTCTTTTCTGTTGAGTAGGAGCACAGACAAGGTGTTGTCATGATAGCCGAATATGACCAGATCTACTGCCAGTGATGGATTTTTGTATTCGTGAAATTGTTTCATGTCCGTTTGCGTCATTTTAACGTGAAGTAACGGTTTTTTTTTGAGATAGCCTAAAAAAACGGATGCTTATCTTTGTGGATCTCTACCACAACATTATACTATGCCTCCAGAAACACAGATGTCCAGATACGATTGGAACGTCGGGAACCTCCAGCATCTTTCGGAGCAACGAACAGCACCGGCACCCGCAGATTTCTCTGCTTCCCATGCCCGGCTGCAGCCCCGTATCTCTGATACGCCCGAGCGCTATGAGCGCATCCAGTACGAAAGCCTGGAACCAGGATGTACGCTGGTAAATGTGTACATCAAAGCCAAAACAAATACCATTTACCATCTGGAACCCAATACCAGCAATGATTTCCTCTACCTGTCCTATACGCAATATGAGAGAGGTATCGTGCTCAGGCACCGGGGAGTTTCCACCGAGCAGTATATCAGTGGACAAAAGGTGTGCAGCTTCTACAACAACCTGTATGGGGATGAGAGCCATTTGTCTGCCGGCACCGTTGCCCGCACGCGTTTTTTTGCCTTCACCCGTGAGTGGCTGCAGGAGCACCTCGATACTTCCCAGCTACCAGCTGACAGCCCTCTGATGCGTATCCTGCAGAAACAAACAGAAAAAGTGACTATCAATACCGGACCTTTCCAATCAAAGTTGCTGGAAGAACTGGATACGCTGATGGATGCCGGTTTTCGTTCTCCTTTGTTCCTGCTGGAATTCAAAAAAATCTCCTATAGCCTGATCAGTAACGGTTTAAATGTATTCCTTGCTCCGGAGTCAGTACCAGCAAACTATCCCACGCATCATCAAAATGGTATCAACCGGATCGCAGATTACCTGGATGAACATTTCCAGAAGGGCTTTCCGGGCCTGTCTGCCCTCGCAGACATCGGTAATATGAGCATTACCACTATGCGGCGGCAGTTTGAGCAACAAATAGGATATACCCCTTTCTCGTACTTTCAGCACAGGCAGATGAACTTTGCAACAGAGCAGCTGCAACGCAAAATTCCTGTAAAGGAAGTAGCCCACTCCCTGGGCATCCGTAATCCGGCCAATTTCACCCGGCTTTTCCGGAAATATTATGGTATAACGCCGGCGGATATGCGAAAGAAAATGATCATGAATGATAAGTGATTGGACATAGTAGAGTAGTCTCCTGCAGTAATTTTGCGCATCTGCGTATATCCTGATACGTTATATCTCATCCCTGCGCTTTGAATTATTACTGCATGAAAAAATTCTACCTGTTTATCCTCAGTAGCTTTTTGCTATTGACAGCCTTCCGGGCTTCCGCCCAGGTCTGCTATGTAAGGGCCTATGCTGCTCCCAATGGTGACGGCCGCTCCTGGGAAAGGGCTTTCAATTCCCTTGATGATGCATTGACAGCTGTAAGTCAAGGCTCCTTCAACGAAATAAGAATAACGGAAGGTACCTGGTATCCTTCCGAGCTAGCTGGGGATGATGCCCCTACCATCACCTTCTGGATACAGGCTTACAAGGTTACCATACTGGGTGGCTACCGTGCTGATGCCACCTCTTCCAATGAAATCCGTAACCCCGCGCTTTATTCCACAGTACTTAATGGCGACTACCGGAGAACACCGGGAAACGCCGCAGATAATGCCGGTCACGTAGTATATGTAAATAACGGCTCAACTGTTATGCTGGATGGTCTTACCATCACCGGAGGCTATGCAGAACAAAGCGCAGACAATCCCGGTACCATGGCCCGATACGGCGGAGCCATCCTGGCCAGCAACTGTAATGTGACACTGCGCAATGTAAAACTGATCAATAATAGCACCGGCAACATGGGAAGTGGTGGTGGTGTTTATCTATACCAAAGTCGGCTAACAATGGATAGAGTACTCATCCAATCCAATACTGCCGATGAAGGCGGCGGTATTGTCGCAGAAGTTTCATCTACCGTTGTAGCCAGCAACTGCGTTTTTCTGAACAATTCGAGTAAATATAATGGAGGAGCACTGGTATCATCCACTTCCAACATAACGCTTGTCAACAATACTTTTGTCGGAAACAAGGCATCCAACTACGGTCCGGGATACCTCGCAAAATCAGGCAGCGCCAATATTTACAACTGTATCTTCCAGAATAATATCACGGTGGCGACGAATAGAAAAAACGACGTCACCTCATTCGCCACTGTATCCAGCGCCAACAATCTGTCTGACGCTGCTCTCTCTATTTCCGGTGCCAATAATAAGACTAATACAGACGCCCGTTTGGTCAGCGTTTCAGATGTATCCTTACGAAGTAGCTCTCCTGCCATTAATGCCGGCACCAATGCCCCTTACCAACCCGGCGGCAATCCCGAACTTTCTGGTATTATGGCAGACATGGCCGGCAATCCCCGCTTTTATAACAACGGCACCGTTGATATCGGCGCCTATGAATTCCAGGGGAATTATACACCTGATGCGACTGTCAACAGCATCGACAAAGCGGATGCCTCCCCCACCAACAGTGACGTGGTTAATTTTACTGTGAACTTTTCCCAGCCTGTCACCGGGCTCACCACCTCCCACTTCACTTTACCCAATGGTGGCACCATCCAGGATGTGATGCCCATCGCAGGCTCCAACGACCAGCAATGGCTGGTAACCGTTACGACTGTTGAGAGCAACAACCTCACCCTGCAATTAAACAACCAGACAGGACTCGCCGTAAACCTGACCAACATACCCTATACCTCTTCCGGATATGTTATTGATAAAACAGCCCCGCAAATCAGTACAGCCAGTCTTTTCACCAGCAACCCTGTCACCACACTTGCTAAAGCAGGCGACAAAATACAGCTGAGCATCACTGCCAATGAGGCCATCCAGTATGCTACCGGCACTATCGCCGGCAAAACAGCCACTGTAACCCCGTTTCCTCCCGACCGCTCCGAACTGAAGATACTGGTAGCCGGTACCGATGCGGATGGACAGGTGACTGCAAAAGTGACTATCACCGATCTGGCAGGCAATAGCGCTACCTATAACATCCCTGCTGATATCGCCGCAGGCCAGCCTGTTTACATAGATAATACACCACCGCTGCTGACGGTGAATCCGCTGACCACCTGGCTTGACATAAACGGCAACGTCACCATCACACAGAGCATGTTAAACTATCAGGCGTCAGACCCGCCGCTGCTGGCCCCTGTAGCCGTATCTTTCACAGACCGTACGCTGAGCGCCGCCAATATGGGCGCCAATACCCTGACACTGACGGCTACAGATAAAGCTGGAAACATTACCACCAAAAACTTTACTGTTACCATCGCCAATCGTTATATCAGCAGCCTGCAACCGTTAACCCCGGCCACTTTCACGGTTGCTTATGGCACTCCCTTCGCGGGAATATTACCTGCTGCCACCACTGTTAACTGGCAGGATGGTGGTCAAACCAGCGTGGCACTCAACTGGGACAGCAGCCCCTATAATCCGCTCGTAGCCGGCTCCTATACCGTACAGGCAGTTCCTGTACTGCATTCCACCTGGATAGGTACTGGTCAGAAAGTAAGTGCTACCATTAACGTAAGTAAACGTATAGTCGTTACCGTTCCTACTCCTTCCGCCATCAACACGGAGCTGGGAACAGCCTTTGCTGCACTCGGTCTGCCATCCACCTTGCCGGTCACTTATTCACCAACCACCACCGATACTAATCCGGTGGGCGTCACCTGGCAAGCCGGGAGCTACAACCCTGCTGTAGCCGGCACTTATACACTCACCGGTAGCATCATTCCGGATGCCAACACCGATTTGCCTGCCGCCCTGCAAACCGTTAATATCACCGTAGTGGTGAAAAAACGTGTCATCAGCAGCATACCGGCCATCAATCCTGTTTCTGTTGTATACGGCAGCACACTGGGCAGCATCCTGCCCACCAGTATTATGCCTACTTATGCAGTGAGCAGCCCGGATAATCCGGCACTAAACATCAGCTGGGACCTGAGCAGTTACGATCCGTTGAAAGCCGGTCCCCAGACCATCACCGGGACACTCAGTGCAGATAGTAATACCGACACAAACGGTCAGTCTATGACCACCAGTGTAACCGTTACCGTAGGCAAACGTACTATCGCAGGTATAACACCGGCAACAGCCATCACCGTGCCTTATGGCACCACCCCTGCAGCGATAGGCCTCCCATCGCAGATAGCAGCGACCTACATACCTGCCACCAGCAACACAACACCACTGAATGTTACCTGGAACACCAGCAGTTACGATCCGCTTACAGCAGGTACCTATAACATCTCCGGTACACTGACAGCAGATAACAACACCGATATCACCGGCCAGCCGATGACTACCAGTGTAACCGTTATCGTTAGTAAACGTATCATTATTGGTATTACGCCGGCAACGGCCATCACGGTGCCTTATGGCACTACTCTTGCAGCAATAGGCCTGCCATCGCAGATAGCAGCCATCTATTCGCCTGCCACCAGCAATACAACACCATTGAACGTTACCTGGAACACCAGCAGTTATGATCCGCTGAAAGCAGGTACCTATAATTTTTCCGGCACACTGACAGCAGATAACAACACGGACATCACCGGCCAACCGATGGAAACCAGTATATCCGTAACCGTTAGTAAACGTACCATCTCCGGTATTACGCCGGCAACGGCCATCACTGTGCCTTATGGCACCGCTGTGGCTGCGATAGGTCTCCCACCACAAATAACAGCGACCTATACACCGGCCACCAGCAACACAGCACCGCTGAACGTTTTCTGGGATACCAACAACTATAATCCGCTCATAGCCGGCACCTATACCCTCACCGGAACACTCACCGCCGATACTGATACTGATCCGGGCAGTCAGCCGATGACAACCAGTGTAACCGTTACCGTTAGCAAACGTACCATCACTGGCATTACCCCGGCAACGGCCATCACGGTACCTTATGGCACTGCACCTGCAGCGATGGGTCTCCCATCGCAGATAGTTGCGGACTATACACCTGTGACCAGCAACACAACACCGCTGAACGTTGCCTGGAACACCAGCAGTTATGATCCGCTCACAGCCGGCGTTTACACCATTCCCGGCACTTTGGTGGCAGACAACAACACAGATGTCACCGGCCAGCCGATGACTACCAGTGTAAGCGTCACCGTTAGCAAACGCACTATCACCGGCATTACACCAGTACCTTCTATAACAGTGTCTTATGGCACTAGCTTCGTCGATGTGGGCCTGCCATCACAAGTAGCTGCCACCTATGCACCAGCTACCACCAACACGGCCCCGCTGAATGTAACCTGGCAGGCAGGCAACTACAACCCTGCGGTTGCTGGCACCTATACCATCATCGGTATACTTACCGCTGATAATAACACTGATGTGAGCGGACGAAACATGATCATCATTACCAATATCATTGTCGATAAACGTAGTATCGTTTCCGTTACCACACCTGCTGCGGTACAGGTAGCCTATCTGACGCCATTTGGCAACATCGGCCAGCCTTCCACCGTACCAGCCGTTTACACCGACAATACCAACGGCCAGATCCCTGTTCAATGGGATGCCTCTACCTACAACAGTTCCACCCCAGGCACCTACGTACTGCGCGGCAGCCTGCAACCTGATGCCAACACTAACAACCGGATGGACGTTACCACCACCTTCACGGTGACCGTCCTACAGGGTAACCAGCGCATCACGGCTGCAGCCGTTGCCGACAAGTACGAGGGTGATGCCACCTTCACCCTGCAGGCCAACAGCAACGCAGGATTGCCATTGCAATTCACGTCCGATAATCCGGCTGTTGTTGCCATGAATGGCAACCAGGCCACACCCGGTGTCCCCGGCACTGCAGTCATTACCATCACACAGCCCGGTGATGTGAACTATACAGCCGCAACACCAGTGACCGTTACCGTTAAAGTACTGGCATGGCCCGATGCAGCCATCAGTGCCAATGGTAACACCACGATCTGCGAAAATGAAAACCTGACATTACAAGGCATTACCGCCGGCAAGTACCAATGGTTTCTGAATGGCGTTCCTGTCAACGGTGCCAGCCAGCAAAACTTCAGACCCACAGCCTCCGGCAACTACCATGCAGCTGTAACCTTTGCCAACGGTTTCACTAAAACATCCAATACCATTCCGGTGACTATTCATCCGCTGCCGGATGGTCGTGTAGCCGCTGCCGGTAGTACCACTATCAGCAAAGGCGCCAGCATTCAACTGCAAGCTTCCGGTGGCAGCAGTTACGCCTGGACACCTGCACAGTGGCTGGACAATCCGTCCAGTGCCACACCTGTAGCCAGACCTGCTGCCAGCACCCGCTACGAAGTGGTGATCACCAGCCCCGCCGGATGCAGCATGCGTAAACAGATCGATATTTCCGTAGAAGAAGATTTCAAACTGACAGGAACCAACATCCTCACGCCTAATGGCGATGGTATCAACGACTACTGGGTAGTAAAAAATATAGACATGTACCCTGACAATGAAGTGAAAGTGTTTGACCGCGCCGGCAGACTCGTATTCCAGACCCGCCACTATAACAACACCTGGAACGGCACTATCAATGGTCAGCCACTCGCCGAAGGTACCTACTACTACATCATCACCGTAGGCCAGCAGATTAAAACATTCAAGGGTTATATCACTATCGTTCGATAACAAATCACATGAAAAAAAATATCTTATCCATAGCCAGCCTGCTGTTTTGTGCATATAGTTATGCACAAACAGCGGGCAACCCCAACGCTGTTACCGACCCGTTGGGTTCACAATATTATCTGAATCCCTATCTCGCCAACCCCGCCTATGCAGGCGCGGACAGCGGCCTGCACATCAACCTCGCCTATCGTAAACAATGGACTGACATGCCAGGCGCCCCACAAACCAAACTGCTGACAGCAGACTATTTTGTGGGTAGCCGCGTAGGCGCAGGTTTGCAGGTCTACAACGACGTAGCCGGACTGATCTCCAACACCCGCATCGCCCTCACCTATGCCTACCACTTGCCACTTAACGGCAACGGACATACGTTACATTTCGGTATTTCCGGTGTGCTGTATAACAAAAGAATCAACATAAAAGATATCTTTGGGGATATGAACGATCCTACAACCAACGCCTTCAACAGGAGGGACAACTACTTCGAAAGCGACTTCGGCGTAGCCTATACCAACAAACATCTGGGCCTGCAGGCTGCCCTGCCCGACATGATCAGCCACCTCCATGCAGAAGACAAAGAAGCCGGCACACAGTTATTTTACGCAGCAGCAGAGTACAAGTTTGAAGTCAGCGAAGCTATTCCCTGTATCATTCCTAAGGTAGCCTTGCGTGGGGTACAGAGAATGCAGAATATTATAGACGCCGGGGCCAAAGTAGTTTTTCTGCGCAACTGGTTAGATGCCACCGCCATCTATCATAGTACCGGCTCCTTCAGTGCCGGCGCAGGGTTCAGCTATCCATCCCTTGGCACTATACAGTTCATGTACAATACACAGACCGCCGGACTCCGCAACTACAGCAACGGAGAAATGGAGCTACATCTTAAAATCAACCTCTTTCAATAATCAGAACGCACCAATAATGTATATAGGTGCTCCTGCGTATTTTTCAGATCCGTTATACCTCATCCCTGTACTTGAACCAATTACTGCATGAAAAAATTCTACCTATTTATCCTCAGTACCTTTCTGTTATTAATCACCTTCAGGGCCAGCAGCCAGGTCTGCTACGTGAAACCCGGCGGAACATACGCTGACGGCACCTCCTGGGAAAATGCTTTTCCAGACCTGGATCTGGCTATCGATGCTGTGAATATGGGCAAATTCAATGAAATAAGAATGCTGGCCGGCACTTACAACCCTTTTTTAGAAGCGACCAATGGCATCATTACTTCCACCTCCTTTTGGATAAAAAAAGGGGTCACTATCAAAGGCGGGTACAAGCCGGGATCCAGTTCAGCGCTGGAAGTCCGCGATCCGGCCCTCTATCCCACCATCCTGGATGGAGACTATGCGCATACTCCCGGGATGACAGATGACGATGCCCAACATGTGATAGTTGCTAATAGTGCGGGAACTGTTACACTGGATGGCCTGACGATTACCAACGGCAATGCCGTGTTACCTACTTCCTCGAACCAGCCCGAAGCCTATGGCGGGGGGATCTTAAGTCTTTACACCAATCTCAGGTTGAATAATGTCATACTTGTTAACAACATAGCAGAAAAAAAGGGTGGTGGAATTTACCTGTTAGGAGGCAACATCACACTGAACAATACCTGGGTTAAAAACAACAGGGCCCCCATGGGCGGCGGCATTGTAATAGACCAGGCATCAGCATCATCGACTTTCCTGGCTGTCAGCAGTGCTATTGTAAATAACACCTCTGTTGGCGGAACTACCATTTATACAAGAGATGGCACCACGTTCCTGATCAACTGTACCATTGCCAACAATACGGGAACAGGATATCAGGCCATGCTTGGAAACGTTAACATTCACAACTGTATTTTCCGCAATAATATTTTGGCAGGTATTCCGTCTGACCTTGCGATAATGGGCGTCACCGGCAATTCCTCCAATAATATATCTGACGTGGCATTGCCATTGACCGGGGTTAATAATACGGTAGGACAAGACCCAGGTTTTGTCAGTTCCTCAAATCTATCGCTAAAACCCACTTCCATTGCCATCAATACAGGCAACAACACACTTTACAGCGCAGGTAATAATCCCGACCTTTCGGCTTTCATCACGGATATTGCCGGTAATCCGCGCATCTATAACAACGGCACCGTTGACATCGGCGCCTACGAGTACCAGGCTGCCATCAGCACTGTTTCTGTACTGGGTATAACCACTACTGATCCATTACTGAATAACTACGACCAGGTACATTTTACAGTCTCCTTTGCCCAAAGTGTGCCCGGGTTAACGGCTGCCAATTTCAGCTTACCCGGAGGAGGTACTATCCTGTCTGTCACCCCCGTTACCGGCACCAACAACCAGCAATGGACAGTAACGGTTAAAACAGTGGAAAGTGATAACTTCACTTTACAACTGGATAACCAGACCGGCCTCCCGGTGAACCTTTTCAATATCCCGGCAAGCTCTCCCGGATATGCTATCGACAAAACGGCACCGAAAATCACCTCGGCTAATCTTTACTCAAACAATGCAGTTCCTACACTCGCTAAAACAGGTGACAAAATTCAACTAAACCTGACTGCCAGTGAGGATATCAAAACTGTCATTGCAACCATTGCCGGCAAAACAGCCACAGTAACACTTCTGCCTCCTACCCGGCCCCAACAATGGATCACTGTAGCCGATACAGATCCGGATGGACCAGTGACTGCAAAAGTCACATTGACCGACATGGCCGGGAACAGCACTGTCTATAACATCCCTGCTGATATCGCCGCAGGCCAGCCTGTTTATATCGACAACACACCTCCCCAACTGACGGTGCAGCCACTCACCACCTGGCTTGATATAAATGGCAACGCTACCATCACACAGAGCATGTTAAATTACCTGGTATCAGATCCTCCCCTCAATGATTTGGTGACGATCTCTTTTACCCCGCGTACATTGAACATCTCCAATATGGGAGACAATACCTTTACCCTGACAGCCACCGACAAAGCCGGAAATATTACCACCAAAAATTTCACGGTCACTCTTGCCAATCGTTCTGTCAGCAGCCTGGTGCCACTAAGTCCGGCGACCTTCACAGTACCTTACGGAACTGCCCTCACAGGATTATTGCCTGCCACCACCACTGTTAACTGGCAGGATGGTGGCCAAACCAGCGTGGCACTCAACTGGGACAACAGCCCCTACAATGCCCTTGTCGCCGGCTCTTATGCCTTGCAGGCTGCTCCGGTACTGCATTCCACCTGGATAAACGCCGGGCAGAAAGTGAATGCTACCGTCAACGTCAGTAAACGTATAGTTGTCAGCGTTAGCCCTTCTGCAACGGTCATCACTGAGCTGGGAACTGACTTTGCCGCGCTGGGCCTGCCGTCCACTTTACCAGCAACCTATTTTCCGGTTACTACCAATACCAACCCAGTGGACGTCACCTGGCAAACCGGCAGCTACAACCCTGCTGTAGCCGGCACTTATACACTCACCGGTACCATCGTTCCAGATGCCAACACCGATCTGCCTGCCGATCTGCAAACCGTTAATATTACCGTAGTGGTGAAAAAACGTGTCATCAGCAGCATACCGGCCATCAATCCGGTTTCTGTTGCATACGGCAGTACGCCGGGCAGCATCCTGCCCACCAGTATTATGCCCACTTATGCAGTGAGCAGCCCGGATAATCCCGCGCTGAACATCAGCTGGGACCTGAGCAGTTACGATCCGTTGAAAGCCGGTACCCAGACCATCACCGGGACACTCAGTGCAGATAGTAATACCGACACCAACGGTCAGCCCATGACCACCAGTGTAACCGTTACCGTAGGCAAACGTACTATCGCAGGTATAACACCGGCAACAACCATCACCGTGTCTTATGGTACCGCTCCGGCAGCAATAGGCCTCCCATCGCAGATAGCAGCCACCTATACACCTGCCACCAGCAACACAACACCACTGAATGTTACCTGGAACACCAGCAGTTACGATCCGCTGAAAGCAGGCACCTATAACATTCCCGGCACACTGACAGCAGATAACAACACCGATATCACCGGCCAGCCGATGACTACCAGTGTAACCGTTATCGTTAGTAAACGTATCATTATTGGTATTACGCCGGCAACGGCCATCACGGTGCCTTATGGCACTACTCTTGCAGCAATAGGCCTGCCATCGCAGATAGCAGCCATCTATTCGCCTGCCACCAGCAATACAACACCATTGAACGTTACCTGGAACACCAGCAGTTATGATCCGCTGAAAGCAGGTACCTATAATTTTTCCGGCACACTGACAGCAGATAACAACACGGACATCACCGGCCAACCGATGGAAACCAGTATATCCGTAACCGTTAGCAAACGTACAATCTCAGGTATCACGCCAGCAACGGCCATCACCGTACCTTATGGCACCGCTCCGGCAGCAATAGGTCTCCCATCACAAATAACAGCGACCTATACTCCGGCCACCAGCAACACAACAGCGCTGAACGTTTTCTGGGACACCAACAACTATAATCCGCTCATAGCCGGCACCTATACCCTCACCGGGACACTCTCTGCCGATACTGATACTGATCCGGGCAGTCAGCCGATGACAACCAGTGTAACCGTTACCGTTAGCAAACGTACCATCACTGGTATTACCCCGGCAACGGCCATCACCGTGCCTTATGGCACTGCACCTGCAGCGATAGGTCTCCCATCGCAGATAGTTGCGGACTATGCACCAGTGACCAGCAACAAAACACCGCTGAACGTTACCTGGAACAACAGCAGTTACGATCCGCTCACAGCCGGCGTTTACAACATTCCCGGCACACTGACCGCAGACAACAACACAGATGTCACCGGCCAGCCGATGACAACCAGTGTAAGCGTCACCGTTAGCAAACGTATCATCACCAGCATTACACCAGTACCTTCTATAACAGTGTCTTATGGCACCAGCTTCGTCGATGTGGGCCTGCCATCACAGGTAGCAGCCACCTATGCACCAGCCACTGCCAACACAGCCCCATTGAATGTAACCTGGCTGACAGGCAACTACAACCCTGCTGTAGCGGGTACCTATACCATCACCGGTATACTCACCGCCGATAACAATACCGATGTAACTGGTCAGAGCATGATCATCAGCACCAATATCATTGTCAATAAACGTAGTATCGTTTCCGTTACCACACCTGCTGCGGTACAGGTAGCCTATCTGACGCCATTTGGCAACATAGGCCTGCCCGCCACCGTACCAGCCGTTTATACCGACAATACCAATGGCCAGACCTCTGTTCAATGGGATGCCTCTACCTACAACAGTTCCACTCCAGGCACCTACGTACTGCGCGGCAGCCTGATGCCTGATGCCAACACTAACAACCGGATGGACGTTACCACCACCTTCACGGTGACCGTCCTACAGGGTAACCAGCGCATCACGGCTCCAGCCGTTGCCGACAAGTACGAGGGTGATGCCACCTTCACCCTGCAGGCCAGCAGCAACGCAGGATTGCCATTGCAATTCACGTCCGACAATCCGGCTGTTGTTGCAATGAATGGCAACCAGGCCACACCCGGGGTCCCCGGCACTGCCGTTATTACCATCACACAACCCGGTGATGTGAACTATACAGCGGCAACACCTGTAACCGTTACCGTTAAAGTGCTGGCATGGCCCGATGCAGCCATCAGTGCCAATGGTAACACCACGATCTGCGAAAATGAAAACCTGACATTACAGGGCATTACCGCCGGCAGGTACCAATGGTTCCTGAATGGCGCTCCTGTCAACGGCGCCAGCCAGCAAAACTTCAGGCCCACTGCTTCCGGCAACTACAACGCCATTGTAACATTTGCCAACGGTTTCACTAAAACATCCAATACCATTCCGGTAACTGTTCATCCGCTGCCAGATGGTCGTGTAGCCGCTGCCGGTAGTACTACTATCAGCAAAGGCGCCTCCATACAATTGCAGGCTTCCGGTGGCAACAGCTACGCCTGGACACCTGCCCAGTGGCTGGACAACCCTTCCAGTGCCACACCGGTAGCCAGACCTGCTGCCAGCATCCGCTACGAAGTGGTGATCACCAACCTTGCAGGATGCAGCGTACGTAAACAGATCGACATTACATTGGAAGACGATTTCAAAGTGACAGGTACCAACATCCTCACACCTAATGGTGATGGCATCAACGACAACTGGGTAGTAAAAAATATAGATATGTACCCCGACAATGAGGTAAAAGTGTTTGACCGCGCCGGCAGGCTCGTATTCCAGGCCCGCAACTATAACAACACCTGGAACGGCACTGTCAATGGTCAGCCACTCAGTGAAGGTACCTACTACTACATCATCACCGTAGGCCAGAACATCAAAACATTCAAGGGTTATATCACTATCGTTCGTTAAAAGATCATATGAAAAAAAGTATTTTATCTATAGCCAGCCTGCTGTTTTGTGCATACACTTATGCACAAACAGCAGGCAATGCCAACGCTGTCACCGACCCGTTGGGTTCACAATATTATCTGAATCCCTATCTAGCCAATCCCGCCTATGCAGGCGCGGACAGCGGCCTGCACATCAACCTCGCCTACCGCAAGCAATGGACTGACATACCAGGCGCCCCGCAAACAAAACTGCTGACAGCAGACTACTTTGTGGGTAGCCGGGTAGGCGTAGGTCTGCAGGTCTACAACGACATGGCCGGGCTGATCTCCAACACCCGCATCGCCCTCACCTATGCCTACCACCTGCCGCTTAACGACAACGGACACACGTTGCACTTCGGTATCTCCGGTGTACTTTACAACAAAAGGCTCAACTTAAAAGATATCAACGGGGATATGAACGACCCTGCTGCCAACGCCTTCAACAGGCGGGACAACTACTTCGAAAGTGATTTCGGAGTGGCCTATACCAATAAACGCCTGGGCCTGCAAGCTGCCCTGCCCGACATGATCAGCCACCTCCATGCAGAAGATAAAGAGGCCGGCACACAGACGTTTTACGCAGCAGCGGAGTATAAATTTGAAGTAAGCGAAGCTATTCCCTATATCATTCCTAAAGTAGCCTGGCGGGGAATACAGGGTATGAAGGATATTGCTGACTTAGGGGTTAAAGTAGTTTTCCTGCGCAACTGGCTTGATGTCACCGGCATCTATCACAGCAGCGGCTCCTTCAGCACCGGCGCAGGATTCAGCTATCCATCCCTCGGTACACTACAGTTTATGTACAACACACAGACCGGAGGATTCCGCAACTATAGCAACGGAGGGATGGAGCTGCATCTGAAAATCAATCTCTTTCAATAATCAGAAACGCACGGAGATACCCGCTTTGAGATAAAACGGGGTACCCGGTGTAAAACACAGATCTGTCACAGACTGGGATTCATGCTGTAACCTCGTTTCTGTTTCAAACTGTGCTTCGTTCCAGTTGGTGTTGAACACGTTTTGTGCCTGCACCGTAAACTGAAACTGATGATGTGTATAGGCCAGCAGGAGGTCGTTCACAAAATAGCCCTTGGCAACAAGGCTGTTGTCCTCATTGGCTGGCCTGTCCTTCATATAGCGGTAACGCAGATTGGCAGAAAAACCCATCGGCAGGTTGACCCCAATTCCACCAGTGCTGGTCAGTACCGGCGCCAGCGGAATATAGTTCTCTCCTTTGGGCGCGCCTATCTCCCTTGCATTCGCATAATTAACGTCCGCATCCAGATACAGCCATTTTAACGGCTGATAACGCACACTCACATCTACACCCATTCTTCTTGTTTTTCCGGCAGGTTCTACTACGGCGTCATCTCCCACATATACAAACTCCTGCTGCAGATAAAGGTACCAGAGCGCAGGCTGTATCAGCAGGTTGGGCGTAGGTTTCAACACCACACCCAAATCAGCGCCAGCCGAAAAAGGTAATATGTCTTTACCTTTCTGTGCTATTACTACGCGCATATCATTGGAGTGGAAACCCATACCGGTTTTAAGATACCACTGCGCAACATCACCGGAAGCATAGGCAAAATTCAGCTTGGGACTTACTCTCGCAGCCGTCACTCCCGGCTCTCCGGAAGCAGGTTTAAGTTTATCCTGATAATTGAAAATAAACTGATCTATCCTTACTGCCGGATTGATACGCCAGTTACCAATATGCCAGGTTAATCCCGTATAGGCATGCAGGTTAGTCTCCCGTCCGCTGCCCCAGGCTTCACGGTTCAACAACGAATCACGGCGATATACATGGTTCAGTTCCAGATCGTATATATCATCCAGCCGCAGGCCCACACCAGACTGCCAGGTTAAGCGACTGTTACCCATGGTGAAATCACGGATATACTGTTGCTCAAATCCGTAGATGCTGCGGTCATCTTTCTGTTGTATCTCATCTCCATTAACAGGATCTTTCAGGAAAAAAGTAAAATCGGAATAGAGGTTGAATTTATAACGACTATAAAAGAAGAAACTCTTCCAGTATTCCTGTGCATTGGAGTGATGAATAAAAGTCAGTGCAGCATTGGTGCGGGAAGTATTGCCACCTTCCGTAGGATCAATAGATCCCCAGCGGCTGATCAATCCCTGCTCCACGGCTCTTTCCGGAATCTGGCCCGAAGCATTCCAGCCCGAAGTAAAAGTAGAGAGCTGAAAGGAAAGATAGTCTTTATCATTCAGCCACTGATTGTATTTACCAAATATATTAAAGCGGCTGAACTGTTGCTGTACATCAAAAGGCCCATTGGTATAATTGTATTCCGTAGCGATATAAGCATTGCGTTTGGCAGCGCTTTTATCCGCCAGCAGATTAAACATACCAGCCAGGCGCATGGTATTAAAAGCACCTCCTTCCAGTTTGATCATGCTGTTATTCAGATGATCAAAAGTGGAGAAGTTAACATAACCCGCAGTATTAAAATCACCTTTATCGGCATAATAGGCACCCTTCCCGAAGTCAATACCTTCAATGGTTTCCGGTATCAGGAAGTGCAGATCGGAATAACCCTGTCCGTGTGCATGAGAAACAATATTCACCGGGATACCATCAGCAGAAATATTCACATCAGTTCCATGATCGCAGTCGAAGCCGCGCAGGAATATCTGTTCGGCTTTACCGCCACCGGCATGTTGGGCAATAAACAATCCGGGCACTTTTCTCAGGAGGTCCTGAGCGGTGTTGACCGGTATCTTTTTCAGGTCAATGCGCATCATCGCCGTTTCTATGCGGGGTGCGCTTACTACTATTTGTTTCAGCTGTGTATGCGCTGTATCTTCAGGCTGTTGTGCCAGCAGAGACTGCGCACTACACAGCAGTGCTATCAGTACTGATTCTTTTTTCATGCTATCATTCTTTAATCTTCAATCCTGCTTTTTGCAGCAAATGCTGCACAATCAAGGTGATCCAGGAGGCGGCTACAAAGGGAAAAGTTAAAACGGCCATATGCATCTGCAGCATCCATACATCAATGAACACAGACAATACAACAGAGAAAAGTACCCATATACCATCACGGGGTTTGTTGCCGGAAAAGGCGATGGCGCAGAGTACAGCGTTAAAGCTGAAAAGGCCCATATGTATATCCGGAGCTGGCTCTGAGCATTCCAGTGAAATGAAGGCACCTAACAGTGACGCACATACGCCGTAAAGGGCAGCTATTGGTGAATTGACAAACACGGCAATAAAAAAGATAATACCGGCAATCACACTACCCTGAAATATCACTTCTCCAAATCCGTGGGTGGCCAGTGTAAAATCATCTTTCACGGGCATACTGCCCACTACGTCCACCGCAGCTCCCGGTGCAAATACATGGTGAAATAAGTACAGCACTATCCAGGTTACCAGGATAAACGGAAACGTAAATCCCGGCAGCTTCCTTTTAATAAAAAAGTGCTGCAACATCGCGGCTGCCACAGAGCCCACCACCACTGCGATCCATACCACCGGCACCGGGTTAAAATAAAATGTCAGTGCGACACCTACCAGTGTAGGACTGAAACCATACAACCCGGCATCTATATCAGCCTCATCATACTTCAGCACCTTGGCTGTGAGTGTACCGGTAATTACTGCCAGCAACGCGGCTGCACCCATAATGATGGAATCGTAGAAGATCCCTGCCAGAAAAAGGACGCCGGTCCAGGCGTTGTTTTGGAGCATGATCTGCCCTACTCCCCTCAGAAAGGGGAGATACGATGATTTCTTTTGTATCACTTTTAGTTATTTAAATGAAGATGATTAAATCATGTTTTTACCACCCCAGAAACACCATACCAATCCCACACATCGTAACTACAGCGCCTCCGATGGCATGTACATATCTTTCCAGTCTGTCTGTCTTCAGAAATGAGTAACCATAACAACCAATCAGTACCATGGCCAGCATGGTCAATACAGTTGTGATGGTGAAAGCGCTGATAAGGACCACCACTTCCAGCACGGAACGGTGAGCGCCGGAGTAAAACAACAGCGGCACCAATGGCTCGCTGGGGCCCATCACAAAAATGGCAAACAATATCCAGGGAGTTACTTTCACCCTGTTTTGCGGATACACTACTTCACCATGGCGATGTTCATACACGTATATGTCGCCGCCTTCGTATACATCAAAATGTTTATGCGGTTTGTTGAGATAAGCCTGCCGTAATCCCCACAAGAGATATACCAACCCAAAGCCCAGCAGGCACCAGCCCGACATATTACCTCTCATATCCTGGAACCAGGTAAGCTTAGACAGCTGCCAGCCCAACAATACACCCAGCAAGCCTATCAGCACCGAGCTGAGAATATGGCCCAGGCCGCACAACACTGTCCAGAACACCGTTTTGGTCATCGTCCATTTTTTGGAACGGGACAGCACAATAAAGGGCAGATAATGATCCGGGCCGGTGGCCGTATGCAGACAGCTGATGGTTACAGCCGACAATGCCAATGTTGTTAATCCTATGTTCATGCCATCACTGTTTTTAATTTTTCTGCTGCAACTGCGTTGCCGGCTTCTTCCCACAGATAGCGCTGTACCCTGCGCAAACAGTTGTACAGCTGCTCTCCGCCATTGCCCAGTATTCTCACCACCACACACTTAGTGCCTGAAAGAGATATACCAAAAGCCATGTCCTGTTCGTGTTCCAGCAGTAGCCGGAGTTTCGCCGGCAGTGCTTCCATATCATACGCGCCGGTATTCACATGCAACAAAGTAGCCTGATGCGTGTAACCCTCCATTTGTCCGACAGCCCACATGGGCAACAGCTGTGGTTGCAACAGCAGGTTATCTTTTACGATCAGTTTCTGCCGCTGAAATATTTCCGTTATGCTGTGAAATTTCGAAAAACGGAATACTTCACCAGAGTGTTTACGGCCACAGGTGATGATCTCTCCCAGCGTCAGATGGCAGTTGTCTGCCATCTGCACTACCGTATGTGTTTTGAAGATGGCATTTTCATGCGGCACCACCGGATGCTGAACATAGCTGAAAACACTGTGTTCTTCCATGGTAATACGTTGCTGCTGAAATGCTCCGCTCTTCATATTGAACAGGCGCTGATAGGATTGTGACTGCAGTTGCAGATGACTGTTTTTTTCCAGCCGTATATCTATTTCATAATGATCTCCGTCCAGTATACCGGGTGAAGAACTCATAACCATCAGATATAAGGCAGGATCCTGTTTGTATATACCAACGTTGGCTATTTTAAACGGCCTTGTATAAAAGGTGTCTTTGAGCCATGAACGTCCGTTTTTATACCCACTTGTTAACGTTAGTTTGTTGATCATCCTTGCCAGCCTTTTTTGCCTCCAGGGCTAACGCCCTGGGCTATATGTGTTTTACAATTGAATTACATCCTACCTTACCAGCGCAGGCTCTGTTGCTTCTTCCAGTAATGCATATTTTTTAATCCATCCGATCACGGTATCAAGACCTTCCAGCGACATCAGGTTGGTAAACACAAAAGGCTTGCCCTGACGCATTTTGCGGGCATCTCTTTCCATCACACCGAGGTCTGCATGCACATAAGGAGCGAGATCTATTTTATTGATCACCAGCAGGTCGGAGCGGGTAATACCAGGACCGCCTTTGCGGGGAATCTTATCACCTTCCGCTACATCAATCACGAAGATGGTCACATCTGCCAGATCAGGACTGAAAGTAGCAGACAGATTATCACCACCACTTTCGATGAGTACCAGTTCCACTTCCGGAAAACGGGCCACCATTTCATCCACAGCTTCCAGGTTCATACTGGCATCTTCACGGATGGCGGTATGCGGGCAACCACCTGTTTCCACACCAATGATTCTTTCTTTGGGCAACAGGCTGTTTTTGGTTAAAAACTCCGCATCTTCTTTAGTGTAGATATCATTGGTGATCACTCCCATGCTGTAGGTGTTCATCAGTGCACGGGATAATCTTTCTATCAGGGCGGTTTTGCCGGAGCCCACAGGGCCGGCTACACCAATCTTTACATATTTTCTTTCGCTCATGGTAAAATCAGTTTTAAAAAAATAATTATGACATATATAGCCTGGAATACAACAGTTCATGCTGCATGCAACGGATATCAAAACCAATGTTGCATACACCCACCAGTTCACGGTCCAGCGCTATGGTTGTAGAAATAAGGCTTTGTATAAGTTGTTGTGTACGGAACAGGATATCTTGTCCGTCGAGCTGGCTGAGAGGCACCAGTTTCACGGCATTGGTGACCATCCCCACGGCAGCATTATAATAAAAGGCGTACAATGCCTCCTGTAGTGGGATGCCCATCAGACAGGCATACATACCGAAGGCGATGCAGTAGTGACCTTCTGCATTTTTCGCAGTAGTGGCCGCCTCAAATTTTTTCGCCAGCGTATAGGGCTCATGACGGGTGAAGATCTTCATCAGCCGGATGCCCAGTTTGAGGCTGGCCTGCCTGATTTCCCTCGGTATTTTGAGGGCCGCTACTTCTTCGTCCAATGCCAGCAAAGTGCCAAGGTCATCTGCTGCGGCGGCCTGGTAAGCCAGGCATACAAAAGCCGCATCGTTGTAGTGCAGATTGTTGGCCAGCATATGCCGGACAAATTCTTCCGCAGTAGCTGTATTGTTCACCAGTCCCTGTTGCACATAGGTTTCAAGGCCGTTGGAATGGGAGTAGCCACCTATCGGCAAAGTAGGATCACTGAGATGCAGTAGACTTCCCAAAAAATTTGATGCCATGATCTGTCTGTTCTTTATCGTTCTTTGGAAGCGATGTTCATAATTTTTGAAAAGAGGGAACTACCACCGCCACCACCATGTGAATGCGGCTGTACGTTAGCATTCAGCAGATTGGTGAGTTTGGTATGCTCTTTCACGGTTTGATAGCCGGCCGCTTGCAGCCAGTGGAAGATGGGTTCTTCAAAAGGCAACAGCACCTGATCGTTTTGTATAAACACAGGCAGGTGTTTGTTGCCGATCTCATAACATACACTTCCCATCTCCAGCAGCGACCGTGGTGTTACCACGATCGCATCGCTGGGGATAATATCTACTACAACCGCTTTTTCATTGTCCATATACAGGATATCCCCGATATGGAGCCGTTGTCCCTCTTTCAGAAAGCGGACGGCTATTTCCATGCCCTGCTGTGTATGTTTGCGCTGAATACGTTTGGTTGTTTCAAACCACTCCAGCATCAGCGGATCGATGGTACGACCGCCAACAGGCAGGGTGTCAATATTGCCGATGATTTTATCGATAATCATTGTCTGTTTCTTTTTTAAAACAGGAAGTAACGTTGTGCCAAAGGCAGCGTTGCTACCGGTTCACAGGTGATGTGCTGTCCGTCTACCCGTACTTCATAGTTTTCGGGATTCACGGTGATCTCCGGTGTTTTGTCGTTGTGTATGAGATCTTTTTTGGAGATGTTACGGCAACCTGAAACGGGAAGGACCATTTTCTGCAGGCCATATTCTTCCACGATGCCTTTTTCCAGCGAAACCTTAGATACAAAGGTGGCGCAGGTTTTATGCATGGCCCGGGCATGAGCGCCGAACATGGTACGCATGATGATGGGCTGTGGTGTGGGAATAGAGGCGTTGGCGTCACCCATTTTGCTGGCGATGATCATACCACCTTTGATGATCATTTCCGGTTTAGCTCCGAACAGTGCGGGTTTCCACAGCACGATGTCGGCCATTTTGCCGGGTTCAACGGAACCTACGTAATGGGCGATGCCATGTGCGATGGCCGGGTTGATGGTATATTTGGCAACGTAACGTTTAGCGCGGAAGTTATCGCTTTGTTTGTTACCGTCTTCTTCCAGGTAGCCGCGTTGTTTTTTCATCTTGTCGGCGGTTTGCCAGGTGCGGGTAACGACTTCGCCTACACGCCCCATAGCCTGAGAGTCGGAGCTCATGATGCTGAACACACCCATATCGTGCAGGATATCTTCTGCAGCAATGGTTTCCGGGCGGATGCGGGAGTCCGCGAACGCCACGTCTTCCGGAATACTTTTGCTCAGGTGATGGCATACCATCAGCATATCCAGGTGTTCATCGATGGTATTGACAGTATACGGTCTGGTTGGGTTGGTGGAAGCAGGCAGTACATTGGGATACATAGCAGCTTTGATGATGTCGGGAGCGTGGCCGCCGCCGGCACCTTCTGTATGGAAAGTATGGATCACTCTGCCGTTGATGGCGTTGATGGTATCTTCCAGGAAACCTGCTTCATTGAGTGTATCGGTATGGATAGCTACCTGTACATCGTATTTATCGGCCACTTTAAGGGCAGCATCGATAACGGCAGGGGTAGCGCCCCAGTCTTCGTGTATTTTTACGCCCAGCGCGCCGGCTTCCACCTGTTCTGAGATAGGAGCTTCGGTAGAGCAGTTGCCTTTGCCGAAGAAGCCGAGGTTCATCGGGAAATCATCTGCAGCCTGCAGCATCTTTTCGATAAACCATTTACCGGGGGTGACGGTGGTAGCGTTGGTACCATCAGCCGGACCGGTACCGCCACCGATCATGGTGGTAACGCCGCTGAAGAGGGCTGTTTCTATCTGTTGCGGGCTGATGAAGTGGATATGGGTATCTATACCGCCGGCAGTGGCGATGAGGCCGTTGCCGCCATGTACTTCGGTAGAGGCGCCGATCACCATGTTACGTTCTACATCGTCCATAGTGTCGGGGTTGCCGGCGCGGCCGAATCCTACGATTTTGCCGTCTTTGATACCGAGGTCACCTTTTACGATGCCCCAGTGGTCGATGAGGATCACGTTGGTGATTACCATGTCGAGCACGCCCTGATCGCGGGTAGCGGTGCTGGACTGGGACATGCCGTCGCGTACGGTTTTGCCGCCGCCGAATTTGCTTTCATCACCATAACGGTTAAAATCCTGTTCTATCTCTACGATAATATCGGTGTCGCCTAAACGTACTTTGTCGCCTACAGTAGGGCCGTACATATTGACGTATCTCTCTCTGTCTATTTTCAGGCTCATGATTGCTGGTTTTTAAAGGTGGAAGAAGCGAGTTTGACCATGGCTCTTTCTCTGCTGGCGTCGAGGGAAGTGTCGCCATCTACGAGGTTGTTGAGGCCGAAAGCGCGGCGGGCGCCGCCGAGTTCTACCAGGGTGATTTCCTTTTCTTCTCCCGGTTCAAAACGTACGGCTGTGCCGGCGGGGATGTTAAGGCGTTTGCCAAATGCTTTGGCTCTGTCGAAGCTCATGAGGCGGTTTACTTCAAAGAAGTGGTAGTGTGACCCTATCTGTACGGGGCGGTCACCTGTGTTGACAGCCTTGATGGTCACGGTGTTGCGGCCTTCATTGAGGGTGATGTCTCCTGCTGCTAAAAAATACTCTCCTGGAATCATGGTGGATCGTTTTACATGTTAACGGATAGGGTTGTGGACAGTGACCAGTTTGGTTCCATCCGGGAAGGTGGCTTCGATCTGTACGTCATGGATCATCTCGGGTATCCCTTCCATTACATCTTCCCGTGTAAGGATAGTAGCGCCGTAGTGCATCAGTTCTGCCACCGATTTGCCGTCCCTGGCGCCTTCCAGCAGCTCGCTGCTGATGAAGGCGATTGCCTCGGGATAGTTGAGTTTGAGGCCACGTGCCTTGCGTTTGGCAGCCAGCTCACCAGCCAGGTGCAACAACAGCTTTTCCGTTTCTCGCGGAGTTAAATGCATATAACAAATTTTAATATGTATAAAAACAAGAACTTTTATTTACAGAAACAGTTGATCGCGCAAAAAGTCGAATCTTCTTCACATATTAATTAACAACATATATAAACACCAGAGTGCCTATACAGCCGTATAACCGGCGTTGTCACATTAATCGTTAAAGAAAACACGGCTGATTACGCGTTGTGCGAAGGAATAATAAGGGTGTGAAATAAGATAAAACGCGGGACCCGCTTCACGGCAGTATCCGGATGGTTGAACCGGTTGCCGGTCAGTATGTTTTTTTCTGTAGTGAGAAACAATGCCTGATAATAGGCTGCGAAAAGAGTAGTAAAACGTTGAAACTGTGAGGTATGAAAGATATCGTTTTCGTCGTCGGTATTTTCATTATTGATGAAAGAAAACAACTGCGGAAAACCCAGTAGATCCTTCGTGGACAGCAAGGTATCCGAACAACCTTTCGCTGCCTCAAAAGACGGATGGATGGCCCTTCCCGGCAATAACGGTGTTTTGTTGTGACCGGTGAAAGTGAATCCGATGAGGAAAAAAAGAAATAATATGTACCGAACGATGGCTTTCATTTACAGCGTGCAAGGTATATGTTAAAACAAACCCGGAATAGCACAAATCACGCATTTTTCTTCACAAATCACGCTACCTTAGTGATGTATATGAAATCATCTGTTAAACTATTTACCAATTTCGAATATAAAAAATCTTTCCTTCCCGGCGTGTCCAGGCAGGTACTGTTCAACGATGCCAAACTACAGGTATACCGCATCGAAAACTACCTGCGCAACATCGTGATACCAGTGCCACCCTACCGCACCTCCTTCAACTTTCTCCTGTTTGTCACCAAAGGCACCATTGTACAACAACTGGAAATATCTCCCATTAAACTGGAAGCCAATTCCGTACTGCTGATCAAACAGGGCAGCATCACCGCTACACTGGAAATATCACCTGATGCCACCGGCTTCTTCATCGTCTATGAAAATGAAATCGTCAACGGGCTGTCACTTAATAACAGTCTGCTGAATTTTTTCTTCACTGCACCTTTTGTATCCCTTCCTGCCAAAGCGGTTAAATGGCTGGCCCATCTCAGTGCGCTGCTGGAAGAAGAGCTGAGCATGATCAACGGCTCCATGGAAATATGTATACCACTTTTCAGGGCGTTGCTGAATAAAATACTGTTACAGGAAAACCAGCATCCGGTGCCACTCAACCGAAGCCTGGAAATATCCCTGCTTTTCCGGGAAAAGGTACAACGTCATCATCTCCGTGAAAAAACAGTGGAATACTACGCCAGGCAACTCAACATCTCTGAAAACTATCTTAATAAATGTGTGAAGGAAGCTACGGGCAAACCACCCAAACAATGGATCAATGAAATCAGTATCCTCCACAGCCAGATCCTGTTGAGAGACCCTGCAAGAGACATTGCCGGCATTGCAGCAGAACTTAACTATCAATCTGCCTCTTATTTCACCCGCCTGTTCAAACAGGTGACAGGCTTCTCTCCTTCTACCTACAGAAAAAAAATAAAAGTGAACTAACTGCCGTATTTTTTGTTTTAAGGAAATTTTAAGCTCCTTCCAGCCATATTTTTTTGTGCTGGCAAGGTAATTGAATTCTCAGGCATACAAAACATTTAAAACACATGAAAAAGTTAATCGCAGCTTTCGCCATTATGCTGGCCGTATCTCCTGCTTTCGCACAGAATGCAACTACTACTGCTCCTGCCAAGCAACAGGCGCCTGCTACCCAAAAAGCAAACGTCCAGAAAACACTGCCTGCGCCGGAAGAACGCGCAAAAGCCTATTCAGATGAATTAAAAACAAAACTGCACCTTACTGACGACCAGTATAAAAAAGTGCTGGCTGTGAATACGGAATGTATCCGCCGCAAAGACGCGCTGCGTGCAAGCGGACAAAAAGGTGGTCAGGGACACAAAGAAATAGCTGCCTACCGCAAACAACAGTTCCAAACCATCCTTACACCGGATCAACAAACACAACTCAAAAATTTGAATGCCGCGCATCAGCAGAAAAAAGGCAAAGAAGCCGATGATGCAGGTGACCAATAAACTGCTGACATAAATAAAAGAGGCTATCCCGTGTTTTTGGTGATAGCCTCTTCTATCGAGACTCGGATAAGATTATTCCAGCCACTATATAACCTACAACTGTTACACTGTTAGTAACAAGTCACAAAGGTACAGCTCCATCTGCTAAAAAAGACAGTGTGCTTTCCTCCAGGTTAGCACTTACTTTCCCGGCCATGGCAGAGGTTTCCCACTCGCTTTCAGTACCGGCATCGGGGCATTCCAATGCTGCAGCTGCTCAGACAACAACGATAACAATGCACTCACCTTTTTCGGGTAAACGCCCGACAGGTTCTGCTTTTCGCCGATATCCGCTACTAGGTCATACAGTTCAGTATACCCTTGTTGCTGGTCGTAAACCAGCTTCCAGCGGCCTTGCCGCAAGGCACTCCTGTAATTGATACCAGGGCCTCCCTCTGCAATCCATTTGTTGGGATAATGCCATATCAGTGTTCGCAGGGAATCTGTTTGTCCCGGATTTTTTAACAGTGGTACAAAACTCTTTCCGTCTACCGTCTGCACGGCCTCATACAACTGAATACCCGCCATCTCCAGGATGGTAGGGAAAAAATCTTCTATCATTATATACTGCGCCACCGTGCTGCCTGCCTTTGTCACGCCCGGCCATTTTACCAGCATCGGCTCACGGATACCACCTTCATATACCGATCCCTTACCGGCGCGCAGCGGCAGGTTCTGCGTATGTGGTGTGCCACCACGCGGCGGCACCAGACTCAAACCTCCATTATCGCTCATGAACATAATGATGGTATTGTCTGCTATTTTTCTGGCAGCAAGGTAGTCCATCACTTCTCCAAGGCTCGCGTCCATGCCTTCAATCAGGGAAGCATACCTGGCTTCGGCCTCGTCCAGGCCCATATCCTGATAGTGCTGTATATATTTTTTGTCGGCCTGCAACGGCACGTGTACGGCGTAATGCGCCAGATAGAGATAAAAAGGCTGCTTGCGCCGCACCGGCTCATCCAGTGCTTTCAGCGCCTCCCGTGTAAGCGCTTCCGTTAGGAAGGTACCAGTACCATAATACTCTTCCAGGTCGGGCACCGCCTGTGGCGTGGCTTTGCCTGGCATATTACCATAGTTCTCTTCAGACAGGTAACTCTGGGGATGACCAGCAGCATGACCGGCTATATTTACCAGAAAGCCCATGTTGTAAGGATTGGCACCCGGAGTACCCATTGCGCCCCAATGTGCTTTACCAGCGTGAATGGTATAATATCCGGCTGTTTTCAGCAACGCAGGTAACGGTGTGGCATATACGGTATGCGGCACTCCCTGTACCGGACTGAAACCGTTCCAGTTCCACGGCGCAGTGTCCAGCGCAGGGTCGGGTGCATCGGCATTTATATCCTTGCGGGGAGAGGTCCAGTTAGTAACCCCATGATGCGCCGCATTCATTCCGGTGATCATGCTCACCCTGGAAGGCGTACATACCGGCGTGGCGTAGGCATTGGTAAACTTCACCCCTTCTCTGGCCAGCCGCTCCATATTAGGTGTACGGAAACGTTTATTCCTATCCGTTAGCTGGTCCCAGAAAGGTACCGAAGTGTCTTCCCAGCCCATATCATCTACCAGGAAAACAATAATGTTAGGTGGAGGTTTCACCGGGCGTGGATCCCTGAACTGTGCCATACTGCTGATACTGCATATGATCAGGCATATACAGCCCCAGCGTGAAAGTTGTATTGGTTTCATGCAGCTAATATAATCACGATCGTACAAAGGTGTACTATCGTTCTCTCTCCCAGAAACGGTGCTGCGCGATGGCGGTTATAAAGGCCTTCGGAGGACCGGAGAGCAGGATGCCCGGTGCTTCTGCGGCGGGCACGCCGGCAGCTTTCAGCACCGCTGCACCATCACCGGAAACAGCTATCGCCTTACAATGCCGGTAAGCTTCGCTGACAAACCGCAGCGCCTCCGGATGTTGTTGCAACGTGTTTGTGCTATCGGTACCTCCCGGAATATAAACAGCATCAAATAATACGGAAGCAGCACCCAGCAAACTCTCATCGGCTTCAAAGCCGCTACCGGTAGACGCTTTCACGGTACCCAGATGCGGCGCGATCAGTTCTACCTGTGCGCCAGCTCTCAGCAGCGCCTCTTTCATCTCTGTTATCTCCATCGAAAGCACACCATCGGCCACCAGAAAAGCAACCTGTCTGGACCTCACAGTATCTTTTATGGTATTGGCCATACTGAGGGCTTCCGATTTTTCTACCGGCTGTTCTACGGTATGTGGCTGAAATTGTTCAGGAGCTCCATCTGCCGGGATGATACGGTTGACGGGGTGTTCGGGCTGCGCAGGCACAGCGAGGCCCAACGCTTCCGCTACGGCAGCGGCCAGGTCTTTGTTAACCTGTGACAACAAGCCCAGCATCCGTAACCGTATATCCGTGATCGTTACCTTGCCCAGTTCAAAGCACAGAGCATTGATCAGGTGGCGCTTTTCGGCTTCCGACTGGCTGTAGTAAAACAGGGCAGCCTGGCTGAAATGATCGAAGAAACCGGAGCTCCGGCCCCGTACCTTGTGTGCATCTATCTTTTCTGCATAAGAAGAGAAGCCGCGATCAGCTGTGCCGGCCTGGAACGGGCAACCGGCACCCAGTGTATTAGGCTCGTAGGAAGTACCGCCCCGGTTGATGGTTTGCCGCATATGTCCGTCCCGCTGATTGTTATGTACCGGTGATATAGCGCGGTTGACGGGGATCTCGTGGAAGTTGGGGCTTCCGAGTCTGGACAGCTGGGTGTCGAGATAAGAAAACAGCCGGCCCTGCAACAGCGGGTCGTTGGTAAAATCGATACCTGGCACGAGGTGGCCAGGATGAAAAGCCACCTGCTCCGTTTCTGCAAAGAAATTGTCCGGATTACGATTCAGCACCATTTTACCAATACGCTTCACCGGCACCACTTCTTCCGGGATGATCTTGGTAGGGTCCAGCAGATCGAAGGGAAAATTATGTTCATCTTCTTCCTGCACGATCTGTATACCTAGTTCATATTCGGGGTAGTTGCCGCTCTCAATGGCATTCCACAGGTCGCGGCGATGAAAGTCGGGATCTTTTCCGGAGATCAGCTGGGCTTCTTCCCAGGTTACCGAATGCACGCCTAACAAAGGCTTCCAGTGGAACTTTACGAAGCAGCCCTTGCCGGCAGCATTTATCAACCGGAAAGTATGAACGCCGAAACCTTCCATCATACGGTAACTGCGGGGAATGGCGCGATCGCTCATCACCCACATAATCATATGCATGGATTCAGGTGCCAGGGAAATGAAGTCCCAGAAGGTATCGTGAGCAGAAGCAGCCTGAGGTATTTCGTTGTGTGGCTCCGGTTTTACAGCATGTACAAAATCGGGGAATTTCATGGCGTCCTGAATAAAAAACACCGGCACATTGTTGCCTACCAGGTCGTAGTTACCTTCTTCGGTATAAAACTTCACAGCAAATCCCCTTACATCCCGGGCCAGGTCAGTAGAGCCGCGGGAGCCTGCCACCGTGGAAAAGCGGACAAACACCGGTGTACGCCGCGCTGGGTCTGTCAGGAAACCTGCCCTGGTATAATCAGACAGGGATTCATATACCTGAAAATATCCGTATGCCCCTGCTCCACGGGCATGTACAATCCTCTCCGGTATTCGTTCATGATCAAAGTGGGTAATTTTCTCTCTCAGTATAAAATCCTCCAGCAGTGAAGGTCCTCTTTCACCCGCCTTGAGTGAGTTTTGATTATCATTGATCCGCAGGCCCTGGTTGGTGGTGAGAAACTGGTCTGCTCCATCTTCGGTATGCGGTGCAAGCTGCTCCGCTTTTTTATTCAGCTGTTCCGCTTTTTTTCTTGCCATGGTGATGCTGATTTAATGATGAACAACAATACAGATCCGGGTCACAGATATTATGCCGATCAATTACGCAGTATGAATGCAAGAAGAGACCCCTTCTTAATATATAAATTTTATACAATTCGTAACTTGTAATTCGCAATTCGTAATTATATTTGCGGTGTTCAAATCAAATTGCCCCGGTCATTTGTTTAATCCAGATATATAATCACCATTTCATTATGAACAAAACGTTCCTTTACACAGCCATCAGTATGGCTATGCTTTCTGCCACTGTATCATGCGACAACAGCAAGAGCGGCAAAGGCCCGGCCGCAGCCTATGAAAACAACTCCGCCGAAAAGGCCAGCCATGTCATTGAGTACACTAACCTCCTGATCGATATAGCCAATCAGCAAAACGACTATATCACCCGTGTGATGGAGAATGCAGACAAAATTGAAAAAGGATTGAAAAATCCTTCCGACAGATTCGCCTTCTTCGGCATCTTCCCTGCTACTTATTTTGAAAGATCCAGAGGGATCAGCAAAGTAAAAGCGGATGAACCCGTAGATGAACTGAGCAGTGACGATAAAAAATTCTTCAAGGAAAAAGTTGCCAGTTCCTCCAAAGCCTTCACTAAAATTCAGGACTACTACAAACAACTGCAGGACTACCTGAAAGCAGAAGACTACAAAGACGACAAAAGCGTAAAAGGTTTGGCCCTGGTAGATTCCATCCGCTCCAGCACCCAACTGCTGATAGCCGAAAAAGCGGTGCTGATAAAAAAAGTAAATGAGATCGCTGATGCCAGCGAAGCCATCGTACTGAAAGACAGCCCGCTGAAAGACTACATCATCGCCATGAAAGCCGATCTGAAATCTGTCCGCGAATTTGTAGGACTGATGGAAAATGGCGGCGCCGATTACAACAGCATCAAAGACAAAGCTGACGCCGCCTATGCAGCCCTGGAAAAAGCCTACGGCGAACATAGCCAGCTGAGCCTCGACAATGCTAAAAAAGAACACAAAGACAGCTATTACAAATTGTTCTACGACCGTTTTCATGAGATCCTCCTGGAAACTAAAAAAACCATGAGAGACGGTGCCGAAAAAGGTAAGTTGACAGAAAATCAGGTTGAAAACCTGAGCCGCAACTATGATTACCTTATCGAACGATACAATAGTTTCAACAACTAGTTTTCACGTGAAGCCGCAAAGCAGCAGAAAAAAATATATTGCTGCTTTGTGGCTTTGTATTTGCGGGAAAAATCTTAATCCGATAAACCATGAAAACAGAGTATTTCCCTGCCGGTGAAAGAGGGGTCAAAGACATTGGATGGCTGAAAAGCAATTTCTTCTTCAGTTTCAGTGATTACCAAAATCCCCTGCGCAGTGCTTTTGGCACGCTGGTGGCTTTTAATGATGACTATGTAATGCCCGGCAAAGGTTTCGGCACCCATCCTCATGTCAACATGGAAATTATTTCCATACTGCTCAAAGGGAAGATGAACCACAGAGACTCCATGGGCTACAGTACTAAAATAGAAGCCGACGGTGTACAGATCATGAGTGCCGGCGAAGGATTAAGGCATGAAGAACACAATATCGGTGATAGTGATGTGAACTTCCTGCAGATATGGATAACACCCAAATTACAGAATATCACGCCTCGTTACCAGCAGCGCAGCTTTCCGCGGGCCAAAAGAAAAAACCGCCTGACTACCATCGTTTCTCCCGAGGAAGGCCTGAACCACTGCTGGATTAATCAGAATACCCGTATCTCCCTCGGATATTACGACCTCCCCGGCTCTGTGCCCTATTCCCTCCAACCGGTCAACAAATGCCTGTTTATTTTCCTGATCTCTGGTACCCTTAAAGTCAACAACCAGGTATTACATCCCCGCGACGCCTTTGGTATATGGGAAGCCAGCGAGATCAGCCTGCAACATGGAGAAGAAACGGAGTTTCTGATCCTGGAAACCCCTATCAACCAGAAATAATCCCTCCCCGCCTTACCGCATATGCAGCTCATAACCGCTCCTGCGGTATGTTAGCATAATCATTTGCCTGTTAAAAACATCCTTACTTTATCATTTTGAAAAATCGAAATAGCACATTTCGTGCAAGGACTATTTTTATAACACGGGAATGCTTATTTTTATAACAGACCGTTGATCCATGACCATTCTGAATTCAGTCCATACACCAGGTTTCGAAATCATCTTTAATCACGCTACCCAGGGCATCCTGCTGGCAGATGAAGCCGGTATAATACTGGCTGTCAATCCATGTTTACTGCAGTGGAGTGGTCACCAGTCCGAAGAGTTACAGGGGAAGCCGATCGCCGGGTTACTCTCCGGCAGTGAGGAAAAAGCACTTCTGCACTGTAAAGACGGAAGCCTGTTGCCCGTTAATGCAGGATGCACTACTTATAACCCTTCCTGCAGGATTTATTTTCTGACTGACGTTTCTGCGCAGCAACAGGCTGTTCATGCCCTGCAAAGAAGAGTGAATGAGCAGAAGCTGGAAGCCCATATCATGGCGGGCAAAGAATCAGCCTACAAAAGAGTCAGCAATTTCCTCAACAGTATCTGGACCAACCTGGATGCGATACTCATCGTTACAGAACCGTTGGGGCATATCCGTTTTTTTAATCCGGCTGCGGTAAAAATGCTGGGATATCCGGCCCGGGAAGTGACAGACACCGCGTCCCTGCTGCAGTTTCTCGACCGCCAGGAACTGGTGCGCCGCGCTGCCATGCTCTCCAAAGAGCTGCAACAAACGGTAGACCCGGGTATCGATGCCCTCACCATCCGCGCCAGGCTCAATATGTCTAATGAATACGAATGGACTTTTATCCGCAAAGACGGTACCCGCTTCCCGGTAGCATTAACGGTGTCGGCCATACGCGATGATGCCAACCGTATCACCGGTTATATCGCCATCGGCCTCGATATCTCCGCACGCCGTAAATCAGAGTCAGAGCTACGGCAGGCGCTGGACAAGGAAAAAGAACTGAACGTGCTCAAATCCAGATTCGTATCGATCGCCTCACACGAATTCCGGACACCGCTCAGCACCGTACTGTCATCTACCTATCTATTGGAAAAGTATACCACCACGGAAGACCAGCCCAAGAGAATGGCACATATACAAAAGATCTCTTCGGCCGTACATATGCTGACAGATATCCTGAATGACTTTTTATCACTGGGAAAAATTGAAGAAGGAAAAATACTGGTAAGACCTTCCCTTGTGGAAATCAAAAAATATGTTGAAAAAATCCTGACCGAAACGGAAGGACTAAAACGGGGACAACAACAACTCATATACACTCATGAAGGACCTATAGAAAGCACACTCGACGGAACTTTGCTACGACATATCCTCACCAACCTCGTTTCCAACGCCTTGAAGTTTTCACCGGACAACGGTATCGTTTATATACATACCCTGTCGGCACCCGGCTATTTTAACCTCTCGGTCCGGGACACGGGGATTGGCATCACAGCCGAAGACCAGCAACATCTGTATGAAAGATTTTTCCGCGGCAGCAACGTGGAAAGTATACAAGGCACCGGGCTTGGGCTGCATATCGTATCCAAATATGCAGAGCTGATGAAAGGACAAGTCACGTGCAACAGTGAACCAGACAAAGGCACCGAATTCATCGTTCACATTCCTATCCCCAAAATTTGACCATCTTGGAAACAATCCTGCTAATCGAAGACAACAAAGACATCCGCGATAACCTGGCGGAGATCCTGGCACTGGCCAACTACAATGTACTGACAGCTGCCAACGGCAAAGAAGGTGTGACCATCGCGCTGGAACAACAGCCCGACCTCATCGTATGCGACATCATGATGCCCGTGCTGGACGGCTACGGCGTATTGCATATGTTGCATAAAAATGAAAGCCTGCGCCCTATTCCGTTTATTTTCCTGACCGCTAAAACAGAGCGCACCGATGTCAGGAAAGGAATGGAAATGGGCGCTGATGACTACATCACCAAACCATTCGAAGGTGCTGAGCTACTCAGCGCCATCGAAAGCCGTCTCAAAAGATGCGCGGAGATCCGGCAACAGGACAATATAGGCATCAATGGCCTTCATACCCTGCTGTCGAGCACTTCCGGCAAAGACCTGTTATCTTCCCTGAAAGAAGATCGTAACACCAACCACTACAAAAAGAAACAAAAGATATATGCAGCGGGTAACAGGCCCGATTGCCTGTATTATATCCTGGAAGGGAAAGTAAAAACCTATCAGCGGAATGATGATGGGAAAGAGCTGATCACTGGACTGTACAATGAAGGGGATTTTCTGGGTTACACCGCACTGCTGGAAGCAGGCGCCTATCAGGAAAGTGCAGAAGCCATCGAAGATACGACCCTGGCCATTATACCGCACCAGGATTTTGAAGAACTGGTAGGCAACAATCCGGAAGTACTCAGCCGGTTTGTGCAGCTGCTCGCCAAAAATATCGCGGAGAAGGAACAACAGCTGATTGCACTCGCTTACAGCTCGTTGCGCAAAAAAGTAGCCTCAGCGCTCATCACGCTGGAACATAAATACAATACCACACAAAATCCACATTTTGAAATAGACATCAGCCGTGAGAATCTGGCTGCTGTGGCCGGCGTAGCAAAAGAATCACTGATCCGTACGCTGGGCGATTTCAGGGATGAACAACTGATTTCACTGAAAGATGGCACCATTATCCTCGTAGAGAAAGACAGGATTGCTGCCATGCGCAACTAACAACTGGTAAAAATTTTTGGCCCCGGGCAGATACCCGGGGCCAAAAATTTTTCTACACTACCATCTTCACATTCCCCACATTTCACATGCACAATCTCTACATTCCACTTTCACAGTCCCCACTTGTTCTCTTCACAGTCTCCACTGTTCTCTTCACGGTACCTCTTTTTTGATTCTCTGCGCAATCTTTTACATTAATTCCTTCCAAAATTTATCAATTATCCAAGGTTTACTCTATTTGCCAGTTACGCAACAGGTTATTAAATGCTGTTTTCATTTTTTCAAACTCCTCCTGCATTTTCCGCATATCATGCGTTAATACAGGCCAATCATGTGGTGCTTCTTCACGTGGCTGTGGTACGATGTCCAGCCAGTCCAGCTGTTCCATAACTTCATGACGCAGCAATTTCAGGGATTCATTTTTGCTGATCATTTTCTCCTGAAAGGCTTCCGCCTGGTCCAGAAAGGCACGGGAATTTACAAAGCGCAGCGAGTCTGTCAGCCTGTCCAACAGGGCAGTATTTTCTTTTCGTAGTGCTTCCAGTATACTCAGCCATCCTCTGCATATCTGCTGGTCTTGCAGATTTTTACCCCTGATTTCTTCCTGGTTGTTCATGGTTAGTGAAACTAATTGTAATACATCTGCAGGCCGTTCAGCCGTTGCTGGTCTTCCCAGTGTTGCAGCAAGGTGACCATACCACGCTGGATCAGTGACATCTCCTTGATGCAGTTGATCAGGTCCTGCATTTTCCTATCTGCACAAATATCATTAATATTATTGTCATTATCAACGCATTTCTGTAAAAATCTTGCAGTAGTATTGCTCTCTTTTACAAATGCTTTCATTACTTCTCTTACATTACCGTGATAGTCGGGCCTGAAAGCCTGCAGCATCGTTTCATCCGCCTTAATTTTCAGGGCCGGTTTCAGTTCCTTCTCCAGGCTCTCCAGCACTACAGACCGATAAGTGCTCAACTCCCTGTAATAACTGATGATCACATCATTAAACTCCATGAAGATTACTGCATGTTGCTTCATCTCCTGACGGCTGGCCACGTACAACGCTTCCAGCTTACGGGAAAGGCGCTCTGCATGAGGCACTGCCCTGTCCTTTATCTGCCGGGCCAGCTCCGCTGCATAATAACCATTGAAGTCAAACAGTTGACGCTGATTATCCAGCAAAGTTTTTATTCCAGACTTTGTTTTATACTGTTTAAAGATAAATCCTCCGTACTGACGCAACCTTCTGATCGGATAAAACAGAAAACCTTCACAAAATCTCCGTTGCAGCGATGAGGAAAAAAAACCGGTAAACATATGCGTTCATATTAAAAAAAGAAAACCATTAAATATTCCCGACATCACAAAGGTATCTCCACCTCCATCTCTGGACAATGATATCCGTGGTAACATCTAATGATTGTCATCAACGAGAACGATGACGGCCGTCAACAGGGAGCCCAAAATCAATACGGTGGCTTATTTAGCTATTTCAGCGGTCGGTGGCCGGTAATCCATACAACGGTAAACCAGGAATTTACGCACCACCCGGCCCTGCATTTTTACGACTATCGGTGGCAGCAGCTCCACCGACACAAAAAAGGGACGCAGCTCAGCCACAAAAAGCCGCTCGTCGCTATCGTCATTCACATCTGTAAGCGAATTGATAAAGATGGCATTCCTGCCTTCCAGACGCCGTAAATCGGTACCTATATAATCAAACTGCAGCGCCGGTTGCCCAATGACATTTCTCGAATATACCATCTCCCCCAAATAAAAATTGAGCATAGCACTGGTCTTATAATCATCTGCAGAAAAAATAAAATCATCAGGATAAGCCTTGTGCAAGGTTTTCACCGCTTTGCCCAGTCCCTCCCAGCCAATCATCGTATCATCAGAATGAATGGGGGCCGGGTAAAAAATAATCTCCACCGCCAGCACCAGATGTATCACCAGCGAAACCATCCACTGCCAGCGTATAAACTTCATCCCCATCCATGTGCTCACCCAGATAATACCCGTGATATAGGCAGGCATCATCCAGTTGATCTTTACCCAATATATAGGAGATATCAACAGAAAAACCAGGAACAAGGGCAGAAAAAAGCAGTGCAGAAAGAGTTGTTTTACCGGCACCTGTCCGATATGTAACCGGTATTTCCGGAAAGCCTTGTACAGATAATAAAACAACGCTCCCAGCAACACCGGTATCAGCACCGCTGCCTGATGGCCTATTACCCCGAAAAAATCCAGCAGATGCACCTCCACCCCGCTTACCCTGCCAGATGACTGAAAGCGGAAAGAAGCAAATTGATGTTCTACATTCCAGATCACCACAGGAGATATCGTCAGGAAAAAGAAAGCAACAGCCAGCAGCAACCACGGTGACCAGAGATAATGCCGGTGACGAGACGACAGCAACAAAAACAAAACACCGCCTGCAGGCAGTAATATGCCCGTATACTTACTGTCAAAAGCCAGTCCCATGGCGATGCCCGCCCATATCCAGGCCATACGGTTGCTTTCAAACAACGCCTTGTACAACGCTATCAGCGAAAGACACCAGCACAACATCAGCGGCACATCCGGTGTAGACACCAGCGATAGCAAAGTAACCATCAGCGTGGAATACAGTAGCAGCCATGCATTCCAGGCACGGCGCCGCGAAAGGAAACAGGTAGCCAGCCGGTAAAAAGCCAGTAACATACAGGCCGTCACTACAGTATCCGCCAGCTTGATAACATAAGCATGCCTGCCTAATACGGTAGTGAATAAACGTAATATATATGCAATAGCAGGTGGATGATCAAAATAAGACAACGCCAGATGCTGCCCGTAAAAATAATAATAGGCATCCTGTGGCATCAGCCCCATCAACTCAATAAAAGACAACCTTAATACCGTAACCACACAGATGGCCAATGCCAACCATTTATTTGCTGAGATATAAGCGATAAAAGTATTGTTCGCACCAGGTTTCCGCATGAGTAGTAGACTGTTGGATAAAATATGCCCGCAAGAACCATTCCGGCTGGAAAGGCTGTTTGAAAGATAAGACTTTTGTTCATTGCTGCACTATTATTATCTTGGGGACAATAGTCTTCCCATAACTTTTATCCTTATCGCGGTGTTAATCAATGCATAACAGCGCATCCACTAAACAGCAGGTCCTATGGCGGTAAAAATCAATCTTCCGGAAAATATCAAGGGGCTCGATGATGCCGCAGTGGAAGCATCGAGGTTGGAAAACGGTCGTAATGTGCCGCCGGAGCCTTCTATTAACCCGGTGCTGGCATTGCTCAGGGAAATACTGCAGGAACCCATGCTGTTGTTGCTTATCGCGGTCACTGCCATCTATTTTATACTGGGAGAATGGGGAGAAGCCTACTTTATGCTGGCCGCCATCGCCCTGGTATCGGGCATCTCCTTTTATCAGGACAGCCGCAGCCGCAAAGCGCTCGAAGCCCTGCAAAAAATAAACGAACCCCTTAGCAAAGTAATCCGCAACGGGACACTGTTGTCTGTCCCTACAGCCGATATCGTGAAAGGTGATATGCTGGTAGTATCAGAAGGTAATACCATCAATGCCGACGGCGTGATTGTACACAGCAATGATTTTTCTGTCAATGAATCTGCCCTTACAGGAGAGGCCTTTGCCGTTTTTAAGGATGCCGACAGTGAGGATAACTACGTATATAGTGGCACGGTAGTCGTATCCGGCCTCGCTATCTGCCGGGTAGAACAGGTAGGCGAGTCCACCAAGATCGGTCAGCTGGGCAGGGCCATCCTCGATATCCGGGAAGAAGCTACCCCATTGCAACTGCAGATACAACAGTTTGTGAAGTGGATGGCTTTTATCGGCATCGGTGTTTTCCTGGCCGTATGGCTCTTCAACTTCATCCGCAGCGGCAGCCTCACCGACAGTCTGCTGAAAGGACTTACCCTCGCCATGTCTATCCTGCCCGAAGAAATACCGGTAGCCTTCACCACCTTTATGGCGCTGGGTTCCAGGCGTCTGATGCAGCTGGGTATCATCGTCAAAAAAATACGTACCGTGGAAGCCCTGGGCAGTGCTACCATCATCTGCACCGACAAAACCGGTACCATCACCGAAAACAGAATGAGCCTGCAAGCTGTATATAACGCCGCCGACTATACGTTATATGAAAACGATCATTGGCCCGCAGCCGTCATCCGCGATGCGATGTGGGCCAGCGAACCGGTGCCTTTCGATCCGATGGAGAAAACACTGCATCAAGTATATACCAGCCTAACGGAAACGGATGAACGTTCACTGTATAAGATGGTCCATGAATATCCGCTGGATGGCAAGCCGCCCATGATGACGCATATCTTCGAAAATGGAAACGGGTCACGCATCATTGCCGCCAAAGGCGCACCAGAAGCGATTCTGGAGGTTTGTCATCTGCCGGAGGCAGAAAAAAACATTCTCCAGCAACAGATCAATACCCTGGCACTCAAAGGTTACCGGATACTGGGTGTGGCCACCTCTCCCTTTACCGGCAACGATTTCCCGGCACAACAACAGCAGCTGCCCTTTCAGTTCTCCGGGCTGGTAGCTTTTTACGATCCTCCCAAATCCAATATCAGCCATATTTTCCAGCAGTTTTATCGGGCCGGTATTGAGATCAAAATTATCACCGGTGATAATAGCATCACCACCAAAGCGATTGCTCAGCAGGCAGGGCTGCGACATCCCGACAAAGCCACCGATGGGGAAATACTGATGAAGATGCCGCTGCAAAATATGCAGTCCGAACTGCTGAATGTCAACATCTTCACACGGATGTTCCCTGAAGCCAAGCTGGCAGCCATCAATGCACTGAAAGCCGACAGTCAGGTAGTGGCCATGACCGGCGACGGCGTGAACGACGGCCCCGCTTTAAAAGCAGCACATATCGGCATCGCCATGGGCAAAAAAGGCACAGAGATCGCCAAACAAGCCGCAGCCCTTATCCTTGTCAACGACGATCTCTCCGGCATGGTAGACGCCGTAGCCATGGGCAGAAGGATCTATACCAACATCAAAAAAGCAGTACAATACATTATCTCCATTCATATACCTATCATACTCACCGTATCCCTTCCCTTATTCCTGGGCTGGGTGTATCCCTTTATTTTCACGCCCGTGCATGTGATCTTCCTGGAGCTGATCATGGGGCCTACCTGCTCCATCGTTTATGAAAACGAGCCGATGGAACCCAATGCCATGCAGGTGCCACCACGGCCTATCGGTCAAACCTTCCTCTCCTTCCGGGAGATGAACATCAGCATCCTGCAGGGACTGGCCATCACCGCCGGTGTGCTGGGTGTATACCAGTGGAGCGTATCCCTGGGCCATACCGAAGTATATACCCGCAGTATGGTATTTACCACGCTGGTGCTGGCCAACGTGTTTCTGACACAGGTAGACCGCTCCTTTTATTTTTCATTCATCACCAGCATGCGCAACCACAACCGGCTGATGGTAGGCGTCATTCTGCTCACCCTGGTGCTGCTGGCATGCATGCTTTATATCCCGCCGGTAGCTGGTTTCTTTAGTATAACGGCATTGGATATACGCTCACTGCTCACCTGTGCTGCTGTTGGCGCAATATCTGTATGGTGGTTTGAACTGTGGAAGATGAGAAAACGATGGAGAAACAAACGGATTGTCTGATACATCAAAACATAAAAAATTATACATCAATATGAAGGTTTTTGCTACAAGGGTCATCCCTCCCAATGGACTGGAATTACTGGAACGTGCAGGCATCAGCGTTACCCAATGGACTGAAAAACGTGCCCTTTCTGCAGAAGAACTGATCGCCCACTGCCGTCAGTATGATGCTTTGCTGCTGGCCAGCGACAATCCAATTGACCGACCTTTCCTGGAGCAGTGCCGGCATCTGAAAGTAGTGGCGCTGTTATCTGTGGGATATAATCACGTAGATGTGGCCGCTGCCAATGAGCTGGGTGTGCCTGTTACCAATACGCCCGGTGTGCTGAGTGCAGCCACTGCAGACACCGCCTTTCTGCTGATGCTGTCTGCAGCCCGGAAAGCCTTTTATCAGCACAAGAGAATATTGCGCGGCGACTGGAACTTCTCCGAGCCTACAGCCAACCTGGGCATGGACCTGGAAGGCAAAACCCTGGGCATCTGGGGACTGGGCAATATCGGTTATGTAATGGCGCACCGTTGTGTCAGCGCTTTTAATATGAAGGTGATCTATCACAACCGTGGCCACAACGAAGCCGCAGAAAAAAAACTCGGCGCAGTGAAAGTATCTTTCGATGAGCTGCTGGCCCAAAGTGATGTACTCTCCGTTCATACGGCCCTCACGCCGGAAACAGCCGACACCTTTGATATGGCCGCCTTCAAACGGATGAAACCTTCGGCTATATTCATCAATACCGCCAGGGGCGCCATACACAACGAACCCGACCTCACCGCAGCTATCGAACAGGGCATCATCTGGGGCGCCGGGCTGGATGTCACCAATCCCGAGCCCATGCATCCTGACAACCCGCTGCTGAACATGCCTACTGTGGCAGTATTACCACATATTGGCTCTGCCACCGTAGAAACCAGAAACGCCATGTCTGTAATGGCCGCAAAAAATATATTAGCTGCCTTCAACGGCCAGCCACTGCCCAACCAGGTGACCAGCCTGTAACAGCATCGCAGTCTACATTACAAGCCGGCTGTCCCGTAAGACAGCCGGGTTAATACAAAAAGTCATTACCTCAGTCATCATCATCGTAATCAATCATAATTATCATAACCCATCACAAGCATCACAGTTATGAGAAAGGTGGCTATCATTGGCGGCAAACGCATCCCCTTCGTAAAATCCTTCCGGGAATACAACAGGGTGTCCAACCAGGAAATGCTGACAGCCTGTTTAAATACCCTTATCAAAGCCTATCAGCTGGAAGGTGTCCGTATCGGCGACGTAGCCCTGGGTGCATTACTCAACCGTTCTACCGAATGGAACTTTGCCAGGGAATGTGTACTGGGTACTTCCCTCGATCCGCATACGCCGGCCTATAACGTACAGCGAGCCTGCGGTACCAGCCTGGACGCCATCATACAGCTGGGACTGCGCATCGCAGCAGGGCAGATAGAATCCGCCATCGCCGGGGGCAGCGATACCAACAGCGATCTGCCACTCCAGCTGCAACAGCAACTTTCCTGGAAGCTCACCGCCCTCAAAGGCGCCAAAACACTGGGTGAGCGGCTTAAAATACTGGCCTCCCTCCGCTTCCGCGATCTGTCTCCTGTATTTCCGTCTATCGTAGAACCCCGCACAGGTCTGTCTATGGGACAACATACCGAACGTATGGTACAGGAATGGGGCATCAGCCGGCAAGAGCAGGACGCCCTCGCCTACAACAGCCATATGAACGCCACCCGCGCCTATATTGCAGGCTTCTTCGAAGGACTGGTATTTCCCTTCAAAAATGTGAGCCGTGATACCATCATCCGCTCAGACACTACACCCGAAAAGTTAGCCACCCTCAAACCAGCCTTCGACTTCAGCGGCAAAGGCACGCTCACCGCCGGCAACAGCACTATCTATACCGACGGCGCCGCCGCCCTGCTGCTGGCCTCCGAAGAATATGCACAACACCGGCAATGGCCCGTACAGGCGTACCTGTTAGATGCGGAAACAGCTGCAGTGGATTATGTTCACGGAGAAGGACTCCTCATGGCACCCACCTACGCAGTAGCCCGCCTGTTGAAACGAAACAACCTGCGCTTGCAGGATTTTGATGTATATGAAATACACGAAGCTTTCTGCGGACAGGTATTATGTACCCTGAAAGCATGGGAAGATGCAGCCTACTGTAAAAAACTGGGATATGACGCTCCACTTGGAAGCATAGACAGCAGCAAACTGAATACAAAAGGGGGCAGTGTAGCGATAGGACATCCATTTGCAGCCACCGGGGCCAGAATAGTGGCCCAGGCAGCTAAAATACTCCAGGAACGCGGTGAAGGCAGAGCGTTGGTATCGATCTGCACCGCCGGTGGAATGGGCGTGGTCGCGATCCTGGAGCGGTAATATTTTTAGTGGATTAATTTCTCCAGCTCCTGCTGTAAAGCCTCTCCACGCAGGTTTTGCGCAATGATACGGCCATTGGGGTCTATCAGGAAGTTCTGAGGAATGGAATGAATAAGATACAGTTTAGCCGCATCTGCATTCCACCATTTCAGATCACTCACATGGTGCCAGGTAAGACCATCTTTCTCAATAGCTTCTGTCCATTTATCATGTGCACCTTCACGGTCGAGGGAAACACCCAGCACGGTAAAGTTCTTGTCTTTATATTGGTTGTAAGCCTTTGCCACATTAGGGTTCTCAGCCCGGCAAGGTCCGCACCAGCTGGCCCAGAAATCCAGCAGCACATATTTACCTTTCAGATCAGACAGCTTCAGCGTTTTCCCATCGGGTGTTTTAGACGCAAAATCCGGCGCCTGCTGGTTGATGCCCAGTTTGGCAGAAGCATTCAGTAAGTCTTTAATACCCAGACCGAAAGTGGAATTACGCAGTGCCGGTGTAAACTTGCTCAGACGTTGCTGCGCTGCCGGAACGTCTTTTACGCGGGAACCCAGGCTTTCCTTGAAAGCCAGCAGACTGATATAATAATCAGGATGTGCATCAATAAAAACATCGGTGATATCAGACTTTTGTTTCAACAGGTTGTCCATCACCTGTCTGGAAGCTATTTCCGCAGCGGTGTCAATCAGTTTACCTTCTTGCCATGCCCGCATCCGGCTCATCGCTGCGCCCCTTACCACCTGCAGGCTGTCATTCACTTTTTTAAGGGAGCCTTGTAACTGGTCATACTGCTGGGTCAGCGGAGTGCCTTTCAGCGCAATGCTTTCAAATACATTGGCAACAGAAGTGTCTTTCGCGGTCAGTGATACGTTGTCACCGGGCTTCAGGAATAAAGTCCTGCTTCCATAGTAAAACTTACCATCTGTCTTTTTGCTTACACGTATACTGCCTTGGATGGTGTCTTCCAGCGGGTATGCAAGGGCGAAAGAACCCTTCTCTACTTTAGCAGAATCCAGTACGTTACTCTTAAAACCGGCGCCTTTGCTCAGAAAAATATACTCACCGTTGAAGATAGCTGGTACTTTACCGGTAATGGTCACACCGGCCTTCTGCGCATACAGGTGGTTCATGGCTGTCAGGGCAGCACAAATAAGAAAAACTTTTTTCATTTGATGAATGGTTGGTTGGTTGTGGCTGGCAAAGTATCAAAAAAATAGCGGCGCGCTGACAAATATTTGATAAAAGGTTATAAGTGCTGCGGCCTGGTCTTTGTGCAACATTTTATAAAACGGATACTATGACAGAAAAACGCAAACCCGCCGGGCAACCGGAAGGAGAACAACATCATACCGAACGGGAAGAAACCGGTGAATTCAAACAAACGGAAGAGACCAGTAATTATGATGTGAGCAAAGATGATGATCAACTGGATAAACAGGAAGAGCAGGAAGATGAGGAAGACCAGGAAGAACTGGAGTTTGATGAAGATATGGGTGATGAAGAAGATGAAGACAAAGATGAAGAAAACTCATAGTCAGTTACGAATTACGGATTCGTAATTCGTAACTGATGGGATTATAATTTGTGCAACTGAAAATACCCCAGATACAATTCATCTGTAACGGTATCTTCCACAGGTGTTAGTTTCAGTTGATACTGTGCCCTCACATGGGCAGGGAGTATATCCTTCACCGGTATAATATCATCTACGTCTACGCCGTACTTATCATCTACATGGGAAGTAGCGGTAGCAAAGGCGGTATGTTTGTAGAAAGTGGTTTCTTTGGCATCCCGGATGGCAGCACCAATATCTTTGTTAACACTCAGGAGCTTATAGTGAAACTCTTCCATTTCTCCCGGTTTATAACCTCCCAGATTCAGGAAGTACAGTTGTTCGGGATTGTCCACTGTTTCTGTTCTGGGCACTACGGTGATGCGGTAGTTGTTCACATGTGATACTTCCCTCCATCCGTCAACATGCAGCTTTTCACCGGCTTCCGGCCAGAAAGCCTTCAGGTCCGGCACCAGGTCGCTCACCTTGCGTGCAACACCAAAAAATACATCATGTTGTTCTGTATGACGGCCAGGCAAATCACAGCCCAGCAACAGCATATAAAGTTTTAAATCTTCCATTAAAAAACGGTTTAGCGGTCATAACAACAAAAATAAAATTTCCTGCGCGCAATTCCCGCCATTCATTTTACAGAACCTGTAAACAGGCTGCAATCCGGCCCGAACAAGTGATATCCAGCTCGTGCATCGCCCTTGTACAGGCAATGTACAGCATACTTCTGTCCATATCTGTTTGATAGTTTTTTTCTGTAACCATGGGAATGATCACCTTATCAAATTCAAGCCCTTTGGCCAGGTGGGCGCTGATCACCATCACCCCGTCTGTGAATTTGTTACTGGCAGCAGTCAACAAGGACACCGGGACTCGTAAATGCGTCAAGGTCTCCATCATGGCAGCGGCTTCTTTTTCTGTTTTGCAGATAATGGCCAGGGACTTATAACTATTGTTTTTTGCAAACTCCATTATCAGTGTATGGATGCGCGTTACTTCAGCAGCAGGGTCTTTTTCGATGTAAATCCCCGGTACCTTGCCATGCCTTTCTACAGGGATCAGCTCACTGTTGGGGGCAATTTGTTGCGCGAAACAAATGATCTCAAAAGTAGAGCGGTAACTTTTATTCAGTTTCACCTGCTGTGATTGAGGAAAAAGTTTCTTAAAGATATCAAGCCCCATTTTACCAGCCGGATTCAGCGACTGGTTGATATCTCCCAGCAACGTGAGTTTGCAGCTGAACAGCTTGGATATGATCGCATATTGCACCGGTATATAATCCTGCATTTCATCTATCAGCAGGTGTTTTACTTTCCGGTTGTGCCGGACACCTTCCAGGCAGATGCTGAGATAAGCCAGGCCAAAAGCATCGGGGTGCTCTAATACTTTCCCCGGCAACATTTTAAAGAGGCCTGGTTTTCCGCACCAGGTAAAAAAAGCTTTGTATAACTGCAACACGTTGGTACTTCCCGACATAGCGGTAAGCGCTTTTTTAATCAGCGATTTGTCGGCCGCTGTTGCTTCATATCCATGTTTATATTGTAAATACCGCACGATTGCGCCGGCAGTTTCCGGGATTCGTTTCAATAAGGGAAGCCGGTGATAAGATGCGTATTGTTCTGCCACTACTGTTGACGGTATGAGATATCTCCCTACTGGCAAGGCTTCCGGCTGAAAAAAATGATTATTCAGGTATACTGCATATTCATTTAGCGAATGAAGAAAGTCAAAGGATGATTTGAAGTTGGTTCGTTCACTCAAACCTGCATCCTTGTTTTCCATCAGAGTACTGGTTTGTTCAAAAAGGGTTTGAAAAACATATTTATTATTCAACAGTTCATTCACCAGTCTGCCTATACTTGTTTCAGGAATATTTTCCTCACCCAGCTCCGGAAGAACATTAGAAATATAATCGGAAAATATTTTATTGGGAGATAAAATCAGGATATCATTTGAGGAGATGTTTTCCCGGTGTTTATAGAGCAGGAAAGCGATACGATGCAGCGCGATGGAGGTTTTTCCGGAACCAGCCACACCCTGGATCACCAGTACCGGAGCTTCTTCTTCACGGATGACCGCATGTTGGTCTTTCTGGATGGTAGCTACGATGTTTTTCATCTTCTCATCAGAACGATTGCTCAGCTCCCGCTGCAACAGTTCATCATAAATATGGGCAGCAGTGTCTATCATAAACTCCAGCTGTCCGTCTTTGATCCGGTATTGTCTTTTAAGTGTGATTTCACCTTTTCTTTCACCGGCAGGTGCCTGATAAAATGCGGTGCCGGTCTCAAAATCATAGAACATACTGCTGACCGGCGCTCTCCAGTCATATACAAGATTGGAATGGGAATCAGGGTCTTTCAGCGCGCAAACTCCGATATATACCGGTTGTGCAGACGTATGTTCCTTCTCTTTAAAATCTATTCTTCCAAAATAAGGTGTCTGCAACAGTCGCTGTAACTGTTTTACTTTCGCCAGAGCGGCTTCTCCGCTGCCAGCCATCTGTGTAACTGATTGGTGCAGGATGGCCTTTTCTTCTTTATTGTCCCGCAAATAGGTTTTCTGTTCCAGCAGTTCAGCCGCTTTCCTTTTAGCCAGCTGCTGACCAGCCTGAATCGTTTGGGTTATTCCTGATTTAATAACCTCCAGATGTTCTCTTTCTTCTTGTTCAGTTATTAAACACATATTTTTTTATTATTTAGTGAGCACTCATTCATTTAAAAGAGCAAAAAATTTTTATGGTTTCAGGCCCTTCAGCACACGCGCCAGCGCTTTTTCGAGCACAGTGTCTGTCAGTACAAACTTCCGTTTGCGATCACCTTGTTGCCGGCTGAAACTAATCAGCTGGTATAAAGGTGCAAATGCCAGTGACCAGTAGACTTCAAATGGCATTTCCGCCAGTGCTTTATCTGCTATCGCTTTTTTAATAAAAGCACCCAGCAACTTGCCATAGGTGGCAGTCAGTTTTTCCTCAATAGATTCATACACATAGGTATAGCGTACTTTTTCGATGAACGCCACCAGTTCGGGATGTTTTTGGGAAAAGTGGTAACGGTTTTTCCACTGCAGCCGCATGCCAGCTTCAAAGGGCATTCCGGGATGCAGGTCTTTCAGGCTTGACTCCAGCATAGTGGCACTTACTTCTTCACAAAGTGTCAGCAACAATGCTTCCTTATCTTTAAAATAGATATAGATGGTACCAGGCGATACCCCTACCGCTTTGGCGAGTTTGTTTACACCAAATTCCTCGATGCCATCCCGCACAATCATGCTGATGGCTGTCTGCTTTAACTGGGTAGCTTTGTTTTCATCCCTTGGTCTCATGGCACAAATATAAATGAACAGTCGCTCATTTAAAAATTATTACAAAGGAATCAACAATACCAGTCAATTTCAAACAGAATTTTAGGGCAGGTTAAAGTGTAATTCGTTACCGGAGAAATAATAGCGGATACGACTGGTTGTTTCGAGATGGTGCAGGAAAGCTGTTAATTTATTTTTTTCCAGTTGACCGGAGGTTGTGATGTGGGCTATTTCAGGTTTATCAAAGATTATCTGTACGCCAAACCAGCGTTCCAGCATGGGTTTCAGCTCTTTTAATTTTTTATCCTGATAAACAGAGACACCTTTCATCCAGCTCAGCACTTCCGTAGTATCGAAGGGGGCGGTACGTATACCGTTGTAATCGCCGTATACCGATTCAGTACCGGCTTTCAGCGTCACGACTTCATCGGTGGTACCTTTTACATTGACGGCACCTTCTATCAGAGACACCCGTACTCTTTCATCGTCGTAGGTATTGATATTTAAAGTGGTACCCAGCACGGTAACAGTAGTATTGGGCGTATGTACTTCAAAAGGATGTTCTGCGTTGGCGTTTACTTTAAACCAGGCTTCTCCTTCCAGATATACCTCTCTTTTATTACCGGAGAAATTGAACGGGAAACGTAGGCGGGAAGAGGCATTCAGCCATATCTCCGTGCTATCCGACAAGATAAGACGGTAATCAGCACCAGCGGGCACCAACAGTGTATTTAGTCCATAACCCCTGGACAAGCCGCTGTATCGGAGTAAGCCGGCATCGTTGTACAGGCGTACCTCTCTTTCCTGCCATATCTGTACGGCACTATCTCCGGTGAGGGCCAGTGAAGTCCTTCCCGGAATCAGCAGCTGTACAGTGGCCTTGACAGGCACATAATTGCGGGAAATCTGCCTGTCTCCCGGAACATGCTGGTGAGTGTGATAGATAAAATAACTACCGGCAGCGATCAGCAACAGTAATGCGGCTGCCGCCCAGGCAAACCACTGGCGGGAAATGATCCGATGCGGCCGGGCAGTCCCCGTATCTGGAGTCAGTTCCGTAGCATTCCTTCTGCGCCGCGTATCCATGGTTGTCAGTGTTGTCTCCTGTTCCTGCAGGGCAGCCCACTCTTCACGGGCAGCAGGGTCCTCCTGAAGCAGCTGCTCCAGCTGCTGTGCAGCAGACTCCGAAAGGGCGCCCGTAAGCTGTTCTTTGAACAATATCCGTATTTGATCGCGGTTGGTGGTCATTACAGGTATAATACGATTAAAATGTTCTTTCAGGTGAACCGGGTTAGTGGTTTTTCAATCTGATATTTTTATCAGGTCGAGATAAGTTTGTGTACTGGCTGGCATCAGCTTTTCCGGCACTGGATTTAAAAATAGTAAAAAATAAGCTGCGCCGCACTGAATTCTTTCCTCCTGGCGTTGCTTATATGTACTGCTTTATGAAGTCCAGGGCCCGCTGTTCTGACCAGTAAAATTCTTTATTGAACCGGACAAAGCCCACATGTCCGCCATATAACGGAGTTTCCAGAAAAAACGTATTGCTGGCGTTAGCTATTTCGTAAGGGAAACAGTCCGATCCCAGAAACGGATCATCTTTAGCATTGATCAGCAGGGTGGGAATACTGATCTGGTGCAGATAACGCCGGGAGCTGCATTGCTCCCAGTAATGCAGTGCATCCCGGAACCCATGCATAGGGCCGGTATAGCGGTCGTCAAATTGTCTGAAACTCCGGATATTGTTGTAACCCTCCAGGTTGATGTCGTTGGGATACTGCTGTTGTTTAAGCCTTAGTTTCTCCTCCAGGTTCCGAATGAACCGCTGCATATAAACGATATTATGCCGCTTCTCCAGCTCTGCAGAACTGCTTTTCAGGTCTACCGGCACTGAAATGGCTACTGCCGACCTGATTTCCGGAGCAATACCAGTCCCTTGTTCTCCTACGTATTTGAGGGTCACATTTCCTCCCAGGGAAAAGCCCACCAGATGAATGGATTTATATTTTCCCAGTGAAAGAAGATACTGCACCACACTGTGCAGATCGCCCGTTTCCCCGCTATGATAAAAGCGCAGCAATTTGTTAGGCTCCCCACTGCAACCTCTGAAATTCATGGATACAGTATCAAAGCCTGCCCCATTAAAAATATGTACCATTCCCAATACATATTTCCGGGTAGAGTCCCCTTCCAGCCCATGCAATATCACTACTATCCGGTCGCTTCCTTTTTCACTGAAATCCAGATCCAGAAAATCCCCGTCCCGTGTAGTAATCCGCCGACGCTGATAATCAGCCGGCCTGATCTTCCGGAACAAAGAAGGATAGATCGTCACCATATGACGGTTTCGTAATAAAAAAGGCGGCTTATAGTCGGACTGATTAGCTACTGGCACTGTGATCTCTATGATTTTAATGATGCTCCTGATATGCGAAGATAAGTGTGAAGATCCAGTATGAGTATTTTATTTAATTTCAATATATATATTTATCGCTTCTATCTTCTCGCTTATCTTCGCATATCAGGAGCATCAGCAAAATCATACTCATCATTGTTACCTACTTTCGGCATAGAAAAAATATTTAATCTTCCCTACAGACAGGAAGATTTCAGAATGATACAGCATCAGCCTATCAACCAGCCTGTGATTGAGGAAGCGCACAAACATGATTTTTTTATGTTGCTGATGGTGGAAAAAGGTAGTGGTACCCATACTATCGACTTCCATGATTATAAGGTAAGTAACTACACCGTTTTTTTTCTGGCACCCGGGCAGGCCCATCAGTGGCATCTCTCCAGGAATACGACTGGTTATCAGGTGATGTTTGCAGGTGGGTTTATGCTGCATAAAGGGCCATTATGGCCTTTTTTCACGCCTTCCGCGCCGCCATTGCTCAAACTCACCATTGCGCAGTATGAACAGCTGGCCACCGAATTACGGCTGATGTCTGCTGAAACCGCCGCCAATATTACACAACACCGGTTACAAATAATACTCTTACTCCTGCAACGCTGGTATGCCAGTGCTTATCCATCGGAAACAGCGGCCTCCGGCCACCGGCTCATCAACCGGTTCCTGCAGCTCCTGGAAAAACATTACGCTCAGCATAGCGAAGTCAGCTACTATGCCGCCAAACTACATGTAACAGCCAGCTACCTGAATCTGGTATGCAAAAAAGAATCTTCCACCACCGCCGGTGAATACATCCGCGAACGACTGCTGCTGGAAGCTAAACGCCTGCTTACCCTCACTGATATGGATATCAAGGAGATCGCTTTCTCCCTCGGCTTCAACGATACCTCCTATTTTTCGCGCTTCTTCCGGAAATATACCGGACAGACACCGGTCAATTTCCGTCGGCAGATCTAACTACTTATAAAAAGTACCTGCCATCTAATAATCAGTACCATCTCCTGCTTGTCAACAGGTGTAATTTTGCCGCAAACAAATAATAGTATGAAAAATGTGATGCAGCCGTCCATCAAAAGGAAGGACGGCCTGATGAACAGCACCCTGGTGTTGTTGATGGCAGTCACCTGTGGAATGGTAGTAGCCAATATTTATTACAATCAGCCACTGTTACTGATGATCGCGGAAACATTTCGCGTGAGTGAAGGAAAAGTAAGTGTCATAGCCACGATCACACAGGTGGGTTATACGCTGGGATTGTTTTTTGTAGTGCCGCTGGGCGATAAAACAGAAAGACGCAAACTGATATTATGGAAGCTTGCAGGAGCAGTAATCAGTATGTTGATGGCAGCTGTTGCAGTCAACTACTACATGATGGTAGCAGCCAGCCTGCTGATAGGATTTTTTTCTGCTGTCCCGCAGCTGTTGCTGCCTATGGCCGCTACGCTGGCGCCGGATGAAGCCCGCGGAAAAATAGTAGGTAAGGTGATGAGCGGCCTGTTGATAGGTATTTTGTTGTCGCGCACCCTGAGTGGCCTGATAGGAGCACACCTGGGCTGGAGGGCCGTATTCCTGATCGGAGCTGCAATAATGATTATCTTATTAATGGTACTGTATCGTAAGCTGCCGCCGGACCCACCTGTTTTCTCTGGCAGCTATGGTAGCCTGATGCGGTCACTGTTCTCGCTGATAAAAAACTTTCCTCCGCTGCGGCAGGCTGCCATAACCAGTTTCTTGATGTTTGGCGCCTTCAGCATATTCTGGACAACGCTTGTTTTTTTGCTGGAAGGAGCTCCATTTTTTTATAAAAGCGATGCCGTAGGCATGTTTGGACTGATAGGTGCCTGTGGTGCGCTGGCAGCACCCATGGCCGGAAAATCAGCCGACCGCAAGGGACCGCAGTTTGCAATCAGACTGGGTATTATCGCTACGCTGGTATCGTTTGTGATCATGGGGGCATCTGCTACTTCACTCGCCGGACTCATCGCAGGTGTTATACTGCTCGATATAGGCATGCAGGTGACACATATCTCCAATCAATCAAAAGTATTTGCCTTATTGCCCGCAGCCCGCAGCCGGCTTAATACGGTTTATATGTCGAGCGCCTTCTCTGGCGGCGCCATCGGATCTTTACTGGGCGCCCAGGTATGGAGCCACTGGCACTGGACGGGTGTATGTTTCCTGGGAGGAACCTTTGTAATGATCGCCCTTCTTCTCAATCTGCAACAACAAAAAAAATAAGCGAAGCGCTTTGCGCTTCGCTTCAATATTTTCAAGCCAAACACTTCGCTCCAATCTCTTCTCATCTGACAAACTTCGCTTCCATCTTCTCACATCAGGAGAATCATCAAAATCGCGCCTATCACAGTTTTTATTTGATAAGCGAAAAAAACCTGTTCCATCGGATATAACGTTCCTTATAGTCTTTATGATAACTAAACCAAATTATCCAGGCCTTGCCGATCAGATGGTCTTCGGGTAGAAATCCCCAGAACCGGGAATCGATGGACTCATGCCGGTTATCGCCCATCATCCAGTAATAATTCATCTTAAAAGTATAAGATGTAGTTTCCTGTCCGTTGATGAATATTTTGTCTCCTTTTACTACCAGTTTGTTGTTTTCATAAGTTTCAATGACGCGTCTGTAAAATGGCAGCACACAGGTATCCAGTTGAACGGTCGCTCCTTTTTTAGGAACATACACAGGCCCGAAGACATCCTCACTCCAGGGATATTTATCCGGATCTGCAGGGAAGATACTGTTGCGGACACGCAATTTCTTGTCAGGGTTGATCGTGTCTCCCCATTTACGGATCGTTTTTACGTTATCAAGCGTTAGGTTATAGGTTAAATAGGTGGAACATGTGGAAGAGTCCATTCCCATACCATGCCCGGGGTCCAGGCTGAGGGCATGCTCTTCTTTATCGCCGAAAGGCTTACCGGACCTTGTTTTTACCTGGTAGCCGGAAAGTGAATTGGGTGGAATGAATCCTGGCTTACCATTCACGTAAAGTTTCCCGTCTGCTATCAGGATAGTATCTCCGCTGATGCCTACACAGCGTTTAATCCAGGTTTCCCGTTTATCTACCGGACGATAGAAAGGGTCGCCATAAAACTTCTTCAGGGAATCCGGATGAAGATTACGCTTTTGAGGATAATAATCTTCGTCATTACCAAATTTGCTATACAATACCGTATCGCCGCAAGGGTAATTAAACACAATCACATCATTACGGCTGATATGACTAAAACCGGGCAATCGCATGTAAGGCCATTGTATCGCAGTGGAAAAGGCTTTCGTTCGTTTGGTGAAAGGCAGGGTATGATTTGTAAAAGGCCATGCCAGCGGGGTCATGGGAATACGAGGACCATAGCTGATTTTACTTACAAAAAGATAATCATTGATTAAAAGGGTCCTTTCCATAGAACCGCTGGGGATCATAAAAGCCTCAAAGATAAAAGTCCTGAGCAGTGTAGCCACTACTACGGCAAATATAACAGCATCCACCCACTCCCTTATCTTCGATTTTTTTTTCTGAACGCCTCCAGCTCCTTTTCTCTTCCAGAAAAATAGCTTCATCGAGTTGGCTTTAGGATAAAAAGTTGTCTTAACAATTTAACTAAATAAAACCACATCCAGTAAAATTTATTTGGCTGAAATCCGCTGCAGTAAAGCCGCAGCAACATTTTCTTCACCAGATGCATCTGATTTATTATTTTCATGCCCCGGCATCTGTTCTTAAATGGATACCGATCATTATCCACGTTACAAACTTTACGATAAAATGCAGAACTCAAGACGTTCCTTTATTCAGCAGGCCGGATTACTCGCGGCAGGCATGATGCTTCCCGGCGGCCTTTTCGCTCAGACAGAGAAAAAAGCGTTCGCCCGTAAAATAGGACTCCAGCTATATACCCTGCGTGACCTGCTGGACCGCGATGTAAAAGGTACTATCACCCGGGTAGCACAGATCGGCTATCAGGAAGTGGAAACCTATTACGGCTATCAGGGCGACAAAGACAAAGGAACCTTCTGGGGCCTCACTCCTGCTGAACTCAAAGCCCTGTTTCAGGAATATCAGCTTACCACACCCAGCGGACACTATCAACTCAATGACTTTCTCACTCCAGGTAATGGCAACGATGCCGCACTGCAGCCACAGATAGATCTTGCCAACCAGCTCGGACAACAATACTTTATCGTACCCGTACTGCCACTTTCATTATGGGATAAAAAACTCACCGCTGATGACTACAAGTTCATGGCAGAGCAGCTGAACAAAGCCGGTGAAATATGCAAAAAACATAACCTGCAAATCGGCTATCATAATCATCACTGGGAGTTTAAAAAACTGGCTGGCAGCAATACCACCGGTTATGAGGTGATGCTCAAAAACACCGACCCATCGCTGGTATCGTTTGAACTGGATCTTTTCTGGGCCGTTAAATCAGGAGTAGATCCACTGAAACTGTTTGCAAAGGCCCCCGGCAGATTTGTGGCCTGGCATGTGAAAGACATGGATAAAAAGAACACTGCCAGCCTCACAGCCCCCGGCAATGAAAATAAAACATCCATGCAGTTATTGTCCGGCGTTAGCTTCGCCGAAGTAGGCACCGGCAGTATCAACTTCCGTCAGATATTCGCCAAAGCCCGCGAAGCCGGCGTACAGCACATCTTCGTAGAACAGGATAAAATCACTATTGATCCGTTTGAAAGTATTACGAAGAGTTATAATTATGTGAAGAATGTATTGCTGAAATAGAGCAGTCATCCCCGGGCTCCGGCCCGGGGAAACATAACCGCCAGCAGTACACCATATACAATGGCCAGTGCCATCCACCATTGATTCAGCATAAAACTACCAGTCACGCTAATCAGTGATAAACACAATACTATTCCGCTGGCAAGCCCTATTATCCAAAGAGAGCGTACACGGATAAAAATACTTAACAGTAAAGACAGCTGTGCCAGGATTAAAAAGCCCATGTCAGCATTTATCCACCATTCCACCTGTAGTTTCCCATTCACTAAAGCCGACAACCATAATCTTTCCAGGTCATATAAATATAGTTCATAACCATTGTTGTGAACTATCATCAGACTACTCAGCACAAAGCATAATTTGGCAATAGGAAGAACCACATTATTCATAGGTAATCATTTTATATCAGATGTCCTATATTCCATTTTCCACAAATACATCCCAATAAACAATATCCCGTATTTTCGCACTTTAAATTAAAGCGCAGTTATATGTCGATGCATGAAATAGAATCCCTGGTGGAGTTGTCCGTTTATTGCCTGCACGAAAGCCAGGATGATTCACTGGACCGCAGAAGCCTTTTTTACAACCTGTATGATCTGCAATCACAGTTTGATACCGGCTTTACCCATTTCCGGGTAATGGACCTGCTGATTCAGCACCATTTCGTATATACTTTCCCGATAACAGCACACCCTGCCTATACACAGCATCAAGCTTTTTTTGATACGCTGGCAGCCACACAGAAGTTCAGCTTCATCTATACACAACCCGAAGCAGAATGGGATGAAGAAAACAACCCGGTAGCCGGATATGCCAACTATGATCATCAGCAACAGACTTATATCCTGTACTGCGATGCAGGCTCTTCTTTATGGGAGGCCATGGTAGCCAATGGTACCCTGCAGGGAGCCGATGCAGTGGCACCTGAAAAAAAGGACGTCTTCTCCCTTGCGCTCTGCATTGCTAAAGCCGCAGCACAACAACAAAACAAAGACCTGCTCAACAGCTGGTATCTCCTATTGCCCTTCATGGTGATGGCTGCCGAACAGGAAGAAGAACCCATTGACTATAAAGCACTGGAAACGATACTGGAGCTCGTAGTGACCAATGATGCCATCTTTGAAGAAGGACTTCCTCCTGCAGACGAACTGCCGGAAGGAGGTGAACTGGGCAAGTTCTGCGAGTGGTGGTATGCGCCTGCTAAGGACAAAATGAAATCCACTGCTGAGCTGGATGCTGACATCGACCTGGAAGCGGTTCCCTTCACTCAGCAGGTAGATAAAAGTGCCGCCTGGTACGATAATGAGGTAAGGACCCTGCTGGAAAGTATCAACCACAGCATTACCTTCATGGAAGACAACGGTTACAATGACGATATCCAGCGGAGCGTGGAAGGCCGACTGAGAATGGGACTGGAATATGCGCAGAAAGGAATAGAGCTGGCTCCCAATGAGCCGGGAATGCTGGTCAACAAAGGTTCCCTTTACCTGCTGCAACAAAGTTATCCGGAAGCACTGGCCTGCTACGATAAAGCCATGGCCATAGCGCCCGACAATACTTTCGTACATCTCAACCGCGCCATCCTCTTTTATCATATGGAAGATATGCCCCAGGCCATCGCTTCCTTTGAGAAAGTGCTGCAACTGGAACCCGGCAATGAGTTTGCACAACAGTGGCTCACCCACCTGAAAAGTAATGGATAAGCAGCTTAAACATATTGAAACAGCACTCGGCATTACCCTGCCGGGTGCTTATATCCGTTTCCTGGAAACACAACAAAGCTCTGAAAGCTTGCTGGTAACAGATCTGGTAACACTATACGGTACTGACGATCTCATAGAAAGAAACCAGACCTATGCAGTACAACAGTATCTTCCTTCCTATATCAGCATCGGAGATGACAGCGGCGGACAGGGCATCTTTCTGGACACTTCTTCCACACAGGCCACTGTATACACCACCGGCTATGGCGCGCTGGACCCCGATTGTATGGAGGTACTGAATGACGATTTTACCGAGTGGACACGACAAGGATACTCACTGAACATTATCCGGGAATCCCCTGGTGTACTTGCTTTCCGGGAAACAGAAACCTTTCGGCTCAGAAGTTCCTGGATGGCGCTGCACAAAGCCCTCTCCGTCCTGGAAACGGAAAGACCTCAAATAGACCTCAAAACCTACTTACGCCGCAAACGTGATCTGCAAAAGGAAATGCAGGACTTTGAAGTAAAACATGCCGGCAAGCGCTACCGCTTATAGCCATCCGTCAATATTTCGCTGCCTTTTTCTAATTTATCATGTTATCTTTGACAACCCCGGTTGCCATTCTTCCATTACATTGTTGTACCCGTTAAACCATATGCCAGGGGGGACAATAAACCAATTTTAGTTTTAGTATCTGGACCTTTCAGAATGCAGCATGATTTAGCACAGGAGACTGTTTTATTCAACCGGATTGCAGAAGGAGATGAAGCTGCCTTTGAAGCTTTGTTTCACCTGTATGTGCCCCGGATCAGTCCTGTTATCCGCCAGATCATACAGGAGGAAGCCCCCGTAAAAGACATCGTCCAGGAGATTTTCCTGGGCCTCTGGATGGGCCGTGATAAGCTCCCGGAGGTCACCAGTCCTCGTAACTGGATCTTTAAAATGACCTATCATCGCTCCTATAGCTGGCTGCAAAAACAGGGTGTCCGCGAAAAGGCCCGCCATCTGCTGTCCCGGGAAGAAGATGAATACACTAATATTACCGAAGATAGCCTGTCACTCACGGAAACAGCCCGGCTGATTCAGGAAGCCATCGCTCAACTGCCGCCCCAGGCCCGGAAAATATATACCCTTAGCCGTGACGGCGGTTTTAAAATCGCTGAAATAGCGGAACAGCTAAACCTCTCCAGCCAGACCATCAAAAATTCCCTGGTAAGATCACTGCGTACGATCCGGGAATATCTTGTCAAACATGGTATCATACTTCCTCTTTTGGTGCTCTCCTGCTGCCTTTGCAACTTTTTTTAATTTTTTTTCAGGAAGATAGGTACTACTGCCCCGCTCGCAGTACGTATAGGCAGGGGTCCCCTGCAACCGGGCTTTCCCCACCAGAATCGTTTTTTCACGTTATCGCAAAAACCACGTCATTGCCAGATACTGAGAGACTGACATATTTACTATCAAGAGCCCGGCAACGCCTCGCTACCGATGAGGAATACACTGAACTGCTGGACATGATCCAGGCGGATGATACCGGCGTTGTCAACGCCCGGCTGGAGGCATTCCATGGCCCGGCCATTCCGTCAACGGAAGATGAGGACCCTGCTGTATGGCAACCCGTTATCGCAGCTATACTGGCTGCCGATAAACCAGCGCCGGCGCCAGGCCGTGTGGTTCCACTGTTCTGGAGATGGACTGCAGCAGCATGTGTTCTACTACTTGCCGGCACCATCTATCTCTGGCAACGGCCCTCCCTTGCACCTGTTCCTCAGGTGGTAGTTAGCACCACGCCGGATGTAGCTCCCGGTGGCAACAAGGCCATGCTCACCCTCGGCGATGGATCACAGATCACGCTGGACAGCGCCGGCAACGGCGTGCTGGCACAACAGGGAAACAGTAAAATCACCAAACTGGCCAACGGCCAGCTTGTATATGATGCTTCCGGCAACAGCCGGGGTAAAATACTGTACAACACCATGAGCACTCCGCTCGGCGGCCAGTACAAGCTGGTACTACCGGATGGCACCACCGTATGGCTCAATGCAGGTTCTTCTGTCACCTACCCTACCGCCTTTGCCGGCGCCGAAAGAAAAGTTTCCGTCACCGGTGAGGCCTACTTTGAGGTCACAAAAAATCCGGACATGCCCTTCCGCGTAACAGCTAATAATACCACTGTGGAAGTATTGGGTACCCACTTCAACATTAATGCTTATAAGGACGAGACCAGCATCAACACCACGCTGCTGGAAGGTGCTGTACGGCTGCATGCGCACAACCGGCAACTGCTGCTCAAACCCGGCCAGCAGGCCCGGGTGAGCGTACTCAATACCGATGTACACGTAGCTGATAATGTAGACCTCTCCTCCATCGTGGCATGGAAAGAAGGTTATTTCTCTTTTAATGATGCTGACCTTCCCACCGTGATGCGGCAGCTCGCACGCTGGTATAATGTAGAAGTGACATACGAAGGCGAAATACCCGACCGCGTATTCAGCGGGGAAATAGGCCGCAGCCTCTCCCTTTCACAAGTATTAAAAGGACTTTCCAGAACAAGAATTAAATACAGGATTGAAGATGGCCGAAGGATTATCATCCAGCCATGACTTTATAAATGAACAATGAAAAACAATCAGGAACAATGATTAATTCAGGCTAACCAAGAGGCATTCCCATGTACTATAATGAAATAAGCCGGGGATAAAGATTGGCGTCCTACCCCGGCCTTAGTTCAGTTAAACCACTATTTATTCATTCAACCAAACATTGCAAAAGTATGCAACTTAAAGCTATTGGTAATTCCGGTCCCCGCAGACACTGGAAGCAGGCGGGGCTACCCAACAAACTCCTGTTAGTGATGAAACTAACTTCTTTTTTCCTTTTGATGGCAGTATTACAGGTAAGTGCCAACAGCAGCGCCCAGACCATTACCTGGTCTGCCAGATCTGCCAGCCTGCAGAAAGTGTTCAACGTTATCCGCCAACAAACAGGCTACGCCTTCTTTTATGACAAAGAAGACCTGAAAAATACACAGCCTGTAACCGTAGAACTGAAAAACGCCTCCCTGCAATCCGCTATGGAACAGGTAATGCAGAGACAAACCCTCAGCTACGAAATACAGGGTAATACCGTTTTTATCACCCGTAATGATAAACCGGCCCATATCACCACCCTTAGCACCCCTCCACCACCGCCGGTAACCATCAGCGGTAAGGTAGTGGACGAAAATGGTACCCCCGTACCTGGTGCTTCCATCATGGTAAAAGGAACCACTAAAGGCGCTATCACCAACGCCAGCGGCGAATTTCAACTGGCCAATGTAGATGACAACGCTGTAGTAACTGTTACCAGCATCGGTTATATATCCAAAGAAATCAGTCTCAATGGCAAAACACATCTCAGCATCTCTCTCGCTGCAGATGTCAGCACCCTGAAACAGATGGTTGTCGTAGGTTACGGCACGCAGAAGAAAGCCAACCTCACCGGTTCCGTGGCCAGCGTCGGCAGCAAAGAACTGGCCAACAGGCCTGTCTCCAGCGTCAGTAGCGCCTTACAGGGCACCATGCCCGGCGTGACTGTCACCGCTGCTGTCAGCGGCCAGCCAGGTGCTGACCAGGCTAAAATCCGCATCCGTGGTATCGGTACGCTCAACAATGCTGATCCCGTAATCGTAATCGACGGGGTGATCACCAACGTCAGCAACCTTAATAACATCAACCCTGATGATATCGCTTCCATGTCTGTGCTGAAAGATGCAGCTTCCGCTTCCATCTATGGTTCCCGTGCAGCCAACGGCGTTATCCTCATCACTACCAAACAAGGTAAAAAGGGAAAAGCCCAGCTCTCCTACAACGCCTACGTAGGTAAACAGAAACCTACCGGCCTGCCCGATTTCCTGCCCTCCTGGCAGGTAGCCACCCTGGAAAACCAGGCTGCGCTCAATGAAGGTAAAACGGCTAAATATACCCCGGACCAGATCGCAAAATTTAAAGACGGTTCTGATCCTTTCAACTACCCCAATACCGACTGGCTCGGCCTGTTCTATAAAGGCAATGATATCCAGCAAAACCACTACCTGAGCATGACAGGAGGCACTGAAAAAACACAATATGCCCTCTCACTCGGCCTCTTCGATCAAAACGGTGTGGTAAAGAAAACTAACGCCAAAAGATATACGACGCGCCTCAACCTGACTTCCGAAGTTGCCAACCATGTAAAAGTAAATGCCAACATCGGCTTTACCTCCACCGGTCAGAAAGAGCCGTCCAACCCATATACCGGCGACTTTTCCCAGCTGGTAAGACAGATCAACAGGATCAATCCACGCATCCCCTATAAATATGCCAATGGGCAATACGGCGCCATCGGCGACGGTAACCCCATGGCATGGCTCGAAGGCAACAGCCTCAACCAGTATGCCTATTACGACCTCGTAGGCAATGTGGGCGTAGACTGGGAAATCGTTAAAGATCTCCACTTCAAACCATCCCTGGCCTATGTGATGAAGATCAACCACAATAAAAAATTCAGGGCCGATCAGCAATACTATAATGCTGATGGTGACCCAACCTTCTATCAGGGCCCCAGCTCCGTGACCGATGAAAACACTTTCGGTAACACCATCACCCAACAGGCCCTGCTGGAATACAGCAAATCCTTCAGCAAACATAATTTTAAAATACTGGGTGGTTACTCCCGTGAACAAACGAAATACACCTTCAATGATGGCTATCGCAAAGGGTATCTCAACAACCAGCTGACAGACCTCAACCTCGGCTCCACCGACGGCCAAACAGCCAGCGGTTACTCCTATGAACTGGGGCTGGAATCTTTCTTCGGCAGATTGAACTACGACTACGACGGCAAATACCTGCTGGAAGCCAACCTGCGCTACGATGGTGCTTCCCGTTTCGCCAGCAGCAACAGATGGGGCGTATTCCCTTCCTTCTCTGCCGGCTGGAACATCGACAGGGAAGCTTTCTTCGAGCCGGTGAAACAGGTAGTGTCTAACCTTAAACTGAGAGCTTCATGGGGCCAGCTGGGCAACCAGTATGTAAAAGGGAAAGACGATACCAAATATCCCACCTACCCTTATTACCCTTACATCCCTACCTATAACGGAGACCAGAACTATGTATTTGGTGGCCCCGCTGCAGTAGTCTCTCCAGGTGTAGCACAGATCAATGGCGTTATCCCTGACATCAAATGGGAAACAACCACCGAAACCGGCGTTGGTATCGATGCCGGCTTCCTGGACGGTAAACTCAGCTTCACCGCCGACTACTTCCACAAACTCACCTCTGATATCCTGCTGGCCATACCTGTAGCTGCTACCTATGGCCTTAACCAGCCTATCCAGAACGCAGGTGCCGTTCTCAACAGCGGATGGGAATTTGTGCTGGGATACAACAACCGCAAGGGAGATTTCAGCTACAGCGCATCTTTCAACACCGCCTTTATTCATAATGAGATCACCGATCTCCATGGAGCTGGTCCTATCATTGACGGATATACGTTTCAACAGGTAGGCTATCCCGTTAATGCCCTCTATGGCTATATCGCGGATGGTATCTACCAGTCTAAAGACGAAGTGAAGAAGGGTCCGTTCCAATCTACCAGAACAGGTCCCGGCGATATCAGATACCGCGACAGAGACGGTAACGATACCATCAATGCAGCCGACAGACAATACCTGGGCAACTACTTCCCGAAAGTGACTTTCGGCCTCAACCTCAGCGGTTCCTGGAAAAACTTTGACATCAGCGTTTTCCTTCAGGGTGCTGCCGGTGTTAAAACCTATATCGATGCCGGCAAAATCGGCGCTGTGGGTGGCGATGCTAACAAACCTACCTCTGCTCTGCTCGACACCTGGACAGCTGACAACCCTAATGCATCTATGCCCCGCATCTGGTATACCTACAAACAAAACGATCCTTCCAATACTCCTTCCTCTTTCTGGGTGAAAGATGGCTCCTATCTGCGCCTGAAAAACCTGCAGATAGGTTACACTTTGCCAGAGAAGCTGACCAAAAGGGCTGGAATTGGCAAAGTGCGTTTTTATTATAGCGGACAAAACATCCTCACATTTGATCACCTCTACAGTTGGATAGATCCTGAAGCTTCCATCAGAAGCAGCATCTATTACTATCCACAAGTGAAAGTGCACACATTTGGGGTAAATGTTAGTTTTTAACCATTAAGCAATCAAGATCATGAAAAGAAACCTCCTCCACATATTAATCGCTGCTGCATTGCTGCAGACAGCCTGCCAGAAAGACTTACTGGAAAAAGGCCCGCTGGATGCCTACACTAATGAATCACTATGGACCAGTCAGGCCGCAGCCACCGCGGCACTCAGCGGCTGTTACAAAGACTGGGAAACCAGTTTCAACATTTTTTATATGGATGCTGTAAGCGACAATTCCTACAGCCAGTGGCCATGGGACAACTACCAGCACCTCGGTAATGGTACCTCCTCCCCTGCGGATCCGCAGACCGTGAACAAATGGGATTATACCACCATCCAGCGATGCAACAGTTTTCTGGAGAATGTGGATAAAGTGCCGATGGATGAAGCACTGAAAACACGTTTTAAGGCAGAAGCACGTTTCCTGCGGGCATACAAATATTTCAACATGTCGCAGTTGTACGGTGATGTGCCCCTGGTAATCAAAACACTCACAGTGCAGGAAGCCAACAGCGTAAGTAGGACGCCCAGAGCAGATGTGCGTAAGTTTGTAGCAGATGAGCTGACCGCTGTTGCTCAGATACTGCCCGAAAAATACGAAGGCAGTGATGTAGGTCGTATCACCAAAGGCGCAGCCCTCTCGCTCAAAGCCAGAATGGAACTGTATGATAAAAATTATGCTGCCTGCATCGATGATTGTAAAAAGGTAATGGCTTTAGGTTACAGCCTGTATCCCAGCTACACCGACCTTTTCCGGCAGGCCTTTAAAAACAATCAGGAAGTAATCCTGGATGTACAGTACAAAGCCAATGAAAAAGACAACAATAACGGTGATGTAGGGATCATGCCTTCTTCTTCCTTTGGTGGCTGGGCTTCACTCAGCCCTACCCAATCATTGGTAGACGCCTATGAGATGACCAATGGCAAAACCATTGACGACCCAGCTTCCGGTTACAATGACAGCAATCCTTTCAGCAACAGAGACCCACGGCTGGCCGCCAGTATCGTGTACCCGGGACTGAAATATGAAAATAAATTCTATGATCCGATTTCTCCTAAAGCTGCTGACTTTTACAGCGAAGGCAACAACTCTCCTACCGGCTATATCGAGAAAAAATTCACCGCTTTCCTGTCTGACTATCCGGATATGTGGAACACTGGTCTTAATATCATCGTGATCCGCTATGCCGAAATCCTGCTCACCTATGCAGAAGCACAGATTGAATCCGGTGTAATCGATAATACTGTATATGCAGCCATCGATGCAGTAAGGGCCCGCGCTGGTATGCCGCTGGTAGACAGAACTGTGTATAGCGATGTTACTTCCCTGCGTAACCTGATAAGGCGCGAACGCAGAGCAGAGCTCGCACTGGAAGGTCTCCGCTGGTTTGATATCCAGCGCTGGCAGATAGGCACTACCGTAAGGTCCGGTACTGTTTATGGTACCCGCCTGGGCACAGTAGATGCCGTTACAGGTGCCACTGTCTTCACCGGCGACCACGTAGTGGCCGACCAGCGTACCTTTAATCCGCTGCGCGATTACCTGTGGCCTGTACCACAGAAAGAAAGAGATATCAATAAAAACCTGGCGCAAAACCCGGGATACTAGCAGATAAAAGATATGGAGTAATGACAGCCAGGGAGTTCCGCTCCCTGGCTTTTTATTTTAATCGAGGTAAAACCCTTGTACCGCTCATCCATCAAAGCTCCCAAAGGTTTGCACATCTCTCGGAAAAACTATACCTTTTGCCCAATAAAACCTTGTGTAGCATGTCACAAGCACCTAAAGAACAACCCTCTTGTCCGGGTAAACAGGAATCCCGGCGTGAATTTCTGAAACAGTCCTCCGCCCTTATGGCGCTGGCACTCACGCCTCCGCTGGTAGTAAAGGCAGGGGAAAACGATGAAGCCATCGCCGGCGCCTTCGAAAAGATACCAGTCAACCTGGATATCAATGGCAAAGCTTACCATCTCTCCGTAGAACCCAGGGTCACCCTGCTCGATCTACTGCGGGAACAGCTGGCCCTTACCGGTACCAAAAAAGGCTGTGACCACGGACAATGCGGCGCCTGTACAGTACATATCAACGGGCAGCGGATCAATTCCTGCCTGACGCTTGCTGTGATGCAGGAAGGGAAAAAGATCACCACTATTGAAGGACTGGCACAGGGAGACACCCTGCATCCCATGCAGGAAGCATTCATCAAACATGATGGCTTCCAGTGTGGTTACTGTACACCTGGCCAGATCATGTCGGCCGTGGCCTGCATCCGCGAAGGACATGCCGGTTCACCCGAGGAAATCAGGGAATTCATGAGTGGTAATATCTGCCGCTGCGGCGCTTATGATAATATCGTGGACGCTGTTATGGAAGTAAAAAAAGGAGGGTATACCGTATGAACCAGTTCTCCTACGTACGCGCTACCACTGCTAAAGCAGCCATCGATGCTATCAGCAAAGACAAAAATGCCCGTTTTATCGCCGGTGGCACTAACCTGCTCGACCTGATGAAAAGCGGCGTGCTGGCACCGGAAAGACTGATAGATATCAACAGGCTTCCGTTCAAAGACATCATCCTGCAAAACAATAGCCTGCATATAGGCGCCATGGCACTCAACAGTGAGGTGGCCGCCCACGAGCTCGTGAAAACACATCACCCGCTGTTATCGCAGGCCCTGCTGGCCGGCGCTTCACAGCAGCTGCGCAATATGGCCACCATTGGTGGTAATATGATGCAGCGTACCCGTTGCAGTTATTTTTATGATACTTCCATGCCCTGCAACAAAAGAACGCCCGGCAGTGGTTGTGGTGCAATTGGTGGTATCAACCGTATGCATGCCATTTTTGGTGCCAGCGATCAATGTATCGCTGTACATCCCAGCGATATGTGTATCGCGCTGGTAGCCCTCGATGCAACGGTACTGGTAACCGGTCCTAAAGGCAACCGCCGTATACCTTTCGGCGACTTCCACCGCCTGCCGGGAGATACACCCGACAAAGACAACAACCTCGCTAAAAATGAGCTGATCACGGGTATAGAGATACCTGCCAGTCCCTTCACTAAAAATGTATATTACCTGAAAGTACGCGACCGCGCCTCCTATGCTTTTGCATTGGTGTCTGTGGCCGCAGCACTGGATATCAGCAATAATACCATCCGTGCTGCCCGGCTGGCCATGGGCGGTGTAGCCCACAAACCCTGGCGTTTGCAGGAAGCAGAGAAAACACTCATCGGAAAAGCACCGACAGCGGAAAATTTCCGTATAGCCGCTACCGTTGCTACCCAGTCTGCCCGACCGTATAAACATAACGCATTCAAAGTGCCGCTGGCACAAAACAGTATCGTCACCGCCTTACAAAAAGCAGCTGCCATATGAAAAAGCAAGCCGTAGGACAATCCATGGACCGCGTTGACGGCCGGCTGAAAGTGACCGGGGCCGCCCGTTATTTCGCCGATCATCAACCCGAAGGTATGTTGTATGCTGCGCTGGTATGCAGCACTATCAGCAGCGGCCGCATTGCCGCCATCGACACCACCAAAGCTTTACGCGCACCTGGTGTGGCCGATGTCGTATCACATCTCAACGCGCCGCCCGTTCCGGGATACAAGCTGGAAAATCCCAATCCCAAACAAGGCCTTAAAATATTCTACGACGATCGTATTTATTCCAATGGCCAACCGGTGGCCATCGTGGTGGCCAACACCCTGGAACGCGCTATACACGCCGCTTCCCTGGTAAAAGTAAGCTACAACCAGGAAGTACATCAAACAGACATGGCCGCCAACATGGACAAAGCCTTTCAGAATAAAAACATGAAAGACTACCTCCGTGGTGAGGCTGATGCCTGGAAAAAAGCACCGGTGTCTGTTGAAGCAACATACAATATTCCCATCGAAGTACACAACCCCATGGAGCTGGCCGGTATCATCGCCCACTGGGAAACACCGGATAAACTCACCCTTTATGCTAAAACACAAGGCGTAAAGAGTGTCCAACAGACACTAAAAAATCTGTTTCAACTACCGGAAGAAAATATTACCGTTCATTCGCAGTTTGTAGGTGGTGCCTTTGGTATGGCACTCCGTGTATGGCCCATGGAAGTGGCCACTATACTGGCTGCAAAAAAAATACGCAAACCGGTAAAGCTGGTGCTCAACCGCAAGGAAATGTTTACCCTGGTAGGATACCGTCCTGCTGCCATGCAGAAAATAGGTATCGGCGCTACCAGTGATGGAAAGCTCACCGGCATCACACATGAAGCGGTAGCAGTTACTTCGCCTTATGAAGACTTCACCGAGGCCATCGTAAGCATGAGCCGTATGATGTATGCCTGTCCGAATGTCAACACACATTACCAGCTGGTACCACTCAACCTCAGCACACCGGTATGGATGCGGGGCCCCGGAGAAGCTACCGGCGCTTTCGCGCTCGAATCGGCCCTCGATGAGCTTGCCCATGAGCTTAACATGGACCCGCTGCAATTACGTATCCTCAATCATGCTGATATCGATCCGGAAAAAAATCTGCCTTATTCCAGCAAATACCTCAAAGAGGCCTATGAGATGGGAGCCGCTAAAATAGGCTGGCAGCAACGCAGCAATACACCGCGTCAGCTGCAGGAAAACGGCTGGCTCGTAGGTTATGGTATGAGTAGCGGCGTATTCGGCGCCGGCCGTGGTAGAGCTACTGCCAGCGCTACGTTCAAAGCAGATGGCTCCCTCATCGTACGCAGTGCCGCTGCGGATATCGGTCCGGGCACCGCCACCGCCATGGTACAGATAGCTGCAGATGCCACCGGCATCGATGTTAAAAAAATAAAATTCCTGCTGGGGGAATCTGCATATCCGGAAGCCCCCCGCCAGGGCGGATCTTCTACCGTGTCTACTGTAGGCAGTGCAGTCAATGATGTATGCCTGGCCTTGCAGCATAAACTGGGAGAACTGGCCACCACTGGTCATCCGGCCTTTAAAAACGTGCAGATAGCTGATATAAAATATGAAGACGGACAACTGGTAGCCGGCACTACCAGGATCGGCTATACGGAATTGCTGCAACAACAGCAGCTGCCCGAAGTGGTTGTCACCACTACCTCACAGGGTGGTGAGGAAAGAAAAAAATACGCGATGTATTCTTTCTCCGTCCATTTCGCCAAAGTACATGTTCACCCGGCTACCGGTGTAGTACGAATCAAACATATTGTAAGTGTGGCCGATTCCGGTACTATCGTCAACACTAAAACAGCCCGCAGCCAGATGATCGGCGGCGTAGTGGGTGGCATCGGTATGGCACTCACGGAAGAAGCGCTACTGGACCACCGCTTCGGCCGTTTCGTAAACAACAACTACGCAGACTATCACGTACCGGTGAATGCAGACACACCACCTACGGATGTACTGTTCATCAATAAAAAAGATCCTGTCATTAACCCGATGGGCTCCAAAGGACTGGGTGAAATTTCGCTGATAGGCTTCGCCGCCGCCGTTTCCAACGCGGTGTTCAACGCTACCGGCAAAAGGGTGCGTGACTTACCCATCACGCCCGATAAACTGATTTGATGTAAGACTGGTATCACTACCGGCAAACCCATATACGACCATGCAGAAAGAACTGGAAGATATTGTGAAGGCCTATCATACCGCCCAGGAGCAGGGCATTCACTGTGCCCTGGCCACTGTAGTACATGTAGACGGCTCTGCCTACCGGCAACCCGGCGCCCGTATGCTGATAACCGAAAACGGCGCACTCACCGGCGCCATCAGCGGTGGATGCCTGGAAGGCGATGCCCTTAGAAAAGCACAGCTGGCCATGCTGCAACAACAGCCCATGCTCGTTACCTACGATACCACAGATGAAGATGATGCTACCATTGGTGTAGGCCTGGGTTGCAACGGCATCATACATATACTGCTGGAGCCGTTGGGCCCGCACTGTGCCTTCAATCCGTTGACGTTATTGCAACAATACACCGGCACCCGGGAAACTACGGTGATGGTTACACTGTTTAATATGCAGCAGCGCAACGCTCCCCAACCTGGCACCTGTATACTGGTCACCAACAACGGAGAACGGCAGGTACATCTCAACGATGATACACTGCGGAAAGCAGTACTGCCAGACGTTTGCGAAGCATTTACCAACAGACGGTCTGCTATTAAAAACTATCATTCCGGTACGGAACAGATTTCAGCGCTCATCGCCTGGCATCCGCCTGCACTGCAGCTGCTCATCGCCGGCGCTGGCAATGATGTGATGCCCGTCGTGAAAATAGCCTCCACACTGGGCTGGCAAACCATCGTTGTAGATGGCCGCCCGGCCTATGCGCAGCCGCAGCGTTTCCCGGAAGCCAACCAGGTGATTGTTGCCAAACCAGCCAATGTACTGGATCATATACAACCCGATGAACATACTGCCGTTGTGCTGATGACCCACAATTACAATTATGATATTGCCCTACTCACAGCTTTGCTTCCCCACTGCCTGCCCTACACGGGCATCCTGGGACCGGCCAGAAAGCTGCAGCGCATGCTCGATGAAATAAAAGACACCGGTGCCCATATCACCCAGGAACAACTGGAACGTATATACGGCCCCACCGGCCTCGATATAGGTGCAGATACACCGGAAGAAATAGCCCTGTCCATCATCAGTGAAATCAAAACGGTGATGACCGGCGCCACCGGCCTCTCTCTCCGTAACAGCGATACGTATATCCATCAGCGTTCCCTGCAGCATATCATTCAAAAACAACTGTAATGCTGCACACTGGTATCATTATCCTCGCCGCCGGCGCTTCACAGCGCCTGGGAACACCGAAGCAACAGGTCATCTATCAGCAACAAAGCCTCCTGCAAAGGATCACTGATACCGCGCTCTCTATAGATGCTGCACCTGTTGTGGTGGTGCTGGGTGCTTATGCAGACAATATCCGCCCCGATATCGACGGTAGCGGCGCAGATATTATTGTGAATACAAACTGGTATACTGGTATGGGCAGTACCATACAAACCGGACTGTCACACCTGTTACGTGTATACGATAACGCGAGTGATGCATTATTACTACTCTGTGACCAACCCTTTATAACCAGTCACCTGCTTCGCGATCTGATTTCAACTCATCAGCAGCAACATGACAACATCACGGCCTGTGCCTATGGCAATACCACCGGCACTCCCGTGCTCTTCCATAAAAAGTATTTCCCGCAACTGATGGCACTTTCGGGGCAGGAAGGCGCTAAAAAAATTATCCTGCAGCACCCGGATGAGGTGACAACCATCCCCTTTCCCAATGGGATTATCGATATCGATACCCCCGACGATCTCCGCAAACTGCTGTAAATCCATCATTTTCAATGAACAAAAAAATTCATCTCCTATGCTGGTCGTTTATCAAATCTTTTCCCCTATATTTGTCTACAGAATTAGTAGACTAATAAAACATATAATTATGGAAAGTCGTCTTCAAGATCTAAACCTGCGCCAACACGGCTTCTTTACTGCCAGCCATACAGCGGCCTGCTCCTGTTGTTGTTAATCTCCCACTCTTCTGCTGCGGTCACCCCACCAATTTCCGCACACCTTAGCACTCATCAACCACCATTTTTAAACTGCCCACAAAACTGCTCGTCATGACTACGAACAACCAACCCGTTTTCCAACTGGGGAAAACGCTCACAGCGCCACAACTGAACTATTTTCATCAACATGGTATCATCCAGTTTAAAAACTTTTTCGACAGAGGAACACTCTCCCAGGTATTAGGGGAAGTGAGCGAGGTACAGGATTTCCTCTTGCGCAACCATGTACAGAAGGTGAATGGTATTCCTTTAAAGTTTGGAACGGATACAGACGGAACACCATTAATACAACGAATTGCCTTTGCCTCCCATTATAGTAATACCCTGCGGGAAATATTGAAAGATGAGCGCCTGCTGTTGCTCACGCAACTCCTGGCTCCTTATGATGGTCGCATCGGAGAAAATGAAAAAGACGGACTGGTGATCAACCACTACGTTAACACCGACGACAGCCAGTTCAGACAACTGGGCTGGCATACCGACAGCCCACGTGATCTGTTCCTGGGCACCAGGATCATGCCTATGCTCAATGTAGGCATCCATCTTGATGACTGTCCGCTGGAAAACGGCGGCCTCCGCGTGCTCGCCGGCACACATCACCAAAACATTCTCCGGCTGCTGTTCAGAAAAAAATACTTCATAGACCATACTCCCGACAAACGGGAAACAGGCTTCGACATTGAAGCCGGTGACCTCACCGTACATGATGGCCGGTTATGGCACCGCGTACAACAATCACCTTATATCGGCGAAAAAAGCCGGAGAAGAGTGATGTACATTCCGGTCATCACGGGTGCCTATCAACCTAAAACGGCACAATCGCCTACTCCTTTTTATCACAAACTGGCTCAACTGAAACAACACCTTTACGGTGGCAAACCGCAATGGGCCGCCACCAAAGGGACTACCGGCAAACTGGCAGAAGTCAACAGTTCATCCATTTAAATACAATACTATGTCTTACGCATTGGTAACCGGCGCAGCCAAAGGAATTGGTAAAGCCATTGCAGCCGAACTGGCGCAAAGAAACTATCATCTGCTACTGATCGATATCAACGAAGCATCGCTCTACGATACCGCTGCAGCGATAGCTGCACAGTATCACGTCAACGTGCACACGCTCCATCAGGACCTGTCACACCCCGATGCATTACAGAAAATAACCACCTGGACAAGTGAGTGGCATGATCAGCTCAATGTGGTAGTCAGCAATGCCGGATATGGCCTGAATGGCGCATTTGAAAACATCTCCCTGGAAGAGCAGTTCAACATCATCGATGTGAATATTAAAGCACAGGTAGGGTTATCATATGCCTATATCCCGGTGCTGCGCCGGTTTCCAAAAGCTTATCTGCTCAACCTTGCCAGTACAACGGCCTACCAGACAGTGCCCTATCTGAATATCTATGCTGCTACCAAAGCGTTTGCCTTGTCATTTACCAGAGGACTGCGCTACGAACTGCGACACTCGCCCATCTCCGTGAGCGCACTCAGTCCCGGCAGCACAGACACCGATTTTGTGAATCGTGCCCGCATGGGTGACAGCACCCGCAAATTAGCAGACCGTTTTAACATGACACCAGAAAGTGTGGCCAGAACAGCCATCAATGGGCTGTTTAGAGGAAAAGCAGAAATCGTCCCGGGGTTCATCAATAAATTAAATGCGTTTCTGCCCAAATTCTTCCCTAAATCACTAGTAGAAAAAATTGCGGGGAATATCTACGAGCCGCGCGAGAAAACGCCGGTCGTCGCTGTCACACCGGGTTAGAGGACATGCAATAACAGGGGAAAAACAGCGGCCTTGTTTAGGGCCGCTGTTCTATTTATTTACTTATTTATTTGTATTCCACTTGTTCGTCAGTGTAGTAGGTCTTTCCACCCGAAGCAACATGGTGTATAACAGCACCACCAGGGCTTTCTTCCAGCTTGGCATGATGCACCAGCATATAGTCACGTACTTCGCCCTGAATAATATCAGGATGATGTTTTAATATCTTCGTCTCTGCATCTTTCAGCACTTTGCCGATGGCCTTGTGTAAGGCTTTCACGGCCGGCTCCGGAATTTTGTTGCATACAGAAAACGGAGATATACGCGCCTCCCACAGAATATCATCTGCATAAGCATTACCAATGCCCAGCATATTATGCTGATCTACCAGAAATTTTTTAATGGCCGTCCTCTTTTTAGCCAGTGCCGCCTTCAGCCAGGAAAGCGTCATCTCATCAGACAAAGCATCGGGAGCTTCTTTAGGAGCAGGGTCCAGTGTGAGCGCGGCCTGTCCCTGAAAGTCCGTCAGTGCCAGCCCGGTACCACCTTTAAACAACAAGGTGCAGATGGTGTACTTCTGCTCGTTCTGGTCCTTAAACAAATAAAGTTTGCCGTGCAGCATCAAATGCATGCCCAGCACATGTTTGTTTTTAAATGTAAAATGCAGCTCTTTCCCTACACGCTGTATGGCTTCCAGCCGCTGCCCCTCGAGGGCTGATTTCAATTCCTGTTCTGTGTTATGCAGTTTCTTTTTTACAAACACATCAATGGACTCCAGTTCCTTATGCAGCAGGGCTTTCTCCAGATTGCGGCTAAATACTTGCAGGTCGGGTAATTCAGGCATGGCTTTTTTTTATAAAAATAATGATTCCTTATTGCTGCAACAACTGGTCCGCAAAACGCCATTGGGTCTTGAAATCCGGTGTCAGGGCCTGCCTGGTGATGATGGCACGGAACATCTCTATCGGAATAGCGTTCTCCTGCAGGAAAGCATCGTGCAACTGCAGTTCGGTCATCTTACCACTATCGATCAGTTCGTGATGCAGGGCACGCAGCTGCAGGCCACCCATCATATAGGCAATCTGATACAAAGGTCCGTAGTCACCTTCAAACGAACGGCGTACTTCGGAAGTAGCGCTGAAACGTTCATGTCCTACCCGGTCTACCAGGAAATCAATACATTGTTGTGGTGTCCATTTTCCCAGGTGATAATTCAGGGAGAAGATAATGCGGGCGCAACGGTGCATGCGCCAGAACAACGCCCCCACTTTCTCTTCAGGCGTGCTGTGAAAATTTTTATTCCATAACAGCATCTCCCAGTATAACGCCCACCCCTCTACGGAGAAAGGTGTACTGAACATACGGCGATAAGGTTTGTTGCGTTTGTTCATAAAACCCTGCAGGTTGTGGCCGGGTATCAGTTCATGAAACACAGTGGCATGGGCGAAAGCATAGTTATTGCTACGCAGGCTCATGGCTTTGGTGGCTTCATCCATATCTTCGGTAGGATAAGCTACCAGAATGGATTCCCCGCCCAGGAAAAAAGGTGCAAAACGCTGCTGTTCCTTGGTGAGCATAAACATACGCCATACTTCTTTGGCCAGTGGCGGCACCGTTACCAGGTTGCTGTCTTCCACAAATCTGATAGCCTCGTCCGCCAGCCGATGTATTAGTTCAGGCTGTTTACCAGGCGCCACATGATTCTCTTTCACTTTCTCCAGCGCTTTTTTCCAGTCTTTGCCAAAACCCAGTGCTGCAGAAGCTTTCAGCATCTCTGCATCACACCAGGCAAATTCCTTGTTGGCCATCTCCACCAGTTCTTCGGGAGAATAGGGAATCATTTCATACTGAAGCTGTGCGATCAGTGCTTCCCTTCCGATAGGTGTGCCTTTGATACCGGAGGCATCCAGCATTTTATCACTTTTATCTGCCAGTTCTTTTTCAAGGAAACGGGCATATTGTTCCAGCACTGAATCCGTTTGCTGATATGGTTGTTTTACCTGTTTCGTAAAAGCCGGTTCATAGCCATAATAAAAAGTATATACGTTTTTGAGGCCGCTGCGCAGGTCGTTTACAATATCGGCGGCTCTGCGGGCGGCAGTGGGTGTGAGGGTGTTTTTCTGTTGCAGCGCAATCCTGGCGTTACCAATCTGCTGCTGTACAGTAGCCAGCGCAGCCACTATCCGGGGTACGTCGGGATTATCGCCCCGGCGGCGGTTGACTTGCATTGTCATAATAGCGGGCGCAAACGGGATCACTGGCTGCAAGCTCTTATACAGCACTTCATTTTCATCAATTTGCCGGAGCTCCTGCGCTACTTTCCTTTTCAGCAGGATATAATCCACCTGTTCTCCTGTTGTCAGCGACGCAAAGGGCAAGGCTTTCAACTTATCCAGGGTTTGCCCGTAATAGTTGCGCAAACGTCCGAAATACTCCGGACTGTACCGGAAGATATATACCTTGTTCAGATCTTCCACATCGGCCGAAACCTGCTGTATCAACTCTTTAACAGGCTCTCCTGTGCCGGCACTGGCGCGCAGAAAAAGGAGAAAAAAAGGGATAATGATCAAATATTGTTTTTTCATAACGCAAAAACAGCTTTTGGACTGACTTTAAAGATACTCACCAGGAAATGTAATACTATGCTGATATTGTCTGGTTTTTCACCAAAATTGGTCCATATCAACATTTTTCTCCTATGTAAACATAATGTTAAATCGGTCTGACAAGCGATCACAGACAACTTTCCGGGATACTATTTCAGGCGTATAATCGTTATTTTCGTTCTAGTCTGTTTTTATTTCTAACTGTTAAATATTTTACGGAAGTGAATTTGAAAGTGAAGAAGTTTTTTAAACCGTTAATTTTTATTGTAACAATTAGTCTTTTTGTATTCCTGATTACCACTCTTACCTCTGCGGAAAAAAATCCTGCCAGCGCCCAACGCACCCTTATACCGGCAGTTAGTGATTCATTGCAGGAAGAAAGCCTTTACGACAGTATGCGGCTGGATACTACAGGACTCTCCAGGGAAGCATTTGAAAATGCCATACAAGGTTACGACCAGCTGGAAGAAAAAGGACGCATCAAAAATCCGGACATCCTTTCCATCATCGACTTTTCGCTGCCATCCAGCAAAAAGCGGCTGTTCGTGATTGACATGAAAAATAAACTCCTGCTGTTTAATACACTGGTATCCCATGGCCGGAACTCCGGTACCCTGGTAGCCAATGCTTTCTCCAACAAAAGCAACAGCTATAAAAGCAGCCTCGGATTTTATGTAACCGGCGACACCTATAATGGTGAGCATGGCTACTCACTGCGCCTGATCGGAGAAGAAGCCGGCATCAACGACAACGCCCTCAGCAGAGGTATTGTGATGCATAGTGCCGCTTATGTCAACGAAGCCCTGATCAAAAGCCAGGGATATATCGGCCGCAGCCTTGGATGCCCTGCTATCCCGGAGAACGTTCACCGTAAAGTGATTGAACGCATCCGCAACGGCACCGTTCTCTTTTTCTACAGCCCGGATAAATATTATTCCATGCACAGCCAGATGGTGGCCAAAGACAGTATCAACAGTTAAAACATTTTCTGTTTCATGATAGCGTCGTGGCCATATACGTCGGGCACCATGTGCAGTGTGCCATCATCATCTACCCAGGCGGTGAAATAAGTAATGATCACCGGTACCGGATGTTTCACCGCCACATACCTTTGTTTGCCGGCATTCATGGCGGCATCTATTTTTTCATCGGTCCATTCGGGCGAGTCTTCCAGAATGAAGCGTGCCATTGTCACAGGGTCTTTCAAACGGATACAGCCATGGCTATAGGCGCGGTTATCGCGGCTAAACAGCCGTTTTTCCGGCGTATCATGGAAGTAGATATTAAAGCTGTTGGGAAACAGGAATTTTACCCGTCCCAGCGCATTCTTCGCCCCCGGCCGTTGCCGGATCACCGGCAGCCCGTTTACATGGCCGGTTACCTCCATGTTCTTCCGCGCCAGATAATTAGGATTTCGGCTGATAGCAGGTAATATTTCCTTACGCACAATACTGCGGGGGATATTCCAGTATGGGCTGAACACCACCTGATTTAACTGACCATAAAACATGGTTGTGCTATGCCCTTCCTTCCCCACCACAATAGGCATATCAAACACTTTGTTACCGTTATTGGTAACATGCAGCATAAAAGCGGGAATATTCACCAGGATTAGTTTTCCTTCAGGAGATGCCGGCATCCATTTCATCCGCTGCATATTGATCAGCAGCTGCTGCAGACGGTCTTTTGCCGGTATGTTCATAGCATGAATCACCGTATCATTGATGATACCGTTTTCCGTATAGCCGTGTTCGTTACGAAAGCGGTTGACTGCTGTTTCCAGTTCTTCCGTAAACTCCTTAGTGCTGTCATTTTGAGATAGTTCTCCTGTGAGGGCCAGCCGGTTTTTGATACCAATAATTTCGGGAGATGACTGCCCTTTTTTCAGATGTTTGTTCGACGTGTCCACCATAGGCCACCCACCCTTTTTGACGATATCACGGTACTTCTGCAGCGCCGGCTTCATAGCTGCAACGACAGGATACAGCTTGTCATCAGCCTGCAGCATAGAATCAGTCATTTCCATGATCCCATACTTGCGCATAGGCACCATATTTTCGAGCTTCGAAAAATCACCATCCATTTTTCTGAAATAACGAACCAGCCGCCAAGTGAGCATCAGCTCTGTTTTTATCATATCGGGGTCGGTAGCTTTCACATGCATACTATCTTCTTCCAGAAGACGGTCCAGCTTGGCATTCAGCGGCTTGTCGCCACTGGTATCCTTACTATAGTTGAACAGACTGCGAAAAGCAGCTGCCTCTTCAGTGAGCCCACTACTATCTACCCACGCAAACTCATAATTACGGGCGTTATAAAAGCTCCGCATCTGGTTGGCAACAGTATCATTCAGCTGGTATTTGACTATAAAATCTGCCAGGGCGGCACTATCAAGGAAAAGGTAGTTATAGGCATTGTTCTGTGTGATCGCTGTGTTTCTCGGTGTGATCACAACAGCGGCCACCACTTTTTTTTCTTTAGACTCATCCGGGGCAGAGGGTGAACTGCAACCTGCCAGGATGTACATCAACAAGCCAAACAGGATTAGGTATCTCATACTTTTATCCCATCAAAATAAGCACCAGAGCCAGAAATAGGACATCAGGGAACAAATAGGTATTTTGCTTGTGGCTGCAAGGTCACACAATGTGCATATAGCGCTACAACGAATCAGGTCAGAACTTAAAAGCATTAAGCTTAAGCCCTGACCTGATAATCAACAACCTTAAATCGAATTTAGCCCAGGGCTTTAGCCCTGGGAATTCTATGATTAATTTAAGCCATAGCCGGATCGCTGATGCTTTCATTCCCGGTTTCCACTCTGCCGGCAAAACGTTGCTCAAACTGGCCATGACCTTCCACTTTTACGGAGAAATCATACCACTGATGACTCTTGCTGTTGTCCACAATGATAACTGCTTGTGTATTGGCAGCAATGGTTTTCCGGATCGCGGCTTTACCGTAGGCCATGTCGGTTACTACAAGGGTAATAGCTTTGTTGCTGCGATTAACGATATGCAGGTCTACATTGCCGGTCAGGCTCTTGCGGTTACGCAGACTGCGCTGGTATTCACAACTGATTTCTACCTGCGGATCATTGGCATCACCGGCAAATTCGCGGTAGAAGCCATTGGGGCCATAGCTGCAGAGGTGATAACGATTATTGTCAAAGGCATGCAGCGGCCAGGTGTCTTTCAGCTGGTCCCCTGCTGTCACGGCGTAAGACCAGGTACGTACAGGTTCCATCTGCCGGGTATCTGCCTGCAGGTATTTGCCGGGTGCATATACATTGAAGGGAGATCCTGCAGCCTTTTTGCCAAATACTTCGTTGGAAGCAGCAAAGCTGATTTCAAAATTTTTGCGGTCGGCGCCCAGTTTGCCATTTACATACAGCTGATAAGGCAGTGCACAGGAAACGCGGGTACCTGGCTCCTGACGCGGCATCCATTCTGCCTTGGCAGGGTTTGCATTGATCTTTTCTATTTCGGCGGCTGTCAGCTTTTTAAATTCATCCGGCAGCTTCTTAAATCGTGCATTATACACACTTTCTATAAACTCGTTTCTTTCCTGGAAAGGTACTTTCACCTTCTCGCCGTTGAACGGACGGAATACAGAAGTCAGGTCACCGCAAACGGTACGGCGCCATGCGGAAATATTGGTTTCCTGAATTTTTTTGCCTGTTTTGTGTTGCAGAAAATCTTCCATCAGCTGAATGATGGAAGTATGGTCAAACACCTGTGAATTCACATAACCACCGCGGCTCCAGGGTGATGCGATCACCAGTGGTACACGGTATCCCAGCCCTATCGGACTTTCACGCACGGAGTCTTTTTCAACATGACCTTTGGCAGCTTCCTGCTCTCTGGAGACATATTCCATCGCAGTATCGATTCCTTTGGACACCAGTCCTGTACCGGGTTTGAAAGGAGCCACAAAAGGCGGTACGTGATCGAAGTAACCGTCATTTTCATCATAACAAAGGATGAAGATCGTCTTCTTCCATACTTCTTCTTTTTGTGTGAGGATGTCCAGTACTTCAGATACGTACCAGGCGCCATACCAGGGAGAACCAGGGTGGTCGGAGAATTCGCCCGGTGCTACCAGCCAGGATACAGTAGGCAACTGACCGTTATTTACATCTGTGCGGAACTGATGCAGGATATCGCCTTTAGGTACCTGTACGGTCCTTTCAACATCACCATCTTTATAACGCAGCGTTTCCAGTTCATGATAATCCGGGTCTTTGCTGTTGGTAGTAAATGCTTTGTTGTGGAGGTTTTGCGCACGTTGCGGCAACTTTGCAAAATTAGCATCGGTAAAAGTCACGGCATCTTTCCTGCACTTTTCCAGTTCCTGTTTTTTCTCGTCCAGCTGCTGTTGCAACTTCCGGGCGTTATCACTACCGGGTGTTTCTTTGGCGAGTTTGTCCTGCACAGCGGTTATCTCTGCAGGCAGCTGTTCAATGCGACGCTGCAGGTACTGTATATGTCCTTTGGCAAAACGTACATTAAAGGCGCTGAACCATTCGATCGGATTATCGGTAAAGTTGGCCAGCATGCCGTCTTTTTCGCCTTCCAGGCCGGCGGCGCTGATTTCGTTCTGGTATATCTTCCAGCTGATGTTATTGTCTTCCAGTCTTTCAGGGAAAGTGGTCCAATGTGCTTCTGCGCCGTAATCCACATCTTCATTCCATACATTGGCTTTGGCGCTTGCTTTCTGTTCATCGCGCAGGGTGCCGGTCCACAGGTAAAGCCGGTTAGGAGTAGTACCGGTGAGGGAAGAACAGAAGTTCTGGTCACATACGGTAAAAGCATCTGCCAGCGAATAATAAAACGGGATATCTACTCTGTTATAATATCCCAGTGTGAGTGGCATGGGTGCCCAGTCTTTATTGCCGGAGGCTTTTACCTGCAACCATTTATCATACTTTCCATTGTTGCGGGCATCAACCTGATTACTCCAGGAATGCGGCAGACTGCTCATCCAGGTAGCTTTGGTATCTTTTATATTCAGCCGGAAAGGGGCGTATGTTTCGTTTTTATCATTGGTCTGCAGCCATACCAGGTTGTTGTTGGGCAAACGGATGGCACGGGGATCATTATATCCTCTTACTCCTTTCAGGGTACCGTAGCAGTGGTCAAATGAACGGTTTTCCTGCATCAGGATCACAACATGTTCTGCATCATAAAAGGTGGTACCGGGATGGGGATCTATGGCTAATGCCCGCTGGATGGAACCCGGCAGGGTCCCTGCTACGCCGGCGGCACCAGATAACAGGGCTGCTTTTTTGATAAAGTCTCTTCTGGTATTCATGTAAATACTTTTTTTATTGTTCGCTGATGATGCCCACCAACAGTGGGTATGCTTAAAGCGCCATAAAATAACAAAAAGTATGTTACGCCACAATTAACAATGGAAGAATGGTACAATAACACAGCAAAAAGGGCCTCCGCAAAAATGCAGAAGCCCTCTATGTTGAAATAAATGGTAAGCCCTTGTTAACGCTGATTGGACGGTATCACTACAATTTTAAACCGCATCGGCACATTCGGTGCGTTGGCCCTGGTGTTGTTGGGTCCACGCAATTCTACCAGTAACGTACCCGTCTGATGTATCACGTTGTAGTTTTCATTATTGAAAACTTCAGGCAACATCTCATACAATTCAAAGTTACCATTCTGCTGACGTGCAAGCGATACAATCACACCATCCAGCTGGTTGGCATTACGATCCAGTGATGGTATATTAAATTGCACAAAATATACCCCCTGATTATCCAATGTCCAGCCGCTGGGTTGAACATCAAAAAGGAACGTATTGTTGGGGATAACCTCATTGGTGGTTTTGGTACAGCTGGAAAAAACAAGACCCAGCAGTAACAATGGTAAGTATAGCCATGTTTTCATAAAGAAGCTGTTTGTCCAAGATATTCAAATACGGTGCCATAAATATTATTCATCACAAATAAAGAATTGCTGATATTTGTGAAAACCATTATCCAACATCGCTCTCATATGTTGTATCGTTTACCGCAGGAATTTCATCCCAACCCTCAGATGCAAGTCAGCCACACCGGAAAATGTGCACTGGCCTGGTTCCGCCTGCTCAGGCATCAGGACAAGGCAGAAGGGTTTCTTACTGAAAACACGCTGGTATTCATCATTTCAGGCAGCAAACATATTCACCTTTCAGATGAAGAGATCATCGCACATGCCGGCGATCTCATCATGCTTAAAAGAGGCACTTACTTCATGTCTGCCTTCCTCACTGAAGAGAGTACTTTTCAGGGATTGATGCTCTGCGTACATGATCATATCCTTCGTGCTTTTCTGGAAGAAATGGATGACATCAAAAAAGCGCGTATGAATATCCCCATGGTGTTACCCTGTAATGATCAGCTGATCAACATACGCAACAGCATCATCGACTATATGCAGCACCCGCATGCAAACACACCCAAACTACTGGAACTGAAAATCCGGGAGATACTGCTGTTGTTGCTCGCAGGCCCGCATCGTGCACAGGTACTGGCTTTCCTCCATCACCTCTTCGATACCAGCAGCGAAAACCTGACACTCACCATACGGGAACATCTACTCAAACCCTTATCACTGGAAGAATACGCCAAAATATGCGGACTAAGCCTCTCCGCCTTCAAACGCGAGTTTGCCAGACTATACAACGCACCACCTAAAAAATGGATCAACGAAGAAAAGCTGAAACACGCCGCGTATCTGCTGCAACACACTTCCAAAAATGTAAATGAAGTGGCCGATGAATGCGGATTTGAAAACACTTCCTATTTCATTAAACAATATAAGGCCCGCTTTGGTGATACACCTAAAAATACCCAACGGACTAAAAGTGCTATTTTCTGAGCGGTTTCTGTTATCACGCCAGCAACGATGCCTATTACCTTTGTCATAAACAAACAAATACATGAAAACAATCCACAGGGCAGTAGCCCTTCTGTTCCCCTTGCTGACAGCTGCTACGGCAGGTTTCGCACAACAGTTTAAACTCAACCGCACTCCGATGAAAGCCCCTGAAAGTGTTTATATCAGTGGTAAAAACTACTACATCAGCGATACCGGCGGAGATCCTTCCAAAAAAGATGGCGACGGATTTATCTATAAAATGGATGGCCAGGGCAATATCAGCGTGTTTGCCAGCGGACTGGACGCCCCCAAAGGCAGCTGGGTACTGAACAATATCTTCTATGTAACAGATGTAGACCAGATCAAAGGCTTCGATCTCAACAACGGCAAACAGGTCTTTACACTCGATATGGCCACTACCGGTACCGTGCTGCTCAACGATATGGCTGCCAAAGACGACTCTACCCTCTTTGTATCTGCTTCTGATATCAGTAAAATATTTATCATTCACCTGGGCAAGTCTCCCCGCTATGAAGAGCTGGTTTTCTCCAACCCGGTAAAAGGAGCCAATGGCGTGATATACGATAACAAACAAAACCGGCTGTATGCCTGCGGCTTCGGCGCTGCCGGCAAGCCCAACGGAGAAATCGGTTATATAGACCTGACACCTGCCGATAAAAAATTTGTGCCGCTCACCAACCGCACCGGTTATTACGATGGCATCGTATTAAACCGCCAGAAAACGGCGCTGCTGATATCCGACTGGGTTGCTTTCGAAAAGAAAGGTGTCATCCTCCAGCTGGACCTGAAAAGCAAAGAGATCACCACCTTGAACCACGAACTCATTGCAGGCCCGGCAGACTTCACGCTGGATAACAACGGTAATATCATCACACCTGCCATGATGGAAGGCAATGTACTGCTGATACCATTATCAAAGAAGTACTAATAAAAAAACAGCAAAGACGTAATGTATGATACGTCTTTGCTGTTTTCGCAACTTTCTGAATCAACAGGACTACAGTTTCACCTGCACACCTGCTGTTCCCCCAATATAGTCACCCCAGAATTTATTATTGCGATAGTGTCCAGACCAGAGGTAGTATCCTGACAAGTCCTCTCCTATACCATTTTTCGTGTTCACATGATTGAAAGTAGGGCCTGCAAACACTTCTACCCTGCTACCCAGGCGCCAGGCCGGAAGAATGGCCAGTGTTTGTTTGTGGTATTCCCATTTCTTGACATCAGTAAGTGCGGTGGAAGTAGCTTCTACGTTGATACGGAAACGTGGCCGCTCAAACACATGTGCTCCAATACCCGCCTGAATGGCATATCGCGTGTCTGCATCTTTAAAATTATAACCCACGCCAATGATACCATACATCACACGGCCGCCGGATTTAAATGACAGGATGGTAGTTGAAGTTTCATCAACACTCAGGCTCAACTGTTTTTCACCTTTCTTCACAATGTTGATGATACCAATAGGATAATCGCTGCTGTCGGCGATATTAAGAAACGCCGCTACCTGCACACCCTTTACTTTTTTGGCCACATTCATTAAACCGGCCACCTGCGTATGTGCATTGCCGTTAGTATTGATAAAACCGGCGAGCTGTACTTTAGCATTGCGGTGCATGTTTCCAAATCCGGAAATACTGAGTTGCACTGTATCTCCTTTGTTGAGGAAACCTGCCAGCTGTCCGGAACTGGTATCTCCTTTAGTAGCAAAATTGGCAAAACCGGATACCTGATAGCCTTTCAACTCTTTGGCTGAGTTTATGAAACCAGCTACCATTACACCCTGGGCCTTGTTATGTACGGTATTCATAAAACCCGCAACACTGGCTCCTTTGGTGATATTGCCGATATGGTTGGAGAAACCGGCTACCGCAGCACCGCTAACATTTTCTTTGACAATGTTTGAAATACCGGCCAACGCTGCACCAGTCTCTGCTTTGGATACTCCGGCAATAATATGCAGCGAAAACTGGTTCGTATAAAGAGGCGCATCCTTACCATTGGTACTGATTGGATATACCAGGCCCACATGCGCGGGCCTTGTCAACGGAGATTGTCCCAATACTGTTGTGGTAAGGTTAGAAATGGCGATGAGGGATAAAATAATAATTCTGGCTAAGGTCGTTGTTCTCATATCAGTGTATATTAATTCGTATAGAATAACGACACGTCAATAAACCGATACCCCTATGCCATTTTTTTAAAAATCAGAAAATATTGATACCAGCCTGCCATCCTAACCATCCAGTGGCTCCATCAGCAATCCTAAAGGAAGGATAACCTGCTGCAGGTATCTGAGACAGATAACCTTCTTTGGGTTTCCACAGATCATCATAAATATGGAAAGCCAGTGATGGTCCTGCAAATACAGAGAGCCAACGGGTAATTCTATAGTTCAGTAATGGTTGTAAACGATATACCTGTGAGTCACCACCATCAACAAAAAGTGTCTGTCCGGTTGCTTCTGCAGTCAGAAAAAGATGTTGATTAAAATTCATCTCTCTTCCTATGCCATAACCGACAGTAAATACTTTTTTATCGCCAGGACTGAATCCTGCAAACAAAATACTGTAGAACTTTCTGTATCCCGTTTTCCAGGCAACATTATAGTTAACCAGGTCATTGCTGTAAACAGATAATTTATGATAACCGTGTTTCACGATGTTCACCAGTCCTATGCTGTAGCCGGAAGAGGTATCGGCAATATTGACCAGCCCTATCTGTACACCTTTAAGATGTCTGGCATAGTTAAAGACAGTACCCAGTTGCAGCCCTCTCACGGTTCCATGGCTGATATTACCGACAGTAGAAATCTGTGCTCCTTTTACGTCCTGGGCGGTGTAGTTATAGACACCGCTCACCTGCCAGCCTTCCAATGCCTTGTGGGTAGAACTGCCGATGGAGGCCACTTGCACACCGTGGGTATTTCCTTTCACAATACCTACCACACCATTCACCTGCGCACCGTCCATATTACCGCCTACTTCCCCAACAACACCGCTTACCTGTGCTCCTTGCAGACTGCCTTCCACTACATTGCTGACACCTCCTAACTGTACGCCTTTCATAGAGTCAAGCACATTGTTGTGTATACCGGCTACCTGTACACCTTTGGTTTTCCCCCCCACTATATTCGTCACACCAGCGATCTGTACGTACTGTACATTACCTTTCACAATATTAAACACGGTGCCCAGCTCAAAACCGTCTACACCAGCAGTATAACCACCTATCACATTGATGGAGAACTTATTGATCACCTGTCCGCTCATTCTGCCATGGGTGCCCAGTCCCGGAGCCAGTGAAGCCTGATAAGGCTTATCAGCCAGAAATGCGCCCAGGTTAAGGCTCTGCACCTTCTGACGGGAAGATAACATCATTTTGCCCAGCCAGGTCCTTTCCACCTGCATATGCCCGGTGACCTCCACCGTTTTCAACTGATAACTGGCCGGTGAAATTGTAATACTCAACTCCTGGTCATGGCCGGTATTAATCAGCAGAGACGTATCTGAATACAGCTCCTTACTAATGCTGATGGCTGCGGTGGGACTTTTGTCCCGTAACCGCAGCCTGAAGTAACCGTCGTTGTTTGTTAAAGTAGATATGAGTTGCTGTCGTTCATACACGCTGGCATTGGGTACCCGCTGCCCTGTCTTCGTGTCCGTGACGACACCCGTTATCTGATAATAGGTTTGTCCCGATGTTTTTTTGAAAAGAATGATATAGTTGCCCGACTCTTTATACATATACTCTCCTTCAAACAACTGATCGAGTATTTGCCGGACTGTTTTATTTTTTGCAGAGATGCTGACCAGGCTGTCTTGCGGAAGGATGGTACTGATATAGGAAAAGTAAAAATTCCCTTGTTTGGAGATGATGTTCAGCACATCCGATAGTTTCTGTTTTCTGGCTTCTACCGTGACGGTTTTGTTGAGCAGGCTCTGGGCCTGTACCTGCACGGAAAGAAAAAACGCCAATACTATCGATAAAAATATTCTGTTAAGTAACATACTGTATAGTGGCGTTATTTCAATGTGATGTTAGACCCGTTTTTCTCTATGGTAATACCATAGGTAATACCGATGATCTGAAGGGTGCTATCGAGTGAGCTGTTGCTGAAAGTCACGCTGATGGGCTGTTCACGCTTGTCGTTATCGGCGATCACGATATTCACCCCGTAGGCTTCGTTGAGGATGGCCACCAGTTTCCACAGCGGTGTATTGTTGCATACGAATGATTTTGTACGATAGTAGTTGTACAGATCATCGGTGTTCTGCTGTTTTACAGGAGCAGCGTCATTATCGGTCACCACGGCTTTTTCGTTTTTCTGCAGCTGTATGCTGTTTTGGTGTTTGCTTACTTCTACAGAGCCGGATTCTACAATCACTTCTGTTTTGCCATTGGCACTTTTGATGTTAAAGGAAGTGCCCAATACTTTTACTGTTACATCGTTTACCCTGATCACAAAAGGATGGCCGGGGTCCTGGGCTACATTGAAGAAAGCCTCTCCTTCCAGTTTCACCTGTCTGTCCTTGTTAAAGGAGCCAGCATAGGAGACGGAAGATTGTTTGTTGAGCGTTACCTGAGAACCATCAGGCAGAACGTTCTGTGTTACGCTGTTGTTGGCATATATCACGTGCTGCTGTTGGGTTTTCATATACCAGAAACCGGTGGCTCCCAACAATACCAGGAGTGTGGCAGCAATGCTGAGGTTACGGCGCCAGTAGGAGAAGTTAGGTTTGATGATGCGGGCTTCAGACTGTTGTTCACTGGCGCCTACCCGTTGCTGAAAACGTTGCCAGGCATCATCTTCATTTACCGTGCTTACCGCGGCCAGTTTTTTACTTTGTTCCCATATCAGCCGGAAATGTTCATAATACTGCTGGTGGGCCGGATCTGCTGCTATCCAGGCTGTTATCTCTTCCTGCTCTGCCGGGGTGGTGATGCCCAACATATATTTTACCAGGAGATCATCATTTATATGGTCTTTGTTTGTATTCACTGATAAAAGTTTAGAGATGGAGCAATATAAGTAACAGGGGAAGGAAGTCCACCAGGTTGAGTCGGAGCAACCGTAATGCTTTTCCCATCTGATTTTCCACTGTTTTTATGGAGATGTCCAGCCGGTCTGCTATTTCCTGGTATTTTAATTCCTCAAAACGGCTCAACTGAAATACGGTCCTGCATTTCTCCGGCAGTTCGCGGAGTGCTTTGTCCAGTTTTTCTTCCAGTTCCCTCATGGTAACTTTACCGGAGGTATTGCCGGTGTCCCTGTTGTTGCTCATCTGATACTGTGTATGCGCCTGGTGGTTGGCTTTAACTTTCTGATGTCGCAGATAATTGATGCTTTCATGATATACTGCTCTGTAGAGGTATCCGGCGATGGACTGTTTGATCTTTATTTCTCCGGATTTCTCCCACAGTTTACAGAATACGTTCTGAACCATTTCTTCTGCCATTACATCATCTTTCAAAATGGTGCAGGCATAGGCATGCAGACCTTTAAAATGAGTTTTAAATGCCTGCTCAAAGGTTAATGTGTCTTCTTTTTCCAGTAACGAGGTATTACCTGGATATTGCAACTCCATGCTGAGGTTTTGATAACTTAAATCAAAGATAATTCCTTCTGCCAATTGAAATGCTTTTCTAAACGACACCATTAGGAAAGGATACCCCTACGCGAAGGAATAAAATTTTCCAGTAAAGAATAAAGCTGGCCCACTGTGCCTGGATTCCGTTTGTTTCCGCAAATTTCCCTTGTCAGACGGCTATTGTGTCTCTTTTTTTTGCGCGTTTTGCCGCTTTGAACATGCAATTTAACATTATCTTATGCAACTATTCCATAATATTGTTCAAAAGAATATTATGAAATTTTGGTACACCACTGTCGCACTGCTGTTTATGGGCACTGCTGCTTTTTCGCAGAAGACCGCGTACATCAATTTTCAGCAACTGATCGCAGCCATGCCTGAAACCAAACAGGCCACCGATACCCTACAGAAATACCAGCAGGAGTTGGCTAAGGATGGTCAGTATCTTGTAGCGGAATATACCCGCAAATTACAGGAATACGACAGCCTGGGCGCTAAATGGACCGAACAGATTAAAGCGATGAAAGAGAAGGAATTGCAGGATGCGCAGGCCGCTATACAGGACTACCGCCAGCGGATGGAGGAGAAACTGGGCGCCAAAGATCAACAGCTGCTGATTCCTATCATGGACAAAGCTAAAAAGGCGCTGAAAGCGATAGCTACCGAAAAAGGCTACACGCTGGTAATCGATAATTCCAAAGATGAAGTGTTGATTGGTTCGGATGCCGATGATCTGATGGCTCCTGTAAAAGCCAAACTGGGACTGAAATAAAAAATCTGGTGATGGGCTTTTCCGGTTGTCTGTAATATCAACTGCTACCTCTCCTTTCGCCATTCAGGATAAGTATGCATCTTCATACAACCGGATAATCCATCACCAGATCAAAACGTTCAAACTATATGTGCAGACCGTGCGCCAGCAGTGTTTTCCACTGCGGATTGCTACGCACAAACTCCGCTACTTTTTTGCTGGAAGGGACCATACGGATATTCTGTGCAGAAATCTCCTCCATCACTTTTCCCAGCATTAACGGCAATACACCTTGTTTTTCCAATGTAGGCGGCACTTCTGCGCCCGTCAGGAAAATACGGCTGCCATTTTTTTCATAAATAACCTTGGCCAGCTGTCCGGCAATATGCGCCTCAAACTGCCTGGCCTCCTTGTTGTCAATAATTTTGAAATCCTTCATGATCATTCATTAGTTTTTACACTTGTGATGTTCTCGTAGCGTACTAAAGGGAAAGTATCTCAATAAGGGAAGTTGAAATAAGATAGCATGTGTGGTATTAAAATACCCTTGAAAGCTCAATCATAATCGCAAAGATACTAAAAATGTAGCAGAAAACCGTGGAACACTTACATGTAAAAATAATTAATATTTAAAATAATTGACAGGCAGGCCTTTAAAAGGAAGTCTTGCGTGAAACACACTCCCACTCAATGGATAAGCCTCGATTTGTTGAGCCGTCATATGCTCCCGCGCGGTAGTAATTAGCATCTCCTGCATATCCGGGCCACCAAAAACACAGGAAGACACCTGTAATACCGGCACCTCAATCTTGCCCAGCAGCTCCCCAGTGACCGGATTCCAGCGATATACGCCACCACCGCCCCAGTGTGCTACCCACAACATACCTTCCTCATCTATCGTCATACCATCCGGACAACCCAGCTCTCCGGGTATTATCACTGCATTCCTCACAAAACGGATCTCTCCCGAATTCACCTCATAAGCATATTCCCTTACCATGCCAGTAGCAGTATCATTAAAATACATCTTATCACCATACCAAACGATTCCATTGGAAATGCTTACCTGCGCTATCTTGATCAGCGGCGGTTGGTTACGCTCCACACAATACAGCGCTCCGTTGTCTTTCTGCGTGATCAGATGCATGGTCCCTATCCACAAACGACCTGCAGGATCACATTTACCATCATTACAGCGGATACCCGGATTACCATCGAGGACAGCCAAAGTACGGCCCAGCCCCTGCTCCGGCGAAAAACGCACCACCCGGCCCTGTAAGCCCAGCAACAATTCCTGGCTGCCTTGTACCGGCACCATCATACTCACGTACTCGCCTATATGATATTTTGTGCGATGTCCTTCTTTGTCCATCATATACAGGGAATGTCCCAGGATGTCCGCCCAACACCAGGATGACCGCTCCGGCCACCAGAAAGCGCCTTCCCCCAATTCAAAAGGCCCTTGGGAAAATAGTTCTGATTGATAAATCTGCATAGTTCCAAAATAGAAAAGAAATTATGAATAAGGAAACATTGCGTTTTAAGCAGAAATAAGCGTAATTCGTACTTCGTAACTATCATACATGAATATTAACACTTTATCCAAACTCCAAAAAGAAGGACTGATCAGCGACGAGGAAATGCAACGCATTACCACCGCAGAAAACAACCGGCTTTTTTCCCTGCACTGGGAAATCAAAACAATCCTCTATCTGGGCGTATTACTCCTCAGTGGAGGCCTGGGCATCCTGATCTACAAAAACATAGACACTATCGGACACCAGGTGATTCTACTGTTCATTGCACTGGTATGTATCGGCAGCTATGTATACTGCTTCAAACATCGCCCTCCGTTTTCCCATGAAAAAACAGTCTCGCCCAACACATTCTACGATTATGCGTTGCTGTTAGGCAGCCTCACCTTCGTTACCTTCATCGGTTACCTGCAGTTCCAGTACACCGCATTTGGCACCGCCTATGGCCTGGCTACCTTCATTCCGCTGGTGGTGTTGTTTTTTACAGCCTACTACTTTGATCATCTGGGTATCCTGTCTATGGCTATCACCAACCTGGCCGCCTGGGCTGGTATTGCCATCACACCTATGCAGATACTATCGAAAAATGATTTCAGCGACCATACGCTGATCTACACCGGTATTGCATTGGGAGCGGCATTGATATTACTGGCGGAACTGTCTGCCCGCAGAAACTTCAAGGCCCATTTTGCCTTCACGTACAACAACTTTGGGGTTAATATCTTTTTCATCTCGGCCATTGCGGCCATGTGCGTCTTCGACAGCCCTATCTATATGTTATGGTTCCTGCTGATAGCCGGCGCCGGATACCGCTGTTACACCTGGGCTTTCCGCGACCGCTCCTTTTACTTCGCATTGCTTGCAATACTGTATGTGTATTTCGGATTAAGTATCCTGATCTTCAGATTACTCTTTTCAATCCGTAATGGTGATGGCTTTATACTGGCCCTGTTTTATACTGTATGCTCAGCAATAGCTGTCATCCTCCTGTTAATCAATCTCAACAAAAAAATCAAACAATGATCGCCTGGTCTTCCACTACGCTCGACAATCTCGACATACAAACAGAGGCGGCCAAAGCGCACCGTCAGCACTGTATCAGCAATGAAACGCTGGAAACAATCCGCCAGGCGCATCCGGTCAATCTGTATACACCCAATCCCATCATCCGGATCGGCCTCTTTATACTCACCGTTATCTGCGTCAACTTCAGCATGGGATTTATATTGCTTACTATCGGTATCAACAACGAAGGTGCACTGCGCGGTGGTATGGTATTCTGTGGACTCGTCTGTTATGGCATACTCGAATTCGCTGTTCGTGAGAAAAAATGCTACAATTCCGGTATCAATGAAGCCCTGTTATGGATGGCCACCTCTTTAATCAGCACCGGTCTTCTCGTTGATTTCAGTTCTACGATGCCCAGTCCCACCACCATCGCGATGGTGATGCTGTTACTCACCACACTGGCCACCCTCCGCTTTGCAGACATGTTATCTGCAACAGGTGCTTATATTTCCTTGCTGGCATTGATTTTCATACAGGTGCTGAAATTGGGTAGTACCGGCAAAATGATCATGCCTTTTGTGATCATGGGCGTCTCCCTTGTTATTTATCTGATTGTGACCAAACAGATGAAACGCCATGCCCTGCGGCATTACCGGAACAGTCTGACCCTCCTCCGTATTCTTTCACTAATCACCCTGTATCTGGCAGGCAACTACTATGTAGTACGTGAAACCAGCAACACCATGTTTGACCTGCAACTTCCTCCCGGGCAAGGCATTCCTGGTGGATGGATTTTCTGGATACTGACAGTGACTATTCCACTATTGTATCTCTATTCCGGCATCCGGAAAAAAGATGCAGTACTGCTGCGTACCGGGCTTATTTTGGTCTCTATCGTTGTATTCACGGTGCGCTACTATCATCATCTCGCTCCGGTGGAAATAGCCATGGTATTGGCCGGTATCATGCTCACCGGCGGCGCCTGGGCACTCATAAAATATCTCCATACGCCTAAATACGGCTTTACCTACAAAGAGGCCGACGAAGCCAACATGGCAGACAGTATGAGAATAGAATCGCTGATCATCGCTCAAACCTTTACACCTGGCCAAAGCCAGCCTCCCCAGAACGGCTTTGGCGGAGGCTCCGGTGGTGGTGGTGGCTCCAGTGGCGAGTTTTAGCAAAACATTCCTTAACGCCGCGTTGTGTAACGCTGTTTCATCTTGCACAACGCGGCTTCCAGCTACCCTACAGCTGGTATAACGCGGCTTCCGGGTTAGTCAACATATACGAGAAAATACCCCCAAACAGGTCTGTATCCCATCTGATAAATAAGAAAAATGCAGATGTATACTACACAATCCCACCTCAGGCTAATCTATATTACAATCTGATAAACGAGAAAATACGGCTGTATGCTACACAACGCAGCCTCAGGCCGGTTCTATTTTTCAATCTGACAAACAAAAAGGTGGTTAGGAAAGGGTATCATATCCAACGCCCATCGAGGAGAAACCTTCAGTACAAGGCATAAAAAAAGCCTGATCGTTGGATCAGGCTTTGAGCGGAAGACCGGGCTCGAACCGGCCACCCCGACCTTGGCAAGGTCGTGCTCTACCAAATGAGCTACTTCCGCAAAAATGACTAAGAACTGTAATTGCTAAAACGATCATTGATCATTTCAGCCTGGAGCGGAAGACCGGGCTCGAACCGGCCACCCCGACCTTGGCAAGGTCGTGCTCTACCAAATGAGCTACTTCCGCAAAAATGACTAAGAACTGTAATTGCTAAAACGATCATTGATCATTTCAGCCTGGAGCGGAAGACCGGGCTCGAACCGGCCACCCCGACCTTGGCAAGGTCGTGCTCTACCAAATGAGCTACTTCCGCTGATAATAAAGATCTTTTTCCCTTTCTGATAACGATTCCAGCGTGTTGTTTTACCCTGTATCGTTTTTGATTGGGTTGCAAAGATAGGAAACAGAGTGAAAACACAAAATTTTTTTCACCCGTTTTTTAAAAAAATTATTGCACACTATTGTACACAACACGCTCAAACACAATACCACAGCCGCCCACAAGGCAACAAAAAATATTATAGAATTTATATCGTATTCAATCTCGCCACCGGCTTTGCTGCCTTTTTTCGGGCTTTTCGCTGTTTACCCCACCATATGTAAAAGCCGGTAACCGGCAGAGATGCACAAATAAAACTGATGATAAAAGCCAGTATTTTGCCTGGCAGCCCGCCGATAGCGCCTACATGTATATCATAATTCATCGCAATCAGTTTCTCTCCACTGTTCTTCTTCCTGTATTCCTCGCGCCCCAGCAGCTTTCCGGTATATTGGTCAAACTTCAGTTCGTCTGCACCAAAATAAATATCCTTTCCTTTATATCCCCCAATCGTATGTACACCTTCCGGATACGATGCCGGATATACGAAAACACGGTCCACATTTTTAAGCATCGGCTGAGCTGCATCAAAAGCCATGTCCAGTGGCGGATTGCCGGCACCTGCAGTTGTTTTGATGGAAGTATAAACAGGCGATACCGGAGCGGTAGTAGTACCGGATGCAGCCACATATACGGCAGTTTCAAACCATTTAAACGCCCATACCATGCCTGTGAGCGCAATTACCAGGGCCACCAGCAGTGAATAGAAGCCCAGTACATTATGCAGGTCGTAATTAATCCTTTTGAAACCAGCCTTCCATTTGATTTTGAAACTCTGATCGCGCGTTGCTTTGGTCCAGCGTTTGGGCCACCACATAATCAATCCCGTAATCAGCAGCACTACAAAGATAACAGTGCTCCATCCCACTACAGGCTGCCCGTACTTTGTGTTTAGCAACAGGCTCCAGTGGATATACTTCACAATGCTGAAAAAATTATACTTGTAATCTATTCTTCCGGTCACCTGCCCTGTGTAAGGATTCACCAATACAGATTCATAGTATTCCATCACCCCAAAATAGGTGAGTGCCGTATCATTAGCTTTATATGCCATAAACTCCCAGGCCCGGTCCGGAAGACGCCAGGTGGTCATGGAAAGTATCGGTTTATCGGCTCCCAGGGCTTGCTGGGCATGGTCACGCAGCACACTCAGCGGCAAGGTCTGCTCCTGCGGCACCACATGCATTTGCCGATGATACACCAGCTCATTGATTTCCCGCTGGAAAACAAACAGACATCCGGTAATGCTGATAATCAGTACGATGAGACCGGAAGCCAGTCCCAGCCACAAATGCAGCTTGTCTACCACCGTTCGTACCATGGATTTTTTTTTGCCGGGTTTCCCTGCTTCCTTCTTTTTCCGTTGGGTCATTGTTTTCATAAAGGCTGGCCGGGAATATCCGGCGTTACAAAAATCACAGGTTATCAGCTCCGGAACTGCTCTTATCGGGAATATTATTTGCGCAATGAGGAAAAGAAACGAAGGAAGGGAGTAACGAAGACAGTCCGGCATGTCTTTAAAAGCCCGGCTGTCGGGAGTATACAGATTATTCTGCCGCTCTCATGAATCCAAAGGTGCCTTGCTTCCGGCACCCAATCATAGGGAGATACCAACAAAAAAGGCTGACCAATGGTCAGCCCCGGATAATTATGTAAAAGCAGTATGCTTATTTATATTTTGGATTGTACAAGGAACTTTCCTGCACGGTCACTTCAGGTTTACCCTGATATTTGTGCTTGTAAAGATTGTAGCAACCTCCCAGTGTGAATGCCACGATACAAAACAGGCCCACGTAATAGAGGAAGCGGGAGCGGGAAACCCTGTTACGGGTGATGTCATTCTTGTTTTCTATAGTGTTATGTTCCATATTCAGATTATTTCCGGTGCAAACCTAATAAATATTTTGGATTTATCTATTCGCCAAAACAGATATTTTGTCAACATCATATCAGCTCGGAGAATTTTTTGTGTCTCAGGAAATAATACCGCCAGATCATGATACCATGGAACACTCCTTTCATCCGCATGAGTTTCATTTCCGGCAGGTTATCCTGTTTAACATATTTTTTCCGCCACCGGTAATAGTCGCGGTAGGCACGGTAGATGGCGGTCATATCCCTGGGTTTGCCGGACACCAGGCTTTTTACAGCCGCCAGGATATCCAGGAAAAAACGCTGAAAAAGCACGATCCAGCGGTCTTCACTATGCAGGTTCTTCCACAGCATCATCAGATTGTTGCGGAAGTTGAGATATAGTTTACGGGGATTACCTTGCGGCAGACTGCCACCACCTACGTGGAATACTTTGGAACCGGGGCAGTAGCAGATCCGGTAACCGGCCCGCTGCAGACGCCAGCACAGGTCCACCTCTTCCATATGAGCAAAGAAGTCGCGGTCAAATCCGCCTACCTCATGAAAACAGGCCGAACGGATAAACAACGCCGCTCCGGTAGCCCAGAAAATATCCTGTACATCGTCGTACTGGCCTTTATCTTTTTCGGTAGTATACAGAATACGTCCCCGGCAAAAAGTATAGCCCAGCACGTCCATCCAGCCACCAGCAGCACCGGCGTACTCAAACTCATCGGGCTGATGATAGGCCCGCATCTTAGGCTGACAGGCAGCAATACGCGGATCTGATTCCATCAGGGCCACCACCGGCTCTATCCATCCCGGCTCTACTTCCACATCCTGATTCAGCAACACATATATATCGGCCTTCACATGGGCCAGGGCTTCATTATAACCACCAGCAAAACCATCATTCGCAGGGTTTCGGATAATACTGACCGTAGGATAATGCTCCTGTACAAACGCCACACTGTCGTCTGTAGAAGCATTGTCGGCCAGCACCAGCTGCAGATTACCATACGTAGAGTGGCACACCGAGGGCAGGAACTTCTCCAGGAAAGCCTTCCCGTTCCAATTTAAAATAACAACTGCAACTGACGGCAATATGGGCAACGGATATTACGTTTATGCGTGAACAATTAATTTAAGAGATGCAAATATGCAACAAAGGATTTTAATATTTGCTAATCATACAGAATCATCAAAGCGGAATAAGGCTTAAATTAGATTTATGTTTAGACAATATATCGGGTGGAAGTTCGTACTGGCCTCCATAGCAGTGCTCATCATCGTGACCACAATATGGTTTGTCAGCAGCCTGTCGAGAAAAATTCAGGATGAAGAACGAAAAAAAGTAGCCACCTGGGTAGAAGCCAACCGGGAACTCCTCAAATCCGATCCGGACGCCAATCTCAACCTCGCCGTGGAAATCGTGACCACCAACACCACCATCCCGCTGATCCTCACCGACGAACAAGGCACCATCCTCGACAGCCGTAACCTCGACTCCATCCGCATCGCACAAAATCCTCAATACCTGAAAGAACAATTAATCGCCTTCAAAAAACAACATCCTCCCTTTATCATGGAAGTGGATGCCCGCCATAAACTGTACAACTACATCTACTACGGCGACTCCCTTATTCTCAAACAAGTGCGGTACTACCCCTACGTTCAGCTATTGGTAGTAACGCTCTTCATCGCCCTCGTATTATTTGCGCTCTCCAGCACCAACAGAGCCACCCAAAACCAGGTGTGGGTAGGCCTTGCCAAGGAAACAGCCCACCAGCTGGGCACCCCGCTGTCCTCTATGGAAGCATGGCTGGAAATACTCCGGGAAAATGAAGCCAACCAGATGATGGTCACCGAACTGGCCAAAGACGTAGACCGCCTCAAACTGATCACCGACCGCTTCTCCAAAATAGGCAGCGTCCCTAAACTGGAAGAAAGAGATGTACTCGAACAACTGGAAAACATGGTGGCCTATATCCGCAAAAGAGCACCACAGAAAGTATTCTTCGCTACACATACCACCGAAAAGGAATTACCAGTGATGATCTCTCCCCCGCTCTTCGACTGGGTAGTAGAGAACCTCCTAAAAAACGCGCTGGACGCCATGGAAGGCAGCGGCAAAATAGATATCTACATAGAAAATCATTCCACTTTCGTAACCATAGATATCTCAGACACCGGTAAGGGCATTCCTAAAATGAACTTCGAAAAAGTGTTCAAGCCAGGCTTCAGTACCAAAAAAAGAGGTTGGGGTTTAGGCCTCTCTCTAGCCAAAAGAATCATCGAAGAATACCATAAAGGAAGACTTTTTGTAAAATCTTCAGAAATAAATAAAGGCACTACTTTCCGCATCCTGCTTAGGAAGTAGCCGATTTTTACCACACTATAGAAAATACATTTTTGAGAAAAAGCATAAATAAATTTGCTTATTTCTAAAAAGCCCTTATTTTTGCAGCCCATTCTACCAGAAACGATGCGAAGGTGGCGAAATTGGTAGACGCGCTACTTTGAGGTGGTAGTGCCTGAAAGGGCTTGAGAGTTCGAATCTCTTCCTTCGCACCAAGTGGAAAAGTCATAAGACTTTTCCACTTTTTTTTTGCGTATACACTTCATGTATCAACCCCGCCTATACGTTTTCAGCGGAATGGCAATCGGCCGCATAGGCGCAGCACTGGCGCCTCTTATTTTCAAAGGAAGACCGATAAACAGAAACTCATTTACATGGGCGGCTGCCAGCTCCTCCAGATAAAGCAACTCAATAAAAGCAATCCCTTTCTGTGCCAGCAGATAAGTGTGCCCTGGAAGCCAGTTGCTACTATCCCCTGAAGGCAAAGCTTCGAGCCCCAGATTATCAGCACCCAGTAACATCACTCCTTTTTCCTCTACCAGCCACTGCAGCGCTTCCACGCTGAGACCCGGACTGTTACTCATAAATTTCGCCTTGTCGTGGTAGAAATATTTCATCAGCCCTGTTCTGAAAAATACAATATCACCGCGGTTGATCTGAAGCTGCTGACTCCTGATCAGCTCCTTCAACTCTTTCAAACTAAACACGTAATTGCCCGGCAGCACATCTTCTCCTTTATAACCTGCCAGATCAATTAATACGCCCCTACCAGTGATCGGTGGTATTTTTTCCGAGCCCGACTTATCCCAGCCACGATCACTCAGATGTTCATCGGCAGCAACGCCATTCCATATTTTGCCGTTCAAACCAAAATGATTCAACGCATCGATATGGGTACCAGTATGAGTGTACATCGATATGGCATCACCGGTATAACTGACTTTTTTATTGACCGCCTCACCCTGATGCGTGGTATTGCCCACTACCGTACCGCGTGGCGTATGTGTGAGCCAGTATTGATACGCAGGGTCTCCCAGCTCAGTGAAACCGGGCATGCCAACAAAGTACTCCACACCCAGGTCGTATATTTTCCCTGAACTGATGTTTGAAAACAGCCGGACATTTAAACTGTCGCTCATCATATTCAGCGATCCGATTTCATCTGCCGGGCCCCAGGGACTCTTGCCCACTTCCTGCCCCAGCGCAGTAACGCTGCTGAATAATACGAATGTGATGCCGGTAACAGCCTTTTTGATTAATACTTCAATTGTTTCTTTTGCCATTGTATTTGATTTTATTTTTGAACGATCATTCAATAACTAGACATAAAAAAATGCCCACTAAAGGGCATTAAATTTTATGTAGAAAACAGCGTATCAGTCAGCGTCTTTTCCATGGCATCCAATAACTTACGGTCGTGGTGGATCAGCTGCAGCTGCCAGATGCCGGCGAAGTTTGCGGTAATAAACGCCGCCATGGTCCGGGGATCCTTTGTACCGGAGATGGCACCTTCGGCCTGGGCCTCTGTTATCCAATCCGATAATATAGACACCAATACCAGGTTATGTGCTTTCAGCAGTTTAAGAACTTCGGGCTCCGTTTGCGCCAGCTCAAAACTGGACCGTACCACCATGCAGGCTCTGTCTTCGATAAAAGAACGCTGCACCGCTTTGTGAATAACTGCTTTAATAGCCGCCAGCGGAGAAGTGGCGGATATTCCGGCCGCCCTGTAGCCGTTTTCACTCATGTCACAGTACATTTTCAGCCCGGCCAGAAACAGCTGGAGTTTATCGCCATAAGCCCCGTAAATACTGCCTGGGTTCAGCGACATCGCTTTAACAAGGTCCTTCATGGATGTTGCATAATAGCCTTTCTGCCAGAATACTTCCATCGCCTTTTCCAGCCTTTCTGCGGGTATGAATTCCTTATTTCTTGCCATATCAACACAAAGTTATAATTCTTGAACGATCATTCAAAATATTTTAGCAAAACCATCCTCCGCTTCTTAACAATTCCTTCATCTTTTCTTAACAGCCGGCTAATAGTAAAATCTGAATTTAGCTATACCCCAGACAAGAAAAAAAGAGACTATCCCTTTTACCATTGTTTGTTTACCGTACATACTGGAAGGAAGTAGTATTCCTTCCATTTTTTTATTCCCGCCGGGCAAACTTTCTAAACCCTATCTTTACATAATTTTTGTATTGAGATTATGGGAACATCTATTACCTGTCCCAATTGCAAACACCAGTTTGTCATGGAGGATGCTTTTGCAGCAGACATTGAAAAGGAGATGAGGGGGAAAATGGAAGCTGAATGGCGCAGGCGCCTGGATTCCCTGCAGGCCGAAAAAAACTCCCTGCTTTCCGAAAAAACAAAAATGGCGCAGGAACGCCAGCAGATAGAAACGCTCAGACTTCAGCAGGAAGATGAGATCAGCAAAAGGGTGCAGGCAGAGAAAAAACATCTGCAGGACACCCTGGCGGAAGACCTGCGCAAATCCATCTCCGCTGATTTTGACAATCAGATGGCCCTGCTCCGTGAAGCCAACCAGGAACAGGAAGCCAGGCTGAAAGAAGCCCGCAGACAGGAACTGGAATTTCTCCGGAAAGAACAGGAAATGAAAAGCAAGGAACAGGAAATGGAACTCCAGCTTCAGAAAAAACTGCTCGAATCACGCAGTGAACTGGCAGAAAAAATCCGCCGGGAAGAAGCAGAACGCAACAGCCTTAAAGATACCGAATACCAGCTGCGTATGCGCGAGCTGGAAAAACAACTGGAAGACCAGCGTAAACTGGCCGAAGAGATGAAACGCCGCGCCGAACAAGGCTCTTCTCAGCTGCAAGGCGAAGTACAGGAGCTGGTTCTGGAAGAAATGCTCCGCAGCACTTTCCCTTTCGACGAAGTAACACCTGTAGGCAAAGGCGTAAGAGGAGCCGATTGTGTTCAGCTGGTACGCAACTCCGTGGGTCAGGAATGTGGCCGCATCATCTACGAAAGTAAAAGAACCAAGGAATTTGCACGCGACTGGGTGGAAAAACTGAAAGCCGATATGCGTAGCCAGGGTGTGGATGTGGCCATTCTCGTTACACAGACAATGCCTAAAGACATGGAACGTTTCGGAGAAAAAGACGGTGTATGGATCTGTACCTTCTCCGAAGTAAAAGCACTGGCTTATATCCTGCGGGATAGTATTATTAAGATCGCTGCCAGTGTACGCACCCAGGAAAATAAAGGCGACAAAATGCACATGCTCTACGGTTACCTTACCAGCATTGAATTTGCTGAACAATGGAAAGCCATCAGAGAAGGTTTTATGTCGATGAAATTATCGATACAGCGCGAACGCGATGCCATGGAAAAACTCTGGAAAGCCCGCGAAAAACAACTTGAAAAAGTATTACTCAACGCTGCCCATATAAAAGGCTCTATCGAAGGTATCGCCGGCAGCGACTCCGTAGATCTCAAACTACTGGAAGACGCCGCTGATGAAATACTGGAATAACCTTTAAACCAAATTGTTTTCAAATCGTCTCACTAACCTATGAAAAGCCGTATAAACAACGAATACAACACGATCATTTTTGATCTGGGGTCTGTATTGATAGACTGGAATCCTCGTTATCTTTACCGTAAGATATTTGCCACTGAAGAAGAAATGGATGATTTCCTGCAAAACATTTGTACACCCGACTGGAACGAAGAACAGGATGCGGGCAGAAGCCTGCAGGAAGGCACCGAAATGCTGGTAGCCACTTATCCGCAACATGAAGCGCATATACGCGCATTTTACGGCCGCTGGAAAGAAATGCTGGCTGGCGAAATCGCCGATTCTGTAACGCTGCTGCGCCAACTGAAAGAGAGTGGCAAATACAAACTCTATGCACTCACCAACTGGTCTAACGAAACTTTCCCGCTCGCACTGGTCGAATTCCCTTTCCTGCAATGGTTTGATGGTATTGTGGTATCAGGCCGTGAAAAACAGCGCAAACCCTCTCCCACTTTCTACCAGCTGCTGCTCGACAGATACCAGGTATCTCCCGAAAAAGCATTGTTTATCGATGATAACCTGCGTAACGTGAAAGCAGCCGAGCAACAAGGTATTGACAGTATCCACTTCATCCACCCGGAGCAATTGAAAGATGCATTAATCACAAAAAACATATTAAATTAGTCATCTTTGTTAAAAGCTCATTTTGTTAACCCAATTCCATTTTAAGATTACCTTAACAATTCCTCACTAAACTTTTTGTAACATCTTCCCATCCAAAGCGTTGAACAAGAAGAGATACGGAAACTTCCTGCAGCCGCGTGCCAACCGGCGTTAAATTTGTTAACATTTGACACGCACTCCGCTGTTAACCTGTACACGGAAGAGACCATTCCTTAAAAATTAATACGCGAGGATATGAAAAGAACAATGTATTTACTAAGTACTGTTGCCGTTGTGATGGCAATACTTTCATTCAGCAGCTGTCGTAAAGACCCCTTGAAAGATATGACAGATGAGGAGTCACGGATTTATATCACCAACCACGACGCCAAAGCTGACTTCACCTCCTATTCCACTTTCAGCATAGTAGATTCAGTGGTGGTGCTGAGCAGAAACAGCGACTCTGCTAAAAAAGCGCTGACTACCTACGACAAACAACTGATCGCTTCTGTTACCGCTGCCATGAAACAACGTGGCTACACGCTGGTAGATAAATCTGCCAAACCAGACCTTGGCATCAACCTCACCAGGATAGACAACTCTTATACGTCTATCAGCTGGAACCCTGGATGGTGGGGCGGTCCCGGCTACTGGGATGCCGGCTACTGGGGATATCCCGGTGGTGGCTGGTACTGGCCTTCCTACTATAACGTGTTCCAGGTAAACGAAAAACAAACTGCTATCGATCTCTTCGATCTGAAAAATGCGCAGAACGACAAGTTCAATGTCATCTGGAACTCGCTCTGGCGCGGTTCCGGCGTATGGAATACCAACAATGTGGATGCAATGGTTCAGGCTTCATTTGCCCAGTCTGCCTATCTGAGCAAAAGCAAATAAGCTGATTCTAAAACTTTAAACTGATTAGAAGATGAAAAAGATAAAAAACTGGCTGCTGGTGCTGGCAGGATGTGTGGCTGTTCAAGTGGTATCTGCACAAAGCCGTCCGCCGCTTTCTTTAGACCTGAACTATTCCATTGCCCAGCCACTGGGCTCCCTGAAAGATTATAGCAATAAAACCAGCTTCCGCGGATGGAGTGCCGGCCTGCAATATATGCTGAACGACCGCCTGTCAGTAGGCTTCCGCAGCGGCTTCCAGGACTATTACGAAAGGCTGCCACGTGCCATATACTCCGACAAACAAGGCGATATTTCTGCCGTACAGTCCCGCACCCTGCAGGTGATTCCCCTCCAGGCCACTGTCGGTTATGCTTTCACCAAAGCCACCAGCCCCGTAATACCTTACGGCCTGCTCGGCATCGGTGCCGCTAATATGAACTACGAAAAATACTGGGGTGAATTTGTGGAGAAAAATAACAGCTGGCAGTTTATCGTAAGCCCCGAAATAGGCATCAACGTGCCTTTTGGCGCCTACTCTCCGGTGATGTTTAACGCTAATGTGCGTTACAACTACTCACCGTATAAGTTCAACGATATCACCAACTACAGTTCCATTCAGGCAAACATTGGGCTTAGAATCCATATCCACTAAGCTTTTTATCCATATTCATGAAAGAGGAAAAGTGAGGATGTCTCCCGCTTCGTATTAAACGGAGCGGGATTTTTTTATCTACATCAAATAAAATAGTCGGCAAATCCTTTACTGTAAGACTCTTTAATACTGCCATCCGCAGCCTTGTAAATATATAATGCTTCCAATCCAAGCCCCGGATGCTCTGCAATAAAACGGAGTCCTCTTTCCACTCCCATCAGAATAAGCGGATTATCAAATGCATCTGCGGTAAAACAATCTTTTGCGATCACCGTCACACTGATGATATTGTTGTGTAGAGCAATACCAGTAGCAGGGTCGATGGTATGGGCAAAGCGGGTGCGTCCCTGGTCAAAAAAACGACGGTAATTACCGCTGGTAGCTATTCCCTTGTTCTCCAGCTGTACCATCCCCTGAATCGGTTCGTAGGTGGTATCTCCGGGAGCTGGTCGTTCTATACCTACCCGCCATGTTTTTCCCTGCTGATTCACGCCTTTAGCACACAACTCTCCGCCTACATCCACCAGGTAATTGTGAATTCCCTGCTGTTCCAGGAATTTTCCCAGCACATCTACCGTATAGCCCTGAGCAATACCATTGCAGTCGATCTGAACTCCTTTTTTGGTGGTAGAAAGATGCTCCCCTTTTACCCGCAGATAACGGTAACCCACATACGATAATGCATTCTTAATGCTATCGGCTGGTGGCACACCTTTGAAGCCTGGTTTGGTAACACCAAATCCCCAGAGATATACCAGCGGCTTTACGGTAATATCAAAAACACCGTGGGTAGCTTTACTGGCAAACAGGGCCTTGTCTACCACGGCCTGCATATGCTCATCCATGGTCACCTGGCCGGTAGCATTAAACTGATTGATCAGCGAACCCGGCTTATACAACGACAATGACTGGTCTATCACCGCAAATACGGAGTCTATCCGCTTTTGCAGCGATGTCGTGTCTGCTGTCAGGTATTTTACAATGTAATAAGTGCCTTGCGCCTTTCCTTCGCAGGCGGCCAGTTTAAGCGGTAACTCCTGCGCACTGGCCACAGTAGCCAGGAACAAACCTGTCAGCAGTAATAAAAATCTCATGGTAAGCTGGTCCCTTTTTAATTGGAAATAACAACCAGCGAGTAAGATAATATTTTGTGATGGCCTTTGAAAGTCCCCGGGCTAAAGCCCGGGGCTAAGTTTGTTGGAAACTGAAGCCCAGAGCTAAGATTATTTGATGCTGAAGCCCATAACTAAATTTGTCTGAAACCAAAGTTCAGCGCTTTAGTCCCGGATACAACCCGGGAAAGCTTATATCAAATTTAGCCCCGGGCTTCAGCCCGGGGATTATTTAAAAGCATCCATCCCCGTCACGTCCATGCCGGTGATTAAGAGATGAATTTCATGCGTTCCTTCATAAGTAAGTACACTCTCCAGGTTCATCATGTGGCGCATAACCGGGAACTCTCCGGTGATGCCCATACCGCCCAGGATAGAGCGGGCATCGCGGGCAATTTTGGTAGCCACTTCACAGGAATTACGTTTGGCCATGGAGATCTGTGCCGGTGTGGCTTTGCCTTCGTTTTTGAGTACGCCCAGGCGCCAGTTGAGCAACTGTGCTTTGGTGATTTCTGTGATCATCTCTGCCAGTTTCTTCTGGGTGAGCTGAAAACCACCGATAGGGCGGCCAAACTGCGTACGTTCTTTAGAGTAACGGAGGGCGGTATCATAACAGTCCATCGCTGCTCCGATCACGCCCCAGGCAATGCCGTAACGTGCGGAAGAAAGACAGCTGAGGGGGCCTTTTAACCCTTTTACGCCGGGCAATATATTTTCTTTGGGAACTCTTACATTATCAAATACCAGTTCACCTGTAGCACTGGCGCGCAGGCTCCATTTACCTTTTGTTTCGGGGGTGGTAAATCCTTCCATACCTCTTTCCACGATGATGCCACGGATAACACCTTCTTCATCTTTGGCCCATACTACGGCAATCTGTGCAAAAGGTGCATTGGATATCCACATCTTGGCGCCGTTGAGGATCACATGATCGCCATCTTCTTTAAAGTTGGTGATCATGTCGGCAGGGTTGGAACCGTGGTCTGGTTCTGTGAGGCCGAAACAGCCCATCCATTCACCGGTGGCCAGTTTGGGCAGATATTTTCTTTTCTGGGCTTCGCTGCCAAAAGTAAAGATCGGATACATCACCAGCGAACCCTGTACTGATGCGGTAGAGCGGATACCGCTATCTCCTCTTTCCAGCTCCTGCATCATCAGTCCATAGGCAATATGGTCCATACCGCCACCTCCGTATTCCTGCGGGACGGTAGGGCCAAAACAGCCCAGGTCACCCAGGCCTTTCAGAATCTGCGAAGGGAAAGCCGCGCGTTGGCAATAGTCTTCAATAATAGGTGAAATCTCTTTTTTTACCCATTGCCTTACTGTATCACGAATTAACAGATGCTCTTCCGTTAACAAACCATCTACAGCAAAATAATCGGGTGACTGGAATAAATCTTTAGACATCTATTTGGGTTTAGTAACCCAATATAACCAATTACGAATTACGAAATACGAATTACGAACTGTAAACAGAAGGGATATTACTAAAGTATTCGTTCTCAATTCGTAATTCATATTTCGTCATTCACAATTCATAACAAGTTCCCTATCTTCGGTTTAAATTCAGGGTTATGGCAAGCAAAATTATTCCTGCACTGCTGCTGATGGGGTTTATGTTCCTTGTGATCCTAACTTTCAATCCTACGCCATTACGATCTGTTTCTCTTTCGGGAGTGGTGACGCATAAAAAAACGGTACCGAACCCGGATATCAAGTGTTACTGGATGGTTTTTCTTAAAACGGGCCCGCATCGGGACCAAAATATGGAAGATGCCGCGAAAATTCAGTCTGCCCACCTGCAAAATATTACCCGGCTGGCCAAAGCCGGCAAACTGATCACTGCCGGTCCTTTCGGCAACGATGGTGATCTGAAAGGCATGTTTATCCTCAATTGTAAAGATAGTCTGGAGGCGGTGCAGCTGGTGGAAAGTGATCCTGCTATAAAAGCAGGACGGCTGTGTTTTGAAGTGCTTCCCTGGTGGACAGAGCGGAATTGTCTGTTTAAATAATTGCTGAGGGGTTAACTTTTATTTTTTAGACAGATGTTCTTCTTTTCGTGCAGATATTTTTTTGTAAACCTGTCAGCGGTTAACTTTTAGCCCCAGTAGAAATTTTTCCGGGCTGCGACTAAAAGCTAACGCCAACTGCAACTGCGTTTAGAGGCTTACAGCTGCCTGGTTCAGATAAGTGGCCATTTCCTGTTGATATTGCAGGGCCGCGTTGCGGGCATCCACAGCAAAATCTTCTCCGTTACCGGCATAGATAATAGCGCGGCTGGCATTTACCAGCAGTCCGCAATCTTTGTTCATGGCATGTGTGGAGATCTCTTGCAGACTGCCGCCTTGTGCACCTACTCCTGGCACCAGGAAGAAATGATCAGGCGCCATTTCACGGATATGCGCCAGCTGGGCTGATTGAGTGGCTCCTACCACAAACATGAGATTATCAGGTGTACCCCATTGCATCGCTGCTTTTATTACTTTTTCAAACAACAGCTCTTCACCTGCCTGCTGCAGCTGAAAATCCTGGCTGCCTTCATTGGATGTGAGTCCCAGCAGGATGGTCCACTTCTCAGGGAACTGAAGGAATGGCAACACGCTGTCTTTGCCCATATAAGGTGCTACCGTAACGGAATCAAACTTATACGTATCAAAAAAAGTTTTTGCGTATTGTGTAGAGGTATTGCCGATATCGCCTCGTTTGGCGTCAGCAATGGTAAAAATACCGGAAGGGATATATTCTACCGTACGCTGCAGGCTTTCCCATCCACGGATGCCCATACTTTCGTAAAAGGCGGTATTGATTTTATAGGCTACACAAAGGTCTTTGGTAGCATCAATAATTGCCTTGTTAAAGGCAAACACCGGATCTGCGTGAGACAGCAGGTGTTTCGGAATCTTTTGTATGTCAGTGTCCAATCCTATACAGAGATAAGATTGTTTTTCCTTGATAAGATTCACCAATTCCTGTCGATTCATAGTCGGTTTTTATTTGGGGCGCAAAGTTAAGCAAAACTTAAGCATTGCAGCTGTTTTACACATATTATGATTACTTATGATCTAATTACTGTGATGTATTTGTTGTGGTTGTTATGTTTTTTTACCGACAATCTATACGGAGGATGACTCGATTAAAGGTAAGGAAAAAATGGATGAAGAATTTCAAATTAAAGCACTGCTTTTTCTAAAAAAAACAGCGAAGACAAAGCGGTTTCATCCACATTGTCTTCGCTGAGTAGCTGTTTTCCGGTATCCCGGATCAGGCGATAATATCTACGATTTTAGTAGGTGCTATATTGGCATTACGCATAGCAATGCTTCTGGCGGCGGCACCAGCCACGTCCAGGAAGGCTTTGCGGGTGATTTTATCATCGCTGGCCATAGCCGGTACGCCGGTATCGCCACCTTCTCGGATGCTTTGTACCAGCGGAATCTGGCCCAGGAACGGAATTTCCAGGTCTTCAGCCAGTTTTTTACCACCTTCTTTTCCGAAGATGTAGTATTTGTTTTCCGGAAGTTCTGCCGGCGTGAAGTAAGCCATATTTTCTACCAGACCGAGGATCGGTACATTGATCTGTTTACCGCTGAACATAGCGATACCTTTTTTGGCATCTACCAGGGCCACATCCTGTGGAGTGGTCACGATTACAGCGCCGGTAACCGGTACGGTCTGCACCAGTGTCAGGTGGATATCACCGGTTCCGGGAGGCATATCGATCACCAGGTAGTCCAGTTCACCCCAATGTACATCTGTAACAAATTGTTTCAAAGCACTGCTGGCCATTGGTCCGCGCCAAACCACAGCATCTCTTTCATCAATCAGCAAACCGATAGACATCACTTTGATACCGTATCTCTCCATAGGCTCTATCATGCCTTTACCATCTACATTAACCATCAGTGGTCTTTCTCCGCGAAGGCCAAACATGATAGGTACAGACGGGCCGTAAATATCGGCATCCATCAGACCTACACGGGCGCCATCACGACCAAGGGCCAGGGCCAGGTTGGCAGCCACGGTAGACTTACCCACACCTCCCTTGCCGGAAGCCACTACGATGATGTTCTTCACATTCGACAATACAGCTCCGCCATCTTTACGTCTGGAGCTTACGTTAGCCGTCATCACCACTTCCACTACCGCGTCTTTGCTGACCATCATGTGAATAGCGTTTACACACGCATTTCTGATAAGATCTTTCAAAGGACAGGCTGGTGTCGTCAATACCACCGTAAACTTCACTTTATTACCGTCTATCTCTATATCTTTTACCATGTTCAACGTCACCAGATCCTTTCCCAGATCGGGCTCTTCGACGTTGCTCAGGGCCTGTAAAATCTGCTCTTTCGTCATCATAAATTGTTGTTAAAATTTGAATGCTGCCTGCAAAGTTAACCCAATTGCAAGTTATTTTACAAACTCCTTTGCGGTCATCCATTGTAAGGGAACAAGTAAACTAAATTTCTATATCTTAGGGCCGGCATGCATCACAAAAGATCCTACATACTGTCACTCATACTTGCGTTCCTGTTATCACCTTTCCTATTGAAGGCTCAGATTGCAGATTTCCGCGACAGCGTTATTCAGATTTCAGGTGTAACCATGACAGCTGACAGTCTCAGAGCCATCCCGGCAGTAAGTATTATTGTAAGAGGACAAGGCAGAGGTACTATTTCCAACACCGCCGGTGTTTTTTCGATCGTTGTATTCAAAGGTGATACCCTCACCTTCAGTGCGGTTGGCTTTAAACGCAAGGATTATAAGATTCCGACCACCCTTAAAGGTAACAATTTCTCGCTGATACAACTAATGGTGGAAGATACCACCTATCTCCCCGTCACTATTATCAAACCCTACCTTTCCCGGCAGGAGTTTGAAAGGGCTTTCGCCTCTATGGACGTCCCCGACGATGCCTACGAGATTGCCCGTAAAAACACGGAAAATGCCCGCATACGGGCCATGTCACGCTTCACCCCCGTTGATGGCGCAGAAGGCGTAAATCATTATCTCAATAAACAGGCGCAGTCGCTCTATTATGCAGGGCAACCACCGCCACAAAATATCTTCAACCCCCTCGCCTGGGCACAGTTCATCCAGGCCTGGAAAAGAGGCGATTTCAAACGAAAAGACGACTACTAGTTATCACGATAAAAAGACAAAGACCTGGGCAATCATCACCTGCTCAGGTCTTTGTCTTTTTATACAATTCATAATTTCAGCTTATATTGCCCTATTATCAGAACCAAAATAATCTCCATGCAAAAAATAGCGGTAATAGGCGCAGGTACCATGGGTAACGGTATCGCACACGTATTTGCTCAGAATGGCTTCAGCGTAAACCTGATAGATATCTCAGAAACAGCCCTCCAGAAAGCATTACAGACCATCTCCAAAAACATCGACAGACAAATTGCCAAAGGCACTGTCTCCGAAGCAGATAAAACACAAACCCAGGCCAATATCACCACCCATACTGCCCTGGCAGATGGTGTGAAAGAAGCCTCCCTTGTAGTAGAAGCAGCCACTGAAAACATAGCCCTCAAACTGAAAATATTCCAGGAGCTGGACCAGCATGCGCATCCCGATGCCATCCTGGCCACCAACACCTCCTCCATCTCCATTACCAAAATTGCCGCCGCCACCAAACGGCCGGCCAAAGTGATCGGCATGCACTTCATGAATCCCGTGCCTGTCATGAAACTGGTAGAGATCATCAACGGTTATGCTACCGACAAAAATGTCACCGAACAAATCGTTGCCCTCTCCGAAAAACTGGGCAAAGTACCCTGCGTAGTGAACGACTACCCCGGCTTCATCGCCAATCGTATTCTCATGCCCATGATCAACGAAGCAATCTACTCCCTCTTTGAAGGCGTAGCTGGCGTAGCAGAAATCGATACCGTTATGAAACTCGGTATGGCACACCCTATGGGGCCTCTGCAACTCGCAGACTTCATCGGCCTCGACGTATGCCTTTCCATCCTCAACGTATTACACGACGGATTCGGTAATCCTAAATACGCTCCCTGTCCTCTTCTTGTCAATATGGTCACCGCCGGCTATCTCGGCGTGAAAAGCGGAGAAGGGTTCTATCAGTATACACCCGGAAGCAAGGAGTTAGTAGTGAGTCCTCTGCATCAGAACCGCGGATAAAATCAGAAGGCCCATTGCACTTGCAATGGGCCTTCTGATTTTATATCTTTCCGCAAAAAACATACATCATCACGGTTACAGTGTCCGATAATGAACACTTCCCTCCACTTCCGAACAATTTTTCCTCTCCCGCAAATCCTAACTTCCTCATTATCAAACATCCTGTTTCTGGCATATTCTTTATCACTCTCCGGTATCACCCTGAAACTTTACTACCATGTTGAAGCGTTATAAAATCTTTCTGATCACTGTGGCTGTTGTGGTAGCTATGCTGATGATTTTAAAGAGAGAATGCCTTAAAATGGACAATCCCGGACCTTCCCGGTCTCCTGATATCTGTTTTGAACTGATCGCTGAATTTCCGCTGATCGGGAAACAGGCTACTTCATCGGCTTTATCTCCAACCCATGAATGTCACGGAGACGCAGCAGGCACAACTCCTCATTCGATTTGGGCACGCCTATGTCCATAGCACAGAAGAGCTGCAGCTCCTGGGAAAGTACTGTACAGCTGAGCTGTTTTACCACGATCATGACATCATTCATAATCGTATAGTCGAAACTGAGATGGTACCTGGATTCTATGTTTTTCTGGATGGCAGGCACCAGTTGTAATACCATGGAAGCACTTGCCTTATAGGCATTGATCAGCCCCGGTACGCCCAGCAGTGTACCCCCGAAATAACGCACCACCACTATCAGTACATCCGTCAGTTGTTTACTGTCTATCTGCCCCAGGATAGGCTTGCCGGCAGAACCGGAAGGTTCTCCGTCGTCGTTGGCCCTGAACTGCAGTCCGTCTGTTCCCAGCCGGTAGGCATAACAATGGTGGGTAGCTTTCGGATGCTCCTTTTTTACTTCCAGCAGGCATTCCTTCACCGCCTCCGGGGTTTTGACAGGAAATACATAAGCCAGAAACTTGCTGCCCCTGTCTTTAAACTCAGCGACAGCTGTTTTATCAATCGTAAAATAAACCTCCATCAAAATATTTTAGAAAAACCAAATACTATTTATCTCCGCTACGATGGTAAAAATCGATGCGATCGCCTTCCAGGTATACTGTATTGTCCGGCACCGCATGAGATATGGCTGGTGCTGACAGCCCATCAGGTAGTGTAACCGTTCCCGTTATAATACGGGCTTCGTCCCACAGACCGGCTTCCAGGAAACGCTGTAATACATAAGGGCCTCCTTCTACCAGTACGCTCTGTATCTGTTGCCTGTAGAGGCTTTCCATCAGCTGCGGCAGCAGTTCCCGCTGAAAATCAAGCTGCAGGGTCTGTGTAAGGCCATGAGGACTGCTTTCTTCCGCTGTCAGGAAGATGGTAGGGATACTGCCATCCCACAAATGATGGGTACGGGGAACAGACAGGGTCCTGTCTATCACCAGGCGGATAGGATCTTTTCCCGGCCACAGGCGGGTATTGAGGCGGGGGTTGTCGAGCATAGCGGTGCGGGTACCCACCAGAATGGCCATTTCCTCACTACGCCAGCGGTGTACCAGACGGTTACTCCAGGCATTGGAGATCCGTACGGGTGTGCCGTCGCTACCGGCCATAAAGCCGTTGCCGCTCTGAGCCCATTTAAGAATTATATAAGGACGTTGTTGCTCATGAAAAGTAAAGAAACGGCTGTTGATAGCTCTGCAGGCTGCTTCCAGCACGCCGGTATGCACTTTGATACCGGCATTTTTCAGCTTTTCGATCCCTTTTCCGGCTACCGCCGAGAAGGTGTCTATACAACCGATCACAACTTCGGGAATCTGTTGCGATACGATCAGGTCGGCACAGGGAGGTGTTTTACCGTGATGGGCACAAGGTTCCAGACTTACATACATGGTAGCCCTTGATATCAGCGGTCTGTCTTCTTCCACCACACTATTGACACAATTTACTTCAGCATGAGCCTGACCATACTGCTGATGGTAACCTTCGCCGATAATACGGCCCTGATGCACCAGCACCGCGCCTACCATCGGATTGGGTGCCGCATTACCGCGGCCCATGGCCGCCAGCTCCAGGCACCGCCGCATAAAAATTTCATGGTCCGTGCTATTCATGATACCCTGTTAAGTAATATTTTTGCCAAAATTACGGTTTTAGCCAACGGAAAATGCCAATCAACCCCCGGTTTGCATTTTTCGGTCATTTCTTAAATTATCAATTTTGACAATACAAACAGCCTTTACCTATATCACAGGTGCTATAGGTGACTTATATGACGAGCGCGAAGCGGCCAATATCGCCCATATCGTACTTGAATATATCACGGGCATGAATAAACTGGACCGCCTGGTCCATAAAACAAAACTGCTGACGCCTGATCAGAACGCCCGCCTGAAAACAGCCATAGAAGCGTTGTTACGCCTGGAACCGGTGCAGTATGTTACCGGCACCAGCTGGTTTTATGGTATGGAGCTGTTGGTCAATAAAAGTGTGCTCATCCCCCGGCCGGAAACGGAAGAACTGGTAGAATGGATTGTACAGGAACTTGCTGGCAAACCACGCCCTCATCTGCTCGATATCGGCACCGGCAGCGGATGTATCCCGCTGGCCCTGAAAAAATCTATTCCGGCAGCAGTGGTTTCCGGCATAGATGTCAGCGAAGATGCGCTGACAGTGGCACGCGACAATGCCACCAAACAACGCCTGGATGTCAGTTTCTGGCATATGGACACCTTAAACACCCGGCAAACCGACACCCTGCCTATGTTTGACGTGATCGTCAGCAATCCGCCTTATATCACACAAAGTGAAAAGGCCGAAATGCAACAACAGGTATGGGGCTTCGAACCTTCGCTCGCCCTGTTTGTGCCAGACAACGATGCGCTGCTGTTTTACCGGTATATCGCGCAGCTGGCACAACACAAACTAAACGCCGGAGGCGCCCTCTATTTTGAAATCAATGAATCATTGGGGAAAGAGGTAGTAGCCCTGCTGGAAGAGCAGGGATTTACAGCTGTGGTGCTCAAACAAGACATGTTTGGCAAAGACCGCATGGTGAAAGGAACATTCACGAAGTAATATACTATCACATAAAAGGCAGGGAGCAAAGACTACAACGTAATCTTTGCTCCCTGCCTTTTATAACTATGATTATTTCTTTGCTGTGGCCAGCACTACCTTCGCTCCCAGTTGTTTGGCAACTTCCATCACATTCACCACCTCTTCAATCGGCACCAGCTTTTCAGCATTGATTACAATGGTAGGATCTACTTTTTCATTGCCAATAGCCGGAGCCAGGGCCTGTTTGAGGCCTTCAAAAGGTACTTTGGTAGTACCCACGAAAAACTCATGTTTTTCGTTGATGCTGACTACCACGGTTTGTTTGGCTTTGGTATTACTCTGAGCTTTCGGCAACATCAGTTTGATGACGTTGGGATTGGCCAGTGTGGAAACAATGAGGAAGAACAACAGCAAAATGAACAGGATATCGTTCAATGCCGAGTTGTGCATTTCCACATGTTTCTTATTTCTCCTGCGTAAATTCATTATCTGTTGATTTATCGGGTTGGTTCCTGCAGGATATCGGTAAATTCTGCAGCAGCACCTTCCATCTTGTTAACAACCTTATCTATCTGGGCATTCAGGAAGCTGTAGCCAATGAAGGCCACGATACCAATGATCAGACCAGTAGCGGAAGTGATCATCTTTACATAGATACCGCCAGCAATAGTGCCCAGGGTAATATCGGAAGTAATGGAGATATTGAAGAAGGTCTGGATCATCCCGGCGATAGTACCCAGAAACCCGAACATAGGCGCGATACCGGCTATGATAGATAAGATAACAAGATTTTTCTCCATCCGGTAGATCTCCAGTTTTCCAACGTTCTCCATAGATTTTTCGATGGAATCGATCGGTTTACCGAGACGCTGGATGCCTTTATCGATCATACGGGCAATAGGACCCTGTGTGTTTTTAGCCAGTGAACGTGCACCCTGGATATTACCGGTGGTGATCTGATCACGGATCATCGGCATAAAATTATCTTCCAGACGGCCTGCTTTGGCAATTGTGAGACACCGTTCCACAAAAACAAATACAGCAACCACAGAGAGGATACCGAGCGGAATCATCAACACGCCCCCTTTCATGAGCATATCAATCAGGTGTATCTGTTGCTGTGGCGCGGCAGCAACACTAATGCCCTGCGCCACCGTGTCGGCCTTCGGTGTTAATAATGGATCCTGTAAGAGTGTAATGAGCCCTAGTAGCATGATGGATTTTCTTCTATTAACGGTTAAAATAGTAAAATAATTACGATTTACGAATTAGGAATTACGATCCGATCTTTCATTCGTCATTCGTAATTCCTGATTCGTAATTCCATTTTCAGGCCTTTTCCTCCCAAACCTGTGCCAGATATACAATTGTTTGAACAGCTTTTTGCATATCCTGTATACTTACATACTCATGTTTGCTGTGGAGGGCCATTTCACCGGTAAAAATATTGGGGCAGGGTAAACCCATAAATGATAAACGGGAACCATCGGTACCGCCACGGATACTCATTTTCAGCGGCTGTACACCGGCCCTGCGGATAGCTTCCGCTGCATTGGCCGTTACCTGAGGATACTGGTCCAGCACCTCTTTCATATTGCGGTATTGTTCTGTTACCTTTAAAGTGGCACGGGCACCGGGATGATGGTCCAGCACCTTGTCCATTACCCGGCGCAGGAAGCTTTCGTGCGCTTCGAGGCTGGACGTATCAAAATCACGGATGATAAAGTCTATTTCCGTTTTCTCCACGGTACCGCTTATACGAACGGGATGTATAAATCCGTCCCTGTCTTCGGTTGTTTCCGGAGAGAGGCCGTCTTTCGGTAAAGCATCTACGATTTCACCAGCAATTTTAATTGCGCTGATCAGCTTTCCTTTGGCAGCACCAGGGTGGGCACTCACACCATAAACAGTGATCTTGGCGCCATCTGCAGAGAAGTTCTCATCTTCCAGAGAGCCCAGTTCACCACCATCCATAGTATAGCCGAATTGTGCAGCCAGCTTTTTCATGTCTACCTTTTCCACACCACGGCCTACTTCTTCATCAGGGGTAAACAGAATGCGGATAGCACCATGTTTTACTTCCGGATGAGTCATGAGGTAGCTGGCCGCATCCATGATCTCTGCCACGCCGGCTTTATCGTCTGCACCCAGCAGTGTAGTACCGCTGGCAGTAATGATATCATCTCCTTTTTTGCTGGCCAGATAAGGATGCTCACGGGAGCTGATCACCACCGTTTGATCGTCAGGCAATACAATATCTCCACCATCATAATTACGGTGAACAATAGGTTTTACACCAGTGCCACTACTGTCTGAAGAAGTGTCCACATGAGAGCAGAAACAGATTACAGGTACCTGTTTATCTGTATTGGCAGGGATGGTAGCATATACATAACCATGTTCATCCATCTCAGCATCTGTGATGCCCATCTCGTGTAATTCCTTTACCAGCAACCGGGACAGGTCTTTCTGTTTTTCTGTGGTCGGAAAGCTGGTACTCTGAGGATCTGATTGTGTATCTATCTGCGCGTAACGAATAAAACGCGTGTCAACGGTGTATTGATAATTTGTAAACATATTGCAAACGTAAGGAAAAAACCCGTGTCCCCTTTTGCCGTAGAATATTCTGTTTTACCATCGCTCACAATATCATTCAAAGTAAAATATTCTACAGAAAGCACATTTTTTAATACAAAAAACCAAATTTATTAATATTGATCGAACAAACACACAATAATAATAGGTTTGCCTGGAACAAAAAACCATCCTATATATGATTACCAATATTCCAGGCTACCTGCGAATAGGCAGCCAGCGAGAATTGAAGAAAGCCTGTGAAAACTACTGGGCTGGGAAAATATCCCTGGAGAAACTGGAGCTAACGGCCAGGCAACTACGAAAACAACACTGGGAAACCCTCCATCAGGCGGGCATAGACCTGATCCCTTCCAACGACTTTTCTTTTTATGATCAGATGCTCGACATGAGCATGGCTCTTGGAGTGATTCCTGCACGTTTTCAGGAACTGCAACGTTCTTTTGCCAATCCGCATTGCCTGGAGCTGTATTTCGCCATGGCCAGAGGTTATCAGAAGAATGGATTTGATCTGACAGCACTGGAGATGACCAAATGGTTTGACACCAACTATCATTACCTGGTACCTGAATTTGATGAAAGCCAGACCTATGGCCTGCAGTGCCGCAAGAGCGTTCATGAATTTAAGGAAGCCCTTCAGCTGGGCATCCGCACCAAACCCGTGCTGATAGGCCCTGTTACCTATATCCTCTGCGGCAAAATAAAATCTGCAGGCATTACTCGTCAGGCACTGCTTTCCCGCCTGCTGCCGGCCTATATCGAACTACTGACAGCGCTCCGCGAAGCTGGCGCCGAATGGATACAGCTGGATGAACCCTCTCTGGTAACTGACCTGGAACCCGCTGACACAGCACTTTTCCAACAGGCTTACACAGCCATCCGCCAGGCACTCCCCCATCAGCAACTGCTACTCACCACCTATTTCGGCGGACTGGAAAACAATACCCAGTTGGCATTACAGCTGCCTGTTGACGCCCTGCACATCGACCTGGTACGTGCTCCGGAGCAACTCGATGACGTGCTGGCCGCATTACCGGAAAACATGCAGTTATCACTGGGAGTAGTAGATGGCCGCAACATCTGGAAAAATGATTATACCGTATCCACAGCGCTGATCCGGCGCGCAACAGCCGCCATCGGCGAACAGCGTGTTATGCTGGGCACTTCCTGCTCACTGTTACACGTCCCCTACAATCTCGATGATGAAACCGCTCTGGACCCGGCGATCAAACAATGGATGGCTTATGCACAACAGAAAGTGGAAGAAGTTGCCGCATTAAAACAAATCCTCGCCGGTGATGAAACGCTGCTGACCATTAACCGGCAGGTGATGGATAGTCGCCGTACAGCGCCAGGCATCCATGTACCGGCTGTAAAAGCAAGACTGGCCGCCATTACAGAAGCAGACTTCTCACGACCGCTTGCCTTTGCCGCCCGCCAGGCCCTTCAACAGGAAAAGCTGCAGTTGCCACTGTTGCCTACCACCACCATCGGCTCTTTCCCGCAAACCGTGGAAATACGGCAGCTGCGCTCCAATCTCAAAAAAGGACATATCACCCAGGAACAATACGACCACGACATCAGCACTGCCATCCGGGAAGCCATCACCTGGCAGGAAGCCCTGGGACTGGATGTACTGGTACATGGAGAGTTTGAGCGCAATGATATGGTGGAATATTTCGGCGAACAGCTGGAAGGATTTGTATTCACACAAAACGGATGGGTACAGAGTTACGGTACCCGCTGCGTAAAGCCACCAGTGATCTATGGCGATGTATGGCGTCCGTACCCTATGACCGTTGACTGGAGCCGTTATGCACAGTCCCTTACCGACAAACCAGTCAAAGGCATGCTCACCGGCCCTGTCACCATCCTGCAATGGTCTTTTGTCAGAAATGACCAACCCCGCATGGACACTGCTTTTCAGATAGCGCTGGCCATCGGTGACGAAGTAAAAGACCTCGAAGAAGCAGGCATCGCCATCATCCAGGTAGACGAGCCTGCACTACGGGAAGGGCTGCCACTGCGCAAAAAACAACAGGGCATTTATCTGGAACAGGCAGTCAATGCCTTCAGACTGTCTGTCAGCCAGGTGCAGGACAGCACACAGATACATACCCACATGTGTTATGCAGAATTCAATGATATCATCGCACACATCGCAGCAATGGATGCCGATGTGATCACCATGGAAACTTCGCGTTCCCAGATGGAGCTGCTGGAGGCATTTGCACAGTTCCGTTATCCGAATGAAACCGGCCCCGGCGTGTATGATATCCACTCTCCCCGTGTGCCCAGCGTGACAGAGATGAGCAAATTATTGCATAAAGCAGCTGCACTATTACCCGTCCGCAACTTGTGGGTAAACCCTGACTGCGGGCTGAAAACCCGCAAATGGCCGGAAACAGAAATGGCCCTGCGCAACATGGTGCAGGCTGCCCGCGAGGTGAGGAAGGAGCTCGCGTGATTCATCCCCTATTCCGTATATTTGTTTCATGCAAAAACATGAAACCATCTCCTGCCCCCGCTGTCAACGGCCTTTTGAATGCCGGGTCAACAATATCCGCAACTGCCAGTGCAGCGGGGTGCTACTCACCACGGAAGAAAGGTTTCAGATAGGCGAACAATATCAGGGCTGCCTCTGTGCAGATTGTTTACACGAAATGAAGACGGCGCTGCAACAGCCCGCGCTTCAACATACAAAAACCATGGCATACGAAGAACAGATAGAACGATCCGTTACCAGGATCTTTAAAGCAGTATTTCCCAATACAGTAAACCATTACGATACGCTCTTTGGTGGCACCGCCATGCATCTCATGGATGAAGTGGCCTTTATCACCGCCACCCGTTTTACGAAAATGCGTACTGTTACTGTATCATCAGACAGAATCGACTTTAAAAAACCTATCCCCCATGGTACTATCATCGAACTGGTAGGAACCGTAGTACATGTGGGTAACACAAGCCTGAAAGTGCAGGTAGACGTGTTTGTAGAACAGATGTACCTCGATCACCGGGAGAAAGCGATCAGCGGGACCTTTACATTTGTGGCAATAGATGAAAACAAAAAACCGATACCTATCAGGATACCGGCTTAAAAAGTTTACGGATTTCCAATGTTAGAATTACTTCCACATCAGAAATCCGTAAATCAATAAATCTGAGTATAAATATTAGAGGATTTCCACCAGTTCCAGATCAAACACCAGATCTTCGCCAGCCAGTGGGTGGTTAGCATCGAGGGTGATGAAATCAGTACCAATAGCTGCTACTTTCACCTGGAAAACCTGGCCTTCCGGATTGCTCATCTGCAGCTCCATACCAACTTCAGGATTCAGATCAGGAGGAATATTCGCTTTAGGAAAATCCATGATCATCTCTTCATTCTTGGGACCATATGCCTGATCAACAGGGATATGAATAGTTTTTTTCTCACCCGGCTTCATATCCAGCACTCCATTCTCAAAACCTTTGATAACCATGTGTGCGCCTACTTTGAATTCCAGGGGTGCTCTGCCCTCTGAGGAATCAAACATAGTTCCGTTGGTTAAACGGCCCTGGTAGTGCACTTTCACAGTATCCCCGTTTTTAACAGCTTGCATAATTTAGTTGTTTATTGTTAATAATAAGCGCAAGATAATAAAACAGCACGTATTCACCATTTTTTCTGCCTCCCATACAGGTTTTACCGTATCTTACCGGCATGAACCGTATATTGATCATCTGTACATTTTTTTGTGGCCTGTTTGCTGCTGCACAGGCACAGTATGCGTCCCACGTAATACCGGGAGCTGCGCAAACCAGCAAATATCTTCCACTGCTGAAAGACAAGCGGGTGGCCCTGCTGGTCAACCAAACCGCCACTATCGGCCAAACACATCTTGTAGACACACTGCTGAAACTGCAGGTACACATCTCCAAAATCTTCAGCCCTGAACACGGTTTCCGCGGCAACGCTGATGCAGGCGAAAAAGTAGGCAACAGCACCGATCCTAATACCGGACTGCCTGTAGTATCGCTCTATGGTTCGCACCGCAAAGCTACGGCCGCCGACCTGCAGGATGTAGACGTCCTCATCTTCGATGTACAGGACGTAGGCGCCCGCTTCTATACCTACATCTCTTCCCTGCAGGAGCTGATGGAATCCGCTGCCGAAAACAACAAACTGTTGTTGGTACTGGACAGGCCTAACCCCAATGGAGACTATGTAGATGGTCCCATCCTGGACACCGCCTTCCGTTCTTTTGTAGGCATGCAGCCTATCCCCATCGTTCATGGTATGACTGTAGGAGAATACGCACAAATGCTCAACGGTGAACACTGGCTCAGCAAAGGAGTACAATGCCAGCTGAAAGTGATCACCTGTGAAAACTATACCCACCACACTTTTTATCAGCTGCCGATACCGCCATCACCCAACTTACCAAATATGGCTGCAGTAAACCTGTATACCTCCCTTTGTTTTTTTGAGGGCACACCTGTCAGCCTGGGCCGCGGTACCAGCAAGCCTTTCCAGCTCTTCGGATCTCCGCTGTTTCCGAAAAAAGGATTCTCTTTCACGCCACTCAGCGTACCTGGCGCTAAGAATCCACCGCTGAAAGATCAGCGCTGCTATGGCTTCGACCTGAGCAATGCACCGGAAGCCAGACCTGCAAAAGGCCGCAAAATAGCCCTCAAATGGCTGTTACAGGCTTATGCACTCTACCCGGAAAAAGATAAGTTCTTTAGTAACTTCTTTAATAAACTGGCCGGTAATGCCACACTGCAACAACAGATCAAAAGCGGTCTTTCTGAAGCAGCTATTCGTAAAAGCTGGGAACCCGGACTGCAGCAGTTCAAAGCTATCAGAGCGAAATACCTGTTGTACGAGGAATAATTGCTTTACTTTTGCGTACTATGAACAAACAGCTTCGTATCGTTTTTATGGGGACGCCTGACTTTGCAGTAGCGTCACTGGATATACTTGTTGAAAACGGATTTAATGTGGTAGGGGTAGTCACCGCGCCTGATAAGCCCGCCGGCAGAGGATTACAGCTGCAGGAAAGTGCTGTCAAAAAATATGCTGTCAGCAAAGGGCTGCCGTTGCTGCAACCGGAGAAACTGAAGAATCCGGATTTCATTGCACAGCTGGCTGCACTGAAAGCAGATCTGCAGGTGGTAGTAGCCTTCCGTATGTTGCCCGAGATCGTATGGAACATGCCGCCACAAGGCACCATCAACGTACATGCGTCCCTGTTGCCCAACTACAGAGGCGCCGCACCGATCAACTGGGCTATCATCAACGGAGAAAAAGAATCCGGTGTAACCACCTTCAAACTGCAACACGAAATCGATACAGGTGATATACTCTTCAATGATACAGTGACTATCCGCGAAGATGAAACCGCTGGCGAACTACACGATGAACTCATGCAAACCGGTGCCCGCCTGCTGCTCAAAACAGTACAGGCCATCGCTGCCGGTACAACCCAAGAAACGCCACAGGCCAGCATCGCCGCTGAAGATGTTAAACATGCGCCTAAAATATTCAAGGACACCTGCATGATCAACTGGCAGGAGCCACTGGATAAGATATACAACCTGGTACGTGGCCTGAGCCCCTATCCTGCTGCCTGGACCACCTTACAGGATAAAAGCCTTAAAATCTATAAGGCGCATAAACAGTATGCACAACCTTCCATAGCGCCTGGAGAATTCGATACTGATCAAAAAACCTATGTCAGAATCGCTGCTCCTGATGGTTATCTTTACCTCGATGAAATACAACTCGAAGGGAAAAAAAGAATGGATATAACCACCTTCCTCAGAGGATACCGGTTTTAACCAATGATGATAAAAACAAAAAAGCGAAGATCATAGTGATCTTCGCTTTTTTGTTTTTACTATTTCAGTAGATTAGTTCTCGTAGCTCAGTTCGCAATAGAAACGCGCATCTGTCATTCCTAATGCCTGCATGGCGCCATCGCTCAGTTTAACGATCAGTCCTGCATTGGGCTTCATCTGTGGAATCACATCCAGCACTTTGGCGTAAATAGCTTTGCCGTTGAGCGGGTTGGTAACTTTGATGATAGTACCACGGGCAGCGGTGTTGTGCAGCGCATAGTATTTACCCACAGCATTGCTCTTAAACCAGGTACCAGGGCCTTTTTCGGTAGCCACTTTTTTACCGCCACCGGTTTGCTGATCATACAATTTTTCGAAATCAGCGCTAGACGCCACAGGTGCTGGTTTTGTAGCAGGTGCAGTGGCTGGCGCTGTTTCAGGAGACTCGGTCACAGGACGCGCTTCCGGTTCCTTTTCTTTTTCCTTTTCTTTCTTTACTTCCTTACGGGGAGCTTCTGTTACCACCGGTGCAGGCGCTTCCTGTTTAGGTTCATTTTTCACTACTTCCGTGCGGGGCTGAGGAGCAGGGCTGTTACCGGTTTTCAGATAACCAATGATAACGTAGCTGTCTTTCTTCAGACCATCACCCTGGAAGTTATTCCATTGACGGATGTTGTCCAGCGGTACTTTGTTGTAGTTAACACTCACACGGTACAACGTTTCTTTCTCCGTTACTTTGTGATATACCGGTGTTCCTGTAGCTTCCGCTTGCTGGGAGAAGTTGGAAGCGGAGAGAGGAATATGCACGTTGTGTCCAAGCTGTAATCCCTGTTCCATGGTGATCTTATTGGCGGCGGCAATTTCTTTTGGGGGCACACCATAAGCACGGCTGAGGCTATAGAAGTTTTCTCCCTTTTTAACGATGTGGGAGATATAAAGAGCCGGTGAGGTACCCTGTACCTGCAGCGTGTCCTGCGCTTTTACCACTCCTGCACTTAAACCAAACAAGGCAATTGATAGAATCGATTTTACCATACTAACTCTTTTTATGTGAATTACCGTCCTTTTTAGGGCAACGAATATATGCGATAAAATTGACAAAAATATTTAATAAAACAAACGAAAAAACATGCTTTTTGTTGTCATTCACTGCATGTACGCCATAGTTCGACATGCAGATAAAACTCCCGTTGGCAGCTTATTTCACAAATATGTAACAGAGGGAACAAATAGCGCAGCAACTTTTTACAGCCCGCTGATATCTTTCAAAATACGGAGTTCTTTAGGATAATAATTATTCATCCGGTTAGGTAGTATTTTTGCCCAGCCCAGCGCCATTTGCTCATAACGCATCAGCGCCCAGCCTCTCACGGTAGTGTCTATACCCGGATCTTCTTTGCGAAGATACTGTAAGGCAGCTTTAAGATCAAGATCTATCACCGGCACCTGGTCCACAAGCAGATTGCTCAAAGCCAGCTGATGATCTGGTATCAGCTCTTTCTTTCCGAGCTGCCCTGCTTTCACACCAGCTTTGCGAATATACAAATGTTGTTGCAGCATTGCTATTTCTGATGATACCATGGAAGATAAAATCAGGATGTCTTCCTGATGCGGCTGATACGTATAGCCTTCCGGCAATTGTATCCACTGCGATAACAGCTCCCGCTCCTTTGCCCCAATGGCGGCAGTTTTCGCTTCCTTACGCTTCACCGTATCTGCCATACTCCGCTTGCGGAAACAGGCAATAAAAAAACCTTCTCCCTTCAGTCTGTCAGGATAAAAACGGTATCCGCTGCAATTACGTTTATGCGTTACCGTTGTAACAATATTCCAATCATCAGGAATTTCCAGTGGTATATTTTCCAGTTCAAAATGATCTGCCAGCCAATCGAGAATTTCTTCATCTTCTTCTTTTGAAAAAGAGCAGGTAGAATAGATCAGTACACCATCTTCTTTCAGGGCAGGCAACACATCGGCCAGAATACGCTGCTGGCGCTGGCTGCAGAGCATCACATTTTCAGGCGACCATTCTGTTACCAGTTCAGGATCACGACGGAATAAACCAGATCCGGAGCAGGGTGCATCAATGACTACCAGATCGAAATATCCGGGCAGGCGACCAAAATCGCGGGGATCGTTATTACTCACCACCACGTTTGCAGCGCCCCATTTGCTGATATTGTCTGCCAGTAATGCAGCACGGGCCTTAATCACTTCATTGGCCACCAACATGCTGTTACTATTGAGGAGCGATTGCAGCAAAGTAGATTTCCCTCCTGGCGCAGCACAGAGGTCCAGCGCTTTCAACGGACGGTCCAGCGCTACAGTAGACCGAACCGCATGTTCGAGGAACATGGAAGAAGCCTCCTGTACATAATAAGCACCGGCATGAAAATATGGATCGAATGTAAAAGACGGACGCTGTGGGAGGTAATACCCTGTAGTACTCCAGGGTACCCGTTGAGCACCGGTAGCGGACAGCGAGGATAGAATATTTTCCTGTTCTGCTGCTGTACGCACCTTCATTGGGTTTAACCGGAGTGAAGTAATTTTTTCTGCTGCTGTGTGCACTTGTTCAAATGAAGTCCGGTTAAAACCGGAAAGTCCTTCCAAAGAATCTATCAGTGCCGCTGGTAAATGATTGGACAATGCTCTTTTTTTCGCAAAAATAAGGAGGATCGTGGAAAAGTTGTTGTAAAGGCTTCAGGGAACGCAAAGAGCGCAGTAATTTTTTCTAATCCTGAAAAAATCACTGCGCTCTTTTCTGTGCTTGACAGGTGGTTTTATACCTGTTTGATTTCTGCCACCAGTTGCTGCAATACCTGTTTGGCATCACCAAACAACATGGAAGTCTTTGGTTGAAAAAACAAATCGTTTTCAATGCCGGCATAACCTGGTTTCATGCTTCGTTTGTTCACGATCACCAGTTTGGCATTTTCGACTTCCAGTATCGGCATTCCGTAAATAGGGCTGGAAGGATCATTTTTGGCGGCAGGATTTACCACATCGTTGGCACCCAGCACCAGCACAGCGTCTGTGGTGGGCAGCTCAGCGTTGGCACCCTCCATCTCCAGTAATTTTTCATAGGGGACATCAGCTTCAGCCAGCAACACGTTCATATGACCAGGCATACGGCCGGCTACCGGATGAATAGCATATTTTACGACTACGCCTTTATCTTCCAACAACTTCTCCAGTTCATGACAAGCATGCTGAGCCTGGGCTACAGCCAGGCCATAACCCGGTACTATCATCACTTTACTGGCATATGCCATAACTACGGCAGCGTCGGACAGGCTCACTTCCTTGTAGGTACCATGATCTTTGACAGTACCGGAAGCAGTGGTGCCATTGCCGAAGGAGCCGATCAGTACATTTTTAAGAGAGCGGTTCATGGCCTTACACATCAGGATGGTGAGGATGGTACCGGCAGAACCTACCAGGATACCACCGGTCAGCATTACCGGGTTATCGTACAGGAAGCCGCCACATGCGGCCGCTACGCCGGTAAAAGAGTTCAGCAGGGAGATCACTACCGGCATATCCGCTCCGCCAATTGGCAATACGAACAATATGCCGTATAACAGGGAGCATAACAGTACCAGGTAAAAAAGCAGTTGAAAGCTCAGTAGTGAATGGGGAGTACCGGCTGAAACGGCAGCATCCACCTGATTATTCACTGTCACTACCAGTACGATAGCACCCATCAGGATCATGGCCATCACCGCAAGGTTTACATAATGCTGGCCTTTGAAGGAGAAATCACGGATGCGTCCGTTCAGTTTTCCCCAGGCGATCACGCTGCCGGCAAAAGAAACGGCCCCGATGATCAGTCCCAGCAGAATGATAAGCAGGTGCCCCCGCATGTCGATGTTGGTATCAAGGCTGAAGTTGAGTGAGCCGGCACCGTCTTCCAGCCGGGCCTGCAACAGCTTCTGCATTTTTATGATCAGTTGTTCCCCTGCAGTAGAGAGCAGTTGATTAACATTAAAACGGGAATGTATCAGGTGGTCGAATTCCACTATGGAGATAAGGGCCGCACAGGCGCCTCCCATACCATTGAACATGCTGACCATTTCTGGCATGGCGGTCATCTTCACTTTTTTGGCAGACAACACACCGATGACGGTACCTATCAGCAGACCGGCAGTGATCCATCCATAGTTATGTAAATGATGACCATCATCGGATTTATAGAGGAAGATAGTGCCCAGGATAGCCAGCGCCATACCAGCGGCCGCCACCAGGTTGCCTTTGCGGGCAGTATCCGGTTTACTGAGCATTTTCAGGCCCAGGATAAACGTAACAGAGCCGATCAGATAAATGATTGATAGTACACTGGATCCCATAAAATTGCGCTTTAAACCATTAGTGCTTTTTCTTTTTAAACATCTCCAGCATACGGTCTGTCACCACAAAACCACCTACTACATTGACCGTGCCCAGGATAACGGCCAGGAAGCCGAGGATCAGCGCCAGATAGTTGTCCTGTTCTGCTTTTCCCATGACGATGATCGCACCGATGATGACTACACCGTGAATAGCATTGGCGCCACTCATCAGCGGCGTATGCAGTACGGAAGGCACACGGGAGATAACTTCCACCCCCAGGAAAACGGATAAAATCACGATATAGATCAGCTCCGTATGTTGATGAAAAAAAGATAGAATATGTTCCATGCTTGCGGTATTTTGATTAGTCGGACAACAATGATCTACAGCGCTAGATAGTGCTGGTAGCTGGTTTAGCGCTCTTCAGGCGTTCATTGACGATTTCTCCGTTGTGGGTGATACAGGCACCTTTCACAATATCATCCTCAAAATTCAAGTGCAGGTTTCCTTCTTTTGTCAATATGAGTTTCAGGAAATTGAAAACGTTTTTTGCGTATAGTTTGCTGGCATCAGCCGGCATGGTTGCGGGGAGGTTGGAATTACCGATGATGGTGATGCCGCGGTAATGCACGGTTTCATTGTTGCGGGTAAGGGCGGTATTACCACCGGTAGCAGCAGCCAGGTCTACGATCACGGCGCCACTGTGCATCTGGTCCAGCATAGGCTGGGTAACAAGCACCGGAGCGGGTTTCCCCGGTATCTGTGCAGTGGTGATCACAATATCTGCTTTGGCGATACTTTCTGCGATCTTCTGCTGTTGTTTCTTTTGATATTCTTCATTCTGTTCTACTGCATAACCGCCGCCGGCAGAAGCATCGGCAGCGCCTTCCACTTCCACAAAGCGGGCACCGAGGCTCATCACTTCTTCTTTTACGGCAGGGCGGGTGTCAAATACTTCTACCACGGCCCCCAGCCTTTTGGCGGTGGCGATGGCCTGCAGTCCGGCTACGCCCGCACCCAGTATCAGTACTTTGGCGGGGGCTATACTGCCCGCTGCTGTCATAAACATGGGAAAATAACGGGAATAGCTATACGCTGCCAGCAATACAGCCTTATAACCGGATATATTGGCCTGGGAACTGAGTACGTCCATCACCTGCGCACGGGTGGTACGCGGGATGGAATCAAGGCTGAAAGTGGTGATATTTTGGGAGGCCCAGTAACCAACCTCTTCAGGCCGAAATAAGGGTTGCAGCACGCCGAGGAGGATCTTCCCGGCAGCTATCTGCTCCGCCAGCTCCCTTGACGGAGGCTGTATAGTAAAAATGATATCCGATTGCGACAGCACTTCGGCCGCTGTTTTGATCAGCGCGCCTGCCTGCATATAGGCGTCATCGTTATAAAACGCCTGTTCTCCGGCCCCTTGCTCCACCCACACGGTTACCGACATCTGCTGCAGCTGCTTCACTATTTCAGGCGTGAGTGAAACCCGGGTTTCGCCGTTTTTTTCTTTTAAAATTCCTGCAATCATCTGGTGGAAATTTATAATGGAATTTAACGAAAAAACGGCAACAAAGAAAACAATTCCGATGATTAATTTTTCATGAGTGAATCAGCTAGTGTAGCCGCGTGCTGTATCAGCGCAGGCAATGCCACGCCCTGCACATAGTTGGCTTTCAGCAAAAGGCCGGGGTGCTGGTTTTCCATGGCAGCAACAGCATCCCGCAACTTTGCATGTCCTACATTTAACTGCGGAATGGCCTTCTCCAGATAACTGAAATGCTGCATTACCGGAGCTGCATTCAATCCCAGCAGCGATTGTACTTCCTTTATGACGATCTCCTGCAGCCCTGCAGCTCCCAGCTCATCGAAATATTGCTCCTGACGGGCGCCTCCCACAAATACTGTGAGCAGTAATTTGCCCTGCGGGGCTTTGTGAGGGAAGATGGCTGAATTACAGATAGCACCCAGGAAATGTAGTTTTTCTGCATGCGGCACCAGGAACCCAAAACCTTCCAGTGGCTGAGGAAGCGCACTGCCCTCAAATCCCAGATGCAACACGCCCATACGCGGATAATATACCTCTTGTAGCAGGGCCGCTACTCCGGCATCCAGGCCTGCCAGTTGTCTGGCCGCCACATTGGCCGGCGTAGTGATCACCACCTGATCTGCCGTGATGATATGTTCTCCGCCTTGCTCTTCACAAGTCAGTGTATAACCACCATCAACGGCTTTATTGATATGTTTCACGGAACAGTTGAACCGTACCGGTGTTTGTAACAATTCCTGCAAACGGCGGGTAAGCCTTTGATTGCCGCCCGACAGACTGATGATCTTACGTCCGGCCATACCACCCTTTTCTTTCATCAGTCCTTTGGTGATACTGCCGTATTCACGCTCCCAGCGCGGCAAGGCAGGCAACACTTCTGCGATGCTCATCAGATCGGGATTGCCGGCATAGATACCAGACAATACCGGATCAAATACATAATCCGCAATTTCCTTGTTAAACCTTCTCTCCACAAAATGAGAAACCGTTTCTTCTCCCGCTGCTGGTGCTGGTTTACGGAAACGTTCCGTAAACAGGCGCCATTTGCTGCCACGGCTGATATAATCGGAGCCCATGATCTTCAACGGATGAGGCGATATGGCATGTAACCGGTTATTCCTTACCAGGAAACGGTTTTTGCTGACAGCGGAAGCATACAGCATCTCCTTTTCCAGGCCCAGCTCCTGTAGGAACTCCAGGGTTTCCGGTGTAGCCGCAATGGTGTTGGGCCCTGCATCGAGCTCATAACCATCCTTGTTGAAAGAGTGTATCACACCGCCGCTATGACTGGTTGCTTCCAGCACCAGATAAGGCACCTGTCTTTTCTGCAGCTCGTAGGCGATGCTCAGGCCGGAAATACCGGCCCCGATGATCAAAACGGGTTTCTGTGGCATATGGTTCAAGGTTATACGGTTTCCTCCTCCATGATCTGATGGCAGTATTTAACCACCGCTTTTACCCACATAGGATGAATATTCAGACAAGGGATCATGGTAAAGCTGTCCCCTCCGTTGTTCATGAAAGAATGTTTTCCTTCTACGGCAATTTCTTCCAGTGTTTCAAGGCAATCAGAAACAAATGCCGGGCATACCACCAGCAGTTTTTTCTTACCTTCTCTTGGCAGTGTTTCCAGCAGTCCGGCGGTGTAGGGTTTCAACCATTCTTCGCGGCCCAGCCTTGACTGGAAGGAGATTCCCCATTTTTCGCGGGGCAGACCCAGTTTAGCCGCCACCAGCTCTGCGGTAATGAACACCTGATGCCGGTAACAGTATTCATGTGCCGGTGATTGCACATGACAACAGTCGGTTACTTTCATACAATGATGTCCGGTGATGTCTCCCTTACGGATATGCCTTTCAGGCACACCGTGATAGCTAAACAGCACATAATCATGCTCCTGTTGCAGATAGGGCCGCATGCTCTCTGCTACAGCATCGATGTATGCAGGCTCGTCATAGAATGGAGGTATTACTGAAAGTTTGAACTTGTATTTTTTCTTTTTGTAGATCTCTTTCGCATATTCTGCCGCTGTCTCATAGGAAGACATGGCATAATGCGGATATAGTGGCAATACTATTACTTCCTTCAGTCCCGGATTTTTTTTCAGCAGGTTGTCGAAAGCCTCTTCCGGGTGTGGATTGCCGTAACGCATCGCAATCTCCACCGGCACGTCCATATCATGCTGAACAGCGGTCTGCAGCTGTTTGGTGAGTGCTATCAACGGGGACCCTTCCTTCCACCAGATAGAAGCATAAGCTTCCGCCGATTTTTCTGCACGGCGGGGTACGATGATCCCTTCAATCAGTATCTTGCGGAACAGCCAGGGGTAGTCGATCACGCGTTTATCCATCAGAAATTCCGACAGATAACGCTTCACATCAGGGACCGCCGTAGAATCGGGCGAACCCAGGTTCATCAGAATAATGCCAACATCAGATTTAGATACCATGAGCTTAATAAATTGCTGCAAAAGTAAATAACAAATTCACACAAAGTGCTTTTTCAGGAAGGCCGCTATTGTCCCTTCCACAGGGCCTTTTGTCATGTGTTTGTAATGATTGTTCACTATTATTTCGTATATTCGTGTAATCCTCTAACCACAAAACAGAGGACCCGCAAAAACTGATAAAAATCATTTTTTCGTCGTATTGGATACCAGTAGGAGAAATGACACACTAATGACAGCCTTATCCCGTTTGTTTGCGGCGTATCCAAGTATTTTTGCAGCCGGAAGCTTATACAAAAACATGCAGGTCAGTCACTCAAAAGAAATAGCAAATTTTCATATCGTTGGGATCAACTATAAGAAAACAGACGCTGCTATCAGGGGATTATACGCCATTAATCCGGCCCAATACCAACAACTCCTGGAGCATGCCAGGACTGTGCAATTAGATGATCTCTTTGTACTCTCCACTTGTAACAGAACGGAATTATACGGTTTCGCGGACAGCCCGCAGGACCTGCTGGACTTGTTGTCCCGTGAAACACACGGTGACAGGGCACAGCTGGGAGAACTGGCTTATTCCAAATCCGGCGAGGAAGCCATCCGCCACCTATATCAGGTAGGTACCGGCCTCGACTCCCAGATATTGGGCGACTATGAAATCATCGGCCAGATCCGTAATGCAGCCAAGTTTGCCAAAGCGCAGCAATGCCTGGGCAGTTTCCTGGAAAGACTTGTCAACAGTGTGTTGCAGGTTTCCAAACTCATCAAAACAGAAACCGGCCTTAGTAAAGGTACCGTTTCCGTGGCCTTCGCCACCGTACGGATGCTCGAACGCCACTGCCCGGATATCCGTCATAAAAAAATCGTATTACTGGGTGTAGGCAAAATAGGCCGCAACACCTGCAAGAATATGATTGAATACCTGGGCGTGAAAGAGGTCACCCTCATTAACCGTACCCTTCAGGTAGCCGCTGATTTCGCCGGCCAGCATGGCCTGCGTTATGCGCCCTACGAAAACATGGTAAGTGAAATGCAGGCCGCCGATGTGGTACTGGTAGCTTCCAATGCACCGGAACCTACTGTACTGGCCTCCCACTTCCATCAATCATCTCCCAAGCTGATCATCGACCTCTCCATCCCTTTCAACGTGGAATCGGCTGTCGGTGATCTGGAGCACGTCACCCTCGTGAATGTAGACGAGCTCTCAAAAGTACAGGACGAAACCCTGCAAAACAGGCTGGGTGAAGTACCTAAAGCCCTTGCCATCATCGATGAGCACATGGCTGAATTCCTGTACTGGTACAAAATGCGCAAACATGCCGTTGTACTCAAAGCCGTTAAAGACAAACTTCAGGAGATCCACACCCGCGAAATACAACAACAGAAAAACGGCTCCGGCTATAAAGTGGAAGATATGGAAGAAGTGTCTTCCCGTATCATCCAGAAAATGATCAACCTCATGGCAGGAAAAGTACGCAAGGAAACCGATAAGAGTGACCTGTACATCGCTATGATCAACGATATTTTCGAGACCGGAGTTAAGCAGGACTAATTATCATGGACAAAATTATCAGGATAGGTACAAGAGAAAGCCAGCTGGCACTCTGGCAGGCACATCAGGTCAACGACCTGCTCACCGCACAGGGTTATAAAACCACGCTGGTGCCCATTAAAAGCGAAGGCGACATCGATCTCGTTACTCCACTGTACGAGATAGGTGTACAGGGCATCTTCACCAAAAGCCTTGACCTCGCACTGCTCAACAACCGTATTGATATCGCTGTACACTCCTTTAAGGACGTGCCCACCCAGCTGCCTCAACAAATTGTGCAGGCCGCTGTGCTGCAACGCGGTCCGGTGAAGGATCTGCTGGTATACAAAAACAGTACTGCCTTCCTCGGCGAGCCTGGTTATGTGGCCAATATCGCCACCAGCAGCGTACGCCGCAAAGCACAGTGGTTAAGGAAATACCCACAGCACCAGTTACACAACCTGCGTGGCAATGTCAACACCCGCCTGCAGAAACTGGCCGCTGAAAACTGGGATGGCGCCATCTTCGCCGTTGCCGGCCTGGAAAGGATCAACATACGTCCGGCTAACTCCATCGACCTCGACTGGATGCTGCCGGCACCTGCACAAGGCGCCGTAGTAGCCGTATGCCGTGAAGACGATGCCTTCTGTCGTGAAGCCTGTGCCGCTTTTAACCATGCGGAAACAGCCCTCTCCACACATATAGAACGTGAATTCCTACGTACCCTGATGGGCGGATGCACCACCCCTATCAGCGCTTACGCTCAGATAACCAATGATACCGTACACTTCCGCGGTGAACTCTGCAGCCTCGATGGCACTCAGTTCCTCGATATCTCCCGCGAAGTAACCGTAGCACAGGCACAACACCTGGGCAAAGCCGCCGCCGAGGACATCATGGCCCGCGGTGGTGATGAAATTGTAGCAGCGATCAGAAATGCCGGATAATGTCAAATACCGCATATTATGCACCAGGCCACTTACAGACAGCTTAATCGCTGCAGCTGGTGACAACGGTATTGCCATCGACGTACTGGACTTCATTCAGATAAAACCACTGGTCAATAAAGACCTGCTGGGAGAAGAAAACATGATAAAGGTATTCGGCAAACCGGCAACAGCCCTGGTATTCACCAGCGCACATGCCGTAAAAGCTTTTGCTGATTACCTTCACCAGAGTGCTGATTATTATATAATCCCTCATCCGATATGTTGTATCGACGGAAACACCAAAAAGACGGTACAACAACTGCTGCCCGACAATCCCATAGTGGCGGAAGCCTCCTATGGTAAAGACCTTGCAGCAGCTATCATAGCACTGGGCAATATATCCGAAGTGATCTTTTTCTGCGGTAACCAACGTCGGGACGATCTCCCCGAAGGCTTACGCAAAGCGGGTATCACCGTACATGAATTTGTAATCTACGAAAACGTGTCTACACCCGCTGTGATAACCGATGATTACGACGGCATACTGTTTTTCAGTCCCAGCGCGGTGAAAAGTTTTTTCTCCGTCAACAAGCTGCCATCCAAAACCGTTTGTTTTGCCATCGGCACCACCACTGCTTCCATACTGGAAGACTACACAAACAATAAAATCATCATGAGCCCTCTTACAAGAGAGGAGTCCATGGTACAAACAGCTATATTTTACTTTAACAATATTAACTGCTACGAATGAGCGCTTTGAAGAACGATTTATTGCTGAAGGCCCTTAGAGGCGAAACTGTTTCCCGCACACCAGTATGGATGATGCGTCAGGCAGGCCGCTATTTACCGGATTACATCAAACTGCGTGATAAATATAGTTTCTTTGAACGCTGCGAAAATCCTGAGCTGGCCACCGAAATCACCGTTATGCCGGTAGACCAGGTAGGTGTAGACGCTGCCATCATTTTCTCCGACATCCTGGTAGTACCACAGGCCATGGGCATGGAAGTACAGCTGATTGAGAAAGTAGGCCCGCTGCTGCCACAGCCGGTGAAAAGTGCACAGGACCTGCAACGTTTATGCGTTCCCGATGTACACGAAAGACTGCATTATGTATTCGATGCCCTGAAGCTCACCAAACAAACCCTGGCTGGCCGTGTGCCGCTGATCGGTTTTGCCGGTGCACCCTGGACATTGCTCTGCTATATGGTACAGGGCAAAGGCTCCAAAACTTTTGATGAAGCCAAAGCTTTCTGTTACCAGCAACCCGCAGTAGCCCATCAGCTGCTGCAGATGATCACCGATACCTCCATCGCTTACCTGAAAGCACAGGTGGCTGCCGGTGCCGATACCGTACAGATATTTGATTCCTGGGGCGGCCTGCTCAGTCCACAGGACTTTGAAGTGTTCTCCCTCCAGTATATCCGTCAGATCGTGGCTGCCATGAAAGAGATATGCCCTACAATCGTATTCGCCAAAGGTGCCTGGTTCGCCCTTGAAGATATGGCCGCTACCGGCGCTCATGGCCTGGGTATCGACTGGTGTATCAAACCGGAACTGGCCCGTCAGTTTGCAGGTAGCAACATTACCCTGCAGGGCAACTTCGACCCGGCTAAACTGCTGGCTCCTATCCCTGAAATTGAAAAATCTGTGAAGGAAATGCTGAAAGGCTTCGGCCGCCAGCGTTATATCGCCAACCTCGGCCATGGTATCCTGCCGAACGTACCGGTAGATCATGCCAAAGCATTTGTTGAAACAGTTAAAGCACACGGCTAATACCATGAGCATCAAAAATAATTTTATCACTTTTATACGGGACCTGCAGGATGAAATATGCAGCGCCCTGGAAAAAATAGACGGCAAAGCCACTTTCCGTGAAGACCACTGGGAACGCCCCGGTGGCGGCGGTGGCCGCTCCCGTGTGATCGCCGACGGTAACGTCTTCGAAAAAGGCGGTGTCAGCACCTCTGTCGTACACGGCGACCTGCCCGAAGTAATGGCCCAGCAGTTTGGTGTTACCAACAGCAAATTCATGGCCTGTGGCATCTCCCTCGTGATACACCCGCTCAATCCTTTTGTTCCTACTGTACATGCCAACTTCCGTTACTTTGAACTGTATGATCAGGACGGTAACCTGAAAGACAGCTGGTTTGGCGGCGGCGCAGACCTCACGCCCTACTACCTCGAAGAACAGGATGGCAGCCACTTCCACCGCACCTTTAAAGAGGCCAGTGATCCTTTCGGAACAGACCTCTATCCGAAATACAAAAAACATTGCGACGAATATTTCGTCAACAAACATCGTGACAACGAAGCAAGGGGCATCGGCGGTATCTTCTATGACTACCTCCGTCCCAATGCAGAAAAAACAGCGGAAGAACTCTTTGCTTTCTCCCAGGCCAATGGTAAAGCTTTCCTGAAAGCCTACCTGCCCATCGTGGAGAAAACAAAAGACATCCCCTATACAGAAGCCCATCGCAGCTGGCAGGCGTATAGACGCGGACGTTATGTGGAGTTTAACCTGATCCACGACAGAGGTACTTTGTTCGGACTCAAAACCAACGGCCGCACCGAGTCTATCCTCATGAGCCTCCCGCCGGTAGCCCGCTGGGAATACGACTTCCATCCGGAGCCCGGCAGCCCTGAGGCTCAGCTGGTGGAATGGCTCAAACCCCGCGACTGGATCAATGTTCAGGATAAAGGATGATCAAAACATCATCTCAAGATAACTAACACAAAAACTTACATCAGATGATCAGAAGAAACAGAATTTTAAGAGTATCCCCCGCCATTCGCGCGATGGTAGCAGAAACAATTTTGAGGCCCAGCGATTTTATCGCTCCCCTGTTTGTAACTGAAGGAGAAAATGTGAAGGAAGAGATCAGCTCAATGCCCGGCTATTTCCGGTATTCGTTGGACCTCACCATCAAAGAGGCCAAAGAACTGTGGAGCATGGGCATCAAAAGTGTATTGCTTTTTGTGAAAGCACCCGACAGCGTGAAAGACAATAAAGGCACCGAGGCTGTAAACCCTGAGGGACTGATGCAGCGCGCTATCCGTGGCATCAAAAACGCCATTCCTGAAATGGTGGTGATGACAGACGTAGCCCTCGATCCTTATTCCTCCTACGGTCACGACGGTATCGTGGAAGGCACGGAAATCGTTAACGACCCTACCGTGGAAGTACTGGCCCGTATGAGCCTCAGCCATGCACAAGCCGGCGCCGATTTCGTAGCCCCCAGCGATATGATGGACGGCCGTATCCTCGCTATCCGGAACATCCTCGAACAACATGGTTTCGATAAAACCGGTATCATGTCTTACAGCGCCAAATATGCATCCTGCTTCTATGGTCCGTTCCGTGATGCACTCGACTCCGCCCCCGGTTTCGGTGACAAAAAAACCTATCAGATGGACTACGCCAATTCCCGCGAAGCCATCAAGGAAACACTGATGGACATTGAAGAAGGAGCAGACATTGTGATGGTAAAACCAGCGATGGCCTACCTCGATATCATGCGTATCATCAAAGACAGTACAACCGTTCCCGTGAGTGCTTACCATGTGAGTGGCGAATATGCCATGATCAAAGCTGCTGCACAAAACGGCTGGCTCGACGAAAACAAGGCTATCCTGGAAAGCATGACCAGCATCAAACGTGCCGGCGCCGACCTGATCGCTACTTATTTCGCAAAAGACGCTGTAAGACTGCTGAATGCTTAATTCAGTATCTTGCAACCCATATCTATCTCAGTAAATTTTAAATAATTTCCTTTCATGTACAGCTACAGCAAAAGTGAAATGTTATTCGGGAAAGCAAAGCACGTCATCCCTGGCGGTGTTAACTCTCCCGTGCGTGCATTCAAAAGCGTAGGAGGCACTCCGGTATTTATGCAACACGCCAAAGGCCCCTTCATGTACGATGTGGATGGCAACAGGTATATCGATTATATCAACTCCTGGGGCCCCATGATCATGGGACACGCTTATGAACCGGTAGTAAAGGCCATTCAGGAATATGCTGCTTTCTCTACTTCCTTTGGTGCGCCTACAGAACTGGAAATAAAAATCGCGGAACTCATCGTAGGCATGGTGCCTAACATCGATATGGTCCGTATGGTCAACTCCGGCACCGAAGCCTGTATGACCGCCATCAGGCTGGCCAGAGGCTATACCGGACGTAATAAGTTCATCAAATTTGAAGGCTGTTACCATGGGCATGCAGACGCATTTCTCGTGAGTGCCGGCAGTGGTGTAGCCACCCTCGGCATCCAGTCTGTACCCGGTGTTACTGCTACCGTGGCAGATGATACCCTCACAGCCCCCTACAATAACCTGCCCGCTGTAGAACAGCTGATAGCAGACAATCCGGACCAGATCGCCGCCATCATCGTAGAACCGGTGGCCGGTAATATGGGCTGTATCCTGCCCCAGCCAGGCTTCCTGGAAGGACTGCGCCAGCTCTGCGATGCCAACGGCATCCTGCTCATCTTTGATGAGGTGATGACCGGTTTCCGTCTCGCACGTGGTGGTGCACAGGAACTGTTCGGTATCCGTGCCGACCTCGTTACCTTCGGAAAAATCATCGGCGCCGGTATGCCGGTAGGTGCAGTAGCAGGACCTAAGTCCATCATGGAAAACCTCGCTCCCGCCGGAAAAGTATACCAGGCTGGTACCCTCAGCGGCAACCCGATCGCAATGATCGCCGGTTATACGCTGCTGCAAACGCTGAATGACAACCCTGTCATCTACGAACAGCTGCGGGAAAAAGCAGAATACCTGGTAAACGGCCTGCGCGAAGCATTCGGCGCATCCGGAGTTGTGTACCAGATCAACAACCTGGGTTCTATGCTCAGCGTACACTTCACCGAATACCCGATCATTGACTTTGCCGGCGCTTCCGCTGCCAACAATGAACTGTTCAAACGTTTCTTCCATGCCATGCTCGAACGCGGCGTATACCTGCCGCCATCAGCCTTCGAAAGCTGGTTCATGTCCCAGGCGCTCACAACTGAAGAACTCGATGCTACCATAGCTGCCGCCAAAGCTGCTATGCAAGCTATCAAACAATAGTTAACAATTAAATCCTGTGCGGAGTGGTAGGGTTGGCATATGCCAACCCTTTTTTTATGCTGTGGTTATTCATCCCTTCAAACCGGCCATCAAATAAGCAGAGAGCCAAATCAAAAAATAAAATTATTTTTGTGCCTCATGGTCACACAAAGGCACATACTGAAACGATGGATGTATGTCTGTTTTCTGCTGCTACTGCAGCTTACAACAGGCGTCATACCCTCGCTTGCTGCCCATCAGCGCCTGTTATTGCAGGAAATCAAAATACAGGCTGCCCGTGAAGATTACCTCGAGAGCCTGCTGGCCAAATTACCACCCCAGCTAAATACAGATGAACCTGAAGATGTTGACGAAGTAATTCATGCCACCAAACACCGCCGTAAAACACGGTACTATCTCAGTGCATCTTCACAACAGTTCAGTATTGCCACCCGTGTAGCCTATATCGATAGCGACTACCTCTCCCAAAGTTGTCATATCAACGAAGGCAAAACCGGCGAATATGTCCGGCAAAAAGCCTTTTTACCCGCTTACTATAGTTTTCTATTCCGGTTTACTCCCTTCTGAGTATAGTTCTCCTTTAGTTATTGCTTTTTTTCTTTTCACTTTTTTCAGGAAGATGACAACCATAACCGCCACTATCGCGGAATGAGCCTTCCTATGTGTTACACTCACTTTTCCGGTGCGATACCGGAACAATATCGTTATATATATGCGTCAAAATACAGGGATTTACGCGTCGCTACTCACATTGTTTGTAGCCGGCTGCGTTACCAAAGGAGAAAGTACTCAGAACGAGGAACTGAAATCATTGCCTGTCACCAGTCTGGTAGCAAAAGATACTTTGCTGCATCGTACCTACGTGACCGACATACAGGCTGTTCAGAATGTGGAAATACGCGCCCGCGTAAACGGATTCCTGGATAAAGTATATGTAGATGAAGGACAGGAGGTCAAAAAAGGACAACTGCTGTTTGGCATCAACGATGCGGAATACCGTTCCGAGCTGGCCAAAGCCAAAGCAGTGCTGAGCAATATGGTGGCAGAAGCCAAATCAGCCTCGCTGGAACTGGAGCGTGTGAAAATGCTGGTAGAGAAAAAAGTAGTGGCTGCCTCCGAGCTGGAAGTGGCTACCGCCCGCCTCTCCGCCGCACAGGCCAAAATTGATGAAGCCCGTTCCGCAGAAAGCAACGCTGCCATGCATCTCTCTTACACCAGTATCAGAGCTCCTTTTGACGGCATCATCGACCGTATACCACTGAAAACCGGAAGCCTTATCAGTGAAGGAACCCTGCTGACCACCGTGTCAGACACCCGCGAAGTATATGCTTACTTCAACGTATCAGAAACAGAATATCTCCAATACAGTAAAGCGATTGCTAAAGGAGACAACAGCTACCGCCAGGTACATCTCGTACTCGCCGATGGTAGTGATTATAATCAGACAGGGCAGATAGAAACCATGGAAAGCGAGTTTGAAGAAAACACCGGTTCCATCGCTTTCCGCGCCCGCTTCGCCAATCCTGCCAAACTGCTCAAACACGGCGCCAGCGGCAAGGTGCGGCTCACCAGCGAAATGGACAGCGCTATCATCATTCCGCAGAAAGCTGTCTTCGAAATGCAGGACAAAAACTATGTTTTTGTGGTAGATGCATCCAATAAGGTGAAGATGAGAAACTTCGTTCCCAAGGCCCGTTTCTCCCATTTCTACATTGTGAAATCCGGCCTGCAACCCGGAGAACGCATCGTATGTGAAGGAGTACGCAATATTCGCGATGGTGTGCAGATAGCACCACGGACCGTGCCCATGGACAGTTTACTGATATTATAATCACGCTTATAGCAGAAAACGAGATCAATGTTTGAAACATTCATAAAAAGACCGGTGCTGTCACTGGTCATATCGCTTATTATCACACTGGTAGGCCTGCTGGCGCTATTCACGCTGCCGGTCACCCAGTTTCCCGATATCGTACCTCCTTCAGTTACGGTAACAGCCAAGTATACCGGTGCTAACGCAGAAGTATCTGCCAAGGCAGTGTCTACACCACTGGAACGCGCTATCAACGGGGTTCCTGGCATGACATACATGTCGTCTGTTTCCAGTAACGACGGTATCACCGTTATTCAGATATTCTTTCAGGTAGGTACCGACCCGGACCAGGCCGCCGTTAACGTTCAGAACAGGGTGGCCACCATCCTCGATGAACTGCCGGAAGAGGTTATCAAGGCCGGTGTTACCACCGAAAAGGAAGTAAACAGTATGCTGTTGTACCTCAACGTGATGAGTGAAGACACCACGCTGAACGAGCAGTTCATCTACAACTTTGCCGATATCAACGTGCTGCAGGAACTGAAACGTATTGACGGTGTAGGCCGCGCCGAAATTATGGGCGCCAAGGAGTACGCCATGCGTATTTGGCTCAAGCCCGACCGTATGCTGGCCTACAACGTGTCTTCAGACGAAGTCATCGCCGCCATCCGCAAACAGAACATAGAAGCAGCTCCCGGTAAAACCGGCGAAAGCTCTGATAAAAATCCCCTGTTGCTGCAATACGTGCTCCGTTATACCGGTAAGTTCTTCGAGCCCGAACAATACAAACAGATCGTCCTGAGAGCCGGCGCCGACGGTTCCGTGCTACACCTCAAAGACGTGGCAGACGTGGAATTTGGCGCACTCACCTATAGCATGGTGTCTAAAACAGATGGCAAACCCTCTGCCTCCATCATGCTCAAACAAAGACCCGGTTCCAATGCCCGCGAGGTTATCAACAATGTGAAGCAAAAGATGGAAGAGATGAAAAACGCCTCTTTCCCTCCAGGTATGACCTACAACTTCAACTACGACGTATCGCGCTTTCTCGACGCCTCCATCCATGAAGTGGTGAGGACACTCTTCGAAGCGTTTATCCTCGTGTTTATTGTGGTGTTTATCTTTTTGCAGGACTTCCGTTCTACCCTGATACCCGCGCTGGCCGTACCGGTAGCCCTGATCGGCACACTGGCCTTTATGCAGATGATGGGCTTCTCCATCAACCTGCTTACCCTCTTCGCGCTGGTACTGGCCATTGGTATTGTGGTAGATAATGCTATTGTAGTGGTAGAAGCAGTACACGTGAAGATGAGCGAAGATCATCTGCCTCCACTCGAAGCTACGATTGCCGCCATGCGTGAAATCAGCGGGGCACTGGTAGCCATTACGCTGGTGATGTCTGCCGTATTTATTCCGGTAGCCTTCCTCTCCGGCCCTGTGGGCGTGTTCTACCGGCAGTTCTCCCTCACACTGGCCATCTCCATCGTGATCTCCGGTATCAACGCAGTAACGTTAACGCCTGCACTCTGTGCCATCATGCTGAAAAACACCCATGGCCAGACCGGCAAAAAGAGCTTGCTACAGCGGTTTTTCAACGGTTTCAACAAAGGTTATACCGCTACTGAAAATAAATATGCCAAACTGGTGAGCTTTATCGCCAGCAGAAGGATCATCACCCTCGCGGCACTGGCCTTCTTCTTCGTAGCCACCTGGGGAGCCAGTGCTATCCTGCCTTCCGGCTTTATCCCCACAGAAGACCAGGGTATGATTTATGTAAACGTAACCACACCTCCCGGCGCCACTGTAGAGCGTACAGAAGAAGTGCTGGACCAGATACAGGCCATCGCCGCAAAGCTGGAGGAAGTAGAATCCGTATCTACCCTCGCCGGCTACAGCCTGGTAAACGAGGTGGCTGGTGCTTCCTACGGCATGGGCATGGTCAACCTGAAACCATGGGATGATCGTAAAGCATCTGTAAAAGATATCATCGCAAGCCTTCAGAAGCTCACCGCAGGCATCGCAGACGCCAGCATCGAATTTTTCCCGCCACCTACCGTACCCGGCTTCGGTAACTCCAGCGGTTTCGAATTGCGGTTACTGGATCGTAGCGGTAGTGGTGATCTGCGCCAGACAGCCCAAATCACCAACAATTTCATCGACGCACTTAAAAAACGGCCGGAGATAGGCAGCGCCTTCACCAGCTTCGACGCCGAATTCCCTCAATATCTCATCCATGTAGATCAGGCCATGGCCGCCAAAAAGGGCGTGAGCATCGAGAATGCAATGAGTAATCTGCAAACACTGATGGGTAGCTTCTACGCCTCTAACTTTATCCGCTTCGGACAGATGTATAAAGTGATGGTACAGGCAGATCCTGCCTTCAGGGCCAAACCCGACGATCTCCTGCGGCTACACGTAAAAAATGACCGCGGAGAAATGGTGTCCTACGCTGACTTCGTCAAACTGGAACGGGTATACGGACCTGAACAGCTCACCCGCTACAACATGTATACCGCCGCTATGATCAACGGCGACGCAGCATCCGGCTACAGTAGCAGCCAGGCCATCCAGGCCGTACAGGAGGTAGCAGCCAAAGAACTGCCCAGAGGCTACAGTTACGAATGGAGCGGTATGACCCGCGAACAGATCCTTTCCGGCAACCAGGCCGTATACATCTTCATCATCGTATTGATATTTGTATACCTGCTGCTGGCTGCTCAATACGAGAGTTTCCTGCTGCCATTACCGGTATTGCTGTCGCTCCCGGTAGGTATCTTCGGCGCTTTCATTTCCCTCAAATTGTTTGGGCTGGAGAACAATATCTATGCCCAGGTGGCCTTGGTCATGCTGGTAGGTTTGCTGGGCAAAAACGCCATCCTCATCGTGGAATTTGCCATCCTGCGGAATAAACACGGCGCCTCCGTACTTGCCGCCGCCAGAGAAGGAGCTGTATCAAGGTTAAGGCCCATCCTCATGACTTCCTTTGCCTTCATCGCTGGTCTTATACCGTTGTGTATCGCCTCCGGGGCCGGCGCCATGGGCAACCGTTCCATTGGTACAGCCGCTGCAGGCGGTATGCTGATAGGAACTGTTTTCGGCGTACTCATCATACCCGGACTCTATGTGCTGTTTGCCTCCATGATCCCGAAAAAGAAAGTTGAACTAAAAGCTTACACCAATGAATAAACGAATATATCATTACGCGCTGGCTACCTGTTTACTCACAGGGGCCGGCGCCTGTACCACACAAAAGGAGTTGCAGATGCCGGAGCGTGTGTCCGTTCCCGTTACCTCTGCGCCTGGCACCGATACCTTGTCACTGCAGAGCTTTGACCAGGTATTCCGGGACCCTCATCTGAAGACCCTGGTAGACAGTGCCCTGCTCCACAACTACGACCTGCTCTCCGCCTCCCGCCGTGTGGCCGCCGCTCAGGCCAATCTGATGATGGCCAGAAATGCCTGGCTACCTTCCGTCAACCTGTCGCTGACAGCAGGCGTAGATCACTTCGCCGATTATACCATGACCGGCGTCGGTAACTTCGACACCAACAAATCGCCCAATATCAACAACGATCAGCGGGCTCCGGACCCCACCCCGGAATATTTCGCGGGTATCCGCAGCTCCTGGGAGATAGACCTCTGGGGTAAATTGAAACAACAGCGTAAAGCCACCTACGCGCGCTTCCTCGCCAGCCAGGAAGGACGACGCCTGCTCACCACACAAATCACAGCCGGCGTAACAGGACTCTATTATGAACTGCTGGCCATGGACAGCGAACTGACCATCATCCGGCGAAATATCCGCCTGCAGGAAGCTGCCGTGGCTACGGTCAACATACAGAAAGAAGCCGGACGCGCCACCGAACTGGCCGTTCAGCAGTTCACCGCGCAGCTGTTGAGCACACAGGCACTGGAATACGGTGTCAAACAGGAAATCACTTCCCTCGAAAATCAACTTAATGCACTGATGGGACGCCTGCCGCAGCCGATCACACGCAGCACCACGCGGGATTCCGTAACACTCCCACCCTCAGTGCCCACTGCCATACCCGGCAACTTATTGCTGCTCCGGCCCGATGTACAACGGGCAGAACTGGAGCTGAGCGCCGCCCAGGCAGATGTTAAAGCCGCCAGGGCCGCCTTTCTCCCGGGACTCACCATCACCCCCTACGCTGGCTTTAATGCCTTCAAAGCAGGATTACTTTTTAAAACACCTGCCTCTATGGCCTGGGGAGCCCTGGGAAGCCTCACAGCGCCCGTCTTCAACAAAAAACAACTGAAAGCACAATACAACATCTCTACCGCCAGCGCCTATACGGCTTTTTACGATTACCAGCAGGCCATCGTAAACGGTTACCAGGAAGTGGCCACAGCCCTCAACAAAGTAGAGAACCAGCAACAAACCTTTGCGCTTAAAACCAAAGAAGTACAGGTGTTGCAGCAGGCCGTATCCACCGCCAATATTCTGTTTACCACCGGTTACGCCAACTACCTCGAAGTAATCACCGCCCAGAAAAACGTGCTGGAGGCAGAACTGGCCCTGGTGACCACCCGCAGGAACGTATACCAGGGATTGGTGTCGTTGTATAGAGCCCTTGGCGGTAACCGATGATATTTTTGATGTTTCTGATGCTGCTGATAAGCGAAGATTTAGAGAGGACGGAAAATACCAGAGATAGATATTGGAAAATTTAAAGGAGAAGCCCCTGGCAAACAATTAAGTTGCCAGGGGCTTCTCCTTTAATCTGTTTATTGTTCCAAAGCATTTAATCACTCGCTTCTGTCATCGCTTATCAGCAGCATCAGAAGCATCAAACAAATCAGCGGTTCCGTTTGTGTGTGAACAGCCACTGAAACAGCTCCGGTTCCACAAAAACATTATCCCAGCTGTTATGGCCTACACCAGGATATTCGGTGTATTTAACATCAGCACCGAGGGCTTTCAGTTTTGTTTCATAGGCACGAGAGGCTTCTGCAGGTACTATTGCGTCGGCGGCGCCATGGAAGATCCAGATGGGGACTTTACCGGCGAAGCGGTTGGCGGCATCTACGTTGCCGGCACCACAGATGGGAAAAGCGGCAGCAAACAGTTCCGGCCTTCTGGTGATCAGGTAATAAGTGCCCATACCACCCATAGAAAGGCCACCGATATATACTCTTTTGGTGTCTATTTTGCCGGAGGCCAGCAGGCTGTCCAGCACTCTATTCAACAATGCAGTGGGTGTCGGCATCTCTCCATCTACCGGGTAGGTGCCGCTGACGATTCTGTGATTGCTGTCCGTTTTCAGGATCATGGGTGCCCAGGTGGCAGTCGACGGGCATTGAGGTACCAGTACAAAGGCGGGGTATTTGTTACGCAGGCTGTCGCGCAGGAACATGGTCCCACCATGCAAAAGCTGGGCATTGTTATCATATCCTCTTTCTCCTATACCATGCAGAAACACAATCAGCGGATATTTTTTGTGGCGGTCGTAGTTGGCCGGCAGCAACAAACGATAACGCAGGGTATCACCTTTGTAATAATAAGTTTGGGAACTGTAAGCGCTGAGATCCTGGGCCTGGGCTTGTTGGGCAGACATAGGTAACCCTACTGCCAGCAGGCAGCAATAAAATAGTAGTCTGAGGTAGTTCATATTGGGAATTTGTACCAATATACTACGTGAAGACTAGTATTTCAAGGTGAAATGCTGTTTGATTTTAAAATCCTTCCGGAAAAATACCAGGCCGATGAAGAACAGGTCGATGGTCATGGTCACCTGCGGATGCTGCTGTATGGTGTGCCAGGCGGCTTCCATATCCGGTGTCCAGTGGATATCATCGAAGATCAGGAGGGAGTATTCGTGCACATGCTGCAAGCACTGCTCAAAATAGGCCAGGGTAGGCTCTTTGCGGTGATTACCATCTATGTACACCCAGTCTGGCTGTTTTATCTCGCGGAGCACATCAGGCAATACTGTATCAAAGTTACCTGTCACCTGAACAATATTATCCAGATGAAGGGTTTCGAAGTTTTTACGGGCTCTGGCCGCGATATTCGGACAGCCTTCAATGGTATACACTTTGGCATCCGGTGCTGCCTTGGCCATATAAGCCGTGGAAAGGCCCATAGAAGTGCCTAATTCAAGCAATACCTTCGGTTGGAGGTATTGTACCAGCCGGTAGAACAAACGCCCGAATTTGGGCTGTTTGGCAGCATATCGTGTGATGTCGCTGACTTTTCGTTCATTACCGGCTGATATCAGGGAGCCAGCCCCCAGGTCGGTCACCTGCAGGGTTTCCTGGCTGGCCAGCAATTGTTTGCGCAGCTGCTCAATTTCGCCGAATGCGGCATGCGGGGTCTTATCCCGTAATACGTCCTCTACCAAAGAAAATACAAAAGGAGAGTGAACATCATGACGGTTTCCGGCGGTAAAATAATACCGCAGATATTTGGTGGCTAATTTATACTGCTGCGCTAAACTCACTGACTATACGATTTTTTAATAGATTTTTCCTTTAAACATACCCCACATATGCAGACGATGCTGCAGGGATACTCTAAGTACACCGAGGCCGTAGATAGCACTCCGTTTGAAGTTAATACTGGACGCTTCCTCAAAATATTTGGTCGGACAGGTTATTTCCGCAATATCGAACCCTTTCATGAATATCTGCGAAATCATTTCATTATCAAATACAAAGTCATCGCTATTAGCCATGTAGTTGATATTCCGCAATACCTCAGCAGAAAATGTACGGTAACCGGTATGGTACTCGCTCAGTTTCTGCCCGATCAGTATATTCTGTGTAAGTGTGAGACAACGGTTGAAAACATATTTGTACAACGGCATACCACCTTTCAGCGCACCTTTTCCAAGGATACGGGAGCCGAAAACCACCGGATACAGTTCATTCGCAATAATGCTGCACATGGCCGTAATCAGCTTGGGCGTATACTGATAGTCGGGGTGAAGCATCACCACCACATCAGCTCCCAGCTCCAGCGCTTTGTTGTAGCAGGACTTCTGGTTACCGCCATAACCTTTGTTCTGATCGTGGCGGATCAGATGTTTGATGCCCAATTTTCTCCCCACCTCAAGGGTTTCATCTTTACTGGCATCGTCCACCAGTACCACATCATCTACGATGTCAAAAGGGATTTCCCGGAACGTCTTTTCCAGTGTTAGTGCTGCGTTGTAAGCTGGTAGTACAACCACTATCTTTTTGTTATTCAGCATGAAAGTGGATCAAATTTGGGTGCAAAGGTAAGTCACCTGCTGATAATTCAAAATATATTGCGCAAATGCTCTTCGTACCATCTATCATGATTTAATTTTAACTATTATTAATTATTTATCTTTGTAGCTTGATGATTTTGGCATCATATTTTCTAAAATTTTTGTTAACAAAAAGCAAAAAGAACATGTTAAAACACTTACCAACGGAAATGCAGCACTACAAAGGTTTGGATGCCCTTTGCAACAACTCATTACCGTTAGTACAGCCCGGGAAAAAATCCCGGATTTCAAAATGGATGAAAGTGCTGCCTGCACCCTTTATCTTTTTGTTAACCTTTCAGGCCGCACAAGCCCAGGACCCGGAACTGAAAGCCATTTCGTCTCCTGTCATCAAAACACAAGACACTACTATCCGGAAACTCGTGGAGGAGATGCAGCGCATCACCGACAACGACAAAACAAATTCCAACGCCATTCAGGCTTTGCTGCAGGGTAAAGAGATCGATAACATGAGTAAATATGATCTCATTAAATACAATATCATCAATGCCAGCGAAACGTATTATCTACTCAACAAGAAGATCATCGACCTGAAATCGCGTACCACCACCAACAACCTCGATGTATTTATTACCTCGCTCAACAACCCTGAAAGCAAGGCTTTAGGGTTTTCCCTGAGTGACCGCATCGTGGAGCTGGTGGAAAAAATCATCCTGAAAAACAAATCAGATAAGGGTGAAAAAAATTCCAAGATAGTAGAGTCCACCAAATCCATTATCAACAGCCCAATCTTCCAGAGTTTTACTTCACTTACGCCACCACTGGCCATCGCTAATTCAGTGATGAACTTCCTGCACAGCGTAAGTGTCAACAATAAACAGATCAATCAGAAATCCCTGCAGGAGTTTGAAAAAGAGCTGAATAAATATGTGGTATATTATACCGCATTGAATGATGCCAACCAGAAATTTGAGTATGGCCTCAACTTCAACAAAGACCAGCTCAGCTTGCTACAGGACAATCTGTACGACCACCTTTCCTTTACCGCTACTTCCCTGAAGTTCCCGGCTCCGCAGAAAGGAAACAAACCACTGAGCCAAACCATGAACGAATATTTCTACGACTTCAAAAAAGAAAAAGTAGTAGACTATTTCGCTCAGCTGGAAGCCAAGTACACAAAAAACAAACGTATCGACTACGAATCACTGCTCCGGGAAAATCCCAACCTGAAAGAGGTTAACAACCAACTGGAAGACCTGGTGCTGCAAACCAAACGGTACGAAAACCTCTACAACGAATACTTCACCCTGCTGGATTCGTACTACAATAAGGTGAACAACTCCCTGAAGATAGCCCAGGACAACGGACTGGCCGATAAAAGCATTATCGATAACAAACAGGCCGAGTTCCGCAGTCTGAAAACAGATGCCGTTCAGGAAATACAGGCCTCCATCAATATCCGGGAGCTGTATGCCAACACCGAAAAAATCAAATACCGTTACAGAATCTTCTAAAAAGATACCATCGTAATACAAGTTTTCAGGGGCAGTTGTAAGCAATGTTAAATCGCTTATTACTGCCCCTGAATCTATAATCACAGATACTTTTCCTATAGATTTTATCAATACCTTTGCAGCATGACAACGGTTCAATTGGAGTATATTGTTGCGGTAGAAACTTACCGGAGTTTTGTAATTGCAGCGGAAAAATGCTTTGTAACCCAGCCTACCCTGAGTATGCAGATTCAGAAGCTGGAAGATGAGTTGGGTGTTAAATTGTTTGACCGCAGCAAACTGCCCGTAGTACCTACCGAAATAGGAGTTGCCGTCATTGCACAGGCAAGGATCATCATAAAGGAAAATGCCCGTATCCGGGAAATCATTGCCGATCAGAAAAAAGAAGTACAGGGCAACCTGAAAGTAGGTATCATCCCTACCCTGGCGCCCTATCTGCTGCCACGCATCCTCACGGGTTTCATGAAAAAATACCCGAAAGTAAAACTTGAAATCTGGGAATATCCTACCGAACAGATTATTCAGCAACTGAAACAGGAACTGCTGGACTGCGGCCTGCTGGCCACTCCCCTGCACAATCCTCATCTGGAGGAACATCCCCTGTTTTATGAATCATTTGTGGTATACGCAGCCAAAAGCAATCCGCTCTACGATAAAAAAGTAGTCCGTACCGATGAGCTGGAGCTGAAAGATGTATGGTTGCTGAACGAAGGACATTGTATGCGTAATCAGGTGCTTAATATCTGCAAGGATAAATTCACCATGGGTGAGCATAAAAATCTGGAATATAATACCGGTAGTGTGGAAACGCTGAAGCGGATGGTAGACCTGAATGAAGGATACACGATTTTACCGGAGTTGTCGCTGCAAGACCTATCCACGCGCCAGCTCAATATGGTAAGGTATTTCAAAGCACCTGAACCGGTGCGGGAGATCAGCCTGGTGACCCATCGTCACTTTATCAAACAGGCGTTGATAGAGGCTTTTAAGAAAGAAATCCTGGCGCATGTGCCAGAGAAAACCAAAATACAGAAGAACAAAAAAGTAATTGAAATAGAGCTCTAGATCAGATAAGAAGATAAAAGGGCTTCAAACAACGTATTTATCTAAAAAGGCCCAGGGCTAAAGCCCTGGGCCTTTTTTATTCAACGAATGCTGATTATCTCGGTTTGTAATATTGCATAGCCTCTGGCATCAGTTGCTGCAGCTGTTGTACACGTCTGGCATCGCTGGGGTGTGTACTCATGAACTCAGGTGGTTTCTGACCATTGCTCATATTAGCCATACGTTGCCAGAAAGGAATGGATTCCTGTGGATTGTATCCGGCCATAGCCATGAAGATAACGCCGAGGTGGTCTGCTTCCAGCTCGTTCTGGCGGGAGAAGGCCAGGACGCCCAGGTTGCCACCTATACCGAAGGCCTGGTTAAAGACATTGACAGCGGTAGGGTTTTTACCCAGCGCTACTGTACCTGCTACCTGGATACCTTGTGCAATCAGGCCCTGGCTCATACGTTCGTTACCATGACGGGCGATAGCGTGGGCAATCTCGTGTCCCATTACACAGGCCAGTGCGGTTTCGTTTTGTGTTACCGGTAATAAACCAGTGTATACTACTACTTTTCCACCCGGCATACACCAGGCGTTCACATCTTTACTATCTACCAGGTTAAACTCCCATTTGTAATCGGCGATCTGATTACCCATATTATGCTGGTTCATGTAGGTAGTAACGGCACCAGCGATACGCTGCCCTACCCTTTTCACCATATCCGCATCTTTATTGGAGGTTTGTGACACGACTTTGTTAGAAGAAAGAAAAGACTGATATTCCTGGAGTGCCATGGATTGCATGGTGCTTTCGGGGAGAAGGTTTAACTGACTACGACCTGTAATGGGCACACGTGAACACGCGGCTAACAGTCCGATGCCGGCAGTAAAGATAAGTGCGATCTTTTTCATGGGTGAATCTAATTTATAATGCAGAAAAGCATAAGGCAAAAAGCGTGCACATTTCATACTGGCCCTGCTTTTTACTTTATGCTTTGATGTTTATAATGATAAGCTGAATTAATGCTTTTCTTTTCTATTCCTGAATAACGGCACTTTGCTTTCATTACCTTTCAACAGGCGGGTAATGTTTTTCTGGTGCGTTAAAACTACCATCAAGGCCACGGCTATTGCAAAAATGCGATAAAATATTTCGGGCTCGTTGAAGATATAGAGGATTAAAATAGGAAATGCGATACTTGCGATAATCGAACTCAGTGATACATACCTGGTAAGAAACAGGATCATCAGAAATACACCTACGCAGCACAATGCTACCAGTGGCTGAATAGCCAGTACCAGTCCAAACAGTGTTGCGATGCCTTTACCACCTCTGAAGTTTGCCCAGATAGGGAAGATATGTCCAACCACGGCCGTGAGTCCCAGTCCGATCTGAAGATTTACCAGCTGGGTTAAGTGCTCGGGGTCATGATAGTAAGAAACGAGATATGCTAACCGTACAGCCAGTACACCTTTCAACATGTCTACCACCATCACAAAAGTTCCTGCTTTAGGGCCTAAGACCCGGAATGTGTTGGTAGCACCGGCGTTGCCGCTGCCATATTCCCTGATGTCCATTCCGAAAACGCCTTTACTTACCCATACCGCCGTAGGCACAGAACCTATCAGATAAGCACAAAGAAGCAATAAAATTTCTGTCATCACTATAAGTTAGGATTGCTAAGATAACAATTTCTGTGTTAAAATTAAGCAAACATTAGAAAAGATTGTAACACAAAAGTTGGATTATCAGTACTTTTCATATAAAGTTTAAAACTATTTCTACTGATTTGCTTCCAATTGCAGGGCCAGCCAGTTGTTCTTCTCTATTTTTTCTTTCAGGGAGAAGCCAGCGGGGATTGCTGATGCAAGGATCTGTTCTTCATCAGACGGCATAATACCGCTCAGTAACAGTATACCACCGGGTACCAGCAACCGGCGCATATCACTCATAAACCGCAGCAACACATTCAGGTTAATATTAGCGAGCACAATATCATAAGGGCCAGTCACAGCATCCAGGTTATCTGCCTGCCATACCTTTGTATGTTGGGTATGGTTGGTTGCTATATTCTCTACGGTATTGTTCACTGCCCATTCATCATAATCAATGGCATCTACCTCAGCCGCGCCCATCATGTCTGCCAGGATAGCCAGGATACCGGTGCCAGTGCCAAAGTCAAATACACGTTTCCCTTCAAATGATATGTCCTGCATCAGCCGGATCATGGAAGAAGTAGTCGCGTGATGCCCTGTACCAAACGACATCTTGGGTGTAATCACTATTTCATAGGCCGGCGCCGGTGTAAACGGCGGATGAAAAGAGGCCCTGATACCGCAAAAAGCGTCTACCTGTACAGGTTCAAAATTGCTCTCCCACAGTGCATTCCAATTAGTCTGCTGAATTGTTTCTTTCGTATAGGTGATACCGTAAGGTAGTATTACCGCCTGCAATGCTGTTTCATCAAAATCTGCTTCCGGAATATAGGCAACCAACTGGGCCGGCTGCTCCTCAAAACCCTCAAAACCAATCTCGGACAACTGTGCAATCAACAGGTCAGTCTGTTCTTCACTCGCCTGCAGCGTAATAGCAATATGTGACATATGTGGCAAATATAATCATTTGCTGTAAACATCCATTAGGCCGCATCTGATACAACAAAATATTTCTCTGGGGCCAATTTATAACAAATTATATCAATATCATTATATTTGACATATAAAAATTAACCAATATTACCTATGAAAACATTCGTGCTCCTGCTGGCAGGCATAGCCTGCTCATTGGCCACTATGGCACAAGTGATCAAAGTACAACCGCCTGCCGAGCCCCTGAAGGATTCTATCATTTACCAGGGCGACAATGCCATTCTTATTTTCGACCGTCAGCACCTGCTCGATTATATGATTGGCATGGACACCACGCTCCGCAATAATAAAAACAGCAACAAGGTATTCCGTAATATCCAGTTCTCTAAACTGAACAATGTAGACATGGCCAACCACTTCCGGAAAGCCTACTGCTTTCTGGAAGACACGCTGAATAAGGAAATCACCTTCCGTACTGATAAAATGAACCTGTTATGGGCGGAAGACTGCGGTGTTCTGATGCCCTATGTGGAAGAAATATTGCCTGACCTGCTGGCCACCGGCAATCTGAAAGTAGTGGAGAAAGGCAGTAAAATCGCACAACCGGCCTACAAACTGATCGCTGAACCGATCAATGGAAATAATTACCGTGTTTTCCGGATGAATAATGGTAAGGAGATTTTCCGCGAAAGCACTTTTTGTGTAGAACAACAACTCTCCCACAGATAAGCACATACAAAGTGTATAAAGTGAAAAAGCAGCTATTAGAAAATAGCTGCTTTTTCATTTATCTAATTTCAGTTATAAACACTGAGGGAATGTTTATTCTTCGTCGAAGGTAGGCTCCTGTGGTTTTTCAGGACGGTCCTGGAAACGAGGGCCACGGTCTCCGCCACGGTCATCACGAGGACCACGGTCACGTCTGTCGCCGCCACCACGTCTGTCATCGCGAGGACCGCGGTCACGTCCACGGTCACCACCACGATCACGATCGCGATCACCACGGTGTTCACGTCTGTCACCTTCTTCCCTTTCAGGTCTTTCTACATAACCTTCTGGTTTAGGAATCAGCACTTTGCGGCTCAGTTTGAACTTACCGGTTTTAGGATCGGTACCAGTGAGTTTCACTTTTACCACTTCACCTTCAGACAGTACACCTTCCATCGTTTCCAGACGTTTCCAGGAAACTTCGGAGATATGCAGCAATCCTTGTTTGCCAGGCATGAACTCTACGAACGCGCCATAAGGCATGATGGATTTAACCACAGATTCGTACACCTCTCCTACTTCAGGAACGGCCACGATACCTTTAACCCATTTCACGGCTTTATCCAGACCTTCTTTCTGAGCAGAGAAGATGCTTACTTCGCCGGTTTCGCCTACCTCTTCAATGTTGATGGTAGTACCGGTTTCGCGTTGGATTTCCTGTATGATCTTACCACCTGGTCCGATCACCGCACCGATAAATTCACGGTCGATGATGATCTTCTCCATACGTGGTGCATGTGGTTTAGGTTCAGGACGGGCAGTTGGTACGGCAGCATACATCGCTTCGATGATGTGCAGGCGTCCTTTCTGGGCTTGTGCCAGTGCGGAGCGCATAACGTCCATGCTGAGACCGTCAACTTTGATATCCATCTGGATACCAACGATACCATCGCGGGTACCAGTTACTTTGAAGTCCATATCACCCAGGTGGTCTTCATCGCCCAGGATGTCGGTCAGTACTGCCCATTTACCATCAGAGGCACGGGAGATCAGACCCATTGCCACACCGGAAACGTGCTTAGGCAGCGGAACACCGGCGTCCATCAGTGCCAGTGAACCAGCACATACGGTAGCCATGGAGGAAGAACCATTGGATTCGAGGATATCGGACACTACCCTTACAGTGTAAGGATATTCAGATCCTGGCATCATTTGTTTCAGGGAACGCATGGCCAGGTTACCGTGTCCTACTTCGCGACGGCCGGGGCCGCGCATCATTTTTACTTCACCAGTAGAGAAAGGCGGGAAGTTGTAGTGCAGGATGAATTTGGTATAATTGGAGACAGCAGCACTTTCGATCAGCAGCTCATCTTCCGGAGTACCCAGGGTAACGGTAGTCAGTGACTGTGTTTCACCACGGGTAAACAGGGCAGATCCGTGCGGAGAAGGCAGGATATCTGTTTCCATTGCCAGCGGACGTACCTGGTCCAGGGAACGGCCATCCAGGCGGATGGATTCGTCCAGGATCATGTTGCGGATCACTTCTTTTTCCAGGTCGTGGAAGTATTCGCCTACCAGTGGCGCATCTTCTTCCGGCAGTTCGCCCAGGTGCTCTTTCAGCTCTTCTCCGATCTTTTTGAACGCATCGCTGCGGTCATGTTTGGCAGAAGCAGATTTAGCTACCTGGTAGATTTTATCTTTAGCAAAAGCAATCACTTTTGCTTTGAGTTCTTCGTTCTGGTGTGGCAGGGTGTATTCACGTTTGCCTTTAACACCTTTCAGATCGCGCAGTTCTTCCTGAGCTTTCACCTGAATTCTGATGGCAGCGTGTGCAGCCTCGATTGCGGCGATCAGGTCTTCTTCCTGGCATTCTTTACTTTCCCCTTCCACCATCATGATGTTCTTTTCAGTAGCACCGATGATGAAGTCCATATCGGCATTAGCCAGATCGGAACGGTTAGGGTTGATTACATATTGACCATTGATGCGCGCTACCCTTACTTCAGAGATGATCTCCTGGATGGGAACGTCAGAAACGGCGAGTGCTGCAGAAGCTGCCAGACAAGCCAGTGCATCGGGCATTACTTCGAGATCGGAGGAAATCAAGGTTACGAGTACCTGTACTTCGCAGAGATAGTTATCGGGGAACAGAGGGCGTAATGCACGGTCTATCAGACGGGAGATCAGGACCTCAGAATCGGATAGTCTGCCTTCACGTTTGAAGAAGGAACCGGGTATGCGGCCGGCGGAGGCAAATTTTTCCTGGTAGTCAACAGTAAGCGGGAAGAAGGACTGGCCTGGTTTGGGTTCTTTATTCGCTACCACAGTGGCCAGCAGAATTGCATTCCCTAAACGCACCGTAACCGCACCATCAGCCTGACGGGCCAATTTACCGGTTTCGATGGTCACCATACGACCGTCTCCTATATCAAATTTCACTGAGATAGGTGTCAGATTCATAATAAAGTGAGGATTAATGAGATGATGTTATCCATTTTATTTACAATCACAAGGATAACAAAACGTATACATACAAAAAAACTATTCCCAACATAAAAGTTGGGAATAGCGCTATAATTAAGTCATGGTTACTTCCTGAGACCTAACTTCTCGATAAGGGCACGGTAGCCGGAGAGGTTGGTTTTAGACAGATAAGCGAGTAAACGCTTTCTCTGACCTACCATTTTCATCAGACCACGGTGGGTAGAGAAATCTTTTTTATTTGCTTTCAGGTGACCGGAAATGCTGTTGATACGCTCAGTCAGCAGGGCAATTTGCGCTTCTACAGAGCCTGTATTTTTCTCGCTTCCACCAAATTCCTTAAAAATATTGGCTTTCTTTTCAACAGTTAAGTAAGACATCTTTAATAATAATAAGTAATAATAATTTTTTTTGTCGCTATTTTTCCGGGGCAAAGGTAATTTAAAAAATACGAATTACCAATAAAGCCCTAATTTATAATTAATACCGAATAATCCATATCTGTAAACTACACTAAATCAGTTATGCAGAGAAATTAAGCGCTGCATTGTCTGTCACATGCCCATTTTCAGTACGCAATACACGGGACGGAAATTTCTGTAATACGATATAATCATGGGTCGCCATCACAATAGCAGTACCCTCCCGGCAGATACGGAACAACAGTTGCATAATGCCATCAGAAGTTTCAGGATCCAGGTTACCGGTAGGCTCATCTGCCAGGATCAGCCGGGGTGAATTGAGCATAGCACGCGCAATATCAATACGCTGTTGCTCTCCGCCAGACAGTTCATAGGGCATTTTAAACCCTTTGGTGCTCAGCCCTACCTTGTCCAGTACATCCGCAATCTTGTCTTCCATCTGCTTGTTGTCCTGCCAGCCCGTAGCCCGCAGCGCAAACTTCAGGTTGTCGTGCACATTACGGTCTGTCAGCAGTTGAAAATCCTGGAATACCACGCCCAGATTACGACGCAGATAAGGCACCTTCTTCCAGTCCATCTTTTTCAGGTCAAAACCCACTACCTGGCCGGTGCCATCCTTCAACGGCAAATCGCCATACAGGGTTTTTAACAGGCTGGACTTACCCGTGCCCGTTTTACCAATAAGATACACAAACTCCCCCTTGTTTACCGTGATGTTCACATCCGATAAAATCAATGAGTTTCCCTGATATATGCTGGCATTCGTTAATTGGATGATCGGTTGTTCAGACGTCATGTACTTTGTTTCTGTTTATTGCAAACTACGTTACGGCGGCAAAAATAACCAATTAAAAAATAATTCGTTGCGTCTTCCCGCAACAAAATCTTCACACCTCTCAAACCCGGTCATCATCGCCATAAAACTAAAAAAATAGTTGTTCAACTAAAAAATTAGTTATAACTTGTTACTGGAAAACAATAACAACATGAAACAACTCACCAAAGCGGAAGAGCAGATCATGCAGGCACTCTGGCAAACCGGGCCCGCCTTTGTAAAAGACATTATTGAAGCCCTGCCAGAACCCAAACCTCACTACAACACCGTTTCTACCCTTGTCAAAATACTTATAGAGAAAGGATTTATCGACTTCAAGGCATATGGCAAATCACACCAGTATTTTCCGTTGGTCACTAAAGAAGCCTACAGCCACAAAACCCTGAACAACCTTGCCAAAAGCTACTTCGGTGGCTCCTTCAGCAATATGGTTTCGTTTTTTGTAAAAGAAAAAGATCTCAGCCTGACCGACCTTGAACAACTGGTGCAAAAAATCAAGGACACTCAAAAGAAATAGTTTATGCTATTACTGATCTATTCCGCGAAAGTAATACTGTGCAGCGCCCTATTGTATACCTATTACCACCTGGCCCTGCGCAACAACCGCTTCCATCACTGGAACCGCTATTATCTGCTGCTGATCACCATCGTGTCGCTGATCACCCCCCTGGTAAAAATACCCCTTCCCGCAGGCGGACAAACCGTTCCAACCGCCATGGTGACCTACACCAGCAAAATGATCACCCTGCGGGAAACAGTGGCCACTCCTGCAGCCGACCCTTCTTTTTATCTTCGTACAGGCGTTATCGTTATCTACGCGCTGATCGCATTTTTCCTGTTGTGCAGGCTGATGGTCAGCATTCACCGCATCCGGCAACTGGTACGCAGCAGCGAAATCCAGCCCATACCTCCCTATCACTTTGCCCGCCACCACAAAGTGACAGCTCCTTTCTCCTTTTTCCGGTATATCTTCTGGGACCCGAACTCCAGCCTCGACAGTCCCTCCGGCAAACAGATGCTGCAGCACGAACTGGTACATGTCCGGGAAAAACACAGTACCGACAAAATGCTGATGGAAGTGCTCACCGCCATCTGCTGGTTTAATCCCTTTTTCCATCTTATCAAAAGAGAACTGACACTGGTACATGAGTTCATCGCCGATCAGAAAGCGGCTGGCGAAGAAGTGGCTGGTTATGCCGAAAACATTCTCCGCATGACCTTTGAAAGCAATCAGTTCTCTATTACCAACAACTTCTTTCATCCGCCCATCAAACGCAGGATCCTGATGCTTACCCAATTCCGGCAACCCCGTTTCAGTTATTTGCGCAGGATACTGGTGTTGCCGCTGGCAGCCTTTATCTTCTGCTCACTTGCCTTTGTGGCCGACAAGCGCCCATCCGCCATTCGGGCGCTTGTACCACCCGGCACGCTCCCAGAATTGATGGCAAACAATATTCCCACAGCCGATACCAGCATACCTGTGAAAAAACGAGATGTACAGGTACTGACTGCCGGCCCTACTTTCCCGGGTGGCGAAGATTCCCTGGCAGTCTACCTGAGCAAAAACATCCGCTATCCTAAGGTAGCTGCCCAAAAAGGCACACAAGGCCAGGTGACCATTGTGTTTCTGGTAAATGAACAGGGGCAGGTGAAGGACGCAAAAATAAGAGGGAACAAACTATTGGGCGATGGGTTGGAAGAAGAAGCCCTTAGGGTTGTGAAAGCTATGCCCCGATGGACTCCGGCTGAATACAAGGGCAAAAAACTAGCTGTAATGCAAACCCTCCCAATCAAGTTTTCCATTACCGGCGACCAGCCAGTCAGCATCGTACAACCAGAAGTATACACTTTTGTAGAGCACCCACCTACCTTTGTTGGCGGTGAAGAAGCCATGGCCCGTTATCTTTCGAAAACGATCCGGTATCCAAAAGAAGCTCAGGCAAATAACGTTAGCGGCACTATTTTCGTTCAGTTTGTAATAGATACTGAAGGTCATTTGAAGGAGGCAAAAACTGTTGGGGCTAAAAAAGGTTATGGTCTGGAAGAAGAGGCCATCCGGGTAGTAATGGCTATGCCACAATGGAATCCGGGCACACATCGCAATAAAAAAGTTAACGTACTGTTTAATCTGCCAATCAGATTTACCATACAGCAGCTATAAGCTATCATCATCATCATAAAAAAGAGCGGGCTGACTGTGCAATACAGTCAGCCCGCTCCTTTTTGAACAATATTTTTATTGATAGATAAAAGTACCTGCCGGTGCTTTTACAGTTACCTGTTTTTGTTCGGCTGCTTCTACCCTTCCGATGATCTGTGCATCGATATTAAAGCTTTTGGAGATGCTGATGATATCTGCCGCGATCGCTTCCGGAACATACAGTTCCATACGATGGCCCATATTGAACACCTGGTACATTTCCTTCCAGGATGTGCCGGACTGTTCCTGTATCAGGGTAAACAGCGGCGGGATAGGGAACAGGTTATCCTTGATCACGTGCAGGTTCTCGATAAAATGCAACACCTTGGTTTGTGCACCACCGCTGCAATGCACCATACCATGAATCTGCGGACGGAACTGTTCCAGCACTTTTTTGATCACCGGAGCATAGGTACGGGTAGGTGACAGTACCAGTTTACCCGCATCTACAGCGCCAAAGCCAGGAATATCAATTTTATCGGTCAGGGCTTTTTTACCGCTGAACACCAGTTCATAAGGAATACCGGGATCAAAACTTTCCGGATATTTTTCGGCCATAGCCTTATTGAATACGTCGTGGCGGGCGCTGGTAAGACCGTTGCTGCCCATACCGCCGTTGTATTCTGTTTCGTAGGAGGCTTGTCCGTAGGAAGCCAGGCCTACTACCACATCACCAGCCTGGATGCGATCGTTGGAGATCACATCGCTGCGTTTCATGCGGGCAGTCACGGTAGAATCTACGATGATGGTGCGAACCAGGTCACCCACATCTGCTGTTTCACCACCGGTGGAATAGATGCTGATACCATGTTTACGCAGCTCAGCCAGGATCTCTTCGGTACCGTTGATAATAGCAGCAATTACTTCACCAGGCAGGAGCTGTTTATTACGGCCGATAGTAGAAGACAACAGGATGTTATCGGTGGCACCTATGCAGAGGAGATCATCCATGTTCATGATGATGGCATCCTGAGCAATTCCTTTCCAGACGCTGAGATCATCGGTTTCTTTCCAGTACATATATGCCAGGGAGGACTTGGTACCCGCGCCATCGGCATGCATAATGTTGCACCAGGCTTCGTCGCCGCCCAGGATATCCGGCACTATTTTACAGAATGCCTTTGGAAACAGGCCTTTGTCAATGTTTTTAATGGCATTGTGCACATCTTCCTTACCAGCTGAAACACCACGCTTGGCGTAAATATTATTATCCACCGGAAACAAATAAGTATTTAAATAAAGAAATAATCAGATAAAATATGCTTCTTCTGGCTGCAAAAGTAACAGATTCCCTGCATAATGCCCGCCGAATGTGTTAGATTTGCATGGCATTTTTGACGTTATTGAATTATATGCAGGTTCACAGGGACTTAAAGCAATTACCGGAGATCCGTAATGCTGTTATCACGATAGGCACTTTTGACGGCGTACATGAAGGACACCGCTTCATTATACAACAACTGGAGCAGGCTGCTGCGGAGTGTAACGGAGAAACGGTTATTATCACTTTTGATCCGCATCCGAGAGAGGTATTAATGCCCAAACCCAATAATATCCGGCTGCTCACCACATTGCCGGAAAAAATCGCACTACTGGAAGAGGCCGGCGTAGACCATCTGGTAGTAGTGCCTTTTACCAAAGCCTTTTCTGAACTATCAGCCCGGGAATACCTGGAAGACTTTCTGATAGCGCGTTTCAAGCCTCATACCATCATTATCGGTTACGATCACCGTTTCGGCCACAACCGCGAAGGCGGACTGGAGCTGCTGGAAATGGAACAACAACGGTATGGTTTCCGGCTGCTGGAAATCCCGCAACAGGTTGTCAACGACCTTACCGTAAGCTCTACCAAAATCCGTAAGAGCCTGCAGGAAGGCGAAGTACTGCTAGCCAATGAGCTGCTGGGCTACACCTATTTCCTGAGTGGTACCGTTGTGCACGGCGACAAAATGGGAAGACAGCTGGGGTATCCTACTGCCAATCTCCACCTGAAAGACGAAAGAAAACTTATTCCTGCAGAAGGCATCTATGCTGTACGGGTACAGATACCCGATCAGGAGGGCCTGTTACCCGCCGTGATGAGCATTGGCTTCCGGCCTACCTTTAATGGTACAGACCTACGCCTGGAAGTACACTTGTTTGATTTTAATGCAGATCTCTACAATCAGGAGCTGACCGTTTATTTCATAGAATATATCCGCGCCAACCAGAAATTTGATGATATCAAAGACCTGATTGTGCAGATGGACAAGGATTCTGCCCAGTCCAGGGAAATATTGGGAGAAAAAGCCTAGAACTTTTCTCCCAGCAATTCAATTACTTTTTCTTTTTCTTCCGGCGGCCTGCAAAGCTTATATCCTTTGTAGAGGCTCAGCCATGTGAGTACGGCCACAAATCCCATGATGAAAAAACCAATGATCCAGGCCGACTTATAACCAGGCTCGTCCCATATAGGCCCTTTGCTTAGATAATATAGTGCATATACAATTCCGGCACTGAGGCATATCATCACAAATCCGAACATCAGCAACAGAATGCCGCAGGTACCACGGACTATAGGGTTTAAGAATATTCGTTTCACGGTAGTTATTAGTTCATCATTTTATACATCAGCTCCTTCATCAGTTCCCCGTCTTCCACGCCGCTATCGTTGATACCGATGCTTCGCAGGTTATACTGATGTAACAGCAGGATGGCTTTTTCAGTGCCTTCCGGGCCATATTGGCGGGCAGCGTTCATATAATCTTTCACGAAGAACGGATGTACACCCAATGCGGCAGCCACTTCCTTTTCCCCGCCTTTTACACCGAAGATGAGGTTCACCTTGGCGAAGAAGTTGTACAGAGCCGGCAGGGTCATCTGGATGGGAGCTGCTTTGGGATTGGCCGCGAAGTAGGAGATGATGCGGAATACTTTAGCGGTATTCTTCTGTCCGATGGCATTTTGCAGTTCAAATACGTTGTATTCCTTGCTGATGCCTACATATTTTTCGATATCGCCTTCATCGATTTTTTTTCCTGCGGGAAGATTGACCAGCAGTTTATCGATTTCATTGGCAATACGGGAGAGGTCGTTACCGATATGGTCTACGAGGAGGATGGCAGCTTTCTGGGAGATGGCCAGTTCACGGCTGCTCACGTAGGATTCAACCCAGGCGGGCAGCTGGTTGTCGTACATTTTTTTAGTAGACAGCAGGACGCCTTTTTCTTTGATCAGTTTGGCGAGTTTGCTGCGGCCGTCGATTTTTCCCTGTTTATGGGCCACCACAAATACGGTAGAGGCGAGAGGGTTTTCGATATAGGCTTCCAGTTTCAGCAGGTCGCGCATGGCTTGTGCTTCCTTGAGTACGACTACCTGCCTTTCGGCGAACATGGGGTAGCGGCGGCAGGTGTTGACTACGGCGGTCCAGTCGGTATCTTTACCATATAATATGGTGAGGTTAAAACCTTTTTCGGCTTCGTCGAGGAGGTGGTGTTCGGCGTAGTTGGTTACCTGGTCTATAAAAAAGTCTTCTTCACCTTCCAGCCAGTAGAGGGACCGGAATTTTTTTTGTTTCCAATCGCGTATAATATCCTGATATTCCATTTGTTGTGCTTGTGTTTGGTAAGGTTTATTTTACCAGGATGACCTGTTCTTCTTTTAACAGGGGTATCCTTTTAAAGCGGAGCAGGAGCTGGGCTACTGCGATCACATCTTTCTGGCAGTAGGCTGCTATCCTTTCCAGGTTATGATCTTTCCAGTATACTTTGCCTACCATGCTGCCGTCTATATCATCTTTGGGCGTTTCTATGCCCAGGACGGCGGTCAGCAGTTTCAGGGAGGTATAATGCCTGATATCCCCGAAACGCCAGAGGTGGAGGGTATCAAGCATGGGCATTTCCCATGGTTTGAAGCCATATAGCTGTAAAGGTTTGGGCAAAGATAACTGATGAATAACAGACCGGCGGCAAATAAAAGGAATATCAAATTCTTTTATGTTGTGGCCGGCAAACTGGAAGGCCGGATACTTCGAATAAAATTTATTTACCAATCCTAAAAAACCATTGAGCACAATTGCTTCATCATCATTATAAAAGGATTTCATCCTCAGATGATAGGCATTATTTTCCAGGCTGAAGAAAGCGGCAGATATACATATTATTTTCCCAAATTCAGCGTAGATACCGGCTCTGTCTTCATAGGCTTCTGCTTCATTTTCTGATTCTGGCGCAGTTTTTGCCATTTTCTCGATCCAGAGCCGTTGCATATCTGCCGGTAACTGTTCCAGGGCCGCAGTGGCCGGAGTTGTTTCTATGTCCAACAACAATAACTGATCTAATGCAATAGTGGGTAACACGTGTGAAAACTGTTTTATATATTTTATAAAAGAAAAATATTATTGTAGTATTTTTGAATAATGTTTTTTAACCATATAACAATTAAACATAAAACAAACGACTATGACTGAGAACACTTTTAACACACCTGCACCGGGCTCACCCGGATCAGAAAAACCACGGAGCCGCAATGGTCTAATTTACGGTATTTTAATTGCGGCGCTGGCAGGAACATGGATTTACATGTTGTATGACAAAAATAAAACCAGCGAACAAATCGTACAAAAGACCACTCAGATAGATTCTATCTCTTCATCCCGTGACGCATTACAGCAGGAATATAATGCAGCCAATGCTCGTCTGGACGATCTGATTTCTCAGAACACCCGTATGGACAGCCTGGTAAAAACCAAGGATAAGGAAATTCAGGATATGAAAGCCCGTATTTCCAGCATCCTGACTAATAAAAATGCCACTCAGGCACAGCTGGCTGAAGCCCGTCGTTTGATTGAACAACTGAAATCCAGCATTGAAGGTTATCAACAAACCATCGAGCGCCTGGAAGGTGAAAAAATTGTGCTGGCCGGAGAACGTGATTTTGCCCGCAAAGAAAGGGATTCCGTTTCAGTTGTAAAAGACAGCCTGAACAAAAAGGTAGACCTGGGTTCTGTACTGCATGCCTCCAATATTCAGTTACAGCCTATCCGTATCAAACACAACGGCAAAGAAATCGAAACTACCAAAGCTAAACGTGCTGATATGATGCGTGTAAGCTTTGACCTGGATGACAACAGAATTGCTCCTACCGGTGACAAGGAAATCTTTGTAGCCATCACTGCCCCTGACAATACACCACTGGCAGTAGAAGCACTGGGTTCCGGCAGATTTACACTGGAAGATGGTACAGAAAAACTGTATACTACCAAAAAGACTGTCGCTTATGTAACCGGTCAGAAACAGTCTGTTACTATGGACTGGAAACAGAACTCTGACTATAAAGTAGGTGATTATACAGTTGAAATCTACCACAATGGTTTTAAAATCGGCCAGGGTAAAGTAACCCTCAGAAAAGGCGGTCTGTTTTAATCCATTCCGATAAAATATTAACCTAAAAGGCTGATCATCATCTGATCAGCCTTTTTTGTATCTGCTGAAATAAGCTATTATCACTATCAGCCCTGTGGTCCTTAAACTCCTTTACCGCGCAATATCCATCAAGATAAAACAGTGCCATTACCCCTCCCCTTCTCCCCTATCGTTCATTGCTTCGGAAAAGGCTGTACAGGCCGCATTTCTGATGTTTTTTTCGCTTATTAGAATTGTTAACGATTAGTTATTGATAAAAAGTTATATATAAAAATAAAATTAAATTAACGTTCTTTGCGCCTATAATTACAAATAGCCTAAGGGCCAGCCGTACTGGTGGGTAATCGGAAACTAATGCTTTGAGAACGAGGATGTGACCAGATTATTTTTGTACCAGATTTAACCCGTTTAAAGTCATAAACGATCAGCGATTTCAGTATTTTGTTCAACCCTGAAGCGTGATCATTTATTGTGAACAGGAACACTGATACATGGAATTTCATCCCCCTCCTTTCGCGTGCCTGATGCTATTTACCGGATAAGTTCAGTAGTTCAGAAGCCCAAATAAACCATAAGCATGGAAGACATGAATAAAATAGTGTACGTTGTAGATGATGATGAAATTTTTCACTTCATTATCAAAAAAATGTTGGGGCAACAGGACGATAATCTTGTAATTACCTCTTTCCTGTGTGCAGAAGAAGCCATTGAACAGCTATCCAGCACCCCCCAGCTGACGTTGCCCTCTCTTATTATCCTGGATATGAATATGCAAAGAATGAACGGATGGGACTTCATTGAAGCATACCGCGGGCTTAAACCATCCCTGAAAAACACTATTCCTATTATTATGTGTTCTTCCTCCGTGGATGTGCGGGATATGCAGAAAGTACAACATACACCTGAACTAATGGCTTACATCACCAAACCACTGGATAAAAACAAGATGAAGGTGATTGGGGAATACCTACTGTGATTTATGTGATTTTTCTGATGCTCCTGATGAGCGAAGACAGAAGCGAAAATTAAAGCGAATTATAAAAACAAAGCAGCCCATTGATCAATGGGCTGCTTTGTTTTTATAATTCGCTCATCAGGAGCATCAGAAAAATCACATAAATCAAAGTTATGCTGGTACTGCTATGCCATACATTTCTTCACGTAATGCTTTCACACGCTCATCAGCGAGGTATTCATCGAAGGTCATCATGCGATCGATGATACCTTTCGGTGTCAGCTCGATGATACGGTTGGCCACAGACTGCATGAAGGTATGGTCATGTGTAGTAAACAGTACAATACCTTTATAGTTGATCATGCTTTCGTTGAAAGACTGGATAGACTCGAGGTCCAGGTGGTTGGTAGGCTCATCCAGGATCAGTACGTTAGGGTCCTGGAGCATCATACGGCTGATCATGCAGCGTACTTTTTCACCACCACTCAGTACGGAGGTCTTTTTCATGATTTCATCACCGCTGAACAGCATTTTACCCAGGAATCCACGCAGGAATGGTTCGTCTACGTCTGTTACATGCGCAGGCACGTACTGACGCAGCCAGTCCATCAGGTTTACGCTGGCATCGGTAAAGAAAGTGGCGTTATCGTTAGGCAGGTAAGCGCTGGTAACGGTGGTACCCCATTCTATTTTACCATTATCTGCTTCCATTTCATTGCTGATGACCTGGAAGAAAGTGGTGAGGGCCAGGTGGTCTTTAGACAGGAAGGCGATCTTGTCGTTTTTGTTGACAGAGAAAGTCACGTCTGTAAAGAGTTTGCGGCCATCTACTGATTTTTCCAGTTTTTCCAGGTTCAGGATCTGGTTACCCACTTCACGTTGTTGTTTGAAGATGATACCAGGGTATTTACGGTTGGAAGGCTGAATATCTTCGATAACCAGTTTTTCGAGGGCTTTTTTACGGGAAGTAGCCTGTTTACTTTTGGAAGCGTTGGCACTAAAGCGGGCGATAAAGTCCATGAGGTCTTTACGCTTATCTTCCATTTTCTTGTTTTTATCGGCTATCTGGCGGGCCATCAACTGGGAAGACTCGTACCAGAAGGAGTAGTTACCGCTGAAAATCTGGATTTTGGCGCGGTCTACGTCGGCTACGTGTGTACATACAGCATCGAGGAAGTGACGGTCGTGGGATACTACGATCACGATATTTTCGTAGTCGGCCAGGAAGTTCTCCAGCCAGCCGATCGTTTCCACGTCCAGGTCGTTCGTGGGCTCATCCAGCAGCAGGATATCGGGGTTACCGAACAGTGCCTGAGCCAGCAGTACCCTTACTTTCAGGTTACCGGCGATATCTTTCATCAGGATGCCATGCATCTCTTCTTTTACACCCAGGTCGCCCAACAGTACGCCAGCATCGCTTTCCGCGGTGTAACCACCCATCTCACCGTATTCTCCTTCCAGTTCACCTGCGCGTATACCATCTTCTTCAGTAAAATCTTCTTTGGCATAGATGGCATCCCTTTCTTTCGCAATCTCCCAGAGCTTCTTGTTACCCATCAATACTGCATTCAGTACCGTAACCTCATCAAACTCAAAGTGGTTCTGTTTCAGTACGCTCATACGCTCGCCGGGAGTGATTTCCACGGTACCTTTGTTCGGATCTATCTCTCCGGACAATATTTTCAGGAAGGTAGATTTACCTGCCCCGTTGGCCCCAATCACACCATAACAGTTCCCTTTCGTGAAATTGAGGTTTACTTCGTCAAACAAAACTCTCTTACCAAAAGAGAGCGTCACGTTTTTAACACTGATCATGCTGGCTATGTAAATTTTGAAGCTGCAAAGGTACGAATACTATACGGGCTTTCCAAGTTAACAGATTGCTAGCTGGCTCAACATTTAACGATTGATTTTTAATGGCTTGTATCCATGTAAATAATCAATACGTATCTTTAGCGCAAAATTTATTACGGCATGACAGACTATAACCAGGTATTTGAAAACAACCGCAAATGGGTAGCATCCAAACGAGCCACCGATGCGGACTTCTTTGAGAAGATGGCGGACACACAGACGCCTGCCTACCTCTATATCGGCTGTAGTGACAGCCGGGTGCCTACCAACGAAATCATGGGTTTGGGAGCCGGTGAAGTATTTGTACACCGCAATATTGCCAACCTGGTACCCAATACTGACCTCAATGTCATGGCAGTGATCAACTATGCCGTAGTACACCTGGAGGTAAAACATATCATCGTTTGCGGACACTACAACTGCGGTGGGGTTAAAGCTGCCATGCAACCCAAAGACCTGGGTATCCTCAACCCCTGGCTGCGTAACATCCGCGATGTGTACCGTCTTCATATGGACGAACTGAACGCCATCACTGACGAGCATGACCGCTATAACAGACTGGTAGAGCTCAACACCCAGGAACAGGCCATCAACGTCATCAAAACTGCTGCCGTACAGAAATCATATCTGGCCAAAGGCTACCCTACCGTACACGGCTGGGTGTATGACCTTAAAAACGGCCTGCTGAAAGACCTGGAAATCGACTTCGAAGGCGTATTGCACGAGATCCAGAAGATCTACGACCTCACCGGCTCCGGTCTGATGCAGAAAGATAATAACCAATAAAGTCAGCAACTATGGGCCCAATCGGTGTTTTTGACTCCGGCTACGGAGGACTGACTGTCCTCAAGGAAATTATTGCAGAATTACCACAATACGAATATATCTATCTGGGCGACAATGCCCGCGCCCCGTATGGTAACCGCGGTTTCGACACCATCCATGCCTATACGCTGGAATGTGTACAAAAACTGTTCGATATGGGATGCCCGCTGGTCATACTTGCCTGTAATACTGCCTCTGCCAAAGCATTGCGTACCATCCAGCAGCATGACCTTCCCAAAATAGCACCCGATAAACGGGTACTGGGCGTCATCCGCCCTACCACCGAAATGGTTGGCACCATCACCCAGACCGGTGAAGTGGCCATCCTGGCCACCAATGGTACCGTGGCCTCCGAGTCATACCCGATAGAGATCAAAAAGTTTTTTCCTCATGTACAAACCTACCAGCTGGCCTGCCCCATGTGGGTGCCGCTGGTGGAAAACAACGAACATGAAAATGCCGGGGCCGACTTCTTCGTAAAGGAATATATTGACAAGATCCTTTCGCAGTCACCCGGTATTGACACACTGGTATTGGGATGCACCCACTACCCGTTGCTCATGAAAAAAATCAAACAATACCTGCCCGGTGGCATCACGGTGTTATCACAAGGTAAGCTTGTGGCCCACAGCCTGAAAGATTATCTGAAACGTCATCCTGAAATGGAGTCAAGGCTTAGCCAGAACGACAGCCGCCGCTTCTTCACCACCGATGACACAGCCATCTTTGATCGTATGGCTGAAATCTTCTTCGGGAAAGCAGTACCGTCAGAAAAAATAGATTGGAAACAACACGAATAGTGCACAGCAGCTTATAACTGCTGCAACACGCCCTGCCGGAGAATCTGAATGCTGGCCTCCGCCTCATCGAGGGTAAAATGCCCGAAACCCAGCCGCATAGCGGTGAGGTTTTTATGCTGATAGAGCAGTGTTTTGGGAATAAACAGATTATTTCTGGAACAGGCCCTGCTCAATTGAAGCAGGTTAAGTGGCTCTTTCCAGCGGGTCCAGACGGCCAGTCCTCCGGCAGGTTTCCTGAAGTCTATAAATTCCTGCAGCTCCCTTTGCAGCAAGTCTACAATATGGTCCCGCCTTTCCCGATATATTTTAAGGGACTTTTTCAGATAACGGTGTATCTCTCCCGTTTCAATCATCTCCCCCAGTACCTGCTCCATCATTACATCCCCCTGCCGGTCGATGATACCCAGGTATTTACGCATCTCTGTCATCAGGTTTTCCGGTGCTATGATAAAACCAGTCCTGAACCCGGGTACCAGTGATTTACCAAATGCGCCGATATACACTACCATCCCACTTTTGTCGGCACTGGCCAGAGGCAGTACAGGCGCATTGTCATAGTGGAAATCATAATCATAATCATCTTCCAGAATGATAAACCCGAATTCCGCAGCCAGGTTGAGCAGCTCAATTCTTCGTTGAGCCGCCAGCGTAACCGTAGTCGGATAGTGGTGATGCGGGGTGATATACAGCATGCGGATCGTATGTTTTTCGCAGATGCTGCGAATGGCTTCTACATCGATCCCTTCTTCGTCAATGGGCACGGACATGATTTGGGCACCCGATTTCTGGAAAATCATATTGACAGAGAAATAGCTCAGATCTCCGACCAATACAGTATCCCCTGGAGACAGGAGGATCTCGGAGGTGATATACACGCTCATTTCCGTGCTCCTGGTGATCAGGATATTATCCTTTGATATATGCAGGCCACGGGTTTGATTGAGGTAATTAGACAGATGTTTTTTAAAGAATTCGCTGCCATCGTGATTATAATAACCCAGCTTACTGCGGTTGCTCTTTCTTTTGAGATGACCACTGTACAGGCTCGACAGGTGGTCTACCTGTGTAAGCCGGATATCCGGTGTGCCATCATTGAATACATATTCACAGGAAGAGTGTTCGAAGGGATTATCGAGCAGACTTGACTTTTTAAAAGAGAAACCGGTCTCTTTGGGATAATGCGCCAGCTGGTTTTCCTGTTCGATCCTGATCTTCTGCGGTCTGGCATCTATTTTCCCGATGATGAAAGTGCCTTTATTGGGGCGTGTTTCTATCCAGCCCTGTGTGTCCAGTTCTTCAAACACCGCTACGATGGTATTACGGTTCACTTCCAGCAGTTCGCTGAAGCTGCGGGTACCCGGCAGTTTGGTCCCTGTAACCAGAAACCCGCGCTGGATGGCGTTGATCAGCTGGTGGGCAATCTGCAGATAGATGGCCGTACCAGACTGTCGGTCTATCTGGACAAAGCTTTTGTAAGGAACCGGACTACTCATATATCAAAAATAAATCAACAAAAACAGTCCGGCAAATTAACACAAGTCAGCAAAAACACCAACCGGACCAGCAACTATATCAAAACCGGCCCATATCACCAATCCGGCAAGCTGTTACTTTTGACCGGAAACAAAGTCGTAAATGGAAGCTTTACTACAACATATTGTTGGGCATGACCACCTGCATGCCAAATGGCTCAACACTCTTTCCTTTATGGAGAACGCCGGAGCCAGAAAGATATCCGCCTGCGAACATCCAAGCCTGGTGGACTTTATCCAGCTGAAACATGCCGCAGAAGAACACCGGCATGCCTATTACCTGAAAAAACAGATTGCTAAAGTCAGCACCGATACCTGCAAAACCTACCAGCTCCATGAACTGCTGGCAGCACAGCAGACCAGGCATTATCTGCACCAGCTGGACATGCAGACCTGCCGTTACCTGAAGAAAGCATTTGGACTTGAAGGCAGTCAGCTGAAACATGCAGCCTACCTCTTTGTGACTTACGCCATAGAAGTGCGTGCCGATGAGCTTTATCCGGTATACCAGCAGGTACTGGACCAAACCGGCAGCAAGGTGATGGTACGTTCCATCATCGTGGAAGAAGAAGGTCATCTTGAAGAAATGATCCACCAGCTACAAGGATTCGATGCCCGCTGGGAGGAACATGCTCAACATGTCCGGCTACTGGAACAACAACTGTTTGAAGGATGGCTTGCCGCCATCGGACAGGAATTACAAGTCTTTGCATAATACAGGAAGCGCTATACTACTTATCACCCACTTAATCCGCAATGATGACATCAGCTATCAGAAATGACTGGACCCTGGAAGAAATCCAGGCCATATACGATCAGCCTTTGCTGGAACTGGTATACCAGGCAGCCACCGTACACCGCCAATGGCATTCCGCCAAAGAAATACAGGTATGTACCCTCTTATCCATTAAAACCGGCGGATGCCCTGAAGACTGCTCCTACTGCGGTCAGGCAGCCAGATACCATACCGATATCAAAGTACAGGCGTTACTGCCCACTGAAACCGTTATTGCACACGCTCAAAAAGCCAAGGACACAGGATCTACCCGCTTTTGTATGGCCGCAGCCTGGAGAGAAGTAAGAGACAACCGCGATTTTGACCGTGTAATCGATATGGTAAAAGGCGTAAATGAACTGGGCATGGAAGTTTGTTGCACACTGGGCATGCTGACCGAAGAACAGGCCATCCGTCTTCAGGAAGCCGGATTACATGCCTATAACCACAACCTCGACACCTCCGAACAATACTATAACGAAATCATTTCCACCCGGAATTTCGACAACAGGATCAATACGATCAATAATGTCCGTAAAGCCGGCATCACCGTATGTTCAGGCGGTATCATCGGATTGGGAGAAACCCACCGTGACCGTATGTCTATGTTGCTGACACTGGCTACCATGCCCAAACATCCGGAATCCGTGCCCATCAATGCACTGGCAAGAGTAAAAGGCACTCCATTGGAAAACAATCCGAAAGTAGATGCCTGGGATATGGTCAGGATGATCGCCACCGCCAGAATCGTTATGCCTGCATCCACCGTACGCCTCACCGCAGGCCGTATCGAAATGACAGAATCCGAACAGGCCTGGTGCTTTATGGCCGGCGCCAATTCCATCTTCACCGGCGAACGTCAGACATTACTGGTAACTCCGAATCCCGGCGTGTCAGAAGATATGCAGATGCTGCAAAATCTGGGGTTAAAGCCCAAGCTTAAAAAGGAAGCCCAGGACTAAAGTCCTGGGCTAAATTCGATGTGATGGCCTGGGTTAGTCCTGGGCTGATATCGAGGCTAATGGACTGGATTAAAGCTTCGTTGTGCCCTGGCTTATAGATATATTAGGCAAGGGCTAAATCACTCAATGGATTAATGCCCAAGACTATATTAGCCCAGGACTTTAGTCCTGGGCTTTTGATTATTATTTAGCGAGTTTCAGCAGAAAAGAATATTCCAACGCTATTTCCTTTAAAGCCGAAAAGCGACCGGAAGCACCACCATGGCCTGTTTCCATGTCAGTATGCAATAGCAGGAGGTTATGATCTGTTTTCAACTCCCGCAATTTAGCCACCCATTTGGCCGGCTCCCAGTATTGCACCTGTGAATCATGCAGCCCAGTGGTGACCAGCATATTGGGATATGCTTTGGCTATTACATTGTCGTACGGTGAATAGGACTTCATATATTCGTAGGCGTCCTTATTTTTTGGATTACCCCATTCATCAAATTCGCCGGTTGTGAGGGGAATACTTTCATCGAGCATAGTAGTGACCACATCTACGAAAGGTACCTGTGCCACTACACCGTGGAACAAATCAGGACGCATATTAACCACCGCACCCATCAGCAGACCACCGGCGCTACCGCCCATAGCGTATAACTGTCCGGGATTAGTGTAGTTTTCTTTTATGAGATAGGTAGCACAATCAATGAAATCTGTGAAGGTATTCTTCTTCTTAAACATTTTCCCATCTTCATACCACTGCCGGCCCATTTCCTGGCCACCACGGATATGAGCGATGGCAAATGCAAAACCACGGTCCAGCAGGCTGATACGGTTGGAGCTGAAGGTCGCATCCAGACTATGTCCGTAAGAACCGTAGCCATAGAGCAACAACGGCCCTTTTCCGTTTTTATGGAACGTTTTTTTATAGACGATGGAGATGGGTATTTTGGTACCATCTGTAGCGGTGGCAAACAAACGTTCTGTCGTATAATCTTTAGGATCATATCCACCCAGGACTTCCTGCTGTCGTTTTAACTCCTGTTTACCGGTTTCCATGTTATAATCATACACAGAATTAGGCGTGATCATAGAAGTATAATGATAGCGCAGTTCTTTGCTGTCCATCTCCGGATTATGGCCTACGTATGCATCATAAGCTGGTTCTGAGAAAGACAGGTATTTGTCCTGATGGGTTTTATCATTGATGACCCGTATTTGTGTAAGACCGTTTTTACGTTCTTCCACTACCATAAAATCCTTGAACAACTCTATTCCACTCAGCAGTACATCGCTGCGGTGAGGGATCACTTCTTTCCAGTGTTGTTTGCCGGTTTGCTGCAGCGGGGCTTCCATCAGCCGGAAGTTCAACGCATCCAGGTTGGTAACGATGTAAAACTTATCACCTTTATGATCGATATGATACAGCAAATCCTTTGTTCTGGGCTGGAAAACGCTGAATTCTCCGTCAGGCTTTGATGCATCCAGGATACGGCTTTCAGAAGAGAGCGTGCTACCGCTGTGGATAACGATGTATTTGCCGGATTTGGTTTTATGTACTTCCAGGCTAAAGGTTTCATCTTTCTCGTGATATACTTCCTTCTCACCGGAAATACCCAGCGTATGTTTCATAACACGGTCGGGACGCAGTGTTACTGTGTCTTTGCGGCTATAGAACAGGGTTTTATTATCGCTGGCCCAGCAGGAGCTGCCGGTTGTTTCAGGGATGATATCGGAAAACATTTCGCCCGTTTCCAGGTTTTTCACATGGATAGTATAACGGCGACGGCTAACCGTATCAATACCATAAGCCAGCAGTTTGGTGTCTTCGCTGATGTTGAGTCCGGCCACCTGGCAATAGGCATGGCCGGCGGCCAGTTCATTGACATTCAGAATAATCTGTTCATCTGCTTCCAGGCTTCCCTTTTTGCGGCAGTATATCGGATACTCCTTACCTTTTTCAAAGCGGGAATAGTAATAGTAACCGTTTTTGAGGTAAGGTACGCTCATGTCTGTTTCCTTGATACGCCCTTTCATCTCTTCAAACAGTTTTTCCCGCAGTTCCTTTTCGGGAGCCATTACCGTATCGAGATATGCATTCTCTGCGTGTAGCCATGCCAGTACTTTGGGGTTTTCCCGTTCGTTCATCCAGTAATAATTGTCAATCCTGGTATCCCCGTGTATCGTCAGTTTCTTCTCAATTTTTTCTGCTACGGGAGGTTGAATGTTCTCCTTATTCATTTCTTTTTTCGTTTCGTGACAAGACATTAACACAATTCCTAAAAGTAAAAATACCCTTTGCATAGAAATAGGTTTTACCCAATTTAAGGATTTGATACCAGGATTAGACTGATTTTAGTGATTACCGGAGATTTTTTTACGGCTCAACTCACTACACGCATTTTCATAGGGTCCCAGCGCAGCAGTTTTTTGCTGAAGTAACTCTGATTGGTTACGAGTGCAGGGCCGGCGGCACGGAGGCCGAAGGTGGCATCTTCTACTACGGGCTTGCCTGTACGCATTGACTCGAAGAAATTCTTAAAGTGATCAAGTCTGTCGTCGTAGCCTGCAGGAGCCGCAAAGGAGCTGGATGTTTCTACAGCCTTACCTTTTTCGGAGCCATATTGTGCATTATAGTTCTGTACAAACTGGGCCTGTTGTGCTTCAGGGAAAGTCCGGAAGGTATCCCATCCGCCATAGCCGGGTGCCTCCGGCAGTTTATGTTTTTTGATTTTAAAGTCATTCCATCCCAGTTCCATAACACCGTCTGTGCCGATGAGGCGGGTGTATTCGCCACCACCACTGCCGTCAGCGAAGTTGACGCGGAGCGTCATCTGGAATGCAGGATGTTCTTTGGTTTCCGGGTAGTCGAAGATGGCTACTACTACATCAGGTACATCACGACCATCTTTCCATTGTACCAGGTTGCCGCTGGCATAGATGCTGGTAGGCCCCAGAGAGCCGGTGATGAAGTGTAATCCGGAGATCAGGTGAACGAACAGATCGCCGGGGATGCCGGTGCCATAAGCCTGATAGTTACGCCAGCGGAAGAAACGTTTAGCGTCGAATGGTACTTTGGCGGTGTCTTTCAGGAAGGCGTCAAAATCAACGGTGGCAGGCGAAGCATCGGTTGGTATGGAATATTGCCAGGCGCCGAGGGCACTGTGACGGTCCATGCGGGCCTCCACGATATTGAGCTGTCCTATTTCACCTGCCTGGTAACGTTTGCGTGCTTCTGCCAGCATTACACTGCTCACCCGCTGGCTACCTACCTGGAATACAGCTTTGGTACGTTGCTGGGTAGCAATTACTTTATGTCCTTCTTCAATCTGCTGCACCATTGGTTTCTCGCAATACACTGCTTTACCTGCTTCCATGGCAGCGATAGAGATGGTATCATGCCAGTGGTCGGGAGTAGCTACGATGATGGCATCGATGTCTTTACGATGTAACAGTTCGCGGTAGTCGCGGGTAGTGTATACGTTAGGACCATATACTTCCTTTACACGGGTCAGGTGTCCGTTATACAGATCAGCAGCTGCTACCAACTCTACTCCTGGCACTTTCAGTGCGGTGTCTACATCTCCAAAGCCCATGATACCCATGCCTACGCAGGCAATGCGGATCTTGTCGTTGGCTGAATAATGATTATCCGGCTGCAATAAGGTTACCTGTTCACGTTCTTTGGCCAGAGCGGCCAGTTGCCCCACACCCAGCAATGCTGCAGTGCTGCCTATATGCTTGATAAATTTCCTACGGGATTGATCTGACATATTAAAAGGTTTTTAAAAGGAACTCCATGATAATAAAAAAAATCAGGAATTACTTAAACGTGTTACGAACGGTTAATAGGGTGTTTTTATGGCCTGCAAAAAGACTTCAGCAGGCATGACAAGACTTAATACAAACTTCATAATTCCTTCATAAAGACTTAATGCCTTCTATAGTGCACTACTGCTGGAAGAGCGGTTATTTCGCCAGTAAAACTCAGACTGTAGCATGAAAACATTTTTACCACTATTTATTTTTATCATGTTGGGAATCGGAGCCATCGCGCAAACGACAACCGGCGTGAAAGGAAATGTAACAGATAAACAAACGGGGCAGCCACTAACCGGCGCATCGGTGAAACTGAAAAACGAACATTACAGTGCTACCAGCACCACTGGCCTGGATGGTAGTTTCATCTTCCGTAATGTTCCTGCAGGTGACTATCAAATCAAGATCAAAGATTTAGGACATCATGAAGTAGAGCAGAAAATTCATTGCGAAGGCCAGGTAAAAACACTGATGATCGCGATGGAATCCAAAGATGTGTCCCTGCAAACACTGACTGTTACAGGTAAAGGTGACAAAGGCAGTGAAAAAACGGCAATAAAAACCGTACAGAAAGCGGATATGGTGTTGAATGCTGTATCTGCCAATGCTATTCAGGTATCTCCAGATATCACTATCGCCAACGTAATGCAGCGTGTATCCGGTGTTTCCCTGGAGCGTAGCAACAACGGAGACGGCCAGTACGCCATCATCCGCGGTATGGATAAACGTTACCAATATACGTTGATCAACGGTATCAAAATACCCAGTCCGGATAACAAAAACAGGTATGTACCACTCGACATCTTTCCTGCTGACCTGGTAGACCGCCTGGAAGTATATAAAGCTATTACACCCAATATGGAAGGCGATGCGATCGGCGGCGCCACCAATATGGTCATGAAAGATGCGCCAGCACGTTTTATGCTGAATGCCAATGCTGCTATCGGTTACGCACAAACGCTCTTTAACAACGACTTCACCCGTTTCGATAAAAGCGGTTCTGCTAAAACCTCTCCCCGTTTCCGTAATGGCAATAACTATGAAGCTAACGGACAGGATTTCACCAACAACCCACTGCATTTAAATACTGGCAAAGCGCCTGTTTCAAGCGTTTTTGGTATCAGTGCCGGTGGTCGCAGTAAAAATGGTAAGCTCGGTGCCATCGCAGGTATCAGCTATCAAAATACTTATCGCTCCAATCAATCCCTATACCTACAAACTGAAGTAGATAAGACCAACAACAATCCGGCGTTTACTGCCGCCAAAAACAGGCAGTACTCCATCCAGCAACAACGTGCTGGCATGCACGCCAAAGTGGACTATCAGTTCAACGATGACCAAAAAGTGTCATTGTATGCGGCCTACATGAACCTGGGCCAGAACCTGTTCCGCTTCAGCTCAGACACCAGCCTGGAGCTGGGCCGTACTGTGCCCGGCTCCGGCAGGGTGAGCAACAACTACCGCAGCGAACGCAGTGTACAGGAAGTCAGCAACTTCACCCTTCAAGGTGATCATAAACTGGCCTCCCACCTGCATATGAACTGGTCTGCTGTATACTCCAAAGCCAGCGCCAATGTACCGAATCGTACTGAGCTCAATGTCAACACCGGCGTAACACCACAGAAGGACAACAGCCTCAAACAGGAACCCGTACTACTCGACGCCCTGGAAGGTGTTACCCACGAATGGGCCCGTAACTCAGACGAAGACAAAAGCGGTTATCTCAACTTTATCTATTCTCCCAAAATCTTCGGTACTAAAACAGAAATCTCTGTAGGTAGCATGTACCGGCATAAACAACGCCATAGTTACTATGACGAATACACGCTGCGCCCTGACTCTACCACACAGGCTTTCACCGGTGACATCGACGCACATAAGCTCACGCTCTTCAATAAAATCGGTACCTCCGACAACGCTCTTAACTACGATTTCACCGAAAAAGTAATCGCTTATTATGGTCAGGTGAAATTCCAGATAGGTCGCCTGCAGACACTGGCCGGCGTAAGGGTGGAACATACCAACGCCAGCTGGGAATCCGCTGTAACACCCAATGTGGAAGGCAAAACAGGTAAGGTTAAATACATTGATGTATTACCTGGCATCCACTTCAAATACATGCCGGATAACAAAAGAAACATCCGTCTCTCCTACTACTCTGCCATCAGCCGTCCGGGCTTCTATGAAATGATCCCGCACCATGGCGGAGATCCGGACCAGGACTATACCGAAGTAGGCAACCCTTACCTGAAAAGAGCTACTTCCGATAACTTCGACCTGCGTTATGAATACTTCCCTAAAGCACTGGACCAGTTGTTGGCAGGCGTATTCTACAAACGTATCAAAGATCCGATTGAATCAGCCCTGGTACAAACAGGCCGTAATATCTATCTCATGAGCGGCAACTTCGGTACCGCTACCAACTATGGTTTTGAACTGGAAGCCACCAAATACATCCGCAAATTTGGTATCCGTTTCAACTATACCTTCACCAATTCTTCCATCACCAGCAACAAAGCGTTGTGGTATCGTGAAGATGATGGTAACATCACTCAACGCACAGTAACACAGCAACGTCCGTTGCAGGGCCAGTCCAAACATATCGGCAATCTCTCTCTGCTGTACAAAGACACCCACTCCGGCTTCGATGCACAGTTGGCCATGGTTTACACCGGTGAACGTATCGATATCGTATCCCAGTATCTCAACAACGATATCTGGCAGAAAGGTTTCGTTCAGCTGGACTTCTCCACTGAAAAAAGAATATGGAAAAACCTGTATGCCTATGCCAAAATCGGCAACCTGCTGAACACTCCTTATGAGCTGTTCATCAAGAGCGCCAACACGGAAAAATCTGCTGCCGGCGTACCACAGCAGGAAGTAGGCAAAAACATTTCCGTACGTAAAAACACCTATGGCCAGACTTACCTGCTGGGCCTTCGTTTCAAACTCTAAAACCTACCGATCATGAAATTTTACCACTATATATTCGCAGCCATCTGTACCGGTATCACGTTCAGTTCCTGTCACAAGGAAGCTGATGTATTTGTTTCAAAGCCAGTAATAACCCCCAGCAAACCCATTACCTCCGACACCTTGTCCGGCAGTATACAAGGCACGCTGCTGGCCGGCAAGACCTATTATTTTGCTACCGATATTACTATCAATGATGGTGATACCCTGTTCCTTCAGAGTGGTGTAAAGCTGATTGCACTGGGAGATGGCAGCAGTCAGTTGAAAAGCCCGCAGATCACTGTTAACGGAAGCCTGATCAGCCTGGGTACCAAAGAAGCGCCCAACTACATCACCGTATCAGATGACAAGCGTACCGTTGATAATGCTTTTAAAGGCATCTGGGGCGGTATTCAGTGCACACCCGCCAAAGACAAACAAGGCGGCGATCTCATTCTGAAATGGACGCATGTTGAATTTGCCGGTGGTCCTGCAGCTGCCGGTAATGATATCTACAAAGCCGGCGATCCGCGCTACCTGATTTATTTTGCCAACGTAGATAAAAACTTTATCCTGGAAGACTCCTGGATCAGAGGCAGCAAAGACGATGCTATCCGCACCGACGGCGGCCGTATCAGCATCTTGCGCAATACCTTCGAACTGTGTGGTGAAAAAGGTGGTGAAGCCCTGAATATGAAATCCGGCACTATCGGCGACGTAGCTTACAATGTGGCCATCGGCGCTGCTACCAACGCTTTCAAGGTATCCAACTCCGGTGACAAAACTGTACAAGCCAATGTATATATCTACAACAATACCATGGTTAACTGCGGTTTCCGCCAGACGAAAGAAGGCCGCGGTGGTGGTATCAACTACGAAGCATTTGCAAAAGGGAAAGCCTACAACAATCTCTTCATCAATTGTCGTGTAAGCATGCGCGTAGTAGGCGGAGCCGGCACCGGCGCCGACCTTCCCAACCTCAGCTATGGCAGTAACCTTTACTACGGTAACGCACCTACGCTAATCAGCCAGTTCAATTCTACCGATGGTGTATCTACCTTTAGTGCTAGTGATATCCACGGCGACGTAAAACAAAACAGTCCCGTTTTTTACACGTACGATGTAGACCAGTTTGATTACACTACACTGGGCGGCACTATCAAAACACCGCCGGTAACCTGGAAACAACAACCACTGGCGCTGTTGCAGCAAGGCACTTCCAACTTCCGTATCCGTGGCACTTCACCAGCTGCAGGAAAAGGCTTCACTGGTTTTGAACCATTAAACCGCACCACCGTAAGATCAGAAGCGGCTGCTGATGTGATGAAACCCGGTAAAGACCTGGGAGCTTACCAGCTGGACGGAAGTGGCAACCAGCATTGATGATAACGATTATATTGATTTTAATTTTTTTTTGATGAGATACAGGGAGATAATACCTGTTGCCCTTATGATAGCTGGATTAACAGCCTGTAAAGGTAAACAGACCAAAACCATTCCGGCGCCGGCAGCAGATGCCGTAAAGCCGGTAGCCATAACTACCGCCACCCAATACGACAGCGATGATCCTGCCATCTGGATCAATAAGGCAGACAGTTCCAAAAGCCTGATCATTGGTACCGATAAAAACACCGATGGCGCCCTGTACGTATACAACCTGGAAGGTAAGATAGTAAAGAAAATTGGAGGCCTTAAAAGGCCTAATAATGTGGATATCGCTTACGGGCTGTTGCTCAACAACCAGCCTGTAGACTTTGCAGTAACCACCGAGCGGGAAACCAACAAACTCCGTATTTATCGTTTACCCGACATGGAGCCGATAGACAACGGCGGCCTCGAAGTATTCGCCGGAGAAAAAGAGCGTAGTCCTATGGGTATCAGCTTATACACCCGTCCATCCGACAAGGCTATATTTGCCATCGTAAGCCGCAAATCAGGTCCTGCACAGGGTTACCTGTGGCAGTACCAGTTGACCGACAACGGTAAGGGCCAGGTAACGGGAATGGTTGTACGTAAATTTGGCGCCTACAGCGGTAAAAAAGAAATCGAAAGTGTGGCGGTAGACAATGAGCTGGGTTATGTTTATTATTCAGATGAGCAGACCGGCATACGCCGCTACCATGCCGATCCGGCCAAAGGAGACAGCGAGCTGTCTCTGTTTGGACATGGTGATTTTAAAGCAGACAATGAAGGTATCAGTATTTACAAAACCAGTGACAGCACAGGTTATATTCTGGTATCTGATCAGGATGCCAACAGTTTTAATGTATATCGCAGAGAAGCTGCGAATCCTGTACTGTTGTCGAGGATACCGGTTTCTGCTATCAACAGCGACGGGTCAGATATCGTGAATGTGAATCTGGGTCCACAATATCCGCAAGGGATTTTTGTAGTGATGAGCACCGACAAAACTTTCCATTATTACGACTGGCGTGATATTGCAGCCAGGATCAAAGAGAAGCTGTAAGTAATAATGCTGAAGTAAAATCTATCTAAACGTGCTATCTGGCACTAAAATAAAACGAGGGTGTATCGGTTGATACACCCTCGTTTATTTATGAAGAAAAACTTCTGATTTATTTTTCGGAAGTAAAACCTGCGCCGATGAACTCTCTGTTCAGGCGGGCGATGTTGGTCAGGGAGATTTCCTTCGGACATTCTGCTTCGCAGGCGCCGGTGTTGGTACAGCTACCAAAACCTTCCTTGTCCATCTGTGCCACCATGTTGAGTGCACGTGTTTTTCTTTCAGGATGGCCTTGTGGTAACAGTGCCAGCTGAGAAACTTTAGCAGACACGAAGAGCATCGCAGAAGAGTTTTTACAAGCTGCTACGCAGGCACCGCAACCGATACAGGCTGCAGCTGCGAAGGCGAGGTCAGCATTGTGTTTATCTACAGGGAGACAGTTGGCGTCCTGAGCGTTGCCGGTGTTAACGGAGACATAACCACCTGCTTCGATGATACGATCGAAAGCAGATCTGTCTACTGTCAGGTCTTTCAGTACCGGGAAAGCGCCTGCTCTCCAGGGTTCAACAGTGACAGTTTCACCGTCTTTGAAAGCGCGCATGTGCAGCTGGCAGGTAGTGGTACCTTCCCATGGACCGTGTGCACGGCCATTAATATGCATAGAGCACATACCACAGATACCTTCACGGCAATCGTGGTCGAATGCGATAGGCTCTTTGCCTTCATTGATCAGATCTTCATTTACCACGTCGAACATCTCCAGGAATGACATTTCAGAAGAAATGTTTTTTGCCTGGATGGTTTCAAATCTACCCTGATCGTTTTTGTTTTTCTGCCTCCACACTTTTAATGTGAGGTTCATGTTATAATGTTCCATATTCCCTGGACAATTATTTGATTTATAATCCTGGTTAACCGTTATACAATCAACCAATAACCATTATTTGTAGCTACGTTGAGTAGGTTTCACTTCTTCAAATGTCAGTGCTTCCTTGTGCAGTTCATACTGGCCATTGCCTTTGTATTCCCATGCAGCCACATAGCTGAAGTTTTCATCATCACGTTGTGCTTCACCATCCGGTGTCTGAGATTCTTCGCGGAAGTGACCACCACAGGATTCGCGGCGTTGCAGCGCGTCGATACACATCAGTTCACCCAGTTCGAGGAAGTCGGCTACACGGCCAGCTTTTTCCAGTTCAGGGTTGAATTCATTTGCATCGCCTGGTATGCGTACCTCTTTCCAGAATTCAGTGCGGAGCGCTTTGATTTCTTCGATGGCTTCTTTCAGACCTTGTTCGTTACGTGCCATACCGCACTTGTCCCACATGATCTTACCGAGTTTTTTGTGGAAATGATCAACAGATTTGGAGCCTTTGATAGACATCAGTTTGCTGATAGTTCCTTTCACGCTGTTTTCGGCTTCTACGAAGGCAGGGTGATCGGTAGGGATGGCTTTGGTACGGATTTCATCTGCGAGATAGTTACCCAGTGTGTAAGGGATTACGAAGTAACCATCTGCCAGGCCCTGCATCAGTGCAGATGCACCGAGGCGGTTAGCTCCGTGGTCGGAGAAGTTGGCTTCACCGAGGGAGTACAGACCGGGAACAGTTGTTTGCAGTTCGTAATCTACCCACAGGCCACCCATGGTATAGTGTACAGCAGGGTAGATACGCATTGGCTGTTCGTATGGGTTTTCGCCGGTGATTTTGGCGTACATATCGAACAGGTTACCATATTTTTCTGCTACTACTTCCTTACCGAGTTTAATAATTTCTTCTTTGGAAACGTTGGAGAGCTGGCGTTTACCTACTTCAGTGTTACCATAGCGTTCGATCGCAGCGGCGAAATCGAGGTATACCGCCTGTTTGGAGGTACCTACGCCATAGCCGGCATCGCATCTTTCTTTTGCTGCACGGGAAGCCACGTCACGGGGAACGAGGTTACCGAATGCAGGATATCTTCTTTCCAGATAATAATCCCTTTCATCTTCAGGGATATCGCTGGCTTTGCGGGTATCGTTTTGTTTTTTAGGCACCCAGATACGGCCGTCGTTACGCAGTGATTCTGACATGAGGGTCAGTTTGGACTGGTGATCGCCGGATACGGGGATGCAGGTAGGGTGGATCTGTGTGAAGCAAGGGTTAGCGAAGTAAGCACCGTTTTTGGTAGCTTTCCAGGCTGCAGTCACGTTAGAGCCCATCGCATTGGTAGAGAGGAAGAACACGTTACCATAACCGCCGCTGCAGATCAGCACGGCATGGCCGAAGTGGCGTTCCAGTTCACCGGTCACGAGGTCGCGGGCGATGATACCGCGTGCTTTACCATCGATTTTCACGATTTCGAGCATTTCGTGGCGGGAGTACATTTTCACGTTGCCTAATGCTACCTGGCGTTCCAGGGCGGAGTAGGCACCGAGGAGGAGCTGCTGACCAGTCTGGCCGGCGGCGTAGAAAGTACGTTGTACCTGTGTACCACCGAAAGAGCGGTTACTTAACAGGCCACCATATTCACGGGCGAAAGGCACACCTTGCGCCACGCATTGGTCTATAATATTGCCACTTACCTCTGCCAGGCGATGCACGTTAGCTTCGCGGGCGCGGTAGTCGCCACCTTTTACTGTATCATAGAACAAACGGAAAACGGAGTCACCGTCGTTCTGGTAGTTTTTGGCCGCATTGATACCACCTTGGGCAGCAATACTGTGCGCACGGCGCGGACTATCCTGAAAGCAGAATGCTTTAACTTTATACCCCAACTCACCCAATGAAGCCGCTGCTGAAGCGCCGGCCAAACCAGTACCAATCACGATTACTTCGAGGCTGCGCTTATTGGCAGGGTTCACCAGCTTACAATGTCCTTTATAGTCTTCCCATTTACTGTTTAATGGTCCGGCAGGAATTTTTGCGTTCAACATATATCCTTACTTTACAGAATTATTTGAAATAGATTACAATCGGGATCAGAGCAAAACCAAGCGGGATGAGGATACCGAAGATCCATACCCCTACAAAACTGATCAGGCCGTTGTATTTTTTGTGATTTAAACCGAAGGTCTGGAAAGCGCTTTTGAAACCGTGGATCAGGTGGAAAGACAGGCCTATCATACCGATTACGTACAATACAACCAGCAAGCCGTTTTTGAAGGTTTCATAAGTCAGCGCATACAGGTCTTTCAACGGTTCTTCCACACCGGGATAGGTATGGGTAGGCATGTTGGTATAGTGGAACGCGCCCCAGAAGTTAACCAGGTGGATCACAATGAAGACAAAAAGAATGCTACCCATGATAGCCATCTGGCGGCTGAACCAGGAAGATGTCTGGTTGCCGGGATTAACGGCATATTTCACCGGACGGGCAGCCCTGTTAGCGAACGTGAGCTTCAGCGCGACCAACGCGTGGATCACGATCAATATTTTCAGTCCCCAGGCAATGAACTGGACCAGACTGTTGTGCCCCATGAACTGGGCGTAAGAGTTAAAAGCCTTGCCTTCATCGTTATAAAGCAGCTGGACGTTACCTGCCAGGTGCACTATAACAAAACTGCAAAGAAACAAACCGGTAGCACCTACCAATAACTTCTTACCGATAGAGGTATTAAATAACTGTGACCACTTCATAAGTAAAATTCTAAGCTTCCTTGTATAAAAAGATGATTGAAATGTCGCGCAAATTTAGGGCAGGAAAAATAAAAACCAAATGATATTTATCAGGTTTTCTTAAACATTACAATAAAAAATTATGCATAAAACAACTGAAAATCAATCATTTTATGCATAATATCTTTCATTTCGTACTGAAAATATAATATAAATTATTCCAACCGTTTCAACATGATGTTGTCTATCATATTATACAAATGCAGGGGTTGATATGTTCGCCATTTATCATCATCCAGCAGATGGATATAATGATGCAGCCGGGCTTTCTCGAACTCCTGTCTGGTTTGTTCGGGCATATTCAGACTGACTATCCAGCCGCCTTCATCTTTGATATCCTCCCACCATTCTTCGTAATAACAATCATCTGAAGAATGGAAATTCATCACATTTTCGGTGATGAGGATAAACTTGTAGATCCCTTCAGCAATCAGCACATCGATGACTTCCCGCTTGAGGGTCATGATATCATTGTCGATGGCATCATTCCATTCTCCCAATAATTCTATGATAGCAAAATTGTACTGGTAGTCAGCGAAAAGGATTTTCAGGTACAGGTTACGGGAGCCGAAATCATCCCACTGCGGGTGAACGTAGTAGTTATAAACTGTATTGGTAAATTCAAATTCACTGTACTCCCTCCCATAGAAGGGTGATAGTTCATCTTCTTCAGCGGCGTACAGGTGCCTCCAGTTATAATATGGTTCGATTGTATGCATGTTGTAGTCTTCGCTACAAATTTCAGATTTAATCAGGCTTTGGCAAAATCATCAACAGCCTTTTTCACGCTACCGGCTTTCAGCAGCAGCTGATGTGCCTGTTCGTAATCAGTGATAGACAGTTTCTCCATCAGCATTTTCACGCCTCTGTCCACCAGTTTTTCATTACTCAGCTGCATGTTTACCATTTTGTTATCTTCTACTCTGCCGAGCTGGATCATCACGGAAGTAGAGACCATGTTGAGCACCAGCTTCTGTGCGGTACCGCTTTTCATGCGGGTGCTACCGGTAACAAATTCGGGCCCTACCACTACTTCTACCGGGAAATCGGCAGACGCAGACACCGGTGAACCGGGATTACAGCTGATGCTGCCGGTAATGATGCCGTTGCTGCGGCATTTATCCAGCGCACCGATAACATAAGGTGTAGTACCGCTGGCAGCGATACCTACCACCACATCTTTATCGGAGATATTAAACTCCTGCAGGTCTTTCCAGCCTTGTTCGCGATCATCTTCCGCAAACTCCACTGCTTTACGGATAGCGTTGTCACCACCGGCAATCAGGCCTATTACCAGACCTTGCGGCACACCAAAAGTAGGCGGGCATTCAGAGGCGTCTACAATACCTAATCGGCCACTGGTACCGGCGCCGATATAAAACAAACGTCCTCCTGCCAGCATTTTGTCTGCTATTGCTGCTACGAGTTTTTCAATCTGAGGAATAGATTTTTCCACTGCTAAGGGAACTGAGCGATCTTCTTTATTGATATTGGTCAACAATTCCGTCAGGCTCATCTTTTCGAGATGACGATAGTGAGAAGTCTGTTCAGTTACTTTTTCAAATGCCATATATGATCTGTTGTAGATGTTTTTAACTATTATGATATACGATGAGTCCTTCCATTGGCGTACGTAATATTTTGCCAATAGGCAGCTCATAGAGCTCGCACAGCTCTTTCAGGATATCCTGAAAATGCCAGGCGATGCCACCGGTAAAGTGCAGGGCGGTGGTCCAGCTTTCCCGGTACTTGTAAAGATGATTAAAGAAGAAATCATTCAGGCCGTCTTCCAGGATATTCTCAATCAGGAAATGGCCTCTGTTTTCTGAAAGAAAGGTCGAGTATTTTGACAGATAACGGTTGGCAAGGGGTTTCCTATATACGTTTTCCAGTATTTCGTCTTTATTGGTATTATACTTCAGGTCAAACCGGGCCATCAGTTCTTCATCGAAAGTGTTGTACAGATAGTACTGCAGCACCTTTCTGCCCAGGTAGGCACCACTGCCTTCATCACCGAGGATATATCCCAGGCCCGGATTATTTTTAACAATTTTTTCTCCATCGAAATAACAGGAGTTGGAACCGGTGCCCAGAATACTGGCAATCCCAGGTCCACGGCCGCACAATGCACGGGCCGCGCCCATCAGGTCGTGGTTCACATCTATCAGCGCCTGTGGCCATACTGCTTTCAGGCTGTCTGTTACCAGTTGAATATTCTTCTGCTGGGAAAGGCCGGTACCATAGAAATACACCTCGTCTATCGTTGTGTTGGCCGGCAGCTGTGGTATCAGCTCCACTTCCAGAATCTGCCGGATCTGGTCAGCGGTTTGAAAATACGGGCTCACACCCTGTGTGTTGTAGATCCCTGGCTCATGGTTTCCCAACAGGGCCCATTCTGTTTTTGTAGATCCGCTGTCAGCTATCAGCTTTGTTCTTGCAGCCATCCCTGTAAATTATGAAATTAAAGAATCGTAAGCGTTTGCTCCTGATTTATGCTATTTTTGTCACAATTTAAACAAAAGGGTTTCATAAAAACAAATGCCACCCCTGAGTTTAGGCTATGATGATGCATGCGCGCAGCAGATTTCCTTCCGCCTGCGGCTTATATTACATGGTTAAAAGATTGGTCATAAATTAGCGGGTTAACAAACAAATTATGTCAAACAGGAAGCTGAATGTTTTCTTACCTCTTCTCTTTGCAGTAGTGCTGGCCATCGGAATGTTCCTCGGCCATAAAATGCCTGGTTCCAATACCGGCGGCACCACGGTCTTCTTTACCAAGCCCAGCAAAGGCGCTCTGCAGGAGGTAATGGATCTTATTAAAACTAAATATGTAGATACACTCGATGCCGATAAAGTACAACAGGAAGCCATAGAAGGCCTGCTGGCACATCTGGACCCGCACTCCATCTATATCCCCCCTTCTCAGCTGCAATCGGTTAATGAAGACCTGGAAGGCAACTTTGAAGGTATCGGCGTAGAGTTTAATATCACTGCAGATACCGTTAACGTAGTGTCTGTACTCAGCGGAGGCCCTTCCGAAGCAGCCGGCTTACAAACCGGTGATAAAATCCTCCGGGTAAACGATACGCTCGTTGCAGGTAATGGTATCACCCCCGAAAGAGTACGCAAACTGCTGCGCGGCCCGGCAGGCTCTGTTGTCAATACTGTGCTGTTACGCCAGCAGAAAAAAATACAGGTGCCTATTAAAAGAGGTGTTATTCCTCTGTACAGCATCGATGCAAGTTATATGGCCGCTCCTGGCGTAGGTTATATCAAGATCAACAAATTTGCAGCCACCACCTTTGATGAGTTCATGAAAGCCATGCGTAAGCTGGAAAAACAAGGCATGCAAAAACTCATCATCGATGTACGCCAGAACCCAGGCGGATTTATGGACGCTGCCGTACGCATCGCCGACGAACTGCTGCCCGACAACCGCCTCATACTCTATACAAAAGGAAAAGCCTATCCCCGCACCGACTATAAAACCAAACGTCCGGGAATGTTTGAAACCGGTGCACTGGCTATCCTCACTGATGAAGGCTCCGCTTCCGCCAGTGAAATCCTCGCCGGCGCCATCCAGGACTGGGACCGCGGTACCATCATCGGACGCCGTACCTTCGGTAAAGGACTGGTACAGGAACAATACGACCTCGACAACGGTGGTGCGCTGCGCCTAACCGTTGCCCGCTACTACATCCCTTCCGGCAGAAGCATCCAGAAACCTTACGGCGATGGCACTTCCTACGATGATGATATCCTGGAACGCTACCATCACGGCGAACTGGTCAATAAAGACAGTATCAAAATCACTGATACCGTTCCATATACAACCAACTCCGGCCGCCGCGTATACGGAGGCGGTGGTATCACCCCTGATATCTTCGTACCGTTTGATACTTCCCGTTTCTCACCGGCACTAACGGCCATCTATACACGTAATGCACTGGGCAACTTCGCCTACCAGTATTATACCAGCAACAGAGAAACCTTCAAACGCTACAAGGATGCGGAAGACTTCACCAAAAACTTCCACACCACGCCTGAGCTGTTCAGCGAATTCAAAACCTTCGCCCAGAAAGACAGTGTTCCTGGCCTCAACCGCCTGAGCATCCATGACGAAGAGGAAATCAAAACAAGGCTGAAAGCTGTACTGGCCCGTCAGCTGTACCGCACGGAAGGTTTCTATGAGACCGTCAATGCCAACGATCCGGTGATTAAGAAAGCGCTGGAAACATTAGAGCACAATAACAAACATTGATGACTGCTGATGTTTTTTGATGCTCCTGATGAGTGGAGATTATAACGAAGATTGACCTTATATTATAAAAAGCGAATCGCCCATGATATTGTATCATGGGCGATTCGCTTTTTATAATATTGTCTTTTAAGCTACATCATTTTCTCGCTATGATCTTCGCTTATCAGGAACATCAAAAACATCAGCATTTATCAGCGGTTCGTTTTGCGTTCCATCTTAGGCAGCGACATAACAATCAGATCATTCATCACATTTACGGCTTCGTCGAGGTAAATATCTTTGGTTCTTACCTTGAGCCAGTCTTTGTTGCGGGCGATCTTAGAAGAGTCGTTGCCCAGTTTGTCCATATCAGACTTAATGTTGACGATGCTGAGTTCTTTCACTTTATCGTTTACTGCGTCATACTTTTTAAGGGCGGCAGTATTGGATTTCTGCTCAGATTTGAAGGTCTGCAGATTGAGTGAATAGGTTTCCTGTTTTTCGAGTTTTTTCAGTGTGCTGAGGTTCTCGTTGAGCAGTTTGAAAGCAGGGCTGTTAGCCATTCTTTTCTCGCTGCTTTTTTTCAGGGCTTCTGTATTCACTGGGTTGATCCATGGTGTGAAGGCAGCACGGGGAATTTCGTCCCATATCAGTGCATCGGTGTCTTTACGTTCAGCTACATCATAGTATGGATCCGGAAGCACTACATCGGAGGCAACTCCTTTCAGCTGGGTAGAACCGCCATTGGCGCGGTAGAATTTCTGCTGGGTGAGTTTCAGGGCACCGAGGCTGCCGCCGTCTTTCACCGGATAGAAATCGTCCAGATTGAAGAGGCGTTGTACGGTACCTTTACCAAAGGTTTGTGTGCTACCGATGATAACAGCGCGTTTGTAGTCCTGCATGGCGGCTGCCATGATTTCGGAAGCAGAGGCACTGTATTCGTTAACCATAATGGCCAGCGGGCCGTCGTATTGTACATTTTTATCGCGGTCGCGCAGTACTACGGCATCACCACCTCTGGAACGTACCTGAACGATAGGACCTTCCGGAATAAACAGGCCGGCCATCTGTACCACGTCCTGCAGGGAGCCACCGCCATTAAAGCGGAGATCGAGGATGATACCTTCTACTTTTTCTGCTTTGAGTTTGGCTACTTCCTTAGCAACGTCTTCGGCGCTGCGTGCACCGTTACGGTCGTTGAAGTCGGCGTAGAACTCAGGCAGGTAGATATAACCAATCTTATGCTGACCATTGATAATGGCAGATTTAGCGAACGTTTCTTCAGTAACGATTTCATCCCTTACGATGGTAATGTCTTTGATGGTACCATCCACACTTTTCACGGTGAGTTTTACCGGAGAACCTTTTTTACCACGGATCAGTTTTACTGCATCTTCCACAGGGTAACCGGTGATGTCTACCGATTCACCGTTGCCCTGAGCTACTTTCTGGATTACATCATTGGCTTTCAGCTGACCTTGTTTCCAGCTGGGGCTGCCTGTAACGATGCTGACAACTTTAATTCTGTCGCCTTCTTCTTTAAGCTGAGCTCCGATGCCGAAGAATTTACCGGCCATCTGTTCTTCAAAGGCACGTTTTTCATCAGGCGGGAAGTAGTCTGTATGCGGGTCCATCGTGGTGGTGATGGCATTCACGTATAAGTTAAAACGATCATTGTCGTTCTGTCTGTTTTTCAGTCTTTCAAAGTAGCGGTCATACAGCTGTTTCACCTTTACACGCGCATCGCTTTCCAGCTGGGCGTCTGTTTTGGTTTTGATGCTGTCTGTTTCCTTGGCTTTCTCTCTGAGGTCCTGCAGGTCTGTCAACTTTTCGAGTGTGCGGTATTTCAGCACCTTACGCCAGGCTTCCTTACGGGCAGTCTCGTCAACGGGATAGTCAACCTTCTCGGGGTCCAGCACTACTTTTTCATCTGCTGTGAAATCGAAGGGTTTGGACAGGATCTCGGGATAGATGCTGGCAGCTTCAGCCACCCTTTGTTTGATCAGGGTGTTGATATTGCGGAAACAATCCACCGGAGCTCCTTTTAATTCATCATCGATATGTGTGGCAAGAGGAGCCAGCCGGTCTATATCGGATTTCAGGAAAAATTTCTTTTCCACATCCAGGCTACGCACATATTTATTGAAAACTTCTTTGGAGAAGGCATCGTCGATGGGTTTGGGTTGGTAATGTCCTTCTTTCAGCATCTGGCCTACCAGGTTCATGATGACCTCATAACGGCCGGGAGGATCTTCCGAATGTCCCAGCTTATTAAAAGCCAACACGCCGGCAGAGATGCTTAGAAGCACAACCGGGATTATCACTTTCAGTCTCATATATATCTCTATTAACGTAAACGTTGTCTGACCAAATATAAAATAAAATCGTCCGTTGCTACTTGAAATTATTTCCTTTTAACAAAAAATTGGGCCAAACGGTTAAGCTACAGCGCAGAAGGTAATTTCTGCGGAAAAAAAAGTGCAAAATAGCAAGCCTCCGGAAGGATCAAACGTGTATCCCTGGTGTTTTACCACTTTGCACTTTTACAGTATCTCTTTGCGTGCTATTCCTTTACCAGCTTATAAACAGCTCCTTTGAAACCATTTTTGGTGGAGCTGCTGGTGAGCATATACAGTTCGCCCTGTTCATCTTCTCCCCAACTGAGAATGAATGGGTTATCCGCGGGACGGTTGGATAACTGCAGATCTGCGCGTTCCCATTTATTACCCTTAGGTACCAACACAAATGTTTTTCCATTGTAGTCACCAAATACGTACATTCCTTTCAGAGAAGGAATCGCATTACCCCTGTACACGTAACCACCGGTGATACTGATCCCCAGATCGTGGTCATATTCGTGTATGGGAGCCACCAGTTTGTTCTTATCTTCATCAGCCGGCACGTTGAAATCATGATAACCTTCCATGATACGCCAGCCATAGTTCCCTCCTTTGGTGATGATATCTACTTCCTCATATTTGTTTTGTCCTACATCACCGGCGAAGATTCTGCCTGTACTCCGGTCGAAGGAAAAACGCCATGGGTTACGCAGGCCATAGGCCCATATTTCAGGCTTTGCTCCTTCTTTTTTCACGAAGGGGTTGTCTGCTGGGACTTTATAGGGAGTTGCGTTTACATCGATCCGGAGAATTTTGCCCAGTACGGTGCCCATGTTCTGTGCATTGCCGATGGTGCCGTGTTTGTCGCCACCACCACCGCCATCACCGAGGCCTATATACAGGTATCCGTCGGGACCGAAGGCCAGCTGGCCCCCATTATGATTGGATTCAGGCTGATCTATTTCCATCAGTACCCTTTTGGAAGCCGGATCTGCCATGTTGGGGTTGGCGGCAGAGGCGATAAATTCCACCAGCTGGCTTTTGTGATCCAGCACTTTTTTTACCGGGTTGAGTACGGGTGCACTATAGTAGACATAAAATTTGCGGTTCTTTTTAAAATTGGGATGGAAAGCCATGCCCAGCAGTCCTCTTTCATCATAGGCCGGGTTTATTTTTACCATATCGGCGCTCACGTCCAGGAAGGGCTGGGGCTGCTGACTACCATCTTTATTAACGATCCAGACCTTGCCTTCTTTCTGGCAGAAAAACAGCCGGCCGGTACCATCGCGGGGCACAGCCATGTTAACAGGGGAAATGAATTTGTCTGTTACCAGTACCAGCCTGGCTTTCCGGGCAGGCTGACCGGCCGTTTCATCTGGTTCGCCGGCCAAGGTAGTTTGGGCAAATAAAAGCGGGAACAACATCCCACATAACAACCCTTGTATTTTCATAATAGAGTGGAATTTATCAAAAATAAAAATAATAGATTCTTCCACCTGTACTGATGACTTTTTGCTTTTTCCCTCCTGCTTTTTACCTTAGCAGGAAATTACATCAGGTTGGACAAGACGGCTACTCCCAAAAACGACCCATACGCTTCGTTACGATTCAAGGAATTCAACTACTATCTGGTCATCCGCTTTGCTTTAGTGTTTGCGCTGACCATGCAGTTTGCCATCATAGAGTGGAAAGTGTATGCTTTATCACATGACCCTTTTTCATTAGGGCTTATTGGTTTGGCTGAGGTGATCCCGGCGGTTCTGCTGGCGCCTTTTGCAGGGCACCTGGTAGACAAACGGGAGAAAAGAGGTATTCTGTTAAAATCCGTGACGGCCTATATTTTCATCAGCACCGGGCTCTTCCTCCTTACCTGGGACCGGGCGGTGACGGGCATCTCCACACAGTGGGTGCTGAATATGATCTATCTACTGGTGTTTGTAGGAGGGCTAGTCCGCGCTTTTGTAAGTCCATCCAACTTTTCTCTGTTATCCTTATTGGTACCCCGGGAATTGTATGCCAACGCCGCTACCTGGAGTAGCTCTGCCTGGCTGATAGGTGGCGTGGTGGGGCCCGCATTGGGAGGACTGTGTATTTACTGGTTTGGCGTACACTGGTCTATGCTGCTGGTAGTCTGCATTTTCCTGGCTCCGCTCTTCAGTCTGATACAGATAAAACCCAAGCCTATTCACTATCAGAAAAAGGAGGAAACATTTTTCCAGGGGCTGACCAGCGGGATGCGTTTTGTGTGGGACACCAAGGTGGTGTTGGGAGCGATGGCACTGGATATGTTTGCGGTATTGTTTGGCGGTGCTGTGGCCATGTTGCCGGCTTACGCTACAGATATTCTGCATGCAGGCTCCCTGGGTTATGGCCTGCTGCGTTCTGCGCCTGCTATCGGTTCTCTTGTGACGATGTTTATACTGGCACACCGCCCACTGGTACACAGACCGGGGATTAAACTGCTGGCCGCAATATTTGGTTTCGGGCTATGCATTATTATTTTCGGATTATCCCGCAACTTTTATCTGTCGATGGGCGCCTTACTGTTGAGCGGTTTGCTGGACGGGATCAGTGTGATCGTCCGTCAGACCATCCTGCAATTAAAAACACCGGACGATATGAGAGGCCGTGTAGCTTCCGTAAGTTCGATGTTTGTGGGTTCATCCAATGAGCTGGGTGCTTTTGAAAGTGGCTTCATGGCCAGGCAGCTGGGGCTGGTCACTTCCGTGGTATTTGGTGGTTGTGTGACACTAGGAGTGGTAATCACCACTTACATTGTCAGCCCGGCCATGCGTAAACTGGATCTCAAACCCTGATTACAAATCCATCTTATCCTTCAACTTTTCCAGTACATAAAACACTGCGGGGCAGACCACACTGTTTTCGTAGGTGATATTAGGACGTTTAAAGAAGTCGTAACTGTCTGTATACGGGTAGTTGGCACAGTCTCCGGGACGCACATCGTAGATGCCGCAGGCATTGTCGTCTCCCAGGAACGGGCATGGGCTTGACTTTACCACATAGTCTTCGTCTTTGTCTATCCGCAGGTAGGTATCAATGAAGGCGCCTTCCTTCATACCCATATATTTGGAGATACGTTTGATATCGGGTGCTTTAAAGCGTGGGCTGATAGATTTGCAGCAGCGGGCACAGTCCATACAATCTACATGGGTGAATGCTTCTTCATGCAGGTCGGGCAGCAGCTTCTCCACTCCTTTCCCACGGCGCGTCTGCAACTTCTGCAGAAATTGTTTATTGGCCTTTTGTTTGTCTTTGGCCTTCTGTTCCCAGTCTTCTAATATCTTGCTCATTGGCGCAAAGATAAGCAAATACCAGTTGGACAAAACCATGACATAAACAAGTAACAGGTATCAGTCATTTATCACTGTTTTCCTTGTCCACCACCGGCTGTTTGGCGATTGCTTAAAATCTGCATAGCTTTGCGCATCTATTTCAAACTACCTGCTTACATCATGAATCTTTTTGATATTCAACAAATTGAATTCGTGCACCGTCACATAGGGCCGAATGAAGCTGAGACGAACCAGATGCTGGAGACTATTGGGACTTCCAATCTGGACGAGCTGATTAACAAAACCGTTCCCGGTGCCATCCGCATGCAGCACCCGCTGGCCATCCCGGCAGCCATGGGCGAAAACGACTACCTGCGCCATCTCAAGGAGGTTTCTCTGAAAAACAAGGTTATGCGTAACTACATTGGTCAGGGTTATTTTGACACCATCACACCGAGTGTGATCCTGCGCAATGTGTTTGAGAATCCAGGATGGTATACGCAGTATACGCCCTATCAGGCTGAGATTTCACAGGGTAGACTGGAAAGCCTGCTGAACTACCAGACCATGGTAAGTGACTTGACAGGTTTACCGATTGCCAACGCATCCCTGCTGGACGAAGCCACTGCAGCCGCTGAAGCCATGACCATGTTCTTCAATGCGCTGAACAAAGACCACGACCACGTAACCAGGCCTAAGTTTTTTGTAGACACTAACGTTTACCCACAAACGCTGGATGTTATCTATACCCGTGCTACTCCGCTGCAAATCGAAGTAGTAGTGGGCGATTACAAAACTGCCCAGTTTGATGAGTCTTATTTCGGTGCGCTCATACAGTATCCCAACAATGTTGGTGCGGTAGAAGATTACCACGAATTCATCAATGCAGTGCATGCTGCAGGTGCCTTTGTAGGTGTAGCTACTGACCTGCTGGCATTAACCCTGCTGGCTTCTCCGGGTGAACTGGGTGCCGATGCAGCCTTCGGTTCCGCACAGCGTTTTGGTGTTCCTTTGGGCTTTGGTGGTCCTCACGCTGCATTCTTTGCCGTGAAAGACGACTTCAAACGTTCCATCCCTGGCCGTATCATCGGTGTGAGCATTGACGCACAAGGACAGCGCGCACTGCGTATGGCGCTGCAAACCCGCGAGCAGCACATCAAACGTGAAAAAGCCACTTCCAATATCTGTACAGCTCAGGCCCTGCTGGCCAATATGGCTGCTATGTATGCTGTGTTCCACGGTCCTGCCGGACTGAAAGACATCGCTACCCGCGTAGCCCTGCTCAGCGCCACACTGGCAGATAAATTACAGGCCAAAGGCCTGAAACTGAGCGCCACTTCCTTCTTCGATACTATCGTAGTAGAAGGCGCCGCCGACATCAAAGCCGCTGCAGAAGCAGCTGGTATCAACCTGCGTTACTTTGCCAATGGCCATGTAGGTATCTCCCTCGATGAGACCGTAACTATTGCCGACGTGAACGATGTACTCCAGGTATTCGGTGCCGGTAAAGTAGATGCAGCTGGTATTTCCAATGGTAAAGTTGCTATCCCTGCAAATCTGGAGCGTACTTCTCCTTATCTGCAGCACCCGGTATTCAACAGCCACCACAGCGAATCGCTGATGATGCGCTACCTGAAAATGCTGGAAAACAAAGATCTTTCCCTGAACACCTCCATGATATCCCTCGGTTCCTGCACCATGAAACTGAATGCAGCTACCGAAATGATTCCGTTGAGCTGGGCACACTGGAGCAAAATGCACCCCTTTGCGCCTAAAGAACAGGCTGGCGGTTACTTACAGATGACCAACGAACTGGGCGAATACCTCAGCAAAATCACTGGTTTCGACGCCTGCAGCCTGCAGCCTAACAGCGGTGCACAGGGTGAATATGCCGGTCTGCTGGTGATCCGCGAATACCACGAAAGCAGAGGCGAAGGACATCGTAACATCATGCTGATCCCAATCAGCGCTCACGGTACCAACCCTGCATCTGCGGTAATGGCTGGTTTCAAGGTAGTAGTAGTAAAAGCACTGGAAAACGGTTACATCGATGTAGCTGACCTGAAAGCCAAAGCTGCTTTACATGCTAAAGACCTCGCCGGTATCATGATCACTTATCCTTCCACCTACGGTGTTTATGAAGAGTCAGTGAAAGAAATCTGCGCTACCATCCACGAACACGGTGGCCAGGTATATATGGACGGTGCCAATATGAATGCCCAGGTAGGCCTGACTGCTCCCGGTATCATCGGAGCTGACGTTTGCCACCTGAACCTGCACAAAACCTTCGCTATCCCTCACGGTGGCGGTGGTCCCGGCATGGGCCCCATCTGCGTAGCAAAACACCTGGCTCCATTCCTGCCTGGTCACGTAGAACTGAATGATGGTAAACCTTCCAACGCTGTATCTGCAGCACCGTTTGGCTCTGCCAGCATCCTGCTGATCTCTTACGCTTATATCCGCATGCTCGGTGACAACGGCGTTAAACTGGCTTCTCAATATGCTATCCTGAATGCCAACTACATGAAGGCAAGACTGGAAAAAGCTTATGACATCCTCTACACCGGCGTAAACGGCACCTGCGCTCACGAATTCATCGTGGACCTGCGTCCGTTCAAAGCTACTGCCGGCATTGAAGCGGAAGATGTGGCCAAACGTCTGATGGACTACGGTTTCCACGCTCCTACCATGAGCTTCCCGGTAGCTGGTACCATCATGATCGAGCCTACTGAAAGTGAAGACAAAGGTGAACTGGACCGCTTCTGCGATGCCCTGCTGTCTATCCGCGAAGAGATCCGTTCTATTGAAGAAGGTAAGACCGACAAACAGAACAACGTACTGAAAAATGCACCGCATACACAGTTTGTAATCACTGCCGACGAATGGACCCGTCCATACGGCCGTCAACAGGCAGCTTATCCGCTGGAGTACGTGAAAGCCAATAAATTCTGGCCTTCTGTAAGCCGTGTTAACAATACTCATGGCGACAGAAACCTGATCTGCACCTGCGAACCAGTAAGTGCTTATGAGGAATCCGTTGCATAACTGATCAACTCAATATAAAAAAGGGTGTACCGGACGGTACACCCTTTTTTTATGCAGATGGAGATTACTTTTCCACGGCTTCGTCTACCACTGCTACCGCTTCAATCTCTATCAAAGCGTCCGGCGAATACAGGGAAGACACTTCCATAATGGTATCTGCCGGATAAGGCGGCGTGAAATAACGTTTGCGCAGTTCCACTATTTTGGAGAAGTTGGCCATATCACGCAGTAGGATAGTTACCTTGATAACGTTGCCCAGGCTGGAGCCACCTGCCTTCAGTACTTTTTCCAGGTTCTGAAAGGCTTTCTCTGCCTGTATATCAAAGTCGCCGATGCTTGTCAGTATACCATCGTCACCGATGGCAGTCTGCCCGCTGATAAACAACAGATCACCGGCACGGTAACCTTGTGAAAGATGAAAAGCCTTATAAGGATCGGGATGGATGTTGATGCTGGATACTTTCATGATGTTTGATATTTACCCTGCAAAACTACTCCACTCCATTGGGTTGAAAATTCAACTAACTGAATAAATGCCGTTAAACTATTTTAACTTTTTCGCTTGCCGGTTGCGGAGCTGGCTCACAAAAACAGGTGTTTTTGCGGTACGCGGGCTGCAATGGCCGGATATTTCTGAACGAAAGCATCATAACGTTCTGCAGCGGTGAGCTGAATATGTCTGCCACATGTTGCAGCAGCAGCTCCTGCATCTGTTATAAATTCATTATCGCTGGTTTAGTATCGGTTCGAGTACTTCCAGCTTACCATCTATCGGCTGGGTGATATCCAGACCGAGAATGCGGGCTACTAACGGAAACACATGTACGTTTTCGAAGGTAGCAATACGGGTATTGGTTTTAAACGCAGGTCCCCAGGCCATAAAGATCGCATTCATGTCGGTGAGATTGTTGTCGAAACCATGATGACCAGGATGCATTTTTTTGTTAGGGCTGCCAAAAGCATAGTTGGCTTCCGCCAGCACGATAATATCCCCGATACGGCTGTACACATCTTCCTGTCCGTAGTGCCATCTTTCCGGTGTTTCCTTTTTCAGGTAAACGGTGTAATGGTCTTCATGCTGTTTGAGGAAGTCGTAGGCTGCTTTGATCTCAGCTTCGTTGTTGCCGTAAAGCATTATTTTTTCGCCTCCCGGTACAATACGCAGTGGTTTTAACACCGGGCTGTCTGGTAATGACAGCGTACGTTCCGTATCTACCCGGAGCATACCATGATCTGATACAACGATGAAGTTGACCGGCAGATTTAATTTGCTGACAGCAGCCTGCATACGGCCAATGGCGGCATCCACAAATTGTACGGCCTTGCGTACACTGTCGCTTTCCGGACCGTAGCTATGGCCCATATGATCTACTTCAGGGAAGTAGAAGGTAATGATGTGAGGACGCTGGTCTTCCGGCAACCGGAGCCAGTCCACCACCTGCTGGATACGCTGGTCTATGCCGGTTTTTTCCTGGTATTTAAAGTAATAGGTTGGACGGATGTTCTGGATAGCACTTTCAGAGCCTACCCAGAAGTAACTGGCGCTGATCATGTGTTGTTTTTCGGCCAGTACCCACAGAGGTATGCCGCCATACCAGGTGCCGTCTTCCACTGCATCGCGGTTGCCCACTTTATAAATAGCATCGCGTTTACGATCATAGAAGGTGTTGTCTACCAGACCGTGATGGGCCGGGTACATACCAGTCGCCAGTGAATAGTGATTGGGGAACGTCAGTGAGGGAAAGGATGGTTGCATGGCGGTAGCCCTTACACCCTGGCCGGAGAGTCTGAGCAGGTTCTCTGCATGATATTTTTCAGCATAATCATAACGGAAACCATCAATCGAGATCATGATCACATACGGCTTGGATTGCTGGGAGGCGGTGTTTTTACGTCCTTCCACTATCAGCTGAGCCGTGTCTTGTGCGTGCAGGCCTGTTCCTGTCAGGACTATCGCTGCCAATAAAATAATAATCCGCTTCACTATTGTTGTTTTAAGATTTACATTTTTTGATGGGGAAAGATAACAGCAGGATGGGTCAGGATGCGCAAATTAGAAAACTATTTCCATTCCGGAAGATGTGCGGGTAATTATATATTCGTTAAGACCATATAAACATATGATAATATTTTCTCATAAAAATTATCATTTAATTATCATTCTGGCAAAATAACAATCATTAATTTAAAAATTATATATATAAATTTAATTAATTGACTGTTTATCTATATATTAGCCAACTGAAAAACCATCGAACTATGTCCGACTACACCTTTATTACAACCGAGGAGAACTTTTTATTACAACAAGCACTGAAGCGGAACAAACAGCAGTTAAGGAAATTTGCGTTAATAGGTTTTATCGTGTTATTAGTGGCGGCCATCATACCGCAGGTTTATTTGTATACACATAATACCCTGGGAGATGCTGATGATTCCCTGTTATCCTACAAGAACATCTGGTTCTGGGTATGGATGGTCAGTTTTGTGATTGCCCTGGTTTTTGCGCTGATCAAAGTGACTGATATCCGTTACTGGGCATTAAAAAAAGACCTGGTAGCCCTGCAGAAAGGCACCTTACAGGCTCCTATGGAAGCCGTGTATCTTGAAAACAACGATACACAGACAAATATCATGATATTGCTGGAAAACAGGAAAAAACGGCTCTTTTACTGGATGCGCGGAGCACTCGAAGGTTACCGTGCCGGCCAGGAGGTAGAAATTACCTATGCCCGTTATTCCCGTGTGATCATCTCCATCAACAAAAAATAAGCTTTAACCTATCACAAAACCCTGTACGCTGGCCACTGTCGGCGTACAGGTATATATCAGCCCCAACTTATCAACCCTGATCATTCCGGCAGCTTTTCCGCATTAATAATTACCTTCAGATAAACCGGCTGTCCATGTATGGCACCCTTAAAAAGTATGTGCTGATAGCACTGTTGTTTACAGTATCTGCCTGTCAATGTAAAAAAGAAAACGTTGACCCACCGGCCCCTCCAGCTCCACCACAGGATACTTATCTTGTAACATCCATCCGCATCAATGGTATTCCCAAAGACAGTCTTGTATACAATAATCAGCAACAGCTGATAGAAAGATGGGATTACAACACCTCTTTCCATCAATGGCAGAATTATATTTCCTTCATTTATGCAGCTGATGGCTATCTGAAAACAGCTTTGTATTATAATGAAAATGATAACTCACTGAAGAGCCGCAGTCAAAAAGACTCGCTGGCATGGACTGCAGGCAGAGTCACCATCTATACCACCTATTACCGGGAGCTGGGCGAAGCTGTATCCGGTTATGACACCAGCACCCTGCAAATAAACAATAGCCGTTTGCTTTCCCTCGCCGGTTCCAAAGACACTTTTTACCTTAATATCGGTGTCTTCGGAGAGAAGGTCGAATATGAAGAATACCTTTACCAGCAGCAGGATATCAGTCATTTCACCGGACTCAATTATATCAACATCCGCGGCGGCCAGCTTGTAAAGGATGCATACAGTTATGATATGCGCTACAACAGTCAGATCAATCCACTATTCCGCTATCTGGCTAAAAATCCTATCCTGCTCCGCAAAGTAACGGCAGATCTTCAGGACATTGTCCGCAGAGGATATCCCTTCCTCGCCAGCGAACATTATGTGACCAGCATCCGTTCTGCTGCTGCAGACATGCCTGTCACCTACTACACACCAGACACACTGAAATACCCGCTGGAACAAATACTGCCTTCTTCCAATAAAATAAGCTATCGATACAAAATCATCAAAGCACCATAAGAATGTTCAGCTTAAAAATCCCCTCCTATACACAACGATAAAGAACAGATACTACACTGCAAGCATGATCCGGTGGCTCATGCTTTTTATTATATTTGCTGTCTGTTAAAATCTGTATATGGACATCGAACAATATCGCGAATACTGCCTTTCCCTTCCGGGCGTCACAGAAGAGTTCCCTTTCGGAGAAGAAACGCTGGTGTATAAAGTAGCCGGGAAAATGTTTGCCCTTAGCGGCCTGGAAGAGTTTAACAGTATCAATCTGAAATGTGATCCTGAGGAGGCTGTGGAATTACGCGAGCGTTATGAAGGTGTGACCCCGGGTTATCATATGAACAAAAAACACTGGAATACTGTAGACATACATTCCAACATTCCCAATAAACTATTACTGCAGTGGATCAAAAACTCCTATGATCTGGTGGTAGCCAGTTTACCCAAAAAAGAAAGGGAAAAGCTGTCTCAATAACCGCTCACCCATTTCTATGCCTGCGTTACCTGATTTTTTTGCTACTTTAGCCCCCATTAATAAAATAACCGTTTATGAGAAAATGGCTGTTGTTGGCCTATGCCGCACTGTTCGTCTTTCCTGCAGTTACCAAAGCGGTAAACCAGGATTCCCTCTGGATGTACACCAACTATACTAAAAAAGAAGTGTATATCCCTATGCGGGATGGTGTAAAACTGTTTACTTCCATCTATCTGCCTAAGGATCAGTCTGAGAAACATCCCATTCTGATGTCCCGCACGCCGTATTCCTGCGCTCCTTATGGAGAAAAGGTATTCCGTCCGCTCTACAAAAACCATTACAACCAGTACCTGCACGAAGGCTACATCATGGTTATACAGGATGTCAGAGGTACCTGGATGAGCGAAGGTAAGTTCGTAAACGTACGTCCTTTCAATGCCAGCAAAAAGGGCAAAAACGAGATCGACGAAGCCAGCGACACCTATGACACCATAGACTGGCTGGTTAAAAACCTCAGTGGCAACAACGGCAATGTAGGCGTATTCGGTATCTCCTACCCCGGCTTCTATTCCTCTATGAGCGCACTGAGTGGCCATCCCGCACTGAAAGCGGTAAGCCCGCAGGCACCCGTAACAGACTGGTTCATCGGAGATGACTTCCATCACAACGGCGCCTTTATGCTGTCTGACGCTTTCTCCTTCTATACTGTATTTGATCATCCTCATCCCAAACCTACTACAGTTGGGCCTAAAGGTATCGACTACTATACCCGCGACAACTACAAATATTATCTCGAAACCGGTGCCCTGCCCAACTTTGCCAAAATCGTTGGCGACAGCGTTACCTTCTGGCAGGAGATGTATGCACACCCTACCTACGACAGCTTCTGGCAGGCGCGTAACGTACGCAACAGCCTGAAGAACATAAAACCAGCCATGCTGGTAGTAGGTGGTGTATTTGATGCAGAAGACTGCTTCGGTGCATGGAACACCTATCAGACTATAGAAAAACAAAGTCCCAATACCAACAACCGCCTCGTAATGGGCCCCTGGTACCATGGACAATGGGCTTCCAACGATGGTACACACCTGGGTAATGTGCGCTTTGGAAGCAACACTTCTGAATATTATGCCAACAATATCGAAGTTCCTTTCTTCAACTATTACCTGAAAGGTAAAGGTCAGGCACCGGATATTGCAGAAGCTACCATCTTCTTCACCGGTGAAAATAAATGGAAACGCCTTCCGCAATGGCCTCCTGCTGATACAAAAGGGCAGGCTATCTTCCTGCAACCTGATGGCAAACTGTCCTTCGACAAACCCACTGCAGCCAACAGCTTCAGCGAATATATCAGTGATCCTGCCAAACCAGTACCTTATACAGAAGATGTGCACTTCAGCCGCACCATCAACTACATGACAGATGATCAGCGCTTTGCTTCCCGCAGACCTGATGTGGTGGCGTTTGAATCCGCAGTACTCGATAAAGACATTACCCTTGCAGGTCCGGTGATCGCAGATATCATTGCCAGCACCACCGGTACTGATGCCGATTTTGTTGTTAAACTGATCGATGTTTTCCCGGATGATTTCAAGTATGAAGAAGATGCACCTTCAGAGCACCGCCGTGTTCCTTCTTCTACTTATCCTATGGGTGGATACCAGATGCTGGTACGTGGCGAAGTAATGCGCGGCAAATTCCGTAACAGCTTCGAGAAACCGGAAGCCTTTGTACCTGGCCAACCTACTCCGGTGAAGTTTACACTTCCCGATGTAGCACATACCTTCCAGAAAGGCCACCGTATCATGATACAGATCCAGAGCAGCTGGTTCCCACTGGTAGACCGCAACCCGCAACAGTTTATGGACATCTATAAAGCTACCGATAAAGACTTCAAAAAAGCCGATATCCGTATCTATCACGATGCCAGCCATACTTCCAGTGTTGTACTACCAATAGAACTGTAACTGTGATTTATGTGATGAATGCTGATGCTCCTGATGGAATGAAGACAAGAGCGAATAATATAAAAGCGGAAACCCATTGACATAAAATCAATGGGTTTCCGCTTTTTATACACTTTTATCTTCGCTCATCAGGAACATCAACATTCATCACATCCATCACAGTTCCAAGCGGCCCCCGCCTCCCCATTCAATCCAGTCCGCTGCCGCACCATTCTGGGTTTTCAGGCCCACCTGAACAAAGCCGTACTTATTGATATTATAACGGATGCCCAGGCGAAGAAACCAATCCCCTTTTGTACCATCACGGCGCCATAGATAAGTACCCACCTGTGTAACAAGATCGAAGCGCTGAAGATGAACCGCATGTCCGATATGTGCGCCCATCAGCATTTTATCTAAGGAGGTCACTTTACCGTACTGACGGGCATAGCCCCAGCCGAGGGAACCATCATAAAAACCGTCAAGACCAGCACCAAAGCTGCATACATGGGTGTATTTATGATTCCAGTCCAGCACAAGAGATGCTGTACCATAGTAAGCATCCACACCGGAAGAGTTATCAATCTGCACCACTCCGAATGCACCATAAATACTCAGCTCATTGGTATGTTTTACTTTGGGCAACGGATCTCTGAGTAAGGTAGGTCTGATGGGCGCTTCGTAGTTGGGGTCTATCTGTTGTACGACAATATTTCGTATCGTATTGTAATGCACACGCAGTCCGGCATGTACGCCAGCCATGTTGAGGCCCAGGTTGGGCGTGTGTGTACGGCCATTGGAAAAATGGGTAAGGTCTACACCATATACAAAATCGAACAGTTCCGATAATCGCAGCACACCAGTCGCACTCGCGTTAAAATATACATCCAGCTTGGAACTGATGGCATTGTTGAGCGGGTTGGTTTCGGGGTTGTAGGTATTCAGATCGTAGGTTAAACCGAGTGCGAGGCCTGCTTCAAAATGATGTCTTTTACGACGATGAAAGGGTGCATAAAAAAAGCCGTATATCCCGCTGGGATTACCGAGGATAGTGGAGTTACCGATATTACCAGTATAAAATCCAATACCATAACTGGGATAGTTGAGCGCACGCTGCCACACCTGTTTACCGGTAGACATCCATGCCATCCTTACTTCCAATGCCTGATAACCATGTTCGAGGACACTGGCCATATCCTCACCGTTGTAGATGTGCCCGCCAGTATGTAGTTTAAGCTCTATAAACTTATGCCGGCCGAGGTTGGGGTTAGCTTTTGCTTTTGTCCATAAATCTGTTGAATCCTGAGCCTGCAGACCTATTGCCAACAGGGACAATGCCATTGTTATAATACTTGCTTTCATAATCGCCAAACGGGTTACATACCGGAATTATTATACGCCCAACAAAGCAGGGGTTCCTTTTGTTGTACCAAAGCAAAAGGCTTCTGCTGTAAGTAGTTAATTCCTTAACTTGCAGGGGCTTAATAAAACCTTATTTGTTTCAATATTATTGACAACCACAAAATTATGTACAAAAAATATTTCTTTACAGGTGTATTGGGCCTGTTGGCCATCCAGGGTTTCAGCCAGGCTAAACCCGCTGCCAAAGCCAAACCAGCAGCCCAGACAGCAGCGAAGGCCGCTTTAAAAAACCGTATGGACTCAGTAAGCTACGGTATCGGCGTCAGCATCGCTGAAAACCTGAAAGCACAGGGATTAAGCAACGTGAACACCGTCGTGCTGGCTAAAGCTATCCAGGACGCGCTGACCAATAAATCGTTAACATTATCTAAAGAACAGAGTGAAATGAGCATAAGCAACTATCTCCAGCAGCTGAAAGCTGAAAAATCTGCCAAAAACCGCGAAGCCGGCGAGAAATTCCTGGCAGAAAATAAAGTTAAACCAGGTGTGGTAACACTGCCCAGCGGGCTGCAGTACCTCATCCTGAAAGCCGGTACTGGTACTAAACCTACCCTCAACGATAAAGTAAAAACACACTATCACGGTACCCTCATCGATGGTACTGTATTCGATAGCTCTGTAGAAAGAGGTGAACCCATCTCCTTCCCTGTCAGCGGTGTGATCAAAGGCTGGACAGAAGCCCTGCAGTTAATGCCTGTAGGCTCCAAATGGCGCCTCTTCATTCCTGCTGATCTTGCTTACGGTGACCGCGGAGCCGGCCCGAAAATCGGACCTGCCAGCGCACTCGTTTTTGATGTAGAGCTGCTCGAAATCGTACCATAACTGTGATGCATGTGATAAATGCTGATGCTCCTGAAGGAGCGAAGATCACAGCGAATTAAAATAAAAGCAAAAAGCCCATTGATGTAATCAATGGGCTTTTTGCTTTTATTCATATTATCACACCTGTCATCAGGAGCATCAGTAACATCACATACATCACAGTTACGCTTCATCAGGAGCATCAGCATTTATCACATGCATCACAGTTGGTCTACGTTGCTCCAGCAGCATGAAATCCGCCAGCACCATGGCTGTTACGGCTTCCAGTACTACAGGCACACGCAGGGCGATACAAAGATCATGACGACCTTTAACACTGAAAGTTTCTACCTGACCGGTAGTGATATTAAGGGTTTTTTGTTCTTTAGGTGTGCTGGAAGTAGGTTTGACAGCGATACGGAAAACCAGCGGATTGCCGTTGCTGATACCGCCTACCACGCCGCCGGCGTTGTTGGTGGCCGTTTTACCGGTTGTGTCTATGATCGGATCGTTATGCTCCAGTCCTTTCATTTTAGCGGCAGCGAAACCAGCGCCGAATTCAATTCCTTTCACAGCCGGGATGGCAAACACAGCGTGAGCTAGTGAGGATTCCAACGAATCAAAGAAAGGTTCGCCCAATCCTATCGGCAGACCATCTACCACACATTCTACAATACCGCCTACGGAGTCTTTGGCTGCAATGGCTGCTTCCAGGCCTTCTTCGGGGTTGGTATATCCACCTACTTCCGTGATAACAGCCTTTATCTGAATGCTGTCACCCAATATTTTTTTAGCGATCACACCGGCTGCTACCAGGTTAAGTGTCAGTCTTCCACTGAAGTGGCCGCCACCACGGTAGTCTTCGAAGCCCCCGAATTTTTGTGTTGCCACAAAATCGGCGTGGCCGGGACGGGGAAACTCGCGCAGCTTCTCATAATCGGTGCTGCGGGTATTATTATTTTCGAAGAGGATGGTCACCGGAGCGCCTGTAGTATGATCGTTGAAAACACCGGATTTGATAAAGGGCAGGTCTTCCTCTTTACGGGGTGTAGTGCCTCTGGAGCCGCCTTTACGCCGTTCCAGGTCAGGTAAAAAGTCTTCCTGCCTGAGCGGTATGCCGGCAGGTATGCCATCGATATTGACACCTACGCTGGCACCATGAGATTCTCCAAAAACATTAACCCTGAATATTCTGCCAAAACTGTTCACACGCTGATGATTTAAATTGAATGAAAAAAGTACCCGTTAGCTGTTAGCTTCCACAGCTATTTTGCCGCCCAGCAGTTGCAGATGGTCGTAAAATTCCGGATAGGATTTGTTGACAGCTTCTGCATTTTCGATGACTACGGGACCGTCTGCGGTAAGAGCCGCTACGGCGCAGGCCATGGCAATGCGGTGGTCGTTGTGGGAATGTACCTGTGCACCTTTGATGCCGGTACCGCCATGCACCAGCATGTCGTCGCCCTGAAGATCTATCCGGATGCCCATTTTACCAAACTCCTGCTGCAGGGTAAGACCGCGGTCACTCTCTTTATGTGCGAGGCGGCTCACGCCTTTTATTTTCGTAGTACCGTTACAGTTAGCCGCCAGTGCTACCAGTGGCGGGAACAGGTCGGGACAGTCTGTAGCATCTATTTCAAAGGCTTTGAGGCCGTTTTTCTGAATATTCACTGTAAACATACCTGGCAGTATAGAAGTGCCAGCCTTTTCCAGCGCTTCCAGGATAGCCTTATCTGACTGGGCAGAAGCGGTATTCAGATGCTGTACTTCCGCTTTTCCGGCTACAGCAGCTGCCACCAGCAAAAAGGCGGCACCGCTCCAGTCACCTTCCACCGTATAGTCGGTAGCGTTATAGGACTGTTTTTTACCAAAACTGAATGTTTCGAAGTTCTCTTCCTTCACCTGTACGCCGAAGTGTGCCATCAATTGCAGGGTCAACGCAATGTATGGTTTACTTTTAAGATCTTTAACGGTGATGGTCACATCTTCTGCAGCAGCGCCATAGGCCATCAGCAGGCCGGTGAGGAACTGAGAGCTCAGGGAACCGTCGATGGTAATATTTTTAGGTTGTAACGGACCCTTTATATGCAGCGGCAATTTACCTTCCTGGGTAGTACATTTTACATCCAGCTGTGGCAGCACTTCTTCAAAGAAATGCATAGGCCGGGTAGTGAGACTACCATGTCCGACAATGGTGATGGGAATAGCAGCCAGGGCGGCTATTGGCGTAAACATACGGATACCAAGACCGGACTCTCCGCAGTTGATTTCATCATAAAACGGTTTTATGCCGTTGCTGGTGATTTCGAAATGATCGTCTGTTCTTTTTATTCGGGCACCGAGGTTTTCCGCTACTTCGAGTGCTGCCAGGCAATCGTTGCTCAGGCCGGGATTACGGATGATACTGGTGCCATTTGCCAGCAGCGCTGCCGCAACAGCACGCTGCATCGCACTTTTGGAAGGGTTGGCCGTAACCGTGCCTTTAATGATGCCTGGTGATACAGTAACTTGCATATGTATATGTAGTCCGCCTTTAAATGTTTAGAAAAATAATTACAACTCCTGCAGCAGCAGTTTCAGGTCTGCAATAGGAACAGGCATGGTAGTAGCCTTACCTATTTTCTCCAGCAGTACAAAATGGATGGCGTCTTTTTCCCGCTTTTTGTCCAGCTTGAAGATGTCAAACACAGCTTCTTTATCAGAAGTAAACGCCACTGGCAGCTGGTAAGCGCTGATGAGCTCTATCAGCCGCAGGGTTTGTTCGTTGGGGAAATCCATCAGTTTTTCAGAAAAGCGCGCAGCTGCTACCATGCCGATAGCCACTGCTTTACCATGGTCCATATGTTCCAGCTTTTCAACCGCATGTCCGAGGGTATGCCCGAAGTTGAGCCAGCGGCGTGGGCCTGTCTCAAACTCATCTTCCAGCACCACTTTGGTTTTAGCCTCTACTGATTTCTCCACGAGGTATTCAAGTACTGCCACATCTCTGGCGAGTGCCTTTTCGCGGTTCACTTCGAGATAGTCAAACAGTCCGGCATCCATGATGCAGGCATATTTGATGATTTCCGCGAAGCCATTGTGCCATTCCGCATCGGGCATGGTCAGCGGCAGTGCATAGTCAAAGAGGATAAATTCCGGCTGGCGGATAGTGCCGAGCAGGTTTTTATGTTTACCATGACTTACGCCGTTTTTACCGCCGATAGAGGCATCTACCTGTGCCAGTAAGGTGGAGGGCACGAACCCGAAGGGGATGCCCCTCATGTAGATGCTGGCAGCGAAGCCGGCCACGTCGGTGATCATGCCGCCGCCGATGCCTACCAGGGTGGTCTTACGGTCTGCCTCATGGGCAATCAGTCCGTCGATGACCTTTTCCACAGTAGCCATGTTTTTCACTTCTTCGCCTGCGGGCACCACAATTTTTTTCCAGTCGTGCAAGTGATGACCATGCAGTCTTTCCACATTTTCATCTATCACCAGTACTGACCGGTTGCGGTCTACATGGTTTCCCAACTGCAGCAGGCTCTCGCCCATGAGATAGGTAGTGGCCTGCTGCTGAAAGTTATTGGTAAGCTTTTTCATTCATTGAATTTAGCTGTCAGCGTACGCTGTTATTTTTCTTCGTTCATCACCCTGTTCTGGCGGTTGATGGATTCCAGGTGCACAGCATCGAAATATTTCAGGATGAATTCTTTGGTCAGACCCAGTTTTTCACCTTTTGCGATGTTGCGGTCCAGGATCTCATTCCAGCGGTTAGTTTGCAGGATGGTGATGTTGTTTTCCTTTTTGTACATACCGATTTTTTCGGCGATTTTCATACGGTTGCCCAGCAACAGCATGATTTCATCGTCTACCTGGTTGATCTGAGCGCGCAGTTTTTCCAGAGCGGTATTGAAGTCTTTTTTATCTGTATGTTCTCTTCTCCAAACGATGCCATCGAGCAGTTCAGCCAGTTTGGAAGGAGTTACCTGTTGTTTGGCGTCGCTCCATGCGTTGTCCGGATCTACGTGTGTTTCGAGCATGAGACCATCGTAATCCAGATCGATTGCTTCCTGAGATACTTCCTGCAGGATATCGCGGCGGCCGGAGATGTGGCTGGGGTCGCAGATCATCGGCAGTTCCGGCATACGACGTTTTAGTTCGATAGCGAGGTGCCACATGGGAGCATTACGGTATTGGGTATTGCCATAGCTGGAGAAACCGCGGTGGATAAGACCAACTTTGTTAACACCGGCTTTCTGGATTCTTTCCACAGCACCGATCCACAGTTCCAGATCAGGGTTGATCGGGTTTTTGATCAGCACGGTAGTGTCCACCCCTTTGAGCGCATCAGCAACTTCCTGTACAGAGAAGGGGTTTACTGTGGTTCGGGCTCCTACCCACAGGATATCCACACCAAAGTGCAGTGCATCTTCCACCTGTTTAGCGGTAGCTACTTCTACGGCCAGCGGCAGACCAGTGAGTTCGCGGGCTTTCTGCAGCCATGCGAGGCCTTTGGTACCGATACCTTCGAAAGAGCCCGGACGGGTGCGGGGTTTCCAGATGCCGGCGCGCAGTACGTCTACTTTACCGGTTTTTTGCAATTCCAGCGCGGTAGCCAGTACCTGCTCTTCTGTTTCAGCGCTGCAGGGACCGGAGATGATCAGCGGCTTTTTGTCAGATGAAGGATCTGAGAATTTGGTTTTGGATAATATTTCTTCCATTGTCTGTACCATAGTATTGAAGTTAAGTAGATTGTTAGAATTTATGTTTATTTCAGGATTTTCCTGATTTTATTGGATTTCTGAATCAGTTTGTAAAAGGTGTCGTAGTCTTCTGCTTCCAGCAATGCTTTCATCTGCTGCAGCTGATGAATATGTTCGTCTAATACGTCGAGCACATTGCCACGGTTGTGTTTGAAGATGGGCACCCACATGTCCGGTGAACTTTTAGCGAGACGTACAGTGGATTCGAAACCACCGCTGGCCAGTTCAAAAATGCGGCCTGACTCTTTTTCTTTCTTGAGCACGGTGAGTGCCAGTGCAAAAGAGGTGATGTGGGAGATATGCGACACGTAAGCAGTATGCAGATCATGTTCTTCTCCATTCATATATACCGTGCGCATCTGCAGTTTGTCGACCATATCCTCTACCATTTCGAGGGCATCTTCATCACTGTTTTTAACATCACAGAGCACCATAGTTTTATTTACGAACAGGTTGCGTACAGCAGCATCGGGGCCGGAATACTCGGTGCCGGCCATCGGGTGGGCTGCTACAAAACGGCCACGATTAGGATGACCGGCAACGAGTTGCAGTATTTTTTGTTTGGTGGAACCTACGTCCATAATCACCTGGTTGGGCCGTACCTTGTCCATGAGGGTGGGCAGCACCTGCAACACACCATCTACAGGGATAGCCAGTATGATCAGGTCAGAGCATTGCATGGCATCGTCGAGCGTCATACCTTCATCGATGATGTTCAGCTCTTTAGCCCTTTGCAGATGTGATTCGTGCTGATCTACCCCGATGATCCGCTCTGCCACTCCTTTTTCCCGAAGGGTGATGGCCAGCGAGCCGCCTATTAAACCTGTTCCTATTATTGTTACAATCATTTTATTGCTGTTTTAATACGGTCAATGGCTTCCTGGAAAACTTTTTCATCCTGACAGAGACTTACTCTGATATAGCCGTTGCCGTTACTTCCGAAAATGCCGCCTGGTGTGATAAATACCCGGGCTTTGTGCAACACTTCATCACTGAGCGTGTAGCCGTTATCGTAAGTATCCGGTATTTTGGCCCACACAAACATGCCCACCTGGTTTTTATCGTAGATGCATTGCAGCAGGTCCAGCAGCTGGAATACTTTTTCGCGGCGTGCGCGGTAGATATTATTAAGACCATCGTACCAGTCCTTACCCAGTTGCAGTGCTTTAACAGCAGCCATCTGTAAAGGTTGGAACATACCGGAGTCCATATTGCTTTTAAAGCGGAGCACTTCAGCGATCCATTCGGCTTTGCCTACCAGCATTCCTACTCGCCAGCCGGCCATATTGGAGGATTTGCTGAGTGAGTTGAGTTCCAGTACCACATCGCGTGCACCTTCAAACTGCAACAGGCTTTCAGGCTGTTCGTTGAGGATGAAGCTGTACGGGTTATCGTGGCAGATCAGGATATTATGCTGTTTGGCGAAGGCAATCAGTTTTGCTGCGAAAGCCTTGTTGACCTTGGCGCCGGTGGGCATATGCGGGTAGTTGACCCACATCAGTTTTACGCGGCTGAGGTCTTTTTGCGCCAGGGCGTCCAGATCAGGGAGCCAGCCGTTGGCTTCTACCAGGTCGTAATCCACCACGGTAGCGCCGCTGAGGTTGACAGCAGAGCGGTAGGTGGGGTATCCCGGGTTGGGGATCAGTGCTTCATCGCCGGCCTGGAGATAGGTCATGCAGATGTGCATGATACCTTCTTTGGAGCCGATGAGCGGGAGCACTTCCGTATCGGGATTTAATGTCACCTGATAATAGTGCTGATACCAGTCGGCCATGGCTTTGCGTAAGGCGGGGATGCCTTTGTAGCCCTGATATGCGTGGGTATTGGGCAAAGCAGCCTGTTCGTGGAGAGCCGCCACCACAGAAGGGTGTGGAGGCAGGTCCGGACTTCCGATACCGAGATTAATGACCCTGGTACCGTTCTGGTTCATCTCATCTATTTCCCGCAGTTTTTTGGAGAAGTAGTATTCTTCTGTTCCCTGTAATCTTTTAGCAACCTGTATCTGCATAATCCTGATTTCTGAAACTGATTAATGTGTTTTTCCTTTTTTGTAGATGCCCAGCACTTTCAGATTTTCTGTGAGTGGCGCTATTTTTTCGAGCGCTTTTTCGAAGTGTGCCGGAGAATCAAATTCCATATCGGCATGGAAGTAATAGTTCCATTCTTTTGCCGGGATGGGAAAGGATTGCAGCTTGGATAAGTTAATACCGGCGTCGGCTATTTTGGTCAGCACTTTTGCCAGGCAGCCGCGCTCATGGCTGGTATGAAAATAAACAGAGGCTTTATTGGCATCCGGCGCGGTGGGTACAGCAGTACGGGACAGCGCCAGGAAACGGGTATAATTGTTTTTGTTGGTCTGGATGTTGGGCTCGATGATATCCAGTTCGTAGATTTCAGCAGCCAGTTTGCCAGCGATGGCAGCTACACTTTTCAGTTTTTTCTGACGGATGTGTTTGGCGCTGAGGGCGGTATCTTCGGTTTCCACCAGTTTGATATGCGGGTGTTTTTCCAGAAAGTCGATACACTGTAAAAGAGCCATGGGATGGGAATGTACCTCACGGATATCTTCCATAGTCTGACCAGGCAGCACCATCAGGTGCTGGTTGATCTGCAGGTACACTTCACCGGTTACGTGCAGGCCTGAGTTTTTGAGGAGGCTGTAATTGGGTAAAATGCTGCCTGCGATAGAGTTTTCGATGGCCATGATACCGGCATCCACGCCCGGGTCCTGTTTAACCTTACGTACCAGCTCGCTAAAAGTAGCACAAGCTTCAATGCTGGTATTCTTTCCGTAGAAGCTCTGTGCTGCGATCTGGTGAAAAGCACCTTCAAACCCTTGTATGGCAATTTTCATGTGTATTGAATTGATTTTATTTATTTATAGTTGCTGTAGCAACTAGCTATTTAAAACAGAAAGGGTCCCGTTTGCGGGACCCTTTGCCTGGTAAACTTTTTATATAAAGTATGTTTATTGCAAACGAGTCCCTGTCTTCTTCGCATAAAAGAAGTAATAAAAATAATAAGTACTAAAGTTGCGATTTAACATATACGATTATTGAGTAATTAAAAAGGCCTCCCGACTTTCGGGAGGCCTTTTTGTAGTTTCTTTATGTTTTCTACTTACAAACGACCTCCCTATTCCTGGTACCAGAAATAATAAAAGCCAAAAAATCCAAAAGTCGTTTGTGTAGTCATGATCTGATTTGATGTTGCTTTGAATGCCTTACAAAAATACATCACGGTTTTAATTATCCAAGCGGCAGACACAAAAAATACATATTTTTAAATAATAGGGGCCATTTATTAAAATAATTCTAATTTCACTGAAAAGCAGGGGCAGTGGTTCTATAAAAACGGGAGAAAGAGCATTATTCTGAAAAAAACAAAATAGCTAGCTCATCAGTACAAAATAAAAGGCATAAAAAAACCGCTATGGCTTGAACCATAGCGGTTTATATAAAACCTCGCGGTTTTTAAGTCAGAATTGTCTGATTAGTGGTGAGCAGCAGCAGAGTCAACTTTAGTTGCAGCAGCAGCAGCAGCGGAGTCAACTTTAGCAGCAGCGGAGTCAACTTTTGCAGCAGCAGTGTCAACTTTTGCAGCAGCTGAATCGATAGCAGCAGCGTTAGTAGCAGTAGAGTCAGTAGCAGTTTTAGTTTCGCCACCACCGCAAGCTACAGCGAACAGACCGAAAGAGAGAGCCAGGAAACCGAGTTTAATTACGTTCTTCATCGTACAAATAATTTAAGGTGTTTTTTTTGAATGATTTAACCTTTATACCGGGATCACCCAAAAGGTAACCCAAACTTTTAAAAAATTTTTTTTTCGGTACTTTGGGTTACCAAATGCCTAATAATAGTATTAAGAGTGAAGCAACATCAAGACATAACAAGAGACAGGGAATTATTGCTGGGACTGGCAAGGAGCGATGATAAGTCATTGGAAACCATCTATTCAGAGAATTTTCCGGCTGTGCTGCGCATGATTTTACAACATAATGGCAGCGAAGATGATGCAAAGGATGTTTTCCAGGAAGCGATTATCGTTTTATATGAAAAGGCTTGCGAAGGTGGTTTTAATCTGACCAGCCGGTTAAAAACTTTTCTTTACTCCGTTTGCCGCCATATCTGGTTAAAGAAGGTACAAAGCACATATGGGCTTTATTCCATCCCTCCGGAAATGGAAGAAGTTATTCCGGCTACAGAAGCATTAGACGATCACTCCGCCAAAGACGAACAGTTCCGTATTATGGAAGGTGCGATGGAAAGTATCGGAGAGCCTTGCAAAACAATTCTGGAAGATTATTATCTGCGTAAGAAATCCATGCAGGAAATAGCAGACAAATTCGGATATACCAATGCCGAAAATGCCAAAAACCAGAAGTATAAATGTCTGATGCGACTGAAGAAGTTATTTTTTGAAAAGTACAATACATCATTATAAGCAGCAACGGCCATGAAAGAAGATATGAATCTACTACGTGAAATTGAACGTTACCTCGAAGGGGAGATGAGCGGACAGGAGAAAGCCGTTTTCGATGAACTGCGTAAAAACAATCCGCAAATCAACCGTCAGGTAGAAGAGCAGCAGTTTTTTATGCAGCAGCTGCAACATTTTGGCCAGCGCCAGTCGCTCCAGGCTAAAATGAATAAAATACATGAACAACTGGATATGCCTACCCTGCGTAAACAGGCACAGGAGGCTACCCTTACTGCCAAAAGGATATCTATCCGTCGCAGAACTATCACCAATCTGGCTGCCGCAGCCTGCATCGCCCTGGTGACATCCTTGTCTACCATTGCCGTACTGCAGAACGCAGCCAAAAACAAATCTACTGCCCAATATGAAGATGTAAGAAGGGTCCTGAACAATATTCAGCGTTCCCAGAATGCACTCATCAACGATATTAATAATAAGAATAAAGCACCGGTAAATCCCGGCACTTATGGCGGTACCGGCTTCGCTGTATCCGGCAATGGTTATATCGTAACCAACTACCATGTAGTATCCGGCGCGGATTCCGTATACGTACAAAACAATAAAGGTGAAGCTTTTAAAGCAGTCAGCGTCTTTGAAGATATCTCCAGCGACCTGGCCGTTCTCAAAATCGCAGATTCCAGCTTCAAAAGCCAGCCTCTCCCCTACGCTTTAAAACCCCAAAGTGTAAAGCTGGGTGAAGAAGTATTCACCATGGGCTTCCCCCGCGATGAAATCGTTTACGGCAAAGGATATATCAGCGCCAAAACCGGTTTCAACGGCGACACAACTGCCTATCAGGTATCTATCCCGGTTAATCCCGGCAACAGTGGCGCACCGCTGTTAGACAATGCCGGCGATGTGGTAGGTATCGTTACAGGCAAACAAACCACTTCCGATGGTATCGCGTTTGCAGTAAAATCAGCTCATCTGAAACGCCTCCTGGATGAAATGCCCAAAGAGAAAGGCGTTAAAAAGGAATGGGGCCATAAAAGCCATCTGGAAGGCTTAAACAGAGTAGACCAGATCAAGAAACTGGAAGACTTTGTGTATATGGTGAAGGTGTATAACTAAGGTTTTCAACACAATAGCATATATCAATCAAAAGGGTGAAGACTTCGGCTTGTTCTTCACCCTTTTTCTTTGCATTTATTTTTTGCCCCATGCCTTATACCTGTCTGTGATCCAATACAGGAGGTCATTGTGACCCAGGGCCCTCAGGGTATTGTAGTCCGGATAATTATCCCGCATAAACAGCTGGAGCGAATCACCTTTGAGGCCGGTCACCTGGTTTACCAGCACCGGTGTAAAACGGGAGTCTATATATTTTTCCCGCTCCATATCCTCGTAATTTTTCTTGAACTGCCGTTTTTGTCTTTCTCCTTTAGAGAAACGGGTAATGGGGCTGAACACAATACCAGCTCCCTGTGGAGTACTTCCACCAGCAAGCGGCTTGTTAGGCTGGTCCAGCAGATAACCGTACTGCCGGCGGCGTTCGACGGAGTCCATCTGATACGGTGTATACTGCGATGATATCTCCACCCCTTTCAGAAAACGGCTGGCTACTACCAGTTTGACATTGATCGTTTGTGTACCGGTGGCCAGGGTAACCTTGACAGTATCTGAGAGATACCCTACAAATGAGAAAGCTATTTTATCGTTCCGGGAAGCTTCAATCCTGTAAAAACCACCCTGGTCAGATAATGAATGTTTGCCGGTAGTGAGATTGGTAACGGTAGCAAACGGCAGCACCAGCTTATTACTGTCTGCGATCTGCCCGGTTACAATCACCTGCGCCTTTGCCAGAGAGGGAAACAAAAAGCCTGCGATACAGCCCAGCACCAGTGTACGTAAGAGAACCTTCATAAAATTGAAAATGTTTTTATTCCTGACTATCCTTCCTCTACCTGAACAACCATTACAGTGTATACATTGTTCATATCCTTTCCAGCCCACAAATTAAATAAATTGATGGGTTGTGAAAACAAAAATCCTCCGGCTATTTACCGGAGGACTGATTTATTTTTATTTCAGGTTAAACATCAGACAGTTACCTTAATTCTGGTATCAAAAGCCTTGCTTTCGTCAGCGGCGAGTGTTACGAGCCCGAGACCATTATTAAAGGCATTCGGTGCTCCGCTCAGGTTTTCTACCGCAATACTGTTGCGGTGTGGTGGAGTGTATATCTGCAGAATCGGATAGCTGTTACCCGGGAAAAAGTCGATGCGAATATTTTTCACCGAATCATGAAGTGAAGCCAATGGCTGGGCATGAGAAAAATCCAGCACAAAAGAGTTATCCAGTTCTACACCGGCCAGCTTTTTACCATTCACATATTCCGTAAAGGGAAGCACTCTGCCGGTAGGAATCAATTTAGCGTCGAACTCCACAATTTCTTTGGAAGCGAATGTCAGCGTCAGCTCATCTACTGGAGTACCGGTGGTAAAATACGGATGCCATCCGTCCATTACCGGAATGGATGTCTGGCTTCGGTTGATCACCTTCGTGCTGATCTCCAGCTCATTGCCGGCATGCAGTGTATAAGTGGCCAGGCAGTCGTAGCTGAAGGGATAACCTGTATCTTCTTCCTTAAAACTATAAGTCAGCGTTACAGAAGCCTGCTGTTCGGAAGCCTGCTGTGCAGCCACCGTAAACTTTGCATCGTATAGCAGTCCATGGATGGCATTGCCGGGAGCAATTGTTTTTTCGATACTATAGGAGCTGCCTTCCCATTGATAGGCAGCATCTTTTATGCGGCATGCAAAAGGGCTCAGTTTTACACTTTTGAAGCTGACACGGAGGTTATCCTCCAGGTCCTGCAGGCTGCTATAACTATCTATCAGGTTGATGGTTTTGCCTTCACGCTGTACTTTAAAAGCATGTAACAATGCACCATGGGCCGGCACAATTTCTACCTGGGTACCGGTGTTGTCATCTGTGAGTGCAATGATGTCAAATCCTGCTTCGTGAAAATTTTTAATTGTCATTGTTCATTGTTTTGTTGCGTAAGGTTTCCTTGTAAAGCCCCGTAGCTGCGTTCTATTGCTGTGCCGGGGCTTTATGAGATTATATACATCCGTTGATAATATTCTCCAGCCATTCCTGTTTACCGCTGGTCTGTGCCGGCTCTCCGTTGGAGATAGCGAAGCTGCGAAGATCTTCCAGTGTCAGCTGGCCTTCTTCAAAAGCTTTTCCTTTGCCGGAATCGAAGGAAGCGTAACGGTCGGCACGGAATTTTTTATAGGCTGTTTGCGTCAGTACCTTTTCTGCGATGATCGCCGCTCTGGCAAAAGTATCGATACCACCGATATGTGCATGGAAGATATCTTCCAGATCGGTGGAGTTGCGGCGTGTTTTGGCATCAAAGTTAACACCACCGCCGGCAAATCCGCCAGCCTCGAGGATAACAAGCATGCTTTCCACCAGCTCATTGAGGTTGATGGGGAACTGGTCGGTATCCCAACCGTTCTGGTAATCGCCACGGTTGGCATCGATGCTGCCTAACATGCCGGCATCGGCAGCCACCTGCAGTTCATGTTGGAAGGTATGACCCGCCAGTGTAGCGTGATTAACTTCAATATTCAGCTTGAAGTCTTTGTCAAGTCCATAGTGGCGGAGGAAGCCGATCACTGTGGCGCTGTCGTAGTCGTATTGGTGTTTGGTAGGCTCACAAGGTTTGGGTTCAATGAAGAACGTTCCTTTGAAGCCTTGTTTACGGGCGTAGTCACGGGCCATGGAGAGGAAGCGGGCCAGGTGTTCCTGTTCGCGTTTCATATTGGTATTGAGCAGGGTCATATATCCTTCTCTACCCCCCCAGAACACGTAGTTTTCACCGCCCAGAGCGATGGTAGCATCCAGCGCGTTTTTCACCTGCGTGCCGGCATGGGCCAGTGCGGCGAAATCGGGGTTGGTAGCTGCGCCGTTCATATAACGGGGATGGCTAAACACATTAGCGGTACCCCAAAGGAGTTTCACACCGCTGACATCCTGTTTTTGTTTGGCGTAGTCAACGATCTGCTGCATTCTGCTTTCATATTCAGCGATGGTAGCGCCTTCATCCACGAGGTCTATATCATGGAAACAATAATAAGGCAGGCCCATTTTGGTGATGAATTCAAAAGCAGCATCCATTTTATCAAAGGCGCTCTGCACAGGGTCCTGCGATACCAGCCAGGGGAAGTGTTTGGTGCCGGGTCCGAAAGGATCGCCGCCGGTGCCACAGAAGGTATGCCAGTAGGATACCGCGAAGCGGAACAGTTCCTTCATGGTTTTACCTGCTATGAGGCGGTTTTCGTCGTACCAGCGATAAGCCAGCGGATTGTCTGACTGCAGCCCTTCGTAACTTATTTTCCCGATGTTTTTAAAATACTCGTGGTTTCCAAGTGTAATGCTCATAAAAGTGGATTTTAAAATATCGTTCACAGATCACCGTTACACATGAGTGCCCGCAGTCCTGCCAGCCAGTGACCATATGCATCACGGTACTGTGACAGCAGCTGGTCATCTGGTTCTATTACCGCCAGGCAGCGCATGCCCCGGTGTGCTTCTTTGAGGGGCACATAACCCGCTCCAACGGCGGCACCGCGGGCAGCACCCTGTGCTCCGTCTGTATCATACAGTTCGATGACCACATTGGCCGTATTAGCAAACGCCTCGCGGAACAGCGGGCTGAGAAACATATTAGCGTTGCCGGCTCTTACCCGATGGATAGTGAGATCCATTTCAGTCATAATATCCAGGCCATAGTTCAGTCCGAATACGATCCCTTCCTGTACGGCTCTCATCATATGCGCCTGGCTATGCCGGTTGAAATCGAGATGGCTAACGGTAGCGCCTGTACTTTTATTCCCCAGAATCCTTTCTGCGCCGTTTCCAAAAGGGAATACCAGCAGTCCATCTGATCCTACCGGCGCCTGAAGGGCGATGGTATTCATATCGGGATAACTGATCTCTCCGATCATGTTGCGCAGCCAGCTGTTGGCAATACCGGTACCGTTGAGGCACATGAGTACGCCGTCTCTGGTATGGTGTACATCGTTGTTCACGTGTACAAAAGTGTTGACCCTGCTTTTAGGGTCGAAGGTATGTTTATCATGCACAGCGTATACCACACCGGAGGTACCGGCCGTGGTGGCGGCTTCGCCGGGCTGGAGCACGTTGAGCGCAAAGGCATTGTTGGGCTGGTCTCCGGCGCGGTAGGTGACCGGAGTACCAGCCTTCAGCTGCAGGACTGTGGCGGCGGCGGTAGTCAGTTCTCCCTGTATTCCGAAGGTGGGTACAAGATCGGAGAGCAGTTGCCTGTCTATGCCGTAATATTCGAGCAGCCTGGTATTGACGGTATTGCCCGGAAAATCCCAGAAAGTGCCTTCGGAGAGGCCCGACACGGTGGTACAGGCTTCTCCGGTAAGCTTCATGGCGATAAAATCGCCGGGCAGCATTATTTTATGTATCCGTTCATAGATATGAGGCTCTTTTTCGTGTATCCAGCGCAGTTTGGAAGCGGTAAAATTGCCGGGGGAGTTGAGCAGATGCGAGAGACAATACTCTTTGCCCAATGCGGTGAAAGCGCTGTTGCCGATATCTACGGCGCGGCTGTCGCACCAGATGATGGCCGGGCGTAGCACCTGCAGGTCTTTGTCTACACAAACCAGGCCATGCATCTGGTAGGCGATGCCTATTCCTTTTACCATGGCCGGATCAAATGTATACTGGCGTTGTAACAGCTGTGTGGCATGTATAACTTCCAGCCACCAGCTGTCAGGGTCCTGCTCTGCCCACTGCGGATGCAGCACCTGTATGGGCATTTCCCTGGAAGGGCTGGTGGCAGATGCCAGGCATCTGCCACTATCGGCGTCCAATAAAGCTGCTTTTATAGAAGAGGAACCAATATCATAACCGATGAAATACATGGGAACTACGGGATTTGCGATTACCAGTATACGGTATACAAGGCAATCAGGATACCTATAATAAACAATGCACCAATGGTAAAGGGCATCGCTGTTTTAAACATGCTGCCGTCTATTGCCAGTCCTTTTGGATTGTTTTTGCTGGAAGGATCAGCCAGGGAGATGATGATCATACCTACCACACAAATAACAAACACTACGCCCATACGGTCGATGAAGGCCATTTCATATACACCGGCCGCATTGGGGGCAGCCCAGCCAAACTGATACAGTGGCTCCAGGTTTACCCACATCGGCAGGAATTTCAACACAAAAGACATCACCAGGCCAGCTATCATCGCAAACAGGGCCGCATTGGAAGTTGTGCGTTTCCAGAAGAAACCCATCACAAACATGGCGAAAACACCAGGAGATACGAAACCGGTATATTCCTGAATGAACTGGAAACCGCCTTTTTTATCGATACCCAGGAAGTTGGACAATACGATAGCGATTACCATAGCGATGATAACAGTTGTACGCCCTACACTTACGATTTTCTTTTCGTCAGCGTCTTTGTTGTATATCTTCTTATAAATATCCAATGAAAAAATGGTGGAAATACTGTTGGCTTTACCTGCGAGAGAGGCCACCACAGCGGCGGTCAGGGCAGCAAAAGCCAGACCTTTCAGGCCCATGGGCAGGAGGTTGAGCAATACAGGGTAAGCATTGTCCGGATTCAGGGAGCCATCCTTCAGCATTTCACCATGATACAATCCCTGTTGGTACAGCACATAAGCAGCAATACCCGGTAATACCACGATCACGGGCATCAGCAGTTTCAGGAAACCGGCAAACAGCAGACCACTGCGGGCAGTCTTGAGATCGGCGCCCAGTGCGCGTTGTGTAATGTATTGGTTACAGCCCCAGTAGTTCAGGTTGACGATCCACATACCGCCAACGAGTATACTGAGTCCCGGTAGGTCGAGATAATGTGGCTGGTCTTTCTTAAAGATCATGTGGAAATGATCATCGGCATGCTGATGCAGGAGACTGAAACCTTTGAGCACACCGCTCTGGCCGAAATGCTGTGCCACCAGGTCCAGTGCCAGATAAGTAGTGGCCAGACCGCCCAGAATGAGGAAAAACACCTGAATAACGTCTGTATAACCAATCACCTTCATACCACCCAGTGTAATCAGCACTGCAAAGAAGGACAATGCCACCATACAGGCGTAGAAGTTGATGCCTGAAATTTTGTTGATAGCCAGCGCACCCAGGTACAGGATAGAAGTCAGGTTCACCACCACATAGAGGAGCAACCAGAACACTGCCATGATAGTACTTACTGTTTGATTATACCTGCGCTCCAAAAACTGAGGCATGGTATAGATCTTGTTTTTCAGGTAGATGGGCAGGAAAAACACCGCCACCACAATGAGCGTGGCAGCAGCCATCCATTCATAGGTGGAGATAGCCAGACCCATAGAAAAACCGGAACCGGACATACCGATGAACTGTTCTGCCGAGATGTTGGAAGCGATCAGCGAAGCACCGATAGCCCACCAGGTGAGCGAGCCTTCAGCCAGGAAAAAGTCTTTGGAATCTGTTGTTGCCTTCTTTTTCTTTTGATAGATATAATACCCGTAGCCGGCCACTATTACAAAATATACCAGGAATACCAGGTAATCAACGTAGTGAAGTAAGTTTGGTTGCATAAACGTTCAAACGTGGTTTTAAATAAATTTAGCGGATCAATATAGTGAAATAAATGTATTTATTACGCTTATGACACTATAAAAATGCTAAAACTAAAAACCGCAGCCATTTACCGCGGTTCCCGAAAATCAAATCTATACATTTAAATTTCCTATCAAAGTCCATTAACAAAAAAACGGGGGGCAAAGGGTTTTTATTTTTGTTCGAGGGCCATGGTGGCAATTTTATCCCCGATAATGGAGCCAATAGCCACGCCCATGCCGCCCATGCGGACGCCGAGGATGATATTGTCCGTATAGGCGCGGACGATAGGTTGTTTGGTATTGCCGAAGGCCATGATGCCGGTCCAGCGGTCGGCGATGATAAAAGGCCGTCCCGGCAGGATAATATGGCGGAGCATTTCTTCCAGTTCGTGCTGAATGCGGTCGTTGAACCTGAAATCGGTGGATGTTTCCCCGGAGAAGTCCAGCTGGCGGCCACCGCCCAGTAATACCCGTCCATCCAGCTCCCTGAAATAAAAATACCCTTCCTCCAGGTGGAAAATTCCTTTGAAAGGTAGTCCGGGTACGGGTTCGGTGATGAGCACCTGCCCTCTTCCGGGTGTTACCTCCAGCTGCGGCAGCAGCTGTCCGGTAAAAGCGTTGGTGCATACCAGTAACTTATGGGCCTGAAAGATAATATCTTCTTTCAGGGTATGGTTGGTCACTATCACGTTGACGCCTGTATGCAGATCTTCCATGCGTTCAATCCGGCAGCCGGTCTTTATCTCCACGCCCATGGCGATAGTTTTGTCTATCAGCGCCCGCATCATGCTACCGGTGTGGATTTCTCCCTCGTAGTTGTTGCGGACCATGGCTTTTACATGGCCGGTGGCAAAGCCGAAGCCGCTGATCTTTTCATTGGCAGGAGAAAAAGCGGGGGCCTCATCCAGTATACCAGCCAGCAGTTGGTTGACCACCTCCAGCTGGCCCAGTGCCCATTCTTCCCTGGTGCCTATCAACTCATAACTGCCGTTTTCCCGGTAGCCGATACGTTCATCACCCAGGCGGTGGCGTAACAGCCGCAGACCCGCCAGGCGCATAGCTACCAGATTAAGCACCGTCTCCGGCGGCATCGCTTGCAGATCGGCCAGTATTTCCGTGAGGCTGCCGATACAGGCGAAACCTGCATTTTTAGTACTGGCGCCGGTAGGCAGCACCTCCCGCTCCAGTACCAGCACACGGGCCGCGGGCTGACGCTCTTTCAGGCTGATAGCGGCCGACAGCCCGACAACACCGCTTCCGGCGATGATGTAGTCGTATTGAAGCAGACTTTGCTTTTCCCAATAACTTAACATACTACTAAGTTAATCAATCATCATAATCCTCCTTAAAAAGCAGTAGCTTAGAAACACAAAAATCAATTTGACCATGATTGAAACCAAAGCTTACGCGGCACAGAGTGCTACCACCCCGCTGGGACCCTGGAATTTCCAAAGAAGAGCAGTAGGTCCGCATGATGTACAAATCGAGATCCTGTATTGTGGCGTTTGTCATTCAGATATACATCAGGTAAAAGATGAATGGGGCGGCTCCATCTATCCGATGGTACCCGGCCATGAGATCGTAGGAAGGATCGTAAAAACAGGCGAACACGTGACACGGTTTAAAGTAGGGGACCTGGCCGGTATCGGTTGTTTTGTGGATTCCTGCCGGGAATGCGACCCCTGCGTAGCTGGTGAGGAACAGTATTGCCACAAGGGTAACGCCAGCACTTATAATGGTACCGAGATGGACCGTCAGACACCTACCTACGGCGGATATTCCACCGAGATCGTAGTAGATGAAAAATATACCCTGAAAGTTTCTGATAAATTGCCACTGGAAGGAGTAGCTCCCCTCCTCTGCGCGGGTATCACCACGTATTCTCCACTGCGTCACTGGAAAGTAGGCCCAGGCCATAAAGTAGCTGTACTGGGCCTTGGCGGATTGGGACATATGGCTGTAAAACTGGCCGCTTCCCTCGGCGCCGAAGTTACTATGCTGAGCACCTCTCCCTCCAAGGAAGCAGATGCCAAAAGACTGGGCGCTCATCACTTTGCCCTGATAAAGGATAAAGAACAGATGAAACAGCTGCGCAACACATTTGATTTCATCATCAACACTGTGTCTGCGCCGCATGATTACAGCCCCTTCCTCAACCTGCTGACCCTGAACGGCGTGATGATCTGCCTGGGCGTGCCGCCAGAACCTTCTGCCGTACCGGCTTTCCACCTGATCATGGGCCGCCGTAGTATTGCAGGATCTCTGATTGGTGGTATCCGCGAAACACAGGAGATGCTGGACTATTGTGCGGAACATAATATCACCAGTGATGTGGAAGTGATTGATATCAAAGATATTAATGAAGCTTACGAGAGAATGCTGAAAGGAGATGTGAAATACCGGTTTGTGATCGATATCGCGAGTCTGAAAAAATAATCTTCAAAATACTACAGCGCCTATACGGAGGCAGGTGAATAGCCTGCCTCCTTTTGTTTTTCCACATTTTTGAGTTCATGAAAAATCATTGGTTTTAATTTTTTAAGCGCCGGGCATTTCTTATATTTATTCTACCGTTTCTTTATTATTAGACCCTTGCCCCATGGCATGTAAACCATCTCAACATGCTTGTCAGTAATAAACACTTTACCCCGGTGATTGGACTCGACATCCATATTGTCATCCTGCTGGGTTTTCCTGTTCCGCTGCCTCACCCCTACATCGGACTGGTGATAGATCCGATGGATTATGTGCCTTTCATTGGCGCCAGCACTAAAATAAACCATGTGCCCCGCGGCAAAAGTGATACCAGCGGAAAGCTGGTATTTCTGGTCCATATCCCCATGGGAGGCCCTTTCCTGATGGCCCCGATGATAGGACATGATTCAGTGAATTTCTACGGCAGTAAAAAAGTAAAAGTGGAGGGTAACCTCATGAGCCCTTCCGGACATATGCTGATGACCTGCAATGATATCGGCATGCCTTTGTCGCTTTCTCCCGGTAAAAAATTCATTCCTATTCCCAGCCTGTATCTGCCTACTTCCTATTCCATACCGCTTTCTTTCGGAAAGCCTGTGATGGTTGGGGGCCCTTACGTTCCGGACTGGGCAGGTGTGTTACTAAACCTGCTGATGTCATATGGCTTCGGTGCACTGATGAAGGGACTGGGAAAAGCTGGCAAGAAGGCTCTTACAAAATTCAATCATGCCCTGAAAAATAAGATCGGCAGCAATAAACTCAGCAAAGCGCTCTGCAAGAAAGGTTTTGAACCAGTAGACCTGGTACAAGGCATTGTTATTTATGATGGTTGCGACTTTGAATTGCCTGGTCCTATTCCACTGAAATGGGAACGGTCCTGGAACAGTGACAGTCCTTTTGAAGGGCTGCTGGGACATGGCACTCATCTGAGTTATGATCTTCGTATACAGGAATTTCCTGAAGAAGATGCTACAGTGGTACTGCTGGGAGATGGCCGCAGCGCAGTATTTGATGCATTGCCGTACTCCGGCAACAGTGAATATAACAGACATGAACAGTTATTACTTACCAGAGCTAACATAGAAGAATACACGCTTTTCAGTTATGAAAACAGGCAAACCAGTACTTTCCGTAAGCTACATCCTGCAGACAAGCAATACCGCCTGATCAGCATCACAGATGAAAGAGGATTTATGATCAGCTTTCATTACAACAGTGCCGGGCACCTGCTGCGGGTTATTGACAGCGCCGGCAGATACCTGGCTATCGACAATGATGGTTCCGGCCGCATCACCTGTGTTACGGCTCACCACAAAGGAGAGAAAAGAGAACTGGTACGGTATGCTTATAATGAGGCCGGCGACCTTTGTGAACTCATAGACCCGCTTGGTCAGACCACCTATATCCAGTACCAGGACCATCTGATGGTAAAGAAAACAGACCGCAATGGTAATTCCTTCTACTGGGAATATGATAAGAAAGGAAGATGCATCCATACCACCGGTGATGACGGACTACTGGAAGGATGGCTGGAATATCAGCCGGCAGAGGGTTTTAATCGTATCACCAATACCAAAGGTACTACCACCTACCACTATACACCGGATTTTGTGGTATCGCAGATAACAGACGCACTGGGTAATTCCACTTTCCTGGAATATACGGAAGATATGGAGTTGTACCGGGTGATAGACCCGGAAGGTAACGTTACCGGGTATACGTATGATGAGTTGGGGAACAAGACCAGTGTGGTATTGCCGGATGGGACTACACGTACAAATCTGTTTGATGAAGCCGGCAGACCGGTACTGGAAGAAGATGGTACCGGGAACGGACGTACCTATACGTATTACGAAAATAATGGTCAGGTACATACTATCACAGAAGCCGATGGACGCATCAGTATCTACCGGTATGACGAACTGCAGCTGCTGCATAAAATCGAAACAGAAGAAGAACAAGTTACTGTCCTGAGCTATGATGAAGATTTTAATCTTAGCAGTATCCGTATGCCAGATGAAAGCATGACCTCCTGGGTTTATGACATCTGGGGCAGGTGCGTGGAAACAGTTAATCCAATAAAAGAACAACAACAGCTCCGTTATGATCCGTTGAGCAGAGTTACTGATGTGTGGCTAACAGAAGGCAATCACATTCAACTGCAATACAACGCTTATGAAGATGTAATCTCTATAAAGGATAAAGATCGCCAGATACGCTTTTCCTATACTCCTATGGGAAATATACAACAACGGGAAGAAGACGGTAGCAGTATTCATTTCCTCTACGATCGGGAAGAAGAGCTCACCAGCGTAGTGAATGAACGGGGTGAAACATACCGTATCATTCGGGACGCCAATGGCAACATCACCAGCGATAGCGGTTTTGATGGTCTTGTCAGGTATTATGAAAGAGACAGTTCCGGAAAAATCATCCGGATACTCCGGCCAGGTAACAAATGGACGCGGCTGGAATATGATAATAACGGAAAAATTATCCGCGTAGAGCAATACGATGGCAGCTGGGAGGTATTTAGTTACGACCGCAATGGGAACCTGACAGAAGCCATCAACCAGCATGCTACTGTTCAGTTCCTACGCGATAAACTAGGACGGGTGATGGAGGAATGGCAGGATGGGTACCGTGTTAGCAGTAACTTCAATTCCGCAGGCCAGCGAACATCCATCACCAGTAGCCTGGGTGCTGACATATGTTTTGACTGGAGCCATACCGGCGACCTAACTGGTATCTCCGCTCGTACCAGCCACCAGGAAGACTACTGGACTATGCGCATACAGCGAAATTTGCTGGGGCTGGAAACTACACGTCATCTTCCGGGTAATATCTGTAGCTATTGGCAATATCGTAGTGGCAATGGAATGCCATCCGAACATAAAATATCCGTTAATGGTAAGATAAGCCGCAACCAACAGTATCTGTGGGACAGCCAGAACCGGTTGAAACAGATACTGAATATCCTCAACGGGGGATTAACAAAGTTTGGTTACAATATACAGGACCAGCTATCCTGGGCACAGTATGAAAACGGTCCAACCAGTCACCGTAACCCCGATCGTACCGGTAACCTCTTCCAATCGCCTGCCCGTCAGGATAGAAAGTATAACCAGGGTGGCCGGCTTGCGGAAACAGACCAGGCCCGCTATGTGTATGACGATGAAGGTAACCTTATCCGTAAAATGGTGACCACTGACACTTTTCCCGCCACATGGGAATATAGCTGGTATGCCAACGGCCTTTTAAAAGCTGTAACCCGTCCGGACAACTCCATCGTCTCCTTCCGCTATGATGCGCTCGGCCGAAGGACGGAAAAAACAATGAGAGGCCATATTACCCGGTTTGTATGGGATGCTGATGTACCACTTCATGAATGGACCTATCCGGAAGCAGAACGGCCGCAGATAACGATCAATGAATACGGTGAAATGGGATGGAGCCATATAGAGCCGGTACCTCCGAACAGCCTTACCACGTGGGTATTTGAGGATGGCAATTTCAGACTCTCTGCCAGGATCACCGGTGATCAGCGCTATTCGATTATCACAGATTACCTGGGAACTCCCTGCGAAGCCTATAATGAAGCAGGAAATAAAGTATGGGCCGCTAATCTGGATATTTACGGCAAAATAAATTTAGTACATGGAGAAAAGAATTTCATTCCCTTCCGGTATCCAGGACAATATGAAGACCCGGAAACAGGGCTAGCATATAACCGTTTCCGCTATTATGATGCCGAAACAGGTATATACATCAGCCAGGACCCTATAGGGCTGGCTTCTGAAGAGCTTAATTTTTATGCTTATATTAGAGACCCTAACTTATGGATTGATCCATTCGGACTCAATGGAGTACTGGGTGCATGGGGTGAAAAAGTTGCGGCCAGATACCTGGCCCAACAGGGCCATACCATCCTGGGGTCAGTCCAGAACATTTCGGGACATGGCTTTGATCTTGTCACCAAAGGGCCCAATGGTAATATCAATGTGATAGAGGTAAAAAGCAGTCAAAGCTACTGGAGGAGCAAAAGCAATATGTCCACCTGGACCAACAACAATATCCGCAAAATAACCAGGAACAGCAATGGCCACTGGGGAGGCATGCCAGCCTATCAGAACCGCTTGATGATGGCAATCGCTCAAGCAAGACTGGCAGGCACACTTGAAAACAAATTGGTACAAATTAATGTAGACCAGCGTTCCATCAGAATAAAATGTAAATAGTTCCTATAATGCATGTATACAACAAAGTGATTCAGAAAATTATTGACCATTACGGATATAATCAGCCTTTTGACCTTGACCAAGCCAACAGGGACTTTATGGAAGGTTATATATTTTCCTTCAAAAACTTTAAAAAAAATAAGTACGACTTCCGCCTGTTTATTAGTGTACTAACCAATGTCATGTCAAATGACTCCCATCATATTGCTGCAAAAAAGCTGCTCTTTCAGGGTAATCCCATTTGCTGGAAGTACATGGAGCGGACCGCCCTTTTCTTTACTATGTCCCAAATGGCTGACGAATATATTGATCATATCCGCGATGAGTTTCAATATGCGCTATACACGGAAAGAAACAACCTGCTGGAAATATTGATCGGAAAATCTGTGGACTATCTCAACATGGATGAGTACAAAACCAGCAAGGAACATAAAACACAAAAGGTTTATCCCAGTACCCAACTGCTGCATTTCCTGGTGGAAAAATGGCTGGGACACAACCCTGTTAAAGAAAGAGTGCTTGCCTTCGGGAAAGGGTATGGCATCTATCAAAACCTGATTGATCATTGGGATGACTATAGCAACCTTCCAACCTCCTACTGGAATGAATTGTGTGATCATCATCTGAACAGCGTAGGTATACAGCGTGGAGAAAAATGGGAATACGAGGAGTTTCTGGGCCCCGGATTAATTCCGATGGAGTTTATCAATCTGTTTAAGGTGCGCCGAAAACTAGGCTTGGATGTACCGGTTATCAGCCACCCGCTTTTTGACACCCCTATGGCCGTTGAACCACAGATTCCTACCGGTTATGACCAGCGTTTTGATGTTAAATATCAACTGATCATGCAGACAGCGAAAACACAGAAACAATATACTTATACAGATATAGAACATTTCATACGCCAGGAATATGGCGATAGTGGCGAGTTTTTTTACTAGCTCACCCATTGCGGTAAATAAAAACATGAAAACTGACAACAAGCAGATTGAAAATATTCAAGAGCAGCTTAAACAGAGAAAGCAATTAAGCCAGAGATTTTCTGGTAACTGCTACTGGTAATAAAAAAGCGGACTTTTATGCTGCCCTGCATATGCCTGTTTTCCCACAGTATCAGTCGTGGAGCAAAAAATGGGAGTATCTGCTGTCTGTTCCGGACATCGCACCAAAGAAAAAATCTTTTGTTGTTTTTTATGACACTGTAAAACGGCAGCAGGAGCGATCTGACATGGTACCACTGGAGATAAAACAGGCTATCATCAAAAAAATCAGTTCCGATTGGAGGATGAAGAGTTGCATCCCTATTTAAAGGAGGAATATCTGGCCACATTGCACGCGGTGGTTAACCAATAAAAAAGCCCGCTCATAAAAATGATCAGGCTTGTATTACTCTTAAAACAACTATTTGTCAAACGTTAAACCAGATAACCAAACAGGTTATCGTCTTTATTCAGTTCGGTGAACTGAAAATTATATTTCCGGAAATTGGCGATGAGAGTATCATAATCCTCTCTGCACTTCAGTTCTATACCTACGAGTGCAGGGCCTGTTTCCTTATTATGTTTCTGAATAAATTCGAAGCGGGTGATATCATCGTTGGGCCCGAGAATATGGTTGAGGAATTCTCTGAGTGCGCCGGGACGTTGTGCAAAACGTACAATAAAGTAATGCTTGAGTCCTTCGTAGAGCAGGGAACGTTCTTTTATTTCCTGCATACGGTCGATATCGTTGTTGCTGCCGCTGATGATGCAGACTACTTTCTTTCCTTTGATTTCTGCTGCAAAATCCTGGAGGGCAGTGATAGAGAGGGCGCCGGCGGGTTCTACCACGATGGCGTCTTCATTGTATAATTTCAGGATGGTAGAGCATACCATGCCTTCCGGCACGGGGTGCATCTGGTCCAGCACTTCCCGGCAGATCTCGTAGTTGAGGGCACCTACTCTTTTTACAGCTGCGCCATCAACGAAACGTTCAATTTCTTCGAGGGTAACAGGGCCGCCATTTTCGAGGGCACGTTGCATGGAAGCAGCCCCTTCGGGCTCTACGCCGATGATGCGGGTTTTGGGGCTATAGGTCCTGAAGTAGGTGCCTACGCCTGCGGCCAGTCCGCCACCGCCTACGGGTACAAAGAGATAGTCGATATTGGTTTGATCTTCCAGAATTTCTACGGCTACGGTCCCCTGGCCTTCGATGATTTTAGCGTTGTCGAAGGGAGGGATGAAAGTCATGCCGCTGGCTGCAGTGAAAGCCTGGGCTTCAGCAGAACAATCATCGAAGGTATCGCCGATGAGGCGTATTTCGATATTGTCACCGCCGAACATATTCACCTGATTTACTTTTTGTTTTGGTGTGATGATGGGCATAAAAACCACGCCTTTGATATTTAAGGCTTTGCAGGCATAGGCAAAGCCCTGTGCGTGATTTCCGGCGCTGGCGCAGGTTACGCCTTTTGCCAGCAGATCGGCAGGCAGACTGCTGATCAGGTTGTAGGCTCCGCGCAGTTTATAAGAGCGTACAATCTGCATATCCTCTCTTTTCAGATATACATCACAGTTATAGCGGCGGGAAAGCGTAGCGCTATAAGTCAACGGAGTGCGATTAACCACAGGCTTCAATTTCACCGATGCATCGAGGATATTGAGCGGGTTAACACCAGCTATTAGATTAGAGGACATATTAATTCATTTGGGAGATTTGGTTATTTGATTATTTGTTCAATAATCAAATAACCAAATCATAAAATATTATGCATTAGGTCTGAGCTTGCGAACAGCTGCACCAGCCTGCCACATTTCGCTTTCGCGCAGTTCTTTCAGTTCTTCGTTCAGTTTCTCGCGATAGTCAGGAGTACTGTTGGAAGCGATAGAACGGGCAGCTTCTTTACCAGCGGCAACGCTGGCATACAGCTCGTCAAATACAGGCTGGGTAGCATCTTTAAATTTCTTCCACCAGTCGAGTGCACCACGTTGTGCAGTAGTGGAGCAGTTAGCGTACATCCAGTCCATACCGTTTTCAGCAACGAGTGGCATCAGAGACTGAGTCAGCTCTTCTACTGTTTCGTTGAATGCTTCAGAAGGGGAGTGACCATTTCTGCGCAGTGTTTCGTATTGAGCAGCGAAGATACCCTGGATACAGCCCATCAGTGAACCACGTTCGCCGGTGAGGTCGGAGAATACTTCTTTTTTGAAATCTGTTTCGAACAGGTAACCGGAGCCTACGCCGATACCCAGTGCTACTGCGCGTTCTTTAGCACGGCCGGTAGCATCCTGGAAGATAGCGAAGCTGGAGTTCAGACCCTGACCAGCCAGGAACAGGCGGCGCAGAGAAGTACCGGAACCTTTGGGAGCCACCAGGATTACGTCTACATCAGCAGGAGGAATAATACCAGTCTGCTCTTTATAGGTAATACCAAATCCATGGGAGAAGTACAGCGCTTTACCAGGAGCCAGGTGTTGTTTCAGTGTAGGCCACAGGGTGATCTGACCTGCATCAGACAACAGGAACTGAATGATAGTACCTTTAGCAGCAGCTTCTTCGATATCGAATAAAGTTTCGCCCGGAACCCAGCCATCAGCTACCGCTTTATCCCAGGTTTTGGAATTTTTACGCTGACCAACGATAACATTGAAGCCGTTATCTTTCAGGTTCAGTGCCTGGCCGGGGCCTTGTACACCATAGCCGATAACTGCGATCACTTCGTTTTTCAGGACTTCCCTTGCTTTTTCCATTGGAAATTCTTCCCTGGTTACTACTTCTTCGAGTACACCTCCAAAATTGATGGTTGCCATGTTTTGTGTTTTTAGCTTTTAGCTACTAGCCATTAGCTATTAGCTGTAAATTTTAAGTAAATGAATAAAGGCTTATTAATGTTTGCAGCAGCTGGTTATGATTCCGGTACTGCCTGCAGTTCTTTCAGATGTTCGTGGAAGCGGCGGCTCCATTTGACGATCGCTACTCTTCCGCTTTTGGAATATTCGATCAGACCATAGGGTTCCAGCTTTTTGATGAAGTCTGTCAGCTCCTGCTGGTGGCCGGTTTTCTCGATCACGAAATAGTCTGCCGTGATAGTCAGGATACGTGCCTGATTTTCACGGATCAGTCTTTCGATATCACCGGTATCCAGTGACCGTGTAGAAATTTTATACAATGCCAGTTCCTGGTACACCACTTCCTCTTCCTCGTGTACAAAGGCACGGTGAATTTCAATCAGTCTTTCAATCTGACCAACCACCTTATCCAGTTTTTCACGTGTAGACATCACCGTTATAATGAACTTATACACGCCAGGGATCTCGGTTTCAGCAGTGGTAAGACTGGTGATATTGATCCCTCTGCGGGTAAAGATTATGGTGATACGGTTGGTAATACCTATACGGTCTTCCGTATAAACCGTAACTGTATATTCTTTTTGCATAAAAACAGCTTGGGCGTCCCCTCCCTCGAATCCTGCTTGCAGCGGGCCAAAAGGGAGAGGCATGTCTTATAAAAAAATTAATTGCTTGTCTGTTATAATCTGATGGTACTACTCCAGTCGGATATTGGCAACAGGGGCACCAGCCGGTACCATAGGGAATACGTTGTCTTCTTTTTCCACCACAACTTCCAGCAGGTAAGCGCCGTCGTGGGCCAGCATTTCATCGATAGCTGCTGAAATATCTTCGCGCGCGGTAATTTTTTTGCCAGGAATATAAAATCCTTTGGCGATCTGAACGAAATCCGGGTTGACCATTTCGGTAGAGGAATAACGTTTGTCGAAGAACAGTTGCTGCCACTGGCGAACCATGCCAAGGAAGTTGTTGTTCAGGATCACGATTTTCACACCTATTTTGGACTGATAGATAGTACCCAGTTCCTGTAAGGTCATCTGGAAACAACCATCACCGATAATGGCTACCACTTCTTTTTCGGGTGTACCCATTTTAGCGCCCATGGCCGCCGGCAGGGAGAAGCCCATCGTACCCATACCACCGGAGGTGATGTTGGTGTTCGGGTTTTTGAAACGATAGTAACGGGAAGCTACCATCTGATGCTGACCAACGTCTGTAACCAAGACTGCTTCTCCTTTTGTTTTTTCGGAGATGAGCCGTATTACCTCCGCCATTTTCAGTTCACCTGCTTCCGGATACAGTTCGCGGTGTTGTACTTTATCGTATTCTTTCTGATGTGCAGCCTGGAATTCTGCGATCCATTGTTCATGGCTGGCAGGGTTTACTTCTTCCAGCAGCGCTTCCAGGGCTGTTTTAGCATCTGCATACACGGCCACATCAGCCTTGATGATTTTGTTGATCTCGGCAGCGTCTATTTCGATGTGAATAACTTTTGCTTTGTTGGCATAGGTTTCCACGTCGCCGGTTACACGGTCATCGAAGCGCATGCCGACGGCGATGAGGGCATCACATTCGCCAGTGAGCACATTGGGGCCGTAGTTGCCGTGCATGCCCAGCATACCTACATACAGCGGGTGGTCTACCGGAACAGCAGAGAGACCCAGCAATGTAGAAGCCATCGGTATCTGTGCTTTTTCTGCCAGTGCTATCAGGGCTTTTTCAGCGCCTGACAACAGTACGCCATGGCCTACGAGCAGGAAAGGTTTTTTCGCTTCGTTGATCAGTGCAGCAGCAGCTGTTACAGCATCCAGATTCAGTTGCGGTACCGGTTGATAACTACGTATAGCCGTACACGGTATATATTCATATTCGAATTCGCCGAACTGTGCATTTTTAGTGATATCCACCAGTACAGGGCCTGGGCGGCCGCTGCGGGCGATATAAAAAGCTTTGGCGATAGCGCCCGGAATATCTTCCTGGCGGGTCACCTGAATATTCCATTTGGTGATAGGCATGGTGATACCAATCACGTCTGTTTCCTGGAAAGCGTCTGTACCCAGCAGGGCTGCACCTACCTGACCGGTGATGCACACCATCGGTGTACTATCCATATAAGCATCTGCCAGCCCGGTGACCAGGTTGGTGGCGCCCGGACCGGAAGTGGCGAAGGCCACTCCTGTTCTGCCGGAGCTGCGGGCATAACCCTGGGCCGCGTGTGTAGCACCCTGTTCATGCCTCACCAGTATATGATGGACCTGGTCCTGGAAATCATACAGTGCATCATAGATTGGCATGATGGCACCGCCGGGGTATCCGAAGATGGTATCTACTCCTTCAGCGATGAGGGAACGGATTACGGCTTCTGCGCCGGAGATAACAGGTTTAGCGGCCAACCGTTTATCAGCTTCCTCAGCCTTCATCGGTAACACATCCTTCTGTTGCATTTTTAACAAGTTTTGCGTACTTAAATAAGATTCCATTGGATACCTTCAATGCCGGAGCGGTCCACCGGGCCCTGCGGGCAGCCAGTTCTTCCGCGCTAACTTCCATATTGATTGTATTGTTCACTGCATCTATTTCGATAATGTCGTCGTCTTGTACGAGGGCGATGTTACCACCTTCGAAAGCTTCCGGTGTGATATGTCCTACCACGAAACCATGCGTACCACCGGAGAAACGGCCGTCAGTAATCAGCGCCACATTTTTACCCAGTCCTACGCCCATGATGGCACTGGTAGGTTTCAGCATTTCCGGCATACCAGGTGCTCCTTTAGGGCCTACCTGGCGGATTACCACTACATCGCCTTTTTTCACTCTGCCGGATTGAATACCAGCGATGAGTTCAAATTCACCGTCAAATACGCGGGCAGGTCCTTTGAACTGTTCGCCTTCCTTACCGGTGATTTTAGCAACAGAGCCTTGTTCGGCGAGGTTGCCATATAATATCTGGATATGGCCGTTGGCTTTCAGCGCCTTCTCCACGGGAACGATAATATCCTGTGTGCCGAAATCGATATCCGGAACAGACTCCAGATTTTCAGCGATGGTTTTGCCAGTCACGGTCATGCAATGACCATGCAGGCGGCCTTGTTTCAGCAGGTATTTCATCACTAACGGAACACCGCCGATATTGTGCAGGTCTTCCATCAGGTATTTACCGCTGGGTTTAAGATCGGCTATCAGCGGGGTTTTGTCGCTGGAACGCTGAAAATCTTCCAGTGTAACGGACACGCCTACTGATTTTGCGATAGCGATGAAGTGCAGTACTGCGTTGGTACTACCACCCAGTGCCATGATCACGGTGAGTGCATTTTCAAATGCCTCTTTCGTCATGATATCTCTGGGTTTGATATCTTTTTCCAGGAGCAGGCGGATGTATTTGCCGGCGTTGGCACATTCTTCCTTTTTTTCCTTGCTCAGGGCGGGGCTGGATGAGCTGTAAGGCAGGCTCATACCCAATGCTTCGATAGCGGAAGACATGGTATTGGCAGTGTACATTCCACCGCAGGCGCCGGCGCCGGGGCAGGAATTCATTACGATACCTTTGAAATCACCTTCGTCCAGTGTACCGGCCATTTTCTGACCGAGTGCTTCGAAAGCAGAGATGATGTTGAGGTCCTGGCCTTTGTATTTACCGGGTGCGATGGTACCGCCGTAAACCATGATGGACGGGCGATTGAGGCGCCCCATAGCCATCAGTGAACCGGGCATGTTTTTATCGCAGCCAGGTACGGTGATGAGTGCATCATAGTATTGAGCACCACAAACAGTTTCAATGGAATCTGCAATCAGATCGCGGCTTACCAGGGAGTAACGCATACCAGGCGTACCATTGCTCATACCGTCACTGACGCCGATGGTGTGGAAAGTGAGTCCGACCAGATCATTGGCCCAGACGCCTTTTTTCACATCCTGTGCGAGGTCATTGAGGTGCATGTTACAGGTGTTACCATCATAACCCATGCTGGCAATACCTACCTGGGCTTTTTTCAGGTCTTCTTCTGTAAGGCCGATACCGTATAGTTGCGCCTGCGCAGCTGGCTGCGTAGGGTCCTGTGTAATCGTTTTGCTGTATTTATTTAATTCCATTGCAGTTGATGTTTCCCGGATTACGGTTGATAGTAATCCTATTTTAAAATCCGTCACAAATTACCCGGTGAGGCTGGCAAATTCAAACCAAGAATTTTTAATAAACCGGTCTTCAAATCTGCCCCAAGGTCTTTCAAACCCTTTACTACAGAGGATTCTGCATTTTTCGTTTTACAGAGTCCAAGGGAGCTTTTAGCTTTTAGCTGTCAGCATTTAGCACTGACAGCTAAAATACTAACAGCTAAAGGCTATGCTAATTGTGCTTCGCGTTGAAAGGATTTTTCGAGCACTCTTGCTTTGTAGGCTTGTTGTAATACTTTTCCGAGAGAAGAGGCCCATGTTTTGGCGAAAGGCTGTCCGTCGATGGATTCGAGGCCTACCACTTCTGCAGCAGTACCGCAGAAGAAAGCAGCGTCGGCTTGTTTTAATTCATCGATGGTAAAGAGTTTTTCTTCGAGAGGGATTTGCAGTTCCTGGCAAAGTTCGATAACAGTGGCGCGAGTGATGCCTGCAAGAATATTACCGGCTGGAGGAGTGAAGAGTTTGCCGTCTTTTTCGAAGAAGATGTTGGCGCCCGGACCTTCTGCCACATAACCATTCATGTCCATTAACAGTGCTTCATCGTATCCTTTTTGTTTGGCTTCCTGTGATGCCAGTATCGAGTTTACATACAGGCCGGCCGATTTGGATTCTATCTTGAATGCTTTAGGATTCGGTCGCTCGAAGGAGGAAGTCATGATGCGCAGCAGTTTTTCACCGAGGTAAGCACCCCATTCCCAGGCGCAGATGAGGATGTTGGATTCACTCGCTGCTTTCAGGGTCATGTTGGGTGGACAGAATACCAGCGGTCTGATGTAGGCTTCTTCCATATTGTTCATCTCCAGCACTTTGTAGCATGCGGCGATCAGCTCGTCGTTGTTGAAGTCGTAGGGGATGTGGATCAATTCGCAGGAACGCTTCAAACGATCAAAGTGTTCTTTGGCCTTGAAGACCTTCACTTGTCCGTTTGCTGTTTTATAAGCGCGGATTCCTTCGAATACGGCGTAACCGTAGTGTAATGATTGGCCGAACAGATCAGTGGTGGCCGCAGTTGCTTTCAGATACTCGCCGTTGAGATAGAGAATGGTGTCGTTGTTGTAATAGCTATACATAAAATTGAATTATTAGCGTCAAAATAGTAGTCAAAAAAAAAGCCTTCCTCGTTGCGGAGGAAGGCGTTATATCGTTTTGATTATACACGTGGACCTATCCTCCATAATGGTGGCTAATAATGACAACGACGATAATCACGACCTTCGTGATAGCCCAGTTGAGCTGAGGTACGATGTGATTAAGTTTTATGTTGTCTTTATTTTCCCACATAGGAGGTGATTGTTATTGTATCAGTACAAATGTATTCGTGAAAAAAATAAAAAACAACAAAGCATAAAATTTTTCGTCAAAAATTAATCCCTTTATGTGTTTTTGAAAATATTCAAAAAAAGAAGTCGATTATTAATTCATTTCTAACAAACGACCAAAACCGGTCACCAAATACTAAAGGTCTGGTGAGAGCATAAAGCAGGGAGAGGTGGTGGAAGGTGTAAAAAAAATCCCGATGCAGGAGCGCATCGGGATTTCAGAATGATTTCATTTGATTGTTCACTAGTCTAAACCTGTTCACTGACAAGGAGGCATTTATCGATGATAGCCTGCAATGTTTCTTGTTTTTCGATGAGCCGCTGCAGCAGTACCAGCTGGTTATGTGCGCGGTCGTAGTTGTGGGTGTCGTACTTAATCGGGTAGTAGACATCGCCGTTGAGATAATCGGTGAGGAATCGTATCCCCTGCATGTAGATCATGAACTTTCCTGCAAAAAAGAGTTGTTCTTTTTCCACTTTGGTTAAAGTGCTGCCTATTTCTCCGAGATATCCCTGCATGAGTGCTTCGAAATATTCTTCGCGGATAATGATCTGGCTGACATCCGGCTCTTCTTCAGAAACGGGGCAAACATAAGTGCGTACCATGTCTCCGAGGTCTGAGATGATTTTTCCCGGCATCAGTGTATCCAGATCGCAGACGCAGATACCTTCATATGTGTCTTTGTTGAGCAGCACATTATTGATTTTGGTATCATGGTGCATCAGGTGGTCTCTGAATTCGGGATTTGTTTTCAGCTGTTCATACGTGACTGCGATATCGGAGTAGCGGAGGAATTCTTCAATCATCTCTTCTGCTGCTGCTTTCCTGTCTTCCCTGGCGTTGCGGATAGCTTCCTGAAAAGCACTGTAGCGCAAGGTAAGATTGTGAAAGTTTGGAATCGAAGCTTTAAACGGCTTCAGGTCGATGCCCGAAAGGTAATTAGCAAGGCGGCCGAATTGTCTGGCTGCTTCAAATGCCTGCTTTGGGTTGTCGGCCTGATCTACCGTCACGGATCCGGCAATAAACGGAATCATTCGCCAGTACTCGTTGTCCATTACAAAAAGCTCTTCCCCGGTAACAGTGGGTATGGGCGTAATGAACAGATACTCCGGATGATGTGCTGCGAGATAATCGGCTGCCATTCTTTGGTTGGCGGCAATTACTCCAGGTTCCTTAAATACGTTTACATTGATTTTCTGTAAAACATATTTGCTGCCGTCCTCTTTCTTTTCGAGCAGAAAAGTGTTGTTGATGTGTCCTGATCCGAACTTTCGGACGTTTAATCCTTCAGGCTCCAGTCCGAAAGCCTGAAGGATTAATTTGTTGGGTATTATTTCCATAAATTGTCGGGATATTCTCCATTTTTAACCAATGCCGACAAGCTGGCCTGCACACCCGGTGCATCTTCTTTGTAAGTAACACCAAACCATTTCGCTGTGGTAGGCAGTACTTTTACCTTACCGATATCCCGGCGGATAAACTCGTCAGCCACAATCGGAATAAAGAACTCCGATTTAGGGTTGGTGCCGCTTTTCTGCAGGAACTCGTTAAACAGCGTCTGGCTCAGGTCAAATACGCTGGGATGGAAACCCCAGAAGTTCATAGACACCGGTGTATCAGCAGACAGCGGATGTTTGCTGCCATCAGCTTCTTCATAAACGATCTGACCATTGTCAGTATAAATTTTTGTTCTCTCGTTGATAGCAGACAGGAAACCAGTACCATTCACAGCACAAACACCACGGGACACAGAACCGTGCTCGCTCACTGTTTTACCCAGCTCATAACCTACAACACTGTAGATATCAGCTTTGGTTTCACCATTCAGGAAAGCAGCCATTTTCACAAAAGCATCCGCTCCATAGAAGTCATCTGCGTTGATCACTGCAAATGGTTCATTGATGGCGTTTTTAGCACAAAGGATCGCATGTGCAGTACCCCAGGGTTTAGTCCTGTCAGCCGGGATCTGGTAATCACCAGTAAAGGAATCCATATCCTGAAATACATAATCAGTCGCTACACGGCCTTTCAGCTTGGGCTCAAAGATTTCCTTGAACTCTTCAGCAAAGTTCTCACGGATAATAAATACGATCTTGCCAAATCCTGCACGGATAGCATCATAAATAGAGTAGTCAATGATAGTCTCACCGCTTGGCCCAAAAGACTGGATTTGCTTTAAACTGCCGTATCGACTGGCCATACCGGCCGCTAAAATCAATAAAGTCGGTTGCATTTTTCTGATATTATTTTATAATTTTCAATGATTTACCTGAAAATATCGGCGCTAAATATAATCATTAAACCTATTTTCACGCTTTCTTTTTGTGGACAACACATATTTTAAGAACTAATTTAATCGGAACGATGAAAAGATTACTTGTGCTGGGAGCCTGTGCCATGCAGCTTTTTACAACTGCCAATGCTCAGCAGCAGACCAAACCGGAAGACATTAAAGAAAAAATGCAGTGGTTTGCCGACGCCAAACTCGGCATCTTCATTCACTGGGGCATCTATTCTGTAAAAGGAGTCGACGAATCCTGGTCTTTCCACAACAAAAAAATCTCCTATCCCGATTACATGCAGCAGCTGAAAGGCTTTACTGCCAGTAATTACGACCCGCAAGCCTGGGCTGATCTTATCAAAGAATCCGGCGCGCGATATGCAGTTATGACCACCAAACACCACGATGGCGTAGCCCTGTGGGACAGTAAATACAGTAAACTGGATGTTGTCAACAGTACACCCGCTAAAAAAGACGTGCTCACCCCCTTCTATGCGGCATTGCGGCGCGACAGTATCAAATGTGGTGCCTATTTTTCGTTGATAGATTGGAGTTATCCCGACTATCCACAGTTTCTGAAAGACAGTAACCGCTACGACATCAAAGCCCAACCCGCCAGGTGGCAGCGTTTCCTCAAGTTCTACGAAGGACAGATGGAAGAAGTCATGACCAAATTTAATCCAGACCTCTGGTGGTTTGACGGCGACTGGGAACACTCCGCCGACGAATGGGAAGCTGCCAAAATGCGCAAAATGCTCACCACCCACAACCCTAACACCATTATCAACGGCCGTCTCCAGGGTTATGGCGATTACGATACTCCTGAACAAAACTTTCCGGTTACCCGTCCTCACTATCACTGGTGGGAACTGTGCATGACCATCAATAACAACTGGGGCTGGCAACCACAAGATACCAACTGGAAAACACCTTTTGAAATCATCACCATCTTCGTGGACGCTGTCAGCAACGGTGGTAACCTCCTGCTCGACATAGGCCCCAAAGCCGATGGCTCCATCCCCGCAGAAGAAGTACATATGCTCAAAGAACTCGGCGCCTGGAACCAAAAGAATGGTGAAGCCATCTTCAACACCATCGCCGGTTTACCACAAGGCCACTTCTATGGCCCTACCACCCTCTCCAAAGACTCCACCACCCTTTACCTCTTCCTGCCCGGTAAAACCAGCGGCCAGGTTGCGATCAAAGGGTTGAGCAATAAAATTGAATCCATCAGCGTAGTAGGCAACGGAACACCACTGACTCATAAAGTTGTTGGCAAAATTTCCTGGAGCCCCGTACCAGGCCTCGTTTACATCGATGTACCCGAAAACGTACAGGATAAATACGTAACCGTATTGAAAGTAAAACTGGATAAAACCGTTAAACTCTATCGCGGCAAAGGCGGATTTCTGACAAACGAATAAACCGCAAATAACGCACAATATGAGCCGATTAAGCTGATGATAATTAGCAAGATTGAAGCGAATTTTAACAAGTCCCAGGGCTAAAGCCCTGGGCTAATTTTGATGAGTGAAGATCGGGGGCTAGCAGAAATTGGGGCCGGTTTTTTAGCCGGAGAATCGTATTATGGACCTGCTTTTTGTGGATCTGTTTTTTGGAGCATGAAAGCGGCAAGGATCCATCAGGCGGTATTGCAGCCTATTTTAACACAGCAATCAATTATAGCCCAGGGCTTCAGCCCTGGGAAATCAGATGCTTTAGCGCCGGGCTGATTTATTTTATCCTGCTTAACTTTGCGGCTTATGCTGCCTACGGATCATATTACGCTGGATACTTTAACACTCTCCTGGCTGCCATCTCAGATGGAAGCGGCTATGCTGCGGCTGGATAAACTGGACCCTGAAATTTCCGGCAATAAGTGGTTCAAGCTCAAATACAATCTGGAGGCGGCAAAGGAGCAGGGAAAAAAACATATCCTGACTTTTGGGGGTGCGTATTCCAACCATATTGCTGCTACTGCAGCAGCCTGCCAGCTGGCCGGCTTAACGTGTACCGGCGTGATCCGGGGTGAACGCCCTCCTGTATATGGCCATACACTGCAACAGGCCATGGACAAGGGGATGCTGCTGGAGTTTATCAGCAGGGAAGATTATCGCAACAGCCGCCAGCAATACAACGCAGCACCGGATACCTATGTCATCCCGGAAGGGGGACATAATGCGGCCGGCGCCAGAGGCTGCGAAGAGATACTCTCCCTCTTCCCCACCCACCATTTCACGCATGTGTTATGCGCCACCGGCACCGGAACTACCCTCGCCGGCCTTATCAATAGTGCCGCACCTCATCAGACTATCCTTGGCATACCAGTATTAAAAGGCGCTGCTTATCTCGAAGAAGAAGTAAGAGCCTTGCTACATCCGGGCAAGCCCCACCAGTGGCAACTGTTACATGACTTCCATGGAGGAGGCTATGCTAAAGTAAAACCGGAACTTATAGATTTTATCAATACTTTTTACCAAGAAACCGGTATTCCCACTGATATTATTTATACCGGCAAACTTATCAAGGCTTTCCATGAATTAATCCATCAGGGCTACTTTCCGGACAAAAGCAAAATTTTATTAATACATACTGGCGGACTACAGGGCAATCTTTCCCTACCTCCCGGCGTTCTTACACTGTAAAAACAGTTCATTATATTTGAACCGAAGCGTATTTTTGCCAACTTTAAGAGCTTAGGGATTTTTTGTATGAAGCAGGTCGTGCGTTTAATATTCGCAACAGGAATTTTTTTATCGATAGCATTCACAGGAAAAGCGCAGGAAATGTTGCCTCCTGTATTGCCGAACTTCACAGCTACCATTAAAACCGGTAAAATTCAGCTGGACTGGATCACCGGATTTATGGAAGTTAAGGAGATCGGGGTTCAGCGCTCATTGGACAGCGTACTCAATTTTAACACCATTGGTTACGCCAGTTATCCCACGCAAACCCGGAATGCCTACATCGACAGCAAACCACTTCCAGGCAGCAACTATTACCGCCTTTTCATCCTGTTCAACAACGGCCGGTATGTATACAGCAAAGTCATGCTCGCCCTGCCTGACAGTACTATTAAAGCCGATATGAAGCTGCAATATGCTGATATCAAGGAAGCTTCCCGTGCCCTGAAACCAACAACAGGAACAGGAAAACCCACCACTACTGAACAGGAAAACAAGGAGCCGGAGAAAGTAATGTGGCGCCCCTCCAACTACATCTATACCACTGCGGATGGTAATGTCAATATCAAACTGGCAGATGCCCAGCATAAAAAATATTCAGTTAAGTTTTACGAACCCAACGGTTCTTTCCTCTTTGAAATAGAACATGTGAAAGCAGCTTCCCTCATCCTGGAAAAAGCCATTTTCCTGCATGCCGGCTGGTTTAACTTTGAACTGTTTGAAGATGGGAAACTCAAGGAGAAATGGAACTTCTTCATCCCACTCAACTACAGAATGTAATCTGAAAAAGATGATAAAAAGAAAAGCGGAGACCAGGTGGTCTCCGCTTTTCTTTTTATCGTTTATATGCTAAAGCAGCTTAAATCATAGTAGCACCAAATACCTCCGCAAAGTGTTTGCTGAGTTTGGCCTTCACCTCGTCGAGATCCACTTCCCTACCTACTTCTTTGTCAAGTGTAGCCACCTGTTTATCTGCAATTCCGCAGGCAATAATGTTATCAAAATAGTTCATTGGTGTATTGACGTTGAGGGCAAAACCATGCATGGTCACCCAGCGGCTGCAACGAACCCCCATTGCACATATTTTGCGGGCTTTTGTTTTGTCCGTCGGGTCCAGCCATACGCCGGTCTCTCCGGGGGAACGGTCGCCAATAACACCGTATTCCGCGATTGTACGGATCACTACTTCCTCCAGACAACGAAGGTATTTTCCAATATCTGTAAAGAAATTTTCAAGGTCTAGAATCGGATATCCTACTATCTGCCCCGGGCCGTGAAAGGTAATATCACCGCCTCTGTTGGTAGGTACAAAGCCAATTCCCTGTTCATCCAGTTCTTCCCTGCTCAGCAACAGATTCTCCATGTGTCCGCTTTTACCAAGGGTATATACCGGCGGATGCTCGCAGAAAAGAAGGTAATTGGTGGTGGGCTTGGGCCACAGGTTGGGCGTTTGAGCTTTCAGCTGTACATTTTCCTTCAACAACTGTTCCTGGTAATCCCAGGCTTCCTGGTAATCGATTTTTCCAAGGTCTCTGATGATGATCTCCTGCTTATCCATACTGAACTGTGGCGCGTTAACGCGTATTTTTTCAAAGACACAAAGGTAGTTGAATCTTTTGACTTCCGGTAAGAACCGGACCAACGCTCCGGAAGCCAGTATGAAGGCTTTATCCGGAAAGCTCAGCCATACCTTCCACTGTCCACTCCGGTGCTTTACACGTGGCTTTACGTGCTACGGGTAATTTATTTTACCTTTGCCAAAATTTATATATTAATGGCTGAAGAATTGCTGGAACTGGAAGACGAGCTGGAAAACGGAGAAGGCAGCGAGGAACTGTATGAGAAGATCAACATGGTGGTAGACAAAGGCCAGGAGCCTGTCCGCATCGATAAATTCCTCACCGCCCGTATCGAAGGAGCCACCCGTAACAAGGTACAGAACGCGCTGGATACTGAGATGGTGCTGGTCAACGACAAACCTGTCAAGGCCAATTACAAGATCAGACCGCTGGACAAAATCGTTGTTTTTTCCAATAAAAACCCGGAAAGCACAGAAGTGCTGCCGGAAGAACTCCCGCTCAATATCGTTTATGAGGATGATGACGTGCTGATAATAGATAAACCTGCCGGTATGGTAGTACACCCCGGCTGTGGCAACTACACCGGCACACTGGTCAACGGCCTCTCCTGGTATCTGGGCGACAAAACCCAGGCTACTACGCCTGTCATCCCACGCTTTGGGCTGGTACACCGTATCGATAAAAACACCTCCGGCCTGCTGGTAGTGGCTAAATCAGAAAAAGCCATGACCGACCTGGCCAAACAGTTTTTTGACCACACCGTTCACCGTCGCTATATAGCCCTCGTATGGGGTGATTTTGAAGAAGAAGAAGGCACCGTAGTAGCACACGTAGGCCGCCACCAGCGCCTGCGAAAAATCATGGACGCCTATCCCGACGGCGAGTATGGCAAAGAAGCCATCACCCATTACCGCGTACTGGAACGTTTTAACTACGTTACCAAAATTGAGTGCCGCCTCGAAACAGGCCGTACCCACCAGATCCGCGTACACATGCAGCATATCGGCCATTCCCTTTTTAATGACGATACCTACGGCGGTAACCGCATCCGGAAAGGGACCATCTTCACCAAATACCAACAGTTTGTGGACAACTGCTTTGATATTATGCCCCGTCATGCCCTGCATGCCCAGCAACTCGGCTTTATCCACCCCCGCACCCGCAAGCAGATGCGCTTCGAAAGCCAGCTGCCGGACGATTTCTCCCAGGTGCTGGAAAAATGGCGGAGATATTCTACTGCCCGCCCGAACACGGAGGATTAATACTGAACTGTGATGAATACTGATGATACTGATGGGTATGATAACAGTGTTTTGAGCGTTTTGAAAGATTTTAAAAGAGCATTCGTGATTTTATCCGGATGCTCTTTTTTATGCACCTGGTCTGTCATTCATCCTATCTATCATCATCATCAACATCATCAGCATTAATCACAGTTACTGTTAAATCACAGTTATTATTAACAATATTTTATATATTTCATTATCTTAGCGTCTATTACCATGTCAACACATGAGGACCCTTTATATACACTGTTCTTTTCTGATTTTACTGTTTCTGGCCATGCTGCCAGGCCATACCCGGGCAAATGCCGGGGTATGGAGAGCTACCCCTTTTAAGGCTTCCTCTACCTGTGTGCAGGACAGCGTTTTCTTCGTAATTGGCAATACTACCGGGATAGATTCCGTCAAATGGTACTTTGGGGACCCTGCTTCTGCTGAAAAAGATTCTTCTGATAAAATAAAAGGGGCTTTCCATGCATACCAGCTTACCGGCACCTACACCGTTACCCTGGTAGCCTGGCGCGGCGGGCAGCCCGATATCTCCACCCTGCCTATTACCATTGTAACGCCTGTAATCTACGACCTGGGGCCACAGGATATCACGCTCTGCGAAGGCAGCACCATGACCCTCAGTGCACCGGTGATACCCGGCGCCACCTACGAATGGCAGAATGGTTCTACCGCACCCGACATCCTGGTGGACACTTCTGCTACGTATAAAGTCAAGATCAATGGTTGTCTGATACCGGATTCAGTGAATGTATTTTATACGCCTGTTCCCAAGATAGATCTGGGGCCAGACCTGGTATTATGTACAGGTGAACAGCTGGCCCTCGATGCCACCGCCCAGAACTGTACCTATCTGTGGAATACCGGCAATACAGAGCCCACGCAGGACGTACGAACATCTGGCACCTACCAGGTAAGGGTGTTTCCTAAAGGTTGTGCAGAAATAGACGCCCAGATCACTATCACGTTTACCGGTCCGCCCTACCCTTTCAGCCTGGGCCCCGATACACTGTTATGCCCCGGCGAATCAATCCGGCTAGCACCTGTAGTGCCGGAAGCCACCGCCTGGAAATGGAGTACAGGCGCCACTACACCGGCTATCACCGTCAGTTCGCAAGCGAATATATGGGCGCTGGTAGAGATCAATCACATCTGTAATGTGGTAGATACCATCTTTGTGAACTACAACCGGTTGCGCAAACTCAACCTGGGTAACGATACTACAATTTGTAAAGGTAATTTTCTGGTACTGACGGCCGATTTCGGCAACGGGCAATACCGTTGGCAGGATGGTTCGGACCAGGCTACTTATTATGTGGTCAAACCCGGCAACTACTTTGTACATGCCCAGATAGGCCGCTGCGAATCTTCCGATACCATCCGTGTGTCTTATGATGATACGCTGCGGGTGAATCTCGGACCGGATACCCTGTTGTGCCGCAACGAGGTATACCCGCTGACAGTCCTTGGTGCCGGCGGGGCTCCTTTCAAATGGCAGGACAGTACCAGCATCCCACAGTATATTGTGCGGCAGCCCGGCATCTACTCGTTAACGGCCTGGAACACCTGTGGCAAGAGTGTGGATTCAGTAGTGGTGGACTTCCATGACTGTGAATGTACCGTGCATTTCCCCAATGCCTTCACCCCCAACGGGGACGGGCGTAACGACTACTTCCGGCCCCGGTACCGATGTCCGATAGAACAGTATACGCTCAGTATTTACAACCGCTGGGGTGAACGGGTGTTTTTCACCAACGACCCGCAGATAGGCTGGACAGGGCGTGTAAAGGGCCTGCAGGCAGATATGGCTACCTACGTATGGATTGTTGATTACCGGGAAGTATATACCAGGATACCGGTACATAAGACCGGCACAGTCACGTTGTTGTATTAGTTATTCACTCGCCTTAAAATCAAAGAATTTAGCGGTAAAAATGGCTGTTTCCCGTTTTTTGAACGGTACATTCCAGGTACCGTTGTAGGTAACCAGTGCGGGTATAAGCAGACCAAACTGTTTGGTCATCTGTACATTCATCTTCACGTTAAAATCAAACAGCATCGTTTTATAGGACAGGGCGTATTTGCGGCCTACAATCTCAAAGTTATCCTTGTTAAACCAGGTGATCAGTTCATCGATCACAACGTCTCCGCGGTCGATGCGGTTCAGGTCCGGTTTGGCTTTGGCGGTAAACACATAACAAGGGGTACCGTCTACATAGTTTTCGGCGCTGATGGAGAAGTTATAAAACCGCATCACATCTCTGTCGAAGATGGCCACTTTGCCACCCACGATGGGCACTCCTTTAACGGGTTTGCCGGGGTTGAAGATGAGTTGTTTAAGCTGTGCTTTATGGCGAGCCATGCTACCGCCGGCATTTTCAGGTGTTTCGCCGTTGCCGTCCACACATACGGTGCCGTTGGTAAAGAACAGGTTGCCATATAATTCGGCGGTATAGTAGTTATAGTTGCCTTTGCGGGTGAAGAAATCGCCGGTCACCTGTTGACTGGTGACTTCCATATTGCGGCAGCGGCCATTGATATGCTGGCGGGTGATACTTTTGAGAGAAGCCTGTGTTTCTCCTTTTTTATCCAGTATGCGGATATCATTGTCGGCGTTGAAGCCTACGATATGAAGGTTTTTAAATGCGCGGTAGAAGGTAGTATCCTCTTCTACTCTTTTAATAAAACTATTAACGTCGAAGCCTATACGTTTTGCTTCCACGATTACTTCGTCCAGGTTTACGGTCATTCCTTTGTACCGGGCAGTGTCCTGGGCCGCCAGGTTAGATAGTTGCAGGCATCCCGCAACAACGGTTGCGGCTATACATTTCCAAAAATGTGACATGCTGCAATTTAGGGAAAAGCTGTAAGCTTTCAGCTGTTAGGAATTCGTTAAAAAAACAGCGGAGACAACAGGGACGCGGGTGTTCTCTGTTATCTCCGCTGTGGTAAGCTTTGGGAGAGGGCCGGCAACCGTGGTTGCCGGCGGATTATGTTATCAACCTGGTATTTTTCCGGCTACGTACATCTGCTCCATGGTTGGAGAAGCGGCACCACCTTTCTTTTCCAGAGTTACGGCAAACATTTGTGCTTTGCCGGTGACTTTCATTTTCTGCAGCAGGCTTGCTGTATCGCCCATTTCAAACACGCCCATGTCCACTGGTTTGCCATCTACGATAGCCCAGAGCTGGTATTGTTTGTCGGCAGTGGGTTCTGGCAGGTTGTTGACTTTCAGGTATACCTGTTTGTTATCCTGATTCCAGAACACAGTAGCTACTGCTGTCGGGAAGGATTGAGTACCTGGCATGGCCACTTTCATCACTTTAGGATCTTCCATAACCTGCATGGATTCCTGCAGTTGTTCTAACCTTGTTTTGTACTCATTGGTTTTGGAGATGATGGAGTTTTGAGAAAGTAGTAATGACTGATACTTGTCTTTGTACTCCCGGAATTCCTTCCATCGGTTGAAGTACAGGAAATTGAGAATAATACTGCCAATCAGCAGTACAAAGGCGACGGCCGCAATCCACTTCCAGGAAACGCTTTTGGTTTCCGGAACGGCCAGGACATTGGTTTGTTCCATGGATAAGATTTTAGTTTGTAGTAAGGGGTGTGCAGGTGGTTCTGAATTTTCCTGCATGAAGGAATCGTTATTGATCAGGTGAAGTAAATGCGATTTGATAGCAGAAGGTGGGATGATGGACTGTAGCTGCACATACTCTTCCATATCGCGCTGGCACTCTGCAACGGCAGCGGCGACTTCTGGAAACCGGCGCATAGCGGCTTCCAGGTCATGTGCTTCTTCTTCAGAAGTCATGCCTGCGGCATACAGCTCAATGAGTCCGCACGATATGAAATACTGGGCGTCCACGAGAAAAAGAAAGTTTATTTGTTCAATATGTTCCTCAACTGAATAATGGCATTGCGTAATCTGGTCTTAACAGTTCCCAGGGGTATACCCAGTAACCTGGAAATTTCTTCCTGGGTACAACCTTTATAATAAGCCAGATCGATAAGGACACGTTGTTCTTTAGTTAGTTTTTCCAGGACTTTGGAAAAACCAAGATGATCGACGGACTGGTACACGGCTAACTTACCATCGTTTAAACGTACGTCCTCCGAGATGTTTTGGATTTTTTGTCCGAGTTTCCAGGCTTTGGACCGAAGTATATCTATCGCTGTGTTCCGGGCAATATTCAGCATCCAGGTAAACAGACGGCCTTTATCGTTTCTGTATTGGTCGGCATGACGCCAAATCTTCATAAATACATCCTGGAGCACATCTCCGGCCGAGTGGTTGTCATTCAATACCTTTACGATCACGCCGAAGAGAGCGGGAGAATAATGATCATACAGGTATGCGAAGACTTTCTGATCACGGGCACGCAACCCATCAATCAGTTCAGCTTCTGTATATGTTACAGGGTATTCCAAAACAGACAAATAAGTATGGTTGATATTTGTTTTTTAATTGTACGATGATATCCACAGACAAACGTATCCTGCTTCTGAGTAATCAAAAGGCTACATGACTGGTAAGGTTAAATCGTATCGAGCGTGTTCCTAATGGTCTAACGGGGTATTTTCGGTAATTCCGGTAAGTTACGGATAAAGTTTATAACAAGTTACAAGTCCTTACTATTTCTGTATTTTAACTGACAGCTGTACCTGGTCCATACTGGGATCGGTGCTGCCACCGGCCTTTTCCAGGGTAACAGCAAAGCCTTCGGCTGATTCCACCGGCTTCATATGTTGTATTTTCTGAGCAAGCGGAGCACCACTCTGGAAGATACCAGCATCCACCAGTTTTTTATTGCGGATAACCCACAACTGATATTGTTTTCCGACAGGAGGTAAAGGCATTACCTGTGCTATCAGGAAAAGCGCATGGGAAACGGGGTTCCAGCATACGGTAATTACTTGTCCTGCATTGGCGCCAGCGCCTTCTATTTTAATCCATTTGAAAGCGGGATCTTTGAGCATGTCCAGTTCTTTCTGCAGCTCTGCGTGAGCGGTCAGTGACTGGTTTTCCTTTTCGCCGTCCAGTTTTTGTTTGGCAGCGATCAGCGATTCATAGCGGCTTTTATAATCAGTAGATCCCTGGAAGAAGATAAAGTTCAGGATTAAACTACCGATAAATAATGCGATGATGGCAGCGGCGACATATTTCCAGATGCGGTCTGTTGCTGTTTTACGACCGGACATTTTTTTTACCGGTGTTTCTTTGGAAGAAGGGAGAGCGGGGTCGCGCAGTTCCTGGGGAAGGATGATATTTCCTTCCGGTGTATCTTCTTCCTGCAGAATGTTGAGGAGCCGGTCTTTTATTCCGGGAGGAGGCGCGATGGCATACAACTGCACAAACTTCTCCCGGTCAAACAGCAAAGCCTGTACGGCAGCTTTCACCTGAGGGTACTGTTCAGCAATGGTTTCCACTTCTCCCTGTTCTGATTCAGGCAGAAGGCCAAACACATAACTCTCTAGAATACCGGATGATATGTAACGTTGTACATCCACTTTATGTTATAATTGTTTTAGTAGGATTCTCAACTGCATAATCGCATTGCGCATTCTGGTTTTCACTGTACCCAGCGGTATGTCCAGTGTTTTGGCTATTTCTTCCTGTGTACAACCTTTGAAGTAGGCGAGATCGATAATAATACGCTGGTCTTTGGGAAGACCTTCAATTACTTTCGTTAATCCAAGGTGGTCTACGGAGAGGTGTACGGCCAGTTGCGGTTCATACATCAGATTGGTGCTGGTTACATCCTGTACTTTCTGATCAAGTTTGTGCGCTTTAGATCGCAGACTATCGATAGCGGTGTTCCTGGCAATATTAAGCATCCAGGTAAATAGGCGGCCTTTGGTGGGATCGTATCGGTCAATATTTTTCCAGATCTTGATGAACACTTCCTGGAGTACATCTCCTGCGGAAGCATCATCCGTAACTATTTTGAGCGCTACCCCATATAACGCGGGTGAATAATGGTCATATAAATAACTGAATAATTTTTCATCCCTGGCCTGAAGTCCTTGAATGAGCTCTATTTCAGTATATGATACGGTAGTTCCCAAAATGGATACGGATGCGTTAATCTTTACAATACCAAAATAATGGGTTTTCTTTACATTACAAAATTATTTCCTATTTAGGAAACGTCATTTTGTAGTCTACCCTTACTTTTCCTTTGGTTATATCTTCGAGCTTACTCTTTAACATTCTGCGTTTCAGCGGCTTCAGGTGGTCGATGAACAGCTTACCATCGATGTGGTCGTATTCGTGCAGGATCACACGGGCGGTAACACCGGTAAACGTTTTTTGCTGTGGCTCAAAATTTTCGTTCACATAAGAAAGAGTCACTGTCTCTGCCCTGTTCACATCTTCCCTTACTTTGGGAATGCTCAGACAGCCTTCGTTATAAGCCCATTCCTTTCCGCCGGTTTCAACGATTTGTGCGTTGATAAACACTTCCTTTATACCATTATCTCCAGGATAATCGTTCTTTTCATCATCTTCCAGATTGTCGATGATTTGTTTGCTGTCTACCACAAACAAGCGGATAGACTTATTTATCTGTGGAGCTGCAACACCTACTCCATTGGAGCCATACATGGTTTCCCACATATTTGCGATCAACTCTTTCAGATTGGGATAGTCGGGCGTGATATCATCTGCTACTTTCCTCAGCACCGGGTGCCCATAAGCTACTATTGGCAATATCATGATGTAGTTCTTAGTTTTTATTTAATCTGCAAAGGTACAACATTTGCCCCAAAGGGTCATGGCAGCAAGGGTTCTCCTCTTATCAAATTATAAATTATTTAAATGAAAAAGTATTTACATTTTATTCTGTAAATATTCCTGTAGAATAATAGTGGCGCTGATTTCATCGACCAGGCCTTTATTCTGGCGGTCCTTTTTCTTCAGTCCGCTATCGATCATACTCTGAAAAGCCATACGGGAGGTAAAGCGTTCGTCTACTTTTTTGACAGGAATATGAGGGAAGTTCTTCTGGAGTACCCGGATACATTCTGCCACCAGTGGGGTGGCGTGGGTATCATTACCATCCAGATTTTTGGGCTCTCCGATGATCATCATCTCCACTTCTTCAGTGGCAAAATATTTTTTCAGGAAAGGGACCAGTTCATGGGTAGGGACAGTGGTGAGTCCGCTGGCAATCAGCTGCAGCGGATCTGTCACGGCCAGTCCGGTTCGTTTTTTTCCATAATCTATTGCCATCACACGTGCCATAATATAGAGTGGTTTGTTTGGTTAGGAGAACAGCAGCATATCTGCTATTACAAAAATGGCAAACACCACGCTGGCGATACCGTTAGTCGTCATAAACATCACATTCACCTTGCTGAGGTCGTGTGGCTTTACCAGCAGGTGCTGAGACACCAGCATGGATATGAATGCAGCGGCTCCTATCCAGAACAGCCAGTGATAATGACCGGTGATACCGATGGTGATCACCAGTGCAGCAGCCACCACATGCAGCAGCTCGGAGAAACGCAGGGCTCCGGAAAGACCCAGCCAGGCCGGAATTGAATTCAGCTGCTGTGACTTGTCGAAGTCCTCATCCTGCAGGGAATAAATAATATCGAAACCAGATACCCAGCAAAGTACCAGCACCGATACCAGTACCGGCAGCACGGCAAATTCACCTGTAACGGCCAGATAAGCCCCGATTGGCGCCAGTGAAAGCCCTACCCCCAGCACCATATGGCACAAGGCTGTAAAACGTTTGGTATAACTATATCCCAGCACTACCAGCAGTGCAACGGGTGACAGGAAAAAACAGATACGGTTGATGAACCAGGTAGTCAGTACGAACAGCATCACGTTGATCAGGATGAAAAACATGGCGTTCTGCGGAGAGATCACGCCGGCGGGTATTTCCCGTTTGGCCGTACGTGGGTTGAGTTTGTCGATGTCCGTATCCAGCCAGCGGTTGAACGCCATGGCCGCACTACGGGCAAACACCATACAAAGCACCACCAGTCCGAAGGTAGTCCAGCTGAAGCTGCCCCCACCTTTGGTGGTGGCCATAAAATAACCCGTCAGGGCAAAAGGCATGGCAAAGATGGTATGGCTGAACTTTACCAGTGACAGATACTTGTTAATAGCAGTAATCATATGTAAGCAGTTGAGCTAACAGCTCTTATAAATTATTTTCTTTTAAATCAACCACGGTTTGTAACGGCCCGCAGTTTTACAAAGATATCCCAAACCACAATACCAGTGCTGACAGAAATATTCAGGGAGTGTTTCATTCCGGACTGTGGTATCTCGATACAGCCATCTGCCATCTTCATTACTTCTGCATCCACACCGCTCACTTCATTCCCGAAAACGAGCGCCACAGGCTGATTGACAGGAGGAACAAAAGCATCCAGCATCACACTACCGGCGGCCTGTTCTATAGTTATTATAAGATATCCGGCGGATTTGAGGGCATTGACAGCCTCCATAGTAGTGGGGAAATATTGCCATTCCACCGTTTCGGTGGCGCCGAGGGCAGTTTTATTGATATCCCGGTGGGGTGGCACGGGCGTATAACCACATAAAACGATGCCCTGTAACAGGAAGGCATCTGCGGTACGGAACACCGACCCAACGTTGTGCATACTGCGCACATTATCCAACACCAGCACCAGCGGTGTTTTATCTGCTGCCTTGAACTCGTCCACCGTTTTACGGCCCAGTTCATCCATGCTTAACTTTCTCATGATCTGCAAAGATAACCGGATCGGATGAGTTTTATATATTTGCGCCATGGCAAAAAGTAAATCAGAAGAAACGCCACTGATGCTACAGCATAAGGCTATCAAGGATAAGTACCCGGATGCAGTACTATTGTTCCGTGTAGGCGATTTTTACGAAACCTTTAATGAAGACGCTGTGATAGCGTCCAGAGTGCTGGGCATTGTGTTAACCAAAAGGGCCAATGGCTCTGCTTCATATGTAGACCTGGCAGGCTTTCCCCATCATTCACTCGACACCTACCTTCACAAGCTGGTAAAAGCAGGTCACCGTGTGGCCGTTTGTGATCAGCTGGAAGACCCGAAAACAGTAAAAGGCATTGTCAAACGCGGCGTTACGGAGATGGTAACCCCCGGCGTGGCCGTTAATGATAAACTGCTGGAGAATACCAGCAACAACTTCCTGGCCGCCGTACATTTCGGAGCAGACATTACCGGCGTTTCCTTCCTCGATATCTCCACCGGCGAATTTATCATCGCCGAAGGCAGTACCGAATATGTGGATAAACTCCTGCAGAGCTTCCGTCCGGCTGAAGTAGTGTTTGCCCGTCAGCAACAGAAACATTTTAAAGCCACCTTCGGCTCCCGCTTTTATACCTATAACCTGGATGAGTGGATCTTTACTTCTACTTATGCAGAAGAGATACTACTGAAACATTTTCAAACCCACTCGCTGAAAGGTTTCGGTGTAGACGGCATGGACACAGCCATCATAGCGGCCGGCGCCACCCTTCACTACCTGAAGGACACAGAACATCCGAACCTGCAGCATATCACCCGTCTGCAACGTATCAGCCAGGAAGACTTCCTCTGGATGGACCGCTTTACCGTGCGCAACCTGGAACTGCTCAACAGCAGCGTGGAAAACGGCCATACCCTGCTCAAAGTCCTCGACAATACCGTCACCCCGATGGGCGCCCGCCTGCTGAAACGCTGGCTGGTATTCCCCCTGCGTGACATCGCTCCGATCAATGAGCGGCTGGACACCGTAGCCTTCTTCATCAAGGAAGCGGAACTGTCCAAAACACTGACACATCACCTCAAACTCACCGGCGACCTGGAAAGGCTGGTATCCAAAATACCACTCCGTAAGATCAATCCCCGGGAAGTGATGCAGCTGGCCCACTCTCTCGAACAAGTACAGGCCGTACAGGAGCTGCTTTCCAAAAGCGACAATGACTACCTGTTACGCCTCAACGAAAAACTGGATCCCTGCGCTCCTATCCTCAACAAGATACTGAATGAGGTGATGGAAAACCCGCCGGTACTGGTTAACAAGGGCGGTGTGATCCGCGAAGGCGTGAACGCCGAACTGGACGAACTGCGCGGCATCGCCACCAAAGGCAAAGACTTCCTGCTGCAAATACAGCAGAAAGAATCCGAAGCCACCGGCATCCCTTCCCTGAAGATAGCCTTCAACAACGTTTTCGGCTACTACCTGGAAGTGACCAACACCCACAAAAACAAGGTGCCCGATACGTGGATACGCAAACAGACCTTAGCCAACGCTGAAAGATATATCACACCGGAGCTGAAAGAATACGAAGAAAAAATCACCGGCGCCGAAGACAAAATCCTGACGCTGGAAACAAGACTGTTTGACGAACTGCTGGCTGCCCTGCAACCATTTATTGAACCGGTACAACGCAATGCACAGGCTTTCGCACAACTCGACTGTCTGCTCTGCTTTGCCCAGAACGCCGTACAATACAAATACCGTCGTCCGGTCATCACCGACGGTTACCAGCTCGACATCCGTGAAGGCCGGCACCCTGTTATCGAAAAAGGACTGCCTGCCGGAGAAGCTTATGTAGCCAATGATATACAGCTCAACAAAGACAATCAGCAGATCATCATCCTGACAGGTCCCAACATGAGCGGTAAATCGGCCCTGCTGCGGCAAACCGCCCTCATCACCCTCATGGCACATATGGGTAGCTTTGTACCCGCCACCAGTGCAGAGATCGGGCTTACCGACAAGATCTTCACCCGCGTAGGCGCTTCTGATAACCTGAGTGGCGGCGAATCCACCTTCATGGTTGAGATGAATGAAACAGCCAGCATCATCAATACCATCACCTCACGCAGCCTGGTCATACTCGATGAAATAGGCCGTGGTACCAGCACCTACGATGGTATCTCCATTGCATGGAGTATTGTAGAATATCTGCATGATATGACTACCCATCGTCCGAAAACACTGTTCGCCACCCACTATCATGAGTTGAATGAACTGGAGAATAAACATGAAAGAGTGAAGAACTTCCATATCACCAATATGGAATCCGGCAATAAAATCATCTTCCTGCGTAAACTGGCACCAGGCGGCAGCCGTCACAGTTTCGGTATTCATGTGGCCCGCATGGCCGGCATGCCACCCGAACTGATAGAAAGAGCCAACGAAGTACTGGCCAACCTGGAAGAAAAACATATCGATACTTCCCTGCAGAAAAACATCAAGAATATTGCGACTCCTACACAAAAGCTGCAGCTCAATATTTTTGATGCACACAGTGATACCTTCCAGCAGATCCGGGATAAACTGGGCGCTGTTGACATCAACCGTCTGACACCGGTGGAGGCCTTGCTTAAACTGAGTGAAATCAAGGAGATGATTAACTAATGAAACGATTATAAAAAACAAAGGAGCAAAGAATAATCTTTGCTCCTTTATTTTTTTATACAAACATGTTATCTGCGCAATATCCGGATTTCTGTTCTTCTATTCACCTGATGTTCTTCTTCAGAACATTCTACCCCATCTGCACATCGGTTCACCAGTTTTGACTCACCGTAGCCTTTGGCCTGCATTCGTTCTTCCGCTATCCCATGTTTGATGAGATAGTTGACAACTGCAGCAGCTCTGTTGTTGGATAACTCCAGGTTATAGGCAGTTGTGGCACGGCTATCGGTATGGGCACCAACTTCTACTTTCATATTGGGATAACGTAACATGAATGCTACCAGTGAATCCAGCACTGGGTAAGCCTCAGGACGGATATCGTATTTATCGCGGTCGTAATAGATGTTTTGTAGTGTTATCACATCGTTGACTGATGGCGTTTCTTTGGTGAGATAAAGTGTTACGCGAAGGGTATCTGCAGACAACGTATCAGAAGAGAAAACATACATCGCTGAAGAAGCATAACGATCCTTGGCAGCAAACACCATATAGGGCGCAGCTTCTTCCAGCACATTATAATTTCTTCCGCCAGAATTCACCTGTTGCGTCCAACTTATTTCTTTTCGTTTATGGAACAACGTTACTACCGCGTCTTCCAGTGGTTTCCGGGTTTGGGCGTCCATCACCAGTGTCTGCAATATCTTCACTGGCTTGCTGGCTGCCTGGTATGGCTCGGGAATAGTTAACTGCTCCAGAGAATAAATATCATCTTCTCCTTTCCCACCCTGGCGGTTGGAAGCAAAGAACCACTGTGGACCTTTCTGCTCCAGCAGGAAATCATCACCGGCGGAATTAACCGGGGAATGCATATTAACAGGAGCCGTCCAGTTGCCGGCGGCACCTTTTGTGAGGAAGATGTCGAGACTTCCCATACCGACATGGCCTTTGCTGGAGAAGTGCAATTCCTGTTGTCCGTTCACTACCGGAAACGCTTCTTCTTCCGGGGTGTTGATTACAGGGCCACAGTTGGCCGGTGTGCCCCATGAACCGTCCTGTTGTTTTTCGCTGTACCAGATATCTGTTTTACCAATACCTCCCGGCATATCGCTGGCAAAGTAGAGATAACGGCCATCCCTGCTCAGTGTGGCATGTCCGAGCGAATATGCCTCAGGGTTGTTGTAAGTAAATGGTTCAGGAGTTTGCCATTTGCCATCTTTTTTTATGCTGATAAACAATTGCAGCCTGCGGGTACCGTATAAAGTTTTTGATTTTTCCTTTTTATGCGTGATCTGATCAGGGTTGGTAACCGTTAGATACGCTGTATCCAGGCTGGCAGAAAAAGCAACCGGGCCGATATGAAAACGGTATCGGTTAAACGTAGTTTCGATGCCCCGTATCAGCGCCACAGCTGGCTGGCCCTGAACTGTGTCTACAAAATACAGTTTCTGGTATGGGCGGTCTGTTGCCGGAAACTTTTTATGACCAGGTTTGGTACCCGGATCCAGCATCGTATATCGCAGACTGTCGGAGCTGAACACCAGTTTATTTCCATACCAGACCGCGCCCCAATCAGAAGAGGCGGTGTTGAGTTCTGTTCTGTTTACTACTTTAAAAGCGGCCGGTAAAGCTTTCCACAGCAATGCGGAGTCACATCCTGCCAGTTGCAAGCCAACATCGTGTTTTGACAGCTCCGCATAGCGGGTATATTGTGTTTTGGCTGCTTCGTATTGTTCCATACTCTTCAGGGCATCTGCATAGTGAAGAAAGTCTTCCGGCTGTGCATCGGGGAGACTCGCAATCCTTTGAAAGATGTCAACAGACTCCTGATAAGCATTGATCTTACGATAACACTGCGCCAGCTTTTTCAGCACCTCCGGCTGTACATTCTTTTTCGCCGCCAGTCTGCTATACAATACGGCTGCAGGTTTATATTCATAGCGGGTATAATGTTCATCGGCGATTGCCAGCACCGATTTCTGCTCCTGTGCTTTTATTCCTGCTGCCATCAATAACAACAGGCTTCCTATAGTGAAATGTTTTATTGCCATTGTTGTATGATTTAGAAATACCTTGGACTGATGATTCTTTCCTTCATCTTTCTGTTAGGGATCAGGAAGCCGATGGATATTTCATGCGAACCGCCCTGGTAGCCGCTTAACCTGTTGGTCATCACGTCGTAGGCATATCCGATTCTGAGCCGGTCGGTTGCAAAATATTCTATCATAGCACTGGCTGCATTGGTTTTAGTGAGGCCGGACTTCAGGTTATTGTGGTCCCATATATTCACGGCAGTACGGTAAGAACCACCGATCCATAGTTTTTCGGACAACAGGGCAAAGAGGTTAAAATCCAGGCTGGTAGGACCGTTGAAGTCATCCTTGATCATAATGGAAGGCTTCAGTTTAACATCACCGGAGAGGTTTAACAAACCGCCCGCTGTGAAATACATGTGTTTCGTTTTACGGATGGTCAGAAATTCTTTATCTACACCCGCAATAATGATCCTGTTGTTCAGTTCCCGGGTAAACAGTTGCATCACGGAAACACCGGCATAAAAATGAGGGTTATAGTAGTAGACACCGAAGCTGGCATCTGGTTGGAATGTGCTGACTTTACCTACCGGTACATTGGGATCATTTTCATCCAGTACTGATATCATATCTCCCTTTACAGCATACTGGGAAAGGCTGGCGCCAATACCCAGACACAGGCGGCTGACACCTTCTTCGTCGAGGCGTATACGGTAGGCGTAGGAACCGGTGAAGGAAAGATATTCCTGCGGGCCTTGTTTATCCCAGAGTACCTGGGCGCCCAATCCTACTGTTTCATCGTTGGCCCAGGAAGGAGCGCCATCAATAGAAACGGCACCTGTTTGCGGAGCACCGGGCAGGCTGGTCCATTGCTTACGGAAGCTGGCACCCAGGTGGGTATCTCCACGATAGCCTGCGTATGCCGGATTGACCGCTAATCCGTTGAACACATACTGGCTAAACTGTACCTCCTGTTGGGCCTGAGCCATCTGGCCCAGGCAACTTAACAGGATGAAAAAGATCAATATTTTCGAATACATATTGCTGAATATTTTGTGCATGCTGTACGATGCCTGATTAACGTAATAATTGAATCCAACCTTTATATACTTTACTATCCTGTCCGGTATTCAGTTTAAGGATATAGTAATAAGTGCCGCCACTCAGACCTGTACCATCCCAGCGGTTATCATAGTTGGGAGAATAATACACCTCATTGCCCCAACGGTTGAAGATGGTGAGTGTAGTGCCCGGATATTTTGAAATACCAGGGATCACGAAGCGGTCATTCTTACCGTCATTATTAGGTGTGATAGCATTTGGAATGTAAAGTTCTTCTGCTTCTACCTCAATATTAACAGTCGCTTCATTGGACACCTTCCCGTTTTTATCTTTAAACTGGTAGCGGAAATTATCCTTTCCGGCATATTTACGTGCAGGCGTGTACGTTATTGTACCGTCTGCATTTACGGTAACACTGCCCTGCTTAGGCTGCAATGTTACTACGACAGTTGAAGGATCAATTTTACCGCGATCGTTAGCCAGCACCGGTATGGAGACAGGCTTATCGGAGCTGGTAGTAGCATCATCGTCTACCGCTACAGGCCCTTCCAGGATGGTAATCTGAACGGTAGCCTGATTGGATTCCATTCCGGCCATGTTTTTCACGGTATACACGAAGTTGTCTGTACCGTTATAACCCGCTGCCGGTGTGTACGTTACAGTGCCATCCAGTTTAATGGTCACGCTGCCGTGTGCCGGTTGTCGTACAATCTGTACGGAAGCCGGATTGATAGTACCATTCTGCTGGGAATCATTATTCAGTACGTTAATATCAACTGGCGTATCTGCATAGGTTTCTGCCACATCATTCTGTGCTACCGGCGGTGCAGTGTTGGTGCAGTCGGAGACAGTCAAGGTAATGCTGGTACTGTTGAAACAGCCAGCCGCTGTTAATTGATAAGTGATGATAACAGTCCCGGCTACCACTCCGTTCACTGTTCCATCGGATCCTATGCTTGCCAAATTGGGGTTATTACTGCTCCAGGTTCCACCCGGAGTGTTGTTACTTAAAGTTGTTGTACCGCCTAAGCATACGGTGGTTGCGCCTGTAATAGGTGAAACGACCGGCAGTGCTTTTACAGTCACGATAGCGGTTTGTTGTGTTTTACAGCCGTTAGCATTTGTTACTTCATAAACAATCGTTGCTGTACCGGCTGAAACGCCAGTCACCAGGCCATTAGCGTCTATGGTAGCGACAGCTGTGTTGCTGCTGCTCCATAGGCCACCCGGGGTAGCATTACTTAAGGCTGTGGTGGTACCGTTGCACAAGCTGGTAGTACCAGTAATCGGAGATACTACCGGCAGTGCATATACGGTTATGGTTACTGTTTGTTGTGATTTGCAGTTGCTGGCGTTTGTTACTTCATAAGTAATTGTTGCAGTGCCGGCGGAAATACCTGTTACCAGGCCACTGGCATCTATTGTAGCGACAGCGGTATTGCTGCTGCTCCATATGCCACCGGCAGTAGTGTTGCTCAAAGTAGTAGAAGAACCGGCGCATACATTAGTAGTACCAGTGATGGGTGATACAACCGGTAACGCATATACGGTTATAGCTAATGACTGTTGTGCTTTACAGCCGTTGGCGTTGGTTACTTCATAAGTAATCGTTGTTGTTCCAGCGGAAACGCCCGTTACCAGGCCGTTAGCATCTATTGTAGCGACAGCCGTGTTACTACTGCTCCATACTCCACCTGGGGTGGTATTATTTAAGCTAGTAGTGAAACCGGTGCACACATTGGTAGTGCCTGTGATCGGAGATACTACTGGTAATGCGTTTACAGCTACGATAGTAGTTTGTTGTGTTTTACAGCCGTTGGCGTTTGTTACTTCATACGTAATCGTTGATGTACCAGCGGAAACGCCTGTTACCAGACCATTGGCATCTATCGTAGCGACAGCAGTGTTGCTGCTGCTCCATATACCGCCTGGGGTGGTGCTATTTAAGCTAGTGGTAACACCAACGCATACACTAGTGGCACCTGTAATAGGCGATACTACTGGTAAAGCGTTTACAGTTACTATTGTTGTTTGTTGTGCTTTACAACCGTTGGCATTGGTTACTTCATAAGTAATCGTTGAAGTACCAGCGGAAATGCCTGTCACAACACCACTGGCGTCTATTGTAGCGACAGCAGTATTGCTGCTGCTCCATATACCGCCTGGGGTGGTGTTAGTCAAATTAGTCGTAAGGCCGATGCACACATTATTGGTACCGGTGATCGGAGATACTACTGGTAATGCGTTTACGGTTACGGTTGCAGTTTGTTGTGATTTACAACCGCTGGCGTTGGTTACCTCGTAGGTAATCGTTGATGTGCCAGCGGAAACACCAGTTACCAGGCCACTGGCGTCTATTGTAGCGACAGCGGTGTTACTGCTACTCCATACACCGCCTGGAGTGGTGCTATTTAAGGCAGTTGTAACCCCAACGCATACACTGGTTGTGCCTGTAATCGGAGATACTACCGGCAGGGCGTTTACGGTTACGGTAGTAGTTTGTTGTGTTTTACAGCCGTTGGCATTGGTTACTTCATAAGTAATCGTTGAAGTACCAGCGGAAACGCCTGTTACCAGACCATTGGCATCTATCGTAGCGACAGCAGTGTTGCTGCTGCTCCATATACCGCCTGGAGTGGTGTTACTTAAGGTTGTAGTGAAACTGGTGCATACATTGGTAGTTCCTGTAATTGGAGATACTACTGGCAGTGCATTTACAGTTACGGTAGTAGTTTGTTTTGATTTACAGCCGTTGGCATTGGTTACTTCATAAGTAATCGTTGAAGTACCTGCGGAAACACCGGTTACCTGGCCACTAGCGTCTATTGTAGCGACAGCCGTGTTACTGCTGCCCCATATGCCGCCTGGGGTGGTACTATTTAAGGTGGTTGTAACTCCAACGCATACACTATTGGTTCCGGTGATTGGAGATACTACCGGTAAAGCGTTTACAGTTATAGTGGCAGTTTGTTTCGATTTACAGCCGTTAGCATTGGTTACTTCATAAGTAATTATTGATGTACCGGCGGAAATACCTGTCACAACACCACTGGCGTCTATTGTAGCGACAGCAGTATTGCTGCTGCTCCATACTCCGCCCGGAGTGGTGCTATTTAAGCTAGTGGTAACCTCAACGCATACACTATTGGCACCAGTGATTGGAGTTACTACCGGCAGGGCGTTTACGGTTACGGTAGTAGTTTGTTGTGCTTTACAGCCGTTGGCGTTTGTTACTTCATACGTAATCGTTGCGGTACCAGCAGAAACACAAGTCACAACGCCTGTGGCGTCTATTGTAGCGACAGCGGTGTTGCTGCTACTCCATACACCGCCTGGAGTGGTACTATTTAAGGTAGTTGTAACCCCAACGCATACACTGGTTGTGCCTGTAATCGGAGATACTACCGGCAGGGCATTTACAGTTATTGTGGCAGCTTGTTTTGATTTACAGCCGTTAGCGTTTGTTACTTCATACGTAATCGTTGCGGTACCAGCAGAAACGCCTGTTACCAGACCATTGGCATCTATCGTAGCGACAGCAGTGTTGCTGCTGCTCCATATACCGCCTGGCGTAGTGCTATTCAAGGTGATTGTAACTCCAACGCATACACTATTAGTACCGGTGATTGGAGATACTACCGGCAGTGCATTTACGGTTACGGTAGTAGTTTGTTGCACTTTACAGCCGTTGGCATTGGTTACTTCATAAGTAATCGTTGAAGTACCAGCGGAAACGCCTGTTACCAGACCATTGGCATCTATCGTAGCGACAGCAGTGTTGCTGCTGCTCCATATACCGCCTGGAGTGGTGTTACTTAAGGTTGTAGTGAAACTGGTGCATACATTGGTAGTTCCTGTAATTGGAGATACTACTGGCAGTGCATTTACAGTTACGGTAGTAGTTTGTTTTGATTTGCAGCCGTTGGCATTGGTTACTTCATAAGTAATCGTTGCAGTGCCGGCGGAAACACCTGTTACCAAGCCATTGGCGTCTATTGTAGCGACAGCCGCGTTGCTGCAGCTCCAGACACCGCCGGGAGTGGTGTTATTTAAGGTAGTTGTAACCCCAACGCATACACTGGTTGTGCCTGTAATCGGAGATACTACCGGCAGGGCATTTACAGTTATTGTGGCAGCTTGTTTTGATTTACAGCCGTTAGCGTTTGTTACTTCATACGTAATCGTTGCGGTACCAGCAGAAACGCCTGTTACCAAGCCATTGGCGTCTATTGTAGCAACAGCCGTGTTGCTGCTACCCCATATACCACCCGTAGTGGTGCTGTTTAAAGTAGTGGTAACACCTACGCATACACTGGTAGTACCGGTGATCGGAGATACGACCGGCAGTGCGTTCACCGTTACAGTAGCGATTTGTTGCGCTTTACAACCATCTGCGTTAGTCACTTCATATTTAATATTGGCAGATCCTACGGCAACACCCATTACCAGACCATTGGCATCTACTGTAGCGACAGCTGTATTGCTGCTGCTCCATGTACCGCCGGTGGTGGCGTTGTTTAAGGTAGTAGTAGAACCGACACACACATTGGTTGTACCGGTAATGGGAGATACTACCGGCAGGGCTTTTACGGTTACAGTGGCCTTTTGTTGTGCTTTACAACCATTGGCATTGGTCACTTCATATATAATATCTGCAGTACCTGCGGCAACACCGGTTACCACGCCGGATGCATTGACTGTAGCGATAGCGTTGTTGTTGCTGCTCCATACGCCACCGGTAGTGGTGCTATTTAAAGCAGTGGTAACGCCAACGCATACACTGGTAGTACCAGCAATCGGGGATACGACCGGTAAAGCATTTACAGTAACGGTAGCGGTTTGACTGGCTTTACAACCATCTGCATTGGTTACTTCATACATCATATCTGCTGTACCGGCTTTGATACCAGTTACCAGGCCGGTGGCATCAATAGAGGCCACAGTAGTGGCATTGCTGCTCCAGATACCACCGGGAGTAGTATTGGCGAGTAAAGTGGTAACCTGTTCGCAGACATTTAAATTACCAGTAATAGCAGGCACCACTACCTTGCTCTCTGTAATCTTGATGGTACCGGAAGAGGAGCATCCATCCGGGAAAGTTACGGACACACTATAAGTTCCGCCTTTGGTAACCACCAGCGTGGGATCGGTGCTACCATCATTCCATTTATACTGGCACATCGGCGAGCCAAAAAAGCCGTCTGTGGTGAGTGTATAGGGAAATTTATCAGAGCACAGGATGAGATCAGGTCCCAGACCGGTGATAGGCGCAGAACTGTTGTAGGGTTTAAAGCTCCAGTTCACATTACTACCTTGGTCCAGGCTATGTTCGCCGGCTTTAAATGGTGTAATACCAGCAGCGGTGATACCTTTTACCCTTACATAATCGAAATTTACAGTACCGGTTGTTTTAGTAACCGTAGCATTACCTGGGCCGCCAGTGTTAATTTCAGTAAGGCGACAGGGCGTTCCGTTCCCAAACCAGTCTCCGGTAATCGTGGTATTTGTGTTGGCTGTGAATGTATATATTTTACCTGGCGTAAAAATCAAGGTACCGATCGTATTATTGATACCAGTTATCCTTCCACTGCTCTTGAATTCCAGCCTGCCAATGGTATTGTTCGCATTTATAAAAGCACCTGATGGATTTGTGGTATTACTAAACAACAGGTCTGTAATGGTGGCCCCGCTAATGGCTATTTTGTTACCATCACTCGTCTGAACGTCCACCTTGTTGTAAACACTACCACTGGTATAGAAACTGATCGCTGTAATAGAAGATCCACTAGCCTCCAATGTTCTGGAGGTACTTTTGGCATAATACCACTCCGTAACATTAATAGTGGCATTTGTAATCTTAATGGTAGTCGGTCCTGTTGAATAATAATCAGAAATCGAGGACAGCTTTATAGTAAGGCCAGTCAGGTCTACTATTCCACTTTTTGGTGAAATGGTTCCTCCCGCGGGATTGATAAAATTATCAAGGAAACGTACCGTATTGGTAGCAGGTTTATCAATTGATATCACCAAGGAGCCCTTACCACTGCCATTGGTGGTAATCGTAACATCGGAAGGTCCTTTAAAGACTGGTGAGGCGTTCATCGTCACTACCGGATTCATGACCAGATTGCCCCAGATTTCCATACTAAAACTGGTGGTATGGTTAAATTCCGGATTAAAGCCTGCACCGGTCCAGTCCATGTTACGGCAATAAGCGTTTCCTGCCGCAACACTCACCGTACTGCTACCATTGGTAAAACTGTTGGCATCAAAAAATACATTATCAATAGCGGTAGGAACACAAGCCCCGCCTGGTCCTCCACTAGAAGCAGACCAATGTGAAGGATCATTCCAGTCGCCACTACCACCTATCCAATAACGATTACCTCCGGCTGTGGCGGTAATCGAGAACCCTGTATTTCCGCCGGCATCTACGCCTGTTACAGGTATAGGTATACCACTACCAGTAGCTGTCATGTTTTGTATATACACGTTGGCCAGATCAAAAGTGACACCTGGAGAAAAATTTAAGGTACCAGGCCCCCTCATCTCTCCCAATCCGGAACAGGTAGCACTGTTCAGTCGTATCCGCTCTTTAATGGTATTATTTCCTGCAAACTTGTTAATAGAGGATGGGGACATCAACAGCCGTGCGATCTGATTACCGCCCCCTCGTATGTCTCCTGCCCCTTTAAACTCCAGGGTACCGATAATATTATTGCCGCTGATATCTGCTTTGGAGAGAGGATTAGGATTGGTAAATATCAGTTCATCAATTGTAGCACCGGAGATGTTGAAATGGTCCAGATCGCTGGTACAATATACTTTGGGATAAGTAAGACCAGATACCAAAAAATAGTCATTACTGGTAATAAAAGAACCTGCACCATTATTGACCCACGTGCGTCCGGTACCAGTCAGCTCCCAGTTGTAACTAGTAGTGATGGTTGCATTGGTAATATCTATTGTTCGTGCATTGTTAGTGTTACTCTTAAATTGGTAAATATCCAATTTACGGCTAGCCATATAGAGCTTGCCACTGTTCAACACAATCGATGCCTGAGGGTTGGTGAAATTATCCGTGAGGGTGACAGAACCTACCGGTTTCGTGATGGTAAGTGTAAGTTTTCCCTGAGAAGAGCCATTGGTAGTGAGGGTAACATCTTCCGCCCCTTTCATTGTCAGGGTTGCAGTCATGGTCACATTGGGATCCAGGCTCAGGGAGCCCCAAACTTCTGCTGTATAACCCGCACTGGTAGTAAAAGTGACTGGCGTGGACAGGTTGGTCCAGGTCATATTGTGACACCAGGTATTAGTTGTGGTACTCACAGTATTGTTACCCGCAGCAAAACCACTGTTGGCATCAAATATTACATTATCGGCGGAAAGCGGAACGCAATAGCCACCGGTGCCGCCACTGGTGGCACTCCAGTGGTTCTGATCATTCCAGTCGCCGGCACCACCGACCCAATACATGGTCGTTCCACCGCTGAGTGGTTGTATATCCATACCCGTATTACCGCCCCCATCAAGCCCCTGGAAAGACACTGGCAAAACAATACTTCCACCAAAGGTCACATCTTTTGCATAAACATTGCGCAGATCCGTTGTTGCACCAGCACCAAAATTGAGGGCTGCCTGGGAATCAGCGCCCAATAATTCGCTCAGACCAGCACAGTCCTGTGCGTTCATTCGCAGCAATGCTGTAATCGTACTTGCTCCCCACACGAGCAGCTGTTTGCCTGGCGCCATCAGCAGGCGTGCAATCTGGTTACCGCCAGCCCGGATATTACCATGGCTTTTAAACTCCAGCTGATCAATGATGTTATTCATTCCGATCCTCACCATCCCCGGCGTGGAGGCGGTACTGGTAAACGTCAGCGTGCTGAAAGTGGTACCATTAATGACCATACCATTGTCCGTACCGGTAATGTCGACCTTGGGGTAATTGCCCCCATTCGACCCGAAATTAACGGTCTGGATATAGGAGCCCGTAGCATAAAGCGTATAATTGGTACCCTCCAGATCCCAGGTACTTGGCTGCGACACAGTGGACAAAATCATCGTGGCATTGGTAATATCCACCTCCCTGACATTATTGTTATTGCTGATAAAGCTGCCAAAAGTGTGTGTACCACCGGACAAGTCGAGCTTTCCATTGGTCAGGTAAAGATTACGCAGAGCAAAAGACCCAGGAATATCCCCCAATATCTTCAGGGAACTTCCTGGCTTATCAACCGTTAAGGGGTTGTACCATCCGGCCGCATTCACACGGGCGGCCCCATTCGCCTTGAAGGTTGCCGGAGTTGGCCCGTTAAACACTATCGACATCATACCATAAGCAACACTGGAAGCCAATTCAACACTTCCTGAAATATAAAGCGTGTACTTGGAGGCGGTAGATGTAGTTCTGAAGGTTGCATTACCTGTAACCCCCACCCATGACATATTCCGGCAGTAAGCATGACTGCCTACCGGCAGGGTTACTACAGTACCGTTTACCAAACCACTGTTGGCATCAAAGTAAATGTCATCGTCCGGGCCAGGTATGATCGACTTATTAGGGGTTCCGCCAGAGGTAGAAGACCAGTGGTTAATATCTTCCCAGGCGCCGGAGCCTTTTACCCAATAGTAGGTACTCTGTGCCTGCGACAATAATGCAGCCAGTACAAATAAACATGACAGTAAAAGTTTTTTCATCATTGGGGGATTGGTTTTGCATTTCCTTTGAGCCTCCTGACGGAAGGCGATAAACGTCCGGTATCAACAGCATTCAACAGAATTCAGGTATTTTCATAGACCCTCTCTATGACAGAACATTCGTTTTACAGGAAATGGTTGAAAAGCAATAGCGCCAATCAAAATTAGCAGTGTTGGCCGGGGACTTTTGTAACAAGAATTCTAAAACCACTATCAGAATATTACTATTTTGTAGAAATATTACTACAGAAAGTATCAGAAAAGAAGGAGACTTTTGCCGTAACCATACCTATTTACCATGCCATCGTTCCTTATAGCTGAAGACCACGGTGTAGTCCGAATGGGCGCTATGCTCATGATCAAAGAGCTCTATCCGCACGCAGAAATTGAAGAAGCAGAAACTTTTGATGAAGCCATTAAAAAGCTGGAGAAGCAGTTTTTTGATATGCTGTTGCTGGATATACATATTCCCGGCGGCGATACGATTCTGATGGTACCCTCTGTAAAACTCAGACAGCCACAGACTGCTATTCTGATTTTTTCCAGTTACAATGAAGTGGTATATGCGCCGGAATATTTAAAAGCCGGTGCAGATGGATATCTTTCAAAATCCGCTCCTCCGGAGGAGTTTAAGTCTGCCATCCAGAAAATATTCAGGGGTAAGAAATATATCAGCGAAGCCTTACAGGACAAGCTGGTGAGTGAACTCCTGAAGCCCAAAAACGTGCTGACCGGCGAACCGGCGCCTTTGTCTCAGCGGGAAACAGAGGTCATGAACCTGCTGATAAAAGGCGCTAGTGCCAAGGAAATCAAGCAGGCGCTCAACATCCACGACTCTACTATCAGCACCTACAAAACCCGGATCTTTGAAAAGATGCAGGTAACCAATGTGATTGAGCTGGCGGAAAAAATCAAGATGGCCGGTCCTGTATACAAAAGCAACAACCATCATTTGGCAAGGATGAAACAAACAAATCCAGTTGAAGAAGGGTGATCAGTTCCCTGACGATCATCAATCCGATGCCGTTCCTTAATGGTATAGGAGATTCTCCTGTATTCAACCACTCCACCAGCTCCCGTTTCATGCCGGGGCCAGTGTCTTTTATGAAGATAGCGGTTTTGCCATGTTGTGCCCGGGCGGCAATCATAATAGTGCCGTTGCGGGTTACCTTCACTGCATTGTCCACCAGATTGTGCAGCACTACAGACAACAACTGTCTGTTGCCTACCCATTCCAGATCTGCCGGGATATGATTATCGATAGCTGTTCCTTTCTCGCGTGCGATATCTTTAAAAATAAGCAGCGTTTCATCCACTACTTCCTTCAGGGAAAATCTTTCTGTACGGCAAGGTTGTTCTGCCACCTGTACCTTCAGATAATTCAGGAGGTTTTCTGTCATGTAGTGCAGACGATAGGTATGTTCATGCATTACCTTGGCGATGTCTGTGAGGGTAGGATTATTTTCCGCGACCAGTCCTTCATAGATTTTTTTCGACAGGAACTGCTGATATTTGAGTGGTGTTTGAATATCGTGACTGACGGAACGAATAATCCTTTCCTGTACATCGGTACGTTGTTGCAGTTCCCGGGTTTTGAGGGCCACCGCGGCTTCCAGCTGGGTATTACGTTTTCTGATGTAACGCAGGCGTAGCCGCATCAGCAGAAAACAGCCACCGACAATGCATCCCAGCGCACATACCATAAACCAGTAGGTTTGGTACCATGCGGCCGCAATACTGAAAGTGATTCTTTTTTCCTGGTAATTATCTTTTCCGAAACCGTTTTGTTTACGTATCAGCAGCGTATAGTCGCCATGAGAGGGCATAGACAGCGAAATGGTACCATCTTCCGGTACCGGCAGCCACATAGACTGATGCCCACTTTCTTCCAGTACATAACTCATCTGAAGATTTTTCTGGTCACCCATATAAGGGGAACTAACGGTAATATTGAGCTGACTGAGTTTGCGAGGCAGGTCCAAATGCCCGGCGGCAGGCATTTCCTGCTTATCTGCCAGAATTTTGTCAATAAAAAGATCATTGTTGGGCAACAGAGGATGGATGCTATCCGGATTAAATAACACCAGACCATTCAGCGAAGGCAGTGAAATGGTGCCATTATCGAGCTTTATAGCGCAGGGCTGACATCCGCCGTTAAATTCATTGGTCAGAAAACCTTCTTTTTTATCATAGTAGTGATAATACAGGGTATTGGTGGTATCGGCTGAATAAGCTCTGAGATCGGCTTGACTCACCTGGAAAAGGCCGTTGTTGGTAGTGATCCAGAAGAAACCTTTATTGTCGGGGATGATACAATGGGCGGTGGCGAGTGCTTTGTTAGCATCCAGCGGGAAGGCTGTTACCTTCCCTTTGTAATAGCGGTAGAAGCCTTTGCCATAGGTAGTAAGCCATACGTCATCCGGCCCTGAAACATACAGACTGCGCACGTATATTTTTTGTAGGGGAGCTATGGTATCTATACGCCGCGAGGGAATGTCAATACGGTAGAAACCTTTGTCGGTACTCATGAACATCGTATTATGATAGCGGGCGAAGTAGCTCACATCCTCTTTCAATGGCAGAAACAACTCCGGCTGCGCATTCTTCTGGTATAGGTCCATGAGAGCGATCCCTTTTCCTCTTAAGCCGATCCACATTTTTCCGTCTCCTCCATCGTAGATTATACTTATTTTGGCAGGAAAGCGCCATCTGTTGAGTAGTTGAAAAGACTTACCATCATGTTTGTGCACCCAGGGGCCCCATTTTAGCCAGATGTGATGCAGACTATCGGTGAACACGCTATACCAGTCTGAGGACATCCGCTGTCTGATGGCGGGTATACTGTGAACTTCCCCATGTGTGCTGATCATATCTCCCTGCGCCGTCAGTATTTTATCTTTTGTATAAGCCGTCTGGCCATAATAGGAATCACCACCAGTCAAAGTTTTCAGCGCGTAAAAACGTTGTTTGGAAAGGATAAACAGCCCTTTAGTATTACTGCCCAGGTAAAGCTTTCCCTGCTGTTCGTTGTACCAGGCAATTTGGATGCCCAGATCAGCGGTATTAAAGCCGGAAATGATGCGAGTAGTGGTGAGCCGGCCCTGGCTGGTGGCTTTCACAAGGTAAAATGACTGGTTGAAATACAGTATCGCCTGGTCAGCAGTATATACATTCCAGAAGAAGGTACTGTTATGCATAGCTCCGGGAAATGCCGGATCAGCACGGATATCCCCTTCCAGGAAACCAGTATGGATTTTTGAAGTTATGGCAGAATAGGTACCATTATCATGTAAATAGTATAACCGGTTGTATAATAAAAAAAAGTTGCATTTTTTTCCGTGGTGAAAAGGCACTTCATAACGGAGTACACCTTTCTCATAAAAACTCATCTTCCCCTGGACAATGTTATAAACACCTTTAATATTGTCGTACAACACCAGTCTTTTGATGACCCCTCCCATCACCTGTATGTTCTCCGGAAGTCCCAGGAGGCCCGTTGTTCCGGAATCCAGTCTGTCATTGATGGCATGCCATTGCAGGTAACTGCCAGGATAATTGGCTGCCACCGTATCACGGTGAGGCCAGCCATCAACAATGCGTACATGTTCCTTCCATTCATTGTATACCGACAGCCCTCCCTGCATATTTCTGTAAAAAGCCAGGAAACGGTTAGAAGCAACCGGGAGGCTATTCATGCCAAAGGTGATAAACCGCAGGCCATCAAAGCGGGCCAGCCCATCTTGTGTACTGAGCCATATAAAGCCGCAGGGATCAGCGGCGATGGCCATAACAGTGTTCTGAGGCAATCCATTTGTATTATCAAAATGCTGCATGTAATAGCCTGAAGGAAGCGTATCTGTCCCGGCCAGACAGACATTCGCCATCGCAGACAGCATGAGTAACATAACAAGACAGGGTTTCCAGTGCGTGCACATAGGTAAAAGACAGATAAAATAACATTCAACGTTAACCTATATACGAAGTTTGTGCCAGGTTTGGCGCGGCAACTTAAAAATTAGTTGCAACAAACAACTATACAATGATGATTTCGAGCTTTCCTGCTGTCTGAATCTGGGTTTCTTTTTTTAGTGAAATATGGATATTTCCTTCTGCTATCGCATATCTGGCGGGTACAGTGACGCCGTTGAGCATTACTTTTACGGAAGATGCCGATACCCCTTTTATTTGTTCCATTTGTATTTCCTGCAATTTCAACTTTCCGAATAACACCTGCAGCGTATGTTCCTGACCGTTAGTATTTTTTACCTGTTGATAACTTCCCCATCCTTCGGCAGCCGTAAAAGCACATTTAAAATTTTCCGGTTGAAGGCGGGGTGCAAAACCAATATACCCTCTGGGTCCGTGATACTGGAATCCACAGGCATTGATAAAAGTCCCGTAACTGGCCATGGCACGTGCGTAGTGGTCACTGCATTCAATTTCATTAAAAGGATTTCTTTTGGAAGGATGATAACGATCGTGAATAACACGGGTAAGCACCAGACTTTCATCCACCAAACCTTCTGCCATCATATGAGCCGCTACCTGATGCTCAAATCCCGTCATACATTCATGGAAATAGCCCAGTTGCCAGGTAACATTTTCACCATAGGGTTTAGGCTCGTTTAAAGGATTAGTATTCATGATCATCCCTCCTTCTCCCGCTACAGCATAGGGACGTCCGCCGGTATGTGTTTTAATATAGGGTCCTACATCCATCGTAAAATTGTACTTCCACAATGCTCTTAAAGCCGATACTGTTTTCTCCTTTGCCAGTATCCGGGGCAGTCCTACCTGGAAAGCCCAGCTTTGTCCGTACACCTGGTCTATGTGACAGGTATTGTATGAACCCAGATTTTTCCGGCCTTTCACCGGGTCTGGCTTATGAATGAAGTATTCACCGTTAAAGAGCTGTGTTTCCATATTGCGGCTTCCCTTTTGCACGTAGTTCGCACAGGTGGCAGCAAAAGCATGATCGCCCAGTTCTTCCGCCATGGCCTGCGCTGCGCAGGCAGCGGCGATACAGAGCCCTACGATCCAGGATATTTCCCCATCCCATACAGCATCGAGTGTATTTTCCATGGGTGTATCAGTCATCCCATCACCGTTTTTGTCCTGGGCCAGCAGAAACTGTGTCGCCTTTTTGATGCGGGGCCAGTTTCTTTTAAGGAAAGAATGGTTCGCACTCATCTGATGCTCCCGGTAAAACCGCAGAATGGTTCCGGCCTGCCCATCGATGGCTGGTCTGTTTTCATTTTCAGCGCGAAAAATAATGGCGCCGGTATCCGCTTCAAATCCGGCTCCCAGGTCTACCCGTTCCCGCAGCTCTCTTTCCAGTTCTGGGAAAATACGGGCCATGGCCTGGGCGTATTGCCATACATGTGTACAGGTGCCCGCACAGGCCCCTACTCCTTCCCATGCCCAGAAACGACCATCTGCAAAACGATAGGTATTGGCAGTGGCCAGAGTACCGATATTGATGAAAGTCCGCTCCAGCAGCCAATGCGGAAGGGAAGCATCATTCCAGGTTTGTTGCCACAATTCTGTGGCAGTAGTGAGCTGCCGGAAATGTGAGGCAAGATATTCACCGACGGCCAGAGCGTCTTTAAAACGTGCGCCATAATAATAACCACCTGCTGCCTCTTTTACCAGCTGCTTCAACTTTGGATGAGGATTGTTAAAATGCCAGGCAATGGAAAAGTCCGCCTGCAGGGACGTTCCGGCTGCTATCTGTTTTTTTATGGTAATACCGCCCACCTGATTTTGTGGGGCATCCAGTTCTGCTACTGCAGTATCTTCTTTCTCAAAGCAGACCGCTGTAACCGGCCAGGGCGTCAGTGAGGTATTCACCGTTGCATAATCTCCATGAAAGGATAAACACATGCTGCCTGCATCTGTTGCTGTTTGCAGGATAGGATCTTGTGTGAGGTAATCAAAGAACAAGGCTGTATGTCCTTCTTTAGCAAATGTCCTGCACCGTTTTTTACCCTTTCCCGGCAGGGCTGACAACTTATTGGCCCCATTCTCCAGCCATCCTGTCAGGGCGATATCCAACGTGACATCCATGGTATTTTTTACTTCTACCCGTAGTATGGTAGCAGGAAGGGAGGAATTGGCTGCATCCAATGGTATGTAAGGGGTATATATCTTCAATAATACTTCTACCGGAAAGTCTTTACTGCTATATCTTACGAGTGCGGTAGGATAAGAAGGTTCAAAAACAATTTCATCCCAATCACTCTCCTTGAGTTCTTTGATCCATATCTTTTCTCCATGCTTAACGCTGATAGCAAAGCCCTGTTCCAGTACCCGCATATTATCTGCGATAACCGGTTCTACATAGGCGGCGCCATCGCGGGAACGTATTTTTTGCAGCCTCGTGCCGTCATTCCAATCAACAGTCTGCGGAGAAATACCTTCATGTACAGATTCCATCGTTTCGTTGTACACCTGCCAAAGCCATAAACGGCCATCTCCACCGACATAAACAGTACCAGTATGAAGCCCTCCTGCCGGCATGCCAATATATTTCAGCTCGTTCCTGCTTTTAAGATAACGGCCCGGTTCTCCCCGCTCATACAGTGACTCCAGCCAGTTTTTATCAATGTTTTTATTTAGTGGGATATTATGCCAGGGGGTCTGGTGCTGCCACAGTGATTTTCCTAAAACAGGGAAACGTACAAGGGAGAGGCCTGCAGTGAGTATACCGGCATTTTTCAGAAAATGCCTTCTGGGTAGATTATTTTTCATTGTTGATCCGTTAAACACGTGGTTTAACCAAAATAAAAAATATACCAGAGAAATGCAAAAGGAGAAAAACATATAAGACAAGAGGCCGTCCCCAGCAGGAGACGGCCTCTTGTTTAGCAAAGGTTGCTATATATGGTTACTGGTTACAAAACCTATTTTTTATCCCACCATACACGTCCGGTGAAATCGTTGTCCTCATTGCCGTATTCGCCGGATAGCCCCATTTCGATGATCGCATTTCTCCAGTTAACCTGGTTAGCGAGGGATGGCTGAGGTAAAGCCCAACGGCGTGGAACTGCTACGTACTGGCCGGACACCTGCATACGTTCAAAAGCCAGGATACCACCTACTTTAGGAATACCACTGCGTTTCCAGGCTCCCCATGCTTCCCAGGGGGATTTGAGCAGGTTGAGGAAGTTCTGGATATTGATTTTTTCCAGGAGTACATCAGTGCTACCAGTGAAAGCGATATCTGGTTTAGCCAGGTAGGCAACTACAGTAGCCTGGTCCAGCGGCGTGTAGTCCTGGATTTTAGCTTCGCGGCCCATTGCATCATAAGCATTGATGGAAGCTTCTACCCCGTTTTTATAATAGGTAGCCGCGTCTCCGCTGATAATGCCTCTTACGCTCAGTTCTGCCAGCATGAAACATTGTTCAGCATAAGACAGGATCGGCTGCGTATAGCGGGCACCGTTATTGTTGCCATTTTCAGCATCCAGGTCGAACAGACGACGTTGTACAGCTGATACGGTATCTACTTCTCTTCTGACAACTACCTTTTTACCATTAGCATCGGTGAAGACCATTTCATAGCGTTTCACCTTAAAGATGATACTATCCGCCGCAACGCTTCTTCTGTCGGGGTTGGATGGCAGTCCATAATAACGACGCTCATCATACTGGTAATCGGCAGGGAAAACACCACCTTTGATGAGGCTGTCTACCAGTGCTTTTGTATAGCTGGTTTTTTCATAGAAGATGCCAATACGGGGATCTGCGTTATTGTACATGTAATCCACCATATTTTTGCCTGCAGACAGCGGGCTGCCGTTCATAGACCAGTTGTTGCTACGGGCGAAACTGTTATCAGCAGAGAGGAATTTCCATTCTTCACTATTATTCTTAAACAGTCCATCATTAACGGCCATCGCATCTTTAATGATAGCGGTAGCTTTTTCAGGTGCTCTTTTCAGCTGGCGCATAGCCAGTTTGATACGCAGCACGTTGGCAGCTTTTACCCATTTGGACACGTCGCCGGTGTAAAAGATGTCGTTGTTGCCCAGCGCAGCCTGACCAGAGAGACCGCTCTGCAGGGTGGTGATCGCAGCTTTCAGCTCCGCTTCCCACAAACCGAACAGTTTTTCCTGGCCATCATAAACCGGTGTGTAGTTAGCATCCGAACGGGCAGCGAAGGCTTCGCTGTAAGGAATGCTACCGTTGGCATCAGACACTCTCCAGGCACTGTATGCTTTCAGGATTTTGGCAACAGCCACTACATTGGCATACTGTCCCTGTTCAGCAGCAGGCTTTTTAGCTACTACGTTCTCAATTTCAACCAGGTTACGGCCAATGTTTTTATAAAAAGCGTTATAAAAATCATTGGTATTGGTAGGGCTGAAAAGTCCTGTGGAAGAAGATCCCGGTGATGCTACCCCAAACTGCATCCACTGCATCTGGTAGGTATAGGCATCATAAAACCAGTCAAAATCGCGGTCCACAATTCCTTTAACAGCTTGTGTAATCAGCAGCTCAGGAGGTGCATTATCGCTGATGACCGGGCTTTTGTTGATATCCTCAAAGTTTTTTGTACAGGAGCTGAGCATCATACCTGCTACGGCAACGCCTATACTCCATTTATTAATAGCTTTCATGTTCAATTTTTTGTTAAACGGTTATTAGAATCCTACCTGTACTGTCAGACCTATGTTACGAACAAATGGAACGGCGCCATATTCGGAGAAGGCAGATGTTTTGTTGTTACGTACTGCTTCCGGGTTGATATGGTCCGGCAGGTTGTTGAACAGGTAACCCAGGTTACGGCCTACCAGTGATACGCGGAGGCTGTTGAGTCTCCAGCGTTGTACCATTTCAGTTGGGAGGGAGTATCCGAGTGCTACTTCACGCAGGGCGATATAAGAAGCGTCGAATACAGATGCTTCACGGATACCGATGTTCCAGTCACCGACCATGCTATAGTACTGATATGGAGTGAGCGGGCTTACATAACCTTTTTCATAAGCCTGTTGGTAAGTGAGGCCATCCAGTACAATATCCAGACCATCTTTGGAGATGGTAGTACCTTTCTGGAATACGGCATCTGGGATCATACCATCGTTGCGGGTAACACCGGAACCGTCTTTGAAGGTGATACCACCATGTTCTGTATCACGGCCATACATAGTGTTGGCAGTAGTACCTCTGCCGGTACCATACTGGTGAGAAGCAGAGAAGAAGTCACCACCGATGCGGGCTTGAATCAGTACACCGAGGCTCCAGTTTTTATAATTGAACGTATTCTGCAGACCCAGGTTGAAGTCAGGCATAATGTTACCTACTACAGCTTTTCCGCGTACAAATTTGTAAGGGTAATCGCTACCACCGAGGGTGATAACAGGTTTACCGTTGGCATCGCGGGTATAACCGTAGTCAGTTACCAGATCACCATAACTACCGCCTACAGAAGCGATCGCCCTAACACCCTGGTCTTCGTTGAGCTGCAGCTGGTCTACACCAGGTGTGAGGCTAACGATTTTGTTTTTGTTGCGGCTACCGTTGAGGTTAATATCCCAGGTGAAGTTTTTGTTCTGGATAGGAGTACCGTTAATAGACAGCTCGATACCTCTGTTAATCATGCTACCAGCGTTGATATAACGGGAGGTAACACCGGATTCAATCGGCGTGGGCAGATTGATGATCTGGTTGGTGATGTTGGTGCGGTACCAGGCAAAGTCAAATCCTAAACGGTTATTGAAGAAACGAACATTAGCACCCAGTTCCCAGCTTTTGGAGATGGAAGGTTTCAGGTTCATGTTCGGCAGGATATCTGAGTTGAAGATATTTACCAGCGGCAGGTTGGCACCAGTGGAAGAACCCTGGAACAGGCCGGAGGTATAGTATCCGGTATTGATCTGATATGGATCGAGGTCACCACCTACCATTGCGTAGGAAGCGCGCAGTTTACCATAACTGATCCATTCAGGCAAATCATTTTTCAGTGTGCGGGTGAATTCCCAGGCAGTACTTACAGAAGGATAGAAGTAAGAGTTGGTGGTGTGTCCGAGGCTACCTTTAGGATAGGTGAGTGCGGAAGACCAGTCGTTACGGCCGGTTACATCCAGGAACAACTCGTTGTTATAGGAAACACTGGCAGCGAAGAATACAGAGTTAATTACTTTACGCAGCAGCGGATCATTTTTTACGATAGGCGCATTGATACTGTTGCTGATATCGTAGAGGAAAGGAATACGCAGACCACCATCTGTGGAGTTGTTGTATTGTTTACCGATGCCGCTGTTCCAGGTTTCAGCACCCAGGTTCAGAGTACCCTCAAATTTTTTACCCAGCTTAGGCGTGATCTGAGCCATACCCGTGAAGGTATACTGTGATTTGTTAATACCTGCAACAGAGTAGAAACCATCGGAACCTTTAAAGAAGGCGCTGGTAGCTACTTCTTTACGTTCGTCGGTAGATTGTTCGTTACTAAAGTTGGCTTTACCAATGAATTTCAGCCAGTCGGTAGCAACTGCTGTGAGGGAGAAGTTACCGGTGATGAGAGATTCTTTACGGGTCCAGCTGTTGTAAGCCTGCTGGTAGAAATAGTCAGCACCCGGATTGGTACTCAGGTTAGCCCTGCCACCATTGGGTCCGAGATAGTTTTCTGGTTTGCTCCAGATGGAAGGATCGTAGTTACGTGGGAACACATATACCCATTTACGACCGATGTTATAGTTGGTGTAGTCACCACCCTGACGGTCTGGGTTGAGTGTTTTAGAAGTGGCATAGGTTACACCCGCATCAGCACTCAACACTTTGGAGATCTGGGAAGATCCACGGAAAGCGAAGGTATTTCTGCCGAAGGTGTTGTTGGGAGAAACGCTGTTATTGTCCAGGTGGGAGTAAGAGAGACGGAAAGTTCCTTTATCGCTACCACCTTCCGTGGATACGTTGGTATTGAAGTATTTACCGGTCTGGTAAAGATCTTTAGCGTTGTTAGGTTTAGCAGTATAGGGTACTTTCATGCCGTTGGCCAGTTCTACCATGCTACCGTCCATTTTGGAACCGAAGCTATAACCACCCACGTTGTTGGCATAAACACCATCAGTACCCTGACCGTAGGAATTCTGCAGGTCGATCGCACCGCGGTATACTTTTTCTATCTGGGCAGTCTGACTAACGGTAACGCCTATACCTTTTCTTGCATTACCTTTTTTGGTGGTAATGAGGATGGCGCCATTGATAGCGCGGGAGCCGTACAATGCAGTAGCAGCAGCACCTTTCAGTACTGTTACAGATTCGTAGTCATCAGGGTTGAGGTTTTTCAGTACGTTACCGAAGTTAACGTCTGCGGCACTCTCGTCATTTTCGAAGATCACACCATCTACGATGAAGATAGGCTGGTCTTTACCATTCAGTGATTTAGCACCACGCAGTACGATACGGGGAGCAGCAGCAGGACCACCGGCAGCGGCGGAGATATCCAGACCAGCTACTTTACCCTGCAATGCAGATACCGGGTTGATGGAGTTCGTTTTAGCTACATCCGCACCCTTCAGTTCTGTTACCGCATAACCCAGCTTACGCTGTTCACGCTTCATGCCCATGGCGGTAACCACTACTTCGTTCAGGTTTTTGTTATCTTCTTTCAGAACTACTGTTATGGTGGTTTGTCCGTTTACAGGTACTTCCTGATTGATAAAACCGATATAAGACAGTACCAGTGTAGCATTAGGAGCTACCTGTACTTTAAAGGTACCATCAGCACCGGACATGCCGCCGTTGGCAGTTCCTTTTTCTTTTACCGTAACACCTGGCAAAGGCGTTCCCTTTTCATCTTTTACAGTTCCCGTAACAGCTTTCCTATCCTGCGCCCATACAGCGATGCAGCAGCATAAGAAAAGCAACGTGGTGAGAAGAAATGATCTTCGCATACTTCCTTAGGTTTAAATTATAACTAGTGATCAGTCACATGATAAAAAATGCACGGCAAGGCCTTTACCGAGGCATCGCTGCATGAGGCAGCCAGAGGCAGGTAAGACATAGTTTCCGTTCCCGTAATAAATCATGGAATTACTCCACTGACAATTTCATTGTTCACTGTTCTGCTTTGCTACAGTAGTAAAACGTTTTAGCAAGCCACTATAAAAAAAACCTGTTCGGCCTCACATCGTCTTTTCATTTTCACCAACAAGTTTTCCTCTACAGAAATAATGGTTTCAAACTTAGGTATAATTATGAGAAGTGCAAAAAAGATTTAACAATTTTTTGATGTTTGGTTAACAACTCGTTAAAAGTATTAAAATAATATAGCTCACGAAGAAAATACTATCAGAACTGTGATGAAGGATGATATCTGTGATGTTCCTGATGGGCGGAGATTAAATCGGAGATATAAATAGAGCGAAGAGTGGGAAGAGATTGAAGCAGAAATATTTAAATATCTAAATATCCAAATAGAGATAGTATACGCAACGATAGGACGAAATGAAAGGCCAGTCCGGAAATGTTTGATGTATTGAAAGCCCGTCTGAGTAAGTCAGACGGGCTTTCCCATTAAAAGAACTTTTATTTATTTACCGCTTCCAGTGCGAGCCTGGCAGCAGTTTCATCGAAGGACTCCTTATAACTGTCCAGAAATCCTTTAGCGGCTGCATAGGCCTGCGGATCCTGATTCAGTGCCTCCAGAAATGCTTTTTTACGAAGAGAAATCTTTACCGGCACCTGGTCTTTCACCAGATAGTAGGTATATTCTTTTTTATATTCATCATAGTTTTTGCCGGACTGCACCATTCCTTTATTTACAAAGTCGGCCTGTTTGAAGACGACCTTCACATCCCGTACCAGCCCGTATTTGCCACCAGCCAGCTGTTCCACAAACCGGGGCGCACCATTCAGGTTGATCGCTACAAAAGCTGTTTCCACATCTCCTTTTTTAAGATGGAAAGCCTGTATGTCTTTGGTTTCCGGTGCATAAGCTTTGCCGTCGCCACCTTTTACGATCAGCATGTTTTTTTCCAGGTCTATATTAGCATCATATACTATAGAGCGGCCTACCCTTTTATGCTCCAGAGAGTCGAGCCACATGCGGCCCCAATCAGCGTACAGATAAGGAGTGCCAACTGTATTCTCTTTCGGGTTGAATGTAAGTGCGGTCGCAAATCTTACTCCCAGGTTATTGTCGATACTATTCCTGGCGCTGATGGTCTGTGCGAGGCCGGTAGAATCCTGTGCCTGCAACGAAAAACCTGCTAACAGGGTAATGGTTGAAAGAATGATGTTTTTTTTCATGGCATTGATTATGGATTTGATAATTATTATCTTATGGCTTGTCCCACCATATCGGTGTTGTAAACAGGTCCGGTCCTTGTGCCGCGTTGGCTGCATTCACATTATTTCTATTTACATCATATTCATTCCGTGGGTAACGTAAACGGCGCGGTATCTGGCCGTTGGTTTCGTTGTTTTTATAGTTGACCGGCGTCAGTACAGGGAATCCACTACGGCGCCAGTTAGCATAGGTTTCATAATCATTCAGAAATGTTGTGATGTAATACTGGGTATTGATAGCTTCCAGCTGACTATTCAAAGGCCCCGACAATGCTGCAGCCTGGGCTGTCGCGTAAGTGGTGGCCGCGGCATCATTATATACAATGGAAGGAGAATATAAAGTCCATTGCCAGATACCCGACTTCACACCTGTGGTAAAGAACTGCACCGGATCACCAGCTATCCACCCTCTGGCCGCGGCCTCCGCCAGCATCAGCTGTACTTCTGAAAAGGTAATAAAAATATTTGGTGAATTGGGCTGTGCAATGACTTGTTTTGGCTGTGAATAATGCGCCAGATTAGCATCGCCGGTAGTGCCGATCCCAAAAACCGGATCAGAGGTATTGTCAAATCCGTTGGGCAGCCCTTTCTGTAAAGCGGGGTCATCAGAGCCCCCTGGTGTGGAATCCGCCTTCGGCAGTTCGGAGATGATCTGTAAACGGGGATCTGACTTCCCTTTCAGCAGGTCTACAAAAAACTTCGACAACTTGATATCCATGATATCTTTACCCGTTTCTCCGCGGCTGCCGGGGTATACCCCGATAACATGGCTGTTGGGATTATCATAATCACCAGATGCATGCTGAATAAAAAAAGCATCTGTGTTGGTGGTAAACACACCACCGGCCACTGCTTGCTGCACCCAGGTCTTGCCCTGCGAAGGGTCTGCCTTCTTGGACAACCGCAGCCCTACCCGCAGCAGCAGAGAGTAGGCCAGTTTTTTCCACTGCGCCGGAGAACCGCCATAACCGGAGATATCCGCATTACCGGGTGTAGATTTGGAAGGGTCCAGCTGGGCTGCAGCTGCCTGCAGTTCAGACGCCAAACCCGCATAAATCACATCCTGAGGATCATAAGCCGGTGTAAAGTTCTGATCAAGAAATCCCCTGCCGGCCGCCAGATATGGCACATAACCATACAGATCCGTCAACCGCTGTAACATGATCACTTTGGCAATCCTGGCCATGGCATTCACATTTACCTGTGTTGGATCGTTTTTGGTCTGGTCTATCAGTGTGGTCAGTATCTTCACGCCATTGGGATAAAATGAATTAAAAGCTGCTCCGGTATATCCATCGTTATACAGGTATTTATCTCCCACATAAGTCAGGCTCAGGGAAGCAATATGTTGCACCATCGGAGCACAGTAGATAAGATTAGCCCGCCACGCTTCAAACTCGCCGCCGGAAACATACAACAGTCCTCTGGTGAGCAGAATACCAGGAGACACTATCGGCGCAGCAGTAGGATCGGTGTTGATCCGATCGAAATTTTTTGTACAGGAGGCCAACAATCCAATCAACACTACTACAATTCCGAATTTATGTAATGACTTGATCATTGTTAAAAGAAATTTAGAATTTGACATTCAGATTCAGACCATAACTCCTTGATTGCGGATATCCCAATAATTCCGCTCCCTGTCCCGCACCATTGCTGTAGGTAGATTCCGGGTCTACATTAGGTATATCTTTATAGATAATCCACAGGTTTCTTGCTACAAATGACAGGGAAGCGCCGGTAATCGGCAATTTATCCAGTAGGCGGGGCGACAGGTTATAGGTAAGAATTACCTGACGCAACTTGATAAAGGCACCACTGTAAATAAATGGTTCTGCAATATTAAAAGCGATGTTCTGGAAGTAATCCTGTGCATCTACCCGCTTATCCACAAATCTGGTAGGATCGGCAGGGTCCTGTGCTTTGATCATGATACCGTCTTTGCGGCCGGTGAGTGTGGCTTTCTGTAATCCGAAATAATAGGCGTAATCGTTGGTGCCGGAGTAAATTTTGTTGCCCCAGCGGGAATCTATCAGGATACCCAGTGTAAAGGATTTAAAGCTGAAGTTGTTGGTAACACCCAGTGTATAAGGTGCTACGCCGGTGCCGAAGATGGTGAGTGGTCCCTGCATGGGCTTGCCGGCGCTGTTAAATAAAATATTGCCCTGATCGTCCCGCAGGAATTTAAATCCCTGGATCACGCCAAAAGGCTGGTGGGGCACCTGCTGGATGGTGACGTTGAAAGTACGTACATCTGCCACTTTCAGGGCATTCAGTTTACCATCCAGCTGTATCACTTCACTTTTGTTATAAGCAAAATTGGGGATGATGTCCCAGCTGAAATTCTTGCTGCGTACGGGTGTGCCGGTGATCATCAGTTCCACGCCCTTGTTGGTTACCTTACCTACGTTGATAAAGGCAGTATTATAACCGGAAGCGTTGGAGATGGTGGTTTGCACAATATCGTCTGTTGTTTTACGGGTGTACCAGGAGAAGTCTATTGCCAGGCGGCTGTCGAAGAAACGGGCTTCCAGGCCGGCTTCAAAGCTGGTATTGACATATGGCTTCAGTATAGCGTTGGGCACAGCGTAACTGCCGTCCTGTGCTTTTTTCACGTCAGCCACAGGCAGGCTGGTAGTGCCCAGCACCAGCGGGTTTTGTACGCTGTAGGCGAGCCGCAGCCGGTATGGATCTGTGTCGCCTCCCACCTGCGCCCAGGAAGTACGCAGTTTGAGATAGTTTATCCATTTGGGCAGGGTGAAAGCGTCTGACAATACGAAACTGAGGCCGGCAGAGGGGTAGAAAATACTGTTACTGTTAGACGGCAATGTGGAAAACCAATCATTGCGGCCTGTGAGTGTCAGATATACATAACTCCTGAAAGACATTTCTGCAGAAGCATATATGGAATTGATTTTTTTCTCGAAGATATCGTTGGTAACGGTTTTTGTTTGCAGGTTGGTTTGGTCGTAGAAAAAAGGAATGTTGAAGGTGTTACCATTGAGCGACAGTTTATCATTTTTGTTGTGCATCACGTTGGCGCCTACAAATCCGGATATACGCCAGTCTCTGGCGAAAGCCCTTTCCACGCCGACCATGATATCTGCGTTCAGTTCATAGAAGTTCTGACGCGTCTGATCGTTGATCTGGCCGCCCATGATAAAGGCGGTGCCAGTGGGTGTGATGGCTTTGTTGTCGCGGAAAAACATATCCGCACCGATGCGGCCTTTTACGTAGAGCCAGTCCAGTACATCATAACGCAGTTCAGCAGTATTAATGAAGCGATCTTTTTTATCATGCTGACTAAAATCGTATACAGAGAACCAGGGGTTGGTGATGTATTCATTGGCATTCCAGCGGAATTCGTTGCCATCGGCATTGAGTTTACTGGTTTTCAGCGTTTGTATAGCGAGGGAGGTAGGCAGCAGGTATAGTGCGAAGTTGGCATTACCGGGAGAGTCGGATACCCTGGGCCTGTTATCGGTGCGTTCACGGATATATTTGGCGTATACGTTCAGGTGAAGTTTTCTGCCAAGCCAGGCGGAGAGGTTAAGCGACAGGTTATCGCGGCGTATACCTGAATTGGGAAGGGTGGCTTCATTTTTCATATCGGTGGCTCCGAAACGCCAGGTCACTTTTTCATTGCCTCCGCTGGCAGCAATAGAGTTGGTGAACGTATAACCGCTACGGTAGAATTTTTTGAAATTGTTTTTGATAGCGCTGTAGGGTCTGCTGATACCATCGTATTGAATAACGGAAGAGCCGTCGAGTGGTGCGCCCCAGCTGAAAAGTCCGGCAGACCGTGCTTCTGCAGCTGTCTGTGGTTTGAGGCCGTTGAGGCCCATACCATAGGCGTATTGCCAGTCGAGGTTGTTTACGATGGGGCGTTCAAACACGATATTGCTGCTGTATTCCACGCCTATTCCTTTATGGGCGGCGCCGCTTTTGGTAGTGATAAGGAGCACACCGTTGGAGGCACGGGAACCATATAATGCTGCAGCAGTACCGCCTTTCAGCACCGAGATGGTAGCGATGTCATCGGGATTGATGCTGGAAAGACCATCACCGGCATCAGTGCCGCCATATTCACCGGCAGAACCGAGGTTATCATTATTGATAGGAATCCCATCTACTACGATGAGGGGTTGGTTGTTTCTGTTTTTATCGATGGAAGTATTACCGCGGAGGATGATACGGCTGGAGCCGGCCGGGCCGGTGGCGGTGGAGGTGACGTTAAGCCCTGCCACTTTACCGGAGAGGCTGTTAGCGATGTTGGTGGAGCGTGCCTGCGTCAATTCTTCTCCTTTCACTTCAGACACCGAATATCCCAGTGACTTTTTTTCCTTTTTGATACCTAGGGCGGTGACGACAACTTCTCCCAGGCTTTTTTCATCCTGTTTGAGGACTACGGTCAACTGTGTTTCGGTACCTACGGGTACTTCCTGAGGAAGATAACCCACATATCGGAAAACCAGCGTGCTGCCGGGAGCTGCAGACAGGGAGAAGGCTCCCTGTGCGTTGGTCACGGTGCCTTTGCTGGTTCCTTTTACCAGGATGTTGACACCAGTGAGGGGCTGGCCGGTGTTGTCGGTTACCTTGCCGGTAATGGCTTGTTGTGCCCACAGTACGGGAGCGGATAATAACAACAGCACAACAAGCAATGCATGCGTAAAGTTCCTGATCATTTTTTTTACAGAATGAAGTGAAGAAATAAACCAGGGGCGTGGTTTTGGCTGAATTCAATTTCCTGTTGACCGGGCTGAGATCTGACAACCGGAAACCGAATAACATAACAACATGACATAGCGTTTTGTTCCCGTGAGTACACCGGAACAGCAGGACATTAGCGGGGATTGGGGGTTACTATTTTTTTCCCGGGTTGGAAGAAGCTCTCACGATGAGTGATGGTTCCAGTACAATTTGCCGGGGGGCAGCAGCAGGATGATTCAGTTCTTCCATGAGTACTTCCACAATATTTTTTCCGATTTCTGTGATGGGTTGTGCCACGCAGGTGATAGAAGGGCTGTGGAGGCGGAAGAGGTCGTGATCATCGAAGCTGGCCACACCTATCTGCGGGCCGATTTCCCAGCCGAGGGAGCGGATACTTTCGATGCCGTAGATGCCGAGGTAGTTGGTAGCAAAGAATACTGCGTCAAGGTCTTTGACGGAGGTAAGGAATTTTTTTATTTCTGCGTTAAAGCCTTCGCGTTCCAGTTCAAATGGTATTTTTTTCACCTGGCTTTTGTTGAAAGGGAGATGATGATGTTTGAGGGCAGCGGTAAAGCCGTCCAGGCGGTCTTTCATCTGGATCTGATCGGAGGTGATGGTTACGATGGCGATCTTTTTATATCCCTGTTGAGCGAGGTGGCTGGTAACGTTGTAAGCCCCTTTGTAGTTATCTACTACAACGTAGCTGGAGCTGACATTTGGCAGATAGCGGTCTACAAGGACTACCGGTTTGGCAGTAGCTTTGAGTTGTTCTATTTCCTTGTCCAGGTTTTTGGTGGGAGTAACGATATAACCGTCTACCTGGCGGTATTTCAGTACTTCCAGGAGGCCTTTTGCTTTTTCGGTATTATCTTCTGTGCTGCCATACAGCACTTTGTAGCCGTGTTTATCGGCTTCATCTTCCATGACTTTGGCGAGACTGGCGAAGAAGTTGTTGGCAATATCTTCTACGATAAGGCCGATGGTTTTGGTTTTTCCGGTACGAAGACCACGTGCAAGCTGGTTAGGTTTGTATTTAAGCTTAGCGGCTATTTTCTGTATTTTTTTACTAACCTGTTCGCTGATTCGTTTTTCTTTTGACTTACCGTTGAGAACAAACGAAACGGTAGTGGGAGAAACCCCTGCCTGTTTTGCGATGTCTTTAATAGAGATTCCTTTCATAGACAACAAATGCTATATCGATTTAGCCCTGCGTAAATTACAAAATCAAAGCTGAAATTTACATTCTTGAGCTAATTATTCCAAAAAACTTGCTAAATCTTATAGCCCGGCATTTACAGCGGCCTATGACATTTAAGGGTCATTTTCCCAATAATGATATTTTTTTAACCAATTTTTAATAATTTGGCAACATTCATAGGACAATGGCAATAGTAAATAACGAGTTGCCTGTATACCAGTAGTTTAAAAAATTAATACTTGAATGAAACCCATTCTTATTAAAGTGGGGGCTTTTGCCGATAACCAGATCACGATCATAGAGAGATGTGATCCGTATTTCAACACACCGTTTCACTTCCATCCGGAATGTGAGCTGGTGTTTGTTACGGAAAGCCACGGGAAGAGAATTGTAGGGGACAGCATTGAGAGCTTTGAGGAAGGCGATATGGTGTTTTTGGGGCCGCATATTCCCCATGTATGGTATAATGAGGAAGAATATTACAAAGGGGACGAGAACCTGAAAGCCCGTTCCGTGGTGATTTATTTCCCTAAAGACATTTTCGGGGAGAAGTTTTATGGTCTTCCTGAAACCAAAGCTTTAGGTGAGCTTTTTCATCGCGCGCAGCGCGGGATGAAAATCACCGGGCCTACCTACGACAAACTGAAGCCGGAAATACTGTCACTTCCCAAAAAGGAGGGACTCGACCGGATCATCTCCCTGCTCAACATTCTGAAAACATTATCGGAGACCAGGGATTGTTATTACCTGGCCAGCACTGGTTATTCCCATGCCTACAATGTAAAAGACAACCATAAGATTGATGAGGTCTTTAAATATGTGATGAACAACTTCTCCAAGGAGATCTCCCTGCAGGATGTGGCCAGCATCACGAACCTCTCGCCGCAGTCATTCTGTCGTTTCTTTAAGAACCGCACCAAAAAATCCTTTGTACAGTTCCTTAATGAAGTACGGATCGGGCATGCCTGCAAGCGTTTGACAGAAGAAGACTGGTCTATTGCAGAAATCGCCTATTCCTGTGGTTTTAAAAACCTGTCCAATTTTAACCGCTTTTTCAAAGAGATCGTCGGTAAAACGCCAAAGGAATACAAGAACGAGCTCAGATTGAAAGAAGCATAACCTGCAACGATATCGCACGTACGAGTAACGCTTAAAATTCAGCCTGCGAAAAATCGGAAAAATCAGAATATTCTTCTTACTTTCATTCATTGTAATTCAACCAAAACATCTAATCGCTACTGTAATTCAATGTTCAGCAGTTATTCAGATACCCAGTTAGTATCACTATTAAAAGGTGATGACAGTGCCGCCTTCAATGCCATCTATGAACGCTACAGTAAAATGTTGTATCTCTTTATTTACAGCAAACTGGAAGCGGGGGAGCTGAGTAAGGATGTGTTGCAGGATCTGTTTGTTTCCCTTTGGGAGAAACGTCATTCCCTTGTACTGAAAGAGTCGCTGAAATCTTACCTATACCAGGCAGCCCGGCATAAGATCATTGATATCTACCGGAAAAATGCCACGTATCGCAAGTACCTGCAGCAGCTCATTGAACATTTTGATGCACAGCCCCATGCCATTGATGAAGCGGTTGACTACAAAGCAAGGGCGCAGGACCTGTTTGAAGCTATCAACCACCTGCCGGAGAAGATGAAGGAAATATTTATGCTGAGCAGGTTCGAAAATCTTTCCATAGAACAGATATCCACCCACCTGGGCCTTTCCCAGCAAACGGTAAAGAACCAGATCACCAAAGCATTAAAGATATTACGGGCCAACTATGCGCAAACTGATAAGATATTGCTCGTTATCTCCCTGGTTTTTATAGCCAACCGGTAATTTTCCTTAAAATTTTCTGTATTGCGATGGTACTTTTTCCACGTTATTACGACTTATCATCATCCAAAAACGCTATCAGGTGGACACAGAACAGATAAAAATATTGCTGGAGCGATATCAACAGGGGAGCTGCTCACCGGAGGAAGCGAATATCATAGAACAGTGGTTTGAGCAGATCAACAGCCGCCAGTCTACCCTGGTAGACGACACTGCGCTGGATCTGCAGCTGGATGAAGTGAAACAGCGTATCCATGAACAGATTACACCAGCCCCCCGTGTACGCCGCATGCGGCCCTGGCTGTTGCCGTCTGCAGCTGCTGCAGCTGTATTGCTCGCCGCCGGACTGTTCTGGTTTAACAGTCAGCGTCAGCCCACCGTCAACCTGCCGATTACGCAACTACCCATCACCGGCGGCAACCGTGTGATAAAGGATGGTTTTGTTGAAATAACTACGCCCAAAGGACATCAGGAAAATATAAAACTGGATGATGGCAGCACCATCAGCCTTAATGCCAATAGTAAACTACGCTACCCTGAACATTTCGGCAGCGCCGAAAGAAGTGTATACCTCGATGAAGGAGAAGCCCTTTTTAACGCGGCCCCCGATGCGAACCGGCATTTTGTGGTACGGACCGCTGAAATAGCCACCACCGCACTGGGCACCACCTTCAACATCCGGGCCTACGATGCGGAAAATAAAGTGACTGTAGCCCTGCTCACCGGTAAAGTAAAAGTAGATCAGCTGCACAACAGCCAGGATAATAACTCCCTGATACTGATGCCCAGCGAACAGATCAGCTATGACCGGCAACTGCTGAGTCTGATCAAAACCTCTTTTAATAAAGCAGATGAGGTGACTGCCTGGAAACAGGGATACCTCGTTTTTAAAGACGCACCCTATATAGAACTCATGACCGGTATCGAAAACCGTTATGGCGTGACCGTTATTAATGAAAGCAGTAAAACAGCCTGGAACTATACCGGTAATTTCAGAAATGAAAGCCTTACGGAAGTGATGGACATTATTTGTATCGCCAAATCATTATCATATACCATTAAAAACGACACAGTTTATCTTGTAAATAAAAAATAGCTCATTATGAGGGTAAAGCCTTGCCCCATGAAATGGTTTATATCCATGGGGCTAATGCTGACATTGCTGCTGTCCGGTAGCTTAAAAACCCTTAGTAGTGCCATAACACAGACACAGTATCCGCCATCGACAATTGTTGTCAGTATCCAGGTCAAAAATAAAAACCTGGAAGACGTTATGGCCGAGATATCGGCCAAGACCGGACTGAACTTCCATTACGACAAAACTGATCTTAACCTGAAAAAAAAGGTTACGCTCAACTGCACCAAAACACCGATCGAAGAAGTTCTGGCGTTGTTATCAGCACAAACAGGATTGAAGTTTACCCGCGTCAACAACAAAATAATTGTAGGTGCCGACACCGAGTCCGGAGAAGCGCAGACTGTTGACCTATTAAAGCACGTTTCACTTGAAAGACAAATCACCGGAATCGTACGCGATAATAAAGGCACGCCACTACAGGGAGTAACCGTTAAAATCAGGAACAGCAATAAAGGAACGCAGACAGACGCCGACGCTGGCTTTAGCATAACTGCCAGCCCCGGCGATGTACTGCTTTTTAGCTATGTGGGATACCTCCCGCGCGAAGCGACCATTGGTACAGACAGCGATCTCTCCATCACATTGATTGAAAATATCAAAGCACTGGGCGAACTGGTGGTAACCGCCATGGGCATACAGAAAAAGTCGAGGGAGCTCCCCTACTCCACCCAGCAACTGGATGGGGATGACGTCTCTCTCGTTAAAGATGCCAACTTCATGAACAGCATCAGCGGTAAAGCCGCCGGCGTATCCATCACCCGCAGCTCCTCCGGTATAGCCGGCACCGTTAGGGTGGTATTGCGCGGTAATAAATCCACCCGCGAAAACCAGCCCCTCTACATTGTAGACGGAGTGCCTTATGCCAACTATACCCCTGCGCAACCCAATGATGTATGGGGCCAGGCCAACAATATCATCGGCGCCGGCGGCCGCGATGGCGGTGATGGTATCTCCAATATCAACCCCGACGATATAGAAAGCATCAGCATACTCAAAGGCGCCTCCGCCGCCGCCCTATACGGCAGCCAGGCCGCCAACGGTGTAATTCTCATCACCACCAAAAAAGGAAAACCCGGTAAAAACCGTATAGACGTGGCCTCCGACTTCACCATCGAAAGGCCCTCCCTCCTGCCTAAGCTGCAATACCGCTACGGACAAACAGATCCACCCGGCAATGATATGGTAGGCTCGCCCAAACCCGGTTCTATCGGCAGCTGGGGCGCGCCCGTCGATGTACCGGACCATGTAAAGGATTTTTTTAATACCGGCACCACCTGGACTAACACCGTCTCTTTCAGTGGCGGCACAGAAACTGCCCAGAGCTATTTTTCATATTCCAATACCACCAACAAAGGCATCCTGCCCACCGCTAAGTTCAACCGGCATACCGTCAACTTCCGGGAGACACTCAAGCTACTCAATGACAAGCTGATCATGGATGCCAACGTGTCTTTCCTGGCACAGTCTGCCCTCAACCGTCTCTCTTCGGGACTATACTACAGCCCTATCTCCGGACTGTATACTTTCCCCCGCGGATTGGATTTCAGCGCCTTTAAAAACGAATTTGAATACTATGATACCACCCGCAATCTGTTTATGCAGAACTGGTGGAACATCCGCAGCGATAAAGGCTGGATAGGACAAGACGACCAGCAGAATCCCATGTGGGCCTTGTTGCGCAACCGACGTATCGACTCCCGTTACCGCGGCATGGCTTCCCTCTCCCTCAGCTATCAGCTCAACAACTGGCTTTCCTTCAAAGGACGCAGCAGCTTCGATAAATCAATGGACCAATACGAACTGGAAGCCTTTGCCGGCACACAGATCGTACTGTCCGGCGTCAACGGCCGCTACACCTTCGAAAGGGAATTCAACACCCAGCTGTATGCCGACCTGATGGTCAACGCCAGCGGGAAAATAACCCCATGGCTGCATATGGCCGGCAACCTGGGCCTCAGCATCACCGATATCAAAGCCCACGAAAGAACATACAACGGCGCCAATCCCAATGCACCACCAGGACTGACCTATCCCAACAAATTCTCTATATACAATATCAACGATAAATCACTGGACGCACAACATAATGTAGAACAAAAACAGCTGCATGCCGTATTCGGCAATGCCCAGCTGGGCTTTAAAAACTACCTGTTCCTCGACCTGACCGGCCGTAACGACTGGTCCAGCACCTTTGCGTTTACTCCTACGCTGGGGAAAGGATACTTTTATTACTCTGCCGGCCTTTCAGCGGTATGGTCCGATATGTTTAAACTGCCCGCAGCCATCAACCAGCTGCGTACCCGGATCTCCTATGCCAAGGTAGGCAACGATATTGCCAGCTACTCCTCCCACCCTGCACCTTTTACCATGCAGACTATAGCAGGTGTCAGCAGGGTGGTACTCAACCAACGCACCCCCTACCCCGGCATATCCCTGCAACCGGAAGACAACCGCTCCCTCGAAGCCGGCATCGAAGCCCATCTCTTTGATAACCGCGTCAATGCAGATATTACCGTCTATAAAAACAATAACTACAAACAATATATGGAAGTGCCCGCCCCTCCGGGATCGGGGTTTATCACCTATTATCTCAATATGGGCAACATCCAGAACGTAGGGATGGAAGCATCGCTAACGGTAATACCTATACGTCAAAAGAATTTCAGCTGGAACAGCACCGTCAATTTCTCTTTCAACCGCAACAAGGTACTGCAGCTGAGCAATGACAACATTGCCGGCGCCGATACCAGCAACCGTTTCAGCCTGACAGACTTCGGTGTAAACATGTTTGGTTCGTTTATCCGTGAAGGTGGTTCCTGGGGAGACATCTATTCCAACAAGGAGTTTAAACGCAATGATAAAGGTCAGATTATAGTAGATGAACAGGGTAAACCATTTACCGTTGCCAGTTTCAAAAAAGTAGGCAATCCCAATCCTGATTTTATGCTGGGTTGGAACAACAGCATCTATTATCGTAACCTGACCCTCAGTTTCCTGATAGATGGTCATTTTGGTGGCAAGGTGATGAGCGTCACACAGGCTGTGCTGGACGGATATGGCGTCAGCGAAGCGTCCGCCAAAGCCAGAGACAATGGCGGTGTACCCCTCAACACCGTTACCGAAGGCAATATGCCGTATACCGGCAAGATCAGGGCACAGGACTATTATACCACCATCGGTGGTAGGTCGGGCGTTGGTGAAATGTATATGTATGACGCCACCAACATACGCCTGCGGGAACTTAGTCTCAGTTATCTCATCCCGCTGAAATGGAAATGGATTAAGAATGTACGCGCCGGCATCATTGGAAGAAACCTTTTCTTTTTTTACCTCAACGCCCCGTTTGACCCGGAAGTGTCTATGGGCGCCGGCAACGGCCTGCTGGGCGTAGATGTATTTGGATTACCGCCCGTACGCAGTATGGGTATGAACCTCAAATTCGGATTCTAAAACCACGCACGCATGAAAAAACGGACTTTACACATGCTGCTCGTTATCGCCACCGTCCTGCTGGGCAGCGGCTGTACCGGGAAATTCATCGACATCAATAAAAACCCTTACGACTTTGGTGAAGATGAACTCAAAGGAGATTTCCAGCTGATGGGCGCCCCTATGTCGCAGGCACAGCTACACCTGCTGCGCTACAACGATCCTCCCACCGCACAACTGCAACAGAACCTGAATGCAGATATATTTTCCGGTTATATGATGTCGCCCACACCTTTTGAAGGTAATATCAATAATACTAATTACGGACTGCTGTATTACTGGAACAATCATCCCTGGAACGAGGCCTACAACTGGGTATTCAAAGCCTGCGCCTTCACCCAGCAAAAAGCAAGAGGTAAATATCCTGATTTTTATGCCTGGGCCCAGATCATGAAAGTAGAAGCCATGCATCGTATCAGCGATATCTTCGGGCCTATTATCTACACTCACTTCAGTGACATCAACGCGGACAAAAGTCTGGATTACGACTCACAACAACAGGCTTACTATGCTTTTTTCAGAGACCTTGACAGTGGCATCACAACGCTGACCAATTATGTCAACAGTGGCGCCACACAACGTTTTCAGGCTTTTGACCTAGTATATAAGGGTGACTATGTCCAATGGATAAAATTTGCCAATACCCTGCGGTTAAGGCTGGCGATCCGTATCTCAGGAATAGACGAAGCCAAAGCCCGCGCTGAAGGCGAAGCTGCACTGAAACATCCTATGGGCTTACTACAGGACAGCAAGGATAATTTTTTGGTAGACATCTCTCCTGTCACCCATCCGTTGAATATTATGTGTTATACCTGGGCTGATCTGCGTATGAGCGCGCCCATGGAGTCTATACTGACCGGTTATAAAGACCCTCGTCTGTCGAAATATTTTGTACATACCGATGAGGGGCCCAATGTGTACCGTGGCATTCGCAACGGCATCCGTATTTCAGCCAAGGAGCAGTATTCCGGCTTTTCGCTGCTGGTACGGCTGGAAAATAAAATCCAGTATATGACCGCAGCCGAAGCCTGGTTCCTGAAGGCAGAAGCAGCCCTTAATGGCTGGGAGGGCGCCGGTACCGCCGCCTATAATTATGAGAAAGGCATCAGCACCTCTTTCGCCCAATATGGACTAACTAACGTTGACGACTATATTAACAACAGCACCAACAAGGCTAAACCTTACATAGATCCTAACAATCCTGTCAACAATGTTCCTGCCGGCAGCCCGCATTTGAGTACCATCACCATTAAATGGCAGGAAGGAGCATCAAAAGAAGAGAAAATAGAACGTATCATCACCCAGAAATGGATTGCCATGTTTCCCGAAGGGCAGGAAGCCTGGAGTGAATTCAGGCGTACGGGTTATCCCAAACTGTTCCCCGTAGTGATCAACAACAGTAACGTTACGATCAGCAGTGAAAAATTCATCCGCCGTCTCCCTATGCCACAGATAGAACAGGTCACCAATCCCAAGGCCCTGGCCAAAGCCATCAAAACACTAAGCGGACCGGATAACGGAGGAACGAGATTATGGTGGGACACCAAACCATAACGGTGATGACTACGTTGTTTGTTATGATTTGTAGTGATAATTCTGATAAGTGAAGATTTAACATAATATTGATATATAAAAAACACCCATTAACTTTTCGTTAATGGGTGCTTTTTTGGGAAGATCTGACAAGATTATTTATCATGTTCATCATATCAATCAAAAAAAATCACAGTTGCATAGTACCTTTTATCACATCGCACGACATCTTATCTGTAGCGCCTTTCACGGCGTATCCAAATGAAAACAACAAAATAACAAAACAGCAAAATAACAAGCAGCAACGGAGGAGTATCATTCAAAATAAAAATTTCATGTAAGAAAAACAGGCACGAAAAAGTCTGACGGGATTGACCTGAAAAGCAGGATGTATCTCCGGAGGGATACCTGTGCAAACAAACCACGTTTATTTATTAAAAAACAAGTGGTAAAGGATGGCTTGCGCCATGCTAATGGAGATACTTTTTCCATAGAGCACGTGATAGCAGCTTGTATCAGCCAGGCACGCGATACATACAGTCAGATCTTATCCACAATATTTAAATACCAATTATTAACCAAAAAAAAGGCAAGTATGAAAAAAAACCTACGCCTTATGAAAGTGTGTGCTGTAACGGGAATAGCGCTCACTTCCATATTAGCAGACAATGCTTATGCGAAGGCTGCCGGCTATACTTATGCGCCCACAGCTTCATTCCGTAGCATTTTACAGGAAAGGGAAATCAGCGGTACTGTCCGCGATAGCAAAGGGCTTCCTCTGCCCGGCGTTTCTGTACAAATAAAAGGTGCTACCAAAGGCGCACAAACCAATGCATCCGGCCAATATCACCTCAGTGCCAAAGCCGGCGACGTATTGGTATTCAGCTCTATCGGCTTCACTCCTCGTGAAGTGACCGTAGGAACCAGTGCTTCTGTAGATGTAAAACTTGAAGAGAATGTAAAAGGATTGAATGAACTGGTGGTGACAGCGCTGGGTGTGAAAAAGACTGCCAAATCACTGACTTACTCCACACAAAGACTGGGCGGTGAAGAACTGACCACTGCCAAAGATGCCAACCTCATGAACTCCATCTCCGGTAAAGCTGCCGGTATCACGGTGAGCAGGAGTGGTTCCGGTGTAGGCGGTTCCGTTAAAGTAACCCTTCGTGGTAATAAATCCGCTCAAAGTACCAACCAGCCGCTGTATGTAATTGATGGTATCCCCATGACCAACTACAGTACCCAGCAGCCCAACAGTACCTGGGGTGGTAATGGTACCATTACCTTTGCACCTGGTCGTGACGGTGGTGACGGTATCTCCAACCTGAACCCTGATGACGTGGAAAGTGTATCTGTACTGAAAGGAGCTTCCGCTTCCGCACTGTACGGTAGCCAGGCAGCCAACGGTGTAATCCTCATCACCACTAAAAAAGGTAAAGCCGGTGTTGCCAAAGTAGAATTTTCCAGCGGTTTCACCCTCGATAAAATAGCATACAAACCCAAGCTGCAGAACTCCTATGGCGCTACCAAAGACGGTGCTACCCAAAGCTGGGGTCCTGAAATCACCAATGCCCATGATAATGTCTCCGACTTCTTCCGTACCGGTAATACATGGATTAATTCCATCAACTTCACTGCCGGTAATGAAAGAGCCCAGACTTATTTCTCTTATGCCAACACCAGTGCAAATGGTATAATGCCAGGCAATGACCTGAATCGTCACAACTTCTCTTTCAGGGAAACAGCCAAACTCCTGAACGATAAACTGACACTGGATGGTAACGTAAACATCGTCACTCAAAAGCTGGATAACGGACCTGTAACAGGTTTGTACTTCAACCCGCTGACCGGTTTGTATCTGTTCCCAAGAGGCCGTGACCTGTCTCCTTATCAGAACTATACCAAGTTTGACCCCATCCGTCAGATAGACCTCCAGAACTGGCCTTTCAACGAAGACGTACAACAGAACCCTTACTGGATCGTTAACAAAAATACCAGCCAGGCCAGACGTAACAGGACCCTCTTCAATGCCAGCGCCAAATACGATATCGCTGACTGGTTATATGTTCAGGCCCGCGGTAACATGGACCGTACCAACGATACCTACGATGGTCAGTTCTATGCCGGTACTCACGGTGTACTCTCCGGCCCCAACGGCCGCTATATCATGAGCGACCTTACTACCACTCAGTTTTACGGTGACCTGATCGTTAATGCCAACCGCCACTTCGGCAACTTCAAGCTGAATGCATTGGTGGGTACCAGCATCAACGATACCCGTACCAAAGGTATGAACGGAGATAGCTTTAACGGCGACCTCTATGTAGCCAACTTCTTCACCCTGCAGAACATGACTGCTGGTAGCCAGATTCAGACAGTTCCGGAAAACCACAGCCAGCTGCAAGCCGTATTCGGTAACGTGAACCTGTCTTACAAAGACCTCGTGTTTCTCGACCTGAGCGGCCGTAATGACTGGTCTTCCAACCTGGCCTTTACTGGTAACGGCTCCTACTTTTATCCCTCTGCCGGCCTTTCCTTCATGCTCCATCAACTCCTCAATCTGCCTGAACCAGTTAGTTACGCCAAACTCCGCGGCTCTTACGCTGCAGTAGGTAATACTGTTCCCTGGTACGTAACCAACCCGCTCAACAGGCTGGGTAACGTAGGCGGTACTTTCGTGTTCAACAACCAGGCTCCTTTCAAAGAACTGAAACCAGAAAAAACCAAATCACTGGAAATCGGTACAGAATGGCGTTTCCTGCAGGACAGACTGAACTTTGACTTTACTTATTATAAAACCAATACCACCAACCAGTACTTCCAGATCGCCGTACCACCGGGAACTGGTTACTCCTTCCGCTTCATCAACGCCGGTAACATCCAGAACACCGGTTTCGAAGTAGTACTGGGATACAATGTGATCAAAACAGACAAATTCCGCTGGAACACCAGCATCAACTATTCTCAGAACAGGAACAAGGTGATCGAACTGGCTGACAATATCGACCAGTTTATTCTGACCCCTCAGGGTTCCAACACCTTCGCATCTATCATCGCCAAAGGCGGTTCCTATGGTGACATCTATGGTAAGGTATTGAAAAGAGATGAAAGCGGCCGTGTGATTATCGGTAAAGATGGTCCGCTGGTAAGCTCTTCCCTCGAGTTTGTAGGCAATCCTAACCCTAAATGGCAAGGTGGCTGGAGCAACAACTTCAGTTATAAGGACTTCACCCTGAGCTTCCTGATCGATGGTAAATTCGGCGGTAAAGTAATGTCTATGACAGAAGCTGTACTGGACAAATACGGCGTATCTGAAAGAACTGGAGAAGGCCGCAAAAACGGCGGTGTAGCCATCAATGGCGTATCTGATGACACCAAACAACCTATCACCCAAATTGATGCCGCCAAATGGTATGGTACTATAGGCGGACGTGACGGTGTTAGTGGCGAGTACATGTACGACGCTACGGTAGTAAGATTCAGAGAGCTGTCTCTCGGTTATGCTGTTCCATCCAGTGTACTGCGTCATGGTTTTGTGAAAAACCTCCGTTTCTCACTCGTAGGCAGAAACCTCTTTTATATCTCCAAAAAAGCACCATTTGATCCGGAGATCTCCATGTCTACTGCCAACGGCCTGTCCGGTGTGGACATGTTCGCACTGCCTGCTACCCGGAGCTTTGGTTTTAACCTGAATGTTGGTTTCTAATGACTGTTCACCTTTAATTCAACACAGATGAAAAAGCTCAGATTCAAACTATATAAGCCAGTAGCGGTCATCGCGCTGGCGGCTGGTATCCTTGGTCTTAATGCCTGTACCAAAAACTTCGAGGAATACAATACAGACAATACCGGGTTGACCGAAGACGCGCTGAGGCCAGACTTCAACTATATCGGTGGCTTCTTCCCACAGATACAGTCTTCCATCTATTTCAACTTCAACAACACGAACTCCGATTTTCAGCTGCAACAAAACCTGATGGGCGACGTGTACTCCGGTTATCTGATGCCGCCAAATAACTTCCGCGGTAACATCAATAACATGACCTATTCACTGGTAGATGACTGGAATGCTTCCGCCTTCAACCTGGCTTACAATAACGTGATGGCGCCTATCGCCGAAGTAAAAAGAAGAGGCGCACCGGCTAAAGCTCCTGAGTTCTGGGCCATCGCGCTGATCCTCAGGGTAGAAGCCATGCACCGGGTAACAGATATCTATGGTCCTATTCCTTACAGCTCTTATGGCAGTGGCGGAACTACTTCTGCCTACGACAAACAGGAAGATGTGTACACCCGCTTCTTTAAAGAGCTGGATACTGCTGTAACCTCACTGAATACGTATGTTGCCGCTAATCCGGGTGTTTCCCTCTTCAGCAAATTTGATATGCTGTATGGCGGTGATTACAAACAATGGATCAAGTTTGCCAACTCCCTTCGTCTGCGTCTGGCGATCCGTATCTCCAACGTAAATGCTGCCAAAGCAAAAGAAGAAGGTGAAAAAGCACTGGACCCTGCCAAAGGCGGCCTGCTGGAAGTTACCAGGGACAATGCCAATGTTTCCGGCTTCGGTTTGAAAAATCCGCTGTTCACTATCGTAACATCCTGGACAGACAACGCCATGAACGCCTCTATGGAGTCTATCCTGGTAGGATATAAAGACCCCCGCTTGCCTAAATATTTCGACCATGCTACCGCCTATCCCGGCACCTACAAAGGTATCCGTATCGGTAGCCAGGTGACCGCCAAACCAGACTATAACGGCTATTCCGTTCCTGCTAATGCGGAAACCAAAACATTCCGCGCCAACACTCCCATACAGCTGATGACTTCCGCAGAAGTATTCTTCCTGCGCGCAGAAGCGGCTCTGAGAGGATGGAACAACGCCGGAGGAACTCCTGGCGAACTGTATGAAAAAGGTATGAGGGCTTCTTTCGCCCAATGGGATGCCGCTCCGGCTGATGTTAATGCCTATGTAACAGACGACATCAGCAAACCAATTGATTACGTAGATCCCCGCAATGCGGCCAACAACTCCCCTGCGTTATCTAAAATCACCATCAAATGGAACGATGCCGGTGATTTCAACGAAAAACTGGAACGTATCATCACCCAGAAATGGATCGCTATGTATCCGGAAGGACAGGAAGCCTGGAGCGAATTCAGACGTACCGGCTATCCCAGACTGTTCCCTGTTGTAAATAACTTAAGCAACGGGACCATCAATACTGACATACAAATCAGAAGAATACCATTCCCCAACACAGAATATACTTCCAATAAAGCGGAAGTACAAAAAGCCATCCTGTTATTAGGCCCCAATCCTAAAGACGAAGGTGGTGTGAGACTCTGGTGGGACATACCTCACTGACTTTGTTGATATACTTATTTTGAATCGCGTGCATAAAAAAAAATGCCGGTCCTATCGAGGACCGGCTTTTTTTATGATAGTAAGTATGTTATCAATGTGTAACAATTACACATTAAAAAAAGTTAAAAAATATTTTATGGAGATGGTACTATCGGGGAGTTGATCCGACTCCTTTCCCGGGGATCAACAGACAGTTCGCAAAACCTATAGACTAACAACGTTAACGCACACACGATTCTGACTGCATGCTCATTGAAGACACGACGATAGTAATATCCATCTACGATGGGATAAAAGCAAATGATTTCGCTTAGCATTCAACTTAGGTCACATGAAAATAATCCGGCCGCCTGTAATCTTACCTCCGGCCGTCTTTTTCCCTTTGCGACAAACTTATTTTTCATAGATCAACAGGACATATTAGCAAGTTAAAAAGCCGTCCCGATCCCGGGACGGCTTCTTTATGCTGAATGTGACGGTTATTGTTTACTGAAAGAAACGATGGAAAAAGAGTAACTGATACTGTATCGAATTGGCCCAGTAATCCCAGTCGTGTTGCCCGGGACGTTCCGTATAGTCGTGATCGATACCTTTTTCGAGCAGTTTTTTATGCAGGTCGCGGTTCACGTCGATAAAGAAATCTTTTACACCACAATCAATAATCATGGGCAGGGTACCGGGTTTCAGCCTATCGAGCTGACCGATAACCGTATAACCGGTCCAGTTAGTACCGTCTACTCCCGGAGGGCCCAGTCTTTTGGCAATATCCCAGTTTTTGGGAAAAGGCCTTAAATCCACGCCACCACTTATACTGCCGGCTGCACCAAACACTTCCGGATGCCGGATGGCGAGGTACAACGCACCATGGCCGCCCATACTAAGCCCTGTAATAGCGCGATAACGCGGTTCTGGCAGGGTTTGGTAGTGCTGGTCAATATATGCCGGTATTTCTTTTCCTACATAGGTCTCAAACCGTATAGTGCTGTCTACCGGGCTATCAACATACCAGCTGCTGATCGCTCCATCCGGGCATACGATCATACATTGGTAGGTATCTGCCAGTTCCTTTACAGCAGGCACTTTACGAATCCAGTTGGCATAATTGCCACCATGGCCATGCAACAGGTACACCACCGGATAACGCCGGGTACCTTCCTTGTATGAAGCCGGTGTAATGACCACGCACCTGTAACTGCGGTGCATAGCTGCACTGGGAATGCTGATCGTATCAACATCCGCAGCGCGGACCATCTGCAGGAAGAACAAAAACAAGAAGACGGTGAGCGTGTGTTTCATCAACATTATTTATTAAGGGCTTTTTTCATCGGATTATCACCGGTGGACGCACCTCTTACGCCGGTAGCGCTTTTAAACATTTCGAACCGGGAAGGGCTTGCTTCACGCGGCCAGCTGTTATTGCTTTCGTCGATATCAGCTGTTTCGCGGAGCGGGTCCAGTTTCAGCGACACTACTTTTTTGTCTTTCGCAAATACTTTGGTGACCTGGTTTTCATTTTTTCGCCAGATATAAGCAGAGATACGGTCTGTTTCCTTAGTACCATCTGCAAATGTCCATTCCAGGATCAGCGGCATTACCAGTCCGCCTACGTTGGAAAAAGTCACTTCGTAGAAGTTCTTTTTGCTGTCGTACATCGCTTTTTCTTCAGGAGACAGGCTGCTGTAAAACTGCTCATAGGCAGCTTTGTCTTCGCTGGTCACTTCAAAGCGGTTCCATTTGCTGTAGAAATCCTGCAGGCTGGTGTCCTGGTCTACTACATATTTCATGCCTGCAGCTTTGTTGCGCTGACGGGCTACATGCTCCATATTTTTATCATAAGCGGCCTGCGCTGCCTTGTTGGTTTCAGCCGGATTTTTAGCGTCCATGCTGAACCATTTTACGCTGTCGATGGAGATATCAACCGGTTCGGTGGTAAAGAACCATCCACGCCAGAACCAGTCCAGGTCTACCGCAGAAGCATCTTCCATAGTACGGAAGAAATCTGCCGGGGTAGGATGTTTAAAGGCCCAGCGGCGGGCATATTCACGGAAAGCAAAATCAAACAGTTCGCGGCCCATTACGGTTTCACGCAGGATATTGAGGGCTGTGGCCGGTTTGGCATATGCATTAGGTCCAAACTGAATAATATTTTCAGAGTTGGTCATGATCGGTTCCAGCTGGTCTTTCGGCATTTTCATGTAGTCAACGATCTTATGTGCCGGACCACGGGAGGAAGGGAAGTTGCTGTCCCATTCCTGTTCAGCCATAAACTGACAGAAGGTGTTCAGCCCTTCATCCATCCAGGACCACTGCCTTTCGTCGGAGTTGACGATCATCGGGAAGAAGTTGTGGCCTACTTCGTGGGTGATCACGCCAATCATACCGTTTTTGGTAGCTTCGGAATAAGTACCGTCTTTATCGGCGCGGCCGTAGTTGAAGCAGATCATCGGGTATTCCATACCGTTGGCTGCTTCTACGGAGATGGCCACCGGATAAGGATACGGGATAGTATGTTGGGAGTAGGATTTTACAGTATGTGCCACCACTTTGGTAGAATAACGACGGTACAGCGGATAAGCTTCCGGACCATAGTAAGACATCGCCATCACCTTTTTGCCTTCTACGTTGGCAGGCATAGCGTCCCACACAAGGCGACGGGAAGAAACGAGGGCGAAGTCGCGTACGTTCTGTGCTTCATACACCCATGTTTTACGGGCGCCCGCCTTGCTCTGTAAGGCTTTTTTAGCATCGTCCAGTGTTACTACTTCCACGGGCTCTTTTGAGCTCTGTGCCTGCTGCCAGCGCTGGAACTGTGCAGGGGACAGCATTTCCTTATAGTTCTGGCATTCGCCGGTAGCACCTACCACATGGTCGGCGGGTACGGTAAAGCGTACACGGAAATTGCCGAAAGTGAGGGCAAATTCACCTCTGCCGGTGAACTGTTTATTCTGCCATCCCTGGAAATCGGAATACACGGCCATGCGTGGATACCATTGTGTGATGGTATAGAGATAGTTTTTGTCTTCCGGGAAATATTCATAACCACCACGGCCACCGGTGGTCATACGGTCAGACAGGTTGTACCACCATTCTATCTTGAAGCGGTATTTTTCTCCCGGCATCAGGGTTTTAGGCAGGTCTATCCGCATCATCGTCTGATTGATGGTATAAGGCAGTACTTTACCATCCGCATCAGTCACTTTCACGATTTTAACGCCCAGATCGCCGGTAGGTGGCAGGATACTGTTGATTTCTTTCAGCGTCATTTTATCAGACATCTTACTACCGTCGAAGCTGCGGTTATCGCTTTTCGGGTCATGCTCGTTCTCATCCAGCTGCAGCCAGAGGTAGGTAAGCGGGTCCGGAGAATTATTAAAGTAGGTGATGGTTTCTGCACCGGTCAGTTTCTGTTTGGCATCATCCAGTTCGGCCGCTATTTCATAATCGGCGCGTTGTTGCCAGTATTTAGGCCCCGGCGCTCCGGAAGCGGAGCGGTACATATTGGGCGTCTGCAGCATGGTTCCCAGCTGTTCGAAGCGGTTACCATGGTTGGACCCCGGGTTGTTTTGTGCATGCAGTGTAAAGGCAGTACTGCATAAAATACCAAGGAGGTACAGATTTTTTCTCATAAACGGATTTAGATTTCAATTATTTCAATAGCTCTCTTACGCCCTGGACAACCATGAGAAAGGCAATACCAAAGGTAGCAGAAGATAAAAACATATTCCAGTCGCGGCGGCTTACCCGCCCGATGTTGACAATCGTCCCTGACAGCAGCATCACTATGGCCACAATGAGCAGCTGCCCGAATTCCAGGCCGATGTTAAAACCCAGCAGCGGCTGCACGATATTGGCCTGTGTGCCCAGCAGGCTTTTCAGATAATTGGAAAAACCCAATCCATGGATCAGGCCGAAGAACAAAGCATAGAAGTAGTTGAGCTGCAGGTTCTGCGGCTCCTCATCTTTTCTCAGAATGTTGGATAATGCTGTGATACAGATGGTCACCGGAATCAGAAACTCCACCAGGGAACTGGATATCCTGATAATGTGTAATACACTTAAAGCCAGCGTAATAGAATGTCCTATGGTGAAGGCAGTCACTAAAACCAGCAGTTTTTTCCATTCTTTCATCAGGTAAATCGCACTCAGGGCAATCACAAAAAGAATATGATCATAACCTTCCCAATTGAGAATATGTTGCCATCCCAGCTCAAAATACAACGCGTCCATTGCCCTACTTTTATCTAAATTTGGTAATTATAGAAACTAAAAATTAATTTTCCCAAAAAAATTAGTCTAGTGGGGTTATTATTATGTAAATGGTGGACAATAGCCTGCATGGCCATTCTACACCCGTTCTATGTGAGTGTTACCGAGATTACACACAATGCAGCCAAAAAGGAACTGGAAGTCAGCTGCCGTATTTTCACCGACGACCTTGAAAATACGCTGAAAGCGCAATACAACACTACCTTTGATATCACCAAACCTGCCAACCGGCAGCAGGTAGATAAACTCATCGCCGACTACCTCTCCCATCACCTTCAGCTGACACTCGACGGGAAGCCTGTACCCCTGCGCTTTCTGGGCTATAAGATTGAAGAAGATGCCGTATGGAGTTTCCTGGAAGCAGATAATGTTTCCGCCCCCAAAAAGGTGATGATCAAAAATGATATCCTGTATAGACAACATCCCAACCAGATCAATATGGTCCATGTGATCGTTGGCGGGAAAAGGAAAAGTACCAAGTTGGATAATCCGAAAGCAGATGCTTTAATAGAATTCTGATTATATGCCGAATCTTTATATCATATCAGGTTGTAATGGTGCAGGTAAAACTACCGCCAGTTTTACCATACTACCGGAGATATTGCATTGCAGGGAGTTTGTGAATGCAGACAATATCGCTGCAGGTCTGTCTCCCTTTAATCCGGAAAAAGTAGCAGTGGAAGCCGGAAAGCTTATGCTCAAAAGGATTCATCAACTACTGGAAGAAAAAGAGGATTTTGCATTTGAGACAACACTGGCGACGAGAAGTTATAAGTCACTGGTAGAAAAAGCGAAAAAAGCCGGGTATAAGGTAGTGTTGCTGTATTTCTGGCTTAGTTCGCCCGAAGTCGCCAGAAAAAGAGTAGATGAAAGAGTAGAAAACGGCGGACATAATATTCCCACAGAGATAATCGAACGCCGATATTACCGGGGAATACATAACCTGATAAACATATATATTCCAATATGTTATGAATGGAGTGTCATAAACAGCATGACATCTGAACCTGCAATAATTGCTTCCGGATTTGGAGAAGGTGAAAAACTCGTGATTAATACCGATATTTGGGGTATAATTTTACAACAAAGCAAAATCAATGACTAACAAGCAAAAAGAGTTACTGGCATTTTCTGAAAAGATTCAGCAAGGTGTGCAAAAGGCTGTCAGAAAACTGGTAGAAGCCAGAGCCGCCAGTAATAAAGATCTGGTTATTGGAGATCTAAAAGGACATGCCCACAGAGTGCCTGCTAAAGACTTATTGCGCTCATCCAAATGACCAACTCAAAATCTTTAAAAGGGTAAGTCATCACCATTATCTACCAATCTCCCATTCTTATTTTTACTTATCCTAGAAATAGAATGAAGCTTTTCTTCATTCTGCAATAAGTAGTTTATTCCATCTTGTGTAATTGTGTATGAATAGTATTCATATCCGTCATTTTCGCTGCTGTTACGTTTTTGGACAAACCCCATGCTTTCCAGCTTAATAGAAGAGAGATCTACAAAACTTTCCTGAATATCAAGCTCCCTTTTTATATCCCATAATCGGAATCCTCCTGAAAAAGAAGTATGAGTCGATAATAACTTGGCTAAAACTCGAAAATCCACGTCGGTAAAGGTCATAACTGATTCTTTAACTGTTGTTTCCTTTGCTCCCAACGACTTAATATCTAATAGTCCAAGTTTGGAAATTTCTTTCTTTATTAGGCTACAGGCCAAATTCAAGGCAGAACTTAGATCTCCATCCGATCTATTTGATTCATAGTCTGTAGTTGTTAGCCCTAATAAATCAGTAGGAAAATGTAACTCAACATTTCTCGGCTTTACTATATAGCACCTAGCTTTACCTATAGTTCCAATAAAAAGTCCAAGCTCAAAAATCACATTATCTCTAACAACTTTTGTTTCCTTATTCCTCTTTAAAATCAGATCATCAGGAGAGAAAATAAATACAGCGAAGTCTACTTGCGATGCTTTGTTAATTAAAGAATCAATTGTGTTATTAGATAAATCGGTAAGGATATTCTTTTTTACCAAAGCCGCAAACGAGGTATGGTGCAGCACCTATAAAAACAGGGCTGACCAAAAATGGCCAGCCCTTGTTCTTTACTATCGAAAATACAAAATAGCCTTAATTTCTGTTGTCTACAAACTTCACGGGTTTCCTGCTGTTCTCTGGGAATTGCATCCGTATGATGTCCTGCTGGCCGCAGTATTTCACCTGTGGTATTACTCTCAGTTTGGCCTGGAGATAGGATTTTATTTTTCTGTCCATCTCTTCTGATTCTTCTGTAGGCCAGAGGTGTAGCAGGATTTCATCGGTGCCCAGTTCGTTGGAATACACTTCTACTACAAACTCTTTCACTTCTTCCATATCGTTGAGCAGGTCGAATAATGCAGGTGGATACAGGGTGGTACCTTTGTATTTGATCATCTGTTTTTTCCGGCCGATAACAGGTGACAACCGCAGTGTATGGCGGCCGCAGCTGCAGATATCCTGGTGGTACTGACAGATGTCTCCTGTTTTGTAGCGCAGCAGCGGCATTCCTTCCACGCCCAGGGTGGTGATGGTCACTTCACCTTCTTCACCGGGAGCTACAGGCTGATTGTTTTCATCCAGCAGCTCTACATACAACAGTTCAGGGTGATGGTGTCCGCCACGGCCTTCCTTACATTCGGTAAAGGCGGTCTGCATCTCTGTGGATGCGTAGGTGGAATACAGTTGTATATTCCATTGCTCTGTGATTTTTTTACCCAGTACGTTGAGAGAAAAATCTGTGTTACGGATATTTTCACCGATGCAAACGGCTTTCCTCACAGAAGTTTCATTGATATCGATATGATGTTCTTTCGCGTAGGCGATCAGCTTTACGATAAAGGAAGGTACACCTACGATGGTAGTGGGTTTGATGCGTTTGATGTTCTCCCACTGCATGCTGGGCACGCCGGGGCCTACACGCAGTACGCCGGCACCCAGTTTGCGGATACCGTTGTAATAGGCCATACCGGCCATAAACTGCCGGTCGAGGGTAAGCATCAGCTGGTAAATATCATTTTCTGTTCCATCTGCGCAGCAGAAGGAAATGTATTCGTTGTAGCTAAGCCTTTGCAGGTCTTTTTCTGTGAGTGCGATGATCACAGGACGTCCCAGCGTACCGGAGGTAGTGGTATATTCCGCGATCCGGCTTTTATCCACACAGAGGAACTCCCAGTTGTGTTCCTGCAGTTCTTCTTTTGTTACAGGTGGTATCTGGGTGAAATCTTCCAGGGTGCGCACCTGATCGGGCCGGATATCATGTTTCTTAAACCACGACCGGTAAAAGGGAGAAAACTCACGCAGATAACCTAATAACCGCATAACTTCCTTTTCCTGGAATGCTTTGATATCTGTCTGTGATTGAAGTTCAATATCCGGGATGTACATATGTAATCTTTAGTTTTCGAGAATCACCATTGCCACAGCCGCATTTTTTTCGTGTGACAATGACACCCATATTTTTTTTACACCCAACGATGCGAATCTGTCGTTATGTGCCAGTAGAAACAGTTCCGGCCGGCCAGCAGCATCATTGCGTATTTCTATTTCGTTGAAGTTGACACCACCATTACCCCAGCCGGTGCCCAACGCTTTCAGGAAGGCTTCTTTGGCGGCAAAACGGGCTGCATAACTCTCTCCCGGAGCAGCCTGCTGCTCACAGTAGGTAATCTCCAGCGGTGTAAACACCAGCTCGCGGAAACCTTTTCCCTTAGCCACTTTGTCTGTTATGCGGGCTACATCTGTAATATCGGTGCCTATGCCAACAATCATTGTTTGCTGAGTTTAGCGTTACATTTTTCCAGCTGTTTGCGGATATGTGTTTCTTCTCCTTTGGTGGCGATCACTTTGGTGAGGGCCGTTTCATAGTATTGTCTGGCCTGGGTATAGTTACCACGTTTGAAGTGGTAATCACCGGCCAGTACATAAGTATGATAAAATTCCGGATTGGAAGCTACCAGCGCTTTCGTGTCAATATCTTTACCATCCTGCATTTTCGCTTTCAGCTGACGGAACACCTGAAATGAAGCGTAATCTTTTGTCAGCAGGAAAGAATCAGCAGGCACATTTTGCACACTGTCATACACTTCATGATCGCTATCGAGGCCATGCATGCTGAAGATCTTGTTGAGATCGTAGGCTACAAACTGCCCCAGCTGCCAAGGTGCGGCGGATACCCATACCATTCGTTTCTTCGGCTCAAATACAATGGCATGGTGTGCGATGAACTGGTTGATAGCTTTTTCATTGCCCAGCCCTATATCGGCGCCATGCAACCCTTTACGGTCGCGGAGAATGCTGATTGTTTTCTGTACGGTATTCGGACCTTTTTCTTTCAGTAACTCATTCAGCCGCTCATAGCGGTACTCGGAAGCGCTCTCGCTGATCTGCAATTTATTGGAAGCCAGACTGCCCAGTGAATCGCCCTGGAAGTGGTTGGTACAGGTGATAAAGCTCTTTTGGGGATCATAGAGGTCCATACCTTCCGGTGTTTTCTCTATCACCACTGCTTTGTTATCTGCTGCAGAACCGATGAGGAAAGACTCTGAAACGAACATTTTGCGTTTCTTAGCGATATCCCAGGCCTGCTGTATGTTGCCGGCATATTGTAATATCTCTCTGGCCACCAGCGAAACAGGTGTTGCGGCGCCGGAAGGCACACTGGTTTTAGCTGCGTTGATGGTGACGGTCAGGCCTTTATCATTCATGCCGGAAACCACACCGGTGAAGCCTCCCCAGGTAACGAACATAAAGTTGTTCCCTTTATCAGGATGATAAAACACCACCATTTTATCTTCTGCAAACTGATCACCCATGTAGAAGTCAAAGTTGCGGCCGATGATCAGGTTGCTGTCTGCTGACTGATCATTCCAGGTACCAAAGGACGTACAACCTACCAGCATCATACCTTGCAGCGCGTGACCTATATCATGGGCGCCGTGGTAGTTCATCAGCCTTTCGTAGTTACTGCCGATATAGTCGTAACCGTTAGCCGCAGAAAAAGATTCTCCATAAATCTCTTCTTTAAACTCTTCCGCTACATGATTGGAGAGATCGCGGTTAAACCAGCCGATGAAATATTTCAGAAAATGAAGATAGAAAGTAGAAGGGATCATTTTTTTGATCTGTCCTACAAAAACATCTTCCTGATGACGGATCAGCTCTCCGGACAATTTGCCGTTGATAACGCCTCTTTCAAAAGGTGCTCCTTCCACATACATTTCGTAGAGGCCGCTATTGCTTTTACGGAACCAGCTGTTGCCGATGGTCCAGGCGGTGCTGTCCAGCTGTTTGCGCTGAAGCTGCAGGGCAGACTGGTCGGCGATCACCGGAGGCGTCATACGGCTTACAGACACCAGATAGATGGCCAGTGCGATAAACAGTACCAGGATGGTGCCCAGGCAATACAATAGTACCCGTCCCAACTTACGCCATCCGCTTCTTTTTTTCTTTTCCACTTTTATTTAAGTATTGACTGATTAATTTCATCTACCAGGAATTCCATTCCCAATAGTTCTGCTGAAGTGATCACACTGCTCATGGTGACCCCTAAAATACCATGCAAGTTCAGGTTTTGCCCCGTAAGATACAAATTAGACAGCCGGGTACGGGCCGAAACTATGGTCCGCAGCGGATCTGTATTATCTTTCAGGATACCGTACATGCTGCCGTCGCCGGTACCGATATAATCGCGGTAAGAGAGTGGTGTTGCCACATAGTACGACTGCACACAATTCCGGAATCCCGGGAATTTTTTCTCCACACAATCAATGAGCTGTTCGGCTTTCTGTATTTTAAATGCTTCGTAGTCTTCGCCTCTGCTGGCTTCCTTTTGTTCTGTATTAAACGTATGTTGCCAGGGAGCCAGCTCATCATAACGCATATACGTCATGATCGACAGGCTGTCGGCATAAGTTTCATGCCGGGAGCTGGCAGATACATACATGGCGTAGGTTTGCGGCCAGTCGGCGGCGGTATAGTGAATACCGGCCCAGGCATCATCTGTGGCATGGTAATAATAGTTGTGGTTGATATACCGGAAGGTACCAGGTTTCAATACCACATTGAGTACAAAACCGCCACAGGAATTTTCCAGGCTCTGCATCCGGGAGCGATAAGCGCCGCGTATCATCTCACTTTCTGTCATCGCTGTGGTTTGTGCAGGATGCAGGTTGGAAATAAAATGGCTGGCATACACCTTTTCTCCGTTTTCGAGTACAATATGATCTACCCGGTCACCCTGACCTACAATCCTTTCCACTTGTGTATTACGCACTATTTCACCACCGTTTTCCGTGATCTGGCGGCACAACAGGCGGGCTATCTGCGATCCGCCGTCTACACATTTCCAGGAGCTGTGCATATAACTGTTTAACACCAACGCATGTACGTAGAAAGGCGTTTTCTCCTTCACACCGGCATATAACAGGTTGTTGCCTGCCAACACCTGCTGCAGACGGGTATTGGAAGTAATACTTTCCAGCACTTCCGCAGCGTTGAGGTGCAATACACTTTGTTTTTCTTCATAATTCCCTACCCGCAGGTTATATAGGGGGAATTTGCTGCATACTTCACTAACCTTGTCACAATAGGCATGCAGGGCCTCTTCTTCTTCGGGGAAATCAGCCAGCAGGGTGCGGATGAAATGGTCCCTGCCTTGTGCGATGCGGTATACCTTATCTTCTGCACCGAAATTGATATGATCAAAACCGTCCGTATCCATTCTTTTCAGCTTCAGCTTATCGAGGATACCCACATATTTGAATACCTTATGCAGATTTTCGCCTTCTCCAAGTCCTCCGATATAGTGTACTCCGGAATCGAAAATGACTTTATCACGGGAAAAAGTCTGAAGGCAACCACCAGGTTGACGGTTCTTTTCGTATATGCGTACCCTGTATCCGTTCCGGCTCAGGATTGCACCGCATACCAGGCCACCGAGGCCGCTACCAATGATGATGACATCATAGTTGTGCATAATTTTTTTGGGGAGATTTTTTAATAACAAATATTATGTTGGATGTGTACCGGGTGTTGTCTATCTCTTCCGCTACCGCACCATATTTGCTAACCATACTCCGCACATGCGAAGCAGATAAAAACGACAACTGCCTGTTCTTCGTCTTATTAAATCCTATTACCCGGGTAGATAAAAATTCACTGAATCGGGTGCCTTCATGCCGCTGCTTTTTGTCACTGTCGCCATCGCGTACGATGATCACACCGTTGGGCTCCAGGCCCTCGATGCATTGCTGCAACAGCTGCTCCTGCTCTTCCGGTTGCAGATAATGCAACACATCACTCAAAATAAAGGCATCGTATTTTTTAAAAGGCGTATCAGAGATATCCCCATGTATAAACTGAAGATTATCTGGTTTACCACAACCATGCGCTGCTGTGGCTATTTTATCTTCATCATAGTCCACACCGGTAATCTGTCTGCCGGGGGCTGCATAACTGAGCATATAGTCCATAAAACCGTAGCCGCAGCCCAGGTCCAGTATGCGGCCTTCCTGAGGCAACAACTGATGAAACAGCTCATAATTGCCTTCCAGACTGGTTTTTACGCGCATATACCATTCCAGCACAGGACCTTTGTAGATGAAGTTGTATTTCAACTGCTCCCTGAAATAAACAGGTACCTCTATTTCCTGACGCAGCAGTTCGTATTGTTGTTTGAAATAACGGCTGATGGATTTCGTACGGGCGCTGTAGTTATCTCCCCAGGAAGTATCCTGCAGCGTAATACGCGGCAGGTATTTTACGGTTATCTGTCCGTCTTTCAGCAAGAAGTCGCCTTTAGTCATCGTATAGGCGGTACCGTGAATAATCACCGGTAATATGTCCAGCCCCAGCTCTTCTGCAATATAAAAAGCCCCTTTATGGAAGCGTTTGATCGTAGTATCTGGTGATCTGGTGCCTTCCGGATATACCACAATGGAATATCCTTCTGCTACCTTTTCTCTGAGTTTTTCGATGGCCCCTTCGGCACCATCAGCCACCGGATAATAGTCTGCCAGCCGCACTACTGCGCCAAATACGGGCGAACGCCATACCCACTGGTTAGTCAGCAGGATCACCTTCGGATTCAGCATCGTAGATACCAGAATGTCCAGGAAAGACTGGTGATTGCTGATGATCACGGCGGGCTTTTCCAGCTGCTCATTATCCGGGTTGATAATCCGCTTTTTCACATTGCCCATGATGTACAACACGCTCCGGGTATAGGCCGATAAAATGCGGTGATACAGCAGCTTGCCTTTGGTTTTATTAAAAGGATTGATCTTTATCAGACAGTAACCCACGACTGTCATGATGAGGCATCCAACTGTAAAATACATAAAGGAAAACACCGACAACACCAGTCCTTTACAGGTCCAGGGGGCATAACCCTTTTTCACTCTGTTAGTGATCAACCAGTTGAACAACACCGGTATCATCACCTGAGAAATCAATACCACCGTACTGATGCCAATGATGGAGATCAGGGCGATAGACTGTAGGGATGGATGTTTGGCGAAGATGAGCACACCGAGTCCGAGGACAGTGGTGATAGCAGACAGGAAGATGGAGGATTTGAAAGATGACAAGGTCTTTTTGCCTGTCTTGTATTCCTGCAACAGCCCGTCCATCATAAATATGCTGTAGTCATCTCCCAACCCAAAAATAAAAGTGGAAAGGATGATGTTGACAATATTAAACTTGATCCCGAAAAGCCCCATAATACCCAATATCCAAATCCAGCTGATGGCCATCGGCACAAAAGTGATGAGGGCCAGTTCCAGCCTGCCATAAGAAAGCAGCAGGGCTGTAAATACCAGCAGGGAAGTCATCCAGGCGATGCTGTTGAATTCTTCTCTGATCACTTCCACCAGGCGGTTGGCAGCATATTGTTTATCCAGCACCGTAGTATGTCCGAATTTTTCAAAGGCGGCATATACCGCCTGCTTATGGTCGGGATCTACTTTCAGCAGTGTAACAATCGCTGTCTTACCATTTTTTTGTATGATAAAATCGCCCAAAGTGCCATTGCGAATGGTCTGTAATGCATCGGGGGAAATCTTTTCAAAAGGATGCTGCAACAGTTCATCAAAGCGGTTAAAAGCCGTAGCACTGAAACCCACTGCCGGACCGTTACTCCGCAGCCAGTTCATCAGCTGTGTTTTCTTTTCCGGCGTCCAGTAATGATTCCAGCGGTCTATGCGGGCCTGTTGTTCTTTGACAGATAACAGTAACGCCTGTACGCCGGCATACTTTTTCACAACGCCGGCAGCCTGCAACTCATGAATGGCGGGCATCAGCTGCTCACCATTTTCAAGGGCTGATTCCAGGTTGGCGCCGTCTGTCACTACATATACAGAACGCGCTGTATAGGAATTGATAGAGTTAAGATGTTCTTCTGCCGCCTTCAGCTTGGGAGACATAAAATTCATCCGCATCATATCACTTTCGAATGATACGTTGCGGGCAGTGAAGAAAAATACGATGGTCAGCAGGAAGATGGCGCCCACCAGATATTTGTTTTTCTCCGGTTTCAGGGCCGAGAAGCGGTCCAACCAGTTATCGTGATGAGTATGTGGCTGCTCAGCATTTTTGCCTAATACAATCCAATGTGGTAAAAAGATGAGAGAGAACAGTGCCGCGCCTACCAGGCAGAGAGCGGCAAACAGCCCTACATCCTGCAGCATGGGCGAATGTACAAACTGCAGGCAGAGGAAACCACCTACAGTAGTAAAACTTCCCAGTGTCATGGGCGTAGCCAGATCAGCGATCACTTCCCGGATATCAGGAGAATGCCGGTAGTGGTTAAACACGTGCAGGGAGTAGTTGACAGCGATGCCCAGCACCACCGCCCCTGCGCCCAGCGCCATTACTGCAATATGTCCTTTGATCAGGTAGATGCAGGCCAGGGAGAAAAGTCCTCCGAAAGCCACCGGCAACATCACCAGCAGGGGTGCACGTTTTTTCCGGAAAAACAACGCGATAAGCGCTACCAGCAATACCACGGTGATACCTTGTGTAAGCAGGGTGTCCTGCCGCAGCTGGGTGGCGTTGCCGGCAGAAACAGCGGTACCGCCGAAATAGCGGACACTGATATCAGGATACTGAGCGGCCAGACTGTCTTTAATATGGTCGAGGCCCTGCAGGAATTTAGCGTTTATCTTCGTCGCACCTGGCGGATTGGCCGGGGTAATAAATATCATCAGATGACGATGATCTTTCGTCATCACATAACTGTCGTATAATTCAAACTGATCATCATACTGCAGGTGTTGCAGTTTTTTTACGCCTATCCAGGAGATGCCCACCGGGTCGGCCTGTATCATCTTTTTTAATACCAGGCCTGCAGGAGATATCAGCGTATTATAATCATATTGCAGGGATTGTTGTAATTGTGCAGGTGTGATCAGACTGTCTATTTTGGCATAGTCGCCAGCTTCCAGGAAAACGGGCAGATGGTCCTGTATCACCTGCATCAGCCCCATGACCATCGTATCATTTGCCTGGCCCTGTATCTCGTGGATATAAGGTGACAACTGGCTTCCGGCACTGCTGATCAGAGAGGAAGCGCAGGCCGTAAGACTGTCGGGCACCGGCGCATGGGTAGTATCTTTCTGCGAAAGGGTGACTACCAGCTTATCAGCAAACCGGGAGTCCTGGAAGACCTGCTGCAGTTTGTCCAGTTTCTTATCCTGGGGTAAAATCTTAGTGATATCTTCTTCCAGCCTGATACGCGATGCTAAAAAGCCAACCAGCGCAAAACTCACGAGGGTACAACACCACAGCGCGGTTTTATGCCGGTCAAAAAAGTTATAGATCGCTACGAAAAGACTGCTCATATTAATTTCAATTACGAATTACGGATTACGAATTACGAACTATGAATTACTCATTCGTAATTCATCATCCGTAATTCGTAATTGTTTTATTTCTTCCTTCTTAATAAGGCAAACAACAGGTAACTGATGCCCCATGCGGCCACTCCGGCTATAATCGCCAGGGTGATACTGCCCAAAACATACTGGAGTAGATTATCTCCTATTGCTGCAAAGGTGATTTTATCATCAAACAACAGATCTTTAGCTGACCTTCCCATCCATATTTTTCCTACGAGGAAACCAGCAAAGATCACAAACGGGGTTAGCGGCGGCGTGCTGATATGGGCCGCTAAAAATACCAGGGCCTTATTCAGCTTCAACCTGATAGATACCAACATGGCCACCAGAAGTTGAAATCCCCATATAGGAACAATGCCCATAAACACGCCGAAGCCAATAGCAGCGGCTTTGCGGGCGTTGGACTCCGATGCGTTCAGTACTTCTTCCCTCCACATCTTTTTCCAGTTCTCTTTTTTCAGGAGATACAGGAAAAGGTCCCTTGGTTTGATATACAGGAAAGTGATAAGCACCAGGATGGTATTCAACACACTGATACGGGAGAAATCGCGGAAAGGCCGGAAATGGGAGATCCTTTCCTCTGCCGGCGGGTAATATACCTTTACCGGTGTCCAGTCTATTTTTACGCCTTTCCAGGCGCTGCGTACCAGCACCTCAATTTCAAATTCATATTTGGTGCACCACCAGCGGATACGGCCCATACGATGTAGTGGATACAATCGGTAACCCGACTGTGTGTCGGGGCCCTTCAACCCTGTTTCCACATAAAACCAGAAATTGGAAAACTTGTTGGCAAAAGTATTTTTACCAGGCATGTTTTCCTGATTGAGGTTGCGGGCGCCGATCACCAATGTACCAGGATCAGTGCTAATTTTATCCAGCATGCCCGGCAGATCGGAGGCAAAGTGTTGTCCGTCTGCATCCATGGTGATCACATAATCGTATCCCTGTGTGAGCGCATATTCGAAACCACGGCGCAGCGCAATGCCCTTACCACGGTTAGGGCTATACGAAACACGATGTAACTGCGGATATTTATCGAGAATATGGCTGGTATGGTCGGTAGCGCCATCATTCACGACAATGATATGAGTGGTATAGGATAGGGCGTCCTGTACAACAGCCTCCAGTGTGGAGGCATTGTTGTAGGTAGGGATCAGCACTGCTGCCCTGTGACGCTCAAAATGTTCGTTATGTGTGGTGTTAGCTATCACTTATTTAAATACTCCCTGGAATTTCATAAATGTCATCGCTTCCCGCTTCAGGGTAGCATTCACTTTCCATCCTCCGTTCTCTTCCACTTTATAGGTCAGTGTTACATCTACCAATGGCTGTTTTACCGGATCGATCATGTTCAGGAACTTCATCTGACCTGCTTTCTGCAGCAATACTTTTTGTTGCACGGCATCTTCCAGCGTTTCTGTGATGATCTGCATCATACATACGCCTGGTACTACCGGCTGGTCGGGGAAGTGGCCCTGGAAAATCGGATGCGCTGCATTCAGCTCCAGTGTAATATTAACCTGACCTTCTTCTTTAGCTGTTGCTGTGATATGATAAAAGTTACCCTTTAACATGTTTGTATTTTGTTGTTTATATATTTTGATGTTGAGATGCTTTCCTATTGTTTTTTCTCTGTTTTTTGCAGAGAGATATTAAAACGGAAGTTCTGATGCTCAATACGGATGCTGTCTGGCGTACCTTGTGTATAATGCTGCATCCACACTTTCACCACCGGTTTACGGACAGATGATTTTTCGATGCGTTCCAGTTTCGTACAGGCGCTATCCGTTATATAGTAATTATTCCCTTTTTCAGTGGGCACCACTACATAGCGGAAGTTGTTATCTGTAGCTACATGCGCCTGACTAAGGTCCGGGCGCAGCAACACCAGTTCAAAATCCTGCCGCAGGGTTTTCACCACCGCTTTTTTATCCATTTTAGGCAGCAGATAATGTTTGGTAAAATTGCCCTGACGGTCAAATTCAAAATCAAAGAATTTAAAACCCATCTCATTGGCAAACACTACCCGCAGGCTGCTGTCGGGCATCTGCTTAAAAAAAAGCAGTCCGCTCAGGTGATGCTTCAGAATGTTGACCTGCGTACTGTACAGCGTGGCATTAAAGGCCGGGCTGAACTGTTTTACACAATTCACATCATCGTTGGTGCGCTGTAATCCTTTATAAACGGATTTACAGCCAGTCAGCATTGCTACCAGTAACAGGCTATTTAACCACAAATACCGCATCCGGGATGTTTGAATTCACTTGTTTGTGTACAAAACTGATGGTCGTATCATCGCCGGAAGGTTCCTGCATCGTGATACGGGACACCGTATAATCCTGCTTGTCTACCAGCAGCACAATGGCTTTGAAATAACCGGCCATCGTTTTATTGACCGGCACCATTTCCAGCCGTACGCTCTGTGCGTTTTCTGATGCTTTGGTGGTAAAGTCGGTATTATCCAGCACGGTACCTCTCACACAGTCTACCGTAATTTTATTGATCTGTTCAAACAGTTTGTTGTTTTTGCCGGACACTTTACTTTCCTTCTGTGCATCTTTTATTTTGATGTCTTTCCCATTGATGACCAACAGGTAATAAGAAGGCTGCTGGTATTCCATCCGGACTTTGTTATCCCGTTTGAACCAGAATTTTCCTTTCGACACAATTTTATCGGACAGCATGCTCAGGTTTTTCTCCTGCACAAAATCGCATTGTATGCTCTGAGTATTTTGTGCAGTCCTGGCGAACTGTTTTTTGATATCAGACAGGTCTGATACCGGTTTAAAGCCTGACTGAGCGTGCAGTTGCAGCGACAGTAAAGTTGACAGGCAGATGATCATCCATTTACACATAAGCTGGCACATTTAACATTTTATCCATGCGTTCCAGCCGGTATCCTTCAGCGCGGATGGCGCTGATGAGCCGGGGCAGGATGCTGGCGGTGATGCTGCAGGTATCATGCAGGAGGATAACCGCACCGGGGTGCAGCTCCGTCATGATTTTATGCAGTAGTTTATCTTCATCTGTTGCAACGGTATCCATAGAGCGGATGCTCCATCCTACCGGCAGGTAATTATTGCGTTTGATAGCCCGGGCCAGGTTAGGATTGGTAACCCCATATGGCGGGCGGAAGAGGCGTGGCTGCAGCCCGGTAGCGTTGATGGTCACGGTGTCCATCTTTTCCATATCTGCTTCCATCTGCCGGCTGCTGTACATATCAAACCAGAAATGATGAGAGTAGGTATGGTTACCGATTACATGGCCTTCTTCGTGTATCCGTCTCAGTAAGTGCGTATTCCCTTCTATGTTTTTACCGATACAAAAGAAGGCTGCCTTTACCTCATGTTCATCGAGGATATCGAGGATGAGCGGCGTATGTTCAGATGCAGGCCCATCATCAAACGTCAACGCCACTACGTTTTCCGTAGCGGACGCTGTGCAGAGTGTTTTAATAAAAAAACCGGACTGTATATTGATGGCGCCTCTCACATAAAAAGGCAACAACAGCAACAGTGGGATAGCATACCACCACAACGGCACAGTATACAGTCCCGTCAGCCGGATGACCAGCAAAACGGCGATACTCGTGATAATGATGATATTTCCAGCCCTGTTATTCAACATGTGTGAGTAAGATCAGGGAGTGATGGGTACCCTGATGATGGTTATACAATAAGATTCTTTTGATGGGGCCTGGCACTTTTCCATAAAACAAAACTGCTTCAGGCACCGCCTGCTCAGCGAGTATGCTGTTGGCCATCCACATGCCAAAGGCAGCAGCGGTAGGATATTCACCGCAAAGATGTTTAAAGCTGGCTTCCGGATGTTCAGGGAACAGTGCTTCTACTACCTCTTCATATATTTCATCCTGATCGATATCACCGTTTCTGCCGGTGATAAGCAGGTCAATATCGTTGGGGGTACAGGCATTGTCTTCCAGGAATTTCATGATATGGCCAATCACTTCCCCTTCCCAGAGCGGTTTGTAGAGGGTGCTGATACCGGTAAGTGCAGCAGCTGAGTGTTGGCCAGGAGTAATGCCCAGTGTAAAGAAAGCAGCTCCTTCTCCGGCAATAGTGCCACGGGTAGGGCTTTTCAGCAGCTCCATGGTTTTCACCGGTTCTTTTTTATACAGTCCAAAGCGGGACAGTATCTGGTGGCTGTGTTGGGTGATTTCGTCCAGACCGCCGGCCAGCACGTTCTGCGCGCTGCCTTCCTTTAATATCATGATAGCGTCCAGCAGGGCGTTTTCGAAAGAGAAGCCTCTGTGTACGAAAGTGTTGTTATAAGCATTGCAGCCTAGGAGCAGGGATATCTGTCCGCCCACAGTGTTGTGGGTGCTTTGTATAAAAGCAGTGGGGGTCAGCATTTCCTCCTGTTGGTTGACCATTTTGGTCAGGAATACGCCGGTATCGTCGAGGCAGCCATAGGCAGTTCCGGTAACGATAGCATCGGGCATTGTCACCCCGGCAGCTTCCAGGCTGAGGCTGGCGGCACCTACACCCATTTTCACCACCCGGCTCATTCTGCGGATCTGTTTTGCATCGATCCATCGTTTGTAGTCGGGGTCTACGGTAGCCAGGCGTACCTGTTTATATTCCCGCAGCGTGGCCAGCAGAGGGCCACCTGCCGCAGTTTCCTGCGCAGAAATACAACCGGTGCCGTTTATATAAATGGTCAACATAATATCATTTAATCACTAAAAGCTTGAAAAAACCAGGCTGGAACAATTACCTCCAAAGCCAAAGGAGTTGGACATCACATGCAACAACTCATTACCCTCAGAATAGGTGGTGGCCGGTGCAAACGGCAGTTCCTTCATCTGGTGTTCAAACCGTGCGTTGGGATAGATGATCCCTTCCTTCACGGAAATGGCCGAAAATACAGCTTCAATACCACCGCTGGCGCCCAGCGTATGCCCGGTGAACGACTTGGTGGAACTCATGGCCGGAAAATGCGGCGCAAAGAGCCGGTTGATGGCGATGCCTTCAGACACGTCGTTATTACCAGTACCGGTGCCATGCAGGTTGATGTACCCTATCTGCTGTGGTTGCAGTCCGCTCATGTCCAGTGCGCCTTTCATGGCCAGGTAGTTCCCGGTACCATCAGGCGAAGAAGCCGTTTGGTGATAGGCATCATTGGCATTGGCGAAACCACTGAGACGGCACCATGGCTGCAATTGAGCTGCCAGGCTATCGGACACTAACACCACATAACCAGCACCTTCGCCCAGATTAAGCCCGGTACGGGTTTCATCGAAGGGGCGGCAGGCCTGCTGGTCGAGGATCATCAGGGTATTAAAACCGTTGAGCGTAAAACGGGTGAGCGAATCGGTACCACCGGCGATCACCACGTCTACTATGTTGTTGCGTATCAGGCGGGCCCCGTACATGAGCGCATTAGCGCCGGAAGAGCAGGCAGTGCTGATGGTAGACACATGATGTCGTATACCTAAGGCATCGGCTACTATTTCGCTGATGCTGCCGCATTCATGGTGTACCACCTGACGTAGCCTTCCTTTACGGTTATCTGCCAGATAATCTGCAAAAAAATCTTCTGTTTTGTCCATCCCTCCTACCGTATTACCGGATACAAAACCTACACGGTAGGCGGAGATATCACCGAGTCCTGACGACTGCCAGGCTTCTTTGGCGGCAATCAGGCTGAGCAGGGCCGTCCGGCTGATATGTTCCGGCAGTCCGGCCATTTCGGCCAGGGTGTCATTGTCTGCCTTCACCTCAGCCACCGGGAAAGTGTTGCGGTGCACGGAAGACAGGTATTTCATGGCGCCCATGCCCGGCTCCATCTGCCGGAAAGCCTGCAGACACTCCCGCAGGTTCAGGCCAATGCCGCTGATGACGCCGCCACCCGCTATCCACACCTTTTCAATCATGCTTTAGCTGTTTGATGGGCAACAATAAATTCTGCCATGGAACGGATAGAGTAAAATATCTCTGGTCCCTGTTCCGGGTTGGCAATACGAATGTTATAATGCTGTTGCAGCAGTACGATCAGTTCCAGCGCATCGATAGAATCGAGACCCAGCCCTTCTTTAAACAACGGCTGATCATTGCTGATACTTTCCGGTGTCACTTCCTGCAAATTCAGTTGTTCTATGATCTGCTTCTTCAGATCTTCCATCAGCTTTTCCAATTCCATTTTCTTATTGCTAAATTTTAATATTTATTTTTTTGATACAGTGCATCCAAAGCCGCTGCCGTCAATGGCTGCGCCAGACCGCGCTTTTCCTTTTCCAACAGAAACAGCGCCACTTCGTATTGCTGATCCATCACCTCCACCCAGCCACAAAGACAGGCCTGTAAAGGCGTATTTGTCAACAGCTGAGCCGGATAACTGCTCATCAGCTCCGTATCGAAGGTTTCAGAGACAAAAAAAGTATTCTCTCCTTTAAAACCGTGCCGGATACAGATTTCTCCCATCACAATGTTTGGAAGGGTATACACAAAGAGGGCCGGACTGGCAATATCCTTTACTGTAGCGTAATAGCGCAGATCTGTATCCAGACTGCCGCTGCGGTTGGATAACACCATCCCTACCGTTTCGGGCGGTAAAGACAATACCGGCGTGTCTTTCAGCAGTATTTCCGCGGCCAGCCACCCCAGTTTGCTGAGGGCGTCCATCTTGTGGAACTTGGGATACTGACCGAAAAACCGGTCGTAACCCGCCCGCAGCCATTCCTGCAGGTCCGTTTCCCTGTTTGTCTCCCACAACAGGTCACCGTTCAACCGGATACTGTTATGCCGCAGGATACAACTTCCTGTAATATATACTTCCTCGCTATTCAATCTCTGAACTGCTTTTTAATTTTTCTGTTAATTCTATGGTCCTGGCCAGTCGTTTGAGGGCCGTATCATGGTTTTTCACGAACGGATTGTCCGTATCCCAAACATACCCTGCCAATACTGAACAGATCTGACCTTTGATCACCGGATCTGCGTCTTTTTTGAAGAAGATGGTGTCCAGCGTGCCTTCATACCAGGCCATTACATAAGAACGGAAGGTATTAACGCCCTGCAGCGTAGGCTCCATGTATTCTTTTTCCCAGTCTACCGCTTCTCCCCTCAGTTTTTTGATCACCAGTTTCGCAGCAGTCTGGCTGGAAACGCAGGCCAAAGTTACGCCAGATGAGAAAATAGGGTCCAGAAATTCTGTCACGTTGCCGGTGAGCACAAAACCATCGCCATAAAACTTATCGGTGGTAGCTGACCAGGACTGCAGAATCCTCGGTTCAAATACCAGTTCCACATCGCGGAAACGCTCTCTGGTATAAGGTTCTGCTTCCAGCAGGGCCCGGTATACTTCTTCATCTGTACCCTGGTATTCCGCAAAAAACTCCGGATCACCTACAAAACCCAGGGAGGTTACGCCCGTGGAGAAAGGAATGATCCAGATCCAGACGCCTTTTTTATGTACCACGGCGGTGATACGGTTAGGTTCGTCGGCCATGGAACGGCGCACGTCCACGGTGTGGGCGAATAATGCTTTACGGGGCTGCAGGTTGGAGTTTTTCTCCAGGTTGAACAGACGGGGGATCACCCGGCCATAACCGCTGCCATCCACAATAAAACGGGCTTCAATGGTGGATTTATTACCGTGAATATCTTCTACCGTAGTTACTGAATCCGATCCATTGAAACGTATATCCGTTACCGTAGTTTCATACGATACCGGTACACCCATGTTTTCAACAGCATCAGCAAGTGTTTTGTCGAAGTCAGCTCTGGTCACCTGCCAGGTCCAGGTCCAGCCGGGCGTAAACTGCTCCTTGAAAGTGAAATCGCAGACAGCGTTTCCTTTCACGAACTTGGCGCCGAATTTTTCCTGGAAACCTTTAGCCTTGATCGCGTCGATGAAACCAGCTTCTTCCAGCGCTTCCATACTGCGTGGCAGCAGGCTTTCACCGATAACGAAGCGGGGAAACTTCATCTTTTCCACGATCTTCACTGTATAACCTGCCTGGTGGATAATAGACGCCGCTACTGTTCCGGCAGGTCCCGCACCTATGACTAAAACATCTACTTGTTCAGTTTTCATACGGAAAAAATTTTATGGATTCAGAGATTTGATTATAGGGGATTGGGTTTGTCAGGAAGCCGGTAATTCTCTATTATCACCGGCTTCCTGTATAACTATTTCTTCTTTTTAACCTTCAGCAGGGTGTAGTTCAGCCCCATCTTGTTGTTTTCTTCCGTTACTACCAGTCCTGCATTTTCGATGCACTGGAAGAAGTCGTCGGTATGGTACATCTGGCTATTGCCATTGGCCATAGCAGTGAAATACAGGGATGTCTGCTGCAGGCAGAAAGCGGCTGATTTAAACTGCTGGCGGTTCCAGAATGGTTCCAGGATGTAGATGGTACCGTCGTCGTTGAGCGCTTCGCGGCAACGGGAGAGGATAGACTCGATTTCTGCTTCAGAGAAACAATCGAGGAACTGGCTCATCCAGATGGCATCAAATCCTTTAGGGAAAGGTATTTCCTCATGCAGGATATTGGCGATATGGAAGTGAACCCTGTTTTCCACGCCGGCTTCTTTCATTTTCTGCTGCGCGATATTAGCCTGTCCGGGGATATCGAAGATGGTGACTTCCACTTCGGGATCTTTGGCGGTGCAGGCCAGTGCCCATTTACCGGTGTTGCCGCCGATGTCGAGGAGACGTTTGGGATGGTTTTCAAAAACGATGTCCAGTGCACCCGGCGTGGCGAGATCGGAATAATAGTGGTCGAAATCGAACCAGCTTTTTCCGACGGCCGGTGGCAGCAGGGAGAGGCCGGGATAGATAGTATCCCATGGACCCAGTTCCTTGAGGCCTTCCGGCTTACCGTTACGCAGACTGTCTTCCAGGTGGTACATGCCTTTGTAGCAGATATCCTGGGTAAAGTCCATATTGATACGGGTAAGCTGGTCGTGTAAAATAAAGTAGCCGGTTTTGGTGAGCGTGTATTTTTTGTCGTTCACGATCACTAATTCCATTCCTAAACCGGCTTCCAGCAATACTCTCACTGCATAGCGGTTCATGTTGGTTATTTCCATCACTTCCTCAATGGTGATTCCGGCAGATCCGCTGTCGCTCACTGCTTTTAAAATCCCCATGTCACGCAGGGCCCTGGTAGCCTGGAAGGCAATAGGGGCAAAAGCCAGCCACAATGCGGCTTCTTTTGCCTGTAATGCTGTTTTCGTTTCTTTATTGAACATAGATCGGATTTGACAATTACGAATTATCAATTGCGCATGACAAATTTGTAATCAGATAATGCGTAATTATTTTCTACTAAATATCATGGCTGCGTTGCAACCACCGAATCCCGACACTGTTTTCAGGAAGTGGCGGGAAGATTGTTGGCGCAGGGTATTGCTAACGTTAACGGGCATACTTACACCAGGTGTTTCGTATCCTTTGGTGGGCAGTATCACACCTTCTTTCATGGCTTTCATACTGACAATCGCTTCTACGAGGCCGGCAGCACCGAGGGTGTGGCCGTAGTATCCTTTGAGGCTGTTGACCGGTACGGCTGCCAGGCCGGCGTGGTGCAGGGCTTTGGCTTCCATTTCGTCGTTGTACAGGGTGGCGGTGCCATGAGCAGATACAAAACCGATATCTGCCGGTTGAAGACCGCTGCCTTTGAGGGCCAGTTGCATGGCCATGGCCAGCTCCTGTCCGGTGCGGGAAGGGCCGGAAATGTGGTTAGCGTCGTTGCTGACAGCCCCGGCGCCTAATACAATTTCTGCCTGTGCGGGTACTTTGCTGAGCACCACGGTGGCAGCTGCTTCTCCCAGGGAAACACCCATACGCCCGGCATCAAAGGGTTTGCAGGGCACGGCGCTTACTGCCTGGAAAGATTGGAATCCTGACAATACAAAACGAGTGAGTACATCAGCACCCGTTACCACTACGTGGTCGTATTTTCCGGAAGTGATCAGGCGCTGACCGGTAAGAATAGCCAGCAGCCCGGATATACAGGCGCTGCTGATCACCAGGGGTGAATTGGCAGCACCCAGATGAGCCGCTATCTTACGTGCAGTAGCGGAAGGCTGTAACAGTTCAGGCGGTGGGATCACTCCTTCCGGCTGTTGCTCCAGCAGTTCAATATTTCCTTTGGTAGTGGAAATGATCAGACCGGTGCGGGCATCCGACAGGCTGATACCTGTTTGAGATACTGCCGCCATAACGGAGGCAATCACCAGCTGTTCAAATTTCGTATAACCTTCTACGTTAAGACCCGCTGTTGCCCTGCTGAGCATAGCGGGGGCCATCATAGCGCCATAAAAAGGCGCAGGGCCATAATCGCTGCGGTCCTGTAAACCGATACCACTGTTGCCCCGGATGATCTGTTCAAAGTTTTCATCGGTGTCAATACCCAGTGGCCCCACAATATTATCTGCAACTACAAAGACCATGATCCATTATCTAAAGGTGGTTATGCAAGTGTTGTTTTTTCCATTCACTGAAAAACGCAGGAGTAGTCAGTTGCAACAGTGCTGTTTTCTTGTCCAGGAACACCTGTACAGAAGAGCCTGTGGCAATGACTTCGCCCGTAGCCGGATTGGAAAGCACATAGTTAAATCTGATCTTTGCCGCGAGGTCATCCACAAAAGTGGTGGCTACCTTTACGCGGTCGCCGTAGCGCAATGGCCGCTTGTAATCAAGCTGTATATTCACCACCGGCGCGGTATACCCGGCCTCAAACACATCCAGGTAACGTAAAGCGTACTTTTCTCCGAAAGCCTCCCTTCCGTCTTCAAAATACCGGACATAGTGGCCATGCCATACAATGCCCAGTGAATCCACCTCATTAAACTTCACCGGAAATTCGGTGCATTCGGTTATCTGGTTCATTTCATTTAGAAATTTTTTCATTTAGGGATTTTTTCATTTGCGAAATCAAAAAATCCCTAAATGAAAAAATCCCTAAATCTCTGTTATCCTTTCTTCTTAGCTTTTTTTGTTTCTTTTTCCTTGGCAGCTACTGCTGTCTTGGTATCTTTTTTAGGAGTTGCAGGTGTTTCTTCTTCAGCATCTTTGGCATCTGCATATTTCTCCTTGATTTTTTTATAGTCTGAGCTGAAATCATCCATTACATCATGTACTGAAAACGCCCAGTAGTTACGGAAACCAAAGCCTTTCGCCTTGCCGGTCATTCTTTCTGCCAGGAGTACGTTGCGGGTAGCCATGTCGATTACAGTCACGTACATAGACGCTTGTTTACCGGTTTTATTCATGGACTCCATCACAAACAGTACACCGATGCCTTTTTTGCCATTTACATCGATACCTTTCACCAGTTTGGAGATATCGGCGGGTTTCAGGCGGGTGATATCATCGTTGTTGTCGGATTTCAGCGCTTCCTTGTTGGCGGCGGCATTCCGTTTGTTGGTGGCGGTCACATCGTAAGTTACTTTAGTACGACGGAAAGTACCGGCAACATCGTATTTTTTAGGCTCGTTGATCACCACATCGTTGATACCAGCGAAGTGACGGTCTACGATGTCTGCTGCATTGGCAGCTGCATCACCGAGCAGGCGGGCCTGTGTGAAATCCACACCCAGCCAGGTGAACGAAGAATCAGTATTTTCCAGGAAGTTTTTCAACTTCTGGGCCTGGGTGGCACTGATAAAAAAGCCAAGTAACAGAACGGTCAGGGGAAAAACTTTACGGATAATCATAATTATTGTATTTGCGGGTTGATGAAAATTTTCATTTCACATTGTGCCATCACCCTTCCATCGTACATAACTTTTCCTGTTACCATGGTAGCATTAAACACTTCTCCTCCGATTTCCGTGGTGGTTTCGATCATCTGTCCGGCGGGCGGCAGTTCAAATATTTCGAGGTCTTTTACAGCGCCGATAAAACCCAGTGGTACGGGGCTGTTTTCCTGTTTTGCGATATAACCGATACGGGCTGCCGCTGTCTGTGCAATATTTTCCATGAGTCCGGGTGGTGTGAGCACGCCGTTTTCCACAAAAATATTGTCAGGCGCAATATGCAGGCCAGTGCGGGTTTTAGGACCGTCCACTTCCAGTATGCCACTGATCATGACAATAGGCGTACGTTGTGGGATATAAGCGGTAATATCATCTGTATGAATAAACATCTGCGCAAGTTATTATTTATAGACAAAACACGAAATAAATCGAATTATTCGACATTATTAACAGTAAAAACACGCATTATGCCCAAAAATCATAATAATTAAACCACTGTTCCGGGTAGCGATGGATTTTTTCTTCCAGCAGGCCGGTAAAATCGGCCACGGCTTTTTCCACGCCCTGGTTGCGGCGTCCATGGTACAAACGGGGTTCGGTGGCATAAAAATGATAATGGGTAGCTGTTTCCTTAAAGGCAAATACCACACATACCGGCACCCGGAAGGTGGCTGCCAGCAGGAAAGGTCCTACCGGGAAACGGGCATCATGCCCCAGCAAGGGTGTGGCAATGGTTTTATTGCCAGGCAGAAAACGGTCTGCGTGCATACAAACCAGCTCCTGGTTACTCAACGCCTCGTTGATGGCATAGATATGTGATAAATCATCCTTAATAACGATGATATTCACATTCCTGTCGCCGGTGATGGAAGACAGGTATTCTTTGATGCGTTGATGCTCCCCATCAAACATGACAATATTAATACGGGTTTGCAGGCGTTTGAACAGGTGACCGGCCACCTCCCAGTTGCCCAGGTGTGCACTCAGCATGATTCCTCCGCGCCCGCCGGCCACCATCTCACGCAGATGGTGTTCTCCGTCAAAATCGAACGTAAACTTGTTCTCCATATTGGCCATCACCACAATCTTATCGATCAGTGTCTGACCAAACACGTAATAGTTGCGGTAAAGGCTGTACAAAGACCGCCATCTGCCATAACCTATTTTGGTATGAAAATATTGATAGATGGGCCTGGAAGAGCTCCAGGAGAACAGAAAATAATAAAAAGCAACAAATCTCAACAGAAAATAAGCAGGGTAAACACCTCCATACCTGAGTATGAAAATAAAGATACTGTAACCCAGCTTATTTCCCTTCGATTTTCCTTGCCAGGATGGCATTATACCAGTTCTTTTTGTTGTACACGAGCTGTTACATAATCGTAGAAATCCTGGAAGGTAACGATGGACTGAAAATCTTCCGGTTTCACTTTAAAACCAAAATTATCTTCAATCACTACTACCATGTCAATATAATCCAGGCTGTCGAGATCCAGCGTGGACTTGAGGTTAGCTTCAGGCTTAATGTCAGTGGGGTTAGCTTCAAACTCCTCCACCAGAAACTTGTTCGTAACAGTTATTATTTCCTTAATTTCCATAAATGTGCAATCAGATATAGGTCGTTTTAAAAATAATTTTTAAGCGGTTTTTATTTACCCAATCCTGATTTTTAATCTTCCAAAGTTAAAACATTTAGAGCATTGGTCATTTGCATATTTGGCAATACGGCGGGTCTGAAACGCCTGTCAGCCTACAATAAACTCATAATCAAACCTCCAGATATTACATCCCTTCCCATTTTTTTACAATAAGAGAAGAATTGGTTCCTCCGAAGCCGAAGGAATTGGACAAAAATATATTAAATTTTTTATCGATGGTTTTGGTCGCAATGTTCAACTTCGCTGCATCATCATCCGGGTTTTCCAGGTTGATATTGGGGGCGATGAAATCGTTCTGCATCATCAGCATAGAGTACACTATTTCGCTGGCGCCAGCCATCCAGCATTCGTGGCCGGTCATGGATTTGGTAGAACTTACATAAGGGTTGGAGGTACCAAACACTTCATAGATGGCACGTGCTTCGCTGGCATCACCTGCCGGCGTAGAAGTAGCGTGCGCATTGATATAGGCAATATCTGCTGCCTGCAAACCTGCATCCTGCAAGGCTATCTGCAGGGAACGCACCGGTCCGTCCACCGTAGGGTTGGAAATATGGCCGCCATTGGAAGAAAAGCCATAGCCCAGTACTTCACCCAGGATAGTAGCTCCTCTGCGTTTGGCAGATTCGAGGCTCTCCAGAATCACGGTAGCCGCGCCACCACTGGGCACCAGCCCATCACGGTCGCGGTCAAACGGCCTGGAAGCCCGCTCAGGGTCATTTTCGCGGGTAGAGAAAGCTGCGATCGCATCGAAATTACCCATGGCATATACATTCACCTCCTGTGCACCTCCGCAGATCACCGCGTCCTGCATACCGTTGCGGATAAACATATACCCCAGCCCGATAGCATGGGAACCACTGGCACAGGCCGCACTCACCGTAAAGTTCACCCCTCTCAGCTTGAAAATAGTAGCCAGGTTCATATTAACGGTAGAATTCATGGTCTGAAACACCGAGCCGGAACCTACCAGCATGGTATCCTTTTTCTCCCGCATAATATCCGTAGCCTCGATCACCGGTTTGGCGGAGCTGTCGTTGCCGTACAGCAAACCTACCGGGGTATGGTCAATATAGTCCTGGTCCATACCCGCCTGAGCAAGTGCCTCACGGGTAGCCATGTACGCAAATTCTGCCTGCTCGGGCATCATCAGCCTGGACCTGCGGTCCAGCAAGCCTTTCAGCTCTGGCCGCTGGATATTGCCCGTCAACCCGGAACGGTAACCAAATATTTTCCGCTCAGGGTCCAGCACAATACCAGACTTCCCTTTATACAATGAATCCCTCACCTCCTGCAGGTCTTTACCAATGCAGGAGTAGATTCCCATTCCAGTGATCACTACTCGGTTCATGTACAAAATGCTTTTTAAGTATGGAGACCTCCATTAATATTCAACACTTCCCCGGTGATATAACCAGCAGACTTAGACGCCAGGAACGCCACTGCATCGGCTACTTCTTCCGGTGTACCGAAACGGTTCATCGGTACCTGTGCTGCCAGCTCTTTCTCATTCAACTCTGCGGTCATATCCGTTTTGATAAAGCCGGGAGCGATGGCATTCACTGTCACACCCCTCTTGGCAACTTCCTGTGCCAGCGCTTTGGTAGCGCCAATTACGCCTGCTTTGGCAGCGGAGTAGTTGGTTTGTCCGGGTAATCCTTTGATACCCGACAAAGACACCATATTGATGATACGTCCATAACGTTTCAGCAACATGTTGTTGAGTACCTGCTTGGTCACATGATAAAATCCGTTCAGGCTGATATTCAGCACATTGTTCCATTGTGCTTCGGCCATCCAGAACATGAGGGAATCTTCCCGTACGCCTGCATTATTCACCAGCACTTCAATGGTATGTTGGTCTTTATGTTGTTCGATCCATGCGCCCAGTACAGCCTGTACATCGGCAGCATCTCCTACGTTGAACTGCAACAACTCACCGCTGCTGCCTTTCGCTTTTACTGCCTCCAGCGTTTCCTGCGCAGCAGCTTCATTACCTTTATAATTTATCAGGACATGATATCCTAATTCAGCCATTTTAATACATACTGCCCTGCCAATACCGCGAGAGCCTCCTGTAATTAAGGCACATTTCATGAAAATTACGAATTACGAATTACGAATTACGATATCAGAACATTTTTACCGGCTCATTGCACAACAGGTATTCCTTAATCTTTCCGAGGTCCTTGTACATAGGTCTGTCCTCAATAAATTTAGGATAAATTGCTCTTACTTCGTTGTAAACCTTATGAGAGAAAGCCGCGAGCCTGTCCTGACAGTTCAGGAAGTCTACAGCCTGTAACACGGTGAGGGTGTGAATAGCCAGTACCTCAAAGGTATTAGCGATCACTTTGTTGGCCATCAGCGCAGAGTTACAGCCCATGCTCACAATATCCTGGTTGTCGTTGTTGTTAGGGATACTGTGTACATACATCGGGAAAGACAGGGTTTGATTTTCCGCAACGGTAGAAGTAGCGGTAAACTGAGCGCCCTGCATACCGAAGTTGAAGCCCAGTTTGCCCAGGTTCATAAACGGCGGGAACTTGTGGTTCAGCTTTTCGTTCAGCAGGTAGTTGAGCTGACGCTCTGCCAGCATAGACAGGCGGGTGACAGCGATTTTCACTTTGTCCATTTCCAGGGAGATATAATCACCGTGGAAGTTACCGCCATGGAACACATTCTCCAGTTCGTGGTCTACTACAGGGTTATCGCTTACGGAATTGAGCTCCTGCACTACCACTTTTTCGGCCTGTATGAGTGTATCATACACGGGACCGAGGATCTGTGGTACACAACGCAGGGAATAATACTCCTGTACTTTATCTTTAAAGATTTCTTCTTCCAGTTCTTTATAGAGATGGTCCGGACGATGGCGCACCATTCTGCTACCCTGGAGCACTTCCCGCATGCGGGCTGCTACGGTGTTCTGGCCGGTGTGCATTTTCACGGCATTCAGTTCGGCTGACAGGTGGTCATCGAAGGCTTCCACGATTTCGTTGATCATGGCGGAGAGGGTCACTGCCCATCCCAGCAGCTGGCGGGCCTGGATCAGGTTTACCAGTCCGGCGCCTGTCATTGCGGAGGTACCGTTGATGATGGCCAGTCCTTCGCGAACGTGGATACCGATTGGTTTGAGTCCCAGGCGGGCAAATACTTCCGCCGTAGGCTGCATTTTATCTTCGTACCATACTTCTCCTTCTCCTATCAGCACCAGGGCCAGGTGAGCCAACTGTACAAGGTCGCCGCTGGCGCCTACGCCACCGTGCTCAAATACACAAGGGTATACGTTTTTGTTGATCAGATCTTTTAACAGATGAACCACTTCGGGATGAATACCGGAATGGGCCTGCATGAAGCTGCTCAGACGGGCAATCATGAGGGCTTTGGTGATCACCGGTGACAAAGGTTTGCCGGCGCCGGTGCTATGGCTGCGAATCAGGTTATATTGTAACTGAAAGGTATCGCTGTCGCTAATACGGTATTGAGCCATTGGACCAAAACCTGTGTTGATACCGTAGATCAGCTTTTTGGCAGAAAACGTTTTCAGAAACAAAAAGCTGGCATCCACCTGTTGTAATGCCGCTTCATCCAGTGTAAGTTCTTCCCCGGCGTAAAGCACGCGATACACCTCGTCCAGCGTCAGCGACTTACTTCCTAATACAACCATTTTATATTATATTATTTAATTATTTATGTAAAAAAGTGCTCAAAAATAGTACAAAGATGGATTTAATCAAATAAATCCACCCGGACAATCACGAATTACGGGTAAGTACGCATGCGAAATGTACCTGCTTTGGGGGATGGTTGGTCTGTTACTCCTCTTCAGTTTGCACAGGTGGTGTTACCAGTACTTTATCTATACGATGAGCATCCATATCCACTATTTCAAACTCAAAGCCGCGCCAGAGGAATTTCTCCCCTGTTTTCGGAATATGTTCCAGATGATGGAGAATAAATCCGGCCAGGGTATCAAAGTCCTGTTCAAATTCAGACATCCAGTCTTCCTTATCAAATTCTGCCAGAAAATCATAAAACGGAATCTGCGCATCTACCAGCCAGGAGCCGTCTTCGCGCAGCACCATTTCGTAATCATCGGCTTCTTCTGTTTCCGGCATATCACCTACTATCGCCTCCAAAATATCGTTGAGCGTGATCATACCCAAAAACGTACCATATTCGTCAACGATGAACGCGGCATGTACGTGGGTCTCCTTAAACTTTTCCAGTACCTGGTAGGCGGTATTGTTTTCCGGAACAAAAAGTGGCTTGCGTATAATCTGCGCCAGTGGCGTGGAAGTACCTGCCACGGCATACAGATCTTTGATAGACACGATGCCTTTGATACTGTCTATCTGGCCTTCACATACCGGATAAACATTATGCAAACTTTCATGAATCTTTTGCTGATAATGATCCGGTGTTTCGTTAATATCCAGCCAGGTGATATCGTTGCGGTAGGTCATGAGCGAGGTGATATTACGGTCGCCCAGATGAAATACTCTTTCGATAATTTCCTGTTCTGTTTCTTCGATAGCTCCGGAAGTAGTGCCTTCACTGATGATGGCTTTAATTTCTTCTTCTGTCACCTGCGATTCTTCAGGCTGCAGATTAAATATTTTTACCAGGAAGTTGGTGGAGGCGGATAACAGTGCGATGAACGGGAAAGTGAGCCAGGATACTACCTGCATGGGTTTGGCCATCATTTTGGCGATGGCTTCCGGTTTGGAGGTGCCTATTCTTTTCGGTACCAGTTCGCCCAGTACCAGGGAAAAATAAGTGATGACAATAACAACGATGATAGTGGCGAGGAGGTTGCTATAGGTGATAACAGCGGGAAACTGGTTGAGCCAGGCCATTACCTCGTCTTTGATCGTTTCACCGGAGTAGATACCGATGAGGATGCCGATGAGTGTGATACCGATTTGAACGGTAGAAAGAAAAGTTTCCGGTTTATTGGCCAGCTTCAGAGCGGCCTTTGCTTTTTCATCCCCTTTATTAGCTTGTTGTTCCAGTCTGCTCTTGCGAGCCGAGACCAGGGCTATTTCCGACATCGAAAATATGCCGCTCACTAAAATAAGGATGAAGATAATGACGACTTCCATGATTTAAAGTCTAAAAATAAAAAATTATTCAAATATAAGGGTAAGAAATGCCAGCACCAGTCCTGCCGCTATGGCCATCACTTTTTTTCCACTCAGTTCATGGTGTTTGGTGCCGCTTTCATAGAATATAGTGGTGGAAATGTGCAGGAACGCGCCGATCACCAGGGCCACCACGTACAGCAGGTAGTGTTGTACTATCTCAAAGCGGTTGCCCATCCACCCGGCCAATACGGCTGCCAGCGGGGTAACGAGGGCAAAAGCGATGAGTATACGCCACAGCTCTGCCTTTTTCCTATGCGCATGCATCATCACGGTGATCAGTGTTAATGCTTCCGGTACTTTATGCGCAGCCACGCCCACCATTAAAGATGGCAGCGCGGATTTATCTTCATATTGAAATCCCAGCGGGATACCTTCCATAAAAGCATGGATGGAAAGTCCCAGCAGCAACGGCATTACCGCGATATGGCGGTGGTTTTCACCCGGTAAATGGGTGTGTCCATGTTCCATACCATGTGATAACTGCTGAAGGAATACCTGCAGGAAAAAACCAAGAACAACATAAATGCCGGCATTATGTCCCAACTCATGGTACACTTCCGGCAGAAGATGCATGATGGTGATCCCAAACAGGAAAGCGCCGGTAAAAGCCAGCAGGTAAATGGTAAAATTGGCATTGATACGCCTGATCGTCATGGGGATCAGCCCACCGCCAAACGTAGCCAATAATATAAGTATAAGATAATTCCAGTTCATGATGTTTGTTCAGGCTCCAGTCTAATGCGGCGTTGAAAGAAACTTCCACTCAGCAGCCCTATGAATATGCCCAGTACCGCGCCGCCGGCAACGTCCAGCGGGTAATGCACACCAACATATATCTGTGCGTAACCTACCAGGGCCGCCCACAGAAAAAATAACCAGGTGTACCGGCCAAATGCTGATTTTAAAGTTAAGAAACAAAACGTAGCCAATGCAAAATGATTGGCCGCATGGTTGGAGGTAAAGCTTCCGCTCGTTGGACAATACCCCACCAGTATCCGTGCATAATGTGACACAATCGGATCACGGCAGGGCCTGACCCGGCCAAATGCCTGTTTGATGTACAGGCTGCTCTGGTCTGCCAGCGCAAAACACAGCAGGAAAAAAAGAATCCACCAGAAGCCTCTCCAGCCGTAGTTGATGGTGATAAACAAGGCCAGGAACAGGTACAGCGGCGCCCACATATATGGCTCCCTTGCCAGGGGCAGGATATAGTCCAGCACAGCGTTGTGCCACTGCCCGTTGATATGGAAGAATAACCGAAGGTCCTGTTTCAGGATACTTTCAAGCATGGCTAAGGTTTTGTAGCAACGAGGATGAGGCGTGGCGAACGCTCTTCGTCATAGCTGTTAAAATGATAATCTCCGAAAATTTCCGTAATAACAAGTCCCTGTCTGGCAAACATCTGCTCAAAATCCTCGCGGTTAAAGGCATTGACGCTCTCAGCATAGGTGAGCCTTCTCATCAGGTTTTTATCGAGAATATTAATTTTTTTGAGGAATTTATGATCTTTCAACTCCCGGTGGATATCAAACACCACATTATCTTTTTCCTTCACTTCATCATATACCAGGTGTTTTTCCACATACGGGCTGTTCAGGTAATCGAGTACCAGTTTGCCACCGGGCTTCAGCGCATTAGCCAGGGTACGGAGGGCGTTGTTATTATCGCGCGGGGAGGCAAAATAACCGAAGCTGGTGAAGAAGTTGAACACCACATCGAAGTAGTTGACACGGAAAGGCAGTCGCATATCGTGCTGGAAAAAGCTCAGGTGCTCATTTTCCATCTTCTTGGCGATATTAATGCTCTCTATGGAAAGATCTATGCCGGTAACATCGTATCCTTTGTCTGCCAGGTATTTGGCATGACGGCCCTTACCACAGGCCACATCCAGCATCTCCGCATGCAGAGGGGGCTGGAGATAAGCCAGCAGCTTGTCAATGAATGCAGCTGCCTCTTGTTCGTCCCGGTTGGCGTACAACAGGTGATAGTAAGGAGAATTGAACCAATCTTTAAACCAGCTTTTGTCTATATCTATTTCCATAATTCGCAAATTGCCGTGGCAACAGTTATTTTTTATTATTAAACATCAAATATCGCGTGCTTTCGTAGAAGCCGCGTGTTAAATTATCCAGATTTTTTGCAGTGTCCGGTTGTTGTGCCTGTATATTCTTTGTCGGATCGGCCTGCAGGTCGTACAGTGCAGTGGCTGCAGTGACCATATTGATCTCGTACAGGTAACGGTCACCGATGAGCGCGTAATAAGGCTGCTGATTACGCAAATAGGTGACAAACACATATTTATCATTTACCCGGGTACTGTCTAACAGATTGGTACCCAGGGTATAGTTGTTATAAGGCATGCCTACCATACTGGCCATGGTAGGGTAGATATCCAGGAGGCTTCCGGGTGTATTGATCACCTGTTGAGGTGCCACATGGCCGGGACTGTACATAAAAGCTGTCACGTGTACCCCGCCGGTAGCCAGTTCATACTCCGGCAGCGGCATAAAGGAGTACGGATTGAGGATACAGTTGTGATCGCCGAAGAACATAAAGACGGTATTGTTGAGGTAACCATCTTTACGGGCCATGTCTATCAGGTGGCCCACGTTGTAGTCTTCATAACGCAGGGCATTAAACTGATCGATGGACACGAATCCGGATTTTTTGAATTTTTCCATATCGATGTCCTTTTCCGTCACTTTTTTGAAATCACCGGCCCCGCTGGTGGTGGTATAAGGCGGGTGGTTGTCTGCCAGCTGGAGGAAAGCCACAAAAGGTTTTTTCTGGTCGTTGCTGGCTTTGAATATTTCGCTGGCTTCGGTGATCAGGTCATAGTCGGAGATGCCCCATACATCGGCTTTGCCGGATTTGTACATCCCTTCTTCGTGGATGTTGATACCTTCCACGTTGTTGGTGAATACGGCGCGTATGTTGGCCCAGTTGGTGTTACCACCCAGGAGATACAGTCTTTCATATCCTTTGAACTGGTCCATGACGATACGCTGGTCCAGCATTTTAGGATGACGGCTGGCCGTTTTCACGGCAGTTATGTCGGGCAGGCCGGTGGTCACACCAAAAACAGTTTTGGCGGTGCTGATGGCCGGCACGTAAAAATTTTTGAAGAGTATACCGCTGTCGGCCAGGCGTTTCATATTAGGCGTGGCCTGCATGGGATTGTTGTACATGCTGGTAGGGGCAGCGCCTGTAGACTCCAGCATCACCAGGATGACATTGAGTTTTGGTTTGGTGGAATCACCGGGGACCGTGCGGCGGTAGTCCAGTTTTTCCACATCAGGCTTGTCTACCTTCAGGTATTCGGCGATATACGGATAATATTTTTTAGTGAGATTGATATCGTAGGTATCACCCTGTACGGAGAAATTGGAGACAAAATACAGGATGGGGTTGAGTCCCAGGCTGGTCACACCGTTATCGCGGGTAAACATGGCCTGGCTCCAGCGCAGCGGGAAATAGGCGAAGTTGCCATAGATACCGGCGGCGATCAGGAGGGTAAGTCCGGTGACATAGCCGGTGAAGGGCCAGTTGCGGAGATATACCGGTGGCTCGGCGGCCAGGCGGTTCCAGGTACGTCTTTGCACGCGGAATACGAGGTACAGGAATACGAAGATACCCAGGAAGCCACGTACCACCGGGTAACTTTGCCATACCATCCGGGCGTTGTCGGCCCGCTCACCTTTAGCCAGGAAACGCAGGATAGACGGGTCGAGGCGTATGCCCAGATAGTCGTAATGTCCCAGGTCGAGTATAAATAATAAGGTAAGAACAGTAAAAACAATAAAAACATAGGTTCTGTTAATATTGCGTATAACCTTCGAGGTAAAAAAACGGTTGCGGGTAATGACCGCCATGATGGCGATGGGGACTACCAGGATCAACGTCAGCCGGAGATCAAACTTGAGGCCCAGGTACCACGCCTTTGTAATTACAGCACTGCTGGTAATGGTTGACTTAAAGAAGAACAGGTAAAAAATAACCCTGAACAGCACCATCAACAGGAAGAGATAGAGTGTTTGAACAACCACATAACGAATATACCGGGGTATATTCTTCCAGAAGTTTTGCATGCAACGTATAGCTGTTTTTTTAAAAGCGTAGCTGCAAATATAATGAAAACTGAGTGGGGAAAATGGCTGTTTCAGGGGGGAGGTTCGTCATCTTTTCATAATTAGGAAATCTGGAGTGGATTTTTTTATATTTGCCTTCCTTAAAAAAATTGAATCTCGTGGCACTGATCAAATCAATATCCGGCATTCGCGGAACCATTGGCGGCAAGCCCGGCGAAGGACTCTCTCCCCTCGATGTAGTGAAGTTCACAGCAGCTTACGGTACCTGGCTCTCCCGCCAGACCGAGAACCGCAAAGTGGTAATCGGCCGTGATGGCCGTATTTCCGGCGAAATGGTGAAAAACCTGGTAGTTTCCACACTGAATGCCCTGGGAATCGACGTAGTTGATCTGGGCTTGTCTACCACACCCACTGTGGAAATTGCCGTTAAAATGGAAAATGCTGCGGGCGGTATCATCCTCACTGCCAGCCATAATCCAAAAGAGTGGAACGCCCTTAAACTGCTGAATGCAGAAGGGGAATTCATTTCCGGCGCAGACGGCGCTGAGCTGCTCGATATCGCCGAACGCGAAGACTTTAACTTCGTGGATGTGAATAAACTCGGCTCCTACACCCAGGACGATTCTTATCTCCAGAAACATGTAGACCTGGTAGTGAACTATCCTCTGGTGGATGTGGCCGCTATTAAAGAGCGTAACTTCAAAATCGTAGTGGACGCGGTTAACTCTACCGGCGCCCTGTTTGTACCACCACTGCTCAAAGCACTGGGCGTGGAAGACGTACAGGTACTGTTCGAGGAAGTGAATGGTAAATTCAGCCACAACCCTGAACCACTGGCCGAAAACCTGACTGCGTTATCCAATGAAGTAGACAAATCCAATGCAGATCTGGGCATCGCCGTAGATCCGGATGTGGACCGTCTCTGCTTCGTTTGTGAAGATGGCAGCATGTTTGGTGAAGAATATACCCTGGTGGCCGTTGCGGACTATGTGCTCAGCAAACGCAAAGGCAACACGGTTTCCAATATGTCTTCCACCCAGGCATTAAAAGATATCACGCTGAAACACGGTGGCGAATACACGCCGTCTGCCGTAGGAGAAGTAAACGTGGTAAAGAAAATGAAAGACACCCAGGCTGTCATCGGCGGCGAAGGTAACGGTGGTATCATCGTTCCGGACCTGCACTATGGCCGTGATGCACTGATCGGCATCGGTCTTTTCCTGAGCCACCTGGCACAGAGCAAAAAAACCATCAAAGCGCTGCGTAACAGCTACCCCGATTACTTCATCTCCAAAAACAAAATCGAGCTGGACAAAGGAGTAGATGTAAAAACCATCTTCGAAAAAATCAAAGGCAAATACAAAAATCAACCGTTAAACACGGAAGATGGCCTGAAGATCGAGTTCGACAAAGACTGGGTACACCTGCGCACCTCCAATACAGAGCCTATTATCCGTATTTACGCTGAAAGTCAGAATGAAACAACAGCTGACAATATCGCGAAACGGATCATGCAGGACATCAAGGAGTTTATGTAAGATTTTTTCTTTTCAAAAGCAGAAGACCGAAGCAAATACTGCTTCGGTCTTCTTTTTATTGGGCAAGTTGAAAGTCTCAGATCAGTTCTTTCAGTTTTGTGATCACCTTGTCTATTTCTGTTCTGGTATTGTTTTTAGAGAAGGAGAAACGTACCGCGATCTGGTTAGGATTGCTGTTGATGGCTCTGATCACGTGGGAGCCGGCGTTGGCACCGGAGGTACAGGCACTGCCACCGGAGGCACAGATACCGTTGATGTCCAGGTTGAACAGGATCATCTCGCTCTTTTCCGATTTAGGGAAAGACACGTTCAGCACGGTGTACAGGCTGCGTCCGTGCAGGTCGCCGTTGAAGGCTACGCCCGGAATGTTTTTCTCCAGTTCTGCAGCCATATACTGACGCAGGTCGTTGATATACTGACGATGCTCTTCGCAGTGTTCTGTGGCCAGTTCCAGTGCTTTGGCGAAACCGATGATGCCGTACAGGTTTTCGGTACCGGCGCGCATATTGCGTTCCTGGCTGCCGCCCTGGATGAAAGGCGTGATTTTCACGTTTTCATTGATGTACAGGATACCTACACCTTTAGGACCGTGAAACTTGTGACCCGCGCCGGTGATGAAGTGTACCGGCGTATTACGGAGGTCAAAAGGATAGTGACCTACAGTTTGTACGGTATCTGAATGGAAGATGGCGTCAAACTCTTTGCAGAGGGTACCTACTGCGTGTAAATCGAGCAGGTTGCCGATTTCATTGTTGGCGTGCATCAGTGTCACCAGGCATTTTTCCTTGGAGCCTTGCAGCAGTTCACGGAGATGGTCCATGTCAATATGGCCGGATGGCAATATTTTGACAAATGACAGGGCCACACCGTCGTGATGGTGCAGGTACTCTACAGTATGCAGGGTGGCGTGGTGCTCAATGGGCGAAGAGATGATGTGTTTGCATCCCAGGTCCTTCACTGCCGCGTTGATGGCCGTATTGCTGCTCTCTGTGCCGCCGGAGGTAAAGAATATTTCTCCCGGGTGCGCATTGAGGGTCTTTGCTACGGATTTACGTGCATTTTCGATGCCCAGCCTGGATTCTCTACCATAAGAATAGATGGAGGATGGGTTACCGAATTTTTCAGTCATATACGGCAGCATGGCATCTAATACCACCGGGTCCAGGGAGGTAGTTGCTGCGTTGTCAAAATAAATTCTTTCCAATGTTGGTGGTTTTTGATTAAGGTCTTTTTTGAATGGTGCCACCAAAGTTCCGAAAAAAAATGAAAATATGATGATCCGAACAGATGGTTATTTAAAATAAAGTGAAGCCTACAGCGGCTATAGGCTTTGTCTGCTGATCGTCATCGCTGTATTTTAAATAACCATCCTATGATCAGGAGTTTCTGTTGATCACGTCATAAAAGCGTTCGCGGTAGCCATCGCTGATGGGAATAGACTGATTGGCAATCATGACGGTGTTTTTCTCCACAGAGTTGATTTTACTGAGCGACACCAGGTAAGAGCGGTGTACCCGGATGAATTTATCTGCCGGAAGACGGGTTTCAAATGATTTGAGACTGCGCAGGGTGAGCACAGGGAGATTGGGAGTATAGATTTTCGTATAGTCTTTCAATGCTTCGATGAAAAGAATATCTTCAAGATTGATCTTGATGATTTTGTATTCCGTTTTGATGAAGATGTAGTCGTTGGTCCAGGCAGGGTCCAGCTGGGTTGTTTTCTGCTGATTGGCCGAGAAGGCTTCACTGGCTTTAGCGGCGGCTTTGAGGAATCGTTCAAAGGGCACGGGCTTCAGCAGGTAGTCTACCACATCGAGGTTAAAGCCATCGAGGGCATATTCGCCGTAGGCGGTTGTAAAAACTACCATGGGCGGATATTTCAGGGATTTCAGGAATTGTATGCCTGTAATATCGGGCATTTTGATGTCCAGGAATACCAGGTCTACCGGTTCTTCCTGGATAAAGCGCAGGGCGGTAGCCGCGTTTTCGAATTTACCGGCCAGGCTAAGAAAGGGTACCTTACGGATATAGTCCTCCAGGATTTCCAGTGCCAGCGGCTCATCATCCACAGCAATACACTTTATCATTTTTTCAATACTATTTTAAGATCCACAATAAACTGGTTGTCTGATTCCGTGATAGTGATTTCATGGTCACCGTGATAAAGCATGTCCAGCCGCTTCAACACATTCTGCAATCCAATACCTCCTCTTTCAGCCACCCTTTCTTTAAAGAGGCTGTTTCTGACCATTAATCTGATCATATTTTCGGCGATCGTAATATCGATGTTGATGAAGGAGTCTTCCGCGTAACTGATACCGTGTTTAAAGGCGTTTTCCACGAAAGGGACCAGTAGCATGGGCTCTATCTGAAGGCTGGCAGGCTGGCCGTTTAAGGTATATTGGATCTCTATATCCTGTGGCAGCCGCAGCCGCTGTATGTCAATGTAGTCCTGTAGGTATTTTAGTTCCTGTTCCAGCTGTACTTTCGCTTCATTGGATTCATAGATCATATATCGCATGATGGTTGATAACTTCAGGATAGCATGTTCCGTTTGCCCGGATTGTTTATGTGCCAGCGAATAGATCGTATTCAGACAGTTGAAAAGGAAATGTGGATTAATCTGCGACTTCAGAAATTTCAGTTCTGCATTCAGTTTTTCTACTTTCAACGCTTCCCGCTGTTTTTCACTTTCAAACCACTCCACCGCTATCTTAATAAAACCGCTCATAAACAACATCAGCAGTGCAAAAAAGCCGGATCGGCGGAGCACTTCCGGGAACAGCAGGTATTCCCAGAAAGAAGGTTTCTCTCCCATTATACGGTATAAGCGCGGCGGCGGCATTGGCATCGTAGATACCACCGGCTTGCCCATTCCAAAAACAGCTGCATCTCCTTTTGCCGGCGCAGCAACCACCGAAGCCATCTCCGACACCTCCTCTCCTATTAACCGGTACCGATGGTGAAACGGTGCAAAGCCTCCTCTTGTTACACTTTCTTCCAGATGATTTTTATCCAGGCGCAATGTCATCATCGCAGGGCGGCCCGCCAGATTTCTGAAGAAATAATAATCAAGCGCTGCCTGTTGTATCGTGATAAACACCACGAGCAACATCACCGTGGAAAGATAGAGTACTATTTTTTTCCGGTTGAAAAAACGAGGAATCAACACATAAATGTTCAGATAAAAAATAGCAATCAGAAAGAGATTATCAATCAGCTCTTTGATGAAAAATCCTTTGTGCAGAATTTGTATGCGATAAATGAAGAAAGGAAAGAATAAAAAACATACCCATCCCAACACATGCAGGGCCACGACGACAGGGCGTTTTTTTAGTATCCGTTTAAAATTAGGCATCACTTAGTTTGATGCGATAAACATACGACCGTATCCGGTTACGCTTGTGTTAAAGTTTGTTAATCCTGGTATAACGGATTGTTAAAATTAATTGAGATTAAAATCTTATTAAAATAGGGAATCCCACCCGGTTTTTAGTGATTAAAACCAGGTGAGATCAAACCCGTTGAACAAACAACATCCTTATTGTATACCGGCCACTTGCATTTCTGTTAATTCAGCCAGCGTAACAGCTGGTAATTTGTGTTGCATCATTTTTTCCAGCACCAGGTTACCTACCCTTTGTGCATCTTCTTTCGAATGAAAAGCACGATTGCCCGCAACACCCGGAATAACATCCTGATAGATATAAGGCTTGTTATCCATCATCACTTTATATCCCCATCCACCCTTTATTTCGAAAGGCACCACTGTTAGTTGCACCATGCCGTCTTGCTGTGCAGACGCCGGTTTACGATACCTGGCAACTATCAGCAGCAATAGTAATACTGCTGCTCCTGCCAGGATAAATAATTTTCGTTTAGTCATACTGGTTATATGGCGCTGTAGGATCAAATTCAAACATATTATCGAACGGCTGGCTGGAACTGGTACCCAGTACCACAAAACCGCGATCTTTTACAGTAAAGCCGGTAGCACCATTGCGGGCAGCTCCTTCAAAATCTGTTTTCTGTACCCACAGATCAGTACCGGGATTGTACTCCCACACAGCAGTAGACAGGCCCGTTTTGGTACCGGTTGCGATGTATCCCAGTCCGCGCATGGCAAACGCAGCAGCACCACTTCCTTTAAAATTGTAATTATCATCGTAACTCTGGTCAGACACGTTATCAATAGCACGCAGGGCTGTCCATGTTTCAGTTCCACCATCGAAAGCATAGAAATCGGATACATAAGTGCCATTAGCCGTACCCATACACACATAAGCCTTGTTACCGATCACAAAGGCGTTGCCATCCTGTCTTTTACCGCTGGTGAGGCTTTGTACCTGTGTCCAGGCATTGGAAGCAGGATCATAACGCCAGTTATCTTTTAACCAGTTGCCATCATAACCTGTAGCGATATATCCTTTGTCATTCAGCGCAAAACTTACGGCACCATATCTGGCAGTGCCGGCAAAATCAGCTTTACGGGCCCAGGTATTGGATGCAGGATCATACTGATAAAAATCACTGAGTTTGTTGAGACCATCATAACCGGTGCCTACATAACCTTTTCCTGCCATAGCCATTCCTACGGCTCCGCTGCGGCCCACACCAGGCAATGCTGCTTTCTGTGTCCACTGGTTCAGGTCTACATCATATACCCAGAAATCCTGCAGTCTGTTTTCACCGTCATAGCCGGTACCTACATAGGCTTTGTTATCTATCACAAAAGACGCAGCAGCGCTCCTGCCCACTCCTTCAAATTCGGAACGTTTGATCCAGTTGCCTATTTTATCTGTAGTGGTGGAACTCTTGGAACAGGCCATCAGGGAAGCGACCAATAATAAACTGTAACCTTTTAAATAACGCATTAGCATGTTCTTTTTACTGTTGCCAAAATTATCCGCAGGAGCATTCCGGCAAACAGGAAATAGACATTCCCCTCTTTTTAAATGACAGATACCGCTTTTTCATCTCCCAGCAGTAATCTTTCCTCCTTAATGGCTATCAGGGCACTATTGGCAGCATAAAGAACAGATTAAAGGATTCATCGATGAATAATGGCCGTTGGCATATTACAGCAACTGTAAGTATCGATCCTGTCTAAAATTGCGCACCATGAACGCGACTTTTTTTTCACACAAAGGTGCAAAGTGCTCAGGCGGTATTATATATGTGACTACCGTTATGGCCCTACTTGTAACAGTCCTCTGCAGCTCCTGCCAGAAGACCGGTTTCGCCTACGATAATGTGGTAGATAACCAGCAAACAGATTATATCCTCACCGATACCCTGTCGCTGACGATGAAAACCATTCAGTATGATTCGGTGCCCACCTCCGGCTCAGGGATATTACTCACTGGTGTTAAAGCAGATTCCCATTTCGGTACTTCTACCATTAACTCTTTCTTCCAGCTGCAGGCACCGTCTTCAACAGATATCCCTGTCAACGGTTCCGGCTTCGACTCACTGCGGCTTCTCATGAGGCCCACCGGGTACATTGCCGGCGATTCCACCATACCACAAAGTTTACAGGTGTATCGTGTCACACAATCGATCCAGTTTGCCAAAACATTCTTCTACCTGTACAACAACAGTGACTTCACCGCAGAAAGCACACCACTGGGCACTTTCACCGGCATCATCCGGCCTAAGACCGATAAAAGCATCTCCATAAAAATGTCTGATGCACTGGGCGCTCAGCTGTTTGCCATGGTGCGCGACAAAAGCCCTGATATCTTCCCTACTTCCAGCTTCCTTAATTTTTTCCCGGGGCTGAAGATTACACCAGGACCCGGAAGCGCGTCTGTCATGGCATTCCAGGCGATAGATACTTCGCTGACCATGCGTTTGTATTATCATATCAACGAACTGATTCCAACAGCCAGATATGTAGACTTTAAAATGAATGCCAGTGAACTGCAGTTTAACCAGGTACTGAGCAACCGTACTGGCAGTCCGCTGGAAAAACTACAGGGTCCTGTAAAAGAGCTGCCATCTGCCGCCACCGGCAATATGACGTTTACACAGTCACTCACGGGCGTGGCTACACGTATCGATATTCCTTTTCTGAAAAACATGCAGCAACTGGGACAGTTTTTTAAGATCATGAAAGTAGTACTGACCGTATATCCTGCCACCGGCACTTACACCAACAGCAGCCAGATACCTTCTAACCTGGCCCTTTGCCAGGTAGACAAAACCAACACCGTAACAGACACCATCGGTTATGGCAATCTATCTATAGATAATCAGTATAACGAAAACACCTACTACTCCTACGATATCACCAACTATTGTAACACGCAGCTGTCCGCAGACCTGGCGGGCACCCGTGGTCTGTTGCTGACAACTCCCGGCGGCGCCGGCAGGAATACCCTCAACCGGCTGATAGCAAACGATCAGCAGATCGCTAAAAAGAAAATAAAAGTCCAGGTGTACTACCTGTTGTATAAATAACGGACATGACTATGCACATAAAAAGATATACCTGTTTTTTGTGGTTACTGCTGCTGACTGCAGCCGCTCAGGCACAACACGGCCTTAACTCCATCTATTCCGCCTATGGTATAGGTGACCTCGAAGAAAGGGATTACGGCCGCAATTTCGGCCTCGGAAGCACCGGCATAGGCCGTCGCAACAGCGGCTACCTGAACGAGCTCAATCCCGCCTCCTACAGCGCCCTGCCTACACAAAGCTTTATGTTCGACGTTTCGATGAAAGCCCAGTACCTGAACTACGCTGGTACCAACATCTCGCAGACAGCATCTGATCTCAACTTCAAAAGGCTGGCACTGGGTTTTAAAGCAGCCCGGTTCTGGGGCATCAGCGCCGGCATCACACCTTTCAGCACCATGAACTTCAAAGTGCTCAACAACCAGTTCATCACCGGTACCGGCAACCCAATTACGGCCTCCACCACCGGCACCGGCGGACTCAACAGAGCCTATATCTCCAATGGTTTTCAGCTGAACAAACATTTTTCTATAGGCGTGTCCACCGGTTTTCTCTTCGGGCCGCTCAACACCGCACAGACAACCGGTTCCGACTCCCTCATCACACAGCATAACACTTATACGTTCAAGCCCAACTTCACCGCCGGCGCTCAATACATGACCAAGGTAACCGACAAGTGGCAGCTGGGACTGGGTGCCACCTACCGCTTTCAGACCAGGATGAAGTTGCAACAACAACTCAACATCGTGAACCAGGACGCCGTCTCCTATTATAGTGAACAGCTGGCACCCGGCTACTTTACGCTGCCCGCCGAATACGGCACCGGCATTTCACTCACCAATGGTACCATCACCTGGGTAGCAGATTATCGTCATCAGCAGTGGAATAATCTCAGCGATAAAGGACTGAACTATTATTATCAGGATGGCCAACGGTTTTCAACAGGCGTGGAATATGCAATCAGCAAACAGTATTACAACCGTCCCGTAGAAGCCCTTATCCTGCAGGCCGGCTTTAGTTACAATCAATCGCCATTAGTCATAAAAAACACTTCCATCCACGATATTGCCGGTACGCTTGGGGCCTCCCTGCCCAACAAAAACGGGCAGCTCCGCTACTATATCGGCATCGAAGCCGGACAACGTGGCACTACCAGCAATGGGCTTGTTAAGGAAAACTATTTTAATGCTGTATTTAACTTCAGCCTGAGAGATCTGTGGTTCCTGAAGCGACTGAACCAGTAAGGGTTTCCGTTAAAAAACGCGGGGCAGCATGATGATGCTGCCCCGCGTTTTTATTTTCGTTTATTCGTTCAACAGGTTCCGGAACCAATAGCCCGATTCCTTGATCGTTCTTTGCTGGGTTTCAAAATTGACATGTACGAGGCCAAAGCGGGCGCGGTATCCTTCGGCCCATTCAAAATTGTCGGTCAGGGTCCAGGCAAAATAACCATCTACCGGTACTCCTTCCTGTTTGGCTTTGAGCACGCCTCCCAGGTATTCTGTAAAATATTGTATACGGTCATGATCGCGAACAGATCCGTCTTCTTCCCGGATATCAGGGAAAGCAGCACCACCTTCTGTAACGATGAGTCTTTTTACACCATCATAGGCGGCAAACTGTTTCAGCACTTCATACAGACCGTTACCATTGATTTCCCATCCCAGGGCCGTGGTAGGCACATTACGGGCTTTAGGCTTCACTTCTGATATATTGATGACGGGCATAAAAGCATTATGCTTAACTACCAGCGGGAAATAATTTTGTACACCGATAAAATCAAAATCAAAGGGCAGCTTGTCCCAGTCACGCCAAAGAGCATAACGCCGCTCTATCTTTTTCAGCAAGGGGAAGTCTGCAACAGGGTATCCCATACCCAGCGCAGGTTCGAGAAACAACCGGTTAAACAGTGCATCAGCCTTCCGGGCAGCCCTCAGATCCTGTTCATTGTTGGTAAAGGGAATGATCTGGGAACAGGACAAAGCAGTACCAATCCTGGCACCAGCTACTTCTTCCCTGACCACACGCCCGCCTTCTGCCTGTGCCATCACCGCATGATGCACGGCCGGCAGAAACCATGACAAACCGAATTTGCCAGGGGCATGCACACCCAGCATATAACCCAATGCAGTAAAACCGAATGGCTCATTCAGGATGATCCAGTGTTTTACCTTGTTACCGAAAGCCTTCGTACATACGCGCACGTAGTTTTCAAAGGCAAACACCACGCCCCGGTGGCACCATCCGCCTTTGTTTTCCAGTGCCTGTGGCAGGTCCCAGTGATATAAAGTAACATAGGGCTCCAGACCCAGCTCCAGGCAGGCATCTATCACGCGGTGATAAAAATCAATGCCAGCCTGATTAACCGCGCCGGTGCCGCCAGGTATGATTCTGGACCATGATAAGGAGAAACGAAATACATTGAAGCCCAGCATTTTAGCCAGCAAGATATCCTGCGTATAACGATGATAGAAATCACATGCTACCTGTGCATGGGTTTTATCGCGGATTTTGCCCTTTCTGCCAGAGAAGGTATCCCAGATGGAAAGTCCTTTGCCATCATGGTCATGAGCGCCTTCATTCTGAAAAGCGGAAATGGTGACTCCCCAAAGAAAATCATCCCCGAAATCCTTTCTGGTAAAAGGCATGACTGACTGTTGCATATGCAAAACCTGAATAACAGTGCCGGTCTGCTGCACCGTTCAGAGTGCAGTTTACAACAGTTTGCGTAAAAAAATCATTATATTATTGTTAACGGCCATGCGAGCCCTTGTTTGCGGGATACTCTGAACTTTCTTATTTTGTGCGGATGAGCAGGCATTTAATATATCTCAGTATACTCACCTCCCTGACGGCCTGTGCGGGCAACAGCCGGCCAGCCGTTCAACAGGATACGACCTCCGCTATCACTGGCACGGATACACTCAATAGGATGGTATTGGTTCCAGGTGGCACTTTCAGCATGGGTGCCGATGACAGTACCGGCATGCCTGATGAGTATCCCAAACATAGTGTGAAAGTAGATAGTTTCTGGATGGATGAACATGAAGTTACCAACCGTGAATTTGCTGCCTTTGTAGCGGCCACCGGTTATGTGACCACCGCCGAAAAGCCGATTTCCAAAGAAGAACTGATGGCCACCCTGCCTCCGGGCTCTGCTGAACCAGACAGCAGCATGCTGGCGGCCGGAGCACTGGTGTTTACACCGCCCAATCATGCAGTACCTTTCAACGATGTATCGCAGTGGTGGAGCTTTATCGCCGGCGCCAGCTGGCAGCATCCGGAAGGCCCGGGAAGTGATATCAAAGGCCGGGAAAATCATCCTGTAACACAGGTATCCTGGCATGATGCACAGACTTACGCCAAATGGGCCGGCAAACGCCTACCCACCGAAGCAGAGTGGGAATATGCAGCCAGAGGCGGCCTTTCCAACCAGATATACCCCTGGGGCAGTGAAGCCCTGACTGCAGGCAAACCTAAAGCCAACACCTGGAATGGTAATTTTCCCTATAAAAACACTCATACAGATGGATTTGAAAACACTGCGCCTGTAAAATCGTATAACCCTAATGGTTATCAGCTGTATGATATGTCCGGTAATGTATGGGAATGGGTGTCTGATCTGTATGATGCCCGTTATTACGCACAGGTGGAAAATGGTGCCGCCAACCCTTCCGGGCCAGCCAAAGGATATGATCCGGAAGATCCGGCGCTGGAAAAACATGTGATCAGGGGAGGTTCCTATATGTGCAGTGACGAGTATTGCCGTGGGTACAGAGTATCTGCCAGGATGAAAACAACTCCTGAATCGGGCCTGGCCAATCTGGGATTCCGTTGTGTACGATCAGTGACGCACCACTGATAACAGATTACGATAGTCCCCGTTATATCTTTTGCCATTGATAAAGAAAGTCGGTGTGCCATTCACACCGCTGCGCACACCACTTTCGAAGTCAGCTTCCACTTTGCTGACCAGGCGGTTATCCTGCATATCATCTTCAAACTGGTCGAGGTCCAGCTTCAGTTCTCGGGCCAGTTCCATAAACAGGTTATCATTCAGCTGCCGCTGATGGAGGTAAAGGGCATCGTGCATATGCCAGAACTGCTGCTGCCTGCCGGCTGCTTCGGCTGCTATAGCCGCATCCATGGCGTACTCATGAGATTCCGCCAGTGGGAAATGCCGGAATACAAATTTGATATTATCCGCAGACCGCAACAGGTCACGGACTACACCGAAAGCTTCTCCACAGTAGGGGCATTGAAAATCTCCGTATTCTACAATCTCCACAGTGCCCTGGGGATTGCCGGTTACATGATCACGGCTGGTAATGGGAGGTGTAAGCATATAATTGAGTTATCAGTTTTTTATTCAGGCGGTCATCGTTATGGATTCCAGTGCCTGCAGAATACCATCAGCACCGGGGTTTTGATCGATAGGCGACAGATAGCTCCATTGTATCATCCTTTGCTGATCGATGACAAACAGTGCACGCTGACTAACGCCATCCATATACACGCCGTACTGGCGAGACACCGCCCCTTTGGGTTCAAAATCCGACAGCAGGTTGAAATGCAGGTTTCTGTCTTTCGCAAATGCCTGATGACACCACACGCCATCTACAGAAATACCTAGCAGCATAGCGTTATACTTTTCGAAGAAACGGAGCATTTCATTGTACAGGGCCATCTGGTCGCTGCAAACGGGGCTCCAGTCGGCCGGATAAAATGCGAGGATCACATTTTGGCCATGCAGGTCCGACAGCCGGAGAGGTTTGCCCGGAGCTGCCTGGAGAGTAAAATCGGGTGCTTTATCGCCTTTTTGTAACATAAACCGCCATTTATCCAGGGAAAAAACAGTGCTTTAAGTATAACGTTCATGCCCGGAGAAAGTTGTCTGCAAACAAAAATGCCACGGTGGCGGACCGTGGCTTTTTGTTTCCCGAGCGAAGAGAAGATTTAATCAGGGTTTAGCGTCTGATTCTACTTTTGCTTGTCTGGCATCTTTATCATCTTTATTGGCATTGGTGCTTCCTTGCTCTCCTTTGGAGAGAAGGACAATTTTATCAGCAGACAAAATATTGCCTGCAGCATCCTGTACAGATGCACTAGTTGAGTTGACCATAATAGCATTTCCCATCAGCGTCACTTTGCCGCCAACGCCAGTAGCTGCAGGTACACGATTGGCTGTTCCGGAGATGGTCGTATTTTTTACTATAAATGCCTGACCACTCATTGTTTTTTTATTGGCAGCAGCCCAGGATTTGGTAAATATCTCCACCACACCGTTGCGGGCAGATTCGCCGTATTGTGCTACATAGGCATCTGCAGAAGCGCCTTTGTAAACACTGATGGATTCAATATCATCCGCATTGAGCGCGCGCATTTCTCCATCGGTGATGAGTCTGCCGTTTAGCAGATACAAAGGTCCGTCGCCACTAGCCGTATTACCACGGCTGAGGGTAACGGTCGCAGGTCCGCCAGCAGCTGCTACACCTGCCGGTGCTGCTTCTTTAGGGGCTGGTGCTGGGGCCGCCGCCGGAGCTGGGGCCGGGTTGGCTACAGATACGGCAGGCCTGGCTTTTGGGGAAGCAGTGCGCTCCGGTGCTGCCGGTCCGGCAACAAAAACCGCCTCACGTGAACTGATGGAATCTTTTGGTTGCACAGCTGCAGGGGCAAATACCACCCGGTGGTTTACCACCGATGCCCGGCTGTAATTGAGTGATAATACCAGGCCTCCGACCAGTACGCCGAAAGCTCCATAGCGTACCACCTGGATGGCTGATGACTGTTTCCTGTTCATCATAATGATCCTGTTTTTTAAATGTGAGAAATTGAAATTGTTTGCGATGGCCGTCGCATATGGGATCCCACTAACTTGTATCAGACTGTATTGATATGTTTTTTTATCTATGCCCTGCTTCAGGAGATAACGATCAGTAATAAACTCAAGGTTCTCGCGAATCGCCGTTTTCATCATCCAGGCGCCGGGGTTAAACCAGTAAAAAATATTATTCAGTTCCCCCAGTATTACATCGGCGCTGTGCCATTGTTTCACATGTACCTGCTCATGGCAGAGGATAGCCGGTATTTCTTCCGGCTGATGCAGGGAAGGATTAATGTAGATATGCCGGAAAAACGAGAAGGGAGACAGCTCCTTCTGCAATGTCCGTACGGCAGTGCCTTCTACCACACCAGGCCTGGACTTCCGGTGGATCGTCCAGAGTGAAAAGAGCTGAATAGAAAAACGTATAGCCATTACCGTTACACCTGCCCAGAACAGATAAACCAGCAAGGTCCAAACAGTGAAAGTGTCGGCATGGGTTTTGAGCGCTTCGAGATCTGGCAGATAAGTCATGCCACCGGCAATAGCCTGGTGCCGGTTGACAAATGAATTAACAGCTACCAATGGAAATAAAGAGGAAAAAGCAATGCCGGTCAACAGGAACACCCTGTTAAGGGTGTAAAAAGTCAGTCTTCTTAATCCCAGCCAGTAAGCAAGAAAAAAAAGGGTCAGCGCAATATTGGCCTTCAGGAGGTAAATCAGTATGGCAGGTATCATTGTTTTCCAGGTTTAGATTATTTACCATTTTCAATCATCCGGATAATTTCTTTCAGCTCTTCAGGACTAATCTTCTTTTCTTTGGCGAAGAAAGATACCAGCTCCTTATAAGAGTTCGCGAAGTAGTCTTTTACAAAACCACTCATGAACCTGTTTTTGTAGGTCTCTTCTTTTATGATCGGCGTATATTCATATACGTTACCTACCTTATGACTTTCCACAAACCCTTTCTTTTCCAGATTTTTAATGGTAGAAGCTAGTGTAGTATATGGCGGCGCCGGTGCAGGATGCGCTTCCAGGAAGTCTTTCACAAACCCTTTCCCCCTTTTCCATATCGCCAGCATGGCAGCTTCTTCCTGTTGGGTGAGCTTTTCCATATTGATAAATTTATTAATTACGAACTTTTCGTAAATCTACGAAAGTTTCGTAATTAAGGAAATATTTTCTCTGAAAATTCTAAAAAAGAATTCAAATCATTAATTATCAAACAACTATTAAAACCAGAATATACAGGACAGGTTGTATTTAAATAACAAACCTCACAACTGTATATCGTTGTGAGGCCGGAATTTAAAGCTATATTTTACAGAAGAGATGTATTCAGGTTTTAGGGATTCGCTTTAGTTGATTGAATGAAGCGCCATTTTGTTTCCTTCGGTGTCAATGAACATCGCTACATACCCTTGAATATTTTCGCGCCATCTCCTACAATTTATCCAGTATGTCCTTATATCCTCTTCCAATAGGAATGGGCTTCCCTTTTATCTCCACTACTTCAGCAGTATAGGAATCAATCTGATTAATAGAAACAATGAAAGAGCGATGTATACGTTTGAAAATATGCCCAGGCAGCAGCTCTTCAATCTCATTGGTACTCATCTTGGACAGGTATTCACTGCTGATGGTCACGATTTTAATGTACTCCCGCTGGCTTTCTATATACAATATCTCCGAAAACCGGATTTTCACTCTCCTTTTTTGCACATATACGAAAATAAAATCCCTGACCTCCTCTATTCCCCGGCGGGTGGCTGCTTTTACTTTATTAACAGCTGTAAAAAAACGTTCAAATTCAATAGGCTTCAGCAGGTAATCTGTTACATTCAGGTTAAAACCCTCTACTGCATACTGATGATAGGCAGTGGTAACAATCACGGAAGGCGGATTGGTCAGTGTTTTGAGAAAAGCCATCCCTTTCAGCCTCGGCAGATGGATATCCAGAAAGATGAGGTCCGTTTTATTATGCAACAGAAATTCTGAAGCAAGGATTGCATCTTTAAAAATACCCTGCAGCTCCAGAAAGGGAACTGCTGAAACGTAATCCTTCAGCACTTTTGCAGCCAGTGGCTCATCTTCTATAATAATGCATTTTATGCTAGACATGACTGTTGAGGTTTATTTTCAGGACAGCGGTAAACATAAAATCTCCCGGCCGTATATCAAGACTGTAATCAGTATATAACAATGCCAGCTGGCGGCGTAAGTTAGACAAACCGATATTTTCTTTCACTTTGTTGTTATCCGCCGGATCACCAGTGGAATTTTCTACTGTAAAAAGCAGTACCCTTTTTTTTACAGAAAGAAAAATACTTACCCGTGGCTGGTCTCTGGTTTCCGATACACCATGCTTAAAGGCATTTTCAACCAGTGGAACCAGCAACAGCGGAGGAATACCTTGCCTGCTGTCTTCCAGATCATGGCTGAAATTTACCTGCAGCGATTCATCATACCGTAGCTTTTCCAAAGCGATGTAATCATCAATGATTCTCAGCTCCTGTTCTATAGCTGTATAGGGCGCGCTGGTTTCATACAACATATACCGCAGAATCTTTGATAGCCGCAGAATGGATTCCGGCGCCAGGTCAGATTTGTCTCTGGCCAGTGAATAGATGTTATTCAGTGTATTGAATAAAAAATGTGGATTAGTTTGTGACTTGAGATAGTTCAGCTCTGCCTGCTGGCTTTCTATCTGCAGTTGCTGCGATGATTGTTTCAGCTTTACATAGTTGAAAATGTGTCTGGTTATTCCAAAAATAACAACCGATCCAATGCTATACCCTGTAAGGCCTCCGATTCTCTCGGGTATGGATATCGTTTTATCCAGCACCGTATAGATATGCAATGTTACACCCAGCGATCTCCAGAGAAAAAAACCAAGGGAATAAATAAAACAATACAGCAGCACCTTTAGGAATGATTCAAACCATCTTTTCCAACTCATAGCCGGTAAGGCGTATTCAAAAAGCCGGTAGTTGGCCACCGTCAGATAACATACCAGCCATAATTCATTGACCGCCCTCTGAGGGAAATCACCGGCACCTTCCACTACATCCCCCAGCAGGTTGAGCAGTAAAAAAATCGGAATGAGCCAGATATACAGCTTATATCGTTTTATGAGGTATAGTTTCTTCATATGGATGTTTGTTGCAGTAAATGTCGATAAAATGTTTTTCATTTTATTATCCGGCAAGGGACATCGACCCAATTCCGCAGTTTGTTTACCATTATCCGTTGTTCGTAGCCCCGGCATGTCTGCAAAATGGCCGATTCTCTAATCTTGTACTGTCAACAAATCAACATCCATCTCAATATTAATCAAAACATGAACAACCTCATTCAATTCGGAGAAACCGTTGAAGGGTATAATATCCCCGTACTAAACGAAAGAGAAGTCAGAGCCGCCGCAGGTATCCTGTTTCTCGCCACCTATACTTCATTGTTGTTTATCCTCTTCGACGGAAATTTTATCCCTGTCAAGTATGTGATCACTTTTTTCCTGTTAGATTTTCTGATCCGTGTATTGATCAACCCCAGGTTTTCGCCAACCCTGATAGCAGGGCGTTTGATCGTCCGGAATCAAACACCTGAATATGTAGGTGCAGCGCAAAAAAAATTCGCCTGGAGTATTGGCATCGTCCTGTCGGCGGTTATGTTTTATTTTTTCATCATCGTTAATGCCTATAGCATTATTACCGGTTTGATTTGCCTGGTCTGCCTGCTGTTTCTGTTTTTCGAAGCGGTCTTCGGTATTTGTCTGGGTTGTATATTTTATCGGTTGTTTAACCGGAAGAAGGTACAGTATTGCCCGGGAGAAGTATGTGATATCAATTCCAGACAACAGATACAAAAAGTGTCTATTGGACAATTAATAATATTGGCAATGTTTATTACTCTGATTTATGTTGCATCCGGTTTGTTAGTTGAACGCTATAGCAAGGCTCCGCATGACTTATTTAAAACGGCTCAATCCAGGTAGTTATGCTTTCGTTATCTATTCCCCGTGTAAGCGGACTGGAAAGCTACTTTTCCTTTTACCGAAAGAATATCATTGGTCAACAGACTTATTTTGAATCGCCATTTGGCCCTCAACGGATCATTTATGCCGACTGGACGGCCAGTGGCAGAGGCTACGGACCCATTGAAAATCATATACAGCAGGAAATACTTCCATTTATTGGCAATACGCATACCAGCACTACTATCACCGGCAGTTCGATGTCCGGCGCCTATGAAGAGGCAAAAGCGATCGTAAAAAATCATGTTAACGCCAACAACAGTGATGTGCTGCTCTTCTGCGGCAGCGGAATGACCGCCGCTGTAAACAAACTGCAGCGCATACTGGGACTGAGAATACCTGAGCGCCTTGCATCCTATACTTCAGCGTTATCGCTGCCACCTGATGAAGACTGGAGACCGATTGTTTTTGTAACACATATGGAACACCACAGCAATCATATCAGCTGGCTGGAAACCATTGCCACCGTGGAAATCATCGGGATGACCGAAGAAGGGACAGTTGATTTGCTTCACTTCAGTTTTTTACTGGAACAGTATAAAAACCGCCGGCATAAAATAGCTGCCGTAACAGCGTGTTCAAATGTTACCGGCATCCGGACGCCCTATCACCAGATTGCCCAACTTATTCATGCCTATGGTGGATGGTGTTTTGTGGACTTCGCCAGCTCAGCACCCTATTGTGATATCAATATGCATCCTGAAGACGATGGTACACATCTGGACGCTATTTACTTCTCAGCCCATAAGTTCCTTGGCGGGCCGGGCACTCCGGGGATATTGATATTCAATCAGGCACTTTACAACAATAAAATACCTGATCAACCGGGAGGAGGGACTGTAAAGTATACCAATCCCTGGGGAACACATATCTACACAGAAGATATCGAACAACGCGAAGACGGAGGCACACCTCCTTTTCTTCCTGGCATCAAGGCAGCTATGAGTATCCGGCTTAAAGAAGAGATGGGCGTAGCCTGCATGCTTCAGCGGGAAGAAGAACTGCTATCCATTATTTTCTTCAGGTTGTCTGCCATACAAAATGTGGAGGTGCTTCAGTCCAATGTAACTGACCGGTTGGGCGTAGTCTCCTTTATGGTAAGGGGCGTGCATTACAACTTAATCGTGAGGATACTGAATGACAGATTCGGGATTCAAATGAGAGGAGGATGTTCCTGTGCCGGCACTTACGGGCATATGCTGTTGCATGTTGACAAACCGGAATCATACGCTATACTCCATGGCATCCAGGCAGGTGACTTGTCCTGCAAGCCTGGCTGGGTGCGGTTATCCATTCATCCTACCATGACCAACGACGAAATTAATTTTATCCTGGATGCCATTGAGATAACTGTCACGCATATACGGGAATGGGGAAAGGACTATTACTATGATCGTGGTTCAAATGAGTATTTCTTCAGCGGAGATGCCAACAAAGGGCTTAGAAAAATACCGGACTGGTTTGATGTGGGGCGATGGACAGCGTGAAGATATTGTTTTGGGGAGAAGCCATAGAAAAGGGCTGACCGATTGGTCAGCCCCTGTTATACTGTGTTTTAAACCTTCGGTGTTATTAAGGCAGTACTTCAGCCAGTTTCTTTTCGAGGTCTTCGCCACGCAGGTTTTTAGCTACGATCTTGCCTTTAGGGTCGATCAGTACGTTCTGCGGGATAGCGCGTACGCCATAGAGCTCAGCAGCAGCGTTTTTCCAGCCTTTCAGGTCGGAAACATGTTGCCAGGCAAGTTTATCTGCTTCAACGGCAGCCAGCCATTTTTCTTTTTTATCATCGAGGGAAACGCCCAGGATTTCAAAACCTTTGTCTTTGAATTTACCGTAAGCTTTCACTACGTTCGGGTTTTCTGCACGGCAGGGACCGCACCAGCTGGCCCAGAAATCTACCAGTACATATTTACCACGGAAAGAAGAGAGGGTGATATTTTTACCGGCGGCATCAGCCTGTGAAAATTCCAGGGCTGTTTGTCCTACTGCGGTCTTTTTAGCCGACTCCAGTCTTTTAGCAAACTCTTTACCGGAAGGAGAATTTTTCGCTTCTTTGCTCAGTTTTTTGAACAGTGGTGTTGCTTCCTCTGGTTTGATATCGTAACCAGCCACCTGGTTGAGTACAAACAGTGCAATTGGTGAATTGCCATTTTTTTCGAGGAAATCGTTTTCGATCTTTTTCTCTTCTGCTTCGAGTGCATCGTAGGCTGATTCCAGTTTTTTGATACCTTCCTCGTCTTTATTCTTAGCCAGTTCGCGGTACTGCTGCTGGAGGGCTGCGCTTTTTTCGTTTACATCCTTCAGCTGGTCCTGGAGGCGTCTGTAGTCTTCGTTGGCACGGGAACCGGTTACAGTAGCTTTGCTGATGGAATCGGTGGTGTTTACCACAACGGTGCCGTTATCCAGGAATACGGCCAGCATGTCGCGGCCCATAGACACTGGTTTATCTGCATTTTTCTGTACCAGCATCAGGCTGGCCAGGATAGGCTCTTCCAGATTGCCGGAGATAGAGAATTTACCATCTTTCACCTGGGCGCTGTCGGTCAGCCATTCACCGTTTTTACGCATTCTGAGAAATACGGTGGCGGGCTTTTCCTGCTGGGAGATAGTTCCCTGAATAGTAAAGGGTTTGCCTGCGGATGCAACTTTCTTGTCCTGGGCAAACAATATCGCTGGCATGAGTAGGGCGATCCCCACAAAAGATTTCTTCATTGGTTTTTAATTTACGAATAACAAATTTGGCAAATCGGTTGGTTATTGGCAACCTGATTTTGATAAACGGCTATTTCAGGATTTCCTGCAGTTTGTGTTCCAGTTCTTCACCACGAAGGTTTCTGGCCAGGATAGTACCATCAGGGCCTATCAGCATATTGGCAGGGATGGAATTGATACCATACTGCTGGGCGACTTCATTACCCCAGCCTTTCAGGTCAGATACCTGTGTCCAGGCCAGGCCATCCTGTTTAACGGCTCGCAGCCAGCGTTCCCGGTCGTTGTCCAGAGATACGCCCAGGATAGTGAAATTTTTGCTTTTAAACTTGTTAAAAGCCTTTACTACATTGGGATTTTCCTGTCTGCAGGGACCACACCAGCTGGCCCAGAAATCTACCAGCACATATTTACCGCGGAAAGAAGACAGTTTCACCTGATTGCCTTTTTCATCTTCCTGGGAGAAATCCTCCGCAGCAATGTTGACAGCATTGGCTTTCAGACTTTTTATATAGGCGGTTACACTGCTACCATAAGCACTTTCCTGGATGGTTTTATCCAGTGAGGAAAACAAACGCTGAAATTCGGCTGGTTCCACGCGGTTACGCAGCTCGTTCATCATCAGCCATATGCTGGCAATATTTTTCGGGTGGGTGGTGATAAAGTCGGTGCCCGTTTTTACGATGTCCTGGCTGAACTGGTCGGCTTTCTTACGGAAAGCATTTTTTGCCGGCTCATCTTCCGGGTGGATTTCCCGTGCTTCCTGATTAAGTGTCTGCGCTCTTTTGATCAATGGATCAAAAGCCTTCTGATAGGCCTGCATGGCGAGTGTATTGTCGTTCCCCTTTACTGCTGACGCAATCGGATAAGCTGCTGCTGTAGTGGTAAAGTGGATAGCTTCCTGGCCAGACACGAACAACATAGGGTAATTCACATCCTGCAGTATCAGGGCGTATACGGCAGGCTCCTTGCCTGACTTCACCTTGAAGGAAAACTGCTCATTCTGGATGGTCAGGGAGTCATCCGGATTATTATCCTGGTCGTCAAACAGATAGATCTTCTTGCCATTACCACCTTTCACGATTCCGGATACCTGCTGAGCTGAAACACCGGCAGTTATCAATGCACCTGCCATTAACAGGAAAATTCCTTTCATTATAAATAATTTTAATCAGTTAGATGGGACGTAATTTACGACAAATTATAAAATACGAATTGCGCATTACGCACGAAAAAATAAATATACACAAAAAAAACCATGCATATTCATCGAACATTCTGCGCAATCCGCAATCCAGGATTTTTGAGGAATCCTATTTATGTCTTTCTTTTAACACCTTTATAACGTCGGCCAGCGTAAAACCTTTTGCCTGCAGCAACACGAGGTAGTGATAAAGCAGATCAGCTGATTCGTTCAGGAAAAGTTCATCATTATTATCTTTGGCTTCTATCACCACTTCCACCGCTTCCTCACCTACTTTCTGCGCCACTTTGTTGATGCCTCTGGCAAACAGCTGAGAAGTGTAGGATTTATCGGAAGGATTGTTTTTTCTGTCGGTGATAATGCTTTCCAGCTTTGCCAGAAAATCATTGCTGGCATTGACTTCATTCCAGCAGGTATCAGCGCCGGTATGACATACCGGGCCCACCGGATTGGCTTTGATAAGAATGGTATCAGAGTCACAGTCAACCTTGAGGTCTTGCAGCAGCAGGAAATTGCCGCTTTCTTCTCCTTTGGTCCACAGCCTTTGTTTGGAGCGGCTGTAGAAAGTGACTTTATTTTCAGCCAGGGTTTTGTCGAGTGCTTCGCGGTTCATATAACCGAGCATGAGCACCTTGCTGGTAGCGGCGTCCTGTATAATGGCCGGCACCAGGCCATCGGCCGATTTTTCAAAATCTATCTGCATGATAACATGTTTCAGAGGATATACTTAAAATCTGACATTCACACCTTTCTGATAAAGGAAGGTTTTGAGTGCCTGTATTTCTATTTCTTTATAGTGGAAGATGCTGGCGGCCAGCGCTGCATCTGCCTGGGCATTTTCGAATACGTCCACAAAGTGTTGCATAGTGCCCGCACCTCCTGATGCAATTACCGGCACATGCAGGTTCTGTGACAGCTGCGCTGTAATATCGAGCGCGAAGCCTTGTTTGGTACCGTCGTTGTTCATAGAAGTGAGCAATATCTCTCCCACACCACGGTCCACTGCTTCTTTAGCCCAGTCGAATGCTTTACGATCGGTTTTCACCCGGCCTCCATTGAGATATACGTACCAGTCGCCGTCTTCAAAGCGGGTGTCGATGGCCAGTACGATACACTGACTGCCAAACTCCCGTGCCAGGCGATCCAGCAGCTCCGGATTTTTGAAAGCGGCAGTATTAACGGATATTTTATCGGCGCCGGACTGCAGCAGCGCACTCACATCTTCCACTTCAGCAATGCCGCCACCCACGGTAAACGGAATATCGACGTGGCGGGCGATGCGAGACACCAGCTCCGACAATGTCTTTCTTCGTTCATTCGTAGCCGTTATATCCAGAAACACCAGTTCATCAGCTCCCTGTGCTGCGTATAAAGCACCCAGCTCAATAGGATCACCGGCATCCCGGATATTTTCGAAGTTAACACCTTTAACGGTACGGCCGTCTTTAATATCCAGACAAGGTATGATACGTTTGGTAAGCATACAATAAGTTATTTACAGGAATGATTTTAATTCCGCTGTTGAAATTTTTCCTTCGTAGATCGCTTTGCCGATGATTACGCCACTGCAGCCGATCTCCTGCAATGCCGCCACATCACCGATATGGCTTACGCCTCCGCTGGCTACAAAGTTAATATCGGAAAACTGTGCGATGATCTTCTTATACAGCTCCGTGGAAGGGCCTGCCAGCAGACCGTCTTTAGCGATATCGGTACAGAAGATATTATGCACGCCACGGCTGATATTATCTGCCAGGAAATCAAACACAGACAGGTCCGTCGTTTCCAGCCATCCGCCTACGGCGAGTTTTTCATCTTTCACATCTGCACCCAGAAATATTTTATCAGCGCCGTAACGTTCTACCCAGCTGAAAAACAGCTCCGGTGATTTCACGGCCACACTACCAATGGTAGCCAGGGCAGCACCACATTCATATACGATCTCCAGGTCTTTATCTGTTTTGATACCGCCACCAAAATCTGTTACCAGGGAGGTTTTACCGGCAATATTTTCCAGCACTTTCCAGTTGACCACCGCTCCCTTTTTAGCACCATCCAGGTCTACAAGATGGAGGCGGCGTACACCCAGTGCTTCAAACTCCTTCGCTACTTCCAGCGGATGTTCGTTGTACACTTTCTGCTGGCTGTAGTCGCCCTGGGTCAGGCGCACACATTTTCCGTCGATGATATCAATGGCCGGAATGATCTCGAATGTTTGGGCTTTGGACTGTTCCAGTGGTAATTCCATTCGTATGAAGTTGATTCCCCCTTTTATAAAATAATTGCCCCGGGCAACATACCCGAGGCGGTCGTAAAAAGAAACTGCCGTATCACGGGCATTACACCAGAGCAGTTTGATTTTTTCCTTCCGGCAGATGTCCATCAGGTGTGCCAGTACTGCTTTCCCATAACCCTTGCCCTGGGCTGCCGGCAGTGTGGCCAGCTTACGGAACTGTGCCTCTCCCCTGCCCATGAACAACGATACGACCGTGACCAGCTGACCGCCATCAAATACTCCGAAGTGCAGGCCGTCTTCATCCTGATCTACCTTTACTGCTTCCAGTGAAGCATCAGGATACAAAACATCCCGGCGTAATGTCAGGGTATCTTCTGCACTAATCCTTCTGATTTGCATCTTATAAATTCAAAAAGTTTTCAATAATACGGGCGCCACCTTCTGAAGATTTCTCCGGGTGGAACTGTACCGCGTAAAAATTATCCTTCTGCAGCGCCGCACTGTAGTTGATCACATAGTTGGCCATTGCCACCGTGTCTGCACCAAGCGCAGCGTAATAACTGTGCACAAAATACATGTAGGCATTTTCCGGTACATGCTCAAACATCACACTGTGCAGGCCGGTAATATTGTTCCAGCCAATCTGCGGTATCTTCAGCAGGTTTTCCACCGGGGAGGTAAACCGTTTTACTTCCACATCAAAAATACCCATGCAAGGGGTATTATTTTCTTCCGAGTGGCGGCACAACAGCTGCATACCCAGACAAATACCCAGCACAGGCTGCTTCAGGCCGGTGATCAGTTTATCCAGGTTCCTTTCCTGCAGATAACGCATGGCAGTGCTGGCTTCGCCAACACCAGGAAAAATCACTTTGTCAGCCGACAGGATTTCTTCCGGATTATCCGTTACAATGCCGTCTACTCCCAGACGCTCCAGCGCAAACTGTACGGAGCGGATATTACCGGCGTTGTATTTTATAATGACCGTTTTCATTTCAATTACGAATTACGAATTGCGAATTGCGAATTACGAATGATGAATGACAACCAACGAATGAAGAATTACGAATTACAAATTATAAACGAAGATATTAGTGATAGCCCTTCTTTCATAACCTGTAATTCGCAATTTGTAATTATTTTTTGATGGATTCAATAAAGGTACGCACTGTCCCGTCAATATCCTTGGTATGTTCTACCGCTTTGATGAAGGCAGTACCGATGATGGCGCCGTTGGTATACCGGGTAGCTGCATCAAAGGTAGCCTTGTCTTTAATACCAAATCCGATCAGCACCGGGTTGTGGAGTTTCAGACTCTGCAGGCGTTCAAAATAAGCCTGCTGGCCAGACATATCCTTGTCTTTTCCGGTGGTGGAAGAAGAAGATACTGCGTACAGAAACCCTTTGCTGAGGCCATCTATCTTGCGGATGCGCTCATCGCTTGTTTCCGGTGTTACCAGAAAAATAAGGTGTACGTTGTATTTTTCAAAGACAGCTTTATAGTCCGTTTCAAACTCTGCCATGGGCAGGTCGGGGATGATAAGGCCGTCGATACCTGTTTCCGCACATTTTTTCACAAAGGCTTCCACACCGTACAGCAGTACCGGGTTGAGGTATCCCATCAGTATAACGGGAACGTGTATACGTTCACGGAATCCTTCCAGTTGTTCAAACAGTTTATGAAGGCTCATACCGTTTTTCAGTGCACGGGTGCTGCTGTCCTGAATCACGGGGCCATCGGCCAGTGGATCGGAGAAAGGCATGCCCAGCTCGATGAGATCTGCTCCGTGTTGTTGCAGGGCGGTCATCACCGGCAGGGTATCATTCAGTTCCGGGAAACCGGCGGTGCAATATATATTCAGAATACCGTTTGGTTTGGAGGCAAACAGTTGGTCAATACGATTTTGCATAATCCATTTATTTATTCATGTGACGGATATAGGTATCCAGGTCTTTATCACCGCGGCCGGAGAGGCATACCACTACTACATCATCGGGATTGAGTGGCAGGTCTTTCAGTTTGGCCAGTGCGTGGGCAGATTCCATGGCGGGGATGATACCTTCCAGTCTGCTCAGCTCATAACCAGCGGCCAGGGCTTCTTCGTCGGTAGCATCGAGGAACTTGGCACGTCCTGTTTCATACAGATGAGCGTGCATGGGTCCTATACCGGGATAGTCGAGGCCTGCGGAGATAGAGTGTGGCTCTACAATCTGACCGTCTTCCGTTTGCATCAGCAGTGTTTTGCTGGCGTGGATGATACCGATTTTGCCCAGCTGTGTGGTGGCCGCAGAGAATCCGCTATGAACGCCTTTTCCGCCGGCTTCTACAGCTACCAGTTTTACGGATTCTTCGTCGAGGTAATGGAAAAATGCGCCGGCAGCGTTACTACCGCCACCGATACAAGCCACTACATAATCCGGGTTGGCGTTGCCGGTTTTGGCCAGCAGCTGTTTTCTGATTTCTTCGCTGATCACTGACTGGAGGCGGGCCACCATATCAGGATAAGGATGCGGGCCAGCGGCGGTACCCAGGATATAATGTGTATCCACCGGGTTGTTGATCCAGTCACGGATAGCCTCGTTGGTGGCGTCTTTCAGCGTTTTGCTACCGCTGGTGGCCGGCACTACGGTGGCACCGAGCATTTTCATACGAGCTACGTTGGGCGCCTGTCTTTCGATATCGATGCTGCCCATATATACCACACATTCCAGTCCCATGAGCGCACACACGGTGGCGGTGGCCACGCCGTGCTGACCAGCGCCGGTTTCGGCGATGATACGTTTTTTGCCCAGTCGTTTGGCCAGCAGAATCTGTCCGATGGTATTGTTTACTTTATGGGCACCGGTATGGTTTAAATCTTCTCTTTTGAGATAGATCTGTGCCTTGTATTTTTCAGATAAACGTTTGGCGAAATACAGTGGAGAAGGGCGGCCTACATAGTCCTGCAGCAGGGCTTCAAACTCCTGCTGAAAGGATGGGTCGCTGAGTATTTCCATATATCTGCGTTGCAGTTCGTCCACGTTGGGGAACAGCATCTCAGGGATATAGGCACCGCCGAACCTGCCATAATAGCCATTCTTATCTACCTGATATCTGGATTTGCTGGTATCTATTGCAATGTCCATGACTAATATTTTTTTATTTGATTATTTAGTTATCTGACGCACATCGTCCACAAACTGCTTCACCTTATCCAGTTGTTTAATACCGGGGGCCTCTTCGAATTTGCTGTTGATATCAACTGCAAACAGGGCTGGTAACTGTAGTGTGCTGATGATGGCTGCATCTTCCGGAGCGATACCGCCGCTCAGCAGGAAAGGATGATCAAACGGATACTGCTGCAGCAGCTCCCAGTTGAACCGCTCTCCTGTGCCACCATAGCCTTTTTCGGAGGCTGTGTCGAAAAGGAAATAATCCGTTACCGGCACAAAGGCGGCCAGCTCCATTTCCCAGTTAACGTTTTTGCCTATACGAAATGCTTTAATGACCGGCACTATCTCCCGGATGGTGGCGCAAAATTCAGGTGTTTCATCACCATGCAGCTGTACCATATCGAGGGCATAGTCTGTTACGGTACGTTTTATCTGTTCGGCGGATGCATTCACAAATACGCCTACTTTCCGGATACCGGTAGTTTCCCTGACGCTGCGGGCATCTATCCTGCTCGCCGCGAAGCGGGGCGACCGTTCGTAAAAGATAAAGCCGGCATAGTCTACCTGGTTGGCTACAAGTCCCTGCAGGTCGTTGACTCTTGTGATACCGCAAACTTTAATACGCATGATGTGATTATTTAACCTGCAAATCGTTTAATGTCTGCACAAAATTTTCAAAAGCATGGGCCGGATCTTCCTGTTTCATGAAATATTCACCGATCAGGAAACCCTGGAAGCCAGCGGCTTTGAGTGTTACGATGGCAGCAGGGTCGTTGATGCCGCTCTCTGCTACTTTTATTTTGTCTGCTGGTATTTTGGGCGCCAGTTCGCAGGAGCGGTTAAAGTCTACCTTAAACGTCACGAGGTCGCGGTTATTGACACCTACGAGATGCGTATGTGCGGTTACTTTTTCCAGCTGTGATTCACTGTGCACTTCCAACAGTACTTCCAGTCCGAGGTTGTGCGCAAACTGCGCCAGGTGTGCTACCTGTGCGGCATCCAGACATTCAGCGATCAGCAGTATCACATCAGCTCCGATGGCTTTTGCTTCGAGAATCTGGTATTCATCGATCACAAAATCCTTGCGCAGGATGGGTATCTGATTAAAGCTGCGAGCCTGTTGCAGGTCATCTGAAGAGCCACCGAAGTATTTTTCATCTGTGAGCACTGACAGTCCGGAGGCGCCATAACGGGTATAAGCCGTGGTCACCTGTTGAACGGTCGCTTCACCGTTGATGAGTCCTTTGGATGGGGAACGTCTTTTGAATTCTGCTATGATGCCGGTTTTATCCGGGTTCTGCAGGAAACTGCGGAGCGACAGGGGCTCGCGTTCAAACATAGATGTCTGCTGCAGTTCTTCCGCACTGCGTTGCAGTTTACGGGCAGCTACTTCTATCTGTTTGTGGGCAACTATTTCTGCTAAAATATTTTTCATCAGCTTACTGTAATTCAATCAATTTTTTAAATGCTTTAAGAGCATTACCTGATTCCAGGGATTCTACTGCAGCGGCGAAGGCATCTTCGTAGCTGTTGTATTTATCGAGGCTGTACAGACCCATAGCGGCATTGGCCATTACTACGGAGTTCTGCGCCCAGGTGCCTTCTCCTTTCAGTATCTTCATAAAGATCTTCGCGGCTTCTTCCACGGTGTTGCCACCATAGATATCTTCCGGATGTACTTTACGTTTTCCCAGTTGCTCAGGTGTCATGTCCTGCTCACCGGCGTTGGTGATAATCTTGGTATCGGCAGTCAGTGATATTTCATCATAGCCGTCGAGGCTGTGTACGATCACATATTTTTTATCTGTTTGCTGGAACAGATAGTTGTACACACGGGCCATTTCGAGGCTGTATACGCCTATCAGCTGATGTTTGGCGAAGGCTGGGTTTACCAGCGGACCGAGCATGTTAAAGAATGTGCGGATACCCAGTTCGCGACGGATGCCGGCCACATTTTTCAGTGCCGGATGGAACAGCGGCGCATGGAGGAAACACAGACCGGCTTCTTCCAGCTCTGTCCTCAGTTTGGCATCGTCTGCCTTAAACTTGTAGCCTACCAGCTCCATGAGGTTGGAAGCTCCGCTGATGGAAGACACGCCGTAGTTGCCGTGTTTAGCCACTTTACCACCGGCGCCTGCCACGATAAAGCAGGACAAGGTAGAAATATTAAAAGTATTTTTTGCATCACCGCCGGTACCTACGATATCCAGGACATCATAACCATTGAGTTTTACAGGGATGCACAGCTCCAGGAGGGCATCACGGAAGCCCAGCAGCTCATCGATGGTGATGCTGCGCATAAGGAACACGGTCATGAAAGCAGCGAGTTCGCTTTCGTTGTACATGCCTTTGGAGATGTTAATGAGAATATCTTTAGCGCCTTCGCGGCTGAATGTTTTATGTTCAAACAGATAGTTAAGTATCTTTTTCATACGACTGATGTATTTAAAGTGATCAATGGGAGTAAAAAAATGGCGATGAGACTATAATTCCAGCCAGTTTTTCAGCATTTGTTCTCCCAGTGGAGTGAGTACACTTTCAGGGTGAAACTGCACACCGCTTACATCGTACTTATTATGTTGCAGGGCCATGATATAACCTTCTGCATCTTCTGCCGTGAGGGTGAGATCTGCCGGCAGGGTTGCTTTGTCGATCACCCAGGAGTGATAACGGCCGGCCTGAATATCACGTGGCAGGCCATTAAAGATGCGGCCGGCATCGGATACTATTTTTACGTTGGTGGCCACACCGTGGTACACTTCCTTCAGATTGATCAGAGAACCGCCAAAAGCCTGACCGATGGCCTGTAAACCGAGGCATACACCGAAGATGGATTTGGTAGGCGCATACTCCTTTATCAGCGGCAGCAGCAGGCCTGCTTCTTCCGGAATACCAGGGCCGGGAGATAAAATGATCTTATCGTAATCGTTCACTTTTTCCAGGGGTATTTCATCGTTGCGGACAACGGTCACCTTGCCGTTGATCAGCTTCTCCACCAGATGAACGAGATTGTATGTAAATGAGTCGTAATTATCGAAAACCAGGATGTTCATATCATAATTTTTGTGCCAGCAGAATGGCTTGTTTTAATGCATTGAGTTTATTACCTACTTCTTCCAGTTCGGAGGATGCTACCGATTTGGCCACCACACCGGCGCCGGCCTGGTAGTAAAGTGTGTTCATCTTGCTCAGCATGGAGCGGATCATGATAGCGTGATTGAAGTAACCATTGAAACCAACCACACCGATACAGCCGCCGTAGAAGCCGCGGGCAGTGGGTTCCAGCTCATCGATGATCTGCATGGCCCTATATTTAGGTGCGCCGGAGAGCGTACCAGCCGGGAAAGAAGAAGCGAGCAGGGAGAATGGGTTGGTTTTAGGATCTACCTTACCGATCACTTCGCTCACGAGATGGATCACGTGGGAATAATACTGTACCTGGCGATAGGTCGACACCTGCACATCAGTAGCATTTCTGCTGAGGTCATTACGGGCCAGATCTACCAGCATCACGTGCTCTGCATTTTCTTTAGGGTCCTGGAGCAGTTTATCTGCCAGTGCTTTATCCTGCGCATCATCACCGGTACGTCGGAAAGTACCTGCTATCGGGTGAATAGCGGCCACACCGTCTTTAATCACTATTTGTGCTTCCGGAGAAGAACCCATTAATTTATAATCGCCGTAATCGAAGAAGAAGAGATAAGGAGAGGGGTTGATAGAGCGGAGGGCGCGGTACACATTAAATTCATCGCCGGTGAAAGATTGCTGGAAGGCCCTGGAGAGTACTACCTGGAAGACATCTCCGCGAAAACAGTGTTGTTTGCCTTGTTCCACCATTTGCATGTATTCCGCGTCGGTCATGTTACTGGTTTCTTCTCCTGCGGTGGCGAAAGGATAGCCGGGTGAATCTTTGTGGCGGATCAGTGATTCTACCAGGTCAAACTCACTGTCTATGCCTTCTACCTGGTTTTCACAAAGGAATAGTTCATCCTTGAAGTGATTGATGGCGATCACATATTGGTAAAACCGGTATCGCATCAAAGGTATCGGAGCATTGCCGCCTTTTTTATTTTTATTGAATTCTATTGTTTCGAAGAACTGTACTGCATCAAAAGTGGTGTATCCAAAGAGGCTCTGGGCCATGGGTACCGGTTGGTTGCCGGTGAAGGTGTAGTTGCCCAGGAATTTCTCCAGTTCCTCCAGCACTTTTTGTGTGTCTTTCAGTTCTTTTTTCTCTACCGGCAGGTTGGGGTATTTGAACTCAAAATGGCTGGTGGAGGTGACTTCAATACCAGCGATGGGTTTTATACAGATATAAGAATAACTGTTGTCGCTGGCGCGGTAGTCGGTACTTTCCAGGAGGATAGAGCCGGGAAACTTGTCACGTAACCGCAGATAGATGCCCACTGGCGTGAAGATATCTGCCAGCATCTGTTTGGATCTTGTTTTTACTTGAATGGTACGCATAATATTCAGGGTAAAGGTGTTTGCATTTGTTAAAAGAAAAGGGCCTAAAAAGCCGAAAGGCCCGCTGTGTAACAGCGAGCCTTTCCAATTATATTTCAGACGAAACATGGCACTGTAACACAGATCAGGGATTGATTCCGTGCCACCACCAATGTTTATTTGTCATGATACTTTTCATAGCGAGACAAAAGTGAAACTTTTTTACAACAAATGCAAATTTTTTTTTGTCACACAAAGGCACGCCTATAATAAGCCTTTGGTACTTGGCAACTGCATATTATATGGATTACGTTTTACCGCCATCCGTACCGCTTTGGCAAAACATTTAAAGATCGCTTCTATTTTATGATGCTCATTTTGTCCTTCTGCTTTGATATTGAGATTGGCTTTAGCTCCATCGGAGAAGGATTTGAAGAAATGGAAGAACATTTCGGTAGGCATCTCCCCTATCTTTTCTCTTTTAAATTCCGCTTCCCATACCAGCCAGTTACGACCACCGAAGTCGATGCCGACCTGTGCAAGACAGTCATCCATCGGCAAACAGAAGCCATATCTTTCGATGCCGCGTTTATCTCCCAAACCCTTGGCAATAGCTTCTCCCAGCGCAATACCGGTATCTTCTATTGTATGGTGCTCATCGATGTGCAGGTCGCCATTGGCGGTGATATCAAGGTCAATGGAGCCATGGCGCGCGATCTGATCAAGCATATGATCGAAGAAACCCAGACCGGTGTGAATATTAGCCTTACCACTGCCATCAAGATTCAGCCGGATGGTAATATCAGTTTCATTTGTTTTTCGTACATGCGTTACCGTTCTGAGGCCCAGTTTCAGGAATTCATAGATACGGTTCCAGTCGGTAGACTCCAGCGCTATCACTGACTGCAGTGCCTGTGCATCGTCGCTGATTTCCGCATTGCCGAGGCCGTTGCCTTCATTGAGCCAGATAGCTTTGGCGCCCAGGTTTTTAGCCAGCTGCACATCGGTGATACGGTCACCGATCACGAAAGAGTTAGCCAGATCGTACTCGCCTGTAAAGAAGCGGGTAAGCATGCCTGTGCCAGGCTTACGGGTAGGAGCATTCTCTGCCGGAAAAGTCCGGTCGATGAATATTTCGCTGAACGTCACGCCTTCATTTTCAAAGGCTTTGAGTATCATTTGCTGTGCAGGCCAGAAAGTATCTTCCGGAAAAGCATCAGTACCCAGGCCATCCTGGTTGGTGACCATCACCAGTTCGTAATCCAGCTCAGCTGCAATACGGGCCATGTTCACAAATACTTTAGGATAAAACTCCACTTTTTCCAGGCTGTCGATCTGGTAGGTAGGCGGTACTTCCTTTATCAGGGTACCATCGCGGTCTATGAAGAGCACTCGTTTCATGCGGATACCGGTGTTTCTGTTTTCGGATTATAAGATTTTAATGTTTCGAGCAGTTGCAGATTTTCTGCCGGAGTACCTACAGTGATACGGAGGCAACCCATACACAGTTCTACTTTAGATCTGTCGCGCACCACAATGCCGCGCTGAGTAAGGAAATGGTAGATGCCTTTGGCGTCGGTGGTTTGAGCCAGCACAAAGTTGGCATCACTGGGATATACCTTCAGTACCATGGGCAGCTGTTCCAGACCCGCTGAGAGCAGGTCGCGCTCGATCACGATTTCGCGTATCCATTCATTTACCCTGGCTACGTTGTCCAGTGCCTGCAATGCCAGTTCCTGAGTGGCCTGCCCGATGTTGTACGGTGGCTTCACCTTGTTAAACACATTAATGATCTCTTCTCCTGCAAAAGCCATCCCTACGCGTAAACCGGCGAGGCCCCAGGCTTTTGACAGTGTTTGCAGCACTACCAGGTTGGGATATTCAGTCAGCTCCTGGATGAAACTTTTCTGACGGGAGAAATTGATATAAGCTTCATCAACTACTACGATACCATCGAAGTTGTTCAGCAGCAGTTCAATATCACTGCGGTGAATGGAGTTGCCGGTAGGATTGTTAGGAGAACAGATGAAAATCAGCTTGGTATTTTCATCAACGGCCTGTTGCAGTCCTTCTATATCCAGCTGAAAATCAGGTGTGAGGCTTACCTTACGGATGATCACATCATTGATGTGGGCGCTCACCTCGTACATGCCGTAGGTAGGCGGGCAGAGCACTACATTGTCTATGCCGCCGGGGTTGCAGAAAGCGCGAAACAGCACATCGATGGCTTCATCACTACCATTACCGATGAAGATATTCTGCGGTGGCACTCCTTTGATATCTGCCAGCTTGTATTTCAGCGGCCACTGCATAGGATCGGGGTAGCGGTTGTAATTAACCGGCAACGGCGATCCGAAGCTGTTTTCGTTGGCATCCAGGAAAACGGAAGCTTCTCCTTTAAACTCATCTCTTGCGGAAGAATAAGGTACCAGTCGTTTTATATTTTCCCTGAGCAGGGATTCGAGATTAAACATTTGATACGTAATATTTTGATTTGACTATTATTGTTTCAGTCTTACAGACACTGCATTCTTGTGAGCATCCAATCCTTCAGCAGCAGCCATGGCTTCAATAGTAGGACCGATCTGCTGTAATCCCTGCAGACTGATCTGCTGGAAAGTGATTTTCTTCACAAAGCTATCCAAAGATACACCACTGTAAGCGCTGGCATAACCGTTGGTCGGCAGGGTGTGGTTGGTACCGGAGGCATAGTCACCGGCACTTTCCGGTGTGTAGTTGCCCAGGAATACTGATCCGGCGTTGACCACCTTATCGGCCACATCGAGCTCATTGCGGCAGGCCAGGATAAGGTGCTCTGGCGCATAGGCATTAAGCATGTCCATGGCGGTGTCTATATCTTTCACCAGGATCATTTTGCTGTTATCGAGCGCAGCAGTGGCGATAGACTTGCGGGGCAGCCTGTCCAGCTGTGTCTGCAGCGCTTTTTCCACATCAGCGATCACTTTTTCGCTGGTGGTTACCAGCACCACCTGACTATCTGGTCCGTGTTCCGCCTGTGAGAGCAGATCGGCGGCCACAAAATCGGGTACACAGCTGTCATCTGCGAGCACGGCCACTTCAGAAGGGCCTGCCGGCATATCGATGGCTACGCCTCGTTTGTTGACCAGCTGTTTGGCGCAGGTCACGTATTGATTGCCTGGTCCAAAGATTTTGTATACGCGGGGCACAGTGGCTGTACCATAAGCCATGGCGCCGATAGCCTGTACCCCTCCTATTGTAAACACCCTGGATATCCCTACCAGCTGTGCTGTATACAGAATGGCCGGGTGCAGAGACGGCGTACAAAGAACTATTTCCTTACAACCTGCTATAGTGGCTGGAATCCCGAGCATCAGGATGGTAGAGAATAACGGAGCAGAACCACCGGGAATATACAGTCCCACTTTTTCGATGCCTACTGGTTTACGCCAGCATTGCACACCTGGCATGGTTTCGATGATCTGTGTTTTTTCCTGCTGAGCTTTGTGGAAAGTGGTGATATTGGCTGCAGCCTGCCGGATGGCTGCTTTCAGGGCAGGGTCCAGGGCTGCTTCTGCAGCAGCGAAGGCAGCTGGCGCCACTTCCAGATCGGTGAGTGTTACCTTATCAAATTCAGCTGCATATTTTCTGACGGCCTCGTCACCCTTGTCGCGCACATCGCTGAGTATAGCTTCCACTTTAGCTTCCAGTGCAGAAGTGTCCATCACAGGGCGCTGCAACAAAGTGTTCCAGGTGCTTTTATCGGGAAATTTTATTGTTTGCATCCTATACTTTTTTAGATCACCATTTTTTCGATGGGCACAACAAGAATACCTTGTGCACCGGCTGCTTTCAGACTTTCGATGATATCCCAGAAATCATTTTCATTGAGCACGGAGTGAACAGAGCTCCATCCCTGTTCTGCCAGAGGCAGTACGGTAGGGCTTTTCATACCTGGCAGCAGTCCGATAATATCATTCAGCTTTTCATTGGGTGCGTTGAGCAGGATATATTTATTATTCTTTGCTTTTTTCACTGCCTGGATGCGGAACAACAATTTATCCAGTAGTATCTGTTGTTCCGGCTGGAGGTTGTGGCATGCGGCCAGCACCGCTTCTGATTTCAGTACGGTTTCCACTTCCTTGAGGCCGTTCATAAATAAAGTGGAGCCGCTGCTTACGAGGTCGCAGATAGCATCAGCGAGGCCTATGCCGGGGGCTATTTCCACGGAGCCGCTGATCTCGTGAATTTCAGCTTTGATGCCGTTGCGCTGCAGGAACTCATTCACGATCACAGGATAACTGGTGGCGATCCTGGTGTTTTCGAGATCCTTTACTGTACTGTATTCCATGGTTTTAGGCACAGCCATGGACAGGCGGCATTTTCCGAAGCCGAGCTTCTCTACAATGTTGACCTGCTTTTTCTTTTCCAGCACTACGTTTTCACCTACAATACCAATATCCGCCACCCCGTCTTCAATATATTGCGGGATATCATCATCACGGAGGAAAAACACTTCCAGCGGGAAGTTGCTGGCTTCCGTTTTAAGCTTGTTAACACCATTGTTAATGTCGATGCCGCATTCCTTCAGCAATTTGATGGAATCATCGTGCAGGCGGCCGGATTTCTGGATGGCGATCTTTAGTTTCATGATGTGTAAAAATAAAAAAGGGGCTTACCTGTTGGTAAGCCCCTGATGATGAATCTAATATGGTGGTTATACACATTATCATCCCAGCCTACCTGCTCGGTAAGAATGATGGTGATGATGGATATGTATGTTGATAATCATAATGTCGGGACAAAAATAATAAGTAAATCGGGAAATCAAACTTATTTTTTTGTTAATCACCATTTAATTTTCAGGCCATATTCCTTTTTGAGTGTGAGCAGCGCTTCTGCGTTGCCTGTGGCGTCATCCACAGGATGATGCGTGTGTTTGGTTTTACGCAGATGTTTAAAATTCTGAAAAGTATCTTTCACGATTCCTTTATAAAGGCTGCCCAGATTCTGGGAGCTGTGACCAAAAGGATTGGCGCCGGTAAAATGATGAAAGTACCAGCAAATGAACATCCAGTCGAACCCGTTATTATCGCTGATAAATACAGGGCGGTCTTTACAGTTTTCTTTTAACCAGGCAGCAAAATCCTGCATCACCTTTTGTGGCTCATCAAACTGCAGGGTCTCTTCTCTGGTAAAACCTGATACGGCCAGCGCTTCAGGGATATATTGTTCAGAAACGGGCTTCAGTTGCCCATAAAAAGAGGTGTTGAGTGATTCATTGACTAGTACGGCGCCAAAAGAAATCATGGAATAATCGCCGGGAATAGGCCCATCGGATTCTACGTCTACCATTATGTAAGCCATAGGTTAGTTTTTAAGTTTCTTAAAGGTCATTAAACAATGTTATTTACAGATAAAGCCAGGTTATACTGTGCCATGTTGATTGGTTTCCAGCTGTGGATGGGGATCTTCGCGGCTGATGTCTGATATGGAGACTTTAAACAGTAATATTATCAAGTATTAACATCTGCATAGCAAATTACATAAAATAATTTATTGCTGTTATGTTCCCCGGAAATTCCACCGCAGCGGGCTGCGATAACTGTTCAGTGGCTCAAAAATATTCATGCGCCTGTTTTAGCAGTCAAAACGGTCATTTTGCTGATTTGCTGTAAGTTAAGCGATAGCAGCTGCTGCCGCGGTTTTCCTTCTTTTGTAAATGATCTGTTAATGGATTTTTCAAACTAAATTATTTAGCTTTATTTTGCTAATAATATTAGCAAATATTAAAAGCGATAGTAGTATGGAAGCATTGAAGTTGAGTGAGCTGAATATGACCCTGCCATTCTTTGACACGACTATACCTGCGGGCCTTCCCTCACCTGCGTTGGATTATGAGCCGGAAGAGATTGATCTCTCCCGCATTTTACAACCTAATCCCCACCAGTCATTTATCATCCGGGTTAAGGGCGACAGTATGACCGAAGCCCATATTCCGGATGGTTGCCTGGCGGTGGTAGACCGCTCTATTCGTCCATCCACCGGGGATATTATTGTGGCGGTGCTCAATGGGGAGTTTACCATCAAACGGTTGGTAAAAGCGGGTCGTAATTGGGTATTGCATCCGGAGAACCCTTTTTACAAACCGATTGTTATAACGGAAGAGGCTGACTTTCAGGTATGGGGTGTCATCACCGCTGTGATTGTAGACATGCGTAAATAGAGAAACGACAATGTTATGCACAATCCGTTAGTATTATTATCAGCTGCGCTGGTATCGGCGCTGTTGCGGGAAGGGTTTACTATTTTTGTACGCCAGTCTTATCCTGCCGGCGAATCACCTTCCGATGCACATATAAAAGAAGTATTGCTGATCACACCATATAAGGATATCGGCGCTGCCAATGCACATTTTCAGCATATACGGTTTGACCGGCGGAAATATATTTATCAGTCGTTCCATCCGGAGGAAGTGGAGAAGCTGTACACTGCAGCTTCGCAGCCTACAGGGTATAAAATTTACGTTGCATTGATCGCCGGCGACAAACAAACACCGGATGCACAACTGGCGCCTGTTGTACGACAGTATATCAGCCGCCATACCCAATGGCCGCCCGAAAAAACCAATGCCACACTATGTCTGCATTATGGGGATTTATATATTTCGCTGCGATATCAGCATGAAGAATTAAAAGTACCTTTACCCGCAATCGAAAGTTAAAACATGTGTTACGATATCGCCCTTAATGCCAACCTGCAACGGATACTAAAGTCGGTCCCCCTGCTAAAAACAGCAGGTAATCTGGACCTGAACTTCGACACCACCTATCATAAAATAGGCATGTCTTTTCCACAATGGCCGGTGATTGTTAACAACAACGGTCTGAAAGTGGACAAATACACCTGGGGGCCTGTTCCCAAACTGCTGGACACGCTTGAAAAAGTAAAAAGACAGCGGCAGATGTATCTCAATGCACGCAGTGAAAAAGTGCTGGAGAGCGGGACGATGTGGAATGCCATCCGGCATCAGCGTTGTCTGATACCGGTGACCGGCTTCTTCGAATACCGGCAGATACCTGAATGGAAAAATAAAGTAGCCTACTATATCCATTCCAAAGAACAGGAGGTTTTTCTTATTGCGGGCTTATGGGCTTACTCCAACTCCTGGGATGTGGACAAACCGGAACGTATCCCTACGTTCACCCTGCTGACACGCGCCGCCAATCCCCTGATGCGTCAGATACACAACGGAGGCGACAATGCCGGCAGAATGCCGCTGATGCTGCCGAATGAACTGGCCCTGCAATGGATAGAGAAGGATATAACTGAAACGGATATACGTAATATCATACAATATGAATATCCGGCAGAACAGCTGGAATACTGGCCGGTCAATTCTGTCCGGAAAGTAAAGCCGGATGATGAAACCGTGATCGCCAGAGCTGTATATGAAGGGTTACCTGAACTCAGTCTGTAACAAAAAAACTACTGCCGGTGAGCAACTTCATACCGGCAGTCCTGCGTATCCCCGGCCCTGCTACTCTTCAACAGGCATGGGTAGCTGCCGGAGTAAGAGACCGGTACCGGGAATACAAGGACAACATTTATAACCGGGCTACTAACCCATTGTTTTCTCAGGGCGCCAGGCAGAAGGCGATAGATGATTCAGCATCCAGCTGACTTTGACGACTATGGCCGTTAATAACAGTGGAGGCCACATACAGGGATTCTGCAAATGCTGCTACACCCGGACAGTTATTCAGCAGGTCAGACACATTCTTTATCAGATCCTGTCCATGCACCGGAGCGGGAAATAAAGCACCTGAATCAGCATATACACCACCATTCAGTCCTTTTATAATATTAAAAGACCAGGTAGCAAAGCCCTGCGGATGAGCTGCAGACCAGCGCAGTGTTACCTGGTCTGTTGCATTGATATATTTCAGATAGCCGCAACCGTTAGCCGGATGTGTATTCAGCAAGGGGACATCGAGGCTGGCCACACACTTCTCATTATTGATCAGCAACGTATTGCTCATGGAAGACACCTGTACATGCGCTGCGTCGTAGAACTCCACTAAGAGCGTATGCTGTCCGTTGGACACTGTAGTACTCTCGAGCAGGCAGCCCAGGTCTGAATTATAATACATAGCAGCCGGGTTGTGTACACTATAGAACCCGTTGATATCTGGCTTTTGTAATTCGATGATATCATAATGTCCGTTGGTGGTGTTCAGGCGTAAGTCGTTCCAGGATTCGAAACGAGGGCTGCCATCTATCAGCACCTTGTAATATTTGATGCCACTGCCCCAGGCATTGTAATGATCGATATTCACCGGCAGGGTGCCACCAAAAGGCGAGTCTTTCGGGAACTGGAAGGGATAGGCCGGCTGCGTGGTTGTATCGGCCTTTCCTAAGGCTGTAATGAGGTTCCAGGGCACAAAACCGATTCCCTTGTACCATCCGGTGCCTGTACTGGCCATAAGTGCATACTGATCTACTTCGCTATTGCAGCATACACAATAGCTGCCGGGCTGTGTGGCCACAATACTGGAAGGGCGGGAAGCGGTGTTACCGATAAACAGGTTGACATTATTGGATGTTTTGGTAACATCCACGCTGGAGATGCGGTTGGCCGGATCCCGTTCTGCCACCAGCAGCCGGCTTTCGGTGCTGTCTGTCCAGGTGAGGAAAAACGGAGCAGTCAATCCGCCTGCGATCAGTATTTTGATACCGGTGCTCAGTTCAATACGGCTGATGCCGGAAAGGCCCTGTTCTGTTACATATGCAAAAGACAGGTCTGAAGACAGGGTGAGGCCCACGGGGAAGTTAAGTCCGCTATAGAGCGCTGTTTTAGTGCCGGTAGTGAGGTCTATGCGGAACAGGTTGCCCGGATTGGCATATTCCACCACATAAGCCGTCATGTGTGCTTCGTCCAGCCACAACTGTTGCGGGGCGGTTAATCCGGAGCATACTACCGTAGCGGCAGCACGGTTGGCGCTGGCAAGATTTACTTTCATAATATCGCCGCTGCGTTCGGAAACAAAGGCGATTTGTTCATTGGCCATCACGGCAATATCTTCCGGATTAGTATAACCGCTGCCGATACGTTTATACGTTGGGGTTAGTTTGTAGGTCACCCATTGTACTTTGAGGTTGTAGTCATACGCTACTACCATCAGTTTACAATAATTGCCTTCCCGGGTACGTACACAAAAGACATCTCCATTGACCAGTTTATTGGAAGCGTCATTGTTACCAACAATAGCTGTATTGGAGTAGTTATAGGCCTGTAAGGCGGCCGGTGTGATCTGATTAAAATCTACTATGCCCAGATTGATGATCTGTGCATTGCCTTGTGGCACCATCAGCCTTTTTACCGTGTCTATCTGTTCCCACCAGATATCAGCTGTGGTACCTGCACTAACGTTGGTACCGGTTTCGCAATCAAACAGCCAGGTACCTTTGATATCGGTAGTACCCTGGGAAATAATGGTTGCTGAAACGGGAGCGAGGTCAATGGTAGAGATGAAGCCGTCGTATTCCACAAAGATGAGTTGGTTCTTGTTTTTCAGGTAGCGCGAACCAATAGCGCCAGCAAGATTAGCTGCTAACATTTTCATGACATGGGGTTTTAAATTGAAATGAAATTCTGCATAAGACACACCTGAGCACAGGTGTACCTTTAGTTTTGGGGAATTGTAGGTGAATAAAACAGGTGCTGTTTTCCGGAAACTGCGGAACGAAATTACGGAATCAGAAACGAATAAAAATGTTAAGCATTTGCGCAATTTCTGATTGCGTATATACACGTAAAGTGTAATATCTGAAAAAACCCTCTGCAACAGTTTGATATGAGGATGATAGTTGTCTACTTTGGGATGGAGGTGACAGTTTTTTTTACAAATCAGATAGCGGCTAATTGTCTTTATGAGATTCAGTTTGATCGGATTTCAATCATTTACATGATATTAACAAAAGGGTGGAAATAATGAAAGAAATTACAGATGAAAGAGGTACTCTATCTGGGAGTATATGGTCCGGATAAAAGCCTGAAAACGATAAGAGATATTGCAGTATTAACAATCATGTGAAAATTAAAAACGATGATCCCGAATATTTCCAACCAAATTAAACTCCACGAAGAAATACTCCTGTCTCCGGCTGCCTATGTAAAGCTTTTTGAAGAAGCCCGGGGAACAATTCTGTCAGCACAGTTTATTCCACCCAAATTGGGTAGCGGATCAGTATCAGGATACGTTAAGGTAAAACTTAAATCTTCAATTTATGACGGAAAATACTTCTCAACGGGTAAATAGTCACAAGCAGGACCAATTATTTACTGAAGCCACCCTGATAAGCTTTCTGGATACGCAAAAAGAAGAATTAAAGCTAAGACAGGATGAAATGATGTTACAAACACAAAAGCTACAATAGGAATATGATCTCTCAAAAGAGAACCTGCGTTTACAAGTGGAATATCTGAGGTCTGCTCCTAAGCATATATTCCGAAGCCGACTGCTGTTTGCCATATCTCTTATAATCATCCTCGTAATCGTAGCCGGTGTATTCCTCTATTGCGTATACATGGGCAAACAAGAGATAGCGATGCGTATCCTGGAAATAGTAACTACTGCCATTATCAGTTTGGGAGGCGGTTATGCCTGGGGAAAAAGCAGGAAAACCAATGAAAATGAAACCCACCTAAACTAAATAATCTGACATTAACTACTTTTACAGCTTAACCCGAAAAACAATCAATTATCTACTCATGTTTCAACTTATAGCCGAAAACACAGAAAAAATCTTCTCCTATCAGCATCAGGAAGAACAAACCTTTATCAATGTTCAGTCTGCAGACAATACCATTTGGTTTACACAGCCTCAGATAGCAGCATTATTCGGGGAATCACCAGCGCATATCGCATCTCTCATAAATAACATTTATGAAGAAAGCGAACTTGATATCCATACAACCATTCGCACATCCGATGAGGGTGCTACATTTTATGCCATCGATGTGGTAATATCCACCAGCTATCTGGTGAAATCTCCACGGAGCTTACAATTCCGCTCCTGGATCAACAAGATCATAAAAGACAGTCTTAGCAATGGCGGGACTTCAACCGAGCATCAAAGGCTGGCCACGAACACCGGATCAGTCAATACAGACGAAGCAACCGGACTGTTAAAAGTGCTTTCCGATTACGCCTACGCATTAGACATACTGGACAAATATGATCATCAACAGTTAACCATACAGGGCACTACCTCAGATACACTTTTCCAGATCAGCTATACGGTTGCCATGAATGCCATTCACGGATTAAAGGACAAATTTGGCGGCAGCACCCTGTTTGGTAATGAAAAAGACGATTCTTTCCGCAGTTCACTGGCGGTAATTTATCAAACCTTTGATGGTAGAGAGTTATATCCCAGTATTGAGGAAAAAGCAGCGCACTTGTTATATTTTGTGGTTAAAAACCACTCATTCTCCGATGGTAACAAACGTATCGCTGCTTTTCTCTTCGTGTGGTTTATTGATAAAAATAATTTGTTGTACCGGATAGATGGGTCCAAACGTATCGCAGACAATGCTCTCGTAGCGCTGACATTGATGATTGCAGAAAGTAAGGCGGATGAAAAAGAAATGATGATCAAAGTGGTTGTTAACCTTATCAATAACCTGAACTAACTTCCCCTTCCACCAACATCTGTTTCCGCAAATTCATCAATGCATACCTTACCCTTCCCAATGCGGTATTGATACTGATGCCTACTGTCTGTGCCATCTCTTTATAACTCAAGTCTGCGTAGTAGCGTAATACGACTGCTTCCCGCTGTACGGTTGGCAGCTGGTCCAGCATGGCATTGATTTCCTGACTGGTTTCGTGAGCAATCAGATGATGTTCAATGCTGTGTTCCATATAGTCAAGGCTATCGCCCATTTCATCGTTGTAGCCGGCCACTACGGTCTTAGACCAGGAGTTAACCTTACGGAAATGGCTGATGCAGCAGTTGTGGGCTATCCGTACCGCCCAGGCCAGAAACCGGTTATTGTCTGAATATTGTCCACTATGCAGGGCATTGACTATCTTGATAAATACTTCCTGAAAAATATCTTCGGCCAGATCGCGGTTGCGGACCAGGAGTACAATGGTGGTATATAATCTGCTTTTGTGACGGTGCACAAGGGTTGTAAAAGCCTGGTTATTACCGGCGATATACATACGGATCAGTTCATGGTCGGTAAAATCTTGATACTTGTTCATACACAGGTTTCAATCGTTAAAAAATAAAAGCTTCAGTATACGGTCTCCCTTGAAAGGGAGACCATTATTTCTATGCTGGAGGCTATGAGTAATTAACCTAATCTTCCAGGTGCAGGGATTCCTTCACCTGACCATAATTTTTCCAGTCGAAAGTGCTGGCAGAGCGGGCAGCAATACCACCAGGCACTACAACGTATCTGTATTGGTAAACTTTACCGTTGGCAGTAGTTCTTGTACCTGGGTTGGCGTTAGATACCACTGTAATAGCTTTATTAGCCGCTACATAACGGATGATAACACCACCTTCATCGGTATAAGGCAACAATACAATCCTGGGCTGTAATGCTGTACCCAGATTGATATACACGTTCACCAATGCATTACCCAGCAGGATAGAATCAACTTTAGGCGTTGAGATCACGGCGCCATAAAGAACGGTGTCTACACCACCAGTAGAATTGGGAGCCGTTTGAATTCCCTGAAACTGAACATCCAACCAACCAGAATAAATCACATTGGCAGAACCGGGTAAACCGGAATCCCCTTTAGGACCCTGAGATCCTTTAGTACCGGCAGTTCCGGCAGGACCAGCAGGTCCTTGTGCTCCGTCTTTGGAGCAGGCAGCAAAAAATACAACTACAGAGAGAACCAGTGCATAGGGCATGCAACGCAATACTTGTTTCATAATTACAATTTGGATTTAAGTGTTTATTTTGATTGATATTTATTTGTTGGATGCAATTTTTACCAGACGTTTCTCGGACAGGTATCACCATATTTGTTGCCCAGCAGGAACCCTATCATAATCTCATGAGATCCTTTACTGACGGTATTCAGCGAAGAAGCCGTATAGTCGTAGGAGTAACCGATGTTAAAAGTGGAATTGATATTCACCCCGAACATGGCCGCCACACCATCATGCAGGCGGTAGGAAGCTCCCATCCAGAAACGGTCCCTGAACATCGCACGGGCATTTACATCTACACTCATCGGCATAGCGGTAATGAACTTGATCATCACCGACGGCAGTATATTGATATCATCGTTTATCCATAAACGATAGCCTGTGGTGAAAAACAGGTGTGGCACCAGTTTGCCCCGATAGAGGCTGTCGCCTACCAGCTTTCCGTTATCGTATCCGATGTTTTGCGGGATAATATTCTGTGCGGAGATGCCAGCGAAATAGTCTGCTGAGTACAACCACAACCCCGCCCCTATATCCGGGCGCCAGCGGTTCAGGATACCGGTACCATTGATAGCCGGATCGTTTGGGTCCAAAAAACCCACCTTGCTGGCATCCAGGCTCACCTGCTGCATACCCAATGACAGCCCGGCACTCAGGCTGGTACGGGGCGACAGGTTGATATGATGGGCATACGCAGCGCTGATGGAAAAACGATTGAGTGGCCCCGCTTTGTCGTTCAGGATGGTGAGCCCTGCACCGGGATGTGGCGGCGGTGTTGTATAATCCCGCCAGTAAGCCTTTCCCCGGGGATTCTCCCCCTGTATATCGAAGCCGGTAGGTGATGATGTACTATAGTCCGATTTGCGTAATGGTCCATGCACCGTGAAATAAGTGGTTACCGGCGAACCATTCAGCCCGGCCCACTGATGACGATGGCTCAGACGCAGGTCCCAGTAATTTTCTATTCCTGCTACCGCAGGATTGATGATGAAAGGATTCATAATATACTGTGTGTAATGCGGCTGTTGCTGGGCCTGTACACACATCGTTATCAATCCCATCAAACCAGTTAACACAAACTTTTTCATGACTCAATGTTTTAGGTTAAAAACATATGCTCCGTTATTTCTTCAGCACAGTGAAAGTGGTCCTTCTGTTCTTCTGTCTGCCTTCCGGGTTGTCTGTGCCATCCGGCAGGGAGTTGGGCGCTATCGGCATAGAAGCACCATAACCTTTGTAGGTAAGGCGGTTGCGGTCTATTCCTTTTTCTATCAGATAGTCTGCGCAGCTTTTAGCACGGGCTTCCGACAGGCGCTGGTTGTAACGTTTGGTACCGATACTGTCGGTATGGGCACTCAACTCTATCTCCATAGAAGGATTTTCATTCAGCAGGGCTACCAGTTTGTCCAGTGCAGTGAAAGATTCCGGTTTGAGAGTAGACTTATCATAGTCATAGTACACATCTTCAAGGGTTACCGGCGAAGGCGGTGGTACTATCGGCGTAAGGCATAATAGCGGTGCGGTAATGGCTTCCGCATCTTCATCTGCCGGCACATCTATCCGTTGGGAGGAAGACGTATAACCATCTGCGTTAGCCACGGCCACCAGCGGCTGATATTCATCCATGGTGAAAGCGTAACTACCGTCAGCAGCGGTATTGCGGGTGGTGACCACCGTGTGGCGGACTGTATCGATGATACGCACTTCCGCACCGGCTACCGGTGTATTGCTATTGCAGGCTACTACTATCCCGCTAAGCTGTCGTGCTGGCCTGTCTTTATGCAGAAAAAACAGCTCCAGGCAACATTCGGCGGCTCTGTCGGTTCCCAGCAGCACATCATCCAGCAGATTGCGGTTGTTGCTGCGGCTCGCGAAATAGATATCGTCTTTTACAGAGTTGACAGGATATCCCATATTGACGGGCGTTTGGAAGTTGCCTGGCTCTCCTTTGCTGCTGAAGAAATCATAACCGCCCATCCCTGTTCTGCCGTCAGTAGAAAATACGAGGGTGCGGGTAGCGGCATGATAATAAGGCGCCTGCTCGTTTTCGGCGGTATTGATCACTGTTCCAAGGTTGGAAGTACTTATGGGTTTGCCTGTCTCATCAAGTACTGCACACCACAGGTCGAAGCCGCCCTGTCCGCCGGGCCTGTCGCTGGCGTATAACAGGTGTTTGCCATCAGGCAATACAAAAGGCTGCTGGGTGTTGCTGCCGGGCACATTGATGGTGGCATCCAGCTGCACCGGCTCACTCCAGCTGTTACCGTTTTTTCGGGAGGTCCAGATGGAAGTGATTTTTTTGCCATGATCAATATGCCAGCGGGTGAGGAACAGCTGCTGTCCATCCGGTGTGAGGCTGACAGCTCCCTGGTGCAGCAACTCCGGCTGTGATAATGTCAGCAGCCTGATATTGGACGCCTGGCCGTTGGCATAATCTGCGGTATAAACACGGTTGATATAACCTTTATTTCTATCCGGATCAGGACGGGTGGAAGTGAACAATAATGCTCCATCAGCTGTCCAGCAGGGCGCATAACTGGCGCCGGTGGTATTCAGCGCTGCCGGTGCTTTGCGGACTTCATATTTGGATAAATCATTTCTTTTCAGCTGCCCGTTGATAAAGGACAGATTATCCACTTCACGGGCAGCCGCTGTACTATAGCCATCTTTGGAGCCATAACCATTCAGGAAATTCCGGAAGGCTTTTTCTGCGTCTTCATATTTACCTAATGCCCGCAGGGAAACAGCATAGTAATAGCCTGCCAGCGGGAAACTGTTTTTATCAGCCTCCATCACGGTTTCATAATAAGGCGCCGCCTTTCCGTAGTTGTGCAGATTACGATAGCTCTCTGCCAACTTATATACAGCCTGCTGCTCACTGCTTACCGGAGCAGCTGTTTTTCTGCTCGCAGTTACAGCGGCGTAAGGCTTGTAGGAATCACGCCGGAACGCTTTGTTTTTGGTACCGAGGTATTTTTCATAATACTGCACAGCAGAGTTATAATCTTCCTTTTTATAGTATTGATCGGCAGCTTTCAGGTAATCATAGGTAAATTGTCCATACGACACTAATCCTGCCAGCACCATGGAAGCGGTAACGAATATTTTTTTCATGAGATGCCTGTTACTTTTAAAAATTGATTACAAACGGGGACATACAAATTCCACTTCCGGTGTTCTCACTTTCCTGCGTCCGATGAAGGTGATAGATACTTCGAAGCTATTGGAGCCACGGGCCATCTTGTTCAGATCAGAAGTATTGATATCGTAGCTGACGCCCAGCATCATGGTTTTATAGATAAACCCGGCATGTGTGGTAAAAGCGTCTTTAACACGATAATTCAGACCCAGCAGAAAATCGGTACCTGGCGCGGCTGTCAGCTGACCATAAGCGCCAATCATTTTCTCCTGTGCCGGCCCTTGTTGCATAAACAGGAAATTGGGTGTAACACTCAGTATATCCGACAACGTTAGTTTCACGCCGCCATGCACATTAAAACGCATCGGGAAGCGGGCATCACCGGCAGCACTGAACTGGTCCTGCGGACGAGTAAGGTGCATCACGGAAAAACCGCCATAGATATTGTATTTTTTTCCGGGGGTGGCGTCATAATACAAGGCTCCGGCACCAGCATCGAATGAAATCGATGAAGTACGTGTGAGCATATCCGTTACCGGATTACCAGGGTTGTAGCCGGTCACCGGATTCCATTGCTCCCCGAAGGTGAGCTTGGAAGGATCAAAGCGGCGCTGTATAAAACCCAGCTGCAGACCGAAGTTGAGTTGATGATAATGCGCTGCGTCCAGCTTTACGCCGGTATAGGCAGCATTTACGTAACCGGTAGTATAGTTATATCCACCGTCACCGGCAGCCTGGTTGAGCACACTGGCGCCGAGGTTGATATTTCTGTTGGTAGGCAGTTCTGCTGTGACACCGTATGTTTTGAAGGGGCTGATATTACCCCACTGTGTACGATAGATGGCCGCTACCCGGTAATCACCGTCGAATGCGCCTGTCAGTGCAGGATTGAGCCAGGACGGATAAGTATAATACTGAGAGAAGTGCGGGTCAGCCTGTGCCATCGCCTTTGAGCAGGCGAAGAAGGCTGTCACTGACATGAGCCATGTTGCAATTTTAGTTCTCATTTTGCTGTCGGTGTTTTATGTGAATGATGTTCATTATTTGATGATAGCGACATAACCTGTGAGTGGCGCAAATCCATTGCTCAGGGTGATGACATAGTAGTATGTTCCCAACGGCAGCGGATTTCCTTTGAAGCTACCATCCCATGGCAGTGCATAACCGTCTGAATGATACACACGCTGGCCATAGCGGTTGAAGACTTCCACTTTACTACCGGGATAATCACTCAGGTTGTAGATCACCCATTTATCGTTGATATTATCGCCATTAGGTGAAAAGGCATTTGGTGGCACTACTGGCTTCAGCACTTTTACAGACATCTTGTCGCTGGCGGTACAGTTGTTTTTACCGATAGCAGTCAGCGTATATACCTGGTCGTGCATAGCAGGGATCACTGGTGAAAGCAGCGTTGGGTTCGGGAAGTCGGCTGCAGGTTCCCAGCGGAACTTCAGGTTGACGGAATCATTGGCCGTAGGCCTGAAAGTAATCACGGTTCCCTGTGGCACCACAAACGACTGGCCTGCATCAATTACTGGTTGCAGATACACCACCACCTTACTATCGAAGGGTGCTGATGTACAACCGGCAGCATTCACCACTTTCAGCTGTACGCCGTATTCACCGGGGCTGGTATATTTCTTCACCGGATTTTGTGCGGTGGATGTTGTACCATCACCAAAAGACCATTGCCATTTGGTAATGTTACTACGGGCATCGGTGCTCTGATCAGTGAAACTATTATCAGTACCCTGACATAAAGTATCAGGTGTCACTTTAAAGGATGCTACCGGTTGTCCGAAGAAAGTTTCCAGGCGTGTGATCTTCGAATCGGTACAACCAAAGGCAGAAGTGGCTGTCAGCGTGATATCGAACGGACCATAAGCGGTGTAGTTATGCAAAGGATCTTTTAATGCTGATTTTGCACTGCCATCACCAAAGTCCCACTGCCAGGAAAGGGCAGAGTTATCTTTGATAGTAGTCAGGTTGGTGAAAGTGGCACTGCCTTCTGGCATACAAACAGAAGCAGGCAACTGGAAGACCACTATCGGTAACGGATGTACGGCCACTGTTACAGCAGCGGTATCGCTGGTACATTGCTGATCGCTGACAGTCACCAGTTTCACACGGTAGTTGCCATCAGCGGCATAGTTGATATTAAAAGGATTGTTATTAGTGGCGACTGTCTGATGTCCGTTACCATCGTCCCATTTCCAGGTGGTGATAGTACCGGTGGTGATGCCAGACTGGTCGGTGATGGCGGCAGGCTGTCCGAGGCAAAGGTTGGGCGTTGCGGCGAAAGCAGCTGTCGGCTTGGGATATACGGTGATATCTGTAGCGATGGAGTCGGAACAGCCGGTAGTGGTATTAAACACATACCAGATTTTATGTGTGCCCGCACCAGCCACAGCAGGTGTAAAATTACCGGATGAATCGGTAGCAGGGCCTTTATAATACCCTTTACCGGTCACACCATTTTTCACACTGGCATTAGCCACTGGTATTGTGCCTTTTACATTAACACAAACTCCGTTGACAGCAGTATAAGCCAGCTGTGGTTTCAGTTTGAAGCTGGCTGTGATAGTTGTATCTTTCGTACAGCCCTTATCGGTAGTTACCTGGTATTTGATGTTATACGAACCAAAGGTGGTATAAGCATGGGTAGGAGCAGACAGCACCGAAGTATTGGGATTGGCTGGCGTAGCACCGGCATCTCCAAAGTCCCAGCTATGGCCTGTGATGGTCTGCGCATCAGGAACAGTGGCCGCAGTATTAAACTGCACCACACCGTTTACCGGCAGACAGTTACCGGGGAAGGTAAAGTCTGCATGAGGTTTGGCATATACCGTGATGGTTTGTGTAGCAGTATCACTCACACACAGCGAACTCACTTTCACTACATGTTTGACGGTATAGGTTTTAAATCCATTGTAGGTCATAGATGGAGAAGCATTGGTGATAGCATTCAACACTGAGTCATTACCAAAATTCCAATACCATTCTTTTAGCGGAGCAGTACCACCGTAGGTAGAGTTGTCCGTTAATTTTACAGCAGCACCTTCACACAAAGCAGCGGCATCGCTGGTGAAAGCGGCTACCGGTTTGGCAGCAGCAGTTATCTGGAAGGCAGTATCACCCACGCATCCGTCTTTGGAGATAACGGTGAGTTTTACGTTGGACGGGCCTACCGGGAAGGCATGATGTACTTCTATGCCGCTATCCAGTTTGGGGCCGGGGAATTCCCATTTCCAGCGATCGATCTTATAATCAGGTTGATTATTATCTCCTTTTAAAATCGCTGAGTCGAGGGTACAGCCGGTGTAGGTATAAGATGCAATAGCACGGGGTTTGGTTTTCACCGTCAGCGTATAACCTACTTTTTCTGTATTGGTACAGTTCTCAATAGACGGATGAGTAGACATCACAGTGATGTTCTGTTCACCCTCTGTTGTGAACTTATAAGACCCTGGCAGGGTGTATTTATAATAAGTGATTCCCTTGATCACTACGGTGCCGGTAGAAACCGGGTTGTTGACTGTCACGTCAGCATTGGGCGTGATAGCGGCTCCCAGCAGGCTCAGTTTCCACACCATTTTGGTGGGTTGATAAGCCATGAGGATAGATAGTTCTACCGGTGTTTGTGTACAGGTAAAATCATTGGTTGTTTTGGAAGTATCGTATTCGTTGTGAATAGAACCCACCGCGTTGAGGTTGTTGATGAGCGTTCCTGCGTTATAGGCATAACTTTCCACAGAGCCCAGGCCGTAGGTAGTGGCAATGAAAGCGGAGTCGCTTGTCACGATACACTGTGCCTGCGCAGCGGGCCAGCGTTTTATCACTACTGAATAGCCATTCATACGGGGATGGGGATACGCAAGATCATAGTTATTTTGAACACCATCGATTCTCAGAGAAGTAGTACCCGCTGTAGGAATGATCATGGTGAGGTAATTGACCGTAATACTTTCGCGGGTATTGCGGTAAAAACCGGTTCTTTTAATAGCTTGTTCCAATGGGCTCAGGTACACCATCTCAGGATCTCCCAGGTTATCCGTATTACCGCAGGCAAAGGAAGACGGCATATACTGTGCTACCAGCACCGGCTTATCTGCTTCAATATAATCAGCGGTGCCGCTGAGGTATTCATAGTAGGAGTTGTTGATCAGTGTTGTTTTGTCCAGTGTCAACCCGTTTTTCACGACTATTGTATTCGGGTCTTTCACCACGATTCTGAAAATAGCGTTCTGAGGGCTGGAAGGGCTGTTGGAAGCCGAAAAAGGCGCCGTCAGATATCGTTTTCCCCAGGCCTGGAAAGGAAATACCTGCTGAATATCATTATCCCCACTGCTAGAAGCACCGTTACAGGTGATGGAGGTGCGGCTGCTGCCTGAAAACACAGCCACCGGGAAACATTGTCCGTTGGCGTTACCAATGGATTTGACAACAGTCCCCGTCAGCTGACGGCCCAGAGAGCCACCCAGTGAAGCACCTACCAGCTGGTAAATATCTCCGCGGTTGAGTGTTACAGTAAAAGGTACACCCGGCAGGCGGCCATTACGGGTCAATACGGAAGGGGTTATCTCAACAACAGTATTATTCTGATTAGCGATGACAAACATCCAGTTAAAACAATCGGAGCCGTAGTTCTGCTGACTGTTAACGGAGATATAGGAATAGCCCCATGTTTCCTCCGGCATGAGCATGGTAGCACCGGAAGAGGCGCTGCCATAAATATGTGCATAAGCTACGATGGGCACATTACTCTGGATATGAATGGATCTATTGGTGAACACGCCTTCTCCACCGGTACCTCCGAAAGAAGGTGGAGGAGAATATAAGCGGGCATCGCTGGCACCGGCCTTGGGAATCAGGTCGGATGCAATCACCGTATTGGCCGGGATGTTATAGGTCCTTGTCCATGCCGTGCCAGTAATACTTACCGTAACGGTAGCAGCCTGTTCGGCACTCAGGTAAAGGATCATCTCCTGGCTGTTGGAGTTACCGGGTTCCATGAACTGATGGTGTCCGTAGCCTACCCAGAAGTCCTTCCCTTTGTTGGAAAGATTCTGGGCGTATAAACTAAAGGCTACGAACTGCAACACTAACACAGATATGGCCAGTTTACACCACTGTAGCGTAGCGCCGACAGGATGATTAATAATTTTGGTTAACATCTTGTACAATTTTTCATCATGAAATGATTATTGTTTGATGATCATCTTTGACGTTCTTGTCCCATCTTCAAATATGGCCTTCAGCAGATAAGGACCTTGTTCCAGTCCGGATACCTCCACCAGGTTATGTTTGCCCGGTGTGTGTATCTTCCTTACCTGCCTGCCGTCCAGGGCATAAATCACCAGCTCCCGCATCGTTTTCACGGATTGCACATGCAGCGAAGCTGTTACCGGATTAGGGAAAGCGGCGATAGACCTTGCACTGTTCAAGAGGCTGTCTATTCCCTGGCGGCAGCTGTAGGCTGCTGCATGGGCCTTACGCCCATGCAGCAACGCAGCTGTTATTATGAAAGCAAGCAAATACTTCTTCATCACAGATCATTTACGGTTATCGGATCAGGTTCACTACACCTTTCTTTTCCACACTGGTTCCATCTTTCAGTACAAGGTGACATACATAGATGTACACACCGGAAGGCATCGCCTTACCTTTGTAGGTGCCGTCCCAGCCTGTTTCCTGGCTGTTGGACTCAAACACCTTCTCACCCCACTGATCAAAAATGGCTATGTGTATTTTGCTGATGATGTAACCGTATACTTTCAGCACATCATTCTTCGCATCATTGTTAGGTGTGAATGCATTCGGGATGTAGATACCGTCTGGCAATGTTTTACCTTCTGCCGGATCTGATATCTTTTCTTCGCAACCTTTTACTTTCACGATCAGTTTCACTGTCTGGTTAGGCTGCAGGCCAGACACCAGGTGTTCCAGACCTTCTCTTCCGGAAGATGGCAGCGTCCAGTTGAGGCCACCATCCAGTGATACTTCATAACCCGTAGCATTAGGCACAGCAGCCCATTTGAAGCGGATCAGATTTACGCCGATCGTATCTACTTTCACCACTGGTGTAGTCAACAATGGCAACACATGTACAATGGCTTTGGCACGCGTTGCACCCGGACATCCATGGTTGATGGCTTCGAGATAATAGGTACCACTTGCACCAATCGCTGTAATCGTATAGGTGTTACCGGTATGCAGGAGATTACCACCAGTTTGTGCATCGTACCAGTTATACAGTACACCGGCTTCCGGATCTTTTACGGCCAGTGATGCATCAGAACCACTGCACACGGTCATAGAATCCTTCACCAGTACCGCAACGCCAGGTGTATACACTTCCACGTCCTTGGTAGTATCACCGATACAACCTTCAGCCGCCACGATGTTGAGTTTCACTTTGTAGATGCCCGGTTTGCTGAAGGTTTTGGTGGTGTCTTTACGGTAACCAGATGTAGCGTCACCGAAGTTCCAGGTCCACTTACTGATAGCAACGTTGTTGCTGGTAGTAGCGTTGCCCGCAAACTGCGCCACATCACCTACGCAACCGGAATAGGTAGTAGTGAAATCCACTACCGGAGCTGGTATCACCTTGATAGGCAGTACAGCTTCGAAACTATTGCTGCAGCTTTCTATATCCGGATGTGAGATACGGATAGGCACGTTGTAGATACCTGGCACAGAGAATACATAATCATCCGGCAATACATAACGATAATATTTCCTTTCGTTGGCAACGATAGAATCTACCGGCACCGGATTGTTTTGTACTACGTCTACCGCAGGAGCCATGTTTTTCACCTCGCTGAGTTTCCAGGTAATAGCGGTGGGTTTCACCGGTATCAGCATGGAGAAGCGGAACGGCGTTTTCACGCAGGTATAAGTGTTGTTGCTGCCACTGGTTGGATTCAGCACGTTGCTGAAACCAGGCAGGATATTGAGGTTCTTCACCAATGTTCCGGCATTGTAACCGTAGCTTTCCACACTGCCCAAGCCATAGGTAATGGCTGTAAAGGCGGAATCACTGGACACATTACATTGTGCAGGCGCAGCCATCCACCTTTTTACAACCACCGTATAACCGTTCAGGTTAGGGTGAGGATAGGTGTAATCATAGATAGTACTGCCGTCGATCAGTAAAGAACTCAATCCTCCTGTTGGTATGATGAGGGTCAGATAGTTACTTCTGATAGATTCCAGGTTGGTGCGGTAAAGACCTACCGCTTTGATACCCTGTTCCAGCGGGCTGATATAAATCATTTCAGGGTCACCATCACCACCTGTATTAGGACAATAGCCACTGGAAGCCATATACTGCGCCACCATCACCGGCTGATCAGCTTCGATATAATCAGCTGTATTACTTTCGTACTGATAGTATCTGTTATCAACCAGCGTTGTCCGCTGTTGCAACTGACCATTCAGTTTCACATTGGTGCTGGCATCTTTCACCATAATGCGGTATATGTTCGTCATCAGTGAGTTGGCACCACTGCTGTTTGATGTAGGCGCTGTCAGGTATTTTTTACCCCAGGCCTGTGAAGGGAAGTTCTGTTGTATATGGTTGTCCCCTGAGCTTCCCGGGCTGCCACCACATCCGATGCCTGTACGGCTACTGCCGGAGAACACCGCCATCGGATAACATTTACCATCGCTGTTAACGATTGATTTAACATGGCTGCCGGTAATGTCATATCCTTCTGAACCGGCTTTTAAGGCGCCTAATACCTGATATACTTCTCCTCTGTTCAACGTCACGGTAAAGGTCTGTTTGGCAGGTCTGCCACCCAGGGTAGGCACGCTGGGCGTGATTTCCACTGTTGTGTTATCATATTCTGCCATCACATAGAACCAGGAATACGTGTCTGTACCATAGTTCTGACGGGAAGAGATTGCATAATAATCGTAGGCGTAAGTACCCACCGGCAACAACATGGTAGCACCTGAAGATGCACTGCCATAGATATGTGCATAGGCAACAATGGGCACATCACTTTCGATACTGATACCTCTGTCAGACCATCCTTCGTCCAGCAGGCGGGCATCATTCATACCTATTTTAGGCAGTGTTTCAGTAGTAATGGTAGTATTGGCCGGGATACGATAGGTACGTTCCCAGGTAGTACCATTGATCTTCACGGTTACATTGGACGAATCCTTCGCATTCAGGTACAGCACCATCTGCTGGCTGTTATCGCCGGTAAAGAACTGATGGTGACCATAACCTACCCAGAAGCGGGTACCTCTGTTGGAGCTGTCTGCAGGCTGCAATAATTGCGGCGTGTTGGAACCTCCATTCAGGCCGGTGAATTTATCGAAGTAATGCAGGCTACTATCCCTGATTACCTTAGTGGATGTATTGACTAAGCTCAGTGAATCAACGATCCATTTGTCTGTACTGTCGGTTCTTGCCAGTCGGATATCTTTCTGTCGTTTGATATAACCTTGCCATGGATCGAGATAGAACTGCTGGATATTGAAGTTGTACACACCACTGGACGGAGTTACGTCTACATCAGTATAGAAATACATAAAGTCAGTGCCAGGGGCGATATTCGGTGGTTTCACACCGGAGTAGCGCCTTACAGTCATGTTAGACGGTAATGTGGCATTGTTCCAGGTGATTTTGGTAACGGTATCGGTACCAAACATAAATGTCTGGGTAACGCCAGGCGCCGGTACTGCCGGGAAGGCAGGCAATGCCGGTGGCACTGAAGTGGGCAGGAATTCATAAGCACCCATATCCGGTACACCTTCCTGCAGGGTCACAGGCCTTGGATCACCATTCAGGTCTTTGTTGTTATTAGGCACCTGTACACCACGGCCATGGATAGCCCATACTTCCGGATCGGTAAGCTTCGGATGCAGATCATCAGGACTAACAAAAGCCGGTTTGTACACGATGGAATAAATATCCAGTCCGCTGCCGGTACGGTAAGTGGCCAGGGTTCCATAACTGGCGGCAGGTGTGTTCTGACGCACCAGCACAGAGCCGGTAGTGTACAGTGTATTGTAATCGCTGTTGATATAATTCGGATTAGCGATATACATGGCCCTGCCGGTATCAGCCGCGAAGATGTTGTTGCGCACCTTCACCGGTGAAGCGGAAGAATAACTGTGCGAGAAATAAGCCGCATAGTTGTTGCTGGTGCTGGTAGAATTGTTCAGCACACTGTTGTTGAGATAATTGAGGTTATTACCATACTCACTGTAAATACCATACGAATTAGTAGCGGTAGTACGAATACTTACCACGTTGTTCACCACATCGATACGGTTAGTGGAAGTGAGGGTAAGACCTCTCAGCTCTCCTGTATTACCGGTACGTGCATAGATCTCATTACCGTTAACGGTACTCATAGATCCTGCAGGTGGCTGGCAATAATAGAGATACACGCCATATATTTTAGAAGCGGTATTGCTGCCGTTGATCTTATTGCGTACTATGCTAACAAGAGAGTCAAGTTCTTCGGCGTAAATACCATAGGAAGTAGAAGCCAGCGTACCACTCAGATTGATAGTGTTTTTGCGGGCCAGCACCTTATTTACATAAGAAGTATAAATACCATAGTTGTAAGTGCGGTTGATGGTATTACTGTCAATGGTTATACCCGGAGAAACGACACTGTAGGTGTTGGTCCAGTAAACGCCGTTAGATCCTTCAGTGATGGTATTACCAACAATCACATTGCCTTCACCGGTAGTACCACTGGCATATATGCCGGCACTGTTGGTGGTGGCGGAAGTCGCCACTGGCAGGGTGATGTTACAGTTTTGTATACTATCCCAGGACGCACCCTTGGCAAATTCAATGGCACGCGCGTAGGTAGTGTTGATAGGTTTGAATGTGATTGTTTTCCAGGTCACATAATTCACACTATCCAGTTTCAACACATAATTGAGCGCTGATGTACCGTTGTAGGAAATGGTTACATCGGCTGCATTACCGGAAGCGCTGGTGAAGGTCACCCTGTTGACAGCAGAAGATCCGGGTATTTTACGCATGGTCAGCTGTTCATTATAGGTACCATTGGCGGCGAGGAACCACACAGGACCTGCGATACCACATTCCAGTTTGGATACCACACTGGCAAATGATTGGAAGTTGGTAGTACTGGTGGGTAACGCCGGGTTGATGGTATAAAAACCGGACAACAGCGGATCGTTCAGGTTAACAGCCACCGGTGTAGAATACACGGTATCCCTGTTGCTGCACACCACCGCACAACGGAAGTATTTTTCTGCTCCGGCCACAGTATTAAACAGGCTGACATATTGAGTGTCACTCACATTTTTCCATGGGCCTGTGAGGCTGGCAGCTGCCTGCCACTGATAGGTCTGATGACCACCTTTACTGTTACCGGTGAGGTCCAGCTTAATGGCATCACCCATACAAACAGGTGTAGTAGGAACTACTGTAGCAGCACCTGCTACTGGCGGAGAAGTACAATCCGGTATGCTGATTTCATAAGCACCCATATCCGGTGTGGTAGTACTTCTGGTAACGTTCAGGATGTCTGTGGTTACGCCTACCGGTGTACCGCTGTTGTCGAGCGGAGAGATAACAGGGGCGAAATTACCGCTGGCCGGATCTGCATATACAGGAGACACTGCCAGGGAGTTACTGTCGAGCTTAGCCCCTGCACGCCAGTCGGCGAGGGTTACATAGTTGGTGCCGTTATTACCGGTATAGGCGGTATTGCGGGCACTCTTCACAAAGATATCGTTGTAATCAGACTTAAAGTCGGTGCCACTGGTGATAGACAGACCAGTTCTGCTGCCACCGCCGGCACGACTGATGTCGAGGATGTTATTATAGAAACGGATACCTGATGGAGAGCTGGATTGATACAAGCCGGTTGTTTCAGCGTTACCTGTATTCAGGGCATCATTCAGCGCTACGGTATTGTGGTAATACAGTGTAAAGCTGCTATTGTAATTGTAGAAGGCACGTTGTGTACCTGCACCACGGATATCATAGATAAGGTTATTGATAATCCGGGCAGGACTTGCCGCAGTAGCGCTGGCGCTGGTAAACTCAATACCATAGAAGGAGTTGGTTGTTCCCTGCGTTGCGTTAAACAGGGCATGAATGCGGTTACCATTGAGTACCACACCATCTCCCCTGCTGCTCACACTGATACCGTAGCTGGAATAAGATATGTTGATACGGTTCTGGCGGAAGATATCGTTGTGATCTACCACTGTGTTAACTGTGTTAGACAACGAAATACCATATGAATAGAATTCACGGATGGTATTGTTTTCTATCCGGTTATTGGTGGGTGGAGCCGCATTAGCGCCATAAATCACCACGCCATAATAACCACCGAGGATATTATTGCCACGCACCACGTTGCTGTCGCAAAGGTTATTGGTGCTGGTGCTGACGCTGCCATCACCACCATTGATCACAATACCTGCCAGTCCGGAGTTGGTGGAAACAGTATCTACCATTATGCGGCAACGGCTGATGGTATTGTTATCGGCATTATTGAGGATATGCACGCCATAACCATTACTACCGCCTCTGGCATCTATCACCAGGCTATCGAAGGTAACGTAGTCGGCTGCACGAAGTTTGATAACAGCCCTTTCATTATCATCTGTAGCAGCAAAGCGGATCGTATCACCGTTACCGTTAAAGGTGATGGTATTAACAGATGACATACCGGAAATGGAATCCAGTATCAGCTGTTCCTTGTAAGGACCGGAACCTGGTACTACGTTGAATACCACCGGACCGGCGATGCCGCATTCCATGGCTGCCTTGGCAGCATTAAAGCTGACGAAGTTGGTAGCGCTGGCGGGTGCTCCCCTATTGATGGTATAAGTACCACCCGGGAAAGCAGGATTTACAGTCAGCAGTACCGGCGTGCTATAAGCCGTATTACCGCTACAGGTGACAGCCACACGGTAATACAGTGTAGTCGTTGCCGTGATAACCGTATCCGGATTGGTAAGCGGATTACCTACCGCGGTATAAGGACCTGCGGCAGTAGTAGCACTCTCCCATTGATAGGTTTGTCCCAGCCCGATACTGTTGTTGATCAGACTGAATGCCACTTTACGGGTTACGCATACGGGCGTTGCTCCCACAGTAGCATCGCCGGCCAGTGGCGGCGTGACACAAGGGCCTGGTGTGAACTCATAAGCACCGATGTCTGGCGTGGTCGTGCTGCGGGTATTATTGTTGATATCAACAGCGATGCCCACCGGGAATCCTTTGTTATCAACAGATGCACTGGTTGGTTGATAATTTCCCGAAGCAGGTCCTGCAAACAACGGATTAGAAGCCAGCGACACAGTATCCTGCGATGAAGCAGTCTGCCAGTCGAGCAATGTGCTGCGATTGGTTGTAAAGTAACCGGTATAACTGGTACCACCCGGCGCCGACATAAAATAGATATTATTGTTGGCATGAATGGTACTGGTAGTGGCACTGAAATATACAGCATACTTGCTGCCGCCACCACCGCGGGTTACTGCAATGATGTTATTGAGAAATTCAATACCATCTGCTTTGGTAGTCTGATAAAAACCTCTGGTGGTATAAGTGGTCGAGCTGGTGGAAGTACCATCCAGCGCAATGGTATTATGATAGTACCATACGTTGTCAGAACCGTAGTTGTAGATACCATAGGCATCGCCTTTACCGGTAAAGTTGTACATCAGGTTGTTGGACACTACGTTTTCCAGTTGCGTAAATGCTTTGGCACTGGAGAAATAGATACCATAACTGGCACTGGTACTGTTGGGAGATCCGCCGAAAGGATTGGTGATCCTGTTGCGGGTGATATTGGCTTTCGTGTTGAGACTGGATAAATAAATACCATAGAAGGTAGACACGACAGAACGTGCAGGTCTGCTGATGATATTATTTTCAACTAACGTGTTAAATGATCCGCTGATATTAACACCAGCATAATAGAATTCGGTAATGGTATTGTTGGTGATACGGTTGTTGCCATTGGCCATCGTGCTGCTGCCAGACATGGTAATACCGTAATAACCACCTACGATCTTATTGTTATTGAATGTATTAAAATCGCATTTGGCATCACCGGAAATAGTGGAAGATGTATAAGAACTGCTGATCACGATACCGGCGTAGTTACTGCTGCTGGTAGAAACAGAATCCACCAGGATGGTACAGTTGCTGATGGTATTGTAATCGGCATCATTGGTGAGGAATACGCCCCATCCATAACCGGAGCTGCCACTACCTTTGGCTTTTATCACCAGGTTATTAAAAGTGATATAGTCAGCATCATCCAGCTGTATCACTCCTCTGTTGGAAGAAGTACCGTTGAATGTCAGCGTATCTCCGTTACCGTTAAAGGTGATGGTATTGGTAGCGGAGGCGCCAGGTACGGGTTTGATGGTGAGTTGTTCGTTGTAGGGGCCGGAGCCTGCCACTACATTGAATATAACTGCAGCATTGATACCACATTTGAGATAGTTATAGGCATCATTGAAAGAAGCAAAGTTGGTACCACCTGTGGGCAATCCTTTGTTAATAGAGAAAGTACCACCTACCAGTGATGGAGAGGTTACATTTACGCTGGTAGAGTTGGCACTCTGGGTGCTGGCTGTACAGGTCACCACACAACGATACCAGGTACTGGCAGATTGTGTACCGGTATACTGGCTGTTGGTGGCTCCTGTGATGTTGGTCCAGGTGGCATTGTCGGCTGACTGCTGCCATTGATAGGTAAGTCCGGACGCAACAGTGGCGCCATTGAGTCTGAGGTTAAACGTGGAATTCAGGCAAACGCTGGTAACATCTGTAGCTGCTGTACCTGCTGTAGGTGTGCCTGTACAGGCAGCAGCAGGCACCCAGGTAAATACGATATTGGGACGGGTGGTCATGGAACCATTGTTGGTGGTACTGGTAGTACCGCAGAGGTTATCTTCATCATCCGCCCGGTAGGTATGGGAAGCATTGAACGAAAGGCCGGTGGTAAACGGAACTTCAGGGTTATTGGAGTAGAAGGTGCCAGTGGTGCTGATAGGCGAACCGCTACAAACTTCTACGATAATGTTGTCCGTTCCATTCCAGAAAAAATTGCTGGTGAACGGGAAGCTGTTCACTCCCGTTACAGGCGCGTAGTCTGCGGGAGTTCGTACCACGGTAGCACCGGGTACCCAGCTGTTGTCATCGAGGGTACTGACGGTCGTAGTGCCAATACTGATGCCATACTGCTCTATCAGGTCGGTACCATTCAGGTTTTTAACCAGGAATTTGATACCGGAGATAAATCCCGGCCCCATGCCGGCGGCCGTCAGTTCTGAAGCTTTAAACAGGTACTGCGCCCTGTTCCCTTCATAATAATCCTGCAACGGACAGGGATATCCGGTACTGGAGTTCCCTGTCGGATCATTGCCGATGGCGACGTCGGTTTGTGCTGACAGCCGGAAGGCCAGCATCAGCAGTAAAACCAACATGACGGAGGTTTTGTGAATAAACGAAAGCGTATAATTTCTCATATAAAAAACTATTTGCTGATTTTTCAGAGGGGTTTAACAAGGTTATCTGAACTCCCAGGAGATCCACGATTTCCCGTCTTTGGCGCTGACCATATCATAGGTAGCATCACTGGTCTGTACCAGGAAGTACCCATTCGGGTCGGCCATCAGGGCGCGGCTTTTGAGCACCGGCGTATTGTTTGCCGGCATATCACCAAAAAGTCCCAGGTCTTTGAAGATGATACGGCCATCAGTGGTAAACGTGGGCGCACTGTATAGCACACCGTAGCTAAGTGTGGATTGGCCATCTTCCGGAACAACAATCCCGAAGGCATCGATACCAGAACCCGCTTCAGGCCAGTAGGTAGCATCAATAAAACCAGGCAGTGAGCGTATGCCAAAGGCATCGTCCACACCATTTACATGGAAGCCTGTTCCCGTAGTCCAGTAACGGCGCTGATTAACCGCAAACTGATACCAGCGTTTGGGTGCTGTGCCATCTATGGCAACAGGACGCACGGTTTCGCTGATACTGGCGGGCTGCCCGTTAACGGCGCCTTTTACAGCAGCACCATCCCAGGTGAGATTATCGAGGCTGCTGATAGTGGTGGTACCATCTGTAAGGGCAGGAGAAAGTGCGATGCCGCCTGGCGTGTAGTAGTAACCGGTAGTCATCTGTTTTACCTGTCCGTTGCTCACCCAGGTAAAAGTGATCCGGTGTGTCAGCGGGTTTACTTCCACATCATATCTGCCGGTACTGGTCGTCAGTCTGCGGAAATAGGTCAGTATCCTGCTTACACTGTCAATGTTACGGTTGATACGATGCTGATAATAATCGCTCTGGTCCTGTTGGGTAGCTTTTACCAACACAGCCTTGCTTTTGTTGAAGCGGCCGGTCAGCAGCAGGGTATCGCCTGCCATGCCATTGATGGCAAATTCAAAATCAGATCCCAGACCTTTTCCGTAGTTGCCGCCATTCTGGCCAGCGTCCGGATCACAGAGTACATGGAGATAGGAATAGGTATCAAACAGCAGACTTGGCTGCTGCAGGGCTTTAAGGCGCCAGCTGCTTTCCTTCATAGTAGCTGTGGTGGACGGGTCAAAATCACTGAACATCTGTACCCGGTTGGAATCATTAAAGCGGAAATAAAAACTGTACACCGATTTAGGTGTACCACCTGGATATACCAGGGCTTTCCAGCCATAGGGCGACTGGGTCAGTATACTCTGATAACGCTGGATCGTATCATTGATCCGTTCATCAGGAGACTTGTCGAACAGCGGATCTGTTTCTTTCTTACAGGAATATATTCCGGTAAGGACCAACAGTAAGCATAAAAGTTTTTTTCTCATACCAATATTTTTCTACGTTGCCGGCGTGACAGTTTTAATACAAAAGCTTGTTAATTTCTTTCCTGGTGCGGGTTTGCAGGCTATAAAAATCGATATGCCATACCGTCTGGAAATAGCTCACCACAATAGATTCCTTTTTGCGGAGGCGGGCGATGGCGTCTGCCTGGGAAGTGCCGTTGATACTGAATCCGGGAGGAATGCTATTCACGATTTTGTCAAACCCGGCCCTTCCTTCTACCAGCATCGTGGATATCATCTCCACAAAATCATCATCATACCCTGACATGGCATAAGGCGTCACAAAACCATCCTGATGTGCAGCCATATCATTGATGTTATTCCAGTTGGCCGTATAAAGTCCGGCAGTCACGCGTTTGAACTCTACCGGATACATCACGGTCTGGTGAAGGATATGTCCGAACTCGTGTTCTATTACATGGAACATCTGTTTTACATTGGCAGAATCGGAGGGTTTATAACCAGGCATATCTTTGGTCATAAAATCATTGACGAGGTAAAGCACCACTTTGCGGCCACCTTCGGCAGTACCCAGTGTGATGGTTCCGTTTTCGTTCCAGCTGGCACTTCCGCTGAGGATAAAGAATTTGGGACAGTAGCGGCGGAAGAACAGATCACCGGCTTCTGCGATGTAAGTGTTCATCCATACCTTTTTAATGGCACTCATTACCGGGATCACCTTTTCCTCACGGGGAGGCACCAACGTTTTATTCAGTTCAAATTCGAACTGGTCCCATTTATATTTTACGGCGATGTTGTAAGGAATGGTAAGGGTATCATACAACCAACGGTCCAGCGGGCCTTTCACCCAGGTATCGCCGCCCAGACCAGGAATATCTTCTACCTTACCCAGATCATCTTTCTTGCTGCAGGACACGAGCAGAAAAAGAGACATAGCGAGCAAAAAAACTTTCATATACAGCGATTTTGATATTTCGAATGATATTATCTAGGGTTTAATTCGATGCCGGAAGAGGTGGCAGACTGCGGTATCTGGAATACGCAGCGTTTATCGCCGGCTTTCAGTTCCAGCACCTCCCCTTCCCGGGTAGTGTGTACTACGGTCATTTTATAGCGTTGCAGATCAAACCAGCGCATACCTTCCTGCAGGTATTCTGCCCGTTTGAAATCCAGGATAGTATGTATCAGGCCGTCCTTTTCACTGGCAATGCCGTAGAAACTGCGGATAGAGGCTGTGGTAATGGTATGTGCAGCCGGGCTATAGTTGCGTATCCGTTTGCTGGCAAAGAGGTTCAGGTCTTTCAGCGCGGCAGCTGTTTTGCCCAGGTGCGTATTGGCTTCTGCGCGATTAAACAACACTTCTTCTGTAGTAAACAATGGCACCATCACATAGGGCTCTCCGATAGTAGCGTTGACAGAGGATTTCACAAAGTATTCAGAGAGCTTGGGCACGAAATAATTCTGTGAGCCGGTGTAGTATACCGGATAAGCCCAGCGGCCACCAGTCACATTATACCCCAGTATCTGCACTTCATGGGCATAGTCGAGGTCATAACGATATTGCCCAACATAACGACCATAAAGGGATTGTGTTTCCACGAGCAGCAGGTTGGCGTTCTCCTTGGCATTGGCATAGAGATCGAAGAGCTGGTCCGGTGACATACTGCTGTAGTTGCTATTCCAGCCACGCATATTGCTGGCAACATCATTGCTGGCAAAAGCCTGGTCAGCAAATTCCACCACTTTAGCATAATCTTTTTTGAAGAGATAAAAGCGGGTGGCAAAGGCAAAGGCAGCGCTGCGGTTAAAATGATAACGTGGTACACTGTAGCCTTCGTCGCTGATCAGTGGCAGCCCTTCCAGCAGGTCTTTCTCTATCATATCGTATACATAGGCTACTGTCTTACGTTCATATTGTTTGATGACTACTGTTTCCGGTGCGGTCACGTAAGGAATACCTGGTGCAGCTGCTGCTGTGGCTTCATCATACATCTCTGAAAAAATATTCACCAACATAAAGTGGGCGTAGGCTCTGGCCACCAGTGCTTCTCCGCGCTGGGCCGTATATTCTTTCGGGTCTGCAGCTTTACCGCAGGCTTCCAGCGCCTGGTTGGCAGCAGCGATTGCTTTGTAGCAGGCCGTCCAGTAAGCCTCAGGAGAATCCTGCTCAATAGATTGTATATCCTTGAACAGATAGGCGTCCTGGTTAGGACGGCTGATCACGCCGGCACCTTTATCGGCCACGTTATCAGACATGGCTTCGCACATGGCGATGTAGGAAGACTGCGGATAGGCAGTACCCAGTAGTTTGGATACCTTGGCGGGTGTGCTGAGGTCTGTCCAGGTGCTATCAGGCACCTGTTCCAGGTATTTACGGCAGCTGCTCAGGGTGAGCAGGCCCATGGTCAGCATGGCCATCGCCAGCGGTTTAATAAATCGTTTATGCGTACAGGTTATATATCTCAGTTCCATAAGTGCGTTTTTAGATACCAACTTTGATTGACAAGGTGAATTGTTTCTGGATTGGCTGTGCCACACCACCGGAGTTGAAGAACTCAGGGTCCTGGCCCTGGAGTTTTTTATCCGCATAGATGAGCCATGGATTGATGGCAGCGCCGCTGACCGCCACATTGCTGAAGCCGATGTGGCGGATCAGAGAAGACGGCAGCTGATAGGTCAGGGACACGGTTTTCAACCGCACAAAATCTCCTTTGGCCACCCTTTCCGTAGAATAGTTGTAGTTATTGTAAGGATAGGCGCCCCGGATCAGTGTCTGCTCATAAGCATCCAGAATAGAAGGAACACGGGTGGTCTGTTGATCGCCCGGCATTACCCAGCGGTCATAAAACTCTTTAGGCATTGCGTCCAGGTCGGAGTAAGCTGTCTTAAACGCAGGATAGAGGCGGATTTTATTGCCCCATTGATAGGTAAAGAAGATATTAAGTGACAGTCCTTTGTAGCGGAAGGTATTGGAAAAACCACCGGTTATCGGCGGGTCTACCGCTCCTTCGTATACAAGGTGGCCTGTTTTGAGGTCCTGCAGGTTTACATCCGGACTTACCTCACCATTCTGATTGATGAAAGAAGGCACGCCGGTTTTGGGAGAAAGGCCCTGATACTGCAGAGAGAAGAGGCTGTGTACCGGATATCCTTCCCTGTTGCCGCCTTCTGCCACTACCAGGTCGAAGATGGCCGGAATATTTTTAGCATTGGTGATTTTGTTAGTATTGTAACCGAAGGTGACATTGGCTTTCCAGCCCCAGTCCTTTTTGCGCACCACATCACCACCTACCAGCAGCTCCAGCCCTTTGGAAGTCATATCAGCATAGTTGGCTGCTTTGTACATTTCACCACCGATGCCGGATGTTTTGATAATGCTGATCAGGTCGAAACTTTTACGGGTATAGAGATCGAGGGAGAAGTTGACCCGGTTGTTAAAAAATCCGCCGTCCAGTCCCAGGTTGGTGGTGTACAGTTTTTCCCAGGTGAGGTCGTCATTCTGCAGATGTGAGAGGCTTATCACAGACTCCACTTCATTGAGGTGTGGCCTTCTGGTGTTGATGGTCTGATATACGATGTTGGAGTTGGTAGCCGGGCCCATACTGGCGGTGAGGCCATAGCTGGCACGGAGGGTGAGGTAGTTGAGCCAGGCTGCTTTTTGCATGAAACGCTCCTGCTCTATGTTCCAGGAACCGGCAACGCTCCAGGTGGGGAGCCAGCGGGCTTTGCGTGACTGTCCCAGTCTGTTGGAACCATCATAACGACCGGTAGCGGTGAGGTTGTATTTATTATTGAAAGCATAGGTGCCGGAAGCATAAAAAGCCGCAAAGCGGTCATAGTCACGGCCCATGTTGTAATAAGGGAAATTGCTTTCAATGGTTTGTTTCAGGATACGATAGTCTACGAAGGGTGTACCACCGTTGTCGTACTGATAACCATAACCTGTATTGGAAGCACTTTGCCGGTCGGCATATTTTACTTGCTGACCGACTAACAGGTTGATATTATGTTTTCTGGCAAATGTGTCCGTATAGACGAGACCGTTACGGAAGTCGAAGTTCATCAGCTGGTCTTCCGTGCGGTTGTAGAAACCGCCGGCAGGCAGCACGATAACCGGCTGCGCATCGGGATCGTCGGGGTTGCGGTAGAGGAACTTATTGTTTCTGGCGATGGTAGCGTTGCCGGCAGCACGGTAAGCGTTGGCCATATTGGCTTCTTCCGTGATCTGGTGTTCGCGGGATGATTTCACGTAGCGGATGGCGCCGGTGAATTCATAACGGAGGTTGCGGGTCAGCTTCCAGCCCAGATCGCCCTGCAGGCGGAGGTCCATCATGTTCAGGTTGAGGGAGTTGTTACGCAGCTCGTTGATGATGTTAAACGGTGCGAAGTTCCGTCTGAAATATTCGAGGTGTCCGTTCTCGTCGTAGGCGGTGAGTGTACGGCTGGTATTGAGGGAATAACTGAACGGGTTGATATCAAAATCGCGGTCGTACTGTCCTTCTACCGGGTTGCTGCTGCGGGTGAGTGCGCCGGGAGCTTTCTGCTGGCGTACGGAAGCCAATGCAGAGAAGCCGGCAGAGAGCCTGTCGGAGAACTTGTAAGTATTGCGATAGTTGAGTGTATAACGATTTACTTTATCTGCCAGTGTCCAGCCGTTGTCGCTGTAGAAGCTGGTAGAGAAGTAAGATTGTGATTTATCGGTACCGGAGGAGATACTTAAAGAATGTTCCTGTACGAAGTTGTTGCGGAACAGGAGTCCAAACCAGTCGGTATTGGCATTGGCATAACGCAGCAGGAATGCTTTCATGGCAGCGGGATCATTGCGTAGCGGGAAGTCGCCGTCTTTGTTGGCGTCCAGCTGTTCGTATAATTTTCCGAATACGCCGATGTCACCACGGGAAAGGATATCCGAAGTGAGTATGCCTTTACGTTCGAGTTCAGCCAGCACAGACATCTGCTGGCCGGAGTTCATGATGTTGAAGTTTTTGTAGGTGGGTTTCAGCTGAGTGCTGAAGTTGCCGCTGTAGGCGATGACTGGTTTTCCGGCGCGGCCTTTACGGGTGGTGATCACTACTACGCCGTTCATGGCGCGGGCGCCGTAGAGGGCGGTGGCGGCGGCATCCTTGAGGATATCGAAACTCTCGATATCGTTGGCATTGAGGCCGGCCACGGCGGAGCCCAGCAAAGTAGTTGGGTCTCCGCTGGACAGCTGATCGTTGGAGATATTCACCACATCTTCGAGAACAACTCCGTCCACTACCCATAGCGGTTTGTTGTCACCGTTGATGGAGGTAGCTCCGCGGACCCTTACTTTGGGCGCGGTACCGAAGGTGCCGGACACGTTTTGTACGGCCACTCCGGCCACACGTCCTTCGAGCATACGGCTTACATCCGTGATGCCGTCGATTTTCACGTCTTCGCCTTTGAGTCTGGTGGCAGCACCCGAGAACTTGCTTTTGTCTATACTTTGAAAACCGGTCACCACCACTTCCTGCAGGCGGGTTGGTTTTTCTTTGAGGATAATGGTAAGCGCACCGCTTTTAAATTCGCTGGAGTGCACTTCTTCCATTTTGTAGCCGGTGAAGTTAAAAACCAGGATGGCATCGCTGGCCACTTTTTTGATTTCAAATTCACCTTTGGCGTTGGTAGTAGTGCCTCTTCCGGATCCTTTCACCAGGATGGTTACACCTGGCAGCGGTTCTTTTTTCTCGGAAGTCACAATGCCTTTGATGTCTGTAAGCCGGGGGGTGACCTGCCTCGGAGTACTGACGGTAAGGGATGCCATCTTTTTGGCAGCATCATGTTTGATCACGATGCGGTCGTAGATGACGCTATAGGACAACGCATAAGGTGTCAGTATTTTATTCAGCAGGTCCCCTACTTTTTCGTTGCGGGCGGAGATGCTGATTTTATTGGCATTGAGCACTTCGCTGCCAACATATACAAAAGACACCTCGGCGAGGTTACTGATTTTTTCCAGTGCATCTTTCAGTATTACATCGTGCAGATGTAAGGTTATTTTTTTATCCAGTGCATCCTGAAGGTCCACAGCTTGTGCCTGTATATGTAGTATAGACAGGAACAATGTTATAAAAAGTGTGTAGTGTCGGGTCTTTCTAAGCATAATAAATAAATGTTTGTTCATTCCGGGCAATAGGAATCCCTATCCGGTCATTTGGCGAAGCCGGGCAATAAAGGGTCTTCTGCTGTGCAGTGATAATTATTAGTGTCTAATTGACAATTATTAGCCTGATAAGCAAGGTATAGTCTGTGTCATATAGCGATTTAGTTCGGTTGTGAAATGAAAAAGTTTATGGGAATGTATTGGCAATAGGATGCCCTGTTGAAAGAATACAGACGTATTCCATCAAGGCAGATAACCAGGGATGAGAATCATTTCCGGGCTAAAAGTTAACAGGATAGCTTACCAGCAATACACTTATTATTTCTATAAGTCAGGTTAATTGCTACAACAAAACAAGTATTTCATCTTGTCTATGATTTTGGTTAACGGTTATCTTTAATTGGTTATTATCGGCAATTGCCATCTACTATCATATACCCGTTTCCGTTAGCATCTTTTCTAATCTTGGCATTCAAGGTCACGGCAATTAATGTTAAAGCTTGTTGCAGGTCATCTGCAGTATTAAAGTCCCCGTAAAAGTTACACTGTTCCAGCTTTTTTTCGGACCTGAGCGGTACATTATAGAACCGTTGCAGGTCGTTGAGCACCATAGTCAGGGCTTGTCCTTTGTAGACGAATTTTCCGTTTTGTTTTTGGGTGAAAAAACGGGCATCGTCTGTTGCATCTGCCAGCTGCAGTCCTTTGGAGGCGGGGTGATATACCGCGCTTTTGTTGGCACTGAGTACCAGCGGTTTGTGACTGTTTGTTCCGCCTTCATTGGTATTTACCTGTACCATCCCGGACACAACTACTACCTTGGCAACTTCCCTGTTACGGGCTTCCATATTAAAGGAAGTTCCGAGTACGGTGGTATTGATCAATGCAGAAGAAATGATGAACGGGTGATGGCTGTCCTGGCTTACTTCAAAGAAGGCTTCTCCATTGAGCTGCAGGGTCCTGTTTTTTTTTCCAAAATTTTCCGCATAGGTGATACTGGAACTTTTTTCCAGGTATACTACAGAGCCGTCGGGCAATGTCACTGTTTTCCGGGCGTTACCGCTGTTTGTCACGAGTTGTTTTACCTGTTGCTGTATCACCAGGTACCAGGAGGCACCGGCTACCAGGATTATTGCAGCTGCGGCGGCGATTTTTCTTCCGTACAGCGTAAAAATACCTGGTTGGGTAATACCAGCACGGCGGTGAATTTTTTTCAGCAGCAGTGCCGACAACCGTTCGTCCAGCAGATTTTTTACTTCAGGGCCTTCCGCCTGATAATATTCTCTTGCTACTACTTCAAGGTCAGACAGATCGTTTTCATCCAGGTACTGTAGCATCCATTCCTGCTCTGCGGCAGACCAGTTCTCCGTATGTAGCAGTTGTCTGAGGTATTCCTTTCTGTTGTGCACTATCGTGACGGTTTAATTTAAATACGCAGGTTGATAAAATGTGGGGGGGTGATTTCCGGAGAAAAAACATATTTTTTTTATTCTAATTCATTTCATGTAGATATTTATTAGTTGGAAGAATTGTGATGTGTGAAAAAAAAGAGAAAGAGGACAATGTATTTGTGGTCACCATTGCGAAGTATGTAGTCGTTGAGTTTAATCATGGCTGCAGACAGATGTTCTTTAACGGTATTTCGGGAGATATTGAGTTCACTGGCTACTTCATCATAGGTTTTGCCTTCCAGCTTACAACGGGTAACAATAGTCCTTTTTTTGGGAGATAATTGTGCAATCGCCTGTTCGAGGAGGTTATACTGCTCTTCGTCCATATTTTTACGGTCCAGCATAAGCTGGTCTTCCGGTCCCAGGTCAAGCAGATTTTTATGTAAAGCCTGTTCTTTCAGTTTTTTACGCATCCAGCTGACTGAGAGGTTAAAACTGATCACAAACAACCAGCCACCTACCGACTGCTCAGCCTGGATTTCCCGACGCTTCTCCCACAACCTGGCAAAGACTTCCTGCAAGATGTCTTCTGCTACTGCAACATCTTTCACAAGTTTGAGGATATTCCGGTATACGGCCTGATGATAACTTGTATATAAGCTGTCAAAAGCGCTCACGTCGCTGTTACGGAGCCGTAATACCAATTCAGCATCTGTTTTATTCATATCTCTTCTTTTATATAAATCATACCGTGGAATACAATTTATATGGCTGAGAAAAAGCCAGGTTTCTCATACAGTGGCCATTCATTTCGACCGTATAAATTAGTAACAAATATTATTATTTAATAATTAAATTCGTATTAGTTATAATTATAAATTATTATATACATAGTTAGAGCTGATAGTAAAAAACCATTGTTTAAATGTGGCGTATCTTTGGGGTACATCCATTTAAACTACAAGATATGACAACGCAGAAAAAAACCATAGGACCCCTGCGTGAAGACGAGCTTCAACCGGATGACATCATCAATCACCACCAACAACCTGTACCGCCCAAAGGCAATCAGGACGAACAATCACGCAGAACAGACTCTTCTGAAGACCTGCTGAATGAAGAGGAATATGATGAAGAAATTGATGAACTGCTGGAAGAAGAAGATAAACGAGAGGCTGCCGCTGAGGCAGCCATGGAGCCAGAAGAAAACATGGAACAGGAAGAACAGGAGAACGTAACAGACGAAGAGGAGAAAAAAGATGAAGCTACAGACGAAGCTACCCGGCTGAAGATTTATTAAAACGGATGATTCTCATAAAAGCGCAAAAAAGAACAGCGCAAACAAAACGCTTTCCATCGTTGCGCCGGAAGCATTTTGTTTGCGCTGTATTTATCTACAGCAGGTTATCTCAGTAACGCAGCAGCACACCACAACACCGGCGCCTGCCCATGCATATCACCGGTAATACGGCTACGATCAAGGTAATATTGCCGATCGTTTTTCTTGTTGGTACCTTCACATACTTCCCGCACATCCGCATGCTCATCGATATAAGTAACTAATGCCATCCAGGCCTTCCTGGCTGCCGGCCCATAAGTAGCCGCATCCAGCCAGCCGTTTTTCACACCGGTGATCATCGCAAAGGTGAACATACCAGTACCGGACGTTTCAGGCCAGGACTCCGGATCATCGATCAGCTGCCGCCACATACCATCAGACGCCTGGTACTTCAGCAACGAAGCCATCATGATCTTATAGCCTTTCATGATACGTTCGCGGTTAGGGTTATCTTTAGGCAATGAACGCAACAGCTCACTCATACCGGCTGCCATCCAGCCATCGCCACGGCCCCAGAAATAAGGCACATCCGGTGCATGATAAAAAAGACCATTGGGTTGCTGTAATGAATCCAGGTATACTACCATCTCGCGCGCAGCGCGGTTAATATATTCCACATTACCAGTAGCCCTGTAAGCCTGCGATTGTACCGCCGTGATCATAAACATATCATCTATCCACATCCTTGTCTGCCAGGTAAGTCCGCGGTCATAAAACCCCTGTGATTCAGGCTTCACACGCGGCCCTTCCGGAGGTCCCCACTGCTTGTCGGCAAAACGTTGCCCCATCTCCAGATAACGGGCATCTTTGGTTTGCATGTATAACTCCAGCGGCACCGAACCAAACACGGTGTAATCCACATGGTCGGGCACGGGCACCAGCTTTGATTCTGTAGTGAACAACGGCTCAAAACGCGTAGCCAGCTGTTGTGTCAGCGCTTTATCACCGCTCTCGCGGGCAAACGCCAAAGCACCATACCAGGTGCATACTTCCGGATAGTTAATACGGGAAGGCGGTGCTGGCCGCCCGAAATTAGCATGTGGTGAAGCCACAAAACGTGCTGCCACACGCTTACCTACTTCTTTGGGAGAACAACCTTTCGGAAAGTGGACCAGGTCCGCTGCTCCGGATTTTTTTTGTGCTGAGGCTGTGTGAGTGCTGATCACGAGTACTGTCAGCAAGCCTGCCATCATTGTTTTCATATAGTGGATTTGTTTTGACTACTGAACCGTTTGCGTTTCATAAGCAGTATAAAAAGTATCAATCGCTATTTTAACCGGTTTATAAGCTGTTCTATACTTAAAGGGCGTACCAGCCTGGTAACCGGGCAGTTTAAGCGAAGCCCTGAACTCCATCGGGTCACGCGGCAGAGCAGGCACACTGTCGGCCACCTGCGTGAGCGTTGTTTCCACACCAGCCGTATTGGTATATACCACTTCCACCTTTACCACCTGGCTATTCACCCCAAACCACCAGATAGTGGTTTCCTTTTTGGTGGCATCATACTTTGCAGACCGCACCGGACGGTTGGATAAAGTTGCCGTGTAGGCGTCACCGTAAACATTACCGATAGCTTCTTCTTTCACTGAAGAGTGGCGGGCATTATCGTACGTATATACCTGGAAAGTATAAATATTTTCCGGTAATTTATCCAGTAGCAGTTTCACGGTGTCTACGCCACCGGTACGTTTTACCGCCACCTCTGCAGAATCGCTTCGCTGATTCCAGAACACCCGGCACCTGGTAATTTTAGGATCAGAAACCAGATACCAGGACAACAGCACCCTGTTTTTGCCTGGAAATACTTTCAGAGAGTCTACCCTGCCGGTATAGATGATTTCACCTCCTTCCAGGAACTGTTTGTAGGTATCGTCCATTTTGGTGCAGGCAGAGAAAGCCGCCATCACAGCGCCCAGGAGCAGACTACCTTTCACCCATCGATTTATATGTGTCATCATAAAATTCTTTTGATTATTGTTTGATTTGTCCCCAGATAGCTATTTCACTGATATGCAGATGTCCGATGATACCATCGATGGCGGCCCAGCTGTCGATATGTTTCCAGGCGATATATCTTACTGCTGGTGTGCCGATGGGCAGTTCGTATTCCTGTCCGGCTGCGGCAGCATCGATGTCTTCATTGGAGTTCTGGCCTAACGGCAGCCCGGAAGGTTTCTCCATAATCTGATGATCCAGTTTCACCCAGCTGTTGACATCCATAGGGTTGTTGGTGCCCCACAGCTCCCATTCATGCGGATTTCCATGGTTGTAGATATATCCCGCCTGACGCTGCCAGATCTTATAGCGGCTGATCACCGCTTTCACTCCCAGGTCTATCGGAATCCAGATAGGTACGTCTTTATTTTCCGTGGTATGAAATCCTTCGTTGCCAATCACCCCATTCCACATGTTTTCAATAGGCCAGGAAGACAGATTACCCGGCTCTACGATCTGTACACCCGGTGTTTTAGGCAACGGCGCTACCTGCGGAATCGGATATTTTTTCTTCATAGCGCTCACAAATTTGTTCCTGTCCAGCTGTTCTTCGTATATGGGTGTCAGTTCGAATTTGAGTGTATCGCTTTTGTTGTCCCAGCGGTCTTTTACATAAAGGCCGAACTGCTGTTTTACCGGCTGCAGGCCTCTGACAGTAAATCTGCCGGAATCCAGACCATAATAAAAGTTGTTGATATTACGCCATTCCTTTGCTTTGGGATCATAGAGCACGGTGCCGATCACAATCTTGCCTCTGTCGAGATTGCTGAACTTAACCTGTAAACCACCAAAAGCTTCCGTTACCGCTAAAGATTTAAACACCTGCCAGATAGCGGGCGGCAACGGTTTTACCTTCACCTCCACCGGTATAGAAGAAACTTCACCCCGGCTCACGGCAAACAGTTTCACCGTGTGAAAAGCCGTATCACCAAAGCCTTCTACCCTTATCGATCTTTTGAAGTAAGAAGATTTAGCTTCTTTCTTTTCTCCATTAATCTCAAATTCTGCGCGCACATAAGACAGGTTCTGGTCATCCGGCAGTGAGTAGGAAATTTCAGCAGCACCAGCCTGTGGCACTACACTGGCATTAGACACAGGACCAGGGGCTGTTTTGTCGTTGGAAACAGGCATCATTTTATCTTCCTTGCAGGCATACAGGATGGCAACGGAGAGGCAGACAGCTGTTGATAAGATTTTGAAATGTTTCATTTCAGTAAGTTTGAGTGTCATGAAAAAGGATTACCATCCGGGGTTCTGTACAAGGTTTTTGTTGATGATCATTTCGGCATTTTCTATAGGCCACAGGTAATCCCGCATACCGAATCGCTGGTTAAACAGCAATACTTCCTTATAATAAGACGGTGCAGCATTTTGGGTGATATCCCATCCTTTGATTGGGTTGTTGAGCGCTACGTGTGCGGTTTTCCATCTTCTCAGGTCCCAGAAACGTTGTCCTTCAAAACAAAGCTCGATGGCTCTTTCCTGCTGGATAATTTCCCGCATACCTTCTTTGGTAGTGTATTTAGTGGGGTTCTTGGAATAGTTGGTCCAGGATTCTTCTACTGATTTTAATCCGGCGCGGGCCCTCACCAGGTTGATCCACTGGGTGGTACCGGCACCGGGGCCATTCACTTCATTGAGTGCTTCAGAATACAGCAGGTACAGGTCGGCCAGCCTGATCTCGGGCCAAGGATAAGTCACCAGGCCACTGGCGATGTTACCATCAGTGGCCGCACTGCTTTCTATGTTTACTGTTTTCTTCACCCAGTAACCTGTTACAGAATAGTTACTGATACCTCTTCTGGAAGCTATTTCAGTGGCTCTGCCCTTTACGAAATACAGGGCGCTGTCTTTGTTGTAGTTGAGTACCCAGTTACCAAACCAAACGGCACGGTCAAATGCCACATCTGCATAAAAACGCGGCTCGCGGTCGAAATGCAGCTCTACTGTTTGCTCACCACTGCGTACATAATATTTCTCTGTATTGGTGGCCGTTCTCAGCACATATCTTCTGCTATAGTCCCAGGTACGGTCTTCGGTAATGGGCACACCATTTTTGGAGTAAAACATCTCCACCATTTTGAGGGTGGGCGCAATAATCCCTTTAGGGCCGGAGGTGCTGGCACCGTTGGCGATCAGCGGCATAGACCAGCGCTGCATATCGCCGGCAGTGCTGTTGGTATTGGGCCAGATCACTTCCGTGTTGTTCTGTTTATCGGTCATGGCTGCACGAATATCCAGCTGTGTTTGCAGGGTATCATTGATTTTGTAGCCGAAGTTGCCCGGGAAATGGTACAACGTATAGCCGTTGGCCTGACAGAACTCAATGGCTTCTTTACAGGCCAGTGCTGCCCGGCTCCATTTTTCAGCGTTGTAAGAAGTGGGAAACAGCTGTACACCGCGGTTATCCACCATACGGCTGTAGTCGGGATTGCCGTTGAAGAAAGGGCTGGCAGCAGTCACCAGCACTTTGGCTTTCAGTGACAGTACAATACATTTGGTGATACGGCCCAGCTCTGTATTTTCGGTACCTTCCAGTTTGTTGGGTAGAAACTCACTACTGGCCGCTTCATCCAGCAGCTTCACGATATAGTTGATACAGGTATCCACCGGCTGACGGTATATCTGTACTTCATCGGAACCGGCAGACACCGGCAGATTTTCTTTTATCAGCGGAACAGGGCCATAGCAGCGGAACAGGAAGAAGTGATAATAAGCCTTGAGGAATTTCACTTCTGCAATCCATCTCTCTCTTTCATACTGTCGCAGTTCTCTTACCTTACCGATGTTGGCCAGGAAAGTGTTACAGTCGCGGATACCCACAAACAGGGAAGTGCCACGGGCACTGCCGCTCCAGTAGTTAGCCAGCGGGCTGGTCATGCTTTGCAAGCCTTTCGCGATGTTGAAGAAGGTAGGGTCCACATCACGGATAGGATCATCGTACCATACTTCGTCGCCACCATTAAAAGCAACATTATCGTTAAAGTGCCCGTTTTTAGGCATGTAGGAATAGCAGGTAAACAGGTATTTTTCTGCAGAAGTACGCAGGGTAAAAGCATTATCGATAGTCGGTACGTTGTCGGGCACCACGTCCAGATACTTGCTGCAGGAGCTCAGCCCGGCTATCAATACAAGCGTGATCAGTATTTTATATCTCATTGCTGTTTTTTTATTAGTGTCAGATGCACATTTATCAGAAGCCAACCATTAAACCAAAGTTGACCACGCGCTGAATCGGATAACCCAATCCTTTACCACCCATTTCAATATCCCAGAGTTTGAATTTGGAGAAAGTGAGCAGGTTGGTAGCGTTGGCGTATACACGCAGATTAGACATATGCAGGCGCCGTGTCAGGCTGGTGGGAAGGGTATAACCCAGTTCCACCTGTTTAAGACGAAGGAAGGCGCCGTTGCGCATAAACCAGGTGCTGGTTTGCATGCTGTTGGTATTCAGCACAGGGCTCAGGCGGGGCCATAAAGCGTACAGGTCTCTGTTTTCTTCAGACCAGTGGCTGTCTGCATAAGCTTTCAGCAGCTGTGTTTCTCCGATCACTGATTTATCCTCGCTGTTATTGATAAAGGGAGAAGTAGCCTGTACATCGATCCAGAAGGAAGAGCGGGCAGATCCCTGGAAGAAGGCTGAGAAATCCACGCCTTTGTATTTGGCGCTGAAACCAAAGCCATAGATAATTTCAGGCATGGTAGGAAAACCGATGGGTACCATATCGCTGGGCGTGATCTGGCCATCGCCGTTCACATCGCGGTATTTGATATCGCCGCCCATGGTTTTGAAGTTACCGAAAGCCTGTTGGGGAGAACTTCTTACTTCTTCATCATCGATGAACAAACGTTCAGCGATATAGCCCCAACGCTGGGAGATCGGATAACCTACGTGGTAACGGTAAGCCTCATCATAACGGGGTTCTTCATACGCCTTAAATTTGTTGCGGGCGTAGGTGAAGTTGGCACGCAGTGTCACAAACAGGTTTTTACCGATGTTACTGTTATAATCAGCGGTGAAGTCGAAGGCATTGGATTCAGCCTTGCCTACATTGGCTTTGGGCGTAGCCTGCAAGCCCATGGTTTTGGGTGTGGAAGCCCTGTCCATGAGGATATTGTAACGTTGTTCGAAGAAATATTCAGCGATGATGTCCAGTTTGTTGAACAGGCTTACTTCCAGCCCGAACGTAGAGTTTTTGGCTGTTTCCCAGGTGATGGCCTGGTTGTCGTAGCGGCCGATGGAGATACCGTTGCGAGAATACCCACCATTGGTACCGAATGTAGCGCCCTTTTTGGAATCATTCATATTCACATTGGAGAGATAGAAGAAACGGTCATCTTCATTACCTATCGCGTCGTTGCCCACCAGGCCGTAGTTGGCTCTGACTTTGAGTTTGTTCACCACATGCTCCAATGGTTTGAAGAAATTTTCGTTAGACACAAACCAGGCTATACCTGCAGAAGGGAAGAAACCATACCGTTCTGTTTTGTAGAAACGTTCGGAGCCGTTGTAACCGAAATTGAACTCACCAAAGAAGCGGTTATCATAAGAATAGGTGGCGCGGCCGGAAAGTCCCAGGTTCCTGGATGGCAGCGACTTCTGCAGGAGGTTCACATTGGAACTGTTATCATCAATCGTCTGGAGATTGTTGCGTGCAATGAAGATCAGCATACCTGCCAGGCCGTGTTTATCGAACGTACGGTTGTAGTCAACAGCGGATTCCAGATAAAACGTAGAAGCCACAGTTCTTTTACCCGGTACATAGTTAAGATAATCGGTTCCCTGATCAGGGTTGATATCCCGGAGCACGTAGGTGTTATTCAGTTTATCATAGTTGGTAGCGCTGTACCAGAAGGGAATATATTGCCTGGACACATCGAAGTAGGCTTGCCTGTTGGTGTTCATCATGGCTCTTACAGACAGGCCCTTGGTGATGAAGGAAGACAAGTCCTGTTTGATCTCAAACTGTGCGAGCATGAGCGAACGGGAGTATTGTTTGTATCCTTTCACCATGTCGGCGTAAGGGTTGAGGTATTCGCCGTTGTTGAAGTTACCGAAGAGCGGATGTGTTACAAACTGGTGTGCATCGTCAGCTGGATAAACGGCCGGAAACAGCACCTGGTTGGACCAGATCATTTTCTGGTAGAGTTTTTCACCACCATCGACAGGGCCTTTATATTCATCGAAGGTGCCATGCAGGCGTACCATGGCGCTGGTGGATTTGGTAACACGGATATTGACGTTGGAACGTAAGGTATAGGTAGTGAGGTCGATGTTGTTGTTAAAATTGTTTCGTCCGTCTACGTTGAGGATACCGTTATCTTTCGTATAGCCGCCGGAGACGAAGTAGGTGGCTATCTGGCCGCCACCGCCGAGGTTGAAGTTAGCGCGTTTGTTAACGGTTTGTTTTTTAAACAGCATCTCTTTCCAGTTGGTAGTAGGATATACATCTTTGTTGGTGCCGGCTTTGGTGTTGTCTATCTGGCTCTGGGAGTAGATTACAGGCGCCAGTGGATTTCGTGTTAGCACGGCTTCGTTATTCTGTTCCATGTAGGTGATCGGATCTGCCAGCTGCAGGTCGCGGGTAGGCGAAGAGATGGAGTTTTCGAGGCGGAGGTTGAGTTTAGCCTTACCTTCCTTGCCTTCTTTGGTGGTAACGAGGATTACGCCGTTGGCGCCACGGGCGCCATAGAGCGCGTTGGCGGTAGCGTCTTTCATGATAGAGAAGCTGGCGATATCGTCTGTATTGAGCCGCGCCAGTTCTGTTACATCGTATTCAATACCATCGATGAGGATGAGCGGACTTTTCTTATAACCGAAGGTGGTGGCACCGCGGATAAAAAACTCTGCGTTGTCCATACCGGGTTCTCCGCTGCGCTGGTAGGCGATTACGCCGGCGAGGCGTCCTGCCAGGGCGGTAGTGAGGTTGCTGGAAGGAACTTTCAGTTCACCCGGATTGATGGTGGTGATTGAACCGATTACAGAAGCTTTTTTCTGTTTACCATAAGCTACCACAACTGTTTCGCTGAGCTGGCTGGCGGAGTTTTTTAGTTGAACGTTGATAACACTGCGGCCATTGAGCGCCACTTCCTGGGTGGTGTATCCCACCATCGTAAACACCATCACAGTGGTGTTATCCGGTACTTCCAAGATATAACGTCCGTTCATGTCGGTGGTGGTGCCGATGTTAGGACTATTTTTTACGAGGACAGTTACACCGGGCATAGGAGATCCGGCGGTATCGGTCACCTGGCCCCGTACTTCTTTTTTAAATACGTTGTTGGCAAATGCGTCGGCGGCAGGCATATGCAGGCTGGTGATGTTTGCAGCTGCCAACAGTTGTGCAGGGACTTTCCCTGGCACCAGGAGCAGTAATGAGGCAAACGCACTGCATAACAGAAAGAGAAATCTTTTTTTCATGTGAAATTTATTTAGGCAGACCGTTTGCGACAGGCATAGGTCTCTCGGGCAGGGCCTTGGCGTAGCTCCCGCAAGTAATTAAACTGACTTGGTTGATGTTAATGCTGTATTCTTCTTATTGTGGTGCTGGTAAATTTTCGTACATGCGTACAGGTTTGTTTTTAGTGGTTGATAATATTAACCGCAACCGCTGATGAGTCTGATGCTGCTGATGTTCCTGATGCATGGATTTGCAACCTTAACCGCTGATACATCTGACTCTTCAGATGTTACTGCAACCGCTGATGCATTTTGATACTCCTGATATGGGAGAGGCAACTGCTGATTGTTTGAGGTTGCCGATACTTCTAATGCATTGGTGCCAAATAACTGCAATCGTTTGCATATAAATTGCAGAAAAAAATCACGTCCCTGGCTGGTTTCATATTCTGCCAGGTTCGCTCAATCTATTGAACTGCAATCGTTTGCATAAAAATAGGCGAGTATACTTTTCCGTTATACCGTTTCCGGAAATAATCATTCGCCAAAAAATCAGTGGATAAATTGTCGTCTTCAGAATTTCATAACGCTCTTTAGTACAAGGATCAGCTTTCGTTCGGTAGTGGATCTACAGTCTTTGATTTACAGCACATTTCAGGATACACAGCCATGGAATCATTCAGTTCGCTCCAGGCAATAATTTCGGTTGAATTTGTAACAAATATGAAGAAAATTATCGTAGGTTATACATTTAATTTTAACAAAGGCTTATATTTTTTTCGCTGTGAGGGTGGAAAGTATATTTAACCCTAAGACAATAAAAAAAGAGACCAGCGGTCTCTTTATATTAGTTTTGTTTGGCTCGTCGTCCTGCTGCCAGTACGCTATTGATGATTAGCTATCCAGTTGGAATCCATAGACTTAGTAGTAAAATTCCATATCAACTCCCTATCGTCCGCGATGTAACGCTTCACACAGATATCACCATCTTTATCTACCTTAAAAGATATTCCATGGTATCTTAATACTGCAGGCAAGTTTTCTACTATTAAATCATTCTCTTCCACAACACAGAAATCATTGCCGTCAAATCCCGTCGGAATAAATTTCACATAGCTATTCCAATAAGAATATATACCGGCTGTCAGCAATACAGCCCCTATAAAGAAAAGGATTATCCTCTTTTTGTATCTAACCAATAAGCTCTTCATATATCAACTTATTATTTTTTGGATTCAATTTTCCATTCGAGATCAATATTATCAGACAAGATCCAATTAAACTTGATGCTTCCCGTAACAGAGGTAGTCCAGTTGCTCCGAAGACTGTAGGACTTTGCTCCTCCCTCTTCTTCGAGGTAAATACCGTCATCATCTTTAACATTACCCTCGCCTGGTATGTGTACGGCAGAACCAACATTCCAATCATACCGGTCAACCGAATTATTTTAAAAAATCTTGCCGTCCTTTTCTCCAACTTAAATTTCTTGGTAGATGTAATCTGGCTAGCACCACTTGCAAAAAACAGTTCACTAAAATAGGATGGGGCAACTTTTACATCCCAAAACTCCTCCAGAACGTTAGACTCACCATTCTTCAAGGAAGAAGCAACGGCAATCAAACTTCTTTCAAATCGCCCGATATTTTTCTTGTAAGCTTTTTCAAAAGCTCTAAAAGACCTCAATTTATCTAAAGGTACATGAATAGCTTCGCCTGATTTATTTAAAAAGTATTGTAAATTGTCGGCAGCAAAACCATATCCAAATTGTCTACCTCTTTTAATTATACGTTCATATCTGGCGCGAATTTCATCTGTTTTACCCATATTCTTTTTTCCTTTCCGTCCTGAAAATCGAATACTCCAACACTCTTTTCCATTTAGACTATCAAATCTACTATTACATCAATTGCAACACAATACGGCTATATAAGAGAGCCTGTCGTAATGGCCAGGCTGCGACTCACTGTTTTAGCTCACATGTCACACACGTGCGACGGCATAAGGGTTTATTTATATTTTATAGTTCTCCAAAGTAGTATCAATTCAGTCACAACTAATATCCCTATAGTTATAAACGATATTAATTCAAGTTTTTCAAGTTCACTTTGCGATATAATTTCAACTTTTATACCCAAATAGCCTAATCTTGGTTTGATATACCCAATTTCATCATTTGAAAATACAGATGATAAACAGTAAACTAATGCTAGTAACGAACATAATAAGTATCCCCCTATAATTTTTTTCTTACCACTCTTTATCAGGAAAAAACTATTTACTATCATCAAGAGAAGGATTATCCAATCGAAAAATCTTGTATAATCATTATAAAATCTACCCGGAGTTAAAGCAATAATTACTACAATAAATATATTTAGCGTAATTGAAAGTGTTTTCATAATTATTTACTTGAAGGTATTTGGAATTTAAATCTTCTTCTAATTCTTTCAACCCACTCCATACCGATGTTGCCAGGACAAAATCGGTTATTTATAACCTCCTGAAAGAAATATGTCATAATGTGGTAACTGAACATTCTAATAGACGGCCGATATTAGCAGGGAACAGAACAGCGCTACAGTTTCCATAAGTATTTCATTAGATATAAAACAATATTAAATAGGTCACAGCGTCAACTTATTTGACATGAGTGGATCTACAAACAATATCTGCATCCTATAAGGGATGCAAAACGAATCAATACATCCGATGTTTAATCTAAGAGGAGGATCAAGGGTTCAAAGCTGAGTTGGCCCGGTTGCCATTGCCCATAATATGCGTAAATTTTATCTCCAAAAACTAAAAACGGTGGCTCAATACTCATAAACTGTTTAACGCGACATCTCTAGAAGTAAAACCCATGATAATAACGCCAAGGCTTCAAAACTTAAAAATCTATCTAAAAAAAGAAAACTGACCAAAATGTAGCTCTTACTTTTTGGTCAGCTTCACTAGTTTTGTTTGGCTCTTCGTCCTGCTGCCAGACCTTGTTTCGCCCATTTACGCAGGTCCTTCTCATCCGTATATGCTCCTTCCGGCGCACTACGATAAGGTTCATATCCCAGCGTACCATCTTTCTTCGGTCTTCTCAACCACTCACTACCAGCAGCATCCCATGCCAGGTCGCTCTCATCATCCGTTCTGAACCATAACTTCGACTCTGCCACATAAGCAAAGAGCATCCCATCCAGATAAATAGCCTGCCCCTCCATTGTCGGCCGGGTACTGATAGGCCCTATCGGCTGCATTGATTTTCTCACCCAGGAGATTAATTCTTCGTCGTTCATAATCATACCACGAAGGTAAGGGATTTAGGAGGAAATGATTAGTGGCAACTGTTCAAGCTGTTCATGACTCACATCCGGAATGATAAAATCACGCTCCCTTATTTCACAGTACCATTGTTCAGGTATCACCAGTCCGTTCTCTGCGACAAAGTCAGCAATATTATCCAGCCAGAGCCATTTACCATCGGTCCTGTAAGCAACAGTATCTCTCTTTATCTGTCCATCAAAAGGAGAAGGGAAACTTATGCCGCTTGTTACACAAACAATAACACCGTTATTCAAATATTCAATTAATCTCTTATCATAACCTGCATTGATTTCATGATTCACAAAATCCTTTATAGAAGGATATTTCTCATAACCTTCTCCGTATTCCTTCCATGGCCCCAACCATTGATAGGGCCAGTCATGTAAGGTGTAACTCATCTTTTAAACATTTTTAGAATGTCATTTCAGCCAGTACCTATAAATGTTGGCGCCGTGATTTTGGCAACCATCATATAATTTTAAAAACGTCGTTTTCATCTACCAGCTGCCTGACAACTCCTTGTTCACCTGCGTCAGTGATTAGAATCCAGGTATAGGGATTAAGCAGATTATCGCTTATCCTCATGCCTTTCTTTATCCATATCAAGATAAGCGATAGACACTTCGTTTTTGAAAAACTGTGATAAGTTGGTTAGTAGATCTTCCTGATCAATACAGTCTTTGATTATCAAACTGAACATCTTTCTGCTAATTTGTTGGAATGAATCCTAAAGCTGAAGATAATACATGCACAATAAAAACGAAGCAGGGGATCACCTTTTCAGATGATCCCCTGGCCCCTATTAAAAATATTCTCCTACTTATTATACTTCACCGACACATGCACCAATCTGCATGAAGCTGTCGTCGATAATGTTCCGCCGCTAGCTGCGGTAGTGGTGCCTACGTTTTTATTCGCCACTCTCAACCGGACATACAAATGATCTTGTCCGGATGCTGCCTGTGGCAGCTGGAAGTTCAGCACTTTATATCCTGCCACCTGTGTAAGCAGGGTATTAGACCAGTTGGCCACATCTTCAAATGTGAAGCTGCCTAAACTATTCCAGCTGGTATTATCCGCCGACCATTCAGCTACGAAGTTGCGGGGGCCGCCGATATCGGTGTTACCTTCTATCTGTAAAGACACTGGTGTGCTGATGCCGGCAGTAGACATTTCTATCGCCCAGTATTCACCGGTATTGGTAGTGTTGTTCCACCAGCCTTTGGCGCCCCAGCCACCATTGGCAACGGCGCCCTTGTTGGTGGTAGGCTCCTGTATCAGCGCGTTGTAATCCGTAGTGCCCGAGATACCGTTGGCGGTATAGTCGAGCCATTTTTTGCCACTCTGATAAATACGTCCTGTGCCGATGTCCGGGGTAAGCGGATGCTGCGCATCTGTAGGCGTAGTAGCGTATTCGGTTTTAAACCGGCTCCATTCTGCCAGCACATTGGAGAAGCCATTATTCCGGTCATCATTCAGCGCGATGTCTTCTCTCTTCAGATGACGAATGGAATAACGCCCGATATCACCGCCATAACGTTCGTATTCTTCATGTACCAGGATGCCGGTGATATTGCCGGAGCCTTGCGGCACCCGCTTGCCATCGCGACGGTAAGCAACATCCAGGTTGGTAAGCATATACATGCTGCTGCCCTGAATATCGCGGATGCTCGTGGGGTAACAATCCATCCTCGCCGTATAACCTTCATTGATATTCGTAAAGGAACCACTAGGGACGGATATTTCCACCTCTTTGAGTTTTACATAGGTATAGAGATCATTGTCTGTCAGCTGTGACATATATTTTTCTCTTGGCTGCAGTACTCCGGTACCTACATCTTTTTTCATGATATGTACTACATCCAGGTCTGAGATGATGGTCCGGGAAGGATTTGGCAACTGCTGAATGCTGGTGCCTTTCAACCATATTTTCACACGGTCGTTGAAGTTAAAGATATTATCACCAGGTGTTTTGGTCCTGAAATAGAGGCCACTGCTGCCATCCAGACTTTGCACGTAAACGGCTATACTGTTTTCCGTTTTATCCAGGTTGTGTTTGTTGGCGGGTGTATTGAGGTTGCGGGCGATATTGGGATGTCCTTTGTCGCTGACCACAACCCCTTCCACATAGATATTCTCATTGATCACGCCGTTGGCCAGTGTTTGTTTTACATAGGCAAAATCCTTTTGTATGGCGCCTTCATAACTCATCCCAGGCTGTTGTTTGATAAGGATGGTATCTCTGGTGGTGGTACCCAGTGCATCCAGGTAACTCAACCGCAACGCCACGCTGCGGGCTGTCGCCAGCTGGTTGGTATCTACCTTAAAAAACAGATACCCGTCTTTTATCTGCAGGCCGGATACCCAGTTGGTGGTACCGGAAGAATCGTAGCCATACCCTACTGTCATCAAATCCAGTGGTATATTGGTATTGATGGCTGATTTGTACGTTCCCCCGTTGGCGATAGTCTGTGCTGTTTCATCGGTGATAGCCAGCAGTGGCGTAATACCTTTCTGTTGCAACACGATGGTATCTGATTTACCGCCTCCTTTGACTACCAGTTTGGCTGCACGGGGTAACTGACCGCTGTTGTCCTTTACCTCTATCAGCGCATTGCCTTTGCCATGCCCGCTGCTGGTTTGCAGCTGCAGCCAGGGTGTTTCTGCTGCCAGCTCCATATTCCAGTCGCCGTCGGCATATACGATAATGCGGGTAGTATCGGCGCCAGCGCCTACCTGCACAATGCGGGTATCAATGCCCAGCGGAGTGCTGAATTTATAATCTTCCGTTTTGCGACACGAGATGATCCCCAATAATAAACAGGCTGTTATAAACAGATATTTTCCCATGGCGGTTTTTATTTTTTAATTTCCATGTATACCGGCTGGTGATCGGAGTATTTAGCTGTAAAATCATCATAAATGAAATGACAGGTCTTTAACTTCTTTGCCAGGTCCTTACTGAGATAGATGTAATCAATGCGGGTGGTGGTACGTATGGTATCCTTTCCGGAAACAGCCTTTTCCTGCCTGTCAGATTCATAGATAGCATCTGTAAAACCGGCATTCAGCATACGCTGCTGTACGTCGTAATCTATCAGGTTGCCATCCACCAGGTTGTCGATATTGGGATTTTTCTTGATAGCGTTGGCCTGCCAGCCCTTGATTCTGTTGGAGTCTAGCCGGTTTTTATCCAGTGGTGTATTGGAGTTGAAGTCTCCCATGATGATCCAGTTGCCCTTATCATTTTTTCTTTCTGTATTGGCCAGGATACTGGCTATCTCTTCTCTTCTTTTGCGGTACTTGTGCGGATTGAGATGCAGCACAACAACGTTATAGCCGTTCACGTTAGCCATGATAAAGCCATGGGTCATGTTTTCATTCACCTTCTGAATATCGGTGATAGGATATCTGGAAGTGAGGCCGGTAGGATAACCATTCTCTTTTACGATCACGGCATAAGGATGCCCCCAGGTAGCGGCCAGTTCTTCCAGTGATTTCTGGGTAAATCCATTACATTCCTGTAATGCCATGATATCCGGGTTGAACTGTTTCACCCACTCTACAAATACTTTCTTCCCTTTGGTAGTATCGGTGGTCATTCCTTCCAGGATGTTATAACTCAATACCCGAAGCGGCGCCTGTGCCTGAGCACCGGCTATATAAAAAGGACAAAACAATAAAAAAGCAATCTTCAGAAAACGTTTCATGATAAATTATTTATAAGCTGGATTAGTTAAGGTGCCGCCGGAACGCAGTACTTCTTTGTCCGGTATCGGATAGTATTCATGGTAAGGGCGAAGGTTGTTTTTGATGACATCATATTCTGTAGCGGATGTCTGGCTAACAACTTTGTAGAAGGTCCCCCATCTTACGAGGTCCCATTTACGACCGTATTCTCCCATCAGTTCACGCGCACGCTCTTTTTTCACTTCTTCAAAAAACTGATCTTTACCGGGATATGCGGGAAGTTTAAGGCCGTCGTATGCCCTGGATTTAACTTCGTTCAGGCATTGCAGTGCGAGCCCTGCGTCGCCGGTTTCATTGGCCGCTTCAGCCAGCATCAGCAATGCGTCTGCATAACGGAACACTTTCTGGTTGTTACCATCAGACACATTGTCCATGCCCGGGCACCAGAATTTAGGCCCCATCCAGGCTTTGCCGGTACCATTGTTTTGCATGGGCCGTTTGAAATAGGTGCCGTTATAGCTGTAGGCCAAAATAGTTTCACGACGTGGATCTGCAAAGTCATACAGTCCCATGAAGTATTCAGTAGGTGTAATGGAGACGAAAGGATTGGCTTTGGAGCCCAATTCTGGTATGTTTACCCCATCATAGGTGCTGGTACCTGCTGTTTTGGTGGGCGTAAAGAAACAGGCCACTGTAGATGTTTTCCTCAGACCGGTGGCCGACCAGGTGAACTGTACTTCAAAAATGGATTCCGGCGTGTTTTTATTACGGAACCAGGTATCCTTTAACGGATACTGCGCCAGTTGGCCATAAATCTTGCGAATAGCCTGCATAGCATCTGCACATACCTGATATTCCTTATTCCACAGTGCCATCTTACCGATAAGCATATACGCCATAGCGGCAGATATTCTATTTTGAGGCACCTCTGAAGTACGTGCCTGTGGCAACTTCGGCGCATATTCCTGCAGTTCTTTGATCAGCTTGTCCCTGGTTTCCACCGCACTCATTCTGCCCAGTTTCATCACCTCAGTCAAAGCACTCAGACTACTGATATTCTGCGTATAATATGGTACATCGTTGAAAGTACTGGTAAGGAGATAATAGTACAACGCCCGCAGCGCCACCGCTTCCGCTTTCAGCGCAGGTTTCCGGTCGGCGGCCACCTTAGCATTTTCAATGCCATATATCGCCGCATTGCAATACATGATACCATTATAACAGGCCGACCATAAATTATCACCCATTCCAGGATTGGCTGGTGATATTTCGAATTTGGCATCCAGCGCGGATGAGTTCAGGAAAGCCAGGTCTGTAGCAGCTTCCTGCGCAATCATGAAATCAGCTGTATACACGCTGTTGAGCGGAATATAACAACCGTTCAATGCAGCAATACACTGATTCTCGTTCTGAAAAAATTCACCCGGACTAACAAAGCTACTGGGATCTTCCTCCAGCAGTTTTTTACAGCCGGTGGACAAGCTAACACCCGCCAGCAGCAATAAAGAAAGGAGATAACTGTATTTTCTTTTCATACCAATACTTTTAGAATTTTAATTCAGCACCAAAAGTGATCGTACGACTGGACGGATAAGCCCCGTTGTCCATGCGACGAATAGTAGAGCTTCCACTCTGTGTAGACACTTCCGGATCATAGCCGTTGTAATACTTCCACAACACCAGGTTATTGCCACCCAGCGACAGCGAAAGTGATTGCAGTTTCTTATGTGTGATTTTGCTCAGGTCAAAAGGATAAGCAATGGAGAAATTCTTGAAACGCAGGAAGGTGGCCGAATGCACAAACCGATCGTTGGGAATGTCATCTTTGGAGTCTGCCCTCGGATAATCGGAATTCGGATTCCGCACGGGATGCCAGGCATTCACCATATAACGGAATTGATTGCTCAGATAAGTACCAGTGCCCATAAACAGTTCGGTAGGATTATAGATCTGCCCACCCACACTGTAGTTGAAATAGAAGGAAACACTCAGCTTTTTAAAACGAACGGTGTTCTGTATACCACCATAAAAGTCAGGATCTGCGTTGCCCAGGTACACCAGGTCTTTGTTGTCGAGGATACCATCATGGTTTTGATCGATGTAGCGCTGACGACCGGGAGAATAATAACTAACAGCTGCAGAAGCATACTTTTTATCTATTTTATCCTGGTCTATTTCAGCCTGACTTTTCCAGGTGCCGGCGTATTGCATGCCCCATAAGGCATTCAGCGGTTGTCCTTTTTTATAGCCATACATCATGTATTGTGCGCCATAAGGATTATCATATACAGACACTTTATCGAGCCCGCCGATATCTTCCACTAACTGCTTGTTACGCGCGATGGTGAAAGTAGTGGACCAGGAGAAATTTTTTCTACTGATATTTTCAGTGTTGATGGACAGCTCAATGCCTTTGTTGGATGTTTTTCCGATGTTGGCCAGCCTGGAGCTGTAGCCGGTATGGCTCGGCAACTGAACGGTCAGCAACAGATCTGAAGTAAAACTTTTATAGAGGTCCAGGGAGATGTCTACCCTTTTGTTGAGGAAAGACAAGTCCAGACCGGCATTGTAGGAAGTAGTTTTTTCCCAGGTGAGTCCTTCGTTTTCAATACGGCCGGGATAATACGCTACCGGCTGTGTACCATTGAAAAGATAACCGGAGGAGGTGGAGTTCATCCGGGATAATGACTGATAGCGGGATATCGCATCGTTACCGGAAGTACCGCCACTCACACGAACCGACAGTTCGCTGATATCACGGAAACGTTTCATGAAAGGTTCACTGGTAACATTCCATTTGAAGGCGGCGGAAGGAAAGTAAGCCCATTTGTGATCTTTGGAAAAGTTGGAAGCACCGTCTGCACGGCCGGTGGCAGTGAGATAGTATTTATTCTTGTAGTTATAGTTGATGCGTGCCAGGTGCGACATGCGGCCCTGGTTTTCCAGCGATGAACCAATAGAGATGGTTTCTTTGGAAGGCAGTGCACCTATATCATTTGGACCAATGCCGTCAATAAAATAACCACTACCACTAGCGGTCATATTATTAAATTTTTTCTTCTGCAGGGTGAAACCGTACATCACATCGAGGTTGTGCTTACGGTTCCAGGAGTTTTTATAGGTAATGGTATTTTCATTCAGGATGTTATTATCATAATAACTGCGTTTATAGGCAGCTCCTCCGCTATTAGCATTGGCGCGGGAAGGCATGGTAGATGGTGTAAACTGGTTCTCGTTTTTGCTGTAGTCTGTATAAGACAGGGTTGAACGAATGAGTATATTTTTCACCGGCGTGATTTCAATGTAGCCCATAGAGCTAAGGCTTTTCTCCAGTGCATCATTCTGTTTCAGTTCTACGTTGGCTATTGGCGAGTCAAACAAGGTACCGCTGTACCACTGGGTGTTCCAATCGTTGAAGCTGCCATCAGGTTTGTACGCTGCCATGGTAGGTGCCAGGAAAATAGTGGAGCGGTACCATAACGTGTTGGTGCCTATATCAGCGTTATTGAGCTTACGCATCAGCTGTGAATAGTTGAACCGTACACCAGCCTTCACGTAACGGCTGATGGTCCTGTCTAGGTTCAAACGCACCTGATAACGTTGCATACCGCTGTTTTTGATGATACCCTGGTTGTCGTTATAGTTGGCCGAAAAATAGTATTGGGTGGCTTTATCACCGCCATTGGCCGACAACGTATAGTTCTGATAAGGAGCTACACGGGTGATTTCTTTGGTCCAGTTGGTGCCTTCACCCAGGGAAAGCGGGTCCGGATAAGGATATTCTTCAAGCGGGCGGGTAGGGTTAGCCGCGTTGCTGAAATAAAAACGATCGTTTTGTAACTGGGCAAACTCAGTAGCATTCATCAGGTCCAGGTAGCGGGGCAATACGGAGCTGCCCAGGTCTGAACGGAAGGTGAAGTTGGTTTTGCCTGAACGGTTGACACCGGATTTGGTGGTGATGATGATGACACCATTGCTACCACGGGAACCATAGATAGCAGTGGAAGAAGCATCTTTCAATACGTTGATGGAGGCGATATCAGAAGGGTTCAGTTCATTCAGACTGGTGATACCGTCCATCAGACCATCTACGATATACAGCGGTTCGTTGCTGGCGCTGATAGAACGGGTCCCACGGATACGCACCGACGTACCGGCGCCGGGCTCTCCGCTTGTAGATACGATCTCAGCGCCGGCAATACGGCCCTGCAGCATCTGGTCTACCCTGGTGACAGGCAGGCCTTCAATATCGGCAGGACGTACTACAGAAACGGCTCCGGTAAGGTCTTTTTTGGCCACTGCGCCATAACCGATTACGACTACTTCGTTGATATCTTTTTTAGCCGGTACCAGCTGTATCGTCAGCGGTTGTTTATCATGAGCCAGGGAGATCACTTTTCTTTCAAAGCCAATATAGGTAACAAGCAACGTAGCATTACTACCAGCTTCTATACTGAATTCTCCTTTTTCATTAGTCTGTACACCACGTGTACCGCCGGCAACGGCTACTGTAGCACCAGGTAGCGGATTACCTTCATTGTCGGTCACTTTTCCCTTTACTGGCGGGTCTTTGGCCAGCTCCCTGTTAGTCTGCGCTGGTACCACTTCTACAGAGACGCTGTTCTTCTCCTTGATGGTAATGGTTTTCACGCTGATCTCAAAATCGATCGGCTGGTCTGCCATCACCGTGCGGAGAAAATCCACTACGCTCATGTTCTTTACCGCCACTGTTACAGGTTTGGTTTTACTGAGCATAGCTGTATTGTAGAAAACAACATATCCGGTTTGTTTTTCCAGGACATGAAAGATCTCTCTGAAAGAAAGATTTTTCCCGGCGAGGGTGACGGTTTGTCCCATGGTTCCGGCTTGTACCTCCAGGCACAGGATAGCGGCAAATAGCAATATACATGGCCATAGGCGGCGCTTGCCGGATGGCCGGCTGCTGTTCTGACTGGACCTATGGCCAGGCGGAAATGAAGATCTTTGTGTGTAAAGCTGTTTTGTGAACATTATGATTTCAGAATTTGTATGAAGGATCGTTACAGGCAAACGCTGCCCTGCTGCGCATTCTGGCGCAGTAATAGTTGGTATGTAATTATTGATTACTGTGTGATGATTAGTTTTTTTCCGTTCAGCTGATAATGTACGTTTGATATTTCCAATATCCGGAGTACATGGCTAAGACTCAGGTCTCGCTCCAGTTTCCCGCCGAAGCGGATATCAGGAATACCTTTTTCATAGATCACTTCTATGTCATACCATCGCTCCAGCTGGTTCATGACAGTTTGTATATCGGTATTATCAAACTGAAACATACCTTCTTTCCAGGCAGTCACCTGGCTGGTATCAGCCTCTTGCAGACGAATAGCTTCATTGTTCATTACCGCCTGCTGACCGGGTTTCAGTATCATTTTATGTTGGGCGCTCACCACCTGAACACTACCGTGTAACAGTGTGGTAGCCATTTCGGGCTCATTAGTATAGGCGTTTACGTTAAACCCTGTTCCGAGTACTCTTATTTCCCGATGATCACCGGTTTTTACCCGGAAAGGTTTGGTAGCAGCCTGTTTAATCTCGAAATAGGCCTCCCCGGAGAGTTCCACCACCCGCTCTGCTCCTGTAAAGGCGATAGGGTAACGGATAGAACTGGCTGCATTCAACCATACTTCGGAGCCATCAGGCAGCACCAGATGAAAGATACGGCCACGTGGGGTGGAGAGTGTGTTATACGCGGCAGCTGTTTGCTGACCACCTGTATAAATAATGCTTCCTTTTTGTAATTGGATAGCGGCACCTGTTGTATTACTGATACTGCCGGGTTGCAGGCTGTCCAGTGCTACCTGGCTGCCATCAGCCAGTGTAAGTATAGCGCTCTGCGATGCAGGCCGGATGTCTTGTATGGCCAGTGTTGGTGAAGCAGAGGGAACGACTGTCCGCGTGTTATGCCCGAAATAAAACCAGGAAGCACCCAGCAGCAGGCAAACTGCCGCAGCAGCAGCCCACCAGCCCATCTGCACCAGCCGGTGCTGTTTCTTCTTTTGCATCCTGGTATGCAGAATGATAGAAAGAATTTCCCCGGCCCGATGTTCCGGGAGAACCAGCTCCTCCTCTGTTTCGGCAATTACCTCATCCAGCAGCTGCAACAGCTCTTCATCGTGCTGCGACTGTGCAATGAGCTCCTGCAGCTCCTTTTCCTCAGCTGCCGTATTGGTACGATCCAGTGATTTACGAAATAATGACTTGAAATAAGACATCCTGTTGACCGGATTTATGACCGGTTACATCAAAAGAAATCCCTTAAAAAGAAAAATGGGTCAGCGGACTACAGAAAAAATCTGCTTCATAACAATTCCTTAATAATCAGCAGGGCGGCATAGGTGCCCAGGTGGTAGCTGCAATAGGTGCGGATAAACTGCATCGCCTCTGCCAGATGGCGTTTCACGGTTTCCGGAGAAAGATTCAAGGCTTTGGCGGCTTCTTCTCTTTTCATACCATGTTCCTTGATCAGATGGTATACTTTCTTTTGCTGGGGAGATAACTGACCAACGGCATCCTGTAATATCTGACGATACTCTTTCTCCAGCAGCATAGAGCTGGAAGTATCTGCCGGTGTCAACAACCATTCTTCTTCCTCGGTGATGGGGCGGTCAGTGGCGCGGTGAGCCAGTTGTTTAAGTGTCTTAAACACACGATTGCGTGTAATGGTAAATAGCCAGGCTGTAAAGTATTCCAGCCCGGGTAACTGTTCCCTTTTTAACCATACTTTCAGGAATACATCCAGTACGATCTCTTCGGACAGCTCCTCAGAACCGGTGATCTTAAATGCAATCGTGTATACTTTGTTACGATATTTATTGAAGAGCGTTTCAAAAGCTTTTTCATTGCCGCTGGCAATCGCACGGAACAGGTCAGTCTCTGTATGTAGCTCGCGGACGTTCATCCATATAGATTTTGGTCACAAATATAGTATGGTGTACAGGTCACTGTAAAGGCTATAGGAAAAACCGTTAACACATGAAAACCCTATCGTTAGCTGCAAATCCGCCAGTGGCCGTTGATTCCGATAATCCCTACACTAATATCAGTCAGCCGGAATTCATAATTATATAACATTAACTGTGATGTATATGATTCCGTTGATGTTCCTGATGAGCGAAGATAGGCATATAAAATTAAGGCTGTTTGATTGAATCAAACAGCCTTAATTTTATATGTTATATTTCTTTCGCTAATATCTATGCTCATCAGGTACATCAGCGGAATCATAAACATCACAGTTCCTTGTAGATATAAATTTCAATTTTCCCATCTTTAGTAACAGTACCTCTGTACATGCCTTCCGTATTAAAAGGCATGGCCATGTTACCGTTTTTATCGAGGGCGATGAGACCGCCATCGCCGCCCATGTCACCTACTTTTTTGATCACTGTTTTACCGGCGTCCTGTACGGAGAGACCTTTGTATTCCATCAGGGCAGAGAGATCGTAGGCCACTACGTTGCGGATATAATACTCGCCCCAGCCGGTGCAGGATACGGCCACTGTATTGTTGTTGGCGTAGGTGCCTGCTCCGATGATGGGAGAATCACCTACACGGCCGTATTTTTTATTGGTCATGCCACCGGTAGAGGTAGCAGCGGCCAGGTTACCTTGTTTGTCTAACGCTACCGCACCTACGGTGCCAAACTTATTATCTTTGTTAATGATACCCAGTTTGGCAGGATTCGTATAGGCGTTGGAGCGGGCAGCAGCCAGGGAGTCTTCTTTCAGGGCTTTCTGCAGCGCTTTCCAGCGGGATTCGGTCCTGAAGTAGGAAGGATCTACTATTTCCAAGCCTGCTTCTTTAGCAAATTTTTCAGCACCGGGGCCTATCATCATTACATGCTCTGATTTCTCCATTACAGCACGGGCAGCGCTGATAGGATTACGGATCACAGTCACGCCTGCTACGGCGCCGGCGGCTCTGTTTTTACCGTTCATAATAGCGGCATCCAGCTCGTTACGGCCATCATGTGTAAACACCGCACCTTTGCCGGCATTAAAAAGAGAATCATCTTCCATCACCCGCACGGTGGCCTCTACCGCATCCAGGCTGCTTCCGCCGGACTGTAAAACACCATATCCTTTTTCCAGCGCTTTTTTCAGGGAAGCTTTGTAAGCAGCCTCCATCTCAGGCGACATATTCTTTTTCAGGATAGTGCCCGCGCCTCCATGTATCACCAGCACATAAGGCCCCTTTTTCTGGGCCATGCCTGTGTTCCAGGACAAAGCCAGGCAACAAACCAGTAATAGATAGCAAAAACCTCTTTTCATGTAAACTGTATTATTTTAAGATAATCAAATCTGCTTCGTTTTCAACACGCCATTTTCCACCCACCACCAATACCAGGTACCACCGCTCGCAGCTGCAGGATCAAAGTCGGATACCCGGAAACTACCGTTGCCGGTGGCTGACGCCGGCACTTCATATACCTTCAGGGCCTGCCCGTTACAGTTCCACTGCAGCGGCTGCCCTTTCACACAAAGTTCAGGTTTTTTAAGACTATCTGTCAATATAAAATAAGCCTTGCTGGCACCAAATACTTTGGCCATGCCCTGTTCGTCGATACACACGGCTGTTTTCTCATCCGGCGCGATGCCTCTGGGGAAAATACCATGATCAGCAATGATACGGCTCATAAACGTTACATGCCTTCCCTGACGGTGACGTTTTACATAATGCTGGTCGCTGATCACCAACGACAGATAAGGTGCATGCAGGAAGTCGTTGTTATATACTGTTACCAGTGAATCATACGGATTAGCCAACACACTGTCAGACACCGCACTGCCTCCTTCTCCGCTGTAATACAATCCGCTGAGGATAGCACAGCCTGCGCTGGTGCCACCTACCGGCACTTTCTTCTCCTGCAGCAGGTAGTTGATCGCAGCCCCTGTTTTGGTACCGCGCCAGTTGTTCATATAACGGGACTGGTCCCCGCCTGCAATAAACAACATCTCCGCATTACGAATGATCTGCGCTACGGTATCATTATTTGCCAGCTCCCGGCTGGTGATATTCAGCGTCTCCACAGAATTTACCTTACCCAGGGAATCAATGTCTGCATTATAACTTCCGTTGTTGGAAGCTGTCAGTACCACCACATCACCACCACCACTGCGTTCTATCATCCATTGAAAAGCGCCGTTTACATTACCGCCGCCGCCAATCAGCGCCACCCCTCCTTTTACAGGTGTGGTAACATCGGCTGTATCACCAATAAAGCCGATAGAAGCCGGGCGGCCCGGTATCACACGAGGAGCTGTTTGTTGCTGACAGGCATTAAAATATATAGCCGTCACCGTTAACAACCCTATCAATTTATATCCTTTCATCTGACAATCTTATGGGTTTACTAATAAGGCGTATTCTGCACCATGTTTTTATTGGCTTTAGTCTCCGCATCCGGAATAGGGAACACATATCCCCTGTCACCAGGATTCAGCAATACCGCGCCCAGCGTATTTATTGCATCTTCAGGATCTCTGGTCACCGGCAACTGTCTTCTGCGGAGATCAAACAAACGATGTCCTTCAAAAGCCAGCTCCTTAAAGCGTTCGTTATATAAGGCGGTGATCAGTGCATTTTTATCGGCAAAAGCTTCCGGCGCATAACCGTTGATACGTGCAGCACGCAGGTCATTCAGGTCGGTGGTTGCTTCGGGTAGCCTGTTCAGCTCCGCCAGTGCTTCTGATCTTATCAGGTACATCTCTCCGGTACGGAACAGCTTAATATCCGCCAGTCCCGGGTTACCGGAGTTTCCGGCATATTTGTTCACCAGATAAGCTGATTTACCAGATCCACGCGTATCATCATACTGGATATAGGAAGTGTAACGTACATCATTGTCTTTATCGAATTGTTTGATCAACTCGAAGGAGGGAACGTATAAGGCTACACGTTTTTTGAAATATACACCGCCGATCAGACCGTTGTTGGTACCTGCCATCTGTTTCAGCTTCCAGATCACTTCTGATTCATCAGTATCCTTCCAGATACCGGGGAATTTGCTTATGGAGGCCAGTGGTATGGCATTGATGGCTTCAGTGGCATAGGTTACGGCATCATCCCATTTTTTTTCGTATAGGGCTACCCGTGCCTGTATAGCAGCAACAGCTGCCACGGTAATACGGGTGTTATCATCAAAAGAAGCAGGGACCAGCTTTTTGGCGGTCTTCAGGTCAGCTTCTATTCTGGTCATCACCTCCCCAAAAGTATTACGGGCAGGGGAACTGATCACAGAAACATCCATGAAAGGGACACCCAGCGCACTGGCAGTATAAGCCTGTGCATAACTCTGCAGCAACTGAAAATGACAGTATGCTCTCAGTGCCAGCAGCTCACCCTGGTACTGCTCTTTCTGTGCCACTTCATCTCCTTTGGCAGGTATCTTCGGTAAGGCCGCCAGCACGCGGTTGGCACGGTCTATCGTTACATAATACTCATCGAAGGAGGAAGTGATGGTACCACTTCCGGGATCTATCTGCCAGCGGTAAGAGGCTACTCCCCCACCGGTACCGTTTTCACTGGGCAGCATACATTCGTCTGTCACCAGCGATACATTGTATATTGTATTATAGGTAAGTCTTGTGTAAGCACCCAGCAGGCCGCCGTTCAGGTCAGACACATTGCGGAAGGTTCTTCCCGGATCAATGATCTTATCGGTAGGCGACAGGTCCAGCTGTTTGTTGCACGAAAGCAGGCATACCGGCAGCATCAGCGCCAGGTATTTAACGGTATGTTGAAAATAACGGATCATGATGTGCTGCGTGGTTTAAAAGTTAACATTCAGGCCAAAGGTGTAGGTACGTGCACTGGGATAATCGAAGCGCCCTTCGCCATTGGCATTTTCCGGGTCAAAACTTTTCCATTTGGTCCAGGTGTACAGATTCTGGGCCTGGGCAAATATCTGTACACCCTGTACAAATTTCAGCTGCGACAACACTGTCTTCGGCAGATTATAACCGATGCTGACATTTCTTAAGCGCAGATAAGAAGCATCCTGGATATCTCTGGATGAATAACCGCGTTTAGTACCAAAACGAGGCAGGATCGCGTTATCATTGGGTTTCTTCCAGCGGTCGTACAACATGCGTACAGACTGGTTGCTGCTGGCGAAAGCAGGGTTTTCATTGTAATAGTCTTCGTTGAGATAACGCATGGTTTTATCAGCGAAGGTGAACAATGCATTCAGATAAATCCCTTTCCAGTTCACACCGGTATTGAAGCCACCGGTGAAGGGCGGGATATAGGTACCAAATTCAGCTACACTGAGGGCTGTTTCGTTATAGTCGCTGGTAGTTTTGCCTGTCCTGTCGTAGTACAGGGGATTGCCGGTTTGCGGGTCTACACCGGCCCATTTGGGCGCGTAATGAGAACCATAAGGCAGTCCTACCCGCACGATCTGTGAATTGCCCTGTGCAAATTCGTTGGCCCCACCCAGATCAGTGATCACGTTTTTATTATAGGCGAAGTTAAAGCCAACGTTCCAGGTGAAATCCTTACGTTTCAACACATCAACCTGTACATCCATTTCAATACCTCTGTTGCGCATAGCACCGGAATTGAGGAACATACTGCTGAAGCCGGAAGTGATAGACAGCGGCTGATCTATAAACAGGTTGTTGGTAATCTTGTTATACACATCTGTCACGATACGGATACGATTGTTCCAGATACCAAGGTCGAAACCGACGTTTAGCTCTTTGGCGTATTCCCAGTCGTAGCCCAGGTTTCCTGGCGTTGAAGGCACAATAGCCGGATGACCTGCATACTGGTCTGTTCCATAAGTGCGGAAGTAGGCGAAGGGCCCCAGTGTGGAAAACGGATTGGCGGAAGTACCATAGCTGGCGCGGAAGCGCAGGTTATCCACAAAACTCACATCTCTCAGGAAATTCTCTTTCTTCACTTCCCATCCAATACCCACAGAATAGAAGCCATGCCATCTGTTGGAAGGAGGCACGGTAGAAGCGCCATCATAGCGGAAGCTGGCGTTCAGGGTGTATTTTTCATCAAAAGTGTAACGACCTACTGCAATATAAGAGGCCAGTGCACTGCGGGTACGGCCACCACCCAGCACAGGGCTGAAAGGCGATCCTGGCGTAATGGCTGCTGGCGTGGCTGGCAGACGGCCATCGAGATCGAAGCCGGTGTAGTCAAAAGCGCGGTAGTTGTTCTTCGTAAATTCGAAATAACCAGACACTTCAAAATCGTGGCGGTTGGCAATATTTTTTGAATAGGTAAGGCCGGAAGTAGTGACCAGAGTGAAGTTGCGGGTGACGCCTTCTCCGAAGCTACCTTTTTCTCCGTTGTCTACTTTGTAACCGGAGTAGGAATCCGGGTTTACATAACGTTCTGTGGTAGTTTCCCTGAAATCGAGACCCAGTCTGGTTTTAGCTACCAGCCCTTTAGCGATGGTGAAATTCAGGGATGTACCGATGATGCTTTTCAACTGGTTGTCTTTGCTGCTGGTGTTAAGCAGGGCTTCGAGTGCATTGCTGCCTTCACGCAGATCATATACAGGGTATACGTCATCGTTATAGTTAGTGACCAGCGTACCATCCGCTGCATAAGGATATTCATAAGGCAACGCGTAATATACAGCTGCCAGCGGGTTCTGGCCGCTGCTGGAAGCTTCTCTTTCAATGAAGGAAGATTCTGAATAGGCGAGTCCCACGTTGATGTTGGCGGTCAACCGGCCGGCATTGAAGTCCACATTGTTTTTAAGGCTATAACGTTTTAAGCCGGAGCGTCTGGCGATACCCTGCTGATCGTAATAGTTCAGTGAGCTGTAAAAACGAACGTTATCATTGCCGCCGCTGGCACTCAGCTGATGTTCCTGGAACTGGCCGTTTTGCAGGAATATCTTACGCCAGTCAGTGTTGGTATTTCTCAGGCTGTCCAATATATGATCCGCTTGCCTTTGTTCTTCGGGTGTTTTGGTGGCATAGTTGGGGTTCTTTTTTGAGTACTCCCAGCCGGGGCCCAGATTGGAACCGGTTTCCAGCCCTATCTCTTCTTCGAACTGCAGATGTTCTGCGGAGTTCATCATCTTGAATTTGGGCGTGGTCATATTAGAGAAGCCGTATTGTGATTTATAGGAAAAAGATACTTTACCCGCCTGTCCTTTTTTGGTGGTGATAACGATCACACCATTGGAGCCGCGGGAGCCATAGAGCGCTTTGGCAGAAGCATCTTTTAATACAGTCACTGAGGCGATGTCTTCGGGGTTGATACCCTGAAACTGTCCTGCTTCGATAGGAATACCATCCATCACGTATAATACAGAGGAGCTGCCGTTGATGGTACCTACACCTCTGACGGTAACGGTGGCAGCTGTTCCGGGCTGACCGGAGCCGGCAGACACCATCATGCCGGGCACACGCCCCTGGAGGATCTGTTCGAAGCTGGCCATTGGTACCTGTGTTATTTTGTCGGCCCCTACTACGCCGGCAGAAGCGGTGGACTTGTCCCTGGCATAGTTCGTATAGCCGGTTACCGTTACTGCGTTCAGTGTCTTCACATCTTCCTGCAGGGTAACATTAATTTCGTGTCTGTTACTGATCTCCACCTGTCTGGTAGTGTAGCCTACCAGCGAAAACTGTAGCAGACGGGCATTATCAGGTGCGGTGAGTGAATAGGTTCCATCGGCAGCAGTGAGTGCACCGGCATTGGTGCCTACCGCTCTTACCGTCACACCGGGCAGCGGGAGGTTATCGATGCCTTTTACTGTTCCGCGGATAGTCATGTCTACCGCGGCTTTTGGGGCAGCCTGGTCGCTGGCGTACACTACTACCAGCCCGTCTTCTTTCTGGGACCAGGCCAGGCGTGTGCCGGCAAAGGCTTGTGAAAGTACGGCCTGGAGTGTGGCGCCTTTGGCGGAAACAGACACTTTCCTGTCTTCCGGCAATGTCTTGTCATGAAATACAAACCGATAGGCGGTTTGGTGTTCCAGGGTTTTGAGTAACTGTTTGATACTTGTTTCCCTGACTTGCAGGGTAATGGATTCCTGCGCGAAACAAATAGCCTGTACCTGCAGGCAGGTCAAAAAAAGCAAGATGGTCAATTTCATAGTGAGCAACAGTTTGCCGGCGGGAACAGATTTCCCTTTCCATTTCAGGAATACAAGTTTTACCATACCTTTGATTGGGTTTAGTTGATGATCGTACAGGACATTATCTGGCCTATTTCCGGGGAGGTGGGCCAACACTTCCCCGTTTTACTTTGGTTGATGATGTATTGCGATGATTTTTATTTACTGATAATAATTGTGTCGTTTACCATTTTGAAATTAAAGGGATAGGATAACTGCAATGCGTCCAGTGCTTTCAGAATGGTTTCACTTTCAAAAGTGCCTGAATAACGATACTGTTTCACGGCTTCGTCGGCAAAGGCAATCCTGATACCATACCATTGCTCCAGTTTACCGGCAATCTCTGATAGTGGTTCATTCTCCATTTCGAGGCGGTTGCGTACCCAGGCAATCTCCCGGGCTTTGTGATCCACCGGGTCGGCATCGAGTGGTACTACCTTTAGCAGGGGTGTTTTAGCGGATGACTGGTTGGTGGCATCTGTCAGGATGGTGAGTTTCTGGTTGGGCTGCAGTACAATTTTCTGCTGCGGCTGCTGCACACAGGTGATTTCTACTTTTCCCCTGAACAGGGCCGCTTCTGTAGCGGGGTGTCCTACATAGGCGCTGACATTAAATACAGTCCCCAATACTTTAATATCCAGCAAAGCCGTATGCACCATAAAAGGGAGCTTTGCATTCTGGTTGACATCAAAAAAAGCTTCACCTGTCAGTGTAAGCTCTCTGTTCTGCTGATTAAATCCCGGTGCCAGCTCCACGCGGCTGTTCTTCCGCAGGATAAGGGAAGAGCCGTCGGGTAATACAACAGATTTACGTGGTTCCTCTCCGGCCGCTATGATGGTAGCGCCGGGCTGTCCGGCCATGGTACCATGGCCATACCGGCTAAAAAAATAGGTACCGGCAGCCAGTACTACTACGCCGCCCACTATGGCAGCGTATTTCCATACCGGTAACCTTTGCCGGGCTACCGTTACGGGTACTGGCTCCAGTAAAGCCTCTTGTAACAGGTCGTACTGTGCCAGGCCATCCTTCAAATGTTTTAGCTGTTCTGCGCGGCCCCCCTGGCGGGCAGACAGTATTTCCACCAGCTGTCTGGCTTCTGCCATCACAGCTGCTTTCACGGGATGCCTGGCTATCCAGTCCGACCAGAATATTATGTCAGCTTCGCATTCTTCCCGGCAATAACGCTGGAAAGATTCGTCACATGCAAGTTCCGTTGCATCATAATCCAGGAAGTTCATGCTGATACCCTTTCTTATACTGACGGCAGTATTTTCATTTTTTCCTAAGCGTTGAGCAACTTTTTTTCAGGAAAGTTTTTTCCGGAGGGTTTTAATGGCGTCATAGACCGTATTATAGGCCGTTTTCACCGTTTGTGAAGTTTGTGCGGCGATCTGTTCATAACTAAGTCCTTCAAAAAATTTAAGGCGTATCAGCTCAATTTGCCTGGGGGTGAGTGCTTTTATAGCGCTATGCAACCGCTGTTTGATTTCGTCGTCCTGTTGTACCCGGATGATGATCTCTTCATAAGATAACTCATTCTCTTCTTCTTTTCCGGTTATCTTACTGATAGCATCGTGTATCCGTGACTGATAGGCCAACTGATCCAGTAACTGCCGTTTAAGAGCAGTAAACAGATAGGCGGGCACGTTAGTAACTGGTTTCAGCTGGGCATGTTTATTCCATAGCTGTAAAAACAACTGGGTGATACAGTCTTTTACCAGCTCATCGTTGCCACAGAGTTTCAGGCCGAAACGCAGCAGATGGGCATAGGTGCTGTTATACAGCGCAAACAATGCCTGTTTGTCGCCATTTCTAAGTCGCTCCCATTGTACACTATGGAGATCCTCTTCTGTTGACATTGGTCCGGTTTAATGGTAAGGTGCTAACACAACCTCAGCCAATTTATATTTTTTTATCCGGATTTTACAGAAGATCGGATGTAATACTGCTAAAACGATTCGTCTTAAAACAGCTATGGTGATTTATATATTGATAGCCACTGCAGCGGGTTGGTAACATTGTCTGGGGAAAAGGGTTAATTCCAGCGGGGCCCTTTGCTGTAGCGGATTTTTGGGTTTATTGGATTAAAAGGGGTCTGATTAAAATAAATACTAAATCAGGCATTATCGGCTCTTCTTCCCTTCCTGCTTGATTTTGCTCACTTCTCCTCTCAGCATAGTCAGTTCTTTGAGTATATCCTCCATCGTTACCTCCGGTTGCACGCCAGACTTCTTTCCTGTGGCCTTTTTGGAGGTTGCGCTTGCACTTACGCTTGCAGTTGGGCTTGCATCTTTATAACTAATCTTATATTTATCATGAAAGCTGTTATCCCGGAAAATCGGGTCCTGCTCCCACATAAACCAATAGGGATGAATCCCCACTTCTTCCACCAAACGTTTGAATACCGGATATGATATACCGTTCTTTTCATTCTCGATGTCAGAAAGCGCTGCCTGTGATATGCCCAACATCAGCGCAAAATCCTGCTGACTCTTTTTAATCAGCTTTCTGATATATAAAATACGTTGTCCGTCTGTCATTACTGATAAATATAGAAAAAGTTATAGAAAGATTTTGACTTTATAAGAAAAGTTATATTTTTGCGATATGGTTTTAATAGAGAAAAAACGATAAATGTATCAATTAAAATCAAAACGGCCTAAAATGTTGGCTACAGTCCTTGTTATAAGTTGTTAACCTATGAAGTTTGATCCCCGTAACAGATTGTGCATAGAAGGGCACGAATTTATAAAAACAAAGGAGAACCCCGGAGGCCTTGTCCCCAAAGGAACTTATGATTCCTTAAAAAGCAGAAACAAAATAGAAGTGCTGGAACGCGGCGGTAATGGCCGTTCTGTACTGATTGTATATGCCTCTTTACCTGAGGCATATAAAGAGCTGGTTATAGCGAAATACGGCGATCCACGTGCTTATGTATGCAAACAACCCCTGCTCCATCTGATCAGGAAAGATCCGCGTGCCGAAAAATTTTTCCTGGACTATCGTTATGGTGAAAACAAATGCCTGCCTGTAGGACATGTGGAAAAGTACGTCACCGCTGCCGCCTGGCTGGATATGCTGGTACAGGTATGCAAAGAAAAATATTTCATCCGGAAACAGCTGGGCATCAGTAAGGAAACATTCTGGAAAACTGTACTGGAGTTGATTGTCACGCACGACATTCTATTACCACACAGCTATAAAAGACTGAACGAAAAAATCCGGCAGTATCAGGAATTAAGCTACGCCAGCCTGATAGACTGGCGGTTTGGAAACCAGAACAGTGCGAAGATAAAAGATGAATTATCAGAATCCATGTTACTGGAGCTGATAGCACATCCGAATCAGCATGATGATACTGTCATTGCCAGGGCTTATAATCAATGGGCGGTTCAGCATGCCTATGCAGCGATTACCGCCGCCACAGTAGGTAATCACAGACGCAACAATTATTACCAGCTGCAACTCTTCCGGGAAGGCAGTGCTGCATGGTACAACCAGTTTGGTAAACAAACAAAACGGAACCGTCCATCCGCACCGCTGTTGCTCGTTGGTTCTGATGACAACGATGTAGATCTGTATTTCAGAGATGAGCATGCAGGCAACGAGCAACAGCTTGTTACCCGCTACTACCACCGGTTTAAAGCAGTTGTTATCAGCGATGCTTTTAATGATTATCCACTGGGTTACTTCTATGCAGATAATATCAGTACCGACCTTGTGAAAATGGCTTATCTCGATGCTATGCACCACATACATCAACTCACGGGCTCCTGGTACCTGCCACATCAGCTGCAAACAGACAGATGGAACCTAAAGGCGCTGGAATCATTTTATCAACAAATCGATGCCGGATATTTTCCTGCGGCGGCAAGGGCTCCCCGCTCCAAATATATAGAACGGACCTTTGGTAAACGCTGGCATCAGCATCTGCGTCGCTTCGATAACTATGCAGGCAACAACATCACTTCCCGCAGTCGTCTCAATCCCGATCATCTGGCAAAACAAAAAAAACTTTTCCCGGAAAAAGAAGAAGCCTTTCCAATATTACAAACCTTTATTGAAGGCTTGCGCCATGAGCGAAACCCCGCAACAGGCCGCAGCCGCCAGGAAGAATGGATAGCCGCTTTTAATGCCAGCGATTCATCCGGACAACGGTGTATTTCAGACGAACAGCTGCTGCTGATTTTTGGCGTGTCGCATACACATACCAACACCATTACCAACGGAGGTATACGTATGACCATTAAAGGCCAGACACATGAATACGAAATACCGGATGCCCTGTACCTCCGGAATGTAGGGAAAAAGGTACAGCTGATATATGACCCGTTTGATCTGTCACGGATACTTGTTACAGATGGGCAGCAACTACGTTTTGTTGCACATACACAACAAAAGCTGCCTGCCGCCCGTGCCGACTATCAGGAAGGTGATGAAGCACGCCTATGGCAACATCTGCATAACAAAAAAGAGCTGGTGAAAATGATAACAGATAAAAAAAGAAACCGGGAATCCCTGCTGGAACAGAACAGGACGAATGCCGCGGCCCTCCTGCAAGCCCGGGTAATGATCAAAGAAATAAAACAACAAGCCGAAGACAACATACTGGAATTTATTCCATCAGTAACCTCCGATTTCGATCCTCTCGATTTAATGTAATCCTACTCACAAAAAAAGATAAAAATATCAGATATGAAAAAGCAAGCTGTAATGCCGGCCTGGCATTTCGTGGAAACTATTGCCTCCCAGACACTGGATGCATACTTCGAAGATGCAAAAATGTATGGGAATGTATTTGCTATCACCGGCGCAGCTGGTTCCGGTAAAACCTTTGCCGCACAAAGGTTTTCTACTATAGAACCTTCGGTTATACACCTGGAATGTGCAGAGCACTGGAATCGTAAAATATTCCTCAGAAAAATACTGGCAGCCATGCATAAAGAACCACAGGGCTATAATGTAGGTGACCTGCTGGATGAAATTGTATCACATTTACTGATAATGGAAGAACCATTACTGATCCTCGATGAAGCAGATAAACTGAGTGATCAGGTATTGTATTTTTTTATCACGCTGTACAACCTGCTCAGAGGGAAATGCGGTATTGTAATGATGGCCACCAACCACCTGGTAAAACGTATGGAAAGAGGACGCAGACTTAACCGGAAAGGATATACGGAAATATACTCCCGCCTGGGCCGGCGTATTATCCAACTCCCAACGCTCAATAAACAGGAAATCATCTCCATTTGTGAAGCCAATGGAATCAGCGATCAGCCAGCTGCTGTAGAAATCTTTCATGAATGTGAAGGAGATATGCGCCGCCTTGAAAGAGAAGTGCATAAACGGAAACGGAAAATGCTTAAACAGACGCAAAAATAAACTGACATGAAAAGAAAAAGAAAAATTCATGGTCAGCTGGAAAACGACTTTGCTGACCAGGTAGTAGATACAATTTGCCACGCACTTCAGCTGCGTAAGGAAATGTTATTTTCTGGTCGTAATGATAAATATGTGGCCTGTGCAAGACAGGTTATTTGTTATGTTTTAATCAGATTTTTCAACGTAACATTTGCACAGGCGGGGAAATCATTAAACCGGAGCAGACCAGCCGTATATTACAACCTGAACGAAGCCACCAAACACTTCACTGTAGCGGATTACATCTTCATGGAACAATGGCATAAAATAACCCCCGTTTTACCCGGATTAAAAGCAAAAATATTACCTTAAAAAGCCACAAAAAAAGTATATCTTTAAACGAACAACTGTTAAACTCATAAAATGATTTGTTAATCCATACGATACCAATCCATTTAACTGAAAAAATAGTTTTACATCCTTAAAATTATCAAGCCGGACTTTCGACTGTCGGTTTCCATACCAGCAAAAAAATACTGTAGCTGTACCTGGCGGGTTACCTATTATGGAATGACGGAAGTGAGCGAATTAATCCTAAGAAAATTATGAAGAAAGTGTGTTATCAAAATGAAGGTTTGTTACTATACATTCCAACCGTGAGCCCTGAAAGTTTACATTCCGGATTAATGCAGGGAATTATTCAGACTGTAAAACATAATCTTGCCAATCCGGAAAGCGTACCGGAAAATGTACGACAGGCAAATGTGTTTTTGCTCGATCTCCTCTCCAGCATGCTGCCTGGCGAATTGGAAATGGAGCAGATTTACAAATCGTAATCTTTTATCTATTGTCAACATCTTAATGCTCCTCTAACGGGGAGCATTTTTTATTTTTGCAGGGTGAAAGGAGTTCAAACATTATTCTCGCAATTATTGTCTGACCAGCCTGCTGATGCCAGCCGTCGGACACCGGGTAGAAACCGCGACCTTATCGTACGGCGTGACGAAAGGCTCGTGCATCGTCATTATTACTATTTGCGGATTTGCAGAAAAAGATATGACGAGATCATTCATATTCTATCCATCGAATTTGATTTATCAGGTTATACTATCATCGAAAGATTACAACTGGATGTGAACTTTCAATTATTAAAGCAACTCAATACACAGCAGCCTACTGTGACAGCATTGCGTAAATTATATCCCTGGATGGTCTGGAAATAGTTTATCAGAAAGGGTTACAAAACCGGCGCGGACAAACAGCTGAATACTGTTTTGTCCGCGCCGGTTTCGTTTGGGGCCATATACAAATTAAATACGCCGGATACCGGGTTAGCTATACTTGTTGATAACCGGGTTAGGTCTTGGTGTTTTGGTACTATTATCCACAGTGCTGTTGTCTCTCAGAGACACCGCATATTTCACCACACGCAGATGTAGTTTATCACTCAATTGCTCACTATCAGAAGAACGACGGAGTAGTTTTCCATAACCATTGCCTAGCACTTGCCCCTGCAGTGCTTTATGGATAGCCTGCTCCAGCGCATAATAGGTATTTACATTATTACCGGCGGCATCCACGGCAATACGTATCTGAAGGTTTCCGGTTCCCTGCTGTGCGTTGCCAGGCAGATCTTCCCAGACGATTTCACGCAGATCAATCAATGCACATGGAAAAGCAATTGCAGCAGGTGTAGCTGAGCCTATTTTCTCCAGCTGACCAAAATCCTGTCCGACAAACTGAAGGGCAGGAACGGCCGCCTGCACGCGGCTGATAACGAGGTTCATAAAATCTACGAAAACGTTGTTCATGTGATAAATGTTTTTGTTAAGAATTGTTTATGCAAAAGTGCTTTAATAAAAGGTTGGATAAAATTTCACATGGCATGATACGGAGATAGCCGGAGTATGATACCGCTATACAAGAAGTATAGCGAAACCCTTATTTGGTAAAGCTTTCAGATGATTGCATCTTTACATTGTATTACGGACGAAACGATGTACACAAGCAACAGCAGATAGAAGATGATCAGTTGTACAATTTAACCGTGATACTCCCGCTTGCTCTCCCTGTCCCGTAAGACAGGGTAGCCGGAGGGAGGGGATCGTTAACCTTTAGCAGATGACAGATATGAAACAATTCATTAACGAGACAAAGGAGAGATTAACCTCTCCAACCCCCAGATTTTTCAAGAAAATAAAGATTGTTGGCAAAGTACTGATAGCCGGAGCGGGCGCAATATTAGCGCCATCTGTGGCCAATGTACAAATGCCGGGCATGCTGCAGGAAGTTGCCAAGGCATTGTTTATTGCCGGCTCTGTGATGGTGGCCGTAGCTTCTGCCGCCGTAGAAGGTGAATAAAAAAGTTGACCCGTGAGAAACATCCCATTGTTTGTTGTTACCCTGTTAGCGATGCTGCTGCTATACCGGGAATGTGGCAGAATTGTTAACCCCATACAGCCGGTGATAACTTCCATCGACACTCCGATAGTACAACACTATCAGGATGCAGAAGGACTACAGCATGCTGTAACCGCTGTCAGTACCAACAAAGCGTTGGCACCAGTTGCAGCTATCAGCAAAAAAGTTACTGTTAAACCCGAAAAGATCCAACAGGTAACCAACGCTGTAACCATTACATCGGATACCATACCCGCGATAGCCGTCAATCACGTACAGGACACGACGGTGTTTTATTACGAAGACGACTGGATTAGCATCCATGGCGTATTGCACGACTCGGTTCAAATTACCTACAAGATGCGTGACAGTATCTGGCTGGCAGCATACCAAAAGAAAGAAGGGCTTTTCAGAAAAGCTACCTATATCGATGGTTTCAGCGCCAATCCCCATACCACCATCACCGGTTTAAAATCGATCAGCTTAAATACGTTGAACCGCCGGCAGGCCAGGCTTTCCATAGGACCCTCCATCGGCTATTATTATGCAGGAGGAAAGTTTCAATGGAGCGCGGGTATCGGTATGCAATACAATATCATCCGTTTTTAAACCCATTAACCAATGACACTGGCAGAAAAAGTATTAGCAGTAGCCCTTTCCCAGGAAGGTGTTGAAGAGCATCCCAGGGGAAGTAATGCAGGACCTGAAGTAAATCAGTATCTCAAAAGTGTGGGATTAGGTCCTGGTTATCCATGGTGCATGGCATTTGTATACTGGTGTATGCAACAGGCTACCACCGCACTGGGTGTAAAAAATGAACTGATTAAAACCGGAGGCGTCTTGCTGCAGTGGCGTACCACCGGTATGAAAAAAGTTCAGAGCATCAAAAGTGTAACACCTGGCGCCATCTTCATCATGGAATATGGTAATGGCTTCGGCCACACCGGTTTTGTTATCAGCGTTGACGGCAACAAGGTATATACTATCGAGGGCAACACCAACGACCAGGGCAGCCGCGAAGGCTTTACAGTAGCCAAAAGAACAAGGCTGGCCACATCTTTCAAAGGTTTCCTTATCCCCTAGTTACAACACCATCACAGTTTTTTATCAATTTCTATACATCCATTTTACAAAAAATGAAAAATGGCAAGACCAAAAGTAAATATTTCAACAACTAACGGCAACCTTGGTGGTTTAGCCCCTAATGTAGACGGCGTGTGCGGCCTTATCATGGCCATCCCGCAAGCACCCACCAGTGGCTTCGGTACACCGGTACTGATTAAAAGCAAAAAACAGGCAGGTGAAGAATTAGCCCAGGCTACCAATGCACAGGCACTGACTGCTATCAACGACGGATTTTTTGCAGAAGCAGCCGAAGGCAGCAAACTGTATTGCCTGTTCGTAGCAGCAGCCACCACTATGGAAGACATGTTACTGCCAGCTAACGCAGATAAACTGCTGACATTCGCCAATGGTACTATCAGCCTGCTCGGCCTCGCTAAATTCCCTGCATCCGGCTACACGCCTGTCGTTACCGATGGTATCGATGCAGATGTTGTGAAAGCTGCTGATGCAGCGCAGATACTGTCCACCAAATGGTTCAACCTGCGTAAACCATTCCGTGCCCTCCTCCAGGGTTTTGGTTTCACAACCCCTTCCAGCGTAAAAAGTTATGCTGCCGACAAGAAAGATAACATTGGTATCGTTCTCGGCACCGTCAACGGCAATGGCCCCCATGCTTTACTGCTGGCCCTCGGAAGAGCTTCCGGCATGCCTGTTCAACGCAACATCGGCAGGGTTAAAAGCGGTAGCCTGAAACTACAGGAAAGTGCTGTCGTTAAAATCGGTGACAAAAACGTGGACGCCATTGACAGCGTTGACCTCGACACTCTCTGGGAAAAACGTTACATCACCTTCGAACGCAATGAGGCTGCACCTGGTTATCTGTTTAATGATGATAATATGCTCGGTACCCTCACCAGCGATTTCAGCTCTCTGCGTAATGGCCGTACCATTGACAAAGCCGTACGTATCGCCTATGAAGTGTACTACAACGAGTTGAAAAATGATGTGGATGTAGACGACAATGGCCGCCTGAGCAGCGCCATCGAAGCAGCCCTGTCATTAAACATCGAAGAAGCCATCAGCCGCAGAATGGCAGGTGAAATCAGCCAGAATAATGATGGTACACCTGCGGTAGAAGCCCTGGTAAACCCCGATCCATCTGCTTATGCAGGTCTGTACAGCGCTGCCGGTATCGACCATCCGGATTTCAATATCCTCGCTACAAACCTGGTGTACATCTTCGTACGTATCCGTCCGAAAGGTTGCCTCAAATACATCGATGTATTCCTGGGATACACCGCTGCTTAATCATTAACTATCAATTTTAAACTAACAGCAAATGGCAATATTTGATTCAAGAGAATTTGAATGGGCGGATGTCAAGGTAGTACTCTTCGGCCGCGAAATCTCCGGCCTGCGCGGACTGACCTACAAAAAATCACAGGAGAAAGAAGTCATCTATGGCGCCGGCAACCGTCCCCTGGCCGTACAACGCGGCAATAAAAAATACGAAGGAACCCTGACCATTCTGAAAAGCGAATTTGACCAGCTGAACTTAGCAGCTATCAGCGCCGGTTACAGCGACATCGTAGACGTACCCGGTAAGGCTATCAGCATTATCGTTACCTACAAAAAAGAAGGTGACACCTATGTACAGGTAGACAAAATCTCCAACGTAGAATTTACTGATTTCGAAGATGGCATGAAACAAGGTGATAAGTTCAAAGAAGTGAGCTTACCGTTTATCTGCCTCGCCATCAGCAAAACCAAAGGGACCGGTAACTAAGGCCCTTTCCATCAACTATCAACAATATTATCACACTAAAATTTAGTATACAATGTCAAAACAACTGATCGGACAGGTATCTCAGGAACAGATTGATGCCTGGAAAAAAGAACACGGTAAAGTCTTTGCATACAAAATCGAAGGCCGGGTATGTTATTTAAGAACAGTATCCCGCGATGTTTACAGCCTGGCTGCCACAAAGGTTTCTTCCAGCCCTGCCAAATTCAACGAAACTGTTATCAACGGTATCTGGCTCGGAGGCGATGAAGCTATCCGCAAGGAAGACCGTTACTACTTTGGCCTCAGCGATTTTGTTGAAGAGTTGATGAACAAGAAAAAAGGTGAACTGGGGGAGCTCTAAAAAACGCCAAAGGCGATTTTCAAAGTAACTATGTTTTATACATAGACCTCCAGTTACGCTATCACTTCGGTATAGACCCCTCCTCACTCGATGATGATTCATGGGCACAACACTGGGCCATACTGGAAGATATGCGTAAAAATGAAGCCAAACAAAGGTCCCTTGGCATGTAGCCGGGGGCCTTTAAAAAATTTATACTATGGACATCAAGTCAACGATGGCCGATTTTCAGAGCTCCCTCGGGAAGATGACCAGGGACATGAACAATATGGCTGCTTTCAGGCTGAGGGATATAGGGGCAAAAGGCTCTGAATCAGAACTCGACCGCCTGACCCAGGCGATGGATATATTTTCACCGGGACTGAAATCACTCGCCCGTATTTCAGATGATGCCGGTGCTAATATCGCTGCCTCTTTCAGTGATGCAATAGATGAAGTCGAAAATTTAACGGATGCCTTCAAAGACCTGGAGAAAGTCATTAAAGCTACCAATGCCGGCGGAAGAGGCGGAACTGGGAGAGGTAGTGGTGGAGCCCCCCGGATGGTAGGAGAAGGCAATAATGATCTCGCAGAAGGCTACCAGGAGGCAATGGGCAACATTGCCAGTGTAGGACTGGATTTGCTGGGCAAAGGCCTCGACATAGCCATGGCAAAAGAGCAGATGAACATCGAGTTTAAAGCCGCATTCGGCTCTCAGGGTGGTCAAATGCAGCAGCAGGTTCAGAAGATGGCAGACAATACCACCTTTAACATGGAAGATCTTGCACCCAATGCACTCGCATTAGCCAAGGCCGGCACTTCCATGGATAAGATCGTTCCAACCCTGGGCATGCTGGGAGACATCAGCGCTGGCAGCGCAGAAAAAATGAAAGCGCTGACAGCAGCCTATGCAAGCATCCAGGACGAAGGAAAATTAACCAAAGAAAATCTTGCTGCATTAAAATCAGCCGGATTTGATCCGCTGGTGGAAATGACAAAAGTTTCCGGACTGTCGATGGATCAGCTGAAAGCCAATATGGAAGCCGGTAATATCTCGGCATCCATGATCCAGGAATCCTTCAAGTCTGCCACCAGTTCCGGAGGCCAGTACTTTGGCCTGATGGAAGCAAAAGCCTCCACACTAGGAGGAAAATGGGCCATGATCCAGGAGTCGTTCTCCAACGGACTGGGAGTGATAGGCGGCGCCGTACTGGGAGTAGTAGGATTATTCGCCGACTTTGGAATGGCATTGAAGGATGGAGAAATTGGTGCCATACTATTAGCCGCAGGCTTAGGCGGACTCGCTCTTATACTGAGCTGGAATGCCATCGTCACCGGTTTTAACGCCATTGCTTTAGGTGGACTAAATCTGGCTATGACAGTGTTTAATGCGCTGGCTAATGCCAACCCGATCATGTTGATCGTAACCGGACTTGCCTTACTGGTAGGTGGACTAATATATGCCTACAAACATTTTGAATGGTTTAAAAAAGGCGTACAGGTATTTTTTAATGTCCTGCTGGAAGCTGGTAAGTTTGTTCTTAACTTCTTACTGGCACCACTGGAGCTGTTTATGGAAGGTATCAGAGCCGTGCTTAGTCTCATTCAAAAAGTAACCGGAGCAGACCTTTCCAGCCAGATCAATGGTATAGATAATATACTGAAAAAGAAGCATGAGCTTTTAGATCCGAAAAATCCGCTGGCTCCGCTGAATGAGCCTAAGGAAAAAGCAGCACCGGCTACGGCAGCACCGCCAAATCCATTGCAAAACGCAGCATTCGCCCCTGCCCAGTTCCCCGGAATCAATGGACTCAAGGTTATCCCGAAAACCGGAGGCACCACAGCGCCCACAGCAACCGGAACAACCGGAATCAGCGGCCCCCCGGCATCTACCTCCATACAACCGGACCAAAACCTCGGTAATCGCTCAGACTCCATTAACAGCGGCGGAAAAAGTGCCATCACGATCAACATAGGCAAACAGATTGAAACGCTGGAAATCCACGCCATGAGCGCGAAAGAAGGCATTGAAGAAATGACTGGACTGATTCGCGAAGAAATGCGCCGGGTATTCTATTCCCTGAACGGACTGGCCACTTAAACAATTTGACAATGGCAAAATTTGATTTAGCGAAGCTCTATAATGAAGCATTTAACCGCAATCCAGGAAAAGACTTTGACATCAGGAAAGCGGTTGGCGAGACAGGCCTCACAAAGCTGGGAAAGCCTTATTCCTTTACCGACGACCAGAAGCGGCCACATTTCTCTCCGGTGAAACTCAACGACTATGTATTGCCTTTTGCTACCGTAGAAGTTACCTGCAAGCGGACATACACAGCCACGCCTATGCCGGAAAGAAACGGCTCCGTAAAGGAAGTAACAGGCAGAGATGACTACATCATTAACATCAAAGGAATAGACATCTCTGACGAAGAAGGAGGCCCGACAGAAGCGATGAGTAAGATCGAAGCGTTTTTTTTGTCTAAGGAAAAGATAACGATTGATAATATTATCACCAACATCTTCCTGAAAGGCAGACCCTACGCCATGATCACCGAAATGAAATTCGTCCGGGAGAAAAGTACCGAAAACGCAAGGCCATACGAGATCTCGTTGCTGAGCGATGATATATACACGCTTGAATTTATTGGAAATGTTCATTCTTAATAGCAAAATCAGCATCGGTCAATACGGTAACATCAAACCAATAGAAGCCAAAATCACCCGGAGCATTTTTGATCTGGTAGACAAGGCTACCCTGACTATACCAAAGAAAGCGACTGTTATGCAGGGTTTGATTAAGAAGGAAGACCAGGTAAACGCAGCCACCTTGTTTAAGGCCGGCGATGCAGTGAGTATAGAGCTGGGGTACAATGAGCAGTACAGGACTGAGTTTAAAGGGTTTGTTACGGAGATTGACAACGCAAAAAACGTGGTGATTACCTGCGAAGGTTTCAGCTATAAACTTCGTAACAAAAACTTCAACGAACAATCAGGCAAAACCACCCTCAAGGAACTATTGCAGAAGGTCATCGCCGGTACCGGATTGACGCTTGCTGATGATATTCCAGGGATGGTGATCGATAAATGGGAGTTGAAAAACGTCAACGGCCTCCAGGTACTGATGGCCCTCAAAGCCGCCTTCCCTATCGAACTGTTCTTTGACGGTGAAGCCCTGGCCGTTAATCTGCTGAACAAGCACGGCAAAGCATCAACGATTAATCTGCGGATGGGATATAATGTAATCAGTAATGATCAGCTCAAATACAAAAAAGGGCCTGCATCCAGGGTGACGGTAAAAGTCACCTCCGCAAAAAAAGATGGTACTGCCGCCACCAATACCGCCAGCAGCAGTGAAAACAAAAGTGCCAGAAATGTAACAGACAAAACAACGTTGGATGACATTGGTAAAAAATATACCAATACCATGAATTATGAAGGATACGAAGGTAAAATCACCTGCTTCCTGCAACCTTACATACAGCCAGGTGATACCGTGTATCTCGAGGATCTGAAATTCAACGAAAAAACGGCATTGTACTATGTTCAAAGCACCGCTGTCACCTATGGTCCCAAAAACGCCACCAGGGAAATAACCATCAGTCAGAAAAAATAATTACCGATGTCAAAGGAAATTCATGATATCGCGGCAGCGATGGCCAGCTTCGCTTCGAAATACGGTCCTGAAACAATCTTTCAGGGTATTGTACAGTCAGTAGACGATAAAGAGGATACTGTAGCAGTGGAATTGCTGGATGGGTATAAAATCCCTGACGTGCGCCTGAAGAGTGTCATTAAGGACGGTGGTAAGATACTGCTCGTTCCCAAAACAGGCAGCAATGTGTTGCTCGCACGTATAGACGGTACCGATGACTACGTGGTACTGACCGTACATGAAGTAAGCCGCGTGCTTTACAAAATTGGTAATACAACGATGAATGTTGATGATAAGGGCTACTTGTTTAAACGGGAGAATGAAACACTGCGTAAGCTGTTCGACGATTTGCTCGATGCCATCTTACAAATGCGTTTCACCACACAAAGCGGCCCTACCATCAACCTCGTAAACGCCACTACCTTTCAACAAATTAAAAACCGGGTTAAAAATCTTTTAAAAGATGATGAATGAAGCTAGACTGAAAGCCAGCATCCGTGCAGCTTTTAGTGAAGAAAACGAAAAAAGTGATGCCCCCGGAGCCATGGACAGGATCGCGGAGAAGATAGCCAAAGCAGTCATCGCCGAGGTGAAGGCAATAGAGATCACTTATATTTCAGGGCTCACATCGGCCACTGGCGGCCCGGTAACACCTTCTGGTCCATTAAAATATACCATCCAATGATTGATATACTTCTGAATGAAAGCGGTGACCTCTCTTTTGTAAAAGCAGACCTCGAAACAGGGGAATGCACCATGCAGAATCAATTACTGCTGCTGATGAGCAATCGTGGCGACTGGCGCGAATTTCCCACTACCGGGATTGGCCTGCCTTCCTTTTTGAAAGATGAAGACCGGTATGCCTTCCTGAGTGACATAAAACCGGAATTTGAAAGAGACGGTATGAAAGTCACCAGCATCCGGCTCGACGAAAATGGACACTTAAATATTGATGCAACATATGGCAATAACAGTTAAACCCCATCAATGCCTGTTTGATATTGTCCTCCGCGAAACCGGTAGTATCAGCAGCGTTTTCACCATCGCCATGTTGAATGATATCAACATTACCGACGAGTTAACGGGCGGACAGGTCCTGGAAACAACGGGGGCCACGATACTGGACAACTCGGTGACAACATACTACAGGGACTTTAATATTTACCCCGGTACATCTCTCACCCTTGATTCAGCAACCATCTCACGGGGAGGTATTGGATTTATGGGTATAGGCATTGACTTCAAGATTAGTTAACAATGGCAAGAACAATTCAAGAAATACAATCGCAGATTATCGATAAAATAGCTTCCACCAGGGAATTGCAGGCGCTCAACAATATCAGCAATACTTCCATCTACCGGTTGTTTGTTTATGTAGTGGCCGTTTGCCAATGGACACTCGACCAGTTATTTGATCTGCATAAGCAGGAGGTCAATGATCTCATCAGCCGTATGAAACCACATAGTATGAAATGGTATGCCGAAAAAGCAAAACTGTTTCAATATGGCTTTAACCTCAAACAGGAAAGCGATGAGTATGACAATACCAACGCCACCACAGAGGAGATCACAGCCAGCAGAGTAGTAAACCTTTGCGCCATTGTGGAACAAACCGATGGCAGAGGTGTGCTGGCATTACGTGTAAAAGCGGCCTCCAATCAGGGCAACCTGAAAAAATTAACCCCGGACCAGTTGCTGTCTTTCACCACCTATATGAATACCGTTAAGGATGCAGGCGTAAGATTGCTGGTCAGCTCTGATCCTGCTGATAACCTGCGGTTAAAAATCAATATCTATTATAACCCGCTTGTACTGGACGGTAACGGCTCCCGCCTCGATGGCAATGGACCCAACCCTGTGGTGGCAGCTATTAAAAACTACCTGACCCAACTGCCCTTTAACGGCTGGCTGGTACTCACCTATCTCACAGATGCATTACAACAGGTAGACGGAGTGGTGATTCCTCAGATATTGCAGGCAGAAGCCCGCTACGGGAGCTTACCATTCAAGGCATTCGATGTGATGTATCAGCCCGATGCCGGCTATCTCAGCATCGACGAGGAACATGATCTCGATATTCACTACATCCCTCAAAGCACTATTATATGATGAAGATATTCGAGATAGATTTCAGGCGGCTTGTAACGGCGTTATTACCTCCCCGCCTACGCAAGCCCCGTATGATAGAATGGCTCATAGCACTCACCTATCCTGTGCAGCTGCTGTACAACGACTTCCGTTCCAACAGGAAGGCTAATCTCAAAAGGTTAAGCATCACTCCGCAGGTATGCTATCTGACCTGGGCACTCAATGACCGTTATGACTTCGGATTACGACGCATACGCATCTCAGACCCCTACATCCGTGAACAGGCATATGTATATCAGGACGCGGAAACTAAACCGCTGTACCTCGACGCAAACCATCCGCATTACATTTATACTACCAGCGAAACCAACGCTGCAAGCGTAGACTTCATAGTGCTGCTGCCAACAGGTTTAAGATTCGCTGAAAATGAAATGCGGGCATTCATCGACAGCTATAAATTAGCCAGTAAAGAATATAAAATACAACTGACATGAGTAATAAACGAGTGGATTTTGGTAACCTCGGCGGTTTCCCTTTAACACAAGATGTATTGGCCTACATGCAATCATCCTATCGCGATGCATTGACTGGTCTGGCAAGAGTTTGCGGCAACAAGGTCATTGTTTCCGGAATGTTGGAAAATGGCACGATCGTGGCCGACGGCTGGATTTTACATGATGGAGAGCTGCTGCCATTTGTAGGTGGCCCCAAACAAAATACTTACATCATCATAGATGACAACAAACCCGTAACCTTTGAAGACGGCGTCTCCAGAACCGTATTGTTTAACAGGTACGCACGCTTCGGTAGCGGAGGTTTTCCTTACAGCGATCTGGTAAGACTGGATAGCCTCGCCTCGCTGAAAGACAGCATTAGCACCCTGAACAACAATTTAAGTACGCTCAATGCGAATTTTCTGGCGCATCGCTCGGCTGTAAACCCCCATGGTTTGACCAAAGCAGATATTGGTCTGGGAAACATCCCCAACGCCATATCCAGCGATCCTACATCCAACAACCCCGCAGTACTGGCCACAACTGCCGCACTTGCAGCTGCCAGCAGATTTTTGTTGTCCGGAACGATTGACCTGCCGGATATCGTAGATGACCTGAACATCAGAGTCAGATTCAGTAAGTATATCTACGACTCCTACATTGTGGTAGGCTCATTAAGAAGCCGCGGTTACTGGAACAATGACAATGATTGTCATTATACCGTTAAAAACCTTGACTATAACGGATTCGATCTGTTGATCAAAGAGAATTCCACGGACTATCAGAATATATCATTCGATTACCTAATCATTAAACGATAATATGCCAATACAAGACAGAAACAGGCTGAAAAGCTGGTTTGAAACAGGAGATTATCCCACCCAGCAACAGTTTTGGGATCTTATCGATAGTTTTTTGCATCGGCTGGAGGATACAATAGATATCGATAATGTACAGAATTTACGGTCTCACCTGAATGCCAAAGCAGACTATGAACAATTGCAGACGCATTTTTCCAATGTATCAAATCCTCACCAGGTAACAAAGGAACAAGTCGGACTCAGTAATCTGCCAAATGAAATTTCCAGTGATTATAACCAGGACAGAGAAGATGTACTGGCTACAATTGCAGCAGTTCATCGTTTATCATTGCAGCTGCGGTCAAAAGATGTAGAAGAAGCCACCTATGAAACAAACGGCTCCTATGGCATCAGAAGAAACAACCTGCTTGAAAAAATCGTTGTAATACCCGCCACAGACATAACATTGAGCATTGGCAGCTCCGCCGGAGAAAAAGACATACTCGACGATCTTCCACTTACCGGCGGAAAAGCAAACGTGATCCAACTGGATCAGTACGCCTACTTTATCGAGAAAAAACTGTTCTTCTCCGGCATTACTTCCAAAACGGTGATCAGGTTTTACGCAAGATAATATCTTCTGTTGCCCCGTACATACAAGGCTGCCGGCTTTGCCGGCAGTACTTTGCATGAACAATACTATTAACCTATCATACAATGAAGCAATTTTTAATTTACAGTATTTTATTCACAATACTGACAACCCATTTCACTTTTGCTCAGAGTAATATTTCTGCCAATCGTGTTGCCATAAAAGATTCATTATCGCTCAAAGGTGCATGGATAAACAGTATTAACAACGACAGCACGCTGAAGTCTGCCAGTGATAAAAGTATTTCAACAGATGGCGCGCTAAAGAAGTATATCCTTCAGGCATTGAATGATACAGCCAATAACAGGTTTTCACTACAATCCCTGTTTGATATATTTTCTATGAAACCGCGTGCCATGAAGGTAGACATCCATTGTAGGTACGTACCAGGCAAGACTGCCCAATCTTATGATTTTGAGTTTATCAGTTCAGATAGTATTGTTACGACACTAACAACCCGACCCGGTAAAGTTGGCTGGGAATATGTTTTCGGCAAACCACCCTTTACTATAAAATGCAAGTCTGTAGCTGTCGATTCCGGATGGTTTACATACCTCAATATGTATAAACGTTGGGATAATCCAACCTATCCCGAGTATGTTCTATCCCGTATGTACGCTCCCGGAGACTCTATCATTATTGAAAAGCCTGGAGTGGTAGAGAATAATATCCGGATTGAAATTTCTTACGATAAAATTGCCGACCAGCCTCCGGGACCATTTTCCTTCCTAAATACAAAACTGATAAATCTTACCAATGATGTCGCCGTTGGTTTTTGGAGTGATATAGTTTTACCTGGCATGTCTGAACGGATTGGCCAACGTATATACTCAGGTCAGGGTATATACCGCTATTCCCTTAACCCGGGGAAGGTATTCAAAACAATCAATGACACCTACTCCTTCGAGCTGCCATTAACAACGAGCGTTGAATTTGAAATATGGACAAATGGCCAGTTATCCGGAATTACCCGTTATGATCCTGAACAGCCGTATCCGGAATTTTCCGTAACACTTCCCGTATCTGATCTTACCATATATGTACGTGATGTTAGAATTAAATAACAACTATATGAATAAGTTAACCCTGCTTTGCTGCATTTGCTGCATACACCTGTCTGTCTTTGCTCAAAGTGTACTCAATGTCAATCGCCTGATCGTGAAAGATTCCATCGCCATCAATGGAAACTGGATCAGGCATTTTGGAAACGATAACACGATGCAGCATGCATCAGACCAGTCTGTCTCCACCAGCGCCGCTTGGAAACAATACATAGATCGGGCTACCCAACCGGGGAAAACCAGTCGTACAGATAGTATGCTGACACTTATACCAACTACAGGAGCATTGGCTCTGGCGCCGGTTCCGCTGATGCCCGATTTTGACGATCGTTTGTTAGTTCCTCCGCTGTTTAAGTTGATTATAAGACCGGAGAAAGATTCGATGATTGGATTTTTTGATCCCATTACTTTTACGGTAACCAGCAGCGATGGTATTGTAACACCGCTTGTGGTAAGAGGAAATCAACCGGATGTTGCTTTCGCAAAAGGGCGCCCACCCTTTAAGATCTCCTGCTCCTTTATCAACAACCATCCCGGGAAAACGATTCAGTTATCTTCCACGCAGACTTTAAAAGGGCAGGAAACATTTGCAGTGGTTTACAGATCACTGGATACCTGGCAACAAGCCAATTACCTCGACACGATACAGTTTAGCATGAGCAATCTGCATGATTATATCCGGTTTAGAATGGTAATAAAAGATATCGATACGGCCCCCACCATGCGTTTGAAAATATACAACAGAAGTAATTATATATACTATATAAGGTCCAATCCCGCTTTTTATCTGTTGCCCGGCGAAAGTTGTAATACACTGTATCCCATCAGTAAATTTGAAAAATTCGGACTTTCTGCTTCCTATATGATTTCATCTGTATATGGGCTTAACGCATTATACGCCGATGGAAAAATACGATACAATGTGAAGTTATATAAGAATGGAGAACTGATTTCATCCTCACCACTTTTCCAGTCTTTTATGCTGGACGCATCCTGGAAGGACGCAACAATCATCTGCGAATAAATTTTATCTATGAGATACATTTTAAATATTGTTTTACTAACCTTGTTTGTATTGTCACGGGGGAACGCCCAAACAGTAACAGCAGGCAGAGTAATTGTGAAAGATTCAATATCGCTCAATGGCCACTGGATAAAGGGTCTAACATCAGACAGTACCCTTGCAGATGCCGGTAGTAACACACTCGTTACAGCACAGGCATTAAAAGCCTATGCGGATGCAAAAAAATTCACCATAAAGGATGGTACAGGCATATTAAGGGACAGCGCGCTGACCATAAATCCGGTCACCCGTGAACTGGCCATGGCTCCTTATACCCCCGGTAATATCCAAACCATCTTACAGCCATTTAACGACAACAAGTATGGCCTCGGGGTTTTTCTTCTACCAGGTTTGAATGGTGGTGGTATATTAACCGACACCATTTATCTGGATATTACCAGCAGTGATGGTATTCTTACACAGGTATCCAAAGAACCGGGATATTTCATCAGTGCATCTTATGCAAAGGGCTATGCTCCATTTGAAGTAAAAGCACGACTGGCAAACAGCAGTAAAATCGGAAACTACAAGCTGGTAGCCCTAGGATGGCCGGATAAAGATGGTATGACAGCGGTCAACTATAATGTTTCTCAGTTGGCCTATTACAAAGATACCATCCTGTATAATCTACAGAATATGCGCGGCACGGTTTGCCTGACTGGTTATCAATGGCCAACAGCAGACAGCCTGCCTGTGGACCCCGCCACCCTGACCAAAGTATCGGTCATCAATCATACCCGGAATGCCTGCCTGGAGATAAAGACCGGCTATCAGTCCATCTTGTTACCCAATCAGACGGCACATTTCAGATTCCCACGCACAGGAATACTAGTATATAACGTAAACGGATACACGCTTCCTGAAAAAGGAGGGTATACCCTGCAGGCACTGCCTGACACCGTCAAATTAACCGTCCTTAAAAATGGGAGCACATTTGAAAATGTAGAACTCCAGGGCGATCCAGGTTCCCGGCTCGTGAGCCTGGACAATAGTGTCACCGATTTAACCATCATTTTAGAAGACAAATAAGTTAGTACATGAAGCTGAAAAGGAAATATTTATTGATCATATGTCTATGCTGGCAGTGCTCCGTATATGCACAAAGTACGGTATATACCAACCGGCTTGCAGTAAAGGATTCTGTTCAGTTGAAAAACGATTGGATCAGGCATCTGATCACAGGTGATCTGCAGCAGATACCGCCCCACTCCCTTGCAGGAGATAGTGCTATGAAGAGATACGTTAATAACGTCGCTGGCAAACCGACGATAGGAGCAACTTCCAGGCTATGGAATCTGATAACGCCGGACCAGCAGGATGGTACTATGAAACTGGCAGCGCTGCCTTCTCCCCAACCAGTAAATCCTGATACGCTCCTGGATAAATTATTTATCCACCCTCAGTATTTCAAACTGATGTCTATGCAAAGCAATAACATCGATACCATCACAGGAACGATTACCAGTAGCGATGGCATTGTTTCTCCCTTTGTATTAAAAGAAATTAAAGACCGGTTCACAGCATATGGCAAACCACCCTTTGATCTTGATTGCTGGTTCTACGCTAAAAATCCCGGCCTGTCAGCTTTCGTGGAGTTAAAAAATGCCTATCCCGATGAAGAAACCGGTACTTGCGTATCGGCCATCCGTACTATAAAGTATGGCGAGTCTACCCATATTTTAGTTCGCGGGTTAAATACCCATATGCAGTTAACAAAGAGTTATCAGGACATGGCGACACGCTTTGACACGCTCACGGCAAATATGCAATTAGAGAATAGATCTGCTACCCTGGCCATGCGCGTGAACAATGAAACACTGCTTCCTGGTGAAACACGGATCTTTCGTCACTGCATTACTACCAACAAAGGGAATAATGGCATCTTACTGAAACTCGAGGTATTTACCCTGCGTTATACCCGTGATGGCAGGGCTGGTTTCGCCAATCTCCCAGCTCCTCTTGTTACGGTGACGGTTAATCGTAATGGTCAGCAATTTTTTAAAGGACCGGTACAAGGGTCAGCTAAGTTCGTAGCCGATACAGGCTGGAAAGACGCGGGGATAATACTGGAAGATTAGAACCCTTATCCATGGCTAGCTTGAAGCAAACCAGACGACTGGATTTTTTTATCCGGTCGTCTGGTTTTTTCTCTTTTATATAAAACAAAAAGAGGGCATCTCCGAAGAGATCCCCTCTTGTCCACAACGCATTATTTGTCCCACCAAACCCTCTTTAACCAATCATTTTTACCACCGATCCTATTCAATGCTTCTCTATAATTTTTGGTATTGTTAAATGCCTCTGTAGCAGGATAAAACAGCCGGCGTGGCATAACTCCACCGGTGACAGATTCTCCGTCTACATCTTTTACCGGCAACGTTTTGGGAAAGCCTGTCCTTCTCAGATTGGCATATGCCTCATAACCATTAGGAAAAAGCGCCACCCATTTCTGCATATTGATCTGTTCCAGCTCTTTGCCGGCGGTCAGTGTATGAGCAGTCACAAAGTCGGATGCTTTCTGAGGGTCTACCGGATTCATACCAGGATACATGTCCAGCTGTTTCATCGCAGTCCGGATAGCTTCCTGGTAATGCTGGTTGGCATCATCACCGGTCCATCCGCGGACAGCCGCCTCGGCCTTCAGGAATTCCACTTCCGCATATCCGAAATGCAGGAACGGCGCTTTCAACTGATAAAAAGGTGTGTTGACTTTGCAGAATTTGTCGGCCTGTTCTATCATAGTACCATCGGGTGCTCTCCAGGCGCCCCATTCATCCCACCAGTACAAACCTGGTGCAATCGGCATATAATTGGTCAGGTGAGTGATATCTCTTCCTCTGCTATCTCTGTTAATAAAAAAGGCGCTGAGTCTGGGGTCATTTTCAGCTTTCAGGTAGTTCACAAAAGTGGCGCTACCGTTGCTGTAAAGATAGGTTTGTGTTTCCTGTAAGGCCTGTGCTAAACCATTACCTCGCAGATCGGGATAGGCATACTCTTCATGTACCATTTTAAAATTATCATTGGCACTGGTAAAGGTTCCACCGGCAATAGCAGCCTGTACTTCCTGTCTGGCCCTGTTTTCATCCACTTTAGACAAACGCATGCCCAGTCTCAGTCGCAGGGAGTTTGCCAGTTTTTTCCACTTGGCCACATCACCCTGATATACAATATCATTCTCTAATCTGTCTTTGGTAGCATCAAACTGTTTCACTGCTTCGGTCAGCTCTTTGAACAGATCGTTGTAGATATCTTCCTGCTTATCGTAGCGGGGTGTATAGATATTTTTATAATAGGCCAAGCCTGCTTCGGAGTAGGGCACATCTCCGTAGGTATCTGTCAGGATGGAGAAGATGTATACTTTCAGGATACGGCCGGCAGCCATGTAATTCACCAGCTGCGGGTCATTGTCGCAGCGGTGCAGCATATCGATCAGCTGTTTGAGGCTGCGGTTATAAAAGATCTCCCATACACGTTCATTAAAAAAATCATCCCGTACAAACTTGGAACCGACACGCTGTCCATAAGCACCATTCATGTATTGTACCATCGGCTGAAAAATGTGCAGATTCGCATATCCTGCCTCACGGCCACCACTGAGAAAATAGGCAGCTGCTGCCAGCTGTTGTCCTGGTGCAATGGTATTGCCTCTGGTAGGATTCTCGTTGATCGTTTCAAAATCTTTCGTACAACTACCTAACAGCAGTACGGTGAATATTAGTAGAAAAATATTTTTCATCTTCATGGATTTAAAATTTTGCATACAGGTTGATACCATAAGAGCGGCGGGTAGGCAGTGAACCATATTCAAAACCCTGGCCATTGCTGTTGTTGTAGCTGGACTGAGGGTCGATGTTTGGTACATCTTTACTTAAGATGAACAGGTTGCGCGCTACGAGTGACACCGTCAGATCGCGGATCATAGTTTTGCGCAGAATGCTTTTAGGGAGATGATAATCCAGTGTGATCTGACGCACTTTCACGAAGGAAGCATCATAGATAAACGCTTCAGGGATATTGTCTGTAATACGTGTCCAGTATACCTGCGGGCTTACAAAGCCGGATGCTGATTTATATTTTTTATTACCATTTCCGTCTACTCCATCTTCCTGTACACCGGTTACGAAAATACCGCCAGTTGGTTTCCAGTTGGCAGGCTCAACACCGGCAGCCACTCTTTCTTTTTCAGACTGGGTCCAGCTTTCGCGGCCTTCCAGGGTTCCTTTCTGCCGGCCGTTGGCATAAGCACGCAGGTTAGTCATGGAGTAGATATGTCCACCATGTCTGACATCCAGCAACACAGACAATGCAAAGTTTTTATAAGCAAAACGATTGTTGATACCACCAATCCATTTGAACTGGCCGTTACCCAGACGGGTATCTTCGGCTTCATAACGGGGCAGCAGCTTATCATCCAGCACCACCGTGCCTTTATCATCTCTCAGGAACTTACGTCCTACAATAATTCCATACTCCTCTCCTTCCTGGGCCACAATGGAGGCATTAGCCCAACGTGCAGATGCCAGGGTATAATAACCGGAAACCATCGGGCTTAACTCCAGGATCTTGTTTACGTTGCGGGCCCAGGTAATGTTCATATCCCAGTTGAAATTTTTGGATACGATGGGTTTGATGCCCAATGCTACTTCCACACCTTTGTTCTGCACATTGCCTGAGTTGATGGCGGCCGTAGTATAGCCACTGGCAGAAGTAATGGTAGGGAACAACACCTGATCTCTTGTATTGGATTTGTAGAAGGTAACATCCATGTTTACCCTGTTATGCAACATCACCAGATTGATACCTGCTTCGTAAGACTTGCTGATACTGGGTTTCAGTCCTTCGAAAGGAACCCTGTCCACAGCTACGCCGCCGATAGAATAACCTCCCACCATCGGAATATTGGGGTTGTTGGCATAGGTTATTTTCAACTGATAGGGATCAACTGCATCCGTACCGGTTTGCGCCACGGATAAACGGATTTTACCGAAGTTCAGCAGTTCATTCTGCGGCATCAGTTCGGAGAACACAAAGCTGGCAGATACGGAGGGATAAAAGAAGGAGTTTTTTCCAGTGGCCAGCGTAGAAGACCAGTCATTACGACCTGTCAGGTCCAGGTACAGATAGTTTTTGTAAGCCACACTCAGCGCGCCATACACAGAATTGATCCGTTTGCGGTTGACGGTTTCTTCGCTGAGTTTTGTCCTGAAGTTGTTGATGCTTTTAATACCTCTGACACTGATATCTCTTCCTCTGGTATCGAGTACATTTTCTTCATAGTCCATGCGGTTTGTACCCAGGTTGGCGTTTATCTGAAAATCCTTTACCTGTTTGCTGAAAGTCAGCAACAGTTCGGAATTGGTTTCCCGCAAGGTGCGGTCTTTCAGGGCAATCGCTCCTGTGGTGTTAAAGGGTGAGGAAAATTCTGTAAACTCCCGAAAGCTGAATTTCGAATAATCGGTACCGGTGCGGCCCTGTACGCTCAGGTATGGGGTGAGCTGGTATTTCAGCATCGCGAAACCGGTAAGTCTGTCCTGTTTACTGTTGTTGGGCTGTTCGTTTAATGCCCAGTAGGGGTTTACCTGATAGGGTTCATTATTCCAGTCTATGTAATCACCGGTCTTGGGGTCTTTGTATTCTTTAAGCCAGTCTATGGAGATGTTGGGGGCAATACCGCTCAATACATAACCGATGTTATTCGGGTTATCGGACAAAGCCGGGCGGTTATTAACTTTTTCACTGAGATAAGCCACCTTGGCATCGATGCTCAGTTTATCGGTCAGCTTCGAAGTGCCTCTGATGGCGAAGTTATGGCGATCCAGTCCACTGGCCGGTACAATGTCTTTGTTGTGCAGATTGGTATAAGTAAAACGCAGCTGGCTTTTATCATTACCGGTAGCCATGGCGATGGAGTTGGACAGTGTCAGGCCTTCGCGGAAAAATTTCTGGATAGGATTAACAGCTTTTACGTAGGGCACCCTGTTACCATTCCACAGCCATGTTGTACTGTCGGCGCTCAGTTTGGGGCCCCAGCTGGATTGTGTGTAGGTGCGGGCGGTGGCAGCATCACGGGGCAGCTGTCCCGCACGGCCGGAGCCATATTCTTCCTGGAAATCGTAGCTGTTATTGAGTTTCTCCAGCACAGCGTTGGAAGTTACTTCTACTTCCAGCCCTTTGTTATTTCCTTTTTTGGTGGTGATGAGGATAACGCCATTGGATGCTCTGCTGCCGTATAATGCAGTAGCAGCACCACCTTTCAGCACCGACATGGTTTCTATTTCATCGGGGTTGATAATGCTGGTACCATCGCCCAGATCGTAACCACCGTATTTATCGGCCTGTCCGGGTGAGGAGTTGTTGATAGGCACTCCATCAATCACATACAATGGCTGGTTATCGCCACCCACTACTTTTACACCGCGCAGGGTCACTTTTACAGAAGCGCCTACACCGCTGTTGGTCATGTTTACATCGAGGCCGGCCACTCTTCCTGCTAAAGAGGCCACGGGATTGTTTTCCCTGGCTTTGGTAAAATCAGAACCTTTTACATCGGTATAAGCATAACCCAGCGAACGCTGCTGGCGGCCTATGCCCAGTGCTGTCACCACTACGGTGTTCATTTCAGCAATACGGCGGACCAGCTGTACATCAGCGGATTTGTTGCCCCTGACTGTATTCACAGCAGTTTCATAACCGATAAAAGCTACCTGATAAGTACCTCCTTCCGGAGCAGACAAAGTGAAAGAACCATCTTCGCCGGATACCACTGATTTACCCGTTTCCCGGGAAGTGATCACCGCACCAGGTAATGCTTCTCCGGTCTGTTTGTCCATGATACGGCCTTTGAGCTGGATCAGCGGGCCTTGTACTTTCGGCAGCTGTTTGATCACCACATGTGTACCCATAGCTTTGATCTGAAAGCTGCTCGCTGGAAACAATACTTTGAGGATGTTTTCCAGTTGGGTATTTTTTTCTTTAAAGGAGAAGTTACCACGCCCGTTCACAACTTCATTGGGATAAGCAAATGAAACACTGAGCTGCTTTTCAATCAGGGTCAGGATTTCAGGCACAGGTTTGTCGGTAACTTCGAGGGATACCCGCTTCGTCAGTACAGAGGATTTGTCTTGCGCGAACGCGCGGGCACAGGTTAAAACGATCATAATGACCGTACAGATAAATTTAACTTTTTTCATGCTACTACGCATTTGATTTTAGTTGATACATATACAGTAACAGACAGCCGCTGGCAATTACCTTTTCTGCAGAAAAGATATCATATGGAAATTACAGGCATAACAAGCTCACAGGCCAATGGCCAGGCATTACAGGTTAGCCGGTAATATAAAATTATGATCAGAATGTTGTGATGTAGGTATGCTACTTCATCTTTCTCAGTACAAACTCCGCCGCGGAAATATGGTCTGCTTTCAGGTCAAGCATTTCCCTGATTACTCCCAAAGCTTCTTCAAGCGTTATATTTTTAAATCGTGCCGTTATATTTTCATCTAACATGGTCGTATCTGCAACGCTTATCCTCACATGATAAAAGGAAGACAGTGTATTCAATACCGTAATCAGCGGCTGGTTGTTAAAACTCAGGTCATTATTAGCCCATCCACAGCGGTATTCAAAGGCCCCTTCCATCGTCTCCACCTTACCGGTATAACCATCTACTTTTCCCATAGTCGCCGGCGTTAGTATCACTCCTTCTCCTCCTGTTGCAGCACTCAGTTTCACCTTTCCGTCCCATACGGCTACATCTGTATAATCGGTAGAGGTTTTAACGTTAAAGGAGGTGCCCAGTACTTCTACCGCCGCATTGGCAGCGTTTACAACAAAACGTTGTTGCTCATTTTGTACGATATCGAAAAATGCTTCACCGCTTTGTAGTTCCACCGCCCGGTCCCGGAAGTTTTTATGATAGTGCAGGATACTGCCCGGTTTCATAAAAACAACGGAACCATCCGGCAGTCGCAGGCTGTCTTTAAAGTTGCCTTGCGCAATATAGGTGACCACTTCCTTTCCCTGTTGTTCATTTATCCACCACCATCCTGCCAGGATTGTCAGCGGCAGCAATACAGCGGCCACTTTCCACCAGTGGCGGCGGAAGATGGTTGGCATCGGCTGTTTACGTGCTACAGTCGCCAGTTGCAGGTTGTCCCATCCGGTTGCCACGTCAAAATCATGCTCCGGCAGCGCTGCTGTTGTTTTCCACAGCCGGCTGTAATCCGCCAGCAGGGCCGCATGCGTTTCATCTTCCAGCAACCAGTCTTTCAACTGTTGCTGTTTCGCTGCATTGTCTGGTTCAGACAAACAGGCTATGATGAACGCTGGTACTTCCTCTTTTTTCATGGCTGTATACTATTATGACAATTGAGAAATGATAAACTTTGATGTCAGCGTAATTTTTTTTTCGGCAGCAGGGTATCACGCAGAGAACTGAGTGCCACCGACAGCTGATAATAGACTGTATTAAGCGTAATACCCAGTTTTTCCGCTATTTCGGCCGGTTCCAGGCCCTGCACCCTGCTCAGGATAAAGATCTCCCGGCAACGGGGCGCCAATGGCGCCAGGTGGTTTAACAGCTCCTGCTGAAACAGGATATAATCTGCGATCTCATAAAAGGAAGCGGTATCTGATTCAAAACGTAGTAATTCTTCACTGACAGTACGGGAACGGCGCTTTAATTCATTGATGGACATATTGGTAATGGCGCGGAACAGGTAATGTCGTACCTCTCCGGTAATCGTGAGGGTATTCCCTTTTTCCCAGAGGTGTACAAACAGATTATGTACCATATCTTTTGCCAGCCCTTCATCCTGTACCCAACGGAAGGCGAGCAGATAGAGTTCCCTGCTGTAGGTATTGTACAGGTGATGGAATACATCTTTATCCTGGTTACGCAAGCCCTCATTGATCTGGGCAGCGGAGACAGTCCGGTTGTGTTGCGTCATTTTTTAAGCATAGGGTTGTAATGCTGCGCGTCAGCAATGCTACAAAGTACAAAGTATTTTTAATTGACGAAAAAGGGAAATGGTTATTTCCGGCAGATGAGCTGATAAGCGCCAGGGGTGATGCCTTCAGTGTTTTTAAAGAGACGGACGAAATAGTTGGTATCATTGAATCCGCATTGCATGCCCACCTGACTTACGGTATATCTGTTGTCTGCCAGCAGCTGTTTGGCCAGTTTGATCCGCTCGCGGTTAATATATTCAAGTGGGGTGATGCCAAACTGCTCTTTAAACCATTTGAAGAATATGTTGCGGCTCAGGTAAGCTTTTTTACAGAGCGTATCTACCGCGATTTTTTCTGTGAGATGTTCGTGGATATAATGCAATACAAAATGCAGGCGGCTGTTGTTGCTGTCTACTGCGCTCTCTTCCTCAATTACCTGCAGATGCTGGCTTTGTAAGATACGAATCAACAGCTCTTTCATGTTAAGGTCTGCATAGATGTCTTTGCTCAGGTCTGCGCTGTGACAAATGCGTACCAGCTTGTTGATGACATCCGTGATATTTTCATCATTCTCAAAATGATATTTGTGAAACTGCAGGCGCCATTCATTTTTTTCGGTAGGCTCACTGTTGTAATGATCATTCAGATATTGCAGGGTATTACGGATATACATATCATCTACTGTGAGTGCAATGCACTGGGTAGGGTTGTCTGGTGTTGCTTCCGGAAAATCGATGATCATAGCTCCATTGGCGGGAACAATCACTGATTCACCAGGATAATATTCAAATGCCGGCCGGTCGGGCAGATGCATCACTTTTTTACCTCTTATCATACTGGTGATCACAAAATCACCAAAAGACAATGGTACTTTATACGCTTGCTGATAACTCTCAAAGATATTCAGCTCGCAGTTTTTCAGGTTATAGATACGCCTGTTCTCTACCAGCTGTTGCAAACACCTGGGATGGGTAAAATCTATATGGTCCACATAATTTTTTACCGGCATAACCATCACTTTTTACGAATATCAATTTACTGAATTTCCACGCAGAAAATAAAAGATAGGTACGATTGTGCTATAGATAAGTACGAAAATCTGCTATCAACCCCGTTATGTTTAGCAAATTAGCATTATAGCGCCACAGCAGCCACAGGCAGTACAGCGCGCAGTATTTCCTCATCAAAAAAGTCCGTTATGAAAAGTACAGCAACAGCTGGTATTCCTGACCCTCATATAGCAGAACGGCCGGAATTCAAAGCCAGATATGAACATTATATCGGTGGTCAATGGGTGAAACCAGACAGCGGTGAATATTTTGATAATATATCTCCTATTGACGGTAAAGTATTTACCCAGGCCGCCCGGGGCAATGCCCGGGATATAGAAAAAGCGATCGATGCAGCCCATCAGGCCTTTGCCAGCTGGAGCAAAACAGCTGCCACCTATCGCAGTAATATCCTGCTTCGGATTGCCCAGGTGATTGAAGACAACCTCGACTACCTCGCTATCATAGAAACGATCGACAACGGGAAGGCTCTCCGCGAAACCCGTGCCGCCGACATCCCACTGGTAATAGACCATTTCCGTTATTTTGCCGGCGTTATCCGCAGCGAGGAAGGCAGCATCAGCGAACATGATGAGCATACCGTATGCATCAATCTGCACGAACCTATCGGCGTAGTAGGACAGATCATCCCATGGAACTTTCCCCTGCTGATGGGCGCCTGGAAAATAGCGCCAGCCCTGGCTGCAGGATGCTGTGTAGTAGTAAAACCGGCAGAACAGACACCTACCAGCATCATGTGCCTCATGGAGCTTATAGGCGACCTGCTGCCCGCAGGCGTACTCAATATCGTAACCGGTTTCGGACCGGAAGCTGGTAAACCACTGGCATCCTCACCCCGCATACAGAAAGTGGCCTTTACCGGTGAAACCACCACCGGCCGCCTCATCATGCAGTATGCTTCCGAAAACCTCATCCCGGTTACGATGGAACTCGGTGGCAAAAGCCCTAACATCTTCTTTGAATCAGTAGCCGATGCAGATGATGAATTTTTCGACAAAGCCGTGGAAGGTGCAGTGATGTTTGCACTCAACCAGGGCGAAGTATGTACCTGTCCGAGCCGTATCCTCGTCCATGAAAAAATTTACGACGTATTCATGGATAAAGTGATACAACGTACCCAAGCCATTAAAATGGGACACCCGCTGGATGCCACCGTCATGATGGGCGCACAGGCATCAGAAGATCAATACAACAAAATCCTCAGCTACCTGGAGATCGGTAAAAAGGAAGGTGCCCAGGTGCTCTGCGGCGGAGATGCTTTCCATCAGAACAGCGGGCTGGAACACGGTTATTACATACAGCCTACCCTTTTCAAAGGCCATAACAAAATGAGGATCTTCCAGGAAGAAATCTTTGGCCCTGTAAGCTGTGTGACTACCTTCCGCACCACCCAGGAAGCAATAGACATCGCCAACGATACCTTATATGGCCTCGGCGCCGGCGTATGGACGCGCGATGCCCACGAGCTGTACCAGGTGCCACGGGCTATCCAGGCAGGACGCGTATGGGTCAACTGCTACCATGCCTACCCCGCTCACGCCCCCTTTGGCGGCTATAAAAAATCGGGCTTCGGCAGAGAAAATCACAAAATGATGCTCAGCCACTACCGCCAGACCAAAAACATGCTCATTTCCTACAGCAAAGTAAAGCTGGGCTTTTTCTAAACCACCGCCAATTATGAGTGTAGCACGCGTAATCGCCACAGCGCAGGCTGTTGCACTGATCAACAGATTAAAAAACGACCACGGGCCGCTGATGTTCCACCAAAGCGGCGGTTGTTGCGATGGAAGCCAGCCTATGTGCTTCAGCGCAGGTGAATTTATTACCGGCAGCAGTGATGTATGCCTCGGAGAAGTAGAAGGCTGCCGGTTTTATATGCACCGCGATCAGTTTGAATACTGGAAACATACCCGGCTAATACTGGACGTCACACCCGGAAGAGGTAGCAGCTTCTCGCTGGAAATACCACTAGGCGTGAGATTCTATATCAGGTCGGAAGTTTTTACCACCGCTGAATTAAATGATCTTGAGCCTGTAGCGTAGTATAAAAAACGAAACGGGCCGCTATGTTTTACAACATAGCGGCCCGCTTTTTATAATCTTTTGAAATGATACTATCAAATTAAAGGCTTGTTTAACAACCCACAAAAAATAGTCACCTCTTTCACAATTTTTTCAATATCTCTTTTATCATTGGCTGCCTAAATACCCACCCCATAACTCACCTTAACTTTATCCATTACCACATGTGTATAAAAGTGTTTGAGGTTGGGATTATCCATGAGGTGCTTTTTCGAAAATTCTTCAAAATGTTTCATGTCTGTTGTATTAATTATTAAGACAAAATCGTAGGTACCGGTAACATAATAACAATGTGCCACTTCAATACAATTTTTCATGGCTGCTTTAAATTTATCAATTGCCTTGGAACTACCTTCATGTAATACCACATCAACCACACAGGTAATACCGATTCCCACCGCTGCGGGTGAAATAATTGAAACATCCGCTTCAATTACCTTTTCATTTCGCAGCCGGGTAATCCTTCTTTGAACAGCACTCTGGCTAAGATTTACTTTGCTGCTTAGCTCTTCCGTAGTAAATTTATTGTTTTGCTGGAGTAGCCTTAGTAGCTCTTTATCGTACTTATCAAGTGGTTGCATAATTTACCCATTTGTTGTACAAACATAAATGAAATTAGTCGCTGATAAATTAATAACGCAAAAATTATGCGCTGCAACGCCGGTAATTTTGCTTTTAAAATTATTAACGTATGATAGTTTCAGACAACCAGATACTACTGCCTACTGGTAGTGTATTTACAGAGGCAGAAGTTAAGCAGTTCCGAAATGAAACGACCGGAACTAAAAATGTTATTCATTTGAATAATGCAGGCGCCGGTTTAATGCCAGATGTGGTTACACAGGCACAACTCGACCATATAAAATTAGAATCGGAAATAGGCGGATATGAAGCATCTGCATTAAGGTCCGCCGTGATAAAAGCATTTTATGAGCAGGCAGCTTTATTATTCAATTGCAAGCCCGCAAATATTGCTTTTACGGCAAGTGCAACAGATTCCTATACGAGAGCTTTATCCTCTGTTCCATTTAAGGCGGGAGATGTAATACTGACAGATTGTGATGATTTTGTGTCTAATCAGATTCAGTTTTTGTCTTTACAAAAAAGGTTAGGCGTCAAAATAATTCACATCAATAATGCAGCTATTGGCGGGGTTGATTTAAATGACTTAAAAGATAAATTGTACAAGCACCTCCCTAAATTATTGGCGATAACACATATCCCTACTAACTCCGGCTTGGTGCAACCAGTAAATGAAATTGCGAACATTTATGAGGAATACCTAAATATTTATCCTGATAAAACCTGGTATATTTTAGATGCCTGCCAAAGTGCAGGGCAAATGAAACTGGATGTGCAAAAATTGAAATGTGACTTTTTAAGTGTTACTTGTAGAAAATTTTTAAGAGGTCCCCGCGGCACAGGTGCATTGTATATTTCGGATAAGGCATTACATACCGGCCTGGAGCCATTATTCATTGATATGAGAGGTGCAGAGTGGACAACAAAAGATACTTACAAACAACAGCCGGATGCAAAGCGGTATGAAGATTGGGAGTTTGCCTACTCTACTGTAATAGGGACAAAAGCTGCTATAGAATATTGCAGAACTATTGGTGAAGAAAAAATCTGGCAGCAGGTCAAATTACTTTCAGGCATTATCCGTGAAAAACTGGCAGCCATAGACCGGATATCAGTATTAGACAAAGGGCCGGAGCAAGGCGGGCTGGTTACATTTAATGTTAAAGATTCGGGCCCGGTTCATATTGTAAATGAACTATTAAAAAGAAAAATAAATGTAGTAGCCAGTTACAGGGCTTTTGGTATAATTGATTTTGATGAAAAAGGGGTAGAATGGGCTGTCAGGGCTTCGCCACATTATTACAACACCTTAGATGAGATTGATGCATTTATTGAAAGTGTAAAAGAAATAATCAGGTAAACACTGAGCCGCAGAAGTGAATTAAAAACACGATGAATAAAATAATATTTGAAACGGAGAGGCTATTGATCAGAGAGATTGAAGTGACTGATTTTGACAACTTGTTTAGCATTTGTAGCAATGAAGAACTAATGCAATTCGTTGGCGATGGCATCCTGTCAAAAGAACTGACTCAGAAATGGATAGAAGTATCCATTGAAAACTATGCCAGTAAGGGTTTTGGAATGTCGGCTGTTATACACAAATCAAATAACCTGTTTATTGGGTATTGCGGAATAGTATTTTCAAAAGCCATCAATGATTACGAACTCATTTACGCCATTAAAAAAGAATATTGGGGTAAAGGACTGGCTACCGAAGTGGCGGCCAGGATGGTTCAATATGGCTTTGAAAAACTGAAGTTTAAAACCATCTATGCTTCTATTGACCCCGCCAACATTGCATCGGAGAAGATATTATTAAAAATCGGGTTCAGGGAAATTTATACAAAGCATGATGAAGCCGGCTATCCCACTATTTATTATTCAAGAACTGATGAAGTAATTATTTAGCAAGAGTCCCGTAATTGAAACTACGGGACTCTTTTTTACATTACTTATCCTGATGTTGATTTTTTTTGAGTTCGTTGACCTGTTTTTGTAAATCGATGATGTACAAAGTCAGCTCTTCTACTTTCTGCAACAGTTTCCGGTTCATTTCTCCCACATCAATGCCATTTTCCTGTACTTCCGCAGCAGAAGGGATTTCAGGCAGATGTTGATTTTCCTTGATATAGTTTTCAAGTGTTGCCAGTGACGGTAATTTATAGCCATGATGAAAAACAAAATCCGGCCAGCTAGCTTGTGATTTTACTTTGATTCTTTCGGCAATCATACTACCGACAACGGCTAAACGATATCCTTGTGCATTATTCGTACCAATACCAACACTACCATTAACAGAAAGTGTGTTATTGCCTGCATCGGTATAGCCTCCCAGTGCCAGATTGCCATTACCGTCAATAACCACGGCTTGTGGATACACATTAACTCCTGTGGACTTTGCAATCTTCAGCCTTCCACGGCAACAGTTATTGGAGTTATCCACATCAGGATATTCCCATAACTCCATAGAATTGGGATACACGCCAAAGCCACCGCCAACTGATGCCGTTTGCCATTTCCACCCATAAGAATTACCACTTGCCCCTCTGTTGTAAATAGTCAGGCCACTAAGGTACGGTGTGGTATTATTACCCGGATCATTTAATACAACCAACTCCGATGCTACTATATTGCCCGCTACCTGTAACTTGGCAGTAGGTGCAGGAATACCGATACCCACATTTCCGTTTTGTAAAAAATAAGTATCATTGATCATAAAATACTGGGTGCTATAGCTTTTCCATACGAGATTGGAAAAAGCATCCTGCCGGGCTTCCCAGTGCCCATCTTGTCCGTAAAACACCAGTGGATTATCCTGAAATTTCAGCGGCCCGTTCTGGGCGGTTACAGTCATGCGGGACAGGGTACAGATAACAATAAATAACACAATTCTTTTCATAGATATATTTTTGAAAATTGTTGGTGATTCCGGGGCAGCTTACAAACACAATAGGATCTTCAGGATATACCACTAAACACTACAGGGATAATTTCTTTTGCTACAGTTAACATTTTTTTTCTTCTACCACTGTAAGGGATATACGTAATTGGTGCAAAAGATAGATATTTTTCAGGATTACCAGGTTAACATAGAATTACTAGATTACTACAGTACTAAAACTAAAAAAACCGCTATAAAAGCGGTTTTAATTTTGTTGCCTGACCTGGATTCGAACCAAGACAAACAGAGTCAGAGTCTGTCGTACTACCGTTATACTATCAGGCATTGTCAATTCAGGAACGCGAAGGTAGAACATTTCCCATAACTAACAAATTTTTTAGCAAAAATTTTTTCTTCGCTAAAAATTGAACTCCCTCGGCTGCAGATTCACCCTGAAACCAACAGTATAAAAGAAAGTACTGGTATTAGGCTGCCCCTGTACATTGTATGTCCGGTAAGTGCTATTCAGATCTATAAACATATTTTCGAATATCTCCCAGGAGACGCTTAATGCGGCAGTTGTGCTTTTAACCGGCGTACCACTACCGATGAAAAAACCGTAATCCCTGGGCCTGGTTTCATAACCACGGGAAACATCACCTCCGAAGTTAACCCCGGCAGAGTCCAGCCCCTGCAAATGGTACATCAGCTTGCCTGTGAGGTACAAGTGCGGAAGAGGCTGGTACCGGGCGATACCAATAAACTCTTTCAGATTGGCCCCCAGCGGGTGTGCCAGCGGCTGCCGATAATGGGTCAGATTAGTGGTACTATCGAAATTGGTGTAGGTATACGGACGGATATAATTCACTTCCGCCTGGACATCCAGATTATGAACAAAGAAAGCATCAATATATTTAGCACCCAGCTGGAATGCCTGTTTATTGACGTAACTACCACGACTGTAATGGAACACTTCCTTTGTCACAAACTCGTTGATGAGCAGCTGTCCGTATAACTGTACTGAAGAAGTAACGTTTGATTTGAAATCAAAGCCTACATTGGCTTTACCAGCGGCCCCCAACTGCTGCTCTACCGAACGGTAGAAAATCACAGGGTTCAGGTAACTGAGTTGCAGACCGTTCTTACCATCTTCCATCACATTTTCATAGAAGCCCAGGTTCAACCATTTCGCCACCTGCAGACTTAAATGGTGTATCATCATATAGTTGCGGGGGTGCATCGCGCGGCCATCTGAACCATAGGGAGGAAAAGGAGCAATGGTTTGTGCAAAGATATTTTCGTAGTCAAACTTCCAGATGCGGGTACTGATACGGAGATAAAGGTAATTACTGCTGAAATCACTAAGAAACAGACTGCGGAAACCATTACCGATAAAGAGTTTATCATAGGCAAACTGAATATCAAAATATTTGGCAAGGTTAAAGGAGATTCCACCACGGGCATCAAAATAATCATAACCACTTGTACGATATGGCTTATAAAAGCCCTCTCCGGGCACCGCACCATTGTGGGCCACAAAATCACGTACATAAGCCGGGTCCTTTTCCTGGTTGTCGGTCAGGATACTATAAAAGCCTACTTTGTTGGCTATATTTCCTCTCAGCATAATGCCACGCGTGTTCGTATAGATATTACCGGTACCATCGTTGGCCCTACCGAATTGCAGGTTCAGTAGCGGATCGATGGCCAGTTTGAAGTTACTGGTACTAACCGCATAAAGGTTGGCCGGCGTTTTATAAAACACGCCAAACACGGGTTTCACCCGGAATGAATCGGCATATGCCGGCGCCCACTCCCAGTTGTCCATTATCAGCCGACGGATATTATACCGGTCGGTGGAAGATAACGGAAACGGCAATACGCCTCTTTTATCCAATGAATCAATATACAACACCCGCTCTGTCATTTTGCGGCGGTCATATGGTTTCACGGTGGTAAATCCCAGCAGGGTATCATGCCGCGTACGGATGTCCAGCCGCTCCAGCAACTGGTATTGTTTGTTTCCGAGACTAATATAATCAGACTGGCCCATAGCAGGCAATGACAACAGGATTACCGTTATCATGGTAATCCAGGAAGAAGGGTGTTTCATGATCATATAAACCGAAGATACCCCCTTGTTGTTCAAATATTTATTAGAAAAGGATTAAAAAAAACAGTCGCATTATTTAAGTAAATTGCCCCATGCGATTACCTGTTCTGCTCATTACCCTGCTGTTGACCTTTTCCGGTGCAATGGCACAGGAAGTGAAAGATAATACCACCGTCAAACCCGTTGTTCTGGGCAATGTGTCTTCCGACAAGATCACTGAAGCTTCCGGTATTGCTTCCAGCACCACCCTGCCCGGATACTACTGGACCCACAACGACAGCGGTAATAAAGCAGAAGCCTTCCTGCTCGACAGTCAGGCCAACCTCGTTTGCACCGTCAAACTAAAAGACGTCACCAACCGCGACATGGAAGATATCGCAGAAGGCATAGGCCCCACCAAAGGCAAACATTACGTATATGTGGCCGATATCGGTGATAATGCAGGTGTTCGCAAACATATCCGCATCTATCGCTTCGAAGAGCCCACCACCGTTCCCGGCAAACACCTCTCCGTTACTCCCGATGTGCTCTCCCTTCAGTATCCCAATGGCCCCAGGGATGCAGAAACCCTGATGATCGATCCTATCGGCAAAAAAATATATATCGTCAGCAAAAGAGAAAGAATGGTCAGCCTCTACAAAACCGACCAGCTCTTCTTCAAAGACGGCGATAAAACCGGCCTCGAAAAACTGATCACCCTCCCCTACACCTGGGTCACCGCCGGCGACATCTCCAAAGACGGACATCATATCGTGATCAAAACCCTCACTGATATCTATTACTGGCACCGCGATACCAACGAAACCGTAGAACAGGCCATGGCCAAACCGGCCCGCCAGCTCCCCTATGTGATAGAAAAACAGGGCGAAGGTATTACCATCACTCCCGGCAATAACGGCTATGTCACCATCAGCGAAGGAAAAGACGCTCCGGTATACTTCTACAAATGGAAATTTTAACCCCCAAAACTACCAACATTAACCGTACCTGAAATACCATTTCAGTTCCGTGGCTTATACTTGTATACACAGCAAAATAGCGTATCTGGCTGTGTTGCCCTGTAATGATTGCCCTCAAAAAAACAAGCGTTCCTGTAGGAGGAACAGCTTGCGAAAAACCATTATAATATGCCAGCTTTCAAGTCTACCACTATTCATTTGCATGTACGGGGAGCACCCCTGCATTTTCTGATGCCCCATAACGACTTACCCCGAACGGACAAGATACTTACAGACCTCAAATAACTATTCACTCAACAATCTCTGTTATCTCATGCAAAAGAAAGCTATTATCATTGGCGCAGGGCCTGCTGGCCTTACCGCTGCCTATGAACTACTCCAGCGCACTGATATAATACCGGTAATACTGGAAAAAAGCACAGATATAGGTGGCATCTCCAAAACAGTCAACTATAAAGGTAACCGTATCGATATCGGAGGCCATCGCTTCTTCTCCAAATCAGACCGCGTGATGGACTGGTGGATGACCGTGATGCCACTCGACAAAGAGGCTGCTGAAATATTCACCATCAGCTACCAACAGAAAACAAGAGAAATAAAAGTCCCTAAAAAAGAAACAGCGACTGACACCCTCGTGGCCGAAAATCCAGACCTCATCATGCTGGTCAGGAAACGCCTCTCCCGGATCTACTTCCTGAAAAAATTCTTTACCTATCCCATTCAGCTTTCGATAGACACGTTGCGCAAACTCGGTATCATGACCACCATCAAAATCATGATCTCCTATCTGTACGCCCAACTCTTCCCCAGGAAAAATGAAAAAACCCTGGAAGACTTTATGATCAACCGCTTTGGGAAAACATTATATCTGCTCTTCTTTAAACATTATACTGAAAAAGTGTGGGGCGTTCCCTGCAATGAAATATCCGCCGAATGGGGCGCACAGCGCATCAAAGGCATCTCTATTGGTAAAGCCATCGCCCATGCGGCCAAATCAGCCTGGAATGCCAGCAAACCCAAAGACATCAAACAAAAAAATGTTGAAACAAGTCTCATAGAACAATTCCTCTATCCCAAACACGGCCCCGGCCAACTCTGGGAAGAAGTGGCCCGTCAGGTTACTGCACAAGGCGCCACCATCCTCATGCAACACGATGTAACCAGTATCATCGCCACCGGCGACCGTATCACCGCCATCGAAGCAGTAGACAGAACCACCGGCGAAAAAACCCTGCTCGAAGGAGACTACTTCTTCTCCACCATGCCCGTACAGGAACTGGTGGCCGGCCTCAAAACCGATGTACCCGCCAGCGTCAGGGAAGTAGCAGCCGGACTCTTATACCGCGACTTCATCACCATCGGTATACTGCTCAAAAACCTCAGCTTCGAAAACGCAAAAACAAAAACCCATACCCCCATCACCCTCCAGGACACCTGGATCTATATCCAGGAAAAAGATGTGAAAGTAGGCCGCCTCCAGCTCTTCAACAACTGGAGCCCCTACATGGTGAAAGATCCTGATACCACCTGGGTAGGCATGGAATACTTCTGTAATAAAGGAGATGATTTCTGGGCACTGAGTGATACCGAAATCAGGGAAACAGCCATACACGAACTCTGTAAAATAGGGCTCGCAAGAAAAGAAGATGTACTCGATGCTACCGTGCTCCGGATGGAAAAAACCTATCCCGCCTACTTCGGCACCTACAACCGGTTCGACGAAATACGCAACTATCTGGACTCCTTCGGTAACCTCTTCCTCGTTGGACGCAACGGTATGCATAAATACAACAACTCAGACCACTCCATGCTTACCGCTATGGTAGCTGTAGACAACATCGCTGCCGGTATTACCACCAAAAACAATATCTGGTCTATCAATACCGAACAGGAATACCACGAAGAGAAAAAATAATCACGAAATACGGATTACGAATTTTTAAGTGCGAAGATCTAAGCGAGACATCAAAATCGCTCAGATCTTCGCACTTAAAAATTCGTAATTCTAAAAGTATCCCTATATTTATCATAACATCAACCAGAACACAGAGCCATAATACAGCCTATTTCACTTGGAGAAAACGTATTTAAATAGTGAACCGGATTTACTCCTATTAGTATCTCAAGGCGATGAAGCCGCCTTTGCCCGGCTTTTTCATGCTTACCATCAGCGACTGGGCGCTTTTGTATTTCAGCTTACCGGCTCCATCACCATGGCCGAAGAAATCGTACAGGAAGTATTTATCAGAATATGGGAAAAAAAAGAGAAACTAAGTCAGGTCCATCACTTTCATCCCTATCTCTATATGGTGGCCAAGAATTACACTTTCTCCTTTCTGAAAAAACTGGGCCGCGAACTGGAACATAAACAACAATGGGAACTGACACTCTCCGCCAGCACCGACAATCCTTATGAAGAAAGCACTGATGCCTGTTTCCGCCGGATCATTGACCAGGCGGTGGCCGAACTGCCGGCCCAACGGCAAAAGGTTTATCTGCTCAGTCGCGACGAAGGTTTAAGACAGGCCGAAATAGCAGAGCGGATGGCTATTTCCCGGGAAACAGTCAAAAAACATATGGTACTCGCCCTGCGTGCCATCCGCAGCTATGCACTCACCCACCCCGAAAGCAACCTTTTGTTCTTTTTCCTGCTGCTCAAATAATTTTTTTTAAAACTGATTACCTCTTTTTACCCCCTGCTGCTGTCTATATAGGTAGATGACCTTTGCTGATGGACAATAACAGATTAAAATACCTGTTAAGCCGCTATGCCAGCCATACCGCTACCGCCACCGAACTGGAGGAACTGAAAACATTCCTGAAAACGGAAGATCAGGATGTCCGGTTGGAATGGATGATAGAAGAAGCATGGATGCAGTCGGCCGAAGCAGAAGAAAATGTATTCGACACCCAGTCGGATGCTATCCTTGCACGTATCCTGCCCGAACGAGCCGAAAGGCGTCCTGTTGCTAAAACGTTTTATTTCAAATCATGGGCTGCCGCCGTGCTCCTGCTGATAGCTGTCGGCGCCGCTTTACTTTGGAAAAAACGGTCATATCATCCCCCCATCACCACCCGGCATAACATTATCCAGCCAGGCACAGACAAAGCCATCCTCACCCTGGCCAACGGTGCCAGCATCGAACTGGACAGCAGTATGAACGGGCAGATCGCGCAGCAAGGCCCCGTAAGCCTGCAAACCAACGCCGGCCAACTGATCTATAAACCACAAAATACCTCCGCCAGCACCACCATCAGCTGGAATACCCTCAGCACACCCAAAGGCGGACAATACAGCCTCGTACTACCCGATGGCTCACGGGTATGGCTAAACGCCGCTTCTTCCCTCAGATATCCCACCGCATTCACAGGGCCTAAAAGAACTGTCACCCTCACCGGGGAAGCCTATTTTGAAGTACAACCCAATTCCGCCCAGCCATTTTTTGTAACAGCCGGAAATACAGAAGTGGCCGTACTAGGCACCAACTTCAATATCATGGCCTACAACAATGAAAAAAGTATCAGCACAACCCTGCTGCAAGGATCCGTCAGGGTAAGCCAGCAGGCCGTCAACCATATACTCAAACCAGGACAACAGTCACGTAGCAACGAAAACGGGACCATGGAAGTCATCGACAATGCCGACACAAACCTCGCCATTGCCTGGAAAAATGGCTTCATCTCCTTCAAAAGCGCCGATATCCGTACCATCATGCGACAGATAGAAAGATGGTATAATATTGAGGTCGTTTTTAAGGGAGAAATTCCCACCAGAACATTCACCGGAGACATTCCCAGATCAGCCGACTTGTCTGCACTGTTACGCCTGCTCGAAATCAGCAGAATACATTTTAAACTGGAAAATGAACAACTGATTGTAATGCAATAATCAACTTTAGCATCATCATTTTATTACAGCCAAAATCAAAAACGAAAACATGCACAAAGGTCCCTAACAACCTGCTACTGTTCCGGCATAAAAAAACCAGGAGCGATCTCACCCGCCCCTGGCCAAATGTCTGAGTCAGTATGACACATCTCCGTATCAAACTATTCTAAACTCAAACTTCCCAAATGTATGAAATATCATTGTCATGCAAAGGCCTCCCGCGTGCCTGGGCTACTCTCAACTATTCTTGATCGCTCACTCGTCCGCCGAAAATCAGGTGTCCATCTGACAATCAAAAAAAGATTGATTATGCAACTCAAAATAGTAACACTGTTACTGACAGTCGCCTGCTTGCAAATCAGTGCCAGGTCTATGTCCCAGCAGATCACACTTTCCCGCAAACATGCACCGCTGCTGAGCGTCTTCGAAGACATCAGAAAACAGTCAGGGTACAACTTCTGGTATGAAGACATGTTGCTGAAAAAAAGCAGACCGGTGGATATACACATCGAAAATGCTTCACTCGAACAAGCACTGTCTGTATTGTTCAAAGAACAACCTTTCAGCTATGAGATCATCGGTAAAGTGATCGCATTGAAAGAAAAAGAAAACAAAGCTGAAAAACTCAGCTCACTGCCCGCTATAACGGAGCAGGATAAACGAAAAATCACCGGTACTGTAAAAGACAGCACCGGCGCCCCTGTGCCAGGTGCTACCTATCTGGTAAAAGGCACCAAAATCGGTGGCGCTACCGATGCCTCCGGCCGCTTCAGTATCGAAGCGCCGCAAGGCAACGTGGTACTGGTGTTTTCCTCTATCGGCTTCCAGCCCACCAGCGTTACTGTAGGTAGCTCCAACACTGTCTCCGTGATTATGCAGGCTGCTTCCAACGGCCTCAATGAAATGGTGGTGACAGCCCTCGGTATCAAACGCCCCAAAGGCACACTGGGCTATGCTATCAGCACCATCAAAGGAGAAGAACTCACTAAAGCCGGTGCTACCATGAACCCATTCCTCGCCCTCTACGGTAAAGCTGCCGGCGTAGGTGTGAACATGGGCGCCGCCGGTCCGCAGGGAGGTATCAAAATTAATATCCGCGGCGCCGCCAGTATGAACCCCGATCAGAACATCCGTCCGATGTTCGTAGTAGACGGTGTTATCCTCAGCGACCGTAAAACATCCATTGGCGGTACTACAGGCCAGGGCTTCGACTATGGCGCCGGTATCAACGATATCAACCCGGCCGATATCGAATCAATGGTCATCCTCAAAGGCGCGAAAGCAACCGTACTGTATGGCAGTGATGCTGCCAACGGCGTGGTACTCATCACCACCAAAAGCGGCCGTAATACCACCGGCATGGGTATGACAGGTTCTATCCAATACACAGCAGAACAACCGGTATCTTACCTGAAACTGCAAAACCAATATGGCCTCGGTGATAATATTTATGATACCACCTACGCTACTATCAACGGTAAACAAGTCCGTACTATCCCCAACAAACGTTTCAGCTTCGGTCCTAAATTCGACGGCGCTGATGTAATGTTCTATGACAGTGCGATGGTTAAAAACTCACCGCACAACAACAACTTCCTGTCTCTCTTCAAGACCGGACACTCTACCACCGGCAACGTGGCCATCGCCGGCAGCAACGATAAAGGCAGTGTCCGCGCTTCCTATACCAACTACTACTATAAGGATATCAGCGGTGATAACTCCTGGCAGAAAAGAAATACCTTCAGCTTCAATGGTAATATCAAAGCCTCCAACCTCGCCAGCTTCGAAGTTATATCCAACATCTACAACATTACCAGCATGAACCGCCGCGGTTCAAACGATGGTTCCGTCGCATGGGGTCTGCCGCTGGATTACGACTATAACCGTATCTACCCGTTCTATACCGACGAAACCGGTTATAAACGCGATCTTTCCAATGCAGGCGTTCCTACCGCTTTCTCCAACCTCGGCGGCTTCCTCTGGGACCGTTCCCAGAACTCCCTGAAAGATGACAAGGTACATATGATCACCTCTGTCAAAGCTACCCTCAACTTTACCAAACACCTCTTCCTCGTAGGTCAGGCAGGTCTGGACTATGATAATACCACCTATACCACCGAAAAAAGTGTGACCAGAGTATTACCCAGCGTTGCTGGTGGCGGTTTTGGTGTAGCCAAGGAAAATGCTACGGTACAAACCTATCAGGCGCTGTTGAACTACAACCGCTCCTTCATGTCAGACCAACTGCACCTTTTTGCCTATACCGGTGGCGCCTACCGCTTACGTTCCTCTGATTATATCGGTAGCAACGTCGTTGGTGGCCTCAACTTCGCAGACCTCTACTCCTTCAACAATGAAGCCGGTACAGCTTCTGCCGCCAATCTGGATAAGATCAGAAACTTCAGAAGAGGTAACGACGTACTCTATAGCTGGTTAGCTTCTGCCTCTATCTCCTGGAAAAGTGAACTGACCCTGGAAATGCAGGGCCGCATGGACTGGAACTCTACCCTGCCTCCGGCAAATAACAGATATTTCTACCCGGGTGTAGCCCTCAACTGGAACTATACCGAACGTTTCACCGTACCTGGCATGAACAGCGGTACACTGCGCCTGTCATGGGCCGATGTAGGTAATGGTACCAACCGTTACTTCGCCAACAACCTCTACAGCTTCACCCGTCTGTCCGGCACTACTGCGCTCTCTATCACACCGCCCGAAGCCATCCTTCCCGGTGCCCTCAAACCCGAGCGCAAAAGAGAATTCGAAATCGGTATCAACAACTCCTTCTTCAGGAATAACCGCCTGACCATCGACTTCTCTGCGTATAGCAATCACCGTTATAACCAGATCTTTAACCTCCCGATCTCTCCTGCTTCCAGCTCCACAGGGCTGAAAATAAACGTAGGCGACGTGAAGGCATGGGGCCTCGAACTGGGTCTTACCGGTACACCACTCATGGGTAAAAACTACAGATGGGATATCACCCTCAACGCCGCCAGCCAGGGTTCTAAAGTCGTAAAACTCTATCCCGGCGTTGTCAACAACCCCATCTCCAACCTGATCAACGGCTCCGCTGCATCTATCCACGCAGATGAAGGACGCCCCTACGGTGATATTATGATGTACGACTACCTCCGCGACGATGCCGGTAACAAGATTGTCGGCTCCAACGGTATGTATTCACTCAACAACCAGAAAACAATCGCTGCTGGTAACATCATGCCTAAATTTTATGGTGGTATCATCTCCGATTTTAATTACAAAAACTTCAACCTCCGCATAGGTCTCGACTATAAATCTGGCGGTACTATCTTCTCCTATACCAACAACCGCCTTACCGGTGTAGGCCAGCTGGAAAGTACCCTGCAATACAGAGACGAAGCGCATGGCGGCCTCGCCTATTACCTCGATGCCTCCGGCAATCAGGTAGCCTGGCAGCATAACAATCCCGCTCCTGCTGCCTCCCGCGACGGTAAAGTATATCACGACGGTATCATTCTCCCTGGCGTAATGCAGGATGCCAGTGGCAAATCTGTACCCAACACCCAGATGACCAATGCTTCCTCCTACTACATGAGCTATGCCAACGACCTGGCTACCTCTTTCCCGCCAGACCGTTTGTATAAAAACAACTACGTAAAAGTGAGAGAAGTAGCATTGTCATACGAAGTACCACGCAACCTGGTAAAACGTATGAAGCTGCAACGTCTTACTCTGACCGCAGCTGCCCGTAACCTGTTTTACCTCTACAAATCCATTCCTAACATAGATCCGGAAGGTGCACTGGGTGCCGATACCTACGTGGAAAATACCATCTACCCCACACAACGGACCTACTCCTTAGGGCTGAATGTAGCTTTCTAACGATTAAATGGACAAACATGAAAAAATCATACTTATATATAGCACTGATGGCCTTCACTGGTCTCACCGCCTGCAAAAAAGATGTGGAGAGCAGATTTTATGATCCGGACAAGCTCAATGCCAACGTTACCGATGTCATCCCAGGCCTGTTCACACAACTGATCACCAACAATAAAATTTTTGTACAGGATTACGGAGAATGGTATTACCTGATGAACCCCGGTACCGGTATCACCGGCTACGAACAGGTAGCTCAGCGTTATATTTCTTACCGGTACGACTGGTTTGGCAGCTACAACGATCTGGTAAGCGGCAACGGCTTTGATGATACGCCGATCTCCCAACAGTCTTTCTTCGAAAACAGTTATACCAAACTGAAAAACTACGAAGTGATCAAAGACTCTGTAGAACTGAGATCCGGACAAATGAAAGCAGATGGAGATGTATACCTTAAACTGGCCACTTTTGTAAAGCTGTATCAGTGCGGCAAACTGGTGGACTTCTTTAATTCCATTCCCTACTTTGATGCCTTCCAGGGTGTAAAAGGCGGCACACAGCACCTCTTCCCAAAATATGATGATGCGAAACAGGTATACGTATCTATCATCAAAGACCTGGGAACACTGGTAAATGATCTGCCTAATGCATTCAACCAGATGTCTGACCCGGCAAAAACTATTTTCCGTCAGCAGGACTATGCATTTAAAGGTGATATCAACAAATGGATCGCCTTTATCAACTTCACCCGCCTGAAACTGCTGGTGCGCATGGCTGGTGTAGACGAAACTTTTGCTAAACCACTGATCCAGGAAGCACTGGGCAAACCCTTGCCTGCCGCAGATCTGAACTGGGCAATGTGGTACAAGATAGATGTATTGGGTGGTGGCACCTGGCAGCGTGGACTTTATGAAAACACTTATGCCTCCTTCATCCCCAACATCATCATGAAGCGGCTGAACTACGGTGACTCCACCTATCAGCCAGGCATCGATGATCCACGCCTGCCCGTACTGGCCATGCCTACCAAATTCAAAGACTATCGCGGTGTTTCTGCCAATATAGAAGAACAGACCGCACTTTACAACAGCGGCCAGAAGTATTATGCGTATGCAGATAATATTAAACTCAGCCTTGAACGGAATACTAAATCCACTTACAACCATGCTACTTTCCACCGCAATGAAAACATGCCGGTGTACATGGTTTCACAGGGTGAAGTAGACCTCCTGCTCGCTGAGATCGCATTAAAAAATCTGGGAAATACCGGCAAAGTTGCGGAAGAACATATCAAAGATGAAGTTGTGCACTCCATCAATTTCTGGTATACTATCAACCAGCTCAGCACCTACGAAAGAGGTACTATCGATTCTCTCCTGTATCCCAACAGGCCAACAGGCGCTGTTATCGACGCATGGGGAGAAAAGATCAAAGCACAGTTCACAGCTGCGGCCACACTGGATGATAAAATGGAAATACTCATGCAGCAGAAATACATCCACCTCAATCTGTTGCAACCATACGAACTGTGGGCCGAACTGAGAAGAACCCGTCACCCCAAACTCGAGCCATTCACCTGGCATAGCTCCGTATGGAAACCCATGCCGGAAAGAGTACACTACCCTACTATAGAACTCACCAACAATCCGGACAACTTCTCCAAAGTAGCCGGAGAGAACAATACCACCTCACCTATCTTCTGGGTACCAGCGGATAAAAGAGGGGTATTGCCTTACTGGGATAACTATAATTATCAATAACAACTGTGATGCATCTGATTTTTCTGATGCTCCTGATGTTGGAAGATTGAATAAAAGAATAATGCAACAAATAAAACACCCATTGATATCAAAATCAATGGGTGTTTTTATTTTATCAAAAATATTATCAATCCGCTCTTATCTACCTAAATCAGGAGCATCAGTTTTCATCATAGCCATCATAGTTGCTATTCTATTAGATATACCCACTTCATTATCATACCAGGCTACCACTTTCACAAGGTTACCAATTACTCTGGTCAATGTACCATCTATGATGGAGGAATGTGTATTGCCTAATAAATCTGCTGAAACAAAAGGTTCTTCGGTATATTCCAGTATGCCTTTCAGATCGTTGGCTGCGGCCTGTTTCAGCAATTCATTGACAGCTGCTGCTGTAGTAGTTTTTTTCACGGTGAGGGTAAGCTCTGCAATAGAGGCATCTATCACAGGTACACGGTAGGAAACGCCGTCCAGCTTTCCTTTGAGATCAGGTAACACATCCCCGATGGCTTTGGCTGCGCCGGTGGTGGTAGGGATGATAGACTGGGTGGCCGCTCTTGCCCTTCTGAAATCTTTATGTGGTCCGTCCTGCAGCATTTGGTCCATCGTGAAAGCATGTACAGTGCTCATGAAACCGGATTCAATACCCAGTTCTTTATCGAGCAGAAATAATGGCACAGCAATGCAGTTGGTAGTACAGGAAGCAGTAGATAATATTTCATCTTCCGCGGTGATGATATTATCATTTACGCCCTGTACAATAGTTTTTACGCCTCCGGAAGCGGGTGCGGTGATCAGCACTTTACGGGCACCGGCACGGATATGGGCCTGGGCCTGGTCACGATGGGTGAACCTGCCGGTAGATTCAATAACTATGTCTACATCCAGCTGTTTCCAGGGCAGGTTGGCAGGATCTTTTTCATTGGTAAGCAGGATCTCTTTTCCGTCAACGATCAGGTGGGTGTTTGTATGTGTAACGGTACCGGGGTATTTACCATGTGCTGTATCATATTTGAAAAGGTGGGCCAGGATATCAGCAGACATGAGGTCATTGATGGCCACTACTTCTGCGTTTTTATGTTGCAATGCCCGTAACGTCATCCTTCCGATACGGCCAAATCCGTTGATAGCTATTTTCATCGTTTTGAACAATTTTGGTTACACTACAAAAGTACCCTGGCAACTTCTTGTCTCAAATGACGAAAAATATACAATTTCTGCCAAGCATTAAGTATGCAGGGCAGTACGGAAAGTGCGGCGATAATCGCTGGGGGAAACGGAGAGATGTCTGAGAAATACCCGTCGCATGGACACCATGCCGCCGAGGCCACATTTTTCTGCGATCTGTTCCATACTGAAGTCGCTTTCTTCAAGGAATTTACGGGCTGTTTCCACCCGCAGTTTTTCCACATATTTGGCGGGGGTAAGACCGCTTTCCCGCAGGAAAACGCGGGCAAAATTGCGGGGACTCATATTCATATGTTCGGCCAGGCGTTCCACGCTCAGGTCTTGGTTCAGCTCCTGCAGCATCCAGGGACGCAGCCTGCCGGCCATGGTATGAGCCAGCTGATGATTGTCCAGCAGCTCACCAAATTGTGACTGGTAGCCGGGTCTTTTCAGGTAGATGACCATTTTTTTTGCTACCAGCGCAGCCATTTCCCGGCCATAATCTTCTTCCAGCAGTGCCAGTGCCAGATCTATACCAGAGGCAAGTCCGCCCGACGTATATACGTTCCCGTCACAGGTATAAAAAGGGTTGGTATCTACCTTTACAGCAGGGTGTTGTTCCTGGAAATCCTGGCTGTACTGCCAGTGGGTGGTGGCACGCCGGCCGTCCAGAATCCCTGCCCTTGCCAGCGCATAGGCTCCGATGCATACAGAGCCTATACGACGCAGGCCGGGATATATCTTATGTAACCATTTGTAAAAATCGTGATGACTGTTCTCCAGGAATTCCTTCCCAAGGCCGGCAATCAGCAAAGTATCAATCGGACGGTCCAGATCGGTGGCTGCTACCGGACATACCAGCTCCACACCACTCCCTGTTTTCAGATGACCGCTATCTGCCGCCGAGGCCAACAGTATTTCATACCCTTCATCTTCGTGCAGGGGATCAGACTGAAGTATCTTGCTGGCCTGTGAAAACACATCACAGGGCCCCGCAACATCCAGCAGGGAGGTACCCTCCATCGGTATAATTACTATCAGCTTCTTGGCATGAGACATGAGATCAGGTCTGGTATTTCTTCTCTAAAATTACACAGAAAAAATGGTCTATTCCTTTGTAACCAGCTGCTGCAGTTGTTTGGCAGTCTTCTTCAGCGTGGCGTTGCCCTGCCATGTGGCCAGCAGCTGAGCAATCACCGGGCTACTGATATTACTGCCGTTCAAAGCCAGCACTTCGTTATACACTTCCAGCAGTTTCTTCAGGTCTTTTACCGGCGTTTCTTCAAAACACTCCAGACAGGCTGTCAGCAGTACTTCCATTGCTTCGTTATGCTGCCGGCTGATCTGCATATTAGCACTGAGCAGGTCAGTCAACCGCTTCATTGGCGCCCACGCCACCCGTTGCTGCAAGCCTATTGTCTGTCCCAGGCGCTGACTGCTGATCCGGCCGGAGATACGGCTGTTCCAGTATTCGGCGGAGTAGTTACGTACCGTCTTGTCACCATGCAGTATACTAAGGGCAACAAACAGATACATCATATCAGACACAGGAATATCCAGTTCATGCAACATCTGAATGCCCTGCATCACCATACCGGTTTCCTGTACCTCATAGTAACCGGAAGAACGTTGACAGGATGCCATAATACGGGCAAGGAATACATCCGGATGATGCGGTACCAGGAGTAAAATACGGGCCACATCAGTAATGGAAACAGACATATATTTACCTACACCGTTCAGATATTCCTGCAACAGTGGCGAGGGCCCATTCAGTATTTCAGCTTCAGGAAAAGTAATTTCCATCACGGTTTCTTCTGCCCAATAGCGGTCATAATCGCGGGTTTCGGGGTTATATCTTCCGTACGCCTTGTAAGGCTTTTTCGCCGTCTCCCATTTAAAGCAGCCTGTCAGTATCTCTCTCGGCAAGCGGTTATACGAAAAACCGGCAAAGGCATCATAAATGGTTTCCGGCGCTTTCACAAGACCGACCTGCATCCATGCCGCTTCCAGGGTAAACGGCCCTTGAGGCAAAGCTTCCGCATCCAGTAAAAACAGCAGCAGCCGTTTATATTCATCTTCCGGCAGCTGTTTTACAAGGGTTAGCGCTTCGCTGGTATCCTGTAAAGCACAACGGGAAATAGCTACCTGCAGGTCCAGTATATCAGGCGCTGCCTGTTGCTGCTGGTATTGCTGCAGCCGCTGCACCAGTATTACCGGATCTATCCATGCCGGTTGATGCGTAGGGGTAGACAACAAAGGCAAAGTATCTCCCCGCTTTATTTTGTCCAGTGCCAGCACCAGCAATTTCCGGTGGGGTATATAAATGCCGTTCTCTGTACGGGAAGTTTTCCAGTCTGCCAGCTCAGGCAGTTCATGACGCATACGCCACCAGTGCTGTGATTGTTTAACTTCGTTTAGCCGTGCGGTATAGTCTGCGTTAGTATCGGCCATGCATTTGCCGTAGTTAAGGAAAAAGAGCGACATGGTTACGTCCAGCAGACCGGCAGTACCCGGCGGACGTTTAAAAACAACCGCAGCCCGTTGAAAAGCCGGTTCCAGCTGCAGCAACAGGTCTGTGGTGATCGTTCCCTGTGCAGACAACAACATGGCCGGCAACAGATCGATATGATGAGGGGCATTATTCTCAAAAGCCTGACTGGCAAAGAATACCAGGTCTTCTGTTCCGATGCGGTTATGTTCTCCTATAAGTGGTAATTGTTCCGTTATCACTTCTGCGGCAATGGTATCTATCTGCATATCACTGTCCATAAAGTCCTGCAGGGAGTTGCGGGTGCTTGTCAGCATACTGCTGCTGTATTGGCCCAGCTGCTCTTTTAAAACGGCAGATGTTTTATCACCCCATTGCAATATCAGTTTGGCGGCTTTGGCCTGCGTATCTTCTTCTTTGGAAAGAAAAGCCTGGCAAAGCTCTATACAGGCCCGCTGCTTTATCTCCGGATGTTGTTTACCGGCTTTTTCCAATATCTGGATAGTGGTAACAAGCATGGATTTTTTATCCATAGCAATCACTTGCGGAAGATGATCAAAGAAGGACTGATGATCGAATTTTTTTTCAGCAGATAATATTTTGAGATAGCTCAGGGCTGTGGTCACCGCCTTGCTTTGAGGCGAGTCCAGGGCCAGGAGTAACTGCGGCTGTAACTGTAGTAGTTCTTCCTGCGTGGGTTTCAGGGATATCAACAGATCCAGAAACCATCCTGTCAGCAACTTATTGAAGCCTCTGTTGGCGGTGTTCAGGCATTCCGCCAGCACACGCATTCGGTTGATTGTTCCATCACTGGTATACCGTAGGATAAGACCTTTCCAGTTAGGCTCTTCTGTTATACTCTTTTTATTGGCAACATTTTGCCACCGATCGCTGAAATGTATATTGGATGGGTATTCAAAGAGATACCAGAAATGTTCGGACATCGTTTCCGGATATTGTAACAATACGTCGGGGCTGTAATGTGTTCCTTTACCTTCATTCACAAAGATGGCTGCAGGCAGTCTGCTGGTGATCAGCGGGGCCGTCAGCGTCAGAAACCCGCCAGCATGCAGTTCCATCAGTGCGGTATATTTTACATTTCCCGGCAGTATTTCTTTTTCAGCCATTTCCTGCATCCATTCATTGAACCAGTCGGGCACATACCAGGAAACTATTTTTTCCAGCAGGTTTTCCCGGAAAAGTGTAAAGTGAAAAGAAGTTGCCTGGAAAGCTTTTTTATCATAACAAACGAAAGTCGCGATAGTTAGCATGGCAGACTGACGTGAGGTTATTCTGGTATGCCAGCTATTGTTGGCTATTGGAACTATTTCTGTGTAAAAGGTCACTAGTTTGGATAAGGCAGGTTTTAACTTCGTCCTTTCTTCCTGTGATAATTTCTGCAGAAAAGGTACTATATCCTGTTCCCTTTCCATGATCAAAAGCTGCTCCAGTTCTTCCTGGTGTGTCATGACAATACTTATTTGGGTTAATGATCAATTGGCTTTTTTACGTACAGCGAGAATATGTTTACAGGGGCCACGTTCTCCCTGGTGGCGGGCAAACCAGGTACAGGTGCAGCGGGCGTTGTCTCCATCCACTGTTACCGTATGTGTGACACCGGAGCCGGCAACCCGTGCTTCCACTTTATCATGCTGTTGAGAGATGATCGCTACTTTATCTTCTGCCAGCAACTGCTCAGCCTCTTTCATGCGGGGATTGAGACTGAGTATCCTGTTGAGTTTAAATGGCAGCCGGCGATAGAAATAAAGGTTGTTGTCGGGATCATATCCCAACAGGCCCATAGCGGCCAATCGGGCCGTCAGCTGGTCTATCTGCTCAAAGCTGACCTGTTCCTTTATCGCCAGTAGCGTAGCATTAAACTCCTGATTAGCATAACCATATTTATCCAGTGCGGCAATCAGGTGGTCCGGCACATCCGCAATCAAAGCGTCCAATGCGGCACCTTCACCTGAAAAACCACGCCAGGCTTCGCGCGACAGGCTCAGACTAAACCGGACATTTCCGAAAACAAGCTGCCAGGTGGTACTTTGCATATCAGGATGAGCAAATACCTGCAACTCATCTGCCAGCGGCAACAATGGCTCCAGTAACCGAAGCCGGTGTACACCTCCGATACAGATGGCCTGCGCATTTTTTACAGGAGAGAGCACAGGTTTATTATTACGTACCATCAGGTAATAATCCGCTTTCACAGTGCCGTTGGGCAGTCCCTGAAACAGCTGCCGCAGCTGTACTTTATTGAAGGTATATCGCAGGTCGGATGCTGCCAGGAAGAGTTGCACAGTAGTCAGTCCTTTGATCCATTTTATAGGCAGGGGTACTTTCTTTTCGGTGACCATCCCTCCTTCCTGGTCCTGCAGGCTGATTTCCCGGGCACCTACTGTGAGCTGCATAGTATCATTACGACCAATAGCTCCCAGTGCGTTGATCATCGGCTGGTTAAAATCCACATTCACAGTACCGTTGGCCGGAAAGGAGCCATTATGGCCACCCGGCAGCACATCCACCCGACCATATACGCCCGCACACTGGGAGAAACCTTCAAACCGTAGTTTGCTGGCTCCCGCTGTCACAATCGGATCTTTGGTGAAGGCCGCCTGCGCAGGTGTCAGCGTAAAACCGGATCGTACCACATTGGCCAACGTTATCAGGCAACACGCTGTAATATAAGGCTGTTCAAGGGTTCCCTGGAAAAACGAAGGCGCAGTCGTTTTTTCAATTTCACTATATCCTGCCAGGAAAAGTCCGGGGGCAGCGCCGGTATGGAGTACAGAAGGGACTGGGTAACGGTACGTAATCACGTCGGACATGGCATCACTAGTTAACTATAAGCAACTAAATTACAATTAATTGCCAACTCTCCTATTTTATGAATAAATTAGCATGTGGAAACACACCTCAACCTCAAAATAAGGCTACAACTGTATATTGATTTTCGAGAAAACCTACAATTATGTTCCAGGCGTTACTGAAAAGTATTAAATCGCTCACCCAGGCGGGTACGGCAGGTTTGTCAGAAGAAGAACACAAAAAAGTGCGCATTATCAATACACTTAGTCTTCTGACCGGTTCACTTGCTATAAGCATAGGAACTATATTTTACCTCTTTACCGATCTTCTAGGGATTTTGATTCCAGCTAACCTTGAAGGAATCTGCTTTTTGAGTATTATTTATTTCAACAGCAAACGCCGGTATAAAGCGGCCAGTATTAGTATGCTTGTACTTTATTGCCTCACTACTTTATACTTCGATATAATTCTGGGACAGGTCATCAACCTAACGTTAATTTGTGTTTTTCTTTTCTGCCTGACACTTTTCTTATACTCCAGCAAATTGCTTCAGATAGTAGGATTTACGGCAACTGTATTAACAATCATAGCGATGGAATTAAATTTTTACTTCCAGGTTTTTCCTCCCTATGAGTTATCTATGCGAAACCAGTTTATTTTCAGGTGGGTTGCATTGGCATGTTTCCTTTCTTTTATTGCTATCATTATTGTTTTTTATGTTAGAGACAGAAGAGCATGGTACAATAAATTAAAAAACTACTCACAATCACTGGAAGATACAGTTCTGCAGCTAAAACAAGCCAATCAATCAAAAAGGATTTATCTACGGGAAACAAATCATGAAATCAGGACTCCTCTAAATGCCATTCTGGGAATTGGCCAGTTACTGGAAACCAAAGTAGCCTCGCAGGCAGCAACCAACCAGGAATTGGGTGAAATCATGGAGCTTGTTACCCATCTGAACTCATCCAGCATTTTTGCAAAAAATATTGTTAATAATGTACTGGAGCTTAGTAGAATTGAATCCGGCATCAAAGAAAATGTGCATAAAGTCATTTTTCCCGTGAACACCTGGATTAGTGAGCTTGTCCAGATGCATCGGTATCTGGCCCAATCTCAGAAAGTAGATCTGATACTACAGGTGGAAGATGATTGCTTATCTGGGAAAGTAAATACTGACAAGATAAAATTGACTCAGATTGTTACCAATATTTTATCCAATGCAATTAAATTCTCACCTAAAAATGGAGAAGTAAAAATATCTGTATACAGGCAGATAAATGATTTCTTTATCAAAATTAAAGATCAGGGTATTGGCATCAGCAAATCACAACAAGAGATTATTTTTGATCCCTTTGTGACCAATGGCAATGGATTTATAGAAGGTACAGGGCTTGGCTTGTATATCGCACGTCAGATGGTATTATTACTGAACGGAACACTTGAGCTGGAAAGTAAGGAAGGAGAAGGGACTACTTTTACTATCCGTTTCATTGAAATGCTGGAAAATATTTCATTAGAGCACACCCCCCAACCAGAAAACGAACTATGTAACTTAATTAATAAAAAGGTATTGCTCATTGATGATGATACTATGTCGCGGATGATACTGTACCGTTATTTTAAAGCTGCAGGGTGTCAGCTGGTTGAAGCCGTTAACGGTAAAGAAGGGTTAACAAAGGCCAGGAGTGAAAGGCCGGACTTTATTGTGCTGGATACCCAGATGCCTGTTATGGATGGTCGGGAAACACTCAAAAATATCCGTCAGGATATAAACCTGAGGCATATTCCGGTTATTATCACTACCGCAGACAGCTTTGCTGAATCACGACATGAAATGATGAATGCGGGTGCAACCGAATTTGTCGCCAAACCAATCGAGTTCCAGGTACTGCACCAAACCCTCAGTCGTGTTATACAGTAATTTTAAGTTGATCTACTTTAAGCTGATCAGCCTTGAGTTCTCCGGAAGGATGTCCGTTATTGGATTTGTAGCGTTCTGTATAAAGCTGCGTCCAATATAGGTGCCCACGTATCATCAACTCCAGATTCTCGATATAGGCATTTACAGTTTCTGTATAAATACCAAAATCAGGGAGATTATTCTTGAGCTCCCACATCCGCGTTACATCTTTATCATGGATCTGTAATGCTTCATGGTATGCTTCCTTCAGGCTACATTTTTTATTATGTTCCAGCATTAACACCAGATTCAAAACGTCATGCCCCTTTTCCAGGAAAGCACTCAGCAAGTCATTACAACACGCAAGAATACGACAAGTCAACTGAGCAATCTCCTGCATTACCGGATGATAGGCAATATTATCCGGTAGTGAAATCCCGGTAATAGCTTCTGCTAGATTTACCAGTGGATGTACATTCACAGAGCGCTCCCGGATATCATAAAAAGTTTCAAAAGAAGGGAAACATAAATCTTTACGGTAAGGTATCTCCATAACTACTCCTTCAAAATAAAACTCCAGGTTTCTGCAAAATCTGTTCATCCAGGATTCTGATGCAAACATCATGAGTTCTCTTCTTAATATCAGCAACTGATGATTCAAGGCCGAATCAGGAAGCACATCATGCCCTTTCAATACGGGCATCGATTTATCCTGAATACGGTGAATCTCCTCTACAGAGGCATACTCAAAGCTGTCATCAACAATAAAGGCCCATAGATAAAACCGACAAATAGCGGTCAATTGGTGAATATCTGCTCTCGGAAACATACACCCGGCCGCCAGACCTACGCCGGTATGCATGTATTTCTTCTTTACTTTTTCCGGAAGAAAATCATAGTGAGCTTTTATCCATCCTCCTATTTTACTTTCTACTTCTGCTGCATGGGGATTGGTTGCACAGGGAAAGGGGTACTGCAAAGCAGTAACATCAAATGTTTGTTCCATTTGGGTAAGTGTTTAATGATTAAATAATTGCATTGCTGGTAAGTGGCATAACATTCAAATACAATCTGTGGCCAGGCATTCCGGATCTCCAGTTATATTTTTGCAGAAAATAGCTATTTTGGACAAACTCTTGATATAAATACGTATTCCCCCAATATCGTGGCTGCCATCAGGGGATTTCACCGGAAGTAAGCTCGGAAGTAAGAATTAGGCAGATGGCAAGATGCGCAGATAACAATCATGGATAATCAAATGTAGGCTGGTTCCCGCGGAAAAATAGGGGAATAATCCCCCTTCTGACAGCTCCTGGTAATCGGGGCAGTAAACTAGATATAAAATCTCAATAAAAAGCCTAATAGGTCCTAACGATTTTCAAAAAACATCCTTGATTAGAAGCCATAAATCAACCTATAAAAAAATACCACCGCAGGTTGCGGTGGTAAACTAGATTAAACCCATTTATTTAGTTTCTTCTTCACATAAGCAGCGCTGTCTGTAATACTTTGAAAAGGGCTCGTTTTAAAATAATCTCCCTGTTCCACAAAATAGTATTGCATTCCTCCCAGCGACATATCGGGCATAATCTTCGTGTAATCTATTGTTCCATGCCCCAGTTCAGTATATTTTTTATCGCGGTCCATATCTTTTATATGCCACATCACAAAACGACCGGGCTGTAACTGGAATAACTCATGTGGACTACGTTTCGATGAATGTGCCACCCAGAAAAGATCTATCTGTAACTTGACTAATGCAGGATCTGTCTCCTTCATAATAATATCATACCCTATCTGACCCTGCTGATCTGTAAATTCATAATCATGGTTATGATAAAAATGCCGAAGAGGTAAATAAAGCTGTCTGTTTGATAAAATCACAGCGATGAAGGGACTTCAAGTTACTGGAGTTACTGATTTTCATAACGGGAATATTAAGGGGATTGATATCGATAGGGAATAAAAATAACCAACAATTCTTTTAATGCTGAACCCTTGGATTGATTTTTTTAAAGAAGATATGGGTAATAACAAAAAACGCCGCAGTATAATACTGCAGCGCTTTTCCTTTTATGTTGCCCAACCAGGATTCGAACCTAGACAAACAGAACCAAAATCTGTCGTACTACCATTATACTATTAGGCACCGTTTTTACGGGACGCAAATGTAGCCCTTTTTTTAATAAAAACAAATTTACTTATTCTGCTTTCAGACTACGCATCGGATTCACCAGTGCCGCCCTGATAGCCTGGTAGCTGATAGTACAGATGGTGATCAGCAACGCACCGGCTGCCGCTACTATAAATACGCCCGGACCAATACTGACATGGTAGGCGTATTTATCCAGCCAGTGCTGCAGACTGTAAAAGGCCACTGGCACGGCAATACAGCAACCAATAAATACCAGTGCCATAAAATCTTTTGATAACAACAACCACAATTGCGCTACGGATGCCCCCATCACTTTGCGGATAGCGATCTCCCGGGTTCGTTGTGCAGCCATATAGGCAGCCAGACCAAAGAGTCCCAGACAGGAGATAAAAACAGCCAACACGGCAAAAACAGCGGCCAGCTTGCCCGCCAGCGTCTCCAGATTAAACTTTTTATCATAACTATCGGCTGCGAAAACATAGTCAAAGGCATAACCTGGATTATGTTTATTGAAGATAGGAGTGATCTTCTTAAGGGCGGTATGCATATCTACCTTATCAGACAAACGGAATAACAAAGTGGTAGCATCCTGGTCATCATGGGTGAACACCGCTGGTTCTACTGGTTTGAAAGGTGATTCCATCACGGCGTCCTTTACTACCCCGGCAATGACTACACGATCCCCGCCTCTCCAGCTGATCTGCTGTCCGGCTACCGGAGCGGTAAGTCCCATACGTTTTACGGCTGCTTCATTAACAATCACATAACCTGAGTCTGCCGCCCGCAACTCATGAAAGTCGCGCCCTTCCTTCACCTGCATGCCCATCGCGTTGAAATAGCCTGATGATACATCAATTTGTGAAACAACCAGTGGCTGATCTCCCTGACGGCCTTTCCACTGCTCCAGTACTGTACGCGACCAGATGGATGTTATCGGATTGGAAGCTTTCACTACACTTTCCACCATACCACTCTGCAACAATTCCTGACGTAGCGCATCGTAGCTACGCTTCATATCTTCACTCATAAAGGTGTATAACAACCTGGAAGTGCTATAACCCACCGGCCTTTTTTTGGCATATTGAATCTGCTGATAGATAATAATAGTGCTGATGATCAGCGCCACAGATGCTGCAAACTGTGCTACCACCAGTACTTTGCGGGGAAGCACCGCCGCCTTGCCAGCCTGATGGCCACCCTTCAGCACTTTCACCGGCTCAAAGGAAGAAAGATAAAAAGCCGGCCTGCTTCCCGCCAGTCCTGCGGTAACCAGAATAAACAAGGACAACACGCCCCATGCCAACGGCTGATCATAAGGTATATGCAGCTCACTGGCCACCACCTGGTTAAACGCCGGCAGCACCAGCTGCACTATTCCAACGCTCAATACCGCCGCCAGACAAGTGATCATCAACGACTCCAGCAAAAACTGTATTATCAGGTCACGCCGCCCAGAACCAATAGCCTTGCGTACCCCCACTTCCCTGGCCCGCCGCTCAGAACGGGCAGTAGACAGGTTGATGAAATTGATACAGGCAATCAATAATACCAATACCCCAATCAGCGTAAACATCCGGACATAAGTGATAAAACCGCCACTCTCCTTCCCGTTCTCGAAATTGCTGTACAAGCGCCATCTGTCCATCGGATGCAGAAAAATCTCTTCACTCCTCTGTGCATTATAACGATGGATAATATTTTTTATCTGTGCCGACACCGCTGCAAAGGATACTCCCGGCTCCAGAGCTACAAAGGCCTGGGAACCGTTATCACCCCAATCATTACGCGCAGCTTGCATCCAGGGCTGTGTTTGTATCAGATAATTATAAGGTATCAGATATTTAAACTGTAGAGTAGAGTTGGCTGGTACGTCCTGAATGATACCGGTTACTTTCAGATCATGCTGATTATCGATGCGGACAGTTTTATTCATGGCATCAGCAGTTCCAAACAATGTCTGGGCCGTGGATGCACATAACACTATTGAATAGGGCTCCTGTAAAGCAGTATTGGGATCACCTTCCAGCATGGTAAAGCGGAACATACGCAGATAATCTTCACTCACTCCGCTACCCTGAAGATATAGTTTTTTATCGCCGGCAATCAGACCATGATTGTAAGGCCAGTCTGTGACAGACACATACCGGATACCGGGAATATCTTTCCGTAACGCTTCTGCCAGTGGCATAGATACAGTTCCCACTGTTCTGAGTCCCCCGTTGTTATCGGGGTTGTTTTTCATAACCTGGTACAGCTGTTCATGCCCCGGTAAAAACCGGTCATAGGAATATTCATTCACTACCCACAAGGTGATCAGCAAGGCCACTGCCATGCCGGTACCAAGTCCCAGGATGTTAAGCGCACTGTATACTTTATTGTTAACAAGATTACGCCAAGTGGTTTTCAGATAATTACGAAGCATTCCGGATGTTTTTTGAAAGATACATCCGGGGCACCAATAAAATGCCATTGAAATAAATGGCTGATAATCAAATCAGTAAGAAAATATTTTTGTCCGTTTTCAGTGCACCCTTCGTTCATTTGCGGACAATTTATTTCCGGGCAGTAGCACCAACACCAAGACCTACAGCCAGTACATCTTCTACCCCGCCGGCAAAAGCATCTTTTAAATTATACTTTTTTCCGGCGTATTTCCGCAGGTAAAAAAAGGCGTAAGAAGCAGCTATTGCCGCCACAGCACCAATCAATGCACCGCGCCAGGCTTTATCACCACCAGACTGATATACGGTAGCTCCGGCCAGTCCACCGGCAGCAGCTCTCCCCACCAGTCCACCCGGTGAAATACGGTCCAGTACACCTGGTACCTTGTCTGCTACCAGCTCTCCGGCGGTTATGGTCTGCAGCCCTCGCATCACATTTTCCTTTTGCATAAACCCCAACGGACTACCGTTTAGCTGCCGGGAAGGATAACGATTGGCGTATTGGCTGGCAAAAGCCGGCCCCATCACACTACGCATGCCGGACACTACGCCCAGTCCAACCGCACGCATCATAGTAGGAAAGATCGATTTGCTCATACTGGTCGCGGCACAATCATTGTGCCACGCACACCATATTACTACTCCTGCTGCGCAACACGCCCCGCCACAGTACCAGCCCTATCGCCACCAGCCCAAATACCATCCCTACCCAGGGCGCATAAGCCACACTATGTGTCGCGATCACCATGCCACTCACAGCGGTACCCACTGATACACCCAGGTTACCAAACGAAACAGCCAGACTGTTAGCGAATTCCAACGCATCCGGTGCTGCCGAAATCATATTTGCCCCACCGGCGAGAAAACAAGGTGCATACCACAGCCCCCACAAGGCAATAACACCAGCCACCGGCCAGCCTTCATATCCACAAAAGGATAAGGCTATCGGAATAACAATCGTTCCTCCCAGCAACACCAGCGTCACCAGCACCATATTCTTTCCGATTACCCTGCCCGCCAGCCAGTTACCCACTACCCCGGTAATGCCAAACAGCAACATCATACTACTGATCATCTCTTCATTCATATGTTTCTCCTTGCTGAGGTAATCCGCGAAATAGCTGTAACTGCTAAACCAGGCCGCAATCATCACAAAGTTGATACAGGAGGTCAGCAGAAAATCACTTCTGCCCAATATCTTCAGTTGTGCACCATACGACTTCTTCTCCCCTGCCGGCATCGGCGGCAGTAGTAACCATATCCCCACAATGGCCAGCATACTCACACCAGCCTGCATGATAAAAGCACTCTCCCAGTTAAACCGTCCTGCCAGCCAGGTAGACAACGGAACCGTTGTCACAGTAGCAATACTGATACCTCCCATTACAACAGACATCATCCGGTGAGCATCTTTTTTATCAACCGAACCTACCGCTGCCGCAATCGCTGTAGAGATATACACCGGCTGCAGAAAAGCCGGTAACATCCGTAGTACCAGCAACAGCCAGAAAGGCGGTGCTAATGCAGATCCGGCTGCAGACAATACAAACAGGCCCATCGCTAGCAACATCACCTTCTTCCGGTCAAAACCAGATGCCAGCAATGTCATAAAAGGCCCCGTAAATGCTATCACCAACGCAAAAGCACTGAGTAATATGCCCGCCTGGTCAATCGTAATATGATAGTGGGCCGCTACCTGTGGTAATATACCAATGACCCCAAACTCTGTGGTAATAATGCCGATCATCCCCAAACAACCGATATATGCCAGCTTTTTCATGGTTCTTCTATTAATGTTGCCACGAAATTAGAGAGTAAGTATCTTCGTACCGCGGCTACAGCCGCTTGTATGGTACTAACAAAATTGTAAGCCATGACCAGAAGAAAGGAAACCTCTACCAACAATCTGAATAGAGAAATATTGAATAACACCTGCGATCTTGCTTATGCACTGGATCTCATCGGTGGACGATGGAAACTACTGATCCTCACCAACCTCGGCGATGAACCTGTTCGTTACAGTGAATTAAAAAAACTGGTACCTAAAATCACAGAAAGAATGCTCGCATTGGAATTGCGGGCCCTGGAAAAGAACGGGTTAATCATCAGAAATGTATATGCAAGTGTGCCACCTTGTGTCGATTACCAACTCACCCAACTCGGAAAATCACTGGTACCTATCTGCCGCCAACTGTCCGGATGGGGTGCCGAACACCGAACAACGACCAACACAATTTATTGATTATTAATTCTTTATGAGAGATGTATATCTTTTGTAGATATACCTTTTGCACCCCTGTAGACCCACTGTAGTATCTACAAAAACAGGATCGTTTGCCCCACAGCCTACCTTTGCCCTGATTTCTATTTTATCCTTTTATCATTTTTAAACCGTCAGCGCAACTATGAAAACAAAACAATGGGCAATCATCGCTTACATCACGATTATCGGTTGGATTATCGCATTTGTTAAGAGCAAGGAAAACAAAGACACATTGGTAACGTATCATCTCGAACAGGCACTGGGCCTAGCAATAACAAGCCTGCTATGGTCTGTGGTCGTTGGGGTAATGCTGAGCATCATACCGGCACTATATACGCCACTGTCTATACTAAGTATCCTCCCCCTGATATTTATGATATTCGGGATCATCAATGCCAATAGCGGTGTGCAAAAACCCATACCAGTAATCGGAAAGTTCTTCGAAAACAAATTTGTTTTCCTGCAACAATAGATTGCCAGCTACATTTCATCCATTCCCCATTTCATCCATTGCCCTTTTTCATTCATTACCCTGGTTTCATCCAAACCCCTTTCATCCAAACCCCATCTTTATCCATTACCCCGGTTTCGTCCGTCCCCATTCATCCAAACCCCATCTCATCCATTACCCCTCATTTCATCCTGCCCCACTTACTTCACCCGCTGTGGCTCCGCCCAGCGGGTTATTTTCTCTCCAGGCCATCAGATAGGTATCCAGTCCTTCATCTTTGCCCAGCCCCAGTTTCTGTTTAATACGGTATCTCGACATCAGGATACTTTTGGGAGCCACGCCCAGATGGGACGCTATTTCTTTGGTAGACAACCCGATTGAAATATAGGAACAATGTTTCAGGTCCAGTTTGGTAAGCGTATTATTGGCTTTCTCCTGCAACTTCCGGAAAAATTCAGGATGGATATTTTCAAATTCCGAACGGGTGGTCTCAAAGGTTTTGTCCATCCGTTTATGCATCTCGATCATACGGGTAATCTGTTTGGCAAGATCAGGCTGTACAGATTTATCCTGTAATTTTTCCTGCAGGGATTGCAGCAGTTCATTTTTCTGCTCTACCTGTAAAGTACCAGCCAGCAGGTCTTTCTGCAGTTGTTCCTTCTGCGTTTGTATAAGTTGTTGTTCTGCCTGTAACCGGGCTGCTTCTTCCGCCTGCAGGCGTACCTGCAATTCTGCCTCCTGCTTCTCCAGCTGCAGACGTATGGATTCTTGTTCTTTCAGGCGTATCAACAGCTCTCCGTCCTGCTTTTCCTTCTCCAGCAGCTTTTGCTGCTGAATGGTGGACTGCAGCCGGAAATGATAAGAACGGAACAGATAAAGCAGTGCCACCAGGCAGGCTACAATCAGCCCTATATATACTACATTCAGTTTACGGTTGAAAGCTGCCTTCTCCTGCAGCGACACCAGCTCCTGCTCCCGCTGACGGGCCTGGTACTGAGCTTCCAGCCGTTTGGCAATGGCCATACGGTCGGCATCAAAAGCTTTGGCATAGTAGCGGCTGTATTCACGGGCGTATTGTAAGGCAGTAGGCAGATCTCCTTTTCTCTCCGCCACATCTGAAAGGGCTTCCATCAGATGAGCCATCAGCCGGTTGTCTGGCGTAGGATAGGTTTTCAGTGCCATCAGTCCGGCCAGCAGCAGTTCCGAAGCCCGGTTATAGTTGCCATCATTCAGGGCAAAACTGCTCATCATCCCATAACAACTCGCCACTACCTCCTGCTGGTTAGTCTCCTTGCCAATCCTCAGCGCTATATCCAGATAACGTTGCGCGCTATCGCGGTAAGGGCGCGGAAAATACTGATCATACAGATTGGCGGTATTGAGCGCCAGCAGAGCAATGGTACTGCGAAAACTGATACGGCTTGCATTCGCCTCGTAAGTAGCAATAGCTTTACGGTTGTAGTATAACGCCGAATCCAGAAATACGCGTTTGCTGCTATCTCCGTCAAACTGGTACTCAAAACTGGTGGCCATAGCCTGATAGGCATTGCACATATCGTCAGGATCAGATCTTAACCGGGCCGATACCAGACTGGCAAGGGCATAACGGTACTGGTTATCCGTATCTTTCCAGTCAGAATAAATGGCGGCGAGATTGTAATAAACGCTGGTTTCGTAGATATTACCAGGTAGCCCTTTTCCCAGCTTCAGCGATTCCTGAAAACTCTTCACTGCCTCGTGAGGCTTGCCTATACGGCTTTCCAGCCATCCCTTGCGATACCATACACTCGCCAGTGTAAGCGGGTCGCCTGATTGTTTGGCAAAAAGGAAAGCACTGTCCAGATGATGGGTCGCCAGTGTTGTGTCTTCCGCCGTATACTCCAGGGACACCAGCGCGGAATGTGCCAGTGCCTGATATTTACTGTCTTTTAAAGAGCGGCTCATCGCCAGGGCTGTCTCTGTAGCGGCAATCGCATCTTTGCGGCTGCCGTCCACCAACGCCCTCCCCATCCTGATACGGGTCATCACCTGCTCTTCCGGTGTTAAGCCTGGTTGTTTCAATACTTGCTTCAGCGAATCCTGCACAGTCTGCGCAAAAATATTACCCGCCGTCAGCATATACAGGGTGACAAACATCATTACCACCCTCATTTTTAGGATATGGTTCATGCGCCAAAAATACAACTTGTAGATGTTTTGTAGATATCAAAAAAACAGCCGTGTAGTAAACGTGTAGATGCTACAAATGCCGGAGATCCGCAACAGGTAAGTACTTTTGTATCACAGAGTTCATCCAAGGAATTTACAATGTTCCCAGGACTTCAATCTTAGCCCAGGACTTCAGTCATAGCCCAGGACTTCAGTCCTGGGAACATTGAAAAACCATCCTGCCTGGACTCCACAAGCGTAACTTACCGGCCTGATCCGTTGTAGTTCTCCCACTTTCGGCAAAACGCTATAAAAAGATAATGCAGCAGTTGTTCGCCACTGCTGCATTTTAATTTTGTTCCTTTTCCCGGATATTATTCCTCTCTTAGACGTTCATCCGTGTACGTTATTTTTGTCTTACCATGCGGTGCCGGCACTCCTTTTTCATCCACACTCACAAAAACGATCTTATCGATAGTCAGAATACTTTTCTGGGTGATCTTGTTTCTCACCTCACAGGTAAGCGTCAGTGACGTTCTGCCAAAATGCACCGCTTTAATCCCCAACTCCACAATATCTCCCTGACGGGCAGAATTAATAAAATTGATCTCAGACATGTATTTCGTCACACAGCGATTAGTACCCAGCTGAATAATGGAATAAATCGCTGCTTCTTCATCAATCCATCGTAACAAACTGCCCCCGAACAAAGTACCATGTGCATTCAGATCTTCCGGTTTCACCCATTTACGTGTGTAAAAATTCATGCGTGCTCGTTTTTAGAAAGTGTAAAGCTAGGTAAATTTCTTACGACAGGGTGATCGTAAAATTTTAGCAACAGGCGGGAAATGAAAGAGGATTTTTTAAAAAAGAAAAGGCCGGAAAATTTTTCCGGCCTTTTCTTTTCGTTGCCCAACCAGGATTCGAACCTAGACAAACAGAACCAAAATCTGTCGTACTACCATTATACTATTGGGCAATTCCCTTGTTGTTTGGGATGGCAAAAGTATAACTTTTTTTATTTCTGCAAAAAAAACTTGCAACTTTTTTCAAATATCCTTTGAATCACTTATCCACAGGCACTTTCAACCTACGGCACTTATTACTTTTTCTACTATCTGTGCTGGTTTTATCCATTCCATGCAGGCATGATCCCCTCTGAAACAAGGTTTATTACCAAATACGGAACAGGGCCGGCAGCTCAGATCAGTGATCTGCACTGCATTGGCATCAGACTGACCATATCCCATAAATCCGGCAAACGGATGAGTGGCGCCCCATACCGAAATAACCGGCACCCCGTATAGCGAAGCCAGGTGCATATTGGCAGAATCCATACTAATCATCACGTTCAACTGGCTGATCAGCGCCATTTCCTCCTGCAGGGAGAACCGGCCTGCCACTACCTGTGCCCGCGGATAACGCTCAGCCATGGCATTCAGCAGCTCCACTTCCTTTTTCCCTCCGCCAAAGAGCAATACACGCTGGTTTCCTGTTTTCAGTAGCTCGGCCAGCACAATTTCCATTTTCTCCAACGGATACATCTTCTCACGGTAGGTAGCAAAGGGGGCCAGTCCTATCCATTGCTGTGTTCCTTTTGCACCAGTAACGGCTAAAACCCGCTCCGGCAGGGCCTGCGGTGCAAAAACCGGCTGATGTCCCATCGTGCACTTCAGTCCCAATTGCCTGAAAACCAGTGCATAACGCTCAATAGTGCTGATCACCGGCTGTAATACCTTATTTTCCTTGCTGGTGAGCGCTTTTTTAGCCGCACGCCCCTTATCAATGGCAGCCACCGGCTTACCACTGAAACGAAAAAAGGTACGGATAATCTTCGAACGCAACACATTATGCAGATCCGCAATAGCCGTAATCTTATACTGCCTGCTGACACTGCGGAACAACCGGTAAAGTCCCGGTATTCCTTTATGCTCGCCCTTTACGTCTGCCGGGAAAAATATCAGCCGGGGAATACCGGCGCATAAGGCACCCCAATTTTTGTTAGTTACAAAAACGATCTGTACTTCCGGATTTTCTTCCAGTACCTGCTTCATCACCGGCACGGTCATCGCCACATCTCCCAGGGCGGAAAGACGCGTCACCAGTATAGTTCTAGTAATAGTCAAAGACTGGATTTATTTTTCTCCCTTGTATAATACAGGGTTCAGTGAAGGATCATTATACATCTTCATCTGCTTGTACACTTTCATGTATTTCTTACCAGCTTCGATGTCGGTCAGCAGCCTTTCAATAGCGGTGCTCAGATCGGTACGTTGTTCCAGCAGAATATCCAGTTTACGCTGGCAGGCTTCCCGGTGTGCTGCAGTAGCATCGGCACGGGTAGCTTCTTCCTGCATATGGTATATCTTAAGCGCCAGGATAGACAACCGATCTATCGCCCAGGCAGGGCTCTCTGTGTTGATCACAGCATCCGCTACCGGCGCAACATGTTTGTATTTATCCAGGAAATAACTGTCGATATATTCCACTACATCGGTCCGCTCCTGGTTGGAACGGTCGATCCAACGTTTGATGTGCAGCGCTTCTAGCGGGTCTATCTTCGGATCGCGGATAATATCTTCCAGGTGCCACTGCACCGTATCAATCCAGTTTTTCAGATACAGCAGATGCTCAATGCTGCTTTTTTCATAGGGATTGCTGATGGCCTGATGCACATCATTATTCTGATGATAATCCAGTATGCTCTGATCAAATATACTGTTGGAGGTTGATGTAAACATATAGCAAAAATAAAGAAGCGCACGGTAGAAACCATACGCTTGTTGTAAAAGATTGTCATGTGAATGTTCGAGAATGCAAATCGTGTAGGCTTTTAATGGTTATCCTGGGGTTGAGATACCTTTCTATCGCCTGATATTTTTATACTCTAATTGTATGATGTCGTTAAACATCACAAGTTGGCAATAAATATTTTTTGGTAATTTCTTTAGATGTAGAAATATATTTAACTCTGATGGCTTTACTTTTTGAGGGTCCATAAAATTTCTTACATACAACAACTAACCTAACAAATACTCCACGGCATACATTTCAAAGTTATATCTAATCAATGCTGCATGCAGCGTTTACTCCGTTGTGATGTGGTTATACCGGTTTTTTGTTTTTACTATAGGGTTTTCTGCTTTATCAGTAGGGTTCATCAGCACCTGTTCTGTCCGTCTCTTGATGCAAATTAAATGGGGTCACTGCTATTATAACTGCAGTGACCCCGGAATTTCATACAACGTTTGTGTTAAATTTCGTTTTTCTTTGTCCTTTTTAGCTACACAGCGGCTTTTCCCTTGTTCCGCATGGCCAGGAAATACAAAGGAATACCCAATAAAATGATCCCAAGTCCCGGTAAAGTGTAGTTGGATTCGAATACCAGCAATAACGCTGCGAGCGATAAAGCCACTACCACATATATCATCGGCAGCAAAGGATATCCCAGTGCTTTATAGGGCCTTTCTATATCCGGGCGCTTCTTTCTCAGTATAAATATGCCCAGGATCGTCAGCACATAAAAAATCAGTACGCCAAATATCACCAGCGCCAGCAGGTCATTGTAGCGGCCGGTAAGACACAGCATGGAAGCCCAGGCGCACTGAATCCACAAACCATGTGCAGGCACACTGTTTTTATTCAGTTCGGCCGCTTTGCGGAAAAACAGCCCGTCTTCCGCCATCGTATAATAAATACGTGCACCGGACAGGATCAACCCGTTGTTGCAGCCAAAAGTGGAAATCATGATCATCACTGCAATAATGCCGGACCCGATACCGCCGAATATTTTCTCTGCAGCAGCCACACCCACACGGTCATTCGCAGCAAAAGCGATATCGTGCAGTGGCAATACAGCCAGGTACATCAGGTTACAGCTCACATAAATGATGGTTACAATGAAAGTGCCCAGAAACAGCGAGCGGCCAATGTTTCTGGCCGGATTCTTTATCTCTGCAGCAATAAAGGTGACGTTATTCCAGGCATCACTCGAAAACAACGACCCTTTCATCGATACAGCGATAGCACCAAAGAATGCCAGCCCTGTCAGCGATTTCACCACTGTATCTCCATTCACCATCTGCAGTGAAAAATGGTTCCAGGGGTCCTGCCAGTTAGCATGCCAGATCTCAGCTTTAGCCCCCAGCATAAAACCAAAAATGATCAAACCAAACAGGGATAACAGTTTGGCCAGAGTAAACACGGTCTGTATAAATTTCCCATGCTTTACACCGCGGGTGTTGATAAAGGTGAGCAGGATAATGGAGATTATAGCCACGATCTGTGCTGCTGTAATCTGAAATCCGCCGGTTGAAAAGAGTATGTTTTTTTCACTGAAGGCAGGCACCAGATAAGCGGTAAACTTAGCGAAAGCCACAGCCACAGCGGCGATGGTACCGGTCTGAATAACACCGAACTGTGTCCAGCCAAATAAAAAGGCAATAAAAGGATTATACGCCTCCCGCAGGTAAACATATTGTCCGCCTGCTTTAGGATACATGCCTGATAGTTCACCATAGCTGAGTGCGGCAATCAACGTTACCACTCCGGCCAGTACCCACATAGCGGTAATCCAGCCGGCGCCGCCCACGCTGCGGGCTATTTCTGCAGTTACAATAAAAATACCGGAGCCTATCATAGAGCCGGCCACGATCATGGTGGAGTCCAGTAAGCCCAGTGTAGGCTTGAAAGATTTACTTTGGTTGATGTCCATAAGGTAGAATTAAAAAGTCCCGGTTCGTTGAAAAACCGGGACTATAAGGTAGACAAATTTTTAATTGTTTGCCTTGTTATTTTACTTGTCTGGAAAGCTTCTTATTTGGCAGGAGCTTCTGATGCTTTGGCGTTCATGCCTTTGATCACTTCGGCAGTCACATCGTAGGAAGAATCAACATACAGGATGTTGCTCTGACCAGTACGGTAAGAGAAGATGTAAGCAAAACGTTTGTCTGCATTAAAGGATTTCAGGAAATCATCCAGTTTTTTCTGCAGTTCTTCGTTAAACTTGGTTTCGCTCTGAGCATATTCTGCACGCATGTTCTGTGCTTCCTGCTCCAGTTGTTGTTGTTTAGCCATCAGTGAGCGTTGTGCTGCTTCGCCTTGTTCCTGGGTAAGAGTAGACGCTTTGCGCTGCAGGTCCTGGTATTCGCTCTGTAAAGCTCTGGCTTTGGCTTTCAGCTGGTTGTCCATACCTTGTTGCTTCTGTTCCAGCTGGGATTTTTTCTCTTTAAAATATTCAAAATGCGCTTCCAGGGAGTCCAGGTCTACGTAAGCAATTTTGAAACTTGCCGCTGCCGGAGCGTTGGTACCAGCGGCTGGAGTAGCGGGCGCGTTGTTGCCAGACTTGTTGCCATTGCAGGCCATGAATAAACCGGCTGCTAATGCCGCTAATAATCCTTTTGTCACGAATTGTTTACGAATGCGCATGTTGATAGGTAGATTTACTCCTTTAATAGGTTTTTTGAAAATAGAAGGGCTAAAATAAGGCTTTTAGCGGATTTTCAAATCCGTATTGCCATTTTTAACGAAGCTTTTTTATTATGGCAATACACTTGCTTCCCGCGCTGAAGCTTGATTTTACCCTCGTTGTTCCTAATTGTTGGTGATGGTAAATGTCTTGAAGGTCTCCGAACTCATTGCATTTCCTACCGTCACCAGTGTATAGATTTTGCCCGTTTGTACGGGGAATGGCAGCCGGTTCGGGATAATAGAGTTAGAATCCGTACGCGGGAAGTTAAGCTGATAGGTGCTATCTCCAGGCAAGTTAACGAACGGTGTAAACTGGGTAAATCCTATCCCCCTGAAAATACGATCATTCTGGGAAAATACGTCTATGCCTACACTGGTTCCGTTGAAACGATAGGCTTCACTGAAGTCCACTACCCGGAACTTCATGTTCAGCGGCGGTGGTGGTGTCAGATCATCTTCTATCGTCCTGAACACTCGTACCTTGTTGGCCGAGTCAAATCCAATATAGGAAGAAAAAGACCGCTTGTTACGCAGATTGATCTGCCCCACTCTTATGGTATCATTCGGGAAACGCTGATCTATCAGGTAAATAGTGTACAACTGGGCTCTGAATGTTTGGTAAGGTGTGTTCTTTCCAAAGGCCACACCAGTTGCCATGGAGAAGGAGTCCAGCCGGATATCGTATACCGCCTCAGGCACCCCGTTAAAAAACATAAAACTGGACTGGGTAACAGGAATAGCTGTATCACTATTCTTTTTACACGCTGCTGCCGCCATCAGCAATATCAATGCTACAATAAGCAGTTTTTTCATGAAATCCGGATCATTTTTAAACCGGATGTAAAGTAGTAAAACCGCTGATGATGACCACATTTTTTTTCATCTATTACGATTCTCCTGATAAGAAGAGGCATAAAAGCAAAAACCTCATCAATGTAATAATAATCAATAAGATCTTCGATCATAGATCATAAAAGCAAAAGACCTCATTGACGTTACATCAATGAGGTCTTCGCTTATATTTTCGCCTATCAGGCGAATCAGTTTACATCAAAAAAATCACAGTTACTCTTCTTCGTCGAACTGGAACACTTCTTTGGAAGATGCCAGGATATCGTATTCTTCTTTGGAGCCTACGATCATGTTCTCGAATTCGCGCAAACCTGTACCTGCAGGGATCAGATGACCTGTGAGCAGGTTTTCTTTCAGACCCAGCATTTCATCGATCTTACCGTTGATCGCAGCCTGAGAAAGTACTTTCGTAGTTTCCTGGAACGATGCGGCAGACATCCAGCTGCGGGTACCCAGAGACGCTTTGGTAATACCTTGCAGCAGCGGGCTGGAAGTAGCCGGATTTGCATCACGGAATTCAACCAGTTTCTTATCTGCACGACGTAACAGGGAGTTCTCTTCACGTACCTGACGTAAGGTTACGATCTGACCAGCTCTCAGCGTAGTAGATTCACCAGCTTCAGTTACAACCTTCTTATCAAAGATCATATCATTTTCTTCAAAGAAGTCGAATTTATCTTCGGTATCTCCTTCGAGGAAGCGGGTATCTCCAGGATCTTCAATGTTTACTTTACGCATCATCTGACGAACGATCACCTCGATGTGTTTGTCATTGATCTTCACACCCTGTAAGCGGTATACTTCCTGGATTTCATTTACCAGGTATTCCTGTACGGCAAACGGACCTTTAATAGCCAGGATGTCTGCAGGAGTAGTAGAACCGTCGGAGAGGGAAGTACCGGCCTTCACGAAGTCACCGTCCTGTACCAGGATGTGACGGGTCAACGGCACCAGGTATTTCTTGATCTGACTTTCACGGCTTTCGATGATGATCTCACGGTTACCACGTTTGATATTACCGAAGGCTACCACACCATCAATTTCAGAAACGATGGCAGGGTTGCTTGGGTTACGTGCTTCAAACAGCTCAGTTACACGAGGCAGACCACCGGTGATGTCTCGCAGTTTACCGATAACGCGTGGGATTTTTACAATTACCTGGCCGGCCCTTACGTGGTCTCCTTCGGAGATAACGATGTGGGAACCTACTGGTAAGTTGTAGGATTTCACCTCTTTATTACCATCTACATAGATAGACGGGATCTTGTTTTTGTCTTTGGTTTCGATAACCACTTTCTCGCGGTGACCGGTTTGTTCGTCCGCTTCTTCACGGAAGGTGATACCTTCAATGATACTGTCGAAACGGATGTTACCAGGAATTTCAGACACGATAACGGCGTTGAATGGATCCCAGGTACAAATCTGGTCGCCTTTGCTCACTCTCTGTCCGTCTTTCACCAGCAGGGTGGAACCGTACGGAATGTTGTTTGTTACCAGCAGACGATCGTTTTTCACGTCCATGATACGCAGCTCACCGGTACGGCCGATAACCACCTGTACTTTCTCACCTTCGTTGTTTTCGTAAGTGGTAGTACGTAAGCCATCGAACTGGATAGTACCTTCGAATTTAGCTTGCAGGCCGGATTCTACGGAAGTGGAACCAGCCACACCACCCACGTGGAAGGTACGCAGTGTCAACTGTGTACCAGGCTCACCGATAGACTGGGCAGCGATGATACCTACTGCATCACCACGCTGTGCTGTATAACCAGTGGCCAGGTTTTTACCGTAGCATTTCACGCACACACCACGACGGCTTTCGCAAGTCAGTACGGAGCGGATTTCTACAGTTTCTATGGCGCTGTCTTCAATTTTATGAGCGATGTCTTCTGTGATTTGTTCACCGGCAGCCACCACCAGTTCCTCGGTATGAGGATCAAACACGTCGTGCAGGGAAGTACGTCCCAGAATACGGTCGTACAGAGTTTCGATTACTTCCTCGTTGTCTTTCAACGCAGCAGTAGCGATACCACGCAGGGTTCCGCAGTCTTCTTCGTTGATTACCACGTCCTGTGCTACGTCCACCAGACGACGGGTCAGGTAACCCGCATCCGCCGTTTTCAGCGCCGTATCCGCAAGACCCTTACGGGCACCGTGGGTAGAGATGAAGTATTCCAATACGTTCAGACCATCTTTAAAGTTGGACAATACCGGGTTCTCAATGATCTCGGAACCGGTAGATCCACTCTTACGTGGCTTAGCCATCAGACCCCTGATACCAGCCAGCTGTTTGATCTGTTGTTTGGAACCACGCGCACCGGAGTCAAGCATCATGTATACAGAGTTGAAGCCCTGTTTGTCTGTCGCCAGTTCGCGGATCAGGGTTTCTGTCACCTTCGTATCCACACGTGACCAGATATCAATGATCTGGTTGTAACGTTCGTTGTTGGTGATCAGACCCATGTTATAGTTATCCCAAACTTCGTCAACTTCACCGGCAGCAGCATCAATCATGTCTTGCTTAACTTCCGGAATGATCAGGTCATTGATGTTAAATGACAGACCACCACGGAACGCCATGCGGAAACCTAATTGTTTGATGTCGTCCAGGAATTTCGCTGTTTTAGGGATATCTGTGTATTTGATAATGTCACCGATGATCTCACGCAGTGATTTTTTGGTCAGCAGGGCGTTTACATAACCAGCTTCTTTCGGCACAAACTGGTTGAACAGTACGCGGCCTACAGTAGTTTCGATCAGTTTTCTTTCCAGCTCACCGTTAGCATTACGCACAGTCGTTTTTACACGGATGTGGGCATGCAGGTCGATGCGGTCTTCATTCAGCGCAATGATTACTTCTTCAGCAGAGTAGAATGCTTTGCCTTCACCTCTTACCACTACGTCACCTATGGTTTTCTTACCCTTGGTGATATAATACAGACCGAGTACCATGTCCTGAGAAGGCAGGGTGATCGGCGTACCGTTCTGCGGGTTGAGGATGTTGTGGGAAGACAGCATCAGCAGTTGGGCTTCCAGAATAGCAGCATTGCTCAAAGGCACGTGTACCGCCATCTGGTCACCATCGAAGTCGGCGTTGAACGCAGAACACACGAGCGGGTGCAACTGAATCGCTTTACCTTCCACCAGTTTAGGCTGGAAAGCCTGGATAGACAAACGGTGCAGGGTCGGAGCACGGTTTAACAACACCGGGTGACCTTTCAGTACGTTTTCCAGGATATCCCAAACCACCGCTTCTTTCCGGTCTACCAGCTTTTTAGCTGATTTTACGGTTTTAACGATGCCTCTTTCAATCAGTTTACGGATGATAAACGGTTTGAACAGCTCTGCCGCCATATCTTTTGGCAGACCGCATTCATGCAGTTTCAGCTCAGGACCTACCACGATAACAGAACGACCGGAGTAGTCCACACGTTTACCGAGGAGGTTCTGACGGAAACGACCTTGTTTACCTTTCAGTACATCGGAGAGAGATTTCAGCGCACGACCACCTTCGGCTTTCACCGCATTGGATTTACGGGAGTTGTCGAACAGAGAGTCCACCGCTTCCTGCAGCATACGTTTTTCGTTACGCAGGATCACTTCCGGTGCTTTAATTTCGATCAAACGTTTCAGACGATTGTTACGGATGATCACCCTGCGGTACAGATCGTTCAGGTCGGAAGACGCAAAACGGCCACCATCCAACGGCACCAATGGGCGCAGTTCAGGCGGTACTACAGGAATATATTGCATTACCATCCATTCAGGACGGTTTTCAACACGGCCGTTGGCCTCACGGAAAGCTTCCACTACGCTCAGACGTTTCAGCGCTTCCGCTTTACGTTGCTGGGAAGTTTCAGTAGCAGCCTGGTTACGCAGCTGGTAAGAAAGGCTGTCCAGTTCAATACGGGCCAGCATCATTTCTACCGCTTCAGCACCCATTCTGGCAATGAACTTGTTGGGATCTTCATCCGGCAACAGCTGATTGTCTTTAGGCAGGGTATCCAGGATGTCCAGGTATTCTTCTTCAGTGAGCAGGTCACCATAGTTCATACCTTTTTCCTGTTTCGCGCCTGGCTGAATTACTACGTATCTTTCATAGTAAATGATGGTTTCCAGCTTTTTGGAAGACATCCCCAGCAGGTAACCAATCTTGTTTGGCAGCGATTTGAAATACCATATATGTACAACAGGCACTACCAGACGGATGTGGCCCATTCTTTCACGACGAACTTTTTTCTCCGTTACTTCAACACCACAACGGTCGCACACAATACCCTTATAACGAATACGCTTATATTTTCCGCAATAGCATTCGTAATCCTTTACAGGACCGAATATTCTTTCGCAGAACAAACCATCACGTTCTGGCTTGTAAGTACGGTAGTTGATAGTTTCAGGTTTCAGCACTTCACCGTAAGAACGCTCCAGAATTACATCCGGAGAAGCCAGACTGATGGTAATGCTGTTAAAATTTGATTTAGGACGATTTTCTTTTTTGATAGCCATCTGTTTATAGCTTTTAGCTGTTAGCCGTTGGTGTTAAGCCAGCGACAAAAATTTTATTCCTGCGAAATATCCAAGCTATCAGCCATTAGCCGCGGGGCTAATGGCTGGTAGCTAAAAGCTCTTAGTCAAATTTCAGATCCAGACCCAGACCACGCAATTCATGGATCAATACGTTGAAGGACTCAGGAACACCCGCTTTCGGAATGTTATCACCCTTCACAATTGATTCATATGCTTTGGCACGACCAACGATATCATCGGATTTAATAGTGAGCAATTCCTGCAGAATATTGGCTGCACCGTATGCTTCCAGTGCCCACACCTCCATCTCACCGAAACGCTGACCACCAAACTGTGCTTTACCACCCAAAGGCTGTTGGGTAATAAGGCTGTACGGTCCGATAGAACGGGCGTGCATCTTATCATCCACCATGTGGCTCAGTTTCAGCATGTAGATAACACCCACGGTTGCTTTCTGGTGGAAGCGGTCACCCGTTTCACCATCATACAGGTAAGTGTGACCAAAGCTTGGCAGACCTGCTTCATTGATATATCCGGCTATTTCTTCTGTAGTGGCACCATCGAAGATCGGTGTAGCGAAACGTACGCCCAGCTTCAGACCTGCCCAACCCAGTACAGTCTCATAGATCTGTCCAAGGTTCATACGGGAAGGTACACCCAGCGGGTTCAGTACGATATCCAGTGGTGTACCATCTTCCAGGAACGGCATGTCTTCATCACGCACGATCTTGGCTACGATACCCTTGTTACCGTGACGTCCCGCCATCTTATCACCCACTTTCAGCTTACGTTTGCTGGCCAGGTAAACCTTAGCCAGTTTCAGTACACCAGCAGGCAGCTCGTCACCGATAGAGATGTTAAACTTCTCACGTTTGTAACGACCCAGCTCCTCGTTGAACTTGATGTTGTAGTTGTGGAGCAGCGTGTTGATCTGGTCGTTGGTCACCTCGTCGGTAGTCCAGCCCAGCGGGTTCACATTCATGAAGTCAACGTTCACCAGATTCTTCTGAGAGAATTTGGAACCTTTGGAAATCAGCACTTCACCGTAAGTATTGGTAACACCCTGAGACGTTTTGTCTTTCAGTAATACCAGCAACTTGCTCATCAGCACTTCCAGCAGGTCTTCCGTATTTTTCTGGTGGATTTTCTCCAGTTTCTCAATCGCCGCTTTTTCACGGGTCTTGGAGTTTTTATCTTTTTTCGCGCGGCTGAACAGCTTCTTGTCAATCACCACACCTTCTGTAGATGGAGGTGCTTTCAGGGAAGCATCTTTCGCATCAGAAGCCTTGTCACCGAAGATCGCTCTGAGGAGTTTTTCTTCAGGAGAAGGATCAGACTCACCACGCGGAGTGATTTTACCAATCAGGATGTCACCTTCCTTAATGTGGGCGCCCACACGGATAATACCGTTCTGGTCGAGGTCTTTGGTCGCCTCTTCGCTCACGTTCGGGATATCTGGGGTCAGTTCTTCCTCACCCAGTTTGGTGTCACGTACTTCCAGTTCGTATTCATCGATGTGGATGGAGGTAAAGAGGTCTTCACGTGCAACACGCTCAGAGATTACGATCGCATCCTCAAAGTTGTAACCTTTCCATGGCATGAAGGCCACTTTCATGTTACGGCCCAGCGCCAGCTCACCACCGCGGGTAGCATAGCCTTCGGTCAGGAAGTCACCTACTTCCACACGCTGACCTTTCTTAACGCAAGGTCTGAGGTTGATACAGGTGCTCTGGTTCGTTTTCACGAATTTGGTCAGGTTGTATATTACCAGGTCGTCTTCGAAGCTCACCAGTTTCTGCAGCTCGTCACGCTCGTAACGAACATGTATTTCTTTGGCGTCCACGAATTCGATCACGCCTTTTCCTTCTGAAGTGATCTGCAGACGGGAGTCGCGTGCTGCCTTTGCTTCCAGACCGGTACCTACGATAGGAACTTCCGGATTCAGCAGTGGCACGGCCTGACGTTGCATGTTTGATCCCATCAACGCACGGTTGGCGTCATCATGTTCGAGGAACGGAATCAGGGAAGCACTCAGACCTACGATCTGGTTAGGCGCTACGTCCATGAACTCCACGTCCTGTCTGTCCAGGATCGGGAAGTCGCCGGTTTCGCGGGATTTAACTTTATCGTTGATGAAGTTTCCTTTGTCATCCAAAGGAGCATTTGCCTGTGCAATTTTCACAGTATCTTCTTCCTCAGCGCTCAGGAACTCCACACTATGCATATCTACCTTACCCTGGTTAACCTTACGGTAAGGAGTTTCGATGAAGCCCATTTCGTTCACTTTCGCGTGTACGCAGAGGGTAGAGATCAGACCGATGTTCGGACCTTCCGGTGTTTCGATCGTACACAGACGGCCGTAGTGGCTATAGTGAACGTCACGCACCTCGAAGCCTGCTCTTTCACGGCTCAAACCACCGGGACCGAGAGCGGAGATACGGCGTTTGTGCGTGATTTCAGACAGCGGGTTAGTTTGGTCGAGGAACTGAGACAACTGAGAAGTACCGAAGAAGGAGTTGATCACAGAAGACAGGGTCCTCGCATTGATCAGATCTACCGGCGTAAATACCTCGTTGTCACGAACGTTCATTCTCTCACGGATGGTACGGGCCATACGAGCCAGACCAACACCAAACTGAGCATATAACTGCTCACCCACAGTACGTACACGACGGTTGCTCAGGTGATCGATATCGTCGATCTCTGCTTTACCGTTGGTCAGCTGTACCAGGTATTTGATGATGGAAATGATATCGTCTTTTGTCAGCACTTTCATATCGAGTGCAGTAGACAGACCCAGTTTCCGGTTGATTTTATAACGACCTACATCTCCGAGATCATAACGTTTGTCGGAGAAGAATAATTTATCGATGATACCCCTTGCTGTTTCGTCATCCGGCGCATCGGCACCGCGCAGTTGGCGGTAGATGTGCTGAACGGCTTCCAGCTCGGAGTTGGATGTATCCTTATTTAATGTGTTGTAGATGATGGAGAAATCGCCGCTCACCTCTTCTTTCTGTACGAAAACGCTCTTCAGGCCCATATCTACGATGGTCTCGATGTTTGCTTCGTCCAGAATGCTGTCACGTTCGAGCATAATTTCATTACGCTCAATACTTACCACCTCACCGGTATCCTCATCCACAAAGTCTTCCACCCAGCTTCTTAAAACACGGGCAGCCAGCTTTTTGCCGGCATATTTATCAAGACTTTTCTTGTCTGCTTTTACTTCATCAGCCATACCAAACAGCTGCAGGATGTCCTTATCGGTTTCGTAGCCGATAGCACGCAGCAGTGTGGTAACAGGGAACTTCTTCTTACGGTCGATGTAAGCGTACATCACATTGTTAATGTCTGTCGCAAACTCCATCCAGGCACCTTTGAACGGGATCACCCTTGCAGAGTAGATCTTCGTTCCGTTCGGGTGAACAGATTGACCAAAGAATACACCAGGAGAGCGGTGCAGCTGGGATACAACTACGCGCTCAGCACCATTAATAACGAAAGTACCTCTTGGGGTCATGTAGGGAATGTTACCTAAGAACACGTCCTGCACAATAGTCTGAAAATCCACATGCTCCTCATCGTTACAGCTGAGGCGCAGTTTGGCCTTCAACGGTACAGAGTAGGTAAGCCCACGTTCAATACACTCCTCAATGGTATAGCGCGGAGGGTCTACGAAATAATCAAGGAACTCCAGATTGAAGATATTGCGGGTATCAGTAATCGGGAAGTTCTCCTTAAATACTTTAAAAAGGCCTTCGTTATTTCGTTTGTCTGGTGTGGTTTCTAATTGGAAGAAATCCTTGAAAGATTGGATTTGGATAGCCAACAGATCCGGTGTCTCAGTAACTTGTTTGATCTTTCCAAAATTTACTCTTTCGCTTGTTTGGGCTTTTTTTAGAGACATATTCGAAGTTAGCAGTTATATGACTTGTAAGAATTAGGGAAATTAAGATTTCTTTACCAATATTCATCCTCAATAAAGTATGCCTTCTACACATGGTCAAAGTCACCTTGGGTGATTCCCCGTTTTGACTCCTGAAAAAGACACTTTCCCAAAGGGAATAAGGCCAAAAGTGCAGGAGCACTTTTGACCTTGAAAAAGATGTATACTAAGCAAAGAATTACTGAATTTCAACTTCAGCACCTGCTTCAGTCAGCTTAGCTTTCAGATCTTCTGCTTCTGCTTTGCTAACGCCTTCTTTTACAGATTTAGGAGCGCCGTCAACCAGTTCTTTCGCTTCTTTCAGACCCAGACCGGTCAGGTCTTTTACAACCTTAACAACGTTCAGTTTAGATGCACCTGCAGATTTCAGAACTACGTTGAATGCAGTTTTTTCTTCTGCAGCAGCAGCTTCACCACCACCTGCAGCAACAACTACAGCAGCAGCTGCTGGTTCGATGCCGTACTCATTTTTCAGTACGTCTGCGAGTTCTTGTACTTCCTTAACAGTTAAACCTACTAATTGTTCGGCTAATGCTTTTACGTCTGCCATTTTATAATGTTTTTAAGTAATTTTTTGTAATGATGTTAATTATATATTGTGACTTGGAAGCCATTGTTATTGTGAAATTTTGATATTTGATTATTTAAATATTTAAATGACCAAATACCTGAATTCCAGATTATTCTGCAGCGGGAGCTTCTTCCACGGCGCCTTCTTTCTTGCCTTTTTCCAGCAAAGCAGCGATAACGCGTTTTGCAGGAGATTGCAACAGACCAACGATTTCTCCGATGAGTTCGTTTTTGGTCTTGATGTTGGTCAGGGCAGTCAGTTGGTTGTCGCCAACGAAGATTTCGTCTGCTACGAAAGCTGCTTTCAGAACTGGTTTTTCCAGTTTGTTGTTAGCTTTACGGAAGCTGGAGATGATTACTGCAGGCTCTTTCGGGCTGTCAGAGAACATCAGGGCAGTTACACCGTGCAGTGAATCGTAGATACCAGCGTATTTTTCGTTGTCCAGTGATTCCAGTGCTTTGCGGATCAGGGTGTTTTTAGCCACCTTCATTTCCACATTCTTATCGAAGCAAACTTTCCTCAGGTTATTCACCTGCGCTACCGTTAATGATTCGGTGTTAGTGATGTAGAAGTTGCTATATTGAGAGAACTTACTTTTCAGCAGTTCGATCACCTCATTTTTTTGATCTTTATTCATATTATTACGTTTGTAGCAAGCCATTTCCTTGCGGAAAAAAGACTACACACTCGTGATCAATTAGTTTTGAACAGATTTAGTGTCGATTGCAATACCAGGGCTCATTGTGCTGGCCATGGACAGACCTTTCAGGTAAGTACCTTTTGCTGTAGCTGGTTTCAGCTTGATGATAGCATTGATCAGCTCCATAGAGTTCTGCTCAATTTTATCAGAAGCAAAAGAAACACGACCGATAGAAGCGTGGATGATACCAGCTTTATCAACCTTGAAGGTAATTTTACCACCTTTCACGTCATTTACTGCTGCTGCTACATCGTTGGTAACAGTACCGGTTTTCGGGTTTGGCATCAGGTTACGGGGACCCAGGATTTTACCCAGTTTACCGATTTTAGGCATTACAGCCGGAGTTGCAACGATTACGTCAACATCAGTCCAGCCAGCTTCAATCTTCTGGATAAATTCGTCCAGACCTACGAAATCAGCACCAGCTTCTTTAGCGGCAGCTTCTTTGTCAGGTGTGCAAAGCACTAAAACTCTCTTTGTTTTACCAGTACCGTGTGGAAGCGTTACGGAACCACGGATAGCCTGGTCAGCTTTCTTAGGATCAACGCCTAAGCGGATATGTAAATCGACAGAACTGTCGAATTTAGTACAGTTAATCTCTTTTACCAGGTTGGATGCTTCTTTCAGCGAATACGCCTTGTTTTTATCCACCTTAGCCTGAGCGACTTTTCTCTTTTTTGTTGCCATTGTCAAAATGATTTAAAGTTCCTGCCTTAACAGGTGAACAATTAGTTTTCCCAGGGTGCTTTACCTTCTACAGTAATTCCCATGCTACGAGCAGTACCAGCTACCATTTTCATAGCACTGTTCAGTGTGAAGCAGTTCAGATCAGGCATTTTATCCTGTGCGATTGCTTCTACCTGAGCCCAGGTAACTTTACCCACCTTGTTACGGTTAGGTTCTTTGGAACCACTTTGTATTTTAGCAGCTTCCAGCAGCTGTACAGGAGCCGGAGGAGTCTTGATTACAAAGTCGAAAGATTTATCAGTGTAAACAGTCAGCAGTACAGGCAATACTTTACCCATTTTGTCCTGGGTACGGGCATTGAACTGTTTGCAGAACTCCATGATGTTCACACCTTTGGAACCCAGAGCGGGACCAATTGGAGGTGCAGGATTGGCCTGGCCGCCTTTAACCTGCAATTTCACGTACGTTGCGATCTCTTTTGCCATACTATTTGATTTAATTTGGTTAAAACGCCCCCTGCAAAGCAGAGAACTCCCAAATTTAAAAGGAACAAAATAACCTTTTAAAGGGGATGCAAAGGTAATTATTAATACGAAAACAACAAAAAGTATTTGAATTTGGGCATCCTTTTTGCTACCAGACGCCTTTTTTTTACAAATCTATTGCATTCACACAAAAAAATCCTTATTATCCGGGGAGCGGCAAAGTTACACCTAAAATGCCAATTTATAAAACAGCGACTTCCGGAAAAGCTTTCCCGTTTTGATATATTTTGTCACAAAAGCCTGCTCTTCCGCCAGCCTCCGCTTCATTTGTGTCACCGACTCTTCTAACTCCGCCAGCACACGACGATTCCCCGGATCTGTAATCGTCAGCCCCTGTAACTGCTGTTCTATTTCCGTAGTCTTACTCATCATGCCGTCTACCCACTCCCGGATCTCCTTGTCAGGCTTTGAAGGGGAAAACTGATTATTCCGGAACACCACATAGTCATTAAAACTGTTGACTACCCGGTTGTACCGACTGCTACACGCGTTGAGCCGGTCAATCACACCGTTCTGGGCGGTCACTTCCGCATTGTGCTTTTCTACCGTCATCACATTGATGAGGTAGGTCATTTCAGCAGAAACCATCTGATTGGTTACCCCGTAACGATCTATCCTGGCCACGGCATTGGTTGCCCTGTCCTGTAAAGACATACTGGTAAAGGCTGCCAGTGTATCCCGGTAGGCAAAACGAGGCCTGCCGGCACCGGCTGCCCATTTTCCGTCCCGTATCTCATCGTGCCTTAACGGCTGTTCCAGGAACTGATACAATGGATCAAAGGGTACATGTGTTTTAATTGATACAGCCGGTGATACCAGGAAATATTTCCAGTTGATTTTAGCTATATATTTATTGTTGATCACCCCACCCGATCCCCAGGTAGGATCTATCAGCTGCCACTCGTTGTCCAGCAACACAGCCACCCAGGCGTGACTGGCATTATCTACCTTTCCGTTGGTCAGTGTATACCCGCTTATCTGCCAGGCAGGTATCCCGGCTTTCCGGCATACATCCATAAACAGGGCAGAATATCCCTGGCATACAGCGGTACGGGTTTGCAGGGTTTTCCTGATGGCGTCTGTGGTATCTTTATAATAGTCGGGTTTAAAGGTGTTCACCATATCGTACTGAATATGGGAAGACATCCAGCTATACAGAGAACGGAGGGCGGCCAGCTTACTTTCACTGTGGGCAGCCAGATAAGCGGCCATAGATGCGGAGGAACCCGTCGCAGAATCAGGAATAGCCGTGAAGGTGATGGCGGGTGCTGCCGTAGTGGTCGTTTTTTTTACAGGGATCTGGGCGGTTGCCTGGAGGAGTAATAAGCTACAGGTTAGGGTGCTGATCAGTCGTTTCATCGTTTTTCAGATCAATAAACTGGTAAATAATAAAAGTAAAAAAGCGTTCCGGCATTCCGGAACGCTTTTTCAATAAAGTTATAGCTGTGGTAACTATGCTAATTTTTCTACCTGCATGAAGTTGAGTTCTACAGGGGTGGCACGGCCAAAGATTTTCACAGTTACTTTCAGTTTCTTTTTGTCTTCGATCACTTCTTCGATTACGCCGTTGAAATCGTTGAACGGGCCGTCGATGATCTTGATGGTTTCGCCGACGATGAAAGGTTCGCTCATGGTGAGTCCCTGATCGCTCAGTTCGTCCACTTTACCTAACATTTTGTTTACTTCGGCTTTACGGAGTGCAATTGGTTTTTCCTTACCGAGGAAGTGGATTACACCAGACACGTTACGGATGGCCTGGATCACTTCGTCTGTCATTTTACCATCGATGGCTTCAATCATCACATAACCGGGGTAGAAGTTTTTTTCACGCATCACCTTTTTACCAGCCTGCACCTTGTAAACTTTTTCCACCGGCAGAAACACCTGAGTGATCACATTTCCCCAATCAGACCTGCGCACTTCAATATCCAGGTATTCCTTCACTTTTTTTTCCTTGCCACTAACAACGCGGAGTACATACCACTTTGTTTCCTGAGCAGGAATATTGGTTGCATCCATGTTCCTATTTTTTGAATATTTCGTAATAGTGTGCTAACACAAAATTGGAAGCGGCGTCCATCCCCCATACCAACGCTGTAACAAAGAGGGTCGCTATCAGCACGATCATGGTAGAAGACTGCAGTTCCTGCCAGGTAGGCCAGGATACTTTGTAGACCAACTCATGATAAGACTCACGGAAGTAGTTTCTGATCTTATTCATTCTGTAAAGTTAACGATTTATGGTCAATTGATTAAAGCCTAAAAATGGTTGAATTGTTCTATTTGATAATAATAACAATTCAACCATCTATATATTTTTAATTAACCTGGCACGGGTACTAGGATTCGAACCCAGATCAAAGGTTTTGGAGACCCGTATGCTACCGTTGCACCATACCCGTGTATAAAGCCATTAGCGTTGAGCTCTCAGCAGTCAGCAAATATAATAATAAATCCTGACATTTAATAGCTGAAGCTAATGGCTTTTAGTATTGTGAGATACTTATTTCAGGATTTCAGTAACCTGACCAGCACCTACTGTACGACCACCTTCGCGGATAGCGAATTTCAGACCTTTGTCCATAGCGATCGGTTGGATCAGTTTTACAGTCAGAGTTACGTTATCACCAGGCATAACCATTTCAACACCTGCTGGCAGTTCAACTTCACCAGTTACGTCAGTTGTACGGAAGTAGAACTGAGGACGGTATTTGTTGAAGAACGGAGTGTGACGGCCACCTTCTTCTTTGCTCAGTACGTAAACTTCGCATTTGAATTCAGTGTGCGGAGTGATAGAACCTGGTTTGCAGATAACCATACCACGACGGATCTGAGTTTTCTCAATACCGCGCAGCAGCAGACCAGCGTTGTCACCAGCTTCACCTTCGTCGAGCAGTTTTTTGAACATTTCAACACCAGTGCAAGTAGATTTCAGTGGTTCTTCCTGCAGACCTACGATTTCAACGTTCTCACCCACTTTAATACGACCGCGTTCGATACGACCGGTAGCAACAGTACCACGACCAGTGATAGAGAATACGTCTTCAACGGACATCAGGAAGTCCTGATCAACCGGACGAGGAGGCAGCGGAATGTAAGTATCAACAGCTTCCATCAGTTGGTCGATAGCGCCAATCCATTTAGCGTCACCAGCCAGAGCACCGGTAGCAGAACCCTGAATAACAGGAACGTTGTCACCGTCGAAGCCGTTAGAAGTTAACAGGTCACGGATCTCGATCTCAACCAGTTCCAGCAGCTCAGGATCGTCAACCAGGTCAACTTTGTTCATGAAAACAACAATACGAGGTACACCTACCTGGCGAGCCAGCAGGATGTGCTCTCTTGTTTGTGGCATAGGACCGTCTGTAGCGGCAACCACCAGGATAGCACCGTCCATCTGAGCGGCACCGGTGATCATGTTTTTCACATAGTCAGCGTGACCAGGGCAGTCAACGTGAGCATAGTGACGGCTAGCAGTCTGATACTCTACGTGAGCTGTATTGATAGTGATACCTCTTTCTTTTTCTTCAGGAGCCGCATCGATCTCATCATAGCCTCTCTTCTCAGCCAGACCCTTGTTCGCCAGAATTGTGGTAATGGCAGCAGTCAAGGTAGTTTTACCGTGGTCCACGTGGCCGATGGTACCAATGTTTACGTGGGGTTTATCCCGCTTAAAGGTTTCTTTTGCCATTGTATTTTCTTTTTAGATGGTTTGTAAAGATTGTATTGATAGTTGTTTTAAAAAAACGGTTTTACAAACTTGTACCGTTGATGAGAATTGAACTCACGTCCTTCCCGTAAATAGGTGTGGGTTGCTCTACCATTGAGCTACAACGCTAAGTTTTATTTCGGAGTGCGGAATTTACAAATTCGAATCCGAAATTCGAATTTTATGGAGTTGGTTTGTTGTGAAATGATCTCACCACAATGATTCTTCTCTTCTAAAATTCAAAGAGCTGTTGAAGAGAATTGAACTCTCGACCTCTTCCTTACCAAGGAAGTGCTCTACCCCTGAGCTACAACAGCTTGAAAATTGCATGAATATTATGCGAGCGGGAGACGAGGTTCGAACCCGCGACCTACAGCTTGGAAGGCTGTCGCTCTACCAACTGAGCTACTCCCGCATAATGGACACTTTAAACAACAGGTAATTGCACTGTTTAAAGTATTCCCAAATAAATAAAAGAACATAAAGGCTGTTGTAACACAGGACCAAACTCTTCACTTCTGAACTACTCACCTTCCACTCAACAACTAAGTTCCGCCTCTGCAAGGGCAAAGGCGGAACACGCCGTTTTGTGGGCAGGATAGGATTCGAACCTATGAAGTCGAAAGACAGCGGATTTACAGTCCGCCCCATTTGGCCGCTCTGGAACCTGCCCAATTGTTTTTGATTTTGACATCTGATCATCAGGAGATGATGTAGATTAAAATCGTGGAGCCAGCAGAGGGATTCGAACCCCCGACCCACTGATTACAAATCAGTAGCTCTGGCCAACTGAGCTATGCTGGCATCTTTTCAAAAAACATTGCTTTCAAAAAAGTAACTCATTGAAAGAGAGCGCAAAATTAATTGATTTTTTCAAATCTCAAAATCTTTTTTTCAGTTTGTTACAAATATTTAAAAATTTATCTGTCTCGCTGAAAACGCCCTACCATAAAGAACTTTGCTACCTTTTACCGACCCTCTTTTTGAATCGGGATGGCAAAGGTAGCAAAGAGATTGATATTTCCAAAATTATTTTAAAAAATTATTGAAATTTCTTTTCCTTTTGCTTTTTAACCTGGTTGACTAAGGAGTCAAAAGCTAAGTCAAATGACTCTTCGAAGGATTTGGACTCATGCTTCACAAAGAGGTCCTGGCGGGGAATTCGTACTCTTATTTCGGCAATTTTATCTTTAACCTGATGCGCTAAATTATCCAACTTTAAAAACACATCCACACTGATGATCCGATCGTAAAAGGTGCTCAGCTTCTGCAATTTTTTGTTCACGTGATCAATCAGTTTTGAATCAGCATCAAAATGCACAGTTTGAATTTGAACGTTCATAACACTAATTTTTTAATATTTAACAATCTAGGTTCTAGTTAGTAAACTATGGTCATAGGCATTCTCTTGATTGTGAAAGAACTTCTGTATTAAATATACTCACTTTTGTAATGCAATGATCTTCTGATGCGTAATATTTTGTTAAAGGTGCAAAAAATGTGCGTTACGCCTTAGGATGCGCCTGCTGGTAAACCTTCTTCAGCTGTTCTATCGTTGTATGTGTATAAATCTGTGTAGAAGTAAGACTGGCGTGGCCCAACAGGTCCTTTACCGCTTTCAGGTCGGCCCCGTTGTTTGTCAGATGTGTGGCGAAAGTATGCCGCAGCAGGTGCGGACTTTTCTTCCGGAACGTAGTGATTTCGTGGTCCGTCAGGTATTTGCGTACCATGAGGTACACATATTTGGGATATAACCGCTGCCCGCTATGCGGATGCACCAACAGTACACCAGATTCAAATTCTTCCAGTTGCCGGCGTTTCTGTGCCATATACTCACTGATCTGGTCATATAACCGGTTGCTGATCGGAATAATCCGTTCTTTTCCTCCCTTGCCCATCACTTTAATGGACAGGTTACCTTTATCGACCCTGAACTCCTGTAAAGAGATCAGTTCCGACAAACGGATACCGGTCTGGTAAAATATTTCGAAAATAAGGCGATGGGTATCTCCTTCGAAGTCGTCTGCAAAAATAATGGGTGAGGTGACAGATACCGGGCTGCGGTTGTCTTCCAGGGCTTTCATCCCTTTTTCATCAATAAATCCTGGCAGGCGGCGGCTGATTTTAGGCGCTACCACTTTGGTCATCGGGGTCTGCTGCAGCAGCTCCTGGCGGATACAGAATTTGAAAAAGGATTTAAGGGAGGATATTTTCCGGTTAACGCTTTTGGCTGTCATGGCATCTTCCATCAGGCTGGCGAGCCAGCTGCGGACCATTACGTGGGTAATATCTCCTACGGACACATTACCGTAGGCAGCCGTAGTATAATCGAAAAATTGAAGGAGATCGTTGCGATAGGCGGTGCAAGTATGCTCTGAGTATCGCTTTTCGAGCTGGATATGGGAGATGAACCGCTCGGCTAAGGAATATAGTACTTCGTTCAACGCAAAAAGATTGATGATTGTAAAGTTATCAAATAACCTTACAATCATCAAATATTTTGAGTTGTCAGCCAGTGATGGCTAAAGACAAGGACTAAGCTTCAAGTTTACCACTCGCCAGCTGTTGTTTGTAAACAGCCTTTAACACCTGGGTACGGCGTTTAACAGATGGTTTAGTGAAAGACTGGCGGGATCTGAGCTGCAGCAAGATGCGTGCTTTCTCAAATTTCTTTTTATATTTTTTAAGCGCCTTGTCTATGTTTTCGCAATCTTTAGAATCAATGATCAACATAATTTTTGCCTCTTATTTTTTAGGAACGCAAAGATAACATAACATTTTATAAAAACAAAAAACCAATTTCCGATTCCGGGATTTTTTGATGTATAGTACTGATATGCAGGGGAAAAGGAATTGATCCATTCCACTGCTCACCGGTGCATTCTATCAAAAAATCCCATTACCGGTGACGTTAATCTTTGATTTTCTTTTTCAGGAGACTTACCTGGTCCTGCAGGTGGCTGACCATATCAGCCAGGTGGTTGACACTCATACGGCTTTGCTGGCTGGATTTGCTGATGACAGCATCAGACTGCCATAATTCCAGCACATCCTCCATTTCCACCGGATAAGGCTCAAACTGGGGATTGTCTGATACCAGTGTAAGCCGGGATTTGGAGCGGGTGTTTTTCACCACTCTTTTAAAAACAATGCCTTCGCGGGAAGTAATGACCACATAGGTTTCATTGTTTTTGATTTCTTCCCAGCCTTCTACCTTATGGCATACGATAACGGAACCGGAGGTAACAGGCAACATGGAATCACCGGCAATTTCAAAGGCGCGGTAATCTCCGGCACCCAGCATAGGCAGGGTGAAGGTATTGAGCTCCTCAATAAATTCATCGTCATTGTAGCCGGCAAGGTAACCGGCGGCAGCTTTCACCGGTACAAACTGTATCGCCTGGCGGGCGCTACCCAGTTTCTGCTGGCGGCGCTTCTCCAGGAAATTATCTTTCTGGGAACCGAGATCACGCCGGAGCAGGTCATCGATGGAAACCCGGAACATGTCACTGACTTGTTCCAGCACCTCCGTACGTGGCTCCGCACGCTCTTCTTCGTATGCACCCAGCAAAGAACGCTTGATGCCCAGTTTGTCTGCAAACTCTTGCTGCGTCCAGCCTTTTTGCTTACGCAGATATTTCAAATTCTGACATACTACGGACATAACCTAAATAATTTAGTACCTTGCTAACAAAATTAGCAAATAATTTTATAAAATCCCAAATATATTCAAGCCGCTTCGCTTATTTTTGCCCGGTAAAATCAACATGTTATGGTACATCTACACTCCATTCTGAGATGGGCAATCGTATTAGCTGGGCTTTGGGCAGTTATCCGCGCATTTAAGGGCGTTTCCGGCAAAACGCCGTTCACCGCAGCCGATAATAAAGCAGGATTATTTTTTATGATCTTCTGTGATATCCAGCTATTGGTAGGACTGCTGTTATTTTTTGTATTTAGTGAGAAAGCAAAAGCTGGTTTGGCAGACATGGGCGCTGCTATGAAAAATCCTGCGCTGCGCTTTTTTACTGTTGAGCACACTCTTATGGCTGTAATTGCCATCGCCCTGGTTCATATCGGCAAATCCAAAGTGAAAAAAGCCACTTCCGATGCCCAGAAACACAAGCTGGCCCTTATATTCTACAGCATTGCATTTATCCTGATCCTGGCCCTTATTCCCTGGCCTTTCCGTCAGGCACTGGGTGCAGCCTGGTACTAATATCAAGCAAAACTTATTGATGAAAAATGGCGGTCAATTGACCGCCATTTTCTTTTTATTGATTGACCACTACGAAATACTTATCCTTTGTCCTTATTATACAACCGGAAGGAGTATATATAAGGCAGGGCTGCCAGTACAATAGCCCCGAAAAAAATCAGAAACACCCCGGTAATCAGCGGCAGGAAAAAACTGATAATGATCATCACCACACCAGCACTGATCCATAAAGTAGCCGCCATCTGGTGCGTTTTGGTCCATATCTCACCGCTCTGCAATGTCCAGGGCGTTCGCACCCCGATGTAATGGTTGGGCGTTGTTTGCAGTTTCCGCAGATACAACCCGATACCGATCACCAACACACCGATCATCACAAAAGCCCAGCGCGCCATTTCGAACGGTTTACCCAGACTCACCATAAAGATAATCAAACAGGAGAACAACGCCAGATAAATGTGTATGGCAAACCGTACCCGGTAATATTCCCGCTGTTCAACCGTAGACACCACCGGACTATTGCTTTCTTCCGGGGGAATATAACGGAACAGCGCATAGATCAATGCGTTGGTCACAAACTGAAAGATCATCAACAGCAGAAAACCTGTTCTGCCATTTATCCCTTCCGGATTCCCACTCCTGTCGAAGCTTGTTGGAATATCCACCGGCAGATTGTTCCAGATAATGGCCAGATAAGCCATGGGCAAGAGTAGCAGGGCCAGGATGAGAAACTCCTTCAATGCATTGGTTTGTTTCATGGGAAGATAGTTTAAAAGATCAACATTCACTTTCGCCTTATTCCCTCATTACCATTCCCTTATACTACAGATTGCCCGTCTGATATGTTGTATCAAAGATAGGAAAATTGAAAATGGGGATAAAATCCGATCCATGAAATACTAATTATTTTAGCATTACTAATAAATTTAGTAACTTGCGGCTACAAAAGTGATTACGGCTGGCAGGCCCTGCTGATCACTGTCTATGCTGACCTTACGCCCGGCCTGCCATCCGCCTATCGCTTTGTTAAACAGGAATTATATGCTCACGTTACAACAGCGTGCTATCGCGCATTTTGATCTGGATTGTTTTTTTGTGTCGGTGGAATGCCAGCAGGATAGCCGGTTGAAAGGCAAACCCCTGTTAATAGGCGGCAGCAGCGACCGCGCCGTAGTAGCGGCCTGCAGTTATGAAGCACGCCGCTATGGCATCCACTCGGCCATGCCTATGAAAACTGCCCTACGGCTCTGCCCCCATGCCATCGTCCGCAGCGGCGACATGGACCGCTACAGCGAAAAATCACGGGAAGTGACCAGCATCATCGCCGACAAAGCTCCTTTGTACGAAAAATCATCCATCGATGAGTTTTATCTCGACCTCTCCGGCATGGATAAATTTTTCGGCTCCCTCAAATGGACCACGGAACTGAGAAAAGCCATCATAAAAGAATCCGGCCTGCCCATCTCCTTCGGCCTCGCATCCAACAAACTCGTGTCTAAAGTAGCCACCGACGAAGCCAAACCTAACGGACAACTGGAAATACTGTTCGGCCATGAAAAAAATTTCCTCGCCCCTCTCTCCATCGAGAAAATACCCATGGTAGGCAAGGAAACCGCCGCTCAGCTCCGACGCCGTGGTGTGGAAACCGTCAAAACCCTGAGCGAGGTGCCCATCTCCCTGCTGGAAGCCTGGATGGGAAAAAACGGCATCTCCCTCTGGAGAAAAGCCAATGGCATCGACGAATCTCCAGTAGTGCCCTACTATGAACAAAAATCCATCTCCACCGAAAGCACCTTCCCTGCAGATACCATCGACATGGAATTCCTCCATGCCGAACTGGTACGCATGACCGAAAAAATAGCATTTGAACTACGCCAGCAGAACAAACTGACCGGCTGCGTGACCGTCAAAATCCGGTACTCCGACTTTGAAACTGTCACCAAACAAATGTCTATCCCCTACTCCTGCTCCGATCATGTATTGCTCGAAAAAGTAAAAGACCTGTTTAAAAAACTGTATGACCGCCGCCTGCTGGTACGCCTTATCGGCGTACGATTCAGCCACCTCGTACAAGGCAACTACCAGATCAATCTCTTCGACGACAGCCAGGAAATGATCGCCCTTTATCAGGCTATCGACCATATCAAAAACCGCTTCGGCGCAGACCTGCTCATGAAAGGCACCAATGTGGCCCCTCCCGGCCAGCGGAAATATCCTGTGCAAAAAGATATCATGCCATACTACAAAGGATGACACCATGTACCTGAACTGTAAAACATTTTTCAGTCTGCGCTACGGCACCATGCCCGCAGGCATGCTGGTCGAAAAAGCCGCTCAGCTGGGCATTACCACCCTGGCCCTCACTAATATCAACATCACCTCCGATGCCTGGGAGTTTGTGGAGCAATGCAGGCAACACCTGATCAAACCGGTGCTGGGCGTGGAATGCCATCAGCAAACCACTTTCCGCTACATACTCCTGGCCCGCAACCAGGAAGGCTGGTATCAGATCAACCAGTTTCTTTCTGAATACCTGCATAGCGGCCAACCATTCCCTGACCGGGCCCCGGCCCTACCCGGCACCTACGCCATCTATACCTGGGGCAGCCTCGCACCCGAGACACTCCTCCCACATGAACTACTAGGCATTAAACCCCGTGATATCAATAAGCTGTTCCGCGTAGACACCTTCAGTATCCGCCACAAACTGGTGGTCATGCATCCTGTCACCTTTCAGGACAAGGAACACTTTGAACTACACCGGATATTGCGCGCCATCGATCAGAACATCCTCATCTCCCAGCTAGAACCCCATACCACCGGCACTATCCACGACCAGTTCATTCATCCCGCCAAAATGGTGGAGCATTTTGAGCAATACCCCCATATTGTGGAAAACACCCTTCGTATCCTGGAAACCTGCACGGTAGACATGGAAATGAACGTTCCCCGCAACCGGAAATGTTTTCTCAGCAGTGTGGAAGAAGACCGGCAAAAACTGCGGACACTGGCCTATGAAGGCATGGAATACCGCTACGGCAAAGACAATCCGGAAGCAGTACGCCGTATAGAGAGTGAGTTAAAAATCGTTGCCCAGCTGGAGTTTGAAGCATACTTTCTCATCTCCTGGGATATTATCCGCTACGCACAGGAACGAGGTTTCTTTTACGTAGGACGCGGCAGCGGCGCCAACTCCATCGTAGCCTACTGCCTGAAAATAACAGATGTAGACCCGATAGAACTGGACCTGTTTTTTGAACGTTTCCTGAATCCTTACCGCACTTCACCACCGGACTTTGACATCGATTTTTCCTGGCGTGACCGCGACGAGATCATTCAGTATGTTTTTGATAAATACGGAAGGGAACATACCGCCCTGCTGGGCACTGTCACCACTTTCCAGACCAATGCCATTATCCGGGAGATGGGCAAGGTGTATGGACTTCCCAAAAAAGAAATCGATAAGATTCTGGAGAACGGTTTCAACATACAGCTGAATGAAGACAATATCCAGCGCAAAATCCTGCATTTCAGCAAACTGATGGACCAGGAAAAATCTTTTCCCAACCATCTCAGTATACATGCCGGCGGTATTCTTATCAGCGATGAACCTATTCATCATTACTGCACCACCTACCTGCCGCCCAAAGGCTTCAGCACCGCGCAACTGGACATGTGGCAGGCGGAACGTATCGGGCTGTATAAGTTCGATATCCTCAGTCAGCGCGGCCTGGGACATATCCGCGATGCGATCGGTCTTATCCGCGAAAACAAACATGTAGACGTCGATATTCACAATGTAAAAGCTTTCACCATCGATACTCAAGTGCGGGAAAACCTGAAAAAGGTGAATACGATCGGTTGTTTTTATATTGAATCTCCTGCCATGCGGCAGCTGCTGCAGAAACTGGAATGTGACAATTACCTGGCGCTGGTAGCCGCCAGCTCTATCATCCGGCCGGGAGTAGCCCAGTCGGGCATGATGAAACAATACATTCAAAGTTATCGCAATCCCGCTGCTGTTACTTATCTGCACCCTATTATTGAGAATCTGCTGAAGGAAACCTTTGGTATTATGGTGTATCAGGAAGATGTGATCAAAGTGGCCCACCAGTATGCTAATATGGAACTAGCCGATGCAGATACGCTGCGGCGGGCCATGGCAGGGAAATACCGTGGTACTAAAGAATTTGAGCAGATCCAGGAAAGATTTTTTGCCAACTGCGCTAAACTGGGACGGCCTTATGAAGTGTCGGTGGAAGTGTGGCGGCAGATTGCCAGTTTTGCTAACTTCTCCTTCTCCAAAGCCCACTCCGCCAGCTTCGCCGTAGAGAGTTACCAAAGCCTGTATCTGAAAACCTACTTCCCGGCAGAGTTTATGGTGGCCGTTATCAATAACTTCGGTGGCTTCTATAACCGGGAACTGTATTTCCGGGAGCTGAAAAAAACCGGTGTCCGGCTGCATCCGCCCTGCATCAACAACAGCGACTATTCTACCAATATCAAAGGGGAAGATGTATATGTAGGCTTTATTCATGTAGAAGGGCTGGAACAGGCGCTGGCAGAACGAATACTGGAAGAGCGCCGGCAATACGGCCCCTACCTGCATCTGGAAGATTTTTGTGCCAGAATAGCCCCTGGTGCAGAACAGCTGGAGCTGTTGATCCGCATCGACTGTTTTCATTTCACCGGACATACTAAAAAACAGCTGTTGTGGAAAAGCAGTTTGCTGGTGCGTCAGAAAGATACCAATACCTCCTCCCATACCATGTCGCTCTTCAGCGCGGCACCGGTTGACTGTGAACTGCCGGAACTGGCCTACCATGTACATGAAGACGCCTTCGATGAAATTGATCTGCTGGGATTCCCGCTGCTATCACCTTTTGAGGTGCTGTCGCATGATCAGTCTGCGTATATCCCTTCCCGTAATTTCAACAAGTATATCCATCTACCTGTCACTACCCTGGGTTATCTGGTCACCACCAAGTTTATGCGCACATCCAAAGGTGAGCCGATGTGTTTTGGCACTTTCCTCGACCGGGATGGTCATTTTATTGATACAGTACATTTTCCTGACAGCCTGCGGCAATACCCTTTTCAGAAGGGTGGTTTTTATATCCTGCAGGGCAAGGTAGTTGCTGAATACAGCGTTATCACACTGGAAATCAGCCAGATGCGAAAGATCGGCTATTTCGAGGATAAAAAAATCCGATAACACGACAAAATGTTGTATTTTTGTGTCAAATGTCAGGCATTATGAAACATGCTAAAAAATACCATGTGCAGGAGAATGCATTAATGGTTGTGGAAGAACCAGGAGCAGCCTATGTTCCCGGTAGTGGTTATTTTGATTTTATTCAGCTATCCCGCAGTGGCGTGCTGAAAAGAGCGTTATTAAATCTGAGCCGCCAGCTTTCTTTTTCACTGGCAGAACTGGCGCAAGTGCTGCATATCTCGGAAAGGACCTTACAACGGTATGCAGATGACGCCAAACTTTCTGCCGACACCTCCGAACGCGCCATTCTTCTCTCCCAGCTTTACCAAAGGGGTACCGAAGTTTTCGGTAATCTGGAAAATTTCAAGGAATGGATGCGTACCCCACTCCCAGCCTTCAACTATCAACTCCCTATTTCGCTCCTCGACACCACTTTTGGTTTTCAGCTCATACTGGATGAGCTGGGGCGTATAGAACACGGACTTTTTGCATAATATCAACCTTCATCCATGGAAGTATACAGGATCAGTAAGTGCGCTTACATCAATGATCTTACAGGCACAGGTGCGCGGTTATACGGCGGCCGGTGGAACAGCCCGGGGCATGCGATCGTATACACCGCTGGCAGCAGAGCGCTGTCTGCGCTGGAAGTACTGGTACATATCCCGCTAAAAAATATTGTACAGGACTTCTGTATTGCCACTATCCACATCCCCGACGATATTGCCATCAGAACTATCACCAAACAGGACCTGCCTTCAGGCTGGCAATCACTTGCACCATTCCCTGAACTACAATGTATCGGCGACGAATGGGTGGACACAGCGCGTTATGCCATACTCAAAATACCTTCTGTGGTGATTGCAGAAGAATTTAACTACCTCATCAATCCGCTGCATCCCGAGGCAGCCAATATCTCCATCATCACCACCCAACCGTTTGTATTTGATCAGCGGCTAAGAAAAGTATAAAACATCCATATATAAAAAGAGCGGCTGTACCTGTGGGTACAGCCGCTCTTTTTATATTTTTCTCTGCCGGACTATTCCAGGCCAAACAGCCCTTTATTAAGCACCTGCAGGGTTTTATCCTTGTACTGGCCATTAACCAGAATGGAAATATTGTGTCTGCTACCGCCGTAGGAGATCATCCGTAACGGTGTGCCTTCCAATGCATCAAACAGTTTGGTGATGATGGAAGGAGTAGCTGCCACTTCGTTACCTACGATAGAAACGATGGTCTGGTGGTGGTCCAGCTCCACGGTACCGAACGGCTGTAGTTCCTTCAGGATCTGATCAAGGTTCACCTGACTATCGATGGTAAGTGATACTGCCACTTCAGAAGTGGTGATCATATCGATTGGTGTGCGGTATTTTTCGAATACTTCAAATATTTTCCGGAGGAAACCGTATGCCAGCAGCATGCGGCTGGATTTGATCTTGATGGCGATGATACCATCTTTTGCAGCGATGGCTTTCACACCGTTACCATTAGGCAGTTCGGTGATGATGGTGCCTTTTGCTTCCGGCTGCATGGTGTTGAGCAGCTTCACCGGGATATTAAAATGCTGGGCAGGCCAGATAGAAGCCGGGTGCAGGATTTTAGCGCCAAAATAGGCCAGTTCTGCAGCTTCATCGAAGGACAACTGATCGATGGGGAAAGTTTTTTTCACCACACGAGGATCGTTGTTATGCATACCGTCAATGTCAGTCCAGATCTGTATTTCAGAAGCCTGGATAGCAGCTCCGATCAGGGAAGCAGAATAATCACTACCACCGCGTTTCAGGTTATCCACTTCTCCTTTGGCATTGCGGCAGATATATCCCTGTGTGATGAAGATATACTGATCTTTATGCTGGCTGATCAGGTTAGCCAGTTTGATTTTGATTTTAGGAATTTCCGGTTCTTCGTATTCATCGATGCTCATGAAATCGAGTGCTGGCAGCAGTACGGCAGGGATGCCGGCTTCTTCCAGATATGCGCAGAACAGGCGGGTAGACAGCAGCTCACCCTGGGCGAGGATATCTTTATTCAATGCTTCATTGAAAGATATCTTCAGTATGATATTCAGAAATTCAAAGTGTTCATCAACGATGGCTTTAGCTTTGGCGCGGCCATCGTCCTGCTTCACCAGTTCTTCGCAAAAGGTCCGGTAGTGGCTTTCCAGCTTATCTATCTGCTGCTTCGCCTGTGTTTTTTTGCCTTCTGACAATGACTGGCTGATTTCCACAAGTGAGTTTGTGGTGCCTGACAAGGCAGACAGTACCACAATTTTCTGATCATTATCTGCGGTGATCAGTTGTGCTACTGAATGCATGCGCTCTGGTTTTCCCACGGAGGTTCCACCAAATTTTAACACTTTCATCTGCGTATATTTGTTTTTGTCTGCAACGGGAATAGTTTAAAGCTGCTCCCGGGCGGTTTATATGAATGATTGAGAATTAAAAATTCAATTTGAATTTAGCCGCTACTTCCTGCATATCTTTTACTACCGGCGCCAGTACGGGTATTCCGTTTTGCAGCCGATGCTGTTGCATTTCTCTTTCGGGATCACCGGGGATGAGCACCTGTTTACCTTCTACCGGCACGGCGGCGCGGAAACGGCTGATCCAGGTGTCCATATGCGTTTTGAATTCTTCCGCAGGGCGGAAAGCATCTACGCGCATGGCTCCGAAGAAATGTCCAAGGCCTTCTCCTACAGGATCGGGCGCCAGTGGGAGGAAACTCACAAATGGCGGTGCCCAGGGTCCGTAATTAGCGCCTGAAAGGACGGCCGAAAATATATCAACTATTGCTCCCAAACAATACCCTTTATGACTTCCGTGGTCACGGTCGCCTCCCAGTGGCAGCAATGCACCACCATCCTTGAGTTCGTGCGGGTTGGTGCTGGGATTACCTTCTTTATCCTGAATCCATCCATAGGGTGCTTCCAGGTTCTTACGCTGTAATATTTCCAGTTTACCATTAGCAGCAGTGGTAGTGGCAAAGTCGGCCACAAAAGCTGGCTGTTCCTTTGCAGGAATAGCCACTGCGATAGGATTGGTGCCCAGCATCCGCTCTTTGGCGAAAGTAGGGGCTACCAGCGGACTGGCATTGGTCATGGCCATACCGATCATATCGTGGTCCAGTGCCTTCATGGCATGGTATCCTGCTATACCGAAGTGGTTGGAGTTTTTTACGCTCACCCAGCCGGTACCTGCGACGGCAGCTTTCTTTATGGCCACCTCCATTGCGTAGGGCGCTACTACCAGGCCAAGGCCGGCATCACCATCTACTACAGCAGTGCTGGGGGTTTCATGTACAATACGGATATTCGGACGGGCATTGATACGTTTGGCTTCCCATAAACGTACGTAACCAGACAAACGCGCCACCCCATGAGAATCGATACCCCTGAGATCCGCGGCTACCAACACTTCGCTGGCAAGCATAGCGTGTTCCAGAGAGCAACCCATGCGAATAAAAACTTCCCGGGTAAACTCCGTCAGATGATGATAAGAATAAATATGTTCCATGGTACTTTACGCTTGAGCAGTGGGACCTCCAAAATTCATTGGCATTGAAACCGGCTCCTGGTCCTGAATTGTACCATGAACGGATTCATATTTTTTGATATTATCCTGCAAAGCTTTCATGAAGCGCTTGGCATGCTGAGGGGTAAGAATGATGCGGGACTTGACTTTAGCCTTGGGCAGGCCGGGCATCACGTTAACAAAATCCACTACAAATTCGGCGTTGGAATGTGTGATTATAGCAAGGTTGGCGTATTGCCCTTCTGCAATCTCTTCATTTAACTCGATGTTAAGCTGATTCTGCTCTTCGTGCTGATTTTCCATATTTGTATGATTTAGCCCTACAAAAATAGAAAAAGAGGGCTCAAATAAGCCCTCTTTTTTTATTTCGTTATTTAAACTGGTAAAATCTTATTGATCCCACCAAACTCTGGAGGTCAGTGTGATGCCAGTAGGCACATTGTCTTTATTGTAAGACAGTTCTGTTTGCGGATAGGGTAAACGTCTGGGAATTTCCTGTCCGGGATTTTTGGAAACAAGCGCTGGAATACCCGTACGGCGCCAGTCTGCAAAAGATTCTGATTGCAGATACATAGCGTAATATTTCTGGGTCATGATGAGGGAAAGCCTTGCATCATCTGTGGTAGCATCGTCAAAGCTTACTCCTGTCTCCGTAAGGTAGCCACCTATATCAGCACCTACTTTATCGAAAGAGCCTTTGATAGCAGCTTCATAGTAGCTTTTTGCCTGCGCCACATGTCCCAGTCTGGCATGTGCTTCCGCCAGGATAAAGTTTACTTCATAGCTGGTAATGTATAATACCGGTGAACTGATCTGATCATAGAAACCACCAGGCTGATACTTATCAGTACGGGGATCATTCAGGGCTTCCATCTGTGTGAATAGAAAAGACGCACCATAACTAGCATATCCGTCACGCTGTGAATTAAACTGATACAGCGGATTGGCTCTTTTTTCATCATTGAGGAAATTTAGCTGCGCATCATCTTTACCAGTGCTGATAAGGCCACCAGCGGCACTTGCAGCGTCCACTACTTTCTGTGCAGCGTTAGGGTCCCTTTTGGTTTGATGGATCAGTATCCTCAGACGGATGGAGTTAGCGAATTTTATCCAGGCAGCTGTACTGCCGCCATACATCAGGTCACTGCTGCCAGGTAATGTACCGGCTGCGCTGGTAGGTGTATTCAGATCTTTTAGTGCATCAGTGATCAGCTGATCTATTGTTTTATAGATATCCTGTTGTTTGTCGTACTTGGACTTAAACTGGAAAGACAGTCCTTTGAACGCATCACTGTAAGGAATATCACCCCATACATCAGTACTGGCACACAGGGTATATGCAGTCAGCACTTTGCTGATCCCGGCAAAGTACGGATACTTTTTTTCTTCTGCTGCTTTCCTCAGCTCCACAAAGTTGTTCATAGCATTCTGATAAATCGTTCCCCAGGGGTTACTGAAGTTATCAGCTACCAGAAGATATTTCTGATAGGCAGCAAACTGTCTGTCAGCGCCATCTACCTGATTAGTGAGAATACCGGTTACCAGAGAAAAATCGGCACCACCCAATACGTAGGCCAGTGCGACCTGAGAACCCGAGAGAACAGCCCCTGGAGGAGCATTCAAAGGACGGTCCGGGTCTGTATTAACATCGAGGTACTTTTTGCAACCGCTGGACATGATTAAAATCATTGTGCCCAAAGCGATGGATAATATATGTAAGCGTCTCATGATCGTTTCTTTTTTATGGGTAAAATGACAACTAGAAATCGAATTTCAGGCTGAAACCATAGGTTTTGGTACCAGGGTTGTTAAAATAGTCAAACCCTTGTGCTTCCTGCGTTCCGAACAAACTTGTTTCCGGGTCTACACCAGTGTATTTGGTATGCAGCCAAAGATTTCTGGCGATTGCGGTTACAGTAACGGCATCGAATAAACGTTTATTTTTAAACAGTTTTTTTCCGTCAATACGATATCCCAGGGACACCTCACGCAAGCGGATCCAGCTAGCATCCTGGACAAAGGGTTCGTTTACTGTAAAACCACTTCCTACACCAGTGTAGTAGTCTGCATTAATATCTCCTTTTATGTCATTTTTTTCGCCCTTGGTTACCAGCTGACCGTTATCGTCCAGGTGGCCTTTTACACCGTCAAATACTTTCTGCGTTCCTCTCTCCAGAGTATTGGAGCTTACTCCGAAGTTGGTCATGGCACCCCAGGTACCGTTCCACATATCAAATTTCTGTTTGGTTTCAAACAATACATAGAGGGAGATGCCTTTGTAGGTAAAGGTGTTGCCAACGGATCCGGACCATTTAGGGTTTACATCACCGAGGTACTGCAGTGGGTCATATACGATAGGCAGGCCATAAGCTCCGTCGCCGGGAGCGCCCTTATCATTAATCACCAAATGGCCTTGTGCATCTTTCAAATAGCCGGTACCGTAGAGAGAGCCATATTGTTTACCCACAATAGCAGAAACGAATATGCCGGTAAAACCATTGAAATCGAAACGATCGATACCATCGGCTAATTTCAGCACCTTGTTACGATTCTGGAAATAGGTGAAAGCCATATTCCAGTTAAAATTTTTTGTTTTAACCGGCTCCAGGGTCAGTGTTACCTCATGGCCCTGGTTCTGCATGGAAGCAGCATTCAGGTATACTTGTCCGTAACCACTGCTGCTGGCAATGGTAACAGCATTCAACAGGTTATTACTTTTTCCTCTGTAATAGGTATAATCAAGTCCGATACGGTTATCCAGGAAACGCAGTTCTGTTCCTATTTCGAGCTGATTGGTTTTTTCAGCCGTCAGGTGGGGGTTGCCCAATGTTCCGCTGGTCAGGAAACCTACACGACCATTGTACGGGAAGCTCACACCATTTGTCCAGCCATCGCCCACACCGGCCTGCGTGTAATAAGTCTGGAGACTATAAGGATTTAAGCCCCTGCCCACGCTGGAATAAGCGAGGCGTACTTTACCATAGGTGAAAGCATTGCTTTTCAGGTTAAGTCCTTCTGAGAAGATATAACCCAGACTGGCAGCCGGATAGAAGAAGAATTGGTTTTGAGTGGGCAAGGTACTGTTTCCTTCATACCTGCCTGTTAATTCCAGGAACAGGTAGTTACTGAATGCTACATTGGCTTTTCCATAAAAGGCCACGCGGCGCTGGCGGGTGTTGCCGATAGACAGGCTGTTGCTGGAAGTATTGGTAACACCCTGGAAATCGTTGGAGCTAAAGCCATCACCCTGGGTGTGCAGGTATTTTGTTTTCAGGTCGTACACGTTCTGACCTACCAGCAAGGAGTAGTCGAATTTGCCAGCGTGTTTGGTCAATGTTGCAAACAGGTCGTTGTTAATAACGAGTGTGCTGAGCTGGTCTTCAAAGTACTGTCCGGAAGGGAAGCCAGCGGAGTTTTTGGAGTAAATCTGTTTACGATTGTCCAGTGAATAATCACCACCAAACCTTTCTGTAATAGATAACCATTCAAATGGTTTGTAGATAGCTCCTACGGTACCGAATACACGTTGCACATCATCATGGTAAGGGTTCATATTCACGGTCCAGTAAGGGTTATCGTATCCTCCTTTTCCGCGGTAGCTTCTTTGGTTACCGGAGTTGTCCTGTAACATGTAAGCCCTTGGATCTGTAGATCCGCTGGTACCACCGGAGTTGTCGAAAGTTGGGGTGGTACGGAGCAGGCCCAGCATTACACCACTGGTGTTACTACCTTGTTGCGGGCGGCTACCGCCGGAGTTAACATAGTTGAGAGAGGTGATGACATTAAATTTATCGTTGTATTTATAATCTGTCGAAAATGCGACAGTGGTTTTCTTGAAATTATTTTGTGGGATAATAGCTTCCTGGTTGAAGTGGGAAACAGACACCCGATAACCCAGGTTGGCATTTCCGCCGGTCACGGCCAGGTTGTGTTGTACCCCTACTCCTGTCTGGAAGAATTTATACGGATCATATATATTGGCTGCTTTCCCGCCTGGGTTGGAGCTTTTACCTACCAGTCTGCCGTTGGAGTCCCACAGATAACTTTTGTCACCGTCATATACCAATGTGTCTATAGCCGGACCGTATGAATAGGATTTGGCAGCATTACCAAAGCCGAGTGCAAAGAGGGTATCGGGTACAAAGTCAGGCCTGGACAGGATTCCGTACATACCTTGTCCGTATTTGGTTTGTCTGTCGGGCAATTTATTCACCTGGTCAAAATTCACGGTAACACCATAAGAAACATTGAAGGTTCTGCCATCGGCGGAGCGTTTTCCTTTTTTGGTGGTAATAATGATAGCTCCGTTGGAGGCCTGGCTACCGTATAATGCAGCAGCGGCGGGGCCTTTCAGGATAGTGATATTTTCAACATCATCGGGGTTGATGTCAACCATCCTGTTGGATTGCATTACGCCTGCAGTACCGGAAGCGTCGCTGCCGGTATTTGTTTCGCTGTTATCCACCGGCAAACCGTCAATTACAAAGAGGGGTTGGTTACTGCCCAAAATGGTAGTAGCACCGCGTAACTGCACTCTCACTGCAGCTCCCGGGGTACCGGATGCTGAGATGATTGTAGCACCGGCTACTTTACCGGAAAGGGCAGAGAGAGGGTTAGAAGGAGCTGTTCTGGTTAATTCATCACCCTTTACATCCTGGGCAGAATAACCGATTGCTTTTTTCTCCTGGCGGATACCGAGGGCAGTGACTACCACTTCCTGTAAGGCTTTGGTATCTACCGGCAGAACGACTGATAATGTTGGATTATCACCTACTGTTACTTCCCTGGTGAGGAAGCCCACACTTCTGACAATCAGCACTGCTTTTGAGTCTTTAACAGTCAGACTGAAATGCCCCTGCTTGTCTGTGGTGGTCCCTGTGGAAGTACCTTTGATTTGTATGGTAGCCATTAATACCGGGCTTCCGTCGCTGCCCTTAACGGTACCTGTAACCTGGCGCTCTTGTGCATGGACCAGACTTACAATTGCCATAGGCATGGCAAAAAGGAGTAATACCTTTTTCATAAAAAAGATTCAGATTTGGTTGAAAAAGAAAGAGGACGTCCGTCCTACGTTTATATACTGGCATCATATCCTGGTATACGCAGTCACAGCTGCATATACCACTATCGGTGTCATACGCTAAAACTCAGGCATCTGATTAACTTTGCTTAAGGTGTAACAGCAAAAAAACCATTTCTAAATTGTATCACAAGCAAACGAGCAAAACAAGCAAACGAGAAACCTAAAACAAGCAGGGGAAATCACTGCTAAAGGGCACAAGCTTTAAGGTAAAAGCAGCTCATTGGTTATTTATTTTTTTAGGATTTAGATTTTGGTTGAACAACTCCAAGTTATAAAAAAAATGAATGCTAAATCCTTTGTACTTAACATTATTTTAACAGGAAATGACCCAAAGTGCATAATGAATTAATAATCAATATTTTAAATGGATAAAAATTAATATTCTTCAATAATCATCTATAACGTTTGCATTAGTTGCAACTGAAAAAAGGTTTTCTTGTTGCCTGATAATGCGTCCCATCCAGTACCAATTACCTGCTTACCTGGATAAATTGTCTGATGGACACGCATCCAGCACGACAGCTGTTTATTCACCTTATACTTCATATTCAGATAATACTCCCATCCCCGTCCATACAGCTGAGATACTGCATTGTCGTATAGTACACTGCGTTCATAAGCATACATGCGGGTATCATAATTATCGGTTTGAAAACGCGCCAGCCTGGCATTCACCGTTATAGGCCACCGTGGTAGCCGGCAGGCTACATCACCATAAAACATCCAGCCTGTCTGATTGCCAGTAGCTGCCATATACCGGCTGTACTCTCCCCGCACTTTAAAAGACCAGTATTGCCGGTACTGGCAATCTCCCTGAAATCGTATATGCGTCGTAGTTATACCTGATAATATTTTTAATGCATTACCGGACACCAGCAGGTTCTCTTCATATTTTCTGCTGTTGAACCGCAGCAGAAAACGCTTCTTTTTATCCGGCGCATACGTTAGTTGTAATAAAAACTCCGATCCATCAGATGGTGCATCTGCCCTGTATTTTAGCCAGGGGAAATGAAAAATATCCGTATAAGCGTCCAGCTTACATCGGGGTGTAACCTGTACTGAAAGACCTGTATACAAACCTTTTTCGTTGACAGTCCGGTAGTTATCACCAAACCCTTTGGCATAAAAAGACTGATAGGCTTTATCATAGTACCGGTATACGACCGACATATCCACTGCGGGCGATAAACTGGTCAGTATTCCCTGTATCAGGGCAGGTTTCCTGTTATCACTCACTGCTGCTTCTCCAAACAGGTGGACATTTTTCCAGTAAGCTGCGTAGTCTACGCTGACGCCGGTCAGCTGTGCACCATTGAACTCAAACTGATTATAAGGGTGTTGTTCCTTTTGCAATGGCGGTGTAAGCCGGTGTGAGATCATATTAACACCTACCTGCCAGCGCCGCGTTTGGTACCTTATATTTCCACCACTGCTCAGTTGTTGTATGCTTCCTTTCTTCGATATTTCGGTGAGGGTACGGTGATAACCACTACTTACCAGTGAAGTGGCCGATACATCCTGCAAGGTATCTGCAGCATTGAGACTTCCATCGAGCTGGCGCCAGGAAGCCAGGATGGTTATCTGCCATGCCTTTTGCTGCCAGGTGGCGGCAGCTCCTCTGAAAAAATAATACTCCCCTGCTGAGGTATAGGGCCGTAGTATCTCCCCTTCCCTTTTTATATGCATGACTGCAGCTCCCTTTCCATAAGCCTGCGATTGCCAGTTGAGCAGCCCCTGACCCAGGTTGGCCGTAAAATCACCGATAGCCACCGCTTTCAGCCGGCCTATATTCCGTAGAAACAGGTGCCCACTATAGAAATCAAAACCGTATTGACGGCGGTAACCGCCCCACGGCTCCCCTGCATCCTTTTCCATAGTGATCCCCCAGCTGATATAACGGGGAAAGCTATAGCGGTACCTTAACAATACCTTATCAGGACTACCCCTGTACATTGCCGGCGTACTGTCAGTATGCCGGTATCCCCGTGCTTTCTCCAGCTGCCTGCTATAACGGAGCAGCCACACATGATCACCTTTATGCAGGTAGTCGTGCAAGGTATAATGAGGAGCCAGATCATCGCCGACCCTGACATAGGGCAGCAGCTGCCGGATCAGCTCCGGCTCAAAGCCAGGCACCGCCTGCAATTCATAAATACTCACGAGATTCCCCAGCAAACGCCGATAGGCTATAAAATTACTGATCTGCAGTGCGGTCAGCATTCCTAACGACTGCAATGTGACCTCATCTGCGGTATTGAGCTGTATCTTATGACGAGTATAAGCTTCCAGCCGTTGCCAGTTGGCATCATCTTCCGGTAGCGCATCATTGCCGGCTGTTTCGTTTTCCAGGGCATTCTCCATCAGGGGTGGCATGGATTCTTCCTGCCTGGCTTCTGCCTTCAGCCAGCTACCACACAGCAATAGCACGCTGCCTATCATTCTGTAGAATCCCGCTGCCATATGATAGTGGTTGAAGGTGTAATGCCCAACTGCGGGTGAAAGCCGGCTGCAAACATAACACGCAGCGCATGCCAATAAATGTTGACACCTGCATGATGAAAAGGTGCCCTGGTGGCTACTCCCCATTGCAATGCCAGTGGCGGTGCTATCCTGTAACTGGCTGTTGCTCTCATCCATGCGGCTTCATCGGCGGCTTTTACCACTTCGGCAGTCAGCAAAAAAACGGTTGCTGCTTCCCATCCGATACCGGCACTATAAACAGCAGGCTGCTGTGGTGAATAATATACCCGCAGACCAACATGCCAGCATATACCGGGATGATACAACACACCACCGGTCACCGCGGGACAGCTACGGGAACCATATCCTGGCAAAACTTCCGTTTCATAATTGAACCCTATCCCCAGGCCAACCTTGCGCCCCAGCGATCTTCCATATGCCAGCGCGGCGCTTTGCCGGTAGTAAGCACTACTACCTATCCGGGAAAACTGCAGTCCAAACGCACCGGCACCTACAGGAAAAGCCGCCATAGCCATATACAGCGGCAGCTCCTGTAACCGGAATCTTTGTTCTGCATATAAGCCCGCTGAAAACGTACGTAAACAGGATAATCCCGCAGGTTGATAAGCGGCTGATACCACATCCTGAAAATGCCGGCTGTAACTGGCACTGCCAATATCCTTTCCCAGTGGCATCCATAAAGATTGTGCTGATGTTACTAACATACAAGGCACACAAACAATGGTCAATAGCAATATCTTCATTGCAAAAAAGGGTTTAACAAAAAATGTATCGGTCAACAAACATTCACTGTTCAACAAAAATATGTCCTGCGAAGCAGGCAAATGTTAATCACATCTTAACGTGAAAAAAATTTTCTCCTGAAAAAACAAAACCCCGTCTGGCACAAGCCGGACGGGGCAATTATCTGTTCTTCCAATCAGTAATCAGAAGAGACCATAGAGCTGAGAATCAATCCTGGAAATAATTTCACCCAGGTCTTCATCACTCTCCGGAAATTTATTTTTATCAATATCAATTACGAGCAACGGACCTTCATCATATTTTTCAATCCAGTTGTTATAATATTCGTTCAGGCGTTTCAGATAGTCGAGCCGGATATTTTCTTCATACTCTCTTCCTCTTTTCTGAATCTGTGCTACCAGCGTAGGTACGGAAGCCTGGAGATAGATCAGCAGGTCCGGTGGTTTCACCATGCTTTTCAGCGTTTGGAAGAAGTTGAAGTAGTTATCGAAATCCCGTTTGGTCATCAGGCCCATTTCGTAGAGGTTGGGTGCAAAGATGTGCGCGTCCTCATAGATGGTACGATCCTGTATCACGGTGTCTTTCCCGTTCTGGATCTCCAGCAGTTGTTTTAATCTTCCGTTGAGGAAGTATATCTGCAGGTTGAAAGACCAGCGGGGCATATCTTCATAAAAATCGTTGAGATAGGGATTGTGCTCTACATCTTCATACTGCGGGTGCCATTTGTAGTGGCGGCAAAGCATTTCGGTGAGCGTAGTTTTACCCGCGCCGATATTGCCGGCGATCGCGATATGTTTGATTTTATTTTGTTTTGCCATGCTAAATTGATAGGTCGTTATTATTGAAAATAGCTACCAGTACTGACTATCTCAATAATAGTTTAAACCGATAAGTTTTCTGGCCTGTTGCAAAGTTTGTGCCGCATTCGCCCTTGCTTTTTCAGCACCCTCCTTCATGATTTTACGCAGATAGGTAGTGTCTTCCTGCAGGGACTTTGCTCTTTCACGGATGGGCGCAATAAACTGCACCATGTCTTCACCCAGCTGTGTTTTCATATCGCCGTAGCGGATAGTTCCGGCATTATAGGCATCTATGTAAAACTGAACGGTATCAGGAGTAGATACCAGTTTCATGATCTCGATCAGATTCTGTACGGATTCAGGCATCGGCTCACCAGGAACGCCACCGCTGGCCGTTTGTGCTTTTTTCAGCTTTTGGCGGATCTTATCATCCTCATCAGAAAGATAGATGGTGGACATTTCGTTTTCGCTCTTGCTCATTTTGCCACCTTTGCCATCAAGGCTCAGGATGCGTACCAGGTTATCACCATAGTTGAAAGCTTCCGGTTCGGGGAACAGTTCTCCATAACGGCTGTTAAAACGCTGGGCGAAGTTCCGGGCCATTTCCAGGTGTTGTCCCTGGTCTTTACCTACCGGCACTTTTACGGCGCGCTGGATCAGGATATCCACGCTCATCAGCACGGGGTAGGTCAGCAGACCGGCATTTACGTTGTCGGGCTGCAGTCTTACCTTGTCTTTGAAGGTGGGGACTTTCTCCAGTTCCCCCATATAGGCCAGCGTATTCATCAGCAGGTACAGTTCTGCTATTTCCGGGATGTCGCTTTGTACGTACAGGGTCACTTTCTCCGGATCGAGGCCGGAAGCGATATTTTCTGCCAGTACCCGCATTACATTGGTTTGCAGATCTTTCGGATTCGGGTGGGTAGTCAGGGAATGCCAGTCTGCCACAAAAAAGTAGCAGTTAAATTCTTCCTGCATCCGAATATAATTACGGATAGCGCCAAAATAGTTGCCTAAATGCAAATAACCGGTGGGGCGGATGCCACTCACCACAATTTCTTTTTCTGTAGCCATAACAGGGCGCAATTTAAATAATCGCTGCTAGGTTTTAGCACTTCATAGGATACTGTTCTGTAAAAAAATTATAACAAATTGCCCAAAAAGGCGCTGGGCAAAAGTTGAAAGCTCTCCGTTTATCCCTATTTTTGAGATACCATCATTTTACCCGATATATTTTATTATTTTTTGATTTAATTTGATTATGGAAGTGAACGACGCCCTGGTGCAACAGTTATCAGATCTGGCCCGACTTGAATTTAACGAGCAGGATAGAGCGGAGATCCGTGGCGATCTGCAGCGGATGATCACTTTTGTGGAGAAGTTGAACGAACTGGATACCACCAACGTAGAACCCTTGTTACACCTCACGGCCGACTATAATGTATTCCGGGAAGACAGGGTGATACCTTCCATAACCCGGGAAGAAGGCCTGCAAAACGCACCTGCAGCCACCCCAGAATATTTCGAGGTGCCGAAAGTCATAAAGAAATAATCACCATGCAAAAGTCCGTTATCCACCTGGAAGACATCAGAAAAAGTTATTTTCTCGGCAAAAATGAATTGCCGGTACTCAAGGGGGTATCCCTGGACATCTTTAAAAATGAGTATGTAGCCCTTATGGGACCTTCCGGCTCCGGTAAGTCCACACTCATGAACATCCTTGGATGCCTGGACACCCCTACCAGCGGCCGTTATATCCTGAGTGGCCATGATGTCAGCAAAATGGAGGACAATGACCTGGCCTCTGTTCGCGGAAAGGAAATAGGCTTTGTTTTTCAGCAGTTTAACCTCATGCCCCGCCTCACAGCCCTTGAAAATGTGGCCGTTCCGCTGATATATGCCGGCATCGGTAAAAAAGAAAGGGAAGAAAAAGCCCGCCTGATGCTCGAAAAGGTAAAACTCGGCGACCGTTACAAACACAAACCCAACGAACTCTCCGGTGGACAGTGCCAGCGTGTGGCCATCGCCCGTGCCCTGGTAAATGACCCCGCCCTCATCCTCGCCGATGAACCTACCGGTAACCTCGATACCAAAACATCCATCGAGATCATGGAAATATTCGGCGCTATCCACGCTTCCGGCAACACGGTTGTACTCGTTACCCACGAAGAAGATATCGCCGAGCACGCCAGAAGAGTTATCCGGTTGAGAGACGGTGTTATCGAATCCGACAGGATCAATGGGAAAAAAGAAGCCCACTCCGGGACGATTACGACCCCGTAATTCGTATTTTGCATAAAAAAACAATGTCGCTTAAGATATACACCAAAACAGGCGATAAAGGGAAAACATCCCTTATCGGCGGTACCAAAGTGCCTAAAAGTGACCTCCGCATCGATGCCTATGGCACCGTGGATGAACTTAATTCCTACATTGGCCTGGTCAACGACTACACGGCAGACCCCGACACCAAAAACCTCCTGAAGGAAATACAGGACCGTTTGTTTACCGTCGGCGCTGCACTCGCCTGCGACCCCGACAAGGAAACCAAAATGAGAATACCCGACCTTCATGAAGCAGACATCCAGCTGCTGGAATCCAGCATCGATAAAATGAATGATGAACTGCCACCCATGAAACACTTCGTTCTCCCCGGCGGTCATGTGGCCGTATCCACCTGCCATATCGCCCGCTGCGTATGCCGCCGCACCGAAAGACTCTGCGTAGGCATGCAGGAACACAATATGTTCATCGAACCACTCGTACTCAAATATATCAACCGCCTCAGCGACTACCTGTTTGTACTCGCCCGCTGGACCGGACACAAACTCGGCGTGGAAGAAATTCCATGGAAACCGAGGGTATAGTTTTTTTCTTAAATTCGCTTCATGTTCACAGGAATCATAGAAATACTAGGAGAAGTAATATCCACACGTAAAGAAGGCTCCAACCTGGTCATCACCCTGCAATCATCTATCGCCGGTGAATTAAAAGTAGACCAGAGCGTTTCCCATAACGGTGTATGCCTTACCGTTACCAACGTACAGGGCAATACCTACGAAACCGTAGCCGTAGCCGAAACACTGCAGAAAACGAATCTTTCTCTGCTCGTACCCGGCCATAAGGTAAACCTGGAAAGAGCCATGGTATTCAACGGACGCATCGACGGACACCTGGTACAGGGACACGTAGATGGCACCGGAACCTGCATTTCCCGCGAAGAACAAAATGGCAGCTGGCTGTACCGCTTTACCTATCCGTCCGAATTTGCCGGACTGATCGTGGAAAAAGGCAGTATCTGTATGAACGGCATCAGCCTCACCTGCTTTGATATCACCGACAAGGAGTTCTCCGTGGCCATCATACCATATACGTTCTCCTTTACCAATGTTCAGTTCATGCGCCCAGGACATCTTATCAACCTGGAGTTTGACATACTCGGCAAGTACGTCGCCAGACAAATGTCCGTACGATAAACACCGAAGAGTTTGAAAAAACACCTGCTGCTGATCGTATTCATGCTAATCAACCTGCTGGCTCACGCCCAGCAGGTTAAAGCTGTTCGTATCAACGCCTGGTATGATACCACCGCTATCTCCGAATTATACGACCGCGTGCCCATTGGACTACAATATACCTACAGCGACAGCAGTACCCGGCAAACCGCCGGCCTGCTGCAGGGTAACCTCCGCTGGAACAAAATACAGATCAGTTCCTCCAACGGCCAGGTACAGAATGGTATTCTCTTGTTTAACCGGCAGCAACTGATACAACAACATTATCGTATAACCCTCACCGTTACCATCGAAAATAATCCTCCGCTGGAAGCCACCATCACCCTGCCACACCTGATAGGCATGCGTTTTAACCACTACGCAGACAGCATCAAGCGGGACATCCGTTATTATATCAATGTGGAAGGGAAATTCAGCAGTGGCAGAGTGCTGCCACTGGATACCGCGCAGCTGCATTTTAAGACTTCTGCCGGCCAGGTCCTTGGGCAGGACCTGTTAATAGAGAAAAACGATACCGTTAAAACAGTTACAATAGATGCCTGGTACAAACCCAACCCCGATATGTTTATTCATTCGGTTGTACCAGTAAAACAAATGCCTGATCCAGATCTTCCGCCACCACCAGGACGGCCGGTGCCAAGAGGTCGCAGGCAGTAATATGCTAAATCAGTGTACGCGCTTTTAATTCCAGGTATTTATTCACCACATTCAGTGTCAGCTGCTCCGGTGTACTCAGTAATGACATGATCCCATATTTAGCCAGCTCTTTCACGATCAGCTTTTTATCGTAGGCAAACTTCTGGGCAATCGTTTGTTTGTAAATACCTTCCACATCCTGCGCTTCCAGTTCCGTCACCTTCTTCAGTTCTGTATTCTCAAAAAATACAACCAGCACCAGATGATATTTGGCCAGCCGGCGCAGAAAAGGTAACTGCCGGTGCAGGCTCGACATCGACTCAAAATTAGTGAACAATATCAGCAGCGAACGTTGTGACAAGTGACTGCGTAACTGCACACTCAATGCTTCGTAATCACTTTCCTGCCACTTTGTTTCCTGGGCATACAACGATTCCAGAATCTTATTAAGCTGTACTTTTTTATTGCTGGATGGCAACACTTCCACAGCCTGTTCGGTGAAAGCCACCAGCCCCGCTTTGTCGCCCTTGTTCAACGCCACATTACTGAACACCAGCGAAGCGTTGATAGCATAATCCAGCAAAGTCATCCCCTCAAAAGGCATCTTCATAGTGCGCCCTTTGTCTATAACACAATATACCTGCTGTGATTTTTCTTCTACATAATTATTCACCATCAGGTTACCGGAACGGGCAGTCGCTTTCCAGTTGAGCATCCGCACATCATCTCCTTTTGTATAAGGCTTAATATGATCAAACTCCATACTGTGGCCTATCACCCTCCGTTTGTGCTCACCTGTTTCATTGAGCCTGTTCATGTAGGAATACAGAGAGTGATGCCGCAGTTGCTGAAAACTGGGATATACATTCACAGTTTGTTCTGTATCAAAAATCAACCGTCTGTTTACAATACCCAACGCACTTTGCATAAATACATTGGTGTAACCAAACTTGTACGCCCCTCTTTCAACGGGTCTTACTACATACCGGAAAACATGTTCTGCTCCGGCTGCAATCTTTGCCTGCAGCGAAAAATTCCGGTCCTGGAACTGAAAGGGTAGTTCATCCACCACAGTTACCAATACCGGAAAAGGATAACGATTGATACAGGTGATCAGTACCTCATTTTCATCTCCATTGCTGAAACGGGCACTGGCTACGCGTTTGGCTTCCAGGATGCTAACCGGTCTCATCACCAGCAAGATCATGTCAAGCAGTAATAAAGCCAGCAGGACCCCAAAAGCCAGGATGGCGATATTGAGCAGTCCCGGCGCAAAAAAGGCGATGATAAACAACAGGATATTGACACCTAACCCCAGATACAGGCGGTTGGTGAAAAACAGCTGCTGGTATAAATTATTTCTGACAGATGAAGACATAGTTAAAGCTTATCTTGGCACTTCCACCATCTTGAGAATCTGGGCTATCACATCATCCGTACGGATACCTTCCATTTCCTTTTCCGGTGTCAGCATAATACGATGGCGCAATACATGCGGCATCATTTCCACAATATCATCAGGGATCACGAAATCACGGTTGCGCATGGCAGCCATGGCTTTAGCGCAGTTCATAACGGCAATGGATGCACGAGGAGAAGCGCCCAGGTAAAGGGAAGCGTTCATACGGGTTTCGTGGACAACAGCAGCGATATAGTGCAACAATTTTTCTTCGATCCGCACCTGACGTACCAGGTTCTGGAATTCGATTACCTGTGTAGCCGTTACTACTTTGGAGATCACTTTCGACAGATCAGTAGTGCCATTGAGACGTTGCACACTTTGTAATACAGCGACTTCTTCCTGCAGATCCGGATATTTTACTTCGAGCTTAAAGAGGAAACGGTCCAGCTGTGCTTCCGGCAGGCGGTAGGTGCCTTCCTGTTCGATAGGGTTTTGAGTGGCTATCACCATAAACGGACGGTTCAAAGTATAGGTAGTACCATCATTGGTGATCTGTCTTTCTTCCATCACCTCAAAAAGAGCAGATTGTGTTTTGGCCGGGGCACGGTTGATTTCGTCTATCAGTACCAGGTTGCTGAAAACGGGTCCTTTTTTGTATTCAAATTCTCTTGTCTGAGGATTGAATACAGAGGTCCCCAGCACGTCTGCTGGCATCAGGTCTGGTGTAAACTGTATTCTGGAAAAATCTGCGTCCACACACTGAGCGAGCAATTTGGCTGTCAGTGTTTTTGCCACGCCGGGTACCCCTTCAATCAGCACGTGGCCTTGTGTTAGCAGGCCTGCTATCAACAGATCCACCATCTGATGCTGCCCCACAATTACTTTCCCTATCTGTGTTCTGATCGCTTCTACGCCTTCGTGTAAGGTGGTAAAATCAGTCCTGGGTTGAAAGGTATTGATGTCCATTATTTACTTCGTATTTAAATAAAAATGTTGAATGAGTTGATAGAAATGTTCCAGCTGTTCGTCGCTTACCTCGCCTGCCAGCTGTATCTGATGAAGCATGGAAAACAGTTCCCGGATAGTTGTTTCAGGCATGGCCGCTTTTTTAGCCAGTGCTTCAACAAACTGATCGTTCAAATGATTAGTATTGAGATAATAACGGGAACGGATATACTCCAGCAAATGAATGATCATTTTGTGAGCCAGGTTGTAGTTGTTGCGTTGCTGATAATACAGCTGTCCGACAGCATCTACAAACTCCAGCGAGTTATTGGCCAGCGCCGGCTTTTCGGGGATGATACGCTGTCTTCGTTTACCTTCAAAAATTACATACAACAACAACAGCAACACTGCCAGCCATAAGGCCCAGCGCATGGCAGGGTAACGCATCAGCACCTGCCACTGGCTGAAATCACCCGACTGCGGACCATACTGATGACAATAAAAATCGTCCCAATATACGTTGGTAGCGTCATTCGGCAGATAGGACATCTGTATTTCCTGCGCAGCAATATTGTTTTGATGTAGCAGGAAATAGTTACTGAATGTGTAAGGGTTGAGGGATACATAAACAAAACCGTCACCATAAGCCATCCCGATAAAATTAGGTCTGCTTTTGTAATTCATCCCAAAAACCTTGGTGGTAGCGGTATCTATGCTGGAAAAATAGCTGCCGCTGATCATACCCATATAGCTGAAAGCGGTGTCCAGATTGAGTGAGGAATCTTTATATCGCTGGGCAGTATTGGATTTTTTCTGCTGAAAGTTCTCTCCATCCACTACGGTAAACTTCAGCTTTTTGGCCAGCAGCGGGTCCATCCGGTTAACGCTGATAAACAGGAAGTTTCCCAGGGAAGCATAATACAGCATCGACTCTACATCACGCTCTGTGGCAAACAGTTCATTAGCTACAATGATATAAGCGTTGTAGGAACCATGCAACTCCGCTTCTTTGGCATACGTGGTGGCAAAGGGTTTGGCAACCACCTGTACAGGCCTGCCTGCAAAAAGTTCCGGCAATGTTTTAAAAGCCACGTAAGTCCCGCCGGCCTTTTTATCCTTGCTTGAAAAGGAAGCCTTTTCCATGTTGGTGGACAGCTGTTCAGTATTAACAAAGTCACTGTTACTAAACAACGCCAGCATTACCAGTAATAATGCTACAACGACAATAATGATATAGGTAGTCCTTTTTTTCACGAAGCTTTGCCTAATTGATGATTAAAATCCCTGAACTGTTGGTCCATGGCACTGAATTGCGCTTCACTGACTTCAAACCCGCCATACCAGATGTATTCATAGTCCAGTGTCAGTGTGGAAAACGTTTTATAGTAAGGTGTATTACGCATACTGCGCAGATAGTCATTGTTCGTTTTTTCCCTTCCGGGGATGATCAGTTGTCTGTTGGCCAGCTGAAACAACGTATACAAATACCACCACCGTACGGCCTGCCGGATATCTCTGGCAGCAATAGCAGCCCTGATCTTATCTTCATATTCACCAGCACTCCGTAAATCTTCTTCGTGTATTTCCTCTGTTACTTCCAGCTCTTTGGGCTTCCGGAAGATGCTCATACCATTGTTTTTCATGAAACGAAACAAGAGAAATCCCAGAAAAGCCAGCAATAAAATGGCAGCCATAAACCGGATTTTGGATATGAAAAGAAAGAGCGCAGCCAACGCACGGAAAAAGCCTTCTCCGGAGCGGGACTTCTTCGCATCTTCATCACGGTACTGCATCTTCTTATCCTGCTTCAACTTTGTGATCACGGCTTCAGATACAGTTCGTTTGTCGTAGTACGGTATGGAAGGAGTTACATTTGTTTCCTGTCCTTTTTTTGTTTCCTGATCTCCGGCCACAGGCTGCTGTGACAGCCCTTTCAGGGGGATACACAGCATGATCAGCAGCAACAGGCGTTTCACATATTTTCTACAATCAATTTTCATCATCAGTTACTTTGGCCGGGAAAAAGGAAAGACTACTTTACCGGCAGCATTTAAACGATATCCTTTGCGGTGCAGGTGAATGGGATAGAGGATAAAATATCCCACCATAAAACACAGAGACCCTGTGAGGATCAGAAGGCTGAGCCACAGCGGCATTCCGGTATAGCGGGTTACAAAACCTTCCAGAAAAGCTGCTACTACAAACACAGGGATAAGCGCCACCATGATCTTGATTCCGTCTTTCGCACCTTTGCGCAGAGACTCCAGCCTTTTACGGGTACCAGGGAACAAGATACTTTTACCCAGTATAATCCCGGCACAACCGGAAACTACAATACTGGAAATTTCCAGCGTGCCATGTATCCATATCACCAGCACAGATTTAAATCCCAGGCCGTGTGAAAAGAAGATGTACTGAAACACACCGAGCATAATACCGTTTTGCAGCAACAGGTACAAAGAGCCAATACCCAGAAAGATACCGCCTACATAACACATCAGCGCCACCCGGATATTGTTGACCGCAATCCGCAAGAACATCAGCAAGGGATTACCGTCCTTATAAACACCAAAAGGATCATTATTGGCGATATTTCTTTCTGTCATATTCACATATTCATCCCCCAGAAATCCTCTCACAAAAGTTTCATCATGGGCAGAAGAAAAAGCACCGATGATACAGAACACCAGAAAGAAACAGAAGGTGAACAGCAGCAAACGGTGATATTGCCGGAAAAGCAATGGCAGTTCAAAACGGAAGAATAATTGAAAACGGCCTACTTCTTCTTTCCTGTTCTGATATATCCGTTGGTAAATGCCGGCGGCCAGGCCGTTGATATAGCGGGTTACTTTACTAAAGCTATAGAATGTTTTGGCATAGGAGAGGTCGTCCAGTAAGGAAACAAATCTTTCCGCCATCTCATCAGGGTCATCGGTGGGCTCCTCCTGGATTTTTTTCCAGCGGGGCAAATTTTTCTTGATAAACAATGATTCTCTCATAGTGAGTCAAATTCCCTTTTAAGTCTTGATATCTACCTGCAGTAACGGGTTACTATGGGGAGTATCAGCAAACTTACTAAATCGTTTAACAATATATAAACAAATATGTAAATTTGAGTATGAGCAACATAAAAATACCAACTTCCTTTAACATTGATCTTGAATTTGAAACGGCGGATGCAATGAAGCGTTTTCTGGCCTGGCTCATTGATTTCGGGATCCGGCTCTGCTATTATCTGATGATGTATATGGTATTGGTATCTTTTCATTTTAGCAATACTACTACCCAGGTACTTTTAACATTGATTCTTTCCCTTCCGCTGATGTTATATTTTCTGGTACTGGAAATATCGATGGGAGGCCAGACTCCCGGGAAAAAACTGATGCATCTGAAAGTGGTAAGTCTTACCGGCAACCAGCCAACCGTCAGTCAGCATCTGATCCGCTGGATCTTCCGGATGATAGAGTCGCCACTGCTGTTCTTTATGTTTCTTATTCCGGTAATCATCCCGGTAGTAGCGATAGCCCGTACTCCTTACAGTCAACGTCTGGGCGATGTGGTAGCCGGTACAATTGTGATCAACATCAAAAGAACGGGAAGCATTGAAGAAACCATCTTCAGGGATATGTCTGCAACAGACTACCAGCCACAGTTTCCGCAGATCACCCGTTTATCCGACAGGGATATGAACAAGGTAAAAGAGCTACTCGATAAGGCGCTCAAAGCCAAAGATGAAGTGCTGGCGGCCAAAGTGGCCCATCGGGTAAAAGAAGTGCTGCATATCCAGTCTGAGCTACCCAATACCAGTTTTCTGGAAACAGTGTTGAATGATTACAACTACTACACGACGAAAGACAATTAATACAATAGTATAAAACGAAGAGCGCGGAGGAAATCTCCGCGCTCTTCGTTTTATACAGACGCTTACGCGCTGGTTATCTTTATTTGTTTTTTACTACGATAGTATTTGTCCAGTTGTCGTGCCAGGCAGCGTCGCCAAACAAAAGACTGAATGCTTCAAAAGGCACCAGTCTGGAAGCAGAGCGGCCCAGGGCCTTACCGAAGCTGATCGGTTCGTTATCCCTGGTTACTACACGGGTTCCGGTTACCATTTTACCAATGGTCCGGCCGTTCATCAGTCCTTCCATGATACTGTAATAAAGCAGGAAAAACACGATGTAGATCACCTGTATTTCAGCCATGGCCAGTTGAGCAAAGTTCATAAGGCATATGAGAACGACAAAAATCACCAGAAAGTCGACCAGATAATTGGCGAAACGGAGGCCTTTGCTGGCCAACTCTGGAGCCGGTTCTTCCAGATCGCTGAGCAGGTCGGTGTTTTTTGTATCATTAAATGATTCCATAGGTTAAGTGGATTTAAGGTAAGGAATTAAGCAGCATTTGTGCCGATGGTGTTCACATCTTCCATTGGACGGATACCGTTGGGATCGCCGGCAGGGCCTTGATAAACGATGCTACGGTCGAATGCCAGGATAGGAATAAAGATAAAGCCCAGGAATAATATGCCCAGGGTAAAGCCCACATCTTTTCCAAAGCTTTTGCTGAGCAGGTTTGTAGCCCAGATGGCAAAAATAATGTTGACACCGGGGATCATGAACAACAGCAACCACCACCATGGTTTACCGATAATTCTTAACATGATGATAGTGCTGTAGATAGGTACAATGCATTCCCATCCTTCAAAACCAGCTTTTTTGTAGATTTTCCAGTTACAAATGATGTAGAAAATCCCAAAAGCTAAAAAGAATAAAAGAAGAGGGAGCATTAATGCGAAGATGGCACCACTTGCTGCGTTGTCCATAAGGATATTGTTTTTGATGAAATAATGAAAAATGACTGCAGTCAACGGAGTGAGCTACAGTGCGGGATTAGCCAACAAGATACAAAAAAATTCAGGTATAACAAATGAAACACATACATATTTCATTGATTTTTTAACTGGAAAATAATAGGCAACACAGGCATATTGAAAATTTTTTTTGAGATTTCTTTCACAAAATTTGGATTTTCAGTGAATTGCATTACCTTTGCAACCGGCAAGTCTTATACGACCAGCTCCTGCTGAACTCCCCCAGGACAGGAATGTAGCAAGGGTAGGTGGTTGAAGCGGTGCGATATAAGTAACTTGCCTTTTTTCTTTTTTAAAGGTCATTAGTTGCTTGTCAATAGTCATCTGGTTACTATTCTCTCACCTCTTCACTAATGACAGTGTACTCCGCAAAATGACTCAAAGCAGATCCTTACAAACTAATTTTTAATAGTATGAAATTCTTTATCGATACAGCGAATCTTGATCAGATCAGGGAAGCTCATGATCTCGGCGTACTGGATGGAGTGACTACCAACCCTTCCCTGATGGCGAAGGAAGGTATCAAGGGAGAAGCCGCTATTCTCAAACATTACGCAGATATCTGCGATATCGTGGACGGAGATGTGAGTGCCGAAGTATTTTCTACTGATTTTAAATCTATCGTTGAAGAAGGCAAAAAGCTGGCTGCCATCCACCCGAATATTGTGGTGAAAGTGCCGATGATCAAAGAAGGTGTAAAAGCCATCAAATGGTTTTCTGAAAACGGTATCAGAACAAACTGTACGCTGGTATTCTCTGCTGGTCAGGCTATTCTGGCTGCTAAAGCAGGAGCCGCTTACGTATCTCCTTTCATCGGACGTATCGATGACAGCAACTGGGACGGTGTTGAACTGATCGCTCAGATCTCTCAGATATACAGCCTGCAGGGCTTTAAAACTGAAATCCTGGCAGCGTCCATCCGTAGCGCCCTCCACATTGTAAAATGTGCTGAAGTAGGTGCCGACGTATGTACTTGCCCGTTAGACTCCATCCTTGGCCTGCTGAAACATCCGTTAACGGATATCGGCCTGGCTAAGTTCCTGGATGATGCCAAGAAAATGTAATTTTCAACATATTTTTTAGATGGTGTATCCCCGGTGCAGTTCTTGCGCCGGGGATTTTTTTTGTAAATTGTTAGCCACTAAACAACTTACGGATGGGGAAATATATTCTTGCCCTCGACCAGGGAACCACCAGTTCCCGCGCCATTATCTTCGATCACGACGGCAGTATCAAGGCTACTGCTCAAAAAGAATTCAAACAGATATTTCCGCAACCCGGCTGGGTAGAACATGATGCCATGGAAATATGGACATCACAGGCCAGCGTAGCAGCAGAAGTACTGCTCAAAGCCAGGATATCAGGCGAAAACATCGCTGCCATCGGCATCACCAACCAACGCGAAACCACTATCGTATGGGACCGCAAAACAGGCAAACCCATTCATAATGCCATCGTATGGCAGGACCGCCGTACTGCCGCCTACTGCGACACACTCATCAAAGAAGGAAAGGAACAACTGATCAAAGACAAAACAGGCCTGCGTATCGATGCCTACTTCTCTGCCACCAAAATAAAATGGATACTCGATAATGTCCCCGAAGCCAGACGCAAAGCCGAAAACGGCGAACTGGCCTTCGGTACAGTTGACAGCTGGCTCACCTGGAACTTCTCCAACGGACACCTGCATATCACCGATGTAAGCAACGCCTCCCGCACGCTGTTGTTTAATATCCACGATATGAAATGGGATGAGGAACTATTGTCACTCTTCAACATCCCCGCCGCTATGCTGCCTGAAGTTAAACCTTCCAGTGAAGTATACGGCTATTCCGAAGCCTCCCTCACCCCCTACCGTATTCCGATTGCAGGCATCGCCGGCGACCAGCAGGCAGCCCTGTTCGGACAAATGTGCACCGCTCCCGGTATGCTCAAAAATACCTATGGCACCGGCTGTTTTATGGTGCTCAATACCGGCGACAAACCCATCCCCTCACATAACAACCTCCTCACCACCGTAGCCTGGCAGATCAATGGTAAAACAACCTATGCCCTGGAAGGCAGCATCTTCATCGGTGGTGCAGTAGTACAGTGGCTGCGCGACGGCCTTGGTATCATTCATCACTCTGTAGATGTGGAGAAACTGGCCGCCACCGTACCACATAGCGACGGCGTATATTTTGTACCGGCATTCGCCGGCCTCGGCGCCCCCTACTGGAACCAGCATGCCCGTGGTACCATGGTCGGCATCACCCGCGGTACCAGCTCTGCCCATATTGCCCGCGCCGCACTCGACAGCATCGCCTTCCAGACCATGGACGTGCTCAAAGCCATGGAAGCGGATGCCGGCATGCCCATCAGTGAACTGCGTGTGGATGGCGGCGCTACCCGCAACAACCTCCTGATGCAATTCCAATCAGATCTGTTGCAGGTGCGTGTAGTACGACCCAGGATCACCGAAACCACCGCACTAGGCGCCGCCTACCTCGCCGGACTGGCCGTTGGCTTCTGGGACAGCATCGAAACTATCGACCAGCAATGGAAAATAGATGCCACCTTCGACCCAACTATGGAACAAACACAACGTAATCAACTCTGTAAAGACTGGAAACGAGCTATCAAAGCAGCCCAGGCCTGGACAGAAGAATAAAAAATTCCACACATGTCACCATTATTAGCCGAAATCATCGGTACCGCTTTTCTCATCGCCCTTGGCGATGGCGTAGTTGCCAACGTAGTACTCAGCAAATCCAAAGGCCAGCAGAGCGGCTGGATCGTTATCTCCATGGGATGGGCCATGGCCGTATTTGTAGGCGTTTTCTGCGCCGGACAGTACAGCGGCGCCCACCTCAATCCTGCCGTCACCCTTGCACTGGCCATCAAAGGATCTTTCAGCTGGTCGCTTGTACCGGCGTACATAGGAGCCCAACTGTTAGGAGCCATGCTCGGCGCCCTCCTCGTATGGCTTTGCTATAAAAAACATTTCGATGCCAGCGATGATGCCGCCGGTAAACTGGCAGTATTCTGCACCGCACCGGCTATACGAACACCCTGGTATAATCTCCTCACTGAGTTTATTGCCACCCTCGTATTTATACTGGCTATCTTCTACATCACCAAACCCACTACCGGCATCGGTTCGCTCGACGCACTGCCTGTCGCCCTCCTTGTGCTGGCCATAGGCCTGTCTCTCGGAGGCCCTACCGGCTATGCCATCAATCCCGCCAGAGACCTGGGCCCCCGCATTATGCATGCTCTTCTGCCAATTCCCGGCAAAGGCAGCAGCGACTGGGCTTACGCCTGGATACCTATCGTCGGTCCGCTGGCGGGAGCCATCGCTGCAACTGTGATATATAACGCGTTACAGAATTAAAAAGAGTAACTGCGATATTATAAAGGGTTGCTGAATCAATAAGAGTTCCTGATGGATGCCGATAATTCTGATAAGCGGAAATCACTTTTATTAATGAAGATTTTTTTATTTTGATAGGAACATTCCAGCCTTCAATCATACAGAGGCTGGAATGTTTTTTTTCACCACAACTATCTACCTCATCTCTACAACAAACCACTATTCTCTCTCCTCCATCATCCTCCGATATCATCTATCTTACAAATCATCTTCTTCCCCATCTCTGCAAATACCATCCTATCTCCTCATCATTCTGTTACCAATCAATCGCCTTCCTCAAAAAACAAACATCAGCAAACAATATCTTCCTCCATCCATCTCTGCACACAAAAAATCAAACCTAATCTTCGCACATCAGCATCATCACCCGGCATCAAAAAATATCACAGTCCAAAAAATCTACAGTTCATCAGGACTATCAGAAAAATCATTCTCATCACAGTTATTTTTCATTTTTTTCTGAAAGTTTCATAACTTTGATAAAAATTAGCACTTGGTACAGCATTTGAGCTTTACATACAGTGTTAATCATGAGAATGCCACATCCACATTGCTATATAAAATAAATAGATGAACTATGATTCAGCCCAATATTCCGGAGTCTGCTCAACCGCGCGTCGTAATTGTAGGTGGAGGATTTGGCGGTATTAACCTGGCCAAACAGCTTAAACATGCACCAGTTCAGGTAGTCTTGCTGGACAGAAACAACTACCATCTTTTCCAACCTTTGCTCTACCAGGTATCTACCGCAGGCCTGGAACCCGACAGCATCGCCTTCCCACTCCGAGGTATCTTCAGCAAACAGAAAAACCTGGTCTTCCGAATGGCGGAAGTCACGGGAGTTAGGACTGCAGACAATATCCTCGAAACAGGTATAGGGGAAATACGTTACGACTACCTCGTGTTTGCTACCGGTAGCAATACTAACTTCTTCGGCAACAAGGCAATCGAACAACATGCTATCGGCATGAAATCGCTCATCGAAGCAGTACAGATCAGGAATTATGTGGTGAAACAGTTTGAGGAAAGTCTGCTGTTGAAAGATCCGGAGGAAATAAAACCCAAGCTCAACTTCATCATGGTAGGTGGCGGGCCCACCGGCGTAGAGCTTGCAGGAGCCTTCGCTGAATTACGCAAATATATCATGCCCAAAGACTACCCAACACTGCCTCAATCACTGATGGAGGTATATCTCATTGAAGCAGGCCCCAGAGTGCTGGCTTCTTTCAGTGAAAAAACGTCTGAGCACACCATGAAAGCACTGCAGGACGTAGGGGTAAAAGTATTGGTCAACACCGGCGTAAAAGAATATGATGGTAATACTGCCATCCTCAGCACAGGTGAAAAGATACAATCACAATCCCTTTTATGGTCTGCCGGCGTAAAAGGTGTACCTGTAGCGGGTTTGCCGCAGGATATCATATTACCCAACGGCCGTATACTTGTCAACGAATTTAACCAGCTCAAAGGATTCAATAATATATTCGCTATCGGTGATATCGCACAAATGACCAACGATCCGCGTTTCCCGAAAGGTTATCCCATGGTGGCACAGGTAGCCATTCAACAAGGTAAAAACCTGGCCCACAATCTCCGCCTGATGATGGAAAATAAAACCATGAAAGGCTTCTACTACAAAGATCTTGGCAGTATGGCCACCATCGGACGCAACAGGGCCGTAGCTGAAATTTTCAATACGCGTCTCAGCGGTTACATCGCCTGGATGGTATGGATGGTCGTGCACCTCATGAGCCTTCTGGGATTCAGAAACAAACTGGTGGTATTCATCAACTGGTTCTACCGCTATTTCACTTTCGACAGAGGCACTCGCATCATTATCAAACGCGGCGCCGCCAACATTGTGAAACTCCGGCAAACCGTCGGCTCATAAAATGTACAAGTTGTTTTGTTGTTATATTAAGGTGTTTTATTGTTAAAAATGCAAAAGTCCTGATGGTATCATCAGGACTTTGCTTTTAGTATAATATCGTACGTTATTTACGATTCAGAATAGAATTGAGCGTCACACTGGATACCAGCTCATCGGCCCTTCCACCCAGCGGACGGAAATATAACAGAATCGTGTAATTATTTTCCGTTTCCCAGTAGTCACCTTCTGTCAGTTCGGTATTGAATTTAGCATTGGGAACTGTTTTATCTACCAGGCCATAGATATAATTATAGTATCCCTGTTTCAGAAATAACGTCGCTTCATAAGCCCGGCTGGCAGCATTATAGGTCATCTTACTGTTGCTGTTGCATTCGTAGTTGGTCACCTCTCCGAAAAGATACATATCATATCCGGCATAAGGCTCCGGTGCCAGAAAAGAAAAATGCACAGAGGCGTAGTCCCCTTCAAAATTGGGATCATAGTTATCTATGGTAGCCAGATAATATTTACCGTTGAGATCCTTGATAAACTGGTATAATTTATCTGCCCTTTCAACATCCGGTACTGCAAAAACATCGGTGCTGTTACTATGATATTCCGAGTGACGTACCCTTTCTGTCTGCAGCCGGAAGCTTCTCAGATCTATCCAGCGGAATTCTTTCCCGGCGGGCATTATACAATCCATTTCTGCATTGTATTTGATGGTGTTACCATTGATAAACTGCGGTTTCAGGTTGGTGATTGCATTATCCCAACGATAGTTTTGGAGGATGACCACCTTGATCTGATCAAAAGGATTCTGGATATTCAGAGAGCCGGTGTTGATCTCAAAATTTATTTTCTGATGTGTCCGGAAAAGTTTCGGAGTAATAGGCTGCTGAATAAATCCGGCGATGCCGGCCTTGTTTTCCACCACGTACAGACGGCGGGTAAAGGCCAGCTGTGTGGTGTCACTGTCCAGGTAAACTTTCAACAGATAGTTGCCCGACTTGATCGGATAGCTGTTGGTGCCCGGTAGATGTACACTATAGTGAGTATAACGTTGTAAGGCCACACTCGACATTTTGTAATTCAGTATCCTGGTCTCTGAAAAACCGCGCATGTAATCAAACTGGTTTACCTGAGCCGGCGTCCAGTCTGCATTACAGAGTACAAAAGAATAGTAGTAGTTTTTCACGTCATTGTCCATATCATCGAAAGACAACTCCAGCTTTTCGCCGGTACCGATCGTGTACATGGGCATACTGAGAGGATCTCCCGTCTGATTGAATTTGACCGACTTAATATTGTTGTAATAAACATGGTCCGGTGTAATGACATTTGACTGGGCCATTACCCTCGCGGAAAACAGGCTTGCTGCCAGGACCACCCATAAAAGAATTGCTGCTGTACGCATACTGGCTAATTGATGGTATTCAAGTTACGATTATTTGCTTATTTAGAGATTTAGTTATTTAGACATTTTTGATTTCCTACATTTGCTTTAATAGCCAGAAAACAACATAATGGAATTATCTTCTTTTATTGCCAGAAGGATTGCTTTCAACAAAGCATCCTCTTTTTCAAAGTTCATTATCAACATCGCTGTTGCTGCCACCGCAGTAAGCGTAGCGGTAATGATCCTGGCAACAGCCCTGGTCAACGGCTTTCAGGAAGTAATCCAGGATAAGATATTCAGTTTCTGGGGACATCTTCATGTCAACCAATACCAACCCAATGCCGGACCACTGACAGAAGAAATTCCCTTTACCTCCACTCCTACCCTGATAGACAGCATCCAACGGGTACCCGGTATTAAAACCATCAGCCCTTATGCTACCAAATCAGCCATCATCAAGTCTGAAAAGGAAATCGACGGTATCATCTTCAAAGGAGTGGATAAAAGTTATGACTGGCCACAGCTGAAACGTTTCCTCCAATCCGGCAGGCCACTGCAATTCAGCGATACCAGCTACACCTCGGAGATCATGATATCCGCCAACATGGCGCAGGAACTGCAGGTAAAAGTAAATGATAAAGTCATCATTTACTTCATCCAGGGCAACGGACTGCCGCCACGTGCCCGTAAACTACTGGTATCCGGTATTTATAAAACAGGCATTGAAGAATACGATAAAACCTATGTGATTGGTGATCTTAATCTCGTTCGCCGTCTCAATGACTGGGAACCTGCTCAGGTAGGAGGTTATGAGATCATGCTGAATGATTATCATCTCATGGACACCACCGCCCGCATCATCGACAACAACGTATTGCCCGACCAGCTATTTACCCGCACCATCCGTGATATCTATCCCAATATCTTCGACTGGCTTGAGTTACAGAATCAGAATGAACTGATCATCATTGTTATCATGACCATTGTAGCGGTTATCAACATGATCACCGCCATCCTTATACTGATACTGGAACGTACCAATATGGTGGGCATCCTCAAAGCACTGGGCATGCGCAACTGGCATATTCAAAGAGTATTTGTTTTCCAGGCAGGTTATATCATCCTTGCCGGGATACTTATCGGCGATTTCTTCGGGCTGGGCCTGGCCTTTCTGCAACAGGCCACCGGCATCTTTAAACTCCCGGAAGAGTCGTATTACATGTCGGTGGCCGCTATCTCTGTACGCTGGCAGGAAGTCCTGGTGATCAATTTCGGCACTATGGCCATATGCCTGCTGGTGCTGCTGATACCATCACTGATTATCCGCAGGATCACACCAGTAAAAGCTATCCAGTTCAAATAATCTATTTCCGGGCAGTCCGCACAAAATCACGCAGGTAACTACATTGCCCATATACCTCCTGATAAAAACTCGTCTGGGAGTAATTGGCCTTCAGCACAGGGAAATAACGGTTACGTACCAACGCTGAATAATATTTTTTATCATTCTCCATCGGTGTGACATGTTTTTGTGAACAACGTGCCGCCATAAAAAAGCATCTTGCTCTGAACTCATTATCTGTGGCCACTTGCGCAGCTTTCAGATAATATGCCTCTGCTGCATAACAACCAAAATACTGGCGTTCAAACGGATCTTTTTCACAAGCTGCTGTATACCAGTAATATGAATGACGGGAACTCCTCACAAAAGACCATGTTTTACCGTAATAAGTAAGGTTAAACAAGGCAGTAGCATAGTCATAATACACCCTGGCATCTACCGGTGGCGTCTTCATTTTTTCTTGCAGGGCCAACATGCGGTCGCAGAACTGTAACTGAGTGATCGCTTTGCGATGCGCGGCATCAGCAGTATCCTCTCCAAAATCCTGCAGCTGGTCCTGGAAAACCTGGTAAGACACCTGCTGGCTACCCGCTTTGCGGAACCAGGTCTGGGCACTTTTAAAATCATGTGTCCGCAGATAGCTCTCCCCGATTACACGAGGCAGGTCCAGTTTTTTAGGGAAATAAGAAACCAGGTAAGCTTCATACGGCGTTTTACCAGCCGACTTCATAAAGCTATGCAGCTGCAGCAGCTGCGCAGAAGTCATCACATCCTGTACCTGGTCAGTAGCAGACTGACCGGACAGAAAATAATCATAGGTATCCAGCTCATCACAACGGCCACGGATCAACGTTTCTTTCACGAAATCTCCCTGCTGGTGGTATCTTGGAGCCAGAATAGCGCCCAGCAGGTTGCGGTAGGTCTTGTTAAAAAACCGGTCACGCCCGGAAGACCACCAGTCGTTGTTATTCCGTTTTACTACTTGTCCATCCAGCCATTTAAAAGTAGCTAGCATTTTATTTTCGAAAGCGCTGTCAATTGTTTTTTGCTGGTTGATATTGACCAGCAGATTCACCACTTCCCACTGATTTTTGATCTCCGGATCTTTATGCTCTGTTTTGTCGAGCATTGTTCTGGCCGCAGTATAATCGCGGCTCATATAAGAAAGGTAGGCTGCACATACCTGCCAGAAAGCAACATCCTTCACTTTACCCTTCTCGATCACACTGTTCATCCAGGTGGTCATAGGGCGGATACGGGTATCAACGATAGTAGTCAGTTCCGGCGACAGCGTTTTGATAGTGGCCATCGCAACAGAGTCAGTGGAAGTGGAAACAGCTTTGTCCAGGAAATCGGCTTCCAGCTTGCTGATTTCGCGCCCCAGCAATACATTGAGGGCCGGAGAAGATGGATCAAAAGCATAAGCTTTTTTTAGCGGCTCCAGGGAAGGCGAATTGTGACCAAAACCATATACAGCAGCTACCATGGCCTTTTCATGATTATCACGGCACAATGCATATACAGCGTTTTCCGGCGCATTAGCCCATGTCATGCTAATAAAACAGCTGGTACGTAATGCAGGTGCTTTATCAAATACACGGGAAAACAGATAAGTACTTTGTACGGAATCACCCTGATGCTGCAGCGCGCCCGCCTTCAATGCCAGGGCCTTATAATATATCAGCGTAGAACCTGACTTTTTAAACAGTTTATCAAAAGCGGAAGCTGCATCTGCATACTGGCCAGTGTAGTGCATCAGCCTTATCTGCTGGAAAGCATACCGTTCCCGAATTTCCTTATTACTGGTTTTGTCATACAGCTCCGTTGCTTCTTTCAATAAAGCAGTCATCTGCGGAACATCATGAGGAGGCTCAGACCATCTGTCAGCCGCACTTACAGCCGGCTCACAGGTTTTGGCAAACAGCAGATAGCGGGCAGCGTCCTGGTTTCTGTCTTCCTGCAGAAATCTGGTGAAAGTATTATTGCGTACGCTGTCAGGCAGGGAGGCAGTGCTTTTTACCGTTACGGCCGCCATCTGTTCCCTGGAATAGGTATAGATGTATTGTCGTATATCCGCTGGCGTTGCCTTATTGCCGGTGAATTGCTGCCAGTCGTTCACATTCGCTTCTTCTTCAGATGGTGTGGCATCATCATAGAAGCTGGTCATCGAGGTATAATAAAACGGCTCGTATCCTTTTCCGGACTGGTAGGGATTAAAGAAAGAAATGTAATAGTCGTAAGGGTCCATCTCCGGCCCGCAGGACAGAGTATAGATCACATTGCCGAACAGCACGACACAAAAACTAATAAAAAAGACGATAAATTTTCTGTAGTTCATCCAACGGATAATTATGAAGGGTTACTGAATCCAGGTGATAAAAAATAACGACGGGGGCATAGTCCTGCCGTTGCCGGGCCACCATTCGGGCTACTGCTTCCAGCTCTTTGTTGTCGCTGGTTTCGCGGCGAACAACGTTCCCTGCCTGCAGCATATACCCATTAACAAGACTGTCTTTTATAACAGTATACTGCCGGCGCCCGGAGCGGGCAAACAGCGAAGTGTCCCGCAATGCAGCATCTCCGATGTTACGCAGGATGCCTGCATAACGACCTGCTTTGAATAATACGGTCCAGTCAAACAGCGGTAAAGCGATATCCAAAGGTAATGGATAAGTGGCAACCCGGTCGCTACTGATATATGACTGCATGGTTTCCTGGTCCAGGATAGAGTTGTGATCACCTGGTTTTCGCAGGTCTCCCATATTGTAACACATCAGCAGGCCTTTGTCTGTTGGAGGAACGCCACTGCTGGTCACAAACTTCACCTGGTGCATCCGGATAGTGGCAGACAACTGGCGCCCTTTAAAAAAAGACTGTTGCCGCAGCTGACCGATGAAAGCGAAATAAGCATCTCTGGTGCTTTTCGTCCAGTCGCAGTCTATCTGTATCTCGGGGATACGGCCGGCAGGGATCTTACTACACAGTTTTTCCAGCAGCTTGTTGATATTGGCAGCCAGGGCAGTATCGGGATTTTGCCATACCTCGTTCATGATAAACACTACGGGCACGAGGTCTATACTATCTGGCAGAGGTGCCTGTTGTTTGAATACGGCCACGGGCACTGGTTTTCCGGTAGCCGGGTCCAGATCGGCATCAAACATTTTTATATAAAGCCGTTTGGCCGGTAAGCCTTTCAGGTAGCGCATTTCGGTGGCATTACCGGTCCATGCCTGTTTCCAGTAGTAGAAGGCAGGTGTTACCTGTCGCTGTGCTGTATGGCGGCAGGCGAAACACAATAACAATAAACAAAAAGGTAACAAACGGGACATTCACATCACATTAAATCAGTAATCTGCCGCAGATGATACCGGCGGCCACGGCGGCATTAAGGGATTCGGCCCCTCCCAAACGGGGGATGGTGATCCGGTGGGTGGCCAGAGATATCACTGTATCGGATAATCCTCTGCCTTCATTACCAATCAGGATAATACCTTCTTTGATTGCCTGGAAACCAGTAATATCCTTTCCGTGCAGTGTAGCGGCATAAGAAGGCAGTTTACTCTGTTGCAGCAGTGTGGGGATATCCTGTTCTTTCAGCTGTACCCGGGCGATGCTGCCCATAGTAGCCTGAATGGTTTTAGGGTTATAAACGTCCACACAATCCGGCGAACAGATGATCTGACGGATGCCAAACCAATCGGCTATACGAATAAGTGTACCCATATTCCCCGGGTCCTGGATCGCTTCGAGGGCCAGCACCACGGTACCTTCCGCAGGAAGGCTGTTATCTGCAGGTGGCATATCCAGCAGAGCCATGGCATTATTGGGGGTGGTGAGTGCAGACAGTTGTTTCAGGACCATATTATCCACTTCCTTTACTGCATCTGCCGGCAAACCAGTCAGCAGACTTTTATGCTGCTCCAGCCACGAGCCGGTGGCATATACCGCCTTTACGGGCATGCCCGCCTGTAGCAGTTCCTGTACGATCTTGTCACCCTCCGCAATATACTGGCTGGATTTTTGACGGTTTTTTTTGTGCTGTAATGATTGAATATATTTAATTTGCGCCTTTGACAACATGAGGCCAAACCTACACGATTTCTTTTAATCAGCCAAGAAGAGGCTTACTTGGAGGTAGGGTTCAGTGTTACCATTTTAAAATAATAATAACGTTTCGTCCGTGATGCAGCCGCTACCCAATTCAAGGATTTCTATGCTGAGATATTTGCTGCTACTGGCTGTAATACTCACTTTGGGCGCATGCTCCAACACTAAATACCTGCAAAAGGACCAGTCTTTATATATCAGCAGCAAAGTAGAGGTGCATGGTGAAATCCTCAACGCCGAAAAACAGGATATCCGCAGCTCTCTATCTTCCAAATCGCTGATGACCCAACAGCCCAACAAAAAATTACTTAACACCCGCATCAAGGTATTCCTGTATAATCAGAAGTATAACGAGAAAAAATCCAACTGGTTCTGGAACCTGGTACTCTCCAAAAGAAACCTGGAAGCACCAGTGGTTTATGATTCTGCCAAAACAAGAGAGTCCATTTCCCGGATGACCAGCTACCTGCACAACCAGGGATTTTTCTATGCTTCCGTTGATGCCTCCTCCAAAGAAAAAAGACATAAAACCAGTGTCACTTATACCGTAAATACCGGCCGCAACTTTGTACTCGACAAGATCACGTACGATGTGCCGGACTCCAATATCCTCGCTATTGTTAAGGCTCATGAGAAACTGTCCCTGATACAAAAAGGGATTGCCTATAAAGCAGCCACCCTTTCGTCTGAAAGGGAACGCCTTACCCGTGTCATCAGAGATGCCGGTTATTATAAGTTTGGCCGCGATGCGATTGAGTTTACAGTGGATACCCTCAACAAGGCCCTCTTCCGCAACAGCCTCAACCCATTTGAAGGTTTTGTCAATATCTTCAATGAAAACAAAGGCCGCGAAAAACCCACTATGGACGTGGAAATCCACGTCAAAAACCCGGAAGATTCCGCCAACGCCACCTGGCAGCTTTATCATATCAGCAGTATTTATGCCTACCCCGACTTTCCACTCAATGGCAACGCCAATGACAGCACCCTCAAAGAAGATAAACGCAAATACATTACCATACGCTCTCACCAGGATATTCTCAAACCTAAAATATTATCCAAGTCTATCCTGCTCCGGCCGGGTGAAACATATTCATTACAACAGTATAACAATACGGTCAACAAACTCTATGACCTCGGTGTATGGCAGTTTGTGACCCTGCAATACAAGGAAAACAAAGATACCGCCAGGGCCCTCGATGCTTACCTCTTCCTCACTCCCCGCCGCCGTCAGGAACTTGGGGTCAACTTTGAGGTGAGTAACAGTTCCGACTATACGCTGGGCTCCGGTGTAAGCCTCAACTACCGGCACATCAACCTGAGCAAAAGCGCTACCCAGCTGAGTATGAGCCTCAATACCGGCATCGAACTGGTAAAACAACCCAGTGAATGGGTATTGCAATCCAGAGAATTTGGTGGAGAGATAGGCCTTACCTGGCCCCGCTTTGCCCTGCCTTTTAATATCCGGCAGGCTCCCAGGTCCAACGTAAAAACCAGGCTTACCCTGGGCGCCAACTACCTGTCCCGTATACAAAAGTTCGATATCACCAGCATCAACCTCACCTATGGTTATGACTGGAATGAAAGTGCATATAAACGCTGGATTGTAAGACCTTTCATCCTGAACTATGTAGGTGTGAACCTCAATCCGGAGTTCAGAGATACAACGGTAAACAAAAACCCTTACCTCAAACGTAGTTTTGAGCCGGCACTCATCGGCGGCGAAAGTGTTTCATTTATTTTCAGCAACAATGATCTGCTGCATCCGCGGCATTACAGCTATTTCAGAATAAACATTGAAGAATCAGGGTTATGGCTGAATGGGATCAACAGCCTGGTAGATGCGGTCACTGGTAAAAGATCCAATGTGGAATCCCTCACCCGGGTAACCATTTCAAACTTTGTGAAGACGGAAGCAGACTACCGCCATTACTGGAGACTGAACAACCACAGCGGACTGGCCACCAGGCTGTATGCGGGTATCGGTATTCCTTACAGTTACTCTTCTGTATTACCTTATGTAAGACAGTTCACCGCTGGCGGCCCTAATAGCATCCGTGCATTCCGCCTGCGTACCCTGGGCCCCGGCTCTTTTAAAGATACTTCCACCAGTGCCCAGATATTCCCTGATCAAACCGGAGATATGAAACTGGAAGGTAACATAGAATACCGCTTCGACCTGCTACGCATGTTTGGCGGTACTGTCAACCTTAAAGGCGCTACCTTCCTGGATATGGGTAATATCTGGATGATCAACAAAGATTCGACCAGGCCCGGCTCCGAATTCCGTTTCGATAAGCTGTATAAAGACCTGGCCATTGGCACAGGCGTGGGCCTGCGCCTGGATTTCTCCTTCTTCCTGATCCGGCTTGACTGGGGCATCCCCGTGAAGGTACCTTACAATACCAATAATAAAAATGGCTGGTACCTCAGCGAATGGGATCTCTCCAGCAGTCAATGGCGCCGGAACAATATTATCTGGAATCTGGCTATTGGTTATCCGTTTTAGGGATGCTGTTGGCAGCGATAAATGTTTCCATATCTACCGCATGTTCCAGCTTAAAATCACCGATACGGGTACGGCATAAACCACTCAGGTATGCACCGCAGCCCAGTGTTGCGCCGTAGTCGTTGGCAAGAGAACGTATATACGTGCCCGTGCTGCATACTACCCGGAAGTGTACAACAGGTAGTTCTATTTTGGTGATCTCGAATTCGGAAATAGTGATCCTGCGGGGTTCTACTTTTACATCCACTCCTTTTCTGGCCAGCAGGTAGATAGGTTTACCATTCTGTTTGATAGCGGAGTGTATCGGTGGCAACTGCATGATTTCACCCATAAAACCCTGCGTAGCGGCTTTTAAGGCGGTCTCATCTATAGCACTGATATCTTTAAAGTTCTCCGGCTCCGATTCCATATCGAAAGTGGGCGTAGTAGCGCCCAGTGTGAAGCTGCCGGTATATTCCTTCTCCTGTGCCTGGTATTCGTTGATTTTTTTGGTCATTTTACCAGTACAGCAGATCAGCAGACCTGTTGCCAGTGGGTCCAGCGTACCGGCATGCCCTATTTTAGCCTTGGTTAAATTTCTTATTTTACGTACCACATCAAAGGAAGTCCATGTCAGCGGTTTATTGACCAGGATGACAGCTCCTTCCTGGTAATTCATCTTGTCTGTCGTTTGCATCCCGCAAAGATAACTAAATCACCTAAAGCTGTTAAATATTGGCCGATACTATGTTTGCTCATATTATATGAAAAAATATTCTAACAGTTAACTACCAAAAGCTTGAAGCTTTTGCATAAATTCACGCAATTTTGCAAACATGTCATTAGAACACCATAAGAACGCCACACTCCGTTTTCAGCAGCAGGTAGACAACTCGCGCGACTATGTAGTGCCTTTTATCCAGCTGGAATTTCCACAGATGGAGGGCCTGCGCGTAATGGAGGTAGGCTGCGGAGAAGGCGGCGTACTCACACCATTGCTGGAAAAAGGATGCAACTGTGTGGGAGTAGATCTTGCACCGGCAAGGATAGAACTAGCCAAAAGTTTCCTGCAGCAGTATGTAGATGCCGGCCAGCTGAAATTAATTGCCAGGAATATTTACGATGTTGATTTTCTGGGAGAATTCCGTCATTCTTTTGATGTGATCATCCTCAAAGATGCCATTGAACATATTCCCGACCAGGAGAAAATTATCGGCCACCTGAAGCAGCTGCTCACGCCCCGCGGGCAGGTGTACTTTGGTTTTCCACCCTGGTACATGCCACATGGCGGCCACCAGCAGATCTGCCACAACAAGTTCCTGAGTATGGTGCCCTACATACACCTGCTTCCTACACCGGTTTACCGGGGTGTTTTGCGGTTATTTGGAGAAGAAGACGATATCGTACAGGACCTGATGGAAGTAAAATCTACCGGCATCTCCATCGAGCGTTTCGAGAGAATTGTAAAACGCCAGGGCTATAAGATCACCCAACGCAGATTTTACCTGATCAATCCCATCTATAAATACAAATTCGGCGTAAGTGCCCGTGAGCAATGGAAACCTGTTGCGGCTATTCCTTTTATCCGCAATTTTGTGACCACCTGCATGTATTATATGATCAAGCCACAATAGTTGGCCGACGGCCAATAAATCAAAGAGCGCAAAGAATTTTTCATGTTGAAAATTCTTTGCGCTCTTGTTTTTTCAGATAGATGTATTACTGCTCATTCCATATGTCCCAGGAAGCTTCTGCCTGCAGGATCAGCATCTCATGGCCGTTTTTGGTAACAGCCCCTTGTGCCAGGCCTTTTTGCAGGAACATTGTTTCGGGTGGATTGTATACCAGATCGTACAGCAGATGATGTGAACTGATGTATTGATAAGGTATATCCGGACACTCATGGATATTGGGATACATGCCCAGTGGGGTCGTATTAATGATCACCGTATGTGTTTCCATCATCTGCTCGTTTAGTGAACTGTAGGCGATGGTATCATCGCCGGCATTGCGACTCACTACGGTGTAAGGTATATTCAGCTCCTGGAGGGCATACATAACTGCTTTGGCAGCACCGCCAGTTCCCAGCACCAGTGCCCGGTTGTGATAGGGTTGCAACAATGGCTGCAGCGAGTTACGGAAGCCTATCACATCGGTATTAAACCCCTTTTTTCTGCCATCTTTAAAACGGATACAGTTGACTGCACCAATGCGGGCAGCAGCATCACTTAATTCATCCAGATAAGGAATGACTTGTTCTTTATAGGGAATGGTCACATTAAGACCGCAGAGGTCCGGATGTTGTGCCAGTAAGCCCGGAAACTCAGTGATGGCGGGGATGGGAAACGTTTCGTACTGATGCCCGGTTATATTTTCAGCTTCAAATTTTTTGGTAAAAAATCCTTTGGAAAAAGAGTGGCTGAGCGGATAACCAATGAGGCCATATGTTTTCATATGCTACTTTTTGATGGAAAAAATTTAGGGATCTGGTTATTTACAATGTCTTATCAGCTGCATTCTAAATAACCGGATCCCTACATCAAAATATCCCTGCGGGAATTATTCTTTGTCGAGAAACAGGTGGAAAGTATCACCTCTCAGCCCTACGCGCATAGCTTCCAGGGAGATCACCTCATGTGGAGCGAGGTTACCGAGGTTGGCGTTGCAGCCTACCAGTTCCAGGAAGTACAGCTGTTGTGCTTTTTGTGGTGCTTCCCAGATAATTTTTTCGGCGGGGATCTGGGTGAGGATTTCCTGTACCAGGCCTTCGCGCACTTCACCGGTACCGCGATAGATACCTACGTTACCGCTTTCGCGGGCTTCTGCAATCACATAGGAGGAGCCGGCATTCAGCTCTGCTCTCATTAATTCGATCCATTTATAGGGAGGAATAATATGTTCTGCATCTTTGGAACCTACTTCGCTCAGGACCAGGCCTACTTTGGACAGTTTTTCGATGTACCCGCATTTTTCTGCGTGCGGGATGGTGATAGAGCCATCAGACACTTCCATGTAGTTGATACCATAATCTTTTATCAGTTTCACATACTCATCAAACTGATTACGGATCAGAAAAGCTTCAAACAAAGTACCGCCAAAATATACCGGGATGTTGGCCGACTGGTAAAGCTCAATTTTCGCTCGGAGGTTGGGCGTGACAAAAGCAGTACCAAAACCCAGTTTCAGGATATCCACATGGGGTCCCGCCGCCGATAAAAAATTTCTTGCTTCTTCCAAACTAAGCCCCTTGTCCATCACCATGGTAAGACCATGATTGCGGGGTTTCTTTGTCCTTTCCGGGATCTGTGTCAGATTAAAATTCATTTGAAATATTTTTATCTTCTTATTGGTCAGTAAAACACATACTATTTTTCGCCAGGCAAATAAGTCGGGATAGTTTAGCTGCAATTTTAGTAACCGGAAATACGATGGCCTTTGTTCATGACAAAATTTAAAAAGCCGGCGCAAAAATAAGAAGTATACTTTATTTTAAAAGTAAATAACACAGGTTAACGTTTCCGGCGGTATTGAGCAACCAGGTCTACTACACTCACATGCTGCAGGATGGCCGGGTCCAGCTCCACCAGTTTTTTCAGGATCTTGGGAGCCTGTTGCAGGGCGGTTTCCAGATGCAGAAGCCCTTCTTTTGTTTTCCCCATGGCAATGAGGACAGCGGCGCGGTAATATTGAAACACCGGTTTGCGGCCGGCTTTTTCTTCGGCATTGGCCAGCTGGTCCAGGGCTTCTTCCAGAAAACCAAAAATATACAGCCCTTTTACCAACTGCAGCCAGGGTTGCATACTTTTCGGACGGATACGCACTGCATTCACAAAATGTAACAGCGCTTCCTTTTCCTGGCCCATTTCCAGATAACATTCGCCGATGCTCATGTTATATTCTGCACTCTGTTTGTTAATTTTCAATGCATTAAGCAGCGATTTGATAGCATTCTCCCAATTTTCCTCCATCATGTAAGCTGCTGCTATCTTGTAATACAGCTTGTCATCGTTGGGGCTCAGATGGGATGCCTTGCGATAATAGTACCGCGCCTGTGTGTATTTACGCTGTTTCTCATAACAGTGGCCAATGGCCTCGTAAATCACATCTTCCGGCTTGGCAATCTCCAGATGCTTCTGCAGCACTTCAATCGCGTCTGCATACTTACGCAGGCGAATGTAGGCATCTCCCATATTGCGGTATGCATAGTCGAATTTCTCGTCAATGGCCACCGCGTACTGGTAAGCGTCTATCGCTTTTTCGTACAGTTTAAGGCCCTGGAAAGCTGTGCCCAGGTTGAACCAGGCCAGATGATTATAGGGGTCTTCATCGATGATATAGTTGTGCAAGCGGATACTTTCTTCATTGCGGCCGGTAAATTCCGTCCAGAAGCAGATCTTATGCAAAGCCTCCTCGTTGCCGGGCTCATGTTCGAGCGCCATCTTCAGACAATCAAACACCTTTTCAAATTCCTCCCAGTCATCGTACACATCCGCCAGTTCCAGTAACAGCTCTGTCTTGTCTTCTCCCTCAAACTGGTCAATCTGCTCATTCAAAACCGCCGCGGCCTTTTCATGCTGGTTCAATGCCAGATACACGTCTGTCTGCAGGATATACAGGTTGATATCGTTGCGGTCCAGCAAGGCGGCTTTGTCCAGTAACTGTAAGGCTTCTTTATACTTTTTGGTTTCTATCAGTAAGTTGGCCTTTTTGAGAAGGAGTGCAGAAGAAAAGGGAAACTGTGCGATGGCTATTTCGGCGGCTTGCAAAGCAATTGGCACTTCGTCCTGCTCGTCATAATAGTCTATGATCTGCTCAAAGGAGTCCTCGTCCAGAAAAGAGTGAGATTTACCCGCCCTCAGATTTTCAAACTGCTGCAACAAGTCTCTCAGATCATCAAAATCCTCGTTTAAAAAAGAAAAATCTTTACTCATTAATGTAAATATAAGACTTTTATGTATCCGCCAAAATGCAGCGACACAAACCGTTTATAAATTTTTTAACATTTTATTAAGAATTTATTGTAACTTGCGTTAAGAATTTGTTATATAATAGAACGAAAAGTTTGTATATTTGTGTTACAATGAAAAAGAATATCCACATATCGAAGACCTTTTCATTGTCTTGCCTCCTGGCGAGCGCTATGGCGCTGTTCGCTATCAGTGCATGGGCAAATAATAGCTTTTTGCCTTCAGATAATGAAAAAGAAAAGGCGAAGAAAACTGACAACATCCATTTTGTGTTGAATACTGCCATGCCCAAAACAAACCTGGCCCTGGACGCCGGTTACAGATTTACAGGCAGCATCAACTCCAATTTCAAATTTACCAATACCAATGTGATAAATTTCCAGTCGGTTATGACCTACACCAAAGGCAATATGACCTATGTAGTGCCATACACTGTACTACCACCACAGCAGCCTGGTAATATGAACTTTCAGAAACTGCAGATTATCCTGCCGCTTAAGAAAGGTTGACTTTAACGTTTCTTCTAATACAAATATGGGCCTATCAAAAAGTTTAACAACTTCTTGATAGGCCTTTTTACTGGCGCAGATTACATGTTTTTCAACTCCTCCGCACTCACTACTTTATAACCAGTCTTGGGAACATCAAAATAAGAAGCAGGAATAGGGAACAGCTCTACCTTGGTAGCGATTACACGCATTTTAGAGCCCGTTTTCGTCAGTATCTCAAACTCCAGGGGTATACCCTTCAGATTTACAAAACGGCGGTTATAATGCCTGTTTTCCGGCACAAGGTCCGGTGTGTAATAAACCTCAAAAGTATTCCCGTCCGGCAGGGTACCAATAGTCTTCCTGCAGGTATAACCCGCAATCTGCCGCGTTTCAGGCTGGTCTTTAAACTGAACGTTCTCGTATTGCTTCAGCTCTTTCTCGTATTGATCTTTTTTGGCCCGGATCATATACTTGGTACCATGCTGATCGATCAGCGTAGTCAGCGTTTCATCTTTAGTATTGATCAGGTAGGTATACTTAACAACATTAAAATCCATGTCTATCCTGCTGAGCTGCCCGCGCATATACTGGGTCAGGGTACTTCCCTCCAGCATGGCATCTGTTTGCAGCTGCTCAGGCGGCAGGTCCATCTTGTAAATGATTTTCGCGTCAGAAATAGTTCGCTGTGCCAGTATAGGGCTGGTCAGCCATAAAAGGAAAAAAGTTAAAAACAACCGGTATGACATAGTATGTGGTGTGTTGGTTAGTTGATCGGTGCTGGTAAAACAGGCTACCATACTAGCTTTTCTTTATTCAGAAACGCAGCTATCCCACGTTTACAGTCTTCATGTCCTCGGGTGGCTGCATTCAGTTCAGCTGCATGCTCCAGTCCGTTTTTCATAGGTAGGTCCAACACCGTGCCAATCAATTTTTTTGTCACTTTCAGAGAATTGCCGGATGCTTCATTACATAGGCTGGTGGCTACTTTAGCCACATGTGCCGTTATTTCAGCAGCAGGTACTACAGCCGTGATCAAACCATCACGGGCCGCTTTTTCAGCTGTTACCAGCCTGCCCGTCAGCAGTAGTTCCCGGGCCCTGCCCTCTCCTATCTTCCGTACCAGAAACACCGCTACCAGTGCCGGTACAAAACCAATCTTCACCTCAGTATAACCCAGCATTGCCTCCGGTACCACATAACTAAGGTCGCAAACCGTTACCAGGCCACAACCACCCGCCACTGCATGACCTTCCACCTGTGCGATCACAACTTTATCGAGCTGGTAGATCTCCTTAAAAAGCTGCATCAGCTCTTTGGAGTCGGCCAGGTTTTCTTCATAGGTATTCTGCTGCAGTTGCTGCAGGTAATCCAGGTCGGCCCCGGCACAGAAAGCCTCGCCATTCCCTTTTAATACAATCACTTTTACATCTTCATCCGCTGCGGCAGCAGCAAAGGCCTGCCTCAGCTCCGCCACCATCGCTCCATTGAGCGCATTCCGCTTGTCCGGCCGGTTGAGGGTAATGGTGGCTATCCGGAAAGCTACTTCATATTGCAGCAGGAAAAACTTCATAACAGTAAAATTATGCATTGCGCATGACCGCTAATACAGCGGCCATGCGCAATATCCTAAGGCAATATAAGGAATAAACTTTTAATGAGTAATCTCATGAATTACCTGGCCAACGTTGCCACTTGGCATCTGTATATGCAACATCGCCGCCAGTGTAGGAGCAATATCCGTCATACCCACTGTACGGTTGGTTTTGCCGGGCTTAACACCCCAGCCCATCCATACCAGCGGAATATGCGCATCATAAGGATACCACAAACCATGGGTGGTTCCGGTTTTACCGCCATCGATATAAGCAGGGGTCAATACGATCTGAATATCGCCGCTGCGTTTGGTGTTATAACCGTTGCTCATCATAGTGCGGATAGGCTCCGGTAATACTGTCACCATCAGGTCTTTGGTTGGGAAAGCCTTGGCGATAGCAGGTGATTTCAGCAGCTCTGCAATGATAAACTCCTGGATATCGTTGCGGTTTTTGCCAGAAGCAGCGATAGCATCGTTATTGAGCCATATCTGATAGTTATCCACGGCTTTGATCGCGCTTACTCCAAATTTGGCGTCTATTTTTTCATTCAGTTCTTTCACAGCAGCACGGTCGTCCCAGGTTCCGCCAGGCAGTTTGTTTTCCTGCAGGAAGCCAGGCACATGTGCCACGCCATGATCGGCGGTGATGAAAAACAGGTACTGACCTTTGCCTACTTTGGCATCGAGGTACTGGAAGAAAGCTCCCAGATCCTGGTCCAGACGCAGATAGGTATCTTCTGCTTCGATGGAATTAGGCCCGAACTGATGTCCTACATAGTCGGTGGAAGACAGGCTGACAGCGAGAAAATCGGTCACTTCTCCTTTACCCATGTTATAAGCTTCCATCGCCTTTTTGGCGAATTCCAGCGTCATCGTGTTTCCAAATGGAGAAGCAGCAATGGAACCATTGGCTGCGGCACTCAGGTCATGCGGGAAAGAAGTGCCGGTAGTGCTGTTTTTATATTTTCCTTCGTATGGTTTTTCATCTTCTGTACTGAGGGTATAGGTAGCAACAGGATACAGGGTAGTCCAGGGTTTGGCCAGATATTGTTTGGGCCATTTCTGCTGATTGTATTGTTGTGCCCATTCCGGCAGTTCGTTCATATAGTAGGTGCTGGTAACCCAGTTGCCGGTGCTGCCATCGTACCAGAAGGCGGCATTGGCGCTATGGCCGGCAGGCAGAATGGCGCCACGGTCTTTGATAGCTACGCCTACTACCTTGCTCTGGAAATGGTTGGACAGGCGCAGTTCATCACCAATGGTGGTCACCAGCATGTTACGCGGACTCATTTTGCCAGCGGCAGAGGTGCTACCTACAGTGTTCATAGTAGTATCTTCCGCGCAATACATGGTACGGCCTATTTCATTGCTGTACCAGGTGTTGCCAATGATGCCATGGATAGCCGGTACCGAACCGGTATACACACAGGTATGGCCACATGCGGTGATGGTAGGTGTATAGTTGATCAGGGTGTTTTCGCAGGAAAACCCATCCTGCAACAGTCTTTTAAAACCTCCGGCGGTGTATCTGCTACCATAGCGATAGAGATAATCCCAACGCATCTGGTCTACTACTACGCCGACTACTAGTTTTGGTTTGTTCGTTGTTGTTTTGGTGTTCTGGGCTGATGCCTGATGATTGATGGGTTTGGGAGAAGTCGCTTTCTGTGCCCAAACAGCCGGTGCAGTCATAAACAGCGCCAGGGAAAGAAGGGTGGTCCTTTTCATTAGATATTATTACTTTTTATAAGATAAGTGTAAATTTGCCGGCGGAGACCGGTTATAGGAAGTTATAAAATGACGATGACAAAAGTAAACGAACTTTACAAAAAGCAATATTTTAATACCTTTGTGGCCTCTTTTTAAGCGAGCATTTAACTATTACATAATATAGCGTATGGATATTTTCGAGAAACTGCTGAAACACATGGGTCCCATTGGGGAGCATTCAGACAGAGCCCATGGCTATTTCGCATTTCCTAAACTGGAAGGAGAAATAGGTCCCCGCATGAAATTCCGGGGCAATGAAAAAATAGTTTGGAGCCTCAACAACTACCTGGGGCTGGCGAATCATCCGGAAGTAAGGGCTACAGATGCGAAAGCAGCTGCCGATTTCGGCCTGGCTTCTCCGATGGGCGCCCGCATGATGAGCGGTAACACTACCTATCACGAGCAGCTGGAAAGAGAGCTTTCCGACTACATGGGCAAAGAAGATACCACCTTGCTGAACTACGGCTACCAGGGCATTATGAGTGCCATCGACGCCATTTGCGGACGCAGGGACGTTATTGTATACGATGCAGAATGCCACGCCAGTATCCTGGATGGTTTGCGTCTGCACCCCGGTAAACGTTATGTGTTTAAACACAACGATATCGAAGACTGTGAAAAACAGCTGAGACGTGCAACCGACCTGGCTAATGCTCAGGGTGGTGGTATCCTCGTAGTGACTGAAGGTGTTTTCGGTATGGCCGGTGATCAGGGTAAACTGAAAGAAATCGCTGCCTTAAAGGATAAATTTGAATTCCGCCTGCTGGTAGACGACGCTCACGGCTTCGGTACCATGGGTAAAACCGGTGCCGGTACCGGCGAAGAACAAGGCGTACAGGACAAAATCGACCTCCTGTTCAATACCTTCGCTAAATCCGGTGCTTCTATCGGCGCTTTCATCAGCGGCGAAAAAGCTATCATCAACTACCTGCGCTATAACATGCGCTCCCAGATCTTCGCTAAATCCATTCCGCTGCCTATCGTTATCGGCCACCTGAAAAGAGTAGAGCTGATGCGTAAAAATCCGGCAATGAAAGCGAAACTGTGGGATAATGTGACTAAACTGCAGAACGGCCTGAAAAGCCGCGGATTCAATATCGGCCGGACCAACTCCCCCGTTACTCCGATCTACCTGCAGGGTGATATTCCGGAAGCGACCGCTATGTGCCTCGACCTCCGCGAAAACTACAACATCTTCTGCTCTATCGTGGTATATCCCGTTATTCCTAAAGGACAGATCATCTACCGCCTCATCCCGACTGCTGCTCACACAGACGAAGATATCGAACTGACACTGAAAGCTTTCAGCGAAACAAAAGCCAAGCTTGATGAGAAAGTTTACCAGGTGGCTGAAATCCCAATGGTATAATTCTAACTCTTCTTTCTATAAAATAACAATGCCCATCCGAGGATGGGCATTGTTATTTTATTACAATTCATTTAAAATCATCTGTTTACAAAAAAACAAAAGGGCTGAGTTTCCTCAGCCCTACTCAAATCGTTCTTTCACTAGGTGTAAAATTTCACTAAATTTTCATCAGGACATGGTAGAGTATATGGTCTTCATAGAATTTGGAATAACCAAGTGATTCCAAGTATTTTATATAGATTTCTTTTTTCAGATTCAGATATTGTATCATTGATACATTCCAAAAATAGATTAGATTTCTCAGTATCATATAACACGATTGTGGTATTTTGTTAATAGCTTGTTAAAGTATTGTACTGCAACAATAAATCAGCTAATCACCTGATACATCGTCTTTTTCCCACTCCGATCATTAATTTTCCTCATTGCGTAAACGCTTCCCGCTGTACAGCAGTAACTTTGCGCCACTGCAGCAAATAGCCGGTACAACAGATATTTACCGATTCTATCAACCAGGAGGATATAGCACTTTCGTGCCCACCCCTGAAATTTTTACCGGCAGCTGGTTAAACTGATAAGGAAATTGAAACAATACTGGCATCAAAAGCTTTTTAGCATACACCGTGTCACCGGTCTCATCGCAGGCCTGATGCTGTTATTTGTAAGCATCACAGGCAGTCTGCTTGTCTTTAGCGAAGAAATAGATGAAGCCTTCCACCATGAAACCTGGCACCTTACTCCCGGTCCACAGCGGAAGCCATTGTTTGAACTGCTGGACAATGCCGGCAAATCGCTCCGCGGCGGAACACCCTATCTATTTTTCTCACGGTTGCCACAAACACCGGAAGAACCTGCCATCGTAAGGGCTGAATATGGCCCCGATTTTAAAGTATACCTCTTCCTCAACCCATATACCGGAGAGGTCATCCATCAACATACCAATACCGGCTATTTTTCCGGCTTTCTGGTTTACCTGCACTTCTCCCTGCTCAGTGGTAAAACAGGTGCCAAAATCATGCTGGTGACCGGTATTCTGCTATTTATCTCCCTGCTCACTGGCTGCTGGGTATACCGCAAATCAGTATTTAAAGTGCTTGCATTCCGCGTAAAACCGGAATGGAACAGCCCAACCCGGCGCTGGCGCAACCTCCACCGTATTGTAGGCGTATGGGCCCTTTTGTTCAACCTCCTGATCGCCTTTACCGGTTTTATGATGGAACTCAAAGTCCTCGACAACCGGAAAAGTACCAGCATTTCAGACACCGGAGCTCCCATACTACCCATCGATTACGAAACACTGCTGACCAAAGCCGCTGATCAGATACCAGGCTTTGAAGCAATGGGTATCCGTCCGCCCAAAAAGGCCGGCGACCCAATACGAATACTTGGCCATGCCCACGAAGCCGCCATATGGGGCCGCTACAGCTCATCCGTACACTTCGACCTTAACGGCAACGTGAAAAAAACAGTCAATTTCAGCCATGCACCCCTTGGAGACAAATTCAACGCTGCCATGGCCCCGCTCCATTTCGGCAACTACGGCGGCATCCCTGTTAAAATCCTCTACTCCCTGTTAGGCTTGACACCCGGCATCCTTTCCATATCCGGTATCCTGATATGGTACCGCCGGAAATACATGATTAAAAAACATCAGCATTGAAAATGAAACAATACCTGGGCATTCTGGCACTACTGATTACTTTACAGGCAAATGCACAAAAACTTACCGGCACCATCCGCGACACCGCACAAACAGCGGTGCCCATGTTGCGCGTCTATCTTTCCGGCACTCAGAAACACGCTCTTTCAGGACCTGACGGCTCTTTTACCATCAACAATATAAAACCCGGTCAGTATACCCTTATCGTTACTGGCATAGGTTACACCACCCTGGAACAACCTGTTACCATCTCCGACAGCGTTACCGCGCTGGCTCTCACCATCAGATCTTCCGATGTAGGATTAAATGAGGTGGTAGTCACCGCCAGCCGTAACAAGGAAACACTGGGCACAGTACCTTCCTCTATCACCATCATCAGCGGCAAACAACTGCGTGAACAAAGTGCCATCACCACCGACATCAATCAGCTCCTCAGCATGAATGTGCCGGGCCTCACATTAGGCTCCAACACCTCCACCAACAAAGGACAAACCCTCCGCGGCCGTGGTATGCTGATCATGATTGATGGAGTTCCGCAATCCACGCCCCTGCGCAATGGTGACAAAGACATGCGCAGCATTGATGTGTCTGTAATCGAAAGAGTGGAAGTCATCAAAGGCTCTACCGCCATCTATGGCAACGGCGCTGATGGTGGCATCATTAATTTCATCACCATCAAAGCCAATCCCGAAAAGCGTTTCAGCGGCAGTACCGACATCGGCACCAGCGGTTCCCTCACACATGCAGCCAATAGTCTGGGTGCACGCGTGACTCAGCAGTTTTCTGGTAAGATCAACCGTTTTGATTATGTAGTCAGTGGTACCTACGAACAAACCGGGGTCAACAAAGACGCCAAAGGCCAGGTAATCGCTCCTTTTCAGTCACTCAGCCAGAATGAAAACGTTAACCTCTTCGCCAAACTGGGTTACGATTTCAACGCCAACAACCGGCTGGAGGTAATGTACAACTACTACCGTACCATGCAGAACAGCACCTACGTGGATTCCGGTGGAAAATTCGGACAAAGTCCCATTGTTGGTGTAGTGGGTACCAATCCCGGCGATAAACAGGGCACGCCCTACAACCATAACGCCTGGCTGAACTATACCAGCAAAAATCTGGTTGGGAATACCTCCCTCAACGTAAACCTGTACTACCAGGACTTCTATACGGTATTCGAATATTCTGATTTTTACGCTCCACCCGGTAACTCTGCCATCACTTCCAAAAAAATGGGTGCCCGCGTAAATCTCAATACTCCATTTAATTTCCATCCCAATCTGCATGGTGATGTTACCTGGGGTGTAGATATTCTCAATGATAAAACAGCCCAGCCATTAACCGATGGTAGGCCTTTTGTACCGGAAATGAACATGAAAAATCTGGCGCCTTATGCACAGCTGAAGACTTATCTGTTCAAGGACTTTCTGGTAAAAGCCGGTGTACGCTACGAAAATATCCGCCTCGATATTCCTGACTATACCACCATCAAGTTCGGTAACTATGCCGGCGGCGTGTTGGTAAAAGGCGGCAATCTACCTTATGAGGCGCTGGTATTCAATGCAGGCCTGCGTTATACCCGTTTCCCTGCGTTTAATCCTTTTGTCAGCTATTCCCAGAGCTTCTCCCTGTATGATCTGGGTCGTACGCTGCGACTGGCCAAGGCCGTGAGCAATGGCACCACCAGCATCGGCACCATTGAAACCAAAGCCATCATCACCGATAACTACGAAGCCGGTTTTAATAGCAACATCGGCCGGTTTAATGCTTCCGGCTCTTATTTTATCAGCACCTCCAACCTAGGTACCAGCCTGAAAGACGTGAATGGCGTGGCCGTTCCGGAGCGTGCCCCTGAACGGGTAGAAGGCTTCGAACTCACAGCTGGTTATCAAATACTACCCAACCTCTCTGCCAGCGCTGCTTATACTCATGTAGAAGGTAAAAAGGAAGTAAACGGTGTTAAAACATGGCTGCCTACCACCCGTATTACTCCGGATAAGATGACCGTAAATGTGAACTATTCTCCTTTGAAACAGTGGGACCTGGGCGTGTATTATATCTATTCCGGCGTACGCAAACACTTCGACCCCAATCCGGCCACCAAAGATTATGATCTGGGTAGTGGACTGGTGAGCGATTTTTATCTGGTAAACCTGTATACCGGCTACCGTTTCAACAAAGCAGCCTCAATACGGCTGGGGGTTGACAATCTGCTGAATGCGGATTATTACCCGGTGATGTCACAAGCCAGAGTAAGAACAGATTCCTATATCAAAGGCAACGGTGCGAGGTTTAACCTGGGTTTCCGTTATGCATTCTGATCAAATCTATCATTCATACATTAAAAAAAGCGAAGACCGGCAAATGCCGGTCTTCGCTTTTTTATACGTTGACGAAAAACTATTTCAGGTGTTCTTCGATGGAAGTATCATAGATCTTCTTCCAGTCGTTTACTTTACCCCAGTCTTCGTTGTCTACTTTCACATGATCGCCGGTTACCACACCTACTTTTTCGTAGCGTACGGAAACATCGGTAGCGTCTATCAGACCGTGCATCAGTGCTTCGAATTTCTCTTTGTCTTCCGGTTTAACGGTTACGACTACACGGCTCTGGCTTTCACCGAACAGGTAGGCATCTTTACGGAATTTGTTATTGAGGTGCAGTTCAAAGCCCAGGCCTTTAGACATAGCACTTTCCATCATGGTGATGAACAGACCACCTTCGCTGACATCGTGTGCAGACTGGATCAGTCCTGCTTTGTTCAGTTTGGTGATAGCCTGTTGCAACAGGTGCTCTTCTTCGAGGTTGAAGTGTGGAGCAGGGCTGAATTCGATACCGATGATTTTGTGCAGATATTCAGAGCTGCTGATATCGTTGCGGCTGCGGCCGATCAGGTACACCAGGTCGCCGGCTTGTTTAAAGTCGAGCGTGATGCGCTGGTCGATGCTGTCGAGGATACCCACCATACCAATGGTTGGAGTAGGATATACCGGACCATCAGGAGACTGGTTGTAGAAGCTCACGTTACCGCCGGTAACAGGAGTGTTGAACTTGCGGCAGGCTTCGCCCATACCCTGAACAGCGTGTACAAACTGGTAGTATACTTCCGGATCGTAAGGGTTACCGAAGTTGAGACAGTTGGTGATGGCTACTGGTTCACCGCCGGAGCAAACGATGTTACGGGCAGCTTCTGCCACAGCGATCTGGCCACCTTTATGCGGGTCCGCAAAAACGTAGCGGCTGTTACAGTCGGTGGTCATCGCCAGTGCTTTTTTGGAGCCTTTGATCAGTACTACCGGTGCATCACTTGGAGCGTTGGTAGTAGCGTTGGCAGTACCCACCATGCTGTCATACTGGTTGTAGATCCAGCGTTTGGAAGCGATGTTAGGCAGTGCGATGATTCTTTCAGCTACAAATTTAGCGTGGTCGGTATCCGGGATGTTCTGGATATCGAATGCTTTTATTTTCTGGAAATAAGCTGGTTCGGTATAAGCGCGGTGATATTGGGGAGCGCCGCCGCCGAGCACGAGGCTTTCAGCAGGAACGTCAGCTTCCAGTTCACCGTTCATATAGAATTTCAGGTTGGTATCTTTTGTTACTTCACCGATCTGAACGCAGTGCAGGTCCCATTTTTCGAAGATATCGAGTACTGGTTTTTCCTGTCCTTTTTTCACTACGATGAGCATACGTTCCTGGCTTTCGCTCAGCAGCATTTCCCAACCTTTCATATTTTCCTGGCGGGTAGGTACTTTATCCAGCCAGATGTGCATACCATGTTCGCCTTTGGCGCTCATTTCGGCAGTAGAGCAGGTGATACCGGCAGCGCCCATATCCTGCATACCTACGATAGCATTGGTTTTGATAACTTCGAGGCAGGCTTCCAGCAGTTTCTTTTCCTGGAAGGGATCTCCTACCTGTACTGCTGGCAGGTCTTCCGCGCTGTCTTCCGTGATGTTGGCGGAAGCGAAGGAAGCACCACCGATACCGTCTTTACCGGTTGCAGAACCTACGATGAAAACAGGGTTGCCTTCACCATGTGAGGTAGCGGAAACGGTCTGGCCTACTTTTACGATACCCACGCTCATGGCGTTTACCAGGGGGTTGGTACCATAGCAGTCTTCGAAATAGGTTTCACCACCTACAGTAGGAACGCCGAAGCAGTTACCATAGTGTCCGATACCGTGTACGATACCTTTCACCAGGTGCTGTGTTTTTTTATCGTTGATATTACCGAAGCGCAGGGAGTTGAGTGCCGCGATAGGACGTGCACCCATTGTGAAGATGTCGCGGTGAATACCACCAACCCCGGTAGCAGCGCCCTGGAAGGGTTCGATGGCAGAGGGGTGGTTATGGGATTCTATTTTAAACACAACCGCGTATCCATCGCCGATATCTACCAGGCCGGCGTTTTCTTCACCAGCTTTTACGAGCAGGCGGTCGCCTTCACGAGGTAGTGATTTCAGCCACACGATAGAGTTTTTGTAAGAGCAGTGTTCACTCCACATTACGGAGTACATGCTCAGTTCGGTAAAATTGGGCGTACGCCCCAAGACAGATACAATTCGTTCAAACTCGTCAGCAGTAAGGCCCAGCTGTTCAGCAATTTCTACGGTGGTTTGCATGTAGTTTAGTATATAAAACGAGTAATTAAAAAGAAGATGCAAACCTACAAGATTTTACGGCAAATGCCAAAGAAACTGGGTACAAGAGTCATGGTACAAGTTCATTTGACACCATAGATGAGGTCAGATGAATGGGTTCAAATAAATGCAGGTGGTATTTGAGCGTTTAAAAACGTTCAGGTAAGGCTGTAGCCCTATAAAAATGAGGGGATAATATGGTCTCCGTTCATTGAAGCCCTAAAATCATATTATAAATTTTTTAATTTATCAGTTTCAGATCATAGCAAGCTCTTTTTTTTATTCATTTGTTAAAAAAACTCTCTTTTTTAACTTCGAAATGTAATTTTTTGGTTAAAGTGAACAAATAATTTGCATTTCCAGCGGCATATGTGTTCTTTTGTGTAAAATTAATTACAGCATGCAATCGTTACGTTTCACCGCGCTGGAAGGATTAGCTGGCGTAGACACCACACTTCCCGAACACAACGGTAAAATCACCGAAGTATTCGGCAGCAATGTTTTTGCCGGAAGAATTGTAAGGGAATATCTGAGTGACGAGGCTTACAAAAGCCTGATGAACTCAATTAAAAATGGCACCAAGCTGGAACGCAAAATGGCGGAGCAAATCGCTTCCGGCATGAAAGCCTGGGCTATGAAAAAAGGTGTAACCCACTACACTCACTGGTTTCAGCCATTAACCGGCACCACTGCTGAAAAGCATGACTCCTTTTTCACCCTCAAAGGTGATGGCACTGCCCTGGAAACTTTTGACGGCGACGCCCTGGTACAACAGGAACCTGACGCCTCCAGCTTCCCTAACGGCGGTTTAAGAGCCACCTTCGAAGCCCGCGGCTACACAGCCTGGGATCCTTCTTCTCCTGCGTTTATTCTGGAACAGGGTTATGGTAAAACCCTCTGCATCCCTACTATATTTGTTTCCTATACCGGCGAATCACTGGACTATAAAGCTCCGTTGCTGAAAGCACTCGTCGCTATCGACAAAGCCGCAGTAGACGTATGCAACTATTTCGATAAAAATATTACCAAAGTAACCCCTACCCTCGGTTGGGAACAGGAATACTTCCTGGTAGATGAAAACCTGGCTAACGCCCGTCCTGACCTGCTCATGACCGGCCGTACCGTGGTAGGTCACGCACCTTCCAAAGGCCAGCAGCTGGAAGACCACTACTTCGGTTCTATCCCTGAGCGTATATACGCTTACATGCGCGATTTCGAAGAAGAATCCTACAAACTGGGTATTCCTTTAAGAACACGCCACAACGAAGTAGCTCCTTCCCAGTTCGAATGTGCTCCTATATTTGAAGAAGTAAACATCGCAGTGGACCACAACTCCCTGCTGATGGACATCATGAATAAAGTGGCCAAACGCCACAAACTGAAAGTACTGCTGCACGAAAAACCATTCGCAGGCATCAACGGTTCAGGTAAACACAACAACTGGAGCATGGCCACCGACACCGGTGTAAACCTGCTGGCTCCCGGTAAAACACCGAAAACCAACCTGATGTTCCTCACGTTCTTCGTGAACACCATCAAAGCAGTACACGACTACGCCGACCTGCTGAGAGCAGCGATCGCTTCCGCCAGCAACGACTTCCGTCTGGGTGCCAACGAAGCACCTCCTGCCATCATCTCCGTATTCTCCGGTAAATACCTCTACGAAGTACTGCAGGAAGTAAAATCCCGCGTAAGCAACAAATTCGACGAACAGGATGAAGCCATCCTCAAACTCGACCTGCACCGCCACATTCCGGAGCTGATGCTGGACAACACCGACCGTAACCGTACCTCTCCTTTTGCTTTCACCGGCAACAAGTTTGAGTTCCGTGCCGTAGGTTCTACTGCCAACTGCGCCTCCGCAATGACCGTGCTGAACACCATCGTGGCCAAAACCCTGACCGACTTTAAAGTAGAAGTGGACGGCCTGATCGAAAAAGGTGAGAAAAAAGAGATTGCCATCATGCAAACTCTTCGGAAATATATTGTAGATTCGGAAAAAATTCTGTTCGAAGGCGACGGATACAGCGACGAATGGGAAAAAGAAGCTGAAAAAAGAGGCTTACAGAACATCAAAACCACGCCTAAAGCGCTGGATGCGATGGTTACTCCAAAAGCCGCTCAGCTGTATACCGAAACCGGCGTTTACACAGAAAAAGAATTACACGCCCGCCACGAGATCCTGCTGGAAGACTACGTGAAAAAAGTACAAATCGAAGCCCGTGTAATCGGCGACCTGGCCACTAACACCATTCTGCCCTCCGCTATCAGCTACCTCAATGAACTGATCAGCAACATCCGCGGACTGAAAGAAATTGGCCTGGGAGACGCCTCCTACAAAGCACAAACACAAATCGCCGCTAAAATATCTGAACATATCAACGTAATCAGTGAAAATGTTCAGGCCATGATCGAGCAACGTAAGGTCACCAACAAACTGACCGACAGCCGTCAAAAAGCGATCGACTACTGCGAAAAGATTAAGCCGTACTTTGATGTTATCCGCTACCACTCCGATAAACTGGAGTTCCTGGTGGACGACAAAAAATGGGCGCTGCCTAAATATAGAGAACTGCTTTTCTTGCGATAAAACCGTAAGATTGTTTTGGTGTATGATTAGCCCCGGATTTTTATCCGGGGCTTTATTTTTGCAGCCACCTTTGTTAATTTTGTTTATCCCTCTTAACCGCCCCACCTTCTTATCCCTATACCCCGAATGCCCTCTCCTGTAGCTCTTTTCACTAACTCCCAAAATTTATCCCACATGAAAAAAAATCTATTTACCCTGTTCTGCTGCAGCCTGCTCGCGCTCTTATTCCTAACCAGATGTCAGAAGCCCTACCCATCAGCCCCCTGTCTGCCGCCCGTAAAACTTTCCAAAATAACCGGACTAATGCCTTATCATGCTGATACCCTACACTTTACATACAATGCCTTAGGCAACCCTACCGCCATCCTCCGAAGTTTTGTCTCCACCGGCTATCCCAATCAGCTGTTCAGGTATGATAAACACAACCGCCTCGCAGTGGTCATAGGCGCCTATGATACGCCCTATTACATATATGAATTTGCCCGGAAATTTGTTTACGACAATGCCGGCCGTATCATCAGAGACACTGGTTTCGTTTTTGGAAGGTACAACCCAGAAGGTGAACCTATTATAAAAACAGGTGATACCATCTGGATACATCACTTCACCTATGACTATAAAAACAGAATCAACAAGGAAATAGCCATCCAACTATACCACCACCAACCAGCAGTGAAGACCACCAGAGAGTTTTACTACAATGCTGATGGTAACCTGTATAAAGTCCATCGGACAGAAGAGGAATTGCCGCCCCTCTGTAACACAAACTGTGTCACCGCTTCAGACGAATACTTCGAGTACGACAACAATATCAATTTCCACCAGCTACATCCCATCTGGCAGTTTATTGACAGAGACTACAGTAGAAACAACCCTTTCAAAGCTACCACCTACAACAACTTCGGGCTACCTGTTAAACTAGGTCCCCCTTCTCATGGCCAGGAATACCAGATTTTCGATAACCAGATCCGGCAGGCGGAGCTTCACTATCAATACTAAAACAAGTACTATTAAAACAAAAAAAGTCCTCCCGGTTGGGAGGACTTTTTTATTAACGTATATCCGTCAGTGTTATACCAGCTTAAAGGTTTCGGTAAACTTGGTCGTAAAGTTTCCTTTACGGAAGTTCTCGTCCCGCATCAGCTGCTGATGGAAAGGAATGGTAGTTTTAACACCTTCGATCACGAATTCGCTCAGTGCGCGCTCCATAGTATTGATAGCTTCCTCACGGGTTTGTGCCATCGTGATGATTTTAGCTACCATGGAATCGTAATACGGAGGAATCACATAACCAGCATAGATGTGGGAGTCCACGCGTACGCCGTGGCCACCAGGGATATGCAGGGTAGTGATCTTACCCGGAGAAGGACGGAAATCGTTGTAAGGATCTTCCGCATTGATACGGCACTCGATGGCATGCATCTGAGGAGTATAGTTCTTTCCGGAGATAGGAATACCGGCTGCGATCTTAATCTGTTCCTTAACCAGGTCGAAGTTGATCACCTCTTCTGTCACGCCGTGTTCTACCTGGATACGGGTGTTCATTTCCATGAAGTAGAAGTTACGGTGTTTATCTACCAGGAACTCAATAGTACCAACGCTTTCGTAGTTGATAGCGCTGGCAGCTTTGATGGCAGCTTCACCCATTTTCTCACGCAGTTCGGGTGTCATGAAAGGAGAAGGAGATTCTTCTACCAGTTTCTGGTGACGACGCTGGATAGAACAGTCTCTTTCAGACAGGTGGCATACTTTGCCATATTGGTCACCTGCAACCTGGATTTCAATGTGACGGGGCTCTTCCACGAATTTCTCCATGTAGATACCGTCATTGTTGAAAGCGGCGCGGGCTTCATTTTTTGCCATATTGTAGGCATTCTCCAGCTCACTCTCATCCCATACCACGCGCATACCTTTACCACCACCACCGGCAGTAGCTTTCAGAATCACGGGTAAGCCCATGTTTTTAGCAAGGACTTTGGCTTCTTCCACGCTCTGGAGCAGGCCTTCAGAACCGGGGATTACCGGTACACCGGCTGCAATCATGGTTTCTTTCGCCGTCATCTTGTCGCCCATTTTACGGATCATATCCGGAGTGGGGCCGATGAACTTGATACCATGCTCTCCGCAGATTTCGGCAAAACGGGCATTTTCAGCCAGGAAGCCATATCCGGGGTGGATAGCATCAGCATTGGTGATCTCGGCGGCGGCCATGAGGTGAGGGATATTCAGGTAAGATTCGCTGCTCTGTGGCTTGCCAATACACACTGCTTCATCCGCAAACTTCACATGCAGGCTGTCTTTATCTGCAGTAGAATAAACTGCAACCGTTTTGATACCCATTTCCTTACAGGTACGGATAATCCGAAGGGCGATCTCACCACGGTTGGCAATCAATATTTTTTTAAACATTGTTTTCCTTATAAGTTGATGTAATAGCAAATAACATTCAGCCATTAGTCTTTAGTAGTTAGCCTTTAACCCAACATAAAATACTGTCAGAGGCTAAAGGCTAACTGCTAAAAGCTAATGGCTGTTATTACGGTTCTACTAAAAACAAAGGTTGATCATATTCTACCGGAGAAGCATCGTCAACAAGTACTTTAACGATCTTACCACTCACTTCACTTTCAATTTCGTTGAATAATTTCATCGCTTCGATGATGCAAACTACTTTACCAGCAGTTACTTCATCACCAACATTGACAAAAGGAGGTTTATCTGGACCAGCAGAGCGGTAGAAAGTACCGATCATTGGAGATTTGATAGTGATCAGGTTGTCTGCTTTAGGTGCAGTTGGCGCAGCAGCGGCTGGCGTGGCTGCTGCAGATACTGGTGCGGCTGCCGGAGCTACAGCTGCTACCGTTTGGATGGGCGCTGTGGCCGCAGGAACAGTGATTACCTGTTGTACTTCGTTATCTTTCTGTTTTATTGTAATCTTGAACTTGTCCTGCTCAATGCTCAGTTCACTGATATTGGATTTGTTGATCATCTTTACCAGTTCCTGAATCTGTTTAAAGTCCATGTAGACAATTTTTGGTTTATAAATTATATAGAATATGCGAGATTGGGTTATTTGCATGGACAATCATCTGGATATCGCGTCATAAACAATAATGCTTACTCAAACATCCGGACCATCCAACCTAATAACGGATTACGCTTTTACTCTTTCGATGTATTCGCCATTCTTGGTATTCACACGGATCAGTTCACCCTCTTCTACAAACAGAGGCACCATTACGGTTGCACCGGTTTCTACAGTAGCAGGTTTCAGTGTACGGGTAGCAGTATCACCTTTTACACCAGGCTCGGAGTAAGTTACCAGTACCACAATTTTATCAGGCAGTTCTACCGACATGTATTGTTCAGTTTCAGTGTTGATCTGTACTGCTACTTCCTGACCTTCTTTCAGGAACTGAGGTGCATCGATGCTCTGCTCGGGCATAGCAATCTGCTCAAAAGTTTCATTATCCATGAAATTGTAGCCGGTGTCATCCTTGTATAAAAACTGAAATGGTTTTTTCTCAATACGAACCGGGAAAATGGTATCACCGGAGTTCCAAGTGTGTTCTATAGAACGGGAATTATCAACGCCTTTCAATTTAGCCCAAACTTTCGCTGCAGCACGGGCGGTTTTGTTTTGACCAAACTCTACAACAGAATACAAACTGTTATCCAGCTTGATGATTAATCCTGTTCTGATATCTGCGGTGGTAGCCATAAATAGGTTACTGATTTTAAGTTAAAAATTTATACGGATTGCAAAAGTAGAAATTTTTGCATATGAACAATCAACTAATTCCTAAAATTAGGCAGATTAGTGACTTTTCAGCCCAATTTTCGTCTTTTTTCTCCAATAAATGACATTAAAGGGGTAAATTGAATTTTAAATCACAGAAATTTTTTGCATATGCGTAATGTGTTTTTATTTGTATTGTGTTGTCTACCAATGTTCCTGAAGGCTCAGAGTGCCGCCCCTTCCAAACCTGCTTATCTGCAATTTCCTGTCATTCCGGCATTCCCCCTCACCATGGTAGATGGGCATACCATCACCAAAAACGACCTTCGCAAAAATGAAAAAACAATGGTTTTTATTTTTAGCGTAGATTGTGACCATTGCAAGCATTTGACAGAAGAAATGCTGAAAAACCTGGACAAATTCAAACGTACCCAGATCCTGATGATAACGCCCTTTAAAGTAGAACAGATGAAGGAATACTATGACCATTATAACATTAAGAATTATCCCAATGTTATTATGGCCAGCGAACCCACCCGCCAGATCATGTATTTCTATGACCTGCATTACTTCCCCGGACTTTACCTGTATGACAAAAAACAACAGTTCATCAAGGGCTTTGAAGGCACTGTGAAACTGGATTCCCTGGTTCACTACCTGAAGAAATAGGGAATACCAGCCAAAGCAAAGCCATACCAGGCTTATCTGATCCCGAATCATTACATTTATTTATCATAATCATTCTTCACTTTTAAAGCTATCTACAAAATGAAAGTTACAGTAGTAGGAGCAGGAAATGTGGGCGCAACCTGCGCCAACGTGCTGGCCCATAGAGATTTTCTACAAGAAGTGGTTTTATTGGATATTAAGGAAGGAACAGCTGAAGGAAAAGCGCTGGATACATGGCAGCAAGCTCCCATTGATTATTACAGCACCAAGGTTACCGGGGTCACTAATGATTATACCAAAACGGCCAACAGCGATGTGGTAGTAATCACCTCCGGCCTCCCCCGTAAACCCGGTATGAGCCGTGACGACCTGATTTCCACCAACGCCAATATCGTTAAATCAGTTACTGAAAATATTACCAAACATTCTCCCAACGCAATTATCATTGTTGTCAGCAACCCGCTCGACGTAATGACCTACTGTGCGTACCTGACTGCCAAAAAGAACAGCAACAAGGTGTTCGGCATGGCCGGTGTCCTGGATACAGCCCGTTACCGCGCCTTCCTGGCCGAAGAAATCGGTTGTTCCCCTAAAGATATCCAGGCTATCCTGATGGGCGGCCACGGCGATACCATGGTTCCTCTCCCCCGCTACACCACCGTTAGCGGTATCCCTGTTACTGAACTGGTAGCAGCAGACAAACTGGAAGCCATCATTCAACGCACCAAAGTAGGTGGCGGCGAAATCGTCAACCTCCTCGGCACATCCGCCTGGTATGCTCCGGGAGCCGCAGCCGCACAGATGGTTGAAGCTATCGTAAAAGATGAAAAACGTATCTTCCCGGTTTGTGCATGGCTCACCGGCGAATACGGCCTGAAAGATATCTACCTCGGCGTTCCTGTAGTCCTGGGTAAAAACGGTATCGAAAAAATTCTGGAACTGAAACTTAATGAAGATGAAAAAGCACTGCTCAACACTTCCGCCCAACACGTGAAGGAAGTGATGGACGTGCTCGATAAAATGCAGTCTGCTACAGCATAATCGCATATACTTCTTACCTGCAGGGCTGATCAGAAAGTTATCAAAAACTTTCCGGTCAGCCCTCACTGTTTATACCCACCGGGAAAAATACCAGCATCATTCATAACCCCCAATGTTAATTTGTGTTAAAAAAGATTCGTAATTTTGATATCAGCCTGCATATAAAATCGTATAAATGAAATACTTCTAATCAGCCAGGCACCCATTTCGCTAACTCTCAGCAACAGCGTATGTCAAATCTTGAAAAACTCATTACACAAAAAAATTTCGGAGATGATTATCAACGGGGACTTGTAAGCCTCATCTTCGTCGGTAACTGGATCACCTCCCGCCATCAGCAGTTTTTCAAACGTTACGACATCACCATGCAGCAATTTAACATACTGCGCATCCTTCGCGGACAACACCCCAAAGCCGCCAGTATCAACCTGCTGAAAGAAAGAATGCTCGACAAAATGAGCGATGTGTCCCGTCTCGTGGAAAGACTCAGGAAAGCTGACTTCGTAGAACGCAAAAGCTGCGAACTCGACAGAAGAGCTGTAGATGTAAAAATTACTGCCAAAGGCCTGGAACTACTCAGCGCCATCGATGCAGAAATCAATCAGCTGAACGATTCCTTCAAATCTCTGAACGAAAAAGAAATCGGTCAGCTGAACAAATTATTGGATAAAATGCTGGAGGCTTACCATTAACCTATATCTCTTCCAGATAATTCAGGTCTTTTCCAAATGTCTCTTCTATTTTCCAGGCAGCAATCATAGCAATACCAATACAAATCACCGCTACTATCGCCCCGCTCTGCAAGAAGCTGAAATAATGCTGTACCTGTATAAACAACAGGGAGATCAGCGGCAACATGCCCCTTGCAAAGTTAGGCACCGTAGTGGCTACCGTAGCCCGTAGGTTGGTACCAAAACTCTCTGCCGCAATGGTCACAAAAATAGCCCAGAACCCCACACTGAAGCCCAGCAGGAAACACACCGTATAAAACATCCAGGTCTGCGCACCGAACATATTGAGATAAACCGTTACCATAATACCAGTAAACACCAGGAACAACAGCATTACCTTACGCCGGCTTCTCCACAGCTGACTGATCAACCCGGAAGAAAAATCTCCCAACGTCAGCCCCGCATAACAGAAAGCCACCGCATCACCAGGATTGATAGCTCCGTTCACATTCATTTCCTTGGCAAACTTGTTGGAAAAAGCAATTAGGATACCTACCACAAACCAGGTAGGCGCACCCAGTAACATACATTTCAGATACTTGAAAAACCGCTCCCGGCTGGTGAATAACGCATAAAAACTACCCCTGGCTGCAGTTGAAGAACGCACCTCATTGAACAGATGCGATTCCATCACGCTCACCCGCAGAATCAGCAGGCAAAGGCCCAAACCACCACCAATGAAATAACAGATTCGCCAGTCTCCTACCAGCTTGGCGATCAGATTGGCCGCCACCGCTCCGGAAACCCCTACTGTGGCTACGATCATCGTACCATATCCTCGCTTTTCTTTCGGTAATATCTCAGATACCAGGGTAATACCTGCCCCCAGCTCCCCTGCCAGACCAAAACCGGCGACAAATCTCCAGAGTACATAACCATTGATGCTATGCACAAAACCATTGGCAATATTGGCCACGGAATAAATCAGGATGGAGCCAAACAATACACTCAAACGGCCCTTTTTATCGCCAACGATGCCCCAAACAATTCCTCCGATCAGCAATCCCAGCATCTGGATATTAATCAGCAACAAACCTGCGCCGGCATCAATTTCGTTTTGTGGTAATCCCAGTTCCTTTAAACTAGGCACCCGGACAATGGTAAAAAGGAGAAGATCATAGATATCTACAAAATAGCCCAGGGAAGCAACAATAACGGCTATATTAAAGATAGAGACAGAGCGGCTATCAGTTTTCATTTGATATTTGGTTGATAAAATAAATAACGCTCAAAATAAAAAAAATGGGCTAATTGTAGCCCATTTTTTAAAATTTTTTATAAAGTCGTATCTGATGCACTGGTGACTTCCGATTTGTTGGGGTCGTGATCAATCGGATGTTTGACCTTACCGGAGACAAGCTTTATTATAACCGGCAATGTGGTAACAAGAATAATCACCAGAATAATCAGCTCCAGATGATTTTTAAGAGTTGGGAACAGTTTGTCAAGATAATGGCCTGCCAGCATCATGGAAAATACCCAGGAGAAGGAACCAATTATATTAAACAACATGAATTTCTTTTTTTCCATCTGCACGATACCGGCCACAATAGGAGCAAACGTACGGATGATAGGCAGGAAACGGGCCAGGAAGATGGCGCCGCCACCATACTTCACGAAGAAGTCATGCGCCTGGTGCAGGTGTTTTTTCTTAAAGAAGAAAGTATCTTTTTTCTTAAATAATAACGGACCGGATTTCTGACCGAACCAGAAGCCTACCATGTTGCCCAACACACCAGCCAGTGCAATCATCAGCATTACCACAAAAAATGGCATGTCATGAAAACTCCGGCAGAGATCTTCACTATAAATACCTGCTACAAACAGCAGGGAATCGCCGGGAAGGAAAAAACCAATAAATAAACCGGTTTCCGCAAAAATAATCGCCAGTAACAGGTACAGGCCACCGTGTTCAATAATCCACGAGGGATTAATGAGGTGTTTAAAAAACTCTAAAATCTGGTCCATGCTTATAAATCTTTCAGAATCCGTAAATTAAGAATAAAACTGTTATCTATTTGTTAACTAACACATCCGTAACATCGCTTTCTCCCAGCTTATTCTCCCATTTAGATACCACGGCAGTGGCCATGGCATTACCAATTACGTTAGTAGCAGAACGGCCCATATCCAGCAGGTGATCCACGCCCAGTAACAACAACAGCCCCGCTTCCGGAATATGGAACATCGACAGGGTACCGGCAATCACTACCAGAGAAGCACGGGGGACACCAGCAATACCTTTACTAGTGATCATCAGCACCAGCAGCATAGTGATCTGCTGTTCGATACTCAGGTGCATGCCATAAGCCTGTGCAATAAACAGGCTGGCGAATGTCATATACATCATGGAACCGTCCAGGTTAAAGGAATAGCCCAGGGGTAATACAAAACTTACAATACGGTTATCACAACCGAACCGCTCCAGTTCTGCCATGGTGCGGGGATAGGCTGCTTCACTGCTGGCAGTACCAAAAGCCAGCAACAGCGGATCTTTAATACCACCCAGTAACCGGAATACCCGTTTACCAAGAATAATCCATCCAACAAAAGCCAGTACTATCCATAAACTGAAAAGACCTGCATAAAATTGTATGATGAACTTACCATACACCATTAATACTGCCAGTCCTTTTGTAGCGATAATGGCCGCCATTGCACCGAATACGGCAAAAGGGGCGAAGTTCATCACAAAACCGGTCACTTTCAGCATAATATGCGCTACGCTGTCCATCAGTTTTACCACCGGTTGCGCCTTTTCTCCAACAGCAGCAGCTGCAATACCAAAGAAAAGTGCAAATATTACGATCTGCAGGATCTCATTTTTAGCCATCGCATCGATCACACTGTCGGGTACCACGTGATGGAAAAATCCTTTGAGCGACATATCCGCCTTGGCAACGCCGGAAGCAGCGTGAGTATCAGGTAACGGTAGGTTGAGTGACACTCCCGGTTTCATTAAATTTACCAGTATCAAACCCAAAAACAATGATACAAAGGTTGCACTGATAAACCACAGCATGGTTTTACCGCCTATACGTCCAACCGCTTTGATATCACCCATTTTAGCCACGCCCACTACCAGTGTAGAAAATACCAGGGGAGCAATGATCATTTTTACAAGGCGCAGGAAAATATCTGTAAGAATAGAAATCCGATCAGCAAAGATCTGAGGAGTATCTCCTTCGCCGCCAGGGAGGATCACACCTTTCTTTAAGAGATCAGCAGCGGGAACGCTATAAATGGAATAAACAGCATAACCAGTACCAATACCAACCAACATGGCGATAAAAATGAACAATGTCAGCCGATTCGATGATTTCTTCATGCGACGCCAGGATTTTTCTTTTTTAAAAAATTTAATAATTGTTGTAACCGGAAAATTTCCCAAAAATAAGGTTCTGCCGCTACAAATAAGCCTTTTCCGGGCAAAATAAAAGTAAGGGTTATAGATTTTAGATGTTATATTTGACGATCGACTTACAACACAACAGAACTAAACTACCTTAAAAACATCAACCACAACTTTTCTTTTGTATGGGTCTTTTATTTTCCAGAACAAAATCTTTAAACCAACTTCTAAATGAAGCGAGCGAGTCGGAAAAAGGATTAAAGCGGACATTATCAGCTACCAACCTGATTGCATTGGGTATTGGCGCCATCATTGGTGCGGGGCTGTTTTCCCTCACCGGTCTGGCTGCAGCCAATAACTCAGGACCAGCTGTAACGATCTCTTTCCTCATAGGCGCCATTGGTTGCGCTTTTGCAGGTTTATGCTATGCCGAATTTGCTTCCATGATCCCTATCGCAGGTAGTGCCTATACGTACTCCTATGCCACTATGGGCGAATTTATGGCCTGGATCATCGGATGGGACCTGGTACTGGAATATGCACTGGGCGCAGCTACCGTAGCCATCAGCTGGTCACAGTATCTGGTGAAATTCCTTCACCACTTTAATATCCATCTACCGGCCCAGCTAACAGCCTCTCCCTTTGAAACCATCACCATGATGGATGGTACTACTGTACATGGTTGGCTGAACCTGCCTGCTATCTTCATTGTGATATGCTTATCCATGCTGCTGATACGCGGTACCAAAGAATCCGCCTTTACCAACGCCCTGCTCGTAGCGCTGAAAGTAGCGGTGGTACTGGTATTTATCGCAGTGGGCTGGAGCCATATAAACCCGGCTAACTACGACCCTTACATCCCTGCCAATGAAGGCTTTGGCCACTTCGGTATCTCTGGTGTATTGCGTGGTGCGGCTGTGGTGTTCTTTGCCTTTATCGGTTTTGATGCTGTATCTACCGCAGCACAGGAAGCCAAAAAGCCGCAGAAAGACATGCCGATCGGCATCCTGGGCTCTCTGGCCATCTGTACCATTTTATACGTGCTGTTTTCGCATGTGATGACTGGCCTCGCCAACTACAAGGAATTTAAAGACAGCGCAGCTCCGGTAGCTATCGCCATTGCGAAAACTCCGTACGGCTGGCTGCAACAAGCTATCATCCTCGCTATCATCGCGGGTTACACTTCCGTAATCCTGGTGATGCTGATGGGACAGTCCCGCGTGTTTTACTCCATGTCCCAAGATGGTTTATTGCCTAAAACATTCTCCCAGGTACATCCTAAATACCGTACTCCTTACAAATCCAACCTGCTGTTCATGGTGTTTGTAAGCCTCTTCTCCGCTTTTGTGCCTGTGCATGTAGTGGGAGAAATGGTGAGCATCGGTACCCTGTTTGCCTTTGTACTGGTATGTATCGGTATTATCATCATGCGCAAAAAACAGCCGGATGCAGTAAGACCATTCAAAACTCCGCTGGTGCCTTTCGTTCCAATCATGGGCATCATCATTTGTGTGATCATGATGGGTGCACTGCCCTGGGATACCTGGTTAAGGCTGGCGATCTGGATGGGACTCGGTTTCATCATCTATTTCACCTATAGCAAGAAAAACAGTAAGATCGGCCAACGCGGTGAATAGGCTGCTGGTGCTGCTCTAAAACTATAAAAGAATATAAACAGAAAACCGCTCAGGCTCGTCCCGGGCGGTTTTCTGTTATAAAGAGGCTCTATTTTCCCCGAAAGTTCTCTAAATTTGCATCTTTAGTAGCCTTTTGGGGTAAATACTTCCAATTGTTTATCATTCACAAATAATTAATTTATAACCCATTATGGGAAGGATATTTGAAGTAAGAAAGTCAACCATGTTTGCCCGTTGGGACAAGATGGCAAAAGCATTTTCAAGAATCGGAAAAGAGATCGCCATTGCTGTTAAAGCCAGCGGCCCTGATCCGGACAACAACCCCGCTCTCCGTCGTTGCATACTCAACGCCAAAAGCGTAAACATGCCTAAAGACCGTGTGGACGCAGCTATTAAGCGTGCACAAGGTAAAGACAAGACTGATTACGAAGAAGTTGTATACGAAGGTTATGCCCCTCATGGTGTGGCAGTAATCATCGATACTGCTACTGACAATACTACCCGTACTGTGGCCAACCTGCGTATGCACTTTACCAAAGGTGGAGGCAGCCTCGGTAACAGTGGTTCCGTAGGTTTCCTTTTTAACCGTGTAGGTGAGTTTAAAGTAAAAAATGCCGGCCAGAACCTCGAAGAACTGGAACTGGAACTGATTGATTTCGGTCTGGAAGAAATCGGAGAAGACAGCGAAGGCAATATCATCATCCGTGCAGCATTCACCGAATTCGGTAATATGGCCAAAGCACTGGAAGACAAAGGCCTGGAAGTGATCAGCTCAGAGCTGAAACGTATCCCTACCACTACCGTGGAACTGAGCGAAGAACAAGCCAAAGAAGTACTGGAACTGGTAGATCGTCTGGAACAGGACGACGACGTACAGCAGGTTTTCTACAATCTGAAATAATGACTTTTCTCTATAAAAAAACGTCCCGGCATACACCGGGACGTTTTTTTTATCAGGTTTAATAAACAATAAGCCCTCAGGCTTTCGCAATGATGTGAGTGCGGTCCATCTCATTGATGACCAGCATAAGACCTTTTCCATGGAAGGTTTCAATCCTGATAGACGGGTCCATGGCAATATGCCTGCGTAAACGACTCAGGTATACGTCCATCACCCGTTGTGCCAGATAGCCGTCCTGACCCCAGACACTGGCGAGGATATGTTCCCGTTTGAGCTTTTTATTAGAGTTTTCACACAGATAGCGCAGTAGTTCCGCCTCCTTGGGTGCGATCCGGACGTGGTTGTCTACCTCATTGTCTTTATGCCGCAGCTGAAGCTGGGAATAGTCAAATATGAGGTTACCGACAGTATAAACAATCCGCTTCTCACTCCGAAGCAGACGGCTGCGTTTAATGTAAACTTTAATACGGCTGATCAGTTCATCCGTATTAAAGGGTTTTACCAGGTAATCATCCGCCCCTATATCAAACCCCTGCAACCTGTCCTGCTCCATATAACGGGAAGATGTAAATACAATAGGAATGTTGAAATCCATCGCACGGATCTCTCCGGCCAGTGTAAACCCATCCTTCCTTGGCATGACTACATCCAGAATACACAGATCAAAGATCGTTTCCTGAAACTTCTCCCAACCGGCCTGCCCATCTACAGCATGCGTAACTTCAAAATTGGCACGCTCCAGCTGGCGCTTGAGCACTTTTGCAAAAAATTCATCGTCCTCTACCAAAAGAATACGTGATTTCATATTTCGGTTGAATTTTGAAAGTGACTTCCTGAATTAGAAACGCGGTCGACCGAAGAAGGTACCGTACTATTTTTATATATTTTAAATCAATAAGGGTAAAATGTACGTTTTCAAAATTATACTAATACAGGTTATCATTCTGTTCAGTTTCAGAAAACAGTTCAGTGTATTCATTCATCAAACTAAAAATAACAGTTATTTATAAGGGAAATAGTAAAAACTATAAACACATGCTAAATTTCATACAATAATATTTTATTGTATTTTATTGATATTATTTTGACACACACCATTCAAAAAACTTTCTACATTCCCGATAGCCACCCGCAGTAACCGACCCCTCGCCTCCAGTGTAGCCCATGCTATATGCGGCGTAATAATCGTACCTGGCGCCTTCACCAACGGATTATCAGCCGCAGGTGGTTCAACAGACAACACATCTAATCCGGCACCAGCTATCACACCTTCCTGTAAAGCCAACGCCAGGTCTGCTTCCTGAATCAACGGCCCCCGGCTGGTATTAATCAGAAAAGCCGTCTTCTTCATCGTCCGCAACAACGCAGCATTCACAAACTCCCGGTTCTCCTGATTCAGCGGACAATGCAGCGACACAATATCTGCTTCCCGGAAACAGGTGGCCTGGTCTACAAAGGCTACACCCTCCATCCGGTCACGCTCCGGATGCCGGTGACTGGCAATCACCTTCATCCCAAAAGCCAGTGCTATCCTCGCAACCGCCTGCCCTATCTGACCAAACCCTATAATACCCAAGGTACGGCCCTGCAGTTCTGTCAGGGGTGTTTTCCAATAGCTAAAGTCCACACTGCTGCTCCATTCTCCGGCCCTCACACTCTCTGCATGCAAACCAGTGTGATGGCATAATTCAAGTATCAGGGCAAAGGTAAGCTGCGCCACTGAAGCAGTACTGTAAGCGGGAACATTGGTAACCGGTATCTTACGGGCTGTAGCCGCTGCGATATCTACCACATTGTAGCCCGTAGCCATCACCCCGATGTACTCCAGGGATGGCAGACTGTTGATCGTATCCGCGCTGATAATAGCCTTGTTGGTCAGCAGGATATGCGCTCCCTGCGCCCTTGCTGCCACCTCACTTTCCGGCGTCCGGTCGTATATCGTAACATTGCCCAGCGCTTTCAGTGGAGCCCAGTCCAGGTCTCCCGGATTTAATGCATATCCGTCCAGTACAACGATGTTTTTCATATTCTTCTGTTTGATTGCTAAATATACATGATGAATTAAATAATTATTAACTCAGCCTGCTCCCCTTCTGCACTGTTGAAAAAAACCACACCTTTGCTGCGTCATAATGAATGAACCTACTAAGCTTGCAATAACTGCTTAATTTTAAAACAGAAGCCACCGCATATGCAGATTGATGCATTTACGGTGGCTTCGCCTATTTTAGTCAGATAAGAAACTATTCTTCCATCATCTCCATCACCATCTTCACTACGTCTTCTGTATTAGGTTTGGAGAAATAATCGCCGTCAGAACCATAAGCAGGACGGTGAGCTTGCGCACTCAGCGTACGAGGCGCCACATCCAGCCAACGGTAGCCACCCTGTTGTTCCATTACCTGCTGGAACATAAAGGCAGTGCCACCTCCCGGTACGTCTTCATCAATAAAGGCGATACGGTTGGTTTTCTGCAGTGATTTCACAATACTGTGATGAATATCAAAAGGCAGTAAGGTCTGCACATCTATCAGTTCGCAGGAGATACCCATTTCTTCCAGTGTTACAATGGCTTCCTCCACGATACGGGTCATGGAGCCATAGGTCACCAGGGTTACATCGGCACCTTCTTTCAGTACTTCCGGTATGCCCAGCGGTACGGTAAAGGTTTCCAGGTTGGAAGGCAGTTTTTCCTTCAGCCGGTAACCGTTGAGTGATTCGATCACCAGTGCCGGCTCGTTGGCCTGCAGCAAGGTATTGTACATACCGGCTGCCTGCACCATGTTGCGGGGCACGCATACGTTCATACCTCTGAGAGAGTTGATGATCATGCCCATCGGTGAACCACTATGCCAGATACCTTCCAGGCGATGCCCACGGGTACGCACGATGATGGGGCAATGCTGAATACCTTTGGTACGATACTGCAGGGAAGCTACATCATCGCTGAGCGGCTGCAGTCCGTACAGCAGATAGTCGAGATACTGAATTTCGGCTATCGGGCGCAGTCCGCGGAGGGCCATGCCAATGCCCTGTCCCATGATGGTAAGTTCACGTATACCGGTATCGGTTATACGCAGAGATCCGTGTTTCTGCTGTAAACCGGCAAAGGCCTGGTTTACGTCACCGATCTTACCCACATCTTCACCAAAAGCAAATACTTTCGGGTTGTTGGAGATCAGCTGGTCGAAATATTTATTGAGCACTTCATACCCGTTCAGTGTGATGGCGTCTTCGTTGTAGGCCGCCGGCACTACTGGCACGTTCAGTATGGAATTAGCACCTGTAGCGTGCAGGTAGGAATTGTAGTTTTCTTTTTCTGCCTGGAGATAGTTATTGTAATACTGTTGCAAAGCCTGCACAACAGGATCTGCTTTCAGTGCTTTGTGTTTTACCAGGATGATGGAAGCGGCTTTCAGGATATCCCTGCGCTGCGGTTCGCGGTTGGCCTGCAACTCACGCACCTGCTGAGATACCAGTTCAGCGTTGGCACCTGCAACATCGGCAACCGGAGTGGCCAGTGCTATAAAATGCTGTACTTCCGCTTTGATAGGGGTGATATATTTTTCCCAGGCGGCCTTACGGGCATCCTGTGAAGTAGTTTTGGCTTCTGCTTCAATATTCACCAGTGTTTCCTCATCACACAAAGCGTTTTCAAGGATCCATGATCTCATTTTGAGATTACAGTCAAAATCCTTCTCCCAGGACAAGCGTTCCTTGCTTTTGTAACGCTCGTGGGAACCGCTGGTGGAGTGGCCCTGCGGCTGCGTGATCTCTTCCACATGGAAGAGGGCGGGCACATGTGTTTCGCGTATTTTGCGGATGGCCGCTTCAAACACTTCACACATACCGGCGTAATCCCAGCCTTTTACATTGTAGATATCAAAACCATTGGTGCCATCTGTTTTCCGGAAACCTTCCAGTGCTACACTGATGGAGTTTTTGGTGGTTTGGTATTTACGCGGTACGGAGATACCATAACCATCATCCCATACAAATACAGCCAGTGGCACCTGCAATACACCCGCAGCATTCATGGATTCCCAGAAATGGCCTTCGGAGGTAGAGGCGTCACCGATAGTAGCGAAACAGATTTCGTTACCGTTATCGGAGAGCTGTTTGAGATCATGGAGCGCTTCCACTTCACGGAACATTTTGGAAGCATAGGCCAGACCTACGGAGCGGGGCATCTGCCCGGCAGTAGGCGCCATGTCTGCAGCGGAGTTTTTCATGTCCGCGAGATTGAGCCAGGTACCATCCTTATCGAGGTTGGGCGTAGCGAAATGTGAGTTCATTTGCCGGCCACCGGAAAAAGGATCGTGCTGTTGATCAGGATCAGCGTATAACTGGGAAAAGAATTGTTCGGGAGTAGCGATACCAGTGGCAAACGCAACAGTCTGGTCGCGGTAATAACCGGAGCGGAAGTCGCCAGGCTTGAAGTATTTGGACATCGCCACCTGCGCCACTTCCTTACCATCCCCGAAAATGCCAAATTTAGCCTTACCCGTGAGAACTTCTCTGCGGGCCAGCAAACTAACTTCCCTGCTTACACAGGCCAACCTGTAGTCATTTAACACTTCCTTACGGAACTCTTCGAATGACAACCGGCTTTCTATATTCATAGATAGTGCTTTATTTTCTATCATGCCTATTGGTTAAAGCACAAAAGTAAGGTTAATTATACAGTTGAAAAATCACAAGCCATACCCCATTTAAAATAATCTGATTTTTTTTAATAACATTTTAATAAATTACAAGGTTACTATTACTTTTTGGCCGTAAATTTGTTTCTGGTCAAAAAGAAATTTATATTTTTTAACCAGTTGTGCTAAAACCATCATATGAAAATGAAAAAATTCATCTTGTCCCTATTCGCCAGCTTGTTGATTACTACAGCTTTGTGGGCACAGTCACAGACAAATCCGGCAGATACAAAAGTTAAATTTGCCAAAGAAACTGTGGACTTCGGAAAAACAGCTTTAAACAAACCAGTAACTGTTGATTTCGAGTTCACTAACATCTCAAAAGAACCAATTTTGATTGAAGCTGCTCGCGCAAGCTGCGGCTGCACTACACCTAAATGGACTCAGGAGCCTATCCTGCCAGGCAAAAAGGGTAAAATCACTGCTAACTACAGTGCCAACGGTTTAGGCCAGCAGAACAAAACCATCTGGGTGAAGTTCAAAGGCGTTGACCAGGACAAAGAACTGCACCTGACTGGTACAGTAGCCAATAACTAGTCTTATTGTCAGCACAATATTTAAGAGGCTGTCTCATAAGAGGCAGCCTTTTTTATTGCTATACGCCCCACTTTTGTTGCCCTGCCTAACCCCTATCTTCCCTATCTTTGCAAGGCAAAAGATCAAAACAATTTTATGCCTACCATTAGCCAGAGAGGCGTGCAAATGCCGCCATCTCCCATCAGAAAACTTGTTCCCTTCGCCGAAGCAGCCAAAAAAAGAGGTGTGAAGGTATATCATCTGAATATCGGACAACCTGATATTGAGACACCGAAACCTATCCTTGATGCTGTACGGCATACTGATTTCAAGGTTCTGGAATATAGCCACAGCGCGGGTAATGAGAGCTATCGCCGTAAACTGGTGACTTATTACGATCGGTTCAATATTTCCCTGAACCACAACCAGATCATTGTCACCACCGGTGGTTCCGAAGCGATTGTGTTTGCGTTTATGGCTTGCCTGGATCCGGGAGACGAGGTAATCGTTCCTGAGCCTTTTTATGCGAACTATAATGGTTTTGCCGTAGAAGCGGAGATTAAGATCAAAACCATTACCGCCAGCATTGAAACAGGTTTTGCCTTACCGGCCATGTCTGCTTTTGAAGCGGCTATCACGCCACGTACGAAGGCAATATTGATTTGCAATCCTAACAATCCTACTGGCTATCTGTACAGTCAGGAAGAGATGGAAGTATTGAAACAGCTGTGTCTGAAACATAACCTGTTCCTGTTCTCCGATGAGGCTTACCGGGAATTCTGTTATGCCGGCACCCATTTTTCAGCGATGAACCTGGAAGGCATGGATGACAATGTGATCCTGATGGACACTATTTCCAAGCGTTATAGCGCCTGTGGTGGCCGTATTGGAGCTTTTGTTACCAAGAACCAGGCAGTACTGGACGCAACGATGAAATTTGCCCAGGCCAGACTGAGCCCTCCTTCTTTTGCACAAATTGCAGGTGAAGCAGCTGTGGATCTGCCACTGGATTATTTCGATGGTATTAAGGCTGAGTACCAGCGTCGTCGTGATGTACTGGTGGCTGGCCTGAATGCGATTCCTGGCGTGTTCTGTCCTAATCCAGGTGGTGCATTTTATGCCATGGCCAGCTTGCCGATTGATGATTCCGACAAGTTCTGCCAATGGATGCTGGAATCCTTTGAACATGAAAAACAAACGGTGATGTTATCTCCGGCAACCGGCTTTTATGCTACGCCAGGACTGGGTAAGCAGGAAGTGCGGCTGGCTTATGTATTGAATCAGGACGATATTCGTCATGCAATAGTTTGCCTGGAAAAAGCACTGGAAGTTTATCCTGGCCGTACCAACAAATAATTATTCGAAAAAACCAGGAGTTATGAAATGTGAAGGTTGAAAACAAAATATATTATAAATAATTTAATATTTGTTTTTGTCCAATAAAACACGATTTTTTAACATTGAACTCTTGGTTTTTTCATATTTTATTTTGTACATTTGATACAGAATAACAAAAAGAACAGAAAAAATTCAAAAATAAAAATATTTACATATACGATAGATTGCAAGATCTAAACTTGTTTAAGAAAAATTTAACCTGCAGAATTTCAACAAACGTTTTTTTGGAGCGAACTTTGAATCCACAATACAGCAAGAGAATTATCAGCAATCTGTAAAAAGTATAAAGCTTACTAAAACGTTTTAGCAAAATATCGTATTTTTGTATCAGTTTTTCATAACGTGGAATTTATAAAGGCAAACGGCTCTGATCACAGAGCCGTATTTTTTTGTCCTAACTAACCAATTTTTGCCTGAAAACTGCCGAAAATCATCATTTTGGTCTTGTCAACCAAAATTTTCATCCTGCTAATTCACTATTACACACCTTTTTTTTATAATATTGTTATGTAATAAAACGGCGGAAAAGCTAATGCCTAATCGCATAGTATTTTCGTTTGTTTTCATAACGTGGAATTTTAAAATGCAACGGTCCCGATTCCTCGGGACCGTCTCAGTTATATACAGTCTTATTCAGAAAAAAATCTGCCTTATTTTTTATTGGCTTTGATCATTTCAAAGAAATCATCAAACAGATAGCGGGAATCGAACGGACCAGGTGTGCTTTCCGGGTGGTATTGTACGGAGAAAGCTGGTTTGTTCTTGATACGGATCCCTTCTACGGTATTATCGTTCAGGTTAATGTGGGTCACTTCCACCTGTTCGCTGGCAGCAACAGCAGCAGCGTCCACTGCAAAACCGTGGTTCTGGGTAGTGATCTCGCACAGACCTGTTTTGAGATTTTTCACCGGATGGTTCAGACCGCGGTGACCGTGGTGCATTTTGTAAGTAGGGATACCGTTGGCCAGGGCCAGCAGCTGATGTCCGAGACAGATACCAAACAGTGGCCTTTCAGCAGCCAGGATCTGTTTTACGGTTTCTACCGCATATTTCAGCGGAGCCGGATCACCAGGACCGTTGGAGATAAAGTAAGCGTTGGGTTTGAATTCTTCGCATACCTCGAATTTGGTGTCGGTAGGGAATACTTTCAGATAAGCACCTTTTTCAGATAAACATTTCAGCATGTTTCTCTTCACACCGTTGTCCATCACCGCAATGCGGATTTCGGCGTTGGGATCACCTACGGTATAAGGTTCTTTGGTGGTCACTTCCTGGCAAAGAGCCAATCCTTCCATGGAAGGAACCTTAGCCAGCTCAGCCTTCAGTTTTTCCACATCCAGGGTTTCGGAAGAGATGATGCAGTTCATAGCACCTTTACTACGGATATGTGATACCAGTGCACGGGTATCCACATCATAGATGGCCACCAGGTTGTTATCGGTCAGGAACTTCTCCAGGGATTCATCGGCCATTTTCCTGGAATAGTTGTACGCGATATTTTTCGCAATCAGACCACTTATCTTCACACTGCCGCTCTCTACGTCCTCTTTCTTAGTGCCGTAGTTGCCGATATAGCAGTTGTTCATGATAAGTACCTGTCCTTTGTAAGAAGGGTCTGTAAACACTTCCTGGTAACCCGTCATACCGGTATTGAAAGCTAACTCACCGGCGGCAGTGCCAATTTTCCCAAAAGCTTTTCCCTGAAAAACCGTACCGTCGTCGAGCAACAGTATGGCAGGCTGGATGGTTCTTGTCTGAGGCATTTCTGGTATCTGTTCTTGTTTTATATTTTAAAAAAAACCTTCAAGGGTCTATGGGCCCTGAAGGTTCGGATAAAAAACCGTGCAAAGTTATGAAATGCAAGGTTTAAATGCAGATTTTTTTTGCCTTTACTGACCGTTTATTTAATTTTTAACGATTTAAGTACCCTTTGAGCGACCTGAGGCGCCACTGCATCATCGTCGCGGTAGCGGATCAGGATCTCCCAGCGACTCTTCCCTTTTACCACTACCAGGTTCTGGAATGCCAGCCTGATCCCGCCTTTGTAGAGGTAATTACCTTCCTCCAGTTTGCCCGACATACCGGAAATCAGCACCGGTATAGATTTGGAGTGGATATCGGAGAGGTCGTCCTGCTGTGTGGTACGCCGCGTGTCATCCTCTGCGTTTTCCAGGTTATTCGCCACATTTTCCCAGTAGCTGTACATGTTTACTGTTATCTGTATGCCTCCCCCCTCTTCATTCCGGTAGCTTTTGGCATATTCGGTCACTTTAGCGATTTCCGGGGCCAGGGCCTGATCATGTATCCATAGTTTGACAGGGGTACTTATTTCTAGTGCCTGACGGCCGATAGTGGCAGTTTGCCAGCTGGAATACAGATAGGATTTAGGCACTTTGGCGTACAGTAACGTAAACACCGCCCTTTTACCGAATAGTGTGCCGGCAGTGGCCAGCAGTACCAGTACCAGAGAGAAAAAGACAATGACTTTTCCCTTGTTGGCGGGCTGCAGCTGTTTTTTGAGCCAGATGGCAGTTTTGTTGGGCTTTTTTTCTTTTATGGAGATGCCTACCGATTGCTGATATTCAGAAAAAGAACCCAGTGGATGGGCTTTACGCCAGTCGGCGAAGGTATTGGGTAGTTTTTTACCGCAGTTGTCACAAAAGGTAAGGTATTCAGATTTCAGGGCATTGGTGTGCGAACAGGTATCGCATTGCAGGTATTTCATAGGTAGATGGATTAGGTTATGGTCTTTTCCCGTGGGAAACGCGGTATAATATTACAAAATAAATACATTTATTTAGACATAAAAAAAGGACAAAGCGATGCTTTGTCCTTTTTTGTATCGTAATATAAAATTACTCAGCTGATTTTTCTTCAGTGGCATCAGCAGCTTTCTCTGCACCAGCAGCGTCAGCTTTCTTTTTGGCACCACCAGCACGACGGGTTTTCTTAGCAGCAGCTTTTTCTGTTGGAGCACCGTAGATTTCGTTGAAATCAACCAGCTCAATCAGGGCTACTTCTGCATTATCCCCAAAACGTTTACCCAGCTTAATGATACGGGTGTAACCACCAGGACGGTTAGCTATTTTTTCGCTGATCGTACCGAACAGTTCAGTGATAGCTTCTTTGTCCTGCAGGTAGCTGAACACGATCCTACGGTTGTGAGTAGTATCGGATTTACCTCTTGTCAGCAGCGGCTCAACATAAACGCGCAGGGCTTTAGCCTTAGCGAGAGTAGTGGTGATACGTTTGTGGCTGATCAATTCGCAAGCCAGATTGGACATCAGGGCTTTACGGTGAGAGGCTGTTCTGCTTAATTTGTTTAATTTAACTCCGTGACGCATGACATTTTTTGTTTTACCCTTACACCGTGTCAGGAATTGTAAGGTACTTATTAAAAATAAAGGATGCCTTGCAAATGGTTGTCATCCGCAAGGCATCTGGTATTGTTCGATTATTCTTCTTCAAGTTTCAGTTTGGACAGATCCATACCGAAGTGGAGGCCTCTTTCGCCCAGCACTTGTTCGATTTCGCTGAGGGATTTCTGACCGAAGTTTCTGAATTTCATCAGTTCTTCCTGCTCGTACTGTACCAGTTCGCTCAGAGAGTTGATTTTAGCTGCTTTCAGACAGTTGAATGCACGTACGCTCAGATCGAGATCTTCGAGTGGTGTTTTCAGTATCTTACGCAGTTGCAGTGTTTGTTCATCTACCACATCTTCTTTTTCAGCGTCTTTGGTATCAAAGCTGATGTTTTCATCGGTGATGATCATCAGGTGCTGGATGAGGATACGGGAAGCTTGTTTTACTGCTTCTTCCGGGTGAATGGTACCGTCTGTGATAACTTCCATGATGAGTTTCTCATAGTCGGTTTTTTGTTCCACACGGGTGTTTTCTATGCTGTACTTTACGTTTTTGATTGGCGTAAAGATAGAGTCGATAGCGATGTAGCCGAATACTGCATCTTTGGGTTTGTTTTCCTCAGCTGGCACGTAACCGCGGCCTTTGCCGATGGTCAGTTCGATATCCAGTTTGGCAGAAGGGTCCAGGGTGCAGAGCAGCAGCTCAGGGTTCATGATCTGGAAAGCGCTGGTGGCTTTTTCGATCATGTCTGCGCGGAATTCTGTTTTCCCTTTGATGGACAGCGTGATCTTTTCGTTTGCTACATCGTTTTCAGCGATCTTCTTAAACCGAACCTGTTTGAGGTTCAGGATGATCTCGGTAACGTCTTCAGTAACACCTCTCAGTGTAGCGAACTCATGATCAGCACCTTCAATTTTTATACCCACAATGGCATAGCCCTCCAAAGAAGACAACAGTACGCGACGCAACGCATTACCGACAGTCACAGCATAACCTGGTTCTAATGGACGGAATTCGAATTGAGCTTCAAAGTCGGTAGACTTCTGCAATACGATCTTATCAGGTTTCTGGAAATTTAAAATTGCCATTGATATGATAGATTTATTAGTTTAAATATGAAGTTAGTCCATGGCATAAGCCATGGACTAATATTTATTACTTAGAGTACAATTCTACAATCAGTTGTTCCTTGATATTCTCAGGAACGCTCTCTCTCTCAGGATAAGCAATGAATACGCCTTTCATTTCTTTCTCATTCCAGTCCAGCCAGCTGAATTTAGGATTTTTACCACGAATAACGCTGGTCAGAGCGGAATTGTTGGCAGTTTTGTTTTTCAGGCTGATTACATCACCTGGTTTCAGTTGGAAGGAAGGAGTGTTTACCACGATACCGTTAACGGTGATGTGTTTGTGGGAAACCAGCTGACGGGCAGCAGGGCGGGAAGGTGCGATGCCCAGACGGAAAACAGTGTTGTCCAGACGTGCTTCCAGCAATTTGATCAATACTTCACCGGCAACACCTTTTCTACGGGTAGCTTCGTCAAACAGGTTGCGGAATTGTTTTTCCAGCAGACCGTAAGTGTACTTCGCTTTTTGTTTTTCTCTCAGCTGTGTTGCGTATTCGCCTAACTGTTTACGTTTGCGGTTAGCACCGTGCTGACCCGGAGGGTTGCTGTTTTTACCTAAATATTTACCATTACCTAAAATGGGTTCGCCAAAAATTCTGGAAATTTTGGTCTTTGGGCCTGTGTACCTTGCCATGATTTAAATATACTTTAGATTTTTTAGTTAATGATGTATGCTCTTCAAAAAATCTGAAAACCTGATCATACACCCAATTTATAAATATAAATTACAAAGTCCAGATACCCAACTTCTATTGAAGCCCGGTATCTGGAATCTGTAAATATATAAAGCTATACTCTTCTTTTCTTAGGAGGACGGCAACCGTTGTGAGGTAAAGGCGTAACGTCTTTAATCATGCTCACTTCGATACCGGAGTTAGCGATAGCACGGATAGCGCTTTCACGACCAGCTCCAGGGCCTTTTACAAATACATCTGCTCTTTTCAGACCGGCGTCCATAGCAACTTTAGCGGCATCCTGCGCAGCCAGCTGAGCAGCGTACGGAGTGTTCTTTTTAGAACCTCTGAAGCCCATTTTACCAGCAGAAGACCAGGAGATAACCTGACCATGTTTGTTGGTGATGCTCACAATAATGTTGTTAAAGCTGGCGGAGATGTGTACGTCTCCGTAGTTATCTACTTTTACTACCCTTTTTTTACTAGCAGCAGTTTTTGTATTATTTGCTTTTGCCATAGTTATTTAAATTCCAAATATGAAATTCCAGATCCCAAATCTTCCGATCAATGTTGATATTGAAACCAAACCCCACGTTTGGAATTTGGGATTTCAACCTGGGATTATTTATTATTTCTTAGTTGCTTTTTTCTTACCAGCCACTGTCTTACGTTTACCTTTGCGGGTACGGCTGTTGGTACGTGTACGCTGACCTCTCACCGGTAAGCCTTTCCTGTGACGCAGACCGCGGTAGCAAGCGATATCCAGCAGACGCTTGATATTCATTTGCACTTCAGAACGCAGCTGACCTTCTACCTTAAACTCGCCGTTGATAATGTTACGGATGGCAGCTTGGTCATCGTCATTCCAATCCTTCACTTTCTTGTTTACATCAATTTCCGCCTTGTTCAGGATATATTGGGCGGTAGAACGGCCTATACCGAAGATATAGGTGAGGCCAATTTCTCCTCTTTTATTTTTAGGAAGATCTATACCGGCTATACGTGCCATATTTATATTTTAGATTTTATGATTCTGATTAAAAAATCAAATTCCGTCCGGGGCACTATTAACCCTGGCGTTGTTTGAAGCGAGGGTTCTTTTTGTTGATCACCAACAGAACACCTTTTCTACGAACTATTTTACAATCCGCACTTCTTTTTTTGATTGCAGCTCTTACCTTCATGATTATTATTTTATAAAAGGTTATATTTTTTGTTAATTACTCTGCCTGACTTCACAAATCCGCTCCTCGCCTATTTGTATCTGAAAATTATACGGCCTCTTGACAAATCGTATGGGCTCATTTCCACGCCCACCTTATCTCCTGGCAGAATGCGTATATAGTGCATTCTCATCTTTCCAGAAATGGTGGCCAGGATCTCGTGCCCATTTTCCAGTTTTACACGGAACATAGCGTTTGACAAGGCTTCTAATATAATTCCATCCTGTTTAATGAGTGCCTGTTTTGCCATAAAAATTTTTAGGACTGCAAAGATAGCATTTATCTTTTGAAATAGAAAAATTTACCTGAATTATTATTAATATTGCCGATCCGGGTATCAATGCCTGTCAATCGTTATTTAAAACCCCTTAACTATGAACCAAATACACTAATAGTTTTTAGTAATTTGAATTCAGCTCCGGGTTATTTTTTTCTGCTTTTTCGATTTCAGTAAAGGAAGACAACACATCTGCCCTTCCTTTTCCTACTGCCACGGTATGCTCGAAATGTACGGAAGGACTTTTATCACGGGTAGCCACTGTCCATCCATCTTCCAGGTATTCCACGTCTTTGCTGCGCAGGTTGATCATCGGTTCGATGGCGATCACCAGTCCTTCTTTCATCACAGGCCCGCTGCCACGTTTACCATAGTTAGGCACCTGCGGATCTTCGTGGAGGTTACGGCCCAGGCCATGCCCTACCAGTTCCCTTACGACGCCATATCCGCGTTCTTTTTCGGTATATTCCTGTATTGCATAGGAGATATCACCAACCCGGTTGCCTACAATGGCCTTTTCGATGCCTTTGTACAGGGAAGCCTTGGTAGCCCCCATAAGGCGGCGTATATTCTCTGCTACGTTGCCGATACCAAAGGTATAAGCGCTATCGGCATGGAAACCGTTCATATATACGCCTACGTCTACGGTGAGGATATCACCGTCTTTCAGCACATATTTGTTGGGTATACCGTGTACCACTTCCTCGTTCACAGAAATACAGCAGGCATTGGGGAAGCCTTTATAGTTTTTAAAGGAGGGCACAGCCCCGTTTTCCACAATAAACCTGTCGGCCACAGCGTCTACATCGAGGGTGCTCATGCCGGGCTTCAGGGCTTTGGCCACTTCTGCCAGGGCTGCACTGAGGAGGAGTGCGCTTTTGCGGATCAGCTCTATTTCTTCCTTCGTCTTATAATGAATCATCTTTAGTAAACTTTTGCTGTCAGCTCTTTCAGGGCGGTTATAAAACCGCGGGAGCTGGCGGCTTTAACAAAATATAATAGCCACCAAAGCGTAGAAGCTTCTGTGGCTATTTTATTGCGTTTGTCGGAACGGGCTTTTAAGACCCACAGACAATTACTTATGCATTAGCCGGGGCTGTTCTGCCCTTGATACGGCCGGTGCTCATGAGGCCATCGTAGTGGCGCATCAGGAGCTGGCTTTCGATCTGCTGCAAAGTATCCAGGATAACACCTACCATGATGAGCAGGGAGGTACCACCGAAGAAGGTGGCGAAGTTGCTGTTAACCTTGAATGCTGCAGCCAGGCCTGGCATGATACCCACGAGGGCCAGGAAAAATGCGCCCGGGAGGGTAATGCGGTCCATCACAGCACCGATATAATCGGCGGTAGCTTTTCCTGGTTTAACACCGGGAACGAAACCATTGTTGCGTTTCATTTCATCCGCCATTTGAGTGGGGTTGAAAATCAGCGCAGTATAGAAGTAAGTGAATACAATCACGAGTACAGCATAGATCAGGTTGTACCAGCCATTGGTATGGTCACTGAAAACACGGATGAAACCGGAAGCGCTTTCAGAGTTGGTAGCAAAACCGATCGCTGTAGCAGGGATGAACATGATAGCCTGGGCAAAGATGATAGGCATTACACCGGCTGCATTCACCTTGAGGGGGATGAACTGGCGTACACCACCATACTGTTTGTTGCCCACAATACGTTTGGCGTAGTTAACGGGTATTTTCCTGGTACCTTGTACGAGCAGGATCAGACCCACGGTAATCATGATAAAGACTGCAATTTCAATCAGGAAGAGGATCGGACCACCGGAGCCTGCCACTTTGCTGGAGAATTCAGCGATGATGGCTTGCGGAAGGCGGGCGAGGATACCCATCATGATGATAATGGAAGTACCGTTACCGATACCTTTATCTGTGATCTTTTCACCCAGCCACATTACAAACAGGGTTCCTGCTGTAAGGACGATGGTGGTAGAGAGCCAGAAGAAGAAGGTACCATATTCGGGTATAATAGCGCCACCTGACTGATTACGCAGATAAGCTACGTAAGCACTTGCCTGGAATCCGGTTACCAACACAGTAAGTATGCGGGTATACTGATTGATTTTTTTACGTCCGCTTTCACCTTCCTTCTGCAGTTTCTGGAAATAAGGTACAGCTATGGTTAACAGCTGAATAGCAATTGACGCAGAAATGTAGGGCATGATACCCAGTGCAAAAATGGAGGCCCTTGAAAACGATCCACCGGCAAACATGTTTACCAGTCCCAGAATTCCCTGGTTAGAATTTTTTTCAAAGTTAGTGAGCGCGTTTGCATCAATACCGGGCAAAGCTATATAAGATCCCACACGGTAAATGAGGACCAGGAGCAGGGTAGTTAAGATGCGATTACGCAGGTCCTCGATACTCCAGATATTCTTAATCGTTTCGATAAATTTCTTCACAGGAAGATAAAGGTTTAATAGCGCTATTAAATATGAAAAGACGCACTACTCCGTAGGCGTCTCCTCAGTCGTAAAGTCTTATACCAGTTCTACTGATCCACCTGCAGATTCGATGGCCTGTTTAGCTTTCTCACTAATCGCGTTCACTTTAACAGTCACCTTGGTTTTCAGTTCGCCATTAGCCAGTATCTTAACTTTGGCGGTTCTGTTAACCAGGCCGTTCATGTACAGGTTTTCGAGATTGAATTCCTGCAGGCCATATTTTTCAACGAGATGATCGAGCTGACCCAGGTTGAAGATGGTGTATTCCTCACGGTTGTTGTTTTTGAAACCGCGTTTAGGCATACGGCGCTGGATAGGCATCTGGCCACCTTCAAAGCCTCTTTTACTGGCGTAACCGGCGCGTTGCTGGATACCTTTGTTACCTTTTGTAGAGGTACCACCTTTACCGGAAGCCTCACCACGTCCGAGACGTTTTTCTTTATGTACGGCGCCTTGTGCAGGCTTTAATGAATGCAGATTCATAATTAATTGTTTTTACTTACGCGGAAATTAACCGCTCGCATTAAATATAAAAAAGTGTCTTTGTAAAGATACAAATGTAAAAGTAAGATTGTCAACGGACAATCCCACAGCAGTGTTACTTAAATTAAGCGTTAACTGCTTCTACTTTTACCAGATGGTCTACTTTACGAACCATTCCCAGGACCTGAGGAGTAGCTTCTACCTCAACAGTAGCGTTCATTTTAGTCAGCCCCAGTGCCTTCAAGGTCAGTTTCTGCCTTTCAGGACGGTCTATACCACTTTTCACTTGAGTGATCTTAATCTTTGCCATAAATCCCTATCCGCCATTGGCGGAGTAATTTAATTGTTAATAATGAGTGTCAATATATCCCATGAGATATATGTTTTCTGAAGGTTGAACCTTATGAAAGGATTAACCGTTGAAAACTTTCTTCAGGGAAACAGTTCTGGTTCTAGCTACGCTGATTGGTTCGCGTAACATGCCCAGTGCTTTGAAAGTAGCTTTAACCACGTTGTGCGGATTGGCAGAACCCAGGGATTTAGCCAAAACGTCCGTAACGCCAGCGCTTTCCAGTACTGCACGCATAGAACCACCCGCGATCACACCTGTACCATGAGCAGCAGGTTTGATCAATACTTTGGCAGCACCTTCTTTAGCAAACTGGTCGTGAGGGATAGTACCGTGCATAACAGGAACCTTGATCAGGTTCTTTTTAGCATCGTCTATACCTTTGGTGATAGCCTGTTGTACTTCTTTAGCTTTACCAAGACCGTGACCAACAACGCCGTTTTCGTTACCTACTACTACCAGAGCGGAGAAACTGAAAGTACGACCGCCTTTGGTGGTTTTAGTAACACGGTTGATCGCTACCACTTTTTCTTTCAGCTCCAGATCACCGGCCTTTACTTTATTGAATGAATTCTTTGCCATTTTGTTTTATAAGAATTACTTGTTCAGAATGATAAAATTCGGATCCAGGAATTAGAACTGGAGACCGCCTTCTCTTGCGCCGTCCGCTACACTTTTAACGCGGCCATGATATAAATATCCGCTTCTGTCGAAAATGCATTTGGTGAGGCCTAAAGCAACGGCTTTCTGAGCCAGGGCAGCGCCTACCATTTTGGATTTTTCGGATTTGGTACCAGACTGTGCCTTGATATCCTTATCACGGGAAGAAGCTGATGCCAGGGTAGTACCGTTGGTATCATCGATCAGCTGTACATAGATATCGCTGTTGCTGCGAAACACAGATAATCTCGGTGTTCTGGCAGTACCGGAGATCTTTTTACGGATACGGTAGCGGATTTTATCCCTTCTGCTAACTTTTGTGCTCATTGTTGAGTTTTATTTTGTTTATCCCGATGCTGCCGGGATATATTGTTAAAACCAGCTAATCAGCCATTGGCTGATCAGCTGGTTAAAAAAATTATTTACCTGCTGACTTACCAGCTTTCTTGCGAACCACTTCATCACTGTAGCGAACACCTTTACCTTTGTAAGGCTCTGGTTTGCGGAGGCTACGGATTTTAGCCGCTACCTGGCCCAGCAGTTGGTTGTCGATACCTTCCAGCATAATTTTAGGGTTCTGACCTTTTTCAGTCAGGGTAGCCACTTTCAATTCTTTTGGAATTTCGATGATGATATTGTGAGAGTAACCCAGAGCCAGATCCAGCAGCTGACCATTGTTGGCAGCTTTGTAACCCACACCCACGAGTTCGAGTTGTTTTTTGAAGCCTTCAGTAACACCAACCACCATGTTGGAGATCAGTGCGCGGTACAGACCGTGCAGTGCTTTGTGGCGGATCTGGTCAGTAGGACGAACTACAGTCAATACTCCGTCTTTCACCTCTACTTTCAGGTCTCTGTCGATGGATCTTTTCAGTTCACCTTTAGGACCTTTTACGGTTATTTCATTAGCAGGGGAAACAGTAACAGTAACACCGCTTGCTAATTTGATAGGAGCTTTACCTATACGTGACATAACTTGAGTTTAAGTATATTTTTGATATTGTTTGATCGGTTATCCGTGTTCAGCGCCGTATAGAAAGCTTAATTGTCAGATAGCCGTTTGGGTTTACAGGTAGCATAACCACCTGTAAACCAATATATTAATAAACGTAGCAAACTACTTCGCCGCCTACGTTCTGAGCTTTAGCTTCTTTGTCGGTCATTACACCTTTGGAGGTGGAGATGATAGCCACGCCGAGGCCATTTTTAACGCGTTTGAAGTCTTCCGGTTTAGCGTACTGACGCAGACCTGGACGGCTGATGCGTTGCAGTTCCTTGATAGCGGGCTCTTTAGTTTGAAGATCGTATTTCAGGGCGATTTTGATAACGCCTTGTTTGTTATCTTCTTCAAATTTGTACTTCAGGATATAACCTTTGTCGTACAGAATTTCTGTGATACGTTTTTTCAGCTTGGAAGCTGGAATTTCCACGATCCTGTGAGTGGCCATTTGCGCGTTCCGGATTCTGGTCAGGAAGTCTGCTATTGGATCAGTAACCATTGTTTAAATAGTTTGATAATGTTTACAATGCGATATCCAATCGAAAAAGATGGGAATCAAATAACTTAAATGATGATTCAGATAACCGGTCGTTACCAGTTATCCAAATCAGGGAATTACCAGCTGGCTTTTGTTACGCCAGGGATTTTACCTGCGAGTGCCAGGTCGCGGAACATGTTCCTGCAGAGGCCGAAGTGACGCATGTATCCTTTAGGACGACCGGTCAGCTGGCATCTGTTTTTCAGACGAACAGGAGAAGCGTTTTTAGGAAGTTGATCCAGTGCCATGTAGTCACCGGCAGCTTTCAGGGCAGCACGCTTTTCAGCGAATTTTGCTACCATGGCTTCTCTTTTCCTTTGTCTGGCTTTTACGGATTCTTTTGCCATAATTATATTATCGTTTCGAATTACTGATTATCTTTTTTCATATTCCTGAACGGCATACCCATTTCTTTCAGCAGCTCGTAAGCTTCTTCGTTGGTTTTAGCCGTAGTAACGAAAGTGATATCCATACCGGACATTTTTGTTACTTTATCGATATCGATCTCAGGGAAGATGATTTGTTCGGTGATACCCATGGTGTAGTTACCGCGACCGTCGAAAGCTTTTTCGTTAACACCTTTGAAGTCACGTACACGAGGCAGGGATACAGATACCAGGCGGTCCAGGAAGTCGAACATATTGGTGCTGCGCAGTGTTACGCGGGCGCCGATAGGCATGTTTTTCCTGAGTTTGAAGTTGGAGATATCTTTTTTGGACAGGGTAGCTACTGCTTTCTGGCCAGAGATACGGGTCATTTCATCTACAGCGATGTCAACCAGTTTTTTATCACCTACTGCGCCATTGATACCCTGGTTCAGGCAAATTTTTACCAGACGGGGAACTTCCATTACGCTTTTGTAAGCGAATTTCTTCATCAGCGCAGGAGCCACTTCGTCGAGGTATTTTTTCTGCAGTCTTGGAGTATATTTAGTGTTAGCCATTATTTAATTACCTCCCCTGATTTTTTAGCGATACGAATTAATTTACCGTTTTCCCGCTGTCTGTTTACACGGGTAGGTTTACCAGCTTTGGCATCCCACAGCATCACGTTGGAGATAGCAATCGGAGCTTCCTGCTTTACGATACCACCTTTGGTGTTCTGAGCAGTAGGCTTGGTATGCTTGGTAATAATGTTAACGCCTTCTACAAGAACGCGGCCTTTGTCTGGGTGAACTTCCAGCACTTTGCGTGCTTTAGTCCTGTCCTTGTCGTCGCCGGCAATCACCGCAACCAGGTCGCCCTTCTTAATGTTGAATTTAGGCTTAAATCTAGTTTTCATCACTTTGATTTATTTATAAACGCCAAGCGAAACAGTTGTTTCGCTTGATTAATGTTTTGTCGTTTTGCAAACGGGCTGCAAAGATAAGAAATATTTTGACATTTATCCATTTTGGTATTCCTGAGAAAAACCCGGAATACCAAAATGGATAAATTAACAAATCTTATAATACCTCAGGAGCGAGGGAGATAATTTTCATATAACCCTTGTCTCTCAGTTCACGGGCAACCGGACCGAAAATACGGGTACCGCGTGGTTCGTCTGAGTTGTTGAGGAGTACAACGGCGTTATCATCGAAACGGATATAAGATCCGTCTTTACGACGTAATTTATTTTTGGTTCTAACGATTACGGCTTTCGTAACCATACCTTTTTTTGCGCCACCACCAGGAATAGCATCCTTTACAGTCACCACAATTTTATCGCCCACTTTAGCGTAGTCCTGACCGGAGTTACCCAACACGCGGATGCAAAGAACTTCTTTTGCACCACTGTTGTCTGCGACACTCAGTCTTGATTCTTGTTGTATCATCGTAATGAGTTTGTTGTTTTATCAGCGGCTGGCACCGGGTTGGCCGGCAGCAGCTTGAAACAAATAATAAATTATTTTACTTTTTCGATAACTTCTACCAGTCTCCAGCATTTGTTTTTGCTCATAGGACGGATTTCCGCGATTTTCACGGTATCACCGATGCTGCACTCGTTTTTATCGTCGTGCGCCATGAACTTGGTAGTTTTTTTAACGAATTTACCATAGATAGGGTGTTTCACTTTACGTTCCACCTTAACAGTAATGGTTTTATCCATTTTGTTGCTGGACACCACACCAATCCTGGTTTTTCTTAATTTTCTTTCGGTCGTCATTGTTGAAATATTTAATCCTCCGGGGGGAGGTAAATTTTGTTATACGAATGCTTAGAAGCCCAGTTGTTTTTTACGCAGTTCGGTTTGCATACGTGCGATATCGCGTCTCACAGAGCGGATGCTCATGGGATTTTCGATAGGCGTAATTGCGTGACCGAATTTCATTTTCTTCAGGCGCAGCTCTTCTGCAGATATTTTCTCTTGGAGCTCCTGAATGTTCAGGCCTTTCAGATCCAGCTTTTCTTTTGCCATTGTATTTTATTTGTTCCGATTGCAGCGGGGGCTGCAGGCGGGGGAATATTTTGTAATTGATTGTAATTAAGCAACGTAGTCGCGGCTGGTTACAAATTTTACTTTAATGGGCAGTTTTTGAGCTGCGAGTTCCATTGCTTCTTTCGCTACCTGTAAAGGAACGCCATCAGCTTCAAATAAAATTCTACCTGGTTTTACTACTGCTGCCCAATGGTCAGGAGCACCTTTACCTTTACCCATCCTTACTTCCAATGGTTTGGCAGTGATAGGTTTGTCAGGGAATATACGGATCCATACGTTACCTTCACGTTTCATATGCCTTGTGAGGGCTACACGAGCAGCTTCAATCTGCCTGTCGGTGATCCACTTAGGTTCTAATGCTTTAAGACCGAATGTACCAAAGGAGAGGGTAGCGCCTCTTTTAGCGTTCCCTTTGATGCGGCCTTTGTGCATCTTCCTATGTTTCACTCTTTTTGGCTGTAACATCGTCTATATTGTTAATGTTAATAGTAATTGTTAATGATTGCTTTGCCAACAGAGATTATCTGCGGCCACCGCCACGGTGTTCACCACCGCCTCTTCTTTCGCCACCACGATCTCTTCTCTCTCCACCGTGTTCTCTTCTTTCGCCACCGTGTTCACGTCCACCACCGCGGTTATCACCTTCTTTACCGCTCAGTAAGTTAGGGTTCAGATCGCGTTTACCCAGTACTTCACCTTTACAGATCCATACTTTGATACCGATTTTACCATATACAGTCAAAGCGAACAGGGAAGCGTAGTCGATGTCCATGCGGTAAGTATGCAGGGGCACACGACCTTGTTTCACTTCTTCCGCACGGGCGATTTCAGCACCACCCAGACGGCCGCTTACTTTAATTTTGATACCTTCAGCTCCCATTCTCAGTGCAGTAGCGATCGCCATTTTGATAGCACGTTTGTAGTTGATACGGCTTTCAATTTGTTTAGCGATAGTTTCAGCAACGATATTGGCATCCATCTCAGGGCGACGGATTTCGAGGATATTGATCTGTACGTCTTCTTTACCAGTCAGTTTTTTCAGTTCTTCCTTGATACGATCAACTTCGTTACCACCTTTACCTATGATGATACCTGGTTTGGAAGTATGCACAGTAACGATCAACTTACCTAAAGTTCTTTCAATCACAACTCTGGAGATGCCGCCTTTGTTGATACGGGCATTCAGATAAGTTCTGATCTTGTTATCTTCGATCAGTTTGGTAGCAAAATCTTTTTTGCTGCCATACCAATTAGAGTCCCATCCTCTGATGATACCTAACCTGTTACCAATAGGATTTGTTTTCTGACCCATGTTCTGGTTATTTGTCTATTAGTTTAAATAGTTTTAATTTCTATCTCTTTGGTATGAAACGCTTACTGTGCATTTTTACCATCTACCACAATCGTAACGTGGTTACTTCTCTTGCGGATACGGTAACCTCTACCTTGTGGAGCAGGACGCATTCTTTTCAGGGTGCGGCCGCCATCCACGAAGATGGTTTTAACGATCAGATTCGCATCTTCAACCCGGGCACCTTCATTCTTCACTTTCCAGTTTGCGATAGCAGATACCAGCAGTTTCTCTAAAGGAACGCTGGGGTGCTTTGGATGGAATTTCAAAATATTCAAAGCTTTTTCCACATCCAGACCACGAATTAAGTCTGCCAGCAAACGCATTTTGCGGGTAGATGTAGGATTATTATTCAGCTTAGCTACTGCTTCCATTGTTATTAATTTCTTTTATTATTTAATGTCTGACGCCTGGTGCTTGAGATTGGGTTGAGCCTTCCTCAAACCTCAAACCTCAGACTATAATTTACATTTTCTTGTTAGCGTGTCCTCTGAAGTTACGTGTAGGAGCAAATTCGCCCAGTTTGTGGCCAACCATAAATTCCGTTACATAAACCGGAATGAATTTGTTGCCATTGTGTACGGCGAAAGTGTGACCAACGAAATCAGGAGTGATAGTTGAACGACGGCTCCAGGTTTTGATAACGGTACGCTTGGTGCCAGCGTTCATTTTAACGATTTTATTCTCTAATTTCTGGTCTACGTAAGGACCTTTTTTTATGGAACGAGCCATGTCTACTTATTTATGATTTTTCCAATTTCGGGTCCCGGGATTAGCGGGACCCGAATTCCGAAATATTATAATTTTTTACCGTTTTTCCTGCTGATGATCAGTTTATCAGAGCTCTTATGCGGTTTTCTGGTTTTCAGACCTTTCGCATATTTACCTGTTCTGGATCTAGGATGGCCTCCGGAAGATTTACCTTCACCACCACCCATCGGGTGATCTACAGGGTTCATAGCCACACCACGGTTGCGGGGGCGGATACCTCTCCAACGGTTAGCACCTGCTTTACCGATAGACTGCAGGGCGTGGTCGGAGTTGGAAACAGTACCTACAGTAGCCATACAGGTGTTCAGCACTTTGCGCAGTTCACCAGAAGGCATTTTCAGTACAGCGTATTTTTCTTCCTTGTTGGACAGCTGGGCATAGGCACCGGCGCTTCTTGCGATAGCACCACCTTTACCAGGCTGCAACTCGATGTTGTGAACAACAGTACCCAGTGGCATGTTTTTCAGCGGCAGCGCGTTACCTACTTCAGGAGCAGCGTTTTCACCGCTAACAACGATACCACCAACCTGCAGACCTTGCGGAGCGATGATATAACGTTTTTCACCGTCTGCATAGCTTAACAGCGCGATGAAAGCACTACGGTTCGGATCGTATTCGATCGATTTAACAGTAGCTGGGATATTTACTTTTTCACGTTTGAAGTCTACTACACGGTAGGCTTTTTTGTGACCGCCACCGATGTAGCGCATAGACATCCTACCTTGAGCGTTTCTACCACCGGATCTTTTAGCGGGCTCGAGCAGGCTTTTTTCGGGAGTATCCGTGGTCAGCTCAGCGTAAGCGTTGCCTATTTTCCAGCGGGTACCGGCCGTCATTGGTTTGAACTTCTTCAGTGCCATTACTTCCTAAAAAGTTAAATGTTATTGATAATTATTAATTGATGATCTGCATATACATCCATCTTCCGGCTGTTTAGGCCGGAAAGGCACTACATGTTAGCATACAGATCTATAGTTTCACCAGCTGCGAGGGTGATGATCGCCTTTTTGTAAGACGGTTTTTTCCCTGCGATGAAGCCAGCTTTAGTAAAGCGGAATTTTGCTTTACCTGGCATTACGGCAGTATTAACATCCTGTACAGACACACCGTAGAATTCTTCCACTGCTTTTTTGATCTCCAGTTTGTTGGCTTTTTTGTCAACAATGAAGTAGAAGCGGTTGAATTTTTCGGTGGATTTGTTCACCTTTTCGGATACTACCGGTTTGATTAAAACGTCTGAAAGTTTCATCTTCTTATAGCTTATAGCTTTTAAGCCGTGAGCTTGTAGCTTTGTTATTTAATTGGTTTTCAACCCTTACGCTTCTGCAGGCTCTTCGGTGAAGATTTTAGCAGCGCTTTCTGTGAACACGATGTAGTTGCTGTTCATGATATCGTAAGTATTGATATCGCTCAGCATAGCACCGTCAACAGTAGGGATGTTTCTTAAAGACAGATAAACATTGTCATTGTATTCCGGAGTGACGAACATAGTCTTCTTACCGTCTACATTGATGTTGAGGTTCTTTAAGATACCAACGAATTGTTTGGTTTTAGGAGCCTGGAGAGCCAGATCTTCAACGATGATGATGCTGTTTTCCTTAGCTTTTACTGACAGGGCAGAGATCTTAGCGAGATCTTTTACTTTTCTGTTCAGTTTGATACCCCAACCGTGAGGTTTAGGTCCGAAGATGGTACCACCACCTTTATAGAGCGGGTTACGGATGTTACCTTTACGGGCACCACCAGTACCTTTTTGTTTGTGCAGTTTACGGGAAGCACCTTTTACTTCAGCTCTGGTTTTTACCTTGTGAGTACCCTGACGCTGAGCGGCGAGATACTGTTTAACAGCCAGGTAGATCACGTGGTTGTTAGGTTCCACACCAAAGATCTCTTCAGGAAGTTCGATAGACCTTCCGGTTTTCTTACCTTCTATATTTAAAATATCAACTTGCATGTTACTTCTGGATTAAAACGATTGAACCATTGTGGCCGGGAACGGAACCACTTACCAGGATATAATTCTTTTCAGGGAATATTTTCAGGATTTTCAGCCCTTTCACTTTCACTCTTTCGTTACCTGTCTGGCCGGCCATACGCATACCCTTGAAAACGCGGGAAGGATAAGAGGAACCACCAACAGAACCAGGAGCTCTGCTTCTGTCGTGCTGACCGTGGGTAGCTTCACCCACACCGCTAAATCCGTGGCGTTTAACAACACCCTGGAAGCCTTTACCTTTGGAAGTGCCTACAACGTCAACGGACTCACCTTCAGCGAAGATTTCGCAGGTGATTGATTCACCGAGGGCTTTCAGTACGTCTGGATTACGGAATTCTTTAACAAAGCGTTTGGGAGAGGTGCTTGCTTTCGCGAAGTGATTAAGCTCAGCTTTTGTAGTGTGTTTTTCTTTCTTGTCGCCGAAAGAAACCTGAATTGCATTGTAACCATCTGATTCCAGGCTTTTTACCTGAGTTACAACGTTGGGACCTGCTTCGATAATGGTACAAGCAGTTTGCTTACCATTGGCCTCGAAGATACTGGTCATACCAATCTTTTTACCAATAATACCTTTCATTTTTTATATGATTTTACCCAGCGCCTGGGGGATTTCTAGCTATCCCCAGGATGGGCGGTTTAAATACTTTATTGGGCGGCCGCCCAGAAGGCGCGACCTATGTGTTTTTGTTAAAATTGTTACTAACTGATAATCAATCAGTAACCATAAATCAATAAAAGGCGGGCCTTTTGCCCAGCCTTGCTGTTGTCCTTATGCTTTAATTTCAACTTCTACGCCAGAAGGTAAATCCAGCTTACTCAGTGCATCAACGGTCCTGGAAGAGGAGGTATAGATATCCAGTAAACGTTTGTGAGTGCAGAGCTGGAACTGCTCGCGCGCTTTCTTATTTACGTGCGGAGAACGCAGTACCGTAAAAATTTTCTTCTCTGTAGGTAAAGGAATTGGACCTGTTACCACGGCGCCCGTGTTACGCACGGTTTTAACGATCTTCTCAGCAGACTTATCTACCAGGTTATGATCGTAGGACTTCAGCTTGATTCTTATTCTCTGAGACATATGCAATGAACTTCTTCAGTGTTTTTTCCCGTTACAAATTGGGAGGGCAAAGGTAACCCGGTTTTTTTTAATTGGCAAATAATTCTCAGGAAAAAAATAAAAGAAGCCTGGCAAACTATGCCATGGTCACGGAAAGGGGGATTATGGAGAGAGGATTTTTATGAAATTAAACCTCCGAAAACATTCATTTTGTGCGTATTAAGTCTTACGCTTAGTTGACATGCTGATTTCGACAAATATAGGAAAACAAAAATCAAAACAAAAAATTTTTAGTTCCGCTTAGCGGGATTCCGGAGTCGGAGTAAAAAGTAGCAGCATAAGTAGCAATGGTACAAAAAGAAAACCGCCTCATTCTGCCATTTGAAGCTGTAGCAAAATGAAGCGGTTTCTGAATTAGTTTAAAGCAGATACAGTAGTACCCGAATCCTCTTACAAAGGTTTAGTATTACCAATACCACCTAATAAAGATTTCAGCAGGTTTAAAATCAGGGTCAGCAGTTGATTGAGCAAATCCATGGTTTATAGGTTTTCAAGATGAATGCCTACTCTATTGACTGGTTTTCGGCAATCCCAGTTGGAGCTTCAATATCCGGGACCGAATTTAATGGCTATCCCTCAATACGCATGAGTTCATTTCATTCATTATCATCGAATTTGGCCATCCTGTTCATTCCAATACTATAGCGGACTGGCGGCGATTCCCATCCAGTATCCGAAGCGGATTGGTAATAGCCTTGCATAGCAGCAAACTAACTTCTCTACTTCCCTTCCGGGCATAAAAAAAAGCTCCGGGCTACCTGTGGCCCGGAGCAATGCGTTGCAAGGGAAAAAAAGTGCACTTGTAGAGACTGATTCCCTTACGAGGGGATCATTAATTACAGACCTCCCAGCAGAGATTGCAGCAGTGCAACGATGGCAGCGATCAGTTGGTTAAGTAAATTCATAAGGAATGGAATTACACCTGTTATGCCTACTCTTTTTATGGTTTTCGGCAATCCCAATTGGCTTCATAGGAGAACCAACCTGATAAAAGTAAAACCTATCCAGAGAATAACATACGTTCATTTTATTCATTTCATTTATTTCAAATACATCTTCGTTCAATCCGCTGAACACGCTATTTTCATTTACCATGGAAGGTTAGAGCCCGTCATGAATATGACATTTCTTCTATCTGAAAAATTAAAAAACGAGAGGAATCCTACTAAAAAATGCTTTAAAATACAGAAGCCATAGCTAAGCCATGGCTTCTGAAAACAATGTGTTTCGGCAATCACAGGGTAAATAAGCAAAGAAAACCCTGAATCTGTAAGGATTACAGGGCACCAAACACTGTGCGGAGGAATTTCAGGATAGCATCCCAGATTGTGTTTATCATACGAAAATGGTTAAGATTTAATGCTTACTCTGTTATTGGTTTTCAGCGTCCCCAATGGCCACTCAGGTACTGGCCACATCGCAAAATAGGGGCTTCCAATCAAAAAACAACGATTCAATTAATTCATTCAAAACCAGACTGTTCATTTTATTCATTCGGATACCGAACTAAACAAAAAAAAGCCATGACGTTAGTCATGGCTCTGCGGGTAACAAACACAAAATGCTCTTACGCCAAATGCCGCCCAGTGCGGACATCAGCAACGCATTACAACCTTTTTACAGGTAAAGAGTACACGATGACCATAGAAAAAAGTTTTAATCTCAGCTACGCTTTTACATGGTTTTCGGCATTCTCATTGTTCGTGCGGTCTGGGGGTGGCAAACAAGCTAGGGTTAAGAGCAAATCTCATCGGGTATCAACCACGAGGTTTGCAGCCACCACGATCATCATCATCGTCATCATCGCGATGGTGGCAATGGCAAGCTAACAATCTGAGGAGCAGTCTGATAAATTCTTCGAAGCTCATAACAAACAATTTAAAAAATAATGCCTACTCTTTTCATGGTTTTCGGCGATCCCAATATCATCCAACGGATAATTATCCGCGAGGATGATGATCATCATCATCACGATGACAGAAGAGGAGTTTGATGAGCCACCAGATAAATTTCTCCCAGTTCATAACAAACAATTTAAGTACATAATGCCTACTCTTTTCATGGTTTTCGGCAATCCCAATAACCGGTATCAACTGGTTACGCCACAAATGTAATTGCTATTCATTATTCAATCATTATTCAATCGGTTCATTTGTCATCTCTCTGTTCACCCCATTCAATACAGTAGGAATCCTAACTAAAAAGGAACTGGCCGCCATCAGCGATGTCTGCCAGTTCCTTCTTTTTTGCTTGTTTTTGTCGTTTTTTTGCTTGCCTGCGAGTTATTTGCCACTTCTTTCTTCCTTGTAAATGGCTTTAGCCTTTGCAGAAGGCAGATAAATCTGGAAACCTACGCCCAGATTGAGTCTGTGAGAGGTAGTAGAGCTACCGAAACCAATAGTAAGGTCGTATTTCAGCAATCCTTCCAACGACACGTTTGGTGTGATAAAGTAAGCCAGACCAGGGCCAATACCAATGCCAAGACCATTGGTAGAAGCTCCGTTGGCGATATTGGTTCCCGCAAAGCCTACATTAGCTTCCGCGAAGAACCTTGCTCTCTTGGAGAATTCGAGCTTTCTGATATTTTTATCTTCAAAGAAATAACGGCCGAAGGCTCCAGCACCATAGCGGGTATTAGTACCAGGATTGTTTGTTGTCAGACCAAAATCCACGTATCCGCCAACTGCCAGTCCGTCTTTTATAAACCACCCGACTTTTGGGGTAAGGTCAAAGCTGAAAACCGTGCTTTCTTTCTGGAAATTAAGACCGAGATTGGTCAGACTGCTACCGATCATAATATTTCCCTTCTGGATCTGTGCTTTAACGGTTGATCCCATCAATACTCCGAATGCAATAAGGGTTAAGAGACGAATTTTTTTCATAGTGTGCTTTTTAGTTTTAACATTTAACATACTGAATGAATAAAATATGCCCATAGGCAAAAACCCAAATCAGGATTTGAGTTCTACAGCCATAGCCAATGATATTTCACATTTGGACAATGAACCAGACAATCTTAGCGGCAGGGGATAATTTGGGTATGAGGAAGCGTTTCAAACAATCACAAACACATGCATTTCTTAACTAAACAAAACTACTGAAAATGAATTATATAGCTTTCATTTTGTTAAAAAAAATATAAAAATATCTTATTAATCCACTTTACGGGGCTTCTCCGTCCCATAATATTTAAGTTTATTATATGAGCTATAACAATCAACCTTCGATGTTGTTGAGCTAGATACCCCTTCTAATCTGCACAAGTTTTCAACAGTGGGTCACAGCATATCGATATGGGCGCAAAAACGGCCTTGTTGCTGGAGGAATTTCAGGAATCCTTCCATTTTCTGCTCCATTTTATTACCGGAGATGCGGCTGATATAGGAAGGAAGGGCATAATTACGGATATCCACCAGTTCCCAGGGGTGGAAATAAAAAGAGAGGTAGTTATCCTTTCTGAGAATGGCTTTACTAAAGTGGCGGGTTATCCACAGGGGGGCGTTTTTAACACTGAGCCAGAACACGGGGTAACGAATGAGAGGGGAAACGGAAGAAGGGATGATCCACATGTTATTGTCACGGAACATGGTCCGGGGCAGATGTCTGTTGTTGTAACGACCAGGCAGCCAGGTAGGGTTAAGGGAGGCGTCGTAGAGGTATCCGGCTTCTTTAAGGGCCTGCAAGTTTACTTTCCGAAGGCGGGGCATACGGAATCCACGTACCTGCTGGCCACTGATTTCCTGCAGGGCTAAGCGCGACCCTTCCAGGTCGGCATCAGAAAAGGAGCTGTGATAATAGGCATGAGAAGCGATCTCATGTTTGGCGGCCACCTGCCTGATGAGTTCCGGGTAATGCTGGGCCCAGTAGGCGGTGATAAAAAAGGTGGCTCGTACGTTGTATTTATCAAAAAGGTCGAGGGTTGTTTGCAGGCCTTTTCTGGATATTTCCAGTTTTTCCTGCAGGGGTACCTGCCGTCCAAATTCTTCCGGGATATCAAATTCTTCCACGTCTACACTGATCAATATCCTTTTCTCCTGATTCATAGTTAGTTAGCACTGATAATAATCCGGCAATAATTTCTAAGTTCTTTCAGCAGCAGCTTGATTCTAAAAGCGCTGAAGCTAATTCCGGGGCGGCAAAATACATCAACTGCACCAATTTTAAGGCGGGGATTTTTACCTGCTTTGTAGAGGAATTCACTATCGTACAGAAAACCGTCGATGGTGGTATTGAGGAGAATGGATTTTCCGTGAGCGTTAAATCCTTTGAGGCCAGCCTGGGCATCATTTACCTTGAGGCGGAGCACTGTTTTGTTGAGCAGGCGGCTGATACGGGTAATGACACGTCTTTTGCGGGGCAGTTCCCGGAGATAGGCGGCACCTCTTTCACCAGCTACTACGTCGAGGCCTTTCTGGAGTTGGTCGTATGCTTTTCTGACAGCGTCAACGCCGAAGGGGAAATCGAGATCGGTATATACCTGGAATGCGTGGCGTGCGTTTTTCACACCTTCTCTGACAGCGTATCCTTTACCACGGTTTTGTTCATAGCTGACGATGATAATACCGGGGATAGCGGCTTCGAGCCAGGATATATGCTGGCTGGTGAAGTTACGGAGCGAGCCATCATTGACCAGAATCAGCTGAACAGGGACATCGCCCATGAGACGGACTACCTCGTGATAGTGCCTAATCAGCGATTCCACCCAGGGCCCTGATGGGTTCCAGCAGGGCAGAATCACATCCAGGCCGGGTGCCAGTGCTATCTGCTCACCCGTTTCGTATTTAACAGTTGCAGGAGGTACTTGTATTAATTCAAGAATCATATTGTGGTTAAGTCGGCTATCAGTAATAAAAAAAATACAGGCTCTTAGTTTGCATTTTCTCTAGTATGACGAAAAAACAGATTGTACCCCCTAGTATTATGGAAAGAAAATCAATAAAAAAGGTCCTGAAGATCAGGACCCTGGCATTTGGCAAAAAGTACGTTCAGTTGCAGGTTATGTATCTCAATTTATTAAAAAAAGGGCAACTGACAATAGCATGTTCATGTAAGTAAAAAAGGTTGTCCCGCTTGCGCAGGACAACCTTTTTCTATGGAAAAAATATGTATTAGGCGTTTACTTTACCTTTTACTTTCGCGATCACTTCTTCCGCTACGTTGTTCGGAGCCGGAGAGTAGTGAGAGAATTCCATGATGGAGCTAGCACGGCCGGAAGACAGTGAACGCAGTTGCGTTACGTAACCGAACATTTCGCTCAATGGAACTTTAGCTTTGATAACCTGAACACCATTTTTGGAGTCCATACCTTCCAGCATACCGCGACGACGGTTGAGGTCACCGGTAACGTCACCCATGTACTGGTCAGGAGTTTGAACTTCCACTTTCATGATAGGCTCCAGCAGAACTGGTTTAGCTTTGCGGGCAGCTTCACGGAAGGCTTGTTTGGCGCAGAGTTCGAAGGACATAGCGTCGGAGTCTACTGCGTGGAATGAACCGTCGAACAGACGCACTTTCAGGTTTACCAGCGGGAAGTTAGCGAGAACACCCTGGCTGAGGGACTGTTCAAAGCCTTTCTGTACAGCAGGAATGAACTCTTTAGGGATAGCACCACCAAAGATATCATTGATAAACTGGAAGGCTTTACCGTCATTTTCTTTCAGCCATTCTGCATCAGCAGGTCCGATTTCGATCTGGATATCAGCGAATTTACCACGACCACCGGTTTGTTTTTTGAATACTTCACGGTGTTCAACTTTGGTAGTCAGGGCTTCTTTGTAAGCTACTTGCGGAGCACCCTGGTTAACTTCTACCTTGAACTCGCGACGCATACGGTCAACGATGATTTCCAGGTGAAGCTCACCCATACCACTCAGTACGGTTTGGCCGGTTTCTTCGTCAGTTTTAGCTTTCAGGGTAGGATCTTCCTCTACCAGTTTAGCCAGTGCCATACCCATTTTATCAACGTCTGCCTGAGTTTTAGGCTCGATAGCGATGCTGATAACTGGTTCTGGGAAGGTCATAGATTCCAGGATAATCGGTGATTTTTCATCACACAGGGTATCTCCGGTTTTGATATCTTTAAAACCAACAGCAGCTCCGATATCACCAGCTTCGATGAAATCGATCGGGTTCTGCTTGTTAGCGTGCATCTGCATGATACGGCTGATACGTTCGTTTTTGCCGGTACGGGTGTTCAGTACATAAGAACCCGCATCCAGGTGACCGGAATAAACCCGGAAGAACGCCAGACGACCTACGAAAGGATCGGTTGCGATTTTGAAAGCCAGTGCAGACAGTGGTTCTTTAGCATCTGGTTTACGTTCAATATCTTCACCGGTGTCAGGGTTTGTACCTTTAACCGCTTCGATGTCCATTGGAGAAGGCAGGTAACGGCAAACCGCATCCAGCATTTTCTGAACACCTTTGTTTTTGAAGGAAGAACCGCACATCATAGGGATGATAGCGATATCGATGGTAGCTTTACGGATTGCTTCGTGGATTTCAGCTTCGGAGATAGAGTTAGGATCTTCGAAGAATTTCTCCATGAGGGTATCGTCGTATTCAGCAACGGCTTCTACCAGTTTAGCTCTCCATTCGTTCGCTTCTTCCTTCATGTCTTCCGGAATTTCGATCTCCTGGTAGGTAGCACCTTTACCTTCTTCGTCCCAGATGATACCTTTCATGGTGATCAGGTCAACCACACCTTTGAAAGTATCTTCAGCACCGATAGGCAGGGTTAAAGGAACGGGGTTAGCACCCAGCATTTCTTTTACCTGTTTTACCACGTTCAGGAAGTCGGCACCGGAACGGTCCATTTTGTTAACGAAACCGATACGGGGTACACGGTAGCGGTTAGCCTGGCGCCAAACGGTTTCAGACTGAGGTTCAACACCGGAAACGGCGCAGAACAGGGCCACCAGACCGTCCAGTACACGCAGGGAGCGTTCTACCTCAACGGTGAAGTCCACGTGGCCTGGGGTATCGATGATGTTGAATTTAAATTGCTTAGTGTCTGGAAGAGCTTTACCTTGTAAGGTTGGGAAATTCCAAAAACAAGTGGTAGCAGCAGATGTGATGGTAATACCTCTCTCCTGCTCCTGTGCCATCCAGTCCATGGTGGCAGCACCTTCGTGCACCTCACCAATTTTGTGGGATTTACCTGTGTAATACAGGATACGCTCTGTGGTAGTGGTTTTACCCGCATCGATGTGCGCCGCAATACCAAAGTTCCTTTGAAATCTTAAGTCTGCCATAATATTAAAATGACTAAATAATGCAATTTGGGGGGCAAAGGTAATTTATTTTTAGCAATAAATAAAACGCGCGACATTGTGCAATTGTTATTTCTTTTTAACAAGCACGGGCGTTTCAACACATTAATTTAAATTAAAATAGTATTAAATACCTTAACCGGTTTTATACTGATACCTACCATTTTTCAGTCAAAATCTGCCATCGGAAAAGTAAGCATTTGCTCAGATCGATAATTCGTTGATATTCGTGTTATTATCGAGTGCTAATAGCATAATCCCCCAAGTTCCATTTCACATAGTATATTGTCATTGTCATGTAGAATAATCTGGCTAGCATTAATTCCCCCAGAAGATTACCTGGCTTTATCATACCTGCTTATCAAAATTTTGCCATATCTATACCTTGCCCGGGGCGATACCTGATCCTGGGTCTGTTTCTGTATTTATCTATTTCTGTCACCATTTCATCATCAATCTATCAATCTATCTATTCATTCCAAAAGTGAAAAATTTATGGCTACACCTGTACATTCCTCCTAATCAATAAGGTGGCTGTTTCGTTTGCATTCATTTTTCGGCGCCGGACCTTCATTTCCGGTGTCGGAAACAGCTTCTTATTGCTTATACACACCTTTTAACTCCACAATTTATGACATCGTTTATCTCCAAGTGCATTATTGCGCTGATGGTGCTGGCAGCGCTATGCACCCAGGCGAACGCGCAACTGATCCTGAACAGGCAGGTCGTTGGCAGTAATGGCGGCAGCGGTAACCTCAATCAGATATTGATTCAATATACGATAGGGGAACCGGTTGTACTGCCTATTACAGACGGACGGCTTCTGCTGACGCAGGGATTTCAGCAACCCTACGAGCTTCCTCCCCTTCCACCCGGGAAGAGTCCTGTAAAAGACTACATACTGTTTCCCAACCCGGCCCTTACCAGTGTAAAAATACAGTTTGAGATGCTCGCCGACGCGGCGATCACCATTCTGATACTCAATACTGCAGGGCAAGAGGTGTACAACAGGATGCACCAGGTTGGACAGGGTAAATCCACGGTAGTGATACCGGTCAACCATTTTGCAGCGGGAATCTTCACGGTTGTGCTGAAAGTGGGGGTCAATATTTACTTCGAAAAACTCATTGTGCAGTAATTAAACGTCGTAATCATGAAACATGATCGAGTAATTCTACTTCTTTCCTGCATGCTGGCTGCCATACCAGCCGTTCATGCACAAAAAACAATCCAGCAGCCACCTAATATTGGCGCAAGTTTTCTGCTGGTAAACCCCGATGCCAGGTCAAGTGGTATGGGTGATGCCGCCACAGGCATTAGTCCGGACGCCAACTCCATTTTTGCCAATGCGGCCAAAATTGTATTTGCGGGAGACTGGGGTGTAAGTGCCACCTACTCCCCCTGGATGTGGGAGCTGAACAATTACAAGTCAAACATGGCTTTTGTATCGGCCTACAAGAATCTGAATGCAAACGAAGGTATCGGGGCTTCCATGAAGTATTTTAACTACGGGGAAGTCACCTTCCGGGATGAAAACGGGACTACGCTCCAGAACTACTCTCCCCGGGAATTTGCTATAGACGGAGCCTATTCCCGCAAGCTGGGGGCACATATGTCGATGGCCATCAGTATGCGTTATATCCGCAGTCAGCTTGGACAGGGCTCTTTCAACGGATTACAGCAAAAGCCAGCCTCAGCCGTGGCAGGTGATGTCAGCTACTATTATCAGAACAGCAAGGATTATCTGGATTTCAGCAACCGGTATTGTTTTGGTATCAGCATCACCAACATTGGTACTAAACTTTCGTATACAGACGACAGCCGCCAGAAAAGCTTTTTGCCTATGAACCTGCGGATAGGCGGCAGTTATACGTTTGTACATACCGGTGACCATGAGTTTACTGTAGCGGTAGACATCAACAAATTACTTGTTCCTACCCCACCCCTCTATGACAGCTCCGGCCAGATATTAAAAGGCAGAGATCCCGACCGAAGTGTTGTCAACGCCATTTTCTCCTCATTCGGTGATGCTCCCGGAGGCTTCCAGGAAGAGCTACGGGAGTTTACAATTGGCAGCGGCCTTGAATATGCTTACAGACAATCCTTCTTTGTACGGACCGGCTACTTTTATGAGCATCCCAATAAAGGTTACCGGCAACATTTTACCAGCGGCCTCGGTGTAAGAGTGGCCAATCTGGAGCTGGATATGGCTTACCTCATCCCCACTTCCAACAGTTTACGAGAAAGAAGAACCCTGAAATTTTCACTGATGTACAACATCGGCAGACATACTACCACTACTGTAACCCCAGATATAACACATTAAGCAATTACTGTATAAAACACCAGTTATGACAAAAAGATACTTGTTTATCATTTGCTGCACACTGTTCTCCTTACAGCTCTATGCACAAAACGGACTCAAAACGATCAACTACCAGGCAGTGGCCAGGAATAACAACGGCACTATGCTGGCCAATGAAAATATAAAAGTGAGGATCACCATTCTAGGTGGCTCTCCGTCCGGCCCGGTACAATACCAGGAAACACATAACACTACCACCAACCAGCTGGGGCTCTTTACCTTGCAGATCGGCGCAGGAAACCCCACCAGCGGCAATTTCAGTGCAGTTCCCTGGGCAAATGCCAATCAATTCATCAAGGTGGAAGCCTCTGCTGATGGCGGCAGCTATCAGGAGCTGGGCACCTCTTCCTGTGCGAGCGTACCTTATGCCTTGTATGCTGCCAACGGCGTATCTGGTCCTAAAGGGGATAAGGGAGATAAAGGAGACTCCGGACCAGCGGGCTCCAAAGGAGATCCCGGACTGGCGGGTGCTAAAGGCGACAAAGGTGATATGGGGCCTGCAGGACCAGTTGGGCCGATTGGACCTGTAGGACAAACCGGGCCAGCTGGCAGTCCGGGTATGAAAGGAGATAAAGGAGATCCGGGAGCAGCGGGCGTGAAAGGAGACCCGGGTGAACAAGGACCACAAGGACCTCAGGGACCTCAGGGACCTCAGGGTGAACAAGGGCCTGCGGGGTCATGCGGACCTCAGGGGCCTCAGGGAGAAAAAGGATGTAAAGGGGATCCCGGTGAGAAAGGAGATCAAGGTGACCATGGAGATAAAGGTGACAAAGGTGATAAGGGTGATAAAGGAGACCAGGGCGACCATGGTGATAAAGGCGACAAAGGTGATAAGGGCGATAAAGGAGATCAGGGCGACCATGGTGACAAAGGTGACAAAGGCGATAAGGGTGATAAAGGAGACCAAGGCGACCATGGTGATAAAGGCGATAAGGGCGATAAAGGAGACCAGGGCGACCAGGGTGATAGAGGCGACAAAGGCGATAAGGGCGATAAAGGAGACCAGGGCGACCATGGTGATAAAGGTGACAAAGGCGATAAGGGTGATAAAGGAGACCAGGGCGACCATGGTGATAAAGGTGACAAAGGCGATAAGGGTGATAAGGGTGATAAAGGAGACCAGGGCGACCATGGTGATAAAGGTGACAAAGGCGATAAGGGTGATAAAGGAGACCAAGGCGACCATGGTGATAAAGGTGACAAAGGTGATAAGGGCGATAAAGGAGATCAGGGCGACCATGGTGATAAAGGTGACAAAGGCGATAAGGGTGATAAAGGAGACCAAGGCGATAAGGGGGACAAAGGAGATCAAGGGCTACAGGGCATACAGGGGTTGACTGGTGATAAGGGAGATAAAGGTGATCAGGGAACAACTGGAGCAGCTGGACCACAAGGACCTCAAGGCGTACAAGGAGTGACTGGAGACAAGGGAGATAAAGGTGATCAAGGGGTAACTGGAGCAACCGGACCACAAGGACCTCAAGGCGTACAAGGAGTGACTGGAGACAAGGGTGACAAGGGAGATAAAGGTGATCAAGGGGTAATTGGAGCAACCGGACCACAAGGACCTCAAGGCGTACAGGGAGTGACTGGAGACAAGGGTGACAAGGGAGATAAAGGTGATCAAGGGGTAATTGGAGCAACGGGACCTCAAGGACCTCAAGGAGCAACTGGAGCAACCGGAGCGGCAGGAGCAGTTACCCTCCCCTATGCTGGTACTGGAAGCACTGCTAGCAGCCTTTTCAGTCTTACTAACAGCGGTACAGGAGATGCGCTTCAGGCAACTAGTTCTTCTACAGGGACAGCAGCCCACTTTATCAATACTAATTCAGGGGGTAATAGTAACAGCCCTGTGTTGTTGATTACCAATAACGGGAAAGGCGATGATCTCTTTATTAATCATACTAATCCCAGCGCCAATGGTAATCTTGCTGTCTTTCAAAAACAAAGTATCAATGTAGCCCGTATAGACAATACAGGTAGAGGTTTCTTTAATGGCGGTACCCAAACAGGAGGTGCGGATATGGCTGAAGCTTTTGATGTAACCGGTAACATACAACAATACGAGCCGGGTGATGTGATGGCGATTGCTACAGGTACAGACCGTACCCTCGAAAAGTCCACCGGTGCATATTCATCCCTGGTGGTAGGTGTATATGCCACCAAACCCGGGGTGTTAATGTCAGAGGAGGATATCAACACAGATATTTCCAACAAGGTGCCACTGGGCGTGGTTGGTGTGATTCCTACCAAGGTATGCAATGAAAACGGTCCGATTCATCGTGGGGATATCCTGGTTACAGCCAGCAAACCTGGTTATGCTATGAAAGCAGATCTGGGTGTTCTGAAAACTGGCCAGGCGATCGGAAAGGCATTACAAGAATTTACTGGTGAGATTGGGAAGATTAAGGTATTGGTCAATGTGAGATAAGCAGTATATCTATCCAATTAGTAAAGGCCGTCAGGATCTCCTGACGGCTTTTTTATGTCCGGGAGGAAAGTTTGAAACGGGCCAGATGTCAGTGGTCGACAAGGAGGTATTGAAATGTTGTTGACGGGGGATAAATATGGGAACTGGCAACCATTCAACACGGCATGCGTATTAAAGCCGAGGTTTAAAAACCAACGAGTGTAGAGGGACAGCAGATAAGGGGAGGATCAGGGAGAACTCCGGGGGAGCAGTTGAAATACCGGGCTGTTTATACGGAAATTGTGCAGTTATCCACATTTAGATCATGCCAAATGATGTCCTGGCAAATCCGCCATGATAGTGGGAGGCTTAGTTTATCAACGGGGTAATGCAGGGGTTATTCACACTAAAAGCACTACTTATCCACACATAAAAAGGCAAACAGCTCCGAAGAGGAACTGTTTGCCAAATATATTGAGTTGCCCGTGAGGGCTAAAACTACACTCTGAAGTGAGAGAAAGCCTTGTTAGCTTCCGCCATGCGGTGAGTATCTTCTTTTTTCTTGAACGCTGCGCCTTCACCTTTGCTTGCTGCTACGATTTCATTGGCCAGTTTATCTGCCATGCTCTTACCGTTTCTTTCACCAGCGAAACGAACCAGCCATTTGATGCTCAGGGAAACTTTCCTATCAGGACGAACCTCAGCAGGGATCTGGAAGGTAGCACCACCGATACGGCGGCTTCTAACTTCAACAGCAGGAGTAACATTGTTTAATGCTTTTCTCCAAACCTCATAACCGTTTTCTCCGGTCATCTGGCTCACCTTATCCACAGCATCGTAGAAAATTTTATAGGCAATGCTCTTCTTTCCTTGTTCCATTACGTTATTAACGAAGCGTGTTACCAGCTTGTCGTTAAACCGAGGATCCGGAGCCAGAGGCAATTTTTTTGCAGCTTGCTTTCTCATTATTGAAAATTACGACTATTTATAATTGATTATTTTTTAGCCTTTTCCTTTTTAGTACCATATTTGGAACGGCTCTGCTTTCTGTCTTTCACACCGGCAGTATCCAGGGAACCGCGAACAATGTGGTAACGAACACCTGGTAAGTCTTTTACCCTACCACCACGGATCAGTACGATAGAGTGCTCCTGCAGGTTGTGACCTTCACCTGGGATATAAGCGATCACCTCAACTTTATTGGTCAAACGTACCTTTGCCACTTTACGTAAAGCGGAGTTAGGTTTTTTAGGCGTGGTTGTGTACACACGGGTACAAACACCGCGACGCTGAGGGCAGCTATCTAATGCCCTGGACTTGGACTTAGCCCGGATAATTTCTCTTCCTTTTCTTACTAATTGTTGTATAGTAGGCATTCTTTACCTAGTTTTTTATGTCGGTTTACAATGACATCCAAATTTCCCATAAGGGATTTTGGGAGGGCAAAGGTAAAACTATATATGTGAATAACAAAATTGTTTCGAATATTTTTTACCGGCTTTGAATTTCCTGTAGTCGGAGACTGGGTAATCTATCTTGGTATAAAAGAGGACATCAAAAATCCGGATTGCAAAGGTATGATTTCCTTCAGAAACTACCATAAAAAAATAGGGCCGTTTAAAACGGCCTATTTTCATTATTTTAATAATATGTAATTCCCTTATTCATTGCCTACATGATAATTCCAGTTACGGTTATCCTCTTCACGGCCGGTGCGGATGGCATCCAGACGGCGGATAACTTCAGCTCCGATTTTGTAGGTAGCAGTATCCAGTTTGATCTCAGTATCGAGGTAATCCAGCTGTTCTACGTAAGCCAGTGCAGCGGCAGTACCAGTACCGAATACTTCTTTAAGGGTACCGTTTTTATAGGCGTTCACCACTTCATCAATAGAAACAGGTCTTTCTTCCACGGTGAGGCCCAGATCTTTGAGCAGGTCGATTACGCTGGCGCGGGTTACCCCTTCCAGGATAGTACCCTGAGACAGATCAGGTGTAATGGCTGTATTGCCGATGATCACGAATACGTTCATGGTACCGCACTCCTGCAGGTATTTATGTTCATAGCCGTCTACCCAGAGAATCTGGTCGTAGCCCTGCTTTTTGGCCTGCATGGTAGGATACATGGTACCACCATAGTTACCCGCAGCTTTAGCATATCCAACGCCACCCGGGAAAGCACGTACATATTTGTCCTGCACCAGCAGTTTGATCGGCTTATTGAAATATGGTCCGGATGGAGAATTGATAATGGCAAAACGATAGGTATCGGAAGGACGTACACCGATAAACTCATCAGCGGCAATCATAAAGGGACGCAGATAGAGGGAGCAGCCAGGTCCTGTAGGGATCCAGTTGCGGTCCAGATCTATCAGCATGTCCATGCCACCAATAAACAGCCACTCGGGTACTTCGGGCATCCCCATTCTTTCCGCAGAGGTATTAAATCTTCTGTAGTTATCGTAAGGCCTGAAAATCATCGGGTTGTCCTGAGGATCTTTATAGGCTTTGATGCCCTCGAAGATAGCCTGTCCATAGTGCCAGGCTGCATTGGAAGGACTTACAGAAAAGTTCTGAAAAGGCATGATTTCGGCATTTACCCACGCTTTTCCATCAAAATCAGCAACCAGCATGTGGTCTGCATATTTTTTACCGAATACCAGATTATTAAAATCTACTTCACTTAAACGGCTATGCGTAGTTTTTGTGACTTTGATCTTCTGTAATGCTTCTTCCTTTACTGTTGATTTAGCTACCATCATGGTTAATCAATTTTATCTCAATATTTTTACACTTTCGTCCCGGGGTAGGGCGCAGTTGCGGCCTACGGCAGTGCAAATAAACTGATTTTTCCCTACGCCGGACTTTAATATTAAATTAAATCATAATAATATGTCGCTCGAGCAATTGGAACTTGATCCGTATTATCTGGCTAAAATCTTCACCCAGCCCATCATTCCCGGGAAAAGCATGCCGGTTGCAGCGCAGCAAATTGAGGTGCCGAAAGTCAAATATTTAGGAGAAAATCAAAAAAACATTGCGCTCTTCATACAAAACGAAAATGAAGCCTACTTAAATGATGAATTATTCAACCTCCTTACCAATATATTAAATGCCTGTAAACTAAGCATGCAGGATGTGTCGCTTATTAACGCCTCTCACTACCCTCAACTGGGCTTCGCTGGCTGGCAGTCTGCCGTAAAAATAGAGAAGGCCATTGTATTTGGCACAGCATCGGGGCCGTTAGGCCTTACTGATGCGCCATTGTATCAGATAGTGACTGCCAACTCCACTACCCTGCTGCTTTCTGATGAGCTCCAGCTGATCGGGGCCGACAAAATACTGAAAGCCAAATTATGGGCCGGACTAAAACAACTATTAGGTATCTAGGTTATTATATAATTTTTTTGCTATTTGAAGATGAAACTGATTTTTGCTACCAATAACGAGAACAAGGTTAAAGAATTCCGTTCTATGCTGGGTGATCACTTTGAGATCATTACCCTGCATGAAGCCGGTATTGATATCGATATCCCCGAGCCACACGACACACTGGAAGAAAATGCCAGGGAGAAATCCGGCACCATCCACCAGATGACGGGACAGAACTGTTTTGCGGAAGATACCGGCCTGGAAATAGATGCCCTTCAGGGCGCTCCGGGTGTATTAAGCGCCCGCTATGCCGGCGAACAGAAGCTGGCCTCCGACAATATCGCCAAGGTGCTGACTGAAATGGAAGGTGTCACCAACAGAGCGGCCCGTTTCCGTACCGTCATCTCCCTGATACTGGATGGCAAGGAGTATCAGTTTGAAGGTGTCAGCCAGGGCCATATCAGCACCCATACCATGGGAGAAAAAGGTTTCGGCTACGATCCTATCTTTATTCCGGAAGGAGCAGACCGTTCGTTCGCCCAAATGGACCTGACAGAGAAAAACCAATACAGCCACCGGGGCCGGGCCTTCGAAAAATTCGTGGCCTTCCTGCAATCATATTGATTTACGATTTTGTGATTTAGGAATTTTTTGATTTTAAAATCATCCTCTACATCAAAACCATCTACCTAAAAAATAATGGCCAGAATAAAAATAGACTTACCGGAAAAACTCGGATTCAGCACAACGATACCTATCAGGATACAGGATGTTAACTATGGAGGACATGTAGGCAATGATGCCATCCTCTCTATTATGCACGAAGCCCGTATGCAGTTTGTGCAGCAGGCCGGCTACAAAGAACTAGACCTGGAAGCCAATACCGGCCTGATTATGAGCGACGTAGCCGTTGCCTATAAAGGCGAAGGTTTTCACGGAGATATCTTCACCGTGGAAATGGCTGCCGGGGAATATAGTGCGTTTGGCTTTGAGTTATTCTATCATATTACCACCCAGCGCAATGGCCAGTCTATTACTATCGCCGATGCCAAAACCGGCATGATATGCTTTGACTATAACCTCCGGAAAGTTATGAAACTGCCGGCAGCCATGAAAACTGCCCTGGAAAACATTTAACCGATTAAAACAAGATCATGGAAATAAATACAACGACCAGCTATCTGGAAAAAATAATTGCCTCCCGCCGCACGGTGAAACCCACCAGCATGAACGGTAAAAAAGTGGCCGACGATACCATACAACAACTGCTGCAGCTGGCTGACTGGGCTCCTACCCATGGCTATACAGAGCCCTGGCATTTTATTGTTTACAGTGGAGACAAAGTACAGCAGTTTTGTGCTGACCATGCCGACCTGTACAAACAACATACGGCTGCCGACAAGTTCATCCCCGGCAACTACGACAAACTGAAAGATCAGGGTAACCTGGCCTCTCACGTGATTGCCATCTGCATGAAACGGGGCAGCAATCCTAAAATTCCTGTTGTAGAAGAGGTGGCAGCAGTATCCTGCGCTGTGCAGAATATGTGGCTGGGCGCTACTGCTCAGGGCATTTCCGCCTACTGGGGTTCAGGAGGTATGACCTACCATCCTGCCATGCAGGATTATCTGGGCCTGGGAGATGATGACCAGGTGCTGGGATTCTTTTATCTGGGTTATACCGACGAACCGGCACAGCCAGGAAAACGAATCAAGCCATTGGCAGAAAAAGTAAAGTGGATGTAGGAATTTGATGTACGATTTTTTGATTTAGGGATTTGGAGATTTCTTCAAATCCCTAAATCATATATCAGGATAAGATATACCCTTGAGCGAGGGTTTCGAAGGTTTTCAGTTGTTCGTTTACCCAGCGTTCATCTTTAATCAGTTCAGTTGCCATAATAGCGGCAACGGCGGGGGCTATACGTAAAGCTTCTCTGGCATCCAGAAACAGGAGGCGTACCCTTCTGGCCAAGAAATCCGCAATATTCCGGGCCATTTCTTCTCTTACAGCCCATACTACCTGTGCTTTTAAAATATAATATGGTTCGCTCAGCACTTCCTGCATATCGGGCTGGGTGGCTACCAGCTGATGCAGATATAGTGCATCGCTGCCGTAGAAATACCAGGGATCGTCCCAGTTGACATTAGGAGTGGCGCCATGGACCAGCATTTCCTGGGTCTGGGATTCTGTTTGTTTCCAGCGCAGGGATTTTTCCAGTTGATGCAACACATCTTCCGCCATGCGGCGATAGGTAGTCCATTTACCACCAATGATAGTGACAAGGCCGGAGGCGGCCACGATGATTTTATGGCTGCGGGATATCTCTTTGGTTTTATGACCTTCTGCCTTGGCGGCAGCCAGTGGTCGCAGGCCTGCCCATACGCTGCGTACATCGCTGCGTTGGGGCGCCCGGACGAGGTATTGTCCGGCTGTTTGCAGGATGAAGTTGATTTCAGCTTCTAGTGCATGTGGTTCGAGGCTGATGTGATTGACCGGTGTATCGGTGGTACCTACTACCACCTTATTGTGCCAGGGCACTACAAACAACACGCGGCCATCGCTGGTAGACGGTATCATGAGTGCATTGTGGCCAGGCAGAAAACTGCTGTCGAGTACCACATGAACACCCTGACTGGCCGCGATAGATTTAGGTGCGTCGGGGTTGTCCATTTCCAGGACATCATCTGCAAAAACACCGGTGGCATTGATCACCGCCCTGGTATTGAGGAAAATTTCCGGGCCATCATTTAGTGTATCCCTTACCGTCAGTCCGCTGATATTGCCTTCTCCATCTTTGCGGAGGCCGGTGATTTTCATGTAGTTCAATACAGTGCCGCCTTTATCGGAGATGGTCTGGGCCAGGTTGATGGCGAGGCGGCTGTCATCGAACTGGCCATCGTGGTACAGGACGCCGCCGGCGAGGCGGTCTTTTTTCAAGGTAGAGAGCTTATCCAGGGTATCTTTGCGGGAGATATGTACTGACTTTCCAAGACTGAGATTTCCGGCCAGCCAGTCATACATTTTAAGGCCGATCGTATACTTTATGTTTTCCCAGGCGTTGAAAGTGGGAATCACGAAACTGAGGTTACGGACGAGGTGGGGAGCGTTGTGGGCGAGGCGGCCGCGTTCTATACTGGCTTCTCTTACCAGGGACACATCACCCTGTGCCAGGTAACGGACACCTCCATGTACGAGTTTGGTGCTTTTACTGGAAGTAGAGGCCGCGAAGTCGGCCTGTTCCAGCAGCAGGGTACGATATCCTCTGGTGACGGCCTCCAGGGCAGCACCAAGGCCGGTAGCACCACCACCGGCCACAATAACATCCCATGGCTCCAGGTCTTTTCTCAGGGCTGCAACAATAGCTTCTCTTTTCATAAACGAGTTTTCGATTCCTACAAATTACTGCGTAAATATCTACCTCACAAGCATTCGGGGCATCTGCCTAAAAACTTAACGGACAGGTAAAGGAAATGTTCTGGCGTGTGAAACATTTAGGCGTAAAAAATGTTCCTGTAAGGGATATCATCCGTTCTCACACTATTCATATGTCCATTAAGGTTATATCCATATTGCAGCGTTGCTGCCGGCCCCTGCTGGTATTGCTCCTGTTGATCATCGCCCTACCTCTCAGCGCGCAGCGCAAAAAAACAACTCCCATCCCCCACACCATCCACATGGCCACCATAGACAGTGCCACTATCCGTAAAAATATCAGCAATCTGGCCCGGGACACCTCTAAACTCAAAAAATCTGATACCGCCGTTGCGGTTATCATCAGCCGGATCGAAGGTTATACGTTGCTGCTCAATCAGCTGATGAGCAGCCTGCGCCGCGGGTTTGACACTATCAACATCAGCAGGGAGATACCACTGATAGATACATCCCTGGCACTTATCCGCGAGAATATTGCCGGGCTGGGACGTACTCCCAACGTCAACGATATTTACACTAACAAGGTGATGCTCGAACAACTACAGCGTAGACTCAGCGGCTGGCAGAACAACCTCTTTTCCTTTTATAACCAGCTGGTAGCTATCAACGACACGCTCCATTCCCTACGCCAGGATACTTCCATGCGTAGTATTCCGGCAGAAGATGAGTTGTATGGCTTCTACATAGGACAACTCACCCGCCTGATCGTCAAATACCGATCGGTAGACAGTGCCAATAAAATCAGCCTGGTTAAAATAGGACTGTTACAAAACAAGATCGCCAACCGCTATATCGATGTTTCCAATCTGCTGGAAGACAGTGATTACCGGCTGCAACAGTTTTCTGCCAATATGTTTTCAAAGGACTATCGCTACATCTGGAGGCCACATCGCGACAGCATCAACCCTCTCGAATTTTTTCCGGTAGTAGATCGTTCCCTTCATAAAAGCACCCGTGTGCTGACCATATTTTTTTCTATACAGTGGCCGATATTCATCGTGTGGATACTCCTAGCCACCCTCTTTGCCTTATGGACACGGAGCAATGTGCATCATGTACAGCGTAACCACCCCGAACAGGAAGCGGAAGCCATCCTGCACCATGCCCGTTATGTATACCGGCACCCGATAGCCTGTACTATTATTTTTGTGACTACGTTGTCGTCGGTACTATCAGTCCGCTACCCTATCCTTTACACTCAAATCATCTGGGCACTTACTATGTTTGCGCTCAGCTATCTCTTCAAAACCGATCTACCCAAAACACTGTTCCGGTATTGGCAACTATTGATGGTATTGTTGTTCGTTTATTCTCTCAATAATCTATTGATAGAAGTGACCTATGCCGAGCAATGGGGCCTGCTCATCAGCGCAGTTCTCTGTATATTGCTGGGTTTCCGCCTGCTGAAAGAAACCACCCTGACCAGTTTTGTCCAACCGAAATATACCCGGCCTGTTATCAAGCTGTTTATCGCCACCAGCGCTCTTTCCCTGCTGATGGTGCTGTTAGCGCGGGTAGGCAGCGCCAAAATTTTCGGGTCCAGCGCGGTTGTGAATACTGTCATGGCCCTCAACCTTTATGTACTGGTGAAGATATTACTGGAAGCGGTTTTCCTCCAGGTAGAAGCCAACAAAAACTCCAGCACTTTCATCTCCTTTATGGACTACCAGGATGTGCAAACCAAACTGAAGACATTCCTGACCGTGCTGGCTTTCGTTGGCTGGCTCATCATTGTAGCCCGCAACCTCTATCTGTATGATGCTATTTCCGCCGATATCATCCAGTTTCTTTCTACCAGTCGACATATCGGTAATTCAGACTTCACCTTCAGCAGCGTGATCATTTTTGTGCTGGTGATATGGATCGCCTTTGTAGCCTCCCAGTTGATCGCCTATATGTTTGGCAATACCGGCCAGAGCGCCACCCCTACACAGAAACCGCGGTTTGGTTCCACCCTGTTATTGCTGAGGCTGGCCGTACTCGCCGGCGGTATTCTGCTGGCTTTCGCAGCCTCCGGCATACCCATGGACAAACTGACGATCGTTATCGGCGCCCTCAGCGTAGGCATTGGCTTCGGTTTACAGAATATCGTCAACAACCTCGTATCCGGTATCATTCTGGCTTTTGAAAAACCTATAGAAGTAGGTGATGTGATAGAGATCGGTCCCCGCTCCGGTATCGTAAAAGAGATCGGTATCCGTTCGAGTAAAATCTCTGCCTATGACGGCTCTACCGTTGTAGTACCTAATGCCGACCTCATCTCCCAACAACTCATCAACTGGACCCTGACCAACCGTGCCCGTCGCGTCAACTTCATGCTGGGCGTAGGTTATGGCAGCAATATTGAACAGGTGACCACCATCATCAAAAGCGCCTTCACCAACCAGGAAGGGATACTCACCTCTCCAGAACCAGTTATACAGCTGTCCCAGTTTGGCGACAACGCCGTCAATTTCCAGGTGTTTTTCTGGATCTCCGACCTGGGCAACGCCGGCTCACTACAAAGCCGGGTACTGACTTTTATCTATGACGCCCTCAATAAAGCCGGTATAGAACTACCTTTCCCACAACGTGATCTGCATATCCGCTCTATCGAAGAAGAAGTACTGATCAAGTGGAAAGGTACTACCACAAAGGATTCCAGCAACCCACCATCCGACGCAGCCGATGATGAGGAAAAAAAATTATAAAAAAAACGGACTGTACATTTTGATTTTTCATTTATTAGCCGTTATCTTTGCACTCCCGTTTTGAGAATGACTGTTCAAGACAGACGGATATGGCGAGGTAGCTCAGGTGGTTAGAGCACAGGATTCATAACCCTGAGGTCTCGGGTTCAAGTCCCGATCTCGCTACGAAAAAAAGGCTTTCAAGTAATACTTGGAAGCCTTTTTTCTGTTTATGGATTTTTAACAAAATCCAGTTTAACTAAATTCTCTTTTTCATTATACCAACTAATAACCGGAAATGCAGTTAACCGGATTTCAATAATGAATATTATTTCCCTATATAGTTTGAAATAACATTCACTCCTATATCCTTCGCCACATTAAATACCCAAGAACTCAATTTCCGCAGCGCACCTATCATGACCGGCCCATTTTGGCTTGATGCTCCTTCTTCGGCCTGAATGAGGACAGATAAGGCAAGTATTTGCGCATCACTTTGTGACATTGCGCGAATCGCATCTTTAAGCTTTATGATTTCTTCAAGCATTAAACTATAATCATAATTTTCTGATGAGGAAGTCACGTTTCCGTAGTTAACGGCACCACTTCCTACAGCTCCGATTGCGGAGTTATTTATAGTTATTTTGTCTCCCATAACTTCATCATTCTTACTCATATTGGTGTTTCAGTATTATTGTTGAATGTTCCCATTTTAGCAATATTTGAATCATTCACTTCGTATTTATCGCGAGCCACATGGTCGCCAAATACTATCTTGTCACTGTTAAAATTTACAGTCGTATTGACTGGAGCTTCACTTGTCATAGCAGCAGTAAGTCTTCTGCAGACCTCTAAAATGCCTTCCTTGTCTACGCTACTGAATGTATAGTGAGAAGAAGAATTTAATTCAATGACAAGCGCATATAATTTAAGCCGAAAATATTCATAGATTCCAAATCCGGCAATTGCTCCTGTGATAACTGTAATATAGCCCATTCCTTTCCATGAGAAGGACAGAAAAAATACTATGATAGACGTTATAAGTAATATTAGAGATATTCTGTGAGATCGTTTCACCTGATAGGTAGTAAACCGGGTAACATTTCTTAGTTGAATGGTAGTTCCTTTAAATGAGAGTGTTGTGTTAGTGAAAACTAAAGAACCTTGGTAAGGGCTATTTCCATCTCCGTTATTAACACTCATGTTGCAATTTTTTGGGGTTAAATAATCTGTAAGATGCTACTTGTAACGAAAATAAGGAAAATATTTCATTATAACGAAGCCTCGCACGAATGTAAAATATCTTAATATTAACAAGTAAAACAGCCAGAAATTTAATGAGTTAAATTCCTTAATACAACTGTATTTCTCAAAGAGCGTAACAAAGACAAATGCTCCAACATCAGACGGTGTATGTCTTTTTGTACCTTTATTGCAACTTAAAATATTCAACATGAAGGATGAAACCGGGCAACCAGAGTTCTGGGAAACCGCCTTTACAGAAAAGCAGGAGATGTGGGGTTTTGAGCCATCGAATTCAGCCCTGTTGACAAAAGATTTTTTTGTTGAAAAAGCGGTAAGGAATGTGCTTATCCCTGGAATAGGTTATGGCCGGAATGCCCAGGTTTTCAGAGACAATGGGATAACCGTAACAGGAATTGAGATATCAAAAACTGCTATCGACATGGCAAGAAAACATTATGGTACAGATATGATTATTCATCATGGCTCTGTAACTGATATGCCATTTGATAATTACAGATATGATGGAATATTTTGCTACGCTCTAATTCATTTATTGAATAGTAATGAAAGGAAGAAATTAATCCGTGATTGCTATAATCAGTTGTCTGATAATGGCTACATGGTTTTTACAGTGATCTCGAAAGAAGCTGACACCTATGGCAAAGGCAAGTTTTTAAGCAAGGACCGTTACGAAATGTTTGGTGGAGTTAAAATGTTTTTCTACGATAGAGAATCGATCCATGCAGCGTTTGACCAGGTTGGATTATTTGAAATTACAGAAGTATCCGAAAACTACCCACTCTTTTTAATTAAATGTAGAAAACCTTCCTAAAATGGAGTGGCAGCGATGAAGCACTTCCTATAGGCTATCGCGTTAGTTACCGTGGCCCGTTGATCAGCGAGCTTTCGTCCCGTTTTCAAACAATAGACCCTGTTCGTTTTACTGAAGAAACCGTGTTTCTGGAGTTTATCCAATCTCTGATCAATGAGATCGATGCGCTACAACCGAAAATTGTAATGCGGGAGCAGAAAAGAATGACTACCGCAGAGATCATAGCAAAAGCAACAGCCGCACCGGGGACAGACTTCAACATAACCACGCCAGATGCAATGGAAAACTGGCTGAACACCTGGCATGAACGCAAACAGGGTATCTATAATTTCTTTCAGGAAGATAAAAATTTGCTTCATCCAAAAATAAATTCCAGCACTAGCAATTGTTCCATACTTATGTTAAAGACTGCAAAATGAAAGCAGTGAAATAAGGGCCGCGTGTAATAAAAAAACTGGTTAGGATGGTAAGCGTCCTCCTGTAACACAAAAAGGCTTTTTTATTTAACCCATTGATTATTATACACATTCATAATTTTTACTATTCTGTGCATATTTTGCATGCATAGATTTTTATATATTTCGGTAAGGATAAGCTTCCTTTGTATTCCCATCCAAGTCATTTATGAAGAAGATACTTTTACTTACCATTTTAGGGATATTAGCCCTGGCAGCGGGAGCTGCACCGATGATTAATTCGTTTGCACCAGCTTCGGGGCCTGTAGGTACGCTGATAAAAATTCAAGGGACAGGATTGGATAATGGCCCCACCGTAAGTGTGGGCGGCGTGAACGCGATCACTGTTTCAGTAAGTGCTACCGAGGTAGTGGTGATGGTAATGCCAGGCACTACTACCGCAGCGGTGGTAGTAAACACGGCGGATGGCAATGCGACCAGTGCCACGAGTTTTACTGTGGTGCCAACTCCGGTACCCAATATTCAACAGGGCGGCAAGCTCATGGGTCCAGGAGGAACCCCTCATATGGGACAATCAGTAGCGATCAGCGCTGATGGGAATACGGCTATTGTGGGAGGACCAGCTGGTAATAGCAATCAGGGGATGGCCTGGATCTTTACCCGTAGCGGAGGAGGCTGGTCAAAAGCGGCCACGCTTACCGGTAGTGGAGGAATAGGTGCATCTCAGCAAGGCAACGCCGTAGCGATCAGTGCAGATGGGAATACAGTGCTGATAGGCGGAAACATGGATGATAGCCAGCAGGGCGCGGTATGGGTATTTACCCGAAGTGGCAATACCTGGACACAAGAGGGCAATAAGCTGGTAGGAACAGGCAATACAGGCGCAGCCCAGCAGGGTTTCGATGTGGCGCTGAGTGCAGATGGGAATACAGCATTGGTGGGTGGATATATGGATAACAACCAGCAGGGCGCCATGTGGGTGTTTACCCGCAGTGCTGGCATATGGAGCCAGCAAGGCTCCAAGCTGGCTGTATTTACCGGATTTCCGGGCACCGGCGAGGGATATAGTGTGGCACTTAGTGCAGATGGTAACACTGCCCTGATGGGATCCAATGGACTATGGGCATGGATATTTACCCGTAGTGGCAACTCCTGGACCCAGCAGGGTTCCCGGTTCACTCCTTCAGACGCGACCTCTACTAACCAGTTTGGCCAATGCACCGCCATCAGCGCCGATGGAAATACGGCTGTGATAGGCGGACCTGGCGATAATGGTTCCATTGGCGCCGTATGGGTATTTACCCGCAGTGGCAGCACCTGGAGCCAGCAAGGTAATAAGCTGGTGGGAACAGGCAATGTAGGCAAGGCCCGGCAGGGCAGCTCTGTAGGGGTGAGTGCCGACGGGAATACCCTAATAGAGGGAGGTTCCAGCGATAATAGCCTGATAGGCGCCATCTGGACGTTTAGCCGTACAGGTAGCAGCTGGACCCAATCCGGCAATAAACTGGTAGGTGCTAACCCGATAAAGCCCTCCAGACTGGGGACTTCTGTAGACCTGAGTGCGGATGGCACTACGGCTATTACCGGCGGACCGGCAGACCTTATGAGCAACGGCTCCGCCTGGGTTTATATTTACCAGTCTGCCAATGCCGACCTGTCGGCGTTGACGCTCAGTACAGGCACCCTAAGCTTTAATTCCGCTACCACCAATTACCAGGTTACGGTAGATAATTCCGTCACCAGCATTACCGTTACCCCCACCAAAGCGGAGCCCAATGCCACGATTGCTGTACAGATCAACGGTGGGAGTTTCAGCACGGTGGTCAGCGGTACAGCAACGCCTGATCTGCCTTTAAACACGGGTGACAACACCATCAACGTAAAGGTGACAGCCCAGAATGGAACCACCATCAAAACCTACACCATCACAGTGACCAGGGCAATGATCGCGCAGGTCATCCAGTTTTCCCTGCCTTCAACTAACCACTACTATGGTGATGATCCCATCCCGCTCAGCGCCACCGGCGGCGGTTCCGGTAACCCGGTCACTTTTTCCAGCCTGGACAATTCCATTGCGCAGATTCAAGGGAATACCATCATCATACTGAAAGCGGGTAACACGTCCATCGTTGCCAGTCAGGCAGGTAATTCATCCTACTCAGCGGCGAGTGATGTTGTACAGCCTCTTGTTATCTATCCCAAAAACATCACGGTGACTCCCGATGCCCAAAACAAGACTTATGGCGACCCGGATCCCGTTCTAACTTATACCTACACACCCAACCTGATCGGCAGTGATCAGTTTACCGGTAGGCTCAATCGTACGCCCGGTGAGAACGCAGGTAATTATGCTATTAACAAGAACACCCTGGCATTAAGCAGCAATTACGCCATTACTTACACCCCTGCTACTCTTACTATCAGCAAAAAAACGGTCATGGTAACAGCTGATACAAAAAGTAAGACCTATGGCGATGCTGATCCGGTATTGACCTATACCTGCATCCCGGCGCTAAAAAGCGGCGATGCATTCTCGGGTGTATTGAGTCGTGATGCAGGTGAAAACATCGGTGACTATGCCATCCAAAAGGGCAGTCTGTCCATCAGCAATAACTACATCGTTAATTATTCGGGGGCAAACTTTAGCATTAACAAAAAGCCCATCGATGTATATGCCACCGCACTAAACAAAACCTATGGCGATGCAGACCCTGTATTGGCTTACACCTATTCCCCTGTTTTAATCACCGGAGATGCCTTTACTGGTAGTTTGACCCGTACAGCAGGAGAAAATACCGGTAGTTATCCTATCAACCAGAACACACTGGTACTGAATAATAACTACACCTTGAACTATCACAATGCTTCACTGGTGATCGATCCTAAAACCATCACAGTAACAGCCGATGCACAAAGCAAGACTTATGGAGATAGTGATCCCACACTCACCTATTCTTTCACACCGGCTTTGATCAATGGCGATGTATTTACCGGTGGTCTGAGCCGCGCAGCAGGACAGGATGTGGGCAGTTATGCTATCGGGCAGGGCACTTTAAACCTCAACTCCAATTATCTTCTTGCCTTTAACGGCGCAGCTCTGGTGATCGGCAAAAAAACGATCAACGTAACAGCTGATGCTAAAAGCAAGCACTATGGCGATACAGATCCTTTACTGACTTATACTTATACGCCAGCTTTACAGAACAGCGATGTCTTTACCGGCAGTTTGACCAGAACAACCGGGGAAGATGTCGGTAATTATTCCATCAATCAAAATACCCTGGCCCTGAGTAATAATTACACGATCAATTATACCAACGCTAACCTGAGTATTGGCAAAAAGAGCGTGACCCTGACAGCGGAAGCTAAAAACAAAACCTATGGCGATGCAGATCCGCTATTGACTTACACCTATACACCCGCTTTAGTCAATGGTGATAGTTTTTCCGGCGCGCTTAGCCGCGATCCGGGGGAAGGTACCGGCACTTATGCAATCACACAGCACACACTGACACTCAGCAATAATTACGCACTGACTTACACCGGCGCTGATTTTACGATTGATAAAAAAACTATCACAGTGAAAGCTGATGCAAAAAATAAGATTTATGGAGATACAGATCCAGCACTGACCTATACCTATACCCCGGGTTTAGTAAACAGTGATGCCTTTTCAGGGAGCCTGAGCAGGATAACAGGCGAAGATGCCGGGACTTATGCCATTAACCAGGCCAGCCTTGTATTGAGCAATAACTATGTGTTAAACTATACCGGTGCTGATCTTATCATCAACAAAAAAACAATTGCAGTTACAGCGGATGCACGAAACAAAACTTATGGAGACACTGATCCGGCTCTGACTTATACTTATACGCCGGCTCTGGTGAATGGCGATGCTTTTACAGGTAGTCTAAGCCGCAACCCGGGGGAAAACATCGGTACTTATGTCATTAATAAAGCTAGTCTGGCATTGAGCAACAACTACGTTTTAAATTATACCGGCGCAAATCTTATCATCAACAAAAAAACAATTACGGTTACCGCAAATGCACAAAACAAAAACTATGGAGACACTGATCCGGCATTGACTTATACTTGTACGCCAGCGCTAATCAATGGTGATGCCTTTACAGGTAGTTTACGTCGTATAGTTGGTGAAAATGTCGGTACCTATGCCATTGGTCAAAACGATTTAAGTCTTAACAGCAATTACGACTTACAGTATACCCCTGCCAATCTGGTCATCAAGCAGCGGTTGTTAACTATCACAGCAGACAACCAATCCAGGATATTCGGGGATCCTAATCCACCGCTGCATGCAAGCTATAGTGGCTTTGTGGGTAGGGACGATGAAACAGTATTGACTACACCCGTTCAGCTAAACACCACGGCTACTGTCAGCTCTCCGGCAGGTAATTATCCAATCACCGCCAGCGGGGCCACAGCGAAGAACTATGATATCCGCTTTACAGATGGCATACTCAGCATCGGCCTGGCTGGTCAAAGCATACATTTCACGGCACTGCCAACCAAACTAAGTACTGATCCGGTATTTACACTTACTGCTACGGCCAGCTCCGGCTTGCCGATCCTTTATACCAGTAGTAATACGGCTATTGCGGCCATCATCAATAATAACCAGGTGCAGATACTTGGGGCGGGTACAGTAACGATCACCGCCAGTCAGCCAGGGAATAACAACTACATGGCCGCCACACCAGTAAGCCACCCCCTGGAGATTGCCAATAACACCGCACCGGTACTCAGCATACGGAGCGATAAGGGAAATAGTATCTCCAAAGGCGAAACAGCAGTACTGACTGCCACCGGCGCCTTCACCTATGAGTGGGCAGATGCCAATGGCATTATCGACGGGCAACATACGGCCATCCTTACCGTACGACCATCTGCCACCACTACCTATACCGTTACCGGTGCAAATCAATACGGGCTAACTGCCACGCAAACTTTCACGCTGGTAGCAACAGACAACCTGAATGAAATAACCGCCACTAATATCGTGACACCCAATGGAGACGGTATTAATGATTATTGGATTGTAAAGAATATCGATCTCTATCCTGATAATGAAGTGCAGATATTTGACCGGTTCGGTAAGATCATTTATGAAAAGAAACACTACGATAATTCCTGGAATGCCAAAGTGAATGGCAAGCCCCTGGCCGTAGATACTTATTATTATGTGATCCGGTTTGGTAATGGTATGGGGATAAAGAAAGGGTTTATTAGCGTGGTATATTAAGGAGCAATATAGATCAGATCAGGAAAGGCTTTCAGAGAAAACCGGGAATCATTGCCATTAATAAATTGGTTTTCTTTGTTAATGTAGTATGCATCGTGCCGGGTAATATGGCCAGTTGTGAATCGGGCATTGACAACTCACCCATACTACCGCCTCCCAATAGTTTATACAATTCCACCACATGCTCCAGCCGGACGATATCTGCATCACCAGCGATAATCAATGCAGGAGCCTTAATTTTTCGGATGTCATCGGCAGACCATTCCTGCATCCTTTTGTTGAATGCTGTTACTTTTTCAAGGTGCCGAGGCCAGTCCTGTGGCCGCGGGGCGGTATTTAGATATTCTGCCTCATAGGGAGTACCTTTCATGCCTTCGGTAGTAAGCAGGGCTTCCAATCCAATGAGTTCCGGATGGCGCCCGCTGCTATTGAAAGTAACGGAAGCCAGGATAAGTTTACTGACAAGAGCTGGTTGGCGCATGGCTATCTGCAATGCTACTCCTGCTCCGGTGCTGTATCCAAAAATATCTGCTTCTCTTATATTCAGCATATGCAGTAGGTCAATAACATCATCTGCAAATTGTTCGTATGAAAGCGGGCGTTCAGGGATATCCGCTGTATGTCCATAGCCCTGAAACTCCAGGGCTATGACCTGCCTGTCTGTTGCCAGTAGCGGAATCAGGTTACCGAAGGCGGTATTGACTCCGGAGACTGCTCCGGGTAGAAGAAGAAGCGGTTTTCCTTGTCCATGCACTTCGTAGTACATTTCCAGTCCGTTTACCTTTGCATAGCTTCCACTGGTTTCGATAGTACTCATAGCTTTGTGTTTGTTTGTTACAAAGCTCCGAAGCGACGGACAAACAATTCTTGGTCTACACCAAGATCAAAATTTCACCTGATTAAATAACTTGCTAAAATTCGTCGGGTCTATACCCAGATAAGAGGCAATATACTTGTGTGGCACCAGATGCAGCAGTTGCGGGCTTCTCTGGCAAAATACCCTGTACCGTTCTTCTATGGTCATGGCGCGAAGGTTAATATGAAGATCAACCATACCAGCCAACATAGCTTCGATCATTCGTCTGAAGAGTCTTTCTATTTGCTGGGATTGGTCAAGCAGTCCTTGTAGCTGTTCGTAACTGATATACTCCAATTCACTGTCTGTCAGGCAGGTTAAAAAGTATTTGGAAGGTACCTGAAATGAAAAGGATTCAGCGATAGCACATAAGAAAGGGAAATAACTAAAGTCAATGACATAAGTTTTGTCGCCCTCAAAGGAAGCCATCTGTACGCCGCTTTTTACAAAGTAAAGATCCCGTTGAATCTGTCCTGGTACAATAATGGAATCGCCTTTTTTAAAGGAGCGGTGTTGCAGATTTTCTATCAGCAAATGATAATCTGCCAAACTGATATCGTGAAACTGTCTGAAGTAATGGTAGCGTTCCATAAGCTCTGAGTCTATAAAGCTGCGTTAAATAAATCATGATACAAAAGAGATTCGTGATAAATGTTATATCACAAAATACTGCTTTTATAAAACGATCAGTATAGGGATGACGTATTTTTAAAAGTGGGTGTTACTCAGCTTGTCTATCTCTTTCATTTAATTCCCTTAACAGGGTCATCACCTCTTCATCATCAATCTGTCTGAAATTTTCGTAAAACCTGCCTACTGCGTAAAAAGGGACAGGCATATACAAACATATAAACTCATCCACTTCCCTTTTAATGCGTTCCGCAGCTTCCTGAGAGGAAACAGGTACGGCCACTACCAGCTTTTTGGGGTGCTTGTTACGCAGCATTCTCAGGGTGACTAAAATAGTTCTTCCTGTTGCAATCCCATCATCGATCACAATAGCTGTTTTGCCACTTATATCCACCGGTTCCTCTCTGTTCATGAATCTCTTATAACGTTCCTTTAGTTCAAAACGAATAAGGTCTATTTGTGCTTTAAGGTATTCATTAGGTATATTGTCTTTCTCATCTATAAAGGCATCTTCCAATCCCACTGCACCGATAGCATACTCTTCATGCAAAGGGTGACCAATCTTTTTGGCCATCAGTAAGTCCAATGCAAAATCCAGGTGCTTAGCCAGGTAATAGCCTATAGGAACGCCTCCCCTCGGCACGGCCAGCACCACACCGGTTTCCCCCTTGTACTTTTCTAATTTATCTGCCAACTGCATTGCTGCATCATATCGATCAATAAAGTACATAACCCTTTTTTTAAAGTGGGCTGCCAGGAAACTTCCTGATTAAATATCGTTCAAACCAATCAGCAGCGAGATTGGATACGCTGTCCAGGGTCCCGGGCTCTTCAAATAAATGTGAAGCACCTTGTACGATCTCTATTTTCTTTTCACACCGAAGCTCATCATAAGCCTGCTTGTTCAGCTCAATGACAGCTATATCCAGCGAACCGATGATTAACAATGTTGGTGCTTGTACCTGTGACAGATTTTTTGACAAATCAGGACGGCCACCACGGCTTACTACAGCCTCAATCCTGTTGTTCTGCGCAGCAGCCTGCAAAGCCGCTGCAGCACCAGTGCTTGCACCAAAATAACCAACAGACAATTGCTGCAGCGCAGCTTGTTCCATCGACCATTCTGATACTTTTATCAAGCGATTACTCAAAAGATTGATATTAAAGCGGTTTTCATATATTTCATCTTCTGCAGGAGTCAGAAGATCGGTAAGCAGGGTTGCCATCTGGTGTTTATTTAGGATATCTGCCACAAAATTGTTCCTGGGGCTTAACCGGCTGCTTCCGCTTCCATGTGCAAAAATCACCAATCCTTTAGCAGCCTCGGGAACCTGCAGAATCGCCATCAGCTGCGGTCCACCCTTCAGTTCAACCTTTATTTCACCATTACCTGACATACGAATTATCTATATTGGTTAAAACAAACCGACCTGGAAGGATTTTTTGCAATATCCAAGCCATCTTCAGGCCCTATTGGTACGCTCGATATCTTCAACATTACTCCTTTCTTCAGACAAGCATCATTCCTGTTCCGGGATGAGCTCATTTAGCGTTGCTCAATGTATTTAGTGGTGTTTAAAGGACAGATTGCGCAATAAAAACTACAATGCCTGCCCGCTTTTGGTGGTTGCATTAGATGTCAGAAAACCGGTACCAATCCTACAGTGCTTTTGTTTATATGCCCATCTTATTTTATCTTATATAGACAACTACAGCATCATGAAAACAAAACCTATACTTAAGCCAGCTTTTTTAATTACCACCCTCGTTTTATCCCTAACCCTATCAGCGCAGGAGCGTCCGATGTTCGACTCATTAAAGGTCGACAATAACACAAAACTCATAGGGTACTATCCACCCTATGACAAAGCAAAAACTTCTAAGCATCTGAATTTCTATATAGATAATCCTGCGGAAATAAAAACAGTGATGACAGAACTAACCACCGGCGCTGAAGTACAAAATTCAATGGAAAATCCACCATTCTTTGTCAGCATCATTCAAAACTACAGCCTGGTGAAGTCCTGGATTGTGAATCCCACCCTGAAGAGTGCCTTGTACGACGGGCACACCTATAAATTTGATATTGAAAAGGTTAAAAAACTCAGTAAGAAATATCCATTTGATTACAAAATGGAAAAGGTTACATTTTCAAATAAGGAAGAATACAAACAGTATTTAGCCAAACAAAAATCTGACACGACTTTTCTTTTTGCCTACAGTCCTCAATTCAGGTATGAAGGTAGTTTTGAAATACAATTTCCAAACACGGGCGCATTCTCCAGTCCTAAAGCAATCAGTGAATATTTAACGCCATTGATCGAAAAGATTGTACAGGAAAATGAATACCGGTTGGGCTATATACTGGATCAAAAGAATATGCATGATCAAAACCAGTTTACCATGACAATCACCGGTAGCAAAAAACTTTTTGACAACCTGAAAGTAGATAACCTGAAATCCGAAAACTGGAAGCCCACGGTTGAAGAAGGGAGTTTTTTTTATAAAACGAAGTAGATAGTTATTTCTTATGCGTAACATGTAATAGTTACGATTTGCTCTAAGCAAATGGGCAGCTCCAAAGACTTATCTGGCTTTGGAGCTGCCCATTTATAAAGAGAATTAGTTAAGTCGTTAATATGCAAAAGTTAATACCGGGCTCAATTCACATCTGCTTCCACCTTCTCTCCTGCTTCTACTTTAACGTCAATATATGAAATCATGTTCCCACTATTGTCTTTCCGATGACTGGCGCGTCTAGCTGTCTTATGCAGGATAATTTTATCATAGTTACCTGCAAAGGCAGCTCTCCATAACAGAGGTTGTTTTCCCTTGTTGTGGAAGATGGTTTTCTTATCAGCATGGTTGACCATTATGGTCGTGTTTAGCACCCGGAGGCCATCCAGGGTGGTATTGTTTCCTGTGGCGCCGCGGTATAGCGTTGTGATACGCTGGTGGGACGCATCCGGCTCTACTCCCATTAGCCCGCTGACGATGCCTTCCACTACGCCAAAGGATACTTCGGGATATTCTCTTCTGGGCGTGGCTTTATCTGCAAGTTGCAGGATATAATCAGCGGCTTTTTGCCAGTAGCCCTGTTTATACAGTATGACAGGAAGATAGGATGTAGTTTCCACATTCCAGGGATTGGAAACAAGATGGGTGATTGTATGACGGCTTCTGGCGGTATCTTTCAGCGCATCGAACCAGAGCAAGAACATTTCACCTTCACCGGTCCCGAACTGACCAGCGCCATCATACCAGGTATAATAACGAGCAGCTTTTTCATTCCACCAGTTTTGATCGATTTTTTCCCGGTAGTGTTCTGCCATCTGTTTATACAGAGCGGCTTTGGTAGTGTTTCCTTGTAAACTCAAGATAGATGAATACGAGAGCAATCCCCGGTAAATGGTGGCGATCAGGTCTACGCCTGCTTTCAGGTCTGGTACGTTTTCCACATAGGATGCCAGGCCGCGGCAGCGATGGAAATAATCAGCGTTGTTGAAAGATGCCGGGGCATTGGGATGCAGCGGACGTGTCAACAGGGAATCTGCCTGCAGGGTCCATTGATGGATGTATTCCTGAACGGTTTTCTCAAAGAAATTGACAAACACCGGTTCTTCTATGTAGCGTTTATCGCCTGTCCAGTTATACAGTTTCCAGCAGGCGAAGATGATATCAAAGTTGGCATTCAGGTTATACCAGAATTCTTTATCGTTTCTATAGTCTTCCGGTGCAGGTTTTCCGTATTTGTTGATTTCCCAGAAAGAGCACCAGTCTCTGCTGGCGGCAATATTCCGGGCGAAGGCTGTCAGCATGTTCCGGTTTTCCTTGTCCAGGCCGCAGATGGAGGCGCCGATAGTTTGATGTGCCACATCGCGCATACAAAAAGCGTTGCGGGATGGCAGGGCCGCTTCATACCAGGGTCCTATGGGATCAGCTGGATTGCCCCTGTAATGTTGTACCATTTGGAAGGCCCAGTTACTGGCCTGTTGCATGGCGGTATCGGTGGTGGTAAAAGTGGGGCCCTGCGCCTGTGCTGCGATGCTGCAACAGGTGATCCACAGGGCCAGTAAGTGGTTTTTCATTCGTCTTTGCTATTGCTTTAATCTGAACATCACTACATCATGTGGTTTTATGGTAGCGCTGAAAGGTTTCTTTGTAGTGCCTTCATTTTTACCTGTCCATACGTTGTACAGGGTGTATTGAATGTTTGTATTTAAAGTGTGATGAAAGACATTGTCTACTACAGGTGTTTGTTTCCAATTGAAGCTGACAGCTGCATCATGACTGCTTCTGTTCAGAAAACAAACAGCCCAGTCGCCATGCTGTAATGGTTTGAACCATATCTGCAGACTGTCTTTATCTGAATATTTAAATCCCTGTATCCCCAGCGGGTCCTGGTCGATGGCGATGATATCTTTATTTGTAAGGATCTCTTTTGTTTCCTTTGTCATTTTGCGGATATCATTGCCAGCCATCAGCGGAGCGGCCATCATGGCCCAGAGAGAGAAATGGGTCTTGTCTTCTGCATAGGTCATCCCATTGCCTACTTCCAGCATATCCGGATCATTCCAGTGATCAGGACCGGCGTAGCGGCGCAGGGAATCCTGGAGATCGGCAATACGCATAACGCTCAGCGCATCCCAGGTGCCGTGGCTATGTACAGAGTCGAACACCTGGTAGATGTCTTCCGTGGTGCGCCAGAGCTGACCTACAGGGGCGCCCCATTCCCAGGGCTTGTTGACACCCCATTCGCAGATACTGAAAATCATAGGGCGGCCGGCTTTACGCAGGGCGTTGCTCATGGTCGTATAGGCTTCTTTAGCGTTGATGCCATGGGTATTGCACCAGTCATATTTCAGGTAGTCAATGTCCCATGCCGCATAGTTGCGGGCATCCTGATATTCATACCCACGTGTGCCCGGATATTTGGCGCAGGTTAAAGTACCGGCACAGTTATACATACCGAACTTCAGTCCTTTCGCATGCACATAATCGACTACCGCTTTAAGGCCATGTGGAAATTTCTTTGGGTCAGGGACGAGGTTTCCAAGGCTATCCCGCTCCATGGTCATCCAGCCGTCATCGAGGACCAGGTAGTTGTAACCGGCGTCTTTCATACCGGAGGAAACCAGTACATCCGCCATTTCCATGATCATTTTTTCATTGATGGCAGTCTGAAAAGTATTCCAGCTGTTCCAGCCCATCGGTGGTGTAGGGGCCAGCCCTTCAAATTTCTGTGCAGCAGCGATATTGGCCATCGCCAATGCCAGCATGCCTATCAGCAGTTTTTTCATATTTTATGAAGATGATTTACGTATTTAATTCCTGCAACTATTAATGGCTTTTCCCTGACGGAACAGCCCGGGAAGCCTTCAGGCCGATGTCCGGGACCGGCTTCCTATGAAACCAGCCAGTGATGCGGTTAGTATTAAGGTTGATTTTTTTCAGGTTTTAAATTTAGGTGTTAATCAATGGGTTGCATTTGTAGAAATTATCTTCTTCTTATCCAATATTAACTGCCCCCAGTCTCCGATAAAGTGATCTTTTGCAATTTTTTTATTGAAAAGTATCACCACTGCAGAAAGCCACTACTGCTATCTTTGCATCCAAACATGGAAGATATTACAGTGAGACCTGTGTGGTCTGTTAATGATGCAGCTTTTGACTGGTTATATCCGGAGCGGATACAGCGGCTGTCCAAGCGTCACTGGACGCCGGTAGAAGTAGCCCGGAAATCAGCAAGGTTTCTGGCCGGAGGCGAAGGAAAAAAAATACTGGACGTAGGCAGTGGCGTCGGTAAATTCTGTTTGATAGGCGGCCATCATTATCCGGAGGCCACTTTTTATGGTATCGAACAACGGAGGGAGTTACATCATTTTGCACAGGCAGCCCAACAACATACCGGTTTGGAGAATGTGCATTTTATCAATGGTAATTTCACTCAGATAGATTTTGACGATTTTGATCATTTCTATTTTTACAATGCTTTCTTCGAAAACCTGGCAGACGAAGGACATATTGATCATACTATGGAATATTCTGCCAGCCTGTATCATTACTACTGCCGGCAGATGTTTCAGGGGCTGTTATATAAGCCTGCGGGAACACGTGTTGTCACCTTTCACAGTATGGAAGATGAGCTACCACCTGAATACCAGCTGGTAGATGCCAGTGTGGATTTCCTTTTAAAGATGTGGATCAAAAGACCCTGAAAATGTTGACCCTATGTTACGCCATACGGGAAAAAAAAGAAATTACAGACACAACCTACGACTGGCCATACTGTTATGTTTCACGGCCGGCATGGTCAATGCGGCAGGGCTTTTCGCCTTTGCCGTACTGACCACCAATGTCACCGGACATGCAGCGTTGCTGGCCCAGAAGCTTGCTACAGGCGACTTCCGGGCCGCCCGTATGGTAGGTTTATGGTTACTGTTATTTCTGGTGGGTGCATTTTTCTCCAGTTACTGTGTCAATAAAACAGGGCGTTTTAAAAGATGGCGGTATGTGATTCCTATACTCTGTGAAATCAGCATCCTCATCATGGTAGGTAGCCTGGGGCATACTTTTGATCACAGTATCGTTAAAACAGAATTTTTTGCGGGGAGTCTTCTTTTTGCCATGGGCATGCAAAACGCGCTGGTATCGGCCATCTCCGGCTATGTGGTGCGCACCACGCATCTGACAGGAATGTTCACCGATCTGGGCATTGATCTGTACACATTGTTATCCACACGACAACACCATCAGACAGATATCCGCAAAAAGGTGACCCTGCGTCTGGTGATTATTTTCTTTTTTCTGGCAGGTGGTATCGTTGGAGGTTATGCTTTTCTGCGGCTACATTACGCTACTTTTTATCTGCCGGCCAGCGTATTGGTGATAACTGTTTTTTACGATCTGTTTCGCATCCGGATGCTGAAGATGATGTATAAGGTCCGCCGTACTATGGCTGCCCTGCAATATCCACCAGCCGGTTGATATCGCTGATAATAATTTTCCTTCCACGGGTTTCGAGTAACCCTTCTTTTTTGAATTCCTTCAGCACTCTTATTACATTTTCCCTGGCGGTACCTACCAGGTTGGCCAGGTCTTCCCTGCTCAGATCAATGATTACCGGCATCCCCTCTTCTCCTGCTATTCTGAACTTTTCCCCGACAATAATCAACTGCAACGCCAACCTTTCCCTGACTGTTTTTTGTGCAAACATGGTCAGGTTATTAACCAATACAGCAAACTCGTGACTAAGCGCAGTCAGCAATCTGGTGGTGAATAAAGGAGAATGATCGAGTGCACGCAGGAAGTCTTCTTTGGAGATAAATGCGATGGTACTGTCTTCTATAGCAGCAGCGGTGTCCGGATAACGCTCCTCTGAGAGCACAGCATGATAACCCAGCAGCTGGCCACTATGGGCCAGGTAAACAATCTGTTCCCGGCCATCCTTGTCTGCCTTGTATTTTTTCACTTTCCCGCTGACAATATAAAAAATGCCCGAAGGGAAAGCACCTTCCCGGAAGAGGATTTCATTCTTTCTATATTTCCTTTCTTCCCGGTGAGCCATCAGCAGTTCATACACCTCCGGCGGCAGATCGGTGAGCACCGATTCGCTCCTGAAATTCCATTTGTCTATTGGAAAGATGTCCCGGATGCTCATAGCGCCCAAAACTAGCATTTTAAAATTAAAAGTTACCTTTGATCATATCCACTACAGATGAGTTTGGCAGGCCTTTTTCCCATTGACAAATGGAATTTCAAATCACAGTCTATTTTAACTGGTCTTCCGGAAGAGGAATACATGTTTCTCTGCTCCCGGATGACAGACCTGCGTTATCATAAAGGGGAAGTAGTTTTCAGGGAAGGAGTAATCGCTACCAATATCTTCTACATAAAAAAAGGAAAAGTAAAAAAATACCGGGCAGACGGAACAGGTAAGGAGCAGATCATCTATGTTGCTAATACCGGTGAACTGGTGGGTTATCATACGCTGCTGGCCGGCGGTATCTATCCGGATTCTGCGGCAGCCATCGAAGACAGTGTGATTGCCCTCATTCCCAGAGAAGATTTTCTGCAGCTGCTGAGCAGCTCCCGCGTACTGGCACGCAGACTGCTGAAAACACTGAGCCACGAATTTACTGTACTATCCAACACCATCTCTGCCTTTACCCAACGCACCGTCAAAGAACGACTTGCCATTACGCTGATTGTTTTACGGGAGAAGTTCAAAGATGAGACAGCTCCCGGAGAAGATATCCTGGTGCAGGTTTCACGCAGTGACCTGGCCAATATGGTAGGTACCGGCATTGAGAATGTAGCCAGACTGCTCTCATCCTTTAAAGCAGCCGGCATACTGACTACACACGGCAAAAAGATTTGTATCACCGATATCAAACAATTGGTGGCTGTCTCCGGCCAGACATTAGGGTAACTTCATCTGCTTTCCTTCATAAGAGCGGCCGGGCGAAATGCTGTATTCCTCTCCTGCAGCAGCCTGGAAAGTACAGGTGTTTTTGCCGGGGATAATATTAACATTGATATCCACCGTATTATTCTTTCCTTTTATATTCCAAAAGCCAGGTGTCATGCCGTTCAGTACTACCTCACAGGGCCCGGCGCCGGGAATGGGGAGCTGCAAGGTACTATCTATCATATGGGCGCCGAGGGGCATCACCACCAAGCGGTCGGCCAGAGAGATCACATAACACTGCGCTGTTTCATAAAAGTGTACCGGCAATGGAGCAGCTCCTTGCTGCGCCATTTGAAAAACTGTCAGGAAGCGGTCCCGTTTATTTTCTTTCCCGGGAGATACCATGATACGATATCCATTTGCTTCAGGATTAGCTGTATTAACAGCATAGGGCGTCCCAAACGTGCTGGCAGCACTGTCTCCACCCAGGATTACAACCTTGCGTTTGTTGGCTGATGGCAAGAGCATGTCCACATACGTATAGCCGGTTACGTTATCTACTTCATTATGGAGCTGGAAACCTGTTGGTGTAGGCAGTGGTTTTTTCAGTGTATTGATCTGCCAGTATTTTTTAAAGGAAGATTGGGTGGTAGTCATATCATCGGTGAGGATGATGACTGCCGGCACGTCTTCTCTGCCAAGCGACAGGAAACAGCAACCACGCGTATAATTGCTCATCTTATTCGTATAGGCTGCAGTCAGATCAGCCATAAAATAGCTGTAGTCCGGCGTTTGGGCGGAGGGGCCGTAAGCTGCAGACAACACAGTACCGTAGTTAAACCATGGATCGGAGATCGTTTCCTGCGGGGTAACCGGAAAACGCTGGTTAAAACGGGAACCACCATCATTGGCTGTCGTCCGGAACAGCAGCGGTTCTGCAGGATCTCTGGCCAGCATCATGCTATGAGAAACAGAGCGTTTATTGAAATTAAAATCGTAGGGGGTACCGTAAGACAGATACAGGCCAATATCTCCTACCTGCATGCCGTGATAATATATCTGTAGGTTGCCTGCGTCGGCATGTTGGTGATTACCAAAATGATAGCCCCCTCCTTTTATCTGAGCGATCACATCATTGCTGCCGGGAGCATTGTTCCATCCGGTGCGGGCGATCATGCCACCTATCACCGGACCAAAGTCCCGGGTGAGTGGAAGTGATTGCAGGCTGGTATCTGCTTTCAGCGCAGGATCGTTCACCAGCAGGAATAACACGGGGTTGTCGGGCAGACCACCTTCTCTTTCAAATTCTCCCTTTATCAGCGGATCATTGGCATAAGCATAGCTGAGAAGCATGGTCTGCGGCTGTTTCCAGTAGCCGGGCCGGCGATGGGCCCTTACACTGAACATATCTCCATCGTGCAACATGGTGCCATCCGGCAGGCGCATATACAGCCACCAGGAAGGCAGGTTTTTGATGTTATCATCAAATACGGTTTGTCCGGTCATGCGGTAAAAAAGCCAGGCGGCGTGCATTTCCCATCCGAAGCGATAAGCGCCGTAATCCACGCCCTGGTTGTGTCTGGGCGAGGTATATTCAAACCGGCGCATGGGTACGAGCTGCTCCAGGATGATGTAGGAAGTATACTGATAGGGCAACGGATCTTCGTCATATATGGCGATGCTCATGGCCAGCAGGTCGCGGTTGACCTGTGCTTCGTTGCCATGACCATTGATGGCGCTGTTATCGAAGGGGGGCCAGCCTATTTCCATTTCCCGGGCCAGCCGCATCATGTTTTGATACAGTATTTGTTTTTCCCCGCTGCTGAGCAGATCATAACACCAGTCGTATACCAATGCGCCGGTATAGATGGCACGGCCTATTTCGCGGGTGATATCACCATATTTTACATTGCCGAATTCCAGCATGGTGAGGTAGTGTATCATGAGCTGCACTGCTTCCCTTCCTATGTTTTTGTCGCTGGTCATGAGGTAGTAGAAAGCTTTCATTTCGGCAGCTTTCTCTGCGGCTTCGTTGTAAAATATTTCCTGTTGGGGATTGTAGGCAAAGGGAAAAGGCCGGAGGGCTGCTTCTTTTACTTTATTCCAGGCAGGTTGGTTATCGCCGGTATTGAGCCGGGCTCTGACAATGGGCAAGGACTTTTCGTTTAGCCATAAGCGGGGTCTTGCTGCCGGCGGGATGATGGAAGGTTTATACTGTTGGGCGGCGGCGGGTACTGCGGGGGGCGTATATGTTTTAAGACCGATGGATTGCAGGCGGATACCTTTTGGAAGCCATATGCTGATTTTCTGTTGTTTTCCTTTCAGGTCGAATTTACCGGCAGTCTGGGAGCCGTGGTTCCAGGAATCGAATACGATGCGTTGTGTAGGCCGTTGTTGGTTGACCTGTATTTTCAGAAGTATGCCAGGTACTTTCCCTTGTTTTATGAGGGTGTCCATGTTTTGTTCGGTGGTGGCTACGGTGGTTATTTCGTAGGTACCTTCCCGTGGGATGTTTATTGTAAAGGTCAGGTCGGGGGTAGAAGGATCATTTGGCGTATTTTTTTTCAGCGTGGCCCATCTGATGTTACCGGGGCCTTTGATGATTTCGGTGGTTTTGGAATTGACAGCTGCTTTATCAGCATCCCATTGTTGCTGTTGTGCCAGGCTGGTGAGGGTTAGCAGTAATAACAACAGGGAAAAGGCTGATCGGCTGCAATTTTTCATGGTGCACATGCTGGTTGATAATTACATTCACAGATAAACGGTCGGCCAAAGCCGACCACAATTATAGATACATTTTGTAAACAAAACAACATAAATCAAGTAAACATTTCCCATAAACAGGGACTTATTTTATCATTTTAGCTTTTTCAATAAACAAACAGGAAAGACTACTGTTACCATTCCTTTTTCAAAATTTAATTTTTTGTATACAAAATAAATGTATATTCGTATACAAATAAATTAATACGATCCTGCAAAGCACCGGAGCATTTTCCTGGCCAGCGGGGAAATTATCAAATTTATCAACCAACAAAACCGGCATCCTCTCTGGCTGCCGATTTAAACATCCGTCATACCAGCAATATTGAATTTCATGTTATCATCAGCAAAAAACTGATACAGGATTTTTATGTGAACATTGATCGCGGGAAAGGCATGCCGGTACAACCACAGACCTAAGCAACCAACATAAGGGCCGGTATATCCGGTCCCGGGTATTCTATTTTTAACCTGTAATTAAAACATATGGTTTTTAACATCCATGCCAGGGGTCATATCTATGCCTTGCTCCCCGGAAGCATCCGCAAACCTGGTACTCCGAGATGGCCGCTGATGGCCACGCTGGCTCTGTTTTTCCTTTTCCTGTGCAACCTCCGGACATCCGCTGCCGGTAATACCTTCCGCAATTTATCCGACACAGTGAGCGTAAGCGGTATCGTCACAGACAGCAGCGGCACTCCCATGCCGGGCGTACTCATAAAAGTATCCGGCACCTCACAAGCTACCACTACAGACGCAGGAGGCCATTATCAGTTTAAACAGGTACCCCGTGGCGCTGTCCTGCTCTTCAGCATGATGGGTTATCTTCCCCAGGAAATAAAAGCAGGCAACAGCACTGTCAATGTACGACTCAGGCCTGGCATACGCCTGCTGGATGAAGTAGTGGTAACAGACGGTTACCGTACCACCACCAGAGCCGCCAATACCAGTGCTATCGGCACCATCAGCGGAAGTGCACTCGAAAACAAACCTTTCTCCTCCTTTATGCAGTCCCTGCAGGGAAAAGTAGCCGGCATATCGGCTCCGCTGACCAGCGGGCAACCCGGCGCCAACGTCAACATCCGTATCCGTGGCCTGGGATCACTGTCCCTGTCATCAGATCCACTGATTGTGGTAGATGGTATGATTGTCAACTCCGGCGCATTATCAGGTACCGTTACCACCTCCAACGCACTTGCCGGCATCAATCAAAACGATATTGAAAGCATCGATGTACTGAAAGATGCCGCCGCCACTGCTCTCTATGGCTCCCGCGGCAGCACCGGCGTTATTGTGATCACCACCAAAAGAGGACGCTTCGGCAAAACACAGGTCAGAGCAGACGCCGAAGCAGGTACTTCCAGCCCTATAGGATTGCCGCATGCAGGTCAGCCCCTCAACGCCAATCAATACGCAGAACTGTTCAGAGAAGGCCTCACCAATTCCGGTTATACCGATGCCCAGGTAAAAGACCTCGCTGACAAATACGGTTTAAACAGTGGCAAAAGCAACAACTGGTACGACCTCGTAACCCGCAATGGACGTCAACAACAATACAATGTAAGTGTCAACAGCGGTACCGAAAAAACCAAACTGTTTGCCTCCGCCGGATACTTCGATCAGCAGGCCACCACCATCGGCGCCGATTTCAAAAGAATCTCCGGCCTGATCAACTTCGACCATCAGATCAATAAACGTTTCCTGCTGTCTGCAGGTATCAACGTGTCTAACGTAGACCAGAACACACCGTACAGCACACAATACTCCGGTAATCCTACCTATGCCGCCCGCGTATTAAGACCCTTTCAGCTGGCCTATAACGACGACGGCTCTATCAACACCAGCCTGAGTGGCAACACTAACTTCCCGGGCGTATACAATCCTTTATGGATCGCTAAAAACGACAGCAAACGCCTCTCTGAAACAAGAGTACTAGGCAACACCAAACTGAAATGGAATATATGGGACCAGCTTACCTATACCAGCTATTTCAGCGTGGACTACAATACACTTGAGGAAACTATTTTCCTGAACCCGGTCATGGGTGATGGCGTTTCCGCCGGCGGTACCAGCAAAAACTATTACTCCCGTTATTTCAACTGGCTCACCCGCAACCAGCTGGACTACCGTTACAATATACCCGGATATGATAATTTTTATGTGACCGCTTCTGTTGGTTATGAAGCCCAGAAATCCAAAAAATACCTGCTGGCAGCCGTAGGCAACGGTTTTCCATCTGCCCATGAAGACCTGACAGCCCTCAGCAACGCAGCTACTGCCGTAGGCGCCTATGGCCAGTACAGCAACTACGCTTTCACCTCGCTGTATTCCAATGCTGGCATTAACTACCGGAATAAATATGCACTCAACGCCTCCTTCCGCAGAGATGGCTCTTCCCGGTTTCCCAGCAATAATCGCAACGCCAGCTTCTACTCTGTAGGCGGCACCTGGAATGTACACGAAGAAGGATTCTTCCAGCAACAACATATCCTTTCCTCACTCAAACTCAGATCATCCTATGGCACCACCGGCAACGCCAACCTCGGCAACTACGACTGGATGCCACAAATCAACTACAGCAGCAGCTACAGTTACGCCGGCTACAATGGCAGCCAGTACTCCATCATCGGTAATACCGATCTGCGTTGGGAGACCTCCAAAAAATTTGATGCCGGCGCCGATATCGGCTTTAGCAATGACCGCTTTATACTAACCGTAGACTATTACCGCAATAATATCGATGGACTTATCCGCGCCGTGAATACCTCACTCACCACCGGTTTCGGCAGTGTAAGCCAGAACGTAGGCGCCATGCTCAACAAAGGCTGGGAATTTACCATTAAAGGCGATGTACTGAAATACAAAGACTTTAACTGGTACAGCAATTTTAATCTGGCCCTTAACAAAAACGAGATCACCCGGCTCCCCAAAGGCACTCCGGAACGCAACGACATGTTTTATCTAAAAGAAGGATACAGCTTCAATAACTATTACCTGAAGGAGTTTGCCGGTGTAGATCCACAGACTGGAAGTCCGCTGTATTATACAGATGGCAGTCATGGCACTACTACCACCGATATTTCGAAAGCGGCCTACGTGGTACTCGACCGTCAGTCTATCCCCAAATATGTGGGTGGCTTCAGCAATGTGTTCACCTACAAAGGCATCAGCGTAGGCGTAGACTTCAACTATAATCTGGGCTACTGGGTATACGGTGCGTCTGATCTATACTTTACCTCCGGCGCCTATTACACCTACAACAAGTACCAGTTCATCTATGACCGCCGCTGGACTACTCCCGGCCAGCAGACAGATGTTCCCAAATACTCCACCACCACCGATAATTCCACCAGTACCTACCGGCTGTATCGCGGTGATCATATCCGCTTACAAAATCTCAGCATAGGTTATGATCTCAGTAAAATAGCACTGGCAAAACGACTAGGCATCAACAAACTGTATGTATACGGACGTGGTACCAATCTATGGACAAAAACCTTCGACGACCGCCTTCCTTTTGACCCTGAAGTCAGCTACTCAGGCTTTGACTACCAGAATATGCTGAAGTATAAAACTTTCACGTTCGGGATTAATGTCGGATTCTAAAATTTTTTTATCAGATGAAAAACAAATTCAAATACAGATACCTGTCAGTGCTGCTTGCCGGCATGTTGCTGATCTCTTCCTGTGGCAAAAGTTTTCTGGATGAAGAGCCTTCTACTTCCGTTTCGGTATCAAAAGGGATTCTTACCGACGGCGATATGATGGAAGCACTGGCAGGCTTATACCGCAATCTGGACAACTACTTCCTGTTTGGCCGAAACGCAGTGGTATTCGGTGATCTGCTGGCAGATAATGTGTATCTCAGCAGCACCAATTCCAGCAGGCTACTTACCCAGTACAGTTATACTTTTGTAGCCGGAAGCCCTGAAGCCAAACTACTGTGGTCACAGAGCTACTACAGTATCCTGCAGGCCAACCGGATCATTGGCTCCCGTCTCAATGTCAACAACAATATAAACCAGTTGAGAGGGGAAGCCTATGCCATCAGAGCCCTGTGTTATCTGAATCTGGTCAACTGGTTTGCTACACCTTACACCGTAAAACCTGCTGCCGATGGTGTTCCGCTGATCACACTCTCCACCGATATAGGAGGAGCCTTTATCACGCCGGCACGTAATAGCGTAGCACAGGTATACGACCAGATCATCAGTGACCTCGACAGTGCCTACAAGATCATGCCGGATGTAACACCTTCTATCCATGCCACCAACTCCAACTTCATTGCGAAGTATGCCGTAAAAGCGATGCAGGCAAGAGCTTACCTTTACAAAGGCGACTATGCCAATGCACGCGATGCCGCCCTGCTGGTGGTTAAAAACGGCGGCTACACCCTTGCCACCGATGATGCCAGCTTCAATGCCTACTGGGGCGGCGCAGCAGCCCGTACTGATAAACTGGAATCCATCTTTGAACTCAACAACTCCGCCGCCGCCAATAACGGTCCGGAAGGCCTGGATTACATCTATTCCCGCAGTGGCCTCGGCGACCTGCTCGTGACCGATGATACCTATGCGTTATATACGGCAACGGATAAACGCCGTGGACTGATTATCGACGGTACCAGAGGTAGCTACCAGGCCTACTTCGTCAACAAATATCAAAATGCCGCCAAAACCGATAAAGACGAAATAAAGCTCTTACGTTACGCCGAAGTATTACTAACGCTGTCCGAATCCTATGCACGGCTCGGTGACGAAACCACTGCCCTGCTGTATCTGAACCAGGTAGCACAAAACAGAGACAACAAACTCATTGCCTACACCTATACCGGCACTTCACTGACAGATGCCATCCTCCGTGAAAGACGCAAGGAACTGGCCTTTGAAGGGCTCCGTTTCTTTGATCTCACCAGGACCAACGCAGAAATAACCCGGCAGAATATGGGCGTAAAAGGATATACCAGTTATCCGACAGTGAAAACAACAGATTTCAGGAGATTACAACCGATTCCGGAAGCAGAAACAAGCGCCAATCCAAATATCAATCAGAATCCCGGATATTAGCGTATGAAGGATCATTAATAAATCCAGGACTTAAGTCCTAGATTTATTAATGATGGGGCTCCATATTTAAACAATCCTCTCATCTCAACCCTATTTCTGCAACATATTTTACTTTCCCAATATTGCTGCGATCCAACAACAGTACTGCTAATTACCTTCGATAAACGTGCTTATTTTTATGGTCCAACGGCCTATTAGTAAGTATAAATAAGCTGGATACCCCAGGCCCTAGCGCGCCACCATTCTGGCATTTTAATCCCATACAATTCGCTCATCCCAAACAACCATACTCCGGGTAAGTTGATACTTAATCTATAAAATCTATGAAAAGGAAACTCCTACTTATTTGCCTTACTTATTTATCCATGTCTGTAAATGCACAGGAAACTTTGAAAAGTGTAACAGATAGTGGAAATGTCACGAATAACTACCTGATTATAAGCGGGCAAAACAAGATGCCATTGAGTGGAAGTGGACTCGAGCTATTATACAAGTCAGATACAGGTGGTGTGGTAAGAGCATATGACAGAACCCTGAATCGACCTTTACCACTCTTTTTAAATAACCTTGGAGGAGTAGTAACTACAGGTGGTAGAACGCTTATTAATAATCCTGTTGATGATGGTATACACGCACTTCTTGTTAATGGAAATGCGGAAATTCAAAATGGGAGCATGATTGATCTCAATACTTCTACTACTTATGCGCTGCGTGTTTTACAAGCTGGAATGAGGTTGGGATTAGGAGCAGATAGTAACTTTGCCTATATACAGAGCTTTGCAAACAAACCCGTACAAATTAACAATCAAGGAAACAATACGATCATCAACGCTAACAATGGGAATGTTGGTATTGGTACGCTCAACCCGCAGTCGAAATTAGCGGTAGCAGGAACTATCACCGCACAAAGGGTGAAGGTTACTGCTACAGAATGGCCTGATTATGTATTTAGTACCGATTATAATCTACCTTCTTTACAATATGTGGAAACCTTCATTAAGAAGAATGGACACCTGCCTAATATTCCGACCGAACAGGAAGTTAAAAAAGAGGGGGTGGATATTGGCGCCATTAATAAACAATTGTTACAAAAGGTAGAAGAATTGACACTGTACATAATTGATATGCAAAAACAAATCAATACCCTGAAAGAAAAAAATAGCGCTCTGGTAGGCAAATAGACCATAGACCTTTGGAATCGAACTGTTGACGAACCTGTATCCCCGAAATTTTCTGACCTATACATCATTGTTGTTATGTTTTGTAAATTCCCTGTACTCAGCATGTTCCTATGTATGCTGTTTTTCAATACCACAGCACAATTTCAGAATAATATCCCCCAGGTCAAGCCGCTTTCTCCGAATGCAGCATCCATTTTTAAAGTGCTGGAACGCCCTGTTGGCAACTATACAGGAACGGTTCCTATTAGCTTTCCTTTAATGAGTTTACAAAGCGGCTCTCTGGGAGCGGCGATATCGCTGGAATATAACAACACAGGAGGCATTCGGGTGGAAGAAGCGCCTGGCTGCGTAGGCCAGGGTTTTAGTCTCTCTGATGGAGCGGGTAGAATTGTACAAACTGTGAATGGTATAGAAGACGACAGATTATATGGTCGCCTAAGCTATATCAAGCCATCCGCTTTCAATTGTGCCAATCTCACAGATGTATGGGACGCCACAATCCTTCCACGAGACCAGGAACCGGACATATTCTATTACAATTTTAATGGTAAGAGTGGAAAGTTTTTATTCCGGGAAGATGGCAGTATTCTTATCTCTGATAACGCAGGGATCAAAATAGAATATGATACTGCTGGTATCCCGAATAATGGCATCCGGCATTGGATCATTACAGATGAAAACGGACGTAAATACTACTTTGGTAAAAATAAAAACAAGACAGCCAGTTATTACAACACAAGTGACTATACTTACACAAGTGTTAGTAACCCGAGTAATACAAAACAAGGGACATCTTCTTATAGCTGGTACCTGACTGAGGTATATGATATGAACGAGGAAAGTATATTAAAGTATAGTTATATACTTTCCGGAGGCCTATTCAACACCTTCTCTGGCGGCTTTTTGGAGGTCGCACCACTAGATCTCATTTCCGGCTTTAATGTAAGCAGTGACAGGGCCCTGGTACAAACCAGGGTTGGCGAATACCAATTATCCCGTATTGATGGGAGTACTGGCTACATCTTGTTGAACACAGATACCAACCGGATGGATGAAAATAAATGGGTACCTAAAGTAAACAGCATTGAGTTGTATGATTTAAACGGGATACTCAGAAAACGGGTAGCTTTTAACATGGGATATTTTAGCGCAGCTGAAGATGTTTCTGTCAGAAGACTCAAATTGAATGGATTTACCGAATCTGGCGGTATTGGATCAGATAGTGCAGTGTATAAATTTGAATATAATGAGGACTTCAATTTACCAGCTAGAATGTCTGGTGCAGTGGACCATTGGGGGTATTTTAATAATCAATACAATAGTTACGTCTATTTTCCCAATTATGTTTACAAGTATAAAGGTGTAACGTACCATGGTTCGGGACAGGCGGACCGCTCCGCAGTACCAGCTTATGCGGCTTCCAATATACTTACCAAAATTATTTTCCCTACCGGTGGATACCGGGAGTTCTCATATGAAGGAAACACTGCGCTGCAGATAACCAACTGGGAACATTACCAGGATGATCTTTATACGCTGACACAACAATTCACCCGGACAGACTTCCTTAATTATATTGATGATCCGGCCCCCTGTATGGTGCACGAATTTACCATCAACAGCACCGATGGAGGAGCCTTGCTAAACCTCTTTCTAGATGCTAACGGATATGATTGCAGTAGTGTTCATATGAAGTTATTTAAGCTTAACTACCCTGGTGATGCGTATGGTTATGAGATAAATAATCTCTATGGGTTATCCCCCTGGACACTGGATATACAAAATGGATATTACCGGATAGAGGTATATAAATATGGTAATACCTGCTCACTCACAGCTATTAACGGTAGTTGGGTAGAATCGACTTTACGTACAGATTCTATTGATACGCCCTATGGATACTTTAATAAAAACAATCTGAATGTAGGTGGTGTCAGGGTGAAAGAAATCAGGGACTATGATCCGGTGAGCAATAAAACCAATACAACACGATATAGATATCAACTGTATTCTACCGACTCAACTTACACCTGTGGCTTGTTAAGCACTCCTCTACATTTTATCTCGTCGCAGAATCCGGGATCGATGAGTGGTAGGTTTTTGGCTTTGCACGCGACCAGTAACTATCCGCTGGCAGCACAGGGGGGATCGTATGTTGTATACCCTGAAGTGAGGACCATTGAAGATGGAAATGGTTGGGTAGACAGAACCTTTAGTTTTCTGGCAGATGAATCCTTTGACGCTTTTCCACTGGTTCCACCTGTTGACAATAGCTCATCGAGGGGCTTGTTGTTGAGTGAACGCTTCTATAATCGGAGCGGGACGCTTGTGAAACGGACAACATATGATTATGGCGCAGCAAGTCCGGGTGGTGCAACCGGTATAAGATTTAAGTCGTATTACCATGATCTTATGGATCAATGGCATACAGACAGGGAATGGCCTCGTAATCAGAGTGAAATACCTTATAATGCCGACTGCAATTTTTTTCAAACTACAGTAAGCAGTTACGTGCTCAATCGTAAAATAGATTCCTTGTTCACCCCCGCCGGTACATTTGTCACCGTTACAACCAATAACTATGATCTTTATAAAGACCAGCTGTTACTCAGGCAGGTACAGACCGGACAAAGCGATGGTACTATAAAAAGCAACACTTACCACTATCCTTATACTGCCAATACAGATTTTGTATGGGGACTCACACCCGCTGAACAAAACATGAAGGCCTCCTTACTGGGTAAAAATTATCTGCAGCCTTTGGAAAACGTGGATTCAGTAGCCACAGCAATTACCAGTGGCGGAAAACTCAGTTTCAGTTTATTCAACGGAAATAAAATTCATCCTGGTGTTTACCGTCAGTATAATACCCCGCAGGATTATATAGAAACGAATTTTTCAGCTTATGATGAAAAGGGAAATCTTACTGAGCAATATAAGACCGGTGATACAAAGGACGTGTACCTCTGGGGATATAACAACAGTTATCCGGTGGCTAAGGTAACAGGCAGTACTTATTCCACTGTAGCCGCATTGGTCAATAATGTCATCATACAGCAAACCAATATCTCCGATGCCGCTATGCGTGCAGAATTGAACAAGATCCGCATTGGCCTTGCCGGCACCCCTGCGTTAGTGACTACTTATACCTATGTTCCACAGCTGGGCATGACCTCCGCCACAGACCCTTCCGGAAAGATTACTTTTTACGAATACGACAGCAAGGGAAGGTTGAAACTTATCCGGGACCAGGACAGCAATATCCTGAAACAGCTGGATTACCAATATCAACAGCCTGTAACACAATAGCGTTAACCTCTTAAAACAATTTGTATGCGTCATTTATGGATACTGTTTTCATGTCTGTTGCATGTCGTTTTCCTTTCTGCACAGAATAAGCCCGGAGGCAGTGCTATTCCCTCAGCTGTACCGGTGACTGTTCCCGCAGCCTATACAGGTGCAAAAATTAATTATATCCGTACATGGGAGCCGTCTATGCCGATTTCCAATCCAACTATAGTAGTTAATACCGGTAGTATTGACCAGGTGAAACAACAGACCCAATATTTTGATGGGCTGGGCCGTCCCCTGCAAACAGTCGTGAAAGGCATTAGTCCTTCCGGAAAAGATCTGGTGACACCGATTATCTATGATGTTTATGGAAGAGTACAATATGGTTATCTGCCCTATGTTTCTCCGGACAATGGAGACGGCAAGTTCAAAACAGATCCATTTAATGCCCAGGCACAGTTTCATTTGAATAACGCCAATGCTCTCGGCTCCGGAGAATGTATCTATTATAACCGCACTACTTATGAAGCTTCGCCGCTTAACCGGGTATTAAAGACTTACGCGGCCGGTAATAGCTGGGCTCTGGAAGGTGGCAACAAACCTGTTGAACAGCAGGTATCAGTAAATACAACCGCAGACGCTGTCCGTATCTGGCACATCGCTGCAGGAGATCTGTTTCCTGCTACCTCCAACGCCTACACGCCGGGGGCTTTGTTAAAAAACATAACGATTAATGAACAGGGAGAGCGGGTAGTAACCTTTACAGACAAGGCTGGTCATATGATCCTGAAGCGGGTGGCCCTGTCGGCAGTTGCTACTGATGGCCCTAGCGGATGGTTATGTACTTATTATGTGTATGATGATAATGAAAATCTGCGCTGCGCGATTCCGCCTAAGGCTGTAGAGCTGATGGGTAGCACCTGGGCACCGGCTTCTGTGAAAGACTTATGTTTTTTCTATCGTTACGATGAACGTAAGCGGATGATCATGAAAAAAGTGCCGGACGCAGATTCATCAGAGATGGTATATGATATAAGGGACAGGTTGGTATTTTCGAGAGATGGTAACCTGCAGAACCAGTGGCTGGCCACCTTTTATGATGAGGTAAACAGACCAGTGATGACCGCCCTGTACAATACAAGCGCCGGCAGAGCTCCCCTGCAGACCGGTATGAACAGCACTTCCGGCGGAACACAGACTCTTACCCATATTGTACCTCCCATTACAAACCTTGTGGTGGCTTCTTTTGACGGGAGAGCCAGGTATGTGGCTGCCAACAGTATCACGGCAGAAGCAGGTTTTGATACTGGTCCTGGTGCCTCCACTACACTGGAAATAGATGGTACTGCCAGTCAAGCTAGTGTCAGTGTGAACGCCAATAACCCTTTGCCGGGTATCAGCAACGGCGATCTGGTACCACTTACCTACACCTTCTATGATAACTATGATTTTCCGGGAGCTCAAACTTTCCAATCCGGCGAAGCTGCCTATACAAAAGCCGGCAGCAATCCCTATCCCGTAAGCAACAGTATTGCCAGTAACTATACCAAAGGGGTAGTGACTGGTACACGCGTCAAAGTACTGGGTACCACCGACCAGTGGATCGTTACCACCCTGTATTATGATGATAAAGGCCGGACCATACAGCAGTTAAGCACTAACGTGAGCGGGGGAACGGATATCACTACCAATTTATATGATTTCAATGGGAAGCTGTTAAGCAGCTATCTCCGTCATCATAACCAGCGCAGCGGTACCATATCCGAGCTCAGAGAGCTAACCATGCTGCATTATGATGCGGCAGGAAGACTAGACTCAGTAAAGAAACGACTCAATGATACCAGTGTTCTCAAAACGGTGGCTGTTAACACCTACGATGAGTTAAGCCGTCTTCTGACCAAACGTTTGGGCATTACCAGTAGCACCTCGCAAATGGAAACACTTACCTATGACTATACTCAGCAAGGCTGGCTAAAAGGCATCAACCGGGATTATGTCAATACTGCCGGTAGTACGACCAATTGGTTTGGTGAAGAGTTGAGCTATGATCAGGGATTTACCACCAATCAGCTGAATGGCAACATCGCAGGCGCCAAATGGAAAAGCCGGGGAGATGGCATTGCCCGCTCCTATGGTTATAGTTATGATCCGGTAAGTCGACTTACGGTGGCCGACTTCACCCAGCAAAACAGCGGCAGCGGCAACTGGACCAATGACCAGATTGATTTCTCCGTGAAAGATCTTTCCTATGATGCCAATGGTAATATCCAGTACATGACTCAGAGGGGAATGGCCACCAATCTGATACAAACCATTGACAGCCTGAAATACGGCTATGTGATTAATAGCAATAAGCTCTCTTTCGTCACCGACCGAAAAAACAATCCTCAGAGCCAGTTGGGTGATTTCAAAGAAATCAGCAACGATGAAAGCGCCGATTACAGCTATGATCAGAATGGTAATCTGACCACAGATAACAATAAACACATCACCGGAATTACCTATAATCATTTAAATCTCCCTCAAACCGTCACCATCCCCGACAAGGGTACCATCCGTTACCTGTACGATGCATCAGGGAACAAACTGAGAAAAGAGGTAACAGATATCAGTAGCGGTGTCTCTAAAACCACGACTACTGATTATATAGCCGGCATAGTTTATCAAAATGATACCCTACAGTTCCTTGCCCATGAAGAAGGTCGTATTCGAGCCTTAGTGACAGCAGGGAATCCCATTGCATTCCGTTATGATTACTTTCTTAAAGACCACCTGGGCAATATACGTACTGTACTGACGGAGCAGACAGACTTTTCTATGTATACCGCCACCATGGAAACAGGAGCCGCCGCAAAAGAGAATATATTATTCAGCAACATCGACAACACCCGTGTGAACAAACCTTCGGGCTATCCAACAGATGAAAGCGCCGGAGCCAATGCTTCCGTCGCTAAACTCACTGCTGCAGATGGCGGCCGGAAGATAGGCCCTTCCCTGGTACTCCACGTGATGGCAGGTGATACCATCCAATTAGGCGTAAAAGCGTTTTATAAATCCCCAGGCCAAGACAAAAAATCTTCAGCTTATATGCCGGCAGAAGCTATGCTGGCTGACCTTATCCATACCTTTACTCCCGGCGATCAGATGGCCGGTCCACACAGTGCTGCTACAGAGCGCCCGTTCACCCCTTTTGACAAAGACTTCTATAACAACCATTACCAACAGTTAAAAGATAACAACACCGATAAAACACAAGCCTCCCGGCCTCGTGCCTATTTAAATTTTGTGGTGTTTGATGAACAATTTAAATTAGTGGAAGGCAACAGTGGTGTTCGACAAGTCAAAGCAGCTCCGGATCAGCTTCAGACCTTATCTACAGACAAAATCCCCATTCAACGTAATGGCTACCTGTACGTATATACGAGCAATGAAACCCAGGAAGTATTGTTCTTTGATAATTTAATGGTAAGCCAGATCAGTGGTCCATTACTGGAAGAGACACATTATTATCCGTTTGGGCTGACGATGGCGGGAATTAGTTCGAACGCATTGAAGGGGACGAATTATTCTAAGAACCGGAGAGAGTTTAATGGTATAGAGCATACAACCGATTTAGACCTTAATCAGTATGATGCTTTTTACAGAAATCTGGATCCTCAGATAGGAAGATGGTGGCAGGTTGATCCGAAAGAGAATGATGCAATATCTCCGTATACAGCTATGGAGAACAACCCGATTAGATATAGCGATTTTTTAGGCGATACGACAATGCCTGGTGCCGGTTTCTGGAGAAATATCTGGGAGGGAATTAAAGAAGGAGGAAGATCTACCAAACAATGGGTGAAAAGTTTAGGTACATTAGACGGTTGGGGTAACACCTTAGATGGAATTGCAGCATTTTCACCTTTTAATGTAGATGAGGGGTCTGTCAATGCCAGAACTCACATGATAGACCAAGCTGTAAATTATGTAGCAGATATTCCTAATAAGACAAAGGATCAAATAGGACATGATTTAGGTTATGGTGCTGAAAAAGTCGGGGAGAGTGTAATAGTCAGCAAAGGTGGGACCTTAATTGAAAATGGAGCAAGGGTATTAGGGGAGGTCGCCGAATCGGGTAGTAGTTTGCTACAAGGCGGTAGAACCTTTGCTCAATACAAGGCAGCAAGAGGTGGAACAGAAACACTCGCCAGAATCCCTACATCGACTGGAGTTCAAAGAGTCAGTACTGAATTTCACCATGTTTTTATAACGCAAAGGGCGCAAAGGGCATATAATATACCTAACTGGCTAGTTAATAACAGACTAAATGTTTGGAAGGTGAATACAGTCCAACATGCGCTTATAGATTCATATCGATACAATTTTTTAAGAGCTGGATTTAAGTCAGATGTAGGTTGGTTCAGAAGGTATAATTGGTTTACAAAATTTTAGATTAAACAAAAGATGTTCGGATTATTCAAAAGAACAAAAATCGAACTTTGGGAAACAGAATTACTTCGTAACACGCTAATGGCACTTCCCAAAGAATATTCAGCATTAATAGATCAAATTAATGATGGTTTATTTAGAGGTGTGCTTGTTAATGTAAGTGATATCCCTGGGTTTGTTGCTTTTACATTTAATTCAGGCGTTTTGAAAAAATATGAAAATGAAAATGAAAATGACTATAAACTCACTAATATAAAAGTATTTGATGATAAAACATTAAGTTTTGTACCATATGAAATTTACGTTTCAGCTGGTATGATTAGTGGATATTCTTTAGGTGAAGGAGAGAAACACAAGATTGTTACCAATAAAATTGATATTGCAGATTTTAAAAAGGAAATTCTTGGAGAATCTGATTTTGAACGAATTATAAACATCTTGACTGAGCAAGAGAAAGCCAGAATGAATCCATCTGAAGTTTATGTTGTTTTTATAGGGGGCAAAGAATTTTTCCACATCAAGGATTTGGAAGATGGAGACTTCATAGGAATAGATATTGAAAAAAGAGTTTACAAAATTACACATGACCCAATGGAAGTAATTCCTCTTGATGAAAATATAGTCGATATTTTGAGTCGGGACGTTAATATTTAATTTCAGAAGAACATCAGCCATATAATAAAAGTAACCCTCACAAATAACCGGGGCCACCCTTTTTATCAAGAGTGGCCCCGATTCCAAATCAGATCATATTATTTCAGCGTAGTAACGTCTTTTTCTTCTATCTCTGACAGCACGGAAGTTTTAGTAATCGGTGTATTAACTTGTGTGCGGGCTTTTACCCATCTACCCAGAGAAGGATTGTAAACACCACCCAGCTTAACAAAAATTCCATCTGTTGAAAGATACGACAGGAAAACACTGTTGGTACCTGCTTTAAAGAAAGGCTGGTCCTTCAGGGTGATAGGGTCCTTGATATCATAAAAGTCGTTGTTGGGAATACGGTATCCTACGGCAGGCGGACCTGCTGAATAGATACTACCACCGCCGCTGATGAAAATAGCATCTACCGGTACGGTAGCGGCTGTAACTTTAGTGCCCTCAAATACGGCGATACCAAAGGCGTTGCCACTGTTGGCCAGCAGGTTGCCGGTTTTGGTGCCAAAGTCATCACCATCCACTTTGGAATAATCGGTCATTCTTACCCAGTTAGCATCGCTCAGTACGGTAGTTTTATCTCCCATGATCATTTTGGTGGTACCTCCTACATAACAGAACTTGCCCTTAGCAACTTTTCCGGATGTAATGTTGATTTTATAGGTACGCAGACCGCCGGTAGCCCAGCCATTGGTAGGGAAACCTGTCGGCGTAGAGGCGTTGGCGTTATTGTTTGTTACCAGGCAATATGGAGTAACAGAGAAGTCGATGTCCTGTGTTGCCAGCAGCTGAACATATTCATAGTTGGCGTCTGTACTGATCGGATCGTTTACAAATCCGGAGATTACCAGTGGTGTGAGTGTTACAGCAGAACTTAACACGGTGATATCATCCGCGCTACGCAGTCTTAACTGCGGCGCCAGCGTATCGCCGGAAGGTGCGTTAAACACGATACCGAAATAGTTGGCGAGGAAAGGCACCGTATTGTCCGCAAAAGTGGCGGTATTTTCCGTGTGTACTGTAACGTTACCAAAACCATCGGTCAGCACCTTTTCGCCACGGATGGCTACCGGGCTTGGTGGCAGCGGGTCCAGCCCACCTTTGATCACTACAGAAAGCGTACTTTCATAGTTGTCCGGAAAAGCGAGTAGCTGACTGGAGGTCACCCTGTTCAGCGGTATTTTGAGGCCGGAAGCCACTTTAGTAATAGCGCTATTGTTGATACCGCTCAGTTGCAGAACACCATTCACTCTTTTCAGCACAGCACCTTCCACATTGATGATCACGGAGTCGCCGGGTACATACTTTGCAGCATCTGCACCCAGTGCGATACTGATACCTCTGATTTTGGAGAGACGGCGGGAATCCTGTACCACGAGCAAACCGGCAGGCATATTACCACCGCTATGATCAGAAATCACTACAGCGGCCAGTTTACCGGAACCGTCCATGTTTTCCCGGGTCAAAGTCACATCACTGCCTTTATATAAAGTCCGTATATCCAGAATACCGATATATTGACTGATCTCCCCACCGGGATAACTTTCTTTCTTACATCCCCATAAAAGCACCAGGGAGCATAACAAAGAGAAATATATATTGATATTGATCTTGTTCATTATTTACCTTTTTTGCGCAATAATTTTTCCTGCATTACGGTTTCTGCCACCATACCTGGGTAGAGATCAGGTCCGCACCCTGTGCTGCCACGGCAGCTTTATAGTTGCTGGGGTTAGCGGATTGTACAAACACCGGATAAGTCATCCTTGCCGGCATGATACCATTGTTTTTCAGACCATTTCCTTTCGGCAGCACCGGGTGGCCGGTACGGCGGTATTCAAACCACTGTTGCATGTCGGTGAGGAAAAGCGCGTAGTATTTCTGCAGGTGTATTTTCTCCATCTTCTGGTCCAGTGTTTCGGATTCGATCCACTGAATATCAGCAGCAGCCAGCCAGGTAGTAATAGGGCCAGTGAATTTAGGCACCCATTGTGTAATGGAGTTCATCGCTCCGTTGTTATAGTATTGGTCAGCAGCTCCGCTGATCCATCCTTTGGCAGCAGCTTCCGCGAGGATAAAGCATACTTCCGGATAGTTCAGGATCATACCTGTCATCGGATCGTTCATGAGACTAGGTGCACTGAGGGTAGACACATAGGAGTTGAAATAACTCATCTTCTGAGGATTTTCTCCCGGTGCGTATCCGCTGGGAACACCCTTGAACATGCCACTATAGGGAACAAGGGCCCATCTGTTGTAACCATTGGCGCCATAAGTAGGAATATCGATGCGCGGATCATTCCAGGCAGCCAGGTGATCTATAAAGAAACTAGCCACACCAGGTGAACGGAAGTCCTGTTCACGTACGTTCAACAGCGGTGATACCAGCGGCCCTGCACCAGTCCAGCGCAGGATGGCAGACTCGTCGTTGTTAGCCATGATTGGATATTGGGTAGTGTTCACATCTACAATCTCCTTGATCTTCTTAATACAAGTGTCTGCTACTTCTGCTTTGCCAGACAAACGCAGTAATAACCGGAGATAAAGAGAGTTGCCGAACTTACGCCATTTGCCGACGTTGCCGCCATATACCGGATCACTGCCGCCGGGGATGCTGACGTTAGCTTTCAGCAGCTCGTTGGCTTTTTCCAGTTGTTTGAAAATATCAAAGTAGATATCCTTCTGGCGGTCGAAAGGCGGATAGGAAATAGCGCTGTCCTTAGCCATATTGGATTTAAAATAAGGCACATCACCATATGTATCAGTGATCAGGGAATAGACCCATGACTGACAGATAAGGGAGATACCCTGGAACGACTGATTATAAGTCAGTGTATCCGTTGCCGTTGCATACAGGGCTTTAAAATCGGTAAGCCTGCTATACCAGGCGGTATACAGATAATCTGACCAGCTGGAACGGTAATCATAACGGAATACTTTACCTTCCGCGTCATTGATATCTACCGTCACCTGCATCAACTCATTGTTAAAGTTTCTGTTTCTGCTAAGGTTGGCAGAAAGCGTATTTACCAGTGCCGGCGCCAGCAGCTGCTGTGGCAGTGCATGTTCGGTACTGTTAGGGTCGGTATTGATTTCTTCAAAGTTCTTTTTACAGGAAGTGAGCACAGTACTGAACATTACAGCAGCACATCCTATGATATATATGTACTTCTTCATATCCGTTTTTTAGAGGCCAATAATTAGGTTAAAACCGAAGGTGCGGGTAGATGGGAACTGCCCGATTTCAAAGCCCTGGATAATGTCTGTGCCGCTGAGGGTACCAAATTCAGGGTCGAAGATGGGCCATGGTGACCAGATAGCCAGGTTACGACCGTATACGCCCACGGTTAAACGTTGCAGACCGATTTTTTTAGCGGTGGAAGGTTTCAGTGTATAATCCAGTCGTGCTTCTCTCAATTTGATAAAGTCGGTGCTGAAAGTGCTTCCCTCACCGTTATCCTGACCATAGTGAGAACGGTAGTATTCATCGATATTGGTAGCGATGACGTCATTTTTTCTGTAGGAACCGTCTTCATTTAATACTACACCATTACCAATGATACCGCTGTAACGGCCAGGCAGCGTGTTGGTAGTTTTACCCTGTTCTGCCAGTTTATAATGGGTCAGAGAGTGTGCTACAGCACCAAACTGCGCATCAAAGAGGATATTAAAGCTAAACTGCTTATAGGAGAAATTATTCGTTAAGCCCATCTTCCATTTAGGGATGGTATTGCCGAGATATACCACATCGGTGGTGAGCAGTGCCACGCCGGTTTTAGGATCATATACGATCTGTCCGTCCGGAGCGCGCAGATAACCTCTTCCATAAAGATCACCCATGCTGCCACCTACAGTGGCTACGATCTGTCCACCGCCCACAGGGCCGGTTTGCAGCACGATAGAACTATCGGGCAGTGATTTGATAACATTTTTATTGGTAGAGAAAACGAAGTTGGAAGTCCATTTAAAACCACTTCTGGTAGTGAGCGGAGTACCATTGATGGCTACTTCCAGGCCCTTATTAACAACCAGTCCACCATTGATGATGGCGTTGGTGTATCCGGAAGCCGGATCAGTAAAGCGTCTCAGGATCTGGTCTTTGGTACGGCCGGTATATAAAGCCACATCGAAGCCCAGTCTGTTTTTCAGCAATACTACGTTGGTACCTACTTCATAGGTAATGGTACGCAGTGGTTTCAGGTCCGGATTAGCCAGTGTGGAAGGCATCGTCAGACCACCACTGTACAGGCTTCCTGCAGGGGAATAATAATAAGCGGTGGTATAAGGTACAGTACCGCCGCTACCTACACCGGAGGCAGAGAAACGCAGTTTGGCAAAATCAATGGCAGCAGGCAGTTTCGCTACTTCTGACAACACAAAGCTCAGGTTGGCAGATGGATAAAAGAATCCGGTGTTGGCGGTACGGGTAGGTGTTGCCAGTACGCTGTTCCAGTCCTGACGGGCGGTCAGGTCGGCAAACAGGTAGTTTTTATAGGCGCCGGTCACCATTCCGTAGATACTGTTGATCGCATATTTTGACTTCCATGGCATGGTCACAATAGGACCAGCAGCATTGGCCAGTGTGTATACACCAGGATATGTGAGTGAGTCAGCACGGTTCTCATCGCGGTTGTAACTGTTGCGCAGCGTACTTCCACCCAGTGTTGCAGAGAAGTCAAAATCCCTGTTGAATTTTTTGGCGTATTTCAGAAGGAAGTCACTGCTGGCTTCCATAGAGAAGATGTTTTGAGCACGGAAACTACCTTTGGCATATTTGGCGCCAGCACCGTAAGGACGTTGCTGGGAACGCATTTCATAAGACAGGTCCATAGAAGTTCTTACCTGCAGGCTCAGCTCTTTGGTAAAGCTGTAGGTAGCGGTAAAGTTACCGGTAACATTATGCCTGTTGGATTTATTCAGATACTCGTAAGCTACTGCAAACGGGTTGGAAGGATAGCTACTGAAAGGATATTTGATTTGTTTGTTGCCTTGTCCATTTACCCAGTAGTTTCTGAGCCAGTTGATATCCGCATTGGGTTGCCAGAAAATATACCAGTACATCAGCGACTGGTTACCATAACCGGCACCGGGAAGGTTATCACTGAATTTGTTGGTATAGTTTACTTTGGATGATACCTGCAGTTTATCGTTGATTTTGGAATTTACCGACATGGCCAGGCTATTACGTTTATAGCCGGTATTAGGGATGATCCATTTATTGCTAACATTGGTGAAAGAGAAGCGGGCAGTGGTTTTATCTGTTCCACCATCCAGGCTTACGGAGTTCGTATAGGTTTCACCGACATTAAAAAATGAGTTGAGTGTTTTATAGGGTACCCATGGTGTTTTGGTTTTACTCTGTGCTTGTGTCAATGGATCATATTGATAAAACAGCTGACCATCAAAGCGAGGACCATACGAAGAGCTGGTACCACTGGTGCTGGCACCGGAAGGAGAAGTACCATAGGAATAGTAGTCGGATCCATCCAGACCCTGACCATATTCATATTGCAGATCGGGCCAGCGGTTTACCTGCTCAAAAGCATTGTTTGAGTTAACGGCAATACCCAATCCTTTCTTTTTGCTGGCGCCGGATTTGGTGGTAATGATGATAGCACCGTTGGCGCCACGCTGACCATACAAAGCCGCTGCACCTGGCCCTTTCAGCACTGTGATGGAGGCGATATCTTCCGGGTTGATATCATTCAGTCCACTACCATAGTCGGCAGGCATATTATCATTGTTAGTACCATAGGCAGATTCTCCGCTGATAGATGTACGGCGGCCACTTCCATGGTTGATAACCACTCCGTCTACTACGATCAGGGCTTCATTCTCACCGGTGAGGTTGTTCTCACCACGCAGAATGATTTTGTTGGAACCGGTAGGACCGCCATTGGAGCGGATCAGGTTCAAACCGGCTACTTTACCAGACAAGGCATCTGTCCAGTTATTAGACAGGGCATTGGTCAGGTCTTCACCTTTAACAACAGTAGCAGCATATCCCAAAGCCTTTTCATCACGTTTGATACCCAATGCTGTAATAACTACATTATCCAGTTGTTTTACATCACTTCCCATTATCACGTTAACGACTACACGATTACCCACTACCACCTGGTGTGGTTGTAAACCAATAGAAGAGAACATCAGGGTGTCCTTTTCATCTGCATAAATGGTATAGGCACCTTCAGAATTGGTTTGTGTGCCTCTTGAAGTACCTTTTACACGCACGTTTACGCCGGGAAGAGGCGTGTTGTCCGCGCGTTCTCTCACCGTTCCCGTGATCTTTTTCTGCTGGGCAAAAAGTACGGTATCCGTCATCACGAAGATGACGAAGAATAGTAGAAAATTCTTCATTGTGAAGGTTGATTTAAGCTTTAGTTACCGCGCGATAATAACTTTTGTTTAATGTTGATTTTAGTACAGTACGCAATGCGGCCGCCAAAGTAGAGCGAATTCCAGAAAGTTTCACTTATTTAACATTAACGTTGTGTAAACTTTCATTTTCTTTCTTTTTTCGTATAAAAAAGCAGACGCTTTCCTTAAAGGAAAGCGTCTGCTTTTGCTGTAATAACTGACAGGCTTTCAGCACCTATCGACCAATAAATTATCTAGTTCTGTATTTTTTTATCCTGTAGTTGTGAAACAAACGGATCATGTTTTTTTCTTCCACTTCTGTGCAATATTCACTGCGGTTTCAATCATGGCAGGGTCCCACTGTTCTATTTGCCAGGCCGAATGTGCCAGAGAGGAGGAGCTGAGTGCAGTCATTGCAGTTTCATATGAAAGTGCTGTTTCAAGAATATTCGAAAGTTCCAGTTGTTGCTGATACAAAGAGAGATCTTCCTTTACTTCAGGAGGAACAATCAGCGTCTCTGGCAGAAAGGAATTAGCAACAGCAATAGTTTTGTTTTTGTTTTTGATGATATCGTCCATCCGCAGGAAATCGTTGCGGAACGCGATTTTGCTGGCATCGGTGTAGAGTCCCGTTCCCAGCTGTTCCATCACTACATATTTGAGATGGGGACAAAGATCTATGGCTTTCTCCAGATACGCGAACACTTCCTCCGGAACGGCATCATCATGGGTATCACGACGGATATTTCTGCCAGGTGTTGCAATAGAGTTTTCCCAGCTGCCGCCAGAGATATGGATTTCCCGGACCCGGTGCAGTGGATACAACATGCTGATATCATCAAAAGAAAGATTAAAATTATGGACCTGACAATAGAGATTGTGCAGGTCCAGGATGATAAAGCCGTTGACCGGTTCCAGGAGTTGGTCCAGGAAGGCGCCGTGTTTTTTTACTTCCTCAGGAGAATAGGAGAAGGCCAGGTTTTCAAGGCCCACAGGGCAACTACAAGCCTCACAGATCCTTTTCAGCCGGTCGCGTCCTATGTCCAGGGTAGCAGTGGTATATGGTATATTCAGGGGAGCTCCGTGATGGAAATCTTTTCCTGTCATAAAACCAAAATGTTCTGTCACATGATCAAAGTGAAAATCATTGCTCACCTTTCTCAGGTGCTTCAACCAGGATTCCTGCTCTGGCAACCATTTTCCGGAGAAAAGAGAAAAGAACACACCATGACCTATGAGTCTGTTTTCCTGACTGTAGGCTGTCAACAGCTCTTCAAACCAGGAAGGCACTTCTGTTACATTAAATAAAGTATCAAATGCCCATTCAATGGCTTCTACCCTGGATGCTTCCATTAATGGAAGACAGGCGGCCAGTATGTCGTTGTCGAGATTACAGGCTACTGTTGATAATATTTCCGGCACCTTCTATGAAATTAATCAACCCATACCGCAACCAGGGCAATTGCTCGGGATGCTTTTCTTTTCCGTGGCTTCTTTCTTTTCCTCTTTTACAGTAGGAGCTTTATCCTTTTTGCAGGACGTGGCAGTCTGCATCGTGATACCCACCAGGATAGCACCGAGCAGTGATTTGGGCAATTTCATGGTACTGATTTTTTTTAGGGGATGAATAAATGCATACAGTTGCAACTAGTATGTTTATTAAACGGGAACATAAAACAAAAGTTACAGAGAATTTTCAACATGAAAATTTGACGAAATCTTCGACAGCACCAGCATTGCGAGGGATATAAAATATTATATAAAAAATATATCTTCGTTTTATAGAGTCCAACTCTGATATGCAGCATATCAAAATATCCCGATTGCAGTGCTACATATCTATCTAATAAGATTATACGAAAAAACGATACAACATGCAGCATGTGAAGTGCCCCAATTGCGGCGCCACTACGTTTACACCTCCGGTAGCACCATCCACACAGCGGGAGGCTACAATCGACTGTCAATACTGTAACTCTCAGTTCACTATTCAAAATCCCAATTACAGCCCATCTGCACACAGCCAGCCAGTGGCTACACCTGCTGCGCCGCCCGCCCGAATTGCCAAAGACTGGGAACATAAAGTGGCTATTCTCATAGGTAAGATAGTTGGTTACCTGATGGTTCCCTTTAACATTCTCCTGTGGTGGAACGCCTTTACGAATCAAGGAGTATCCTCATTTTTAGCATTTTTATTCACCATGATCATGTTGGGATTATTCTTTGCAGCTCAGGTGAGTTCAAAAGAACTGGCGCGGAGAAAGAAAGAAGGCATTACTATCAAATAAGGCTATACGAAATAACAAGGGAGACACCATTTACCGGCATCTCCCTTTCAATACGTTTCTACCCCTTACTGGTGTCTTTTGACATCATTAAACTGCCATAATACATTCACGATCTTCCACTCGTCGTTGAGTTTTGCCAGGTGCATGTAATCAATCCAGTCATCGGCATACAACTTTACAGAAGCTGTGTTGGAACTAACATCCAGCAACACCACCTCCTTCCGGGGAGTGGCCGGAAACTTATCACCTTTGACATTGTAGGAAGCCGCCAGCATCACCATTTCATCTGCATGTGATTCACGCAGATACTCCCTTGATTGTCGGGGATACTTCCAGAAGGTACGTTTCACCAGTCGCGGATGCAGACATCTCGCCATCTGCGCGGAGTCAGGCTTGTGTTGGGATTCAATGTAATCCAGCGCTGCCCGCCGGATAGCCAGCGAATCTGCTTTGGTTTGGGCATAGGAGGTGAACACACCGCCCAGCAATAGGACGAGGATACTTGCTACAGTCTTGTTCATAAGCATATCAGTTGATACCAGCAAGGTATTAATGAAGCTGCATATGATGGCTACCGTTTATAAAAAAAGGGAGGTATTTAAACAGAGACCTTAATTCTGTTCCGGACAAACTTTTTTTCGGCTTTCCTCAGCTCCTTATTGGTTCCTATATAATGTTCTTTCTGTTTTTCAACAAGCTTATACCAGTAGGTTGCCGGAATGGAATTATTGGAGTGAAGTTCCAACCTGATCATAATATTATCACTGGGAGATCTGTGGTTATTAATTAATTGACTAAGCAGCGTTTCATGAATGTCTATTTCAGCAGCAAACTCATTCCTTTTCTTATGAATCAGTTGCAGGTATTCTTTTAAAAAATATCCAAATGTCTTCTGCTCATCAAATTCCTTGTTATTGATATAGTCTTCCAAACGAAATTTCAACTGAAGGAGATTAGCTATCAGTTTTTCCCGCTCCGACATCTCAGCCTGCGTCCTTTTCCGGGCTTCCGCCAGTTGTTTTCTAGCCAAAGCCTCCTGCCCAGGAGAAAGTTTTTCAGTCAACACATAATTATCTCCAATATCCGCCAACTTTTTCTTTGTAAGCCCTTTCAAACGCATAGTACATATTTTTTTACGATGTTCAGCAATCTCCCCCCATCCAAAAACAACTGCCAACCGGCATCCAGCATCCCATATTTTTCGATATAGTGTTGCCTGATTTCTGTCTTTGGAACCAATGAGACACAAGCAAATTCACCATATTTTTCCAAACTCAACTGACAGGCAAACCCTATCAGACAACCAACAATACCGTCGTACTTTTTCTTTTTCCCAATATTTTCCCTTGAAGAAGTGATCAGTTTTATCTCAATCCGGGATTCTTCCGGAAAATGGATTAATGCTACCAGCCCAAGAATATCCTCTTCTCCACTTAGTTGTAACTTATATATCGTACTTGATTCCTCTAATACCTTCCAATTAAAGTAAAATCGGCCTTTAGGTAAGGATTTTACTTCATCTTTCATCATGCTGGTTATTATGACACTTTTTCTTTTATCTGAAACAAGTTCAATAATTTCCATTACCTAAAATACAAAAAACTTTACAAAAAATGTAAAGTTTTTTTTTGCAGATAGCATAATAGCCAGACTTACTTTTTCACTACCCGAAGCCCCAGATTACTAAAGGAAGCTCCGCGTTTTACACGCCCGATATCCACGGAGTTAAAGAAGCTGCAGGAGTTTTTACTACACCACCAGGAGCCGCCGCGGGCATGCACGACACGGCTGTTTTTTTCATCGGTAGGTGCACGGCCTTCGCAGAATTCGAAGATATTGCCGTATACATCATACAATCCCCAGGGATTGGGCTTAAAACTCGCTACAGGAGCGGTATACAAAAACCCATCGCTACTATCGGCCTTAAGATGATCGCGCCCATGCCATACATTAGCATAAGTGGATATCTCCAGCAGATCATCCCCCCAGAAGTAGGTAGTGCTGGCGCCTGCACGGGAAGCGATCTCCCATTCATCGAGAGTGGGCAGTCTTACGCCGGCCCACTGGCAATAGGCGATGGCGTCGCGGTAACTGATACAGGTTACAGGATGATTCATTTTACTGGTAATCCCACCCCGGCTGATACCATTAGGATAACGCCAGTAAGCAGTACTATCTTCCAGCCAGCGGAATTCGCGAAGGCCAGGCTCAAATACCAGCGCGTTTTTCAGGCGTTCCGCATCGGTGACATAACCAGTGGCTTGTACGAATTTTTCAAAATCAGTATTCGTAAGTTCTGTGGCGGCGATATCAAATCCATCGGTATGTACAATCCGCAAAGGATTCATGGGGTAATCCTTCTTCCCTACCTTATACTCTCCTGCCGGCACATGCACAAAGGCAGGAGACTGGCCCTTAACAGCATTTACCCCGGCCAGCATCAGCAGAACCGGGGTAATATGTTGTAAACAATATTTCAGGAACGTCTTCATTTGCCGCGGGTGCTATAAAAATCTCTGGCCCTTTGCATGATCAGGTCTTCATTGGCCTTGTTAAAATCAATATAAGACTGATAGTTGCCGTCATCACCATACAGTTTGCGATATGACAGCGACGTCATGAAAGGCTTGTATTCATTGTTTTTCAGCAGCAACATTAACAGGGTCAGCAAGTCCCGGTCTTTATGGTCTGCATTGTAGAGATCAATGATAAAAGGAATCATCTCCCATCCATTGACTTCCGTGATCGCCATCTTATAGTTGGCGCCCATTCTTTTGCTGCGGTTCACCGACTCTTTGATCAGTGCCATCACGGAATCCCGATTGCTGATCAGGAACTTGGACTGACGATCGCTCCAGACAGATTCGTTAAAACCCTCTGCCATCTGGCCGAATATCTTCTTGTCTTCATCCTGTATAGGCGGACGCACATCACAGTTCTGAGCAGAGATCTCCGCATGGATCAGGTGGTAGGTAAACTTCTCCCGGAGGGAAAGCCCCATATAATCCTTGTTGCTGAGCCGGAGGCTCTCATCGTCACCGAAAGGGGTCTTGTCAATCAGTGCTTTTACTTTTGCCAGTCCGTATGGTGGCACTGTTTTTTTTCCTCTGTAGTCGCCATAAGACTGGCTTGTTTTGCTGGGATCCCTGTATTCGGTCTCTTCCTGGGCAGAAAGACGCAATACTCCAAAAAGGGCGGCTACAAACATCAGATACTTCATTAGTATATTCGATTTTAGACCGCTAAATTAATTGTTTATTGCTATTATTTTACCCTTCTGGATTCGTTTTCCAATCCGGAGCTACGTTCCCTTGATTTTGCCAGTTTTATGTTACCAAAACGATAACTGAAGCCTAGTCTTAACTGACGGGAGTCTTCCATACCACGGTTCCGGTAGTACAGTCCATCAAAATCACGAACCCCATACCAACGGTAAGTCTGGAAGAGATCATTGATACCCACCCTGACAGTGGCATTGCCTTTCATTATTTTACGCTGTACCCCGATATTCACCTGCCAGTTGTGTTTACTCCGTTGAAAACCACCGTAGATGTCCGGAGACTGGTAGTTACCGCTGATTTCCGCCTGTGTCTTTTTATCAAGATCAAACACCTGCTGCACATTCAACAGTACAGTATTTATACGCAGAGTAGCCTTGCGCAGCTCATCAAAACTGATGATATTCTGTTTGTGGAAAACATTCACATTGGCTGTGATATTCCACCAGGGCAAAGGAGACACACTGGAAGAAATATTCAGGGACAGCAGATGCTGGGAACCCACATTTTTAGGTGTCATCACCATTCTGTTACCAGCCAGGCTGTCTGTTACCGGTACAAACATATCCTGTCTGTGTGTATACGTTAACGTAGCTGCCAGTATGCCGGTGGCATTGTATCCCAGCGTAACACTGTTGGAATACTGTGGACGCAGGAAAGCATTACCCTGCCAGGACGATAATTCATCAAGCTGATAACTGAAAGGATTCAGATCTGTATAGGTAGGCCGGTCTATCTTCCGGTTGTACAACAGGGTGAAGTTATGTTCCTCCGACTGGCGGAAAGACAGCTGCATGGATGGGAAAAAGTCCAGGTAACGGTTGTTTACCTGTTGCACGGTATCTTTGGCAGTAGATAAACTTTTAGCATTTAATACGCCATCAGCTGTGGTTTGTTCTGCTCTCACACCAGCCTGTATTTTCCATTTGCCCCATTGCTGGTCGGCCATCAGATAGGCGGCATATACTCTTTCTTCATAACGGAAGGTATTACTCTTCAGATCATTCAGATAATCCACATCATTCTTCACATCAAAAATCTGTACCCAGTTATCACTGATAACCGCATTGCCTTTCACACCAGCATACAACTTTCCACGATGCAGTGGTTGTTCATAATCAGCTTTAACACCGTAAATGTTGATATCACTATTGTTAAAAGTACGCAGGGTATATCTGTCCGTTTCTGTTACACTGTCTGCTTTAAGAAAGTGGTTGTACAGTATGTTTTTGATACGGGCGCGATAGTAGCCGTAATCGAGGTCTGTAGTGAACAGGCGGCCGGAGGTATCTTTATACTGGTAGTTGAAATTGTAGTTTTTCCAGTTTTGTTTCTGGGAATAATAGTCGTTAGTAGCCTTTAGCATGGACTGCAGTTTTTCTGTGGCAGCATCATGCAGATAGGTGGTGGTGTTTGTCATGCCTGGCCCGAAATACAGGTTGGCATTCATCATCAGCCCTATGGTGTGACGGCTGCTGATGTTATAATCAATACCTGCCTTAAAGTTCACCGGATTGCGCATATCTACATCGCGGGTGCGGTTATCAGTGATTTCTCCTTCCTGAATACGGTAAAAGTCGTATTCCATGTTATGATAACCGAAATAATGGTTGTAGTTACCATAGAGATTAAATTTACCGGTGCGGTAGTTGAGATTAAGAGCTGCTTCTGTTTTGGGTGTTTCCCCGAAATGCATACCGGCAGCGATATCGCCGTTAAAGCCGGTGGCTGTATTTTTTTTCAGGCGTATGTTGATGATACCACCGCTGCCGGCGGCATCGTATTTACTTGACGGATTAGGCAGCAGTTCTATACTATGTATATTGGCCGACTGTAATGATTTCAATAATGCAGCGAGTGCATCACCCTGCATATAACTGGGTTTGCCGTCGATATACACTGTCACGCCGGACTTACCATTTAAGGAGATACCATTGGTAGGGTCTACCATTACGCCCGGAGAGCGTTTCAGCAGTTCCAGGGCATTACTCCCGGCGGCATTCACACTACTACTGACATTATACACGACTTTCCCATCCTTAAATTCCACTGTCTTCTTTTTGGAAACAACAGCGATCTCTTTCAATTCTTTAATGGTGGAGTCTTTTTTTTGGGCAGCTACATACGTGGGAAGGCTCACCAGCAAACACAAGATAAATTTATGCATACAGTACAATCAAATGGCAAACAAAATACGGTGTCATCCGCTATTTTAATAACCGTTCATAAAAAACTGCCGATGTTAATTTTACGTTTATACGTTACCGTTAATAGCAAAAACCGGAACAGTGTTCCGGCGTTTGCAGCGCATGAAAGCGCTATTTCATGATTGGTTTTACTTTATATCCTTTTGCTCTCAGCAGGTTGATCATGCCGGATTCGCCACCCAGGTGGCCGGCGCCTACTGCGAAGAAGCAACTTTTCTCTTTCATCATGTCTGGCATTTTGTTGGCCCAGTTGATGTTTCGGGTGGTGAGCACCCAGTGTATCATTTCGGGATCATCCATCTGTGCGAAGATGGCCTGAAGATCTTCCCGGTTGTAATCGCTGGCCATCCGGGCGGTATTGGCTTTCAGACTATCGAGTGTATTCAGGTATTTAAAGAAATAAGTGTCACTAAAACCTTTATTTGCATAGTCTACCTGCTCTTTCATGGTTTCCAGTACGGCAAATCCCATTTTCTTTTCTTGTGCTTCTTTATACAGGGTAGCTTCAAAGCTTTGCGGGTTGGCACATTCAAATCCTTGTTGGGCTAAAAAGGAAAGGATACCACTCAGGCGGAAATGATCCAGCTGTTTGAGGGAAAAATTGAGTTTCCTGCGGACAACAGAATCTACCAGAGCGTATTGTTCTTTGGTCAGTCTTGCACTTTGTGCCACATCGGAAGTAAAGCCCTCTTGTGCCACTTTGAGTTCTGCCGGATCAAAGACGTTGGATTCGATAACCAGTTGGGTTGTTTTATCGAATGCTTTTTTTACTTTTTCCCTGATGATAAAATCATCCTTGCAGAGCATATGAAAGGTACCAAACAGATAGGAAGGTTTGTTGAGTCCGTTGCCGGAGATTTCCCACAGTACTGTTTTTTCCGTGGGTTCGGAAGCGATGGCAGCATAAGAGGCAGTGAAAGTGAATATAGCGGCTGTTGCCAGGGTGATTTTTTTGAGCAGATTGTTCATCGTTTAAAAGTTTATTTACATCATTAGTAGGTGCAGATAATCTTTCGTTACAACTTTCTCAAAAAAAATTTCCGGCACTAAGAATAGTGCCGGATCAGATTCTAAGTGGATACAGTTCAGATATCTATCATTTCCTGTGCAGCTTCCATAGGTACGTCTGTTCCTGCGTCGATCACTCCTACGAGTGAGTATTTTCCTTTAGGTAAGTTCTTTGGTATTTCAAACTCAACGATACGTCTTTGTTCCGGAAACAAGGGGAACTGCGGTACGTTGACTGTTGTTTTATCGCCAGTGGCGACATTGGACAGTTCTATATAACTGGTACATTCCAGTTGTGTAGTTCCTGTGTTCTGGCATACGATCTGACATTTCTTTTTGTCACTATCGGATTTATTATCGAAGGCCAGTATTTTCACATCTTTAAAGGTCAGGGATGGCGGCGTCTGGTAAAGATGGATACCAACCCTTACTTTGTTATTTATGTTTGTTTTCAGTCCATTTGCCCCTTCTACCACCTGTTCTTCTGTTGTTTCGAAGAAGAGCATTGTCCATTTCATTTCCTTGATAGAAGCGGTCGAATCGGGGACCTGTATCTTAATATCATAATCGTATGTCTGTCCGGGTTCTACTTCTATAAACGTTTTAGTCAGTTTAACCCAGCGGGCGCAGGAGCGTTCAATGGATCCAGGCGGCGTGTACGTATGCGCTCCGGTGGAATCCCTGACCCAGTCGCTGAGATAGATCGTAAACTGTTTCTTCTTGGGAAGATGGTTTACTATATAAACATGGGCGGTACCCGTTTGCCCATTGTTCAGTTTAAAATCAATGGTGGATGGTTTAATTACCAAACCTATTCTTTTGCTCGTATCGGCGGGGGCTTTACCGGCGAGGGCTGAAGGCATCCCGGCAGGCACCCCTGTTTTACTGGTATCAACAGGGAGCCGCGGTATTGCGCTCTTTTTCCCGGTAGAATCTTGCGCCCTGGCAAGCAAAAAGTTGAACAACAGGAATAATAGAATCAACTGTTTCATAATAATATGGGATTGAAGGATTAACTAAATATTCGATCTCCCATCGGAACAATAGATCAGATGTTCCAGCTTTCTTATATCCGTTACAATAATTTTTCCATCTTTTATTTGAACGACATTCTCATCACGGAGATCACCGAGGGTTCGTATCAGCGACTCTTTGGCTACACCGGCGAGGGCTGCCAGATTACAGCGGCTGATGTTCATACTGAACTCGCCCTTGTTGGAAGGATTATACTTTTTGTATGTGATCAGCAGGGCTTCAGCTACCTTTTTACGGAGCGGACTGTAAGCCATTCTGAGCATCTGCTCCTGTTTTTCGGCGATGTTTGCTGCCAGTATATCCAGAAACTTGCGAAGAAAGCTACTATTATATTCAAAATGATATTCAAGATCAGTCCGGGAGATAATGATGAGTTCCGCATCTTCTATCACTTCAGCTGTTTCGCGGTATCTGCCGCTATCCAGCAGCGCGTTGAATCCGATAAAATCGCCTTCATGATACAGGCCGGTGATCAGCTCTTTGCCTTCTTCATTCCATTTACTGGTTTTTACTTTCCCTTTCAGGATATAAAAAATGGACGCTGCAGTTTTCCCTTCCGAATAGATGATACGTTTCTTTTTAACGCTTGTTACGTTTCCGTCATCGACCTGCGCTTTCAGCAGCTCGTCTACAGTGGTAACGGGGTTAAAAGAATGCATAATCGGGGTTAATGAATGTTTACAATCAGCTTCCTCTTCAATGATCATTACCTTTTTCATCTTTACTGAATTAATTAGGACATGACAATACATACATACAAGGCTCGTTTCGACAAACGACTAAGCATTGGAGATATGGCTAAATTTTCTTGAAAGAGAAAAAATCTTTCGGGGTTATCATAAGAATAGAGCTATCACGATTTGGGGTGCATACTCAAACAAATAAATCTCTTATTTTTCATAACAATGGGGTTTAATATTTTGGGGATACATTTACTTTTCCGTTTTGCGAAAGAACCTCACCATTCTGCTTCTATCTACAATTTCGAAGTCTGCCTTTGCTTCCAGTTGTACGCCTACATCTACTGTATAGGATAGTATTCTGGGTTTTATTTTTTCATTGAAAGCCTCCGGGTTAAGCGAAACCGCATATTTGCCGGCGGGCACATTGAGAAAATAACTACCCATATCATCTGTCAGGGTGCTATACAGCATACCTGTACTGTCTGTTGCGATTACTTTGATGTTGCTGCGGGGAAAACTGCTTTTGGCTAAAGAGTCAGAGTTGATCACGATACTCCCTGTAATCACTCGGCTCCTTTTAAAGGGCACGAAAACAGTGACATCTTTGTTGACCGGAATATTCTGGATTATACCTGATGCAGGGATGACGCCTTTTACGTTGTTTGCTCCTCCAAAATCCAATTTATAATTACCAGGAGTTACATTTCTATAGGAAATAGAGCCTCTTTCATCTGAGATAAAGGGAATGCTGTTAATACTGATCTGCAGATTAGGGATAAGCTGTTCTCCTGCATCCTTGATTCCATTAGCATTAACATCAAAAAAAGGTAAAAGGTTTAAGGTATAATACTTTTTCTTGAAAATTAATGGGACATTAAACTTCTTAATAATTGAGACATTGATATACTTCTCACTAAGGCCATTAGGCGTCAAACTTCCTGTTTCCAGCGGCACCATGGCAGAGGCATTTACATCCAGTCCGTTCTTGCCGCCACTGTAGCTAATATTACCGCCTATCTGATGGTATATGGTTTTATCGTAAAGCGATTTGGAGAAATTGTAATAAACATTTGTCCTTACTCTTTTAAACACATTAAACATCAGATACGGCCCTGCCAGCACTGTTTGAACATATCGCAGAAAATTTTTCTCATTGGTATTGTCAAAAATCGGCTGCTGCATATAATTCCCCTTCACACCAAAAAACTTATAGCTTGCAGAGAGATTTGTATTGGTCAACAATACTACCTTTTTATTGGTTCCGTAAGAGCTATTATAACCGCTGATCGAATTCAGGATGAAGTTGAATTTCTTGCCGGCCCGTTGTCCAAAAGACATCTCCCCGAATATATATTTGGGCATCGTAGTTGCAACCGAAACGCTCTGTTCCAACATACCAGTGCTTAGCGACAAAGACCTGTTCGTTGAAGAATTACTGTATTTCAGCCCATACTTGGTGAAATTAAATTTAAATGCATCCGAATTATAGATTGTGTCCCGAAGCGTATTTACACCAGACCGGTTGTACTGATAAAAAATACCCAGTGCATTCGTTTTAAACTTCCAGCTTACATCATGGGAATGGAACATCAGCCCTTTGTTAAGTCCCGGGAAATAATCACCATAATATTGCACCATGCTGGAGAAATTAATCCTTTTACTTCTAAAGGCGAAATTATATCCCAGCGCGGCTCCTGGCTTGTCCGGAAAACCGACCACCTTGCGCAGATAATGATCTATTCCCACACCTGCATTCACACCCAGCGTCACCTTCTCTGTATTGAATAACTGTATTTCATTGTTAAAAAGATAAGCAGTACGATGCAGGCCATGATCAAAGTCTGCAGACACTCCCTGTAGGATATTTACTTTTTTGATGGAATATTTTGCCGTACCTGTGATATTATCATTCATGTAGTAAGTCAGGAAATCACTGTGTTTGGTAGCACTTAAAGTAAATTCCGTACCGGGTTTGGATCTGTAGGTAAGCTTTCCTCCACTTCCGTAAGTAAAAAAGTATTTGATATCGCTCATATGGCCCAGATAAACATCCCAGTGCCTGGATTGATAACCGAAGCCAAACACATTTTTTTCCAGGGTATTACCGAGGCCGTATTGTTTAGTCCGGTAAAAAAAGGAAAGCTTGTTGTCACCAATGGGGATCTCACCGTGCATACCACCATAGTAACTAACCTGCTTTCCCCATATCATAACGCCTGTTTCAAACCAGAGCGGAAATATCGGGTACGGGGATTCCTTTTCCTTTCGTTCATGCTGTGCCCTTTCCAGCTTAACGTAGTTCATATAACTAACACCTGAAGTGTCTGTAACATTGACGTTCAGTTTTTCGGTCATCAGCTTGCCCAGGGCCTTGTCCTTCAGACTGTAGGAAAAGGTACATATCGTATCTGCACCGGGAGTTAGCCGGATAGCTTTAGAACTATTGATCTCAAGATTATTATTTCTCACATTGGTCAGATACGTTCCGGGTATGGTACCAGTGTTCCTTACCCGGAGCGTTATTTTAAAATCTTTCTCCTGACCTTTCAACGTAACGACATTAGTAATAGGGGTAACATAAAACTCGCAGATGGGTTCCGCTTTTATATAAAACTTATAAGCTTTTGCATCAAGCTGCACCTTCACCGCCTCCCAGGACGCCGGTGCATTCTGCAATCGCATCAGCACAACCGGTATCATCTCTGACTGACCGGCTTCCAGCACTTTGCTCATCACCTTTGCAGGGGCCATCAGCCGCCAGCCATCCGGGACCGTCACCGATAAATTAAATGATTGTGCCCGGTTATCCTTATTGATAATCTTAATGTTATTATATAAGAAGCGATTAGCTTTATTAGCAGCCAGCGAATCCTTCACCGTCACTACAAAGCCGGTAGCTCCCTGCCCGAATACAACCGGGCTATAGATATTACAGCTAAGCAGCCATAACACATACAATATAGGTAACGATAATTTCATCGGGCTGACAGGGGGGTTATTTGAACATCCAACATTAGATCTAGTGCAAAAACATCCAACTTAGTGAGGTAACATCCAACTTATTTGAGATAACATCCAACTTAATGAGGTAACATCCAATTTATTTGAGGTAACATCTTACATTTATAGATAACATACATCTGATAGAAAACATACATCCAATAAACATCCAACAAAATATCCAACGAAATATCCAGCATCAGTTTTTTTGGGGTAAGTAAGCCTCTTCCGGGGGAAAAGGCTTACTTAAGCGTCCAATCTTAGGTATTATAATTGTGTTGCAGTCAGAATTACGCCGAGGTTGTAAGAACCAGCAGCAAAGTCCCATCCTGGATCTGCTTTAAATTTCAGACCAAAAGGTTTGTTTAAACCATGAACACCATTGTTGATCAATGGAGCAGCCGCTACAGTCAGCGGATTCCATGTCATAGGAGTTGCATTGGTACCACCAGTGCCATTGCTGGCCAGGTTGTAAGACAGTGTACCGCAAGGCATTGTTGTATTGCCACCGCCAGGACCAACATACAGGAAGTTGGGTGAAGCAGATTTGATAGTTACGTTGAAGTTCCTGTTGGAGCTTACAGAGAAAGTGCTGGTATGGTGACCGAAGAAGTCTTCCAGTTCCTGACCATCGTTATAATCGTCCTTGGAATCGAACTTAGCAGTTAAGATATCCAGTGGAGGGCAGATTTCAATAATGTTTTCCAGACAAAGGCTAACAAGAACCACAGCGTGATCACAAGCGGGGTCAAAATTACAGCATCCGGGACCGCCAGGACGGTTATCAGTAGTAGGAGCGGCACCTGTTTGGGCGTAACCTGCAAAGGCAGCAAGAGCAAAAGCTGCAGATAAAATAAGCTTTTTCATTTTTTTTGGGTTTAAAGAGTTTTGAGAAAACAGCATCCTGAAATTGAAATGCGCATTTTTTTAGTCAGGGGTTTATGACACAATATTAGAGTTAAAATCTTTTCGTAAAGATGACCGTCATCATCATTTTAAAATTCTTTTAACAACTTTATGGCATACTCGTTTTCAAAACTCTAAAACAAGCCACAGCAAAGCATTACAGGTACTTATACGTATTTTCCCGTTAAGCATTGGTTAACGGGAAAATACATCCGAAAATCTATCTTTTTATACCTCTTCCCGCAACTGATCAAGGATTGCTTTTATTTCCCTCAGATACTTGCCGTAATATAATTTTATCCACCACTCTGTAGCCAGGGCCACCAACAGTGTAAGCGTCACGAATGTAAGGACCACAGTAATGATGGTTATATCCTCAATATGCCTGTCTGCAAAGAATCTGGCCAGCTTAGCATCCACCAATCCATATACCGTCACAAAACCAAGCGCCAGCATCAGTATACTATAAGTACAAGATCTATACATCTCTATATTCAGTTTGATATCATAATATACCTCGTACAAATGGTCTTTGGTAGTCAGCATATTGGAGTTTAAACGTTTGTAGAACAGAAAAAATTTACTGAAGTAATATCCGCTGATGGCCACCATCACACCATACAGACAATAATAAGCCGACTGTGTAGTCCTGTCCATTCCAAAATACTTTGGTGCAAAAGCCATCAGGATGATAGATAACAACTGAACAATACCTTCCTGCTGCATCGTCTTCCTGATCTTATCCACCGGCTGCCCCACCGCTTTTATCTTTGTAAGATTGCCGGGCACTACAATATGACGGTTGTCGTCATCATTATTCCATACGGATTGTATATCATCAAAATTCATAACCTTGTTGTTTTATCAGTTCTTTTAATTTTGTTTTAGCCCGATTAAGTTTCACTCTGGCATTCACTTCCGATATGCCCAGGTTTTCCCCAATCTCTTTATGTGAGTAGTTCTCCAGATGATAGAACACCAGCGCCTTTTCCAGCTTTTCCAACTTCCGGACTGCCCTGTAAAAGTGATGCAGCTGTTGCTCCCTGACCGTCCATTGTTGTTCTTCTACCGCCAGATATTCCGGCATCGTATCCGAGGTCTGCGGTTGCCGCTTCTCTTTCTTCAGAAAAACAATGGCCGTATTCAGGGCCACGCGATACATCCAGGTAGAAAAGCTGCTCTGATGCTGAAAAGATGCGTAGGACTTCCACAGCTGATAAACAATTTCCTGAAACAGGTCCTGTTGATCATCAACAGTATCCATATACATTTTACAGATCTTGTGAATAATGCCTTTGTTTTTTTCGATGTGTGCAAGAAATTCCTGTTCCTTATTTTCCAAGTCGGATAGCTTTTAGTACAAAATAGGTATACAAGACTACTGGTATTTTTTCCGGCCAGAACCGGTACAATCCTTTACGTGTGCCCCCGGATGATGATCATGATGTTATTCATATTTCAAATCATTTACATCATTAGTAGCGCACCCTGAACTTTCGTTACAGCTTTTCCGAAAAAAAATAAAAAAATCCCGTTTCTCCCAATCCAACAGCATTTTTCATCTCCTCCAACAAAATCATCTTCAAGTAATTACCTATATAAAATGCCTCCTGTTTGTGGGCAACAACTATTATCTTCGGTCAAACTTTACCATAGACCGCATGAAATATCTTTTATTGACATTGTTATTGGTTAGCCGCTTTACCACCCATGCTCAGCAACTTCCCCTCACTACCGTCACAGAAATGGCCCGTTCACTGACAGACCAACAGGTGCTCACCGCTACCGGCCGGGATGAACTGATACGGTTTGCCGGAGGACAACCCCTGAAATTATACGAAGGCCTGGATACCGTTGCCCTGCAAGGGATTACACAATCCATCTTTGTAGCAGATGCAGGCCTCATCGACAGGATACCCGGCCAAACCCGCATCCCGCCTGCCCTCCTGGACTCCCTCGCCCATATTGACCACTACCCCTGGTCTGGCCACACCGAACAGTTTGCTGAAGAACAATTCCTGCAACAGCAGTTTCCTTCCCGCTGCGATCTGTACAACTTTCTGCTCTTCGCTGCCGACTTTTATCGCTTCAACTATACAAACGATCTGAGCTATAATAATACCCTGGCCACATTAGTAAGTCGCATAGGTAGCTGGTTTGGACCAGCAATGACACCACTGTTTAAAGACACCGCTGTGGAATTTTCAGTCAACGATCAGACAGATACACCCGAAGCACAACAGGAAAGAGTAAAGACTTTCGCCCCCTATCTCAATTGGGTCGCCATTTTCCAGCAGGCCGGCTTCCTCCCTGCCAGCGACCACGTTATTCAACAATACTATAACAACGGCAAAAATATTTTTGCCACCACCCATCATAGTTCCTTCCTGCAGGAATTGGGAAAGTATATCACTTATCTTGATAAATATCCCTATCTCCGTGAGCAACAGTTGCACCACCTCGACAGCCTGCAACAAACAGGTTTCATTGACAGCACACAAAAAAAACAAATCATTACACGGTATAAACCCTTCACCCTGCTTTCTTCCGATGACATACTCAGCGGCTGCAACAATGCCGTACCACTCTATACAGCCACAGATATAAAACCATACGACTGTATCCCGCAAAATGAATATGGCCTCATACCGCCCGCATCTATTCAGACCGTCTTCAAAACGGTCACAGATAAAATTTCCCGGAAAATACTTCCGCTAACAGTAACGGATATACGTATTTACAAACAAAAGCCTGGCAGCAACGGTCTCTACCCTTATCAGGAACAACTGGCACTTAGCAGGTCCGCCAAATTGTTGTCGGCTACCCTGCTACTCAACAATCAGCTGTACAAGGAAACGATCGATGAAAAAGAATTTGAATCCTGGATAAGGCCGGAAAATTTCCAGTTCCTCAATCATTACCTGGAAGACCAGCACGACAACCGGCGCTTTTATTTCATCACGCCCAATCGCTTTACCCATTATGAGCCACTGCCGGATACTGTTTTCCTGGCGTTGCTCACAGAACAACAGGCCACACTGCTGCAATCCCCTTACCTGTTTGACCGGATAAAAGGCTGTTACAACGGCAGTCCGGGCGACTACGACTATGCTGTTTATCCAGGCGACTACTTTCAGCTTTCTTCCAGACTCAGCAAAACACAGATAGATTCTTTTGTAGCTATCTGTCAGCAGCATCAGGTACTGCCAGCCGGAAACACCGCCCTGCTGCAGGCAACTATCCGGGAGCAAAATCCGGCAGGTTACCGTGCAGCACTCTCCTGTTCTCCTGCCTGCTTCGACAGTCAGGACAATCTATACAGCCTGCTCACCGGCACCCAAAGGGCCTTGCAGCAAATGCTTCCCCACAATAAATTATTTTTCACACAATTACCTGAGCATAGAAATGGTACTCAGCAACCTTCTTCCGGATTTATGTTTAACAAACAGATTTACCGGGTCCCAGCTTCGGGAGAAGCAACTGACTTCAGTAATGAAATAGTGGTGAAGACTATTAATAAAGCACTGAGCGGGCATGGCCTCCCCTACCGCCTTTATCAGGTATCTGACAACAGCGAGGTATTTAACGGCCACAGCTATGTATTAATGAAACCAGCCGCAGCACAGGCTTTGAGAAGCCTGTCGGCCGAGATATTCCCTGTAACAGGTAGCAGCCGTTAACCGGCTACTACCTGCTCTCTGGGTTGTATAATATGGTTAATACCGTGATGGATCATTTTTTCCAGCAGCTCATAACCACCATTGGGATTTTGATGTGCAAACAGTCGTTCTGGTTTTGTAACGGGAGATACCCAGTACAGATTCACGGTGTCGTTGTACATCTTCGGCAATTCAATAGCCGGTCCATTATATAATGCAGCCGACAACACCACGCTTTCATAAGGCACCGGCAGCTCACTGGAGCTGATGGTATGCCCTTCTCCCAGCCAGGTTACCTGTTTCCAGGGCCTGTCTGCTATTCCTGATACGATACCGGCCAGGTTCATGATCTCTTTTTCGGAGTAGTCTTTTTTGCTGATGGCCAGGGCCAGCTCCATACGTCGGAAGCCTGGTGCCTCGTCGCTATAAAGGATTTCTACCCAGGGCATAGGCCGGATGCTCACTCCCAATGTCAGGAAATACACCACTTCATCTTTTTCGAAACGCGCCATGCCCATAGGAGGCCACTGGTCACCATCGATGGCGTAGTATTGTGTTACCGGCCCCAGCGCGGCTTCATAGGCGCTGAGAAACTGTTGCTGCAGGATGCTCCAGGTCTGGTTGGTTTCGCTGGTCCAGTCATCCCAGAAAGCGGTGGCCTGTGCTACCCGTTGGTGCAGCTGATTGGTGGCCGGAGTCCCCAGCGGAAACATCATGCTGTCATCTGCAGCACCGATACAATCAGCAGCATAAGCTACGGAGCGCTCCTCTGAATACAGGGTCCAGCCAGGGATTACGCCCAACAGCTCTCCATCATAAAAAACAGAAGCGCCATCGCCTTCTTCCATCCATACGATATTTATCAGTGCAGCCTCTAATGGTGCTTTGCCTTCAGGATGATTACAAAAACGGGCCTCCAGCATGGGGGCCAAGCCTTCTTTCATGGCCGCAATATCTTTTTTCTCCGGCGCCGGTTGCAGGTTACGCAGCCAGCAGGGCCTTGGAGAATATTTACTGGCCAGCAGTTCGGAAGGATACAGATAAAAATAAGCCGTTCTGTCGTCTTGTTCTACCACCGCGTACATGGTACCACGGTTGTTTGCTTGTTCTATTAACATGACCGGATCCGCCATAATATCAATTTTTAGAATAATACTGTATTCGCCAAAATTAATGCTTTCATCGCAGGACTATTAAAGCTCTCTGAAATCGATTATTTTGTTGAGACTAAATATTACGCACACATGAGACTTTCCACGTTTCTGCTGGCAGCCCTGTTGCTGAGCAGTGTTTCATTGGTTGCCAAAGAGCGGCAATTTTATCAGATAAAAATCTATCATCTCAAAACAGCAGCCCAGGAAGCCAGGGTAGACAGCTTTCTTCAAACGGCCTATTTACCGGCATTACACCGTGCGGGTATCCAAACCGTAGGGGTTTTCAAACCGGTAACTGCAGACACCGCCGAAATACGGATTTATGTGCTGGTACCTTTCCGCAATATGGACCAGTTCATCAGCCTCGACCAAAAACTATCTTCAGACAAAGCTTACCAGCAGGCCGGACAATCCTATCTTCAGGCAGCCTACAATGATATTCCCTATAGCCGCCTTGAGTCTGTTTTATTACAGGCTTTCAGCGGTATGCCGGTGATGACGACTCCTTCACTTACCGCACCCCAAAGTGAACGGATATACGAATTACGCAGTTATGAAAGTCCTACCGAACAATATCATGTCAACAAAGTGAAGATGTTTAACGAAGGCAATGAAATCGGCATCTTTCAGCAACTGGGATTTAATGCGGTGTTTTATGGATCAGTTATATCCGGTAGTAAAATGCCCAACCTGATGTATATGACCACGTTCAATAACAAGGCTGACCGTGATGCTCACTGGAAAGCATTTTCAGCCGATCCCGGCTGGAAAAAACTGTCGGCGATGCAGGAATACAGTCATAATGTATCCCGATCTGAAATACTTTTTTTGCGCCCGACAACCTATTCTGATATCTGATTACACGCATACAACACTGTTGACGCAGCATAAATAATATTTTTTTTCGCTATCAACAACAGTTATCTACTTTAGTACACACCTAACAAAAAAAGCCACCACAAAGAGTTTCATCCAATTACCATTTATATATTTTTCTAACAGAGACAGATATAATATCGATTCATTGCAAAAAAAATTTTGCGTTAAATTTTGTAGTTTGATTTTATTGCCTACATTTGCATCCTCATTGCGAGGTAGAGCAGAGGTAGCTCGTCGGGCTCATAACCCGAAGGTCAGTGGTTCGAATCCGCTCCTCGCTACAAAAGAAAATCCCGGGTAATGCCCGGGATTTTTTTATTTATGTAACCCGGTATCTTTCCCCTCAACGTAGCATGCACTTATCAGAAATAATTTAGTATACTTATATTATAATTTTTTAAGACCACCATTTGTATCGCCAACATTCATCCTTTTTTTAACATCAAGTATTCCATGAAACAAAAACCGTCACTCGCTTTTATCGCAGCCTCGTGGGTAGCACTGTTTGCAGGCATCCTCGGATTTATCATCGGGCTGTGGAATGCCAACATGCAACTGAATGAAAAAGGTTATTATTTTACCGTATTGATGTATGGCCTTTTTGCCGCTGTATCCGTACAAAAATGTGTACGTGACAGACTTGAAGGTGTTCCGGTAACAGACATCTATTACGGCATCAGCTGGGTGTCTATGCTGCTCACCATCCTCCTGCTGATCATCGGACTGTGGAATGCCACGCTCCTGCCCAGCGAAAAAGGCTTCTATGCCTTCGCCTTCCTGCTGAGTGTTTTCGGCGCCATCACCGTACAGAAAAATACCCGTGATAGCCAGGCTGCCGCGAAAGAAGCAGCTAAATCCAACGACCAGTTTATGTAATACCATAGCACATTTTGAACATAATGTAAAAAGCGAAAGCGGAGATCAATGATCTCCGCTTTCGCTTTTTACTATGTACTACAAGCTATTACAGCCGATAAGCATTTACATTCCCCGAAAAATCGGCCACGTATAACATACCGTTATAAATCGCCATATCAGCGAATACCGGCGCCCCTGTGGCAATACGGTTCACAGCTTTACCAGAGGCCAGGTCCACCACATACACAAATCCATCGGAAGCACCCACCAGGAGGCGGTTGCCCGCCAGCAAAGGCGTAGACTCTATCGTAGCAGAAGCTGGTGTAGTATAGGGAGCCGTGTAAAACAACGCCTCACAGGGCACGAACTGCCATACCTGTGCTTTGGTTGCTTTATCGTAGGCAATCATTCCATCCCTGGCTGTGCAGGTGATGATGTACTGCGATGTTACCAGTGGTGCAGTCATGGTTTTCAGTTCAGCCGTTACCGGTATACTGTCCACTGTTTTACCGGTAGCCGGTTCAATCACATGTAATTTATTGATGCCATGTACATACAGCAGGTTATCAAAAAACGCTGCAGTACCGCTACGGAAGCGGAGACCTTCATCATTCCGTTTCCATTGCAGCTTACCGGTAGCAGCATCGTGAGCATACAGATGATTCCAGTTGGATGAAGTGATCAGCTGCCCATTACGATAAGTCATAGCCGCAGGCGTACCTTCACCACCCGCCCAGTCTTTGTTGGTCCATTTCACCTGACCGGTACGGATATCCAGTGCCTGAAGATAATTGCCTGCACCGGTGTAGTAGATACCGTTTTGTATCAGTCCTCCGGAGTTATAGGCAGGCAGTGACTTATGAGGTCCTTCATGCTGCCAGCGTAACTTGCCGGTAGCAGCATCCAGCGCATAGGTAATACCATCTGCATCCGTGGCCAGCAACAGCCCTTCACTGTAACTCATACTGTGTTTGATGGAATTACCGGTAGCAAACTGCCAGAGACGTTTACCCGTAGCGGCATCCAATGCGGTAATGTTGCAACGGGTATTGTTTTCATCATCGATAGTGCCTACAAATACACGTCCCCCGGCACAGATGGGAGATGATTTCCAGATATTACCACCGGTATTGGCCGTCCATTTTAGTTGCAGACGCCCGGTTGTAACAGTACCCGTAGAACCGGTACGTTGTACGTTCTGTAACACTTCCGGCCATTCAGGGCCCGTGGTGGCAGGTAATGCAGTCTTTGTCAGCCGGAAAGTATCACGAACAAACAACACCCTGCCGGTGCCAAGGGTAGCCTCTACCGTGGCCGTATATACGTCATTTTTACCTACCGGTGCTGCTGTGGCTGTACGCCAGTTCCAGTCTGTTTGTTGTTGCAGCGGCAGCTCTTTCACCAGATGGCCTTTTTGATCGTACATGCGGAAACGTACCTGTTTAACCGGAGAAGCAGTGTGGTAGGCGTTGAGGCTCACCACCATCTTATCCTGGTCGAAAGCTACGCCACCGGCTGCGGGAGATACCAGCGTCAACTGGTTTTCCACATAGGTATAACGGCGCCGCACCAACGAAATACCCTTAGGATCGATATCTACCACGTCGAAATTGGAGGCGGAGTTATCAATACCGCCATCCGGTGGCGGGGCAGCACACAATGAGCGGATACCGGAGTTGCCATGGGTACGGGCAAAATTAATATGCCAGTGTCCATAGATCCAGGCTTTCAGGTTATGCTCATTAAGGTTAATGCTGTCGTTGCCCGCCCGGATAGCAAACAGGGTATCATAGGTAAGCAGGTCATGATTGAATACAATCACCGGTTTGGAAGGATCTGTGTGTGCCAGATCATTCTTCAGCCATTTTACTACATCTTCTGCGGTATAGGAAGGTTGGTAGTCGCCATAACGCATCGGTGTTACGATAAAATGGGCCGGACCGGCTTCAAAGGAGTAAAATACAGGGCCAAAGAGCGATTCATATAAAGCCTCGCCATAAGGGCCTTTTACGAGGTCGTGGTTACCGATACAATAATACACCGGCAGCCCCATCGTTTGGGTGTTAACATACTGGGCATGAAAGGCCATTCCTTTTTCATAGCAGATATCGCCGGTATGGATCATAAAATCGGCGTCTTCATTGCGGGCATATTCCTTCGCTTCGGTCATCCAGCTGTTGAACTGAGTTGTTTCCGTATCTGCCAGTCGCACAAACCTTGCTTTATCCTTCGTGGGCCTGTTGTTCTGCTGAAGTCCGAAATTATAGGCTGTAAGGGTGCTGTCGGTGCGGATATAAAACGTGCCGGTAGACTTATACCCAGCCGGAGTGGTTATGAATACGAACCGCGCCCTGGCATGTCCTGGTAGGTGAAAGTTACCTCCCTGGTCTGTTACGGTCACTGTCAGTCCATCTGACACCCTTACACCCGGAATACCTGTTTCGGCTGCATCCTGCTTGCCGTTGGCATTCCCATCTGAATACACTTTCCCCGAAAATCCTTGTGCCATCAGCATTTGCAGGCAGCAACAAGACAGGAGAGTGAGCAAAGTTTTTTTCATTGTCATTGTATATAAAAAATACGAATTACAGATTGCGAACTGTAGTAATCCAGCGAACATGAAACAATAAGAATCCGCTGAAATCACCCCCCAAAATTCGCAATCTGTAATTCGTTGTCAGTAATTTATTTTACCAGCCCATGATCTGCTTCAGCTTATCGTTTAATACGGTCTGCTGTTTGGGAATAGGACGGTAATAAAACTGTGGTTCCTTGAAAACACGGCCTGCACGGTCGCTGGCAAACAGGATATGTCCGCTGGTACCGTTTTCGAGATAGAAGTTATTTTCTGCTCCGTTTTTATCCACAAGATAAAAGCGGTTCAACTTTGCTCTCACATCAGCAGGCAACGCTGCAATAGAAGTAGTGTCTGTGGTATTGGGCAGGATAGCAATATCCGGAACACCATCACCACTCATATCGATACCACCCAGTGCCGGTACATACATACCTGCCGGTGCTTCCTTGATGCGTGCACCAGCTCTCCAGCGGTTGATATCTTTCAGGCGCAGACCTTCACAGGCCAGTTCCACCCTTCTCTCACGGCGTATTTCCAGCAGTACACCTTTGTTGGCGTTGTTGATGGTATACTGGTTGCTCATCACCGGATCAGGATTGCCGTTGGCAGCCACCAGGTTGAGGTCCGGCATCTGCACACGACGACGCAGCAGGTTGACAGACTTGTCCAGATCTGCTTGTGAAAGCTCACCCAGTTCGGCTTTGGCCTCAGCAAAGTTCAGCAACACTTCAGCATAACGGTATACCGGCAACGCAGTGTAGTTGGCATCCCATCCGCCACGCTGTTTGGGGTCGCGGGGATAAAATTTCAGCTGATCATATGCTCCCAGGTTAGGTTTAGGGATATATAACGAAGCATCCTGTGTGGTAGAGAAACCAGGATAGGACACCGTTTCAGCCAGGCGGGGATCGCGGTCCTTAAAAGTAGCCACAAAGCCCATTTTGTCGTAGCCTGGTTGAGAAGTGAAAGGAGTACCATCCTTCATCAGGTAGCTGTATACGAGGCTTTGGCTGAGCGACCAGGTCCATCCCAATACACTATGGGTATTGTTGCCTTTACCCAGGCTCTGCGGATAGTCGCGCCACTGGATAATCTCCTTGTTACCACTCAGTGTAAGGCTTGAAAACAGATCACGGTAATCAGCTCCACCCCTGCCGGTATTGTATATTTCATATCCTCCGTTGGTCATGATCTGATCGGCGGCCCATACTGCTTTTTTCAACCATGTATCAGCGGTATTGTCCAGTTTAAGTTCCGGCTGATAGCGGCGGAAAGTGCCTTCAAACAAGCAAAAGCGGGACATCAGCGCCAGTGCCGTGAATTTATTGACACGGGTACCGTTGTCTTTTTTATCCACTCTGATGTTATCCACAGCAAACTGCAGGTCGGCCAGTACAGAATCCGCCACTGCTGCACGAGGGTCCCGTCCTTTGTACAGGGAAGGGTCTACGTCGTTCATTGCACGGCTGTACCAGGGTACATCAGAATAACGGGCGATCATTTCTGAATAAAATCTTGCCCGGAAATAGCGTGCTATCCCTACAAAATGATTGATATCAGCAGGATCACCCTGTGCTTTGTTTACGTTGTCCAGCAAGAAGTTGATGTTGCGCAGCTGGTTCCAGTTGTCCCATCCCCCTACAGTCGTAGGGTCCAGGGTATTGCGCACCAGTTTATCCAGCTCTCCGCCGGTATTCCCGGAGACATTGTCGGAGTTGTTGTCATCATAGGGAGCAGACAGGTTATCGTCGTACAGGCCGTATATATAAGTCTCCAGATCTTTGGGCGTCTTAAAATAGGCTTCAGGAGAGATTTCTGTCTGTGGCAGACGTTCCAGGAAGTCCTTATTGCAAGACACCGCTGCACATCCTAATATCAGGAATGGTATAATAAGCCGTTTGTTTTTCATGTTGCACTTTTTAGCTTTCATTAAAAGTTCAGATTCAATCCGCACGAATAGGTTTTCTGATAAGGATAAACGGAGCCGTCCAGTCCTTCCGGATCAATGTTGGCTTTCAGGTGAGAGATCGTAAAAATGTTCTCTGCACTGACATAGAAACGTAACCGGGCAATCTTCGCTTTTTCAGTAAGTGATTTAGGCAGGGTATAACCCAGTGTTACATTTTTCAGACGGGTATAAGCCGCATTCTGCAGGTATCTGGTTTGTGGAGCACCCAATTCGGTAGCATCTTCCGCGATATAGGATTTCAGACGCGGGAAATAACCGTTAGGGTTTTCCGGCGACCATCTGTCCTGGTTATGCACCTGAACGTTGGTCCAGGGTTGTGCATATACGCCCCAGAAATAGTGGTTGCCTGGATTAGGATACCAGTCTCTTTTGCCAATGCCTTGTATCAGTGCACGGAAGTCGAAACCTTTATAGGAACCGTAGAGGTCTATACTGTAAGGGAAACGAGGAGTATTGTTACCAATGATTTTTCTGTCGCCGGGATTGGATACAGTATTATCACCATAGTCAATAACGCCATCGCCATTCAGATCTTTAAATTTCAGGTCACCTACATAGAACAGATATTTCTGATCATCGGAACCCACTTTCTTTTGATCGGCATGTGATTTCAGCTCTTGTTCGTTCTGGAAGAAACCTTCTGTTACGAGGCCCCAGATATCACCGATTTCCTGGCCGTTGTAATAGTTTCTGTCCGGCAGGTAAGAAGCGTCATAATTCTCGAGTGTACCGGTTGGGTTGGTGTAACGGGTGATGAAGGAACGGCTGTCGGCTATCAGGAATCTAACCCCGTAGCTGAAATCATCTTTACCAATTTTAAACTGATCGCGCCAGGAGAGCGTCATTTCCCAACCTCTTGTTTTCAGGTCGGCAGAGTTGGTTCTGGGTGCTTTAGCGCCGTAAACAGCAGGCAGTTCCTGGCTTTTAGCGAACATACCGTTTGTATAACGGGTATAACGGTCATAGCTAAACGATAATCTTTCTTTCAGCAGGGAGATATCGATACCGCCGTTGATTGTTTTTACAGTCTGCCAGGTATAGGTAGCTGTCACCGGACTTGGTGAAAACACGCCTATTGGCAACTGTCCATTCAGTACGGAATTGATATTTTTTGATTTCATCAGCGGCATATATCCATAAGCATCCCATTGCTGATCACCGAGGGAACCATAGGAACCACGCAGTTTCAGGAAGTCGATGCCTGCGCTTTGTTTGATATCACTGAAGAATTTTTCTTTAGAGATTACCCAGGCCAGGGAACCGGATGGGAAGAAGCCCCAGCGGTTGTCACTACGGAAACGGGAAGATCCATCATTACGGCCGTTTACTTCCACGATGTATTTATCATCATAGATATAATTCAGGCGATAGAAGATACCTCTTACAGCCCAGTCTTCGATGGTCTGTTTTTCAGTGATGTTACCGGTGGCCAGCTGTGGAGTAGGATATTGCTGACTGATCAGGTCTTGTCTTACAACATTAAAGTAGCTAAAGTTGTGATATTCCTGGTTAAAACCAGCAAGTGCACCAACGTAGTGTTTTTTGTTGAATGTTTTATGAAAGTCAGTATAGAAGTTGTAAACGTTATACTTTACAGCGATGGATCTGTTTTCAGCAGAGGTTTTGTTGCCGTTGGTATATTCAAAAGGCTGGTCTGGTCCTTTGCGGAAAGGTACTGGCAGTATATAGGAGTTACCCACCTCGTTGCCTCTGCGGAAAGTAGCGTCACCTTTCAGGGTCCATACATCCTTGATCAGTCCTACTTCTGCATTGAGGGTAGTCATAAACTCGCTCCAGGTATCGGTAGAACGGCCACCGCTCTGCAGGTTACCCAGAAGGGCAGCACCGTCGGAAGTCCAGGTACCATCCGGGTTACGGGGCACGCTTAAAGACGGAGTACGGTTGGCATTATGGAAGAACAGGTAATCTGTAGTGCTGGACGGCTCAGAATAGGTAGAATTGGAATACATAGTATTGGTACCTACTTTCACGCGTTCATTAAAGGTATAAGTGGCTTTCGCCCGCATGTTGTAGCGGTTATATTTGTCCGGGTTATACCGCAGCATACCATCCTGTGAATAGTAGTCGCCGGAGAGGTAGTAGTTCAGTTTCTCATCACCACGGGAGATGCTGAAGTTGGCATTATAGGCTGGCGCAGATTTCTGATATACTTCATGCAGCCAGTCGGTAGTACCGTAATAGCTCCATTTGGTTTTATCTGTCGGGCTGACAATAACATTAGGCAGGGAGGGATCGTTTTTCAGTTTTTGCGCATAAGCCCTTTCAGCAGCAGGATACAGGTCATACAGCGGAGTAGCTGCATCGTGTTTGTAATCCATGGTAGTAAGCGGGTCGGTAATGACTTTAGGGACCATTCCCAGTGTACGTACAGCATAGTTGCTATTGGCAGATACTGCAATACGGCCATCTTTACCGGATTTGGTGGTGATCAGTACCACACCGAAAGCGGCACGGGCGCCGTAGATAGCAGCAGATGCCGCATCTTTCAGGGTGGTCACACTTTCAACATCGGCGGGGTTGAGGCGGGATACCTCATCACTGGTGAAAGGGATGTTATCCACCAGGATAAAAGGATCTCCACCGTTGATGGAAGTCATACCACGGATATTAAACTTCGCAGCGGAAGATACACGGCCGTTGTTGTTGGTGATATTGAGGTTGGGCAACAGACCCTGCAAACCGTTATTGATATTGGAGATAGGGCGGCTTTCCAGTTCTTTGCCGGAGATAGCGTCTACGGCGCCGCTCAGATTCACTTTCTTTTGTTTGCCATAACCTACTACCACTACTTCATTCAGTCCGCTGGAATTGGCTTTCAGAGCGATGTTGTAGACAGCGCCGTCTCTCGCTTTCATCTGTTGTGATTCATATCCAACATAAGAAAACTCAATGATGGCGTTTTCGGGAACTTCCATTTTAAAGCGGCCCTCAGCATCTGTTTTAGCGCCCTGGGTAGTACCTTTCACCAGTACGGTCACGCCAATCAGCGGCTGACCAGACTCATCTGTCACACGGCCTTTAACAGATACATTGGCAACTGTTTCTCCAGCTTCCAAAATCACGATCAGATTATCCTTCATGACCTTATATCCCAGCGTGGTGCCTTCCAGTGCTTTATCAAGGATATCGCGCACCGGAGCATCTTTCATGGCAATAGAGATCTTCCGGTCGGGAATGCTGGCATTTTTGTACAGGAAAGTGTAATCACTTTTCTGCCCGATCACATTCAGCAGCTTCCCAATGTTAATATTGTGATAATTAACACTGATGCGCTCCTGCGAAAATCCATGTGCGCTAAGCTGTAAAAACCCGGCACAAAGCAATACGGAGGTTAGTTTCATACGCAATAACAGTTTCCTCATATTCCGCCGGGGAATATCAGAAGGCCACCAATAGCTTTTTTTCATAAATTTGTTTCGTTAGGTTAAATAATTAGCCATTACCGGATTCTCGCGAATCGGTTTACATTGTTTAGCCAGCATTGTAAAAGGGGAATGTTGCCGCATTTCCCTTTTTGCTGTCTGCAAAAAATTATCGGATGCCTGCACCGTAACGCATTAGATGCCGGCAATAAGATTTAGTTCAATAGTCAAGTAATAGTTAGTCCGCTTTTACCATATATAGATAACATTTTCCTTCGTATTCATTTCATAATGAAAGCCCGACATTAATTGTAAAGCCTGTAGCACATCTTCAATGCCCTGTTTGCGGAAAGCACCCGTAAATACTTCCTGTTTGTAACGGTCATTCTTAAACTGCAAGGTCACATTGTACCAGCGTTCCAGATCGTGCGACAGTTGTTCAAATGTTACATTATCAAAATCAAAGCGGTCATTTACCCAGGCTGTTGTTGGCTTTTCCGCTGCCGGATCATCACCTGCCATCGTGATGATATTCTTTACCGGCGTAATGCTAAAGTTGGTTTTTTTATTGACTCTTGTTGGTTTGTCCTGTTCTGTTTCGATAATAAGCTTCTGTTCGGGCTGCAGTTGTACAGTTTTGCGGCCTTCTGTTGTTTTCCCTTCGGGGAAGCTGACTTCTACTTTCCCGCTCAGGAGCGTTGTTTCTACTCTTGTATCTTCGGCATAGGCTTTTACATTAAATACAGTACCTAATACCCGTATATTCACATGACCTGTCTGGATAATAAAAGGATGTGCAGGATCATGTTTTACATCGAAATAAGCTTCTCCGGTAAGCCCTACTTCCCTATCTCCATTCAGGAAGCGGGTAGCATCGTATTGTAAACGGCTGCATGCATTCAACACCACAGTGGTGCCATCCGGCAGTACCACACTGGTTTTGGAACCTGTTTTGGTAACCACTTCATTCCGGAAAGCCTGTTTACCAGGTGTCACCGGCCATATGGCCCAAACCGAGATCAGCACAGCAATACTGGCGGCAATGCCTGTCCATATCTTCCAGGGAGACATACGTTTTACAACAGTACGCTCCTGTTCCTGCTGCAGAAACAGGTTCATGCGGTCAAGTCCTTCGCTGGCCAGCCGGGCTTCCTCTTCAGCAGTAAACCCGTTCACAGGCCCCACGCCATCTATATCCTCTACAATGGTAAATGCATATTGTAATTCAGGGAACTGCATGAGCAACATTTCAAGCTCTTTCAATTCCGCTGTGGTGGCCTCTCCGGATACCTTCCTGGCCATCAAAATATTTATCCGGTTACCCTCAATCATTTATTTTTAGTCCGTGTTACAACAGAAGGACGAAAACAATTTCAAAAACCCCCAAAGCCTCCTCTCTTTTTTTTCAGCTATTCTGAATAATTTTTTTAATAATATATATTTGTATGAGTTAGCCTATCACTTATGGAAAACAAACTATTCAAGTACATCATCATTATTGAAATGCTACTGATAGTCGGCATTTTCGGCACTTCTTTTCTGAGCGCCATCCACGTTGGTACCATGGCCATGGAAGAAGCCGGCACACGGATAGTCTCACAATACGAAATCATCAGTCTCCCCTTTGGATGGCTATACCAGCTGGATACGCTGCCCGGGGCACTACCTCCGGGCGAACAACATAACAGCTTATGCGATATGTTTGTAACACCTGTCGTATGGCTGTTGACCAGCTGTTTATGGGCCGGTATATTATATGGTATCATCCGGCTGCTTCGCCGGAAGGGAACGGAGACGGATACACGTAAAAATCATTTCTGGAAGAAGGTCTTTCTGTCTAACCTGCTGATATCCATTGTAGCTTTTCTTTTCATTTTTCTGTTTGACTACCGGTATTTACATACAGCCTCCTCTTCGGAAAACAATTTTTATCCGGAAACATTCATATTCACAGGAGTGGCCATTGCCGGCGCTTTTTTACTGGGAGGCTGCTGGTGGCTGATAGAGCGGTGGTGGGCCGGTAAACGGGCTCTCAGCATTGTGTTTAGTAGTGTGGTAGTGGTGGGGATGCTGTCGGTTATTTTCGCTGCCTATAAACTGGTAGGCTATACCCCGACGAGAGATGATGCCGCTACTCCGCTTACTGCAGAAGAGCTGGCCGCCGCCGGGATGGTACAAGCGGCTGCTGCAGGCACGCTGGTGGCAGATAGTGCTTTTCCGGCTACCTCCGCCAGTAGTCAGGTGGAAAATCCTTGGCATGGTCCTGAACCGGAATCAGACAGCATAACAGCCGCACTACAGTTTATCTGTTATGATCGGCTGGAACTGGGGAAAAACAGTGGTCACCCTGCTGACCTCATGCTGAACTGGGGCCTGGAAATGCGGGCTCTCTTTGCACAGCAAGACCCCTTAACGCCCGAACAAGCCATCCAGCAATATCATACCAATGCCCTGGCACCAGTCATTGCCATCTTTGAATTTACAGGCCGCGATGGCCGCCTGCTGAGCGCCTGCTTCGACCACTTTAGCGAATACCTTCATCTGGTTTTGCCACAGGCAGTATTCCGCAGTTCCCGGGCCTCCTATTATGTAGATAAATTATTAGCCACCCACGACCTGTTGCAGGAACAATCCGGATACCGGGAATCACTGGCTGGACTATACGAAAAAATGAAACAGGGCGCCAACAACGGAGAACCACAGGCCGAAACCTACATCGCTGATATCGGATGGGCAGGCAGTTTACGCAGCATTGACCCGGCCCTGGCCAGGGGCGACCAATATGGCAACAGGCTGTCTGTATGGCTGGTTTCTTTCTGGGCACGCAGATATCAGGAAGGTAACGCAGGAGATGTTTATGATATCCTGCAAAAATTAGCTGCCCATTACGGCGGGGATTAACACTGAACTAGTGCGGATAATATCATTTTTCGAGAAAAAAATACCAGCGACAAAAAAAATTACCAGACAATTTATTTTGTTAACTTTAGCGTAATCTGCGTTATATATTATTGCAACCAACATCAGTGGCTTACAAGGGATGGATCAGGGTATAATCAATGAATTATTTAAAAACATCACAGCGAACAATGATCAGACGGCCTTTAAAGCTTTCTACAATCATTTCTTCATAAAACTGCTGCGTTTTTCCTTCTCGCTCACCCGTTCCAAAGAAGTGGCAGAAGAAATTACGAACGATGTTTTTATGCATTGCTGGCAAAAAAGACAATCACTAACGGACATTAAAAATCCGCAGGTATATCTTTTTGTCGTAGCCAAAAACAAAGCAATTGATCATATGCGTAAACAAGCTACTACCAGACAGGTAGCCATTACTGCAGATGACAAACTGGAAATTGCTTTTGAAAGTGATCCGGAGCAACTGATGATCTCCGCTGAAATGATCCGCAAAATGGAATATACCATCGAACAACTTCCACCAAAATGTAAAATGGTGTACATCCTGGTTAAACAATACGGACTCCGTTACAAGGAAGTAGCTACTGTACTTAACCTCTCTGTCAAAACTGTTGAAAACCAGCTGGCCATTGCCATGAAACGCCTTACCACAGCGGTTAACTTCACATTAGAAAAAGCATAAGCCTGATTTAGATACAAAAAGAAAAGACCTGAGCAGTATTTGCTCAGGTCTTTTTCTTTTAATTCATCTCTGATGATTAGTACCCTTCATTCTGAGGTTTCAGGTTCGGGTTATTTTTCATTTCAAATACAGGCAGCGGATACAGGAGATGTTTTTTAGCCAGTACAGCGCCATTGGTTTTAAGTGCATGCCCTACGAAGTCGTCGAAGCCATTGGTGTCTTCGTTGTATACTTTGCGCAGGCGCAGCATGTCAAACCAGATCACACCTTCATAACAGAGCTCATGCCAGCGCTCACGCCATACGGCCTGTTCAAAATCGCTCTGGCTCAAACCAGCTTTAACAGGCAGGTTGGCACGCTGACGGATAGCGTTTAATGCCGTATATGCGTCTGCGTTAGGAGTTCCGTCTGCTCTGTTCTGTGCTTCTGCATACATCAGCAATACTTCTGCATAACGGATCAAAGGCACATTCAGACTGCTAACACCAGTACCAGGTTTGCCGGAAGTACCATGACAGGTTACATCAAAGTGTTTGTAGATGTATGGTACGCCCAGTTTGATCGTATCTCCACTTCCTTTGAAGAAATAATAAGTATAAAAGAACTGTTGCTGGTCGGTGCGTTTGTCAGTAGGCTCAAACTTTTTATAGGAATCATAAAAAGAAGGAGAAGGCACCTCTGTTCCCTGGCCACTGCCTTTGGCAGAAATATCCGGCTGGGAGTTGTTAGGTAACATTACCGTTTGCAGCGGATTTTCTTCCACACCGCTCAGGTACTGTACTTCAAACAGGTGTTCCAGCCTGTTGTTATTGGCCACGGAGTGCAGATCGTCGTAGTTGGTAAACAGACCGATGTCGCTGGTATGCGCATTGGCATAGTCAATCACTTCCTTGGATTTGTCTGCAGCCAGTTTGTAGTAAGCCTGTCCTTTGTTGAGCGGAAAGCCAGCCATGGTGAGGTATACTTTGGCAAGCAGCGCTTTAACAGCCGCAGTGCTGGCACGACCGGTGTTGTCTTTCCAGGGCAAGCCGGCTGCTTCTGCAGTCTTCAGGTCGTCTACGATAGTGTTGTATACCTGTTCAGCACTGGTACGGCTGGGTGAGAAATCAGAAGATTGTGGTGTCTGTGATTTCAGGATCAAAGGCACATCACCCCACATCCTTACAGCATAGAAATAAGCCATGGCGCGCAGAAAACGGGCTTCACCCAATACTTTTTTGCGGGCTGTTTCATCCATGGGATTAATTTTCGGCACATTATCCAGCACCAGGTTGGTTTGTGCAATCTCTCTATACAACCCTTTCCACCAGTTGCCGATCTGCAGGTTATCACCATCATACACCAGTCCCAACAGGTTATTCAGGTCGGAGTTCTGCGCTGTTTTAGTGATTACCGTTCCGGTAGGCGCATCCAGCAGCACATAGTTGTTGGTAAAGATACCGGCGCCTTCTCCTATAAACCGCAGACGGGCATAGGCCGCATAAACAGCAGCATCGGCATGTTCAGGCAAAGTAAAATAGCTGTCAGGGCCCAGGTTGGAAGGATCCTGTTCTTCCAGGAATTTTTTACAGCCGCTGCCCGCACCCATCAGCATAGCGCCGCAGAGCGCCAGCTGTATTGTTTTATTAATGATATTTTTCTTCATGATAAAGTCTTTTTGAATACTGAACAAATTAGAACGCCACGTTTAATCCCAGCTGATAGGTAGTTGGTTTGGGATAGTCGAAGAAGGTCTGTCCCTGTGCAAATGCGTCACCATAGGTACTTACTTCCGGATCGTTGCCGCTGAATTTTGTCTTCAGGAAGAAGTTCTGTGTAGAAGCCCAGATACGCAGGCGGCTGAGACGCATCTTCTGTACCATTTCAGGACTGAAGGTATAACCGATCAACAGGTTTTTGCCACGGAGGAAGGAGCCGTCTTCTACCCAGCGGGTATCTACGTTGGTCACATAACCGGCAGCTACCGGACGAGGTGCGGCAATCGGTGTGTTCTGGTTGGTAGGAGTCCAGTAGTTCAGCACGGATTTAAAGCTGTTGGCGATGCTGATACGGTCTTCTCCGGAGTGGTGGGACATGTTCAGCACATCATTGCCGTACATGTATTGCAGCTCCAGCGTCAGGTCGAAGTTTTTGTATTTGAAGCTGTTGATGAAACCTCCCCAGCCTTTGGGGTTACCGTTACCGATGATCATGCGGTCGGCGTCATTGATGATGTGGTCTCCGTTGACGTCGCGGTATTTGATATCACCGGGCAGCATGGTGTTGCCACCGCGGTAGCTCTGGAATTTGGCAGCTTCTGCTCTTTCCGCTTCGCTCCAGGTACCTTCTCTTACCAGTCCCCAGAAGGAACCAACGGACTCGCCTACACGCAGAATGTTGGTCTGGTTGGTGAAGTTAGGTCCGCCCACACCGAAGATGTCTGCAGGTGTAGCGAGTGACAGGATTTTGTTACGATTGAAGGAGATATTGAAAGTAGCGTTCCAGCTGAAATCTTTACCGTCGATCACCAGTGCATTCAGTGCCAGTTCCAGCCCTTTGTTTTCCATAGAGCCGATATTTTTCCGGATGGTATTATACCCGCTGGTAGTGGGTACGGGCGCATCCAGCAGCATGTTGGTGGTTTTACGATAGTAAATATCTGCTTCCAGATTGATCCTGTTTTTCAACAGACCGATCTCAGCGCCGAAGTCGGCCTGTGCGGTCTTTTCCCATACCAGGTCCGGATTAGCCAGTCTGCCGGTTCCCACCCCCTGCACTTTGGCACCACCAATCACGGCTGCGTAGGTGCCGCTGGCAGACAACGTAGCGAGTGACTGATAAGGAGGTATTTCAGAGTTACCGGTCACACCGTAGCTGGTACGCAGCTTCAGATTAGACAAGACATTGTTGCCTTTCAGGAAAGGTTCTTCGGATACCCTCCAGGCAAGTGCTGCAGAAGGGAAATTGGCGTATTTCACGTTACCGAAACGGGAAGAACCATCGCGGCGACCGGTGAAGGTCAGGAGGTAACGGTCTTTGTAGCTATAGTTAAGCCTGGTGAAATAAGAGAAGAATGAAAACCGGGTACGGTTGGAACCTACGCCACTGGCAGGTATCACAGAACCGGCTCCCAGGTTATTGGTTTCAAAGTAGTCTGTGGAATAGTTCTCTCCCCTTGCATTAAAGCCAAAAAAGTTGTTTTCAGAGGCGCCCATACCAACCATACCAGTGAAGGAGTGGTCAGTACCAAAACGTTTATTATAGGTCAGGTAGTTTTCGAATGACCAGAATGATTCGCGGTCATTGGCTAGGATGGCAATACCTTTCTGGGAAGCAGAGATATCCAGCAGAGAGCGGCCATTCCATTCGTTGCGGCCGCGGGTAACGATGTTGGCGCCCAATACGCTGCGCAGTTCCAGGCCTTTGGCAATGCTGATATTAGCGTAGGCATTACCCAAAGTCGTTTGTGTGTTGAGGAGATATTTTCTATCTGTCAGGAGCTGTACGGGGTTAGAGCCACCTTCTGCACCGGGGTACAGTTTGTTGTTGGCCCAGGAGCCGTCTGCAAATTTCACGGGCAGGAAAGGTAAAGCTTCAGTGATCATACGCACGGAGTTAAGACCGCCGGTACCGATGTCCACCAGATTCTCCTGTTGGTTGTTGTAACTGAGGGAGCCACCGACTCTCAGCCATTCTTTCACTTTAGTATCGATGGTGAAGCGGGCAGAGTAACGTTTCAGATAAGAGTTCAGCAGCAGACCGTTATCATCGAGGTATCCCAGGAAGAGGCCATACTGACTATCGGCGTTACCACCTGTAAAGCCCAGCTGATGGCTCTGTGAGAGTTTATGCTGGATAGATTCCTTGAACCAGTCGGTATCATACAGTGGATTACCGTCTTTATCAAACAGGCGGGGATCGGTCCTTTTCAGGGCAGGGTTGCTGTTTACGTAGTTGCCGTTGTCCCAGCCGGCTTTATCGTATATCTGAGCGTTTTTCCAGCCGAGTGTTTCCAGGTTCAGGTATTCTCTGGCGTTGAGCATTTCCACGCGGTTAGGGCCGGGCGTGTTGAGGCCGAAATAGTTGTCGTATGTTACGCGGCCACCGGTGGCAGTACCTTTTTTGGTGGTCACCAGTACTACACCGTTGGCGCCACGGGCACCATAGATAGCGGTGGAGGAAGCATCTTTCAGCACTTCGATGGATTCGATGTCACTGGGGTTGATGAAGTCGATGGCATTACTGTTCTGTGTCTGGTTACCTATTGGCAGTGCAACTCCGTCTACCACATACAGCGGGTTGTTGGTGGTGTTGATGGAACTGAAGCCGCGGATGCGGATTTTAGTTTGACCACCGGGACGGCCGGAGTTGGTGCTTACCTGCACACCGGGCATGCGTCCGCTCAGTGCCTGGTTGATAGAAGCTGCGGGGCGTTCCTGGAGGGCGGCTGCTCTTACCGAGGTAACGGAGCCGGTCACATCTGATCTTTTTTGTGTACCGTAACCGATTACTACTACGTCCTGCAGTGATTTTACATCCGTGGCGAGGGCGGCGTTGACGGTGGTAGCGTTGCCTACCAGTTTTTCGGTGGGTGTATAACCAATGAAAGAAAATATGAGGGTGCTGTTATTACCGGGTACATTGAGGGTGAAGCTGCCGTCGGCGCCGGACTGTGTGCCAACGGAGGTACCTTTTACCTGCACAGATACACCGGGTAGTGGTGTGTTGTCCCGTGCATCAAACACCTTACCGGTGATCTTTTTTCCCTGGGAGAAAGCCAGCAGCGACAGCAGCAGGAGGAAGCTGCTCTGCAGGCTCACGCGCAACAGGAATGTCAGTTTTTTCTTCATACATTTTGTTTTTTGGTTAATAAAGGTTCAATGCTAAAAAGGTTGTTGCTAAAACGATTTTGCAAAAGAGGTCCACTATCCCTCCAATGTTTATTTTTGGAACGAATCAGATAAAGACAATAAAGGGGGCAGGCGGTGGACCGGCTGCATCGCAGCAGGTGATGCCACTGAGTAGTTACATCACTACATATTACGCCTGATTACCTGGGAAAATGATGCACAATGGCCGTGGTACCATTATAGTATCAACAAGTGCCTTTTGATAACGTGTTCTGCAAATTTTTTTAGAGTTTTTAATGCTTGTTTGTTCCTGCCAGCCACCAGCAGGGTGTCTTTTGTTTTCGTGTTTTCTGTTCTTGCTTTAAAAATATGGCTACCTACCTAACGTGAAATGGATAATGCTCAATCGATTTAGCATTCGGGATTTCCACCATGACATTCATTTTTACAGCACTACATTACAAATGATTAGATTTTTTAGATCCAGATCGTTTTGAGCTGGCATATTATTCTACATACTTTAGGTCTTTCCACTACAGCTCTGATCATAAAAATATAATTATTTCCAGATAACTAAAACGTTTTTGCAATTTTTTTTAAGGTTGATGATATATTACCGGTTATCATTAAAGAGAAAGAAAAAAGATGGAATAACGCACACGGTTATAGGAAGAAGCGCTACTTCTTTTTCTTTCTCAAATCAATTCATGTTTTTTATACCTTATATGCCCCGATACCTGGAAAAGAGTAGGAAAACTAATGGTGAGAACCAGCGACATAACCCAATTGAATGAGGCTGTACTCGTCAGGGAAATTCATACAAAAAACAGGCACGTCTTTACCTTCACATTTCCAGGAACCTGACCATGGCATACTTCAGCCTGGAGAATAACACCAGTGGGTTTGCTGATGTGAATAATAATGCCAGGGTTTTATCAGGTACCGGTGTCGCCTATACGCTCACTTGCGCTGCGTTATCCCGTCGTTATCGGCAAACAAAGCGTATCCGCCTTTACCAGGGATGATACCGCCAAAAACATCTACCGCCACCATCGCCGTAAAAGCGCAGGCCCAACCCCTTACAGACATGTTGTCCAACAATCGTTTCATGTTAGGTTATGTAGATGATTCCCATGTATTGCTGATCAGCTTTACGCATGTGGATAAACCTTCACTTCTTTCTGGTAAAAACTTTCCCCTCATAAAACACAAGGCCCTGTCACATAATGGACAGGGCCTTTTTTCATTGACGTACCGGTTGGTTTTCAGTAGGACAACAGTTCTTTTATCATGGCTTCCACCTTGGTCGCATTGGGGAGCATGGCAACTTCCAGCCCCATGTTCAGTGCTACGGCGGGCAGGTCCAGTGCCCCCAGCATATACACCGGTGCATCCAGCTCTTTAAAGCAGGCTTTTTGTATACGGCCGGCCAGTGCCTGGGTAAAGGAGTTATTTAATTGTTCTTCCGTCAGCAGCAGGCATTTTCCATGCCTCTTAACGGTATTGAATACCAGTTCTTCATCCAGCGGGAACAGCGTACGCAGATCTACTATCTCTACATTGCCCGGGAAGGCACGGGCAGCAGCTTTTGCCCAGTATACGCCCATACCGTAGGTGATGATACACAGGGAATTGCCCTGCTGTACATCTTTAGGATGTGCCTGTAAGACCACATTGGCCTTGCCCAGCGGCAGTACGTAATCTGCTGCCGGCTCAATGGTCATCGCATCCTGGGTACCAGGTACTTTGCTCCAGTACAGCCCTTTATGTTCCAGCATCACCACCGGATTCGGGTCCAGGAACGCCGCTTTCAGCAAACCTTTCATATCGGCGGCATTGGAAGGATACACCACTTTGATGCCTTTGATGCTCAACAGCGTGGATTCTACGCTGCCGGAGTGATAAGGACCTCCTCCACCATAAGCGCCTATCGGCACCCGGATCAGGGTCTGTACCGGGTATTTGCCACGGCTCAGGTAACAGGACTTGGAGATCTCGGTTACCAGCTGGTTAAAGCCCGGATAAATATAATCAGCAAACTGTACTTCCACGATAGGTTTTACACCGGTAGCAGACAGTCCTGCGGTAGAACCAATGATATAGGCTTCCTGGATGGCAGTATTGTATACCCGGTGGTCCCCGAATTTATCGCCGAGGGTGGCCGCTTCACGGAATACGCCCCCCAGCCTTTTACCCACGTCCTGACCAAAAAAGATGGCTTCAGGGTATTGCTGCATGATTTCTTCCACAGCGTGGAGTGCTGCATCTACCATCACCACCTTGTTGCCATTGGCAGGGGTACGGGTACCGGCTTCCTGTGTAACGGCTGTCGGTGCAAACACATGTTCTTTCACGGTTTCCGGCGCCGGTTCTGCTGCATTTACCGCTGCAGCAAAAGCAGCTTCAATATCTTCTATAGCAGTACGTTCTATTATCTGCAGATCGGTTTCTGCCACACCATGTTTCAGCAGTAAAGCCCGCAGTTGGGGCACGGGGTCGTTGGCAGCATGTTTCTCCAGGTCTTCAGGTGTACGGTACCATTCCTTACGCACGCCGGAGGTATGATGCCCCAGCAGCGGCACTTTGGCCTGCACCAGGATCGGCTTGCGTTCCTGCCGTACATACCCGATGGCCGTTTCCATGGCGGCATAACTGGCGGTGAAGTCACTGCCATCTACCTGCATACGTTCCAGCCCTTTAAAACCGGCAGCATATTCATAGGCGTCCATGGCACGGGCCTCTGCTGCTGTAACAGAAATACCCCAGTCATTGTCCTGTACCAGGTAAATAACAGGCAGTTGTTTGAGTACCGCAAATTGCAGTGCTTCACTCACTTCTCCTTCCGTTACGCTGCCATCGCCCAAAGAACAGACAACTACCGGCAGTTCCCCGTCGGGGCCTGTCTTCAGGAGGTCAGAACCGATGGTTTCCAGATATTGCACGCCCTGCGCCATACCGGTGGTAGGTATCACCTGCATGCCGGTAGCGCTGCTTTGATGAGGTATCTGTGGTTTGTCTGTCCGACGGCTGCTGGGGTGGCTGTAATAGGAACGTCCGCCGGAAAAGGGATCGTCTGCTTTGGCCAGCAGCTGCAGCATCAGCTCATAGGGCTCAAAGCCCATAGCCAGCAGCATGCTCTCGTCGCGGTAGTAGGGACTTACAAAATCCCAGGGCCGCAACTGCATGCCCGTAGCGATCTGTATGGCTTCATGACCGCGGGAAGTAGAATGTACGTATTTACATATAGGCCGGTTGGCCTCGTAGGTGGCTGCCATATGGCCGGCCTGACACATCAACCGGTAGGCAGACAATAATTCCGCCAGCTCGCTCCTCTTCTCATCCTGGCCAGAGGCCCCAGCTTTTAAAGTTGAAACGCTTGTACTATCTTTAAACACGTAAAACTGTTTTGGTGATGACGATGGTGGTTAAGCAAAATAGTTGCTAATACAACTGTTGCTATTGCAAATTAATTAATATGGCTGATACTTTTGTCAACAATCCCTCTTTTTTTAAGCTGGATGCTACCCTGAAAAAACTGCGCAACTACTGGCAGAAAATGTTTGATGCCCAGCAGATGGATATCACGGTAGACCAGTGGTTGCTGGTGGAAAATCTGTACAAGCACAAAAAAACAACCCACAACGAGCTGGCCCGTAATACCTCCAAGGATATCACGACGGTTTCCCGCATTATTGAATTACTGGTAAAAAAGGGGCTGGTAAAAAGGGAGGCTGATACCTATGACCGCAGGAAGATATACCTCCAACTCACGCCGGAAGGTGCAGAGAAATACAAACAGGTTAAACCACTGGTATATGAAATGCGCAAAACAGGCTGGAAGTCGCTGACAGAAGCCGACTATGCAGAGCTCACCAGGATACTGGATACGATCTACAATAATATTCCCGGAAAGGTATAATCAAGGGTATTTGACCGGCACTGCCGTCAAATACCCCTGTAAATTTATTTTACGGTAAACTCCAGCAGGCTGTCGTTTTCGATAAAAGCTTCGAAAGAATCGCCGATAACGGTAGGACCTACCCCTGCCGGGGTACCGGTGAAAATCAGGTCGCCGATGTTGAGGGTAAAAAAACGTGAAATATAGGAAACGAGGAAATCAAAGGAAAAAAGGAGGTCTTTGGTATTCCCTTGCTGTGCCAGCGTTTTATTCTTATATAAACAGAAATTAATATCTTTTTTATCCATTTCCGGCGTAATAGGAATGAAATTACCGACCAATGCTGAGTTATCAAAGGCTTTGGCTATCTCCCAGGGTAAACCTTTGGCTTTCTGTTTGTCCTGCAGATCACGGGCAGTGAAATCTATGCCTACAGAAATTTTATCGTAGTATTTGTCTGCAAATTTCTCCTGAATATGTTTGCCATTTTTGCTTACGCGCAGCACCAGTTCACATTCATAATGCAGATTGGTGGTAAACTCCGGGTAATAAAAAGGATGGCCATTCTGCAACAGTGCATTCTTAGGTTTCATGAACAGCACCGGCTCAGTAGGTACTTCGTTCTTCAGTTCTTTGGCATGGTCAGCATAGTTCCTGCCTACGCAAATAATTTTCATAATGCGTTAGTTTTAAAAGATAAATTAAGCAGATAGCCGGCAGATTTGCAAATTTACTTTACAGAGGAAAAGTCAGCTTATTGAATTCATTCATGGTGCGGGCCAACCCAATGCTGGCAAAACTTTCAATAATTTCACCACATTTGTCGATTTTTTGCTGCACCACCGGCATTTCGGTGTTTTTCCACTTTCCCAGTACAAAATCTACCTGTCTGCCTTTGGGATAATCATTGCCGATACCGAAGCGCAGCCGCGGATACTGGTTGGTACCCAACGATTCCTGAATGCTCTTGAGGCCGTTGTGACCGGCATCGCTGCCACCAGGGCGCAAGCGGATCACGTCCAGCGGGAGGGCCAGCTCATCCATGATCACCAGCAGATTTTCAGGAACGATCTTTTCCTTGTCCATCCAGTATTTGATGGCACGACCACTGAGGTTCATATAAGTGGTAGGCTTGATAACGATAAACGTTTTCCCTTTCCATTTACATTCTGCTACATCGGCCAGCCTGTCATTGTGGAAAGTACTGTTATGGCTGGCAACAAAAGCATCTACCACATCAAAACCAATGTTGTGGCGGGTATTGCGGTACTCTTCCCCTATGTTGCCCAAACCGGCGATCAGGTATTTCATAATATTTCAAAATTAAAAAGCCCCTCTACAAGTAGAGAGGCTTTTCGAAGAATATTTTCTAAAAGATTATTTCTTTTTAGATTCTTTTTCAGCAGTAGCTTCTTCCTGACGCAGCTGACGGGTCATAACCACAGAAGCGATAGGAATACGAGGAGAGTTGGTGATTTCGATACCTTCTACTTTCACGTCTTCTACACGGATGTTTTCGTTCAGTTCCAGGTTATCGATGTTTACTTCGATGTTCTCAACCAGGTTTTTAGGCAGGGTTTTAACTTTCAGCGCTTTCAGTTTGCTAACCAGTTTACCACCGGCTTTCACACCTACGGAAGAACCAACCAGTTTGATAGGCAGGGTCACTGTTACCAGTTTGTCTTCTACCAGTTCCAGGAAGTCAACGTGAGACAGCTCATCAGTAACTACGTCGAACTGCAGGTCTTTCAGTACGCATCTGTAAACTTTACCGTCCAGTTTGATTTCTGCAAGCTGGAAATCAGCAGTGTACACCAGGTTTTTGAATTCTTTGGCAGGAGCTGAAAAATTTACAGTTTCTGCACCCCCGTAAATAACACAAGGCACTTTCTCCTCAGAACGGATCTGGCGGGTGGCTTTTTTGCCGAATTCGCTCCTGAGTTGTCCTTCGATGGTTATTGTTTTCATTGCTTAAACAGTTTATTATGAATTATTAAAAAACGTTGTTATTGCCGGCGCTGACTGTGAACAAACAGGCTGGTAATGGATTTGTTTTCGTGCATATTGCGGATGGCCACTGCAAACAGGTCAGCCACAGATACCACTTTAACTTTGGAACTTTCCGGACGGATAGGAATAGTATCACATACTACCACCTCTTCCAGTACGGAATTTTCAATGTTTTCGTACGCTTTACCGCTGAAAACCGGATGAGTACAGAAAGCACGTACGCTTCTGGCTCCTTTTTCCTTCAGCAGATTGGCCGCTTTTGACAGCGTACCGGCTGTATCACAGATATCGTCAATGAGCACAATGTCCCTGTCTTTCACATCACCGATCACTACCATGGATGCTATTTCATTGGCCCTTTTACGGTGTTTATCGCAAATAACCATCTCAGCATTAAAGTAGGACGCTACCTCACGCACCCTGTTGGTGCTACCTACGTCAGGGGACGCAAAGGTAAGATTTTCCAGCTTTAATTGCTCAATGTAGGGAATAAAAATAGCCGAGCTATCCAGGTGATCTACCGGGATATCAAAGAACGCCTGAATCTGCGGAGCGTGCAGATCCATGGTAATCACTCTGTTAGCGCCTGCTGAAGTCAGCAGATTGGCCACCAGTTTAGACCCGATCGCTACCCTGGGTTTGTCTTTCCTGTCCTGCCGTGCAAATCCGAAATAAGGGATCACAGCGGTGATATACCCTGCTGATGCACGCTTAGCCGCGTCGATCATCAGCAACAGCTCCATCAGGTTATCTGAAGGGGCATTGGTACCCTGCACAAGAAAAACATAGTCACCACGGATACTTTCCAGGAAAACGGGCTGAAACTCGCCATCACTGAACTTCTGAATTTTTAATTTACCAATGCTGTTAAGTCCGTTGCCATATCTTTTGGCAATTTTCTCGGCCAACGCTGGATTACTGTTGCCTGTGAAGATTTTTACTGAAGGTTGCATACTGCTGATACTAGTAGAAAAGAGGTGGCAAAACTATGATTTTTGGGGCTACCAGCACGAAAATTTTTTCATTCAAATATATTATACACAAAAAACAATATCTATAATAACAACATATTAAATATGTAAGAAGGAATAATTTCCATTTTTTATTTAAAACTTTTTCCGGCAGGAAATAACACTTTCTTCATAAAGGAAGTAATCCGTGGGAATGGAAAAAATGTGGGGAGAAATGAAAAAAGATTCGAAAGGGTGGTTTATATTTGGAGAAATACCCCGAAGTATGTTTGTTAGCCCGAAAACACAGTCCCATGTGGCCATACGCCATTGGGCAGATACTGAAAAACCACGGGAGAAACTGCTCAACAGCGGCCCTTCCGCCCTCACCGACACAGAGCTCCTCGCCATCCTCCTTCATACCGGCCATAAAAGCAAGTCAGCACTCGACCTGGCCCGGGAAGTATTGCAGCTGGCACACAACAACCTCTCCGAACTGGGAAGGATCAATGCCCGGAAGCTGCAAAAACTCAGAGGCATGGGCAGCGCCAAAGCTGTTACCATCCTGGCCGCCATGGAACTGGCCCGGCGCCGGCAGGCAGGCTTCATCCACAAAAAAACCGTCATCCGTGCCGGTTCCGATGCAGCCCTCTTTTTTAAGCCCCTCCTGGCAGACCAGTACTTCGAAGCCTTTTATGTGATGTTCCTCAATCAGGCCAACAAAGTACTGCATTATCGCTGTATCAGCACCGGCGGTATGACCAGCACCGTGGTAGACACCCGCATCATATTCCGGGAAGCCCTGGAAGCACAGGCCTGTAAGCTCCTCCTCTGCCATAATCACCCCTCCGGCAGCCTCCGCCCCAGCCAGGCAGATATACGGATCACCCTCAAAATAAAAGAACTCGGTCAGCTCTTCGACATCGACGTCCTGGATCATATTATTGTTTCTGAAACAGGCTACTGCAGCCTCGTGGAAGAAGGTGTGATATAAAAGTCAAAAAATAACCAAATGTCTTTACTTTCGCATTTATTTATTAAGATCCAATATGCTCAAAATAGGACTCTTCGGGGTAGGACATCTCGGCAAAATACACCTCTCTCAACTTTCCACCATGAAAGATGTAGAGGTAGTAGGCTTCTACGATCCCAGCAATGCCAACGCCGCCAGCGTAGCAGAGCAATACAATATTCCCCGGTTTGAGACACCGGAAGAACTGATCATGGCAGTAGACGCTATCGATATCGTAGCCCCTACCACCCTGCACTTCAAGTTATGTGAACTGGCCATCCGCAATGGTAAACACATCTTCGTGGAGAAACCCATGACCAACACCATGGAGGAAGCCAAAACACTGGTAAAGCTGGTAGATGAAGCCAATATCAAATTCCAGGTAGGACACGTGGAACGCTTCAACCCTGCCTTCCTCGCCCTGAAAGGCTATGATCTGAAACCCATGTTCATCGAAGTACACCGCCTCGCAGAATTCAACCCGCGCGGCACCGATGTAAGCGTGATACTCGACCTCATGATCCATGACATCGATATCGTACTCAGTATCGTAAAATCTACTGTCAGCCGTATCTCCGCCAGCGGCGTGGCCGTTATGAGTGATACTCCCGATATCGCCAACGTACGCATCGAATTCCATAATGGCTGCGTAGCCAATCTCACCTCCAGCCGTATCTCTCTGAAAAAAATGCGCAAAATGCGCCTGTTCCAGAAAGACGCCTACATCGGCATCGATTTCCTGGATAAAAAATCAGAGATCATCAAATTAAAAACACCGGAAGACGAAGGCCTCTTTACCCTCGATATCGAAACCAATAGCGGCAAAAAAACCATTGCCATCGATAATCCGGAGGTAAAACAATCCAACGCCATCCGTATGGAACTGGAACTGTTCCGCGACGCCATCCTGCAAAACAAACCCGTAGCTGTAAACGCTATCGATGGACTGCAGGCGCTCGATGTGGCCCACCAGATCCTCCAGAAAATAAACTCCGAACGGTAACTGTGATTATTATGATTTAAACTGATGCTCCTGATGTGTTTTTTGAGCACTCAATAAAAGGCATCAAGAGCATCAGTTTAAATCATAATCCATCACAGTTCAGGAAGGCTTTCGCCAGCACCAGATCCAGTGGCTTGGTAATCTTCAGATTTGACTCCTCCCCTTCCACCAGATATATCTGCTTCCCCAAACGTTCCACCACGGTGGCTTCATCGGTAAACAAAGGATCATAAGGCAGTTCAAAAGCCGGTAATATCAGCTCCGACAGAAAAGTCTGCGGTGTCTGAATAATCCGGAAACGGTCTCTGTTGACCGCCATATTTTTATCCCCCGACACTTCCCGGATACTGTCTTTCATATCAATTGCCGGAATAGCGCTACCATGGCTTAATGCAGCTTCATAACAGGAACGTATCAACGCAGGGGATACCAGCGGCCTTACGCCATCATGTACAAATACCACAGCATTGTCCTTCACCTGCTGCAGCCCGTTCTTAACCGAATGAAAGCGGGTTTCCCCTCCTTTCACGATCGTTATGGCGGGCAAATTCTCCAATGACTGTAATAGATGATTGGCCTGGCTGATATGGTTTTCCGGTAATACCAGCACAATTTCCATATCGGGGTAGGCCTGGGCAAAAGCAGTAATGGTATAGTACAATACCGGCCGGCCGGCCAGGTCGAGAAACTGTTTGGGAACGGCGCTCTGCATCCGGGTTCCGGAGCCGCCGGCAACAATGATAGCTATCTTTTTTCTCTCCATAAAAAGGAATACGTACTACTGTATTTAAATCAAGAATGCCTGAGTGAAGACCAGTGCGAAATAATTATTTCAGTCACTCTTCTCTCAGGCATCCAGGTCAATAACTGTAATCCGTCGTTATCAGATAATCAGCATGGCGTCGCCATAGCTGAAGAAACGGTATTTTTCTTTGATGGCCTGCTGATAAGCTTCCATGATCAGGTCGTACCCTGCAAAGGCGCAGGTCATGATCAGCAGACTTGTTTTAGGCAGGTGGAAGTTGGTCACCAGCGCATTTGGAATCGCGAAATCGTAAGGAGGATGGATAAAGGTATTGGTCCAGCCTTCTGCCGCTTTCAGGAGGTTCTGCGCCGTTACGGAAGATTCTACGGCACGTACGGAGGTAGTACCGATCGCGCAGATTCTGCGGTTTTCTTCCTTGGCTTTGTTCACCACTTTCACGGCATGTTCGTCGATGAGGAAATACTCAGCATCCATTTTGTGTTTGCTCAGGTCTTCCACTTCGATCGGACGGAAAGTGCCCAAACCAGTGTGCAGCGTTACTTCTGCAAATTTCACTCCTTTGATTTCCAGACGTTTGATCAACTCACGGCTGAAGTGCAAACCAGCAGTAGGTGCTGCCACAGCGCCTTCGTATTTGGCGTAAACGGTCTGATAACGCTCTTTGTCTTCTTCTTCCGGTTTACGTTTGATATACTTAGGCAGTGGTGTTTCACCCAAGGTGTCCAGCACCTGTTTGAACTCATCATCATTGCCTTCGAATAAGAAACGGATGGTACGGCCTCTTGAAGTAGTGTTGTCAATTACTTCCGCTACCAGTGACTCGTCGTCACCAAAATACAATTTGTTGCCTACGCGGATCTTACGTGCCGGGTCTACAATTACGTCCCACAGGCGATTTTGCTTGTTCAGCTCACGCAGCAGGAAAACCTCAATTTTGGCTCCCGTCTTTTCCTTACGACCATATAACCTTGCAGGAAATACCTTGGTATTGTTCACAATCATCACATCCTTATCGTTAAAATAACCCAGAATGTCTTTAAATACTTTGTGTTCAATTTTTCCGGTAACGCGATTTACCACCATTAAGCGTGATTCATCTCTTGTCTTGGAAGGGTGCTGTGCGATCAGGTTTAAAGGGAGATCGAATTTGAACTGTGATAGTTTCATATTACGGTATGAATAAAAATTTTTTTAGAGTCTGCAAAGGTACTGATTATTCCTTATTCCATCAAAAAAATGACTCATAAGCATTATAATCAGCAATCTATATATTAAATTCCTTTAGGTATGGCCGAAATGAGCTGTTGCGTGTAAGGATGCTGCGGATGATTGTACACCTCGTCTGCCGGTCCCATCTCTACTATCTTTCCCTTCTGCATCACCATCATCCGGTCGCTGATAAAACGCACCACCGACAGATCATGCGAAATAAAAATACAGCTGAAGCCAAACTCTTCCCGCAACCGGATCAGCAGGTTCAGCACCTGCGCCTGTACACTCACATCCAGCGCCGCCACCGATTCATCACAGATAATAAACGATGGATCAACCGCCAGCGCCCTCGCTATTACCACCCGCTGACGTTGTCCGCCGGAAAACTCATGCGGATAGCGGTTAAAATGTTCCGGCAGCAGGTTCACCTTTTCCAGCAGCTCCATCACCTTTTCCCGCTGCAGCCGCTCATCTCCATAAAGCCCATGTACCTGCATCGGCTCCAGAATTGCCGCCCCTACCGACTTCCGCGGATTCAGGGAAGCATAAGGGTCCTGAAAAATGAGCTGCATATCCTTACGCAGCGCCCGCATCCCTGCAGACGACAAACTCCGTAAGTCCTGCCCTTTATAAACAATACTTCCGCCGGTTGGTTCTATCAACCGTAAAAGAGATCTGCCCAGTGTGGTTTTGCCACATCCCGACTCTCCCACCAGTCCCAGCGTCTCCCCGCTAACAACAGAAAAGCTGATATCATCTACCGCCTTGTACCATTCCAGTACTTTACCGGTAATACTTTTTTTCACCGGAAACCAGGTTTGCAGACCATGTACTTCCAACAGAGGACTGGCGGCGGCCAGTTGTGCACGCCGCGCCTGCAGAGCTGCTTCGCTCACTACCAGGGTATTCACTACTTCAGCTACAGCCCCGGCTTTCTCCTGTATATGGCCTTCAGCATCTGTTTCCATAAAATCACGGGTCACCGGCAGACGCGACAACCGCTTGTCCAGCGGAGGCCGGCAGGCCAGCAGCCCTTTGGTATAAGGATGCTGCGGATGAAGGAATACCTGTTGAACCGGACCTTCTTCCACGATATTCCCTTTATACATTACCACCACCCGTTCTGCCAGTTCGGCTACCACGCCCAGATCGTGTGTAATAAACAATACGCTCATGTCCATCTGCTGTTGCAGCTCTTTAAGCAGCAACAGGATGGCCTTTTGTACTGTTACGTCCAATGCGGTAGTGGGCTCATCAGCAATCAACAGGCGGGGTTCACAGGAAATGGCCATGGCGATCATCACCCGCTGTTTTTGTCCGCCGGACAGTTCATGCGGATAACGATCCATAATAACGGCCGGGTTGGGGAGCTTTACCCGGGCAAATAGCGCCACCGCCTGCTCACGGGCTTCTTTCAACGAAATACCCTTGTGCAGCCGGATGGCTTCTGTGACCTGTGCGCCACAGGTATGTAACGGATTGAGGGAGGTCATGGGCTCCTGGAAAATCATGGCAATCTCATTGCCACGATAAGCCCGCATAGCAGTATCAGACAGTGTTACCAGGTCTGTAGCCCTGCCATCTGCATGATGATAGATGATTTTCCCGTGCGATATCTTTCCCGGCGCCTGTATCAGACGCATCACGGAGAGGGAGGTCACCGATTTACCAGAACCGGATTCTCCCACTACCCCTATGATCTCGCCCCTGCCTACAGACAGGTTCAGTTGGTTTACAGCCTTAACAGTTTTATCATGTGCCTGGAAGGTAACTTCCATGTCTTGTATCTCTAGCCGGGTTGAATGCATGGCTGGAAGATACAACAATTCTAAAAACGCAGGTGCTTAACAGTTTGGTGACTCTCAATCAGTTTCTGCAACGATTCAATACCGATTTTCAGGTGACGTTCCACAAACCGGGTGGTCACTTTTTTATCGCTTTCTTCTGTTTTAACACCTTCCGGAATCATTGGCTGGTCAGAAACCAGTAACAGGGCGCCGGTAGGGATTTTGTTATAAAATCCAACGGAGAAGATAGTGGCTGTTTCCATATCTACCGCCATGGCCCTTATACGTTCCAGGTATTGTTTGAATTCTGCATCATGCTCCCATACCCGACGGTTGGTAGTATAGCAGGTACCAGTCCAGTAGTCGAAACCCTGATCGCGGATGGTGGTAGAGATCGCTTTTTGCAGCGCAAATGCAGGCAGTGCCGGTACTTCGGGAGGGAAATAGTCGTTGGAGGTACCCTCACCGCGGATAGCCGCGATAGGCAGGATCAGATCACCGATGGCGTTTTTCTTTTTCAGTCCGCCGCATTTACCCAGAAACAATACTGCTTTGGGGGAAATGGCGCTCAGCAGGTCCATGACAGTTGCAGCACCAGGGCTACCCATACCAAAGTTAATAATGGTAATATCGCCGGCAGTGGCGCATTGCATAGGTTTTCCCACCCCAACGATTTCTACGTTGTTCCATTCGGCAAACATGGTGAGATAATTACTGAAGTTGGTAAGGAGGATGTGAGACCCGAAGTGTTCGAGTTTTTCTCCTGTGTAGCGGGGAAGCCAATTAGCTACAATTTCTTCTTTTGTCTTCATAGCCTTTTGACACGCAAATATAGGGTTTTATTCGCTATTCTCCATATTATCCCCCTATCTTCGCACTCATCAAATATTCTAGTATTGATTACCATTAACTTTCCGCCACCGGATTTCAGGATCAGCCGGGAGCAGGACAAAGAGCTGATCTTTGACCGCTACCGGAAGAAGTATGTCCGACTGACACCGGAAGAGTGGGTAAGACAGAATTTTCTCAATTATCTCGTCAAAACCCTGTCCTATCCATCTTCTCTGATAGGCATAGAAAAAGAGATCATGCTGGGGGAACTAAAAAAACGGTTCGACATCGTTATCTACAACCGCCGGATGGAACCCTGGATGCTGGTGGAATGTAAGGAGATGAATGTACCTATTACCCAGCAAACGCTGGAGCAGATTGTCCGTTATAATATGGTGATTCCTGCCACTTATCTGGTGATGACCAACGGTCTTCATACCTTTTGCTGTACTTACCGGCCTGCCGAACAAAGGTGGGTGTTCCTGGAAGAGATTCCTTCCTTCTGACGGGGCTGAAATAAAAATGCAGCGAAAATCCGTGAAGACCTTCGCTGCATGTATAAATAGCTAATAAATAACTGAAGAGAATTATCAAGGGAAGATACCCAGTTGCTCGTAAGCAGCACCTACTTTGTTGATAGCTACTACGTAAGCGGCGGTACGCATATCGTGGATCTGCGGGTTAGCCATCATTACGTCGCGTACTTCGTGGAGAGCGGCGTGCATGGTTTCTTCCAGGCCGGAGTAAACCAGATCTACTTCATCAGCACCGTGTGCGATGAATTTTCTTTCTTTTTCAGACACTTTTTTACCGGTCAGTTCTTCGATGGTCTGCAGAATGTGGATATTCATGTTTTCATCGAAGCGTTTGCCCAGACGGCCGTAACGTACATGGCTCAGGTTTTTCAGCCATTCGAAGTAGGAAACGGTTACACCACCTGCGTTGAGGAACATGTCGGGTACTACGATCACGCCTTTTTTGTTCAGGATTTCGTCTGCTTCCGGTGTCAGTGGGCCGTTGGCGGCTTCACCGATGATTTTTGCCTTAACATTGGGAGCATTGTGTTTATCGATCACATTCTCCAGGGCGGCAGGGATCAGGATTTCGCATTCCAGTTCCAGACCGTCGGTATTTTTATTCAGATTGGTAGAACCGGGGAAGTTGATGATGGAGCCGGTTTCTTTTTTGTGTTTCAGTACAGCTTCAGGATCCAGGCCGTTTTCGTTGAAGATGGCGCCGTCCCATTCGATGAGGCAGATTACTTTGGCACCTGCTTCGTTGAAGTATTTGGCAGCGTGAAATCCTACGTTACCCATACCCTGTACTACTACTCTTTTGCCTTCGAGACCGGTGGTCAGGCCCAGGCGGTCCATATCTTCCTTAATGTTGCACAGTTCGCGCAGACCATAGAATACACCGAGGCCGGTAGCTTCTGTACGTCCGCGTACACCGCCCTGAGATACTGGTTTACCGGTAACGCAGCCGTAGCCGTCGATTTCACCCGGACGGAGGCTCATGTAGGTATCCAGGATCCAGCTCATTTCTCTTTCGCCGGTGCCATAGTCTGGAGCAGGAACGTCGGTGCCGGGGCCGATAAAGTTTTTCTTTACCAGTTCAGCGGTATAACGACGGGTGATAGCCTCCAGCTGGAAGGGAGTATAGTTGCGGGGATTGATTTTAAGACCACCTTTAGCACCACCGAAAGGCACGTTTACGATCGCGCATTTGTAGGTCATCAGGGAAGCCAGTGCCATTACCTCATCCTGGTTTACTTCATCGCTGAAGCGGATACCACCTTTACAAGGCAGTTTGTGGTGAGAGTGCTGTACACGATAGGCTTCAATTACCTGAACGGTATCGCCGATCCTTACCGGGAACTTGATCTGGTAAACGGCATTGCAGGCTTTGATCTGCTCCAGGATACCCTTGTCCCATCTGGTGAATACAGCGGCTTTGTCGAAACTTCTTTCCACACTCTGGAAAAAGCTATAGTGCTGATCTTGCGACATAATATGTATTGTTTTGGTATAATGATTAGATTATCACGGATTATTTTTTTCCCGTTGCTCCAGCCTGTTGATTTTTCTGTCCAGGTTGATGAGGAATAATATGATTCCCAGGAAGATGATCACCAAAACGCCAACGATCACATATATTTTACCATTGCTACGGAAAAACTGATTAACGGCCCCTGACTCTGTATCCTGTTGTTGAGCATTTGCCAGTACAGACACCAGTAAGAGGGTGAGTGTCAGGCAGCATGAAAACGCTTTGTTGATCATTTAAAAATATTTTTAAGCTCTAATTTCTTGTAGCGAACCACGAGGGTATAGATCCATACACTCAGGAGGGTCCAGCCGATGAAGGCAGGGTACAGCACCATTTTCATACCGCCATCGGTATCCTTTGAAGCAAAGCCCGGTGTAGTAGCACTGCCCGGATGCAGGGAGTCTACCATGCGCGGGATGATATAGGTCAGCGGGATGAGCAGGGCAAAAGCGAAAATGTTGAAGACCGCGGAGATACGGGCCCTTTTGTCGAGGTCATGAATAGAGATGCGCAATACCAGGTAAGCCATATAAATCAGGATGGCGATGGCAGTACACATCTGTTTAGGATCATCCGTGAGGGTGCCGCCCCAGGTGTAAGTGGCCCATAAAGAGCCTGTTGAAAATCCCAGCACGCCAAAAAAGGTGCCTACCCGCGCAGCGCTGGAGGCATATACATCTCTTTTAAGATCATATTTTGACAGGAAGAGCAGGGAATTGACAACGGAGATGGTGAACATGGTATACATACATATCCACATTGGCACATGAAAAAACAATCCACGGGATGATTGTCCATTGGTCCCTATGATCGGTATCTTAATAGTGAACCCGGCGATAATTACGTAAATCAGCAGCAGTATCGCTAATGCTTTCCACCAATGTCTGGCCATTTTTAACAGCTATATTCCGGGGCAAACCTACACGTTTTATCCTTAATCGCAAAGATTTTACGTGATTTTAAGTTTATCCAATATCATGAATAACCCGTTAAAATCCGTTTATATAAGTACCCGAAATATTTCGATATTTCAAAATCAGTCTTTCCACAGAAAAGGGAACAGCACCATGGTCAAAGCGATGATAAGGATGTCCATACCGCCCAGCAGGAAAAACATTTTAGGGAGTCCGGGCTGATATACCGTCACAAAGGCAGAGAGCGAAACATTGGCCAGCAACATCAGCATGGGCATCATCAGCGGAAAGCCCATTACCGCCATCAGGGCGGCGTTATGATTAGCCTGGGCTGCAATGGCCGCCAGTACTGTAAACAGCAGGCTCAGGCTGGTACCACCCAACAATACGATACCCACAAAATAAAAAGTATTGTTAAGCGGATTTCCGAGGAACATAAAACTGCAGACCAGGGCGATCACGCTCATCAGCATCATCAGGATCACATTGTAGATAAGTTTGGCCGCAATGAAAGCCCGCGGAGATACCAGCGAATAAAAGTACAGCAGCCGTCCCCTGTTTTCCTGCATAAAACTTTTGGCAATGGCATTTACCGCCACAAACAGCTGGATCACCCAGAAAAGAGCATTCCACAGCTTATCATCCGGTTTGCCCATCATCAGATTAATCACAAACACAGTAGAGATAATATACAGTAACACGCCATAAAAAGCATACTGCTGGCGAAGCTCCAGTACCAGGTCTTTTTTTACCAGGGTAAATATTTGGTGGACGGTATTTTTCATACAGGGGGCGAAGGTACGAATTACAATTACGAATTATGAATTACGAGTTACGAATTATGAGCAGAGATCAAAGCGGAGATGCTTTCCTGCAGACCTATACTCAATTCGTAATTCGTAATTCATAATTCGTAATTGTAATCGTATATTAGCTGCTTGTTAAAATTTTTGCATGAAAAAGATCCTGGTAGCCAATCGTGGAGAAATAGCCTTACGTATTATGCGTTCTGCCCGTGAGATGGGAATCAAGACAGTTGCTGTGTATTCTGAAGCCGATCGTACGATGCCCTTTGTACAATATGCCGATGAAGCGGTATGTATTGGGCCTGCGCCCTCCAGCCAGTCTTATCTGCTGGGGCAGAAGATCATCGAGGTGGCCAAAGCCACTGAAGCCGACGGTATTCATCCCGGCTACGGATTTCTGAGTGAAAATGCACAATTTGCCCAACAGGTGACCGATGCCGGTATTACCTTCATCGGCCCTTCTGCTGCTTCCATAGAGATTATGGGTAGCAAACTGGCCGCCAAACAGGCCGCCCAGCGCTTTGGAGTACCGATGGTACCCGGTACGGAAACACCCCTGCGCAGTGTGGAAGAAGCACAGGAAGTAGTTAAAAAAACCGGCTTCCCTATCCTGATCAAAGCTTCCGCCGGCGGTGGAGGTAAAGGTATGCGGGTAGTAAATGCTCCCGAAGAACTGGAAGAACAGATACGGCTGGCCAAAAGTGAAGCCAGAAGCGCCTTTGGCGACGATGCCGTGTTTATAGAAAAATATGTGGGTTCTCCCCGGCATATCGAAATACAGATATTGGGTGACCACCATGGCAACTGCGTATATCTCTTTGAGAGAGAATGCTCCATACAACGACGCCACCAGAAACTGATAGAAGAAGCTCCTTCCTCCGTGCTTACCCCGGCCATCCGTGCCGCTATGGGACAATGTGCGGTAGATGTGGCCAAAGCCTGTAATTACTATGGTGCCGGCACCGTAGAATTCCTGGTGGATGAACAGCTGAATTTTTATTTCCTGGAAATGAATACCCGTCTGCAGGTAGAACACCCGGTAACAGAGCTGATTACCGGCCTGGACCTGGTAAAAGAGCAGATAAAGGTAGCCCGCGGGGAAAAACTATCCTTTACTCAGGAGAGTCTCACCATCAACGGACACGCCATCGAACTGCGTATATGCGCTGAAGATCCGGCCAACAACTTCCTGCCAGACACCGGTCGCCTGGAAACCTATATCCGTCCGCAGGGCTATGGTGTACGGGTAGACGATGGCTATGAACAGGGCATGGATATTCCTATTTTCTATGATCCTATGATCGCCAAACTGATTGCCTGGGGTAGCAACCGGGAAGAGGCGCGCCACCGCCTGCTGAGGGCCATCGAAGAGTACCAGGTGAAAGGTATCCGCACCACACTGCCTTTCGGCCACTGGGCACTGCAACAGCCTGCGTTTATTGAAGGCCGTTTTGACACCAATTTTATCAATAAATATTATACGCCGCAATCCTTGCTGGAAGAGCGTCCGGAGATAGAAAAACTCGCTGCAGTACTGGCTGCACAGGTATGGCAGCAACAAAACGTAGCTTTACAACAACCGACCGGTAATAATGCACAGCCCTCATCCGCCTGGAAAAAAAGGAATATGTTAAGGTAAGAATAAAACAGTCCACGGAAATCCTAAAACGCCTAAATTTGCGCCAATTTCATCATGCTACGCAGGATTATACTACAGATAATTGATTTCTTCTACCAGCCTTTTGCACGGGTAATGCCGAAGCAAACCTTCCGCTATCTTGCCTGTGGAGGCAGCAACACGGTACTGGATATATTTTTATATTTTATATGCTACAATTTTGTGTTGCAGAAAGAAATGGTACATCTGCCACTGATTGACATCAGCGCACATATCGCCGCCCTCTTTATGTCAATGGCAGTTACCTTCCCTACCGGCTTTCTGCTCAGTAAATATGTAGTCTTTTCTGAATCTAACCTGAGAGGACGGGTGCAGCTGTTCCGCTACTTTGTGCTAGTAGGTATCTGCATCCTGCTCAACTACTTCCTGATGAAGTTGTTTGTAGACAGGATCCACCTGTATCCTACCGTGGGTAAGATCTGTACAACCGCGCTGGTGGTCATCTTCAGTTATCTCACCCAGAAAAAATTCACCTTTAAGGTTAAACAAACCGCCTGATACAGCCTTTCCCGTTACTGTTGACAATAGTAACGGGAAAGGGCTCCAACTATTTTTTTATTTTCTCTTCGTAATAACAGTGCCTGCAAAGGGGTTCGTACAAATCTTTCTCCCCCAGCAACAACGTTTCTGTTTCTGCTGATTTACGGAAGGAATAGTTGGCGATATTACCACAACGCACACAGATGGCGTGCAACTTGGTAATATAATCCGCTTTGGCGAGCATAAAAGGTATCTGCCCGAAAGGTTTGCCGGTATAGTCCATATCGAGGCCGGCCACGATTACACGGATACCCCGTAACGCCAGCTGGTCGCAAACATTAGGCAACTCGGCATCAAAAAACTGGGCCTCATCAATTCCTACCACATCTACTTCCTGCGCCAGCAACAATATCTGCTGGGAATTTTCTATCGGGGTGGAAACAATTTTATTTTCGTCATGCGATACAATGCTACCTTCGTCATAACGTGTATCTACCACCGGTTTAAAGATCTCTACCTTTAAATTGGCGATACGGGCACGTTTCAGGCGGCGGATCAATTCTTCCGTTTTCCCGGAAAACATAGAGCCGCAAATCACTTCAATCCAGCCCCTCCGTCCTCCTGCAAGAGAAGGTTCAATAAACATACTGTACTATTTTGATTATTAATTAATTAAAATACGCTAATTTTATACAAATAAATATTTCCCATCACAAAGCATTAACAATTAAGGCATGGAAAAAATAAATGCATTAATTGAGAAGTTGCAGGAATTGAAAAATTCCGGTGCAGACCTGCAGGCTATATCCTATTATGTGCAGCTGTTGCAGGCAGAGGTGTTGCATATGCGTAACAAACAACACCAGCAGGCGGCGCAGGAGCGGCAGCAACACGTTGCCGTGATTATGCCCATGCAGCAACCTGTGATGAACGCACCGGTTACAACCGCAGCGCAAACTACAACATTACCGGCAGATAAACCGGAAGTTCCGGCTGCAGGTTATCCACAATCCGCTGTGGTGGCAGATCCTGCCCCTTCCCAACCGGAACCGGTGATAATAGCTCCCCCTGCTCCCCCACCGGCAGCCATCAAACCCGAACCACAGGAAATACCTGCCCCTGTCCGGGAACCCTTGCTGGAACCATTTTTCAAAGAACCTCCGGTTTTCAAAGAGCCACCGGCTCCTGAAAAAAAACCAGTTCCTGCTACGTTGTTTGATCAGGTAGACACCGTCACCGCTGTTAAAAACAGTTATGAACAGGACACCCACGCTCTCCGCAAAGACCTGAACGAACTGGTAGGCAACAACGGCACTTCCCTCAACGACCGTTTTCGTCAGCAGCAGCCCGAGGTAGCTCAGAAACTGGGCGAAATGCCTGTAAAAGACCTGCGCAGCGCTATCGGCATCAACGACAAGTACCAGTTTATCCAGGAACTGTTCCGGGGAGACACCGATCTTTATGAACGTTCGGTGAAAACCATCAACGAATGCAGCACCCTTCAAGAGGCGGATTATTGGATACAGCGGGAGATCAAGATCATACAGGGATGGCAGGATGACCATCACCTGGTAAAACATTTCTATTCCTTGCTCAGGAAACGTTTCTCCTGAATATATTGTAATATCTTTTCGGTAGCCCCTTTATTGTCCTTTACATAGTTTCCGGCTATGGAAGCGGTTTTCTCATAAAATTCCGGATCATTCAGCAATAAATTCATATAGTCCTGCAGGTTAGTCAGCTCCGGCACTACCAGCGCCCCATGCAGCGCCACCAGCTCTACCGCCTCAAAGTATTTGCTGTATTCAGGCCCTATAATAACGGGTTTGCTGTATGCCGCAGGCTCCAGCAGGTTATGGATACCGTCTTTCCCGAATCCGCCGCCTACATAGGTAATATTAGCGTACCGGTACAAGGTGGTCAGCATTCCGATATTATCTATGATCAGGACAGTAGCATCAGTATCGGCTGTTCCGGCTTTTAATGCTGAATAAGTGACCGCCTGCGGGAAAAGTGTTTTCACCTGGCGTATATGTCCTTCGTGGATTTCGTGGGGAGCGATGATCAGTTTCAGGCCGGGATGGGATGATTGTTGCCACCAGGAGGCCAGCAGCTGTTCATCTTCGGGCCAGGTGCTACCGGCAACCAACAGCTTATCGTGGCTGGCAAACGGTGTTACCAGCGGTAAGGTCTGTTGTTCAGTCAGCAATGCTGCTACCCTGTCGAACCGGGTATCCCCGCTGATGCTGGCATGGTGGATACCAATTCCATTCAGCAGTTCCAGCGAATTTTTATTTTGTACGAAGATGTGGGTCAGCTGTTGCAGCAGCTGTTTGAACATACCGCCATAGCCTTTGAAGAAAAGCTGGTCCTGGCGGAAGATACCGGACACGAGCAGAACGGGTATTTTTCGTATATACAGCTCCGTAAGGAGATGGTACCAGAATTCATACTTGATAAAAATGGCCAGCGAAGGTTTTACGATATCTGCGAAGTCGCGCGCATTGCGGCGGGTATCGAGGGGCAGGTAAAACACATAATCGGCGCCGGGATAGTCTTTCCTGACCTCATATCCGGAGGGCGAAAAAAATGTTAACAAAATTTTATAGCCGGGGTAACGGAGGCGTAGGGCTTCCAGTACAGGCCTTCCTTGTTCAAACTCACCCAGGGAGGCAGCATGTATCCAGATGACCGGATGCTGGCCCAGGCCGGCCTGTCTCATCCTCGTTTGCCAGTCCTGGCGGCCTTTCAGCCATAAAGATGCCTTTTTTTTGCCGCCCATGGCTGCCAGGCAGACACCTGCCTTGTACAATCGAATCCCTATATTATAAATAGCCTTTGCTAACATTAGCCTATGTACTTTTACTGAATTTTAAACGTCCTGCAAAGATAATCCTCACCCAATCCCAAAATTTGTAAATTTGCACACTTTAAACAAAATAAAAATATACATATCATATGGTGCCTATTCAGATGGTGGACTTGAAACGCCAGTATACGAAGATTAAACCGCAGGTGGATGCTGCCATTCAGGAAGTGCTGGAAGGCGCTGCTTTCATTAATGGTGGAGCGGTGCAAAAGTTTGCGGACGAGCTGCAGCAATACCTGGATATCAAGCATGTGATACCCTGCGCCAATGGCACCGATGCTTTACAGATAGCCATGATGGCACTGGACCTGCAGCCTGGTGATGAAGTGATTACTCCTTCTTTCACTTTTATTGCTACCGCAGAAGTGATAGCGCTGTTAAGGCTGAAACCTGTTTTTGTGGATATTGACCCTAAGACCTACTGCCTCGACGTAGCTGCTGTGGAAAAAGCCATCACGCCTAAAACCAAGGCGATCGTTCCGGTACACCTTTATGGTCATGTGGCAGATATGGAACCGCTGATGGCTGTTGCCGCCAAACATAACCTGTATGTAATTGAAGACAACGCACAGGCTATCGGCGCCAACTATACCTTTGCAGATGGCAGTGTGAAGAAAGCGGGTGCTATCGGTCATATTGGCTGTACTTCCTTCTTCCCTTCCAAAAACCTGGGATGTTATGGCGATGGTGGTGCACTGTTTACCAACGATGACGCCCTGGCGGCAAAAATCAGGATGGTAGCCAACCACGGCCAGTCTGCCCGTTATTACCATGATGTAGTAGGCGTTAACTCCCGTCTCGACTCTGTGCAGGCGGCTGTGTTAAGGATCAAACTTCCGTTACTCGATGAGTACATCAAAGCCCGTCGTGCCGTTGCAGACGCCTATGATGCCGCTTTTGCTGATATGCCGCAGATCACTACTCCTTTCCGTGCGGCCAACAGCTACCATGTGTTCCATCAGTACACTATGCAGCTGCATGGTGCCGACAGAAATAAATTGCAGCAGTACCTTCAGGAAAAACAGGTACCTGCCATGATATACTATCCAGTTCCAGCCCACCGTCAGAAAATGTTCGAGCAATTTGGTGGTGCTGCCTTTGAATTACCCGTAACCGATAGTCTCACCTCAACGGTGATTTCCTTGCCGATACATACTGAAATGGACAAAGATCAGTTAGATCATATTATTAACTCTGTCAAATCATTTCTAAACAATCCCCCAGCATGAAGATTACAGTAGTAGGCACTGGTTATGTAGGACTCGTAACCGGTACCTGTTTCGCAGAGACAGGCAATGAAGTTACCTGCGTAGATATCGATGCCAATAAAGTAAAGAAACTGTCTTCCGGCCAGGTTACCATCTATGAGCCCGGACTAGAAAAGCTGTTTGAACGTAACCTCAAAGAAGAACGCCTGTTTTTCACCACCAGCCTGGAAGAAGGTATCCGTGACGCGGAAGTGATATTCCTCGCCCTGCCTACACCTCCTGGTGCGGATGGTGCTGCCGATCTCTCTTTTATATTGAAAGTAGCGGACCAACTGGGTAAACTGCTGACAGACTATAAGGTGATCGTAGACAAAAGCACTGTACCGGTAGGTACAGCAGAAAAGGTGATCGCTGCCATCGCTCAAAACTGTAAAACAGCGTTCGACGTGGTGTCTAACCCCGAGTTTTTACGGGAAGGCGTAGCGGTAGACGACTTTATGAAGCCCGACCGCGTAGTGATTGGAACTAATTCTGAAAGAGCCCGTAAGATCATGGGTGAACTGTATGCTCCTTTTGTAAGACAGGGCAACCCGATCATATACATGGATGAAAAATCCGCGGAGCTGACTAAATACGCTGCCAACTCTTTCCTGGCCACCAAAATTTCGTTCATGAACGAGATCGCCGTGCTCTGTGAAAAACTGGGTGCAGATGTAGACATGGTCCGTCGGGGTATCGGCAGCGATGACCGTATCGGCAAACGATTCCTGTTTCCCGGTATCGGCTATGGCGGCAGCTGTTTCCCTAAAGATGTACAGGCCCTGGTAAAATCTTCCCAGGATGTGGAATACGATTTTAAGATACTGAATGCCGTGATGGATGTGAACGAACGGCAGAAGCTGTTCCTGGTTCCCAAAATCAAAGCTTACTTTAATGGTGACCTCAAAGGCAAACATTTTGCATTGTGGGGCCTGGCTTTCAAACCCAATACAGACGATATCCGTGAAGCTCCGGCATTGTACATCATCGATGCACTGGTAGCTGCAGGTGCCACCGTCACTGTATTTGACCCTGAAGCCATGGAGAATGTAAGACAGCTCATTGGTGATAAAGTACAGTATGCTGAGCACCAGTATACTTCACTGGACCATGCCGATGCGCTGATCATCGCTACCGAATGGAGCGTTTTCAGAACACCGGATTTCCATAAAATATCTGCTTCTCTGAAAAATAAAGTCATCTTCGACGGACGCAATCTGTTTGAAGTAGCACGTATGAAAGAGATGGGATATCACTATGAGAGTGTAGGTCGCATCACTATTGCTTAATCATCATCACATCTTGAATACATGGAAAAAAAGAGAATCCTGATAGCCGGTGCTGCCGGTTTCCTGGGCTCGCATCTGTGCGATCGCTTTATCAAAGAAGGTTTTCATGTGATAGCCATGGACAACCTGCTTACCGGGAATATCAAAAATATTGAACACCTGTTTCCCTTACAGGATTTTGAATACTATCATCATGATGTGACCAAGTTTATCCATGTTCCGGGTAAACTGGATTACATTCTCAACTTTGCTTCTCCTGCCAGCCCGATAGATTATCTCAAAATGCCGATTCAGACCCTGAAAGTGGGTTCTCTCGGCACGCACAACCTGCTGGGCCTGGCCAAGGAAAAGAAAGCCCGTATACTGGTAGCATCTACCTCCGAAGTATATGGCGACCCTGCTGTACACCCACAAACAGAAGAATACTGGGGTAATGTAAACCCTGTAGGACCACGTGGTGTATACGATGAGGCCAAGCGCTTCCTGGAATCCATTACCATGGCTTATCATAACTTCCATGGCGTAGAAACCAGGATCGTCCGTATCTTTAACACTTACGGCCCGCGGATGCGCCTCAATGATGGCCGTGCATTACCGGCCTTTATGAGCCAGGCACTGAGCGGACAAGACCTGACAGTTTTCGGAGATGGCAAACAAACCCGCTCCTTCTGTTATGTAGATGATCTGATCGAAGGTATCTACCGTTTGTTGCTGAGTGATTATCATATGCCAGTGAACATCGGTAATCCGGAAGAGATCACACTCAATCAGTTTGCGGAAGAAATCATTGCGCTGACTGAGTCCAAACAAAAAATCGTATACCATCCGCTGCCTAAGGATGATCCTAAACAACGGCAGCCCGATATCACCAAAGCCAGGGCCCTGCTGGGATGGGAGCCGAAAGTGAGCAGGAAGGAAGGTTTAAAAATCACCTACGACTATTTTAAACAAGCACTGAAATAATTTCATGAAGCGGAAACTACTTATTACAGGCGGAGCAGGATTTATTGGTTCACATGTGGTGCGGTTGTTTGTTAACAAATACCCTGACTACCAGATTGTAAACCTGGATGCCCTTACCTACGCCGGTAACCTGGAAAACCTGTCAGATGTAAAAGACCAACCCAACTATATCTTCGAAAAAGGAGACATTACTGACGAGGCCTTCATCGATCAGCTTTTCGGGAAGTACCAGTTTGATGGAGTGATCCACCTGGCAGCAGAAAGCCACGTGGACCGCTCCATCATGGACCCGCTGGCTTTTATCAAAACCAATGTGCTGGGAACGGCTGTACTGTTGAATATCGCCCGTAAATACTGGAAAGACAGTTATGATAACAAGCTGTTTTACCATGTATCTACTGATGAAGTATATGGTTCCCTGGGAGCGGAAGGATTCTTCCATGAAACCACCCCGTACGACCCACGGTCTCCGTATTCTGCATCCAAAGCCAGCTCAGACCATTTTGTGATGGCGTATCATCATACCTATCATCTTCCAGCCATTATTTCCAATTGCTCCAACAACTATGGTTCTCACCATTTCCCGGAGAAATTGATACCGCTGGCCATCCACAATATCAAAAACAACAAGCCTGTTCCGGTATACGGTAAAGGCGAAAACGTACGTGACTGGCTATACGTAAACGATCATGCCCGTGCCATTGATACCATTTTCCATCGTGGCAGGATCGGTGAAACATACAATATCGGCGGCTTCAACGAGTGGAAAAATATTGACCTGATTCAGCTGCTGTGCCGTATCATGGACAAAAAGCTGGGACGTCCCGAGGGGACCTCTGCACAGCTGATCACCTTCGTAAAAGACCGCGCCGGACACGATCTGCGCTACGCCATCGATGCCACCAAGCTAAACAAGGAACTGGGATGGGAGCCTTCCCTCCAGTTTGAAGAAGGACTGGAAAAAACAGTTGACTGGTACCTGGCCAATGAAGAATGGCTGCAACATGTCACCAGCGGAAATTACCAGAAATATTACCAGGAGCAATACCAAAAAAGATAATTTATGGATAACGGGTAATGAATTACCCGTTATCCATAATTCGTAATTATTTTAAACATGTCCTTTTCAGAAACAGGTTTACCCGGACTGTTAGTATACGAGCCTAAAATATTCGGAGATAGTCGCGGATATTTTTTCGAGAGTTACAACGCTAATACTTTCCGCGATGCCGGCATTGAATACACATTTGTCCAGGATAATCAGGCACGTTCTACCTACGGCGTATTAAGAGGCTTGCATTATCAGCAGGAACCCTATGCCCAGACCAAACTGGTGAGAGTACTGGAAGGAAAAATCATTGACGCCGTAGTGGACATCCGGAAAGGATCTCCTACTTATGGCCAGTCCTTCACGATTGAGTTAAGTGCAGAGAACAAACTACAACTGCTGGTACCTAAAGGGTTTGCCCATGGTTATGCGGTGATCAGCGAAACTGCTGAGGTGATGTACAAGTGCGACAACTTCTATCATAAAGGTAGTGAAGGTGGTATCATCTATAATGATCCGGACCTTAACATTGACTGGGGCATAGAACTGAACGATGCCATCATTTCCGATAAAGATCTGGCATTACCCAGATTGGCAGATATTAGCCACAACTTTATGTTTTAACAGCTGATTATTGCTATGAAAAATATTCTTGTTACCGGCGGCCACGGCCAGTTAGGTCTGTCGCTGAAAAAAGCGGCCACAGCTTATCCTCAGTTCAACCTGATATTTATGGATGCAGCTGAACTGGATGTTACCGATGCTGATGCCCTGTCTGCCTACTTCGGTGCCAACCAGCCGGATGCCTGTATTAACTGTGCCGCCTATACGGCAGTAGACAAAGCAGAATCCGAAGAGGAAAAAGCTTTCCTGCTCAATTTTCAGGCAGTGCTGTCACTCGCCGAAATCTGCGCAGAACATCGCACTCAGCTGATCCATATTTCCACTGACTATGTCTTCAGTGGTAAACAGAATGTTCCCTACCGGGAAGATGATGAAACCGATCCGCAGAGTATCTACGGTTCATCCAAACTGCGTGGAGAAGCAGCCGCTCTGGGCTATAATCCTGATACGATTGTGATACGTACTTCCTGGCTGTACTCCGAATATGCGGTCAACTTCCTTAAACGCATGCAGGAACTGATGCGGGAAAAACAGGAGCTGAGCGTAGTATTCGATCAAACAGGTACTCCCACCTATGCGGGCGACCTGGCCACTGCACTGCTGGACATTCTCCAGTACAAAGCCGGCAACCCGGATGCGGCCATCGGCGGCATATATCACTACAGCAATGAAGGCGTTACCAGCTGGTACGATTTCGCTGTTACCATCAAGGAACTCACCGCAGCCACCACTACCATACTGCCGGTTACTTCCGACAAATATCAGACAGCCGCTGCAAGGCCCGCCTATAGCGTGTTGAACAAAGAAAAAATCAAAGAAACATTCGGCATCCAGGTTCCATATTGGAGAGACAGCCTCACCAAATGCCTCAGGCGGATGTAAAAGATACCCATAATAGAAAGGGCCATGCAAGTTGCATGGCCCTTTCTCTTTATTTCTTAAACTTCGTGATCAGCGTCCCACCGGCCTCCTTGCCATCCATATATGACAATGTCTTCACTACCCCAAATCCCGGAGCAAACCATTCCACAGCATTGAGTTTCATGGGTACGCCGGTGCCCATCATCTGCATTTTAAAAGACAGGTCGTAGGAGATTTTATAACAGTCCCAGCTACCAGCCGGTGTGGTGATTTTTTCCTTGCCTGCCACTTTACGGTTGGAAATAGCATAATTAACACTGACATCCATTCCGCTGACATTACCAGCCATTTCAAATGCGCCGCCTTTCAGCTCCTGTCCTACGTGCATACTGGCCGGATAATCCAGAAATGAATTGGTCGTTTTGGCTTCCATTTTCAGGTCTTTCAGCTGGGACATGGAAGGCATGCCCACTTTCATATCTACGGCCACCCCGTCGCCGCTGCATTTGAAGCGGCCTTCGCTGGTGGTGATCATTCTGTTGCTTTTATCGTATATGGTGGCAGTAAAATCGGAAACAGTGCCCGTAGCTTCTTTATGCACATTGCTTACTTTATAGATCGTTTTTCCACTGGCAGTACCTTTGGCATCGTATACGGTCATTTCCACCTCTGCATTGTTCAGGAGATAGTAATACCCGGCACAGTCCTGTGCCCATGATGAGGCGGCCATCAGCAATGCCACCATCAGAAACAATAGTTTTTTCATAATAAATGAGGTTTGGAGATAATATATAACCTGGTGAATAAACTGCACTGTCATCCGCTGTCAGTGAGTCAGGTTTAAAAATACAGCATTTCTGCAACGCACCGAAAAATCAGCTTCTCTCCCCCTGTTCAGACAATTTTGTGTACGTTTGCAAAAATTGTTATTGAATCATGAATCTGATAGAAGAACTACGCTGGCGGGGTATGCTACAGGATATGATGCCTGGCACTGAAGAGCAACTGCAAAAGGAAATGACCACTGCTTATATTGGTTTTGATCCTACTGCGGAATCGCTGCACATCGGTAGCCTCGTACCTATTCTGCTGCTGGTGCATCTGCAAAAGGCAGGACACAAGCCTCTGGCGTTGGTAGGTGGTGCCACCGGTATGGTAGGCGACCCCTCTTTCAAGGCAGAAGAAAGAAAAATGCTCGATGACGAAACCCTTCAGCGCAACGTAAACGGTATACGTAAACAGCTGGAGCGCTTCCTCGACTTCGATCCTGCCAAACCTAATGCGGCGGAAATGGTGAATAACTACGACTGGTTTCAACACATTTCCTTCCTCGACTTTATCCGCGATACGGGTAAACACATCACCGTCAACTATATGATGGCCAAAGATTCTGTGAAAAAAAGAATCGAAGGTGACAACGGGATGTCTTTCACTGAATTCACTTATCAACTCATACAAGGACACGATTTCTATCATCTGTATACCAACAAAAACTGTAAACTTCAGATGGGTGGCTCCGACCAGTGGGGTAATATCGTGACCGGTACAGAACTGATCCGTCGTAAGGCACAGGGACAAGCTTTTGCTTTCACCTGCCCGCTGATCAAAAAAGCGGATGGTACCAAATTCGGTAAAACAGAACAGGGCACCGTTTGGCTCGACCCCAAACGTACTTCCCCTTACGCTTTTTACCAGTTCTGGCTTGGCACTACAGACGTAGACGCAGAAAGTTATATCAAAATATTCACCTTCCTCGAACAGGCTGAAGTAGACGCCATGATCGAAGAACACAAACAAGACCCGGGAAAACGCCTGTTACAGAAACGACTGGCGCAGGAAGTAACTACTTTCATTCACGGGGAGGACAACTACAAATTTGCAGTAGAAGCGTCTTCTATCTTGTATAGTAAAGACACAGCCCAGGTACTGCTTGCATTGTCTGAAGAAGACCTCGTGGAAGTAATGGCTGGCGTACCTCAGCATGAGATTCCCAAAGCCGATCTGGAAGCAGGTAAGGATATCGTAAGTTTCCTCGCTGAAACCGGTATCTTCCCCAGCAAAGGTGAAGCCCGCAAAACCGTACAGGGCGGCGGTGTGAGTGTGAACAAAATAAAAGTGCCTGGCATAGACATGATCATCAACAGCAGCTCCCTGCTCCGGGATAAATATATCCTGCTGCAGAAAGGAAAAAATTATTTCCTTGTAAAAGCTGTTTAAAACAATTTATCATAAAAGCAAAAGCCCCGGACATCAGCATGTCCGGGGCTTTTGCTTTTATATACAACCTCTATTTGATGTTGTACTTCTTCTGGTATTTTTCATACAGCTGATGCTGTTTGTTATCCAGGTTGATTTCCCTTCCCTGGATATAAGCGCGGGTGATGATACTGGATTTCATATCCAACATGTCACCGGCACTCACCGCAATATTGGCATCCTTACCGGTTTCGAGTGTACCGGTGATTTTATCAATCCCCAGTATTTTAGCGGCATTCAGCGTAACAGCAGATAAAGCTTCTTCCCTGCTCAGGCCGAAAGTACTGGCGGTACCGGCTTCGAAACCCAGATTGCGCTGCTGCCAGAAACCTTCATTGCTCAGGCAGTACAACACACCTGCTTTTTGCAGCTGTGCAGCGGTTTTATAAGGCTGGTCGATATCGTCATCCTGCATCAGTGGCAGACTATGCGGCTGTGTAAGCACAACAGCGATGTTGTTTTGTTTCAACAGGTCTGCAATCTGCCAGGAGTCTGCTCCGCCAACAATCACCACATCTACATTAAACTCCTTCGCAAAATCAATCGCCAGCAGCATCTCCCTTACCAGTTCACAGTGGATGAACAGTTTCTGTTCTCTGTTGAACAGCTTACGCATGGCCTCATAACGGAGATTAGTAGCAGTATGTTTGTTTTCCTGCTGATAAGCTTTTGCTTCGCGGAAAAACATACGCACTTTTTCAATCTGTTCCATTCCTTCCTTCACCGGGTCTTTGGACTGAGGACCGCGGAAACCACGACCGGAGCCGATGTTCACCAGACGAGGCATATAAAAGTGTACGCCGTTGTCTGTTTTGTAGGCAGCATCTTCCCAGTTCCAGGCATCGAGTTGTACAACGGAAGAAGTGCCGCTGATCAGGCCACCTTCAGGTGTCACCTGGGCCAGCAGGATACCGTTGGACCGCAGGGTGTTGATCACTTTGGAGTCTGTATTGTAAGAGATGATGGAGCGGATGGAAGGATTAATTTCACCCACTTCCCTGGCATCGATGGTAGCACGTACACTTTCAAATTCCACCAGGCCCAGTTTGGTTTCCGGAGCGATGATACCCGGATAAACATGTTGCCCTTTCATGTCCAGCACAGTGGCATCGCCGGCAGCAGGAACGCTGGCACCTACCGCCGTGATTTTACCTTTGGCAAAAGCAATCGTGCCGTTTTCGATAACCTGACCGTTACCCACATGGATCACGGCATTGGTGAGATATACCGGCTTGTCCTGCGGGCCTGCCGGGGAGATGGTCTCCTGTGCATAGGCTGTTTGTGCGCCAATAGCCAGGGCCAGTAGATATATGCTTTTTTTCATGATTTTATTTTTTAGAACCCAGCACCTGATGTTAATCCCAGACCTTCCTGGTGGCCACCCTGCAGGTCTTCGCAATGATACATTTCATCCGGTGCAAAAGAAGCCTTCTGTGTAGGCGTGCCTTTTTTCTTTTCGCCCAGCAGTTTTTGTGTCAGTCTGTTGCGTTCTGCTGCAATACGCTGACGCAGCTGCAGATCGTAATCGCGGTCAAATTCCACGATACCATCTACAATGGTTTTTTCTGCTTTAGCGTAGATGCTCAGCGGATTATCGCTCCACAGCACCAGATCGGCATCCTTGCCTACTTTGATGCTGCCTGTGCGGCTGTCTACGTGCAACAGCTTCGCAGGATTGAGCGTCACCATTTTCAGCGCCTCTTCTTCAGGTACACCTCCGTATTTCACAATTTTACCAGCTTCCTGGTTAAGACGACGAGCCATCTCCGCATCGTCGGAGTTGATGGCGGTCACCACACCTACCTTGTGCATAATAGCTGCATTATACGGGATGGCGTCCTGTACTTCCATTTTGTACGCCCACCAGTCAGCGAAGGTGCCAGCGCCGGCGCCATGTGCTTTCATCTTATCAGCTACCTTGTAACCTTCGAGAATATGGGTGAAGGTATTTACACGGAAGTGAAAGCTGTCAGCCACATGCATCAGCATGTTGATTTCGCTCTGCACATAAGAGTGACAGGTGATGAAACGTTTGGCGTTGAGGATTTCCGCCAGCGCGTCCAGTTCCAGATCACGGCGTTTGCCGGGACCTTGTTTTTCGTAGTCACGGGCACGGGTAAACGCATCTACATATACCTGCTCTACCCCCATCCTGGTCTGCGGGAAACGAACGGTATTACGATCACCCCAGTTGGACTGCTTCACGTTTTCACCCAGGGCAAATTTGATGAAAGGATCCCATGCAGTTACTTTTAATTCTTCTGCATTCTGGCCCCAGCGCAGTTTGATAAGCTGTGACTGTCCGCCGATCGGGTTGGCACTGCCATGCAGCAGATGAGAGGAGGTAACACCACCACTCAGCTGACGGTAGATATTCACATCATCAGGATTCAGTACATCACCGATGCGTACCTCTGCTGTCACCGCCTGAGAGGATTCATTTACGCCGTTGGAAATAGCGATATGAGAGTGCTCATCAATGATCCCGGCAGAGAGATGTTTGCCGGTACCGTCTATCACGCGGGCACTGCCTGCAGCCAGGTTTTTACCTATCTGGGCAATCTTGCCGTTGCGTACCAGCACGTCTGTGTTTTCCAGTCTGCCTTCTTTTTCGTTGGTCCAGACAGTTGCATTTTTAATGAGGATGTCTTGTTGTTGCGGCAGTTTATCCCAGCCATATCCGCTGAAAGGATAATACACAGGGCCCATATCTACGGCTGCTTTTTTCTTTGCAGAATCGGCTTTGGCAGGTGTGATGCCGGCGAATACAGCGTTCCATCTGATGGCGCTACCCACGGTATCGACACCAGTACCAGACCAGCCGTTATCACTGATCAGTCCACTCAACCGGATGTTGTTGCGGGCATTTTTGGCCAATGGCAGCGAAAGGGTTACCAGCTTATTGTTGATGTCTATGCGACCGGCAATGGTATCTTTCTGCAATACAGTCACTGCAGGCGCTGCAGGCGTACCTTTTATTTCTATTTTAATGCTGTTGCCGGGTGTCAGATTAATCGTATAAACACCACGGATATCATTCCAGGCGTCTGACTTGATCAGGTAACGATTACCTTGTACCCAGTTTTGCAGCAGCACCGTGTTTTCATTGAACACCGGTCCGGAAGTGATGAGGAAGTTGGCCAGTTTGCCGGCTTCCAGACTTCCTACTTTATCATAAACTTTTAAAGTAGTAGCGGGTGTTTTGGTGAGGGCATCCAGTGCTTTCTGTTCACTCAGTCCATACTCGATAGCTTTGCGTACGCTGCTCAGGAAAGACTTCACATCTTTCAGGTCAGCAGCAGTCAGACAGAAAGGGATATTTGCTTTTTCAAAAGCGGCAGGCTGTGAAGGGGCCATTTCCCAGTGTTTCATATCGGTCAGTGATACAAAACGGGCATCGCTGGGATCTTCCATATCGATAGCTCCCGGGAAATTGAGCGGCAGGATAAAAGTGGCTTTGGTAGCGGCGATTTCAGCCATGCGCTGATATTCGTTGCCACCAGCTTTGATGATATACTGCACTCCGAATTCATCCCCGATTTTATCGGCGCGGAGAGCATCCCATTTATCTTTTACCTCGAAAATGGACGGCAGCTGCTGATTGGCATTCCAGGCCTGCAGGCTGAGGTTAACACCTTCTTTTGCCGGCTGGGATTTATACCATTGCGCGTCGAGGAAAGTCTGGCGCAGCAGGGCAATATAGCCCATCTGTGAGCTGGGGTAGTTCTGGGTAGAAGTACCTTTATCAAAAGAATAACCAGCTGCTACTTTTTCTTTGATGATCACTTTATTTTCCTTGCCATTGGCGAGGGTTACGAGTGTAGCAGTACCACGGGCCACACCGTCTGTTGGCTGAGATACCACCGTACCAAAGCCCGCTTCACGGAGTGTAGCAGCTTTAGCTTCATCAACAGCAAAAAGGTCTACTGCGTTGATTTCGCTTTTGATGGCCTGGTTCCAGCCATAGGCGCCTTTGGTGTTGGAAAGAAATTGTGGTGCTGCATTCCAGGAGCCGCCGGTGCGTTTAATTTCAGTCTGGCCATAGCTGCTGAAGATGTCTACAAAGGAAGGATAGATATACTTTCCTTTACAATCCACTACCACTGCATCTTTAGGGATTACGGCGGCGGGACCGGCGTCCACAATTCTGCCATCGCGCACCACCAGTGTAGCGTTGCTCAGGGTAGTCTGTGCATCTTTAATGATGGTGGCATGGGTAAATGCGTAACAACCTTCTTTAGGGTCCGCAATTCCATTAACAGGATAGGTTTCCTGTGCATGGGCATAGGAGCCAGCCAGCAGTAACGAGAACACCAGCAGCTTGCTGCGGTGCCGGTTCAGGGCATAGGCGACGCCACGGGATAGCAAAGCCCTCCCGGGTTTCTCAAAAGCTCTTTTCATGTACAACAGTTTTTTCGATTTAGATTCAGTTGCTCGACTTAAATGTAATAAATGATTAGTCGGGGAGATAGTAAATAACACTTTTTTTTATGAGTGGTAGCGGTTCCGGGGCCGAATAAGTTTTTGCATTAACACGAAAAAGGGATAATTTGAAAAGGGTTTACCCGTTAAGTTTGTCTAAATTTGATATAATACTTGCTGACTATGAAGATATTCTCGCTCTATACGGCACTTTTGTTGTGTTGCCTCCTGGGAGGCTTCCAGCTGACCACTGCTGCGCAAACCAAAGACAGCACCTCTCTGGGAGGCCGGTGGGGAGTGGAAGGCAGAGCAGACAAAATCAGTGATAAGATATCCAAACAGGTAGGTCTCGACAGAGATCAGTACCAGAAGATCTATGCCATCAATGAAGACATTATCCGACGCAGAGATGTGATTCATACCAATAAAGAACTTCCTAAAAAAGAGCGGATGCAGCAACTGAAAGCCCTGGACTCTGAACGCAGCCAGCGGTTTAAAAACGTGCTCACTGCTACCCAGTATAAAAGATGGAATGACTGGGAGATGCGCAAAAAAGAGCATCTCGAAGCCAAGATGGAGAAAAAAAGACAGCGTAAACAAGCTGCCCGTGAATAACGATACAACAAAATCGTTGTTATACTGTTATTCATTGTCCATCATCCCAAAAAACCAACATCAACATTTCAGCCATCCGGGACATAAAGACCATTTTCCTGCATGCCGTATCTGCCGTGCATCCTACTCAACTGGTGCGCAGGCATATAGCGGTACGTGATCGTACTACCGTTGTTATTTCGGGAGATGATTATGTGCTGCCCCCTGGCGGCCGCGTGATTGTACTCGGTGCCGGCAAGGCTTCCGCTGCGATGGCGCAGGAACTGGAGCAGCTCCTGTCAGCATATTTTCGCCTGGAAGGGCTGGTAGTAACCAAATACGGTCATGGTTTGCCTTTGCAATACCTCGACCTGCTGGAGGCCGGACATCCTGTGCCGGATGCGCAGAGTGTGGCCGCTTCCCGACGTTTTCAGGAAATAGCAGCTGGTACAAAAGAAGGCGACCTTGTGATACTATTGTTGTCTGGCGGCGCTTCCGCCCTGCTGGCCGATGTGCCGGAAGGCTGTTCCCTCGCAGACGTACAACAGCTGTTTCAGCTGCTGCTGGCCAGCGGAGCAGAGATCCATGATGTCAACATCGTGCGCAAACATCTCTCCCAAATCAAAGGGGGAAGGCTGGCACAAAAAATATATCCGGCCACGTTATGCTCCCTGATACTAAGCGATGTGGTAGGCGACGATCTGAGTGTGATTGGCTCGGGCCCTACAGTTCCCGACCCTTCTACTTTTGCGGACACTATGGCCATACTGGAAAAATATGAGCTGTTGCCACAGCTGCCGGCAAGTCTGCGTCAGCACCTCGATAGTGGCATGGCGGGCAACATACCTGATACCCCCAAGCCCGGCGAAGAAGGTTTCTCCCATGTGCATAACTATCTGGTGGGCACTAATCGTATCGCCATGCAGGCCGCAGCAGAAGAGGCTCGCAGCCTGGGCTACCATCCGCAGCTGTTATCATCTGCCACTACCGGTGAAGCACATACGGTAGCAGCCGCACTGGTACAGGCAGCTATACAATACAATGGACCACGGCCCGGTTGTCTGCTGATGGGCGGAGAAACGACCGTTCATGTTACCGGCAGCGGCAAAGGAGGGCGCAACCAGCAACTGGCGCTGGCAGCGGCTATCAACCTGGACGGACAGCACGGTATCACCCTGTTGAGCGCAGGTACAGATGGAACAGACGGGCCTACTGATGCAGCCGGAGCCATTGCAGACAATCATACACTGGAAAAAGCGACGGCGATGCAATTGAATGCACAACAATTTCTGCAACAGCATGATGCCTGGACATTTTTCTCAAAAGCAGGCGGGTTGCTGGTTACAGGGCCTACACAAACTAATGTGATGGACCTGATGATCGTACTGATCGAGTAACTGATATGATGAGTCATCAGCTTTTGATATTTAAACTTTGATTATCTGCTGATAGATTCTATTTTTGGGGTTTGATTCATAAGTTTTGGATATTACTAAAACCAATATTGCATTATGCTGAGAATGGAACAGACATGGCGATGGTTCGGACCTAATGATCCGGTAAGCCTGTCTGATATAAAACAGGCCGGCGCTACCGGAATCGTGACAGCATTGCACCATGTTCCCAATGGAGTAGTGTGGACGAAAGAGGAAATTTCACAACGTAAAGCGATGATCGAAGCAGCAGGCCTTACCTGGTCTGTGGTGGAGAGCATTCCCGTTCATGAAGATATTAAAACGCAGAGCGGACAGTTCAGGGAGTATATTGCCAATTACCAGCAATCTATCCGTAACCTGGCTGCATGCGGTATCAACATCGTAACCTACAATTTTATGCCGGTGCTGGACTGGACCCGTACCGATCTGAGTTACGAAGTGGCCGACGGCTCCAAAGCGCTGCGTTTTGAGAAAGATGCCTTTATGGCGTTTGACCTGTTTATGCTGAAGCGTCCCAATGCGGAGAAAGATTATACCGAAGAGGAGATCTCCCGTGCGAAAGAACGTTTCGATAGCATGACACCGGAAGAAAAACAGCTGATACAGAAAAATATCATTGCCGGCCTGCCAGGTTCTGAAGAAAGTTTTACACTTGAGCAGTTCCAGGCGGCACTCGACAAATACAAAGGCATTGATGCCACCCAGCTGAAGCTGCACCTGTTCTATTTCCTGCAACAGATAGCGCCGGTAGCGGAAGAAGAAGGGGTTAAACTGGCCATCCATCCGGATGATCCTCCGTTTCCGATTTTCGGGCTGCCTCGTATTGTGAGCACAGAGCAGGATGCCCGGGAGTTGCTGATCGCTGCACCTTATGCTGCCAATGGCTTGTGCTTCTGCACCGGTTCCTATGGCGTAAGAGCCGACAACGACCTGCCTGGTATGATCGAACGACTGGGCGATCATATCCACTTCATCCACCTGCGCAGCACCCAGCGTGATGCACAAGGCAACTTCCATGAAGCCAACCACCTAGAAGGCGACGTAGATATGTTTGCCGTGGTGAAAAACATCCTCCTCACTATGAAACGCCGCAATGTTTCCATTCCAATGCGGCCGGATCATGGGCATCAGATGCTGGATGACCTGCATAAAAAAAACAATCCGGGATACAGCGCTATCGGCCGCCTGCGCGGACTGGCCGAACTGCGGGGCCTGGAAATGGGCATAGCCGGGGCCTTAGGCTCTGATTGACTGACATCTACCAGCATCAGGTCTGCACAAAGAGTAAAGGTGGGGATAAGCAATACCATCGTCGGACTGAGATGCTACGCCAGAGCAGAAAGCATATTTGAAACCATACCGTAATGGCTGATTACGCGTACAAACAGCACTGTTCTTTACCATATTTAACGAAGGGTTGACAGCACATGTCAGCCCTTCGTTGTTTCGACCTTACTAAACCTACATACTAAACCTACACAGTATCATGAGTATCACAGATGAAAGATACGAGGCCTCCCTTGCGCGGAGAACCTCCAGCCTGGGCCGTTTGCTCAGCCTCGTAAAAAAAGACCTCGACCAGCGATTAACAGAAAAACTGCTGGTACTGGGCTACCACAACTTCCGCCCAAGCGATATGGTAGTACTGATCAATATTGACGATACAGGCACCATCAACAATGAACTGGCTAAAAAAGCCCGCATCAGCAAACAGGCCATGAGCAAAGTGGTCAAAAACCTGGAAGCAGACGGTTATATCGCCACCCGCAAACATGCAACAGACAACCGCGCCAGCGTCATCTTCCTCACCGAAAAAGGAAAATTGCTGCTGATAGATGCATCAGAATCTATCCTGGAAATTGAAGCCGCTTACATTGACACAATCGGGGAAGAAGATATTGCCACTTTAAAAGAGGTCCTGCTGCGCCTGCACGCCGGCCTGAAACTATAACCCCTCTCCATTTACCACTTATATACTGTACTGTAGCTCATGGCCCGCTCCTACCGGCGCCAGCGTACTTTCTATGCCTTTTTTAAAAGCTCGTGGTACATTACTCACTTCCCAACGCTGGTGTTTCATATCACATTACACCTTGAATGCACCCGCGCTGCATTGAACAGCTGGTAATGTTCCGTTGAACCGTGATTATTTAAGTGTGAGGTAATACCTGTCTGTGCTGTCTTTAGCAAGATGTGCAGACAGGCTTTTCTGTAACAGGGCGATCATTTCCCGCTCTGATTTTTTTCTGAGGTCGATGGTTAGTTTTTTGTGAAGCAATTTTTCAGCAGAAGGAGGTACAGAGATTTGTATCGCATAGCAAACGCTGACAGCATCCAGTATTTCCGAAGCTTCGGTATTGCGAAAGCGGAGCACACCTGTTTTCCAGGCCACCGGCCCCTGGCTGTCCAGTTTTTTTCTGGTGGCTTTTTTCTCTTCAAGCGTTACCTGTGTATTAGCAGAGAGGACCATATCATCCGCTTCTTTACCTGATAGGGTGACCTTTCCCCGTGATACAAACACCACAACACCGGTAGCAGACACGTGCACATTAAAAGCGGCCGCAGCGGCCTGCAACGTATAGTCTCCAGGCGTTATCACGGTACAGGGTGTTTGTTTCCGCAGATCGAAAAAAACATCTCCTTTCATCACTTCTGCATAGTTATGATCCTGGTGTCTGTTATCGTACAAAATGGCTGCATTTTTGTTCAACACGATTCGGCTGCCATCGGGTAACCGTACAGAGTCGACGTGAGTGGTGGAGTTGGTATAGGGCCTCAGTTTTCGGGGCGTTTTCCGGAAGCAGCAGAAGAGGACCACCGCCATGACAACGCCCACGGCGCCCAGCATCCATGGTTTGATGGCATGCAGTACAGATGGCCTGGCAACTTGTTTGACAGTGATGGCTGTCAGTGCAGTCGGCTCACTATCTTTCACGAGCCACGCCTGCAGCCTGCTTTCAATATAGCGGGCATGCTCTGGGTTGTTGGCCACCAATTCCGCAACAGATGCCTGTAAAGCAGGGTCCTGCGGCGATTGGATAAAATGCATAATCAGCTCGTCAATAGCTGGTATAGGCTGAAGCATAGGTTACTGTTACTGTCCTGTGGCTGGTAATCGGTATAACCGGCAAGATACGAAAGCCTGCGCACAGAATAAATATATTAGGCTACCTCAGGAAGGTTTAATATTTTTAGTATAGACGAAAAGGCAAAAACGAAAGGTATGTCACCTGAAATACTACATGACCAGGACTACATTGAGGGCTTGCTGCACCACACCCCAAACGTAATAGACGATATCTACCAGCGATTCGCATCCAAAGAGAAACGATTTATCCTGCAAAAGAGCGGCACTGTCAAAGACGCAGCACATATTTTCGAAGAAGCATTGATGGACATCTACTTCTATGCACAGCGCCACCCGCTGCAGGTAAGTTCTTTTGAGCCATTTCTGCAGCTGCTCTGCAAACGTATCTGGGAAAGGGAACTGGAAAGACGCGGACAACGTATAGCCGGCATGGAAGCAGAAGAAAATGCTGCCCTTAGCCGCGACGATATGCTGGATATCGAAGATGTGCTGCGTGAAGGCGAAAAAAGACGGTTGGCCTACAGCTACTACCTGCAACTCAGCGACAGTTGCAAAGAACTGCTGCGATGGTCGCTCGCTGACCATCTACAGGAAGATATCGCAGTAGAAACCAGGATTCCCGTAGCAGAACTGACTAACAGAAGATGCGACTGCTACCTCTCTCTTTTTAAGGATCTTGAAAAAAAGAAACCGGGCATGCTGTCTGATGAAGACCTGCAAGCCAGTGACCGATACCTCTCCGGCCTGATGCCGGAAACTGAAAGAAAGGATTTTGACGCCCGCCTGAAATCAGATCCTGCGCTGCTGCTGCAGGTAAAACGTTTCGACATGTTCCGGCAGTTGCTGGCTCAACGCGTGTGCAAAGACACTTCCCGCGATGAGTTACTACATCTGTTGTACTCTCATCGCAACGCCTGGTTTTCTCCCCGGGACAGCACTCCCACGCCTATACGCAACACCGTGATCTTCATCGCAATATTTGCAGCTGGCGTGGCCGTTATGATGTACATCAGCCCCTGGAGAAAAAACATCTATAAACAATTCGCCTCTACAGAAATGCAGGTGCCCGATACCGACAGCCTGCGGGTGCCGGCAGAAATCATCCAGAAATTTAACCGCGGCCACTTCAGTGATGCAATCATGCTGCTGGACAAGGTACTGCAACAACATCCAGGTAACCTCTACGCCCGATACTACCGGGGCGTTTGCAAAGTAGACCTCAACCAGCTGCAGCCAGCCAGAACAGACCTCTTACAGGTATACAAGGAAAGCAGCGACCTCCGCTATGAAGCAGCATTTTATCTGGCGCTGAGTTATCTCAAGGAAGGACACAAGCAGGAATGTCTGGATTGGTTACTTAAAATACCACCCCAGGCAGCCAATTATCTCAAAGTGCAGAAACTGATAGAGGAACTAGGCGGATAACTGCTGTGGTCTGCTACTGTAATGGATAAAACTCTCCACTTCAACCTTAATCAGTTCATAAACAGGGGCCTTTTCCCTTTTAATATGTAAAAGCTGCTGTAAAACCAGGAAGTAAATCCCTCCCCTGGTGCAGCCATCTATCTGGGCTTTAAGTATATCATTTTTTACCTCTTCACAACTGTTGGCATCCAGTTTCTGGTAAATAACATACAAGTCGTTCATCCAACTCATACCTCTAAAGTTTTTATTTCATAGGACTTTAAAGATATTAAAGAAATTTCTTAATCACAAATAAATCACGGGGTTACGAACAGGCAGGTTACGCAACACTTCTTCTACCTCAGGATCATGATTTAACAGCAGCCAAAGCCGGTAGTATTCTTCATTATTGAACGCATCCGCACCAAATAGCAAAAAGGGATGTGCCACCGGCCATTCACTCCAGTACATCACATCTTTATCATTAGGCCAGGTGCTTTTATCTTTCACATAAGGATACATAAAAGTGAGGCCTTTACCCATATTACGCTGCTGCTCAACGGTATAGCGCCATAGGTCATGGTCTTTGTCACTCAGCAGCTGACAGATGGTGCTCATGGCGTCGAGGTTAAACAACGAGTAGCCGTAAGGTTTAGTACGCCTCAGCTCCTGCGGGAAACTACCGTCTTCAGCCATCTGAGAAGGTAACAGCACCGTTTTGTAACGGTTGATACAAAAGTCTGTCCATTCCTGATTGCCGGTAAACTGCGCGAAAGCAGCCACCTGCATCACCCAGCAGGTACCGTGGTTGTTTTTGGCATTCATCTCATCCTTTCCATAAGGATGTGTGGTCATCCATTGCAGATAATCGGCAAACCAGCCTTTGAGGGCCGCCAGGTCTGCCGGAGGTATCATCCCTGCTTTTTCCATGATACGCAGCGCCTGCACTACTTCCAGAAAATGAATGGTATCAATAATGCCGATACCTCTTCCGGTAGCTCTGCCTTTGATGGCCTGAGCATATAGCAGATTGGGATTCATCCGGGTGGTACTGTTGATAAACCATGCCCTGGCATGCACCAATGCCCGCTGCAGATAGGTCTTGTCTTTGGTAGCCACATATCCTGCTGCCAGCGCGCCCATCACCCGGCTGAAACGGATCATCACCTGACGATGTGCCACAAAGTTGGCCGGATTACTCTGCCCATCCCGCTGTATATAAGGGCTGTCGGTACTCACCGGGTCCGGCCACCAGTAATCCCCTTCCGAATAAAAATCATGTTTGCCACCGGCACTACGCTCACACCTATACGTAGTAATCGTTTGTGGTGTTTGTTGCAAAGCCCATCTGGCATGCTCCAATATAATTGGCCGGGTATCCGTCAAAACCCGGTTCAGATAAGGGGATTGGGCTTGCAGCAGGCAAGGCAGCAAGAGCAGTATCAAAAAGCGGTATCGCATAATATACAGTTGTGAGAAACAGCAAAGACACAAAGCGCGGTGGGACCGCTCTCTGAGCCTTTGCTGATGAATGCTTTTATTTAAGCGTCAGTACTTTACCATCGTGGCCAGCCACTTCCATGGTAAAACTACCGTTGTGTTTACCCAGGCTTTTACCGGTCCAGTAGTCCAGTATTTCGCAGGGCTTATCCAGTTTTACCGTTAACTTTTTGGGAGATGTTTGCCAGTTGAGTAACACTACTTGTTTTCCTTCAGCAGTTTTAACTTCTCCCACTTCAAAATCAGTATTGGCAAATGCTGCAGCCCTGGCAGCCGGCGGCACGGCCTTACGCAGCATATTCAGGCGTTCGGGCGTGATTTTGGTGAGATCGTCGCCACTCAGCAGCATACCACCGGTAGCATATATCAATGCCGCATGGAAATTAAATTCATTATCAGGCATATTACCGATGAGCACCAGACAATCCGGGTCATTCCACCATAGACGGCCGTTTTGCCAGGCACGGTACAGGTTTTCACGGCCCGAGCGTTCAAATACAGACCAGGTGCGTTTAATATCCATGCTGCTGCGGGAACCATGCACCAGCCCCAGAGAAGGCCACAGCGGATGATTACAGCCCAGAATAAAGGCGTCGCGGGTACCTTTGATGATGGCTTCCATACCACGACGGTAAGCCTCTACCCTGGTAGCATTTTTATCATAAAAAACACCACCATGGATAGCTCCCCAGAAATTGGCGTCCAGCTTAAAATAGGTGACACCCCAGTCGTTACGCATGGTCCGGAACAGCTGCTCAAAGTGCTGCTGTACCTGTGGATGGGTACCATCCAGCACATACCAGGGTTTCAGGCGCCAGCCGCCAAAAGTAACAAGGTCGCTGCGCAGTGGCTTACCTGTTTTGTCTTTTACCAGCCAGTCCTGGTGTTCCTTGAAAATAACAGAGTTGCTGTCACAGATAAAGGGCGCTACCCAGATGGCCGGCTCAAATCCTTTATCCCGGATGGTATGCAGTACCTGTTGCACATTACCACCAAAAGAATTACCTACCGCCAGCCAGTCGCCCATATGCGGCTGGTAACCATCATCCAGCTGGATGTATTGGAGGTTAGGTATATTGGTTTTGATATAGTCCAGGTTATCGTAAATATTCTGTGCGGTCACTTTGGGGCCGAAACAATACCAGGAACACCATCCGGTAGGCGGGGCCTTAAATTCCAGCCGCGGATGGAAATGATGAATACGATCAGCAAACCTATCGAGGAGATTGTTGCCATCTTTTCCGTTCAGCAGCATCAGCTCTTCCAATTTAAACTCTTTACCGGGAGCGAGTTCCAGATCTTCCAGATCTACTACTGCTTTGATAGTATCGGCAGAAAGATAAAACTTACCTACAAAACGATTGCTGGAAGTATATCCCAGCAGTAACTGTGCATCTTTGGCAGGATACAGGCGCAACAGGTTGTACACCGCCAGATACCCTTCCGGCTGCGGTATTTTATAATGCCCTGCATCGGTGTAGTTACCTAAAGTTTGGGGCTGTGCCAGCGTGCCAGCAGTCTGGGTGAGCATCTGAAACCCTTCTGCATAAAAAGGAGTGGCCGGCGCCAATACCCTACCTACTGCTCCCAGCACCACTTCTTTCAACCTCACGGAAGCACTACCGGTATTGACTACACGAACATCACACAGTTCGCCATTCCATTTTCGTACTACCTTAACCGTGGCAGGCGCTATAGCGCCGTTGGCCTGATAAGCCGTAGCAGGACTTGTTTTGAGCGATTGAATAAAATGGTCCGTCTCGCCTGCCCGCGCCAGCATATTGCTGAGCAGGAAACAGCCCATAAGCACCAGGGATTTTTTCTTCATAACGATTAAGAATTTGGTTGCATAGTGATTTCAAATAATTTCATCAGTTCCGATCCGCTGATCTGCGTGGGTTTCACCGTGATCTCATATTCTCCGGCGGGCAGCTTAACTTCCTGCAAAGCCTGTGTAATGATCTCCTGTTTTTTTGCTGCATTCACTTCGGCACGGATTACATTTTTACCGATGCGTATTTCGTAAGCATTGCCAGGAGGCTGATCTGTGGCGTATTTGATGCCGACTTTAAATACGGCATCGCGGGTAGTCCTTACTTTCCAGCTTATATACTGGTCAGTTTTTTTCCAGCCTTGTACAAAGTAGGCGGCCTTTTTACCGTCGCCATATCCGAAGCCTTTACCGTGGAGTGAAGCATCGAAGGCACGCAGCACGTTGGTAATATTACGGGTATCCAGCACCCGCACAGAATCGCCTTTTATATCTTTCATTTCCAGCACGATCACGCTGCAGATGCTGTCAGGCGCTGTTTCCGGTAGGTTGATACTGATATCTTTCGGATTTACGCGGAGTACTTTCAGCGGCTGTTTGCTGTTGAGCAGATAAGCCTTTTCCACCTTACCAGCAATACCACCTACATACAATGGGTTACCCCATTGGAATACATGCAGGTATAACTTATTGCCTTTGCGGGTAGTTCCGCCCCAGGCCTGCACCGGCAAAGGAGTAGCGGTAGTGCCATAAATACTTTCGCCATTCTGTTGCATCCAGGTACCGATGCTGTGGAGGATAACGGTATCACGAGGATCGATACTGCCATCGCCTTCGGGACCGATGTTCATCAGTAGATTACCGCCTCTGGCAGCAGCTTTGGACATCAGCCGGATAAAGAAAGCAGCCGGTTTGTGGCTGTTATCAAAACGGGAGTAACCGTAAGACTCATTGGTAGTAGGAATCGCTTCCCAATCACCATCAACCGGATAAAACTCTGCCGGTCTGTCGGAAGTGTTTTTGTAGTCGCCGAAAGAAATGCTGCCACTACGGGCCAGCCGGCCGTTGACTACCACATTTTTATCCACAGCCCGTATCGCTTGCAGGATGCGGATGTTTTCGCTCAACGGTAATTTATGCGGTGTATCAAACCAGAGTATATCAGGATGATATTTACGCAGCAGCTCCTGTATTTGCGGGATGGATTTTTCATTGACATATTTTACTGCTTTGGGTAGCAGTTCGGGATGTACATCATACCAGGATGCGCCACCATACAGGTTTTTATCACCACCAGGATTGTTGTAGTCCCAATCGTTGCCTGGCGCATCCGGATGTTCCCAGTCGAAGGCATGGGAGTAGTAGAAGCCAAAGCGGATACCATATTTCTTACAGGCGGCGGACAGGGCTGCCATCGGGTCTTGTTTGAAAGGAGAACGACTGATGCTGTAATCACCGATAGCAGTGGGATACATGGCCACTCCGTCGTGGTGTTTGGCTGTGATGATAAGATAACGCATCCCTGCATCTCTGATCATTTTCACCCAGGCATCTGCATCAAATTTTTCCGGGCTAAAATGACTGATCAGTTTATCGGCATATTCCTGGCGACTGATTTTTTCTTTTCGCATCAGATGTTCGGCATATCCATCTACCTTTTTACCATTCCATTCTCCACCAGCTAATGAGTATACGCCCCAGTGAATAAAACATCCGAATTTTGCTTCCCTCCACCAGGCAATACGTTTGGCATGATCCTTCATAGAAGCTGTCCACCAGCCGTTTACAGCCGAGTCGATGGCTGCTTTGTCGCGGTTAGCTGCCTGCTGGGCGAGGATACCATCATCATCTCCTTTCACCTGGGCTATGGCTGTTGAGGCTATAACGCCAACGGCTATACTGAGTACTATTTTTTTAAAGCTCATTTTACATCATAGGTTTTGCCTGCCACTGTAGGCACATCGTATTCATATACCTTTTTAAGAGACAGCTCGGCCAGTTTTCCGGCATCTTTTACGATTGTTTTCACAGGGATGGGTAGTGGATAAAAAGGATTGTTGTTATTGCCGGTAGCGGATGTAGCACCATTTATCTGCACGGGCCTGCTGGTACGCACGCGCAGATTACCGCCCAGTGCGGAGCGTACTACAGCATGGGTCAGTTGTCCGTTTTCCCATTCCATATCTACCTCAAAACCACCACGGGCTTTCAGCCCTTTTACGCTGCCGGAAGGCCATGCATCCGGCAGAGCGGGCAGTAGTTGGACTACACCATCGTGGCTCTGCAGCAACATCTCAGTGATGCCGGAGGTTACCCCGAAGTTGCCATCTATCTGGAAGGGCGGATGTGCGTCAAAGAGATTAGGATAGGATCCGCCACTGTTGTCGGCCACGCTGACAGCCTGACCTCCAGCGAGGAACAGCTGTTTGTTGAGCATTGTATAGGCATGGTTACCATCTTCCAGACGGGCCCACCAGTTGATCTTCCAGGATTTGGACCATCCCGTGCCCCCATCGCCGCGCAGCAGCAGACTACGTTTAGCCGCTGCTGCGAGTACCGCATCCCGGCGAGGGTTGATAAAATTACCCGGAAACAGGCCATACACGTGAGATACGTGCCGGTGTGTGTCGTTCGGGTCGTCCCAGTCTTTATACCATTCCTGTAACTGCCCATGCTGGCCAGCCTGGAATGGATACATATCTTTCATCTTCTCCTTTATACGCGCCACCATATCTGCATCCTCTCCCAACACAGCCGCTGCACGCATGGTGTTGGTAAACAGGTCGTGGATGATAGACAGGTCCATCGTGGATGCGATGCTTACAGAGCCTTCCCGCTTATCTTTGATAAGGAAATTATTTTCGGGAGAAGTGGAAGGACTGGTCACCCACCGGCCTTGTTCGTCTTTGATCAACCAGTCGAGCATGAACTCTGCGGCCCCTTTCAGATCGGGATACATTTGTGCGAGCTGTTGTTTATCACCGGTAAACATATAATGCTCCCACAGGTGACGGCTCAGCCAGGCCCCGCCCATAGGCCATATCGCCCATTTAGGGTTACCGTTGGGATCAGCAAAATCGAGGCCACCGGCGGGATTGGTCATCGCCCAGATATCAGTGTTGTGGTGGGCGGTCCATCCTTTGGCACCGTAATTAACGGTAGCGGTTACACGCCCGCGTTTAGCCATCTTATGAATGAAGTCGAACAGCGGCTGGCCACATTCCGACAGGTTAGCTGTTTCGGAAGGCCAGTAGTTCATTTCTGTGTTGATATTGATAGTATAGTTGGAACCCCATGGTGGCTGCATCTCCTTGTTCCACAAGCCTTGCAGCGTCATGGCAGGACCGCCCTTACGCGAACCGGCGATCATGAGATAACGGCCATACTGATATAATAAAGTGGTCAGCTGCGGATCGCGGTTACCGCCATTTTTTGTGTATACCTGCAAGCGTTCATCGGTAGGCAGCTGTTCGCCGCCATCCGTACCCAGGTTAAGGTTTACCCTGTTAAAAAGACGCTGATAGTCTGCCAGGTGCGCCTGTAATAATGTTTTATAAGGGAGAGGCTGTGCTTTTTTCAAAGGTGCCATAGCGGCAGCAGCGGGATCACCGGCCCAGTCTTCCGGGCTTTTATAGCTGGTGCCTACAGATACCAGCAACACCGCCTCTGTAGCGCCAGACACGGTAATACCAGCTGTATCAGTAGTCACTTTTCCACCGGTAGTGCGGGCATCCACATGTACCTCGTAATTGATACCCTTATCGCCGTAAACGATCTGGCGTGGCTCATAGGCACGACTGGCTACATATTCGGGGCAACGGCCTTTCATCACCAGATAGTGGTTGCTCACTACTTTGTTGGTATGCGGCATCGGATTGGCGAAAACAGTATGAAAACGCAGCATGCCCGGTTTGCTGGCGGTATAACGTATTACCAGCAGCTGTGCAGGATAACTGGAAAAAACTTCGCGGGTATAATCCACACCAGCTGCTGTATAGGATACTTTGCTGATACCGCGGGTAAGGTCCAGCTCCCGGTGGTAATTCACCGCATCATGAGGCACATCATTGTTGATGAACATGCTGCCTAATGTGACGTAACGGGCACTGTAGGTGCCCATCATTTTTTTGGCCAGCTTATCAGCCTCCATGTATTTGCCTTCGGCCAACAGCTGCCGCATGAGTGGCAGTGTTTCTTTGGCCTGTGGATTGTCGCCGTTGCGGGGTATTCCAGACCAGAGATAACCTTCATTGAGCTGCAGCTCTTCCCGTTGTATACCACCAAAAACCATGGCTCCGATACGGCCGTTACCTACAGGCAATGCTTCCACCCACTGTTTGGCGGGCTGCCTGTACCAGAGCTTCAGCAGCGAATCCGCTGGTGTAGTGGCATTGGCCTGCCATGAAAATATCAGCAGCCCTATCCCGGTAAAAAGTTTTTTCATTGTCGCGTTGTGTTTGAGTCTTCTTAAAAAGTAATAGTCGTTAGCCCCGTCTGTAGTTCTTTGCCACTGGCAGCGACTACGGCTGTTCCTTTGTGGCCGCCGGTCTGCAGGTAGATACAGGCCTGACCGTTAGCCAGCTGCACTTTGCGGGAACCGCTGGCCGTACCCTGATCTATCAGTAACACCCCATCACCTGCCTGCGAAAAAGTGATCTCATTGGCAGCATCCAGACATAGTACGCCTTTTTCATCCACCGCTTTTACACAGATCTTTCTGGTGTTGCTGTTACTAAACGTTTTATCTTCTTCCACCATCAGTCTTACAGGTTTAGACCAGGTATCGGTTTGATATTGCCAGGTTATTTCATCGGTGATGGTTTGTTTGCCGTTGCGGGCCACCACTTTCACCTGATTATTGCCAGCCTGTAGCGGTACATTCCAGCGTAGCCCCGCTGCCGGAAAATCCTGGCTGTTGCGTTTTTTCACGCCCGCACTTTTACCGTTCACAAACAACTCTGCTTCCTGGCAGTTGGAGTATACACGTATTTCTTTAGCTTCTCCTTCCTTGCCCCAACGTATAGGCCAGTTGTGACCGTAAATATGGACCATAGGGGTTTTGAGCCAGTAAGACTGAAACACATAATATATTTCCTTGGGTGTAAGGTCTCTTGCCACAATACCTTTCTGGTTGACATAAGGCACCGGGTTTTCCGGTCTAAGCGGCGTGGAAAAATCCTTGAATACCCAGTAAGCGGTGCCGGTAAGCTGCGGCATGGTTTCCTGTTCCTTCAGGTGCCAGTCTACCAGGTTGACAGCATAGGATTCTGACCAGTCGCCATCTTTGGAGGCTCTTGCATTACCGCCGGTGAGGGCGAAGTCGCCGGTACGTTCATCGGTACCTTTGCCGGTGGCCACTTGTCTGATAAACTTTTCAGGATCTTCGGCAAAGCGGCCCTGATGGCTATCAGCGCCCCACTCTGCATGGAAGAAGTGTGGTACTTTTTCTATTTCCTTCAGGCTTTCCTGTTTGTATTCCGTATAGCGGCCACGGTACCAGCCGGCCCAGATGGAAGGGGAATACACGTCTACAATATCCTTACAGAAATCACAACGGCGGATGGTGGTTTTCCGGGTGCTGTCCAGCTGATGAGCGAGTACATTTAGTTCCGACATAAAAGCGCGGATCTGCTGTTTATCAAACTCGGGGAAATCGCCAGGCCAGTCGTTTTCATTGCCTAGTCCCCAGAGGATGACGGCCGGATGGTTGCGATGCTGGCTGATCATGTTGGTGAGCATTCTTCTGGCTTGTTGTTTATATACTTCACCACCGAGGCCACCCCTGCACCAGGGAATTTCCTCCCATACGAGAATGCCCAGGCTGTCGCAGAGTTCCAGTACTGTGCGTGATTGTTGATAATGTCCCAGGCGGATGAAATTGGCGCCCATTTTTTTGATGAGCAGCATTTCCTGGCGGATCATGTCTTCTGTCATGGCGGCAGCCACGCCGGCATGGTCTTCATGACGATGGGTACCTTGCAGCAGCAGCCGTTTACCGTTGAGCAGGAAAGGGCCATGTGTCACAAATTCAAAATGGCGGAAGCCGGTATGGCCGGTCCATTGGGCGGTGCCGGCAGCTGTGGTCAGTGTTGCATGGATGGTATATAACTGAGGTTGGTCAGGTGACCATAATACCGGTTTTTTCAGGGAGATACCTGCCAGTTGCTGTAGCCCTTGCTGTATGCTGATTTCCTGGCGGATCTCTTTGACCACTTTGTTTTGCGGGTCGAGTACCCGCAGTTCCAGCGTTCCACCGGAGAGGTGGCCGGGGTTGCGGAAAGCGGCACTGACAGTGAGGGTGCCGCTATTGCCGGCAGGATCGGTTTGCGCCTGCAACTGCAGCGTTTCAAAAGACAACGCTGGCGCATATACGAGATTAACGTACCGGTATAATCCGCCATACACGTTGAAGTCAGACATATCAGAAGGGATCATTTCCAGGTCACGGGTATTATCACAACGAACGGATACCGGTATTTTTCCTTTGAAACGTTTAGCTTCGGGTGATTGCAGAAAACGATTGACGGCTTCGGTGATATCCGCGGTCCATTCGTCATAGCCACCGGTATGGGAGGCTACTTTTGTCGTGTATACATATACGGTAGTTTTCTGTCCGGCGCCTTCAAAATGCAGCAGGGTGCGGCCCTGAGCATAGGGATTGTTTATGTCCAGCAAAGTGCGGTACCAACCGGGACCTTCGTAGTAGTTCTCTTCCGGGCTGACGGCATCAGTGGCATTAAAACAATGTGGCAGGGTTACTTTTTGCCACAGGGGCACTGATTCAGGACTGCCTTCAGTAGCGGGCCTGACGGCTTCCCAGATCCCGCCCAGGTCTCCTTTAAGATATTCCCATGGTTGGGTAATCCGTGCTGATTGTTGTGCCCGGGAAAGTTGACTGCATAATAATATGCCCCATAACATCCACCAAAATCCTGTTCTTTTCATATTCCTGTTTAATAGGTTGTTGTTTTAAGTTGACCAGGTAAACCTTTCGGGCGGCCGGTGTTGGGCCGTTTCTATTGTATCTCTCCTGTTGGTAACCTTATGTTTGGCCGGTTGGTTGATGGCCGGCTTTTCAATTATTGTCTTTCCCTTTGAAACAGGCCTGTGTATCTTGTTGATCTTTCATAACGTACCGGTATTTCTTCCGGCCTGCCGGGTCCTATTTTCCCTGCCTGGTGTTTCTTTCATAACGTGTGTACAGCAGGCTAATAAAATAGAATAGTGAAAGTTATGCAAACGGTTGCATAACTTTCACTATTATTTTGTCTTTTATCGGTGTTTTTTGAGCCTGTAGGGCAAAAACCGGACTGACGGCCATTTTACATGGCTATCGGTGTTTGGATTTTTCAGAAGAAGCTGGCTGATTGGCTGGCGCGGGTCAGGCAGTTGGCAATTAGGACTTTACTACATTCCGTTAACAGGCATCCGGGGAGATTACACCAAATTTTCTTTCATCGCTTTCACAATGGCATTTGATCGGGAGTTCACATCCAGTTTGCGGTAGATGTTCATAATGTGGGAACGTACAGTACCGACACTGATGTGGCAGTGTTCAGCGATCTGTTTGTAAGTATCACCGCTTACCAGGCACCGCAGGATTTCCTTTTCACGGGGTGATAAGCCATAAGGATCGTGATAACTTGCACGTTCTTTCCGGAAAAATGCCAACACTTTGTTGACCGCTACCAGATTAGATTGCATCGCAGTCTCATAGACCTGCGTAATAAACTCTGACAGGGATACCGGTGGTATATGGTCCACCGCCAGCCCCTCTTCCTGAACAGGCATCTCTTTCAGAGATTTCCCCTTCTCATTCAAAGTCAGCAAAATCACATTTATATCCGGATATGCAGCTTTTACAATACTCGCAGCTTCTATCGCGGTCAATCCAGGTATCTCTATATCCATAAAAACCAGGTTACAGATATCTTTAGCTAATTGTTGTAACACGTTCGTTGATTCATTGTGTAATGCCGCAACCTCATAAATCTTCCCTTCTCCTAAATGACCAGCATTTAAAGGCCGCACTTTTTTCATATTATTCTTTTTGGGTTATGTATATTTCGCATGAAAATCTTCCATTTTTAACCGTAAGTCTGGAAGTTGGTATGGCTGATTATTTGTATAATGGAAAGTTCACACGGTTTCCATACCCCAAACAAATTTGATACAATTACAAGCAGCAGTCAATCGGATACGTATATGGTTTTTCAATAAATATTAATATACAATTTGTTCTATATTAGACAAAATACTAAACTATTAACGTGGTCGAAATCAATAATTTAAGGATTAACTGCATTATAATCAACTAGTTATCAATTGCTTGAAAGTCGGTACTTCCAACAATTCTAACAAATTATATTTAATCATATATATTATTTTTTAACCAATTCCGGCATTTTTCTACCACTTTCACCTGTATTATTTCAAAATTGATTTTCCGGAACTGATTGACATAACCCCGGAAAGTAGTCATGATTTATCCCTTTCCGTACCTTTTGCCAACCACTTCCTTTTACACCTGCATCCATACAATTATCTGTAACAGCTAAAACCCATCCACACAAAAGTCACCATCACTTTTTACTATTGCATTCCCATTACTGAATCGAGCTACATAAGGTGGTTATACCAGCGAAACTGGTATGCTGAAGCTGAGGGAGTATTGCCAGTACACAAGAAAACCTGGCTAAAGCGCTTCATTCCGAATGTTTAACAAAAAAGAAATGGTTCAATAAAATTAATACCTTTTCTCACAAAAAGAAATAATTCCCTCCAGGACAACATGTTAATCACCAAAACATGGTCTGCGTTTCACACAATCACGACAGATATCTGCGCAAAAAAAGCGGAGCGCCGTGTATAGCATACACCGCGCTCCGCTCCTATAATGTTTAGAATATCTATTCCATCACCAGCTCAATCACCGGTATTTCCACATCCGGCTTCCGTACCGGCAAATCCAGCGCCAACGCGCCTTTATCCGTACCTTTCATCTTCAGCTCCGAGCCATCATGCAGGAACTGTGCATATTTCACCTTGCCTTTTAATCCCGGCAATTCAATCCGCTGCAATGGATAATCCAGTAAATGCACATACAACCGCTTAGTGTCCGGGTTATAGGTCAGCAGCGTATTATCCGGCCGCTGAATACCTGCCGGCGCTTCTGTACAACCGTAAATAGAACGGCTGTTTACCTTCATCCACTCCCCCATACCTTCCAGCCTGTCTTGTGCACGGGCATCAAACAATCCTCTGGAAGTAGGGCCCACATTGAGTAACAGATTCCCACCCTTGCTCACGGATTCTATCAGCAGCACCAACAGCTGTTTGTTGTCTTTCCAGGAGGTTTCATCCCGATAATATCCCCATGAACCGGAAAAGGTCTGGCAGGTTTCCCAATGCACCCGTTTTCCGTTGCGGGTGGGCCATTCAGACACCTTGTATTGTTCCGGCGTCACAAAATCGCCTCCATCTTCATACTCACCCAGGTCAAGCCTGTCGTTGATAATGATGCCCGGCTGCAGCTTACGCACCATCTTAATCAGCTCGATGGAATTCCAGTCGTTATGATCTTTCCCATTTTCTCCCGGATAGGAAAAGTCGGTCCACAGAATGTCTATTTTACCGTAGTTGGTCATCAGCTCCTTTACCTGATTATACAGGTAAGTGCGGTATTTGGCCATATCCCTGCCTTTATTGAGGCGTTCGTACTCTTTGGCATCGTTCACACGCTGCGGATGCACACGGTCGATTGTAAAGTCAGGATGATGCCAGTCAATCAGCGAATAATAGAAGCCTACCTTCAGGCCCTCAGCACGGAAAGCGTCCACCCATTCCTTTATCAGATCTTTTTTGATAGCCGTATTAGTGGCTTTGTAGTCTGTAAATTTGGAATCAAACAAACAGAAACCTTCGTGGTGTTTGGTAGTGATCACCGCATACTTCATCCCCGCCGCTTTGGCCATGCGGGCCCATTCCTTCGGATTGTACAGGTCGGGATTGAAGTTATCGAAGTATTTCTGATAAGCACTGTCTGTAATGCGCTCATAATTTTTTATCCACTCATGACGGGCAGGCAGGGAATACAGCCCCCAGTGGATAAACATACCAAAACGGTCATTCAGCCACCACGACAGCCGTTTCTCCATCTGCTCCGGCGTTTCATTGAAGATCTTCTTCTGTTGTTGTGCCTGTATCTGCAGGCAACAAAGGAAGGTAATAACAGCAAGCATTAGTTTTTTCATATTGAATAATTATGCGGTAAAAAAGGATTACTCCGCCACCAGCCAGGTGTATCCCGATGCCGGGATGGTCACTTTAACATGGGCGGTATAGTTACGGTCAAGGATATACGATAATGGACGACCTTCTTTCTCCCGGATGCTGACCTTGTTGACAAGTCCGCTGTAATACAATGGCAGCGCTATTTCCCGGGTAACAGGCTGCGTTGTGGGATTATACAACATTACCATGGCCTTCTGTTTCAGCACCGGACTTACATGCATGATCCCGTCCCAATCGCGGCCATCCGCGCGGCGCAGATGGATCACATCCGTATTGAGGATATCGCGATATTTTTTGTACCAGCTGATCACCTGTTGCACCAACCGCTGCGTGCTAACGTCGTCGTATAAACGCGGACCACGGTAACAGGCCTGTACGCCGGCACCATAATATTGCATCATCAGTTGCTCGTAAGCATCCAGATGGTCTTTCAGCGGCTCCAGTGTAGCCGCGGCTCCGCCGCCCTGGTATTCGCTAAGCGGCACAAAACCCCAGCTCATGGAAGGCGTTTTTTCCCAGGTACCATCAAAAATATTCTGACGGTTCAGGATCAGCTGTTCGGCGCGGGGTAAGGAGAAATTGACTTCACGGTAGCCCAGCGCAATCTTGTTGGTACCATCCATGAAATACCAGTCAGGTGCGTTGATGTATACGCCTCGCTGATTCAGGAAATGATACAATCCTTTCTGCAGCTGTATCTGTTTCCATTGAGAATCGTCTTTACCAGCATGTCCGGGATGAGTGGTGGAAGCGCATACATCGCCGGGATAAGGGCCGTCGTTTTCGAAAATATCGAAGCCGGTAGCGGTGATGAAGCGTTTTAATTTAGCCAGATAACCGAGGCCCCATTTGCTGCCCAGGCAGGGCGCATTCCCGAAGAAAGCACCACCCGGTTTACCGGTGGCCGGGTTGATCACATCATCTTCATCACTGATACGCCTGCTCGAAAAGAGGGAATAACCACCCAGCAGCACCTTTTTATTATGTGCGTAATCGGCCAGGGCTTTGAACTTTGTTATGTTGGCTTCACTGGTATCTTCCATGTTCAGCCCGCTGCCAAAGCTCAGGATCACCCCTTCATAGCCGGTGGCGGCACACTGGTCAATGATATTTTTCACTTTTACCGGATCGGTGCTGACCAGGTGCATGAAGATGGGATTTTCTGTTGACCAGGGCGCAATTGTACGGTACATGCGGCGTTTGGCCAGCCCGTTGCGTTCCCTGTCGTAACCATCCAGTAACAACTCATAGGTGCGGATAGATTCAAAATGTTCTCCGGCAGCCAGTGTTATACCCACCGGCACTTTAGGATGTACTTCCAGCAGACAGGGCGTTTGCAGGTCATAGTTTACCTGCGAAGTATAGCTGCTGTCTGTTTTCCAATGGGTCGTCTGATCGCTCAGTCTGGCAGTCATCGAGTTATTGAAAGTGTAATTGCTTTCCACATATATCCCGTGCGGGGTCCGGATCTTGTCGGGCTCGCCCACTACGGTCGATTCTTCTTCCGGTGTGGCCAGAATTTCGTTGACAACCTGATCGAGTTTCAGCGTTTGTGCGGCAGCGTTAGTAATCTCCAGCCATTTGGCCAGCAACGGGATACCATCAAACAGTTCGTAGTGGACTTTTACGGTGACACCTTGTAACTCAGGCGTCTGTGCACGATAGGTGAAGATCAGTGCTTTACCGGTAGGCAGCTGAGGATTGGAACACCAGCCTTTGGGTTTCCAGTTCAGCACCGGTTTAATTTCAGTCAGCTGATGGCCAACATATATAAAATCTGTTTTACCAGACTGCAGGCTGTCCAGCCAAACGGGCAACAGGTAAGCATGTTGTCGCTGGCCGCCGGCGCCGCCGATTTGATAGTCATGTCCATTGATGGTGATTCTGGCTTCCGGTTTCACGGAACGGAGTAGCTGTTCTCCGCTGGTCAGGTTACGGAAATCGGTACAGATCACGTTGGGGGCTACACGAAAACTACGACTCAGCAAACCATTGCTCAGTACAATTTCTTTCCCTTTTTCCGTAACAGTGGCCGCATAACCTTTGGAGTCTATGAGCCAGTCACGGGCCGGTGGTTTGGTCTGGGCCACTGCCAGCGTGGAATACAGCGCTGCAGATAGCAGCCATAATGGTTTCATTTGTTTCATTGTCACCATGCGTTAAAGAGGTATACTTATTTTACTGGTTGCAATATGATCTTCCGGAGGCGAAACAGCTCCTTTGTATTGCCTGATACAGGTTTCACTGTCAGGTTGTGTTTACCGGGCTTATCTACATGCAGGATACCGATGGCATGCTGGATAAACATAAAAGGTTTATGGCTGTCGTATGCGCCGGTAAACAGTGTCAGGAAGGGCAGTTGCTGTCCAGTGAGTGTTACCACTCCTTGCTGTGAAGCAGCAGACTGGTCGCAGGCGTAGTCGAGTATGATCTTGTAATCGCCAGCCTCCTGGATGTCGAGTGGGAACACCAGCGCATCTTCCGGATTTTTCATATCATAGGCGCAGTTGTCATGTTTCCAGTCACCGAAATAATGCGAATAGGTAAACAGTTTGTTTTTAGCGGCACCGTTGTAAACAGCCCATATGGAAGGAATGTCTGCCTGTGGGTACTGATTGCTGACAGTTTGTGTGCGCAGCTGCGACAGATCAGTCTGTGCGCCACTGTATTCCATTACCAACACTGTATTACGTGTATCCGGCAACGTTACAGGCAGTTGTATAGTTGTTTCATCCGCACCTTGTGTAAAGGCCAGTGTTTTATTGCTACCGAGGATTTTTACTGATTTTACTCTAGCATTGACACCGGGCACACGGAGTTGTCTGTTAGCCGGGGCTTCCCATACATGCAAAAACAGTTTTCCTGGTTTGCTGGTCGTAACACCCCAGGGCTGGGCTGGTATCAGGCCATAGGTAGTGCCATAGATACTTTCTCCGTACTGTTGCAGCCATTTACCGGTGGCTTTCAGGTATTCGACAGAATATGCCGGCCATTTACCGTCTCCATCCGGACCTACATTCAGCATCAGGTTACCACCCTTTGATGCCGCAGTAGATAACAGATGAATGATTTCTGCGGGAGATTTGAAATTGAGGTCATGTTGAATATACCCCCAGGAATCGTTGTGTGTATAGATACATTCCCAGGCGCCGGAGATGGGCACTGGTGGCATTTCAGAGTCACCGAAATCGCGGTAGTCACCCAGGCCATGGCCTACCCTGCTGCTGAAGAGGCAGTTGGGTTGCAACAAACGCAGACTGTCTATCATCTGTCTGGTTTGTTCAGGCGTAAGGCCTCCGGGCATATCAAACCATATGAGGCCCAGCGGACCGTAGTTGGTTAGCAGTTCTTTCAGTTGCGGAATAGACTTACTACGATAGTATTGCTGATAGTCTTTGTCTTTTAGTTTGAAATCCCAGGTGTTGCCGCCTCCGTTGGGTTCATGCCAGTCGAGAAACTGGGAGTAATAAAACCCGAATTGTATGTCTTTATTACGACAGGCTGTGGCCAATGCTTTCATCGGATCCTTTCCATACGGTGACGCATCTACGATATCGAAGTCGGTCACTTTGGAATCAAACATGCTGAAGCCTTCATGATGTTTGGCTGTGATCACCATGTATTTAATACCGGCTTCTTTAGCAGTCTGAGCCCATTGATCAGCATCAAAACCTTGCGGGTTGAAGGTTTCAGCAACCTGGGCATACTTATCAGCAGGTGCTTTAGCGCGGTTCATCAACCATTCTCCGCTGCCGTAGTAGCTGCTGTCGTTCCAGCGGCCGCCTAATTTGGAATAAAGTCCCCAGTGGATAAAGAGTCCGAATTTAGCTTCAGTAAACCATTTCAGGCCGGGATGCGTGTTGTTGTTATTCCCCGATTTTGTCCACATGTCGGGCATATCCTGTGCGGAAAGGCCATGGCAGAGGTATACCATGCATAATAGCAATACAATTCTGTTCTTCATAACGCCGGATTTTTTATAGCACCGGGGAAAAAATATACATAAGCGGCGGCATCTGCAAGCGGCTGGAAAATGCTATCAGGGAAAGGGAAAATGATACAAGTAAAGCCAGCGGTGATGGCTATACGCTTATATTAACGAACGGTTAACCAATAATACAGAATGTAATTTCTATCTTCGATACAGGAAGTTAATCGGTTGCATAGCGACATGATAATTTCCAAACACTAGCATAATCTTATTCAAGATATTAGTAGGCTTCAACTTTGATTTATTACATCTGTCAGTAACTTTTTTATTTCTGCAGATGACATGTGAATGTTTTTTTAAGCCCTTGCTGTTTCAGCAAGGGCATTTTTTTTACAGGGGATGATGAGTGTGATGGATGCGATATGATAGCAGGGGTAAATTTGATATCAGATATTTATTCTACAAAGTTTGTTAGGTATATGCTCCGGTACACTCAGTTAGTGTATGCCCGCTCCTATAGCCTGGGGTAAAACCGCGTCAAAAAGCGCCACTAATGATCGAAGTATCCTCACCATGGAATGGTGCTGCCAGTATGCCATAGCCTGTTTTCTTTCGTTTTTTGATTTTATTAGGTGGCTGCTTTGTCTTGCGGCGTTTTCCTATCATTTATTTTTTGTGCATGTTTGTTTTTTGCTGCTGTGTTTCTGCAGTGGAGGCGGAGCTGTGGATGTCCGATATGCCGTCTGTTTATCTGTTTCTCTCGTTTTAAGTGTGGATTATTTACTTTTTTGATTGACCAGCTCTTTCAAATTTTAAAGTGTCGATATCACGCTTCTATTTTCGTCAACAAAAATACTTTTTTGGGGTCATGCTCTATTCCTTGCTGGCAGGGCTTTTCGCTGCGTAAATTTTGGATTTGTGGATATCATTTTCCGAACGGTATTGTATTTCACGATAAAAAACTGTTATTCACAACATATGGCCTTCGCGCCAGCAGAGCGTTTCATTAGTTATTCACACCTCATGTGGATATCGCGTGTGGATTGATGTGGATAACTGTGGAAAAATACCTCGACTTTCAAAACACTTACCAGTAAAGGATTTCAGGTCATTTTACCGGTCTTAAAATTTGTTAATCCGACCCCATTTAGATTCTGTTAACTAAACCAGTATGGATTGCCAGTAATATTACGGTACTAACACTGCGTTACGAAAAATAGTAACAAATGAAATGCATACATCTAACAAATATCTCAGCTAAACCCCAATCGGCTTGTCCAGGCCAGTTGGATTTTTTTAATCAATGGTTGACTAATTTAAACATGCTGTTTAAACCAGGCTACCACCAAAGCCTGATTTAATCAACAACTAATACCCCCGTGGTATAAACTACGGGGGTTTATCAGAATGGGTTGGCACTATCCTCGGAAAATCCTTCTGTTTAATCATACCCGGGGCCTTCCCGGCCCAGACTCAAAACTTACTCCTGCAAAACCCATCCCCAACATATTTCACCTCAGATCCTTCTGCTATTTTGAAGCCCCTTTCATTTACACCATACCAGCAGGAAGGTAAAAGAGCCTTTCATTCATACCTTACCACCAAACGTAAGGGTGGAAGCTGAACACTAAATCCGGAGCCCTTCATTCACACCTTACCACCAAATGTAAAGGCGGGGTTGAACACTAATCCGGTAACACTTTACACCGGCTCATTCTCTCTAACAATCCAGCCACCAAAGCGTTCTCCGCTCTCATTTATCCGGCAATATCTCTCCTGCCGGAAGTACGACAAAGAGATGACACTTATCATTTTTGGTGAATAATTATTCACTTATATTTGTAGTGTGAAATTGAAAGACGATAAGAAGTATGCCCGGATTTTCAGGGCCGTGCTCAAGCTGGTGGCTAAAAAGGGGTTAGCCGGCATGACCATGGGTGACATCTCCAAAGAGGCCGGTATTGCCACCGGTACTTTGTATGTATATTTCAGCAGTAAAGATGAGCTCATCAATGCCCTCTTCGCTGCCTGCCGCGAAAACTCCGTTACCATCTCCTTCAAGGGATACAATGCGCAGCAGCCGTTTAAGCCTGCATTCCGGAATATCTGGATGAACATACTCCGTTACCGCCTGCAGAACTTTGAGGAATTCATTTTCCTGGAACAATGCTATCACTCCCCTTATATCACCGCAGCTACACGCGAAAAAGCCAGACAGCTGACCGAACCGTTCTACGCGCTGATCACCAGGGGACAATCAGAACAACTGATCAAAAACATTGAAACAGATTTACTGGCCACATTTATCATCGGCAGTATGAATGAGCTGGTTAAACAAATCCATTACAGCGGCATAGCCCTCACCAGATCAAGGATAAACCACACCTTCGACCTGTGCTGGGATGCTATCAGGGCCTGATCGCCCATCGGTTTTAAAATGAATAATTATTCACAATAAATTCACCGCATATGTCAGAAATATTGATCGCAGTTGACCTGGGGCCCTTCTCCAAAAGTGTTATCCACACAGGCGTGGAACTGGCCGGCAAAATGAACACTTCCGTAACATTGTTTACCGTGATCGAAATCGGCATCGGCCTGGGCCTTCCAGAAGCCGGTCCCGTATTTACCGATGATATCCAGGGCAGAATCAAAGAAGCAGAAGACATCCTGCAGACATACAAAAACAACTACCCTGATGCTAATATCAATATTCAGGTAACAGCTGGCAACCCGAAAAATGAAACCCTTGATCAGGCTCACAACGGCCATACCTCCATCCTCGTTGTTGGCACTCACGGCCGCACCGGTCTCAATCACATGCTGGTAGGCAGCACCGCCGAATACATTATTCGCCATGCCTGTATACCTGTACTCGTTGTTCCTTACAACAAAGAAGATCATTAAACAAACACTCAACAATCATAAAAAACAACTACAACGGCCCTGTCTGTTGTTTATCCCGGCTCTCAACAGCCGGGATTTTTTTTATCTCTTTTATTGAAAACCATACCCGACAAACACATACACAGCCTCATCCGAAACCTCCATATCTCATCAGCATTGGCTTTCCCCTCACATTCCGCAATGAAAACGGCCAGATTATACATACGAAAAAAATCACATTAATTGATTTCATACAATATTAAAATCCGCTTAAACTCGTACTCATTCAAGTTCTGCACAGCCTGATGGCTTAACTTTGTGCGTTAACTAAATCTCAAGTTACCATTTACCATGCCTCTTGAAAAAAAGATCCTGTCTGCGGCTTTTTTGCGGAAACTCCACTGGAAGGAGTTATTAGCATTGTTGTTTATACTGTTAGCCATCTATTTCTTTCGTTCACAACGTCATGAATTATCCTCTCTGGTACCTGCCATTGAAAAGGCAGACCGGGTATGGGTATTTATTGGTATTGCTGTAACAGGTATATACATTTTGTTACAGGCACTCATGTATGTGTTCAGTTTCCGTGCGATAGGCTCCAGGCTGAGCACCTACCTGAGCACTGAACTTTTTCTGAAACGTAACCTGCTTTCCGTATTTCTGCCTGCCGGCGGCGTCAGCTCCCTGGCTTACGTGCCACAGAGTTTGCGGCGTGCACAGCTGCACAAACAACAGATACACCAGGCATCCGGTATTTATGGATTTGTAGGAATCCTCTCTGTATTTCTGGCAGGTATACCGGTAGTGATGTATGCCATGCTGCATACCGGCAGTATGAAAGACGCCGGCTGGGGCCTGGCAGCGATCTGTGTATTGCTGGCTGCTGTCGTGTGGATGGTTCATTCCATGCAAAAACGGGGAAAAGCCTATCAGTTGCTGATAAAATATTTTCCAGCCACTGCCCATAAGGTAGATGAAATCTTCACCTTTCAATTGTCTGTGCCTTCCTTTACGTATACCGTGCTGGCATCGGTGCTGATTGAAGTGACCGGTGTGGCCCATCTGTACCTCAGTATGCTGGCAGCAGGAGTGGCCCCTTCGCTGGAAGCTGCCTGTGTAGGATATATTGTGGCCACTATCTTCCTGATCATCTCTCCGTTTCTGCGGGGCCTCGGCGCCATTGAGCTTTCACTGGCGTATCTGCTCAGCAATTACGGTTACTCCACGCTGGAAGCGCTGGAGATCACGCTGCTGTTCCGTTTGTTTGAATTCTGGCTGCCACTGGCGGCCGGTATGGTGGCTTTCGCGCTGAAAGGCCGGGACCTGGCGCTGCGACTGCTGCCGCCTATCCTGATCTTTTTACTGGGGATGGTCAATATTTTCTCAGTCCTCACTCCTCCGCTGGCCTACCGTATGCATCTGTTGCGGGCTTATATACCTGGTACTTCTATCCATGCCTCCAACCTGCTGGTGGTATTTTCCGGGCTGATATTGCTGGTAACGGCCACCTTCCTTTTCAGGGGACTGCGTAGTGCCTGGATCGTAGCATTGTCGGTATCCCTGATATCCATCTTTGGACACATGGGTAAAGCACTCGACTATGAAGAGGCATCACTGGCGCTGATCACCAGTATATTGTTGCTGGTCACTGCCAGACATTACCGGGTGAAAAGCAACCGGCAGCTGGTGAATATCGGAGTCGTCACGGCGGTGGCCACTTTCCTGCTGGTATTGATATTTGGTACCATCGGTTTTTATTTCCTGAATGTGCGGCATTTTGGTATTGACTTCACCTGGCAGCAGTCCCTCCGGCATGCCTTCCACTGTTTTATGCTGCTGGAAGATGATGGGCTACGCCCCGGGACCCGTTTTGCACGGGAGTTCATGTCGGCCATCCGTGTGCTGGGCGTCAGCTCCTGGGCCTTTCTGTTTTATACCATTATCCGTCCATACCTTCAGGTGGCCAAGCCTACTAATACTTCGCTGGAAAAAGCGAAGTTTTACCTGAGCCAGTATGGCGATTCTCCCATGGATTATTTCAAAGTAGGACAAGATAAGATCCTGTACGTATCTGATACGTATGAAGGTTTTATTGCCTACCGGGTAGCCAGTAGCTTTGCTATTGTGCTGGAAGAACCGGTTTGCAGTGAAGACAATAAACTGATGCTGCTCGAGGAATTTGAGCAACAATGCCGGAAGATGGGCCTGCGCCCCGCTTTTTACCGGGTAGATGAAGACAGCACCTATTATTTCAGTCAGCTGAAGAAGAAAAAAATGCTGATTGGTCAGGAAGCCATTATGGACATCCGTGATTTCACCCTTAGTGGCAAAGACAAAAAATCGTTGCGTAATGCGCTCAACAGCCTGGCCAACAAAGGATATGTGACCACTCTCCACCCGGCCCCTCAATCAGCGGCCATGCTGGCAGAGCTGAAACAGGTAAGCGATGAATGGCTGGAACAGTATGAGGTAAAGGAGATGACCTTCTCACAGGGCCTGTTTGATGCTACCGCCATGCGGGAGCAAGACATGATCACCGTTACAGATGCCGAAGGCAAAATAGTGGCGTTCCTGAATATTATTCCCGACTATACACCGGGAGAATGTACCTACGATCTTATCCGTAAGCGCACCAATGCGCCCGGCGGTGTGATGGACGCACTGATCATCGCATTGATACAAGATGCGCAGCAGAAAGAGCTGCAATACCTCAATCTCGGCATGGTGCCGATGTCGGGTATCAGTCAGCCGGAAAACACTGCTGAAAAAATGGTGAAGTATGCTTATGAGAAACTGCGTTTCTTCCGGCATTACCAGGGCCTAAGGGAATTCAAGGATAAATATGCCACCGTGTGGACCAACAAATACCTGATTTACGAACATGACTTTGACCTGCTTCAACTGCCTGCGGCGCTGAGCAAGGTGATGCAGCCTTAGTGCGGAACAGATTTTGTTTAAGAAGAGGAAGATATATTTGCATATGCTAACCAGAGATTTAATACATACAGGTAGGTTTTTGCTGATAGGAATGTTGTTTTTCTCAACTGTTGGGTTGCGGGCACAGTCCAGCGTAAATAATTTACCGGTACAGGCTAAGGCCCCGGCACCTGGCACTACAGCCCCGTTGATATTGTATATAACGGGCGACGGAGGTATGAAGAAATTTTCGGCCAATATGATTGAGGCATTCCGTCAGCACAACTACCCGGTGGTGGCGCTGAATGCGTTGAAATATTTCTGGAACAAAAAAACGCCGCAGCAGGCGGCAGCCGATGTTGCAGAGCTGATCCGGTATTACCAGTCAGCCTGGAATATCAACAACGGGGTGGTGCTGATTGGGTATTCCATGGGCGCCGATGTGTTGCCCTTTATCTACAATCACCTGCCTGCCGGTATAGAATCGGAGGTTACCCAGATCATCTTTCTTTCTCCTTCCCGTTTTACTGATATGGAGGTGCATATCTCTGATATGCTGGGCAGATCTGGCAATAAGGGGATGAATGTAACGGCGGAGATGAACAGGATCGCCAATAAGCCGGTACTGCTGGTTTTTGGGTCAGAAGAGAAGGATTTCAACATGGCAGACCTCACCCTGCAGCATTATAAAAAGCTGGTGTTGCCGGGCGGGCATAATTACGATGAAGATGCCAATGGGGTGGCCGGTAAGATCTTATCGGCTATCCGCTGAGTAGCCGGCCATTCCGGCAGCCAGGGCCAGGAGCGCCTGACGGGTCACCGGTATTTTGACGGAGCCAATCATCACATGGTCTTCCCCCAGTTGGGTGATATGCCGGTAAGACACTACAAACCATTGGTGAACCCGCTGGAAGGTAGTGAGGGGGAGTCTGGACATGATCCAGTCCAGTGTTTCCAGAGTAGCCAGGTGATATCCTTTCATATGTAACAGGATGTGATCGTTCATTACTTCGAGGTATTGTAATTCATCATACCGGATTTTTTCGTGCCGATCACCACACCGGAGTATAAAGTAATCATTTTGCATAGTCATCAGTTTCTCATTGCAGATTATAAATGTGAATGTATTTAAAGTGGATAACGCGCTGTTCTTTATGGCAGTTTAAAAAAGCAGGTGACTGGAGAGAAACCTGCGTGTAATCTAAAATCTAATCTAAACCGCGTTATAAAAAAAGTCGTTTTATGTGATCCCCTCCGGGTAAAGGTGTATTCCCGGAGTGCAGGTGTATTTCAGTGAGGGTAAATATGGGGGGAATAAAGAAGGATTTTGTTAACCACTTGTAAACATTTAAAGAATAATAAAAAAATGGACAGGGCAGGTATGTGGTACATACATTCCCTATCCATTTTAATGAATGTAACAAAAGATTCTGTACGGGTCGGCGTTGAGGCCGGCCAGGGTAAAATCTTAGGCCCGCAGGGGGCAGCTGAGGCGCAGTGACAGCTTCCCGGTTTCCCGGCAGGCAGGTCAGGCGCGGACTTTTACCAGAGATTAATCAGGAGGAGCATCATTACTGTACCCACGGTGACTAGGTTCTTAGAGAACCGGATGTTGAAACCACCTTTTTCTGAGTAGTAATAACTTTCTTTGTACCGGTCGTACTCAATGGGAGCACCTAACTCCTTCATCATTTTGAGGAATTCATAGAGTGTTCGTTCGGAAATACGAAGCCGCTTGGCTAGTTGAGCGGGTTTACCGGTCCCTTTGATCCTGATGAGGTAATCAATGGTTTGTAGTCGATCAAAATAACGCTTTGGCATGTGGCATAGAGGGGCTTAACGGTTATTAATTGAATTTACGATAATGTTCAGGATTAAACCAAGATTCCCATATATATATTTTATTGTAAATATTAGTAATCTGATTTAAACGGGTTTCTCAAAAAAATCGGCTGCGGGTCAATGGCGTTCATGCGGTTGTTCTGCGCACTTTTTATTAACGTAAAGAAAGGTAAATTATTGGATATAAGGACTGAAAGATGTCTACTGCAATAATGCCGCATAGATAATATCGGCAAGTGCTGCGCCGTGATCGGCAGTGGGGTCTGGTGGCCGGGTAGCATAGATGTTACCATTCCTGCCTATCACAATCAGACCGGGATACTGACTGATATTGTATTGTTCGAGTATCCCCGCAGTCTGGCCACCAGCCTGCAATTGCACGCCAGGGTATTTGCGCGGGGCTCCATTGTTGCAACAGATATGTACAAATACTACATCATCTTTATTAAAGCAGGCATTGATTTCAGCGAGTGAGGGCAACAACTGGTCACTATCATCATAAAAATGCAGGAGCACTACCTTTCCTGTAAAATAATTCAGACTGATATTATGTCCACTGCTGTCGGGGAACGTGAAGGGAGGCGCAGGCGCACCTTTGCTGAGGCCTTTCTTTAATTTGTCGTATTTGGTAGCGATAGCCTGCCTGCATGCTGCATGCTGAACCAGCGTCAGATAATCTTCCGCACATCGTGCCAGCTCTTCCGGCTGCCCGCCGGCAGCAAGGCTTTGCAGCAGATGATGAGCCAACAGCTTATCCCGCATCACTCCTGTGTAATGTGTTTTTATCCATTCATAGATATCGCGCTCTGTACACTGACTATGCCGTTGCATAAAGTAGTCGGCTTCCGCCTTCTGCAACAGGTAATTTAAATACCGGACAGCCACCGCCGTAGTATCCGAAGGTATGATCGCCGGTAATGCAGGCCTGATCATCTGTTGGTATAGTGTTGCTTGCTGAGCAGTTGCATTACTGTCCTGCGGAATACGCCATAAACAACTCACCAGCTTACCCGCCGTTTCTCCCAGCACATTCGCCCGAACTACCGCATATACAGCCGGAGGTAAACTATCGCGATAAACTTTCAGCATTCTTTCTGCAACCCGCAACTGCTCACGGTGCCAGGCAGCCCTGGATACCGCGTCTTCACCCACAGGCACGGGAATACGCTCCTGTACATGCCTGGCAAGATATTGTACCCGGCAGGCCAGCGCACCACGCCCGGTAAACACCATCGTATCTTCCTCAAAAGATAACTGTACACTATCCCCCGCACGAAGCATCCCGTAAAAATTGCCGGCACTCCCCGCATCTACATACACAAAACCCTCCCTCACCTGGTCTGCAGACAACCGGAAACAAAAAGTATCCTGCTGTAACGGCGCTTCTTCAGTCACCGCCTGCGATACACCCGGCTCACTCCACCAGGATACAGATACCTGCTCGCCATTATGCCCCTTCACCCTTCCGGAGACTACTGTGTAACCCTGTGCAGTCACTGCCTCCACCATCATCAGGAATCCTATTGAAAACCAAAGTGTCAGTTTTAAGGGATGTTGCATACTAGACAATTTTAAGGGGCAAAAAAAATCCCCACAGTAAAAACCGCAGGGGGTTGTATTCACAACGATAGTAAATGAAAACTCTGATGTTTTGAGCTGTTCTAGTTTTTTTAGGATGCGGCCATTGTGTTTTTACGAATCACAATGATAGAAGGAATTACGAATAGAAATGTTAACGAGATCTAAACATCTGCTTATTAACAAATCTTCAGACAGACTGAAAGGCAACAAAAAAGACCGGGTGTGCCCCGAAAACGGCGCACACCCGAAATAAGCTGTCAGAGGCAAGCCGGCTATGGAAAATAGGACGACTAAATATTTCAATCAAAACAAGCCGTCACGAAACCGGCTATGGGAAATAGGATAACTAAATATTAAACCAATACACCAGCTTCAGCACCAGCGCCCTGTTTTTAACATGCAGCGGCTCCGGAAGATAGTTGTCGGTATACACAATAAAGAGATCGGAAGCCGGCCGGTAACGCCACTGGAAGCGGGTATTCAGGTTCATATTCTTCTGCTGTTCATTATACTGCATAAAACCGGTGAAAAACAGGGTATTCGTCATCGTCACGTCCAGCCGGGGCCCCACGAGCCAGAAAGAGGTATTGCCCCAGGGCTGAGGGAGCTGGATATGATTGTAATTGGCAGTCAATGCAATACTCACATAAGGCTGGAAACGGTACCCCAGCTCGGCATTGGTCATCAGCCGCGTCCCCCCTTCGTAATAGCCCCCATAACGGGCAGAAAAAGCATAGGTAAAAAGGCGCTGAGGCTTCGATACATAGTCTGCCCCCACCGTATTCCAGTTATGCCGCGTACCGGTCTGTAAACTGTCTTTACCCGTATTCGTAGGATCAAATGGATTCAACAACCGGATATAAGTGTTGGAACCCCATACATTCAGCGTATTCCGCTGCCGGAAAACGATCCCATAGGTGAACATCGTTTCGTTATCAGTACGGTTAAAACGTTCATCCATAAACCAGGTAGTATTCAACTGAGGCCCATGGCTCAACACCGCACCCGACTGCGGGAAAAACAGACGGGTCACCTGTGGCATCAACTTGATGTATCCCTGCCGGGGCACATACCCCACTTCAGCATTATAGTTCCGGCCCACATATTCGTGCTGCCAGCTTACATTCCACACTTTGCTGGTATACTGGAGATTGGCCGCATGGGCAAAGTCATGGCCCGTTTTACCAGGACTATACGATTTAAGCAGCATCGCCTTACCCGTCCAGAAATTATTGGACGAAGCCAGGTTATACTCCAGGCCCATATTACGGTTGTACCGTGAATACACCGGCAGGTCCACCACTTTGGAAGGATCGTAATTCAATGATTCCTTATTGATAAAAATAAAGCCCACATTAGACCTCGCAAACACTCTCCGCTGCAGGGCCGCCACCGTGAAATTCTGCGCAGGCAAGCCTATTTCCTCCTTCCTCCCCGTTTGCATGTTCATCACACCCAGCCTCCAATCCTTATTCAGCTTACCACTCAACCGCGCCCCAAAATGAATAGGTGTTCCCAACCCGATACGCCGGGAGAAAAAGGGCCGGATATTAGCATAACCGAAGTTGGACAGCTGATCCCCGTTTTCCAGGAAAAACTGCCGTTTCTCAGGGAAGAACAACTCAAAACGGTCCAGGTTAGTCACCTGTTTATCCACATCCACCTGCGAGAAATCAGGGTTTACTGTAAGGTCCAGATTGAGGGAGGAAGTCACCGCTACCTTGGCATCCAGGCCCACATCCCTGCGGAATTTGGCGGGCGTGCCCTTATCATAGTCTTTGGCAATACCACCCAACAAATACGGTATCAGGGAAATATTAGGTCCTGCTGCCGGCGGCACCGTGTCCCAGTCGAGGCTACCGGTATACGCCAACGATGCTGTGGCAAACTGCCGTGGCACCGGCGCCCAGGCCGATTTTTCCGTTGTCTTCAGATCATTACGGCTGAAGTTAATACCCCAGTGGGTGATCCCCTTCTTATAACGGATCGTCTTAAACGGAATAGCTGCCTCAAAAACCCATTTGTCATCATAATTTTTAACAACAGAAGTCCATTTGTTATCCCAGCTCAGATCTACCTTACCCCCATCATACATAAGGCCGTCCCATTGCGCTCCCGCAGCATTGGCACCAAAAGAAAAACCATTGGTCTGGTCATCAAAAGGGTCCATAAAAAGCAGGAAGTTATCGTTCTTCAGAAAAGCAAAGTCCCGCCGCAACGATTCCACCATGTAAGGCCCATCGCCCAGTTTGTAGTTTTCCACCAGCAGATAAATATGTTGCTGATCATAGGTCATCCTTACAGCTGTCCGCACGTTAGCAGCACTGGTATCCATCGGCAACACCATCTTAAAGTTGGTGGCTACCTCGGCATCTTTCCAGGCCTGTTCATCAATTACACCATCAATCTTTACAGGTGAAGTTGCCTTTCTTATCTTCAGATGATAAGATTCATTTTTCTTTTGTTGCTGAGCCATCACAGTAACCGATACAGGTATGCTTAACAGGCAGCAGCACAATAAACGTGGAATTGTATGCACTGTCAGAAATTAAAAGGGTCAGAGAAACAAAATACAACGGTGATTTTTATGATGGGGGTGATTTATATGATGAGGGTATTTTACATGATGAACGGAGATTGAGCGGTGATGATTGAGGGGGAGATTGCGGAGGAATAAAAAAGAGCGTCCCCATTGATGTGGTGTCAATGGGGACGCTCTTTTATTTTATGCAGTATGTAACTAGTTCTTATTGTTGAGTAGCTGCGTAGTAGGCTGCGGCACTTTTACTGTGGTAGTTCGGCTACTGCGGCCACGGGTGTTGAATACGCGGAACTTTACAATTTTTCCACCTGCTTTGACAGGTCCTGTATACACCGGACTTTTTATCGTAGGTTCTTCACCGTTAGTAGTGTATCGGATGACCATTCCCGGCATCTGCACATTGGCGCTTACTACACCTTCCTCAACAGAAGTGCCGGCTGTGGGGATACGCCAGTTATAACCACCGTTGTAATAGTCGAGGCGTGGCATTTCACGTTTGCCCAATACATTGGTGAACACGCTCCAGGCTTGGGCATACATGGCATCTGATTTAGCAGTGTCTTTTTCAGTAGCCCATGCCGGATCCTGTGCCCAGGCACGTTCTGCCAGTCCGAGTAACTTAGGCAGCATCATATATTCCATACGATCGGAAGTGGTAACGGTTTCGCTCCACAACAAACCTTGTATACCGCGGATATTGGACTGTCCGAAACCAGTGAGACGGTCTTTGCCAACAAACATAGCAGGCGTCACCGGATTGCCTCTTCCATCCACTTTTGAATTCCTGTAGTAATCGAAAGGAATGAAGTAGAAAGGTTTATCCACATCTACAAAACCACCCCAGTAAAAACCTGGTTCATCGAATGATTTCATAGCGGCCATATCAAAGTAGAAGTTGCTCACACCGGAGAGGATCACCTTGTAACCCGCATTGGCCAGGCGATAGGAAAGATCTTCCTGACCACCACCAATAACATTGTTCCACACGTTCAGCTGGAAATTATCGTTAGCGAAATCGGGATTCGGTATACTGGACACTTCTCCGTCGAGGGTGGTTTTACGCATACCGGTTTCTTCCCAGCCAGCCAGCTCCATACCACGGGCTTTCAGCAGGTCATTCACCTTACGATAAAAATAATACCACAGGTCGTTTACATTTTTCACGCTCTTATCCTGTTGCATCAGCGCCAGGCAGGCAGGTGATTTTTCAAATACACCGTGTGGCACTTCATCGCCGCCCATATGCACGGCTGGCAGTGGCGCACCGGCTTCTTTATACATCGCCTGCAGCTCTTCTACTACCTTATCGAGGAAACGATAGGTAGAAGGCAGGGCGACGTTCATCACGTTGTCATTCCAATTTTGTACAGAACGGTACTGGGATTTATCTTCCAGGTCCGTCAGCAGATATTCATTGGCTTCCTTGTCTTTACCGGCTGCTTTCAGGCGATAGTAACGGGCTTCCATAGATTTCACCGCTGCACGGGCGTGGCCGGGCGTTTCTATCTCCGGCAATACGCGTATATGCCTTTCCGTTGCATAACGCAGTACTTCGATAAAATCGTTGCGGGTGAGGTAACCGGTACCGGCAGCATTGCTGGTATCGGGGCCGGAGCCATAGGAAGGCGGCAGCATGTTTTTCCAGTCAGTGCTGTGGCCGCGTTTGGCGCCTACCTGCGTCAGTTCGGGCAGGGAAGGTATTTCAACGCGCCATCCTTCATCATCGCTGAAGTGGTAGTGCAGCACATTCAGTTTGTACAAGGCCATTACATCGAGGATACGGAACAGATCACGTTTGCTGTGATAGTTACGGGCAACATCGATCATAAAGGCGCGGTAGTTGAAGCGGGGATAATCTTTCACCTGCACAGCCGGTATGCTGATAGATTTCTGCACACCGGACCATGCCGCAGGTGTTATCAGGGATTTCAGGGACTGTATACCATAAAAAGCGCCTTCGTCGCTGCCGGCAGTAATGATGATGCCTTCAGGTGTTACCTGCAGCGTATAGGCGTTAGCAGCCAGGTTATTGTCGAGGCGAAAAGCAACTGTCTTTTTACCCGGACTACGTTTACCCAGCAACGTTATCATTTCTTTTTCCAGAAACTTACCACTGGCTTCCAGTGCAGGATCTGCGGTGATCACCGGAGGAGCGTCCAGCAGCAGGTTTCCGCCGGAGTTGGTAACCGATACCGGCGTAGGAAAAATCGGAGGCAGCTGTGCAGCAGGAATATCCTTAATGGCTGCATTCTGTTTAAATATATCCGTTGGCGTTACTACGGCAGTTTTATCACCGGGATAACGCATCAGTTGTTTGGCGGTAGTAGAAGGGCGGATGCTGTAGTCTTTAATAGGCACGCCGGTTTCTTTCTGATCGTCCCATACGATGTACAGGCCGGAGGGTGCATCGGTAAAGTTAACAGCCCAGGCATCACCTACGATGCCCAGTTTCAGGGAATCTCCGGGAGCTATACCGGCAAAATTTTCTGCTGGTGTAAGACGAAACAGATCACCGTTGACATGTTCTACTTTCACATTGCCTGGCAGTACACCGGCTTTCACCATACGCACAAAGTTGAAATACAGTTCCCAGCCTTTGTTGGGAAAAGGTTTATCACTGTTGTTGACAAAGGTGAACGTCGACAGAAAATTGGCTTTGCCCTGATGGTTGTTTTCAACTACTTCCCAGCTGGTTTTTAAACGCGAAGGATCAAATGGAGCTGATTTCCTGGCCTGGGCAAACACGGTAGTGCTGGTGAGCAACAACCCCGTTGTCATGAGTTTCCCTAAAAACTTATGCCTGATCATGGTTTTGATTAAATTAGAAATAACGATATAATGAAATGCTACAATGGCAATTAAATACAGGCGGATGGTGAAAAATGGCAATTATCCCGGTCGTGTCTACCACCATCAATAGAATCCGTGTAATATAAAACGTATAATGCACATATGCAAATAAGCGTATTCTGCGCCCCTGTTGGGGAACAATACAAATTATTCTGTTGTTAAGGAATACTGATGGTGGATATCTCCTGTGGATAATTTTTTTAACTTAGTGATATAACGATTAAATGATTCATTATGGCAAAAGGGTTTATTGGATTTTCGATTACAAGCCTGTTTATCATTATCGGTCTTGGTGTGTTTTTCCCATGGGTTTACTGGTTGCTTATTCTTGTCTTGCCTGTTATTGTAATGGGCATACTGGATATGCGACAAACCAAACATGCCATTATCCGTAATTACCCGGTAGTAGGACGGATGCGTTACTGGATGGAAGCGCTGCGGCCCAAGATCTATCAGTATTTTGTAGAAAGTGATATTGATGGAAGCCCGGTTAACCGTGTAGACCGCTCCACCATCTACCAGCGTGCCAAAAGGGAGCTTGACACCCAGCCCTTTGGTACTCAGTTCAACGTATATGCGGAAGGGTATGAATGGATGGCGCATTCCATTCAGCCACGTGATTTTGAATCTATGAACAAAGACCCGCGGGTGACCATTGGAGGCAAAGATTGTCTGCAGCCCTATGCAGCCAGCATCTTTAACGTAAGCGCCATGAGTTATGGCTCTCTCAGCTCCAATGCCGTAGAAGCCTTAAACGGCGGCGCAAAGATCGGCAACTTCGCCCATAACACCGGCGAAGGCGGTATCAGCGACTTCCACCTGAAACAAGGTGGTGACATTATCTGGCAGATTGGTACCGGTTATTTTGGTTGCCGTGATGAAGAAGGTAATTTCTCTGACCAACTTTTTGCAGAAAAAACGGCCCTGCCCCAGATAAAAATGATCGAGCTAAAACTCTCGCAGGGCGCCAAACCAGGCCATGGCGGCATTCTTCCGGCTGCTAAAAACACCCCTGAAATTGCAGCCATCCGTCATGTAAAACCTTATACTACAGTTTACTCCCCTCCTTACCATAAAGCGTTTAACAGTCCCCGTGAGATGATGTTGTTCATCAAACGGCTGCGCGATCTGAGCAATGGCAAACCGATAGGGTTTAAGCTGTGTATCGGCCAGCAGCGGGAGTTTTATGCTATCTGCAAAGCGATGATGGAAACCGGTATCTACCCTGATTTCATCACGGTAGATGGTGGAGAAGGCGGTACCGGCGCAGCACCACCGGAGTTTTCCAATTCTGTAGGTATGCCACTGATGGACGCACTGGCTTTTGTACACGACACTCTAACGGGCTTCCATATACGTCATCAGATAAAGATCATCGCATCCGGGAAAATACTGACCGGCTTTCACCTGCTGCGTGCGCTGGCACTGGGAGCAGACACCTGTAACAGTGCACGTGCCATGATGATGGCCATCGGCTGTATCCAGGCATTGCAGTGTAATACCAACAAATGTCCTACCGGCGTAGCCACACAGGACAAATGGCTGGCCGCCGGCCTCGTAGTGGACGACAAAAAACACAGAGTAGCCAACTACCACCGCGATACCATCGAGAGTGCAATAGAACTCACCGCCGCCATCGGACTGCCGGAACCACATCATATCACCCGACGCCATATTTTCCGCCGGGTGTTTATGAATCAGATACGCACCTTTGAAGATATCTACCCCAGCACTCCTGCCGGCTATTTGCTGGATGGGCAAATGCCGCTCGCACTGAAAGATGAACTGCAGGCGATGACGATAGACAGCTGGTCTCCCAGGGCTGAAGCCCTGGGCTAAAATAGATTTGGGACTTGGGCTATAGGCATATGATGAAAAAATACTGACGCCAAATAGCGATGAACCGAAGCTAGCCCAGGGCTTTAGCCCTGGGTTAAAAAAGCGCCAGACACTTAGTGCCTGGCGCTTTTAATGTTTTACAATCGGGAGTTAAACACTATACAAGGCACGGGCGTTTTCGCAGCAGATCTTTTCTGCCAGTGGTAGCGGGAAGTTTTTGGTAATCAGCTCCAGATCTGCCAGGGCAAAGGATTTTGGTGCTCTGGTAGCAGGCAGGTCTGTTCCAAATACTAATGCAGCCGGATTGATAGCTGTGATCTGTCGCATGGCGGTGAGCACATCAAAATCACAGCGGCTAAAACCGGTGGCTTTTACAATAGCACCTTTTTCAACCAACGGCAGCAGGTATTTGAATCCAGCCTTGGATAAGCCGAGATGGTCGATCACTATTTTAGGTAATTTATGAAGGGTGGTGGATATTCCGGGCAGCTGCCTGGAATCGATATACAGTTCCACATGCCATTTTACCAGGTCATATACTCTTTTTCCCAGTTTTTCCAGGTGTTGAATACTTTCGGAGCCTCCACGCTGCACATTGAAACGTACGGCGCGCACGCCGGCTTTATGCAGGGAGATAATTTCCTCGTCAGTAGTATCTGCCGGTATCTGGGTAACGCCAGCAAAGCCAGGTCCCAACGCATGAAGAGCTGCCAGCAGGTATTGCTGGTCAAATCCCTGGAAAGATCCCGATACTACAGCACCACCGGTAACGTTCAGATGTAATGCTGCCACACGCTCGCGGTAATCGGCAACAGTAAAGGGAGCAGGTACATATCCGTGGTTGGGGGCCACCGGATACTGAGGATCAATGATATGCAGGTGTGCATCGAAAATGGGCTTATCAAACATATGCTATCGCTTATAACACACAAGCTACAAAAAAGGACTGTGATTTAAACTGATTAAACTGATAACCCTGATATATCTAAATAGATACATCAGGGTCATCGGTATATATATCATCAAAAAAAAATCAATACTTCGCTCCTATCAGAAAATGTATCAGGAGCATCAGCATCATCAGATAAATCATAGTTCCATAGCAGAAGCCGCGGCTTCGTCTACAAACCAGTGCAGTTCACCTTCCTGTGGTCTGATCAGCTGTGAAGGGAATTTGTCTGCATCAAAGGTGCCTTCAATAACACTTTTCAGTGTCATGGCTTTATTAGCACCTGTGGTCAGGAACAGCACACAGGCAGCTTCGTTGACTACCGGTGCGGTGAGGGTGATGCGGTACATGTCCTGTGCTTTCAGGAAAAAGGCTTTCACCCAGGCATCTTCCTCGTGTACTACGGGTGTGCCGGGGAAAAGGGACAGCGTATGTCCGTCATCGCCCATTCCGAGTAATACCAGGTCGAAGGTGAAGTCTTCATCTTTAAAATAGTTCTTCAGTATTTTCTCGTATTCGGCGGCTGACTGTTCAGGAGCAATATCGGTGCGCATCACGTGGATATTGTCCGGGTTTACCGGTACTTTGTCCAGCAACACATCAAAAGCCATGCGTGCGTTGTTACGCTCATCTTCAAAAGGAACGGCACGTTCATCGCCCCAGAAGAAATGTATTTTTTCCCAGGGGATGATTTGTTGATAGGGTTCTTTGGCCAGCAATGCATACAACTGTTTGGGAGTATTACCGCCGGACAGTACAAAGGTGAATTGTTCCTGGTCCTGTAACACTTCCTGTATGTAGTTGCTAATCCAGGCGGCTACGTTTTCGCTGAGCTGAGCCGGATCTTTGGCGATATGTAATTCCATAGTGTGTTGGTGTTTCCGTTAAAGACAGAAAGCAGCAAAGAGAAAAGTGAACACCTTTTGCGTCTTTGCTGCTTTGTTATTTTACAGGATAACTTATTTAGAAGGTAAATTAATCCATGTATGACCATCTCTGGCGATGAGTGCATCCGCATCGTCGGGGCCCCATGAATCGGGGGCATAGTTCGGGAAGTCCTGCGGTGTGCGGTTTTCCCATGTTTCCAGGATAGGCATAATCACTTTCCAGGCGGCATCTACCTGATCGCCGCGCATGAACAGGGTAGCATCTCCTTCCATTACGTCGAGCAGCAGTGTTTCGTATGCTTCCGGAGCATGTTCACCGTTGGCGTCTTCGTAGTTGAAGGTCATATCTACCGGGTCCAGGGTCATGGTCTGACCGGCACGTTTGGCCTGGAAGCGGATACGGATATCCATTTCCGGCTGAATGCTGATGGTAAGCCTGTTGGGGCGCCATGTCTGGGCAGCTTCCTGCGGGAAGGCGTAGTGTGGTGCTTCCTTAAACTGCAGGATGATGTTGGTGGCCTTCTGGTTCATGTACTTACCAGTACGTACGTAGATGGGCACACCCTGCCAGCGCCAGTTGTCGATGTAGAATTTCACGGCAGCATAGGTTTCCACGTTAGATTTAGGATCTACTCCTTTTTCTTCGCGGTAGCCTACTACTTTTTCTCCTTTCTTCCATCCGGCAGAATATTGTCCGCGTACGGCGTATTCATGCACTTTATCAGGCGTAATACGGCGGATAGCGTTGAGCACGTCTACCTTTTTATTGCGGATTTCGTTGGCATCGAAGGAAACAGGTGCTTCCATTCCTATCATACAAAGGATCTGCAGGATATGGTTTTGTACCATGTCGCGCAGGGCACCGGCTCTTTCGTAGTAGCCGCCACGGCCTTCGAGGCCTACGCTTTCTGCGGCCGTGATCTGGATATTTTCGATGAAGTTACGATTCCACACCGGCTCAAAGAGCGCATTGGCAAAGCGGAACGCCAGGATATTCTGGACAGTTTCCTTACCCAGGTAGTGATCTATACGAAAGATCTGTTCTTCTGTAAATTTGGTAGCCAGCAGCTCATTCAGCTCATGTGCACTTTTCAGGTCGTGGCCGAAAGGTTTTTCGATTACGATGCGGGTGCAATGTTTATCGCTGCAGAGGTTGAGATTACCCAGGCAGGTAACGATGTTGGGCACCAGCTGCGGTGCTACTGCCAGATAAAAGATCACGTTGGGATGTACGCCCCATTCTTGTTCCTTCTGCTTTACGTAGTCGGTGATTTTGGAATAGGCGTCCGCATTTTCCGCGTCCATCTGGAGATAGGTCACATGCTGACTGAAATCTTTCCAGTGACCGTTTTGTTCACCTTTCCGGCGGGAAAATTTAGTGATGCCGTCCAGCAGGTGAGTATGATAATCTTCGTTAGTGTAAGGACTGCGGCCCAGGCCTGCAATAGCAAATTGCTCGGGCATCCAATCATCTAAAAAAAGATTGTATAACGCAGGTGATAATTTCCGGTAGTTTAAATCGCCGCTGCCTCCGAAAATAAAGAGGATGGAAGCAGGAGGGCGTTTATGGATCTGCATATATTAAATTAAGAATGAAATTTATTTGTTGTTACGCTGCCATTCGGTATGGAATGTTCCGGGGAGGTCTATACGTTGATAAGTATGTGCCCCGAAGTAATCGCGTTGCGCCTGTATCAGGTTGGTAGCCATTCTGCCGGTACGGAAAGCATCGAAGTAAGACAATGCGGACATAAAGCCAGCAGCCTGAATACCGGTTTGTGCTGCCTGTGCTACCACACTGCGGGTGTTGGCTTCAACAGACTGCACCAGCGTAGCTACGCCTTTATCGAGCAGGATATTACCCAGGTTTGCGTCTTGCTGATAGGCCTGAGAGAACACTTCCAGGAGGGTGGAGCGGATGATACAACCGCCTCTCCATACTTTCACCACTTCCGGCAGCGGGATTTCCATCTGCAGGTCACGGGAAGCTTCATGCAGCATGGCCAGTCCCTGTGCATAACTCAGGATGGTAGCAAAATACAGCGCATCGTGTACCTGTTTGATCCACATCTCTTTGTTTTCATGGATAGCAGGGTCCGGAGCGGGGTATAATTTTTCGGCTGCCAGTCGCTGATCTTTGTAACCGGAGAGGGTGCGCATAGCCACCGCTGTATCGATTACCGGTACTGCCACCGGCAGTTCCATTGCATCCTGGGAAGTCCATTTACCAGTGCCTTTTGAACCTGCTTTATCGGAGATCACATCTACCAGGCGGGCTTCTGTTTTATCATCCTGTTGCTGGAAGATATCTGCAGTGATTTCCACCAGGAAAGACTGTAAAGCGCCATTATTCCACTCATTAAACACTTTATGCAGCTCGTCGTTGTTCAGTCCGGCGCCTTTCTGCAACAAAGCATAACTTTCGCTGATCAGTTGCATAATAGCATACTCGATGCCATTGTGCACCATTTTCACGTAGTGACCGGCACCTTCTTTACCAAGGTATGCCACACAAGGGGTACCATTTACTTTAGCTGCAATTGCTTCCAGCATGGGTTTTACCTTGCCATAAGCATCGAGGTCACCACCCGGCATAATACTCGGACCGGTGCGGGCGCCCTGCTCACCACCGGAAACACCCATCCCCATAAAGTGGATGCCTTTTTCGCGGAGATACTGCACACGACGCAGTGTATCTGTATAATGGGAGTTTCCTCCATCAATCACCACATCACCCTGCTCCAGCAGCGGTATGAGGGAAGCAATCACATCATCTACCGGCTGACCCGCAGGTACCAGCATCATCAGCTTGCGCGGACGTTCCAGCAGTTGTACCATTGTAGCCAGCTCTGCAACTCCTTTAACAGTTGTTCCCGGTGTAGCGGCAGATTCCAGCGCAGCATTCTTAGCAGCGTCCTTATCAAAGCCGATCACGGAAAAGCCATGATCCGCCATGTTGAGTAACAGGTTCCGGCCCATTACACCCAGGCCAATCATTCCAAAGTCATATAAGCTGTTTGCCATATTGAAGTGTAGTTATACTAATAGGAGATGTAAAAGTAGGTAAGAATTGGGAATTCTGCTCACCAATTATGATTTCCCATGTAGAAGAAGACCTTAGCGGAGACATGCTCCACTAAGGTCTTCACTATTATCTTATTGTTATTATACTATTAAGCAGCAGAGACATCAGGCCGAATTCCTGCCGGCATTGATAATGCCGAAAGAACAGCGCATGATTAGTTTCTCATACGTCTCTCTGCCATGGCCGTTGTTGGAATCAGTATCCAGTTCCCGCAAACGGGTAAGGGCATATTGTTGTGTGGTAAGCAAAGGCAATACAATCCTTTCCCGCATCTGAATAGACAGCTGGTCTATCGGACTGGCTTCCATCAGCTCAGCTTCACCCGTAAGGCGGAGCAGGTATTTTTTAGTCAGCTCAAATTCATCATAGATCATCTGCCATACTTCACCATATTGCGGATGTTTGGCCAGGTAAGCGGTGAGCGGGAAATAACTTTTTTTCATCGCCATCTCACAGTTGTCCAGCAGCGTCCTGAAGAACAGGGAGTGCTGATACAGGTGTTCCACTTCCTTCCATTTGCCCAGGTCATACAGTTGTTTGAGGGCGCTGCCCACACCGTAATAACCCGGCACATTCTGCTTCAGCTGACTCCAGGCCCCTACATAAGGTACGGCCCGCAGATCATTGAGATTAAGTTTGGCGCTGGCATGACGCTTACTGGGACGACTGCCGATATTGGCTTCCGCGTAATAACGGAGCGGACTGGCATGGTCCAGGTATTCCAGAAAATAAGGATGGTTTTTCAGATTGTTGTACGACGCGTAACCCGCATCAGCAAGTGATTGCAGCAGATCTTCCTCCTCTGTTGTGAGGGTCACTTCCCGGGAAGAAAACAGTTCATTGGTAATACCGGCATGTATCAACTGTTCCATATTAAACTGGGCAGCATCTATGGTGCCGAAATTGGAACTGATAGTCTGTCCCTGAATGGTCTGTTGTATTTCTTCGTTGGCAATATTGCGGCCCATGGAAGCGTAGAACTGGTGCGTTTTTCCGCCGCCACGTGCAGGAGGGCCTCCCCTTCCGTCGAAAAAGACAACATCCACCTCGTATTCCTTGGAGATGCGCGTGAGCTCTTCTTTGGCTTTATAGATACTCCAGTTGGCCATCAGATACCCACCGTCTTTGGTACCATCAGAGAAACCGAGCATAATAGTTTGCTGACTGTGACGACGACGCAGGTGCTCACGGTATTCAGGATTCTCGTACAGTTCCTTCATCACCTGACCCGCATGATGCAGGTCATCAATCGTTTCAAACAGCGGTACGATGTCGATGGTCATCGTTTCTTTCTGCCATCCGCTCAGCAGGAACATGCCAAACACTTCCATCACATTCAGTACGCTGGTAGTGTGACTGATGATATAACGGTGGCAACCTTCTTCTCCATTTGCCTCCTGAATCTGTTTGATAGCAGCAATGGTCTTCAGGCTGTCCTGATGCAATGGATTTTCGAGCAGCTGCGGATCTATGGCAGCTTTGATATTCGCCAGGGCATTGATTTTCGCCTGATCATCGAGCGCAATGTAGTCTTTGGGCAGCGTATCTGTTTTGCCTGCGATGGCATTCAGCAGCTCCACATGCACGGAGCTGTCCTGGCGAACATCGAGGGAGGCGAAATACAGCCCGAAGATCTCCACTTTGCTGATCAGATTATCGACCAGGTGAACGAACAGACCGTTATGTTGTTCTATAATTGTATTTCGTATATCCGTCAGCGTATCCAGGATGATCTGACGGCTGATATCCGCCTTATGGCCGGCGGTAAAGAGGTTGCGTGACAACCTCGCTTCCAGCGCTGCTACTACGTTTTCCACACCTTTGAAAGTCAGGCGACGCTTCAGGGTACGTACTTCCCTGAAATAACATTTCATGATGGAAGCACGGAGGGCAGCAGCCACTTCCAGAGTGGTAGCAGCATTTACGAAAGGATTGCCATCGCGGTCACCGCCGGGCCAGAAGCCCATACGGATAACCGGATTATTGCTGGTGACAGCTTCGGGGAACTGCGCCCTCAGGAATGAGAGGATGCGGCCACCGGCACGGTAGAATATATTTTCGAGGAACCATACCAGGCTGATGGCTTCATCGTATGGTGTAGGTTTTTCTTTTTTGAAAAAAGGTGTTTTACCCAGCTGTTGCAGGTACATGTTCACCTCGGAGGTGTTTTCTTCTACCAGGGCGCGGGCCAGGTCGTTGATGATACCCAGTACTTCACTGGGATAAAACTGGGTGGGATGTGCTGTAAGTACCAACCTTATGCAAAAGTGCTCCAGCTTTTCCTTTAGTTTGTCCTGTGCCTGCTCCTGTATCACTTCAGACTGCAGATGGCGAAGGGTACCGGCGCCCTGCAGGTCGCGGATATAGCGGAAGGCGGCGTCTTCCAGTGCGTCAAACAGCACCACCTGTCTTTCTGCATACTGTACAAACCGGAACAGCAGATCGGTCCGTTGTTTTTCATCCTGGTAAGTAGTGTATTGCTCAAAGAAAGAGTCCATGATGGTTTGGGGGCTGTTTCCGCGGGCATATCCTTCTTCACAATGCAGGAGAAAGAGGGATAAAAAGATTCCTGTCTTCTCTACCCGATGAAAGGGTAATGAGGTGAAGAGGCTGTTATACAGCTGAAACTTGGTGCCAACAAGGTTTTTAAACTGTTGCAGCGAGTTATTAACCGGCGCTTCCATACTAAAAATCCATTTATAGTGCTGAAGAAGAGAACTAAGCGGCCGTTAAATTAATAATTATTTTGTTTAGTTGTTTATTTATCAAACGCTTTATTTTTTGATTATTATTTTACATAAAATATAAATGTTTGAATATTTTCTAATAAGAATGTAAAAAAAATCCCGGCTGCAAAAAGCAAACCGGGATGCATAGGTATTAGAACAAGCGGAAAGAGATAACATGCCAGGACATAAGATTCCCTGTACAATCTGTCGATTGAATTTTTTTTTAAAAGATCAACGATAAATAATCAGTGAAAAAGGTAGAGAAGTAGAAAGGAAAGTATATGTATTCAGGTTAAATGGATGCAGACCGGCATTATTGATTTTCCAGGGAGAAGCGGATGGGCAGATTGTACAGTACATTCACTGTGCGGCCATTCTGTTTACCAGCCCTCCAGTTAGGCATTTTGCCGACTACTCTTAACGCTTCTTCTTCCAGCCCACCACCTTTGGTTGCGCCTACCGTTTTTATCTGAGAGATAGTGCCGTCTTTGCTCACCACAAACTGCACATAGACAGCGCCCTGTATCCCGTTCTCCTGGGCCATATTCGGATAGCGGAGATTTTTTTGCAGATATTTCATCAAGGCTGCTTCTCCACCCGGGAACTCCGGCATGATTTCAACAAAGGACACGATTTCTTCACGTTCTGGTGCTACAGGGGCAATTACTACGCCTGGCGTACCTGCAGATACATCTGCCAAACCATCTGCCACACCATTCAGGTCACCTTCTGTATTCTTCAGCCCTATTGTTTGATTACCGATATCACTGATTTTAGGTGGCTCATCTTCAGGATTTACCTGATCATTGGGCACCACTTTCAGGCTGGCAAAATCAATGGTAGGCGCAGCAGCAGGAGGCGGTGTAGCCTGTACTGGTGGCGGAATCACCGGATCTTGTTCCGGCTGATCGATTTGAGTAAGGGTGGTGGTTTTGTCGAACAACTCCGGTTTACTGATGTTTTCCTTAGCACTTAATGTATTATTCAATACAAAACCGCCCACCATCACCAATACTATGGAAGCTGTACCTATTACGGCATTGCGTACACGCCGGTCGTAACGGCTGCGTAATGCATAGGCCCCATAATCTTTGTTCCTTCCATCGAAGAGGATGTCGAGGAAATCATTCCCCGGGATTTTAGCTGAGTCCATGGTAATTTGTTTTTTAATTAGATGAGGCAGGAAAATATTTTCCATAACAAAATGGAAAAATATTTTTTCGGGTATATATAAAAGAGAAGCCCCGGCGCGAGACCGGGACTTGCTGGCACTGGGAGCCTTACCTGGAAACAGGTGGTTCCTTCATGATAAATTAGGCTTTCCGAAAAAAGTATAAGCGTTTACGTTAGCAGGTAGTCATTCATTTATTTCCTGTGATTTCAAAACAGGAGTTACCATAGGATAAAAATAATTTCGTTATAGTAGTTCTCCGGCTGGTGAGGCAACTACCCCACAACACCCACCAGTATTGCCGAGGATAGCGCCCCTTATGACCGGAGTATATATAGCTTCCGTTGTTATTTTGTTGCGACGGCATTAACCGGATGAGCCGTCAGGAACCCGAAGTGATGTAGTTGTGTCTGTCCTTCCCGTTGTATATACTGGACCCAGGCTGCAATCACTGGTTGGGTTTTCTCCAGTGAGCGATCGTAACTCAGCACCACTTCTTCTATCGGGATACCCGGTGGCGGTGCGGTTTCCAGCCGATTGATCAGTACATCCAGATCTGTATAGAAATTTTCTTCCTGTTCTAAACGCCCGTTATTGTTGAGATCAAGCGGAATGACCGCGATATTATGAACGGGTTTCCGGTTGCGCAGATCGTAGATAAAGCCGGGGTTATTAAAGGATACCGCAGCAGGATCTTCTTGTACAGCCTTCAGTAGCTGCTGGTCATCACCGGGCACCTGCTTGCCTTTTATATCTTCAAAGGCAGCACCATAAAAGGCTGCGAAAGTAACCGGTGCACAGGATTTCTCCAGCCGGTTGTATACGACCACTTGTTCGGAGGCAGTATTTTTTTGTTCCCGTTTAAAATACAATTCCTTCAAATGCTCCACTGTCAATGATTTTCCGGCATGTGCACTGTGGATATTGGTAACGGGTAACAGCGCATAACGGGCAACTGCTACATACTGATATTGTTCTTTATGTTGCGGGATACGTTGTGCAGTAAAATGTATCACAGCCTGTGCGGCGGCAGGGTCTCTGGGAGACACGAGGCGAAACACTGTTCCGGGGTGGGTTTGCTGGAAGTCGTCGATCCAATCCTGTACCAGCGGAAAAGTAAATCGTGTACCCGTAACAGTTATAGTATCTTGATTAGTGGCAGCTTTTGCAGTGTTGGCATGGGTTATTACTAAAAGAGCCGCCAGCAGGAAATGAGCATGAGTTTTCATGGCAAACAATTTTGTGTGAGCGATATGCCGGGAGGCGCGGGGCAGGTATGATACTGAAAAATTTACCACCAATAAATTTGCAGCATACCTTTCCCGCAAGCCCGACCAGGCATTCTATTTACAGCTTACAGAACGCAAGACTTCAGTGTCAGCAACTACTGCTACAACAGCAGTGCAGCACAATAATGTAACGGGAACAGGTATTGTTTACCTTTGCTGATATCAACGCTTGGGAACGTAGTCCACAGTCCTGAGTATGCCGTTTCATAGTGTATCGTTTTACACAATTGTTCAATAATGGCGGCTGCTCTTTGCTGGTGGATCAAAGGATGCCGGGAGTATTGCCTTATTTCTCCCTGTTGTGGTTGCAAACTTATTAGTCTACTTATTTGGTAGACAAATATACATCGAGTTTTATTAATTCCAAATAATTTTTGTGTTTTTTTTCATAGATGAATATTCAGTTATAAAAGACGGTCCTGTTTCCAGCCCCCGACTGTTAACTTTCGGGAAAATCCTTTACGTAAGCGTCTTTGGGCTCCATCATTTGCATAAAAAATAAGTTATTTTTGCCCCATGAAATCACATGTGAAGAATATCCTACTGCTCATTATCGGTGCGCTGATATTTGCTGTAGGCATTAATTATCTGGCCATCCCCAATAAGCTCTCTGAAGGCGGGGTAATTGGTATCACTATCGTTACCTATTATTATTTTGGCTGGTCTCCGGGTATCACCAACCTCATCATTAATGTGTTCCTGATCATAGCAGGATACAAACTGCTGGACAAGCGGGGGATGTTGTATACGATCCTGGGTATTATTTTTTGTTCGTTTTTCCTTTACATCACGGAAAACCATCTCACACCGGTAACTTCCAATACCTTGCTGGCAGCCATTTTTGCCGGTTTGCTGGTAGGCATTGGCATAGGGCTCGTATTCCTGTCGGGCGGCACAACCGGCGGTTCGGCCATTGTAGCAAGGATGTGCAACAAATACCTGGGCTGGACCCTGGGCAACGCCATGCTGATATTTGATATCGTAGTGATTGCTGCTTCTTCCTTTATCATCGGCCTGGAAAAAACCATGTATACCTTTATCGCTGTTTACATTGGCGCCAGAACAGTAGATTATATAGTAGACGGTCTTAACACCAAACGGGCTATTACCATCATCTCCCAGCATACCCCACTCATTGCACAAAAGATCACCGGCGAAATGGGACGTGGTGCAACCGTACTGCATGGACATGGTGCCTACACTGGCGACAGAAAAGAAATATTGTATGTTGTTATTGGCAAACAAGAGCTGATGCACCTCAAATCCCTTGTGCAGGAAGCTGATCCCGAAGCATTTGTGGTCATCCACGAAGTACATGAAGTGTTGGGCCGCGGCTTCTCCATGTAAAAAATTTCCAACTCTTTTTTCCCCGTATTTGGATTTTGAAAAAGAGATGTCTATATTGTAGACACTCAAATGCGGCCCATTTCCTTACCATCTTATCAACCAACTTAATACGGGGAAAAATGACACAAAGCTCCCAACGCTTTTTACCGCTGGATGTATTCCGCGGCATGACAGTCTGTTTCATGATCATAGTTAATACCGGCGGCACAGGGGGTACTTACTGGCCGCTGGATCATGCCCCCTGGCACGGCTGGACCCCCACAGACCTGGTATTCCCTTCCTTCCTTTTTGCTGTCGGCAATGCCATGAGTTTCAGTATGAAAAAATATGAACAGCTGGGCAACGCAGCTGTGCTCGGTAAAATCTTCAAACGTACCCTTATCATTTTTCTGCTCGGCTACCTGATGTATTGGTTTCCCTTTGTGGAGCATACCAGTACGGGACTGAGTTTCAAACCATTCAGCCATACCCGTATCCTGGGCGTATTACAACGTATAGCCCTCTGTTATGGTATTGCCTCCCTCCTGATTCATTATCTTCCTAAAAAAGGCGTGTGGACGGTCAGTGCCCTGTTTCTCTTCGGCTACTGGGCCATTCTGTGGTTTGCCGGCACACCCGGCGACCAATATGGTATCCATGGCAATGCCGGCATCGCTCTTGATAAGCTGGTAATGGGCGATAATCATATGTATCACGGAGAAGGTTTTGCCTTCGATCCGGAAGGTATCCTCAGCACCTTCCCGGCTGTAGTGAACGTAGTAGCCGGTTATTATGCAGGCCTGTTTGTACAGCAGCAGGGCCGCACCCAGTCCGGGCTGCTACGGATGATAGCCACCGGCGCCGTACTGATAGCCCTTGCCTATGCATGGAACACAGTATTTCCCATCAACAAAAAACTGTGGACCAGCTCCTATGTGCTGCTCACAGTGGGCATCGACCTTATACTTTTATCCCTGCTCATTCTACTGATCGATATTGCCGGCTTTACCAAAGGCACGAGCTTTTTCACCATCTTCGGCAAAAACCCGTTGTTCCTATACCTATTGTCAGAAGTGCTCGCTATCCTGATGTACTTCTTCCTCATAGGTAACCAATCATTGTATCAATGGATCAATGATCAGATTTTCCAGCCCTTATCTCCTGGTAAATTCGGCTCTCTGCTATTCTCACTGGCATTTATGCTGCTGTGCTGGACAGTAGGTCTGATACTGGATAAGCGGAAGATCTATGTAAGGGTATAACATTTCCGGATTTTTTGATTTTCGGATTTTTTGATTTTCGGATTTTTTGATTTAATTATTTGAAATAGAGACCTTTGATTCTCTCCATATCAAAATCGAAAATCAAAAAATCCGAAAATCATGAACCTGTCCTTAAAAGACAAAACCGCACTGATATGCGGCGGTTCACAAGGCCTCGGCCTTGCCACCGCCATAGAGCTGGCTTCCCTGGGTGCCACCTGTATACTCACCGCCCGGAACGAAGAAAACCTGAAGACCGCTGTAACGCAACTCTCTTCTGAAGCCGGACAAGCCCACCGGTATATCGTATCCGACTTCTCAGATCTGGACGAAGTAAAGGATTTAGCTGCCGACCTCGCTCTCGAAGGCACGGTACATATCCTGATCAACAATACCGGCGGCCCTGCTACAGGCCCTATTCTGGAAGCCTCCACAGACGCCTTTGCAGATGCTTTCTCCCAGCATCTGCTCTGCAACCAGGTACTGGCGCAGGCCCTGGTGCCAGGCATGATACAGGCCGGCTATGGTCGTATCATCAATATTATCTCCACTTCTGTAAAAGCTCCGCTGAAAAACCTCGGCGTATCCAATACTACCCGCTGGGCTGTTGCTGCCTGGGCCAAAACGCTGGCCACAGAACTGGCTCCACATGGCATTACAGTCAATAATGTACTGCCCGGTTCTGTCCGTACTGCCAGGCTGGAAAGCATATTCAGCAACAGCGCCGCTGCTCGTAATGTCTCTCCTGAAACGATCGCGGAAGAAGCGCTGAGAGAAATCCCCATGAAACGTTTTGGCGAAGCCCGGGAAGTAGGTGCCATGGCCGCTTTTCTGGCTACACCCGCAGCCGCCTACGTGACAGGCACCAGTATCGCAGTAGACGGAGGGAAAACACCGGTCTCCTGATTTTCCGGTCAACCAACACGGCGACTTTGCTGTTATGCATATGTATCAAGCAAATAGTCCTGCGTATGAAAGTTGGCCTGTTCATTCCCTGTTATGTTGACGCTATCTACCCGGAAGCCGGCATCGCCACCCTGGAGCTGCTGGAACGTTTGGGCCTGGAAGTGGTATATCCGCTGAACCAGACCTGTTGCGGCCAGCCTATGGCCAATGAAGGTGACCAGCAGCATTCAGCCGCCGCGGAACAACTGTTTGTTGACAACTTCCGGGAGTTTGAATATATCATCGGACCTGCCGGCAGCTGTGTAAAACACGTAAGGCATCATCTTGATGCAATCCCGCAGGACCCCGACGTACTGCATGTACGGCAACGCACCTACGAACTGGTAGAATTTCTTCACGATATACTGCAGGTAGAAAGTTTCCCCTGGGCTTATTTCCGTTATAAAGTAGGGTTGCATAACAGTTGCAGCTCCATCCGCGGTCTGAACATAGCCCTTCCCTCCGAAATCATGGGTACTCCTTTCAATAAAACCGCCCGGCTGTTACAGATGGTGGAAGGTCTGGAACTGGTACCGATGGACCGTCCTGATGAATGCTGTGGCTTCGGTGGCACCTTCTGTGTGACAGATGAAGCGGTGAGCGCCAGTATGGGCCTGGATAAAGTGCATGATTACGTCCGGAATGATGCTGAATTTATTGTATCTCCTGACATGTCCTGTCTGATGCATCAGCAGGGTATTGCCCGCAAAGCCGGCATACGCATGAAATTTCTGCATGTGGCACAGGTACTCAATGGTGGTCCTTTTTAATATTTTTTTATGGGAGATGAAAAAAAAGTAGATGTAGCCGCCAACGCCGCCGCCTTCCTCGAACAGGACGAGGTGCATGAGCCCATGCACGATAAAAACCTGTGGGCCGCCCGCATGCACCGGGATGCCGCTGCCAGGGCGGTACCCGAATGGGAAGAACTGCGTAAGATCGCGTCACAGATAAAGGAACATACCCTTACCCATCTCCCCGATTACCTGCGTGAATTTGAAAACAATGCCCTGAAACGAGGCGCCAAAGTATACTGGGCCAGAGATGCCGCAGAACATAATCAGCACGTATGGGACATCCTTCAGGAGAAAAACATCCGCGCTGTTATCAAAAGCAAATCGATGCTGCAGGAAGAATGTGGTATGACCGCCTTTCTGGAGAAACGGGGCATCACCGTTACTGAGTCTGACCTGGGCGAACGGATCCAGCAACTGGATGACCAGCCTCCCAGCCATATTGTAATGCCCGCCATTCACAAAACGCCGGAAGATGTAGCACAGCTGTTTGCCCGTAGTATCGGCACAGACCCCGGCAATACCGATCCACACTATCTGACAGAAGCCATGCGTAATGATGCGCGGAAAAGGTTTCTGGAAGCCGGCGCCGGGATGACAGGCGCCAATTTCGCCATTGCGGAAACGGGCAGTTTTGTGGTCTGCACCAACGAAGGCAATGCGGATATAGGTGCTGCCGTACCTCCTGTTCATATCGCCAGTATCGGTATAGAAAAGCTGCTGCCTAAAGTGAGTGATCTCGGCATCTTCATCCGGATGTTGTCACGCAGCGCACTGGGAACGCTGGCCACACAATATACTTCTCATTTCAGCGGTCCCCGCCGTGGTGGCGAGCTGCATATCATTCTGACAGACAACGGGCGCAGCCGGCGCTTAGGTATGCCCGACTTCTGGACATCACTGAAGTGTATCCGTTGTGGCGCCTGTATGAATACCTGTCCGGTATACCGTCGTAGTGGCGGGTTAGCTTATGGTGCTACCTATTCCGGGCCTATTGGTATTATCCTCGACCCTACTTTCGATGAATCCAGATATAGTGAGTTACCGTACCATTCCTCGTTGTGTGGCTCCTGCACAGAGGTCTGTCCGGTTAAGATTGACATCAGCGACCAGATATTAAAATGGCGCAAAGTGATGGCAGCAAAAAAATATCTGCCTGTCAGCAGGCGGCTGGCCTTTGGTGCCGCCGGCAGGATCTTCGAACACCCGCAATTGTTCCGCAGTGCCGAAAGCATGGCCAGCGGAGCATTACGTTTTACGCCTCATTTCCTTCTGTACAACAAGGTGCTGAATCCGTGGGGGCGTCACCGTGAGTTACCCCATTTCGCCGGACAAACATTCCGGGAGTGGTATTTACAATACAGAGCCAAAAACAACGATCATGGAGAACAACACACGTAATCACGTATTGGCAGCTGTAGAAAGCCAGCTGCCGCTTAACCGTATCGCCTACCCGGCCATTCCCGCTTTCCCCAAAACAGTAACCGATCTGCTGACAGCATTCGAACAACGTGTAGCCGATGCCGGTGGTGAAATTTTTAGGCCCGCAGATGCAGTGGCCGCACAAGCCCTGCTGGCATCCCAGTTCCCAGGCGCCAGCGTGATCTGCTCCGTAACCCCGGAGATAAAAGGCAACCGCGACATTCACGCCGTGCAGAACCCGCATGAGCTGGCAGATGTGGATGTAGCAGTGATCCGGGCCCGGTTTGGCGTAGCAGAAAACGGAATGGTATGGCTTACCCAGGAAGATCTGGAAGTAAATGCATTGGGCTTTTTATCACAGCATCTGGTGATACTGCTGTCTCCCCAGTCTATCGTATGCGATATGTACGATGCCTACCTGCGGGTACACCTGGAAGATACCGCCTATGGCTGTTTTATGATGGGGCCTTCCGCTACCGCAGATATCGGAGCCGTGTTGGTACATGGGGCACAAGGGGCCAGAAGCCTGAGTGTTTATCTGTTGTAACTGTGATGAATTCTAATGTTTATTGATGGGCCTGATGGGCAGATATAATACCTAGCAGGGGATAAAATAAACGATCCGTATCAGTTTACCATTTTCAAAGAAAAACCGAACACTACTATCACTCTCTTTCACATCCGCGTCCCGCAGGGTGATCATATCTGTATAACCTTCATTCTCCGCCTGGCGCACAGCTTTGGGGAAACGTTTCTTCATATCAGCCCAGGTAGTATTGTGGCTAAAAGTAATGCCTCCATAGGAAACCGTTTGCGTCGGTGTAAGCCTGAATTCATCGCAGGCCAGGGAGTCTTTATAAAGTTCAAAACGGGAACCGTTTTTATAGAAGTATTCAAATTCGTCTTCAAACTGGGCATCGCAGATAGAGGTCCAGTCTGGTGTTACAAGGCTGTCGGCCTCTCCAAAGGCAGCTTTAAAACGCGACAGGCTGGTATGTAACGGTACTTTATTATTGATCATCACCCTGGAGAGCTGGATTCCTTCTATCTCATCCCAGGCAATATCTTCATGTGCTTTGAGTACCGAATCCTCTTCTTCCAGTGATGTCACCACAGATTCGGATGGAGCAGGAACAGCGGTGGTTTCGTCATCGGCTGTATTGTTATTACTGCAGGCAGTGGCACCTATGATCCATAAAGCTAAAAATACTCTGTACATATCATTCCCCATTTTCGACTACCTATCTATCGTTGAAGGCAGGCTAAAATTAAAAACTTTATCTATTATATGTAAAATTTCTACATATATATTTAAAATATTTTTCCTAATTTTCCATCAGATATCCTCTCAGAAAAAGTCAGGACCATGTTTTCAGGAACCCCGTGCCATTTGTCAACAAAGCTTATGAGAGAAAAATAAGACGAGATCTATAAACACTTGCTGTCACTTTGTTTTCCTTAAAAATTAATCTCAAAAATAAAAACCGCTTTAATCAAACCCATTCCCAGTTATGCAAGACATACACAACGAAGTAATGCGGCTGCGCCGCCAGATGAACTTTTTCCGTTTATACGCTATTATCTCATCTGTTTTGATATTCGCGTTTATCAGCTATGGTTTTCGCAGAACAGAACAACCTGATATTATCAAGAGTCTGCGCGCTGAAAAGATTGATATTGTAGAACCAGACGGCACTGTTAAACTTTCACTCTTCAACAGTGGGCACCTGCCTCCCGGTGTTGTTAATGGTAAAAAACTCCCCCGCCAGGGCGAAGGCGAGTCAGGGCTGATGTTTTACAATACAGAAGGAGAAGAATGCGGAGGCCTCGTCTATGCAGGGAAAGGGAAAGACGGCAAGGGCAGGAACGAATTAAGCCTGACGTTCGACAAGTACAAGCAGGACCAGCAGGTAACACTCGCCTACGCTCAAGAGGAAGGAGGAAACGATAGAAAGGGATTAACCATTTCCGAACGCCCTGAAGTTTCTCTTGATAAAGTCATGACTATCATCGACTCTATTCGTAATCATGTAAAAGATGCCCAGGAACAGAACAGGGTAATGGAAAAATTATATAAAGAAGGAGTATTTGGATACCACCGCATGTTTGCCGGTCAGCAGGGACAACGGACCGGCGTTTTTGTGAATGATGATAAGGGCAGGGTACGCCTTGAGATGATCGTTAATGAAAAAAATGAACCGGAGATACTGTTTTACGATGAAAAAGGAGCAGTGCATAAAAAGATAACTTATTAAGAAAGCAGGATTGCTCCAAATATATAACCCAGGGCTGAAGCCCTGGGCTATGTATTTGTTTTATGGCAAACAGGATTTATCAGTACATATCAAACCACAGTTTGGTGGTCAGCAGATCAGCACCCTGCCTTGCTACAGCAGCTTTATAATTGATGCCGTTCAGCGCCTGTTCGCTGGAAGGATACTTGAAACGCAGGGGCATACTGCCATTCAGCGCGCCTGTATAGGCAGCCTTCAGCTGAGGATAATCCAGCCTTCTCCATTCTGCAAAAGCTTCCAGGCCCTCGCCGAAAAGTGCCAGCCATTTCTGTTCACCAATAGACTTTTTGAAATTCGTCGCATCATAAGCTACTCCCGGCTGCTGCAGATAAGCAGCTGCGGTAGTAGAAGACAGCCCATACTGTGCAAAGGAAGCTGTTACCGCCTGATTGTACAGATCGGCTGCATTACCATTGGTCAGTCCACGCTGTGCAGCTTCTGCCAGGATAAACAGCTGTTCCGCATAACTGAACAGCACCGCCGGCGCCATGGTAGCCGTAAATACAGCTCCGGCATCCGACGTTTTGCTGAAGCCCAAACGGGCAGCAGAATCACTAGGCAGCCCATTGGTCACCCCAATAATCACGTTGGTATCTTTAGGTACGGTAGCGTATATGGGTAACCGTGGGTCGTTGAGTGCTTTGAGTTTATCCACTATTGTTTTGCTGATGCGATAGTCGTTGCGGGTTTCGCGGTTGCGGCCCACAGGGTTCTGGTTGGGAGATGCCTGGTAAATCAGTTTTACATCAACACCCTGAGGCAATAATACATTACCGCCGGCAGCTACCTCATCAAATACCGCTTTGGCTGTATTAAAATCACGGTCGGCAATACGTAATGCGATACGCAGCCGGAGCCCGTTGGCAAACTGTTTCCAGGTATTCATGTTACCGCCCAGCAGGATATCCCCGTTGATAGCATTACCAGTGGTGGTAATGGTGGCGGCCGCATCTTTCAGTTCTGCCAGGAGCCCCGTGTACACATCTTTCTGGCTGTCATATACCGGCGTAAGATATTGCTCGATTTTACCGGCCTGTTTATAAGGAATATCACCATAGAGATCTGTGAGCTGCTGGAAGATCCAGGAACGCATGATCACCGCTGCTGCTTTGTAGTTGGGGTTATGCAGACTGTCCCCCAGCTGGGCCAGGGTGGTGAAGTCTTCGATACCCTGTGCATAAAAATTGCTCCATACATTTTGGGTACCGGTAGCACCAGCGATGTAACGGTCAGCATCGGTATACTGGATTTTAGCCCAATACTGGATATAGAGCAAACTACCGTCCATAGCGGCATCCGGACCCCAATAGGTATCTACGTTTGCTTTAATACCGTTACTCAGGAGATAGTCCGGTTGCACGGTAGTTGGTTCATTCGGGTTTTTGTTGATCCGCTCCAGCTCCTTCCGGCAGGAAGCCAGTAGGATGATGGCGAACAACATATAACAAGGTATCAACAACTTTTTCATATCCGGTACTTAATTAAAATGAAACATTCAGGTTAATGCCAATGCTGCGGGTAGTCGGTATCTGCAGGGTTTCCAGCCCCTGTCCGTTGCCGGTATTGAAGGCGGTTTCCGGGTCGATATTGGGCACATGTTTCTGCAAGTATCCCAGGTTTCTGGCTACCAGCGCGATGTTTACAGCCTGCAGCTTCCACCGGCTTGTCAGTGATTTAGGCAAAGTATACCCCAGTTTTATTTCCCGCAGTTTGATAAAGGAAGCATCATACACACTGCTCTCATTCAGGCTGCTGTTGTAAACAGCTTTGTAATAATCTTCGGCACCCAGTACCACGGTGTTCTTTTTTCCATCTGCCGTATAGCCGTCGAAGATGATACCATCGTGATGCACTTCAGCGCCATTGGGAGCTGCAGCAGTGTGTGATGGCAGCTGTATATTCTGCTGGCCGCTGCGATAATAGGGCAAACCACCATGTTCTTCATCCCTGCCGGGCAGTGTGGTAGCCAGTACGCCGGTGTAGTTGCCGGTATAGTTGGTACCGGAGTAGATAGAGCCTCCTTGTTTGGTATCAATCAGGAAACCAAGGCTGAAGCCTTTAAAGCTGAAAGTGTTATAGATACCGCCGGTCCAGTTGGGTGTATAATAACCCAGTATTTTTTTATTGGGATCGATGGCTGGTGTACCGTCGGCATTAACGATGATCCGGTTTTGCGCATCGCGCTGAAATCCGGTACCATACAGGGCGCCATAACGTTTACCTTTGCTGGCCAGCACCTGCATATTACCGGTACTTCCCAGCACATAGTTATTGAGAAATCCTTCCTTATCCAGTTCCACTACTTCACTCACGTTGCGGGCGTAGTTGATGTTCAGGTCCCAACGGAATCCGGAGCGTGTAGACACTGGCGTTAGTCCCAGCATTGCTTCCACACCTTTATTGCTGATTTCACCGGCATTCATCAGTTTTTTCAGGTAACCGGTGGTCGGACTTACATCGGCCAGCAGTATCTGGTTGCGGCTGTTGGAGTGATAATAGGTGAGATCCAGCCGTATGCGGTTATTGAGGAAAGCAGCTTCCACACCAGCTTCTGTAGAAGTGGTGATTTCCGGTCGGAGGTCTTTCTTCAGAAATTTATCGGACACCGTCAGCAAAGGATTTGGTCCGAAAGGCTGGTTGAATGGATAGGTATTGATCAGCTGATAAGGATCTGTGTCTTTACCTACCTGTGCCCATCCACCGCGTATTTTGAGCAGTGTCAGCACTTTGCTTTGCAGATGCAGTGCTTCAGAGAGTACAAGGCTACCGTTGACAGACGGATAGAAGTAAGCATTGTTTTCTACTGGTAATGTAGAAGACCAGTCGTTGCGGGCGGTTACGTTTACAAAAGCATAGTTGCGATATCCCAGCTGTGCAGAACCGAAGGTGCTATACACTTTTTGTTTGGAGAAATAACTGGTAGAGATGAGCGGATCGCGGGAGTTGTTGAGCGTATACACATCTTTCACGGCCAGTTTGGGTGCCTGCTGATAGTTTTGTTCGAACTGATTGGTGCGGATATTTCCACCTGCCAATACATCGAGGTCGAAGTCACTGCCCAGTTTTTTCTTAGCGTTGAGGGTAAACTCTCCGTTTGTTTCACCTACGGTGTAAGCATCTTCGGTATAGGAGCCGAAAGGTGTTCCGTTGGTATAATAGGCAACTTTGTATTTTCTTCTGTCCTGGTAATAGTCTGTACCGATGCGGAGATTGGCTGTTAACCAGTTGTTGATTTCGTAAGAGAGACGGGCATTACCGAAGAAGCGGTTGCGCAGCTGTCCGACTGTATTTTCGTTCTGTATCCAGTAAGGGTTGCTATAGTAGCTGTGGTTCCAGTTGTAGTCGGTACCATCCGGATTTTTATAGTCTTTCAGTCTGGATACATCTACCTGGCGGCCAAACCAGATGAACTGGAGGGTAACGCTGTTGCCTCTTCTGCCATCTACACCGGGGAGGTTATCGGCGCTGGTGCGGATATAGTTGGCATAGGTGCTGAGGGTGAGTTTGGGTGCAATACGGAATGTATTGCTGGCAGTGAAGGTGTTGCGGGTGATGCCGGTATTAGGCAGAATGCCGGCCTGTTTGGTATTATTATAGGAAAAGCGGTAATCGATTTTATCGGTACTGCCGCCTACAGCCAGGCCGTTGTTCAACGTATAGCCGGTCACGTAGAAGTCTTTTACGTTGTTGGGATGTGGAACAAAAGGCACTGCTTCTCCGTTGGAAAAAAACTGCGGGATGAGGCGACCATCCATTTTAGGGCCCCAGCTTTCGTCGGTGCCGTCATTGAGGCCACCGCCTTTACCATCTTTGTAGGAAAATTGTCCACCTGCGCCCTGACCATACACGTTCTGGAAGTCGGGTAATATCAGTACACGTTCGAAAGTGGCGTTGGAGTTGACAGTCACGCCCAGTCCACCTTTGGTGTCTTTACCTGTTTTTGTTTTGATGAGGATCACACCGCTGGAGGCGCGGGAACCATAGAGGGCGGCAGCGTTGGGGCCTTTGAGTACGCTGATGGACGCGATATCATCCGGATTAACGTCAGATATGGCGTTAGCGAAATCGCGGCCGGTGCCGATGCCCAGCTGGCTGTTATCTACGGGGATACCGTCGAGGATGAACAGGGGCTGGTTGTTACCTGCGATAGAGGTTTCACCGCGGATAACGATACGGGAAGAGCCGAGGTTACCCTGGCTGTTAGTCACCTGCACGCCTGCAATTTTTCCGGACAAAGCGTTGACCAGATTGGTTTCCCTGGCTTCAGCGATATCTTTTGATTTCAGTTCCTGCACAGCGTAACCAATTGATTTTTTCTCGCGGGAGATGCCGAGTGCCGTCACCACTACTTCCTGTAGTTTGCTGTCGGTATTTTCCAGTGCGATGTTGATAACATGACTGTTGTTGATGGAGATCACGGCTGTTTGAAAACCGATGTAAGAGATTTGCAGGGAGTCAGTGGCGTTGGCGCTGATGGTGTACTTACCATCAGCATCCGCCTGTGTTCCACGGGCCGAACCTTTTACTCTGATAACAGCGCCGGGTATACGCTGAGCATCGCTGCGGGAGGTCACTACACCGCTTACCCGGATTTCCTGGGCAATACCTTGCTGCAGCCACAATAATGCGGGCAGCAGGCATAGAAGCCTTTGTAAGTACTTCATTCCTGAATGTTGATTTAAAGCTTGTTGTGGTCGTTGGCGGATAATTATGGATCTTCCGTTTACTACCGATTTGGTTTTGGTCTTTTCAGTTGGTGTATGATCGCAGATATCTACTGCAAAAATAGTTCACAATTATTAATCTACAAAATTTATAGACTAATAGAACTATGATAAATGCTGATGTTTATGATTTTCCTGATGAGCGGAGATAAAAGCGAAACAATAAGAGCGAAGAACTGGCAGATGAAGAGAGATGAAATGAAGCAGGATGGCGGCGGGACCCGACCATGTGCTGATGTAATTTTTTACCCGCTTTGACAAAACGGAAGCCCCGCTGCAAACAGCAACAGGGCTTCCGGCATTGGGTTGCAGGCACCTTTAAAAACCATTCTCAGCAAAAACAAATATGCGTTTCGCATATCAGGAGAATCATAAACATCAGCATTCATCACAGTTACGGTTACTTACCGATAAGTTTTTGCAGCTCCGATTTGCAGGCTTCAATATTTTCGGCGATGAGTTTATCATCGCAGACGTTGCCTTTGTATTTGATGGTAATTTTGTTTTTCCGAAGTACGATCTGGTAGTATTCCGGCGCATCGGGAGAGTTTTCCCAGGTGGTGATACCTTTTTCATCGATACCGCCGGCGACTTTGTCTTCAATAAGATCATGTACTTTTTTTCGCAGGCCATCAGGGAATTCGAAGGAGGTTTCATGTTTGACCAGGCAACTGGTGTCTGCTACAGGTTGGTAATGGATTTTCGCGGAAGCGTACTGAGGACCGGCAACGAGCAGTAACAGCACGAAGGATGCCAGCAACAGTAAAGGTAATTTGTTGGTGTTTTTCATGGCAAGAGAAATTAATAACGATGGAAAAGAGGTAATAACAAGTCCGTAATAATTCAGGTCTCAGATTTTGGTATGTTGGCCGATTTAACTCATTATTAAAATACTCGATTTAAGGCAGATCACAAAATAAAGTATTGGGTGACTTTATAAAAGCCCGGCGGCCTGCTCACTGGTAGCAGGCCGCCGGGCATCAGATAACGGGGAAGGCTATACTATAACCGTTACAGGTATTTTTTCATTACGTTAAACAATACTTTGTTTTCGGCATCCGGCGAAGGGCTGATGGTATCCTGCGGCATAAAATGCCGTTTGAAGGCTTTCATGGCAGCAGTGGTATCTTTCAGATCGTAGCCGATGATACGGAGGGCCTGCCATTTATCAAAAGATGCCGGCAGCGTGGTGTTGGAGGTATCATTGTACCAGAGGCCAAAGCCTTTGTCTGCCAGCTGTTTCCAGGGGAAATAAGCGCTGGGATCATTTTTCCTGGTGGGCGCAATATCACCATGTCCGATAAAGTTGGCAGCCGGGATACCATAACGGTGCTGCAGCGTATCAAGCAGTATGAGCAGGCTGCTTATCTGCGCGGGTTGAAAAGGTTCTGCCCCGTTGTTGTCCAGTTCTATACCGATAGAATTGGAATTGATATCAGTGATCCCACCCCATTTGGAAAGGCCACCATGCCAGGCACGGAGGTAATCATTCAGCATATGATGAATAGTTCCGTCGCGGCATACTACGTAGTGGGCACTCACCTGTGTTCTTTCGAGGGTAAATGTTTTGAGGGTTTGTTCACAGGAATTCTGCGCAGTATGATGGATGATCACCATATTCGGCTTTCTCATGTTGAAGTTGATGGTGCCGGCCCACCAGGCAGGCCTGATACCATTATCGCCAGGCAGGATGCCGGGCTCCTCCCGTACGGTGCGGGCATATCCTTTGGCTTTTTGTTTGTAGATTTTATTGGTTTGTGCATACGGCGAGCGGGCGCAATAAGTATACAAACAGAGAATAGCGGCCAGGCAGCCCCATCGTGTCAGGTGTTGGATAGTAGTCATCAGTATCTGTTAAAGTTTACAAAACGTACACGGATAAAGATAATAAAACATAGCAATCCCTTGTTTGTTAAAGCCTTATCCTGTATGTTTTGTAAAAACAGCTGTCATAGCTCATTGTTCCGGAGCTACGGGCATTCCTTGTTTCTCCAGCAATTCCCGTATAATGGCCCGTCTTTTTTCCAGCATCAGTTTGGTCAGTTCCCGGGTAGCCTGTAATACGGGCGTGCCGGCGGTATGTGGAGAGCCGGCCCTGAAAGGTGGTGCCGGATTATATTCCAGCTGTAGCTGTACGATCCGCGCCAGTTCCTCCCCTCCTATCATGGCAGTGAGCGTAAGTCCGAAATCGATGCCGGCCGTAACGCCGCCGCCGGTAATACGGTTACGGTCTTTCACTACCCTCTCTTCCACTACTTCCACGCCCAGCATCCTTAAAAGGTCCAGCGAACGCCAGTGTGTAGTGGCCTTGTATCCCTGCAGCAGTCCTGCTGCTGCCAGTACCAGTGCACCAGTGCAAACGCTGGTGATATATTTTGCTCCCAATGCCTGCCGGCGAAGGAAATCCAGTAGGGTCCGGTTGGTCAATAGCTGATTAATACCTTTACCTCCCGGCACAAAAAGAATATCCAGCTGCGGGCTATCGGCCAGCGCTACCGTAGGTTGTACCATTAAACCTCCTTCCACTTTGAAGGGTGCTGTTGTTTCTCCCAGCAGTACTACTTCAAAACAGGGGGCTTTCACAAACACATCATAGGGGCCGGTGAAATCCAGGATGGTCATGTCAGGGAAAAGGAGCATGCCGATTTTCAGCTTTCGCATATTATGGGGACGTTTGATGCTTTACAATTATACGGGATTTGCCTGCACAACCATTAGCGGTGCTGGTCATATTTATTAACAGGCAGCACCTGTTGCAGCTGCAGTATTTCCGCTGGCGTCAATGGTGGAGCGGTGACTGCACTGAGCGCATCCGCCACCTGTCCGGACGTGCGCATCCCTACCACGGCGGATGTTACAGGCGATTGCTGCAGCACATACCGCAGCGCCGTTGCCGCCGGACCTCTATCGGGGGTGGCTATACGCTGAATGGCTTCCGCCACCCGCGCCACCGCTGCCGCATCGTAATTCAGATAGGCTTCCGGTATTTTGCCAACAAGCAGACCTTTGGCTACTGCGCCTCTTACCAGCACACCGATACCCTGCTGTTCCAGCAGTGAAAAACAGCTCTCTTCCGGTCTGCGGTCCAGCAGACTGTATTGCATCATCACACTCACGATATGGGAACGGTCTGCAAAGGCACGTATCACATTGGGCCGTATGGAAGAGATCCCATAATACCGGATTTTGCCCTGTTGCTGCAGGGTTTCAAAGGCCGAAATGGTTTCATCCGTAGGGTCTTCAATAGTGCCGCCGTGCAGCTGATAGAGATCAATATAATCTGTATTGAGTCGTCGCAGGCTCTCTTCTACGGCGGTCAGGATATACTCCCGGCGCGGGTTCCAGTCCCATCCGCTACCGTCTTCCCTCCACTGGTTGCCTACCTTGCTGGCGATGATAACCTCTTTTCTTTTGCCTTGCAGCGCTTTTCCCAGGGTAGTTTCATTCCGGCCATGGTCATACAGATCGGCGGTATCGAAAAAATTGATGCCGCCAGCTATGGCCTGATGTACCAGGCGGGCATTGTCTGCATCGTTGTTACCCAGTGACATACAGCCATAGGCTATTTCGCTGATATGTAGATCTGATGGGCCTAACTGATGATATTGCATAAGAAACGGGTTTATATTTCCGGAGAAACAAACGATAAACGAAGGTATAAAAGCGGGGCAGTTTAAACAAACGCCCCCTGCATACCAATGGCGTCATCATTAACTGATAACTGAAGAACAGGCCGCCTGGAAAAGCAGCCTGGATGATATTGATCTTACCATTCTCAATCCGTCCTTAATTACTAAACTTCTTTAAAGGGGACCGCCTGGAAAGGCGATCCCATCCATAATCCACCGTTTCGCTTATGAATAGCACATTTGATATATGATGAAGATTGCCGGGGCAATCTGAATTGTCTGACAGGGGACTGTCTGAAAAGACGGTCCCTGTAGCTGAATCAATCGTACTGCGAACAAATCAGCGGAAAGCGTTGCTCACAGGGTTCATATGGCACTTTATTTCTTTTCTACTGCCATGCGGGCCGGAAAACCGGACCATCTTGAAAGATGGTCCTTTTCCTATCCTTCTATACATGGCATTCCAACACGTTTATAGTGTAAGTCCGCAGCAGGCAGGGATGATTGTTTCCTAAGGGGGACTACCTGGAAAGGCAGCCCCATCAGCATTCATCTTATATTACCTGCATTTGGACTCAGAAAATTTCTTTAGAGAGGACCGTCTAAAAAAACAGTCCCTTTTCATCCACCTATTCCCATAAAACTTGCTGCCGAATTAATCAGTAAGGGGTAATGGCTGGTCATCATTTTTTCTGTTGCCGGCTAATTGAGCCAGACAAAAGAAAAAATAGTGCAATGATATTTACCAAGGAAAGTGCATGTCCTGGCATGCGTATTAAACAGAAAAGTGTGCATATTGGTCTTAGTTTTGGGCATCTTCAAACAATGACATTTAAGGCATATCAACATTAAAAACAACAGGGGCAGTTATTGCTGCCAGAAGTACAGTATGAGGTTAACAACGGGTGATAACATCGGGTGATTTTTCCGTACATGCTTCCGGGTTACTGGAAAAGTTTGCCCGGTGACTGTGGGTAACAGTATTAAATGTTACAATGCAAAGATAAAACGCCAACCGTACAAACAGACAGTTATCCGGGTCGTAGTATGAATGAACAAGACTGAACATACCGGAAACCGCTGAATAAACTGAACTGCTCCAGCGGCTTTCACAAACCTAAAACATTTGTTGGCACGTTTTTCTGTGTATATTAACTGTATAAATCCCCATACTATGCAACAACATATAACAGGTGCATTTCTGGGTATCGCCATAGGCGACGCATTGGGTGTTCCGGTTGAATTCAAGACCAGAAGCTACCTCAGAGAAAAACCTATACTGGACTTTATCGGTTACGGATGCTGGAATCAGCCTCCGGGAACATTTTCAGATGATACCTCACTGACTTTTTGTACAGCGGAAAGTCTCACCCATGGATATAATCTCTCCCTGATGGCCATTACCTTCCTGAAATGGTACCGGGATGGATACTGGGGCGCACATGAACAGGTTTTTGATATTGGTCATACCACCCGTCGTGCTTTACAACGGATTGGCACAGGTACATCTCCTTTGTTTTCCGGTGGTTTTGAAGAATTTGAAAACGGCAACGGTTCTCTGATGCGTATGATGCCGCTGGCACTCTACCTCGCGAAACAGGATGATATACGCCAGCGTTATCATCTTGTTAAAGAAGTTTCCGGCATCACACATATGCATTTCCGGTCTGTAATGGCCTGCTTCATTTATGTGGAGTTTATCCGTAATCTTTTAACAGTAAAGGATTTACAGGAAGCTTACCAGATTACACAGGCAGTCGTGAATGATTTTATTATAGCCAATCAGTTCAGCCCTGCGGAGGTAAAACTTTTTGACCGCATTCTGCAGGATAATATCACCAATCTGAAAGAAGATGATATTCTGAGCTCCGGTTATGTGGTATATACCCTTGAAAGCGCGCTCTGGTGTTTACTGAATACCGATAATTACCAGGATTGTGTGCTGAAGGCAGTCAACCTGGGCGGAGATACGGATACCGTCGGTGCAGTGGCCGGCGCCGTTGCTGGCCTGCATTACGGAATGGCCAACATTCCGCCGCACTGGATAGTAGGTATTGCCAAATCCGATAAAATCATCGAATTGTCACAACAGTTCTCAGATGCATTGAGTACGCCTTCTGCATAAATACTGCTTCATCCTTAAACTATTGAACACCGATCCAGTCTAACAATTATAACCCGTAAGACGATGAAAAACAGATTTTATATGCTGTTTGTGTTGATTGGGCTGTTATGCACAACTACAGCAACCGGCGCCTTTGCCCAAAGACACGGTGGAGGTGGACACATGGGTGGCATGGGAGGAGGCCACATGATGTCTGCACCTCATTTTTCAGCTCCCCGTAGCAATTTCTCTTCGCCCAGAGCCGTTGCTCCTGTAAACAGAGGATTTTATCGTGGCTATCGCGGCCCGGTATATCATGGTGGCGTTTATTATAGCCATGGATGGTATGGACCAGGTTACCGCAGATACTATCGGTACCATCCTTATTTCTTCCCTCCGATAGGCTTTTATGTTTCTACTCTGCCTTACGGTTACTTTGCACTCGGTGCCGGGTTCGGACCTATTTACTATTCCAATGGTATCTATTACGAATCTGACAACAACGACAATGGTTACCGCGTAGTAGATCCTCCTATGGATGCTGCCGTTCCAGACCTGCCAGACGGTGCTTCTGAAGTACAGGTGAACGGTAACAGCTACTACGAACTGAATGGCACCTTCTATCAGGAAATCATGACTGAAAACGGACGACGCTTTAAAGTAGTAGGTAAGGATGGTAAAATCGGGAATACCGTTGTAGATCCACAGACCAACGGCAACAATGATAACGGTAACGGTAACATTAACAACGATAACAACAGCAATAACAACAATAACAATAGTACGGCTCCGCTTCCCGGTAATATTATAAAAGACCTGCCACAAGGTAGCCGCTCCGTACAGATCAACGGACAACAGTACTTCCTGTCACCCGATGGTATGTACTATCAACAGGTTAACACCAACAATGGCACAGGATACCAGCTTGTAGGAAAAATGGATGCTGGCCAGTAATTCAGGAACATTATTCATGAAGGACATAACAAAAAGGCTGTCTCCCAAAAGAGACAGCCTTTTTGTATGCCATACCGGCTATTCTACCAGCTGCTGCTGGCCCCACCGCCACCGGAAGAACCGCCGCCCCAACTGGAAGACGAAGAAGATGATGATGAAGAGGAAGAAGATGAGGAAGACTCACGGATACGCGGTATCTCAAAAGTATAATCGTGTACATAACTACAAGCAGCACAGGCATAGGTTTTGACACCCCATCCTGCCGCCCTGGTTGTAGCCCGTTTTTTAGTGATCACATGGGTACATTCCAGCGTTTTATGCATACAGGTAGGACACTCGGCCATTTTTGTTCTCACACTGGTATAGTCGAGCACCAGCCGGTAATCGCAGGTATCACATTTCCATACATCATAATCCACAGAAGAAAGGTTTTCTTCTATGACCTGGGCCTTATCCAGATAAGGGTCTTCATCTGTTTCACTCAACTTATGTAAAGCGGTACGGCAGTGCGGGCACTCGTACGGATCATTACGCATCTGATCTAACCGGCGTTTGCGCCAGTACATATACAGCCAGAAAAAAGGCAATGGGAAAATATAACGGGCTATCCGCAGTTTATCCATCGCACGGGCCCAATCCTGCCAGCAGCCATGCCGGTCTTTTCCACGCAAAACCACGGAAGCCCTCAGCTCCATCAACAATACCGACAGGTGTAAAAACACGGTCCAAACCGCATAATATATCAGCATGATCTGCCCGAAGTTCAGGGACCAGTGCCTTTTATAATACAGAGATCCGAGCACCAAAAACGCCGTGATATGGATCAGTAACAATCCCAGCCAGCGGGGCCGGAGAAAGGCATTCGGCAGCTCGTTCATGGCTATGGGCATGGGCTCGCCTTTCTTCTGTGGTGGCTTTTTCCCAAAAAACACTAACATCATCGCTGCGGATATTAACAGCCAGAGGAAGAACCCAAAAACCATCCAGCCGGTGGGTTCGGGCAGCTCATGATAATCACCGGATGAGACCTCCGTCGCCTCCGGTATGGCCGCCAGCGACTGTACCATTTCCACCGGTTCCGATGTATCTGCTTCACCTGATATGGTTACCGGTTTGCTGTCTGAAACAGCCATCAGCGAACTATCTTCCGGTGATGCCGGCACCTCATATGTTTCAGTATAAGCGTAGTTACCCTTGTACAACAGGGAGGAGATGGATTTGAGTCCTTCCTGGAAAGCCTGATCGTAATCACCTTTTTTGATATAGGGGATCATATAGTCCTGCTGAATACGGAAACAGAGCGCATCGGTCATCTCCCCTTCCAGGCCAAAGCCTGTTTCAAATACAAGTTTGTGGGCATCTTCCACCAGCAATACCAGCAGACCACTGTTGGTGCCGGCATTTCCTATTTTCCAGTAGTTGAACAGTTTATGTGCAAAATCCCGTGGTTCATTATCCCCGATAGAGTGTAGCAGCACCATGGCCACCTGTGCTTTTCCGCCCGCATCCAGCCCCGCCAGCTGACTATTGAGATCGTTTGTCATCTGGCTGGAGAGAAGATGATCAGGGTTACTGATATATCCGCCGCCATTTTTTTTGGGGTCTGGCACATCAGCTACAGTATACTTTGTTTTTTTACTGGTACAGGACAGCAGCAGGGAAACAAAAAACAGGAACAGGACATTTCGCATTCTAAGGATGATTCTGATAACAGTTAATAAAAAGCGGGCCACTGTGCCCGGATGGATTTAAAAATACTATATTTTAGTATCTGTACGTTTTAGATATTCCGGCTGTTACCACAGTATTTTCAATGGTAATGGCAAATATTACATAATTTAGTGATTCTCAAAGTAGTCACCATTTTCACTATTACTATCATTCAATACCGCGCACATGAAAAGGTTTTTTGTATTGATTGCCCTGATCCTACCGTTGGCTTTAAGCGCGCAGACGAAGCTTTCAGAGGCCCTTGCAGATGATTTCTCCACGAGGGTGGCACATCATTACCAGCTAAAAAATGATTCCATCTCGGGGTATATCGCCGAGCAGCTGACCCGTAGCGGTGCCGGAGGGCTGGATATCGACTCCACCATGTTTAGCCTGAAAAACGATCCTGCCGCCCTGGACGCAGCCCTGAAATATCTGTACCAGTACAGCGACTGTAACCGGCAGCGGTTTATCAGCAATCTGCGCAGTATGAATGTGCAGAGCAACAACGTTTTTCCACTAGCCACCTATACGGCCAACAAGTATAAGAACGATACCAAAGCCCTGTTAGAGGATAAAAGCGATTTTCTGAAGACCTATACCGGTCCTGTGACCGGTAAAACGCCACCAGTAGCTGTTTCCGCAGCTCCTGTGGCCAGCAGCACTTCAGCAGCAGCCTCAGAGACAGCCGCTGCCGGTACCGCCACAACTGCTACAGAAGGCAATACCAGCACTCCTGCTGTAGCTGTAGCCCCTACTGTAACGGATACACGCAGCTGGGAAGTAAGACCACTGTTCCAGATTCGCACCCCCGAACAGCTGGTTGAAATGTACGGCAAGGATAATATTAGCAAACGGGATGCATCTGACCTCGCCGGCAGCAAAGAAGGAGAAGCCTATGTGATCTATCCCGACAGTGACGATGAACTGGAGATTCAGTTTGACGGCGACAACGGCAACGTCCTCACTTTCTCCCACTTCCCCTCCAAATGGAAATCGCCCTATGGCATCAAAGCCGGCGACCCACTGGACAAACTGGCCAAAGTAAACGGCCGGCCCTTTAAAATCAATGGTTTTGAATGGACTAACGGTGGCCTGGTAAGTGACTGGCAAGGTGGTGCCCTGCAAGGCAAAGGCGTGACCATCCTGCTCAAAGCCAACAATACCGGCGATCCAAAACAATACGACCAGGTGACCGGCGACAAAACCCTGCGCTCCGACCTCCCTGTATTAAAAAAACTGGATGTCATCATCCAGTCAGTAGCCTTCAAAAGCAACTAATATCTACTTCTTCATACACACAAAGACCCGGGCAGTATCCAAACTTTGCCCGGGTCTTTGTGCTTTTATCCGCCGGTATTTTTTTCTATCTTGTTTGAATGAAAAACACGATTCTTCTTCTTTTCTTTGCCATCATGGGAGTTTCCACGAGCATTCAAGCACAGACAAAAAAATATCCGTCGCTTAATCACATCGCGATCTATGTAGTCAACCTGGAACAAAGTACCACCTTCTACCGGGATGTAATAGGACTGGAAGTGATGGACGAACCTTTTAAAGACGGGCGCCACAGCTGGTTTAGAGTAGGTGAACACAGCCAGCTACATATTATTTCAGGAGCCGCCACAGCAACAGTGCATCCCAAAGATACCCACCTCTGCTTCAGCGTGCCTTCCATGAAAGCGTTTATCGCCGTACTGGAGAAAAATCATATTACTTATGAAGACTGGCCCGGCAGACCCAATACCATCAATAAAAGGGTAGATGGCGTACAACAGATTTATTTCCGGGACCCCGATGGTTACTGGATTGAAATCAATGACGATAAATACTAGTTTTTCAGATCTTTTTCGAGCGCAGCCGCCTTACCCGCTATAGCTGCGTCTGCAGGTATTTTGCGCAGCCATGCCAGGGCATCTTTTTTGTCCTGCTGCTGCGCATAATACAATGCCGTATAAAAAGCAGCATCGTATTTAAAGAGCGATGCGCCCCGGAATACCTGGTCCAGATCGTTCAGCCCGTCGGAGATGGCGCCGGAACGCAGCCGGGCAATACCGCGGTAAAACAAGGCAGTAGCACTACTACTGTCTGTCCGCAGGTATTGATCGAGGATAGGAATAGCTTTATCATAAGCCTGTTCATTAAAAAACAGCGCAGCCGACTGCAGCAGGGAATCCTGATTGCTCCCCCTTTCCACAGACACCTGCATATCAACATGGCCATAGGTGCCCATATAATCCGCTTTTCCTGTATGCCGCAATAATAGTATCACCATCACAATAGCCGCTACTCCCGCTGCTGCCGCCACCAGCCGCCTGATAGCAATGACTTTTCCGGGACGGCTGAAAAACTCCTGCCGGCGCCGTTTCAGCTCCCTGCGCAGTTCAGCAGCATGGACATCTTCCGGCAGCCGCCGCGATAATGTTTCCTTCAGCAGCTGATAAGTAGACACCGCCGCAGATAACTCTGAATCTTCTGCCATAGCAGCCACAAAACGCCGCCGTTCTTCCGGCAGCATATCATCTTCTACAAAACGGATAACATCTTCGTTACTATAAGCCCCCATGTAACTGTGATTAGTGTGATTTTTACTGATTTTCCTGATGAGTGAAGACCGATGCGACTGAGTGCGAAGGCGGGTTCAGCATTACAGCCTGGTTTGTTGTTTCTGTACATATGATAACAATGTTGCCATACATTCGGATTTCTTTTTTCGCAAATAACCGTAAGTGACGCCCATGGCCAGTGCGATCTGTTCCTGTGCTTCTCCGGTCAGGTAACGCCCTAGTATTTCCCGGCATTTTTCCCCTAACCTGGCAAACTGTTCCAGGAACATTCCGGCCTGTGCTTCCTCTTGCACCACCTTTTCTGCCGCCGCAAAAACATCTTCTCCTACATCATATAAATCGTCGAGCTTTTTTGTTACCGGCTGACGGCCTCTTTTTTTCAGCTCATTGAGCCACTTCCGTTTACAGATCAACAGGAAAAATGGTTCAAAAGGATAGGTTAGCCGCAGCTCCTTATGCCGGACCTGATAGTACAAGTCCATAATAGCCTCCTGGAAAATATCGGCCGCATCTTCTTCCGAACCCTGGTGCTGTGTAATAAATCGCCTGATTTTTCTGGCAAAACGCTCATAGATCTCCCGTACCAGCCGGGTGTCGTTGCTGAGCAGACCATCAAGATACCGCTGATCGGGGTGAGTAGTCATCAGAGATGGATTTGCATTTGGTTGACAAGTATAGTACTCCTAAAGTACATCATTCCAAAAGTATTTTTTTCAACCAGGGGTAACAAAAGTAAAAAACAGTACTAACCACTGCTAAAACCGATCCTGCACTGGGTTTGCGTCATCTTCGGCAACTCAGTGGAGATACGCCCAATCGTTTATTCGTATATGCAACCTATAAACTGTAATAAATCATAACTTCAGTCCCTGATGGCTGAAGTAGGCATATATACCCCCCTGTTGAGAAGATGGTTGCTGCTGCTGGCAGTCCCTCTCTTATGCTCCGCTTTTCAGGCGGCACCTCCCGACAGCCTGTCTATTTTGCTGCGCCAGTATCGCAACAGCAACCAGCTGGCACCCTGGATATATACGCAACTGCAATGGCAGGCATCCCCCTCCCGTAAAGCAGCCCTGTTGCAACAGGCACCAGCCAACGCATGGCGTGCACCACAAACTGACGAAGAGCAACAGGCATGGCTGGACCTGCTCATCAACCAGGGTTATATGCTGCTATTGAGCGGCGATATTGTATCTTCTACGGATGCGTATCAACAGGCATTTGAATGGGCCGGGAAACATCCTGCCATTGCCGATGAAAGCCTGGTACTGGAATATATCCTCAAACCATTGGGCAACAATTACACCCGCCTCGGTGATTATGAGCAGGCGCTTTTTATTCATCAGAAAGCACTGGCACTGGCCACGAGCCTTCAGGATCAAACCGCACTGGCAGACACATACAGCAATCTCGCCAACACCAGCGCCAGTATGGGCAATCTGCAACAGTCACTCCGCTATTGTCAGGAAGGGTTTAGAACCGCCAGTCCTAACAGTGCCCTCTATGGGCTGCTACACTCAGAAGAAGCCGATGCCCACTCCCGCCTGCATCAGGATAATGCCGCCAGACACAGCATACAGGAAAGCATCCGTATCCTGCAACAACAACCCGCTACCAACAAAGAAGCCATACACTGGCTGTTTATGGCTTACCAACAGGCAGGAGATATTTACCTCTCCACTCCCGTCACTGCAGAAACCTATTACCGTAAAGCCCTTCTGTATGCCCGGCAACAACATCTTGTTAGAAAAAGAGAGCAGGCTAAATTATATCTGCGGCTGGGACAACTTTATATTCAGCAACATCAACCCGTTAGCGCCCTGGCCTGGCTGGACAGCTGCGCCAATATCCTGTTGCCAGGAAAAACACCTTCCCGGTTACAAGCTGCAGATATGTATGGCGAATACACCCTACTGGACATGCTGTTTGCCCGTGCCACCGCCTATGTACAGCTGCAACAGCCACAGGCCGCCATGCAGGCCTTCCACCTGTGTTTTGCAGTGGAAAACAGGCTTCGGAACGAATATGTGTCAGCAGCGTCTAAAGAGATGGCCGTTTCAGATAGCCGTTCCCGTTATGAGGCAGCCATTGATGCCGCCTGGCAATACTGGCAGCAAACCAAAGCGCAACCGTATCAGCAGTATATACTGGAGTTTATGGAAGGCAGCAAATCGCAGCTGCTATGGGAAGAGATGCAGGGACAGAGCATCCTGCGGAATGACAGTACCGGCAAACGTATACGCCGCCTGGAACAGGCGCTGGTGTTTTACCGTAAAGAGGCATTGCAGGATGGAGGTACCGACAGCCTGTTACAAGCACAGCAACAACGGATAAGCTGGGAGCTGGCCACGTTGAAAAAGAAAATGCCTGCACTTGTCAGTGATACCTTGCCACTGCCGGCCCTGTTAAAGTTATTGCCTCCTCAACAGGTGGTGCGCAGCTACTTTGCCGGCGCCAGCGCCCTCTATACTATAGAGCTGGATGCCCATGGCATCCGCTTTACAGACCGGCAAGCCATATCAGCACAGTGGTACGACAGCCTCCTGTATTTCCGGCAGCACTTTTTTGACAACGGCCCACAGGCCATGATCAACGCACCCCGTGACTGGTATAACAGTGCCTACCGTATCTATCACCAGCTGTTCAGTCAACATCCGCTACCACGTAACACTACCTGTATCCTCATGCCCGACGGGATATTGGGAATGCTTCCCATAGAGGCACTGATAACCAAAGCAGCATATTCCGCCGCTGTCAGCAAGTGGCCTTTCCTGGTGAAGGAAGCCACTATCGCCTACGCCTACTCGTTGCGTACCTGGCAGGCACAACACCGCAGCCAGGCCAACAACAGTGGTTTCAGTGGCTTCTTCATTGTACAGCAGCCCAATGGGCTGCCCGACCTTAAAGGCGCAGGAGAAGAGAAAGAACGGATTGCACCAGCGATCAACAACGGCTCCTGGTATCTCAACGAACAGGCTACCGTGGCAGATTTCCGGCGGGCTCTGTCGCGCTCCGCTGTTGTACATATCAGTACCCATGCCTTTACCCGGCAACATAATATCCCTGCTCCGCATATCGCCCTGTATGATGCGCCTTTTTACCTGTTTGAGCTTAACGGTCTGGAGCACCGGCCGGCCATGGTTGTACTGAGTGCCTGTGGTACCGGCGATGGCAACCTGGTAACCGGCGAAGGTATCCGCAGTATGGCACATGCCTTTATCGCTGCCGGCACACCTGCCGTAGTAGCCGCCTCCTGGAATGTGCAGGATGCCACCACGCCACGCCTGATGCAGAACTTCTACACCGCCCTCACCACGCAGCCCAACGCTGCCATTGCCCTGCAACAATCTAAAATTAACTGGCTGGACAATCTCGATGTAACAGATCTGCAAAAACTACCCTATTTCTGGGCAGCACTCCATTTCGAAGGTAATACTCTGGCCCTTCAGGAAGGTATCACCGCAAAACAGCGACCCAACTGGTATTGGCTGGTACCCATAGCATTCATGTTGATAGGATGGCTGATCATCTCCCGTAAAAAAAATAACAGGCAATAGTGGTCTTTTTTCGTTAAATTCAGGTAGACCACATTCCAAGATTATGTCACTACTACTGAATGTTCCTGCTGAAGAGGAAACCGAAGCAAAATCAAAAGGGGCTTTGTGGGACGCCAACCTGCAAACCTGGTATCTGCCGGATATCAACTACGATCATATCATGGAGGTAGATAAGTGGATCACTGACAAGGATACTGCTATTATCCTGTCGGACGAAGTGATCATTGCGCATGGCCTGCATTCCTGCTTGCATTGTCAACAGATCACCCCGGTTATCGCGCTCGGCAGCGATTTTTTTTATGAGAAAGATATCAATGAGAAGGATGAAGCTGTATGGTTTGAACTGAATTTCTTTACACTGTTTCAGCAGGTATCGGTGATATCTCCCCACCTGTTTAATTTCTTCCGGGATAATTACCCCCATTACAAACAAGGGCCTGCCAGGAGTGCCGATGGATATTACTGGTGCAACCATTGCGAGCATTGTGGTCAGGGCATTGATGATACCTTGTTGTTTGCTGATACTGGTCATGTATTTACCCCCGAAACATCGGAAGCGGCAGCCGCCATCACCTTACGGACATTCCCCTTTAAATACGCTCCGCACATCGATGCTGACTACCACAACAACCATCATCTCCGGCTGATCAATGAGTTTGCAGTACGGAGTCATTACAGCATATAAAACGGGGCTGACCCAAAAGTAAAACTCAGTATTGTCTTTTGGGGTCAGCCTCGCTGTCAGAGAGCAAAATACCTTCCGCTGATTTTTCCTTTTCCGGAAAAAATTCTACTATCTTTAGGTATCCTTAACCTCCGTTACCTTGAAAACACAACCCTTACGCCAACAACAAGATTGTCTGAATTGCGGAAATGATGTACCAGACAGATTCTGTGGCCATTGCGGACAAGAAAACATTGATCCCCGCGAAACCTTTGGCCATCTCGTAAAACATTTCGTAGCAGATATTTTCCATTACGATTCCCAGTTTTTGCTGACATTAAAGTATCTCTTTACCAAACCAGGCTTTCTTTCTCGCGAGCACCGTGAAGGCAGACGTGCACGTTATGTAAATCCTATCAAACTGTATATTTTTACATCGTTCATATTTTTCTTCATGTACTTTGCCTTTGCCGGGCTACCTCACTACGACAGCAGGGCAAAAGCACATACTGCCGAAGATGACAAAAAAGGCGCCCGATTAGGTTCCTTTGATGAATTAGAGAAACAGAAAAGAAAGCTCGAGGCCGGAGTCAAACAAAACGATTCAGGGGCAATCAGGAACCTTAAACTGCTGCAAATGATAGCAACATCTACAACTGTGGAGGAATTCGACTCTATCCACAATCAACTTCCTGATTCATTAAAATTCGGGCCCTTGATAAAATTACTTGCCCGGGCTGATGCACGTGGTTTAAAGCGCTATGGCTCCAATGAAGAAAAGGCAAGAGCATATGAGGAAAGGTATTATCATAACTTCCCCAAAATAATGTTCTTTTGTCTGCCATTATTCGCTTTCTTCCTGAAGCTCGTTTACTTCAGGAATAAGCAATGGCTCTATACCGATCATGCGATTTTTACGTTGCACTTCCATGCCTTTGCATTTATAGTGATGTCGGTTATGCTACCCATGCTCACTTACTTCTACCATTACTTTGATGATGTCTACCAGTTCAACGGAATCGTCTCCTTCATAATTGCAGGTTATCTGATTATTGCATTGCATAAGAATTATGGACAGTCTATCCTGAAATGCTGCATCAAAGGAATAATACTATATGCTGTCTATATAACTTCCCTGTGGATAATATTGGTAGCAACAAATTTGTTGGTATACACTTATCTTATATATTTTTAAGGCTACCACCTAAATATATTGGGGCTGACCCAAAAGTAAAAAATACTTTTTGGTCAGCCCCAAATGCAACAAAAAGTTATCAGGGTTTGGTATAACCATCCTTCTTGGCTTTTTCAGCCATGGTCACCATTCTTTTTTCCGTGTCAGGGTGAGAAGAAAACAGCTGTGAGCCTTTTTTCTTTTTGTCTCCGTTGGCTTCCTGAGAAGCTTTCCACAGTTTTTCGAAAGCGGTGGACATACCCCATGGGTTGAGTTTGTTGGCTTTCAGGAAATCGTAACCGTAGTTGTCGGCCTGACTTTCCTGACCACGGGAATAGGCAGAATTAGCCACTGCCTCACCCAGGTCACCCAGCTGAGAATCGCTCAGCGCGCCTGCAGTACCACCTTGGGAAGAAACACCATCTTTCAGTGCGGAAGTCATCAATGCTGTTTTGAAAGCATCTTTGGAGTCTTTGTTTTTAACGTGACCGATCTCATGACCAATCACACCCATCACTTCATCATCGGTCATTACCTGCATCAGGCCGGCACATACACGCACACTGCCATCTGCACAGGCAAAGGCGTTAATATCCCTTACCAGATATACTTTGAAGTTGAGGTTCATGCCTTCGTAGTTGTTAGCTTTGGCAGTAAGCTTAGCCAGCCTTTGAGCCAGCGGATCATTAGCAGGAGCAACCGGATTATGCTCATCCATCCACTGAATGTATTCTTTGGTGTATTTGATGACTTCATCATCACTCAGCGTAACTGCCTTAGCAGCTTTTACACCGGCACCAATCGTTTTGGAATTGAGCTTAAACTGGGCATTGGCAGTAGAAGCCAAAGCAAGGGATACAGCAACAACAAGGCTACAGCGAGTAAGAACAAACATAAACATTCGTTTAATTAGGAAAATGGAATTAAGGTTACAAAACTTTTGCGGCGCGAAGATAAAGGAAAATATCTCACAACTCTTTCTGCAGGTGATTGTTTTATTTTTGAATATTAAAGGTATCTTCCGAATATGAAAAATCTCGTGTTGTTAATGGTAACCCTGATGGCCACTGTTGCAGGATATACTCAATCCATTCCTTCCTATGGTGAAAAGACTGATCGCGCCAACCGTGTACTACAGCCAGCCCTGCAGCGTTTCCAGACCGATGTCGTCACACATGATCTGGACTCCTGCATACAACAGCTGCTGCCGCTTGCCGACGACCCTGCTAAAAAATTTGTGATAGGTAATTTTTTATTCAATATAGATGCGGATCACTCCTACCGGCTACACGAAGAAGCCTGGCAATCAGATAGCAGTCAGTACAACTACCTGCTGGAATACGCCAGGGAACTGCAACGCCGGGGCCGTTACAGTGAGGCTGCTCCCCTGCTGGAAAAATTTGCTACCTATGCCCCCAACGACAACCGTCTGCAGGTATGGCTGGCAGACTGTTATATCAATACCGGCCAACCGGAGAAAGCCATTGCCGCCTGGAAAAAAGCGGATTACAACGACCATCGTAACCATAACACCATAGACCAGGCCATCTGGGCTGTATATGGGCAGGCTTCCCAACTTCGTCAGCGCAACAACTGGAGAAAAGAAGTGTCTGCCGGTAAATCAGCCAGTGCCTATCCACTTATTTTCCTCGACAGCAACTGGGAAACAGACTGGTGGAATACCATCGCTATGGACTCTTTTCTGATGGCTGACCTTCAGCTGGCACAGGAGAAAGGCTTACCCGCCAGAGACCTGCAGGTATTACAGTTTTATGCCGATCTGAAACAACTGTCGGAGATCACCTACTCAAAACTCATGGACATGCTGTCCATCAACCAGCTTATCCTCAACAACCATCCATTGCCACCCAATGGCAAACTGGCCGGCAGCCTGCTGGACGCCACCTTCAGTCTGACTATTGCAGACCCCGATGAATTTTTTGCACTGAGAGGGGATGAACTGCTGCGCCTCGCTAAAAAACACAAGGATGTAGCATATCTGAATATCTATAGTAAACTGCAAACAGCTATAAAAGGGAAAGTAGCCCCCGAAATAGCACTGACCGGCTGGAAGGAATATCATGATGAAGGTTTGGCCGTTAGTTATCTGAACGGGAAAGCTCCAAAAACAACCTACGACGACCCTGAACTGGACCAGGCTCTGAAAGCTTTTCCGGACGCAGCACTGCTGTATTTCATGAAGGCTAGCCTCGCCAACATCGAAAAGAAACCAGACCAGCAGGAGCTGCTGATAAAAACCATCCAGCGGGAATTCAGATCATTGCGCAGCGATCCCCACCGCTATGCCACCAGACTGAATCAGTACTTCGATTATCTGAGCCAGCTACAATAGAAAAGCTGTCCCGCCTTCTAACGGGACAGCCTATACTTAGAATGCTAAACGTTCTCTGTTGTTGACATATACTTTTTGCAGTTTCTTCAACTGTTTAAAATCAAAAGTATTGACAGAAAGATCGTTGCTGGTCAGGTCGAACTCTTCCAGCTCCTGCAGCTGATAAAAGGAATCAGGAATCTGTGTGATACCCGTATTTGTCAACTCCAGCCGCTGAAGCCCGGTCATGGAAGCAATAAATGACACGTCTGGCAGTTTACAGGAAGATAAATCAAGCCTTCTCAACTGCTTACAGGCCACTAACCGCTCTGCATGCAGCAGCGATGTCTGATATATCCTCAACTCAGTAAGGGAAACATTCAGTTTATCCAGCACCGGAATAGTCAATGGGGTGGCTGATCTCGTGATGAGCGTGAGCGCCTCCAGTAATGGCAGGGTAAACAACTCAGCTGGAACTGTATCAGTGTTCAGTTGCAGCGACAGATATGTGATCCGTAACTGCTGAATGTATCCTACCAGCCGCGGAAGATCATGTGTATCCTTCAGATCCAGGTTGAGATAGGTGACATGATCGAAGTCGGCCATTATTTCGCTGATCGCGGCAGACGGTACATCCCGTAATACCAGACCGGCAGGACGACGGGGATTTCCCGGCTCATGTATTCTCACCATATGAAAAGCCAGCAAGAAAGCACATACATCCAGTTCAGGGTGAATATACAAAGGGCGGCATTCATCTTCTGACCTGTCTTTGTATTTGTCTTTCCAGCTGGATTTAATATGATGCTGTAAGGTGGCGGAAGCATATTTCCGGAACAATGTCCTCGACTTTTTTCTGATATCAGCATCCTTATGGAAAAGATGGATGGCCGCCAGGTAGCTCAGCAACACTTTGCCGGCTCCTCCGCCAGTAATCATTTCCAGTACCAGCGAGATATTATCTGTTTCCTGCTGTTTCAGCAATCTCGTTATCTGCGTGGTCAGTTCGCTGTTTTCCTCCATCATCAGAAAAGGCGTATCATCCTTTATCTCCTGAGCTTTCAGGTGGTCTTCCAAAATATACTGGTGGTCTTCCCTGAAAATATCTCCTATAGTCGCAGGATTGATATTCTGCCCCAGGAAAATATGGGTGGCATCTTTCACCTCCTTTACAATGGTCGCTCCCCTGTTGGCCAGCATGGTCGCCAGGTCTTTTTTTACACTCAGTGTAGGCGTCCCCGTGATAAACACCCTGGCTCCCGGTATGTTTCCGGCAGCATCAAAAGGATATGGCAGCAGTTTTTTTAGTGCAACATAGTGGTGTGCCAGCAGGCCGAATGCGATTTCCCGCCGCCCCGGATCTGTCAGGCCCAGGGTAGCCAGTTGTTCGAAGGCTGTTCTGAAGGGTGCTGCCGCAGGAACATTCTGTAATCTGATCTGCCCATCCCGGGTATTGGCCAGCGCCAGCGGTACCTCCAGCTCTTTTCCTGCTTCACGTGACCAAATGCCCACGCATTTAGTGCTAAAGTTGATCTTTAACCTCTCCAGATGTGGCAACTCCAGCAGACTGACAGGAAGTACCGCGCTATCTACGTAGATAAGGGCCCTTTTCAATAAAGGCAGCTCTTTTAAACGACTGATATACCATTCAAAAGGAAGATAATTGTCATCGTTGAAAATCAGCCACTGAAGACCGGGCATACGTTGCAGGCGGGACAGAATGCTGTCGGGGTCTATTTGGGGATAGTTATTAAAACTAAAGGTATGCACCCCAGGCAGCTCAAAGAACGCCTCCGGCAGAACGGTAACATCCCGGGCGAGTTGCACCCAGTTGAGACAAGGAGCCTGCTGCAAAAGACGTAGGTCCGTCTCCGTGATATCGTTGATCTGCAGTTCCTCCAGCTGCGGCAGTTGCGCCAGCCTGGCGAAATCAGGACTCATGGTACAGCCGCCCAGTGTAAGGCTCTTCAGTGCCGGCAGATGGTATATAAATTCGGGGAATACCGTCAGTGTAGTATCTGAAAAAGAGAGATTCTCCAGTGCTGTAAGACCTGATAAATCCGGTAGTGAAGAGAAATCACACTCGTGAAACGAAAGGGATGTCAGTCCGCTCAAGCGGCTCAATGAAGCTGGCAAAGCCTGCAGCTCACTCAACTCCATGGAAGTAATATGGCATAATGATTCCACATTTTCGGGCAGGGACGCCAGCCCGTTATGCATATAGGGCTGTATACGGTAGGAGCTGAAGGTGGTGATATCCGCCCTGTCTTTGATCATATCGATATAGAACGGCGCCGGCAGCTCTCCGAACCCGATGATTTCCTTCAGCTTCTTTAACTGCCCCAGCACAGGTGGCAGCTCTTTGATCCCGTTGGATTCCAGGTCGATGGATTCCAGATTTTCCAATAACGTGATGGAATCCGGTAATGTTTTCATGGCCATGCCCTTGAGCCGCAGCTTCCTCAGTTTTTTACAGTTGGCCAGTACACGGATAGCCTGGTCCACATCCAGCTTTTCATTACCGTTGAGGGCTACCACTTCCAGCTCTTGCAGAGAGCCCAGTTCCTCCGGCAGACTGGTGAGCTTATTGTATTTTATATGCAGCTCTTTCAGTTGTGTCAGATCTTTTATTGCCGGCGGTAATGCTGTAATACCGTTGGAAGAAAGGTCCAGTATCTGCAGCCGCGGAAATTCAGAGAGATCTTTGGGCAGTGTTTTGATTTCATTAAAGCGGAAACTCAGCTGTTCCAGCTGATGCAGGCCCACCAGGTTTTTGGGAAAGGTGGTAAAGCGATTGGTACGCAGGTTGAGTATACGCAGATTTTTCAGCTGCCCGATACTATCGGGCAAGGCCTTCAGCTTGTTACCTGTCACTTCCAGCGCTTCCAGCTCCTGTAAGGTACCGATACTGTCTGGCAGCACTTCCATTTCAGTTTTGGTCATGCCCAGTCCTTTCAGGTGGGGCAATGCTGACAGCTCAGTGATGACTGTTGCATGGTCCAGCCCTGAATTGTAGCTGAGGTCAAACTGCACATGTGGTATATGTGCTGCCGCTTCAAATCCTTTGGGCATCGTTTTCAACCGCTTGCGCTGAAGGTTGAAACGGACTTTGGGATGTGAACAGTCTTTTGCATCTTTTATTTCACCGGTTTCGAAGATACCGGGTTCTTCATACATCTGTCTGTATTCCATAGGTATAAAATATCTGCTATTTCCGCTTGAGGTATTTATGATTCAGATAGATCAGCCCTTTCAGGATGAGGGCATCCACATCACTTTCCGTTATTTCGTTACCGGTGATAGTCAGCTCCCTCAGCTCCTTCAGCTGGCTCAAACCTTCAGGGAGCGTCGTGAGTTTATTATTTTCAAGGTCCAGTTTATCCAATTTGCACATGGTGGTAAGAAAGTCTGCTGTTTCAAGACCACCATCAGACAAGGTAAGGGAAATCAACTGCCGGCAGGCTGCCAGTCTTTCAGGATGCAATATTTTGCCTTTTGTGATAGTCAGATGGAGCACTGGTACATCGGCATTATCCAATACCGGCACTGTAAAACCTGAAACCTCCTTCAGGTCCAGCGAAATATTAGTCAGCGTGGGCATAGTCCATACTGCAACCGGCAACGTGGCGAGGGGGGCTGTAATCTTCAACTGGTCTAATTCCATATCTTGTATACTATTTAGCAACCGTGACAGTTCTCCATTACGGGGGCTATCGATATACAGTACTCTAATAAAATCCAGATCCTTCAGACTATCTGTCACAGCATGATCCGGGATATGAGGCAGGTACAGGAAAGGAATACCGTTTTTAATGATTTTCACTACCAGTAAAAAAGCAAAAACATCCAGTTCGGGGTGCAGGTATACTGATGAATAGGCATCTTCCTTTTTATGCGTGTATTCATCTTTCCAGGTAATACGGATATGGTGCTGTAAAGCGGCTGAGGCATATTGCCGGAACAGTATTTTTGCCTGAAGGGCGATTTCTTTATTGCTGTGGAAAAGATGAATGGCTACAAGATAGCTGAGCAATTTTTTATTCGCACCACCTCCCCTCACCATTTCCAGTAACAGCCACATATCGTTTTCTTCTTTCGTTTTCAGCAGTCGTGTTACCTGAGCGGTAAGTTCCTTGTTTTCTTCCTGCATGAGGAATGGCGCAAGGTCTTTTATTTCCAGTTGTTTAAGATGATCTTCCAGAATGAACCCCAGGTCCAGGTGGATGATTTGTTTGACGGCGTTGGTGGTCACGTCCAGACCAAGATATACGTGGGTGGCTTCTTCCAGCTCCTTCACTACCCTTGCTCCTCTGGCTTCCAGGATAGCCGCCAGCTCTTTCCTGGAGCCAATGGTGGATTGTCCGGTTATATACACCCGTGCATCTGGCAGTTGGCCTGCTGCATCAAAAGGACCAGGCAATAGTTCCTTCAATGCATCATAACGACGAGCCAGTAACCCGAAAGCGATCATACGAAGTAAGGGCTCTTCCAGGTTCAGCAAAGACAGCTGTTCAAATGCATGGAGGTAGGCGGCAGTATAAGATTTCTTTTCCAGCACTATCTGTCCTGCAGGAGTATTGCCGAAGGTCAGTGGCAAATCAGGCACCGCTGTCTGCCCTTCGCTCCATTCCAGCCTGATCTTATCGAGATGTGTTAATTCAGCCAGTGATGCCGGAACCTGTTGTTCATCTACATACAGGGTCACATCGCGCAGCACGGTCATTTCCTTTAACCAGTTGATATAGGTTGCAAAAGAACGTCTGTCGGAAGACCGGAAAACCAGTTTTTTCAGGTGCGGCAGCCTTTTTAGATGCAGCATTGTTTCGTCCAGATTCAGTTGATCACGGCTGTTAAAATCAAATGACTCCACACAGGGCAGGTCATAAAAGGCTGCTGGCAAAGGCGCGGCGATCAGTGCCACATTGATATACCGTCCATTCACCGGCTGCAGAAAGGGTTGCAGCTCTTCGTCCGTCATACGTGTAGCCGTCAACGTTTCCAGGGCCGGCATTCCGGATATACGTTCGTAATCGGGGCGGACGTTACTGTCTGCCAACACCAGACATTTTAATGCCGGGAGCTGATATACAAACTCCGGAAAAACCGCTACCCGTGTACCGACAAACGATAACTTTTCCAGGTTCATAAGTCCAGACAAATCGGGTAGCGTATGATAATTTCCATTGTAGAAAAAAATATCCTTTGCTTGTGTTAACCCAGCTGTTGCAGCGGGCAACTCTTCCAGCTCAGAAAACGTGAATGATGTCACATATTGCAATGCTGCAATATTGTCTGGCAAGGTTTCCTTTCTGTTATTGTAATAACGCTCTATTTTACTTTGGGAGAATGATGTGATGTCGGGCCTGTCTTTGATCATATTGATATAAAACGGCGCTGGTAAACGCCAGTCACATTCAATCTCCGTGATATTGGGCATTTCCGGCAGACTGGTCAGCCCATTCCCCCGCACATCGATAGCCACCAGTTGTTGTAACAACTTAAAGGAATCCGGCAGCTTAGTGATGCCACAATTGCGTATAGACAAACGTTTCAGGGTTTTACATCCGGCCAGCAGCTGAAAAACCTCGTCCATGTGCAGGGCGGTATTACCATCCAGCACCAGCGTTTCCAGATGTGGTAAGGTGGTCAGTGCCTGCGGAAGGCCGATCAGATGGACATTGCTGACATCCAGTATTTTCAAGGATGGCAACACTGAAAGGTTCTGTGGCAAAGAACAGAGCGTATTATTACCTATGTAAAGAGCTTCCAGCTTTTCCATGGGTTGTGAAAATACCGGAAACGCAGTCAGTTTATTTTTTTCAAGATGCAATACTCGCAGTTGTTTCAGGGCGGCCAATACATCAGGACAACCGCTCAGTTTATTTTCAGAAATATCCAGTATCGCCAGGTTTTGTAGCCGGGCAATATTGTCGGGCAGTTCCTTTAAGGCAGTTTGTATCATGGTCAGCCCTTGTAGCTGGGGTATTGCTGTCAGCTCGTCTATTACAGTACTGTGGCTCAGGGCGTCATTATAACTCAGATCGAAATGTACATATGGAAGTCTTGCAGCAGCCTGGTATCCGGGCGGCAGTTTGACAAGCCTTTTGCGTTGCAGGTTGATACGGCCATCTTCTCGTACGTCTTTCATGACGTGGTTCTCAAAATATTCCATAGGTGTGGGTTATCTGTCTATAAAGAAATGAAACTTTCGGGGAAAAGTGAAGCCCGCAGGGGTTTGAGAAATATAAATCCAAAAAAAACGTATACTTATACTATGGAAATAAAACGATCCCGAAGCTTCATGGCGGCGTTGTCCTTACTCGGATGGTTTGCGCTGACAGCCCAGTTTTACCTGATAATCAACAGCGAAGTTGCGCCTGTACTGGAACTGACCGTCCGCTTTTTCAGCTATTTCACCATACTCACCAATCTGATGGTGGCTGTATGTAGTACCACGCTGTGGCTGTATCCCGGCTCCCGTTTCTTTTCCAGGGCTGGTACACTTACCGCTATCACAGTTTATATTCTGGTAGTAGGTATTATTTACAATGTGGTCCTGCGTTTGTTATGGCAGCCGCATGGTCTGCAAAAAATAGTAGATGAACTGCTGCATAGTGTGATACCCCTGTTGTTTCTGTTGTACTGGGCTTTGTTTACCGCCCGTCGCAGGATGGACTGGAAACAGTGCTGGGCATGGTTATTATACCCGCTGGTATATTTTATTTTTATTCTTGGCAGGGGTTCTTTTTCCGGCTTTTATCCCTATCCGTTTGTGGATGCCGCCCGGATAGGGATACCGCAGGTATTGATCAACGCCTTGGGCGTTGCGGGTATTTTTCTTTTATTATCACTACTGTTTATTGGTGTCAGTCGTTATCTTACTTCAGCAAAAAAGTAACCAGCAGGGCCTTATGATCGGTAGGCCATACACCTTTAGGCGCCATAAACGGGTCTTTTGATGTTTCTTCTTTAATAGCTCCATATACCACTGAAGCACGGGGGCCTACGATCACCGCATCTTTCAGCTGTAATCTTTTATCAGGATAAAAAAAGATAAAATCGATGCGGTCGCGGTCATCGGCATCAGGCGCCCAGGCCAGCTTACTAACGGGAACGGCTGTATTACCGGCCGGAAATGTAAAACCCGGATGGGTGACCGGATTAGGATACCGCCTGCGATATGCATCGGTAAAGCCTTGTTGTTCAAGTGACATCGTTACATTCCAGGGGATAATGGTACCGTTGTGATCAAACAGATCTTTAGTGGCAGCGGTCCAGTCACGATGGGAAGGCTCGTTAAAATCACCACCTAATATCACCAGATGGCCTTTAGCGATCTCCTGGCGGGCATCAGACAGAAACAGCGCTATTTCCTCATCCCGCTGGGAGGCACGGTTATCGGCCAGTACACTGTCTACCTGCGTTACCGGCGCCGGTAATTTCTTCCAGGTACTGCTATGGTAGCCTCTGGGCAGGTAATTAGCAGCATGCAGATAATCCAGATGCGCCGTATATACGGCCACGTTAGTCCCCTTTACGTTGATCACCGCTTTATATACCGAGCCGTGGTCGTCTTTCTCCGGACTGATAGTGGCAAAGCTCTCCAGCGGATAAGCTGATAAAATACCTGAGTCATAGCTGTATTCGGAGTAGAAAGTCTTGCCCCTCGTGGCCAGTGCAGCCTTGATACGTTCGCAGAAACGTGTCTGATGATAGTTGCGTACCTCGCTGAAGGTGACTACGTCTGCACCGGTATGTATGATTTCATCAGCGATCGCTTCGAAGCCACCAGGCACCACTGTGCCTTCCTGCCAGATATTGAACTGTAATACTTTTAACGGGATGGCTGCCTGTACCTGCCAGCAAAGCAGCAGTAGCAGCATGGGTAAGGTCCATTTCTTCATGTTTGTTCACTGTTTGCAATAAAAATACATCATAACTGCTCATATTAAAATCAATATTTTTACGCCAAACAAGGGCCATGTCAAACGATCACTGTCAGCATCTTCCTATATCAAAAGAAAAAATACAGAAAAAAATAGATCAGTATGGATGTTTTATTGTACAGATTCAGGAAGATGACTATCTGCCTGCTTTCGTATATACCATAGGGTTATACCAGCAATACGGACACCCTGAAATTATTTGCTTTGGTCTTTCTGTTGAGGTGATGGCCAGCCTGTTGAACGATGCCTGTGATCTCATCAAAAAAGGTCAATCCTTTGCTCCTGGTACATCGTATGATGATTTCCTGGACAACTACCCGGTTCAATTTATTACAGTAGATCAGGCTTATTACCCTTACTACCTGGGAACAGGTTGTTTTTTCTATGGCCACAACCGTTTTCCTGCCCTTCAGCTGATATGGCCCGACAAACAATCGCTGTTTCCATGGGAGCCGGAATTTAATCCCAACTGGCTACGGAAACAACCGTTGCTTGATCGGAATAGTGATTTTATGTTTCAGGAAGAAAAAAACCTTGCTGTATTCACTTCCCGTCAGATACTGGAAGGCAGCCCGATTCTTTATATATACCACGATGAAGACGGAGACTGGCAATTCCTCAATGAAGAAGAAACCAAGGAGCAGGATGTACGGATAGTAGCGCTTTCCGAAATCGCAAAGATAGATCCCGGTATAAAAGAATTACATCTGCTTTCATATGGTCAAAGGGCCTGGAGGGCTTCCCCTAAAGATAAGTGGCAATGGGAGTGACCTCATATCTTCCGCCTGAAATTCTTGCCCAGCCCGAATACTCCATTGATATACCGTCCTGATTTCTCTGCTGCATAACTTTCAAAAAACATCCCCAGGGCAGTGGGATTTTTTGTTGTAAACCGTATAAAACGCCGGTGCCAGTCGCTTTGATAATATTCTCCCAATTCGCGATAACTGAGCCAATAACTGACCATCACTATCTGCAGCGGACTTACCAACGCGGGAATACACTCATAGGCACCGTGATGCCGCTTTACCGACCGGATAATCCCCGGCAGGTTGAACCACAGCCAGCAGAAGCCTTTCAGATTTTTAGCCCTGATGCTGTTTACGAAAACAACCGTTTCCTTGTTTGCAATATCTACTTCGTACATCATCTTAAAATCCTTGAATGGAAAAGAAATATACCCATGCGACAAAAAACAGCTGTTCAGGCACCCGGTACCAGAGGTAGCCAGGGCCGGGGCCGTCAAAGGTGCCCTTTTCCAGGTTCACATGTTTGATGGCGGCATAAATATTAGCCGGCAGTATCAGGATAAAAAAGAGGATTAAGATATAGGCTGCCAGCGTCCGCTGTGATGGTATCATCAAGGCAATTCCCATCAGTACTTCCGCCACGCCGGTGATATACACCCATGCTTTTCTAAAGGGGATAAAAGGCGGGATCATCATGGTCATACCTTTGGCAAACATAAAATGTCCGAGGGCTGTGAAGCATAACATACAGCACATGGCGAGGTTGCCACTGAATATCAGCTGCCACGCGCCGGTGACCAGTTTAGCCACCAGCAGGGCTGCCACAAATATTACCACTAATACGATCTGAGGTTTCATGATTGTGTGTTTTGTCTGGTACAAAATTCCACATTCCTGTCCCCGCCGAAAATGATGTATGTTAGTTTCGGGACTGTTGCCTGCGGATACGGCTCAGGCTCTCGGGCTGGATACCCAGATAAGAAGACAAATGTTTAACGGATATCTGCTGTATCAACACAGGATTACGCTCCATCAGCGCCGCATAACGTTCCTCTGCCGTACGTGACAACAGCTCCATTTCTTTCCTCAGCCGCTTCATATACTGGTATTCCGCAATCAGCCGGCCGATCTTATCCCCATTATGGTATTTCGCGTAAAACTCCTGTAAAAACCGGTAAGGTATCGCTATCACTTCAGTATCTTCCAATACTTCAATAAAAATCGTACTGGGCTCTCTCGTGATAAAAGAATAGTAAGCGGTCACCATCTCCCCTTCAAAAAGAAAATCCACCGTAAACTCTTTACCATCTTTGATGAAATAACTACGGGTAGCCCCTTTCTGCAGGAAATAGATAAAGTTCTCTACCTGCCCTTCCCGGATGAGGAAATCACCTTTATTGAATTTTTTGATGATGACTTTGGTAGAAAAATCTTCCCATTCCGCCAGAGAAAGCGGATAAAATTTGTAGATGGCACGCTGGAAGGAAGAGAGGTCTGTCATCTATACAAAGATATGTCAGGAGAAATTAGTATTATAAGGTTCATTTTTATACTATGATCATTGTCGGAGACCTTCATGGCGGCTATCCTGAAATGCTATCCCAGATTCAAAAACTGGGGTTGGAAAAAACTGTGTTTATCCAGGTAGGGGACTGGGGCTTAGGATTTCAGCCTGTTGATCCCGACAAAAAAGCACTGGCCCAGATAGATAAGTTTCTTCAAAGAGCCCAAAACCACCTTTACATCATCAGGGGCAACCATGACAATAAGTGGTTTTGGAATCACCGGGATCAACTACATCTGAAAAATGTACACCTCATACAGGATTATGAAGTGCAAACAATAGAACAACACAAAATACTGTTCATTGGCGGAGGTATCTCTATTGACAGGACCAACAGGATACTAAACAAAAATTACTGGGCGGATGAAATCGTGGTTTACAACGAGCCGTTATTAGCGGCTGCCTGTGCGAACGGTATAGATATGGTTATCAGTCATATCGCTCCCAAAGAAGTATGGCCACACACATATAATCCTCTTGTATTGCACTTCATTGCCAAAGAGATGACCGCAGGCAACGACCTTTCAGCAGAGCTTAAAAATGAAAGACTGCTCATGAGCCAGGTATATCAACATGTCCGTGCAGCAGGGTGCAGAGAATGGTATTACGGGCATTATCACGAATCACATGCAGAAGAAAAAGATGGGATTGTTTTCAGATGTGTGTCTATTCAGGAGATGTATGATACGAACTGTTCTACTCATGAATAAACCTTAATTATCTTCCCATTTACCGCCCCTTCCACACTCAATAAATAAGCATTAACCAGCTTGTCCATAGGCACCAGGTTGTACCCAGGGAACATAGCGCCGTAGCGGTCTTTGCTATCTTCCACCAGTCCGGGGCTGACAACATTGATACGCTGATCTCTTTTCAGTTCCTGGGCAGCGCCCAGAACAAAGCTATTCACGGCACCATTGATCATGGCTACGGTAGTGCCGTTTTTGGCGGGATGTTCTGCAGCGATACCGGAGGTCAATGTAAAAGAGCCTCCTTCAGAAAGATATTGTTTCCCGATCAGCACGAGATTGACCTGTCCCATAAGTTTTCCTGTTATACCGGCGAGCATATGCTGCTGCCGCATCGTCTGAAAGTCGCCGTAATAGCCGGTTCCGGCGGTGCAGATGCAGGCGTCTACTGTTTTCAGCTGGCTGAACATATTTTCGATGGATGTTTCGGAGGCGATATCTACCTGTATATCACCGCTGTTGCGGCCGGCAATAATCAGTTCATGCCTGGGTGCCAATGCTGCTGCTACTCTTTTGCCGATGGTACCCTGACCACCAATAAGTATAATTTTCATGTTATCTGATTTTATAACACAAAATTAGGCAGTGCATCAGGGGCAGGATAGTCCGGATAGCTCAATTGATAGTCGTTTCGGCTCGCAGTGCCTGCGGGGTGCTGCCGTACTTCTTTTTGAAGATGCGGATGAAGTAGGAAATATTGTCATAACCGCATTGCCAGGCAATTTCCGAGACCTGTTGCTGTGTATTGTCTATTAGCAGCCGGGCATGTGCCAGTCGTTGTTCATTGATCCATTGCCGGGGAGGCATCTGGTATATACGCTGAAAGTCCCGTTTGAAGGTTGCCAGGCTACGGTTCGTAAGATCGGCCAGGTCTTCTATGGTCACGGGCTGCAACAGGTAGGTACGGACAATATAATCCAGATCTTCCGGATCGGTGCTGAGTGCACCGGTAATAAAATCGCACACATCCCGCTGATGGCCGGAGTTCATGAGCAACAACAGGATCTCCCGCTGTTTCAGCGACAGCAGCTGATCTGTATGTAATAAAGGTTTGTTGAAATACATCCGCAGCTGCTCTTTGAATGCCTGCACCAGTTCTCCGCCGGGGAAGATCACGCAGGGCGGTGCTGCTGTTACTTTCCGGCTGTTAAAAAATGGCTCTGTGGAAACAGCCTTTAACAGCTTTACCGGCAAGAACAACATCATTGCTTCAAAATTCAATCCCTGCTCTATGTATTCTGCCATCACATAGATTCCTTTCTTCAGCAGTACTACTGTTTCCGGGCCTGCTTCTATTGTCTCTCCGGGCAGATGCAACAATTTGATCCCTTTGGTCACAAAAATGAGGGTATGCTCGGTCAGGAAGACTGTACGTTTACCTGCCTGGGATTCCTGTTTCAGTTTGGCAAAGGTTTCACCATGGAAGGTTAGATAAGTAGAATCCGCAACAGGTGCGTCTATTGGAGGAAAACGGAATAACATAAGTAAAACAAATATACCCAAAATACAACAGCCTCCGGTACATTACCGAAGGCTGTCATTATTTACAGATATGCTTTACCGTTATTCCGCCAGCAGCGGATTGTTGGCTACAGCATCTGTTGGTATCCGGATAGTATATCTTGGATCGCCAGCCTGCAAAGTGACTGTTTTACTTTTTATAGTATGCACAATCTGTGGCTGGGTAGTTCTTCTCAGGTCAAACCAGCGGTGGCCTTCAAAAGAGAGCTCACGGAATCTTTCATCGTAGATCTCCTGCAGGAGGGCATTACCGCTGAGGGATGCCAGCCTGGTTACTTCTGCCTGGTAAAAATCAGGTGTGAGGCGGTATTGTTTCAGCTGGTTCAGGTAGTTACGGGCCTGTTCGGGCTGGTTCAGCTGTGCCGCTGCTTCTGCTGCTATCAGGTACATTTCAGCTACGCGGAAAGACTGGCGGTAGCTGTTGCTGTTAGCTGTCTTGAGAACGGTATTATTGTTTTTGCTGTCTTTACCGTAGAATATTTTCAGGCGCAGATCACCGGTTGTATTGTACGAAGCAAACAATTTATCTGATACCAGAGCAGTTCCCGCAGAAACAGAGTTATAGGGCTGTTCAAAAGCCTGAAGAGTTTCTACAGAATTGTAGAGAGTAGGCTGGGTGTTGGTCTTGTTAAAATCCACCAGGGCAGACTTTTTATCCAGCACAGCTTTTGCCGCATCCAGGGCTTTGTTCCACTGGTGAGTATACAGGTACACTCTTGCTGACAGGGCCAGACCCGACAGTTTAGTAAACCTGAATGAGGTAGCTGTTTCATACTGGTCTACATTTACCAGCGCCAGACCTGCTTCCAGGTCGGCATTTATCTGATTGTATGCTTCTTTTACCGTGTTACGGGGACTGGTTTTTTCCAGGTCTACTTTGGTAATTACCGGTACTGCCTTATCAGAAGCTGCGGTAGCTTCATTGTAAGGCTTACCATAGAGATTTACCAGGGTAAAGTGCGTGTGTGCACGCAGCAGGTAAGCTTCTCCTATCAATTGGTTTTTCTGCTCCTGTGTGCCTTCCAGGGCACCAGGTGCAGCTTCAATGATATGGTTGGCATAAAATATCTGCTGATACTTGCCTCTCCAGTCATAGGTGGCGATATTGGTACCATTGTTCTCATCCCAGAAATAATTAGGCTGGAGCTGGTTTACATCACCGCTACGGGTTTCATTGATTTTTATTTCATCGCCGCGGTAAGAGGACAACCCTCTATCGAAGCCGCTGGCGATGACGTAGGCGGCATCCAGCTCTTTACGGAAGTCTTCTACCGTGGTAGGGATCACTTTCCCTACCGGCACAATGTCCAGGTATTTTTTGCAGGAAGAGAAGGCAGTCAGCGCAGCCAACAGTCCGGCGGTATATATTACTTTACGCATTGATCACAATTTTTAGAAAGTGGCATTCAGGCCGATGGTATATGTTTTAGGAATAGGCTGTGCATAGATGTTGCCCATGGTTTCCGGGTCCATATAGCCATCGTAGTTACGGGAGAACACAAATGGGTTGCGGGCTTCAGCAGTCACCTTCAGTCCTTTCAGACGGATACGGTCGCAGATATTTTCCGGCAGACGGTAGCCCAGCGTGATGTTACGTACACGCACATAACCCGCATCCTTTACCCATAATCCCAGTGCTGTATACTGGTAGTATTTGTCCTGCAGCCAATGTCCGAGCAACCTCATTTCTTCGCTGGTCTGTGGTCCGTCACCAAACAGTCCGGGGTACTGGCCGTTAGGGTTGGATGGTGTCCAGCGGTCCAGAATAGCGGAAGACACATTGGTAGCACGGTCATAGAAGAACGGATTGTATGGAGGCTGTATTTTCGCTTTCTGACCCAGGTTGAACAACAGGCCTATAGACAGGTCAAACCTTTTGTAGGAGAAGTTGTTGTTCAGACCACCAGTATAAAGCGGATCGATAGAGCCCATGTTGCGGAACAGTGCACGCTGCTGATCGTTGGTCAGCTCGGAGTACGGGAATAAACCGCCCAGGTCAGGATCTCCGGCAAAATCATCTTTCAGTTGCAGCAAGTCAGACAATGTCTGGGTTTTACCATCATGGTTCACCATGATCATACCATGCTCATTCAGACCGGCATAATCAATACCCCAGATGGTTCCGGTAGGATTGCCTTCTCTGGAAGGGAAGTACGAATTGTCCTGCAGGGTTTCGCGCAGTACTTTGTTTTTATTGTAGGAGAAGTTAAAGTCTGTTGACCAGCGGAAATCCTTGCGGATGATGTTGCGGGTGCTGATGCTCAGCTCCACACCACTGTTACGCATTTCTGCCCAGTTGACCGCCATATTCTGGAAACCGGTTTCCAACGGCAAGGCATATACGTTGATCAGGTCTTTACCATGACGGTCATAATAATCAGCAGTGATGTTTACTCTGCTTTTCAGGATGCTGATATCGATACCGATGTTTTTGTTGATGGTTTTTTCCCATCTCAGCTTGGCATTGGGCGGAGATGTCACCGTGATTACCTGGAGCGGGTCTCCTGGTAAAATAGGTGCGTTGTAGTAAGTACCCATTACGAAAGGAGAAGTGTTTTTATCCACGTTACCCTGTAAACCATAAGAGGCACGCACATTCAGCGTATTAATGAAACGTACGTTCTGCATGAAAGGTTCTTCCATCACACGCCATAATCCGCTCACAGACCATAAAGGCAGGTATTTGTATTTGGGATCTACACCAAACAGGTCGGATCCATCAAAACGGATGCTACCACCTAAAGTATAGCGGTTGTGGTAAGTATAACTACCGGTACCGAAGAAAGATACGAATGCATTTTCCGCATAGGTGTTTTTGTTACCATACAGATCTTTGATATCGTTATCATTCTGGAATTTGATCGGAATGCTGGTCAGTGTTTTAGGATCAAAGCCATAGCCGGTGGTAGCGTTATATTTATCCTTCACTCTTCTCACCTCATTACCCACCATGAAATTAAACTCATGGTATTTATGCAGATTAAAACTGTATTCCGCCATTGTTTTCAGCGTATACTGCTGCATATTGCGGTTATTGTTGTTAATCATACCGCCTTTAGGGATAATGGTTCTTTGTGTGCCGGTAGCCGGATCAAAACGCATGTTCTGATCAGACAACAATCTCATCAGGTAAGTGTTTCCGAGGGCGATCTGTTCGCCGGTAGTGATCTCAGACTGAATACCCAGCTGTGAGCTGATGTGCAGGCGGGGGATCACTTCATAGTCCAGTTTGAAGTTGGTATTTACAGACTGGGCTTTGAGGGTATTGCTGGTATTTTTACGTTCTTCCAGCAGGTTGAAGTCCACGATATTCTTATCTCCGCCAATGTTTCTGTCGTACACATAGTTGCCTTTGTCGTCGTATACAGGCGTATACGGGTTGGCCAGACGGGAATACTGTACCGGGTTGGTATTACCGGCGCGGTTGCTATAGAAGGAGTTCTGGTTACGCTGATTGGCAAAGATGCCGGCAGAGAACTTCAGTTTGTCTGTCAGGTCGTAGTCTGTTTTCAGGGTGATGTTATAACGATTGGCGCCGGTACCGATGGCTGCACCTTTTTCGTCATAATAACCGCCGCTGAAGTAATAAGCAGATCTATCGCCGCCACCGGAAACACTTATCGTGTGCTCCTGGGTAAAGGCGTTGCGATAAATAAGATCGTTCCAGTTGGTATGAATACCTCTGAGAGCATTGATTTCATTGCGGGCTGCAGCATTGATGCCATCCAACCCTTTGGTGGAAAGATCATCCGCAGTAACATTATACTTACGGAGAATACGGGATACTTCACCATTGTTGGCACCGAAAGAAAAATCAGAAGTAAACAGGTCCAGTTCCAGGTTTACTTTCTGGTCGCTGTTCATCAGGTTAAGACGGCCCAGGTCCGGCTTCTGTGTAAAGGTGAAGTTATTGCGGTAGTTTACAGATATCCGCTCATTTTTTTTACCGGATTTGGTGGTGATGACAATCACACCGTTGGCAGCACGCGCACCATAGATAGCGGTAGCGGCAGCATCTTTCAGCACAGTGATGCTTTCGATATCGGAGGGGCTGTAACCCGCGATAGAAGAAGTGTACAGCTGATCGATGGATTTGGCATCGTCTGCGGTAGGCAGATTGGTACCTTCAATGGGCAGCCCGTCAATTACCCACAGCGGGTCCTGCGTACCTTGCAGAGAAGATGTACCACGGATACGGATCTTGGCGGCCTGGCCGGGAGCACCGGACTGCGGAGTGATTGCCACGCCGGACAGCTGTCCCTGCAGCATCTGCTCTACGCTCATTACGCCTGCTACCTCTATTTTGTCCATGCTGATCTTATCGATAGCGCCGGTAGACTTATTCTTTTTGATAGTCTGATAACCGGTGAACACAAATTCGTTCAGGTTTTTGCCGGCGGATGACAGCGCCACCTTGTAATGGTTGCTGGCAGTGAGTGCCAGCAGTTTGGTTTCATAACCCATGAAACCAATGGTCAGCTGTTTTACGGAAAGTGAATCCGGCAGTTTCAGGGAGAAATCGCCCTTTTCATCGGTGATAGCGCCGATGCTGATATTTTCGATAATGTTTTCCGAACCAGTAGTAGTACCGATGGTTTTATTGCTGGCGTATACAGACACGCCTGGTAATGCTTCACCGGAAGTGGCGTCCACTACTTTCCCCTTAATGATGCGCGGGCTGGTTTGTGCCTGGGCCCACCAGGGAGAAAGGCTGACAACCAGCAGCAGGCAGCATATCTTCATCCACAATTGACTTTTTTTCATTTGTTGACTGATGTACAGATTTATTGGTTTGATTGATTGATTTTATTTGTTGTTCAGCGCCTGCTGCATACGAATGATCAGGTCATTGTAATGATCAGCAGTGGCCCTGTCTCCACCATTTTTACGGCTGTTCAGTAACTGTATCAGTCTTGTCATTTCTCCACGTTTGGCACTAACGGCGTCAGATACACGATGAATGGAGAAATAGTTCAGGTTACGGGAAGCACGTTCAGCCTCTTTTTGCGGCTGCAGAGAGAAAGAACAGAATCCGTCGGCACCGTTAAAAGCAAAATCGTCCTGGAATTTTTTAGCGTCAGGGCGGGCAACGGATTTGTCGATGCTAACAATCAGTGCATCTACAAAACCTTTCTGGCTGTTACGTTCAAAGATGTCCAGGGTCTGGCCTTTGATGGTTTTGGCGAAGATGCCGTTGTGCAGATCAGACAGCAGGTCAGAAACCGTATAGGCATCGCGGCCGTTGGCTGCTTCATTTTCCATCATGCGGGACAGGCGCTCATCGCGGAGCAGGTCGTAATAGAAAAAGGATTGTAAGCCTTTGGCATATACGAGTGCACCGTATTCTATATTACCAATCGGGCTCTCCTTGATAGGATAACTTTTGGCATAGATTTCATTTTTAAAGAGCCAGGCTGGTGTGTTAAACACTTCTTCCAACAGGTATTTTACCGCATCCTGTTGTTTCTTTTTAGGCACATGTACGTAGCTGTTCTGTTTCTGACCATATACAGTAGGGGTAACATAAACACCACCTACGCTGGCCATTACGTGATAACCGTATTGATTCCACTGGCCGATGGCGCTGTTGAGCATTTTACCAGCTTCGTCATAAGAACTACCTTCTTCACGGGTCCAGCTGAGAATCTGCGGAACGATGCGTTTCAGGTTCTGCAAGCCATAATGGCTGGCTTTCACAGCATCGTTGCCCAGGTCTTCTATCTGGCTGCGGGGATCGATAGCATCTCTGATATCCTGTTGTTCACCAAAAGCATAGAGCGGATCATTTTCGTGTGCCCTTAACTGTTGGTTCAGTTCAGCCAGCTCATCATGCGGATTTTTACCGGTATAGCGGTAAGCCCATCCGATTGCGAATTTATCGTATACGCCAATGGCAGGTGTGATCTGGGTTACGTTATCTCCCGGCTGTGCCACGTAGTTAAAACGGGCGTAGTCCATGATGGAAGGCGCGGTACCACCCATACGGGAGGTGAACTCCGGAGAGCGCAGTGAGTCTACATCGAAGGCGAAGCTGCTGCCCATATTATGCTGAAGACCGAGCGTATGGCCTACTTCGTGGCTAGATACAAAACGGATAGCGTGTCCCATCAGGGAATCGCTGAAGTGGTTGCCACGGGCACGGGGATCGATGGCACCTGTCTGGATACGTACCCAGGAGTGCAGGGTGCTCATCACGTTATGCCACCAGATGATATCTGCTTCCAGTATCTCACCGCTGCGGGGATCTATCACAGAAGGCCCCATAGCGTTGGCTTTGGCGGAGGCGGCGTAGGTCACTACAGAATAACGGGCATCGTCTGCATCAAAATCGGGATCGTTGACAGGTGCGTCTTTAGCGATGATCGCGTTTTTGAAACCGGCTGCCTCAAAGGCTTTCTGCCAGTCTTCAATACCGGCTTTGATATAAGAACGCCACTGTGCAGGGGTGCTGGCATCGATATAATATACGATCGGTTTCTTAGGTTCTACCAGTTCACCGTTCTTATAACGCTGCATATCTTCCGGCTTGGGTTCCAGACGCCAGCGGGTGATCAGCTCTCTCTGCTCCAGTTTGTGCTGAGCATCGCTGAAATACCATCTGGGCGTAGTAAAGAGCCCTACCCTTCTGTCGGCGAAGCGGGCTTTCATTGGCTGATCGCTGAGCAGTACCAGATTGGTAGTGGTTTCAATAGATACTTCCACACCGGTGATTTTGGATGTCAGCTCAGACTTGGCCACCACATTGTCCTGGAAGGGTTTGATACCACGGATGCGGGACAGGTCTTTAATCGGAGAGCCTGGCAGGCCGAGTGATTCAAAGACGTTGTTGATGCTGCTGTTGGAGCCGTCAAACAGTTTGGACACGTTGATCACGAATGCAGTGGTGTCTTTGTTATAGGCTTCTATTTTAAACTGGTCTATCAGGGAGGCAGCGAAGTTGTCTGCTACAGACTGCGCGATGGCGTTGTCGGCAGGTACTTCGAGGAATGGGTTGTGTTTACGCAGGAAGATCTTATTCAACAAGGTATCTCTTTCAAAAGCGATGACCATGTTAGCATAATTCATTCCTTTATTGACACCGGCTTCATTGAGTTGTTCCGGTACTTTGGAGAGTTTGTTGACTACGAGCAACTCCCGGCCGAGCAGGTTCAGCGGGATTTCGAAGAAGTAGTCTGTTTTCACACGGTGTACCTTAAACAGGCCCTCACTGGAGATAGCATCTGCCGGGATCACTTCTTTATAAGGCTTCAGTCCTTTGGTATCGGGTTTCTTTTTAGCGGTCGTATCAGCTACTACCACAGGGGTTTTCTTTTTCCCGAAAAGCCATCCGCCTTTCTTCTTTGATTGGGCTATTACATCAGTGGATGTAAAACATTGTGCCGAAAGGGCTACACATGGGAGTAACCATAACAGTTTCCTGTAACTTGCGTGCATAGATAGGAGTTGTTAAGATGTATTGTAAATACTTCCGGGAAACAATCATCCAGCCCATTGCCGCGGAAAACTGAGGTGATGATACGCCACAGCTAAGCCCAGCAAGGGCTGGGCTACAAAGGACGAACAAGGTTTGCTACAAAGTATTGGTGCGGTCTACTTCAGTCAGGACACAGGCAATGCCTTTACAAGCAAAATGATTTTACGTTTAACTTTTTTTTAACTATAAGGGCGCAAAGCTATAGAAAAGTAACAACTAAATCGTTTTTTGTTAGACAGCTTTCTGGTTTTACGGAGAAAAAATAGCGGGAAACAAGCTACGGACGGGCATCGCCGTTCATAACATTTTTTAAAAAATTATAAAAGCGCTTTAAAGGGGTTACATGTAGCACTTCTATAATATATCTATTGCGCTTTTAATCTTTTTTGTAGATATCAAATTTATTGAATGGCACCTTCCCAAAATCCTTGCTGGTACGAACTTTAGAAGTCACCTTGTCTGGCTCGGAGGCATGAAAACTATCACCACCGTCTTTATGCAGGTACCAGTATTTGTCTGTTGGCGAATATTTGAAGGTGATAATACGCGTCCATCTCCAAGCGCTGCCACCATAGTGTTCAACGGAAAAATAACCGTTTTTGATCACCACCGATTCAAAGGGATCTCCCATAATACCGCCGCAGTCCACACAATACACAACGTTATCATTGCGGGCAGCCAGTTTATAGGAATGATCCGGTTGCCCCAGCAATATCAGCAGCGGTCTTTTTTCAGGATGTTCCACTACATCAGAAGTAGAATCCTCTCCTGGTTTATACAGTACCATAATCATATCCGGGTAGGGATCCAGATTTAAATCACCGCTGGTAGTATCAAGAATAAGATATCCCTTAGGGATGAACGGTGCCAGTTGCCGCGGAATAGTCGCGTCTGCATTCTTCTGCTTTTGAGCCACGGCGGCGGAAGCACTCCACATCAGGAGGGAGATCATTACCAAAGCGGTTGTTAACAATTGTTTTCCCATATGACACTGTATTAGCTTCTTTTTTAAATAAATGAATCATTTTGATAATCCACGTATCGCAAGTTGTAAAAAAAATTTCTACCCCCAAACTTTTTAGACTCAACATCCCGTATCTAACAGTGTAGCACATCTGCTATTATTCAATACAAGTTTCCACAAAATGAAAAAGCCAATCATAACATTCACCATATGGAGTCTGGCGCTAAACGCAATGATAAACAACCATAGCAATCCGGATGCTGCAAAAGAACAGCCTAACGAAAATGATGCATCCTGGTGGCTAGACTCCCAGGGCCAGCTATGGCAGGGCAGGCAGGGAAAGATATGGACAACGGTATCAAAGGCAGGAAAGAGAACATCATTTCCTCCCGGTACGATATCCTCCCAACGAAAAGCCCCCGGCAGCTGTTATACACTATCAGACGGTCGCATGCTCTGGATTGAAGAATAAAACATGATTACTATTCCGATTATATTTGAAATCACTACGCATATATCAAAATACAACTCTTGTTTCCCCGCAGCTGCAGGAGAAAGAAGTAGTATTCCAGCGCCTTTACGATGATTATTCAGGCGCTATATATGGAGTGATATTAAGTCTGATAGATGATAAACATCTCGCAGAGGAAGTCTTACAGGATACTTTTTTGAAAATATGGAAAAACATGGATCAATATGATCCTAAAAAAGGAACCTGGTTTACCTGGATGCACCACATAGCCCGAAACACCGCCCTGGATGTGATGCGCAGTAAAGCCTTCCGCAACCGCAGCATAAACGAGCCACTGAGTGACGACCACCTGCAGCTTCCCGCACCGGCTGCCCAGGAAGATACAGGCCTCCGTAAGCTGGCCAGCCAGCTAAAAGATGACCATAGTGTATTGATAGAATTAGCCTATTTTCAGGGATATACCCAGGAAGAAATCGGACGCAGACTGAACATCCCTTTAGGCACTGTTAAAACAAGGCTTCGCATAGCCCTGAAAAGATTAGCAAAAATGATCACAGACCCTTGAATATACAAGCATACATATCAAGCGGCGCACTGGAAAGCTACGTTTTTGGGCTGGCGACTCCCGAAGTAAGATCGGAAGTAGAACAGCTAAGATTGCTGTATCCGGAGGTGAATGCTGCTATTATACAATTGCAGCATGAGGTTGAAAACTTTGTTGCCACGTATGCTGTTGCTCCCCCTGCAGGATTAAAAGACAAAGTACTCACTATTATTACTCAAGCCCACACGGATAGTGATATATCCCACTATTTTTCGATAGACCCTGCTCCTTCTTCAAATTACGTTACAATACACCACTACTGGAGAATCGCGGCAGTCTCCATTATCATTCTTTGTTTTGCCTTTTTGTCCAGCGCAATTATTTTGGCCATCAAATACAAATCACTTTCACAAAAAAATGAAATACACAACCGTGCGCTCTATCAACAACTGGCGGCCAATCCGGATGTAAGCATGATCCAGCTAAAAAGCAGCACCAGCGATCAAAACTGCTCCATCACACTCTTCTGGAACAAACATACCGGCGCCTTATACGCCCTCGCCGATTACCTGCCCACTCCTCCAAATCAACTTCAATTCCAGGTATGGGCCGTTGTTGATAACAAACCCGTCAATGCCGGCCTGATGAAAGTAGATAACAGCTTCCAGAAGTTAATTAATATCCCCCACGCAGACCTCTTCTGGATTACCCTCGAGAAAACCGGCGGCAGTATTGCACCCCACAAGTATAATATCATAGCAACAGCGGAAACTAAATAAAAGAAACAAACATTTACCCTATCTTAGTTGCGTTTTTAAAACCCGGATTATACAGTTCAACTTCCCCACTTATCCCTAAAAGTTGTTGGTCAGGGAACTGCGCCACAACACAGGAAATAAACTACCGCAATGAAAAAGAGATTTATCTACCAGGATGAAAAATCAAACAAGTTTTGGGACATCGAAATAAAGGAAACGGAACTGACCGTCACTTTTGGTAAAACAGGCACCCAGGGCCAAAGCCAGACCAAAACATTTTCCTCGGCAGAAGAATGCAATAAAGCCGCTGAAAAACTCATCACCGAAAAAACAAAAAAAGGTTATACCGAACTGGCTGAAACAACACATTCCGAAAATGAGGCCATAGCTCCGGGAACCTTTCCCCCACCGGCACAGCTGTACAACAATATCCTATCACTGGCCGCATACCTCGAAACACACTGGCCCGAAAAAGTAGAAATATACCCGGTTTCTGAAGAGCATATCGGACAAATGGAATCCACAGCCGGTTTCAGCATGCCTACAGCATTCCGTGACTTCTGGCTCAAAAAAGGATTTTTCTATTTTGACAAAGATGATATCACCTGTGCCATTTATGCTTATAACACTGAAGGGCCCAATGCCAACACCCTTTACGCAATGCTGGACCTATTCCTGAATATCTATAATCGCGAAAGTATATGGCTGGAACAGGAAAAAGACTTTTTATCCCAATGTTGCTGGTTACTTGGATTAATTGTCAAAGACGAAGAAAGATGGTACATCGTTGTCGATCCGCTTGGCCAGGTATATAATATTCATACCCCTCAGTCGCTAAGTGATGTTACCGACGAAGACTTTATACAAGCATTCGCACCGCTGTTGTCAGCCAAGGCGTCCCTGTCAGCATTTATCAAAGCAGGAGAAAACCAGGCGCCAGCGCATCCGGAAATACCGCCTGCATACCTGCAGCCTACCGCGTCATTAATGGATGTAACCACCTCCCTGCTCACTGCAGAAGGCATTTCCTCCCAAATGATCACCAACTATGAGCTAGAGAATGTAGAAGAAGAAACAGGCTTCCCGCTACCATCAACGCTGATGGCCTTCTGGCGGAAACATGGCAGCATCCTGTACAACAATCCCTCTCCTGTGCCACCCAACTTCTACCAGAACATACAACTCTTCTTCCCCTCCAGGCCTTATATGGTCAATTATAAAATGATCCGTTTCGGATTGTATGATTTTCTGGAGACACTGCTCAAACCTAAAACAGTCCGACCTTTTGAAGAAGAAAAAGAATATCTGAACCAATGTTTTCTGGTATATGGTATGATGAATGAATGCATAGAAGGTCTCAATTTTGTGGAATGTTTCTATTGCGCTGCAGATGGTTCCATGGGCAGTATCAGATTCTTAAATGCATTGCCTTTTGATATACACTGGATCCTGGCACCGGTAATGGCGCTCAAGGATAAACAGACGTATGCTATTCAGCATCTGGACGCTGTAAAAGCTGACCAGGAGAAAGCAGCGGCAATGGCAGAACAGCAGGAGGCCGCAGATGAAGAAAACGAAACAGCCACTTTCCTTCAAAAGCACCGCCTGCAGAAGCTTTCCTACCGGGAGGTTTTGGAACGGCTTGGTGTGGATAATTTATTTGATTACTGGGAGGTGGAAAATGAAGGTAATAACTATACTATAGAAGAGTATGAGAGTGAAGAAGAATATTTTGAAGATGACCGGAAGATTTATTTCTGTGATGGTGACCTGGTCATCAATGGCGACCTGGACATTCCACACACCTATTTCCACCTCCTGGTAGTAAACGGGGATATGACCATCAACGGGAGAATACCCGACCGATATGGTGAGAGTACGCCTTATTATGTAACAGGCAATACTACCGCTGATTGTCTGAGCCTGGGTTATTTTCAAAAAACGTGTGGAGAAGAAAACATCCGTTACATTGCCACCGCATGGGCTCAGGACGACGAAGCACTCAATACTTTGCCCCATCGCAAAATCAATGCTCCATACTTTTTTTCATGGTTCTATAGCCTGGACTGCTTTGACTTTGCGCCACATACGCTGATTACTGCCCTGTATGAAGAAGAGCGGTTATCAGCCTATGAAACGGATAATGCCTTCCTTCCCTGGCATGATTTTGCATACGCCTTCCAGCCGGCTTTTTATTATAGGATCGAAGAGCGGTACCACGACACGCTCAGTATTGATATCTCCGCTATGTATGAGGCACTCCGCAACAACAAGCCCATACTGGCAGAAGGTGTCACACTGGAAGGTATTCAGCTTGTCCCCCAGGGTCTTCGCCTGAAAAATGAAGAAGACCTTGCCGGTGCCTATACCTGTTTTAAAAAGGCCATAACGCTGTCTCCTGGCTATTACTGGCCGTATTACTATGCAGGTGAATGCCTTTTAAAACAGCAAGCTTATGCACAGGCAATGACCTATTACGCTAAAGGTATCGCCTACACGCCGGAAAAAATGCAATACGAATACAGCTGTATGGAAAAAGCTGCGCTGTGCGCCGTTCGTATAGGCGAATATGACAAAGCCATCGAATGGGCGGAAATGGCCATACAGAAGCATGCATCAGCCTATTTCCCCATGCGGGTAATCGGCGAGGCACTGATTCTTCAAAACCGGCTCGACGAAGCAAAAAATTATCTTGAAAAATCAATCGGCATCCATGATATCTTTAGCAACAACTGGTTGCTGGGACTGGCCTACTATCTTCAGGGTGACCAGGAACAAGCCGACGTCTACTACAAAGCAGCTGTCAGCAAAAATTCTAAAGCAAAACCTTATACACAACACACCGACCTCACCTACATATACGGCGAGCCGGTTACTGTAAACTGGGACACCAAACAGGCCAGCCCCAAAGTAAAGGACCAGGCTTATTGGGACGAGTTTCTGGCTACCGCACTTTCCCAATACGGTCCCGACCTCTATACAAGAACAGGCCAGTTCCCCGACTACTGGATCTCTGCCAAAATTGTGACCATCCCGGCACAATACAGAACACAGGACATGCTGCTGGCTTTACTGCGCCATCAGACCAACGGGGAATATGATGTAAATGGTAACATACTTGAATCTTTTGATCAGGAACTGATCACGCAGGAAATAGTGATGTTGGCCATGGACCGCGAAGCAAAATGTCATTATAAAAATATTCCCGCTCATTTGCTGACCATGCCCGTTTTTGAGGCATCTATACAGCAAATTGACCTCTCTTATGTACCAGCTGAACTGATCACTTATGAATTTTGTTTCCGCGCGGTAAGTATTAATCAGTACAACTACAATCATGTACCGGAAGCGTTCCGGGATGAGCGTATGAACATTGCACTCATTGCCGGTGGCGGCCTTCGGAACTATCCTTGTAAGGAACTGCCTTCCAGGTATCACACCACCGGATACATAAAATCCGCCATCGACCTCGGCATTCATGTGATAAAAAATATCCCGGTCAAATTGGTGGATAAGGAAGTATATGAATATGCTGCCGCCAAATACGGCCAGGACCCTGAATGGCCATTTATCACAGAACAATATGACCGGCAAAGATGGCGCTATGGCTCCTCCTCAGACGTTGAGTGGATGGGCCAGCAAGTCCGGAAATATGGCATCAGCGCTTTCCTTCATATCAATCCTGCCCGGATAAATCAGCATAGTTATCAATACTTCAAAAAACACCTCGGACACCTGCCCGAATTTGAGCAAAACGTAAAAACATACGGCTGGGACCAGCGTATCAAGGTCACTGATCCGGATATCCGGGAATTCGATTACGACACCTTTGAAAAGGTATGGGCCTGCTTCTGGGACGAAGACTTTATCATTAAAGCCATTACCGCCAATACCCAGGAATCCTGCGAACGTATCTATACCGTACCTCATCAATACCTGACACAAAAGATCTGTGATATCGCTGTACAACGGAATTCCTACGATTTTCAGTTTGTCCCCAAACAGTTCGTCACCGCACAGATGTGTGAAACCGCCTGCTCACTGGATTATGGCACTGCACTGGAATATGTACCCCTGGAGCTGCGGACGGAAAAAGTGTGTGACCTCGCCCTCAGCAGGGACACAGAGAACATTAAATTTGTCCCCATCCCGCTGCGTAGTGTACAGCGCTGTATCCGGGCAGTTCAGCGGGGAAACTGGCTGTACAAATATGTTCCTTATGAACATTATACCACCGTTTTTGAAACGCTCTGTAAAAACCAGCGGAACAGTGATGATCAGGACTTCCGGCTTCTCTACTGGGGCCTCGGACTTATCATCGATAAAAAGTACAACGATGCCCGGGAAAAATTAATGGAAGTAGAAACAGTAAAAGAGGCCTACTCCTGCTACAAACATCAGGCACTTTATTATATCGGCTGGAGTTATTTCCTGGAGGGCGATACAGCAGCCGCCAAAGAGTACTGGACCAAAGCACAGGACCTCGCTAAAACAGATATGATTGAAAAAACAGACTGGCTGACTTTCCCCTACAGCGATTTCCAACTGATACCCGTTGCCGGCGGACACCCTTTCAGCAAGGATGAATTTGATAGTCAGATGCGGGAAGTAACGCTACTGATTGGTAACAAGGATTACACACAGGCTATTGAACTTTTAGCTCAAACGGAAAAATTGCTGCAGGACAGTCAGTGCACGGAAATAGGGCTATGGGCGTATGTCTGGGACCACCAACGGTATGCACTATACGAAGCCGGTATGAAAGATGCATCCCTGACATTATGTAGAAAGATCATCACTGAGCTGGAAAAGGTCACGCTATGGGATTATCTGGAAGAATTCAACCCTGTACGTGCTGCACTGCGCAATGCACACAACAATCTGGCTTATCATTACTACGAAACAGCCACCAGCCTGGACACCGTCATGGAAGGCATCAAACATATTAAAGTAACCATGAAAACGACCGCGCCCATCGAAGAGAAGAGTGTATTAAATCCGTTTTATGAAACACAGGTACTGCTGTGGCATAAAGCTATGTCCTTCGATCCGGCCCGGCAAAAGGAATTTCAAAAGGTGGTAGATAAAATCACTAAACTAAAACTCAGAGAGAAAGGGGAATTGAGTGATGGACTGATGGAGAAACTGGGTATATAGTACTAAAAAGCAGGCAGTAAACTGCCTGCTTTTTTATTTACATCCGTTATTTAAAATACTTGTCCCGAAGACTTAATATTGAGTTCACATCTGCTCTCTATGTTTGTTCCCGGATATGGAAAAGCTAACGGACCATCGGTTGTTGTTATTGATTCAGAAGGGAAATCACGCTGCTTTCACCGCCTTTGTCAATCGTTACTGGGAAGAGATTTACACCTATACGAAATCCCGGATCAGGCAGGGTGTGGATGCCCAGGACATTGTACAGGATATCTTTATCAGCTGCTGGAATAACCGGGAGCGTCTTCACATCGGAGAAAATGGCCGTCTCACGGCCTATCTTTATCAGGCTGCCCGGTATGCTATTATTGATTATTTTTCGAGGCCAGGTATTACTGTTTACAACGATATCCTGCTGGAAGCGGTAGCAGACCGGCAAATGGAGAATAACTCCGAAGCACAGCTATATCTGAAGGAACTGGAGCTTCATATCCGACAGGAAGTAGACCAGCTGCCGGATCGTCTTAAAATGCCCTATCTGCTTAGCCGGGAAGGCAATCTGAGCCTGAAGGATATTGCCCTGAAAATGTCGCTCTCTGAGCAGACTGTAAAAAACAATATTACAACGGCCCTTCGTATCCTCCGTGCACGCCTGCACGAAAATGAGCATTACCTGGGAACGCTGATGTTGGTGCTTGCACTCCCCTCTTACAACAACTTAATAATTCCGTAACATAGATTAGCGGTACTTGTAGCTGTCCGGAGAGATTATCGCTGTATGGAACATCAACACCAGCATAACAACGGCGTTAAAGCACTGCTGAAACGTTTCCTGCAGGGGACAGCCACTCCGGAAGAAACGGAGAAAATAGCGTACTGGTACAGTACCCTGCAGGACCCCGAACAGTCGGTTTTATCACCGGAAGAAAGGACTATACTCAAACAATCCATATTACATAATATCATCAGGCAAACAATACCTGCAAAACAGGGAATTAGCCGGAAGTGGTTCCGCTATGCAGCAGCGGTACTATTAGTCGCGAGCCTTGGCGGATGGCTGTATTCCCGCTATAACTCCATGGCAGCGCCCACTGTGATATATTCCGGTATCGGTGCTACCAGGCGGATAGTCCTGCCAGACAGCAGCATCGTCACAATGAACGCTGGCAGTACCCTGCGGATTGCAGCCAGCTTTGGCAACAGGGAAAGGAACATCGAACTTGAAGGAGAGGCATTCTTTGATATAAAGCCCAATCCCACATGTCCTTTCAGGGTACATCATGGCCAGCTGACCACCACCGTTCTGGGTACCTCCTTTAATATCCGTGCCTATCCGGGAGAAGAAAATGCAAAAGTAGCAGTTGCCAGTGGTAAGGTACAGGTGGATATACAAGGAAAAGAGGAACAGCATTTTCTGCTGGGAAGCCATGAAACACTGCAGTACAGTACCCTCCAGGGCAATGCCAGGAAAGGCAGGGAAGATACCGGCCGCATAGGACAATGGCAGCAGAAAGTCCTCGACTTTAACGGCTATACGCTGACCGCAATGGTAGCCGACCTGCAACGGCAATACCCTGTCGGCATACAATTACATACCACCCCTGCGGATACAGCCCATTACAATATCAGCTTTCAGCAGGAAAATATACAGGATATCCTCGCCGTATTGTCCGGTCTTACCGGCATCACCTATAAAAATGAAAATGGACAAATCATTATTTACAGTAAAACTTATGCACCGTAAACAGTAATCAGAAAAAAGAAACCGGAAGTGCTACCAACACCTCCGGTTAGATCCCGTGCCCCGGAAAGGCACAGTATTTTTTAACGACTAACATTAAAAACACTACAAAAATGAGAAATTTTTATGCCGGTTGCATCAGACCGGTCAAAACTCTTTTTTCCTTAAAAATGAGACTAACACTCTTTTTCGCAGTCCTTTCCACTTCTATCGCCTCCGCTACTCATATAGAAGGACAGTCGATGGAAAAAATCAGGGTGGACATCAATGCCAGGGAATTACCGATGAAAAAAGTTTTGCAGATGATAGAACAACAATCATCGCTTACTATCGGATATGATCTCAGTACGATCCCTGCTGAAAGCAAGGTCAGCTACACCGCTTCCGGCAAAACAGTAGCCGTCGTGTTAAGGGAACTGTTAAGCTCTTTCCCGGTTAATGTAGTGCAGGTAAATGACAAATATCTGTTGCTCCAGTCCTACGGTCAGCAGCAATCAGTGAAGATCAGTGGCCGGGTGACCGACAACAAAACCAAAGAAGTATTACCAGGTGTCAGCATCAGCATCAAGGGCAGTTCTTCCGGTACCTTAACGGATGTGGACGGCCGCTTCTCGCTGGGATTTCCGGCGAACAAAGACGAAGTTACACTGGTAGTATATTTTCTGGGTTTTAAGAAGAAAGAAATCCAGCTGAGAAAAGAAAACTGTAGTGGTTTACAGATTGCACTGGAAGAAGACAGGCTGGGCCTCGACGAAGTGGTGGTAACAGGCCAGGGTGTTGACATTGCGCGTCGTCGTTTATCCTCCAACATTGTGAGCATTGGCGCCCGTGATATCGAAAATGTACCGGCAGGCCGGCTAGACCAGTTACTGCAGTCCCGCCTCCCCAATGCACAAATCAAAATGACCGGCGGTCAGGCAGGCGCCACTTCGCTGATCCGCACCAGAGGTATCAACTCCGCATTTATCAATTCCACGCCTATCATCTATGTGGACGGTGTAAGGATGGACAACCTCAACACCGTTTCGGCAATGGGTGGCGGAAGTGCCCAGGGTGCGGCCATCAGCGCCATTGCAGACATTCCCATGGATAATATTGAAAAGATCGAATACATCAATGGAGGCGCTGCTACCACACTCTATGGCTCAGATGCTGCCAACGGTGTGATCCAGATCTTCACTAAAAAAGGCGGCGCAGGCACCACAGCCATCAACGCTGAAACACAGATGGGCGTGGAAACTCCAACAGCCGACTTCCTGCACTTCAAGCGTACTAAAGAACTGCTGATGCAGAATGGTTTCTACCAGAAACATCATATCGGCATCAACGGCGGTACCGACAACTTTGGCTACAGCTTCTCTGGTAACTATCTCAATTCCCAGGGAACAGAAATATTTAACCAGAACCGTAACCGCAAAATCGACTTCAGTACCGGTTTCCGGGCTGGGCTGGGTGAAAAGGTGACGTATGAATCCTCCTTCACCTATGTCAACAATAAATACAAACGTAACCGTAATGGTAACCAGGGCGGCTATACGGGATTATGGTTTACGGAAAGCGGCGCTTCTGCCATCACAGGACCTAAGTTCAACCCTGATATCGATAATCTCTCTGATGCTGATTTTGAGAAGATGAAAGCGTATGTACGCGAAGCAGAACGTTTACAGGATAATGATATCACGGTAAACCGTTTTCAGACCTCTCAGTCATTTAAATACCGGCCACTGAAAAACCTGGTATTTAAGGCTACCGGCGGTATCGATTACCGTGTGCAAAAAAACCAGGTGACCACCACCAACCAGTATCTTTCCTTTACCACCGGCAATCCGGTAAAAGACCAGGGCAGCATCACCAACAATGATCGCAAATACCTGGGCCTCACCCTGGAACTGAATGGCCAGCATGAATTTAAAACAGGACAGTTCTCATTCGTTACCACTGCCGGTACACAATTCTTCCGGAATGAAGACCAGCAGATCGCCTACAACGGCAGCAATATCCGCGACGGAGCAAAAAATATCAAAGATGCTACCTCCAAAACAAGTGATGAATTTTATCTGGAAGCAGTGAACTATGGCGTCTATCTGCAGGAAAACATCGGATTTAAAAACAAACTGTTTCTCGACCTGGGCATCCGTGGTGATGGTAACCCTGTCTTCGGCAGCAACATTGGCATACAGTACTATCCTAAAATCGGGTTCTCCTATATTCCCAGTGCTGAGCCCTGGTTTGCCGGCATCGCAGAGATCATCACATCCGCAAAACTGCGTGGAGGCTTTGGTATCGCCGGCAACCTGCCTACTCCCTTTGCCAACGAAAAGACGATTGCCTTCCAGGGTTACAACAACGATCAGGCGGCATTTTTTGGCCAGCCTGGCAATGACTACCTGAAACCGGAAAAAACACATACGCTGGAAGCCGGTGTAGACCTGGGTTTCATAAAAGACCGCCTGCTGGTGTCTGCCGGTTATTTTAACGCCATGACCCAAGATGCGATCTTCTTTGTACCTCCCACTCCTTCCTCCGGACAATCCGTATTTCAGTTATACAATGTGGGTAAGATACTGAACCGCGGATGGGAACTCAGCATTACCGCCATTCCGGTAGATACAAAAGATCTCACCTTAAGGCTGAATGCTTCCCTTAACACCCTGTATAATAATGTGGAAAAAGCCGGCGGCGCACCTTTTAACCTCAACGGTTTCAGCGCCCGTACCATTCAAACAATCGTACAGGAAGGTTCTCCTATCGGCTTCCTGCGCGGCAACTATGGTGTATTTGGTGCTGATGGTGTATTACAGTCCACCACCGCCCAACAGAACCTGGGCACTACTATTCCCAATCTGTTTGGTAGCCTGGGGCTGAACCTGCGCTATAAACAATTCGACTTCTTCATGAATGGCGACTATCAGAAAGGCGCCTACGCCAACTCCTTCGACCGTCAGTTCCGCTTCTATTACGGCGCCAACAATGAAGGTGTTCCACAGGCTGAGATAGACAAAAACAAACGTAACAACTGGCTGAACTTCACCAATATGTTCACCGAAAAAACAGATTACATCAAGATCAGGCTGATCGGATGCAGTTACAACTGGAAACCGGCCCTGTTCAATAAAGTAATCAAATCGGCTACTGTAAGTTTCTCTGCTATCAATCCACTGAATTTCTCTGCCTCTTCCTTTGATCCGGAATCTACTATCAGTGGCAGTGCACAAGGCCAGGGTGGCGCTACTACAGGAGGTATCTCTTACGCTACCTATTCAGCTCCCCGTCAGTTTCTGGGCACTTTACGCTTAAACTTCTAAACAAAAAAACATGAAAAGATATATAACCGCAGCCCTGTTATCAGGTATCCTCGCACTGGACAGCTGCTCTGTATTAAATCCGAATGTTACAGAACCTGTTTTTCTGAACACCCCCAATGCAGCCAGCAGCTGGGTAGTGGGCCTGCGCCGGCAGCTGGCGCTCACCATGAACCAGGTTATCGTTTCTTCAGAGCTGGTATCAGACAACTACTATAACAATCGTACACTCAGCAGTAAGGTATTTGATATCCCACAGATCGATTATTATGATCTCGATGTAAATAACCTGCAGGTACAGGTACAACGCCTGCGGGAGATGTCTGAATACGGATTGAACAAGGTACTGCCAGCCGATCCGACCAGCACGGCCGCCGATTCCGCAGAAGTATACTTCAGCAGCGCCTTCGCCCATATCCTCAGCGGAGAGCTGTTTGTAGGCCTTCCTGGCAGCAACATCGGGCCGGTAGTAGCTCCGGCCGAACATCTGCAGATAGCTATCAGCCAATTGGATAAAGCCATCTCCCTCAGTAAAAATGCCACCGAAACAGGCGCCTATACCCTGCTCAAAGCCAGGGCCTATTATGCGCTGGGAGATGCTGCCAATGCGGCTAAATTCGCCACCGCAGCCATGAGCAACAACACACTGCTCCGCCAGGTGAAATATGATGGTGTGAATAACGTGCCCAATGATATGCAGACCTATCTCTTCTCCTCCACCAATAATGAGTTTGCTCCTTTGCCCCGCCTGGACTTCCTGGATCCCAAGTATTTCCATACCGGCCTGGCTGCAACTGATCAGAAACCCGTTACCATCGCCAAAGCAGAAGAAGCATGGCTGATACTGGCAGAAACACAGATAGCTGCCGGTAACCTCGCAGGAAGCCGTAATACGCTGCAACAGCTGCTCACCATCGTTGCCAACAGGCCCGTAGTGATGGTAGATGATAAAAAAGAAACCAGAAACGGTGGTAACCGCACCGACTACCCGCTGACAGCCGTAAAGGTAAAATTTGATGAGAATGACACCCTGCGCAGCAACTATATACTGAACCGCCAGGCAGGTAACGTCAAGGTATATACGGTTTCCGGCACCATGGTTACCGATAATGACCTGAATGCAGCCGCCACCGAAGATCAGCTGTTATACGTACTGTATCGCCTGCGCCAGGAGATCTTCATGGCAGAAGGCAGACGCATGACCGACCTGGGTATTAAATTCCCGGTATCACAAACAGAACAGCTGAACAACCCTAATGTAAAACCTGAGCACCTGAAAGCTCAGATCCCTGCCTTCATCCCGCTCAACAGGGGCATGGACGACTTTACCTATGATAAAACCAATGGCGTGGTAACCATGAAGTATGACATGAATGCCATTCTGGTGAAGAACAAACGTGCAAAAGAAATTTTCCCTTTCATCAACTAAAATGGTCATCAGCATGAAAAAACTCATATTATTCGTAGGTACGTTACTGTTATCCACAACATACTCCATCGCCCAACAGGCGAAATATGTGATACTGATCAGCATCGACGGCTTCCGGCCGGACTTCTACCTGGACCGCTCCTGGCCTGCTCCCAATATGCAACACCTGAAAGAAAAAGGCGTACATGCTACTGGTGTGAAAGGTATTTTTCCTACCATCACCTATCCATCACATACAACGCTCATCACAGGTGTAACACCCGCCAAACACGGCATCTGCTATAACACACCTTTCGAACCTGAAGGTGCCAGCGGCCGCTGGTATTCCGAAACCAAACATATCAAAGCAGAAACCTTATGGGATGCAGTAGGAAAGGCAGGCCTGGTATCTGCCTCGGTTTCCTGGCCGGTATCTGTAGGTGCACCGGTGAACTATAATATCCCGGAGACCTTCTCACTGAGCAATCCAGCTGACCGCAGAGCGCCTACCAGCGAACAGTCCACTCCTAAAGGACTGTTTGAGGAAGTACAACGCTACGCCACCGGTGAACTGCAATCCACCGACCTTAACCTCCGTTATCTCGGGATGAATGAAACGCTGAGCCGTATGGCTGCGTATCTGATACGTCGCTACAAGCCTAACCTGCTCACCGTACACCTGCCCTGCACCGATGAGGTACAACACCGCGAAGGCCGGGAAGGTAATGCTGTCGCCACTGCCGTAGCATCAGCAGACCACGGCATCGGCACTATCCTCGAAGCCATCGAAAAAGCCGGTATCAGCGACAGCACCGCCGTTATCATCACCGGCGATCACGGCTTCGTTGATATCCATACCTCTCTCGCACCCAACGTATGGCTGGCACAAAAAGGACTGGCAGGCAGCAAGGAAAACCCAGGCAGCTGGAAAGCCCTGTTCCATAGCGGTGGAGGATCCACTTTCCTGAAACTGAAAGATAAAAACGATCAGAAAACACTGCAGCAAGTGAAAACCATACTGAATGAACTGCCAGACGGTATCCGCAAACAGTTCCGTATCATTGAGCAACCAGCCCTGGCCCAAACCGGTGCCGATCCCGATGCCATGCTCGCACTCACTGCTGTACAAGGTATCGCCTTCTCCGCCGCCAAAGATGGAGAAGCAGTTAAAAAAGCTAACGGTGGCGCACATGGCTATTTCCCCGATTTCAGGGAAATACAGACTGGCTTTGTAGCCTATGGTGCAGGCTTAGCTGAAAATGTAACAGTGCCCGTGATAGAACTAACAGACGTAGCGCCGCTGATAGCGAAGCTATTAGGCATATCACTCAAACAAGCAGATGGGATAGTGTATCCCGGAATGCTGAAGAAAAATAACTAATTTTTTTCGGAGATGTAGAAGCGAAGCTTATCCGGCTTCGCTTCTATCTTATGTTCTTATTCCACATCCAATCTTTCCAACTAACCATACTGGATAACAAAAATCTTTTCCTGTTTAAACAACAGGCATGCCTACATCCCCTATCCTGACTGACGCTCCTACTAATCGTCACTACCATCCCCAAAACATAAAAGATTCTTAGTATTTTATATTTAAACAAATTAATCCCTCTATGAAAAAATTTATAACCCTATTTCTGTTAATCGCATTTATTTCCCTTCAATCCAGGTCACAAACAATTGACTACCAAACCTGGTCAAGCACAGATTGTAATGTCTTTGCGAGTTCTAAGTCGGTGGGAGGGTATTCTCATCTGACAAATATTGGTCAACCTCGATATGTTGGAGGCATTGATAAAGCAATAGCACTGGAATGCTATACCCAATCCGGCCAAACCAAAGGAACTCAATATCAGGTTGACTATCCGTTTAAACGCGGGTTCCGGTACACCTTTACGGTAAAAGCCAGTAATGTCGCAGGGGCCAATTCTGTTCCCGGCTACCTGCGTCTGCAACTGAACAATATTGGTAGCGGGAATAACACCAGTTGCAATGGTTCTCAGCTGATTGATGCTCCCATGATCAACAATACGTCCAAATCCCTTATAGTAGGTAGTGATTTCTGGAGTGACTATGTATTTGATTTACCGGAACAGGATAATTCATTCCCGTATTTCCAGGTAGCAGCAATACCAACACCCAACTCCGGTTACCAGACCATTTTGGTACGGAGCATCACTATAACTGAGGTCGCGGTAAATCCTGATCTTGTACTCTCTCCCACCAGCGTTACTACCATATGTGGTGCCAGCAGCACCCATACATTTACACTGAGCAATCCCTACAACGTTACCGGTATCACCTCCTATCAGTGGAATCTTGGCAGTGCCAGCAACGGATGGTTATATAACGGCGCTCCCGCTCCCCAGCTGATATCCACTACCACCAATTCTATCACGCTCACGGCTGATGGCTGTAGAACAGCTACCCTCTCCGACGTGGAAGTAAGACCTATGAAAGGCAGCACCCCTTACCCCCGGCCTTTCAAGGCTACAGCCACCACCAAACAACCTACTAATCTTTCTATTGCCGGACCAGACAATATATGCCTCGGCTCCGGCTCTTACTATATCGCTAATTTGCCCTGCAATGCAGTAGTCACCTGGAGCATTCCTTACGGTTCCCCTGCCACGCTGGGTTGTACATCTTGTCCGCAAACAACATTGCAGTCTCTGACCTATGGCACATTTACTCTCCAGGCATCTGTACAACTGCCCTGCAATCCCACTCCGATCATCCTCCAGCCGAAAACAGTGGTTTCTGGGCTTCCTACCCCGTTCGAAAACATCGAGTACAACCCCAACGACGGTGTATGGACAGAACCTTTCATGCAGCTGCTAGGCAGCTCTCTCCGGATAAAATTGCCGAAGCTGGGTGATTTCAGTAGTTATTCGTGGGTAATACGCGGAAATTCTGACCCAAGTTTCTCATTCGATGATGAATCAGGTTATTTCTTCAGGGCAACATTCAACTCCCCCCAGACAACTAATCCGACAGGAACAGTACTCTTCACCACTACGCATCCAGTATGCGGAACCTATACGCTGAAACTCACTTTCTACAAAACCCCGGGAGCAAGCAAAATGCTGCAAGTAGAAGCATCACCGGTTCCCGCGGCCAATACACTGAGTGTATCGCTTATCGAACAACAACCAGCACAGGCCATCACACTGCGTAAAAACACTACAACAAACATGTCCCGCATACAGGTGCTGGATAAAATGGGTAACCTGAAAATAGACCGGCAGCTGCCCACTCAAACGGGTAACGCTTCATTAGACGTCTCAGGGCTGTCAAATGACATCTATATCCTGAAAGTCTTCGACGGAAAGAAATGGTGGTCCAGACACATCAGTGTTCAACGTTAGCAATAGATACAGATCCCCGGCCATGATAGCCGGGGATTTTCTTTTCAGACCTGGCTAATATTAAAAACAATAAAGCCGCCTCAGGGCGGCTTTATTGTTGTCTTCATTTTCTCTCAATCAATGACAGGCTTTACCTTACCTGCCAAAAGATTTTATTATACGCTCCATCTTGTGCAGCCACGGCTTTAAAGTTGTCTGCATTCAAGGTGCGTTCTTTATCAGGATAGAGTAATCTCAGCGGAGGCGTAGGCATAGTAGTGGTACCCACATCTTTCGGGAAAAACAGTCTGGGATAACCGCTCCTTCTCATCTCTGCCCAGGCCTGGGGAGATAACATCACACCATAATCCACCCATTTCTGTAATCCTATTTTATTCAGGTTATCATCTTTTCCTACTGTACCATAAGCTACCTGCGGACTAGTCAGCAATGCACTGATTTCTGCTGCTGTAGCGGCCTGGGCAGGAGTTCCCCAGGCGCTCAGTCCATTGATATTGAAATAATAGGAGATAGACTGTTTGATACCGTTTTCGTAAGCAGCCTTAGCATCGCCACCACCCCATCTTTCATAGGCTTCTGCTTTGGAAAAACTTACTTCTGCAGCAGTTAATATAATACCCGGGAAGTTTACGTTGTTGATGAATGTTACAGAATCTATACGGGAAATAAAACCAGAAGAAATGGAATCTGACTGACGACCACCATCCCAGGACAATGGCACACCAAAGTAACCACCACTCTTGTTTTTAGCGAAGAATACCCTTAAACGCGGATCACCGGAAGGTTTCATCAGCGAATCCAGCATATAACCAGGTGCCAGATTACCACCCAATCCGTCACGCATATCTGTAGACAAAAGGTCCGGACCTTTTGCAGCTATCTGTACGTTTTCAGAAACAGTTTCTATCAGCGGATATTTTGTTGGATTGCTCAGCAATGTTTGCACAATACCTTGCGCTTTGGCCTCGTCCTGGTAGGAAATACGCATCGCCAGACGTAACAGCAGTGAGTTACAGTATTTACGCCACGCTACCAGATTACCTTTCAATATAAAGTCCTGTTTGATTAATTTATTCTGATAAAACTGGTCTGGTTGTACAGTAGCGAGGTAATCACTGATCCGTTTCAGATCAGTTAATGCTAAATCATATACATCTTTACCTTTATCGTATTTCGCCAGTATCAACTCTCCACCGGTAGCATTCAGTTTACCAGCGTCGGTAAAAGGAATATCTCCCCATAAATCCACCATCTGCGTAGCCTGGTCATAAACAAAAATACGCGCGGTTTCCATGAACAGTAAATAACCTTGTTTTTCTGCATCTGTTTTAAGCGCATTATACAAGCGTTCCATCTCGCGGAAACTCGCTATAGGACCAGAGAAGTTTGAGCCCGGCGCAGTATAGAAATCATTCCAGCGGTCCTGGGTATAGTTCACTGTTTGCTCATACATGCGGTTGGTATTTGCGAAACCCAGTGATTGTGCATACTTGCTCGTTTGAGGAGCAATAAACGTATACAGGTTCCAGTAGTTAGGAATAACACGTCTGTTTTTGAACAAACCACTGTATAGCCCGTCAATATTAGCTAAAGTTGTTTTTTCCGGATCATAATACCGATCATCAAACTGCGATTTCTTACACCCTGAGAAAATGCCCGCAGACACCGCGGCCATCATTGCTATTATCAGAATATTCCTTTTCATTTTTCTCATTTTAAAAAACAGATCAATTAAAAGCTCAATCTAAGATTCACCCCCATGGTACGGGAAGCTGCTGTGGTACCGGATTCTATACCCTGGCTAACAAAGCTGCTACCAATACCCACCTCAGGGTCCAGGTTAGGCAATGTTTTATACAGATAAAACAGGTTTCTGCCAAACACGCCTACTGTGAGGTTTTGTGCCTTTACTTTGTTTCTTAATTTCACTGGCATTGTATAATTCAATGACAGTTCGCGGAATTTGATGAAGTTGTTATCAAATACGGCGCCTTCATAAGTGCTGGAAGAACCGGAACCAGGCCATGAACCCCAGCTGTAGGTGTTCAGATAATAGCTGGCCGCATCAATGATGGTTTCGTTTTTCTTACCATCTGCTGTTAAACCATTCAGTACAACACCATCATGATATACTTTTGCACCGGCTGGTGCACCGCTTCCGGCTGCTACATTTTTACCGCTACCATCTACATAGTAGGCTACACCGCCATGTTCTGCATCACGACCAGCCAAAGTGCTCTTATACATACCAGCACCGGTACCATAGTAATTGGAAGTAGAAATCATCTGGCCGCCCCAACGGAAATCTATCAGAAAGTCGAGGTTCCAGTTTTTATAACGCAGTGTATTGGCAAGGCCGCCTGTTAAGTCTGCCTGGATATTACCCAGTTTTACCTGATGATCAAAATCGATGATATAGTAACCTTTGGAATCGATCATGTAGTTGCCCTGTGCATCCTGCTTACGTTTGTAGCCCATGATATCACCCGCAGCCTCGCCTACTCTTGCAGTTACCAACAGTGAACCATTATCCACATTGGAAAGTACCAGCTTGTCCATACCAGGCATCAGGCTTTTCAGCTTGTTTCTGTTATAGCCCAGTGTAGCACGCATGTTCCAGTCAAAATTACGGGTGGTTACTGGCGTACCGTTTAACGCTACTTCCAAACCATAGTTGTTGAGATCTCCTACGTTTTTCCAGATAGAGTTAGCACCGGTGCTGGAAGGGATAGTCAGGTTAATGATCTGTCCTTTAATAGTACCATTGTAGTAGGATACATCAAAGCCCAGTCTGTTGTTCAGCAATTTGGTTTCCCAGCCTACTTCCACTTCATGTTTACGTTCCGGCTTCAGGTTATTATTACCATAAGCGCTTTGAGGAAGCAGTGCAGGCACACCATTCATAGTATAGCCGCTGTATACTACGTTGGAAGAATATAAACCGGCAGCAGTAGCTACTTCACCGTAAGACAAACGCAGTTTGCTGTAGTCCACAAAAGATGGGAGTTGCAGTGCTTTAGTCAGTTCAAGTGAAGCACTTACACTGGGATAGAAATAGGCATTGTTGCCAGGAGCCAGTGTAGAAGCTCTTTCATAACGACCGGTACCCTCGAGGAACAGGAAGTTTTTATAATCAAAGCTTACAGTACCAAATAAACCATCCTGTTGATAGTACTGACGGTAGGTAGAGCTGGCAGAGATCGGATTTTTTGAAGCATTCAGACTAAACCAGTTTTCCTGGGTAAGACCACCATTGGTACCAATACCCACAAAACGATTTTCTTCCCGGCGTGCCTGATAACCTGCACTGGCACTGAATCCTATGTTTTTAGAGAGTTGTTTATTGTAAGACAATAATACGTCGCCGTATACAATGTTATACACGTTGTTGTTGGTACTATATGCACCACTTTCACCAAATGACAGCGGAAACTCAGCTTTGTTCATGGTTTCCGCACTATAGCCGGTAAAGTCATTACCTATTCTTCCGCGCAACTTCAGGTCTTTCGCTATTTCATAGCTCAGGGTAATGCTTGACAGCAGACGATTGGATCTTTCATCGTAGCTGTTTTCCAGTTGTTTCCAGAGAAAATCCATGTAGTCATAAGCTCTGATACTGTATTTAATCGCCTCTGCAGGGTCTTTGGAAGTATCATCAAACTTCACATACTTGTATCCTTTGCTGGTTTTATATTTGTTCATGTACACATCCATATAGTCAGCCGGACTGAAGAAGCCGCCATAGTTGGAGGTTACACGGTTTATCTGCTCAGGGCGGTTATGTACTTTCTCATTCACATAAGTGAGTACGATGTCTGTAGTCAGCTTAGGAGTGATTTTGTAAGTAGTATTAAAGTTGAAAGTATTTTTTTGTTGTTTACCACCAATCTGTACACCCTGATAATCGTTACGGGTATAGGAGAAGCGGTAAGTCAGTTTATCGCTGGCATTGGATATCGCTACGTTGGCAATAGAGCTGTAGCCATTACGATAAAACTGTTTCCAGTTATTTTTATGGCTTACATACTTACGGAATTGTCCATCCCACCAGTAAACATCCTGCCCTTCCATTTTAGGACCAAACTGGGCATAGGCGCGGAAGATAGGGCGTATGGCATCCTTACCATCAATAGTTCCCATATGAATCCAGCCATCATCATCAGCACCAAAAGAAGATTTATTGGTAGCTCTGTCGTAGCCCGGACCGTAGGTAGTTTGCAGATCAGGTGTTACACCCACTTGTTCTACGCCATAAGAATAGTTTACATCTACACCAAGACCTCTTCCTTTAGTACCTCTTTTGGTGGTGATCATCACTACGCCGTTACTTCCACTGGAACCGTACAACGCAGTAGCAGCAGCACCTTTGAGGATATTGATATCGGCAATATTATCCGGATTGATATCCAGCAGACTGTTACCACGGATACGGGTATCACTCCAGTAACCACTGTTGTTCACAATATCATTACGGATAGGCACACCGTCTACTACAATCAATGGCTGATTGTCACCATTGATAGAGTTCAGACCGCGGATCTTAATATTCACCGCACTGGTACCGCCACCGGGAGCAGATTGAATTTTTACGCCGGCAGCTCTTCCATATAAAGCAGAGGCGAAGTTGGTAGGAGAAGACTTAACAATATCCTCACCGGATACTGTGGAAATAGCATAACCTACTTTACGCCGGTCTTTTTTAATACCCATGGCGGTTACTACTACCTCACTCAGGCCTTTTGTATCATCATCCAGACGGGCATTCAGTACGGCGTGACTACCTGCCGGCAGTTCCTGTTTCAAATAACCAACAGAACTAATAATCACTGTGGCATTAGACGATACATTCAGTTTGTAGTTCCCGTCGGCATCAGAGGTAGTGCCATTGGTAGTACCCTTTTCCTGTATACTTGCACCAATAATCGGATTTCCTTTTGCATCCTGTATTTTACCGGTAATTGCCTTCTTTTCCTGCGCCAGCATTACCTGACAACAAAGCAGAAGAAGAGACACGCATAAGAACAGCGATCTTTTCATTTTTTTCTTTTTTTGATGAATGCGAATAAAAGAGACGTAGAATTTTGATTATTAAGAGCCTTTAGCCCTTATTTGGTTGATATTATCTTTTTGGCATAGCAGTGGCTCATAATGCGCTATGGCATAGCACAAAATCCAATTGCAGTTGGCTGAATTTTCTAAAATGGAATACAGTTACTGTTGGCTGTTACGTAAAAACTCTGGTTGAATGTTTAAAATAAAAAAATGACAATCTGATTCTTACTCCTCTGACTGATTCTTGGTTGAACTGATAATCTGGAAATAAATAAGTTGTAGGTCTAATATTTACACATGACGAATACGGTAAAAATGTACAAGTCCTAGTAAAACGTTTTAGCTTTTTCTGAAAAAAAATAAATGCTCTTCCCCCGATTCAGTATTCTTATCTAGTAATCCAAACCTATATAAAGTTTTCTAGCTACGCAAGCTTTTAATAGTTTTTTTACGAAAAAGTCAAAATATGATCATTTTCAATCAAAATAGAACCATTAATCTATTTAAATTATCAAGACAAACATGAAAACTTTATAGCGATTTGATCATTTCTGTGGAGGGAAAAGCAGGATTGCGTTCATTACCTGGATGATAAAAATAAAAAAGGCCGTCTTTATCAGACGGCCGTTCCAAAGAAAACCTAATTGCCCAATCCATTGCTCTTCACGCGTTTATGTTCTTCTTCCGTCCCGCTTTCGATTTGTTTTGCCGCTTTTACCTGACTGTTTCCAAAGCGATAGGTAAAGGACACTTTCAATTGCCTGGTTTCCTGTTTACCGGCTGCCCAGATTTTCTGTCCGGCAAAATCCGAGCTGGCGCTCCATTTCAGGGTATTGAACAAGTCGCTCACAGCTACTTTGATAGAAGCATTACCCTGCAATAGTTGTTTTTGCAGGCCGGCATCAGCACTCCAGATAGCCGCCGCCTTCATGCTACCCTGCCAGATAGAAGGAGTATTGTAAAAGGCACTCAATTCTCCGGTCCACCCTTTCCCAAAACGGATACTGTTTTGCAGGAATATATTCGCTCCATATACATCCAGGTTCAGCTCCCGGCCGGCGCCATAGGAAGCGTTGTATTTTGAATAATATCCATTCACATTGGCGAAAAGGCTATAGCTCTTATATTGAAAGGGAAAGCTCAAAGAGATACTGGTGATATCCTGTGCAGCCAGATTACGATTGGAGAGATATCCCTTCGTACCATCGGCGGTATCCACCACCTGTCCAAATACATCTTTCACATGGCTGTAGCTAAGCGTTGTGTTTAACTGAAACTTGTACGTATAGGTGAGGCTGATAGTATTACTATATTGTGGGCGAACTTGTGTACTCCCTTTGTGAAAAGTATATTCATTCAACCGATATTCAAAAGGGTTCAGGTCTTTGTAAACCGGACGGTCAATCCGGCGACTGTATGCCAGTACAAACTGGTTGTTGGTTTTAGGTGCAAGCGTGAATGAAAGGTTCGGGAAAAAATCGAGATAGCTTTTATGGAATGACTGATCTGTCGTCTGATCATCTTCCGCTTTTTTCCCTCCTGTCAATTCACCTTTTACTGTTGAGTGCTCAGCCCGTACGCCTCCCTGTACCGAAAAGCCTTTGAACTCACGGGAATACCGGGCATACAATGCATTCACATTTTCGGTATAGCTGAAAAAATTACTGGCAGCATTATCCAGCACTGTTCTACCACCGGCTTCATTATACTGATTAAAAGTGTTATCGGTTTTAACATAACCAAACTTGCCGCCAATACCTAAACGTCCTTTAGCTAGTCCGTGTTCATAATCAGCTTTTATTGAATAAATGTCAATATGAGTGGGACTTTCAATAAAGTAGTTTTTACTGCCTGTTATTGTTTTGCCATCGGGTTGCAGGAAGGTGTTGGGTTGCCACTGGTCAGAACTCAGTGAATAATTACCATAGTCACCATTTATTGTCAGGAGCTGGCCGGTACTATCTTTATAGGTGTAATTCAGGTTTACGTTTACGTTATTATTTTTCATGCTGTTGTTGTTGGTAGCATCCAGTATGCGAGCCCTGCTGCCTGTTGGGTAATACATAATGGGTGTATAATTGTGGTTTTCCAGTGTGGGTGTAGCAAAGCTCCCATTCACCGTTAATCCGACTGAATTTTTGGTATCAAGCGTGTAATCAAGACCAGCTTTGACATTATGGCTTCGGTTCTTAAAGAGCATCTCACTCTTTTGATCAAAGGCGGTATCCTTTACAATACGATAAAGGTTGAAATCCATGCCTGTATTGCCGAAAGCACCGGTATACGAACCAAAGGCATTAAGTCTTTTGTTACGGTAGTTGAGCGAAAAACCATCATCTATCCTTTTATTACGACTGATGCTGACACCTGCTGAGATACTACCGTTTAAGCCCTGCGATTTATTCTTCTTCAGCCTGATATTGATGATACCTGCTGTACCGGCGGCATCATACTGTACTGAGGGATTGCTGATGATTTCAATAGCTTCAATCTGAGACGAAGAAAGGGATTGGAGATAATTGCTCAAGTCCTGTTCATTAAGTGGCGATGGCCTGCCGTCAATGTATACCTGTACACCATTCTTGCCATTGAGCGTCAGGTGATCATCTTTATCTACCACAACTCCCGGCGATTTGCGCAGCAAATCCAACGCATTGCCTCCTATTGAATTGATGGTACTTTCGACATTCAATACGGTTTTGTCCGGCCTGACTTCTACCATAGGTTTGCGCGCCGTTACGCCGATGCCCTTTAGATTACTGCTGACTTTATGCAGATGGAAAGTGGGAAGGGTTATTGTCTTTCCCGAAAAATAGAACGGTAACGAATAAACGACATCAAAACCCACATAGCTGATAGTTATAAGCAGTGTATCCTGCGGCGCTTCTGAAAAAGCATAACTACCTTGCTCTGAGAGACTGAGCTTAATTAGTGAACTATCCTTTGCCCTGAGCAGGGAAACCGTGGCGCCACTGAGAGTCGCTCCCTTTTCATCGCTTACTGTGCCTTGAATACGCTGGGCCTGTAATGCAGATGCAAGAAGAGAGAATATCGAAAGAAGAAGTAAAATTTTTTTCATAATTTCTTTGTTGTGAGTATATTTTTCAGACAAAAGGAAGGCTATACGACGCTCACGCCTCGTTTAACCAAATAATTTTATGTGTGGGGAGTTAGTAGTTTAGTACGAATGGGCTCGAACAAATATTTACGGCCTCAATTACAACAACAGGTCATAGTTTTCCTTTTCCGGTATGACCTGTTGCTGTTTCGGTTTTTAGTTTGGCAGGTAACAGGAAGAGCGGGAATAACGCTCTTCCCGGATGTTGCTTAGGCTCCGCAGCTGCAGCCACAAGTACAGGTACTGCCCGGACAGTTATCGCCGCAAGTGCAGGTATTGTTATTCATAGTAGTGGTGGCGCAAGTGCATTTTTTTGTTTCCATGTTTTTTGTGTTTTTGATTATTGAATGATTTGATAACACAAAGCTACAATGGCAGAAAGGGTTCATTGTTACATCATGAAGTGGTAGATGTACATAATTCCGGGTTTTAGAAAAGTACTGCCGTAAGGCAATTCCCCGTCTGCTGCATCCTTATATAATTACCGGGGAAGACCATTTCATGCTTGGTACTGCCATCCAATTGTGATAATTTAGCAGCTTCAATACGAAAGAGTATGCAATATCCCAAAGCCGCCATGTACCTGGGTTCCACCCGTAGTATGCTGATTTCCCCGCACCTGGTAACAGACATTCATCAACACGCCGTTATTCAATTCACCTGTTCGCTGGATCGAAAACCCTTCATTGTTTGGACGGAAAGTGATGGTTGGCGGAAGGCAGAGGCAGTACTCATCAACTCGGCCGTTGCACACAGTCTGAAAGAGTTTGATGGCTGGCAGGTCACTACCTGCATTATGCCGGATGTACAAACAGGACGCCTGGTTCAGGAGAAAGTTTTAGAGGGTCAACCTATTAAATACTATCTGGAGAAAGATATTCTTCCAATAATAGAAGCCCTCCAAATGACACGCCGACAACTACTCACCGATAGCAACATATTTAATTCGCTAACCGACACTGTTTTTCATCACCTCCTTCAGGAAACACCATTTAGACCTCCACTCGATGACCGTATAAGGAAATCGATCTATTTCATACGTCAAAACATTCACAATAAAATTTCTGCGGCAACACTGGCCTCAGAAGTACATTTGTCCGAAAATCGTTTTTTACATTTGTTCCGGGAACAGGTGGGGACATCACTTCGGCAGTATGTTATCTGGCAACGGGTAGCAGTGGCAACCGAAACCATGATGAAAGGCAAATCATCCAAAGAAGCCGCTTACGAAGCAGGCTTTTCCGATCAGGCACATTTTTCCCGTACCTTTTTCCTGATGTTTGGAGCACAACCTTCTGCCTATGCTGCACTTAAACCCCTTTACCATTTCGGATTCTTCCATAATATCTAGGCACCTCCTTAGCTGAGAATAGCCAGTTTCTTCAAATCAACAGCTGTTTCATTCAAACGTCCCAGGTTTCACCTTTGTAATTTTGCGCCATTATTTAATAATCAAAAAATAATGATGAAACAGCATTTAACTTCAAAAACAAATTACTGGCGCCGAATGTATTCAGGCGTTCTCAAAACAAAACTTGCCATTGCATCTGTTTGGACCATGCCGCGGGAATGGAAACTGCTGTACTCCCTCCTCATAGTAATGACTTTACGATTAGCTGTTATTGCAATATCCGCAATTAAACAGCTCTAAGCATTCAACACAATTTTCAGGAGATTATCAATCCCCAAAATAATAATGGAATTCGTTTATACCCTTTACGTTAAGAACATGGTTTGCCAACGGTGCATTCTCATTGTCAAAAACATTTTGGCTTCACTGGATATTAGTGTATCAGATGTGGATCTTGGTAGAATAACCCTTTCATATGAATTGGATATAAGTCGCCAAAAGCAACTGGCAGACAGCCTTAGCAATATCGGATTGGAGATCATTGAATGCCGGGTGAATCAGCTTGTGGAAGAGATAAAACAAGGTGTAAGAGATTACCTGTCTCTGAGTCCCGATTCCCATCAATACAAGCTCTCAAGCTTTATATCAGGAAAACTGGCTTATGATTTCGGATACCTCAGCGATTTGTTCTCCAAAATGGAAGGCATCACTGTTGAACGGTATTTCATGTTACATCGCCTTGAAAAAGTGAAGGAGCTACTGGATTATGATCAGTTATCACTTAGCGAAATTGCCTTTGAAGTTGGCTTTAGTAGTGTTCATCACCTATCTTCCCAGTTTAAAAAACTTACAGGTATTACCCCCTCTCAATACAAACTATTGGCCGTGAAAGAACGAAAATGCCTTGATTTAGTAGGCGTTTGAGTTGAAATATCTTTCCAAAATAAATTCATTACCATCAACGATTTTGACATGAAAGAAATCACAGACCAACTTTACATTCCCTCACACACCCGCAATCACATGCAGAATAAAGAAGAAATAGAAAAGCTTATTGTAGATAACGTAAAAGCATGGATAGAAGAAGTTTATGATGACGATTTTCAGTTTAATAAAAACTTCTGTTTGGATAACCATATTCAATCCCGATTGTCAACTCCCTTGACCGAAGTAGCAATTTGGTTTATCGACAGAAATGCAAAAACTATTCAGCAATATGCGATGGAGGTACGGGTTAATAAAGTAAAGGAGCTACTGGTCTATACCAATTTAGACCTGATTGCAATTGCCGGGAAACTCGGCTATTCCTCTGTTCGGATAATGTCAGCTGAATTGATACAATTAACCGGACTTCCGATTTCCTTTTTCCAGAATATCAAACAACAAAAAGAGGACATGGCGAAGCGCCTGCAGTAAAACTGCGCAGCTGAGATCTGATGAGTCTGGATGGATCATCTTATAATCGTTACTTATCATTCTACTACTGGCTTTACACCACAAATTCCCTGACTTGTCCATTAGTGACCAACTTCCCGATGCAGAAAGTAATCAACATTATTTAATGATATATTCATTGCAAGATTAAACCGGCTGCCGTACTTTAGGATATATTAATTCAAGTTTAGATATACTATATCAAGTTCATGACCCAATCCCGGGGAATGTGTTCTCTGATACCATTTCAATAACTGCTAAAATATATTATGAAGACAGGACAACATTCTTTTCTAAAAAGCATTTTTGCATGCTTTTTATTGGCTGCTCCAGGCATACAGGCACAGGTGATATCAAACAGTCTGGAACCAAGAAAGGATATCAGAAGCCCCGTAGATACTTCCTGGAACCAGTTTTTGGCGGGAGATAAATTGTTGGCAAATGGCCAGTTACTGAATCCGGCAGGACAAAGCCTCAATTTAACAAAAGGAACCAGAGTACTAAACCTGGAACTCGCTCATCAGCAGCAGATACTCATTGCAAAAACCAACAAGCGGCTGTCCTTTATTGATGCCAAAGATTTTAAAACACTTAATTCCTTCGACTATCTGGACAAGGAATCAGGATCAATGAATGGCCTTGCAGTAGATGACAACGATTCTACTATTTATTTTACCGGGTTGGAAAAGAATTTATATGTAGGAAATGTTAGCAGCTCAGGAACATTTACGCTTACAAAGAAAATCGATCTATCCGCTAATCATAAAAAAACCAATCCCCTGGGAATTGGATTATGCAAAAATAATATCGCCTTTGTAGCACTTGCTATCACAAACGAGGTTGCTGTTGTTGACCTTTCAAAAGGTAAGTTATTAAGCACGATCCCGGTAGGTGTTTGTCCCTATGCAATCATCATCAGCAAAGACAAAAAGCTGGCATTCGTGAGCAATTTCGGAGGGCCGCATCCTGGAAAAGGGGATAGAACAGAAAAATCGGCTGGAACAGACGTCGCAGTGGATGAACGGTCAGTAGCCTTACGAGGTTCCGTTACCGTAATTGATATTCAGTCAAGAAAAAAGATTGCCGAGATTGCGACCCGCATCCACCCGGAATCAATGGTTTTATCTCCTGATGGTAAATCCCTTTACGTAACTGATGATAGCGGAGATGGCATTAGCGTGATAGATGTAAAGACCTTAAAAGTCGCGCATACACTTAATACCAAGCCGGATCCTTCGCTCCCCTATGGTAGCCTCACAACGGCACTGGCTTTCAGTTCCGACGGAAAAACATTATTGGCAGCCAATGCCGGCAATAATTCAATTGCGCTCATTGATCCAACCCATCCTGCGAAAGCTCCCTATGGCTTTATTGCAGCGGGTGGCTTTCCGGGAAGCATTGGTGTTAGCGGAAACAATTTATTTATTGGAAACGTGACTGCTTTGAAAGGGGAAGTGCAAAAGGTTGTACTCCCGGCCAGTAAAGCTGAGGTAGATGCATATACAACGGAAGCCAGTAAAGGATTTCATTTTATAGAACTGCTGAGAGCACAGGCCACAGGCAATTTAAACACTAAGCCTAAACCCATTCCTGATAACCTTGGAGAACCATCCCCCATCAAACACGTAGTATATATTATTAAAGAGAATAAAAAATTTGACCAGGTGCTGGGCGACTTCGGAAAAGGTAACTGTGATCCCAGACTTGTTGAATTTGGAAAAGAGACAACCCCCAATACGCACGAATTGGCTAAACAATTTGTTCTCCTGGACAATTACTATTGTAATGGTGTTAACTCAAGTGACGGCCACCAATGGGCTATCCAGGGAATTACTACACCTTATCACGAAAAAGATTTTTCAAATGGGCATTGTGCCTATGATTTTGGAACGGATCCCCTGTCTTATGCAGGTTGTGGTTTCATCTGGAATCATTTGCTGCGTAAAGGCATTTCATTCAGAAACTTTGGAGAAACAGATCTCGCCGAAATAACAAAAGGAAAGACCTGGACCGATGTATATAATGCCTGGAAAAATAAAAACGACTCCGCCCGGTACCAATGTTCATATGCAATGAAAAGCCTGGAAAAGTACAGTGACTTGCGTTTCCCTGGCTGGAACATGAATATTACAGACCAGGTGAGGGCCGATGCATTTATCAATGCACTGAAAGAATACGAAGCAGCAGGCAATCTGCCTGAATTTATTATTATTTATTTACCCAATGACCATACCAATGGGTATAGCGAGCATACACCCACTCCCCGCGCCTATGTAACAGACAACGACTGGGCAACAGGCAGAGTGGTGGAAGCACTTTCGAAAAGTTCTTTCTGGAAGGATATGGCTATATTCATTAATGAAGATGATCCTCAAAGCGGCACAGACCATGTGGACGGGCATCGTTCATTCTGTTTGGTTGCAGGCCCTTATGTAAAGCGTGACACTATCATCAGCAATTTTTACAATCAATCATCTGTACTACATACCATCTGCCAGATATTCGGCGTACAACCCATGAATCAATTGGTGGCAGCAGCTCCGTTAATGACAGCATGCTTTCAGCAGAACCCTGACTATACGGCCTATAATAGCCTGACACCATCAATTGCCATCAACGAGATGAATCCTCCAAAGGAAATGATCAAAAATAAAACCACCGCCAGATTAGCGCCACTGACACAGAAAATGGATTTCTCGAAGCCGGATCTTATTGATAAGGATGCCCTGATATTTAGTGAGTATGTATGGTCCACCATACATGGTGACAAACCCTTTCCTAAAGCGTACTTCGGCGCACATCAGAAGGGTTTGAAAGCCCTCGGCCTGAAAGTAGACCCCAAGTCCAGGGAGGATAATGATTAATACTGATTGGAAAATATAATGATGTCCCGTCCTGAAATGTTTTTATTTTAGGACGGGATAACGGTTTCACGTTGGGTTCTGTTATACAACAGTGGTGAAGGGCAAGATAAAAAAGCAGGATGTTAAATTATAATACAATGAATTTAAAGAATCTGTTTTGTGGTTTTCTTTTCCTTTCCGCTATAATCTTTTGGGGACATATCAAGGCACAGGAAAAGCATAGAAATTATACGGTAAAAAAATATAAAAAAGCGGGTACAACAAGTTCTTTGATTGTAATCAGCGCTTTTAACGCAAAGGAGCCCAATGAGCAATCATTAGTGGGTATTGTTCTTATATTGGATGCCGACACCACTAAACCCTTTAAGTCAATTGGATATGAAGGTGTCTATAAAATGCAGGTACAACCCGGCAAGCATAAAGTCAGGGCTGTCTGGCCCGGTTATAAAATTATAACTACCGATTATATTAAGACAAATCCGGGAGATTCTATTCTTTTGAACTTTTATCTCCCACCGGATGAGCGGCCATTGGTTGATTGATATTTCAAATAATCGAATACCGTAACCAGGCTAATCACATGTACATTAGCAAGCTTACATTATTTCAAATGATGCCCCAAACAACACGAAACACCCCAAACAAAGCAAAGCTGGCTGCTAACGGAATTAACAATTTCAATGAAATATTTGATATTGTTCCTCCATTCGTAGTGGCGGTGGATATAAATCTAAACTACTATAGTCTCCAAAAGAGAATGAAAGATCATGCCCTATTCAATCTTCATGAATTGTTGAAATTATCTAAACTGGTTGGCTGTAAAGTACAGGTATTGATTAAGCTGGCGCTGAAAGAGACTAAGTAAAAACTACCTGCCTATCAGAAGGTTGATTAAATTCCTCTCGTTTGCCTTTCCCACGACGTTTAACTGCTTCATTATTATTGTAGGCTTCCCGTTGTAAAACTTCCTGAAATACCGGCTATATAGCTGATCGCGTATCTGATCACTTCGTAATACAGGCCCGTATGTTTTTTCCAGGTGCCGGTAATACTTTGACTGAATTTGCTTTTCGTAGTATCCTTCGCCTCTATACTGGAAATATCCGTTTTTGAAATACAGTTTCCGGCTCCTAAGTTTGAGATGCTACCATATTGACGCAAATACTTATCTGGCTGTGTACCGTGCCGCCACGGCTCCAGCTGAGGGTACTACGCCAGCTCTCAGGCTGTAAAAACTTCCATTTACGGAGGTCTGATATCGATATTGATTTCCTTTCTTCAAATGTTGTAAGGTATGTTCCAATTTTGGCCATAATTCGTTTTTTATAGAAACCTAAATCATTAGGGAATCTGGGGGATTAAATCTTCTTCACTATCTTTTTTTATTGAATGTTGTTTGACATAAGTGTAACCAGAGAATATATTTGTTTCATACTCCGCCGTCATCTTTTGTAAGAACAATTTCATGTAATCTTTGTTTCTATAGAACTAACCCCTAAAATCATAATATCATGCCTAATGAAAAAATCATAATCCTTAATGATGCGAACTTCGATCGTGAAGTTCTGGGACGGGCTACTAATGTATTGGTTCAATTTTGGGCTCCGTGGAGTCCACCTTGTCGTCTGGTATCCCCTATGGTTGACGCGCTTGCAGATGAGTTTAGTGGAAAAGTTGTAATGGGTAGATTAAATGTTGAAGTATCTTTAAGAGTAACAGAACAATATCAAGTTCGCGGTGTACCGACTTTAATTCTGTTTAAAAATGGAGGGATCGTTGATAGGAAAACGGGAGTTGCTAATCAATCAGCCTTATCAAATTTCATATATAGACATTTAGAGCTCTAAATCATTGGGAATGTGAAAAGTTAAAATCTTCCTTATTGCCTCGGCTGATAATGGTACGATTCCGAATTTTATAGCCGGTAATGCGCGGCGCTTTATTAACCGCTGCAGTGTCCACCAGCTGACGCCCAGCAGCTTGCTGGCATCGGCAATGTTTAGAAACTCTTTGATCTTTACCTCTTCAATGGGCTTTGCTTTGATGGCCAGGGTTTCGTTATCGCTCTGTTCCATCTTGGCAGCTCTTTGCCTTACCTTATAGAACATTTTTGCACAGTGATCACTGCACGTCTGAGAGGTAGTTTTCTTCGCCACGAAATCACGGCGACAATATTGGCAAACTCGGTTTACTCGGATGTTTGAACTCATTATCTATCAATGTTTTGCACTGACAGTTCAGTAATGGTGCAGCATGGGGCTGTATGGGGCTACGTGGTGCAGAGTGGTGCTGTATGGGGCTACGTGGTGCAGAGTGGTGCTGTATGGTGCATTATCTCGCCTTTTAAATTTACGAAAACATTTCTATGCTTCGAGGTACAAATAAGGTACAAAAATGCCCAAAACAACGCGAAACAATCAAAACAAAGCAAAACCACCGGACATAGAAAAAGCCCCATTGACGGGGCTTTCATCATATTTCGCTATGAATGTTTTGTGTTGTTTATGCCACTTTACTTCCCGATACAAAACTTACTGAAAATGTAATCCAGCCTATCCTCATTCGTCACCTCACCGGTGATTTCACCGAGGTAATGCAGGCTACGACGTATATCCAGTGCGAGCAGGTCGCCGGGTAATCCGTTGTCCATACCGTTTTTCACGTCCTGAAGCGATTGCTGTACTTCCTGAAGGGCCGCATGGTGACGGGCATTGGTGATGATGGTATCTTCGGTGTTGATATCGCCTGCCATGACTTTCTGTACCAGTTTGTCTTTAAGTTCCTGGATATGGTCGTGGTTTCTGGCGGAGATAAAGAGAATAGGCAGACCGTCGAATTTAGCGCGGGCAGCTTCTTCTCCGGCTACATCGGTTTTATTACCAACGAGGAGGAAGTTGACATTATCTGTTTCGAAGCCATGTATCTGTTGTTGTATATCAGCGGCGGAGAGTTCGTTGACGTCGAAGAGATATACCACTACGCCTGCTTCGCGTATTTTCTCCATGGTTTTCTGTACACCGATGGTTTCGATGGTGTCGCTGCTGTCGCGGATACCGGCAGTATCGATGAGTCGGAAGAGGATACCGTCGATATTGAGTATTTCTTCAATGGTATCGCGGGTGGTACCGGCAATATCACTGACGATAGCTCTGTTTTCGTTGAGCAGGGTATTGAGCAGGGTAGATTTACCGGCATTGGGTTTACCAACGATGGCGGTATTGACGCCATTTTTGATGACGTTACCCATGCGGAAGGAGTCTATCAGGTGTTGGATGATGGTGGTAGCATTGCTGACAAGGGCGTACAGGCGTGTTCTGTCGGCAAATTCCACGTCTTCCTGGCTGAAGTCCAGTTCCAGTTCTATGAGGGCAGAGAAGGTGATGAGCTGTTCCCGGAGAGCATGTAATTCTTTAGAGAAGCCGCCGCGCATTTGTTGCATGGCAGTTTGATGGGAAGCCGCGGAGTTGCTGGCGATGAGGTCAGCAACAGACTCTGCCTGGGTAAGGTCCAGTTTGCCATTGAGAAAGGCGCGCTGAGTGAATTCGCCTGGTTTGGCCAGACGGGCGCCTTTATCGACGGTAGCAGCGATGATTTGTTGCTGGATATAGGGAGAACCGTGACAGGATATTTCGATGACATCTTCTCCGGTATAGGACCGTGGGCCTTTGTAGAGGCTGATAACTACTTCATCGATGATTTTACCGTTGTGTACGATATTACCGAAGTGAAGGGTATGGCTGGCCTGGAGGTCCAGGTTTTTGGCCGGGAAGAGGCTGTTACAGATGGGAAAAGCTTGTTGACCGCTGAGCCTGATGACGGCGATGGCGCCGATTCCTGGCGCGGTGGCTACAGCTACGATAGTATCATCAAATCCTGTTAATTTTCCCAGCATACCGGTATATCATTTTTTTAGAAAGGCAAAGGTACTAAAAATCAAAAGCCCCGTTTCAACGTAGGTTGAAACGGGGCTTTGATTATCGTTAGTGATAGTACTACTCTTGGAGAGTGAAGCGGATCGGGAGGTTGAACTGTACAGAAACCTGGCGTCCATTTTGTCTACCAGCTTTCCATTTAGGCATGGATCTTACCACGCGTACAGCTTCTTCTTCCAGACCACCACCTTTTGCAGCGCCTACTGTTTTCACATCTTTGATGTTACCTTCAGAGTCAACCACAAACTGTACGAATACAGTACCGGAGATACCGTTTTCCTGCGCAACGCGAGGGTAACGGATATTTTTGCTCAGGTATTTGGCCAGTGCTTCCTCGCCACCAGGGAAGGTAGGAGGCTGCTCTACGAAAGTGAAGATTTCTTCTTTAGCAGGAGCAGGAGGCGCTTCTACCACACCAGTACCTTTACTGTCTTCCAGCAGACCCGCATCGATACCGTTCGGGTCACCTTCTACGGTTTTGGTGCTGATGGATTTGTCTTTAATTTCTGCCTGTTTTGGTGGTTCTTCATCCGGTGGTACTTCATTATCTTTTTTGATCACCGGAGGAGTGAACTGTACAGACGGTTTAACCGGCGGCGGTGGAGCCGGCGGAGGAGGAGGCGGCGGAGGTGTTTTCGGATCATCCGGGAGTTTCACGTCCTCCATCTTGATTTCCTGTATCACCGGCTTCTTGTTGTTATCACCTTCAGAAGCTTTCACGTAGTTAGTGATGACATAGGCCAGGAAAAATACAAGAAACAGGGAAACGGTACCCAGAATGGCATTCCGCACACGCTTGTTATACTGCTTCCTCAGATCATAAGCCCCATACTCCTTGTTCCTGCCTTCAAACAGGATATCAAGAAAATCGGACTTTAAGACTTTAGCTGAATCCATTGTTAATGTTAAGTTTTATAGATGGATGCAAAAATTGATTAATTCCACAAGACTATTTTACACCGTTAGCAGTTTCTGTCTGCTTAATCCATGTTTTGTCCTGATCGCTGATGTCTACAGTTGCATAACGTTGTATACGGTTGATAGCCATTTCGTCCAGGATGTCCACAAAGTTTGCGTAAGTAGCGTCATCATCTGCTTTAATGATTACCACCACATCTTCTGGTTCACCTTTTGCATTCCTCAGTTTGGACACTTCATCTCTTTTTTTGATGATTTCATCCCTGATTCCTCCTTTGTTGGCAAAACTGGTTGCTTTAAAGAAGTCAGGGTTTGCTGCCGCGTTAGGGTCTTGTGCCAAACCTTCGTAATAATATACTCTATTGTCTTTACCAAGTAAGATGGTCAGGGCAGTACTTTCTTTTACTTTGTTCTGGTCCTTTTCTTCCTTGGTATCTTTTGGCATGATCAAGTCCATTGTTTTGGGCTTGCTCATGGTAGTGGTAAGCATGAAGAAGGTAATCAAAAGAAAACCTAAATCCACCATGGGCGTCATATCTACACGGGTCGACTGTTTCTTCGATTTCGTCCCACCGTGTTTCTTCCCTTTCCCACCACTACTACTGGTATCCATTTCTGCCATAGTAGCCAATTTTTTTAGTTCTGAAATCAGTAGCCTCCCAGGTCAGGGAGTTGTTGCTACCGTTTACTACTCTTTTTTACCACCTGCTGCCTGTTCTTCTTTCCAGGCCGCTGTTCCCTGAGGAGCAGATTTCAGGTTGGTTACCAGGTTGAGTTTCTGGATATGTTTCGCTTTGAAAGTATCCAGGATTTCCTTGATCTTAGGATAAGGAGTAGCGTTGTCCGCTTTAATACAGTACTTCAGTTTGTTGAAGTTACCGCCTTGCGCTGCCATGCCATACTCAATCCAGGCACCTAATTCGTTATTTGCAGAATCTGTTGGGATTCCTTTGTCAAGACCCTGTTTTTTACGCTGATCTTCAGAAAGAGACAGGTAATTTTTCAGGTCTTTAATAGGAGTACCGACGCTAGCACCAGTTACAAAGCTTTTGATTTCTTTGTCGTCCAGGCCAAGTTTATACTGCGCGTTCAGATCTTCGATCAGCTTTTTTCTTTTAGGCTGGCCGTCCATGCTGAAAAACACTCTTCCGTCTTTATCTACCGTGAATAACAGCACGTCAGAATCAGGCAAAAGGGTTGTGTTGATAGAGGACGGGGTAACTACCGTTACCGGTTCATCCGGTTTGAACTTAGTCGCCAGCATAAAGAAAGTCAAGAGCAGAAAAGCCACATCACACATTGCTGTCATGTCAATAGCAGTGCTTTTCCTGGGCATTTTAATTTTAGGCATCTCTACTTTTTTTATGATTTACTTTAAATAGATTCAAAACCGCTGAAATTCCACAAAATTATTTGTGGTTTGCAGCAAAGCTCTGTGTTAAAGTAAAGCCGGACTCGTCAATAGCGTAAGTGATGCTATCGATGTTAGTAGTAAAGAAGTTATACATGATGATCGCGATAGCGGATGTACCGATACCCAGAGCGGTGTTGATCAACGCCTCGGAGATACCTAACGCCAGCTGTGCAGAGTCTGGTGCACCACCGGAAGACATCGCAGAGAACGCTTTAATCATACCCAATACGGTACCGAACAGACCCAGCAGGGTTGCTACGGAAGCAATGGTAGACAGGAACACCAGGTTCTTTTCCATCATTGGCAGTTCCAGTGCAGTTGTTTCTTCAATTTCATTTTTAATAGTCAGGATCTTCTGATCTGTGTCCAGCTCAGAGTTGGTAACCATTTCTTTGTACTTTTTCAGACCAGCTTTCAGTACGTTACCTACAGAACCTTTCTGTTTGTCGCACTCAGCTAAAGCTGCGTCAACATTTTTGTTAGCCAGGTGATATTGTACTTTACGTACCAGCTCAGAACCGCTGAATTTACCTTTAGCTTTTGACAGGTACAGGAAACGCTCAATTACGAAAGTCAGACAAACGAGCAATACAGAAATCAATACAGGTACTACCAATCCACCTTTGTAAACAGTACCAAACCACTTGCCAATACCAGAATCAATCGGATGCCCGTCTGGATTATTACCTTGGAAGTTGGCTGGGTTACCTAATACAAAAAAGAAAAACAGAAAACCTATCACTAAACAGATAGGCACAGCCAACGCCGCGAACAGGTTGGACGACTTTGTAGGTTGATGAGAAGAAGCCTTAGCTGTAGCTGCAGTCACAGTTGTTTTAGTCTCAGCCATGTTGATTGAAATTTTAGTGTTAAAAATTAAACTATTGTTTGTTAGAAGTTACGATTTTACTATTTCACACTGGTGGAATGCCTCACAGCACTCAATTTACTCTTTAATAAGCGATTCGCAAAGTTATAAGGTTGGCCCAAAAAAACAAGTGCAGCCCAAAAAAACCCAAAAAAATTAACCTACCCCCTCAAATGCCCCACCATAGGGCTTCTCCCTCACACGTTTTTTTGTTTTGAGCAAACACTTACGTCAGCAAATAACCAATAATATTGCAGTCCTCTAATTTGTTACTGTCCCAAAAATTTGAAAGCTGTTGATTTTTTTTCAAAGTTGGACGCACAATTTAAGAAAAAATTCAAATGTTCCAACAGAAATCTTACAAAACTGAGAACATATTTATTCCCGCGCCAGTCAACACTTTGAGCGCCCGCTAATTGGTTTTAGCCCGCCATTCTGCACACACTTTCATTTCCCCAAACGCCAAATCCACTACTGTCGCGGCAAATCCACTTCTGCCCGCTATAAATGCTATATGAAAATATTATATACTATAACAATAAATGATTACATAAGAAAGTTGGTACTGCAACTAATGCTTTGACGTCTATCCCCCACCTTTACCCCTACTTTTTTCCATTCTTATACCCTTTTTCCGCGCTTATGGATTTTCCTCATAAGTTAATACTTTATGTACTTACTTGCAATCCCATTTTTTAAAAAGCGAACGTTACACAAAACCAATCACTCAATGTACAAATCAATCAACCTGAAACTGATGGTCGCTGTTGCCGGCTTAGCCTGCATCGGCTCATCCGTTTCCTTTACCGCTAGTGCCCAGCGGAAAAAGAAATCTGCCGCGCCAACGCCAGCTGCCGCTCCAGCTAAAGACACTACTGCCAAACCTGCCATGATCAAACCCGGTCCTAAAGCCGGCCCTAAACCTTTCGCGGAAATCATCACCGATAAGGCCTCCGCTGATTCCGGCCTGTTCAATATCTACAAACAAGATGACCGCTTCTTCTTCGAAGTAGCAGACTCCCTCCTCGGCAGAGACATTCTCGTTGTAAACAGGCTGTCCAAATCCGCCGCAGGCCTGCGCGTACAAATGATGGGCTTCTCCGGTGACATCATCGGCGAAAACGTTGTCCGCCTCGAAAAAGGACCCAATAACCGCATCTTCCTCAAAAACATCTCCTACTCCGAGGTATCCAAAGACTCCACACAGCCCATGTTCACCGCTGTGATGAACTCTAACCTCCAACCCATCGTTGCCGCCTTCGATATCAAAGCCTTCTCCAAATCAGGAAATGGCAGCGTTATCGACCTCACCGAATATATCTCCGGTGATAATGACGTGCTCTTCTTCGACGGCACCATCAAAAATATGATGAAACTCGGTGGCGTTCAACCGGATAAATCCTACATCTCCGATGTAAAATCCTATCCGATGAACACCGAAATCAAAACCGTTAAAACATATAGCAAAGCAGGCCAGTCAATGCCAGGCTTTCCTCCGGCTCCGGGAAGCAACGCTACCGTTGAACTCAACAGCTCCATGGTACTGCTCCCTGCAGTACCCATGCAGCCACGCTACTTCGATCCCCGTGTTGGTTTCTTCACTACCCGTGTCACTGATTTCGATGCCGATCCGCAAGGTGTAAAACAACTCCAGATGATCACCCGCTGGCGCCTGGAACCCAAACCGGAAGACATGGAAAAATACAAACGCGGTGAACTCGTAGAACCTAAGAAACCTATCGTGTTCTATATAGATCCTGCTACTCCGGCTAAATGGCGCAAATATCTTATCATGGGTGTCAACGACTGGCAATCCGCTTTCGAAGAAGCCGGATTCAAAAATGCCATCATCGCCAAAATGGCCCCTACCAAAGAAGAAGATTCTACCTGGTCTATCGAAGATGCCCGCTTCTCAGCAATCGTTTACAAACCGTCTGATGTTCCCAACGCCAGCGGCCCCCACGTACACGATCCCCGCTCCGGCGAAATCCTCGAAAGCCATATCAACTGGTACCACAACGTAATGCGCCTGCTGCGCAACTGGTACTTCGTTCAGGCTTCTCCCAACGATCCACGCGCCCGCAATATGCAGTTCAGCGATGAACTCATGGGTGACCTCATCCGCTTCGTGTCTTCCCACGAAGTAGGCCATACCCTCGGACTCCGCCATAACTTCGGCTCCAGCTCCACCTATCCGGTAGAAAAACTCCGCGATAAGGAATGGGTGAAAAAGAACGGCCATGCCGCCTCTATCATGGACTACGCCCGCTTTAACTACGTGGCTCAGCCTGGAGATGGTATCAGCGGTGCCGATCTCTACCCTCGTATCAACTACTACGACAAATGGGCCATCCAGTGGGGTTACAAACTCCTCCCTAATGCTAAGTCAGCAGAAGCAGAGGTAGCGGTGCTCAACAAAATGACCATCGACAAACTGAAAGACAAAAAATACTGGTTCGGTACAGAATCCAATCCAAACGATCCCCGTTCCCAGAACGAAGATCTCGGAGACAACGCCATGAAAGCCAGCGCCTACGGTATCAAAAACCTGCAGCGTATTATGCCTAACCTCCTGACATGGACAAAAGTGGAAAACGAAGGGTACGGTACCCTCGCTGAACTTTACAAGGAAGTTGTCAGCCAGTTTGGCCGCTATATGGGACACGTAACCAAAAACATCGGTGGTATCTACGAAACGCCTAAAACCGTTGAAGAAGAAGGTGCTGTATACGAATTCGTACCCAAAGCCATTCAGAAAGAAGCCGTTCAGTTCCTCTCCCAGCAACTGTTTACTACACCTAAATGGCTGGTAAACCAGGACCTGATGAACCGTACTGGTAGCACCGGAATAGGCCTCGTAATGTCTGTACAGGCTCCTGTACTCAGCAAAATCCTGTCTGTTAATACGCTCAATAAACTGAGCGCCGGGGAAGCAGCGTTGGGTAATACCGCCTACCAGCCGCTGGAAATGCTCAACGACATGAAAAAGTCTATCTTCAGTGAAATCTACACACACCAGCCGATAGATGTATACCGTCGTAGCCTGCAGCGCAATTATGTAGACAACCTTACCGCCATGATGGCGCCTCCTGCACCTAGCCAGATGCCAGGGTTCAGCGCACCGGATGCCAGCAAATATGATGCTGCCGCTATCTGCCGTGCTCACCTGTCCTCACTCAGAAATGAGCTGCGTGGTGCGGCCGCCAGTGGTGATGCCATGACCCGCAACCATATCCTGGATCTGGTTGCCCGTATCACCAATACACTGGACCCGAAATAACGATTAAGTATATACGAAAATAAAAAGGGTGCGACCGGATAGTCGCACCCTTTTTATTGCTATAGCTCATAACACTGTATTCACCTCCGTTTCATTCTTCTGCCTTCCCCCACGTATTTTTATTATTGCGGAAATTGCTTAATATAGCTCCATATTTAAATAAATCCAGCCTCAAAAGTGAAAGAGCGTACCAATAAAATAACGATATACGACATTGCTCAAAAACTGAACCTGTCTGCCTCCACTGTATCACGCGCTTTGCAGAACAATCCGCTGATCAATGAAGAAACACGGGAAAAAATTCAGGCAACCGCAATGGACATGGGTTATGTACCCAATTGGATAGCCTCCAGCCTGCGTAAAAAACGTTCCAATATCATAGGGCTGATCGTGCCTCGTACCTCTATGTATTTTCAAAGTACAGCTATCAGCGGTATTCAGCACGAAGCACACAAATACGGCTTCAGTATCGTAATCGGCCAGTCCGATGAAACCGTAGCCATGGAAAAAGAACTGGCACACACTTTCTATTCCCTGAGGGTGGATGGCCTCCTGGCTGTAGCCTCCATGTTCACTACCAACTTCGATCATTTCAGTCCCTTCATAAAAAACAATATTCCACTCGTATTCTACGATCGCGTACCAGTGGACTTCCCCGGTTATACCATTACCGGAGATGATTTCAAAGGCGGTTTCCTCGCCACCGAACACCTTATCAAACAAGGCTGTAAAAGAATTGCCCATTTTTCCGGACTGCTTACCTGTAACCTTTACCAGCAAAGGCTTTCAGGATACAAAGAAGCACTCGCCAAATACAATATTCCTTACGACGAACAACTCGTATACATCCATAACCTTACGATGGATGCCGCTGCACAGGCAGCCCGCGAACTCTTCGATAAAGGCAATCTGCCCGATGGCCTGTTTACTGCCAACGACAGTTCTGCTGTAGCCTTTATACAGGAAGCCAATAAACGGAACATTGCCATCCCTGAGCAAATAAAGGTGGTGGGTTATTCCAATGACCTGTCTTCCCGTATTATCTCCCCTTCATTAAGTACCATTGAGCAATCAGGGTATAACATGGGGCAAAAGGCGGTTGAAACAATCGTCAAACTGATCAATCATGAAGAAGGTGGTAAAGTCACCCAAAATTTTGTCTTCCCTGTAGAACTTATCCAGCGGGAATCTTCTATGATTTAAAAACATCAGCCTAAAATCAACCATACTGATTTTCAACCTACAACTTTATGAAACGTCATTACTATGCAGGTCTTTTCCTGCTGAGTGTACTGGGTATAACTTCCTGCAACCGGCATATTTATGCACCTAATGCGGCCAATGTACCGCTACTGAAAGAGAAAAATGAGTTTAAAGCCAGTATTTCTCCCAATAACCTGCATACTGCTTTTGCTATCACTGATAATATCGCTATCATGGCTAACGGTCAGTATGTATACAGGCTGCTCCCCCGGGACAATGATCAGAATACAAATGACCTGTTTCTTGACCAGGACCTTCGGGGAGGCGTTGTAGAAGGTGCTGTTGGCTTTTTTAAGCCCCTGGACAAGAAGAAAAGAATGGTGTTTGATGTTTATGCAGGTGGCGGCGCAGGTAGCTTTAAAACGCTCGCAGCGCATAATACCGAGGCATCAGCTAATCCCAGCGATTATCTATTGAAAAACAGGTTCTCAAAAGTATTTATCCAGCCCAGCATTGGTTTTGTACATCCTGTTATTGAAGCGGCGTTCAGTAGTCGTTTTTCCATGCTGAATTTCTACAATTCGCAGATAGGCCCCCGTGCATTTGAAAACAATACTACCGCCAAAGACGACTTTCTCCGTGTTGCAGATAAACCAATTGTTTTTTATGAGCCGGCTTTTACTTTCCGTGTAGGATATAAATATGTGAAATTTCAGACCCAACTGCTGTTTTCCGTTCCACTGAATGATGAGAATTTCAGTCAGTATCAAACGAATCAGTATTTCCAGCAGGTAGGATTTATGATGGGCGCCTCTGTCGATATCGCCCACTGGTATGATAATTTCAGAAAGAAACGATAATCTCTTTTGATTCCTGCATAGATTTCCCCTTCGTCTGGACAAGTGCTAAGATGAAGGGGAATTTTTTTTGAGAAGAATATTTAGCAGAAAAGCCTGATACATCCTGCCTGATGTTGAGATTGAATAAAGGAAGATGGTTATTGTTTGGGGAGATACCTACCGTTTGTTGTTTATAGCAGGTAGAAGTAGAATGATTTTTCTTATCAGAAAGAAGCTTAACACCTTTTGTTATAGATAGAAGAATTGAAAACCCTTTGAGAGAAGGTGCCCTGCTATTCCTTTATGGGAGCAGATACCTAACGTTTCTCCTGGATTATTTCTGTTGGTAATCTGATTACTGATAAAAGAAAGGTAAAAAGAGAAAAGTAAGAGAAAGGTAAAGAAAAGGTGAATAGAGAAAGGAGAATGGAGAATGGAGAATGGAGAATGGAAAGAGGTGAAAGGTGAATAGAGAAAGATGAAAAAGGTACAAATAAAAAAAGCCTCAGTGTAAAACACCAAGGCTTTTTTCAATAAATATGGCAGTTACCTACTCTCCCGCATGATAGTGCAGTACCATCGGCCATGAGGGGCTTAACTTCTCTGTTC